>NZ_JBBOBV010000001.1:4800000-6925568 GCF_038000345.1 Paenibacillus sp. FSL E2-8871 | reverse complement strand
AGCTGCACAATCTCATTGTTAGCATTATTCGCATAATCCGGCAACATCATATCCCTAACCATTTTAGTTCGTAGCCATGTCATAAAGAAAAGGTCCAAAAATAAGTTTGGAAATTTAAGCACCATTTTAAGCATTGGTGGATCAATTGAAACGCCAGCTTTTTGTGTTGCCCTTAGATACGCTTTTAAAGTGAATGTTATTTTGCGTGCTGTCTTTCTAGTTCTGGCTGTTTTTTTGTCAATGATCTTATTCTCAGAATGCAAAAAGCTCAACATGGCAATGTCTGATACGGAATGTGTGATCAGATACGCTTGCATATCTTTTTTAATAACGTAGGGAAGCTTTGCAGTTTTAAATAATTTTGCAAGGTTTTCTATGCGTTCTGTCACTACACCATTAATTTCTCCAAATGCAGTTGCCGCTATAAACTTTGGTAGAAATCGAGCATGCAATACTCCATCTTTAATCTGTCCGCCGAAGCCGGGAAAAGCTGGTAAAAGTCTATCCCCTACGATATCCAGCCACGAAGAAAATCCAATTGAATTACTAGTCATCGTAACTATATTTTTGCTTTGATTATCTTTTAGCGCTAACAACGCTGCTTCGGACCGATCATAACGAACGGTAACGAAAATAAAATCGTATACATCGTCATTTTCGAGCGTATCAATGACATTCACTTGTATCGATCTAACTGTACCATTTTCTATATACTGCAGGCCATTTTCTCTTAATGATTTATATCTATTCGAATGTGCAAACAGGCTAACGTCAAACCCTGCTTCAATAACCTTAATTGCGTACATGCTCCCGATGACACCTGCACCAAAAATTAAAATTCTATCTCGTTTTGCTGACATATAAACCACCCCTACTTATTAATATTCCCTTTTGATTATCCGACAACATGTTGTATGATGTGATTATAAATCTTCATTATTCCTTGATCAACCATCAGTTTTTTATGATTTGTCGGATGATATTCTTATTCACTAATAGGAGGGAAACATGAAAAAGCAACCCCAAATAACGGAGAAAACAAAACAAAAGTTTGTAGAAGTTTTTTGTGAGTTATATAGCCAAAAGCCGATTGAGAAAATTTCGATTCAGGAAATTTCGAATAAGTCAGGATATAACCGCAGCACCTTTTATCAATACTTTACTGACATTTACGAATTGTTAGACTCTGTTGAAAATGACCTATTGAATGAAATGAAAAAAGAATTGGCAAATAAAGAGCTATCGATGGATAAGGTTCAAGATACGCTCTATTGTCTGGATAAAAAAGAACATCTCCTGGTTCTTAATGCCCTTTTGGGTGATTATGGAAGTGCCCGTTTTTTAAAACGCTTAAAAAAAGAAATCACTTTGGATCAATTAGAATTAAACGTTCCGCAAAACCAATCCTTAACACCATACTTCATTGAGTTTTACCTGACAACTGCCCTTTCTTTATTTCGTCTTTGGCTCCAGCGTCAAAAGGATTTATCGTCAGAAGAATTTTTCAAGTTAGTAGAGAACCTATATTCAAAAGGGATTACACCCTATTTTAAAGAGTGAGTCTGTCATTCAAAATAAATCCATATGTTGTATAACAATAAAAAAGCGCGCATAGGCTTGTTTACACAATATACTCCATAAAGACTGACCTACTCTTAATGGTCCGCATTCTGTAAATACAGACTTCTGCAAGTTTTTCTTCAGAGAAATTGCCTCTATTTGTGATACGGTTCACCGCGCTGTCTGTAACGGCAAGTTTTTGAGCCATCCTTTGCGGGAGTGTCAATATTTTTTCAAATACGCAGTCCCGCCGACACGTGCCCACCAGCAAATCCGGTCAACTAATAGCCGAGATATTGGATATATTCCGCCTGACATGTGATGGGGTCCAAGCTAAACAAGCCCGGCACAGTGTTTCGTGCATGGGCTTGTTTTGTTATTTGGGATGAGAACCCCATATTAGGCTTTACGTATGCTAATGGATCAGCTGCCATAAACTTCGAACTCATAAAGAGAATACCAGTCGCCTGTGCCTCGATCTGTCGCATGCATCCTTATATACCTTGCATTTACCGGTTCAAAGTAGATATCGTCTATACCACCGTCTCCATTCGTTGTCATGTATATATCCGTCCAGTTGGTTGCATCGTTCGACACCTGAATCTTATAGCCCTTAGCATGAGCATACTCCCAGTTGAGTTTGACATTGTTGACGCGGGTTTCCTGTCCGAGGTCTACATAGATCCATTGCGGATTTGAATACAGGCTGGCCCATCTTGTCGTTACATTACCATCCACCGCTTTATCGGCCGTTAATGTGGATGTCTCGTTGGAAGAGGATGTTGCCGATTTGTTTAAAGCTAGATTCGGTTTGCCATAAACCTGGAATTCATATAAGGAATAACCATAGAAGGAGTAAGCTCTTTGGGTTCCGTACATTCTTACATACCTTGCATTTACGGCAGTAAAGAATATATCGTCAATCCCCCCGTCTCCATTCGTTGTCGTATACACATCCATCCAGTTGACAGTGTCATTCGATACTTGAATCTTGTAGCCTTTGCCATAGGCAAGCTCCCAATTCAATATAACTCGATTTATGTTATAAGCCTGCCCAAGGTCGATCGTAATCCATTGCGGGTCTGCAAACTGACTGGCCCATCTTGTCGTCACGTTACCGTCAACCGCATTATTCGGAGAAAGAGCTACCTCTTGATTGGAAGATGACGTAGCTGTATTATTTAACGCCAAATTTGTTGTAGTAGCGGATCCGACGCTGTCTCCATATACTTGAAACTCATAAATAGAGTAACCATAGCTCGTGCCCCTCTCTGTTGCGTGCATTCTCACGTATCTTGCCGTTGTAGGCACAAAGCCTATATCGTCTACACCTCCGTTGCCTGTCGTTGTCGAATACACATCGGTCCAATTGACCGCATCATTCGATACTTGAATTTTGTAGCTCTTGCCGTAAGCATACTCCCAGTTAAGTTTAACGCGTTTGATGTTATTAGCTTGCCCGAGATCGACGTAAATCCACTCTGTACTTGAATACTGTTGGCTTGACCACCGTGTACCCGGCAAATTGTCAACAGCTTTAGCAGCGGATAGAGAAGAACTTTGGTTGGATGAGGCTACTGCCGATTTACCGCTTGCAAGATTAACTGGAATGGTATACGTTCCTTTAACAAATTTGTAGATATCTTCATACATCTGTCTCCCGTCATAAACTCCGTTTACACCGTTGTTATTCTTGTTTTTATACAAGTTGTATATCCCAAAAATATCTTGATACCAACCCTTGACCGCTCCCGTCATGTATCCGTATTCTACGCCGGCCTTTAAGTAATTATCGAATCTGTTTTTAAAATCGGGGTCGAACATCGCTCTTTCGTCAAACTCCATTTCGATGCCCTTATTATATGTTTGAGCTTGGGTCGATACATTCGTCATTCTCGAATAATCAGTCTCCGGAACGAAATAGTGATTGGGCTGCTGGATGCTAAAATCGATTGCATAATTATTCCGGTTGTTGCTTTGTCCGGCACCAAAGTATGGAATCCAGGCAAGTTTCAGACCAAGCGTATGAAGATAGTTACCAGAGTTATTAATTGCATTTACTTCACCCGGATTGCCGGGATCAATATCTTCATGGAACCAGTAGAAGCCTTTTAATTCAAGGTTGCTGTATTGGGCTTGATTCCATCTGCTTAATACGGTGTCGATATACCATTTGGTTACCTTCGTCATATTGCTAGGCATCGAATTCAGATTTTCGCTGATTCCGTCGTTATCGACATCTCCGAAATTGGTGATTTCGCTATTAGGATAAGGCAGCATAATATATACTTTGGATTTGTAATTTGTTAGGTTTAGTGTGGTTGCAACTTGCTGGGTTGCTTGGTTGAGGGCATCGAGCTGTTGATTAGAGGTGAAAATGCGGTTTATATACCATTCCCAATCCGCCTTATAGGTCCACTTGGCAGGGTCCGCTGTATCACCAAAATCTCTATAGTCAGATGTGTTGATTCCTAGAAATAGAAATGAATCGAAAAAGGTGTCATCCATCACATTATTACTGTTGTAGTGCGCAACATAGGGCAAAAGCGTATTCTTGTCATACGTGCCGATTTCTCTTCCCTCGTATGTCGTTCGTCCACCGTAATATCCAGTATAAAGCAAGGCCATGTTCTTCACATTCCCAGATGCCGCGGTATTTGGTGGGAAATATCCTGTTGCAGCAGCAGCGGCAAGCGGCTGTTCTAAGTTAGACTGGGGTTGTTGCTCGAGATCAGGATCGGACTTTTCTTGTTGTCCCTGCTGATTAGGAACTTCAAGTAAAGGCTGTTGATCCTCCTGCCCCTGCGAAATCTTCGGCGACCTATCCCCTTCTCCCTTCACTACTGATGGTTGAACAGAAAAAACAATCGATAAGATTAACACAAATGATAACAGCAAGGAACTTCGTCTTGGATACCTCTGACTTCGCTTCATCTTTCATCCCCATTTCTTAGGTTTAAATGAATTTTAACAAGTCTGGTACATGGTCTTGATCCGAGTGTCCATTTTATCCAAGCTCCAAACGGCCCCTTTACGACTAATTCTATGAGGCAATTTTATGCTTGAAAATAGATATCTGTTTACTTTCATATACACCTTTTTACAAATCAAAAAATGAACCGATGCACCTTTCTCTTGTTTCTTCGAAATGTGACCTACGCACATATATTCAAACCCATACGCCGCAAGGAATTCCAAAAAAAACTTGCCCTTATTTGTGGTACGGTTCTCCGAGATTGATCTTAAACCTCCTACCCATTAGCTTAATGAACCACTCCATTTATTAACAATTATATTGCATATTCCACAAAGAAAAATCTAATGCCATTTTTTTGCGCTATTTTAATCAAATCGGAGCTAACTTTAGAAGAATTAAATAATTTTTATTCAAAGTATCGCGAGAATGAGTGGAGCTACGTAGTTGAAAAGCAAGTGAGTAATAACATTACCTTTATTGAACATCGTGATTTGAAATTCAAAGCATTGAAAGCAGAGGAACAACTAATCAGCTATTATATTGTTTATACTTGGGGCAGTAGTGACTATCCATTAAGTGACCTTGGTATACAAGTGCATTAACACTCAAAGCTAGCAAAATATTTTTTTAGTATTAAACAAAAGGTGGGAAGAAGAAATGCATTGGAAAAAGTATTTTATTCTATTGCTACCAACGATATTAATTGGGCTATTTTTATTTTACATTCTTCCAGCAATCCAGAGACCTTATGTTTTAATAGTTCCTATGGTATTTTGGTTGATCTATTACTTTTGGATATATATTGAAAGAAAACAAAAGAATAAATGATAAAGCGCTCATTCATTAAAAAACGGCAGCCTAGGACTTTGTTTCACTCGTCCAGGGCTGCCTCTTTTTTTAGACAAGTCAATTACAGTACCTACTTCCAAAAATCCGACCCAGCAAAAACAAACTTTTTATCCAGCGCTTCTCCCCCATCCTCAAAGCAATCTGCCCAAGGAACACGCTTCTTACTTAGGAGCGCAGCATCCTTCACCGCATATTCCTGATATCTTACAGTTTGCTCATTCGCTGAGTTATTCCAGTTGTCCCAGCCCAAAGGATGAATATGCGAACCCATCTGACAACCCACAAATACAGTCTTAGCGTACTCACGCCAAGGACGTCCTAGATACACCGGAGCAATATCAGGGTCGGCTGTTAAGAAGCAATTTTTAAAAATAAAACCATGTGACTGTCTCTCGGGTGTGGAGGCAGCTGTTATATACCCTGTATTGTTTTCATAATGACGTAAACTGCGGATTTCACATTGATCAAAATAAGCCGTTGCACCGCCAAAAATAAAATCAATCGTTCCTTCTATATAGCAATGCTGATAAAACTGATGATACTGGGCATGATGTTCTCTCAGCGGAACGCCTCCGAATGCCCCTCGCTCTCGTGGAGTAGGTGGCAAAGGCCCTGTGAACAACGTGTCTTGATGCCCTTTAAAGGTACAATGTCTGAACACAGTTCGGTCACAATGCGCATAAACGGCTACCGCCTGACCAATATGTTCTCCCTGCCCAGCACTATTAGAAATCACCAGGTTCTCTAAGACCAGGTCGGTACCTCCCAGAAATAACGTTGGTGTAGCAAACGTATTGATTTCTTCACCCGCTTCATCACGCTCTTTGGCATAATGATTCATGGTTATTTCCACGAGGCCAATCCCTATAATCGTTAAATAAGAGCGATAAATCCTAACTGTCTCATTATAGATGCCTGACAAAATATAAAGCGTATCTGCTTGGCCCGATGGCTCGCACTCTAGCGAATCTATCGCCTCTTGAATCGTGTGATAGTCACAAAAGGATTCTTTGCCTACTACTAGCATCGTTGGTTCAGTTCCCTTCTATGGATTTTAGAGATGCTTCGCCAAAAATTGCTGCCATAGAGTCCGCATTTCCAAGGTCTCCATATGCCCACCACTAGAAATGACAGGTTGCCAATGTTCTGATTTCCCTGCCGTTTGATAAGCTTCGGACAGCCCCCTATCCAAGAGTGCTACTCCTTCAGTGGGACATAGCCGATCATTTCTGCCTACTAGGCTCATTCGCGGGCGGGGAACGATCCGCTTTTGAATATCGAGCGTTGTGAAATGCTTCAATAACCCGGGCACATAAGAATAGTAACCATGGTGATCTAGTCCTCTTACAGCAATTAGGGTATGTGCATCTACTTGACCACAAATATCGACAATCACCCCGACTCGTTCGTCTAATGCAGCCAGCCACCATGCCATCAAACCACCCATGGACATACCGATTGTTGCGATTCGTGACGTATCAATATCCTCACGTTGGCACATGTAATCTAGCATACGAATATTGTCATATAGCATCATGCCCCACATGACCTGCCCCTGCCACAGCATTTCCTTCACTAACTCACTCTCAGTTCTGCCACCACGCTCATTAAATCCCCACATGTCGATACAGCAAGCAGCGTAACCCATCTCTGTTAAGACTTTAGCAAAAGAGGGCTGTTGCAAATAGGAACTACTCCGAACAAACTCGTTACGTCCATTCGCGTAATTCCCTCCATGAGAATGATTAAAGACAACTAGTGGAAACGGCCCTTCCTTATCCAAAGGGATTGCTACATAAGCAGGCACTTGTTCAATTCCATTAAGATCCAGTAAAAGAGATTTCAGACTATATCCGTCCCGCTCCTCTTGGTTCATCACAGTTACGGCAATCGGCTTATCCAACGGAAGATCGCCCAACAGTTCCTTCAGTTTATCACGATCCATGGTTCCCTCCCTTACGGACACACATTCTGTTCTGTGGGCGAAACTGTAACTTGTTCTACTAGTTTTTCAGGCTTGCTCGTGTTCTTCGAATGACAATTCATGATCTCTATCGCTTCGCCATTTTCAATATAAAAAGCAGGCCCTTCATGATTCTCGATGCTCACCTGATGAAATTGCACATCCCTTGCATTGCCCAGAAAAAATCCGCGATTGTTCATATTCTCGATCCCTGTCATCATATCCGGATGCCCGGGAACTGCATTGCGTGCCATGGAGATATCAATATTTGTAAAAGTAATCTCCGATACATACTGCTCTGCAAGTCCATATAAGAATCCCGCAGATGCATGTACATTACGTGCGGTAATATTGGCGAAATGAATTCGTCTAAAGCATGGCGTTTCATCTGTAATCGGATAAGGGTTTTTGTCCCACACATACTTCTCTTTCCCGCGAGGTCCACAGAAATAGTATAGATTTAGTGTGAACGGACAAATGACGTCTTCCATTACAATATTACTGATCCGAATATCTTCAATCGTCCCTCCTCGTCCACGTCTTGATTTCATTCGTATGCCACGATCGGTTTGTTTGAATACACAGTTACTAATGGTTACATTACGAATATCTCCGCTCATTTCACTTCCGAGTACAACTCCCCCATGTCCATGAACCATGGTACAATTGGTGATCGTAATATTCTCGCATGGAATGCGCTCTTTCGTATCTTCAGTTCCCGCTTTGATAGCAATGCAGTCATCACCTACATCAATATTACAGTTACTAATCCGAACATTCGTACAAGATTCTGGATTAATACCATCTGTATTCGGAGAATCAGCCGGGTTCAAAATAGACAGATTATCAATCGTCACATTGTAGCAGCCCACAGGATTAACGGTCCAGCTTGGAGAATTCACTAGCGAGACATCCTTAATCGTTACCCGCTGACAGCTATCAAATCCAATCAAAGTCGGACGGGGGTACTTGAGCTCTTCAGGGCGGTTCCGAAATACATCCCACCATGCTTTGCCATTACCATTAATAGTTCCATTTCCGGTGATCGATATATTGACTAAACCTTTGCCATGAATACAAGGCGTATGAACCTGCTGCTTCACCCCTTCCCATCTGCATTCCACCGCAGGATAATTCACCGAATTCGTACTGAATGAAAGAATCGCTCCTGGATTTAAATTTAATTCAATATTGCTTTTCATAACAATCGCACCCGTATAGAAAGTACCTGCTGGCACATAAACGGTTCCTCCACCAGCCTCACTTGCCGCTTCAATCGCATGCGCAATCGCCTCTGTCGCTAACATCCCGCTATTCTTAAGCGCCCCAAAATCCTCAATATTATATACGGACATTTTATAGCACTCCTATTCTATATCAGATCCAGCCTCTTAATTGTTCGTACTCCACACAGGCTTGCAAGAAAGCACCGACACCCTTTTGGTCGTTAGTAACAATAGGCTCACTAATGTAATAAGCGAACGTGCCGTCGCGTTGATCTGCTCCACCTAACCCTGCTACTTGGCAATTCTTATTTAAATTGACCCATCCTTCTTTGGTCTCAAGAACAAACTCTGAGATAAGTCCTTGGAAGGCGAGATCTAACGGTTCGTACCAACTAGCCTCTAATACGCCTAATCGAATACCTTTTGCCATAGCATACACAATCATGCTAGAAGCGGAAGCCTCTAAGTAATTCCCTTTGCGTTGCCCCAGATTCACTACTTGATACCAGACGCCAGATTCAGGATCCTGATATTTCTTTACAGCTGATAAAGTATCGTTTAGAATACGCACCAGCTCTGAATAATCGGAATGCTCACTCGGCAATAACTCTAGAACATCTACTAAAGCCATAAGATACCAGCCAAGTGAACGCGCCCAAAAGTTTGGAGAGCATCCTGTCTCGCGGTCACACCAAGGTTGAAGACGCTGTTCATCCCATGCATGATATAACAGACCTGTTTCCGAATCCTTCGTATGCTTCTCACACAAGATAAATTGTTTCGTAACATCTTCAAGCCCCTGCCCTTCTTCAAAAGCTAGCAAGTAGGCTAAATAGAAAGGCGCGCCCATATAAAGACCATCTAACCAGATTTGATAGGGATAAATATTTTTATGCCAAAAAGCACCTTCCGAGGTTCGCGGATGTGTCTCTAGCTGCTTTCTAAATAAGGTAGCCGCTTGTTTATATTTTTCCTGCTTGGTTTCTTTATATAGCGTAAATAATAATTTCCCGTTGTTAATGTGATCGATATTGTATTCATCTAGTCGATAACCCTTAACGCTGCCATCCTCCTGAATAAAGTTATCCATCTGATCTTGAATGAATTGCAGATACTTCGCATCACCGGTTTGCTTCCAAAGCCATTCAAATCCATTCAATACGACACCATAGTCATACGTCCAGCTTCCGTTGTAGCCTTTATCTTCATAGAGCTTTGGTGTCCTCGCCATGATTGAGTCTGCTGTGCGGATTGCCCAATGTGATCTCTTCATCCCAACCCCCTGATTATCATTAAATTTAAGAACTACCTTCTCCCACAAAATAATAGGACTTGATTCTCAGTCCCAGAGAATCAAGTCATTGTCTAGTAAGAATTCAATCGAATCACCCTTGGATTAAGCTCTCCATCTCAACACAAGCCATCACCAACGCGCCTACGCCATGTAAATCATTTTTAACTTTAGGTCTAGTGACGTAACTCTCGTAATCCCCAGCCGAAGTACCGATACAGATGTCCGGCAAAATCAACCTATCCTGCTCATCCCACTGAATGATTTGGATTAACCCTTCATACCCTTTTTTAGCCGCGGCTGTAGCGACTTCCACATCACTTACAATGCCATGCTTCACTGCTTTGGCAATTGTGTAGACGAATAAACATGAACCTGAGGCCTCCAGCCAATTATCCGGCTCATGCCCCTTATCTACGACCTGATACCAAAGTCCACTTACCGGATCTTGATAACGAATAAGGGCATCAACAAAATCACGTAAAGTAGAAGATAATTCAGCTCGGGCTGGGTCTTGGACGGCCAACAGATCAAGAAATTGCGACAATGCGAGACCATACCAGCCCAGCGATCTGCTCCAAAATTCCGGTGAGCACCCTGTCTCCGGGTTTGACCATGGCATCCGGCGGCTCTCGTCCCAAGCATGATACAATAACCCGGTTGTCTCATCTTTCATGTACTTACGCATTAACATCTCTTGATGGAGAACTGTATCACGCAAGCTAGGATCGCCATAGACATTAGCATATTTTAACGAGAATACGCCTGCCATATAAAGCCCATCTAACCACATTTGGTTAGCATATTTATCCTTATGCCAATACCCACCTTCAGAGGTTTTGTTTAACGTAAGCAATAAATTCCTCAGCTTCTCCGCAGCAATGCGATACTTGAGTTTACCTGTCCGTTTATGAAGATTAAACAGTAGTTGTCCAGCTTGAACAGCATCCAGCTCATCGCGGGCGAAATAAAAGTTACCATATTCATCTACCAAATCATCCACGTATTCCTGAATATAGTTAATATAGCGGTCTTCTTGATAAGCACTCCACAAAAGCTCCATCCCACACAGAAATACACCTTGATGGTAATGCCAACGATGTGCTGGAGGAAGCTCTCCCGCTCTATAAGTATCCATTAAAGAATCGCATGCCTTTTTTGCCCAATCCATTGGTGTTGTTGGTATCCTGCCAGTCATCTCCAAGCTCCTTCCAAAGAATAATCTCTCTCTTCCTCTTATTAGCCCTTCATAGAACCTAACATGGCACCTTTGGCAAAATGCTTCTGTATGAATGGATATACACAAACTATTGGTAAAGTAGCAACAACGATAACAGCCATTTTAATTGTTTGGTCTGGCGGTGGAACAGTTGTATCCAGTGTAGAGCTGTGATCCATACCGCTGGCAAGGACAACAATTTGTCTGAGCAGAACCTGTATTGGCCACTTCGAACTATCATCCAAATACAGAATCGCATTCATGTAAGTATTCCAATACGTAACCGCATAGAACAATCCGATAGTCGCTAACGCAGGTAAGGATAATGGCAATACAATTCGAAATAATATTCCGAAGTCGTTGCAACCATCAATTTTGGCCGACTCCTCCAAACCTTCAGGTATATTCTGGAAAAAATTTCTCAAAATGATCATGTTAAACGCACTAATTGCTGAAGGAAGAATAAGCGCTGCATAACTGTCTATTAGTCCCAATTCCTTTACCACGAGGAAGGTTGGGATCATTCCACCATGAAAGAGCATCGTGAACACAACCATAAAGTTAACCACTTTACGTCCGTCCAGATCTCTTCTGGTAAGAGCGTAGGCCATCAAAGAAGTTATAAACAAACTAAGGAAAGTACCGACTGCCGTAACACCAATGGAAACACCCATGGCTTTAAATATTGTATTCGTTGAAAAGATGAACTTGTATGCTTCCAGACTCCATACCTTTGGGATCAGTACAAACTTACTAGAAGCTAGTTCTGCACTCGTTGTGAAAGAGCCTGCTACAACGTGAACAAGGGGGAGCACAGTTATTAAAGCAATGATCGCAAGCAGCGTGAAGTTTATAGCAGAAAAAATTCTGCCACTGATTGTTTTATCTTCTACCATTTCTATTCCTCCCACAACATATCAATAAACGCCTTCTTCTCCCATTTTCTTAGATGCTTTATTCACCAACATAACCATGATCAAGCCGACAATTGATTTGAAGAATCCAATGGCTGTACTGTAACTAAACTGCCCCTGTCTCAGACCAGCAGTATATACATACGTATCGATAATTTCCGCAACTTCTCGATTCATGGAGTTAAGCAGCAGAAACACATGTTCAAATCCAAGATCCAGAACGGAACCAATTTTCAAAATAAATAATGTGATAATTACGCCTCTAATCGCTGGAAGTGTAATATGCCAGACTTGTCTGAGTCGTCCAGCTCCATCCATACGTGATGCTTCGTAAAGTCCTGGATCAATGGCAGCTATGGAAGCTAAATAAATAATCGTTCCCCAGCCTGCTTCTCTCCAAATCACCTGAATAATATACATGGGCCTGAACCATCCAGGATTCAGCAGGAAATTAATTTTTTCAAATCCGAAATAGGAAAGTAGCTCGTTGATAATTCCTCCATCCATCGTAACCATTACAAAAGAAATGGAGACGATGATAACCAACGACAGAAAATGGGGCAAATAGAAGATCGTCTGAAAGGTTCTTTTGAAAAAGCTGCCTTGAAGTTCATTCAACATCAGGGCAAGAATAATCGGCATTGGAAAATAGATAAGAATGTTTAATCCGAAAAGCACAAGTGTGTTCACTAAAATATTTAAGAAATCCGGCTCTGTGAACAACCTGCTGAAATGCTTCATTCCTACCCAGTTACTGCCTGTTATTCCTTGATAAGGTTTGTAATCTTGAAAGGCGATAATTAGTCCGTACATAGGAAAATATTTAAAAATAATAAAATATAGCACTCCCGGTGTTAGCATGACGTAGAGCCATTTATTTCTCCACAGACGCTTTTTAAGTTCACTGCTGCTCTTGTAAGTCTCACGCTTTATTTGTGGAGCTGGACTGGGCTGTGCGGTGAGTTCCTGCATGATTCTCTTCCTTTCTCCTTCTTTATTCAAACTCTTTATTTCTCCATGTGACTATGAAGAGAAAAGGTTGTTGAAACAAAATCAACAACCTTTTCAGCTAGGTTTTATTTCTTATACAATGCGTTGTACTCATCAATAATCTTAGCTCCACCACGGTTCTTCCAGTTCTCAACTTCTTTTTCGAACCCTGCTTTGTCGATCTGTCCATAGATATATTTATAAGTTGCATCGGTAATAATCTGTTGAAGCTCAACACCTTTTTCTGTGTACGTAGCCGAATCCATCGCAGCTGTTGGATCTGGTACCCCCACCTTGACATTCTCAAGAACCAATTGATCCGCATGAATTCTTCCTGGCAGCGTGTTATAGTTCTCGTACATTCCATTGGTTTCAGCTTCGCCGATAACGCTGTCCTTATATCCTTTTACTTCACGTTCAATCAATTCTTTGTCATCTGTAGCTTTCGCTTTACCGTCTTCAACGGTATAGTGAGTACCCTCGATTCCCCAATACATCAAATTAGCTACTTCTGGGGTCATCATTTGATCAAAGAAAGCAAGAATCTTCTTGAGTTCTGCCTCATCCTTCACAGCAGATTTTGGGAACAAGACAACATTGTTATAGCCTGGAATCATCCATTGAGCATACTTTCCATCTGGACTTGCAACCATACTATGCGCATCCAAAACAGCATCAGGGTTATTCTTAATAGTATCTTTATTGAGGGAATCAATATCTTGCATGGAGCCCCCAATATACAGTCCACCCTTTCCAGCCTTAAACATATTTACAGCATCTGTTTTACTGGTAGCAGCGAAATCTTGATTAATGTATCCGCCATCACGAGCTTTTTTGAAGAAGTCCATCGTGTCGAAATATTCATCGAATGTAAATTCAGGCGCTAATTCTCCATCCTTCTCTCCCCAGGTGTTCGGTGTTCCGAACCAAGAAGAGACAGTTTTGAAAGCTCCATAGGTCAACTCATTACGGTCAATAATACCTGTAGTATCTTTCTGTCCATTACCGTCTGGATCTTGTTCCGTGAAGGCCTTAGCCATTTCGAATAATTCATCAACATTTGCTGGTGCAGCAAGTCCTAATTTATCAGCCCAGTCTTTTCTGTAAATGATACCTTGACGTGCTAGAGGGCGGCCGATATATAAGGTGTACAGCTTGCCGTCCACTTTCGTGTTATTCAGAATTTCTGGTTTCAATTTACTCAAATTAGGAAACTCGCTTAATAGCGGACCTATTTCCCAGAATTGTCCGTCTTTTATCGCTTCTTTCATCTGAATGAAGGTTGTCTGATTCTTCAAGTACGTCACTTGCGGCAGTGAGCCGGTTGCAAAAGATGAATTAAGTTTTTCTTCATAAGTATCAGCCGGGAAAAATTGATAGGTCAGCTTCGTGTTGGTCAATTTTTCAAGTTCAAGCTTAATCGTATCAGGCGGGGTCTCTGGAATATTTAATGGAAGCATAATCTTAATTTCTGTTGGTCCTGCTTTCACTTCTTCTTTAGGTGCTTCTGTCTCAACCGGCTTAGCAGTGCTCTCACCACTTGCAGTTTCAGAACTTGCTTGATTGTTGTTGTTACCACCACATCCAGCTAACAATGTGCTGAACGCTAACAGTGCCGTCAACAACATGGTGAAGGATTTCTTCTTCATACCATTTTGACCTCCATAATTTGTATTGGTTACGAGTTCCACGTTACATCGTCGGCAAGGTTACGAAAACAATCATTTCCCCATAAAGCCCCGTTCTTAAAGGGATCTGATCAAATGATTATGGTGATAACACAAAAAAATCCACCGCGTCATCCGCAGTGGATCAAAGATTATCTAACCTATTTACTTTTCTATCCCAAGCTCAGCCTCACCATATTCCTTAATAATCTGATCTCCTCCGCTAGCTCTCCATTTCTCAACTTCCTTCTGGAATCCCTCAGCGGTTATATTGCCTAGTATGTAATTGTACGTAGCATCCACAATGATTGTAGACAATTCCACATTTTTCTCATCATAGGTGGATGAGCTTAAAGACACGGTCGGATCGTCGACCAGAAAAGATTCATTATCTTTACTTAGCTGATCTGCAAGTGAGGTCAATTGCTCCTTCTGAGCCACCTCCATAATGTTCTTATTACTAATATCTGCAATCATCAAAGAATATAACGGATTTACTTCTTGCACCCGCAGTTCTGAGGTTTCCTCGGGAAGAATGATTTTCCCTCCCTCAAGCTTATAATGGCGCCCTTCAAACCCATACATCATTATATTCGCTACATCTTTATCCATGGTTCGATCAAAGAATTCGAGTACCTCGCGGAGTTCATCCTCCGTAGCAATGGCTTTTTTGGAGAAGAGATAGAGTCCATTATAATTGGGTATCGACCACACCTTATATCCTACTGGCCCTTCGATCCGATTGATTAACGTAAGTTCTGCCTTTGGATTCAAATTCTGAGCTTCAATAGACAGCCGCTTTACATCTGTCATACTGCCAATAAATACACCAGCAATACCATTAATGAACTTATCACGTTGTACTTCTTTGCTCGTTAAGGCGAAATCCTGATTAATAATTTTCTCATCATATAATTTCTTCATGAAATTCATGGTGTTCATATACTCAGCGGTCACAAATTCAGGAACGAATTGATGATTCTCTAGTTTCCAATTATTCGGGGTGCCAAAATACGAACTTAATGTCTTGAATACCCCATACACAAGATCATTTCGATCGACTAATCCGAAGGTATCCTGTTTGCCATTCTGATCTGGATCGTTGTATGTAAATTGCCTCATAACTTCATACAGTTCATCCAGTGTTTGTGGATTACTTAGATGGAGATTGTCGAGCCAATCCTTACGAATAATGACCCCCTGTCTGGAAGAGGGGCGTTCCGTATATAGGCCATAGATCTTACTATCTACAGAAGTCTGCTTAAGAATAGCGGGGTTCAGTTGTTTAAGATTGGAGAACTCCTGAAGATAGGGGCCGATCTCCCAAAAGGCATCCGAACGAATAGCATTTTTCACCAGATTGTAGTCTGAGAATTTTACAAATGTGACCTTTCCCAGGGAATTGGTCGTAAGCGCCGTGTTCATCTTATCCGTGTAGACCCCCTCTGGAACCCACCTTATATCGAGCTTCACACCTGTCAGTCTTTCGATCTCTGCCATAATTTCTTTCGAAGGCTGTTGTGGAAAATGAAGGGGTGCCAAAATTGAGATGCTCGTGGGAGATACTACTGGGCCGGCTTCGGCAGATTCCTTATCGTTGCAAGCGCTTAAAAAAGAGAAGACGAGCATGGTAAATAAGCAGAAATACAGCGTTGCCCTTTTACCCATAGATACTTTAGACATTTCTGTGGCCTCCTAGGTATTGTAAGGATTATCACTCTATATCTTGAAAATTTTACAATTTATAAGCATAATTAGAGCTAATGATTATCACAGAACGAGATGATTATTGTTATTTCATACCAAGTTACATACACTTAGATCAAGTGTCTACTTCTACATAAGTAAAGGTGCTGAGTCCCGTGAGACCATTAAGCTTTCTAAGTAAGCTAACGATGTTTGCCTTTGTAATTAGCACGCTGCCTGTATTGTTCATCGGTTCTTTTTCATATTTCACATCTTCAAAAGAAATTCAAAAAAACGTTAACAACAGCAAAATGGAATTAATCTTACAAATCACCTCAAATGTAGAACATAAGTTAACAACTGTCAATCAAACATTAAACCAAGTGATCAATTCTAGTGTATTAAAGAAAGCACTAAACAACCCTTTAAATGAAACCGATTTCATTTTATACAATGATTTAAGAAACGAAATTCGCAATATGCAGTCCTTCGATACGAAGCTGGAAGATGTCATCTTATTAAATCAGCAGCAAAATTGGATGATCAAAAATTCTGGTGTTTATCGCTTAAATGAGTACAAGGACCATGCGCAGCTCACCAACCTGATGAATATTGCCGAAGATACCTCGTGGATCCTGAACCCGTCCTCCATATTTTACAGTGAGGAAAGCATTAACGTCACAGGCTGTAACTACAGCATTAGTCTTATCAAGAAACTCCCAACCAATAAGCTGCAAAAATATGGGCTTGCCTTAGCTAATATTCCTGTCTGCAGTCTTCAGGATTTCATTAACTCGGATGTACAGCCACTCGATGATATTATCGTTCTGGATAAGACAGGTCGATTCCTGCTCCATCCGGACCGCAACTTGATCGGGAAACCAATGAAAGAAGGCGGATTTACAGAAGATTCATTCATTACTAATCCATCTAAACTTTCAGGTCAGTTTAAGACCAGGATCCACAAGAAGGATTACTCCGTCACTTACATGCGCTCTCAGATGAATGGCTGGGTCTATCTTTCGGTCACATCCATGGAAAGTTTAACGAAAGAATCCAAAAAAATTAGCCTGTTTACGATATTCGTGTGTAGCTTTATGCTTCTATTGTCTATTCTCTTGGCATGGATCGGTTCAAGACGGATGTACACTCCCATTGAAAGACTACTCAATCAAATGGGCCAACGCAAACCGGACATTAAATCCAGACACACGAATGAATTTCAGATTATTGGAGAACAAGTTCATTCTTTATTCCAATCCAAATCACAGCTGGAAAAAGAAGTCCGTCAGCATATTCAACAGGTGCGTACCTTCTTCCTAATCAATGCTTTCCATGGCAACGTTAAGAAGCGCGATCTGCATGAAGAGCTGGAACAATTCGGCTACCATAAGCAGCTCGAAGAATGGAAGACGATGGCTGTGATTACGTTGTCGATTGATTTTGCCGATGATTCCAGCTATGAGAAAAAAGATCTTAATCTCTTATTATTCGCTGCCCACAATATAATCGAAGAGTTAGTCTGCCCTGAACAACGACTGGCACCAGTAATTATGGATCATGCAGTAGTCGTCTTATTGGGGAGTCCAGACAGTGATACCAAGTCTTTTCACAAGACATTATATTCATTAACGGAGAAGCTGCAGCAGGAAATAAACAACTACCTAAAGCTTCAGGTGAGCATTGGTCTGAGCCTTCCCTTCAACACCTTCGATAAATTATCCACGGCTTACAGAGAGGGACTCGAAGCACTGAAGCATCGGATCAAACTTGGTAAAGGTGTCATTATCCAGTATGAAAATATTAACTCTGGCAAGCACTATCTGAATTTGAACTACCCTACTCATAAAGAAAATGACTTACTGGACGCTATCAAATTAGCTGAAACAGATAAAGCAAAAGAACTCATTCATTTGCTCTTCAAATCTATCTTTGCTCATGAGCTTTCACCACAGGAATACCAGATCCCGTTGACGCGCTTACTCAATAATTTACTCATTATGATGCAGGAATCCGGTATTAGCTTAAATCAAATTTATCATGCTAATGGTTCCATATTTGAGGAGCTGCATGACCTCCATACTGTAACGGAGATTGAAGATTGGTTCTGGAGCATGGTCATTTATCCGATGATCAAGATTTTTAACAGCAGACAAAATGCTCAATACCACAACATCTCAGAGAAGATCATCGATTTGATACAACATGATTACGATACAGACCTTACTTTAGAAGAATGTGCTTCACGTCTGCATTATAATGCCAACTATATCAGCAGCGTCTTCCGTAAGGAGACTCAGTACTATTTCAGCGAATATTTAACGATGTACCGATTTAAAATGGCGAAAAAATGGCTGAAGGAAACTGATATGCCCATTAAAGATATTGCAGCCAAATTAAGATATAACAACTCTCAGAACTTCATTCGCTCTTTCCGTAAGCAGGAGGGTATGACACCCGGACAATACCGGGATCACAACGCTGGCACAAAACTTAAATCCACCTTTGACGAATCAATGTAAAAAGAGAGAACTATTGTTCAGGTGGAATCAAAAAAAAGAGTCTCTCTTTTTTTCTAAAATATGTTAACGTGTGCATATAATCTTTTAAGGAGGAATTGGAACACAATGTTGAGCTTCCGTGTACATTCCAACCATGCAGAACAAACCGAGCTCTCTCTGGAAACCTCACTACTCACCCTTTATCCTCTTGCAACGCCTGGGAGACCGCCCAACACAAGCTGAGCTTCACGCCTACTCCTCAGAATCACAGATGACTTCTCTATCACCTCCAACTTTTATATGGACTACAGCAAATGATGCCAGCGTTCCTGTGGAGAATAAGGACGGCATGGTTTAAGGCTTGCTTAAGAACATCCTCATTGCCAGCAATGGCTTTCCCTTTCTGAGAAATGGCTAAGTAAACACCACTACATTCAAGGAGAAGATCCTATGACACCCACATTATTTATCGCGGGAGATTCCACTGCGGCTATCAAAGGCGCTGGAGAAAAACCTATGACTGGCTGGGGAGAATACCTGCAAGGTTATTTTGGGATTTCTGTTCGAATCGAGAATCGCGCCATTAATGGTCGCAGTACCAAATCCTTTATAACTGACGGCCGTTTGGAGGACATCCTTAAAGACTTCAAGACCGGTGACTACCTCTTCATTCAATTTGGACATAACGATGAGAAAAAAGAAGATCCTTTGCGTTACACTGATCCCGACACTGAATATCGCCGCAACCTAATTCAATATATTGAAGCTGCTCGGCAGTTAGGCGGGACTCCGGTTCTACTAACCTCTGTAAGTCGCCGCCGCTTCAACTCCGATGGAGAGCTTGACCCGCTTGCAGTAGGCGCTTATCCCGAGGCTATGAAGCAGGTAGCTGAAGAAACGCAAACACCACTGCTTGATATTTTCGCAGCTTCGCAAGTGCTCTATCGTTCGTTAGGTGTTGAAGAATCCAAAAATTTATTCATGCATTTGCCTGAAAAAGCACATCCGAATTACCCAAATGGAGTTATGGATGATACTCATTTCTCTGATCAAGGTGCTCAGCACATCGCCAGACTTGTGGTTCAGGCTATTGAACAATCTACTGCCTTACCATTAACAGACTTACAACAACTACTACAAGGAGTGATCACAGATGTCTCTAATTAAAGAAGTTATTACAGAGTACTATCGTATCCCTTTGCCGGAAATCATGGAGGACGCTAAACACGGACTGCACACTCACTTTGAAGTTCCCATTGTCAAAATTAGAACCGATGACGGTCGTGAAGGGGTAGGTTATACCTATACTGGCGGATTTGGCGGCAAAGCGATCTGCTCACTAATTGCGAATGAATTAACTCAGATTTTAATCGGTAAGGATGCTAGCTGTGTGGAAAGTATCTGGGAGCAGATGAACTGGGGAATACATTATGTTGCTCGCGGGGGTCTGGCTAGCTTCGCCATTGCAGCATGTGACATCGCTTTATGGGATTTACGTGCGAAGAAAGCAGATGAACCGCTTTACAAACTTCTGGGTGGCGCAAGCAATGAAGTCAAATGTTATGGCGGAGCGATTGATTTGAATTTCCCATTAGAAAAGCTCCTCCTCAACAATCAAAAATACCTAGATATGGGCCTCCAGGCTGTCAAAATTAAACTAGGACAAAAAACATTAGCTGAAGATGTGGAACGAGTGACAGCGGTGCGCCAATTAATCGGTCCAGATGTGGCCTTTATGGTCGATGCGAATATGAGCTGGAGTGTAGAAAAAGCGATTAAAGCCGCTCGTGAATTTTTAAAATACGATATCCTCTTCTTAGAAGAACCAACGATTCCGGAAGATTATGCCGGCTATGCGCGTATTGCAGAAGAATCAGGCATTGCTGTTGCAGGCGGAGAAAACCTTCGGACCTTAACCGAATTCCATCACATGCTGCAATATGGCCATGTAGATTTCCCTCAACCGGATGCTTCCAATATAGGCGGAATTACGGGCTGGTTAAAGGTAGCTCACTTAACACAAGCCTATAACCTTTCCGTTTCCACACATGGGATGCAGGAATTACACGTTAGTTTATTAGCAGCTATGCCAAATGCAGGTTATCTCGAAATGCATAGCTTCCCTATCGATCAATACACTACACGTCCGCTAGTGATTAACAAAGACAATGGGATGGCAGTTGCGCCTGAAGTAACAGGCACTGGGGTTACCTTTGACTGGGATAAATTAGCACCTCACAAACAACAATACTAATAGGAGCGATCGATCATATGAGTATTCCCCTGCACCTAGGTGTTCGAGCACATGATTTCACACAAGTTCCATTGAAGGATTTAATTGAGAAGCTTCAGTTTTATAATTTCGCTCATATTCAGTTTGCACTTAAGAAATCTTTTCCTGACAGCACTCCGAGTCTGACTGCTATAAGCCCTGGAACAGCTAGTTATTACGGAAATGCCTTTAGACAGGCTGGTATTCAGATTGCGGTGCTTGGCTGTTACGTTAATATTGTAGACACCGATCCATACAAACGGGCACAAGCGTTAGCCGAGTTCAATACCCATCTTCGCTTGGCCAGAGATTTCGGTGCTAGTCTAGTAGGTACGGAAACCGGAAGTATGGGACTTGGGTATACCACAAATAATTTTACAGAAGAAGCTTTTCAACAGGTCGTTACTTCGGTAAAGCTAATGGTCGCAGAGGCCGAACGTTTTGGTGTGACGGTAGGTATTGAAGCAGGACTTCATCATCCGCTGTATTCCGCTTCCTTAACTCGCCGACTGCTGGATGAGATTCCTTCTAATAATCTTCAGATCATATTGGATTGCGCAAATCTAATGTCACCTACAAATTACTTGCATCAGGAAGCAATTATTATGGAAGCTTTGAAGCTCTTAGGAAATCGAATTGCCATCATTCATTTAAAAGATTTTATCGTGCAAGATGGAGCCATCAAAATTGTTCCTGTAGGTCAGGGCTGGCTTGAGTTTGAGCCGATTCTCCGTTATATGAAATACGAGCGTCCGCATATTCAGGGCATCTTAGAGAGTACTCCTGAATCGCATCTAAGAGAAAGCATCGCTTTTATACAGCAGATATATGAAGAAGTGTAAATATAAGATCTCATACAAAAAAATCCACTGTACACCTCATTACCTTGTGCAGTGGATTTTTATATTCTGTTTAACATCCGTTTGACCTCCATGAAATAATGGGCTGTTATGATCAAGACATCAAGAGTACCTGGGAGGGGTTCTATCCGTCTTGCTTTATTTACAGACACATTTCTTCCGCAAACGAATGGTGTCTCACTTACGCTTCAGCGCTTAACCACTCATTTGAACCGGCGAGGTATCGAGCATCTGCTATTTTCGCCGAAATCTGCTCCTGAAGACAGTTATGCCGATCCCATACGTCCCATTACCAGTATCCCCTTTTTCTTATACCCGGAATGTAGACTCGCGCTGCCGAATATGTCCTCCATCCAGTCAGAGCTAAAAGCTTTTCGACCCGATCTGCTTCATTTGGCTACTCCATTCAATATTGGTCTATGCGGCCTTCGCTATGCGCGAAAGCTTGGCCTGCCTCATGTCGCCTCCTATCATACCCATTTTGATCGCTATCTTGAATATTATCGGATGAAAAAAATTGTTCCTCTTTATTGGAAGTACATGAAGTGGTTTCATCGGTCCTGCGATGCTACCTTCGCTCCCTCCAATGAAACACTCGATTCCCTACAAGCTCAAGGTTTTCAACGTTTGAAGCTTTGGTCTAGAGGCATCGACTGCAATCTCTACACTCCGAAAAAACGCAGCCATCAGGTCCGTGATCGTTACGGAATTACCGCACCGATATTACTTCTGTACGTGGGAAGGATTGCTCCTGAAAAAGATATCAACACCCTTGCTCTCGCCATGCAGCAATTGCCCGAGTCTATGCAAGCTCAGGTACATTGGTTAGTTGTCGGAGACGGTCCCTTATTATCAGAGATGCGGGCGCAGGCGCCGCAAAATGTCACGTTTACGGGCTACAAACACGGTGAAGAGCTTGCCCAATTGTATGCCTCAGCTGATCTATTCGTATTCCCTTCCAGTACGGAAACCTTCGGTAATGTTGTCCTTGAAGCCATGGCCTCTGGACTGCCTGTCCTCGCCGTAAATGAAGGCGGGGTGAAGGATCTGGTTACACCCGGTCGCACCGGAATAATCGCCCCACCTCGTTCCCCGGATGCTTTTATTCGTGAGATTTGTGCATGTATAGAGCAACCCCAAAAGCTGGCTGCTATGGGTTATGAGGGGCGACAGCTGGCGCTCGGCCGCTCGTGGGAGAGCATTTTTGATGGACTCATTCGCGATTATGAAGAGATCATTGAGAATAGACGCTTCGATCTTATACCGGCTTTACTACCATTAAT
This sequence comes from Paenibacillus sp. FSL E2-8871, assembly GCF_038000345.1. NCBI lineage: Bacteria > Bacillati > Bacillota > Bacilli > Caryophanales > Paenibacillaceae > Paenibacillus > Paenibacillus sp. FSL E2-8871. The sequence goes on along the minus strand of NZ_JBBOBV010000001.1, from coordinate 6,902,310 downwards.
ATAATAATGACGATAGTGAGCACATGAACAGCTGCTTCTAACGGAGCGATCTTGTTCATAGCGGCGGTGTAGCCTACAGGGATTTCGTCGCCTTCACTCGCCATCACGAGCTGGGTCAGCTTTTTCAATCGAGGCTCAACAAATCCAATAATAATGACTTCTATCACGATAAAAAATAATAACGAAAGATTGATCCACAACACCGACAAGCCCATTTTATCAATGATCATTAACAAAATGCCTGTAACGATCAGGGTAATCCCACCCGTTTTAGGGAATCTGTTGATTGTCTTCATCATGCCAAATACAAAACGAAGCTGGCTGCCTGTCTTGGCAGAGCTTGTCAGTATTGGCAGCACAAAAGCTGGTCCAATTCCCACTATGGCCGCTATAACATGTATGACTACCACAATCTTAGAGATAATATCCGTCAATTCCATGATTACAATCCTCCCTATCATTCGTTGTTTAGATTCATATGACGATGATAGTGGAAATAGTCTTGCAGAATCCTTTAAATCTTAGATAATCTCAAAAAGCGCCTAGCCGGATATTACCGACGTAGGCGCTTTTTTAACTATTGCTTAATTATTTTACCGAGACTTTCATAACTGTACTTTCACTAACGCCTTGATCATTCATCAGTTCTACACGGTATTCATAAACACCCGGAGATCGATTCGTGATCGAAGTAGAAGCCGTTTGGGCATTCGGAGTATTTGCTGTTAAAGTCTGTGTATCGATCAGCACTCCATTCTCATACAAGCGATACACTTTGCCGTTCATCCCCCACCATAGATTCATGGTCACTTTATACTCTCCATCACCATCCCAGTTGTCATTAGATAACACTGGCTTACCTGGCGCAGCATCCTTCACAGTAACCACATGAGAAGTAGATACCGTTGTTCCAAAAGAATTGGTTAGCTCAGCCGTGTAGGTGTAGGTACCGTTTTCTTTTCCAGTAACACTAGTCACTGCGGTCTGTGCGGTTGGGGAGTCGTCACGTAAGGTTTGCGTGTCAATCAAGGTACCGTTCTCATAAAGCTTGTAGACCGTACCGTTATTGCCCCACCACATATTCATTGTGATTTTGTAATCCCCGTCCAAGAGTCCTGTATCCTGCCCATTGTTATTGGATAGAACCGGTTGTCCCGGAACTCCTGTTGCCTTCTGAGGTCCACTTACGACCACAATTACTTGTTCAGTCGTCGAGAGTCCAGCGTTATTCACAGCTGTTGCGATGAACGTATGCGATCCCGCAAGTCCTTTGAGTGGAATCTCATCTCCATAGACAACTTCTTTTCCATCAAAGGTGATATCCAGACTACGAATACCAGACTCAGGATCTTCTGCTACGACCTGTACCTTCAAGATATCCGATTCACTCATTTGAATAGAAGGTAAACCAGTGATTACAGGCGTCGTAGTGTCCTCTGTTTCCACAGGCGAGCCTACATATTGAATTTTAGGTGCTGCTGATTGTTCCATGCCTTCGCCAAGAAAAAATCCAGGATGCGGAGGTTGATTATAACCCGCGTTCTGCCAAGCCACTCCCAGTCGGTAGATCGGATCATGCATCAAAGTGCGAATACGATAATCTGTCATATCCGTTGTTGTATAGATTCGTAATTCAGAACTGTCCGTTGCTCGCCAGATCACTTCTTCACGCCAATCCCCGAACAGATCCGCCTGCAAGCTTGGATTCGCCTTGGTGCCATTATTAGAAGAGGCTCCAGTTGCCGTCAACAAATTAGCTGTTGTCTGGTTGGTATAATCCCACTTATCCACTCGATTAGAATCCAGCAATTCACGTAAAAGATCACCGTCCCACCAAATGCCAAAATTCGTAGAAGAAGGCAGCTTATTCGTGATTAGCTCTCCCTGTGCACTATATATGCCTGTAACAGGAATCTGCACCTCATTGGTAATCGTTGCAGCCCATACCTCTTCACCGGTATAACGCGGGTCAATATCTGCTGACATTCCGCGTCCAGTATCAATTCCCGTGAACACACCCCATATGGTTTCCCCTGTAGCTGCATCACGCATTTCAATACCATACTTGGAATCGGTATGCTCATGTACATCAAAGACCTCCAACCCCGGTCTGGTAGGATCAAGATCTCCGAAATGGATCGCATCCCCATGACCAAGCTTTGTATTATACAGTGGCAATCCATCATCATCGATCGCCATCGCGCCGAAGGTTATTTCGTCCTTGCCGTCACCATCTACATCTCCTACTGAAAGGTTATGGTTTCCTTGCCCTGCGTAATCGCCATACCCTTCTTCATTACTATCAAATCGCCATACCTTCTCTAGCTTACCTCCGCGATAGTTATACGCTGCAAGTACAGTTCTTGTGTAATATCCACGGCTAAAAATCACGCTTGGCTGTTCACCATCTAAGTAAGCTACGGCGGCTAAAAAGCGGTCCACCCTATTACCATAGGCATCGCCCCAAGCACCTACGTCACCACGCGGCGGATCATAACTAACCGTATCCACAGCCCGGCCTGTTGCCCCTTCGAACACTGTTAAATACTCATTGCCGAGGAGCACATAACCCGAGCTATTGCGATAGTCTGCACTAGCATCACCGATCACAGTACCTTGACCATCAACCGTACCATCTGCTGTCTTCAGCATAATCTCAGCACGACCATCACTGTCCAAATCGTAAACCATGAATGGTGAATAATGCGCGCCCGCACGAATATTAGGCCCTAAATTAATCCGCCATAAACGTGTACCATCTAGCTTATAAGCATCCATATAGACTAGTCCTGTGTAACCTGCCTGGGAATTATCTTTGCTGTTCGAAGGCGACCATAACATGATGATTTCGTACACCCCATCACCATCCACATCCCCTACACTTGCATCCCCTGCACTATACGTATAAGGCTGACCATCTTTGGTGTAATCATCTGCTGGTTTTTGCAAGGGGATAGATAGGTATTGCTTCTGCCATACGCTGAATTCTTCCGAAGCCGCTTTTTCGACTCCATTGATTACTGATGTAATTCTGTATTTGGCGTCAGCTGTACCGGAAGTGTCGAGATAGTTCGTGCTTTGCGTAATTAACGAATCATTTAGCTTCTCTTTCCCACGATACAGATTGAATCCAATCGATTCTGAATCCAGACCTAACATCCGCCAGCTGATATAAATACCCGCATCTGTCTTAACCGCAACAGGCGCACGATCCAGCGCTTCCATCTTCCGGTATAGCGTTGTCACCGCTGAGGTTTCCAGCGAAGCGGAAAGATCAGAGATACCGCCTGCATTTACCGAGGCAACTTTGTAATAGTAAGGAATTGTACTTAAAATGGTCGTGTCTGTGTATGAAGCTTCGAATGATTTGCCGATTAGAATGAACTCACCATCCGCGGATTTCGCACGATAAATATTGAACATCCTTGCATCTGATACCTCATTCCACGTAAAGGTCACATCATTTTTGTTCGTAGATTGTACTGCTAGACCACTAGGTACGGCTGCTTTTGCTACAGCTGGATCAATCATAGACACCTTTAAGGCATTAGATGTTACGGATTCCAGTCCCGTGCTGTCCACCGAAGTTACCGTATAGATGTATTCCATACCGATATCCGCAGTGGTATCTGTGTAAAGCGGCTCTGTTGTATCGCCCAGCAGCTCTGAACTATTCGCAACCGTTGCCTGACGATACACTCGGTATTTTAGCGCACCATCCATACCATCCCAAGAAAGATTAGCTGTAATAGGCTCATTGTTTAAGTCCAGACTACCCAGTTTCAGATTCGTTGGGGCTAATAATAGCGGTGTGATTTCCAGTCCATTGAGATGAGCCGTTGTGCCACTAAAAACAAGATTCATCTGACCGTCTTTGACAGCGATCTGGTTATACAGCTTCTCAGCAATATTTTCCTTACCTGAAGAGACTGTTCCATAATCTTTGCCTTCAATCGCTACATTCGTCTTGGTAGAACCAATCCAATCTCCGGTATAGGTCTTAACGGAATAATAACCATTCGGTAAATCAACTTTAAATTCATACGAGCCTCCAAAATAGATCACGAAATCTCTACGAAGGGCATCAGTTGCACTACCGCGATCTCGATCACTCATACCTTCACTTGAGGACAAGCCATAACCACGTTCTGTTGTATAAAGTACATTACGATTCACTTCCGTATAACCGGCGGCAACGGGTGAGCCAACAGGTCCAAAATCATAACGATATTGAGCGGACTTCGTAGTCAGCTTAACTTCATCTGAAGGCTCAGACTCTCCTAACCCATTTACTGCAGTCACTCGAACGGAGTAGCTGTTACCTTCCGCCATTCCGCTTAATGTTAAAGTTGGAACAGTGGCAGTTCCCGCCAATGCGTAAGCAGTTTCAGCTTCGGACGCTAGCTTACGATAGATTTTATAAATATCAGCACCCTCTACTTTATCCCATTTCAGTACTGCACCTGCATTACTGATACTTCCCGCTACAAGACCTTGTGGCTTGGCAGGCACTGTTTCTGGCTGCTTAATGTCCTGTACAAAGCTGGAGAGCGGAATGTTTAATTGCTCTATTCCTTTGGCCAACAGACGAGCCATTTGAATCGCTCCGTACTCTTGAAAGTGAGTATCGTCTGCTGACCCATTCGGGAAAGCACCATATATCCCTGCATCGAGGTGAAGGAATACAGAGCGTGTAGCTGCAAAACCAATCGAATTGTAATAAGCGACACTTAGCGCGCTAAGATCAACCATTTCCACATGCAGCTCATTGGCTACCTCTTTCATCGCCTGCACATATTCAGGGAAACTCACATTAAATTTTTCCGTGGCAGCATTATAATCTCTGCGGCCCATCGGGGTCACCAGAATCGGAGTCGCTCCTCTTTGTCTGGCACCCTCGACATACGTTTTTAAATAATTTTTGTAATCTGCTGGAGAGGCATACCGATCAGGAACACTGATCGTTGCGTCATTGTGGCCAAATTGGATAAGGAAATAATCACCTGGCTGTATCTTTCGCAGTACTTCATCCAGCCGCCCCTCTACAATAAATGACTTAGAGCTGCGGCCTCCGATAGCGTGATTCTTAAACGTTACTTCCTCACTAAAGAAATCAGGAATCATTTGTCCCCAGCCAGCCTGTGGTATCCAGTAAGGATCGTAAGTCTGCACAGTGGAATCACCCGCAATATAAACTGTAGGCAATTCATTAGCAGGACGATCTGGCTGCTTAGTAATCACCATTGCATTGATATTAGGCTTCATGCCAGAGAACACCAAGTTCATTTGTCCATCCACCAGAGCAATGTCAAAGCTCATTTCCAAATACTGACCAGCTGTTTTACTTGTCTGCTGAACTTTTTGAATGGATTCTACTTTGATGTCAATGTCCGTGTCTCCGGCGCTATCTCCAGCGATAAGTGACACAGTATAGTCACCATTCGGTAAATCTACATTAAAGGTAGTATCCTTAGGGACTACCAAATCCGATCGCAAAGGATCAGTGGTTCCCCGGTCTACACCAGTTACCTTTGATATATCCGTAAATCCATATTTAACCGCAGAGGAATAAGATACCCCCGCATCGACCTTAAGATAACCTTCCGCCGCAGCACCTGGGCCAAAATCAAAGGAATATACATTTCCTTCTGGCAATGTTACAGGTGGCGTGTATACCATACTTTCCACTTTGTTAGATAACTGGGATTCTCCTTGGGCATTAGCAGCTTTTACTCCATAATATTGCCGTTTAGAGGTATCCACTGCTACATCCGTAAATGTCGCCGTCCCCGACTGCCCAATCTCATGGAAACTTCCATCTGCTGAATCAGACCTTAAGATTGTATAACGGGTAGCTCCCGCCACGTTGTTCCAACTTAGCTGAACAGAACTCGCACCCACGCTGACAATCGAAAGGCCCGTTGGTACTGCCGGAACCTCTGCCCCCGGAATTTCATCTACCGTCACAGATGCACTCAAAGCAGACTCCTCACCGCTGCCTTTAACAGCAGACACATTATAAATGTAGCCACTGCCTTCATTTACGTCTGAATCCACGTAGTTGTTCGCAGCAACTTGATCTATTGATTGAATGGTCCCGCTAGGAAGCTCTGTCCGATATATATTGTAATAGACTGCTTCTGTCACGCTGCTCCACCCGAGGGAGACTGCAGTGGGCGAGAGATTCGTAACCGCTAAGTCCTCAGGAGCCTGCAGTGGACCCGGCACGATTTGCTGAATTATAAGTCCATTTAAATACCCGCCAACCCCTGTACCCGTGATGCCAACGGTTAGTTGACCGTCTTGGACAGTCGTGCGGTAAGTGGCTTGATTTACAGCCTGCTTGCTGCTTATTGAACCAGCCGTAACATCTTCTAAGGTAATCGTAGTTTTAGTTGTACTTGTGCCTGCCAATAAATCTCCTGAGAATACAGTCACATCGTAATCCCCATTAGGAAGATCCACTAGAAAGGCGTAGGACAATCCCAGTACAAAATCATTAGTCAGTTCATCTCCGCCCGAGCGATTTCTTGAGGCAACCGCCTGATCTAAACCATATCCTAGCTCCTTCGTATACAACTTTGATTCATGCACAGCTGTATAACCACTCATTACAGGACTTGTTGCCGTTCCAAAATCATATCGCAAAGTTATTGGACCTGAATCCGCACTGGCTGGTTGCACTCCAAATGTTGTAGAGGGAAATAGAGATGAACAAATGAAGACCCACGACAATAACACAATAAGTATTTTATTCCCCATTTTATTTCTCTTCATCTTCCGTGCTTCACCCGCTTTCTTATGATTGAAAGAACTTAGTACGCATCTGGCCCTTTTGTAGTAAACGCTTACAATAAGCTTCATTGTCATTCGTTCTTCAAATATAAGTTCACTTCGTGCGCGTATCCCCTCCTCCTTGCTCAGACACTTTTCTGGATAATTATTTCCAGATGCACTCATATCCAACACGATACTACCACCTAAGTTTCACTATGAACATTTAAAAAACAGAGTTTATCATACACTAAACCGTTCAATTCACTCGCCTCTAGTTATAAAATCCTACGATTTTGTGACAAGCTGGGACATAAAACCCAGAATACACCTATACATTTTTAATTTCATATGAGTAAAATCATTTCAAAAAACAGCAAAAAGACCTCCTTGGTTTCCCAAGAAGGTCTTTGAGTTATGGTTAGATCTTACCGTTTAAGCTCCCACCTGGAGCAAATAATCGTTCGATATGCTTTTGAACCGCTGGATCCGGAATTAATGGTGGCGCTTGATGAGGTTTTACACGCGCATCAATAATCACGTTATCACATGACCAATGCTTATACTCCGTTGAACTGTTCACGCCATATATATCATGAGAAGGATTGCTGCGTGTGAACGTCGCCCATAGGAAGTTCTCAATTCTATCACTTAAGAACTCGCTATCATCACACACAATAATCATCGGACAAGATGGGAGTGCTCCCTGTTCTTGAATCGCTTCGCTAAGCTTGTTCATTTCCTGCGCTGCTTCAGCGTAAGTAGTGAATTTAGAGCCTTGAAGCGCCACGAGACCCGGCATCACCATCTTTGCATGTCCAAATCCCTGTAGTTGTTCAAGTATGTCAGGAACCTCTGTACATAGTTCTCTTTTCTTCTCCCCAACCGCAGCGAAAATCACCTTACTTCCGCTGTTAAGTCCTGTACCGGAATAATCAAGAGTATCAATCGTTGTATTCGTATAGAAATGAATATCTCTGCGAAGATTAATTCGCTCTAAAATATACGTCAAGAAATCCTCAACATCATGTGTGCTGATAGGTTGTTTCTCTTCGGCTGTAATAAACAAGAATTTAGCTAAACTAAGCTGACCTGTGCCTAATATCCGATTCGCGATCGTAAGAATCTCCGCTGGCTGCTTCACTTGTTGATAAGGCGTATAACGTTCACTGCCAATCGCAAACAGAAGGGGATGAACTCCCGCAGCATCGACTGCGTGAACTTCTTTAACGCCCGGGATTTCTTGGCGAATAGCTCCGCCCGTCAACTCGTGAATTAACTCGCCAAAAGCGGTATCCTCTTGTGGGGGTCTGCCGACAACCGTAAATGGAAAGATTGCATTCTTTTTAGCGTACACTTTATGTACTTTCATAACTGGAAAAGGATGCACCAAGCTATAATAGCCTAAATGATCGCCAAATGGCCCTTCTGGCTTCGTCTCACCAGGATGAATTTCCCCTGTGATCACAAAATCCGCATCATTACTAATGCAATATCCATCTACATAGCTATAGCTAAAATGACGTCCCGAAAGTAAACCGGCAACGATCATCTCACTCATACCCTCTGGCAAAGGCATTACAGCCGATAACGTATGCGCAGGAGGTCCGCCGATAAAACAGCTCACTTTAAGCGGTTCTCCTTTTCGATTAGCTCTCTCTTGATGCACGCCGATACCCCGATGAATTTGATAATGAATGCCAACCTCTTTGTTGAGCTCATAATCATTACCATTCAACTGCACACGGTACATCCCCAGATTGGAATTCATAATGCCCGGCTTGTCTGGATCTTCGGAATACACTTGCGGCAAAGTGACAAAAGCGCCACCATCCTCCGGCCAATGTGTGATCAGCGGAAGATCAGAAATACTGATTTCCTGAAAACCACTTGGTAGACCACCCGGCTTTTTAATAGGCAATGCTTTTCTCGCAGATAGTCCTGTCCCTACATATTTAAAAGGATTCTTAAGTGCCTTCATAGGATCGTTACGAAGTGCAATTACGTTATGTGTGGAGTTCCAAGTACGCCGAAAGATAAACTTACTACGCTCTAGCGTTCCAAAAAGGTTAGATACGGCACGAAATTTCGAGCCTTTTACATTTTCAAATAATAATGCAGGGCCACCAGCTTCATAAACCTTCAAGTGAATCGCGGCCATCTCCAGATAAGGGTCCACTTCTTCACGAATACGAACCAAATGTCCATGTTTCTCTAAATCATTAACACACTCTTCTAAATTGCTATATTTCATTTCATTACTCCGATCTCTAGAAGGTTATTACAAGATTTCTTGGATGCTTTAATTATACCCTGTAACTTTTTAAAATAAAGCGATACCCTATGTAATAGAACATCCCGCCGTTATCTTGTATTCTCAGGTTTGGGTTTATCTCGCAAAATATTTCTGGCAGGAATCCCTACTGCTGAAGCATTATCCGGCACATCCTTAACCACAACAGACATAGCTCCGATATTAACATCGTTCCCCAGCGTAACCGGGCCTAGTATCTTAGAACCTACTCCGATAAATGCTCTATCACCAATCACGGGTTCCCCTAAGTTATTTCTCCCCCCAATGGTCACTTGGTGAAAAATAGTAGCGTTGTTGCCAATCACCGCTTTAGGACTAATGATAATGCCATTTAACCCATGTGGTAAATGAAGCGCATCACCAATTTGAGCCTCTGCATGAAGCTCTCCACTGGCAACAATTCGAACAAAAAGCACATCCATTATTCGATATAGGAGCCACAAAGGTTTGCGGATCAGGCCACTTTTCACCCGATAATACACCCAATTTCCAAAACGATAAGTAAACAAAGCCATAATCGTTTGTGGATTTTTTAGATTTGCTTTCCAGTCCGTTTTGAATGATTTCATCATTGTATCATCCTCCTATAGGGGCAAGATATGAACTATATTCTCGTGAAATGAAAGCATTAGTGTGGCAAGCATAAACGCCTTCGGCGTCCTTACAAGGACGGTAAGCGTTTAAGCGAGAAATAGAAGGATGATGTATAGCGTGAAACTTATACTTTCTTATATTTTGAAAAAATATTCTGGGAGGATCGCAGGATGGAGAGTCATTCGGGTGATTGTGCTTTCACCAGTGTATGTTAGATTCAGAGATTCATCAAGAAGTGGACAGTTCTCCCTATATAAACATCAACCGATTACAAGCCTTCCTAAACAACAACACGCGCCGAAGTATTATCGGCGCGCGCTGAATGCTATCTTTTCTATTAAATAAGATCCAGAACAATCACGTTCACAGAATGGGCAGCTAGATTTACAATTGCAGTGTCTTTATCAAACCTGATTTCCGTTTCAACTGGAGTAACCTTCTCATCATTTTTTCTGTTCACATTAGGTGTGTGAACTAGCGAAGCATCGCCCGTTAAAGTAATCCATTTACCGGTAGTAGCTACGTTTAAGCCTTTCAGATCAAGCTTCGTTGCTTTCTCTACACGATCCGCGTTCACAAGCTTCACATAGAGATGCTTATCATCTTTAGTAACGGAATTATATACTTCTCTGTTATACGCTTCGAGCTTATAATCAAGCACTTTGCTTGTTGCCTTGCCATCTGTGTAAGAGCAAATCAAATGCTTGCCATCTGCTCCACCATAATTAACAGTGATGGTATATTCCGTATGATCCGCTAGTTCTTCATAGCAACTAGCTCTTAGGTTACCCGCTGCTGTACTAGAGGAATAATCGCCGAGTGTATAAGCCTCAATCCCTTGCTTGTACACCTTGACTCCTGTGGCATCGCCATTATAGCCAATCGCATATTCGATAACATCTTTATTTTCCGGTGAAATGTCTGTCAGACCTGCACCTACATAGAAGCCATCTTCGCCGGAAGCTTTTTCAAGAACGACCTCTACTTTATAATTAGTCCACCCGTCATTGAGAATATACAATCCATTCAGCCCGCTGTTCTGTGCCTTCAAGACTAGACCTTTGGAAGGATCAATCGTATATCCGGCAGAACCAGGAATGACTTTCCAAGCTTCATGCAGCGGCTGTGTAAAATCTTGCTCTAACATAACGCTGTCATCCGTATTCGAAGTAACCTTCACCCGCTTCACAACTACAGATGATTTTCCGGCAGCCACTTCAATTCCTCCGTGAGGAATGAGGTCTACCTTTTCCCCGTTGCGATATGTCGAGAACGATGTGCCAACCACTTTGGTGCCGAGATATTTAGCATACAGCTGTTGAACATAGTAGTTCGGCGTGTACCATACAGTTTCATCATCGAACCAAATGCAATCTGGTGTCCATCTGTAGGTGCCATCTGTTAATACCTTATTGAACAAAGGTGCCGTTGCAGCTAGTCTAATCACATCAGAGTTATTCTCAAAGCTGGACATAATCGCCGCTTCAGCAATCGCTCCTGCCAATGTATTTTTATCTGTCGAAGCATATTCACCCACAAAAACCTTCGAAGTTTCAGCCTCGTCCAAGCTGCCGTCTTCTTTATAAGCTCTGTAATAGTAATTGTAGCGATCCGCATTCTCTAACAAATACTCGTTGGAACGGTAGTAATGCTCGTCCGCAATCGTATCCATGTAGTTTTTTTGTTTCTCATACCAGGTAACCGTCTCTTCAATACTCGATGTTCCATCCGTGAAGCTGATCTGTTCCGAGCCCTGTAGATTTCCGCTTAGGAATTTCCAGCCTTGCTGATAAGCATCGTCATCTGCTTGTGCGCCAACCGTAGAAAGAATGGTCAGTTCATGATCAGGGTAGTTTTTCACCATATATTCATCAATCGTTGTTTTAAAATATTCGAAGTTGGCAAAAAACTCTGTTCCCCAGTTTTCATTCCCCACGCCCAAGTAACGCAGGTCAAACGCTGCTTCATGGCCCATCTTTTTACGCAAAGCGGCCCACTCGTTATTGTCAAAATCCATGCTAATCGCGAAATCAATCAGATCCGTAAAGTTCTTCACATAATAATCTCTTAACGCACCGCCAGCTGGATTCGCATAATCCGAACGAGCTTGACAGAGTACGCCGCAGGCCATAACCGGAAGTGGTGTTGCATTCAAATCTTCGGCTAATTGAAAATACTCCATATATCCAAGACCCATGGTCATCATGTAGCCCCATACATTATAGTTCTCTTTGCGAAGCTCAATATCGTTGACAGACTCTTTCCAATCGTACACATTCTCCCAAATGTGAGAGCCTTCAGAAATACAGCCCCCCGGGAAACGTAAGAATGTTGGATGAAGATCAACAAGTGCATTCACTAAGTCTTTTCTTAATCTATAGTTTGAATTCCCCTTATAGTTAGCGTGAGCTGTAGCAGAACGTTCTTCTTCCCCAGCGCCCCAAACATCTTCCGGCATTAAGGAGACCATATCAATGGAAATCTCACCATTAAAGGTTAACGCCAGCTGACCGAGTATAGTTTCAGATCCTGTTAATACAAGCTTAGACTCTACACCATACTTCTTCCAGTTACCGTCACCGTTCACCTCAACTACCGTTGCATCACTAATGGCTTTACCATCTTTGTCGAGCAATTGCAGGGTGATTGTTCCCGCTGCCTCTGCCTTCGCCCAAATCGTGAAGTTATACTTAGCATCCTTCTTAATAAACATTGAGCAGTGCTGATTGGAATCCGCAAAGCCTCTATTATTGATCGTCGCGCCATCTGCCACTGTCACATAATGCGCATTCATATCTTTATCTTCGATTCCGAAGAAATCATTTAATCCGCCTGTATGATGAACCGTCATTTTGTCCGTGTCACCGGACCATGCATGAAGAGGTGTATAATTTCTTCCTGTTGAAGTCCCGTGCACACCACATACATGCGAATAGCTGTCAAAAGCAAACGACTCAAAGGAACGATTCTGCACTAGCTCTGCATAAATTCCACCATCTGCCGCATTATTAATATCTTCATAGAATAGGCCATATAGAACTTCGCTAACATCCAAAATCTCATGGTTTCCATCGATCGTTAAGGTGTAGGGTGGCAAACCTTCTGGGAGCACAGATACGGTGAAGCTCTTCTCTACTGTACTGTCACCTTTTTTCAAAACTGCTGTAAGCGTTACACCTTTAGCAGAATGGACGGTTTTATTTACAACTCCCGCATTAGAAATAATTGCTGAGTCACTGGATACCCAGGACACGTCAACTTTTCCACCCATGAGCGAAGCTGGTAATTCGATATCTTTGGTGATGATTGAACTAGTGAAGGTTAAATATTTATCTTTTGCGAGCTTAACGATCTCTTCATCTGTCAAAGACTCACACATAATCTCAATCACTTCGTCCTGCGTTAATCCCGCTTTATATACACGGAAGTCCGAAAGAGAGCCGCCAAAATCTACATCTGCAGCGTACTGGGACTTGCCGATCGTATTGTTACTATAATTAACTTGATCCTCAAATGTAGCAAACCACGTGCGTAGCTTAGCATATGTACCGCTAGAAGTCTGACTTATCATTCCATCCGCAACGATCTCACCATTGACATACATCACAGGTCCTGCACTGCTTAGTGTTCCACCTTTTGTTCCTGTGACCGCAAAGGCAACGTGCACCCATTCACCAGCAGCAAAGGATTTACCAGGATCTGCGACTAAATCTTCCCCCGCAAAACAAGTCCCCCGGAAATTACGCGTTAAAAAAATATAGGGTCCTGTCTCGCCTTTGCCGAAATCGAACAGTCTTTCCCATAAGCTCCCGCCAGTACTTACATGCATCCAAGTCGAGACAGTAAGGCCAGCTTGGTCGCTGACTTCTTTAAGAAGATCATCTGGCAAAGAAATATAGGATGTACCATGTTCTCCACCCACTAGTGAAACAGCACTTCTACCCGCTACAGTCTGTATGGATGGCAGCTTAGTCCCTGAAGCGGTTCCATCGTTCCCATTCCCTGAGTAATCTTGACCCACATGATCGGGGTTATCAAACTTATAATGCGCTATCAAATTACCATTAATAGATTTATTACTGTTGTCATTGTTCATAGAAGATCACCTGTCATCTTTTGTATTAGAAATCATAAAAGCCTAACCAATCTACTGATTACTACGACAAAACCGCCCCATCCGTGAATCATTTAACCTTTATACGAAACATAATAACACACTTTATAATCAATTAATATATTAACTAATTAATATTTGTGTGAAATAAAAGAAAACTTTTTTATAATTAAAAATTACCAAATAGACCCTTTTATTCATGATAAAATGAATTTGAATGTATGAAGGAGAGATTAAATATGAATAACCATGTAGGTTATGAAACAACAAAACGCGATTTATTTACAATTGAATGTAAAGATATCCTGTTACGAGAGTTTAGAGTGGAGGATTTAGACGAATTTCACGCACTTACCACGCAGCCTGAAATCATAGAATTTCTGCCCGACTGGAATGTCCCTAAAGAACAACGGCTAGATTGGTTAATAAACTATGAAATAAAAGAAAACCAACAGTTTCTACAAGCGGTCTCAGCGGATGGAAATATCGGGGAGCTTCGTCTTCGTTTAGGCATTATTTTAAAAGAGACGAATGAGTTTATCGGTTGGTGCTGTACAGGAATGAAGGATGAATTACCCGCTCCGAACAGAGAAATCATGTATGCCATATCCAAGGATCATCGCGGCAAAGGGTATACCACACAAGCTGCCGAGGGGTTAATTAAGTATTTGTTTGAGCACACTTCTACCGATGTATTAAACGCTATTGCTCTGGTACACAATACGCCCTCAAATAGAGTCATACAAAAATGTGACTTCGACTTAATGAATGAAATTACGATTGAAAATGAAAGCTATAATTATTACCAGCTTTCTAAGCGGTAATGGAATAAGATATTCTCACGCAAAAAAACCTCTGCATGGGAAATGGAGATACGATCCATTTACCTAAACAGAGGTTTTTTTGAGCTGATTCATGATTGCTGCTTCATACGAAGCATTTGCGCTAGAAGCTGTTCTACATCTTTTTCCGGGAATGCCTTCATTAGCGTGTCTTTAAAGGTTTCTTGTGCACGGATGAGCTTGGCCTCACCAATGGAGGTTAGGGAGGTATAAATACTTCTGCGATCACTGTCGCATGCTTTTCTCTCTAAGGCTCCGCAGCCCTTGGCTTCAAACCGGCTAACTAGACGTGAAACGGCACTTTGGCTTAAACCAACCATGGATTCAAGTTTCTGCAATTTCAGTTTTTTCTCTGGGGCTTCCGACAAGAATAATAACAAGTAGAACTCTTTTAAAGATAATCCATGATTCGCTTGCAAATTAACTTCTAATTCATTCGTCACATTCATTTGTATATGCGTTAACGTCAACCAATTCGCGATAAGGTCATTGTTAAGAATTTTGTCCATCTATCTCTTCATCTCCTGAGCGTATGACTATTCATGAATTTTTTCTTCTATATAATAGTACTACACTCCACATCCATTGTGCCAAGCTTAATCCAAAAAAGAGAAAAGACCGTTTCTCCAAGAAGTCGGTCTTTCCAATTGATTCCATTTAGTTTGTTATTCCTTAGCCTTTAATTCTAGGAAATCCAAAGGCATACTGCCGAGGAATACTAGGGTCTTGCTGAAGCTCAACCCCAGCCTCCAGCGTCCAATATGGATTTCTCAGCATCCCCCGACCAACCGCAACAAGATCTGCTTCCTCATTCCCAATGACTGCATTAGCAAGAGCAGGTTCATCCAATCTGCCTACAGCAATCACCGGTACATTCAAACCATATTTGATCTCTCTTGCCAAAGGAACTTGATACGCCGCATGTGTTCCTGGCTTGCCAGCAGCCGCGATAGGACCTTCACCACCTGCACTGATATGGAAAATATCTGCGCCAGCTTCTTTATAAGCTTTACTAAATGCCAAGCTTTCTTTAATGCCGTATCCGCCCTCTACATATTCTTGAGCTGAGATACGCATGATCAATGGCATTCCTTCAGGCATTTCACTTTTCGCTGCACGAATGATTTCAGTACCAAACAAGGTCAAATCTTGGCCATATTCATCTGTTCTTTGATTCGTTAGTGGTGAATGGAACTGATGAATAAGGTAACCGTGCGCACCATGAAGCTCGATAACATCAAACCCCGCTTGAATCGCACGCTTCACGCCCAACCGAAATTTTTCAACCATACCCTTCACTTCTTCAGTCGTTAGGGCACGTGGTGTTTTGGAGTCAGCATCAAATGGAACGGCAGAAGAGGATACAGGAACTGCTGCATCTTCAGCCTTACGCCCAGCATGAGCAATTTGAATACCTACTTTTGCCCCATAAGCATGACAAGCATCAACAATTCTAGCCAATCCAGGTATTTGCTCATCGGACCAAATGCCAAGGTCAAAATCAGTAATTCGGCCATCAGGCTCTACATCGGTCATTTCAATAATAATTAATCCTGTTCCTCCAATGGCGCGGCTTACGTAATGATTATAATGCCAATCGGTAGCAATTCCGTCCTTGTTAGTCACTGAATACTGACACATTGGAGGCATAACCACGCGGTTCTTCAATTTCAAATCCTTCATTTCATAAGGGGTAAACAAGTTCTTCATGATATCTCTCCTCTTTATAAAAAACTAAATTTATTATGAACATTAAAAACATGTTTTAGCAGAAATTAATTAATGCATGCTCATGCATGTATATTAGTATAGAATAACTATGGTGTCAACCATGAATGTCTCCTGCGGTTTAATAACTCCACGTATTGTTGAAATCTTAGCCCCAAGGTAATATATGGGTATCTATTTTCTTAGAAAGGATGAACTCACAAGTGGACAAAAAGCTTTTACAATCACATAGTATCTTTCCTACCCTGAATATTGAGCGCACCGCTGCTTATTACAATCAGTACTTAGGCTTTCAAGTTGTGCCCTATTTAGATACGGAAGAACCGCATGTTTGCCTCTATCGTGATGATACAGAAATTATCCTTACTCAATCCCAAGGACAAAGGGTTATTCCTAATCGAGAATTGTATGGCTATGGTTACGATGCCTATTTTATTACGAAACAGCAAAAGCAGTTGGAGAAAGAATTTGAAGCGGCTGGTGTTAACATTGTCCGAGCATTAGCAAACACCGACTATAATAACAAGGAATTTGTTATTGAAGATGTTGATGGGCGCTGGATTGCTTTTGGGATTAAAGGATAAAAAAAACGGCCCTCGGCCGTTTTTCTTATTTTTAAAAGAGTCCAAATATCTTCTTACAGCTATTTTTACGGGAAGGATTCAGAACATCGGTGACCCCAATCTTATTTAACTTATTAAGAAGTTCTTCCTCGCCATGCTTAACTTTATAATCTAACTCTTCTCCATAAAGCGGAATTAAAGTATAGAAGTGCACAACTTTCTCACTGTTCATTTCCAAATTAAAAAATCCAGCTGTATCTTCAACATCTGGCACCCACACAAACATCCCTTGAAATCCTGTATCCTCACTATAAGGCTTTACTGGATTACCGTTTACTAGCGTATGCCCCATATAGAGCCAAGTATTATATTCATGTGGAAACCTAGCCGTTGTTTTTAGCGCACGTACAGGCCAATAATTTCTTTCGTCCTTAAAAGCCTCATCAGACAGCTTCCATGTAGGAGGAAGGCAAATCATTAATTCAGTAAATTGATATTCTTCTGCACCATCTGGAACCTGCATCGCAAATTCACTCATTCCTGATGTAATTAAAGTATAGTAATTCCGCTCAGGCGTCGGGTTAACGATTAGAATATCAATGGACAGAACATCTGAAATAACCTCTTTAAAAACATTATCAATAACCCCTATGTATTGTTCAATATGATTACATATTATCTGATGAGACTGAGCTGAATGCATTTATAATCCCCTCCCTTATATATGTTTATCGGTATAAACGAAGTGGATTTATTACTAGATTACAGAATTTCATCTCCACTGCCATTGATCACACAGAAATCACTATGATTATAACTAATGAATATAGAATAAGCATTACCCTGATTCAATAGATGCTCCTGAAAAAAATTAGCGACAAGCTCATTTATCTGATTATGAATCCCACAAGTTCTATGATATAAAGTCTCGTCCTCCTCAAAAAGAGGCATATCACTAAAGGACATATGCGTTGCCTTTCGTATTTTCAAAAAAGACTTATATCCATTCCAATTCCGGAAAAGCTTCTCTTGTCCTTTGATGAAATCATTTGCTATTTTTTCCTGTAAAATAATGCTTAAGGATTCTAAAGTAGAAGCTTTTTGCCTTATTACAAGCAGGGGTACGGTATTCTTCACTTCATTCTCAATATATAAATGCATACTTGCATCTAATAAAACTGCGGCTTTAATTCTATCATCTTCCATAGTTAAATCTAATGCAGTAGCACCACCGATTGAATGTCCAACAATGCCAACCTTGTCCATATCCAAACTTTCCATTCTTGAATTCAGATTGGATAGGTGATCTAATACATACTTTATATCCTTTTTTCGAATAGAAATTAAGTGATGTAATTCGCTATAATCTGTAGCCTGTATTGTCCTCATGACCTCTGATTGATTCATAAATTCTCCACTTGGACTAACTGTAAACATGGCTTCATAAGCAGCACTGACGGTTACCACTATAAATTCTCGCTTTACCAGCGCTTGTATATTGTAAATATACATATCTCTATCTAAGCCTAGTGCAGGAGAGTAGATAATGACAGGATAGGATCGTTTAGATTTTTGTTGCAATGCTCCCTCGCTGATTGAGGTAGATAATCCATCTATGATATCCATATTCATTCCAATATCTTGTAGAATTTCTCTTGCATGTTGTTCACAGGGCCGGAAAAGATCCATATATTTCATTTCAGATTCGTTGTTATCGAGCAAACCATCCGTATCCGGATAATAAATACTTATCACGATTTTTCTGGGCTCTGACTCTTCTTGGAACGTACCCTTGCGCGTGTAATCCGTTAATACTTCAACTTTTCGAAAAACTCCCATGGTTCCACTCCATTCTTCCTCGTTCACTATATTTTAATTTATTTTCCTATTTATTGAAATGAATTCTCAATAATGTCCATACTAATGTCGATTGCTATGAATGGAATCAAGTTGAATGAACGGTTATAATACCTAAGTGCAGGTGAATCTTTAAAAAACTCAGGGATGTGGAAACTTTAATGGTGAATAATTCAGCATATACACTTTATTTACGTGAGGATTGGAAGAAGCTAAGCGATTTCACCGCTATCCAATTATCAGAAGAAGAGCTTAGCGATATCCAAAGTATTAACGATAAAATTTCGATTGAGGATGTAAATGAGGTCTATCTTCCTCTATCCCAATTGATACATTTGCAGCTTCAAGCCTCTCATACATTTAAAGATTCTATAAATCACTTTCTTAATAACGATCTTAAAAAAGGTCCATTTATCATAGGCATCGCCGGAAGTGTCGCTGTTGGCAAGAGTACAACCGCTAGACTTCTTCAGAAGCTCCTCTCTCAATTACCTTCTCATCCAAAAGTAGATTTAGTTACGACTGACGGGTTCCTACTTCCCAATGCTGAGCTGGAAAAGCGTGGAATCATGAAGAAAAAGGGATTTCCTGAAAGCTATGACACACGTAGTTTAATTTCATTTTTAACTAAAGTGAAGTCTGGTGTTTCGGGTGTTCAAAGCCCTGTATATTCGCATCTAACTTATGATATCGTGCCAAATGAATGTATTACGATCGAGAACCCGGACATCCTAATTGTTGAAGGATTAAATGTTCTTCAGACTAGTTTGACAATTAATCAAAGTATGCCAAACTATTTTGTATCTGATTTCTTTGATTTTTCAATTTATGTGGATGCTGATGTGAATAATATTGAGAAATGGTATATTGACCGGTTTATTAAGCTTAGAGATACCGCCTTCCAAGATGAGCAATCTTATTTTAAAAAATATGCACAGTTATCACTAGAAGAATCTATCGAGATCTCGAAAAGAATATGGAAAGAAATCAATTTTAAAAATTTGATACACAATATTTTACCTACCAGAAATCGTGCAGATCTTATTCTATTTAAAAATAACAATCATCACATAGATCGCATTAAGCTGCGAAAATAAATAAGTGCTTTCATAAACCAAGCCTCTGATTTGCAGAGCTTGGTTTTTTTATGTACAAAAAAAATTGGGTGAATATCGTAGGTGTAATGCCTTTATCCTCTCGCCAGGGCAAACGTATACTGTGGTACATTCGTACACTAATGTAGAGAGAGGATAAATCATATGATCGAAATTGCCTTGGCCTTTCAAGATAAGGATGGAAAATATGTAGAGCATGCCGGTGTCGTTTTAGCGTCAGTTTTTCATCATACAAGTTCCCCAATCCATGTTCATATTTTACATGATGCCTCTTTAACCGAAGTTAACAAGCGAAAGCTCACCAGATTAACCACTAAACATCAGCATACGATTAGCTTTTATTCGATTACTTTACCCGAAGATATGCTCCAGGTTCTTGCCAATATTAATTCTATCGATATGTGGACACATGCAAGTATGTACCGATTGCTGCTTCCCGCGTTAATTCCTTCTGACAAAATTATTTATCTGGATTGTGATGTATTGGTAAACATAGACATCGCGGAGCTGTGGCAGGTCGAGCTGAATGAAAAATATTTAGGGGCGATTTGGGATCAGGGCATTATGGATGTTGCACCTATTGTGAGCGCCAAAGGGCTGAATCCCGAGATTTATTTTAATTCTGGAGTGATCGTATTTGCTTTGAATAATATCCGCCAGAATACGAACTGGTACCAAGAGATGCTGAACTTCTTGCGCACTTTCCCTGATGTCACCATGCCTGACCAGGATGTTTTAAATGCGGTTTTTGGAGCGAATTACCTCCCACTCGATATCCGTTTTAATTCATTTAACATGGCCATCCCAAATCATGACTATAATAATAAAATTGTCCATTTTGCCGGGGATGAGAAATGCTGGAATAAAGACTCCTCAGGGTTTGCGCTGTATCGCAAGTTCCTAAATTTAACCCCTTGGAGAACTTTTAAAGCCAAATTAAAACGAAGAAGACGGAAGGTCAGCTATGTTAAGCGGCGGTTCATGCGAAAAAGTAATAGACGAATCATTTATAAACGTAGAATTAAAATTATTCGCACAAGAATCTCGCCCCTTTCGCTGTTTCAATTGAAATTAATTAGAACGATTAGGAGAAGAAAAGGGACAGTAATCAACACAAGAATTCAATATCAACGACGTATTAACCGTAAAAATACAGCCCCTATTAGATAGGGGCTGCAGGATCTCGAGAAACCCAAGGCCATCCAGTGAATTGGGTTTCTCGTCATTCTGAAAAACGGCATCTCTGCCGTTTTTCTTAAACATGATCGTATAATAGATTCTTTAGTTCACTTTAGTAAAAAACCATTTCTGAGCATCGCTACCATTATCCGTCCACTGCTGAACCGCTGCGCCATCTGCGGTTGAGGCTCCGTTTACATCCATAGCTAATCCACTCACTTTAGAAATTAGTTTGTAGTAGCCACCCCCTACATCTACAATGCTCCACCGCTGAGCGTTGGTACCATTGTCATCCCATTGCTGCAACTGTACGCCGCTGGCGGTTGATGAGTTTGGCACATCCAATACTTTTCCACTATGCACTGCTGTCAGCTTATAGTAGCCGTCTCCCGTACTTTCCACCTTGAATTTCTGATTATTGGCTGTGTAATTGGTCCATTGCTGCATCTTTGCCCCACTTGCTGTGGACACATCCACTACGTCCAGAACCTTGCCACTAGCCTTGTCGGCTAAAGTATAAATCCCACCACTAACGATGTTTGAGGTAGGCGCGGATTGATACACCCGTACATAATCAACCAGCATTTGCGCCGGGAAAGCAGTTGAAGCGTTTGGACTTCCAGGCCAATTCCCACCAACAGCAAGGTTTAGCAGGATAAAGAAGGGTTTTTGGAACTCCTCCGTATTTCCCGTTCCATTCTCGATATAAAAAGCATTAAATTGGTTGCCATCTACAAACCACTTGATATAATTCGCATCCCATTCAACGCTGTACACATGGTATTGAGAGAAATCCAGATTTCCGGATACCTGCCCATACTCGGCATGCCCATTGGCATCCCAGTGTACCGTCCCATTAACAAAAGCATTATTGTTCACACGTTCCATAATGTCTGTTTCACCGGATTTAGGCCAACCTACTGTATCAATATTTGATCCAAGCATCCAAAATGCCGGCCAGAGTCCTTGACCCGAAGGCACCTTAACTCTAGCTTCGATTTTCCCATAGGTAAAACTTTTGAGTCCTTGTGTTTTGATCCGTGCAGAGGTGTAATTCATTCCACCGTAGGATTCTTTTTGCGCTGTAATAACCAGATTTCCACCCGTAACTTGCAGGTTCTGCGAACGACTAGTATAGTACTGAAGTTCATTGTTACCCCAGCCACCGCTCCCTGTGCCGATTTCGGCGGACCAGTTACCAGTATTCAGAGAATTCCCGTCAAATTCATCACTCCATACCAGATTCCAGTTCGAGGCTGCACTTGAATTACCTGTAGGCACTAGAGCAATCATGAGTGTAAACAGCAGAAATAGACTTAGCATTTTTCCTTTTCTCAACATCATCGTCTCCTCCTAATAAATGAAAAAATTATAGGACACAGGAATGCTTAAGACGATATCTGCCCAGGGTCAGCCCAATGGAATCACCTCTTTGATCTTATTGATTTCATTGCACGGCGCGCTCGTACATCTGAAACCGGTTTCGTTTTTGGATAAAACAAAACACTATCCCCAAAACCAGCTATTACAGCCAGAGTCAGGTTAACGCATCACTTCATTTGCAGTGTACGTCTTCTCTATCCGTAATATGCCAAGATTTCAACCTTACTTATGTACTTTAATCCCATAGCCACTTCCTAGTTTACCTCCTGCAATTAAAAAGGCTTTTGCACGCCGTTGCAGTTGGGTGTTCTCTTCGTACTCTTGAGGGGTCATACTTAGTTTACTAAATATTCTTTCTTCTGCTTCCTTGGAACTTTTATCGACTTCATAAATGTAGAACCGACTTTGAAACTGAATAATGTTCGATTCTGGATTCAAAATCTCACTTAATTCCGGATCAAGCAGCCATGAATGACAAATAAACACTGGAGTTATACCTCTAAAAAAAAATCTGGCTAACTGAAAGGATTCCTCGACACTTTGAACGGATAAAGGCTCTCCCGCTGGAATGTGCACATTAAGCACGATTTGATTGGTAAAGATTTTACAACCATCAACAACTAAATCGCGGTCCATCGCAAAAGGTTGAAATTGCATTCTTCCCAAACGAAATAAACGAAGCTGAACATGCTCTTGCAGCCAGTTATATTCTTCAATACCATATTCACCGTAATCACGTAGACATTGCATGCACCAGATCTGAATATCTGAGAATGTATCATAATAGATCTCATCCTCAATGTTACGAATACGATACTCTTCATAAGCATCTACTGCGAATCTCACAAATAAATATAATAGTTGCTTTCGATAGCCCTCCGATGCTTTCACAGATTCAAAAAAAGAAAATCTGTCAAAATAAAAATGTTGTTTATAAACTAGATATTCATCCTCTTTCATCTGAAACTCATAAACCTGCTGTCTAGCCGCTGGATCAAGCTTTATCCCTTCACACAATGCTCTGATGTTCACTAGAAAACCTCCTAAAAGACTACGTTAAATCATAGCCTTAATTATACATTCTCACGCGCTGGAATGCTAAATTCATAACTATAGAATCCATATCGTGTTGTGCATAATATAGAATCAAGTGCTTCTGTTGTCAACGGAATCGTTGACCGCACTCCTCATGGCTTTGCAGTAATAGCTCTCCGATGGCGGCTGTGGTACCAAAAGTCCCATCGATTTGGAAGATTGCGCGAAATAATCAATGGTAGTATCCACCATATACGGATGCCCATCAAAAAGATTAGAATTTCAAAAGCGCTTCTAAAGTGAATTGACTCAACGGATTGTAAAAACTCATAAAATAAAACAAAGAAACGGCATTTCTGCCGTTTCTTTGTTTTATGGATGGCCAGGGCTCTGAGCCTGTTTTACTCCAATCCATGTTCCTTACGGATGTTATACATGCCTTGAACAAGCAGCTCGGAAGGATCCCGATTCAATTGCAAGTGCGTTAACAATAAATGCAGTGGGAACGCACAAACGTTATTCCCATCGCTTATCGCTGGAAATCCAGCCTCGAAAACCGGACCTAGTTTTTCGTTCCAAGCTAGACCAACATGTACATCTTCTGGCGCAAATTCTTCGGTGATTTCTTTTATACATTGCGGGACTAATACATTGTCTATGATCGCTTTAGCTTCTTCTTCACTTGAAGGCGGTTTTGGAAGCGTTTTGCCTCCCTCAATCTTCATCAGATCAACAAAGAATGAAGCCATCCATGCTGCAGGATCCTTACCCGATTGGAATCTTGCAATCAATTCACGCAGAAAAAAGCCACAAGAATAGACATGGTCTAACTCAGACTTTACGTGAAAAACAAAAACCGGGCCGTAGGCCTCCATATTCAACACTTGTCCTTCAACGTCTTGAAAGTGCACTCTCAAAGCTACGAGACCGTTATGATGAACAGCCATCACTAGCTTATTCATATCCTCCTCAGACATTTCTGGATCATTGGTTATTTCCTCGTTCTCGTTTAATGTTTCTTCGTTCTCATTTGTTATCTCATTGGTCATTTTAAATTCCCTCCCGCTCCTATCATACCATCTAGTGAATTGAACTGACACTTTAATAATAGACAAATTCCTACCAGTTGAGGAGAAAATAAATAAACGGCATCTCTGCCGTTTATTTATGGGTCAACTCTTACTTAAGTCACATCCATTATTTTCTTCACTACTATACTGGTTAATTGTTTGATATCCCCAGGATCTAACTTGTAAGCAGAAGTAGCTTTTCGTGTCGGTTTAGGATTCGTCGATATTAAGTCAGCGATATACAGATCTATAAATACAACGGGATCAGCCCCAGTTCTTTTCCTGAGTTCGCCTGGTACCTTCGTGTTGGGTCCGTCCGCTCCGCCACTGATTGAAATAAAACCATACTTGTTCGGGTTTGTTTTCAAATGCTTTAAATAGGGTCGGAGTGGTGTGGCCACTTGCCCCATCCAGATCGGCCCGAAAAAGAGGATCAAATCATACTTCACTAATACATTAGGTGATGGCTGTACCAACGGTATCCTGCTGAAAATCATATCCATTGTAATGGAACTCAATGTCCGCGGCTTGGATTCAGAAATCTGAAAATATTCAGATGACAGTTCTTTAGCCACACTGCCAGCTAATGCATCATTGTTGCCTGTGAATGAATACGATATGACTGCAATGTTCATCTTAGCCCTCCTGAAACGAATTATTTCGTCTTTGCTTGCTCCAGTGCATTTTCTAGTGCCTTAAGATGTGCTTTAGAGGTAAGCGTTGCCCCACTAATAACGTCTACCTGAAGGGATTGTGATTCAATCACATGTCTAAACAAATCACCAATGCTTATCCCCCCCTTCATTTTCAGCGGATTTCCATTTTTATCTAAAGCGCCTTTGAATATTTTAATATCTAAAATTTGACCCTCAGATATTGATGCCTGAACCTTGGTATCTCTGGAATGATCCTTTGTGCCGATATATTCTCCCACATAGGTTCCATCACGCAGCTTTTGGAAATCAATGACGTTGATAGTAAGCTTCTGAACTTCACGCCTCCCTGGAGCGCTTAAGAGAATCCCTCCCCATACGATGACTACAATCACGACGAAGATGATCAGTATAACCATCCACATTGAGATCTTCCTTTTACTTCTTACAACAATGTTCATTCGCATGCCCCTCTTCTCAGTTTTTGAATGAATATTATTATATTCATTCACTTTAAGAGATAAAAAAACTGCCTCATTCGTTCTATTTGGGGCAGTCTGTAAGACCCTTCATGATTAGTTCCATCATATGGTCCAGTAGTTGTGGAAAGAACTCCAGTCCTATTTCTTCCTTGTGGGTTTCCACATTGATCATGGCGGCGAAGACCATCATAATCATTTTGCTGTCCATATCGCTTCGCATCTTGCCTTCGGTTTGCCATTGCTGCACAATTTCATGGAAGCTGTCATATAAGAAATCGTTCACCTGAATGCCGGTTTCTTCTCGATAAAGCTGTTCGATTTTCCCAAAAACACTTTTGTTGTACCATTCCTTTAGAATGGGGTTGGATATTATGCCTTCCACATTGAGTGCCATCATCTGCCGAATTACAATCACAGGGCTTTGGGTCATGTCAAGGGATTCCATACAGTTTTTTTTGAGTTTCGCATTTTCTTCAAGAAAGATATCCATAAAAAGCTTTTCCTTAGAAGGATAATAATTGTAAAAAGTTCCTATAGCTATTCCAGCTTTTTTTGTAATGTCCGAGACATTCGTATCCTTAAAACCTTTATTGCTAAATATCTCTTTCCCACAATCATAAATCTTTGTTTTTTTATCTTCCACTTTCCGCATCTCCATGAATGAATAATTATTTTTTCATTCATATCATAATGTCAAAAGTTGGATGTGTCAATGCAAAACTTATTTGTTATCTTTTCGTTCATTGAGCGACAATAAAATAAAAAAACGGCATCTCTGCCGTTTTCCCGATAGTTACAGAAACTTATAGTTTCATGAGATCCTCTTAATCCATCAGGTACAGATCCCCGAAGGCATTAACATCCTTCGAAGAACCTATGCCACTATTGTATTCCAGCCAGCCTCTACGCCCCTCGCCGTCATTATCATTGACCAGCAGCGAAAACTTAAGCTTCATTCCTTGCTTCACCTGCGTAATGTCATGGCTCAGTTCACGCCAGGGTATGGCTAATTCGTAGCTGGTTGTTGAATCTGAACGACTCACCGCATACTTTAGCTCTAGGGCATCATTTATATTGAATCCCATTGGGGTTAGCCAGCGCCACTTGAGTAAATTCCCTGCATTTCCCCGAGCCACACCTAGTTCATGATACTCCGAGGGTACCGTTCCGTCTAAGTTTGCAATACCAATCCCAATCTGAATGCTGTCCCCACTCCAAATGGCATCGCCTGATGCCGACTGTTCATGCTTGTCATCTATAACTTCTACCCCTAGATAAAGGTTATCCTCGTCCCAAGCTAAGGAACCGGTCGCACTGATATCCTGCTTACCTCGCCAATTGATTTTGATATCCTTCACATCAAAGCGAGCCAGATCACTCCAATCTGTTAGGTTACCATCAATTTCAACGGGCTTACTGAGTTTTGGCAACAACAGCGCGTTAAAGGAATCTAACGTCGTCTGCAATAGATTACCTATGTCATTATAAGATTTAAGCGTCCGTTGTCCTCTAGCAAGCTCAGGAATCTCTAACCGCACACTCTTTCCTAATTCCAGATTCTCCACAGTGGCGTTGTAGGTCCCCTGAGTAGAACGTTCTGTATCATAATCGGCTTCCACAGAACCATTGAAATTGTTCGTAGACTGATTAGTAACATCCATATGAGTTTTTATTTCCTTAGCAGCTTCATCATAAAATGTCTCATATTTCACCATCAGCGGGTCGATTACGTTAACATTGACAGCGAAGCTCATTGCCGTTTTAGGATCTTCGCCTCGTGAGACAAACAGTGTATCGTTTCCTCGCACCAAGCCTTCCGGAACCTGTATCCGAAGTCTGTCTTCTTCCTCCTGCTCACGAAGTATCCAGCCCTCAGGCAAATCGATGTTCATCGACTCCTTCGCAGGAATGCGATAGGCCCCAGGCAGCTTAATATCAAAGGCATCGCCGGAAGCAATCGAAATCCCGGAATTCTCTGGCAGCTCTGCAAGATCAGAACTATTCATGACATTCCATAGAAAATGTGTTGTCGTCTCCATAATTTCATCGATGTATTTATCATTCTTGTAGTCATGTCCGACACCTTCCATGGTGAGTAGATTATGATACACCCCCTTCT
This sequence comes from Paenibacillus sp. FSL E2-8871, assembly GCF_038000345.1. Lineage (NCBI taxonomy): Bacteria > Bacillati > Bacillota > Bacilli > Caryophanales > Paenibacillaceae > Paenibacillus > Paenibacillus sp. FSL E2-8871. The sequence continues at coordinate 6,874,488 of NZ_JBBOBV010000001.1, read as the reverse complement.
CTTTCAGCTGTTCGGCCAATTCAACACTTTGCTGGTACGGCACCAGTTTGTCTATCGTTCCATGAATGATGAGGACCGGCGGCAGCTTGCTGTCCGCACTTTTCGTCAGATCACCGCCATAAATATCAACAATAGAAAATACAGATTTAATGATGGAAGGATCCTGTGATACATATTGATTGACAAAGTTTATGGCTAGATGTCCCCCCGCCGAATCACCACCGATAACAATACGGCTTGCATCCATCCCGTAAATCTCTGCGTTATCGTTGATCCATTTAATCACATCGGTTATATCTTCATAAGCGTCATTAAGCGTGTGGCTGAAATTAGTAAATGGATCTTTTTTTAGCCTATAATCAACGGACGACAATACAGCATATCCTCGCTTCGCCAATCCCGTAGAAAAATCTGCTGCATCGTTCTTATTCCCTTCTGTATAACCTCCACCATGAATGAAAATAAATACAGGTCTCTTCTTGTTATTATCGCCATACGGCTCGTACAGGTCGAGTTTCAGCGGTTCTACAGCATCTGTCTCATTCTTCTTGCTCGCATACAAAGTATCTCCTTTCACAGTAACCTTATAAGCAGGAGTCAAGTACTGAACAGGAATTTGTCCATTATTGACAGTAACTTTAGCCGCTGATGTACTGCTGTCAGTAGTAATCACGTTAGTCACTTCTTTTCCTCCCTTTTCTAAAGCGCTCTTATTCTCTCGGTTATGCAGTAACAACCAAGAACATAGAACGATTACTAGGATCGTAAGAACGTAAATAAGCCTACGCTTCATTATGACAACCTCCCAGAATGATTTTGGATTTGAAAAAGTAATATAATTCCAATATCATCATTCTAGAATTCAAGGCATCGTTTAACAATTATGTATTCCTTCGTGAATTAGGTTTAATATTACGAACTTTTAGTGAACAAGAAAGCGTATAATTAAGTAGAATCGGCTTTGTCATAGAAATAGATAGAGGAGGACATTACAATCATGAAGTTGAGCATGAATTGGGTAACGCTTAGAGTGCGCGATCTGGAGGCTTCCCTTGATTTTTATAACCGGATTCTGGGGCTTCCCATTGACCGCAGATTTGAGAGTAGAGGAAAACAAATTGTTATGTTAGGCACGGTGGATCAGCCCAAAATCGAGCTTATTCAGGGTAGTGATCCGGCACTGAAGCCGGAATGCGGCGTTTCTGTTGGTTTCGAAGTGGAATCGCTCGACGATGCCATAGCGTATTTGAAAAGCCAAGGCATCCCCGTCGCACGCGGACCGATCACACCAAATCCCCATCTGCGATTCTTATATATACTGGACCCGGACGGCTTCGAGGTACAATTAGCGGAGCATAGCTAGGCTAGCACTCTTCAAGCAAAAAAAGGAAGTGTCCCAAAAGCCATGAAATGGCTGCGGTGACACTTCCTTTTTTTTGATTATATCTGCTAATTTGTTATAGGTTGAAGGCTACTACTCATTCTGTTATCTTACGAGCTACCAGCGCCAAGTCTTTCAAATCAATCACGCCATCTTTATTGATATCGGCACGTTTGGCCTCAGCCCAATCTGGACTGCTAGTATCCTTGCCATAATTAGCAGCGACAATCGCTAAGTCACCGATGGACACTTTGCCATCTTTATTGATGTCACCAGTCACACCAGGCTCCGGCTCCTCTGCAGTTATCTTGAGCTTATGGCTCGACGTAACAGTTTCGCTCTCCTTGCCTTCCGCATCTGCTACGATCACTTTTTCAATCTGAATAGTACTCTCTGTAGCTTCCGCCACTGTTTTAGTACCGAAATCCAAGGTTACCAGCTGCATATTGCCAGTCACAGCATTGTCCGCTCCTTCACTGACCACCAGTAGTCGCAATTTTCCTGGCGTGTTATTAGAGGTTTCAAGCACCTGGATTCCACTACGCAAGGAAGTAGCCGATTTGAATTCCAATAGCTTAGGATCATAGTTCATGGTTACATCCATCGCATAGACAGCTTCAGTTACACTCTTCACTCCAAACGCTAGTTGAAAATCTCTTCCGCCAGCTACAGTGTCTACCCCAGACAGAACAGAAGTCATCTTACCCGATGGATCAACCTCCCCATTCCCGTCTTTTTTAACGGTAATGATCTCGTGGATTTTGGGTTTAGTCGAACCCTCCCACTGAATCTTCACTTCAAACACATTACTATACTTGGAGGTATCAAATGTATTATAAGATGAGGAAAGGTTACCTACCTTATGCCATCCACTCGCATCTCGCACGGACACCGCAGCGTTTGAATTATCCGATGGATTTTGCAAAACTATCACTTCTTTTACCTTTGTATCCTTCGACAACTTATAATTTAAGGAACCCGTATTCCCAGTACCCGGCATATAGAAGGTGGATAGCTTTTGATCAACGGACAGAGACGCTTCATTCCCTATAACTCCAGAAGGTTCAGCCTGAATAGCCGGATTGGCAGTTCCCGGTCTTTCAATTCCTTCATTAACCAAAATTTCATTGAGCGCGAGCCATGCATCTTGTGTTTCTGTTGAAATTAATCTTACATATCGGGCTTGCTTGCCACCGTCAACTTGAACTCGCTTATAACGGTAAGGCACCTCGTGCTCTGGGAAATTCAAACTCCGATCGCTCGGATTAGTAAACGTATGGATCGTATCCCATGTCTCTCCGTCTAGCGACAGCTGTAAATCTCCTTTACGGAAGAAATCTCCTTCACCGTCTCCAATCACGACAGCTACATTCTGGACATTCACCACACCGCCCATGTCGATCTGAATATACTTCCCTTTCGATTGAATCGAACCGAACCAAACCTTGTTCTCTAAAGAAGCATTGTACACGTTGTTGATAGAACCTTCATAAATGCTTCCGTAATTATGAGTAATCATTGGTGGAGAGAATTTGTTCAGCTTGATCATGAGCCTTGTCAAATCTACAGTGATATTCTCAGTTCCCTTGTTTATGATCCGGAAATAGGTAGCACTAGCAAACGCCCCATTCCCCTCATTAATCTGTTCCCATTCCACACCGTTCTTTGAGGATTCTAACCGAACTTCTCCGTTAGAAGCTTCAAGCGCAACTTGCGTGATCTCTTCAATGGATTTCAAATTAATCCCAACATATTGGGATGGCTTTAATGTGATTCCATTCATATTCGATAATTGCACAGAATTATCTGCTACCATAACAGGAGTATCCTTCAACTCTGTCACATCGGTGTAAATGGCTACCTTATCTTTACCTGCATTTACGGAAAACTCGCGAACTGCCGTCCATAAATCAGGCTTACCTCCAGGTATTCCAGCATGCGTCAATCGATATCGAACCATCCTTGCCTCCACATTGAGCCCGGAAGCAGAAATTTTATACCCAGAACGCTCTTCTCCGATTGCAGTCCATTCTTGACCGTTCACGGAATACTCAAGAATCCCCCTTTGGAATATATCGTGATCCGCATCATTTCTACCTTGTGTGATCGCAATTTCTTCCACTTTAATGGTTTTTCCAAAATCAACACCATACCAGTCTCCATTCTGTTGAAGCGTCTGAATATAGACGTTCGTTGCTAAATCTCCGTCTACCATCAGGTTTAATCCTGAAGGAGAACCATAAGAGCTTACAGCTAGAGGTTTAACATATTCCGGGTTCACCAAAGTATAAATCTGAGCATCCAGTTTATTGATAAGCTGCTCAGCAAAAGGAACCAGCCGCTTTGCTCCTGCCTCGACCGTCACATCTGGAGAATTAAGCTTCTCAATTTTGAATGTTTTGGATAAGCTTAATGCGCTTGTGGCCTTAGCCAATGCTTCCCATGCCTGATCAACATTCTCTTTCTGGATTGCTATCGCAGAGAGAACTGCCAATTTATCGGCAAGAACGACATTTTGCAAGCTATTTAGCCATGGATCAATTTCTTCTTCCATATTTTCATTCGTGTTATTTACTCTAAACGACGCGATGGCATCCAATACTAGATCAAATTCTTGAATCAATGTATTCCCCGTCGTTTCTATCGGCTGACCACTTGAGTATTCACTTAAGAATTGCGCTAGCTCAGCTTTGATATTTTCCGATTCACCTACTACAAGTCCATGACCGCTAGGCGATGGGTCACTCATATGATAGGCGATCGTATTAAGCTCAGAGGCAACTTCAGGAGCAATATGTTTAAATGAATCGAGCCAGCTCTCCTCTTGATCAAAATCATCTACATTCCAAGTGTAATCCGCAACCGCGAATATACCGATCTTAGATAATTCCGCATGCTTCATAGGATTAGACACTACACCTGAAATATTATGTGTACCTGGAATGAGCACTTCTGCTTTACCGAGCAGCAGTCTTGCATCCTTATAGTCATTCACTGGCCAGTTTAACCACATATAAGGGTCTCTTCCATGTGCATCTTTGGGCCACTGCATATCTGCTGCATTAACAGAGGCAACAACGCCGTTTCCGGTCCACATTATATCTACATTCTCTGGCACATTTCTCAAGGCTTCAAGATAGGGTCTGCCAGTCGTTCCTGTCCAGCTTTTATTATAATATGGAGGACAATAAATTAATGATTTGACGTCTTTCTTGGACGTTACCCAGTTCGCAACATCCGTAATAAGCTTAACATGTTTATCCTTATCCACTAACGATTGTGATGTGCTGATATCATCCATAAATAGTCCAAATTGACGTACGCCTACACTGTACAATTGTTCAAGCTTTGCAAGTAAGGTTTGAAGTTCTGCATCATAATTGTTCCAATTGATCATATTGAACCCTGGATGAATTGCCCATACAAACTGCGTCTTGGATTCATCGCCAACTTCAACCAGTTCTTTGATCTTGGCAAGCTCAGCTGCAGGATAGGGTGTTCTCCATTGCGCGTTATGGTACTTGTCATCTTTAGGTGCAAAAATATAAGAGTTCATCTTCAGCTCTCCACCGAAACGCATCAAGCTTATTCGATCTTCATGTGACCAAGGTGTGCCGTAAAAGCCTTCGATAAATCCCCGTGAGCGAGTATCAGAGAAATCTTCGATGGTGAGATTACGAACCTGCAGATCAGGAATTTGATCAAAAATCATCTTCAGCGATGCCAGGCCATAATAAGCCGCATCCGTATTTTTACCTAATATCGCAATAACACCTTTATTCTGTTGCTTGGTGCTAACGTTAAGAACATAAGCGTCCAGCTCATTGAAGTGATCCGCCTCATAGGGAATATTCTGAGTGAAGTAGTTGTCTACATAGCCTGATGAATTTCTAGTTCCCAAAAAGATATTTGTTTTCCCTGCTACTACAGCTCCTGACTCAGTGACCTGAAGTGATTTGGAATCCAGTATCCTTTGAAGCAGCTTTCTTGTCGGCTGGTCAATCGAATCTTCAATAACAACGTTTACATTTTGTGTAATGGTTAAGGTTGTCTCTTCTTCGGTTTGTTGCTGCGGTAATGGATAGATTTCATAGGATTCCGTTAATTTTGCATCTTTTTGTGGAAGATCAGAAGCTACATCCGCTGCAGCTGCAAAACTGGAGAACAAGCCGGCCACCATCATAAGTGTAATGAAGATACTGAGAATCTTCTTCGGCATTTCCTTAACCCTCCTATAATTAACCTTTCAACGCACCTGCTGTTAACCCACCCGTAATTTGACGTTGATACAACACATACATCACAATGACGGGAATCATAGAAATGGAAAGACCCGCAAACAATGGCCCCCATTCCGTTCTGTACTGCATTTCCCCTTGCATAATGGCTATTCCGACAGGAATGGTGTATTTCGCTGGATCGTTGATCAATACTGTGGCCATAATGTACTCATTCCACACGGTTAAAGCATTCATAATTCCTACTGTGATTAATCCTGGCTTCGATAATGGCAACATGATCTTGAAGAAAACGCCGTATAGTGAAGATCCATCAATTGTTGCGGCTTCTTCAAGCTCACGGGGAAGTGCCTTGAAAAATCCAACCAGAAAGAAGATACCGAATGGAAGGATGCCAATCGTTCCGACAGAATAAACAAGCGTGAGCCCTACTAAGGAGTTGGACAAATTCATATCTCCGAGAAGAAAGAACAACGGTATCAATCCGAGTGTGGTTGGAATCATCATTGAAGCAACGTATACAAAATAAAACAGGCCTCTAGATTTAAAGGTAAACCGAGCTAATATATATGCTGTTGTAGCAGCCATAATAAGCGATAACAGTGTACTAGCCACGGTTACTATAATGGAGTTCAGGAAGTAGTCGCCAAAGTTTGCTCTGCTCCACACATTTGTATAGTTTTCAAAACGAAAAATAGATGGGAAATCCCACGGTTTCCCGAGCATAACCTGCTGATTATCCTTTAAGGATGTCAGGAATGTCCAAAGAACTGGATATAAGACTACCAAGCTCCACAAGATGAGGAAAAATCGAACTGCAATTTTTGATATCAGCAGAAGTGGTTTTTTGGCGGGATTATCGTTCAAAGTATTTTCCTCCTTACATTTCAATGGACTCTCGGTGAAGAATGCGCTGCAAAATTAGAGTAGTGATTAAAGATAACAGTAAGATCAGCACCCCGATGGTTGCCCCGTAGCTTAAATGGAACTGTTTGAAGCCCATCTGATACAAATAATAACCGAGCACTTGTGTCTGATTATCCGGGCCACCATCCGTCATCAGCTTAACGATAATAAAGGAGCCGTTCAGTGTTGTGATTACGATGTGAATGATAGAGGTTTTGAATTGCTCCCAAATCAGGGGTAAAGTAATTCGAGTAAACTGTTGCCATTGCCCCGCACCGTCAATACTGGCTGCTTCATATAGCGAGGAAGGAATACCTAGAATAGAAGCGATAATGAGCAGCATATAGAATCCGATACCAGCCCATACACTAGGAGGAAGAAGTGACCACATTGCAAGGTTTGAATCACCTAACCAGTTCGTTTCCACTGGTTTTCCTGTAAATAACGAGATGAATGCATTCAGGAATCCAAGACGGGGATTGTATATAAAACTCCACAATACACCGATAACGGCTACGGAAATGATATTCGGAAAGAAAAACACCACTCGGTAAAAACCGTATTCTTTCAATTTTAAACGGGTTAATGATACTGCGAAAAACGTTGCAAATAACATGATTAAGATGACCTTCCAAAAAATCAAGAAATAATCATTCGAAATGGCTTTTGGTATGATCTCATCCGAGAATAATTGTCTATAATTATCAATACCGATAAAATTCATCGATTCGGAACCGCCTGACCAATCGAAGAAGCTTAAGTACAAGCCTCGAAACAGCGGATAAATAGTAAATAGACAAAAGATAGCAAACGTAGGCAGCAAGAAACTCGCAATAAACAAATTACGTTTCCACAATTTATTGTTCTTCATGGGCGTAAGCCATCCTCCCCTTAAATTTGAAAGAACAATCAGAGGCACCTATGTCCTCTGATTGTTTAGAAAGAAGAGTCATGAACTTACTTCCGGATTTTGGCTGCCGCCTTCTCCATACGGTCCATCCATTCTTCTGGTGTAATAGAACCTTGCAGCAATGCAATGGTTGCATCATTCTCAGCCTGCTCAATGTCCGCGGCCAATTTAAATACAGGAGCAACGATCGTGTCACTACCGTTGAAATATTTCATTGCCGTTTTAACAACATCACTTGCGCCTGAAGATTCCAGATCTGCCTTGACGTTCATCAAAGCGCCAGTCAGCTCAGCCCAACGAACTGCGGCTTGTTTCGTAAAGATAAATTCAATAAATGCTTTTGCTGCATCTGGATTTTTAGCCTTCTTTGCAATTGCAATGTTACTAGTGTAAGGAATAGCCACAAATTTACCGCCTGGCTTTTGCATAACGGAAGGAATGAATCCAAATTTGAAGCCTTCTGGAACATCTTTTTTCATTTCATTTTCGAGCCACAAGCCATTAGGAATCATTGCATCTTTATGCTGCAAGAAGAGCATTTGGGAGTCTGTATGACTCATACCGAACGATGCGTTATCGAAATACCCTTTGTCCCTCATATCAACGATCTTTTTCAAGGTATTCGCTACAGCATCATTTTTGAAAGAACCTTCTTTAGCAGCTTCTTGATCCTTTAAGATCTGCGGATTGTCCCCATTCTCAGATACAAAACCTGTATTTAAGAGACCTCCCACGATGTAGTATGGGTATTTACCGGTATGAATGTAAGGATATACGCCATCCGCTTTGATTTTTTCACTTGTGGCGAGGAAGCTATCCCAATCTTTCGGAACATCCCATCCCTTTTCAGTAAACAGGGTTTCATCATAGAAGGTTCCCCATGATCCGAATACGAGTGGAATCGTATAGTTTTTGCCACTGTAGTCTTGTGGAGGTGCGATCAAGTTGCTCGTAAGCTGCTCGCCGTCCACATTGCTCGCATCTTTAACCCAATCTGTAATATCCATCAATTGGTCGTCGAGCACCATTTGCGTTTCGTTCGAGCCTGCTCCATCGATGTATACAACATCTGGTGGATTACCTTGGATCCAGCGGGGCTTCATTTGCTCGTTGATTTGTGAACCTGCGGATTCCTTAATGTTGACATCTGGGTACTTCTTCTTGAATTCACCAATGACTTCTTTCCACCAACCGTCTCCATAACCACCGACAAAGTATTGGATTTCGAGGTCTCCCGTTACTTTCGGCTCTTCAGGCTTGGGCTCGTCTGTCTTCGCTGGCTCAGTCTGCGTCGCAGCTGTTGTTTTCTCGGGAGCTGGAGCTTCAGCCCCATTTGTCCCCCCGCCACATCCTGCCAGAGACAATACAATGGACATCATAACTAGACTTAATGCCGCTTTCTTTTTACCCTTGCTTTTCATTGGCTATCCCCCTCGAATAAACTTGCTCGACTTCTCTAAGCACTTGATTTTACAATTCTGACTGTAATTCCATTAACACTTTTCCATTATATAGGCTATAAAAACGTAACCACATGATCTCTTTTGATGTGGAGTTGATACTTTTTGTCCTATAGAACCTTTTTTGTTTACAAAAGAAGGACACCTGAGTAAAAACTCAGGTGTCCTTCTCTCAATTCAATATTTTTTGAGCAATTGCTGCTAAATCCATAATGTCGATCTTTCCGTCATTATTAAGATCTGCACGCTTAGCCGTCTGCCAATCTGCACTGTTCTGATCTTTACCATAGTGCGAAGCTGCAATCGCCAAGTCACCGATGCTCACTTTACCATCCTCATTTAAGTCTCCGGATTTTATCGGCGGCTGCTCATCTGCCTTAATCTCGACTTCGATATTTGAAAGATCGGCTTCTGTCTCCAGTCCATTCGCGTCACCAAATACAGCACTGCTTACCTTTATGCTCGCTAACTCAGACTTCGTCACTGGCTTTGCTTTGAAGTTTAGTTCAAGCACCTTGGCATCACCGGTTAGACCAGTTCCCGTACTAGCCGTGATTAGGCGAATGGTTCCGATTGGATCATTCTTTGATTCTAACACCTGTATCCCATCGTTCATCGATTCGCCCGAGATGTACTCTAGAAGATTCTCGTCGTACTTCAATCGAATGTCTTGCGCATAGGTCGCATCCGTGACATTGCTAACGCCCATGTCAACTGTAAAGGTCAGACCTTGATTTATCGACTTAGGTCCACTTAAAGTTATCGCAGTAGGTTCATTCCGTTCAACAGGAACATATTCGAAAGCATCAATCATCGCAATGGTATTTGAAGAGGCGTTGTTCTTCGCCCCTTTCACGACAATCTTAATTGTATGTTCCCCTTTGGAGAGATCGGATTGTTGGAATAATACCTGCTGCTTCATCGTCGATGGACCATATCCATCAACACCCTCAGCTACTAGCCCTCCATCGAGATACACATCGAAATGTCCGTGGTTTGCCTGCAAAGCGCTGATAAATTTAATCGATGTTCCTGTAAACGTGAACGACGCTGAAGCCCCTTGCTGATTACTATAGCTTTCTGTGCCTTTGTAATCGCCTGCGTCACTGTAAGGACTCCACGTTCCGGTATATACAATCGACGGATCTTTATCATCTACTTTTATTGGAAGCACTGGTGGCTTTACACTGGATACAATCTTATATTGCTGTCCTTTCACTGTTGGGAATTCAATCAAGTTCCCATTCACCGTGAAGTTGATGGATTCCCCGCTTCCTGCGCGAACGACCTTAAATTTATCGGATTGTTCAAATCCAGGGTATTTAACAGAAGCCTTATTACCCTGCTTAGAAGTAAGCAAGGCTTCTTTCAAGATCGTACCTTCCCAGCGCATATCCACTTCAAATCCGCCTCTTGCCACAAGTCCTTTAACGTTTCCGGTAGCCCATGCATCTGGTAAAGCAGCTAATAAATCAATACTTCCAGTTTGGCTTTGTAGAAGCATTTCTGCGATTCCTGAAGTTGCTCCGAAGTTACCGTCAATTTGGAACGGTGGATGTGTATCGAACAAATTGTCGAGCGTGCTGCCTCTAAGCTGCTCACCTAACAGTTTATGTGCACGGTTACCATCAAGCAGACGTGCCCATAAATTGATCTTATTCGCTTTACTCCACCCCGTTCCACCATCGCCACGAGAATTCAAGGTGACTCTTGCTGCTGCAAATAACTCCGGATTATTCACTTCATTAATAAGCGTGCCTGGATACAAGCCGATCAGATGCGAGATATGGCGGTGCTGATCTGTTGGACTATCGATATCATTCTTCCACTCCTGCACCTGCCCCCAGCTTCCGACCTGCGGCATCCATAGCTTGCTTCGTTTCTCCATGACCTCGTTACGCAGCTGTTCATCCACACCCAAGATATCACTAGCCTTGATGAACTGTGTGAACAACTCCCAGACTAATTCCTGATCATAAGACACACCGATGGATATATCCCCTTGCTCTGGAGAGTAGGAAGGAGATGATACTAGACTTCCGTCTGAATCTTCGACCAGGTATTTAACCCAGAATTGTGTTGTTTCTTTGATAATGTCATACACTTGGCCTCTTAAAAGATCTTTATCTCCACTAAAAGCATAGTGATCCCACACCTGCTGCACCATGAAGGCGTTGGCAGCCGGTGACCAGCCCCAATAGAAATCAGAGCCTGGTGCAGTATAACCAAATGGGTTGTTGACGGTATGAATCGCCCAGCCTTCCCCTTCAATTCCATGATGTCTTTGGGCTGTTTCCCTACCCGGCTCGCGCAGGGAATCAATATAATCAATGTACGGAATATCGGTTTCCGCTAAATTAACAACCTCGGAAGGCCAATAATTCATCTGCACATTGATATTCGTATGATAGTCACTGTTCCATGGTGGATTATTTACTTGATTCCATACCCCTTGTAGGTTAGCAGGCAGTGAGCCTTCCCGGGAGGATGCGATAAGCAAATAACGACCATATTGGAAAAATAATGCCTCCAAGCTTCTTTTCTCTCCGTCACTAGCATTCGTTTTATAACCATTCAAAAGCTCATTCGTAGGAAGATTTGTAGCAACCCCACCAAGATCAAGTGAGACTCTATCGAACAGTTCCTTATAATCTGTCAAATGGGATGCACGCAACTGATTGAATGATTTAGCGGATGCTGCGTTTAGGTTCGCTTCTACAATTTCTTTTGGCGTCTTGTCACTCTTATACGTAGGATAATTATTGGCATAATCTGTTGCAGCGGTCATCAGGATCGTGACAACACTCGCACCGTTTACGGTAAGTTTCCCATCCTTCGCTGTTACAGTTCCTCCTTCATGCTGTACTTGAAGCTGCGCTTCGTATGCCATCTTATTACTGGGTACCTTTCCACTTAGCGTTAGTTTATTTCCTTCACCCTTAACGGTATTAGAGGGCTGAGCACCAGTAAGGCGAACATCAAAGGTCATCGGCTGATTCTCTTCCGTTGTCAGTCTCATGACCATGACCTTATCCGGATAACTGATGAAATACTCCCGCTTGTATTTTACATTGCCCGAAGTATAGGACACTCTTGCCATGGCATCATTAAGATTCAATTCACGCCGATAATCAGAGTACGTCTGAGCACCGCTATTCCCCGATGCGCTTGTCATCTCCATCTCGGACAATTGAATTTTCGTTCCGCCCTTGCTTACAAGATCGAATTTATAAAATTTATAAGCTGTAGTATTGGAAAAAGTATATGATTTCTTCTGTTTGCGGCTTGCAAACTCTTCATTGGATCTGTTATCTAGCGGGGTCCACTGCTGCCCGTCATTCGAGCCTTTCAGCGTCCAGCTCTTCGGATCCCGATCAGGCACATCATTCCCTGAAGTGAACGAATAGCCGGTAATTACCTTAGCCTCTTCATATGCCCACTGCACCCAAAAAGGTGGTGCTCCATCACCTGAATACCATTTCGTATTTACCGAACCATCGGTTAAATTGGAAATAGGCTCGCCGTATTGTGGATTATCCGAGCTCGCTGTTACCGTATACGCTGACTGACGATTAAAATCTAAGAACACGTCGCCAAATGCTTGATACGCCCCAAAAGAGCTATCACCAGCTCCCATAACACCAGTAATTTTCCCCACCAGAGCCTTAGCTTCATTAATTTTCCCTTCTTTTAGAAGCTGTCTTATGGTCTCAACATGTAGCTGAGCACCGTCTTTAATACCATATTGGTAATTTGGATCTGCTCCAGGCCCACCGCTCCACAGTGTTTTTTCATTAAATTGAATTCGCTCCTGCTCTACACCACCAAATACCATGCCACCCATATAACCGTTTCCGATAGGGAGAGCCTGCGTCTCCCAGTTCGTGGCCGGCGCTTGATACCATAATGACAAATCCTGATCTGCTGCAGCAGTTTCAGCCAGTGGCTGTTCATCTGCGTACACTTTTTGATCTAGAACCCCATGAACCGGAAGTATACTACTGAGTAACTGTGAGCAAGCGATCCATACAGATAGTAGAATTGCCGTCCTTCTGACTAATCTACTTTTACCGATTGGCATGCGTTGATCCCCTCTCATAATAACAACCAATGTTTATAAGATGATACTACTCTTGTTCAACTATTTTCTTCGCTACTATTGCCAAATCTGCAACATCAATCGTACCGCTTCTATCGAGGTCAAGACGTTTCACAGCATCCCACTCCGAGCTGCTCGAATCTATGCCATACTTCGCTGCGATAATCGCTAAGTCACCAATACTCACTTTGCCGTCGCCGTTAAGATCTCCAGGTAATCCTGTATTTACTGTGATCTGAATGGTTAAGGATGCCGGTTGGAGCACGGATTCTTCCCCTTGACTGTCACTTATTATCGCTTGAGTAAGCCGGATAACTCCCTCTGTGTCTTGTATTACATCTGCTGCTTTGAAACCAAGTTCAACAATTTCAGCATCGCTAGTAATCGGATACTGACTACCCAAACTTGCCAAGAGAACCCGTAGCTTACCGGGAGTACTTGTAGATGGTTCATTGATAATAATTACGCCTTCCTGCAGTGAGCGGATTGAATCTGGAAGGTATTCCATGACAGCCGGATCAAATTCAAAGGTAATGTCCTGTGCATACACATCACTGGAGACACTGGTGATCCCATACTTCACGGTAAAAGACTCCCCCGGCATAACAACCTTCTTACTCCCTACTAAAGTAGCTGAAGGCATAGGATCAGATGCATCTGCGTTCACTACAGGATTCGTAAAAGATACACAGCTTAAAACCACGGCGATAATGGTCATCATTACCGCCTTTTTGTACCATCGACTACTGTTCAAATTCTTCTCACCTTCATCTTTTAAATTTTGTTCAGGATGTTAGCGTGTGTTATTGAGTTACGATTTGTTTCGCTAATTGAGCAAGATCTGTAATATCGATCTTACCGTCACCATTCATATCCGCACGCTTCGCTTGCTGCCAATCAGGACTTGATGAGTCTTTGCCGTAGTGTGCAGCAACGATACCCAGGTCACCAATGCTGACTTTTCCGTCGCCGTTAAGATCGCCTGATATTCCTGTTTGTTCTGGTTTCACTTTTACAGAGATTGTAGCTGGAGCAGTTGCGGTCTCTGCTCCGTCTTCATCACCTAGCAATACCTCTGACACGCTGATATTAACGGTAACCGTCTCAGATACTTCTTTTGCCTGGAATGTCAGTTCGGCAATTTGTTGATTTCCGCTTAATCCGTATTCCGCACCTTCACTCGCCATAATCAAACGAAGCTTTCCAGGTGTTTTAATTGTCTCTTCAACAATCGCAACACCTTGGATCAGTGATTTAGCGGACACATAATCCATGCGGTCAGCATCGTACTGAATGGTGATGTCCTGTGCAAATACCTTCCCGGAGATATTGTTCACATCATACCGGACAACAAAAGGCTTGCCGGAAGTAACGGATGCATCAGCACTCAATACGGCTTGCACTTGAGCCGTTTCCTGCTGCACTTGATACACTGTTATCTCGGCTGCGGATGCGAATTCACCCACGCCTTTTACAGCTTCCAGCTTAATGTGAGTCGCCTCCACCGGAGCGAAATTCACTTCCTTGAGCTGTTTGCTTCGCAGCCAGTTCCCGCTTGTCATGAGCGTGTAATTCACACCATCGGTGCTTGTGTACACGTTGTAAGCAGTAATTGTGCCATTGCCTTCATCCGGCCGAGGTAAGTATCCTAGCTTGCTGATGGTATACTTTCCGCCCAGATTCACCATTATTGATTGCGGAAGTGGATCAACGTTAAACCACTTCGTATGCCAATGTGTATCCGGATCGCCGTCCAATGCCAAATTCGGATCGTTTTCGCCTGCTTCATAGCTCGTAGCTTCTGCACTCATTTGACTTTGCGGAATTTCGGTTAGGTTGCTCTGTCCAGTAACCGTCACCACACTTGTTGCTGTAAATCCGCCTTCTTCCGTCGTCGCGGTAATCGATGTCGTACCCTGCCCTTTTGGCGTGACCATTCCCTTACTGTCTACGCTGGCAACACCAGGATCGCTGCTTACCCACTTAACTGTCTTATTACCGGCATTCTCAGGCTCAATGCTCGCTTTCAATTGAACCGGTGCGTCCAACGCCTTAAGTGAGAGTGTCTCACGGTCAAGCTTTATGCCAGTAACCTTCTGTCCGTCTTCCAGCGGGATGCCGAACAGCTTGAATTCACGAATAGCAGCCTTTGATTGAGCATCAGGCAGTCCGGTGATCGTAATCCTAGCGAATCTACCCTGGCTTCCAAATGTATCCTGAATGGTGCCAGTTTCCTGATTATTCGTTCGATTCGTTACTGTAATCCAATTGGAGTTCGCGGTTTCCCGAACTTCAATTTTGTACTGATAAGCCTTGTTACTGTGTTCAAAAGAAACTTCGGAGGATTTAATGGAATGCATCATACCGAGATCAACCGTCCAGCTATGGCCATTGTTCTTATCCGCTGCTGACCAGAATGTGTCCACATTCCCATCATTAGCGAGGCCAGCCGGATGCGCTTGATCCTCACTGTCCGCTGTAGCAGGTTTACCTTCTGAAATCAATCGAACTTCAGGAGCTGCCTTCGGCGCCTCATAGACATCGACCTCCGAAGCCGAAGCGAACCCTCCAAGTGCAACAGCTGCTTCAAGCTTCACATAGCGGGCGGAAACACTATCGAAAAGGATGTATTTTTTCAAGTTGTTTCTGAGCCATGTACCACTGGATACCTTCGTATATGCTTCTCCATCTGTGCTGACGTAAAGGTTGTATGAGGTAATGGTTCCGTTCCCAGCATCCAGACGTGGTGCATACCGGAATTGGCTAACATTGCGAACCTTACCTAAATCGAGAATGATGGATTGCGGGAGCTTATCGGATCCATCCCATTTCGTATGCCATGCGGAATTCCGGTCCCCATCAATCGCTTTAGCTGCTTCCGCACCAGGCTGAAAGCTTTTCGCTGAGGCTGTCATCTCATTTTTAGGTATAGCTGTCGGTGAAGGCTGTGATAGATCACGATACAGATTGATCTCTGCAGCAGATACGACACCCCCAACAGCTTCTGTCGCTTCAAGTTTCACAAAAACAGCTTCAACTGTATCAAAATTCACCGTCTTCTCTAGTTTGTCATCATTCCATTGTCCACTGCTTACGAGCGTATAGTTGGTTCCATCCATACTCGTATACAGCTTGTAACCTGTAATTGTGCCGTCTTTGCCACCGTACTGTCTTGGCAAGTATTTCATTTTATTCACATACTGTTTAATCCCCAGGTCTAAAGTGATGCTCTGCTTAATTCCAGCATTTGCTGAAGAAAGCCATATCGATTCATAGCTGCCATCCAGCACATTAGCTGCCGGCGTATCCGAAGCCGCATTCGTTGCAGTTGCAATCATATCTTCCTGCGGAATACGACTTGGGTCTGTGTCCACCTGAGGCAGCTCAATTTTGACAGCATCTACAAGTGGAGTCGTATCTGCTGTAAAGCCTGCGACTTTCACAACAAATTCCTTATCAGTGGATATGGATGGTGTTTTAATGTACAGGATGCCGCCTTTATCTTGCTTAGCATAGTACCAGCCACTTGTTGCGCCATCCCATGCTGCTTTGGACTGCAATTCAGGATAGGATGTTCCATCTACAGAAACAGCCTCCGGGTGATCTGGCATATGGATTGTAAACTGATTCTTACGTGACTCCAATTTGCCTTTATAGTCACCTACGCTTGCTCCAACCTTGATAATCAAGTCTCCACTCCCTTGCTCAGGAGCGGTGGAGGTTATTAATGTTTTAGCAAATTTGCCTGTACGATGCTCCTTCGATGTACCATCATCTTCATACATCGTAAAGCTTGACGATTTATAAGGATAAATATCATAAGTAATTGGATCAGGAGGAACCTGACCGTCGTATAACGATTCAGGATACATCGGGATGATAGCCCCGCCCTTTACTAGAAGCGGCAAGCGATCCAGTGGAGCATTGTATTCGTCTAACATTTTTGAACCGTAATGTTCTTCTCCTGTCCAGTAATCGATCCATTTTCCTTTTGGAAGATATATTCCGTTTCGCATAGTCGTGTCGGTATATACTGGCGCAACCAGGAACGATTCCCCGGACATGAATTGATACTGTGTTAAAGTTCCTTTGGAGTTCGGATCATTCGGATAAGAATAGATCATTCCCCGCATAATCGGAGCTCCGGACTCGTAAGACTCATTGAGATAGGTATACAAGTATGGTGTCAATTGCTGTCTTAGTTTCAAAGCATCCCTGTTATAGCTCGTATAAGGTTCTCCCCATACCCAAGGCTGCTTATCTTTGGCTGCCCAACCAGACATGTTCATCAGGATTGGAGTGAAGATCTTCCACTGTAAGTCTCGAACGTAGGTTTTAGCGCTTCCTCCGAAAATCCCATCAATATCTCCGGTTGAGTACGGCATCCCAGATAGCCCTGCTCCGATCATCGACGGGATATGGAATCGAATGTATTCCCAGTTGCCCGACTGATCTCCAGACCAGACGGTAGAATATCGCTGGGTACCTGCCCAGCCACCAACGGACCAGACATAACCTCTGTCGTCAGAGTTATCTTCAATTCCTGTAAACGCCTGTTTGCTGGCACCCAGGGCGAAATCGTATCCAGGTCCCACCCAGGCAACGTCGAGTTTAGCGAGCCTTGTACCCTCTACGCCAACTTCTTGCGCAATTTTATCAACACCATTTTGAGTCCATAGTCCGGTATAGAAACCTTCCTTATGTAGTTCGTCAACGGTGTTGCCTAGATCCGTATAACCGCAACCATATCCGTCATTCGGCAAAATCCAGGCTCCAGGCATATCATTTTCCCGATACTTTTTAGCAATAAGGTTAACGACATCGGAGGTCTTTTCTGGATCTCTGTTGTAACAATCCGCATCACCAAGTCCCATACCCCAACGAGGAATCAAGGATGGTTTACCTGTAAGATCTGTATAAGCGTTCAAAATATCTTTCATTGTCTCACCGTAGAAATAATAAGCATCAAACCGATTTTCGTTATGCGTCAGCTTGACGGTCGAATCAAAATCATAAGTACCGCTTTGAAAAGTGTTTCGAAGCACTCCGTATCCTGCAGTACTCAAGTAGAATGGCGCAGGATTCGAAACCGTGCCGCTTCCCCAATCCCCATAGTTGTTAGCGATAGTAATTTTGCGATCACGATGATTGAAGAATCCATTCTGCATACCGCCACCGTAGAAATATTCATCCTCACCCCGGATAAGCTGTTGTGAGGCTGACTGTCCGTTATAGTTCAAGCTAGCAGATTCTTCCCACACCACCGTTTGGTTGTCACTTTTGTACATGGCGAACTTTAACGGATTTTTGTAGGCTCTCAGCACGAATTTTCCTGTTTCCATCTTGTAATACGTACCTTCATCAGACCACTTTACGTTAACAGGTCCGAAATCATCCTTGATGACGATTGGCTCGATCGGCTTTTCCACGCTTTTTCCTGACAATTCCTTGAATTGCCCGTTCACACCAAGCCAAATCCGGAACATATCCTCCCGCTGAAAAATCACTTTAATCTTGTCAGAGCCTGACGTAATCTCAAACGTGTTATTATCTTTCTTTACGAAGTCAGAAATGTTACCAACGGAAGCACCATGGGCGGTTTCCGGGCGAATCATGAGCCCTGTAACCATAAGGATCATCAATGCCAGCATCCACATACCAAAGCGATTATAAATTGATCTCAATCCATTCCCTCCATTCAAATGAAGCGGCAAGACAGGATACAGCCTCCACTGTAGTTTGAATTCCTTGTCTTGCCGCTTGGATTCAAGTTGCTATTGTTATTCAATCACAATATCTTTAGCTATAAGCACCAGGTCCGTCAGATCGACCTTGCCGTCACTATTGATGTCTGCCCGTTTCGCCTTATCCCAATCTGGGTCTGCAGAACTCTTTCCGTAGTTAGCTGCGACAATAGCCAGATCGCCGATGCTGACTTTGCCATCACCATTCAAATCCTTAGAAGGTTCTGGCACTGTTGTTGTAAACTCCACCTGAGCCGAGGAAGTAGCTGCGCTTGTTTCCTGTCCTTCGCTATCCCCAAGCGTTGCACGCTTTACAGTAATACGTCCGGTTTGGGGTTCTGTCAGATCCTTAGCCTTAAAGGTAATCTTAGCTACATCAACATCCCCTTTAATCGCACTCCCTGAACCTTGGCTAGCCAGAATCAGACGTACAGTGCCTTCTGTATTCTTCGTCTCAAGGATACTCACGCCGTCCACCAACGCATTAGCGGATACATAATCCATTAGTGAAGCGTCGAATTCAATCGTGATATCTTGGGCGTACACCGCCTTTGTAACATTGTGGAGACCTATCGTTATGTCGAAATTCTGACCATAAGGAACGCTTTTCGGAGCAGCTAAACTTGTTGCCACTTCACCTGGAACCTCCCTAGCCACTGTAATCTTACTCACCGCTTTATGTCCTCCGGATACGGTAGTTGCAGTAATATCAGCGGTTCCTGCCTTTAACGCAGTCACGACAGCTTTCCCGCCTTGAACTTGAACAGTCGCAATAGCTTCATCGCTGCTATTCCAGGTCACCTGTTTATTCGTTGCATTCCCCGGTTGAAGGGAAGCACTCAGCGTTTGTGTTTCTCCGGCCTTCATCGAAATTTCAGCTTTATCCAGCTTGATACCGGTTACCGGAACTTCAGGAACGTTATTGCTGTACATAAAATTATCAAACACGGTAACTGAAGGACCGAATACTCTAGCCCCCATTTTCCCAGCGTCTGTTGGGATCTGTGCAATAGCATCATCGAAATAAGTCGTTCCATTGATAATCAGCGTTACATGTTTCCCTTCAAACTTCACTTTTACGGTCGATGTTGTGCCTTTTTTCAATTTGGCGGCCTGAGCATTGCTCAATAAACCGTACGAATCCTGAGCGTTCACCCAGTACCAAGCACCTTGATCAAAGCCTATAGAAGCCCAAGCATCATTATTGACATAGCGCAAAATAACACCCGTTCGTATAACATCACTCTGCGGCGTAATCTTAAACTCGATCTCACCATCTCCAATGCTCGGAGATTGCTGATCGATAAACAGATTATTTACACTGTTGGAGGTGAACTTAACGGCATGCTCACCCGCTTGATCAGGTGCTTCTACAAGCTCCATACGTCCGACACCTTTACCGATGACATGCTCCCAGCCTTCGAGCGAGTTATTCTCAAAGCTCGCTGAATATCTCACAGGCGCTGGAACTTCTACAGGATCCTCTGGGTTAGGAGCGTAGGCTTCAAATTCATACATGGAGTAACCATAGGTTCCCACTCGCTTCGTACCTAACATTCGGACATATCTCGCTTGTTCAGTTGGGAATTTGACAATCTCTACTCCGCCAATGCCAGCGTTAGTCGTGTAAACGTCCCGCCAGTTCTCCGCATTATCGGATACTTGAACTTTATAGCCTTTGGCATAAGCACTTTCCCATTTGAAAATAACCTTGCTAATGTCAGTACTTTGGCCTAAATCAACATAGATCCACTCGTTGTCGGTATATTTAGAGGACCAGCGAGAAGCACCCGTATCAACCTCATCCACTACAAGACTAGCCGGAAATTGAGGTACTTCGACGGAAGAAGCTACTGCTGTTTTGTGAGCAGCTAAATTGATGGTCCAAGCGGGTGATCCTGCTTCCTCCGCAATTTCTTTTCCTGATAGCACCCGATTAAAAATCTTGAATTCATCCAGTAGTCCAGTGAATGCTTTGGATGAACTGCCGATTATAGCCGCAGGTAGCATTGTCGTTACAGCAACAGAACCTTTTAGATCCCCATCAATATACAGAGAAGTTCCATATAGATCTCCTCTGAAGGCAACATGTACCCAGCGCCCAACAGGAATCGCTGCATTAAAGCTGTAATCATAGCCCTCTCGGGTGAATCCGGCATTTGGTGTCCCTTTCTGCTTCAGCTTAATTGCACCATATTCGGATTCCATCAGTATTTTTTCATCTGCTTCTTGTTGATCATTAAGCTTAACCCACGTGGAGACCGTCCAAGGGAAGCCCTTTATTTGCAGCGGTGTTTGAATATGATCTGAAGTCCCTGCAAACCGTACGCCTTTTCCTGTTTTTCCATCATCCACGCGAGTAACGCCAGCTCCTAATGTAGCATCATAGGAATTTCCGGACTGATCAGAGACCGTCTGCGCGCCTTCTTCAAATGGATAATGAACAACAAGATCAGTGGCCGTATTCACTTCATGTAATAAATTCGTTCCAGGACCTTCGCCTAGCTTCGCTGACAACTGCTGGAACTCGGTGAATGTGCTGTCCGTGGACTGGCCTCTCCACATCTTTTCTGCAAGGACAGGCATCGCTTTCTTCACACGATCGTGGACGTCCGCCTCACTTACTTTCTTGCCCATCATATCGTTCCAAGCCCCAAACATCGCACCGAGCAGGTTCGGCTCACCTTCCTGCAGCTTCGTATTTCCACCAAAGTTCGTTGGGTCCCAGTTATTAAACAACCACTGAGAATCCAGATAATCATGGTAATATCCAGCCTTCGGTACAATGTAGAGCGTGGAATCCACCGTATTGATAATTTTGAATCCATCTCTCACCGATGCTACCGGATCTTGCCAACCGTTATTCCAGGCGTTTACGGCTATATCCTTATCTACTACCGTGGTACCCGGGAATGCATTCAAGCTGCCCCACATTCTTGATTTCTTTCCCTTGCTCTTTAAGTGTTCGTTCATCGTGTTCAAAAACTCGCGATACTTCTCAAAAGTAGTCCGATCATTAGGTGCGAATTCATCGCCTCCAAAATGAACCGTTTCTGAATCAAACCATTCCCCATCTAAATATTCGTCCCACACATCCTTGATGAAATTGACCGTTTCCTGACGTGTAATATCCAGATGATCGACAGGCAAATTATCCTTAACCAGATCTGGTCTAACCTTTGTAAATGAAAGAGCATGGCTGGGGGTATCAATTTCCGGCGTGATGTTAAGCCCCCGTATTTTGGCGATGTCCTGCAATTCACGCATATCCTGTTTCGTGTAGTGTCCATCCTTTGCCGTTAATTCCGGATACTTGGTACTTTCTAAACGGAAAGCCGTATATTTGTTCCAATGCTCCCTGCTGTTATCCTTAAAAATCTCGTTATCGTTCAGATGGAGCTGGAAATCATTCATTTTGTAGTAGGACATAAATTTGGCGTAATCCTTCAGGAAGTCTATCGTGAAAAACTTGCGTCCTACATCAAGCATAAAACCGCGTTCTCCATACTTAGGAAAATCCTTCGCTACCCCTTTTACAATGCTTGCCTTCTCAGGATCTTGCTCCAAAATTTGTAGTGCCGTTCTTGTTCCATAGAACACACCGGTCTCAGTGTTTGCATGTATTTCCACATAATCTCCTACTTCAAAGTAGTAGCCTTCCTTGCCAATCGATTCATCAGCTGTCTTATCGAGCCTAAGCAGGAAGTCCCCTTTAGAAGCAGGCTTATTTTGAACAATTGGCAAATCATATCCAGTTAATTCTTTAAGATCCTCTTGAAAGACCTCTGCGGTAGCTGGTAGTTCACATAAACATTCACTCGTGGGGACTACGATTCTGGAACTGTCAGTCATCTTGAAAGAACCACTACCGCCAGTCCACTCTTGTAAACTTGGTATCACTTTTGGTTTAGCATTCTCTGCTTCAGCCGCTGCTGCAAATGGTAGTGGAGTAGAGTAAAGCACTAGACAAAAAACTGTAAAGCCGTACAACCATTTTTTCATCTGTCATCCTCCTACTAGTCAAATCATCAATTTTGAAAAAAACCAGGTACATCATGTTTAGTTACTCACACATGTACCTGGCCTATGACTTTGATTACTCTACAATTTTGCGTGCTACAATAACCAAATCTTCCAAACCGACTTTGCCGTCACCGTCAATATCTGCTTTCTTCGCTTTCTCCCAATCTGGGCTTGCTGTAGTCTTGCCGTACTGCGCTGCAACCATTGCCAGGTCACCAATCGTTATTTTGCCGTCACCGTTAATATCGCCTTGCGTTCCTTTCTTACCAATCTCTACGTTTACGGAAGAGATCGCTGCCGAAATTTCTTTACCCTGATCATCTGAAATGATTGCACTCTTAACTGCGATTGCCCCATTTACCGTTTGGTTAACTTCCTTCGCTTTAAAGGTTAATTCGAGGACGTCTGCACTGTTACTAATTCCATTGGTCGCACCTTCACTTGCTACAATAAAGCGAAGTTTACCTGGGGTGCTGTTGATTGAATCAATAACGCTTACCCCACTAATTAACGAACGCGCCTCAACGAATTCCATAACATCCGCTGCATACTCTAGGGCGATGTCCTGCGCAAAAATCTTATCAGACAGATTCCGTAGTCCATATTGAACTTTGAACACTTCTCCTGGCTGAACTTGACTTGGCGCTGTCAAAGTAGAGGAAGATTTTAACTCACCGTCTGTTTCTGTTACGATAACCCGACTGGTCGCAGAGAAGCCTCCATCCATTGTTGTTGCCGTAATTACGGCTTCGCCTGCTTTCAATCCCCTAACAAGAGCATGATCGTCTTGCTGTTCAACGGTTGCTACAGCTTCATCACTGCTGCTCCAGAGTACTTTTTTATTCGAAGCATTCAGAGGCTCTATCACAGCGTTCAATTCGCCCGTGCTGCCTACTTTAATCTCTAGCCGTTCTTTATCCATAACGACGCCTGTGACTTTTACTGCTTCTGCCTCATCCTCCGTCTTGAACACATTGAGTTCTGCAGCAGATGCAAAGGTACCCACACCTTCTATAGCCTCAAGTCTCAAATGTGTTGCTTCTACAGCTGTAAAGCGAACAATTTTTGTGGTCTGATCGAGGGACCATGATCCATCTGCAATTTTTGTGAAATTCGTTCCGTCAACACTCGTGTACAGGTTATAGCTTGTAATCGTTCCATTGGTTCCAGATACTCTAGGTGAATAATTGAATTGATTAATGTTATATTTGCCTCCGAGGTCCAATGTAATGGATTCCGGTAAGTGTGCCGGAGTCCATTTCGTATGCCAGATTGTAGACATATCTCCATCAAGTGCAAGACTCGCTTCACCTCCAGGCTGGAAGCTACTTGCCGTTGCAGTCATTTGCGATTGTGGAATTTGCGTGTTAGGCATATACACATTAATCGTCGAGGTTGCACTTTTTTTACTTCCATCCTTTGCGGTAGCAGTAATGATGGCTGTTCCCGCTTGAAGTGCAGTAACTTTTCCGGCTTGATCCACGGATACAATTTCCGGGTGGTCAGAAGTCCAGAGCAGTGTCCGGTCGTGGGCATTTGCTGGTTTAACTAGAGCGCTAATGGAACTAGACTGTCCTTTGTTCAGATCCATCTTATTTGGCGTTAGTGTAATAGTCGAAACAAGTACACCTTCCTCCGGAAAGATCGCACCCTCATCATCGACGCGAATGTTATCGACCACCAGCGTACCGGTTAACTCCTTCTGACTGTTCAGCTTGTTTTTAATAATGGCCAGATAGGCATCTTTCGCCCCTTCGGTTGTAAAAGATAGATCCAGCGTGTCGCGTCCTTCTTTCAAATTCTCACTAACCAGATCACGAACTACCCCATTCTCCTTCACTCGAATAGCCACTGTGTACATATCCGTCTCATCTGAATTGTAGTCCATCGTCAGATGGTAACGGTTATCCTCCTTCATTCGGAGCGTGTGAGGCAATGTACGCAGCCATTCACCGGTTGCATCTTCATTCGTTTTAAGCGACCAATTACCATCCAGAACATAATTCATGATCTGATTGTCGCCTTTTTCAACTAAATGCGTACGAACTGGACCTATTTTAGAATAAACGAAGGGACCCCAGCCCTCATCAACGTTCTCGAAATCCTCGAACAATACAGAATTACCAGCGTCAGTCTTGGTTGGATTCTCCCATACTCTTACATCGTCAAAGGTTACAGTCGAACTTCCATCTTCTACATTCAAATAGAGATTGGCGGTCTCACTAACCGCATCAAAGGTAACCTTAATCCGCTGGAAGTTCGTGCTCACATATTTATGCTGCTGGGCTAAAAAGCCATGCTCTGTGTTATCCAGTGTATTGACAACCTTGTCAGCCCCTTGCTTCACACCGATTTCCACGGTGCGTTTCCCATCTACTTTCACCCATACTGATGCAGAATACGTCTTGCCCGGTGTAAGTCCGGTAATCTCCTGCTGAATTACTGCATCATCAGGACCCTTCACTTGAAGCTGGTCATCGGCGTTACTGTTCTTCACAAATTTAATGTGATCATCACTTACAGCTGTGGAAGATTTCTTCCAGCTGCCGAATGTTTGGCTGTCAAAGCCCGGGTCCTTTACCGAACTCCCTTCGCCCCATGCCATTTCCGGCTCTTCAGCAGCTGTTGTCTTATACAGGGCATAACCAATCCCCGGCTGCGCGGTAAGTGTGACTTTACCTCCAGTTACTTCTACACTGCCAACATGCTCACGTCCTAAATCTGTCAGCTTATACAACTGTGCCGTCGTTACGTTACTCCATGATTCTGGAAGACTCCAAGTCGTTTGGCCACCTGCTGGATTCCAGTGATAGATTTTTTCTTCTGTCTCAGGACTCCATGGAATAAAGACCGTACTGTCACTAATGTTGCTGCTATCTGTCATGATAGCGATTTCACGACCATCCTTACTTAAATGGATCTTACCGTCCTGCTTACGTTCAACTACAACCTTCTCTTCAAAATCGATACGGTTATCGGTCATCTTGATGATCGGGAAATGCTGCATATATTTTGTTGGTAGATTGTGATTGAAGAATGCCGCACTAGTTGATTGGTAGCTGTAGAATGGAGCACTGTTCTGCCAATAACCCACGCCTACCTGCTTATTCCCTTTCAGTAAAGGGGTTGTTAAGAAGCCATCCAGCGATTGATTCCGTAGGAAACGGGTAACCTTGCTGTCGTCACCTTGGTTCGGGTACCCCGGATCTGTTCCCCAATGAACCCAAGCTGCCTGCTCAAACAGAGGTCCTGCAAATTCTGTTCCGAGCATCCAGCCGTTACCGTTGATATAATCTGCGAGTTTCTTCGCATTGTAATCGGCACCATCATATACATCCACATATACAAACGATAGGTTGTCACCTGTATCACTTTTCAGCATATCCAGACGTCTTTTTAATTCGCCGGATTCCACGTCTTTGGTTTTGTTTACATAGAATGTCTGATCCAGCCAGCCCCAGCCTTTACTCAATGGCTGATTCATATTTTCCATTTTGGTGCCGAAAGCATCCAGCGCGTATTCTGTTGCGTTAATGTGTACACCGCCACGGATATTGTATTTCTTTCCTTCACTCAAAATATAATTAAAATCCTTCGCTCCACCCTGACGAATACCGATATGACCGCCGTAATCTGGGTGAGAGTCATCATGTCCTTCCGCCTGATATCCTTTGAATAGAATCAGCTGTCCAAAGCCATCCGTGAGATTAGAAATTTTCTTCGCATTATCAAAAGCACGCAAGAACGGAGAAGTTGTAGTAGATCCAATGTTCATGCTGATATAGGAGATATTGTCCCTTATCATTTCACTGCCGGTTGGAGCATCCGTATTCTGACGATATACAATAGCTCCATCTTGCCAGTCAACAACTTTATCTCCATTAGCATCTGGAGTCAGTACAACCTTAGCCCAAGGCAGTGGCTCCGGATCAAGCACAGTACTTCCACGATAAACCCATGAGCCTCCTGATAACGCTGCTTTCTTCGTATGAAGCGCTGTATCATCGCCTACCTTAATACGTACCTTATCAAAACCATTTACTACATTGGTGATTACACTCGCAGCTAAGACGTCGGAGTTAACGAATGCATATGCTCGCCCTCCACTCACGTCTGCTACTCCCGTCTTAAGGTCGTTAAATTCGTCTTGTACAACGTTCCAGCCCCCAGTTATCCGGACAGCCGTTTCCTGCGCTGTAGGCTGGGTTCCAATTACAGAGACAAGGTCATGATCAGGGAATTCGATCGTTTTCACTTTTTCAGTACCATTCTCTTCAATGCTGGCCACTTTGAACTGAAGTATGTTATCCTGAACCTCCATTTCAACTTTGAGATTCACTTTAATTTCTGGAATCTGAAGCGTGTAGGCTGCAGACTCACCATGAGTGGCATCTGCTGCTTTTTTACTAAAATCAGAAGCGACTACGAAATAGGACTTCTCATTGATTTTTATTTCATTAAATCCATTTAATTGTCCATACATTTCCACGCCGCTGTCTAACCATGTGTATTGTTTAACCCGTGGGAACTCTTTATCGATTTCAACCTTCATCGTATCCGAGCTTAAAGTTTCTGTAATCGTAATCGGCCTCGGTACTGGATCAGTGGATACAATTGGAGTTACCTTCACATCGTCAATCCATAGGGTCTTGTTATTAAACCAGCTGCGAAGTCCAATCTTCCCTGCACTTGTCGATAATGAGGGAAGACTCGTCGTAAGCACGTTATTGCCATCGATCGATAAAGCTACGCTACCTTTCTCATAGCGCAATTTGAGGGTATACTGTTGGTCAGCAGCAAAGGTAAAACTAGGAGCCGTAATATTTCCATACGATTCCGTCCCTCCTTTCATTGCATCCCAGCCCCAAGAACCCGCATCATATTGGATAACATTGTAGTTATTGCTGTCGACGAATCGGTAGACCAGTCCAAATCGTGTGGCAGGCTGACTAAATTTTAACTTCACCTCATATTCAGCATTGGCAACCTGAGGTGAATCTTGGTCTGCTAAAATAACAACCCCTTGTGTCACCGCCTTAACAGCACCTTGATCCGCCGAAAAAGTAGTGGTCCCCTTAGCTGCAGCCCATCCGTTGATGTTGCCATCATTGTAATCTCTGAAATACACGTCCGATTCTTGAGCCGCGAATACAGCTGCCGATGGCAAGCCAAGCTGTACCCCTAGCAACAACGTCAATAGCAAGCTAACCGCTTTGTAACGTTTTCTCATCTCTACGACCTCTTTTCACTTAAATATAAGTAGAATGAACATTATCAATTCACATATTTCCTTTAATTGTATGTTTTTGACATCACAAGGCCATAATGAGCCCTCCTTCCATAAGAAGGTGCGTCATTATATGTTTTTTTGTATTACTTGGAATTTAACAATCGCTTGATAACAGCGGCTGATTCCGCTCTTGTAGCAGATTCTTTTGGTGCAAATGTAGTCTGAGTTCTACCTTTCATTAATCCCGATTTCAAGGCAAATCCCACCGACGCTTTAGCCCACGGGCTTATTTTACTATCATCTTTAAACGTAGTGGTGGAATCTGAGGCCATACTATCGACCTTTACACCAGAAGCATAAGCTTTCGCTCGCATCAGCATCGTTGTCATTTCTTCACGAGTAATGCTTTTTTCCGGAGCAAATTTCGTCTTGGACAAACCACTAATAATTCCGGCCGCATAAGCTTTCTTTACCGTATCTTCGTACCAAACTCCTGATTTCACATCCGTAAACGGATTACCTCCAGAACCTTCTGTAAGATCTAATGCCCTGGCTATAAGAGCTGCAAATTGTGCACGAGTGATGTTATTATTCGGGGCAAAGCTGTCGGCATCCATGCCTTCAACAATTCCTTTAGTGACCATTTCCATGATATCTTGCTTCGCCCAATGTGAGACGATGTCGCTGAAAATCTTGGTGAATGTTGAGGATTGATTCGGGGTGAATTCCTGATCTTTCAGATTACGATCAAGAACCTTTAATGCGGTCCATTTTACTGCAGTTGTACCAGCCCTTTTAGCTTTAAAGGTAATCGTGGCAATGTCCAAATTACCCTTTTCACCATTCACATTTCCGATCTTGGTATGGGCTATCGTAATTTCATTGTTTTTCACGATTGGAGATACAGAAAAGCCTTTGATCTTCGTTTCTGCTTTTACAATCTCAAGCACTTTCGGGTCAAAATTAAATTTAGCTTCATATGCGTATAAGTCTTGAATATCTTTACCCTTTAATGTAACGGTGAACGTAGAATTAGCAGATTCAGTAGCTGATGTCTGCATCTCGAAGTCAGAGACTTTTTCAGCATGGACTGTACTCAACCACATGGAAGAACATAACGTACAGATTAGTGCGAATGTGAATCGTTTGCGTCTCATAAGAACATCCCTTCACCCGTGAATTTTAACTCCCCCCTATCATATGGATTTTGAAATCGGATACACATGATTTATTTTGTTCAACATTGATTATTTTTGTTATTCATTCTCTCTGCGATAAGCTAAGGGACTAATTCCTGTGATTTTTTTAAAAATACGACTGAAATGTTCTGGATTCACGTATCCTACTTGCTCAGAAACCTCGTATATTTTCATTCCGCTCTCCAGCGCCTTTTTAGCCTTCTCGATTCGCAGATTCGTCAGAAACTGAATGAAATTAACACCTATTTCTTTGGAAAACTGTTTGCTTAAATAGCTCTCGCTTACACCGACAATCTGACTAATATTCGACAAATGGACATCTTCGTTAAAGTTTTTCTCTATGAGCTCTTTCGTTTTAGCAACAACAGGGCTAAGAAAGCATTCTTTGGGTTGATCTTTCGGATGCAGCTTTTGATGCAGATGTTCCAAGAACAGTCGGCACCAATGCACCGTATTCTCCCAGGTTTCCTGCTTATAAATATGATCCGTGATGGGATAAGGCAGCTTATCATGAAGCTTTTCCCAAGAAACGCCTTTTTGATAAATTAATGCACTTGCCTCCCAAGTCATATCGACTACATCTGATTTGATAAACTCAGGTGAACAAGGGTATCGCTGAATCAACAAGTTACAGCAGTGTTCATAGACCTCCTGCCATTTCATTAAATCCGGATCACTTAATGACTTCAGCATTTCGGTTCTAGCCAAATACCATGCTTCTTTCCAGTCACTTTCCTTAATAGATGGACGCCTTTCAGCTTCCGGATAATATAATCGATTGTACCCCTGGTAGAAACTCAACCCTGCTAATCGTTCAGCTTGGCGGAATAATCGGTTCCACTGCTGATGACCATCCACAATATCACTGATGCCCATAGATAACTTCAAATTAATAAATTGCTTTAATCTCATGCTCACCTCAGACAAGATTATGTCTGTCAATCTACGAATGGCGATGATGCTGCATTGCTCTGGAAAAGAGAAGAACAAAACATAATGTCTGTCATCATATCTGCATACTTTGCAGATCCCTTCACTTCTACTTCGATTCGTTACCGTTCGTATCGTCTGCATAATCATACGGTGTGAATCTTCAAATTGAACGGTATCTGATAACCTAAGAAGCGCAACCTCCAGATTT
This sequence comes from Paenibacillus sp. FSL E2-8871, assembly GCF_038000345.1. Taxonomy (NCBI): domain Bacteria; kingdom Bacillati; phylum Bacillota; class Bacilli; order Caryophanales; family Paenibacillaceae; genus Paenibacillus; species Paenibacillus sp. FSL E2-8871. Next base: position 6,844,157 of record NZ_JBBOBV010000001.1, on the reverse strand, counting down.
TTTTCCCCCATATGCTTTCGAACAAGCTCCAAAGAAGGTGTTATATCATTATCTGTAACTTCTAAAGAATCCGATAGGCAAAGTCGATGCAGAACGGAACAGATCGAAGCTTCTACGTCCTCTAAGGTTGATACTGTCTTTGAGGAGCTTTGCCGCCGCTTCAATTCATCCACAGTCTTAGTCAGTACCGGTGCAATATAAGTTTCATCTAACTTGGCTTTAACAATGTAATCAAAGGCGCCGAGCACAAAGGAATCTCTTACAAAAGAATAATCTCCGTATGCGCTAAGCATGATGGTTAATGGTTGATTCGAAAAAGTAGTGTTATTCAGTGCTTCGAGTAGCTCTACTCCATTCATATTTGGCATTTGAATATCCGCCAGAACTAGATCCACATCTGGATGGATTTTCAGCATATTTAATGCCTCCTTACCATCTCCTGCTTCCCCTGCAATCTCAAAATCGGTCGAAGCAATGGATATATACTCCCGGAGGGCTAACCTAGCTAATGGTTCATCATCAACAATGAGAGCTTTAAATTTCATCATAAATCCCTCCATAATTGATCTATAGGATTACCTCAAAGCCTCAACCGCTATCTCCCAATCATCATTCAATTTTTCTTGAATATCGGACACCTCAGCACCTGAAAAAATTTCTTGTGCAGCCTTCTTTTCATCAAACTGTATGGCATTTTTTACTTTTTCAAACTTCTCATCGATCCCCAGGTACATAAACGGCTCAAAGGGGTGCTTCTCTTGAACATTGTTGAAGAACGGCAGGAATGATTCAATATTGATCACTGTCGATGAATTTTGCGAATAATTAATATACACTTGGTAAACATCCCGGCTAAATACCCACTCCAAAAATGCTTTAACTTCTTCCGTATTCTTGGAATTTTTATTGATCGCCATATATTGATCTGGCATAGTGATTGCCTGCAAACGCTCTGAAGTTGTCTCTCTCCAGGGCAATGTGAACGCATCTAAATCTTTATCATCCTTCATTTTGGATAAATGATCTCTAAGATACCACTGACCGAGTGCAAGCATAGCCGCTTTATTATTTTGAAACAGCAGTGTTGCCTGATCCACACCAATATTGAGTGCATCGGGCCCTGCTAGTTCATTCTCTGCTATTTTCTTAATCATCACTGCTGCTTTCTCGAAAGGAGAACCTTTTCCGAAAGGGCGTTTCGTCTGCGCGATTGAAGATAAATAATTCTCATCCTTGGACAGTAGAGGCGGTCCGAACTCAGTGAAAGGATAAAACGTCCAATTCTCTTTCCCACCAATCGCAATTGGAATATATTTTCCATGCGCTTTAATCTTCATCATCACATCCATAAATTCATCCATCGTTTGTGGAATCTCTACGCCGGCCTCTTGAAAGATACTTGGATGGTAATAGACATATTCAGAGAAGGATACAAGTGGTAGACCAAGAATGGAATGATCTAATCTAGCGGGATATTTATTGTTTTTTGCTGCGGTTAATCCATCCAGTGGAAGAAGCACTGCTTTGTAAGTGAGTAGGTCATCTGGCTTCAGGTAAAAAATATCCGGCAAATCATTGGCTGCTAAACGAACCTTTAAATACTGACCGCTATTATCGGGAATTGTCTCTACTTCAACCGTTACATTAGGCTTAATTTTAGAGTAGTCTCTTACTTTTTCCGTCCAAAATTTGATATCTGTCTTCGCTTCCCACATGCCGAATTTTATTTTAATCGGTTGATCCAGATTCACCTTTCCCTGTTGTTGCTCTATTGCCCCTCCTTTGGGACTGAACTTACTTAAAGAGAAGAAGCCACCTACAAAAATAAGAGAAATGATCCCTATTAAGGACACACGAAGTATTATTTTCACTTCTATTAATCACAGCCTTCGAAAAAAGTTTATACCATCATACCTCCTCTGAAGTTACACATGAATGATGTTTTCCCTCTGGACTATGATCTTTTATGATCCTCCGCAGCATTTTGCTTCATCCTCCCTCCCCTAACAACTGATCCAGCATCTCTTCCTCCGGCGTGTCGATCAACGGTAGCCTTATCGATACTATCGTTCCCTGAGGTTTATTCTTCTCGTACTTTAAACCGTAACGCCTCCCGTAATGTAGCTGAATTCGCTTATTAACGTTACTGTTTCCCATACCACTGAAAGAATGCTGATGGCGTATACCATCGCTGTCATATTCCTGAGCATCCATATCCAACATGCCTACACCATTATCAGCTATGGTTATAAGAAGATCTTCCGCTTGTTTGCTCACTATGATTTCGATGATACCAGGATAGTCAACATTCTTTAGTCCATGAATAATACTGTTTTCTAAAATAGGTTGTAGTAGCAATTTCAATATAAAATAACCTGCTAAATCCTCATCTACTTCCCATCTCGTTTGAATGGGTCTACCAAAACGAATCTCCATGATATACAAATAATTCTTTAAATGATCTATTTCCTCATCAATCGTAGTCAGAATTCCACCTCGATTAAAAGAAGAAGCCAGCAGACGAGTTAGCGCATGTGTCATATTCCGTATGTTATCTGCTTTACTGATTAAAGCCATAAACTTGATTGAATTGAGTGTATTTATTAAAAAGTGTGGATTGATCTGCGACTGAAGTGCTGCAAACTCCGCCTTTCGCTTCTCCACCTCTTGCCTTTCATGATGGTAGAGCAGATCCTGAATACGTTCCGTCATATGATTAAAAGAATGCCCAAGCTTAATTAGCTCCAGGCTGCCGGTTCTCATAAATTTAGCGTTTAAATCACCTTCAGTAACCAGATCCATTTGCCGGAGAAGCTCATTTAACGGCTTAGTAACATTAGATACAAAGTAAAATGAAACAAGAATAAATGCTAAGATGATCATCAATGCAAACACCCAGACGATATAATTCACACTAAGATAATTGGCTGTTAGATCAGCATATGGAATGGACTGTACAAGCCACCATCCGGTCTGATCAATCTTGGCGTAGGTTATCAAATTTCTATCTTCACCATTAACATCCACAACGTACCCTTTTTCCTCCGGCCCACGATTTGCGAACCAGTGCATTTGGAATTCCCCCCCTCTAGAGGCAAGGGTATTGGATGAGATAATTTGACCTTCCTCTGTGACGATGAAAAGGCTGGATTCCGTATTATCACGTGACTGCAAGATATGATCAAAGGCACTACTCTCAAACGTAAAAAGAATCATTTCTAGCTGGGATAAAGGATTGATTACACTTGGAGATAGGGCAGCAACCATATTGTAAGGATTGTAGTTACCATATAAAATATTGGGCATCATCCCCAGAAAATGAACGCTATCGGGATTATTCAGCACCTGCCCATACCACGTTTTTTGGCGAAAATAAGAATCATCCAAATTCAAGTTCTTTAAGTACGAATAGGATTGATGGTCTTTAAATAGGAAGTTCACCGACAGTACTCGTCCTGAGATGGATGCCGTGTACTTCTCTATTAAGACCTTTAGCTCATAGTAAGCCTGCTGTTTCTCGACTCCACTCTTACGATTAATTTCATAAAGCTTTGCCATCACATCCCTGTCCATACCGATGGAAGCAAATAGTCCCGTCAACCTCCTTATTTCCTGACTAACGGAATAGGAGATCGCTTGAGCCGTTTGCTGAGATCGTGATGTATTTTGCTGAAGAATATCTCGCTTATAAATATTTAGAATAATGATGGAGAATAAAATGATCGGCAGAATGACTACAAGTATAAAAAAAAGCCTTAATGTGCTAGACATCCGCCAATTTTTTCTCATAAGTTCCCTCCCCTTTAAAAGATAACTTATAACCTCTCACTTCTACCTCACCATGAATATTGAACAACATATTCCCTTAAATTTGTGCTACTTCCTGCATGGCGACAAAAGTACTCAGAATATTACACATTCAAATTTACTTCACAAATAAATCCGAGTTTATTTTCATCTTTCGACATCGCTTACGAGCTGATTCAAAATGAAAAAGAGCCGACACTATTGTAGAAAGTTCTACTTTAGGATCAGCTCTTTTAGTTCGGTCAATCGTCTTTTCAAACAATATTCATTTGCATAAAATAATTTAATTTGATAGTATAACTGACGAACGTTCGTTAATATCGAGGTGATTTTTTTTGAAAAGTAAAGAAATTAAAGACATTGCTTTGAAATGTTTCACAACTCATGGATATGAGGGGGCTTCTTTGTCTCAAATTGCTGAGCAAGTCGGGATGAAAAAACAATCTCTTTATGCCCATTTCAAAGGGAAGGATGATCTTTTTCTGCAAGTTCTACAAGATGCCAAAGAGACAGAAATCTCATCCAAACTACAATATTTGAGTAAGGTAGGGACTCAAAATCCTAAAACGGATTTATTAGGATATCTGCAATTGGTCATTGATATGTTTCAAAAGAACGAGCAGTTAAAGTTTTGGCTGCGTATCTCTTTTTTTCCACCGCCCCATCTTGCTAAAGCGATTGATGAAGAAGTAATCGACACAGAAAAAAAGATTCAACCCGTACTTGAAAGTAAATTCCAAGCTTGGATCGATGCCAAAGTCATCATGGAAGATGCAGCCTCCATCCCAACGCTTGCCTTTTTAGGTGTAGTTGATTCGATCATGCTAGAGCTTGTGTATGGCAATAATGAAATCCGTTTAAATGAAAAACTAAATGCCTCATGGACCGTATTTTGGAGAGGTATTTCACAGCTGTGATTCTACAAAGAGAGGTATTACTTCATGAAGAAACCATTGAAAGAACAAAAAACAGTCTTACTCATTCTGCTAAGTAACATATTCATTGTTTTTCTAGGCGTTGGGCTGATCGTCCCTGTTATGCCTTCCTTTATGAACATTATGCATTTGTCAGGTAAAACGATGGGGTATCTTGTAGCAGCATTTGCATTCGCGCAATTACTCATGTCTCCTCTGGCAGGGCGTTGGATTGACACTTACGGCAGAAAAAAAATGATCGTTATCGGCTTAGTGCTCTTCAGTGCATCGGAATTAATCTTTGGTTTAGGCACACATGTATCCGTTCTTTATATCGCCAGAATTCTTGGAGGGATTGCTGGTGCATTCATTATGCCTGCTGTCACTGCCTATGTTGCGGACATCACCTCAGTAGAGGAAAGACCTAAGGCAATGGGTTATGTTTCTGCCGCCATTAGTATTGGTTTTATTATTGGCCCAGGAATCGGAGGATTTATTACTGAACTAGGTATACGTGCTCCATTCTATTTTGCTGCTGGCTTCGCCTTAATCACTTGTATTTCGTCGATATTTATTCTGAAAGAGCCACTATCCAAAGAGGAGCTTTTGGAAATCAGTAAACTTAAAAAAGACACCAACTTTATCAGTGATCTGAAACGCTCGTTTCATCCAGCATATATTATTGCGTTTATTATAGTGTTTGTCCTCGCCTTTGGCTTATCGGCATATGAAACTGTGTTTAGCCTGTTTTCTGATCATAAATTTGGCTTCACTCCACGGGATATTGCAACCATCATTACAATAAGCTCAATCTTCGGGGTGGTTGTGCAGGTCTTTTTATTCGGTAAAATGGTAGATAAGCTCGGTGAAAAAAAGCTCATTCAACTCTGCTTAATTGCTGGCGTAGCCTTAGCTGTAGCCTCCACCATGATCAATAACTATTTAACTGTTCTGCTAGTAACCTGCTTCATCTTTCTCGCGTTTGACCTACTCCGTCCAGCACTAACGACCTATTTATCAAAAACGGCTGAAAAAGAGCAAGGCTTTGTCGCTGGCATGAACTCAACCTATACTAGCCTTGGTAATATCATCGGACCTGCATTAGGCGGAGTATTATTTGATGTAAACATCAACTATCCATATCTCTTTGCGGCTGTCATTATGTTTATTGGTCTTGTAATTACGATGGTATGGAAAGAAAAACAATCCGCTAGCGGATTGGTAAATTAAGGTGAGAACACTCACAAGGACAAATAAATTCTTATATTTGAAAAAGAAACAGACCGCCCAAAAGGCGGTCTGTTTCATTCCTCATGTTTATGCACGATTCAAACAAATTCCAATACATTGCTCTTAACGTAAGTTTCGATTTCTTCAGCAGATTCCATTTGCAGCACATCTCGCACTAGCTCTACCATTTCAGAACGATTTAATTTGGAGATCAATTCCCTTGCAGGCAGCAAGGCTGCAGGACTCATGCTAAATTCATCAAGCCCCATTCCAATCAATATGGGTATGGCGACTGGATGACCCGCCATTTCTCCGCACATCCCGACCCACTTATTCTGGGCATGAGCAGCTCGAATGACTTGATCAATCAGCCGAAGAACCGCTGGATGTAGTGGCTGTGTCAGATAAGCAACCTGCTCGTTCATCCGATCTGCAGCCATCGTATACTGAACAAGATCATTCGTACCAATACTAAAAAAATCCACTTCCTTCGAGAGCTGATCGGCAATCAACGCAGCAGCTGGCACTTCAATCATAATGCCTACTTCGACTGTATCATCATAGCTTTCGCCCAATGCATTAAGCTCGGCCTTAGCTTCTTTCAATATCTGGTTTGCTGCACGAAGCTCTTGAAGTGTTGCGATCATCGGGTACATGATTTTAACGTTACCATGTGCGCTTGCTCGTAGAATTGCACGTAATTGCATTTTAAACATTTCGGTATTCCCACTACTAAGGCACATACGAATCGCACGATAGCCTAGAAACGGATTGGACTCTTTGGATTGCTGTAAATAAGGAATCTCCTTATCACCACCGACATCAAGTGTACGAATGATAACAGAATCATGCTCGCCAATCGCTGTTACCGCAGCTTTATAAGCATAATACTGCTCCTCCTCACTTGGCATCTCCTTCCTATCCATGAACAGAAACTCCGTCCGATACAATCCGACCCCTTCAGCCCCAACCTTTTTTACTGCCATAGTATCCTTGGGGTGAGCAATATTGATGGCAAGTTGTACCAATATTCCGTCTGCTGTAACCGTAGGCAATTCTCTATACTTTTCAAAACGTGCTAACCTTGTATCCTCATCATGCTTCATTGATCGATAGGCTTCAACTACCTCTAAAGATGGGTTCACTATTACAGTTCCTCGATAACCATCAATAATGATGAAATCACCGGTTTGAATACTGAAGGAGATCTCCTTCAAGCCCACGACCGCTGGAATACCTAGTGATCGAGCAATAATTGCCGAATGTGAGGTTTTGCCTCCAATATCTATAGCGAATCCAATAACTTGGCTTGCATCCAGCTTCGCAGTGAGCGAGGGTGCCAAGTCCACGCCGATCATAATCACAGGCTCGGGAAATTCAGTTTGAACCCTCTCTTCTTCCCCCCCTAAATAAGAACCGATTCTTGCACTTACATCCCGCAAATCAGAGCAGCGCTCTTTTAAAACTTCATTATCCATTGCTTCAAACAGTGTAATTAATTCTTCGGTCACTTCATGTAGTATTGCCTCTGCATTGCTTGCTTCATCTTGAATCCGTTGCGTAACCTCTCCCACAAATTCAGGATCACGTAAAAGAGAGAGATGTGTTGCGAAAATGGCGGCTTGTTCTACTTTGTTATCAGCAACAGCGTCACTTTTTAATAACTCAATATCCTTAATCGACTGCTCTACCTTTGCTTCGAATCTTCCGACTTCAGCAAGAATTTCGTGTGCTTCCAGCCCTCTCCTGCTTGTATCATACAGAGCGCTAGGCAGCACGTACGTCGTTCCCAACGCATAGCCACTCGAAGCTGCAATTCCTACCCACTCGTTCATTGGCTATCCCCTTAATGTGACCCATAATCACTACTAATCAATACTAGATTGTATAATTTCTCCTACGGCAGCCAGAGCTTCAAGCTCATCCTCACCATCCGTAATGACTGTCACCGTATCTCCCATCTTCGCGCCAAGCTTCAATAGACTAACCATGCTTTTAGCATTAGCCATCTTCGCATCCTTCTGAAGGGTAATACGACAGGTGAAGGTTATTGCCTTATCCATAATTGCGTTTGCAGGTCTCGCATGAATTCCCGCAGGATTAATAATCGTGAACTCTTTTTCCATGATATCTCCCACTCCTTACTAATTAACAACCTTGAATTTTGATAGAAATGACTGCCCGTTCTCAGGTATCTCGACGTTAAAATAATCTGCAACCGTAGCACCAATGTCAGACAATGTTTGCATATGTCCGAGATTACACTCATGCATAGGCTCATGATATACAAGTACAGGAACCTTTTCCCTTGTATGATGGCTATGCCCAATTGTTGGATCATTGCCATGATCAGCCGTTACGATGAGTACATCATCCGCTTCCAGTTGATCGATGAGCTTACCTATGTAAAGATCGGATACCTGTAAGCGATCGGCATAAAGCAGTGTATTTTGAGCATGTCCAGCTAGATCTGTCTCCTGAATATTCAGGCAAATAAAGCCGTGACGAATTCGCTTTACTTCAAGTAGCAAAAGCTCAAATAATTGCTCCGTTTCAACTCCCGGTAGATTCCTTCCATTTCGATTTTCAACAATATCTCCCACTTTTCCAATTAAAGAGACCTCAATGCCATTTCTTCCGAGAATGCTTGGCACTTGAACCGCTGCATCAACACCGTATCCCAGATGAGTAACACGATAACCGGAATTGTATAACCCTGATTTCGGAGTGTCGATCCCAACATAAACACCGTCCATTTTGGCGCTCTGGGCTTGTAGCAGCTGGTCAAAGCTAACCTGTTCACCACCCAAAGCAATCACCCGTGACACCTTAACAACACTTCGTACAACCTGACCAATGTTAACAATTTCATCGAATGAAATCACATCTAAACAGCCTGACACATTGAAGACTTGACCGAGATCTGTCTCGAGATTGTCCCCTACTATAACAGATTCATTTACTGCCAGTACTCTCGTGTCATCACCTACATAGTTAGCCGAATACCCCGCTTCAATCAATGCCTGAAAGACCTGATCAATCACTTCACGAAATGGCTGAAGAAGAGGCGGCTTTGGTCTTGTTCCCATAATTTCCTGATGACCTGCGAACGAGTCTGCACCAATATGCGTTAGATTAGCTGTTCCATATGTCGATTCTTTACTAAACCTGTTAACGCCAAGCTCTTCACCTAGCGCATTCATTAAGCCAAGCTTGCACATGTTCATTAGCGATAAATCAGATACGGTCTGCAAAATATGCTTACAGGTATTCGAGCCTACATCCTGTGGCCTAACTTCATGGACGTCATCCATTGCCCCGACCCCAAAGCTGTCCAGTACAACAACGACAAATCTGCCCATTAGTCAGCCCCCTTGATCGGCTTTCCTAAACTATCATACAGGCCGACTAGTCTTGGACGATTCTTAGATAAACCCTCAACGATAGCAACTACACTTCGGGTAACAAAAATTTGTGTACGGAAAGCCATAATGACGGAATGTCCCACGGGATATAATCCATCCAGCTCAAAATGATAATCAATAGAATCAAGTGATGGTGAATGTACTTTACTAGTATGCAGGTTGCCTGATGAATCTGCGATAATTGCTTCTTTTAAAAGCGTCCGTTGATAGTAACCGCCACCATAACAATAACTCATTTGATCCAGTGTATGGGAGATTTCACTTACGTACACGATCGCAGGTCGTTCAACCAAATCCGCAACCGCATGCATCGGTGTCGTACCCAGTAAACCATGCCCAGGCTCACCATGCGTTCCTCCAGAAGCTTTTATTAGCTTAATACTGTGTGAACAGGTGGCCGAAGGCATATTCATTTGCTCGATCTTCAAGCCATACCGTTCTTCCAAAAGCTGTTTGGCTGCGTGCATGGTCTGCACATTTGTCGTCGGAGCGAAATCTTCGAGATTGGCGTCATATAGAAAACAGGGAAATGAAGTTAAACCGCTTACCCGGATATGGCTCAATCCCAATAATTGCTCCATACAGATCGGCAAGTCTTCTAAACGAATACCGCCATATTGTCCTTGATATAAGACGTCTTGATGATCGATTACCCGCAGAAGTACATTTTGAGTGTATCCTAATTTTCGGCAAGCTTGGTTAATTTCTTTCGCTTTTTCCACCGTGTAGACGGTCATCCATGACGGCTTCATGCGTACAACCTGATCAATCATTCGGGATGGGGTTTGCACCAAATGCCCAACATGACCTAATTTAATGCCAAAATCATTCAGTGTCTCAGCTTCCCGGAAATCAACAGCAACGGCTCCCTCGAATCCGAGGTTCATTAACTCCTGCGAGACAATTGGATTTCTGCCAAGCTGCTTTGTCATAAAAAATAGCTTAATTTGCTGCTCATCTGCTTCTTTTAGCATAGCACTTGCATTGCTTGATACTGCATCCAAATCTATCACATATGTATCTGGCATAATTTGCCCAGATTGATGCAGTTCAATCGCATAATGAACCAATGCGGCATTTCTCTCTATAGTTTTTTCTAGGAACATAGTGAACTCCTTAATTCTCTGACTTCAACCCTCACGATCTACTAGAAATTCAAAAAATTGCGTGGATTAACCTTAAGCATTTTCTCAAGCACGGTATCCGTTACACCATGCTGTTTTAACTTCGGAATAAAACTTTCATACAAATGGTTATATCCATGTCCACCATGCTGGCGCAAATGCGATTTGCGCGTAATATCACACGAAAGCATCAAACGATCCTCGAAGCCATCCTCTAATAGCTGAACTAAATTCAACGCACGATCTTCATCCGTACGATAATTGTTTTTGCCGATCGTATCGAATTGAATAAAAGCACCACTCCGTAGGAGCTCTCTTTGTTCATTAGTATCTAAGTTTAAATCTTGATGACCAAACGATACCTTGCTAAGATCAGCTCCGTACTTCTCAAACAAGGCTAATTGCTGCCTACCCATCGTACCGATCTCACAATGTGTGCTAATCGGTGCGCCTGTGGCCTGATGTGCGATAATCGCTGCATGGAATACAGCTTCTTCCGCTACAGTTATTTCGTTTAAGCTGCTGCCGATTTCAGCAATCAACCCAGCCTTAATTGACGTTTCATCCATCCCCACTTCAAGCTCACGAATGAAGATCTCAGAAAGACTCTCCGCGCTACTCTCAAATACGAAAGAAGGGTAAAAGCACTCTTTATAGAACCCGGTAGAAGCAATAATTGAGATTCCTGTTCGCTCCGAGATTTCAAGCATGCCTAGTGGATTACGGCCCATGCCGATATTAGATACTTCAACAATTAGATCACAGCCTGATGCTTGCAAGCCCTCAATCTCTTCTGTTACATCGCTACTATGCAGCTTAGAGTCCGCATCATTACGAACATGCGTTAAATCAAACACAAGATGCTCATGAATCATCGTGCTGTTAATCCCCATAACATCTATAAGTCCATTAACAGTATGCAGCTTCAATTCTATTTCCCCCTCGATCTATAGCAAATGGGTAAAGTAAAGTATATTTAGTGCTAATCCGACTACAATTGCGGCAACAGGCCCAAAAGCAAGTCGCATCACTGGGCGTCCCAGTCCTTCATTAGCAGCATATAGCAGAATATATAACATTAAGCCTAATCCTGCCGTGCTAGACTCCATTTGAAATACAGCCAAAGAACCACCAATCAAGAGTCCAATTTCAATCATCGTATTCATTGCTGAACGGAAATAATCAGACGTTTCACGTATCATCGGATACCGCTGGAGGCACGTCGATATCTTACTTATGGCTGCGATTTCCAGACAAACCACTACAGCCCCTAATAAACCAGCAACCATAGGATTAGGAGATAGGTATCCTATTGGCAAAACAAACATAAGTCCCATGACCCCGTAAACACCCGTTGCTAATGCTGTTGTTACAATTAGTGGCATGAAGCTCAGCAAACGTATGATATCTATAACTGCGGCGCTTTGAAGCCAACCTCCACGGGTTGTTGCTTCGCCAGCGCTCCAAGCATTTTGTAAATAAGGTATAGCTGCATCCGATCCTGTGAATAGGCCAAGATTAGTCGCAATTGCCACACAACCTCCAATAGCCATAAACAAAGGAAGACCTTTAACAATCCGTTTCAAATGAATACGCTGTTCTAACTCTTCTTCTTGCTCATCAACATCCAGATCTCGTCGCTGGGTCCAGGCTTTATGTAATACAAATCCCAGTAGAAGAAGTACTGAAACAATCGTTGTCATGGCTACTTGAATGAAGATTCCGCTATCGGTATATAATGCTAGCGATTGGCGAGTGACCAGTACAATAACAGCACTGGATAATGCCCTTTTCCAACCGAATTGATTCATAATCGCAACCAAAGGAAAAACGGCAACGGCAACCAAGAATCCCACATTTAGCTGACTGAGCGGATCAATTATATCGATGGGCAGCATGGTCGCAAGCGACAGAACACCTGCAAGCCCAAACAATGCAGTAGCTCCCCAAGCAGCACCTAACACTAGTGCGATCCACCAACGGGTTGCAAGGATACCCAAAATATCAGTTGGTAGAAATAACAGCCACGGGTTCAACATCTGAAATGAGAAGGCAAATGAAATTCCGACGGAAACAATGAAACCAAAGCTTAATCCACTAGCAATAGAGACTAGCTCACGCCGGTTCATCCGGGCTTCGATGACTTCAGTCAGAATAGGACGGATACCGTCATGAAATACAGCCTTTCCTAAATGAGCAGCAAGCGCCGTTAGTGCCGTTAAGCACATCACAACAATAAACTGCATAATAGTCAAAGGTTGTATGAGATGTAAGCTATTCCAGTCGATCTTCCCCATCCCCTTTGTAAAAATTAGTATGCTTGCTAGATTACGGATGTTTCTTAAGCAAGCTTTCAACGATAAAGGTAACAGCCGTTTCAATACTTTCTTCAGCGATTCCAAAAGCAATTGTACCGCTGTTGACAAGTGCTTCGATCTTGAGCGGATCAGGTTTGCCCCCACTCTTAGCAACCGTAGCGCACTTGCTATAACCAAGAAGTCCAATTGCGATGGATAGAGCAGCACCTCCACCTGAATTACATGCTCCGATATAATAATCAGCTTGACCAGTCTTCACTCTTTTGGCAGCATCCATATCCGTGGTTATCAATGCTTCTACGCGTTCTCCACCTGCTTCTAAAACACTTTTCTTAATCCGATCCTTCTGCAATCCTGCTATAACAATGCGTATCATTAAACTTCCTCCTCATCCGTCAGTGAGAGTAGATAAGAGGCAATAAATGCTGCCTCAACATCTAAATTAGAGTTATGAATATTAAAGGGAGCCAAGAGTTCTAATGAAAATTCATAGACCTCAGGTTTAGCTAAGGCTTGCTGTACTAATGCTGTCGAACATGTCTGTACAGCTTCATTCGTCTTTATCCGCTGAATAGCTTTCATGAGGTGAGAGGTAAAAGACCCCGCATTCTCCTCTTCAAGCTTAAGCTCCAGAAACTCTTCTACCTTCTTTAATACATTTGGAGTCTGCTCAAAGGTATCACGATCCACTTGTTCAGATTCAAATAATAGCTCTATTCGATCATTAAGTGACATGTCATCTGTCTCCCCATCCATTAGTTAATATTAGTAGCTAGGATCAATTTCAATGTTCACTACCTTGCGCTGGTAGTCGAGTACAATATCCGATTGGATCAATTCTTTTAAAATATTATTGATCCCTTTGTTATTCTTGGCAGTCAATATAACGGCCTCAGAAGTCTCGATGAATGCTGCATTATTCGATATGCTTTGGTAGGAAATCTGTAATTCCTTTTCCTTAATTTCATCCAGGTTCCATACACCAGCGTCTATTTTATTGGATTGAATACTTTGAACGATTTGGTTATATGGCATCTCTAGCAGCTTCACATGCTTTCCTTCGCACAATGCCTTCGTAATATAAGATTGGTCAATCGATTTTGGATCGAGCCCAATGGTCATTCCATCCTCGATGATTTGCTTCGTGCTGTCTGCGAACAAGATGACATGCTCAGACAAATACGTTTTTGGCCCAAAATATAGTCCTATTTCTAGCTCCAATCCCTCAGCAATAGCCTGATTGGCAGCAAGCCGGGAAACGACGACAAAATCATATGCGCCTTTAAGCAGCATTTGAATCCGTACACTCGCTCCCCGAACATACGCCATGTTTAAATCCCCACTATGCTTTTCGGCTGATTTATATAGACCTGTTGCAAAGCCTTCGTATAATTTGGAATATGGAAGCGGCATAGCTCCCATCACAAAATCAATTCCCGTGAACATCCAAACAAGCTTATAATCGATCTCTTTTACAAAGGTACCTACATGCCCTCTACTCTCGAGCGTAACTGCACCTTCTGTTTTCAATACAGAAAGTGCATTCTGGATCGTTCCCCGAGCATAGCCAAGCTCCTTCTCATACTCCGATACCGTTTCAATCCGATCGCCCTTTTTCTTAGTCATAAACACCCTAGCTAGATGCATAATGACCACTCCGCTTTTTTGGTACAATTTATCTTTCATCATTTTAACCTCGCTCCAATTCGATCACTAGAAGTTCATATTCAAAAGTACAAAATTTTGTATTTTGGTTGATGGATCAATTATACAAGAGCTCAAGGAATGATGTAAAGACTACGTCCATACGGAGATTCGATAGAGCCAATGCTTATGCTTTTTAATAAATGTTACTAAATTAACCCTTCACGCTTCCTGCTGTTACGCCTTCGATAATACTCTTTTGGAAGAAGGCGTACATCAGAATGACCGGGAAGATGCTTATTGCAATCGATGCTGTCAGTGCGCCGTAGTTCATGTTGAACTTATCTGCAAAGGCAACTACTGCAACAGGCATCGTACGTAGCTCCTGACTGGACAAGAATAAGCTCGCCATAATGTATTCATTCCAGTTGTTAATGAAATTGAGAATAAATACAGTTACTAATGTTGGCATTGTAAGTGGAATAATGACTCGCAGCAAGATACCATAGGTGGTCAGGCCATCCATTACACCCGCTTCCTCTAGCTCCAGAGGGATCGACTTCAAAAATGCACTCACAACAAACACGGTAAGCGGTATACCGAATGCAGCATAAGGGATAATTAGCGCAAAATAAGTATTATAGAGTCCAAGCTCCTGAATCATGGTATACAACGGTATAAGTAATGAAGCAGGTGGGATTAACAAGGATAACAATAGTAATCCATATACAATCCGGTTTAAGCTTTTGAACTTCATTCTAGTTAGCGCATAGGCAATGGCTGTTGACAGGAGGATCGTAGTAACTGTCGCAATTAACCCAATAAACATACTGTTCATAAAATTGTGTATGACTAGCGAGTTGGATAATACACTAGCATAATTAGTAAGGTTCCAGCTCGGCGGTAGTCCCCATGGATCATTAAACATTTCGGTATTATTTTTCATAGATGAGACAACTACAAACCATAAAGGATACAGTACCGAAAGAACATAAGCCATGAGTATTACATGAGGGAGAATGCGGCGTTTAGGCTTATTGTTCATTAGTATGCATCCTCCTTCGACCGATTGTTAAAGAAATGAAGTCCTAGTGTCACTAGCGCTGTAAATAGGGTAATTACGATTGCTATTGCGTTTGCGTAACCAAAATCATTCATACTGTAAGCTTGTTTGTACATATAGGTCGCCATCAATTCGGTACTACCGAACGGACCACCTTTGGTCATAATAAGTACAATATCAAGTGCTTTCATGGCTCCCGTAACAGATAGTAATAGCGTTACACCGATGACTGGTCGAATTAAAGGGATCGTTAGTAATCTTGCTTTGGTCCATCCCGTAGCACCGTCAATTTCCCCAGCTTCCAGAACTTCTTTGGAGATTGCAAATATGGCTGCTAGGATTAGAACGATATAAAACCCAGTCCATTGCCACCCATTCGTTACAAGCACCGCAAATATCGCGTATGCCTCATCTCCAAGCCATATTTTCACCCATGAATCCAGTCCTATTGTGCGAAGTACTTGGTTCAATAAGCCTGCTTCCGGCGCATAAATAAACTTCCAGATGATGGAGACCGAAGCTGTTGATAAAATACTTGGCAAGAACACAGTCAGCTTGTAAAAACCTAGAAACCGCTTGACCCCACTTACTATAATAGAAATGAAAATGATTAGTGGGACTTGAATGAACACTGAGAAGCCCACAAAGTAAGCGTTATTCTTAAAGGCCACCCAGAACTTCTCATCCGCTAACGCTTTTGCAAAATTCCCAAATCCAGTGTACACAGGATCATTGATACCATTCCAGTCCGTAAAGGAATAACGCAAGGAATTAAATAACGGTATCAGATAAAAAGTAATGTACAACAATAACGCCGGCACTACGAATATAAAGTAAGCTGTATAATTCTTATAGATTTTGCTCATGTCATATCTCCTGTAGTAGGCTTTATACTAAAATCACTTACCTTCTGCATTCGCGCTTTCTTGCGCTTTTTGCATACGCTCTGCTGCTGCTTCAGGTTTGATTTTTCCACCTAACAATTCTTGAACAATCGTTTCTAATTCTACCTTTACACTCGTTTGTACAAATGCGTCAAAAGCTGGGTAAGCGCCTTTGGCTGAACCTTGTTGTTTACCAATCATCGTAATCAATTCACTAGCACCTTTTACCTCCGTAATCCCTTTCATTGCAGGAATTTGGTTGGTTTCCCCGAGGATGCGCGCTTGATTGTCTAACGTATAGAAGTTCTTAATAAATGCTTTTACCGCTTGCAATTCGTTATCTTTCAGATCCGCAGAGAATCCATAACCATTCGACCAGCCACCATTGATATATCCATCACCTGCACCACCTACATCAGGGAAACGGAAGAATCCTGTGGAGTCTTTAACCACTGATGTGTCACCAATTATCGCATTTACAGCCCAGCTACCATCAAAGAGCATTGCCGCTTTACCAGTATAGAAAGTAGCTTGACCTTCAGCAAAAGCCAATCCAAGCACGTTCGGATCAATATATTTTTTATCAACTAAATCAGCAACTCGTTTGAACGTTTCAACTACTGCAGGATCCGTCCATTTCGTAGCTCCAGATGCAAAACCTTCTTGAAGACTAGGCCCACCAAGTGCAATCATCAGATTGTTCACAAGCATGTTCGCCACCCAACCATCACCACCACCAGCACCCATTGCAAGCGGGGTAATTCCTTTGGCTTTCAGCTTTTCCATTGCAACAAGTAGATCATCCCAAGTCGTTGGTACTTCTACACCTGCATCTGCAAACAGCTTCTTATTATAAAAGAAACCTTCGATGTAGCCGGATTCAGGCAAGCCATAGATTTTCCCATCCACTGTGAATTCACGAAGATCGAAAAAGCTATCCTGAATTCCCACCTCAGCCATGATGTCATTAAGCGCTAATAAACGACCTGCTTTTGAGTAGTTCTGAGTATCAGCACCACCGAACAAACTGAAAATCGGGGGTTGAGTTCCGCTTGCCATCTCTGCCTTCAGCTTTACATTTCGGTTCACCGTATCTTCAACGCCATCAAGTGTGAACTTCAAGCCTGGAACTTCTTCTTCTGTCTTTTGTACAACTTCCTCAAGCAGCTTCAAGGTTGGTAGCGCAGTTTCACGAATGTGAATATGACGAAGTACCATCTTGAATGGGTCTGATGAAGCGGGCTTACTTACTTCAGTAGTTGAAGAAGCGGCAGGGCTTGTTTTCTCCGTCGTCTCTGCATTTTTCTCCGAACAACCCGCTAGCGCCACCAGTGTTGTAATAGCCAATAACAATGATTGCTTTTTCATTTTTTCACAACTCCCCATTAATCGAATATGTAGCTATGATTTCAATAATTTCATTGTGCGCTCCACAGATTCGTACTAGGTAGCGCTTACAATATTGCCCCCTTTTCTCTCGACCTCAAAATACATTAATTTGTATATTGGGTCATAAATTTTCCCCCAACTAACTTGTTAATCAACTAACTTACTGCAATCCAATGTGTTGCTTTACAGCTTTTTGAATATATTTTTTTTTGTATTTTGACTCAAGGAAATAATACCATTCTTTTTTCTAATTGTAAATCGCAGATTTCAATGAATTTAATAACAATTGATTTCAATCTCCTTGAGAATACTAATGTTAAGATCAAATCTAAAAATAATAGGACAGCCTCAATCAGCTGTCCTCTATCTATCTTCTTATTCTATAATTCCTCAACCTAGAATGGATTGATCACATGGAAAAAGACGTTAGGTGACGCCATACGGTAATAATAGCTGCACCAGCCTGCACCTTTGTCGGTGAAACGGTTCGTCGTGCTATACAACAATCGTTCCTGCTCCAGCTCCTCGATCCGTTCGAGCTTTCCGTCCGCATATTCTAACAGCCTCATGCTCGCTGTATCCAGCCGGCTTACAACGCCGCCGTAACGAATATCGAGCACCTCCCAGCCGAACGGTTTGAACATCGATAGCCATTGCTTCCGGTGTGCGGCGCGAAGATTTTGCACACCCAGCGAGATTTCGGGCAAAACATCCTCTGCAATCCGCCTAAGCACTGCCTTGTCTCCACTATCATAAGCCCGCTTCAGCTCAAGACCGATTTCGCTCTTCTGCTTCAGCACCGCACACAGCTTTTGCGGCACCTCGAACAAGTAATCTAGCTCTGCCTCAGCTTTTCTGCGGCTAGCAATTTCGCCTTCCACCCATGCATAATGAGCCGCCATATCTAGCCCATCAATCTGTTTGTCGAACAGCCCCAGCAGTACATCCTGATACAACAGAAACTTAGACGGATTGCTCTGCTTCTGATTATTTGGTGCAGCTCCCGGTGTCTCGTCCAAATACTTCAGCCCCATGTAAGCATCCGCCTCGATGCCGGTGCAGAACCGAACGCGCTCGGCCAGCGCCTTGTCAGTCGGCGTCGATGAAGAATAAGCATGCTCCGCATAAAACTGCAAGCCGAGCAAAGCGATGTACGGATTGCTCTCCATTCCGTCGTCACCCCACATCGTCGCATAAACTTCCCGAATACCTTCCTTCTTGCATACCGTCAGCGCTGCATCGGTCGCCGGCAAGGATAGCCCGTAATTGACGCCGAACGTATTGAATACCCACACAGCACCCGCAAAAATAAGATTATTGCCGAGCGGCCGGTGTTTTGCGATCAATGTTTCGTAGTCCTTCTCCTCGACGTGGTTATAGTCCCAGTAAACCATATCTATGTCCTTAGGAATGCGGCTCGACATATCCTCTGATATTTGCGTCTCATGGCCATAATAATCTTCACCGTTAGCTGAAGCCAGCTTCAGGAACATATCGCTCCACATCATCGGTTTCAACCCTAACCGTCGAGTTACTGCCAGCACCCGCTCCAGATGGCCTGTCATGATATCAAAACGGTTCATATATCCATTGCGATCCAAAAATTTACCGCGTCCAAGCTCTTCCGCTTCATCCATGCCGATGTGGATTTTCCGGCTGCGGAATGGCGCGCTAATGCTGACAATCATATTTTCGACCAGACGATCGGTCTTCTCCGCTCCAACTAGCAACGCGCCTTTTGTATCTTTATATTCCTTTACCGGCTCCCATTTCAAAAACTCCTCCAAATGAGCCAGTGTCTGAATGCTCGGAAACGCTTCAATGCCAAATTGATCGGCGTAATCGTCGATTTCCTTCAACTCCGCCGCCGAGTAACGGCCGCGCATATAGCCGAAATAAGGCTCGCCTTCTATCTCGTAAGTGTCTTCCAAATAGAGCATGACGCTATTCAAGCCCATCAGCGCCATTTTGCGCAGCATAAACTTGAAGCTTTCAACGGTCAGCACTCCATTGCGCGATAAATCAAACATCGGACCGATCGCATCGAATTGTTGTTGCTCTGTAATTTGAAATTGCTCTCCGCCACTAATCTTCTGAATCAACAGTCCCAAGCCGCGGAAGAACTGATGTTTAACACTATAACGAATATAAGCGCTTTTACCATCATAACCAACTTCCAGTTCTCCTGAAGACGGTTCTATTAAAACGGGAATTCCATCCTCCGACCATTCTGACTTAAGTTCGGCAAGCAGCAACTGAAGCCCTGATTGAAGCTCGCTCAATTCTCCTATAAAATGTAACTTCACTATCAATCCCTCCACAAAAATGAAATATATATAAAATTACACCAAAAACTCGATCAAGGGTGTTAACCTTTGACCGAGCCTGCTACCATGCCTTTCATAATTTGCTCTTGGAAGACCAAAAAGATGAGAATGGTTGGTATTGCAGCAATAAACATCGCGCCCATCGTTAAGCTGTAGTCCGTTCCGAATCCATCGGAGAAGAGCGACAAGCTGAGGGGCAGCGTCTTCAACGCTTGAGAATTAATAAAGACGAGCGCGAAGGAGAAATCATTCCAAAATCTCAAAAATGCAAGAATTGTAATCGTAGCGACGATCGGCAGGGACAATGGGAAAATGATGCGTCCAAAGATTCCCCACCAGCCGTTGCCGTCGATCATCGCCGCTTCCTCTACTTCTCTCGGAATAGATACGATGTAGGACATTCCAAGGAAGATCGCAATTGGTAATTCAAATGCCGTATACGGTAGGATGAGTGACCAGTACGTATTCAGCATCCCGAGCTTGTTCATGAAAATAAACAATGGAACGAGTGTGCTATGAATTGGAATGAGCATGCCTAGCAAGAACAATCCTTTTATAACGCCACTCAACTTGAATGGGAACCGAGCAAGTACATAAGCTGCAAGCATACCGAGCACAATGGTCAGCAGCAGTGCTGAGAGAGTAACAATTGTGGAGTTGAGCACCGCCCGGCCCATATTTCCGAGATCCCATGCCCGGGTTATATTGTCGAACTGCCATTGCTGCGGCCAGGAATAGGGACGATTGAAAAATTCCTGATTTGACTTGAATGCACTTATTCCTAACCAGTATAGCGGATACAATGTAATTATGGCATAAAATAACAGGATGATTTTCGCAATTCCGGAAATCGGCTTACGCCACAGCGAGCCTCTCATCTTCTCCGACCGAGCGTCTATCATTGCTTGCATAGCGATTCACTCCTTCATCGGCCGGGCTAACATTAGCCGACCGCCCATTAGCCGCGTCTCTTCGTGATGATATGATTTAGGCCAATGAGCACGGCGCTAATCAGAATAATCATTGTGGATACCGCAGAGCCGTAGCCGTAACGGTATACCGTAAAGGTGTTATTGTACATATATGTGGCGAGCAATTCTGTCGATTGTGCAGGACCGCCGCGCGTCATGACGATAACATGGTCGAATGCCTTCAAACTTCCAGATATGCACAGTACGATGGTTACAACAACTGTTCCCCAAATCATCGGGAGCGTCACGAAAAATAGCTTTCTCCAGGCTACCGCCCCGTCGATCTTCGCAGCATCTTCAATTTCTGAAGAGATATTTTGGAGTGCAGCGATGAAAATGATAAGATACGGGCCGATATTCGCCCAGTTAATCGGGATCGATACGGCAAACATATTGATTTTAGGATCGTCTAGCCAAGGTCGGCGCCAAGATTCCAGTCCCAGCGTCTCCAATAATTGATTCAGCAAACCGATTTGCGGGTGATAAATATAGCCCCAGATGAGACCGACGACGACTGTAGACAGCACCATCGGGAGAAATACGGCGGAGCGCATCAACCGATTGAACATCGTGTTCTTGAGCAAGAACAATGAAAGCAGCAATGCGACCGATACTTGACCTATTACTGCCGAGACAACAAGGATCAGGTTGTTTTTCAGTGCTCTCCAGAATACTGGATCCTCTAGTATCATTCGATAATTATCCAACCCGATAAGCTTAGCAGCACCGAGTCCCTTCCACTCAAAGAACCCGTAGTAAGCTGACCAAAAAATCGGGACGATCGCAAAGATGATAAAGATGAGTAGTGCAGGAAGCAGCGCCATGATGACGAAGCTTCTGCTGCGCAATGATGCAGGCATGGCGACAGCCTCCTTTACGTACTTTTGTCTGATTACTTTTTAGTCGAACGCGCTTGCGCATCCTGCAGTTTTTTAGCTACATCCTCCGGCTTACCGCCCATCATAAGCTCTTGAAGACCGTTGTTGATCACTTCGCCTGCTTCAGCAGATAAATAGGCGTCATATACCGGCGTAATTTCAGAATTCACAGCCAATTCATAAGCTTTGAAGTATAGCGGGCTTACTTTCGACTTATCCAGTTCTACTTTGTACATAACCATTGAGTTGCTTTCTGCGATCGCCTTTTGGCCATCCGGTCCGCTTACTGCGTAGATCAGATCAAGTGCTGCCTGCTTCTGTGCGCCTTTTGTATTTTTGTTAAGCGCAAAGCCAGCGCCTGCGCCACCGGAAATCGTATTCGGTTTGCCTGCTCCACCTTCTATGCCAGGCATTGTTGTGACTTCGATAGGTGCCAACTGCTCAGGAGTTGCGGATGCTGCAAGATTCGTAAGCGACCAAGCGCCGTTAATCATCATAGCTGCCTTGCCTTGAATGAAGTATTGCTCTGCTTGCGTGTTGTCGATGCTATTTGCGCCATCTTGAAACGCTTTATTGTCAACGAGCTCTTTGTACTTGCCCAAAGCATCAATGAACACAGGATCTGTAAAAGACGCTCCATCTTGAGCTGCAGCTTTCAAGAACCATTCCGTGCCCGTCACGCGGTCAGCCAACGAACCGATAATCGTCGATTGTGCAACCCATGGCGCTTTATTGCCGAGGGCAATCGGAGTAATGCCGTTGTCGTTGAATGTTTTAATTGCAGTCATCATCTCTTCCCAAGTAGTCGGCACTTTTACACTATGCTTCTCGAAAAGATCTTTGTTATAATACATGAACGAAGTTGCGGACATACCGAGCGGCGCTGTGAAAATTTGTCCTTTTTCAAACTCATAGCGGTCGAATGCACCTGCCAAGAAACTGTTCTTCCATTCTGGGTATTTATCCATCAACTCTGTAATCGGTTGAAGCTTACCGGCATCATAGAACTCTTGGGATTGGCTGCCCGCATATACGAAAAATACATCTGGCATTTCATTTGCCGCAGCCACCGTGCTTAGGCGTTGACGATAACCGTCAACCGGGATCGCTTGCGCGTCTACCTCAACGTCTGGATGCTCCTCTTTATACTTGTCAATCAGGTCTCTAACCGCTTTGGCACGCAGGTCGTCACCCGCGAAGTTATGCCATATTGATATTTTCGTTTTTTCTCCAGAGCTTTTGTTGTCTTCATTGCTCTGCTCCTTTTTTCCGCTGTTGTTGCAAGCGGTTGCCAAAAGGGCAATCATCAAGATAATTGTCGTTACAAACGCAAGTCTCTTCTTCATTCAAATATTCCCCCTTTAGTAATAACCCTAGTATAGATAAGACAGACGAGAAGTCGTAGGGGGGAAAATTAAGCCCATACGGGGGGTATTTTCACCTTCGTCGATTCATCTTGAACGGTATTGCGAAGGAGTTTCGCCACTGTAACGCTTAAATAGCTGGTTAAAATGCTTCATATCCTCGTAGCCTACCCGCTTAGCGATCTCGCTCACCTTCGCCGGCGTTTCCTTCAACAAACGGCTAGCCCATTCCATTCTCGCTTCCGTTACATACTCAATATAGTTTTTACCTGTTTCCTGTTTAAACAGCTTGCTAAAATAGTTCGGATTCATATGTACGCTTGCCGCTACTTGCGCCAAAGACAAGCTGTCTGCAAGATGCTCGCGTATATAGGCTACAGTTCGGTCAATGGCTTCATTCCTGCTGCCGTTTAATCGTTCATACTGCGCATGGATCGCAAGCAGCATCTGCTGCAAAGTTTCTTCTGGGTTCGCAGTAAGCAGCTTTATGTCCAACTGTTCAAGCTGTGGAAGCTTCGGCATCGATTGACCAACGGACGCTGCTGCACGCTCTAGCCAGCGGTACCCTCCAACAATCAAGGAATGCAAATACGCTTGAACGGAACAAGGCGTCGCTTCCGCATCCTGTCTAATGCTCGCCAGTTCACCTTTAATCCACTGTTTTACGACCTCTCGGCTCCCGCTTCTCAGAACGGCGGTTAGCTTACTCTCCACTTCTTCCGTACAAACGGTCTGCATTCCTTTCCGATCTTTAATATCCTCATAGGCCAGCATTCTTGCTTCCTCTGCCAACCAGCGGTACGAGGCGGTATGTTCGGCGGTGCGAAGTGACTCCCTCAGTTCTACCACGTTGCTGGCCCATACACCGCATGCGGCAAAAAAAGGCTGGTTATAAACGCGCTCCGCCCGCTCCATCGACGCCTTAACCAATCGCTTCGCGCCCGGCTGCCCCCTGCGGAAAATAAGCAGCCATCCATATTCCCAATCCAGAATGACGCAGCCAAGTGAATTCCTAATCATCGCAGCCGCCTCATTCATTTCACTTTCCGTCTCCTCCTTCATTGTCAGTGGAGACGCAGATGTAACTAGCCATAACTCTAGCTTCTCCATATCCGATCCGAGCCTCAGCTCAGGATAATAGATCAACAGTTCCTCACTTTCACGCTCCGTCAGGAGATTGTCCCCGCGAAGAAACCGATCTAGTTGCTTCCAACGGAACGCCGTTTGATGGATGGCTTCTTGAAGCACGGCCTCCCGTCTGCTGACGATACGCTGCTTCACGCGCATAACCGCAGTCATGATATCGCCAGGACGGCTATTTTTAAGCAAATAATCACTTATTCCTTCCCGCATCGCTTGCTGTGCATATGCAAAATCATCGAATCCAGACAATATAACAATTTCAATGTAAGGAAAATTCCGCTTAACCTCGCGAGACAATTCCAATCCCGTCATTCCCGTCATCCGAATATCGGTTAGAATGATGTCAGGACACTCTATCGGAATGCGCATCAGCGCTTCCTCCGCGGAAGCAGCCGGCGCGAGCAACTCAATGCCATTCTCTTCCCATTTAATAACCGTGCTAAGGCCGGTCCTAATAATGACTTCGTCATCTACAATTAACAGCTTCATGTACAGATTCTCCTTCCTTCCCACAAAGGTTGTAGCCTATTTGATTTCTGATTGGATCGGTATAATGGTAAAACTAACTTTAGTGCCGCTTCCTTCTACGCTTTCGATCCGCAAACCGGCTTCATGCCCATAATGAAGCTGCAGCCGATTATGCACGTTGCGCAATCCGTAGCTGCTACCTGCCGAGTCATTATTCTTCAGCGGATCAATGCCCAAGTTTGCGCTTATCTTCTCCCTCAGCAGCTCCAATCTTTCCCTGCTCATGCCGACACCGTCATCCTGAACAATAAACGTAATACGCTCTCCCGCTGACACCGCTTTAACGATAATGCTTCCTTTACCCTCTCTTTTCAAAATGCCATGAATCATCGCATTTTCAATTAGCGGCTGGAGCAGCAGCTTCAGCATTCTCATATCGAGCAGCTCCGCCGGAATATTCGCCTCGTAATCAAATTTATCTGGATATCGAATGGACTGGATCTTCACATAATGATCTACATGCAAAATTTCTTGGCTGATTGCACAATATTCCTGTCCTTTATTTAAGCTGAAACGAAGAAAATCACTCAATGAGCCGACCATATCTGCAATTTTTTCGTCTCCCTTCATTAGTGCCATCCAGTGGACTGACGATAACGTATTGTATAGAAAATGCGGATTGATCTGCGCTTGAAGCGCCGACATATCCGCTTCCTTCTTCAACGCTTCGCTCAACTTCACCTCATCGGTTAGATTAATAATTCGCGAGCTCATCCGATTATAGCTAATAATCAGTTGTCCAACCTCATCGATCGATGTGACGGGCAGCGTCGGCAGCGGTTCGTCTGGGCTGGAATTCCTAAGAAACTTAGTTAATGCAGACAACGGTTTCGTCACCTTTTGAATAAGTACAAGTACGAACGCGATGACAAAGAGCATCGAAATGCTGACTGCAATTGCAGTTAACGTTAAGAAATACTGGTTCTGCGCTCTGTAAGCTTTTGCCGGAATGATGCCTACGAGCCTCCAGTTAACATTCGGCATCTGGTAGTACAGTACTGTACTCCGCTCCTCCGCTTCTCCGTAATCGAACGAACCCGACTTGCTCTTGAAATCAACTATTCCGGGAAAATAATCGTTCAAGTTCTTGTTAGTCGAATACCCTTCTGGCCCAGCCAATATCCGATTTTGTCCGTCCAACAGCAGGGCGACGCCTTCACCCTCTAGTCCAGCTTGCTTTAAATGGCTAGAGATAACCGATTGTGTCAAGCTAATTTTAAGCATGCCGATGCTGTAATATTTGGATGTGCTGCGAATCGGCCGCGACATCGTAATGACATCCTCTTTGCCGTCCGACGTAACGAAGTGATGCACCGGAGACCACCATTTAGGATATTCCTCATAATAACCGGGATACTCGCTTTGAATATCGGTCCATTCTGATTCGAGGACGGATCTGAAGGAAACAGATGGCTTATTATCTTCATTGGATTCGATCATGACATTGGCGATATATGGTTTGGAAATCGATAATGTTGTAAGTAAATTAACGATCGAGGTTTGCTTTAACAAATCGTGTTCCGGTGTTTTCAAATAGCTTTGGACATCAGGGTGGCCGATGAGGAATAGTGATAGATTCTCGACATCGCTCACCATATTTTCCAAATAGGCACCAATTTGCCGAAGCGTGTTCATACCGGAGCTTTTCGCTTTCTCCTCCGTTAAGCTTTCAGCAATATAATAAGAGAACAGTCCCAGAGACAACACCGGTACCAATACCGAAATAATAATCAACAAGCTCAGCTTCTGCTTTAACGATTTACCTAACCAGTTTTCCATCGTATCCTCCGTTCAGATTACCTTTGTGCTCTGTAGCTAAATTGTAGCTTTCAAGACTTCCAGAAAACTTGTTTGCGCTTTCATAATAACCTAAGTCGCTCGTACCGACTAGAGTCTATTGTTGACTTGATGAAGCATTGCCTGGTCTTGAGGTCGTCGATGTACCGGGAGAGAGCACCGGATCTTACCTCAGCACAAAAAAATAGACCGCCCTTTCGCAAAGGAATACGGTCTATTTCCTGTTTGATCCTTCGAAAAGCGGCTATTGCACCGGCAGTCGTGTTACCACACGGCTCTGCTTGCATTGAGCGTTTTTTCTACCCAAAGTATGCCATGATTGAAATCAATTAATAATCCATTCATTTTCCACACAACAAAAAAACGGCATTTCTGCCGTTTCTTTAGGATGGACTCTCAGGGGCTCGAACCCTGGACAAATAGATTAAGAATCTACTGCTTTACCAGCTGAGCTAAGAGTACATATGATGTTTGGTGGGGCCAAGGGGGATCGAATCCCTGACCTCATCGCTGCCAGCGATGCGCTCTCCCGCCGTTGTTGGTTTCACTACCAAAGACACCCCGAGGCAATCAAAAATTTTCCAAAAAAAACAACTTGCAATCCATTCTATGGATTTCGTCGGGACAACGTTATCCGGCTATACCCCGCATGGCCCTCGGTCCGAAGGCCCCGACCTGGAGCTCCTCCGGTGGATGAGCGAAGCGCTGTGCGTTACCATTCGTCGCGGACGGCGCATCAGGACACCCGAGGAAGCGCGGGACGGCTTACCGGCTTCATCTGTCCATTCAGGAAGTTTTATTCTGTATCTTCGAAAAAGCACATTCCGGTCGCGTTGCCGCACTAATCGGAATGTGCTTTAATCAATTGTTCCCGCGTCTACTCCTGCTGCTGCCCCTCGATTAATTGAAGAACGCGATACAAGAACGTCGCCGCTTCCGCTCTGCTGGTCGTACTCTTCGGCTTCATATAGCCGCCCGAGCCCGTAACCAGCCCATACTCGAACAGAGTTGCCACGCTGTCCGCAGCATATGGCGCAATCTGGCTCGCATCACGGAAGCCCTCAAGTGTTGAACCGGATGCGGACGGCTTGATTGCCCCCGTCGTTTGAAGCGCTCGGGTTAGCATAACCATAGCGTCCTGGCGGCTGATTGAGTCACGAGGAGCAAAGTTAACTTCGTTCACTCCCGAAACTATTCCCAATTGCTTGACGATGGACACCGCATCGTAGTAATAATCATTCGGTTTCACATCGGTGAACGTCGAGGTAATCTCGGCGCGCAGGTCAAGCATGTTCACCAGCATAAGGATAAAATCAGCTCGCGTTACTTGATTTAAGGGGCTGAAAGTGCCATTTTCGATCGAAGTGCCTTTGACGATACCTCTTTCGGCCAGCTTCTCTATCGCCTCGCGCGCCCATTCATGCTTGCCAAGGTCAGTGAACGCAACTGGTTTCTTGCCGCCGACAGCATAGACGCCGACTTGGTCGATGGAGAATCGCAGTACGCCCTTGTCTTTGTCATAAGACGTGCCATCAATTGCCGCCGCGCTGTCGCCCGTCAGCTCGAAAGCTTGCAGATCAGCAGCTTGCTCGCCCGCTTGAAGTGAATACGGAATCGCAATGGAAATCGGTACCTTCGCATTGTTCCAAGACAGAGCTTCACCGTCCAGTTGCAATGCAACTTCAACGATTGGCCTGTTGCCGATCCGGCCAGCCGCTTCGTTGCCGCGATACTCGCCTGCATGGTCGCTTACGATAACGAGCAGCTTTCCGGCATTCTCCTTGACTCCAGCCAGCATGTCGCCAGTCAAAGCAAGCTGGGCATACGGCGTGGAGATATGCAGAATCAGATTAGACTGGTTCGTCAGATTAGCTGCGGGAAGCTCCAAAGCATAGCTGCCAGCCGCGTTCGACAGCTTCAATTCAAGACGAATATGCTTGTTGCCGTTGCTGTCGGCTGTTGCCTTGAGAATCGCGGCATTCAGATCCGCTGCTCCGACCGAAGCCACAGCCTGATTGCCTTTCAATGTCGGGACAAGCACGGCTTTGACTGAACCGTACGTTTGCAACGTATACGGATCTTGCGCCGAACCGCCTCCAATGCTGCCCCCATTGCCTCCGCCAGTGGAAGGCGGCTTGCGATATTCGAAGGCGGCCTGCGCTGGAGTCGTCATGTCATCCGTTTCAAGCTCGACCGTATACAGTCCTTGCTCTTCTCCGGTCAACGTAAAGGCGATGCGGAAGCTTCCGTCATCCTCAGTGCCCGTCTGGCCGGTATATTGAATGTTGCCTTTTGGGTCAAGCACTTTGACATACAAATGTTCTTTCTTGCCGTTCATGACTAACCCATTGATCGTAACTTTCTTCGTGGAGGCGTCCACGTCGGCTTGTATTCCGTCCAATGTCTTCAGCTCTTGCCGCTGGGAAAGATTGTACACGCCGAATTCATAGAAGGAATAACCGTAGAACGTAGCCCGATTCAGTCCCTCAAACTTGATGTATCTCGCCGTCGTTGCCGGGAATACCAGCGTATTCTTGCCGTCGGACGCTTTAACCATGCCATTGTTGCCGACTTTCAAGGGCTCCCACGTCTGCTTATCATCCGAGACGCTCAGACGGTATTGGTCCGCGCGCGCATATTCCCAATCGATGCGGACCGTATCGAAGGTTTGCTTGCTGTCCAGATCGATCTGGAACCAAGCCGTATCGCGCACTTCGCTCGCCCAGCGCGTACCCGGTGCGCCATCCAGCGCCTTAGAAGGCTCTAGACCTGCGGCTTCCGTCGAGGATGCCTCTGCTTCTTTGTCTTGTGCGATGCTGCCAATCTCGTAATACACGCCTTCCTTCAGGGTCGTATAAGCGCCTTCCGTTACAAATTCAAGGCCTTTAGCCCCTTCCAGCTTCGCATTGAATGCCAGCAAATAGCCTATGGCTTCCTCAGGATCGCTCTCTTGCGTACGCTCCATCATAATCAGAGCGTTGCGCATAGCGCGTACCGTATCGGCATTGCTAAGCTGCTTGTTGTCCGCGTATTTATCAACAAGAGCCAATAGACCTTCAGCGCCCAAACGAGCTTCTATTACGAACTTAACCGTCTTGGATTTGGCAGCCGCCACCGTCAGCTCCAGCACATGCTTGCCCGGCTTGCCCGTCAGATCTACTATAGTTCCTTGCGTATAAGGTTTGCCGTCATACTTGGCCGTTACTTTGACGATACCGCTGTCATCATCTCCCGGAATGGCCCAGGTGAAGGCGGCCTGTGTCGTTTCAGGCACAATCGTATGCTCCGAGATCGGCTCCCCGTTCATGAGCGCTACAACATCAGGCGCAGCGGCGTCTTGCTTCTGATAAGTGCCCTTCACGAATTGGTACAGCCAATCGTAGAGGACGCGGATAGCAGGATCCTCGCTTTTCGCCGCGCTGAAAATGGCGTTGTTGCCTTGATAATACGCTCTATACCCTTGCTGCATTAGCCCTGTATCCACGCCGCTGTTCAAGTAATCGATGAACCGCTCGCGGAAGACGGCGTCATTTATCATCCGGTCATCGAACTCCAGCTCCAGCGACATGCCGTACCGTTTCGCCATATCCGCTGTATCTTCCAGACGCGAGAACTCCATTTTCTCGAAGAAATAGTTCGGCTGCAGAGATACGGCATCGATGCCGACATCCTTCCACATGAATTTCTTATAAGCCAAAGAATGAGGGATCCAGAACATCTTCAGGTCTGCGTTATGAACGATGTCGCTCGCTTTCTTGACCATCTCCGGGCCAGTCGAATGCGTGCTTATTTGTTCCTCCAGCCAATACATGCCGACGAGCTCCAGATTCGAGTAGCCCGCA
This sequence comes from Paenibacillus sp. FSL E2-8871, assembly GCF_038000345.1. Lineage (NCBI taxonomy): Bacteria > Bacillati > Bacillota > Bacilli > Caryophanales > Paenibacillaceae > Paenibacillus > Paenibacillus sp. FSL E2-8871. The sequence continues at coordinate 6,813,509 of NZ_JBBOBV010000001.1, read as the reverse complement.
GCCGCCCATCTTGCTTGCACTTCATCGGTCCACCACTGAATCGCTTTGGCCCGGTTGTTCAGCGATACGTCATTACCGACCACACTTAGGTTGAAGTCCAGATTTTCATCGTTAATGCTGCCAAAATCGGACTGATATTCGCCCGGATCGGGTATCATCATAACAACCTTCGTCTTACGGTCAGGCTCGCCAAGCTTCGCACCTACCTCGGCCGTCGCCTCGTTCAGCGCGCTCATATCGCCGCCGGTGTTAAACGTTTTATTCAAATACCATTCCCATTCCACTCTTCTGGCTTTGCCGGCCGCTTCAACCGCGCCGAAGCCTCTGCCGTTTTCCGACGTCAAACCCAGATACAGCACGCCGTCGAACAGCCAATCGACAGGCTCTCCCTGCTTGTTCACATAGCTGATATTAGGGATAACCCGTTCCTTCGTCCAGGTTCCTGTACCATCCGGGTAATGCCCGTTATACAGCAAGCCCAAATTTTCAATCCCGCCAGTAGCCTCCCCAGGTTGCTGGAGACCATAAGGTTCGGGCTGCACTGGCTGGGCTCCGTCGATCAAGCCGTCCGCGCCAGTTATCGTCACCTCGTCGATCATAGTCCACGCCCTCGGATGCACGGAGAACACCACTTTCACATACTGAGCGTAAACCAATCCTTCGGTATAATCGCCACGCTTGACGACTCCGGTCTCTGGGCTGCCGTCCCATTTATACGTCTCGGTGTTGGTCTGATCGCCCCATAACAATTTAGTCGCATTATGAGACAATACGCCCCAGTTCACCCCATCGTCAGACGCGTAGAATGAAACGGTGAGCGGTACAAGCGTTTCGTTGTTCGGCCAATCTTGCAAGAAACGCGCGCTCACGTCCTTGATCGTTTTTTGCTCGCCTAGATCAAACACAACCGAACGGGATTTCTTGTAGCGGTGGCCCACCCAGTTGCCGCTGTCACGGGATGTGTCTACGGCATTGCCGTCCGTCAGCTTCGTCCCGTCATCCGGGAAAGTGTCCTCCGGCTGATCCAACCATGTGTACGTTTTCCCTTGAACCAAATTATAAAAGCTGGCACTCTCTCCGCCCGGCTCCTCCGCATACACGGAGGATATCAACGAGAATAGCATGACCGGGACAAGCAGCAAAGCAGTCAAACTTCGTCTAGTTTTCACTTAAGCTCACGCTCTCTTTCTATACATAATTAGTTCTGCTCCTGCGCTTGCAATTCTGCAAGCGCATCGAGCATGTTCAGAATGACGACCACAGCTTCAGCACGCGTCGCCGAGGCGGCCGGGGCAAACCTGTTGTCCCCGCGACCGTTCATTACTCCCGCCTCCTGGGCTGCTGCCACATATGGCTTCGCCCAATCCGGGATTTGATCCGCGTCCGCATAAGAGAGCTCATGCCCTTCCGAAGTCTTCAGGCCCAAGCTGCGAACAATCATCGCTGCCAGTTCTGCTCGGCTAATCGAAGCCTTCGGACGGAAGGTCCCATCCACATAGCCGCTGATCAGGCCGGATTCCAAGGCTTGCGCAATATAAGGATTCGCCCAAGCATGAATTGAGCTTGCGTCCGCGAAGTCCAGCGAACTGTTCGTACCTTTCAGCTTCAACGCTTTGACCAACATGACGACGAATTCGTCCCTGCTGACCGTCTTATTCGGCTTGAACGTCTCGTCGGTATAGCCCGCTACGAATCCAAGCTCGACGGCCCGTTTGATGAACGCTTCTGCCCAATGGCTCGCAATATCGTTCAGTCGAACCGTTGTCGATCCGCCAGACTCCCCGCCATTGCCGTTGCCGTTCTCATTGCCATTGCCTGGATCTCCGCCTCCCGGATTCGAACCGCCGTTTTGGCCTCCTTCCGGATCTGGAGTTATTGGAGTCGGAACCCATCCTCCGCCACCAGAGCTAGGCAACGCTTTGATTTTGATCTTGAACGTTTTTTTCGCGGATGCATCTCCCTTGCTGATCGTCGCGGTCAGCACGACCTCCATGTCGCTGCCTGACGGACGTTGCAACAATTGTCCGTTGGCATTCAGATAGTCGGGCTTCGAGCTGCTCCAGACGATACGCGTGCCGAGCTGTCCTTTCTGCGGTAGATAGAGATTCGCGGCAATGCTTTCATTCACATTAAGCTCGATCAGACCCATTACGTCTTCGATCGTTAGACGATCGCGCGCAACGCTCAGCCCGGCATACGCCTGCTCGGCCTCAGGACGAGTCAGCTGGGCGTTTTGAATCGCCGCAGTCGCTTGTACCATCGCCTGTTGAAGCTGTGCCCAGCCCTCAGGAGAGTAATTGTCCTCAACGAGCTTGTTGGCCTCAATAGCCGTCAACAGGTCAATAATCGGCCGTAGATTGCCGAGCTTATATTCCTCTCCGTACACTTCAAATTCCTCAAAGGAATAGCCGAACATTGTAGCTCTGGACACGCCTTCGAACTTCACGTATCTGGCCGGCGTGCTTTGGAAGGTAGTCACGACGCGTCCCGGCTTGCCGTTAATCTCGCCGTTGTTGTCTTTCACGACATTCGTCCAGTTCTCCTTGTCCTCGGACACGAGAATGCGGTACTTCGAGCCGTAAGCCGTTTGCCACAAAATAGATACAGCATCAATGTTCTTCATTTCACCCAGATCCACCATGAACCAGGTATCGTCCACCCAATCGCTGGACCATCTGGTGTCCCCTCTGCCGTCCACCGCTTTGTCCGCCGTGTAGGACGAGGATTCCGGCAGCGAGGATTCGGCTTGCTTATGCAAAGCCAGATTTCCATGTAGGTCCACGTAGGTGTTCCTTACGATGAGTTCGTCAATCAAGCCTTTAAAAGCATTCGTTTCACTGCCTATTTTGGCTACTGGCAATACGAACGTTTCCAACTTGGAGCCGTCTTTGAGAGTAGCCGTATACTCACTGCCGTTAATGAAGATGGAGGTCCCCGTGTCGTCGCCGATCATTATGACATGGGTCCAGCGGTCGGTCGGCAGCTTATAATTGAATTCGCTGACGTAATTTTCTTTCGTGATGGCCAGTTTGCCGCTGCCCCCGATGTTATATTTCAGCTGTCCATCCGGAGATTCCAGCAGCACAGCTCCTTGCGGGTTGTCAGCGTCCGGTTTGATCCACATGGACATCGTCCATCCGAAACCGAGCGTGCGAAGCGGCGTTTCCACGTAGCTTGCTCCCCCTTTGAGCCTTACTGCTTGCCCGAAGATTCCCTTCTCCGCGCCTGCATTTACCGCGTTGCCATCAAAGCCGTTGCCCGAACGATCCGCGAAGCCCTCGTCGAAAGTATAATCGAGCACGATATTGCGCTCATTGTCGACTTGAAGCTTGTGCGACTGATGAACTCCTGGCGGGTCCACATACTTTGCGGCGTCCGCCTGGAAGCTTGCAAAGTTCCGGTCGACGCGGTTGCCTCTCCACAGCTTCTCCGCTAGTACTTGCATGGAAGGCAAGATACGCTGATGCGAGTCCGCCATGGAGACGCCCTTCTCTACGGACACGTCGTTCCAGAGCGCGAACATGCCGCCTTTTACCTGCGGGTGCCCATAAGGAAGCTTCGTCTCCAGCCAATCATTAGGCTCCCACTCATTGTAAATAAAATCGTAATTCAAATAGCTGCGGTACAGTTGCGGAACGATATAAAGCAAGTTCGTGTTGGTATTGACAACGTCGTAGCCAAGCTCAATGGCCTGCAGGACACTTCCGTACGGCTCATACCAGATGTCCATCGTCGCATTGTTGCTGACTGGCGTCGTGCCGTCATATGCGGACAGACTGCCCCACAGACGAGCGCGCTTGCCTTTGCTGTTAATGTGGTTAAGGAGCATATCCGCGTACCTGCGGAACGCCTCCTTGTCGTCACCGAAATATTCATCCGTGCCGACGTGCACGTCCGGGCCGACGAAGGTCGGATTGCTGCCGTCAAGATACTCGTCAAAGAGTTCTTTAATGAAGTCGAGCGTCTCCGGACGATTGATATCCAGCTGATTGTTGCTGCCCAACCTAGGGTCGTAAGCGATGAACGCGCCGGAATGGCCCGGTGTATCGATTTCCGGCACGACGTTTACGCCGTATTCCATCCCAAGCAGCTGCAGGTCTCTGAATTGCTGCTTCGTATAGAAGCCGTCCTTGCTCGTCACTCCCGGGAATTTCTCGCTCTCCAGACGGAAGTAACCGAAATCGCCGACATCATCGTTCAGATGAATCTGGAACCGGTTCATCTTATAGTAGGACATCAACTTCACATAATCCCGCAAAAATTCGATCGTATAAAACTTGCGGCCCACATCGAGCATGAAGCCGCGATCCGCGTATTTCGGATAATCGCGCGATTGCCCCTTGGGCATCGTCTTATGATCGGCATCGTGGCCGAGCAGTTGAAGGATCGTTTTTGTGCCGAACATGACGCCCGTCTGATCGGAGCCAGCGACGGAAGTATATTCGCCGATATTCAGCTCATAGCCCTCTGTCCCCAATCCCGTTTGCGCGGCATCCAGCACCAAATAGATGTCCCCCTCTTGAGGTGAACCAACCGTAACCGTCAGCGGAAGCTTCGTTAATTCAAGCAAGTCCTTCCGCAAAATATTGGCCGTCCCCTGCAGAGCCGCTTCATCCTCCGCGCGAATGACGATATTGGATTTATCCGTCAAGCGGAACTCGCCGGTTGTGCCCAGCCACTCACGCAAAGAAGGAATGACTCGCGGCTCCGGGTTCCGATCGCTCGTCTGCTCGTAAAGACCAGGTACGGTGACTAGCGCATTATCCGCTAACAGATATGTCGGATCGCTGTCGCTCTCGATTTGCAGCAGCAGCTGAACCTGAGTATCCACAAGCGGCGCATGAATATTGCCCTGCTCGTCGATCACCGGCAAGCTGTCCGTGTTCACCAGTGTCAGCGTATAACCATCCGGTACAGCGGGCAGGTTCAGCTGAGTGTCTCCCTCGGAGACGACGATGCTGTTTTTGACCGCATCCATCATAGGCGGCAACAGCGGTTTGCCCTTGTATACCTCGAATTCCCAGAAGGAGTATCCGTAATAGATATCCTCAATTGGACGTCGCGTTACTCCTTGGAACTTAACGTATTGCGCCAGTGTCGGCTCAAAATCGATCGTATCCTCGACTGGTCCGCGGGCGACGAGCACGCGGTTGTCCGCGAATACGTTCCTCCAGGTTACCGCATCGTCAGACACAAGAACTTGATATTGTTCCGCCGGAGTCTGCCAGTTGATGATTACTCTTCCAATTTCTACAGGCTCGCCCAGATCAACGTAGAACCACTGGTCATCCGTTCTTTCCGAAGACCAGCGGCTTGCATCCCGATTGCCACCGTCGACCGCTTTCTCAGGCCCGAAAAAGTCTACTTCGTTCGACGACGAATAAGCCGTCTTTCCTAAAGCCAGATTACCTGTTGCGGCGTCGGACTTCTCCGATGAAACGGCAACTAAAATGAAAGCGGTAACAAAAAACACTAAAAAAATATTCCTATACCGTAAACGCACTAAGATCCCCCCCGTTGTTTATTAGCTCGAATTTTACTCCAGCTTACCGTATGACCCTCCATGCTCAACTGCTGCAGCAATTTTATTATAAGTAGGGGCATTCGTTTCATCGATATACTTGTCTTTACAATACATATACAAATGTGGACATTCGGCCTTCTAAGGTGAATCAAGCATGCCAACATTTCTGTCATATCTCATGCTAATTAATAGTACAAAATCGTGATCCTTTCGAAGAGTAGTGAAAAAGAAAAAAAGCCATTTCAGTAGAATTGGCTTTTCTTCATGTTATGGAAATAGAGCCTAGGGGGCGCTACGCCCTGCACATTCTCCGTCTACCCGTCACGGGAGTCTAAAACGACTAGACCCATGAACAAATCTTGGCATTTGATGTGAAATTAAGGGGAATCGTCCTAGGCTTTAAGCCCTATTCTCGAGGGGGAGTATATCCGTTGCCCTATTCAGGACCCGCCGATCTTATAGGATAATATAGAAAATGTATCCACTTGAATAGGGATGGGAGTGATTCCTCTTGTTACAATTAAACAGCGAACTGTGGGGCAAGCTAACCGGTCCTTACGAGTCGGGCGAAATGGTACCTGAACTGTTGGAGCGTCTGATGCTTGATTTCGATAAAGAAGTTTTCGACGAGCTATTCCAGGAGCACTTATATCACCAAAATACGATCTATACCGTCACTTACGCGGCAATACCTTATCTGGCCAAACTTGCTCTCGCATCAAAAAATATGGAAGTGCGCCATGAAATCTACATCACTTGCGGGATTATCGAGTCGTGTCATGACAAAACAAGATCTGAGCCGTATCACTCGGATTGGAACGAACTCGCTGCTGAAGCGGGAGACGAGGTTTGCGCGGAGATGTACCAATCTTACTTAAAAGCGATAGCGGAGCTTGCTTCGCTGGTTCCAGAGATGTTGGCCTACGCCAAACAAGAAATAAGCAGCGATACCGAAAAAAGATATGTTCTCATTGCCGACGCGGCTTATCGGGAATCCCAGAGCGTGGCAAACATGTTTCTGAATTTTTCGGCTGGCGACGAATATGTGGCCGTTTGCGGAGCATGCGATCAAGAGGCTTACTTGTGGCCGAGCGGAGAAGGCGGTCGTATACAAGCATTCGCGGAAGATCCGGTATTCGAACCCCTTCAGGCGGCACATGAGGTTACTCCCGTTGAGGCATTCGTTGAAGCGGAACATCAAATACTGGCAGAGCGAGCTCATCAGCTGGGCGATTCCTCTTTTTTGAACCAATTGCCGTATTTGGCCGGGGAAATGAATTGTCCTTCATGCGGCGCCAGAATGCAGGTTTGGCCTAGTTTGCTTTCGACTTTTGGAGGGTAATGAACAGTAACTGGATATTGCATCCATTTCTATGTTTGGGGGGAATGACTTATCAGTGTTTCTATTTATTACACATGCACGAGGGAATATGTCCTAACAGAAAGCGAACAACAAGCAATCACAGCCATTGTCCAACGTTATGATCAGGATTTTGAAGGGAAAGACCGGGCGGAGTCTTTCACAGTGTACAAATTCGATTCGTCCAGATCAACGGAGATCTTCGCTGGCGCTACCAAGCTGTCCATGACGGATCAGATTAAAGATTTGCTGAACGATTTATTTCATTGGTTGAAATGTTTGACCGAGGTACGTAGAAAAGTAGACGGTGGCGAATGGCGTCAGTTCTACTGAATCTCGGTAAACCCTAATAGACTCAAAGATCGCTAATCTCCCCGAAGGGAGGTGAGGCCATGGAGGTTTATTAAGCGTTGTCACTGATGTTCATGTTCGGAATGTTCGTTATTGCTTTGCTAAATTACCTCAAAAAGAAATAGACCGCCCTATCGAAAAGGAAAACGGTCTATTTTCTGACTGAACATCTGAAAGCCGCCGCCCTTAAAAGCGGCTATTGCACCGAGAGTCGTGTTGACGCACGGCTCTCTTTGCATTGTACGTTTTATCTACCCAAACTATACCACGATCTAAACCAAAAAAAGTGACTCCACTCTCCAAACAACAAAAAAACGGCATTTCTGCCGTTTCTTTAGGATGGACTCTCAGGGGCTCGAACCCTGGACAAATAGATTAAGAGTCTACTGCTCTACCAACTGAGCTAAGAGTCCATGATATAAAGTTTTGGTGGAGCCAAGGGGGATCGAACCCCTGACCTCATCGCTGCCAGCGATAGAGATGGTCTAGGTTTTAGAATGCTAATGCAAGAAGAATCCTTATTATGCAAGCATTTCCTACGACTGTCAGATGATATAAACAATTCTTTTATGATACTTGGTAACAGCGTTTGTCCCCAGTTCGTCCCCATTAAATGATGTAATATGTTTCAGCACTCCATATGCATCGAATATGTATACTTATGCCCCACATGGACATTTAACATCCACGCCTCTACCCTTAACACATACCTCTGCTTTACCATCACTTGTGATACGGTTCCCCGCGCTGTCTGTAACGGCAAGTTTTTAAGGCCATCCATGCGGATGACCTTTCTCTTTTTGGTATGCCTGACCTGTTACACATAATCCTTTTTCGGTTGCGCTTTCAAAAAATATTCTTTCGATTTCATGCATACTCTCATTTATAACCATCTCATATACCGAAGGAGCCTGTTCAAAGCAACATACTCTAACAACATCTATACTATAGGCTTAAGTAAATAAGAAACACTTCTTACGTTTTCAATATTAGCCTGGTTGAGTAGCATACCTCTTTCCAGTTCATCCTTGATTCTAATTAATATAGGAGTTCCTTCAGGAACAAGACTTATAATACGTCCGCCAAGTTTAATAACTCTTTCTAAATTCTTTTCTTAATATTTTCTTGTACTATTCCACAAATTCGTACTTTTCAGTAAAAACCCGCACTTGATTTCGACCAGCTCTTTTGGCAGCATAAAGTGCTTCATCAGCTTTCTGAAGAAGTTGATAGATAGTTTCCTCCACAGCTCCTGTCGTTACGGATACTCCAAAACTGGAGGTAACCGATATAAATTGCTCATTTTCAACTAGAACCTTCTGTTCAATGCAAAATCTAAGGTAATTAGCGAAGTTTTCCCCTTCCGCTAGTGTATAGCCAGGTAAAGCGAGTACAAATTCTTCACCACCATATCTAGCAAATAGTATATGTTCTCCCGTCTCAGCCTTACATATTTGAGCCACATGTACTAGTATTTGATCTCCGGTTTGATGCCCATAAGTGTCGTTCACTTTTTTAAAAAAATCAATATCAAATAGAATAATTACAAAGGATGACAATTCATCCTTTGCTTTCATCAAGCTTTGCTCACTTTTCTGAAAAAAGGCACGACGATTGTATATTTGTGTAAGCTCATCATAATAGGCTTGATGCTCTAACTTTTGTTGTAATGTATGTAGCTCTGTTATATCCGTAAATATAATTAGTAAGCCGGAGTTATTACTTGATTGTTGAAGCATAGAAATACGTAACTGATAAATATAATTAGCTTGATGAATCGTAACATTCAATTTATCTGATATCGTATCTAATTGAACAGGGAATGATTGATCCGTTAGCATATACCAAACTTGATCAAATGGCTGCCCTAACGTTGATCGATCCAATTCACTAAACATATTTTTAAAAGCTTGATTATATTCGATTAATTGATAGGTATCATTAAGCACAATTACACCATCGTTCATACTATTAAAGATCGTTTCCTTCGCAACTGGCATAATTGATAACATTCGTGAGGAAGTAATAGACCAAAGATACAAAGCAGATGAAAACCAAATAACCATTGGTACAGGATCAATACCATCGGGTGTCGCTCCTATGAATAATAAAAATGCAGTCACTATTGGAAGCAATTGACCGCAGATGAGGGCAAATAATTGAAATCGATATACACTAACTGTTTCCTTCCAGCGTGAAAGTAGCAATAAGAGCGCAGCTAACATACAGCTAAAAATGTAAATATTATGTACAGCAAACCAAGCCCCATATTCAATCTCACTATATGGAGCCCCAAGCACCGAATGGATATCATATATTCTATAGTAAAAATGATGGGATTCATTAGTTACATTGATGAGAAAAGTAATACAAGGCATGGTAAGTAGAACGATTATTCTTTTTCTCGTTATTTTATAACCCAAATATTGCATGACAAACATTAATCCTAACGGAGGGAAAAATGGCATTCCTGCATACTGTACAATATTCCAAAATCTAAGCTGTTCTAACGAAGTCGATGTTAAGCTAAAGGCATAACCAAAACAATAAATCATTGAAGTTAATGTATTCCACATGAACAAATTAGCGATATTTGTATAATAATGTCTCCTCCAATAAGTAAAGACAAGTATAGACAAATTCAGAACAGCCGAAGTACAAACTAATGTTATATATGCTGCTAGCTTCGAATCCAATAGGTATACCCACTTTCATACAATACATATATATTTAAGATGTTGATCTGTTCCTTGAACCATGTAGAGGATTCCGTCCACATCACTATTGTGTCTGTACTACCCACATCGTATTGATTATTGCTTTAACTTAGCATGACATTCATGACAGTAGCAACACATTTCGCCAATCAGTAATGTTATGATTACTATTTCGTCTATACCGATCACGAAATAGTTAGTACAACATTACGTATTTCATCACTTCTATTGCATTGCAAATAAGTACCCATCGATTGAATGGGTACTTGTTTTATTTCTAATTATAAAGGTTTTTCCATGTACGACATAAGTTCAACTAAATCCATTTAGAATTTTGCAAGGCGCTTGCAGATCTATTCGTATTGTGCAGAACGTGCAAGTGCCGCAACAGAACCGCGAAAATCAGGTCTGCCATCGTCCGTCCACAACAGCTCCGCTACAAATGTATGGCGATTCGGATCGTATAGCGGATCTCCTACAATATCCTTATACGTTCTTGCGTGGAACACAAACAAAGTCTTCTCGCCAGTCTCTGACACCGTGAAACTATTATGACCAGGACCATACATCGAGATGCTCTCATCTGTCGTGAGAACCGGTACTTTCGACTTGCGCCATGAGGCAGCATCGAGCAAATCCGCGTCCGCATCGGCTTCAAGCAAACCCATGCTATAATTGAAATCAGTAGCGCTAGCAGAGTAAGTGAGGAATACCCGATTATCTTTGCGCACAAATGCCGCGCCTTCGTTCACTTTATACCCGATGACCTCCCAGTCATATTCGGGCATCGTAATCATCGTTTGCTCCCCAATCAACGTCCACGGATTGCTCATTTTAGATATGTAGAGATTAGAGTTGCCTTCGATTTCCGGATCCTTTTGTGCCCATACGTAATAGAGGCTACCATTGTGCTCAAAGGTAGTGGCATCGAGGGAGAAGCTTTCCCACGCTGTACGAACCTGTCCTCTTTCCGTCCAGCTGCCTTCGAGCGGATTTGCATTTTCATTCTCCAGTACATACATCCGATGGTCGAACAAGCCTTCTGTCGTTTCCGACGTATGCGCGGCAGCGAAATATACGTACCATTTTCCATCAATAAAATGCAGCTCTGGCGCCCAAATATTGGCACTAAGGATGCCAGTCTCTCTCTTTCTCCAGATCACTACAGGAGCTGATGTAATAAGCCCTTTAAGGTCCTGTGCCCTACGGATTTCAATCTGATTATACTCTGGAACCGAGGCCATGAAATAATAATAACCATTTGAATGTCGGCATATAAAAGGATCAGCTCGTTGCTCGATCAATGGTTTAATGACGCGTAACTCCTCTTGTTGGACTCCCATCTTATCACCTATTTCATAAGTAATAGATACTAACCTTTAACAGCACCCGCAGTCATACCATCAATGAAATATTTCTGGAAAGCGATAAACAATATGAAAATTGGAATGATGGAGAAGAAGGAGCCCACGATCAGAAGGTCATAGTTATTCCCATAAGGAGTTAACAATGTTTTTAAACCGATTGGCAGTGTAAATTTATTTTGATCTCCCAACACCATGAATGGCCACAATAGATTATTCCAGCTATTCATACCATTCAGAATGGCCATTGCCGCAAAGGAAGGCTTCATAATCGGCATAATCACTCTGAAATATATCGCATATTCGTTTGCTCCATCAACTCGCCCAGATTGAATAATTTCTTTGGGTATGCTTCTGAGATATTGCCTAAAGAAGAATATCGTCCCGGCATTAGCTATACCCGGCAGAATGATTGCTGAATAGCTATTCACCATTTGCAAATCATTTATTAAGCTGTACAAAGGAACCAGCAATATTTCAAATGGCACCATCATAATGAGCAACACACATATAAAGAGGAAGTTCTTACCTTTGAAATCATACGCTGCAAAACCATATGCAACAAAAGCGCTTACAAACAGTGTTAAAGCAACCTGAATGATTGTTAACGTCATACTGTTCCTAAACCATACAAAATAATCATGTTGTCCAGTAAATAAATAGATAAAATTACCAAAACTCATTATTTCAAAATTCAAACTTAAGTTAAGACCATATCTTATTAAAGCTTCACCTGGTTTAAAGGAAGACAGGGCCACTGCATAGAATGGAACCATAATTATAACGAATAGTATAATAAAGGTACTAATTATGACTATTCTAGCAATTAAGTTGTTCTTCATCTGACTAGCGCCCATTTTAATCCTCCTCCTTTTTGAACATTCCACTAAATTTCAGCTGCGTTAAATTGATAATCATAGCAATGACTAATAGAACGATACCAACTGCAGCAGCGTAACCGAGCTTATTCTTCTCAATCCCTTGTCTATACAGATATCCGACTATAGTTAGGCCAATATTTTTCGGTGAATTGTTACCGTTAAACATCATTAAGCTCTCGGTAAACATTGCCAAACCTGCATAAACACTAATTGTCGTAACATATATCGTGGTCGGCTTCAATAATGGCATTGTAATCGATCTGAACTTCTGCCAAGCAGATGCCCCGTCAATTGAAGCAGCCTCATAATAATCATTGTCAATGTTTTTCAAACCGGATAGATAGTACAGCATATTAACACCCGTCCATCGCCAACATGCAAGAATTAATAGTGCAGCCATACTCCATTCTGCATCTTTCAAGAATTTAGTAGGCTCTACACCAAATAGACCTAGAAAACTGTTCATTAATGAACCATCCATTTCACCGAATGTTAGGCGAAAAATAGTACCCGCCACTGCGACAGATGTCAATGCAGGAAGAAAGAACGAAGATTTAAAAAACTCCCTGCCCAGCATTAACTTACTGTTTATCATAACGGCAAATAACATTGGGAAAGGGATTAACAGCACTAAGGTTCCTAGCATGTATACAACGCTATTTTTAATAGCCGTCAAAAACACTTTATCTGTGAATAACTTCGAATAATTCGCTTCACCAACCCATTTTGGATCCTGTCCCAACATCCTATCTTGAAAACTCATTACGAATGAATTTACAAGTGGATAAGACCAGAATATCAAGAATATGATTATGAATGGCAACACAAAAACATAAGGTGCAACCTTTTGAGAGTATACAAATTTCTTTATCATAATCCCACTCTCCCTTGACTATGACTAAACCTGCCGAGCACCATTCTTGCCGACAGGCTTAATCATAACCATTTACTTATTATTTTTATTTCAATTCTTGTTCAATTGCTGCCTGTGCTTCATCGAGAGCTTCCTTCACGTCTTGGCCATCTTCAAAGATCGCATTCAGAGTAACCGTATTGAGCACACTGCCGATCGTCGGTGAAGCTTTTACGGATTTGATACCTCTAATTTCGTCTTTAATTTCATTCAAAGTATCAAATGCATTTGTTTTAAAATACTGGACGTATTCGTTATCAGGGTTTTTCGTTACAGCCTCATCTTTCCATACTTCCATATTGATTGGGTCAAATCCAAGTGTATTCCAGATTTCAGTAGTAGCTTCTTTCGAAAGCTTAGCAAAAGCTACAAACTCTTTTGCCAACTGAACGTCTTTACCAGTCTTAGTAACAACTGTGCCAGTACCGCCTAAGCCAACGGAACGAGGATTACCTTCTTCGAATACAGGCAAGGGAGCAATTGCATACTTACCTTTAAGGTCCTTCATTTCGTTTACAAAGCGGGACATGTACCACTCAGGCATCAATGCGCTTGCGTAGTTGCCTTTGTTATATTCGCCTTTTGCTTCTTCTGTGTCGGGTTGTCCGCCTGGGATCGTATGAATAACATTATTCTTCTGCAGGTCAACTAACATTTCAAACGCTTTAATCATCTCAGGTGAGTTAACTTTTGGATTGCCATTTTCATCTATAAAATCAGCGTTTTGCTGAGCAAGTAATAGCGAGGCTTGCCACGTAGCGGATGTATCAGCAGTACCTAAGTACTTACCAGTCTTTTCATAAACCTTGATACCTGCTTGTTTGTAATCTTCCCAAGTTTTGATCATCTTGTAGTCAACACCTGCTTGTTCGAGAATTTCCGTGTTGTAGAAAGCAAGCGTAGCACCTACGTGATAATCAAAGCCATAAACCTGGTCAGCTTTGGAGTAAATATCGACACGTGAGGGAACGACAACGTCTTTGTATGGTGCAAATACATCATTCAAAGATTCCAGTGGAACGTTGTCCCCTTCCAAGAATTTAGGGAACTGACCAAGCTCGATATCCGCAATATCAGGAGCACCTTTTCCGCTTGTAACTGCCAATAAGAGCTTGTTGTGCATATCATCGTAAGGCATAACCGTTACATTCAACTTAATCTGTTTGTCTGGATTCTGTTGGTTCCATAACTCCAGCATTTTATCCAAATGCTTGCCATGCAAATCTACGAATGTCCAAAATGACATTTCTGTTGCATTCTCACCGGCATCAGCGCCTAACTGCTGTGTTTCCGTAGATGAACTAGAAGACTTACTACATGCCGACAAAACTAGTGACATCATAAGGATTGTAACGATGGAGATTAATGTAATGCGTTTTTTCATTTGTTCGTCATCCTCTCTTTTTTTGTTACTCATTTGAGATGCTGGGTGACTGGTCAATTCTGTTAATTTAAGCGGTTTCAACACGTCTCGTTACCAACCTTCTTAACATGATTCTAACCTTTCAATGAAAAGACCCCTTCGTAACAAATTTCCTAATTCTGTATTGTAAGCGCTTTATAAATTGCATTATAATATATACGTAATATATTTTATATAACCAATTGATTATAAAAATCATTAAATTTTAAGGGAGATGTACTTATTTGAAAAAGCTGGTGCTCTACAAGCAAATTCAAGAAGATATTGTACAGAAAATTAAATCTGGGCAGCTTCGGCCAACGGACCGTGTCCCTTCTGAACAGGAATTAATGGATGAGTTCAAAGTAAGTAAAATAACCGTCAAAAACGCCTTAACCCAGCTAGCTGACGAAGGATTAATTATACGCGTACAAGGCAAGGGCACATTCGTCTCTTCTAGTCTTGATGTTTCTAGCATTGATTCTCCATTATCTCCACACAGCGCGTCGTCCTTGCCGCTCATCGGCTTCATTATTCCGACGATGGTAACCCGTGTCATTCAGAAGCTCGTCGACTACACGGAACAATTCCTGTCTGAAGCTGGCCTCAGCATGGTACTAAGCATCACGCGAGAGTCCTCCTCTATCGAATCGAACGCCATTCGTACACTAACGGGGCTCGGTGTGAAGGGCCTGATCGTTTTTCCAACAGAAGATGAGAAGTACAACGAATCACTACTGCGTCTGTCGCTCGATAAATTCCCATGTGTGTTCATCGACCGCTACCTGCGCAACATTGAGACGTACACGATTACATCAGACAATTACGGCGGTGCGTATAAGGCTGTCTCTCATTTGCTATCCAAGGGTCATCATCAGATTGCGCTCATCTCACCTGAAAATGCCAATACAGCCATCGAGGATCGCACGCTCGGCTTCGAGAAGGCGTACACAGATCAAGGTATATCAATTGACAAGAGCTTGTGGTGTCACATCCCTCTCGACATTCTACGTGGTGAGCAAGCATTGGAATATGTAAGCGACTTCTTGCAGGGTCATAGTAGAATTTCGGCAGCCTTCACCTTGACCGAAGAAACCGCACGCCTTACATCGGCCGCTATCAGCCGTCTGAACAATCACTCAAACATCGATTTGCTATCTTTCGATAATCCACATCTTTCATTCGTAGCTTATGTACAGCAGGATGAACAGGAAATGGCACGAACAGCCGTAAAGCTGTTACTTGAACAGATAGAGAATATTTATTCACCTAAGAACGCCGTCATTCCCGTGCAGCTCATCTTCCCTTAACTATTTCATTGGACTTTATCGACACTCTGGGGATACCTTCAGTAGAAGTTGCCTTCTCTTTGATCTATTCCCCTTGCTTTGTAAGTTATAGTCGTTTTTGTCGATGACAACCCTAGGTTACATGCATGTAAGCTTTGTTTCTCGATCAATAATAAATAGCGAAGGGGCTTTTGCTGAGAGTCGGCAAAAGTCCCCTTCGAAGTCCACACTATTCTATAGCATAAATAAACCCGCAGAAGCCCGTTTATGCACCATTCCGACCAGAGAGTAACCTACCCTGCTCCTATCGTCGTTATGCTGTAAACACAGCTCCTGCGGGTTTTTCTTAAAAAAACTTGCCCCTACTTATGATACGGTTCTCCGCGCTATTTCTAACGGCAAGTTTTAAGGCCATCCTATGCAGGATGGCCCTTTCTTTAATCTTTCATTGTTCAACTCCTGTTTCTTTAGGAGATATGCCCATACAGATTGGTTTTATACCGATTCTATACAAGCGGGTGTGGTACATAAAGCTCTTCTAAGCTCGCGATTTCCTCCGTTGTCAATTTGACCGATAACGCCGACACGGCATCCTCTAGATGGCTGATTCTGGTCGAACCGATAATAGGTGCTGTGACCTCCTCTTTTTGTAACAACCATGCCAGTGCAATTTCTGCGCGTGAAACTCCTCGATTAGCGGCAACCTCCTCAACTCTTCCCACAATTTTACGATCAATCTCTTCCGTTTTTGCAAACAATGCCTTAGCTATTTGGTCCTTCTCGGAACGTGAGGTCTGCTCATTCCACTCTCGGGTCAGGCGTCCTGCTGCCAAAGGCAGGTAAGGCGTGACACCAACCCCCTCATCTTTGCATAGGGGGAGCATTTCTATTTCTTCTTCCCGATAGAGTAAGTTAAGTCTATTTTCCATAGAAACGAACCGTGTCCAACCATTGTTCACCGCAACATGCTGAGCTTTTGCGAACTGCCATGCTAACATGGAAGAAGCTCCGATGTATCTTATCTTCCCCGCTTTAACTAAATCGTGAAGGGCCTCCATTGTCTCTTCAATCGGTGTATGATGATCCCAACGATGAATCTGGTACAAATCAATGTAGTCCGTTCCGAGTCGACTTAGACTTTTATCAATTTCGGTCATGATCGCTTTACGAGAAAGCCCCATAGCATTTGGACCTTGGCGCATCGGAACGAATACCTTTGTGGCAATGACGACTTCGTCACGACGAGCAAAGTCCTTTAATGCTTGCCCGACAATTTCTTCGCTTGTTCCGTCGGAATACATGTTGGCAGTACTAAAAAAATTAATTCCCAATTCAAGTGCCTTTTTAATAATCGGTCTGCTTTGCTCCTCATTCAGAGACCATGGGGTGTTGCCTCGTTCAGGTGCTCCAAAACTCATGCATCCAAGGCATATTTCCGAGACATCCAAACCGGAACGTCCAAGTTTTACATAATCCATTCCATGACACACTCCTTAATTGTATTAGGAAGACTTTTCCTTGCATCATCAGTGCAGGGCCTAATGATCAATGTGGTTGACATGTCAACTTGTATACACTGTAACACCTTGTGGTTGACGTGTCAACTGTGTTAAAATGGGCGTATGGACAAGAACGAACTGAATGAACAGGAAATGCAAATATGGAATATGTGGAAAGGTTCCTTCAAAAGAATCTTTGGTCGTGTTGTAAAGGACATGTCCGAACACACGGGACTATCTGAGGGTGACTTTGGGGTTTTAGACAGGTTAGTCCAATTTGGAAACGGTAAGCTTCGCCAACAGGAATTAGCAGACTCGATGGACTGGGATAAGAGCCGATTGTCACATCATCTAACGCGTATGGAAAAACGGGGACTTGTTTTGAGGAAACCACTAGATACAGATCGTGGAGTCTACGTCATCATTACTTCTTCCGGAAAAACAGCTCTGGATGAAGCCCTTCCCATTGTTTCAAAGGCAATAAGGAAGCATTTTTTAGATCAATTAACCGACCAGGACATGGAGTCTATTACTAGGCTGGCGGAAAGAACAAAAACAGGACCTTCATCGTCATGTGAAGATCCGTCAGCTTGATGGACCCTTCCCCCAACCACCGGAGGGGGTCTTTGCCTTCTGCAAACCAAGGCCCCCACCTAAAAAACTTGCCTCTATTTATGATACGGTTCCCCGCGTTTGATCTTCAACTCTCCTGCCCGTTCGTATTATGAGATCAACCAGTTCTTTCTGGTTGATCCTTTTTTCATTTGCATAGAGGATTAAAGTAGCCTGGTCGAACGTACCTGCCCGTGGGACTTGATCCCGAGAGCTATAATGTTCACCCCTACTTGTCATGACCATGATTGAGGCTGGTTGGGACGTAAGATCCCGTATAACAAGCGATGCTATGGAGCGACAAGAAGATCAACCTTAGGGGATGCCGGTGAATCTACACTTACAAGGGGAGATGAAATGAATCCAGTTATCGGTCTAGATATTTCTAAAGAAGAAAGCCATGGACAAGCCTTTCTAGAGCGCGGAAAGCCATTCCAAGGGATATTCCACTTCGAGCACACTCGAGATGGTTTAGCAAATTCCCTTCAAGTTTTAACAGAAGTTGAATTTGCATCTCAACAACGTCCTTTGCTTATTCTAGAAGCAACCGGTCATTATCAAAGTCCCGTTGTTCAGTTCCTAGAGGAACATCATTATATTTATATTGTTATTAATCCGCTCATCTCAAATCGACTTAGGAAGTCTCAACTTCGTAAAGTAAAGACGGATGCTGCTGACGCTTACCTATTGGGAGAGCTGTACTACAAAGAAGAATTTGAACCGTTTAAGAAAAGAGGTGTGCAACTTCTCAATCTGCGCTATCTTACAAGACAATATGAGTCTCTTTCAAAGATGTGTGTACAAAATAAACTACAATTCCAAGCTGTTTTAGATCAGGTTTTCCCTGCTTACAAAGGTGTCTTTGGAGCTATGTATTCCGGTATTTCATTACAGTTTTAAGTGAATTCCCAACCTCATATTCAGTATTACAGACGGATGAAAACACACTCAAATCTAAGATGAAAGAACTGCTTTCTTCAAAACGGGGGCGTTCAGAGGACTGGATTAACCAACGGGGGCAACGGCTGCTAGTTGCGGCAAAACAAAACCCATTTCAGCAAACCATGTATGCACGCCACTTAATCAATTTGAAAGTCCTTATTACCCTCATTCTTCAGTACCAAGAGCATCTTACTGGATTGGAACAGAACATAGAGCGATGCTTTTCTCTCCGCCTGTTCAATTATTGCAGTATTTCTGCTTTGTTAGTTATACGCCGTTTCCTTGCGTGAAGTAAAAAACAAACGGCACGGGGCTTTCCCATGCCGTTTTGAATTCCATTTTTATTCCCGTTCTTACCTTTGAGCTTAACTTAATGACATTGCCTGTTTGGGTGTCCTTATTATTTTTCTAAGTTTTGCTTGCTAAGCGACTCTATTCAGCATCATTCTGCTCTTCCAGCCATCTCAAAATCGCTTGGTTTGTTTCTTCCGGCTTTTCTTGCTGGATCCAATGACCGCAATCCAGATTGACCACTTCCGCATTAGGCACGAACTTTGTCAGGTTTTCAGACCTCTGGACCGTATCCTGGTCACCATAGATCATGAGGGTCGGCTGTACCATAAAAATGAAGGGGGTTGCGATTTTGGATGAGCTGTTTCATCCCTTCTTCATTTAGCGATTTGATTTATGCCTCGCATTTAAAACGTTCTGACTTTTGATGAGAATTAAACCCTAAATGATTGAGAAATACAGTAGCTCCACTCTCCTAAAGATCAGGGAAACAATAGACCCAGATTTATGCAGTACCAAAAATCCTTTTAACGATTCTTTTGTTATTTATATTTCCTTATTCTGTAATATTATTTTTGCAATGTTGAAATTTTAGCCCTTCTTCAGATGAAGCGATCAATATTCCAAGCCTTCTTAATCGTGTTTCTTCTTTCTTGGCGCTCATTACCCACCAGATAGAATCTCTTTTATAGGATGGTGATAAATTAGTGAAGAATAGCCAGGCTGTTTGATTTGCCTTGATTTGTTCTTCATATTCTTTGGCAAGTTCCACGTTTCTTTGTTCAGAGGAATAGCCTTGTGCATCGGTTCTGTTGTTAAAGACGTGCATTCCTTCTGGTCTCATCTTTCCAAGCTGTATTAGTGCTTTTACCTTCTTTACGTTCACAGCACTCCATACACTATTTACTTTGCGCGGAGTAAAGCGAATCTTATAGCTTTGTTTATCAATGGTTTTTCGTATACCGTCAATCCACCCAAAACAAAGAGCGGCATCTACTGATGCAGACCAAGTAAGGCTTTCACGCCCTGTACTTATCCCAAAATAGCCCACCCAAATTTCACTAGCTTCAGCATGATGTTCTTCTAACCAATCGTTAAACTCTTCTTGGTTGTTGAAAAAAACTACATCTCCCATTGTTCCAGCCATTTTAGAATCGCTTGGTTTGTTTCTTCCGACTTTTCTTCCTGGATCCAATGACCGCAATCCAGATTGACCACTTCCACATTGGGCACGAACTTTGTCAGGTTTTCAGACTTCGCAACCACGTCCCGGTTGCCGTAGATCATGAGGGTCGGCTGCTGGATGATTGGGTTCACTTTCGCCAATAAGCGCCAGTTGCGGTCAAGGTTCCTGTACCAATTTATGCTGCCCGTGAACCCTGATGTTTCAAAAGCGGAGACGTAAACGTCCAGCTCGCTTTCGCTCAATACGGGCTCACCGAGCGGTGTTTCTGCTCTGGCGAGATTGATCAACGCCATACCTGGCTCAGGTGCTCTGAGAGGCTCGTTCTTCCGGTACAGGTTGCGAAGGAACCTGTATGTATTGTCTTCGAATACGGCGTCCGCGACGCCTGGCTGTCGATTGAAGTGGACGAAATAGAAATCGCCGCCAAGTATTTCTTCCATAAACTCGATCCAGGGTTTTTCTCCGCGCTCTTGGTAAGGCAAGCTCAGATTTATCACTTTATTGACGCGGTTTGGATGCAACAAGGTCAGTCCCCAAACGACGAATGCACCCCAGTCATGACCGACAAAGGTAGCGTCCTCGTATCCATAGTGATCGAGAAGCGCGATGAGATCACCCGACAAGTGTTCAATGTCATAGTCTGTTACTTCGGTCGGACGGGATGAGTTGCCGTAACCCCGCTGGTTGGGGACGATGACATGGTAGCCCGCTGCGGCAAGTGCGTCCATCTGATGGCGCCAAGAAAAGGCATGCTCTGGCCAGCCGTGGCAGAGTACAATAGGTTTTCCTGCGTTTTCTCGGCCTGCTTCAAACACTTCGAGTTCCACACCGTTGGCTGAAATAAGGGTGGGCTTGGGAAAATCGGTTGGATTAAACATTAAATTATAACCTCCTTCTTGTGATACTTGTAGTATAATGGATAAAAGGTGACATCAAGGTGTCACCGTTCTGAAATCATGTAAAAAAAGAGGGCAATTATGGACAAAGTGGAGAGACTCATTTCGATTATCATGATATTGCTGAAAAAAGAGGTTGTTTCTACAACGGAATTCTCACAACTATTCAATGTCTCCAAAAGAACGATCCTTCGCGATATGGAAACATTGAGCTTATCGAACATCCCGATCTACTCTGTCAATGGGGTCAAAGGGGGCTACGGCATAATGGATGAATACAAGGTTGATAAACGCCTTTTAAGCAGCTCCGATTTACAGAATATATTAACTGCGCTCGGCGGATTGGAACAAATCCTCCGTACTGAAGAAGTTGAAAGAACGATAAAAAAAATAGAGGCAATGGTTAGTCCATTGTCTCTAAATCGTTCCATTCAACTGTCGTTTTATGATTGGGAAGGTCGGTCCGAGATTCTTGAAACCTTAAAGACATGTCAAGAATCCATTTCAAAAAAGAGGCTGGCTTCGTTTGATTATACAGATAAGGACGGGGCTGTAACGGATAGAATGGTCGAGCCCTATGAGCTGCATTTTAGCGAATCGAGTTGGTACTTGAAAGGATTCTGTTTACATCGACAGGGATATCGAACTTTCAAGTTATCTCGGATCGATCATATTACTATGGATGAACGCGCGTTTCATCCTAGAGACGATTGGTCAGAGCAAGTACACGAAGCAAATTATCTACCTGAATTCGTCACGATTAAGGCATGGATATCGCCTAGCATAAAAGATCAAATCATCGAAAGGTATGGTCGAAGAAGTATTGAAGACCATAGTTCTGGATTTTTATTAGCAACCATTTATGTCCCACAAAATCGTATGGGATTTCAACTTTTAGCAAGCTTCGGCACTCATCTAAAAGTTGTAGAGCCCAAAACCTATGTTGAAGACTTTCGAAATTATTTATATCAAATGATGGAGAACTATTCCTGATATATTTAGCATTTGTATTTCTTTTAATAAAATTGGAGTTAATTCCATTGCAAATAGTTGTGTAATATATTTTCATAATTTGTAGTTAAGAAAAGCTTAAAGTCCATTTGTTTCAGATCCATATAGTTATGAAGCAAATCATTTTCCACTTTATTAATTTTTCTCTGTACAGTAACTGCTATATGTTCTTGAATATCTTCTTCTTGGACTGTTGTATATTTTTTCAAAGCATCAATTGCCTGCCAGTAATCGTATCTCTGTAAATCTTGTTCTACAGCTAACTTTACAAAAGACGTATCACCTACGGCGTATTTCTCAGCTATTTCCCTTATTAAACTACCCCAATCTGGCACATTAAAAGGTATAGATAGCCCTGCACCGATAAAAGGAACAATTCTATCTTCATTATAATCTTTACATAAATCATCTAAATGCACACTCATATATGTCTCATCTTTCAAATGGGATAGATTTCTTTCATTGTTTAATAGTACCAAATTATGTGAATGTTTCATAGTTGAGTTGAGCTCTGTTCATTTCCTAATTCCATATAATAAATAATACACTCTATTTGTGGTAAGCTTCGTCCTAATTATAACTAAAAGGCAGTATCCTTTCCTGCTTCAAGAATACTGCCTTTTAATATCATTATCTTTTATTTAGTTTAGGTATTCTCTATTATTTGTCAACACGGTATGTTGACACTACACACTCCACATGGCTTGAGTAGTAGTCGCAGACAGATGTATTTGTGTTACCTTAAAATATTGAAAGGAATATTTATCCACTTCACGTTATCAACTCAGTAATTGATTCTTAATCATCGGGAAACTGATCAAAAGTCGCATAAACAGCAAAAGAAACGGCATTTCTGCCGTTTCTTTTGGATGGACTCTCAGGGGCTCGAACCCTGGACAAATAGATTAAGAGTCTACTGCTCTACCAACTGAGCTAAGAGTCCATATGAAGTTTGGTGGAGCCAAGGGGGATCGAACCCCTGACCTCATCGCTGCCAGCGATGCGCTCTCCCAGCTGAGCTATGGCCCCAAACGTAATTTTCAGATGTATGTAATCACACATTCTAAAATTCAGTTCGGTGTATTTAAGTCATTCTGACAAATCCAAGCGCCGTAGGCGACTCCTATATAATATAAAAAATCGCCTTCGCTGTCAACACTTTTTTTAGTCATTAGACTAGCCACAACTCTACAATCTGTCCAAATCCCCAGTGCTCTTAGATAGCAGACCCTTCAGTTCCTTCATAAACATGTTAATGTCCTTAAACTGGCGGTATACGGAAGCAAAGCGAACGTAGGCGACTTCATCTACTGGATAGAGCTGCTCCATAACCAACTCACCGATCTGTTGGCTCTCCACCTCAGCTACGGCGATACCGCGTAGGGATTTCTCTACCTCAGATACGATCTTCTCTAGACGTTCTACAGAGACGGGGCGTTTCTCGCAAGCACGGATAAGACCACGCAGTATTTTATCACGGCTGAACTCCTCGCGGCTGCCGTCTTTTTTGATCACGATTAACGGTGTTTCCTCGATCATTTCAAAGGTTGTAAACCGTTTGCTGCAACGCTCGCATTCACGCCTGCGGCGGATTGACTTATTCTCATTCGCTGGTCGCGAGTCCAGTACTTTAGTATTTGTGTGATCGCAGTAAGGGCATTTCATAAGCTTCATCACTTCCTATTACATAATGTTTTTAGTCCCGGTATGTTAAATATCCGGCTTTTGAAGGGCTATTTCATTTTTTCCAGAAATCACCGTTTTTTTATTGTAATGATTATGGCAAGTCCGGCACATAATACAGTTACCAACAGAGGAGGTGAACAGCAATGAGCCAAAACAACAGCTCCAATAACCTTGTAGCTCCAAATTCCCGTGGTGCTTTGGAACAACTTAAATATGAAGTTGCCCAAGAACTCGGAATCACGCTTTCCCCAGATGGTTACCAAGGCAATAAAACTTCTTATGAAAATGGTTCGATCGGTGGTTACATCACTAAACGTCTTGTAACCCTGGCAGAACAACAATTGGCAGGTCAATACAAATAACCTGTCCACATAAGCTTACTGAAGAAGTATTAAACGATCGCAAGATCGTTTAATGCTTCTTTTTATACATAACACGGTTTTAGAATTCGTTGTAAATATCCGTGTACTGATCATAGTAATAGTTGACGCGCTGTACATAATGGCGGGTTTCACCAAACGGAATATCCTTAATCGTAGCATCCGTTCCATCCCAGATCCCCTCATCCAGCCATTTTTGAACTTTACCCGGTCCAGCATTATATGCAGCGATAACCGCTGTACGTTTACCTTCGAATTGACGGGATAATGTTGAAAGATACCAGGTACCTAGTTCAATATTTGCTGATGGTTCATGCTTTAGCTCCTCCATAGAAACATCAGGAAGCTTGGCCTTTTCAAGGGCCCATTTGGCGGTATCCGGCATAAGCTGCATTAAACCTATAGCACCTTTTTTGGATTCTCGTCCAGTTTTGAAGTTCGTTTCCACTCGGATAATCGAAGCCACTAGAAATGGGTCAATATCGTACGTAACGCTGTGCTTACGGATCTCATCTTTATAATGGATCGGATAAAACCAGGACATCCAGTTCGTACTCAGAAACAATATCGCAGTAAAACCAATGAATAACAGAAGAAGGACTCTTTTTTTACGTAACCATTTCATGATAAGCCCAGCCTGTCCCAAAGAACAGCAACCTGTTGCTCAGTGTGCGCAAGTTCGCCACTGTTGTCAATGATATAGTCCGCTTTGTTACGCTTCGCTTCAATATCCATCTGTGCATTTAAGCGTGCTTCTGCTTGTTCTATAGAAAGTCCGTTACGTTCCATTAATCGAGCGATTTGCACTTCACGAGGCACGTAGACCACCAGTATTTCATGGAACATGTTCTCGAGTCCTGATTCGAAAAGAAGAGGGATATCCACAATGGTTAACTTCTTTGGATCTTCTTCCTCCATGCTGTTCATACGTTCTTTAATCTCCCGCCGGATTGCGGGATGCGTCAGATTGTTCAGGGCTTGCAGGGCCGCCGGGTCTTGAAACACAATGTCCCCCAGCTTGCCCCTATTCAGTGTGCCATCCGAAGAGAGGATCTCGCTTCCGAATTGTTTCACAGCCGCAGCCAGCACCTCATGACCGGGGAGCATAACTTCTCTGGCGATCACATCCGCGTCAACCAGCCTCGCTCCCTTGCTCACAAGCAGTGCGGACACCGTGCTTTTTCCGGATGCAATGCCTCCGGTTAAGCCAATAATCATGTACTCACCTCATAATAGCTTCAGTATTCCCATTGTAATTAATAATAACGCGGGTAGTGCAGCAGCATGCTTCATCCAGTAGTTCCCGGCGAATCTTAATCCAGTCTTCATGCCCAGCAATAGAAATGTACCACTAAACAGAGCAATTGTAAGTGATGTCCATATCGGATTGAACCCCAGCAATGCTGCGCCAAGTCCAGCTCCAAAAGCATCTAGAGAGAGGGCAATCCCGAGCAGCATAGCCTCCATCGAAGAAATACTCCCGGAATCATCCATATCTGCAGAAGACGGAGTACGCAAGATCTGTACAACAATCCCCAATCGTCGTAACTCAAGGGAAAAGACAGCCGACTTTGCCTGCTCAGGAGCCATGGTAACCTGTTCTACAACATCTTCAGTATCAACAGCTACCTCTGCCCGAGCTTCTGTGGATAGCACATTTTCTTCACTACCTACTTTACGCTCACCTGTCTGTTCCTTCTCTTTCTGCATTAACATCTGGACGAGCGACCAGCACCCCATTAGCACGAGTATAACAGCGCCAACCTCAGAAGCTGCATGTGGAGACACTACCTTGGCAAGCAGAACACCCACTTGCATAGATACACAGATAACTACCCCCGAACAAAGCGAGATAATCAGAATGGAGAGCAATGGTATTTTCATTTTACGCAGTCCATATGTAATACCAACGCCAAAACCATCCAAACTCAAAGCAAAAGCTAGTAATATTAGTGAAAAAAATGGGCTGAGCACCCGCAATCCCTCCTGTGAAGAACCGGAACACTGAAGAATACACTTCATTCAGCTTCCGTTCTCTATTAAGCATTCTTCACACAGTATATGGGCGGGACAAGTAGTGGGTGCCAACCTAATTACTTCTTCAGTTTTCAACCTTACGCTGACAGCTTGGACAATAATGCGTGCCGCGGCCACCTACAACCGTTTTCTCAATCATCGTTCCACAGTGGTTACACGGCTGATCTTTACGACCGTAAATCAACAGCTGTTGCTGATAAGTGCCGCTCTCACCTTGACCATTCACATATGATTTTACAGACGAACCACCAGCGTTTACCGCTTCCGTTAGCGTACTGACAATAGCGTGATGCAGCTGATCAAGTTGCTCATCCGAAAGATCTTTGGCGCTGACTTCAGGATGTATCCCTGCACGATGTAACGACTCATCTACATAAATATTACCTATGCCGACGATATATTCCTGATTCAGCAGCAGTGATTTAATTTTTGTGCTTTTGCCTGATACAATCTGCTTAAACCTCTCCGGCGTAAAGGATGGCTCCAGCGGCTCCTGTCCTAGCTTATTAAGAGGAGGCAGCTGGAGGTCTTCACCAATCTGAAAAAGATGCATTGTACCAAACTGACGAACATCCGTGTAACGCAGCTCAGTGCCATCGGTAAAATGGAATATCACATGCGTATGCTTGTCCAGTGGATCTTCGTTCGAAAAAAGTCCGTAACGGCCCTCCATCCGTAAATGAGATACCAGCACCAAACCGTCTAACACGATACGCAAAAATTTCCCTCTTCGTTCAACATTAACAATGCTATGACCTGCGAGCAGGTTGGCAAAAGCCTGAATATCATCCGGCCGCTGAATAATCCGGGCCAACCGGACGGTTACACTCTCTATCTGCTTTCCATTAACTAAATCATTCAGTGTTCTCTTGACTGTCTCTACTTCCGGTAATTCCGGCATGATGTCTTCACCTCAACTACATTATAGCTGATATGCACACCTTAAAGGGAGCCTATTTCGCTTCGTACCAGTTGCTACCAAAACTTACCTCTGCTTTAAGCGGCACCGATAACTGCAATGCTCCACCCATTACTTCCGGCAAAAGCGTCTTCATGAGCTCCATTTCATCCTCTGGCACCTCGAATACAAGCTCATCGTGTACCTGAAGCAACATACGGCTCTTTAGCCCACGTTCAAATAGCGCCTTGTCCATATGCACCATCGCCAGCTTAATAATATCAGCGGCAGTTCCTTGTATAGGTGTGTTCATTGCTGTACGTTCCGCAAAAGAACGCAGATTAAAGTTCTTGGCATTAATCTCAGGCAAGTAACGACGGCGTTCCAGCAGCGTGGTTACATAACCATGTTTCCTTGCATCAACTACGATATCATCCATATATCGACGTACACCTTGGTATACCTCGAAATACTGCTCAATAAATTGAGCGGCTTCTTTGCGAGGAATATTCAAGTTCTGCGACAGACCATAATCACTGATTCCGTACACGATACCAAAGTTAACGGCTTTAGCAGCACGACGCATATTGCTATCAACCTGATCGGCGGTAACTCCAAATACATCCATCGCTGTCTTCGTGTGAATATCCATATCATGGAGAAAAGCTTCCTTCATCCGCTCATCACCGGAGATGTGCGCAAGTACCCGTAGTTCAATCTGCGAATAGTCCGCCGCCAGAATGGACCAGCCCGGTTCGGATGGAACAAACACTTTACGGATTTTACGTCCTTCTTCTAAGCGGATTGGAATGTTCTGCAGGTTCGGAAATTGGCTGCTAAGCCGTCCTGTCGCAGCAATCGTCTGCCGATAGAATGTATGCACCTTCCCTGTTTTCGGGGAAATTTCCTTGAGCAGCCCCTCTACATAGGTGGATTGCAATTTGGCAATCGTGCGATATTGCAAAATCAAACGTACCACGTCATGATAAGGCGCTAGTTTCTCAAGCACCTCAGCATCGGTGGAATAGCCTGTCTTCGTCTTCTTAACAACAGGCAAACCTAGCTTAACGAATAAAATTTCACCCAGTTGCTTTGGTGAATTCAAATTGAACTCCGTGCCACTTAATTCGTATATTTCAGTGACCAGCTTAGAAATTTGAGCTTCGAATTCTTTACCTAGCTCTTTAAGATCCTCTTCGTTGACTGCGATTCCTTGTTTCTCCATATCCGCGAGAATACGTGATAAAGGCATCTCCAAATCTTCGAACAGTCCGGTCATCGCTGTCTCGACAAGCTCCTGCTGTTGCTTCTGAGCAATCCCAAGTACCGCAGCACTCTTACGTGCGACGTGATTTCCTAAGATTTCAAGCTCAGGAATCTTATATTTGGCGCCTTTACCAAATACATCTTCATCAGGTGACAATCTTGGCAAGCCGTATTTCGTAGCGAGATCGTTTAGGTTCTGATTAGCTTCCGTCGGATCCAGCAAATAAGCCGCCAGCTGCACATCATGGGCAGCACCTGCAAAAGCAATCCCCTGCCAATGCAGTGCCAAATCAGCACGGTGAAGATCATATCCGCTCTTCGGAGCCTTCTCATCTCCTAACCAGTCGCGTAGCTTCGCAGCCGCTGGTTTCTGTAGTAATTCAAACGGCACATAATAATGTCGCTCCAGAGTAGATAGCCCTACCCCGATCACCTCGGCACGATGCGGATTATCCCCATTGGATTCTACATGCAGCGCCGAAATACTAGGGAGCGCTTCATTTAGCGCCTCAAGTTCATCTTCACTCACGATCGAAATATCAAGTGTAGCAGCTTCTACTTCCGCTGCACCCTCTTCTCCATCAGCTACTGGAGCATAGGCACTAAGTGACAACCTTTCCAGAAGTGATTTGAATTCTAATTTTGCGAGAGCGGGTCCTGCTGTATCCGCAGAAATTCCGTTAAAGATCATATCTTCCCACGAATGCTCAAGAGGCACTTCACGATAGATGGTTGCCAGTTTCTTACTCATGACAGCGTCTTCCGCGTGAGCTTCCAGCTTTTCTTTCATTTTACCTTTAAGCTCACCGGTTCCTGCTAATACACCTTCAACCGATCCGAATTGATGCAACAGCTTGAGTGCTGTTTTCTCACCAACACCCGGAACGCCCGGAATGTTATCACTCGCATCACCCATCAGTCCCTTAAGGTCGATGATCTGCTCGGGTGTTAAATCATATTTCTCACGAATTTGTTCTGGTCCATAAAGCTCAACCTCAGTAACTCCTTTGCGGATCAACGCAACGGTCGTATGTTCGGAAGCCAATTGAAGCATATCCTTGTCTCCCGACACGATCATAACCTGCCGGCCAGCTTCATCTGCTTGGCGAGAAATGGTTCCAATAATATCATCGGCCTCATAATTGCCAATTTCAAACTGCGGTACACCCAGATTTCTGAGCAAATCTTTCAGCAGTGGAAACTGCTCGGAGAGCTCGGGAGGTGTCTTTTGCCGACCGCCTTTATAATCCTCATAACCTTCATGCCGAAATGTGACTTTCCCTGCATCGAAAGCAACAATCATATGTGTCGGCTTGTGTTCTTCAATTAAACGGAGCAGCATCGTTGTGAAACCGTACACCGCGTTCGTCTGTTGCCCTGCTGTATTCGTTAGCGGGGGCATCGCGAAGAATGCGCGGTAAATAATATTATTTCCATCTATAAGTATCAACTTGTCCATAGTGCACCTCGCCTTTTTCATGCTTACTTCTTACATCTTAACATATGGCCTGTCCAAGTAGAAACGGCTATACAACAAGTAGCCGTCCTAATATAAGGACGGCTACTCAATTTACCTAAAAATAAACAAAAGATGTGAAGGTGCAAGTAATGGAGGAGAGGTTTGGAACTGTAGGAGCAGAGCGCCCGCCTTTGTCTCTGGATTTACACCACTAAAGGTGGTTAAAATAAAATAAATCTGGAGACAACAGCGACCGAAAGTCCAAACGCTCTCTGTAATTACCAGCCACTGAACATCTTTTGCAAAACACTACTCATTCAAATCTGGACGACTACCGGTAACCAGGTAAACTACGCTTTCACCAATGTTAGTAGCGTGATCGCCAATCCGTTCGATATAACGGCCTACCAGTGTCAATAACATAGCTTGGGATACTGTCTCCGGCTTTGTTACCATATAAGAATACAACTCATTGATCATTGCACCATATAACTGATCGACCTGATCATCATCCTGTGCCATTTTATAAGCCAGATCAGTGTTCTCATCCAGGTAAGACTGGATCGCCTCATCGATCATAATTGTCACGATTTCAGCCATACGAGGAATGTCTACAAGGGGCTTAATCAGCTGTTGGCCTTGAAGACGCATGGTCGCCTTAGCTACATCAATCGCCAGATCCCCCATGCGTTCCAAATCGCTTGATATTTTGAAGGCAACGATAATGCGGCGCAAATCCTTAGCTACGGGCTGCTGCGTAATAATTAAGCGTGAGCCAATTTCCATGATTTTATCTTCCATGGCATTCAGCTGTAAATCCGCTTCAACGACTTCCTGTGCGAGCGTTGTATCTAGATTTTGTAATGCATTAATTGCACCTTCAAGAGCATCCTTAACATGCTCACCCATCTGCTGCAGCAGACTGCGCAGCTCTTCCAAGTCTTTATCAAATTCTTTTCTGCGAATCATAATAAGAGCGATCCTCCTCATTAACGTATGGTCAGCTTGCCATTTCCAGGGACGAACACCCTTTTAAATCTGATCAGCCGAAACGTCCGGAAATATAATCTTCAGTGCGGGAATCTTTAGGGTTCGAGAAAAGCACCTCTGTGTCCGCCGCCTCTACAATTACACCATTTAAGAAAAACACGGTTCGACCGGATACACGTGCGGCCTGATGCATGTTATGAGTTACCATAACAATGGTATACTCACTTCTTAGTTCCTGAACAAGCTCTTCTATCTTGAGAGTGGATACAGGGTCGAGCGCAGAGGTTGCCTCATCCATTAGCAGAATATCCGGCTGTACCGCTAGCGCTCTAGCAATACAAAGCCGCTGCTGCTGTCCACCAGACAAGCTAAGGGCAGATTTCTTCAGAAAATCTTTCACTTCCTCCCATAGGGCGGAGTGACGCAAGCTTTTTTCTACGATCTCATCCAGTTCACTTTTGGAACGGATGCCGTGTAAACGGGGACCGTAAGCTACATTGTCGTAAATCGACTTAGGAAAAGGATTCGGCTGTTGAAACACCATACCGACCTGCTTACGCAGGCTTTCCACCTCTACCTCATCACTATAAATATTTTTGCCACCGATGTTTACAGTTCCTTCTATACGTGTGCCAGGAATCATATCATTCATACGATTCAATGTGCGAAGCAACGTGGATTTCCCGCAACCGGAAGGTCCAATAAAAGCGGTAACCTGTTTCTCCGGGATTTGCAGATTCACATTCTTCAGTGCGTGGAACGACTCATAGTAGAGATCAAGATTCTCTATGTCAATGATGGATTTCATTAGTGTTTACGTCTCCTTCTCATCATCTTCGATCTCCATGATAAGCTTTTAGTGTAAATACAGTTGGAGAGAAATGTTAACGCAATGTAAAATCAGTGAGATGAATGGGTCCACATCACAGTATTTCCCCAGAAGCCAACTAGTACTCCGAGCATTTCTTATTTATGAAAAGTATAGAAAAAATAGAACTCCAGTCACTCTAAATGACCGGAGCTCTTTTTTTATTAACCACTAATTTATAGCCTACGCCTCGAATCGAATCGATATGAACGGATTCTGGATCGAGCTCAAGCTTTTTACGAAGTGAACTCACATGCACGTCCACCGTACGCTGCCCACCAATATAATCAAAGCCCCATACAGCATTCATGAGATCATCTCTCGTCAACACAACCCCTGGCTTACGAGCCAAATATAATAGCACTTCGAACTCTTTAGGCCGTAAATTAATACTATGACCACCGAGGGAGACTTCATATCTCTCAGGGTAAATCTCTAATTGACCTAAGATAATGGTAGAAGCAGAGATAGGTGTTTCTGTCGGTGCTTCCTCAGCAAGTCCAGAAATCCTCCGAAGTACAGCACTTACTCTAGCGAGCAGTTCAGAGACGCCGAATGGTTTAGTTATATAATCATCAGCACCTGATTTCAGCCCTCTAACTACATCTTCTTCCGCATTTTTAGCGGTCAACACAATAATAGGTGTTCGGATACCTTGTCCACGCAATTTATCAAGGATGTCAATGCCATTCATACCTGGCAACATCAGATCTAATACGATCAAGTCAAAAGGTTCCCTCGTCGCACGATCATATCCTGCCGTACCATGATCCTCTACTGTTACCTCGTAACCTTCCTGCGTTAAGTTATAGGACAGCAGCCGGGCCAGTGTCGGTTCGTCTTCAATGACAAGCAATCGTTGAGCCATAGGTTCCCCCGTCTTCCATATAGTTTGATTTTTACAAAGCAACAACAAAACAATCATATCACCACAATGTTAACTTGGTGTAAAATCAATAAGATGAATTTACAAAAATCTAATCCACCTTTTCTTCCTGCAAGAGCGGCAACTCAATAATAAATGAACTTCCGATCCCCAGATCACTTTTAACCGAAATCACACCATGGTGCAGATCTATCAAGTGCTTCACAATAGACAGTCCCAGCCCCGTTCCACCGGAACTTCTTGATCTTGCTTTATCCACTCGATAAAAACGTTCGAAAATGCGCGGCAGATCCTTTTTGGGAATCCCCATCCCTGTATCGGTAACGGTAAATTGGACATTCTCTGAACCATCTGGCTTCAGTATATTCTTAACGTAGACTTTTACGCTACCCCCTTCATGCGTGTAATTAATCGCATTGGAGAGCAGATTCATAAAAATTTGACGTAGTTTATCTTCATCGGCCTCAATGAACAGCTCCTCAGGAACCTCTACGTTAAGACTAATACTTTTCTTCTCAGCCACTTTGCTAATGGTTCCCAGCACGGAATCAAAGAATTCAATGATATGAACAGGTGAGCAATCGAGCTGCACACGTTTAGATTCGATTTTAGATAATTCCAGAATATCTCCAATCAATCGATTTAAGCGTTCGTTCTCATCATAAATAATTTGCAAGAAGGAACGGGCTGTCTTCTCATCCTTAACCCCACCACCCAGCAAGGTCTCGGCAAATCCTTTAACAGCGGCAACCGG
Organism: Paenibacillus sp. FSL E2-8871; assembly: GCF_038000345.1. Lineage (NCBI taxonomy): Bacteria > Bacillati > Bacillota > Bacilli > Caryophanales > Paenibacillaceae > Paenibacillus > Paenibacillus sp. FSL E2-8871. The sequence goes on along the minus strand of NZ_JBBOBV010000001.1, from coordinate 6,780,047 downwards.
CGTCTTCAATTCATGGGATACGTTAGCGACAAATTCACTTCGCATCCGCTCCAGGCGACGAATCTCTGTTACTTCCTGCAGCAGGAAGAGCATGCCTCTATACGTCCCATCCTGGATCATAGGTACTGCGTCCATACGTACAATCCGCTCTCTCGGATTGTAAATACTTCGTTCTTCATGGAGCGGTTCTTTATTCGATACCCCTTCTTCAAGCAGACGTGTTAACTCATAATGACGCTTTAGCTCCTTGTACGAATGACCCGCCATTTCACTGTTGCTAACATCCAGCATCCGCTCTGAGGCTCGGTTCAGCAAGGCAATTTCTTCGTCCGCATTGATCATTATGATGCCGCCAGTCATATTGTCCAGTACGCTTTGCAGCAGATCCTCATTATCACGAATAGTCTTAAGCTGAGCTTGAAGACTGTCAGCCATGGCATTTATCGCTGTCGCCAGCTGCCCGACCTCATCTTTACGCTTCAAATGGACTCTTGCATCATAATCAAGATCTGTAATACGCCGCGCGACTCTCGTGATTTGTTCAAGCGGTGAAGTCATGCTCGATGCCACTTTGTAGCTGACAATAGTTGCTGCCAGGAACAAAACAACTAACCCCCCAGCCATAATCATCCAAGCACGGTTAAGCCCTTCCGTTACTGCATCCAGTCCCATCGAGACCCGAATGTAACCGTCAAAACCATGATCTGAGGTCACCCGCTCAGCTACATATAACATCTCGCGATCTAAAGTTTCGCTGTAACGAATGGCTCGTCCAGTCCCCTCTTTAGCCGCAACAATCTCCTCTTCACGATTGGCGTGATTGTCCATCTCCAGAGGATTTTTCTCTGAATCCCCTAAAACTTCACCTGACTTACTGATAAAAGTAATCCGGGAATCTAGAAGCTCGGCGACATGCTCTGCCTGCTCCGTATAATACGGAATGGCATTGGTGGCGTTCATATCTACAAATTCCAATGTGCCTGCGAGTAGATTTATTTCCCGGGACATGTTCTCTTCGAGAGCAGCTATATGGGAGCTCTTAAACAGATGAGCCATCGTAAATCCAGTGCCAATCATGGAAATACCGATTAAGGCCATAAGTATAAACGTAAGACGAGCGCGAAACGGTTTCATCTGAAGTGTGCCTCTCCCTTTTTCATTGTATCTTTTATCCTAACTTCATTTTCATCAAAAAACCAGTGCTACTATTTTCGTGACATAGATCCCTACTATAATAGATTATATAAAAATAACAGTCCAAGTTGATTATCTCTGGACTGTTACTTTGTATTACTTTTGTAAAATATCGTGATTTCATTCTATACAGGTTGCAAGAAACCACTGATTGCCCTGAGCATCTCTAATACCCGCTCCTCTTTCTCCATAAGGCTTATCCAATGGTTCTTCAATGATGGATGCCCCGGCATCCAAGCACTTACGAAAGGTCTCATCCACATTTCTTACATATAGATGAATAGCGAGCTGTACTGGTGAATATTTCTCATTAGCCTCGGAAACCTCGATGATCGAATCTCCTATTCTAAGTTCTGCATGTCTAATCTTGCCTTCATCATTCCGCAGCATATCATTAATTCTTGCATCAAAGCAGTTCACAACAAAATCAATCAATTGATCTGCACCAGCCACGATAAAATACGGAGTAACGTTAAGAAGACCATTTCTAATATAATGTGGTACCATTCGTAAACCTCCCCTTTAGACAGGCATAAACACCTTCGGCGTCCCTATCTATATGGACGCTAAGTGATTATACGAGGAATATAAGGATAAATTATAGCGTGGAACATATAAATTCTTATATTTTCGATAAAACCGGAGAAAAAGCCATAGCAGCGGATGTCCCCACTTTATGACTAATTCACCGGACTGTACCCGACTTATTTAAATACAGGTTCTTTAAACTGAGTTAATTTTGCTGCGGAATCTTTCTCTACATCTGCGTGCAGACTGTTACCATGGGCATCCATCGTTACAATAGCAGCGAAACCATCCACATCCAAATGCCACATTGCTTCAGGAATGCCAAATTCCATAAAATCAACAGCATTTACCTTCTTGATGCATTCCGCATAATACTGTGCAGCGCCACCAATCGCATTGAGATATACGCCTCCGTGCTCCTGAAGTGCTTTTAACGTTTTTGGACCCATTCCACCTTTTCCGATAACGGCACGAATTCCAAATTTTTTGATAATATCGCCTTGATAGGGCTCTTCACGGATACTAGTAGTCGGACCCGCTGCTTTAACATACCAGCCTTCCTCGTCCTTCATCATTACAGGACCACAGTGATAGATAACTGCACCGTTCAAATCCACCGGAGCCTCATGATCCATTAGATATTTATGAAGTGCGTCGCGGCCCGTATGCATTTCACCGGATAAAATCACTACATCCCCAACTCGTAAACTACGGATATCCTCTTCACTAATCGGTGTAGTCAGGTGGACTTCGCGAGATCCAGTAGCTGCATTGTCTTCACCTGCATCTGCCACTTCCGTTTCCGACGCCTGGTCCCGTCCATCATCAACCGAAATCCCTGTACCACTCTCGTACAACCAGTCCTCTATATTGCCTGTTGACGGATCAACCAGCACACCTTGGCGACGGAAAGCCCAACAGTTGTAGGCAACAGATACGAAAAAGCTGGCTGGCAAACGATTCATAACGCCGACCTTACAACCAAGCAGCGAAACTTCCCCACCAAAGCCCATCGTTCCAATACCCAACTTATTGGCATTCTCCATGATGTAGTCTTCCAGTTTGCTGAGATCCTCTATTGGATTAACATCCTCCACTTTGCGGAACAGCTGCTTCTTAGCCAGCTCATAGCCAGTTGTGCGGTCGCCGCCGATACCAACACCAATAAAACCAGCGCTACAGCCTTGCCCTTGTGCCTGATAAACAGCATGTAAAATACATTTACGAATTCCGTCCAGATCACGGCCTGCCTTGCCCAATCCTTCTAATTCTGCTGGAAGGCTGTATTGAATATTCTTATTCTCGCAGCCGCCACCCTTCAGAATCAGTCTGACATCTATTTTTTCCTCTTCCCATTGTTCAAAATGAATGACCGGTGTACCTGCTCCCAAATTATCTCCGCTGTTCTCACCTGTCAATGAATCTACAGAATTTGGGCGAAGCTTACCATTCTTGGTCGCCCGTACAATGGCGTTGTGAATATCTTTTTTCATCTCAATCTGATTTATTCCCACAGGTGTGTGAATGATAAATGTAGGCATTCCCGTATCCTGACAGATCGGTGATACTTGCTGCTCAGCCATTCCGATATTTTGAGCAATCGTAGTTAACGCAAGACCTGACCGGGTAGCTCTGTCCTCTAGTGCGCGACCCTTGGCGACCGCCCGGCGTACATCACCTGGCAAGTTCGTGGACGTTTCAACAATTAGATTATAAATGCTGTCTTCAAAATGCTGCATATTCATTCAAGCTCCTCTCAGCAGATCCAGATTATCAAAAGTCTGATACAATTAGTATAATAATATCATACCTAGCAGCTCATGAAAGGGGTTACTTTAAAATTGAACTACCATTTTTCCGCCTATTTATATCGGCTTCAATATATTCAGCGCTGGAGCCTAATGCGCAGCACCGCACCTGAGAACGTTGCTGAGCATTCTTTCCATGTAGCTCTGCTCACACATATGCTCTGTTCCATTGGTAATATTCATTATGGACGTTCATTAAACGCTGAAAGAGCAGCAACTATGGCCCTGTTCCATGATGCCAGCGAAGTGTTCACGGGTGACATTGCGACACCAGTGAAATACAATAATCCTCGGCTACTTACCAGCTTCCGCGAAATGGAAAGAATTGCTGCGGAACGCTTGACCGGTATGATTCCTCTTGAGCTTCAGGGCATTTACACGCAGCTCATGCAGCCAGAAGACAGTTCTCCCGATTCGGAGGACGTTCTCCTGCACAGCTACGTTAAGGCAGCCGATCGACTGGATGCTTACCTAAAGTGTGTCTGGGAGGTTGCTGCGGGCAACCGTGAATTCGCAGCGGCGAAAGAGCAGACAGGTGCGAAGCTACGCGGACTCGGCTTACAGGAAGTAGATTATTTCCTCACGCATATGGCTCCGAGCTTTGAAATGTCGCTCGATGAGCTGTCTGCTGGAAACTAAATCCCAAGATCAATACAAAAAGCTCTAATTCGGCTAACCCTGAATTAGAGCTTTTTATATAAGTATCTAGGTTTGGTTGGCTGAGCATCTACCCGTTTACGACCTCGCCACCGTTTACATGGATGACCTGTCCGGTCACATAACTCGAATCGTCGGAGGCTAGATATACATAAGCTGGGGCCAGCTCCTCCGGTTGTCCCGGTCGCTTCATAGGCTGCGTACCGCCGAACTCACTAACCTGTTTTGCATCAAAAGTAGATGGAATAAGCGGTGTCCAAATTGGACCCGGAGCAACGCCATTTACCCGAATGCCTTTCTCTGCCAGATTCGTAGATAAGGAACGCGTGAAGCTCAGAATGGCTCCTTTCGTTGACGAATAGTCCAGTAATTGTGGACTACCACGATAAGCGGTAATCGAAGTCGTATTAATGATAGCAGATCCTGCTTTTAGATGAGGCATAGCCGCTTTGGTCAAATAAAACATTGCAAAAATGTTCGTACGGAATGTTCGCTCTAGCTGCTCGGACGTAATATCCTCGATCTTAGCTTGTGGGTGTTGCTCCGCCGCGTTATTGATGAGAATATCCAGTTTCCCGAGGCCCTCTACCGTCTGTTTAATGAGATCTTTACAGAAGGTTTCCACACCAATATCTCCTGGAATCAGAATGCATTTGCGACCTTCCTGCTCCACCTGGCGTTTCGTTTCCTCTGCATCAGAGTGTTCATTCAGATATGATATAACTACATCGGCGCCTTCTTTTGCAAAAAGAACAGCCACTGCCCGTCCGATCCCGCTGTCTCCTCCAGTAATAAGTGCCGCCTTGCCCTGCAATTTACCTGCCGCCTTATAATTAGCCGGCTCATATTTGGGCAACGGCTTCATTTCGCTCTCAATTCCTGGTTGATGATGCTGTTCTTGCGGGGGTAAGGTTTTCGTAGCTTGCTTGTCGTTTGACATAATCCTAGCTCCTCTCGTTAAGTAATTGATAGTTAACTGATCGTCTTAGGATGGCTCAAGCGTATACGTTTATACGCCGGCTTTATCATTTTTTTTAAATTGCTGTATGAAAAGTTACTTACCACATGGCAGAGAGAATCAAACACCCTGAAGTTCATTTGAACGCAAATAAGGACTGTCCCCTAAGCCATGAAATGGCGATGTGGAACAGTCCTTATCGTAATTTAGCTTTGCTTCAGAAGAAGCAATTTTGCCTTAAGCTCTACAATTTTAGTTATAAGATCTCCCGCAATCAGATTCTTTTGATCGTCAGTTAGCTTGATATATCTGTCATACACCCAGTTTACAGCTGCCTCATCATTCAATACTAACAAATCTACAGCAGGAAGCTCGCCAATCTTAAAACCCACATTATTTGCTTTCTGTTGGTCGGTTAAGTTAGTCTTTCCCTGATAGTAACCCAACACCTTTAACTCCGAGTCATATAGAAGAACCATATATTCCTCTTCAAAATTCGGTTGAGTATAAAATGGTGATTCATCGTAATCAAAACTTTCATACGAATACTCAACAGCGCTATAACTTTTAGAAACCTCATTAAGATACGCTACCGTAGATGAAATATGTTCTACATTAAAATCCTTAGTAGGGTCCAACATATAGAAAGCTGTATTTGGGGTTGTAGTAAAGTACTTCACTTCAGGATGTTGCTGAACAAATGCACTAGCTATCGAGATGCTATTTTGAATGTATTGCGAATTGCTCGCTCCTGTAATGTTTACACCTTCACTATATTTAGTTACCATTGACATATCAAGAGTAGTATATTTCACATTAAGATCCAATTTTATTGTCTTATAGCCAATGGGTGCACCATTCTTATCAAATAAAATTATCGTCATGTAATCCTTTACATGCTCTGAGTAGATTGGAAAACTAATTAAGGGAGATACAGGGAAGCTCTCACGTTCTTTTTCCCAATCTAATGCTTCTTCAGGAACGGTAGTGAAATAATACTCTGCGTGATCAATTTTGCTAAATATTTCGTGTGATAATCCAGTCATCTTAATTGTAATAGTAGCTGCATTCGTGTATTTATATACAGCCTCCTGTACTAAAGTTATGCCGTTCACTTCGGGAACATTCACCGCAGGCGTTGGTGTTGGTGTTGGTGTTGGTGTTGGTGTTGGTGTTGGTGTGGTTGTTGGTGTTTCCCCGCCACTACTACCGCCTCCACCACCGCTCGAACCGCCAGCAGCCGCTCCTACAGTAGGTGTAACGGTGGGAGTAGGCATAGTGATGGAATCCTTCTGAGATCCCTCTAACAGATCGGGCTTTTTCTCAAACGAAGACCCTTTAGCCCCATCGTTCACTGTTGCAGATAATAGCTGACCTTGTCCAGTTACCTTTGTGAGTGCATCCAGAATAACCTTACTCACAGTAGTACCTTGGCCTAGATTAAGAATTGCTCCAGTCTGTACAAATATACTCTTGATTTGGGTTGCTCCTTCAGTTACAAGACGAACAACTCCGCCTTTTCTCTGAACGACTACTTGCTCTATGATAGAATTCTTGAAGTGTATAGAATCAACACCTCCACCCTTAACAAAGACTTTTCCTTTTACAGTTACATTATCTAGTGATACTTCACCTTCTCCAATGCCTTCATCCAAAAGCAAATCCCCGTATATAACAGCATTCTGAAGGTTAACCCCATAAGTACTCACTGTTACACTCTCATAACCCGTTAGGTGAGCAGGGTCTTTGCTGCCAAAAACTCCTGACTGCGTGATATGAAATCCACCACCCATTGGTGTATTCAAGGATTCCAATATAGCTACTGCTTCAGCCCGGGTCATAGCTTGCAATGGAGCAAAATTCCCGTTAGGATATCCTTTCATTGCTCCTAGATTCACCATTCCCGCTACCTTGCTCTCACTCCATGACGCTATCTGGTCCCGATCTTTGAATTGATCCAATACGACAGGGTCTGGATCTTCCAATTTCAGCAGCTTACTGATTATTACCGCAACCTCCTGGCGGGTAACAGGATCATTTGGGCGAACCTTATCGCCATAGCCCTTTATGTAACCTTGCGTAACTGCCTTGGAGAATTCCTCATACACCCAGCCGCTTGCAGGCAAATCAGTAAATTTCACTGGTTGAATCTTTGTGATCTCGAAGAAACGATTCACAAGGGCAGCAAATTCAGCTCTCGAAATGCTTTGATTAGGCTTTACCGATCCATCTTCAAATCCTTTTAACCAGCCCTTCTCTAACCAGCTTTCGATCTGCTGCTGCGCCCAGTGACCCTCATAGTCTTTAACCGAGCTATCTGCTGCTGCGGATACGGAACCCAACGAACTAAATACTAAACTGAGACCCAAGCTTACACTCACAATCCTTCTTAACTTCAGACCCATCCAAACTCCCCCGTAATCCCTCAGATAATAAAATAATTGTAATTTTAAACCAATCGCATAAACATTTTTATATTACTCTATTACTACGTAATTGAAAACGTTTTTTTCTCTAGGAAATAACTACTGTGATATTCTCAACACACAAAAAAACCCGCTCTCCTTTACGGAAGCGGGCTCATAGTGCTACAGATTAAATAATATCGTTAAATACCATGAAGAATACCATCAGCAGCAATGACACGGACAGTAGCGCACTAAGCGTACGCAATTTGCCTGTTTCTGCTTTGACATCACGGTTCTCACGAATTCCAGCAGCAGCAAGACGCAGAGGCTTGCTCATAATACCACCAAGCGCAAACATTGCTAGCAACAATACAACGATAATGATCATCCATGCTACAGAATAATCACCTTTGGTCATCATGTAACCACCTGTAAGTAGTTGAATCACTAAACCGTACTGTGCAAAGCGGTTAAATCCAGTAACTGCACTTAACGTACCTTCTTTTGCTGCAGGCGACAATTTTTCAGCACGACCGATGATGAAAGGCAGTACAAGGTAAAATCCTAGTGCCAGCGTCCCGATCATATGTAAGAAAAACAAAACGTTCCAATCCATATCATATCTCCTCCAATTTAACTGTGATAATAGTTACATATAATTATACCCATAATATTAGAATAAGAAAAGCAACTTAGGTGTCCATTCTTTGAAGTTGTTGATATAAAAAAAGAGAGCGCCCTTAAGCCATTTCACAGCCTTAAGGACCCTCCCCTTTCATCTGACACAATCTACACAGATAATATTGCTGTTACGTTACGTACGGACTCTGCGGACTTATCTAAAGCCGCTTTCTCCTCAGCCGTAAGCTCCAGTTCAAAGATCTTCTCAATCCCATTCGCACCAAGAAGAGCTGGAACGCCCAGAAACAGATTGTCATAACCATATTCGCCTTCAAGCAAGGCAATAACCGGAATGATCCGTTTCTTATCCTTCAAGATCGCTTCCGTCATCTGAACTAAAGAGGCTGCAGGAGCATAATACGCACTACCATTTCCTAAAAGGTCAACGATTTCCCCGCCACCCACACGTGTACGCTTCACAATCTCCTCGATACGATCCGCAGGAATCAATGTATCGATTGGAATGCCTCCGACACTAGAATAACGAACGAGCGGTACCATATCATTGCCGTGTCCGCCTATTACGAAACCACGTACATCTTCAACGGATACGTTCAGCTCTTGCGCAATAAAAGTGCAGTAACGCGCTGTATCCAGCACGCCGGATTGTCCAATTACGCGGTTTTTCGGAAAGCCTAACGCTTCAAATGCAGCATAAGTCATCGCATCTACCGGATTACTCAAAATAATTACGATGGATTCCGGTGCTACATCTCTTACGTTCTCGCATACCGACTTTACAATCCCTGCATTGATATTCACAAGATCGTCGCGGCTCATTCCAGGTTTACGGGCAATCCCTGCAGTGATTATTACAATATCAGAATCTACAGCATCTTCATAACTTGAGGTTCCTATAATATGACTGTCGAATCTCTGCACAGGACCTGCTTCTTGCATGTCAAGCGCCTTACCCTTGGTTGGGTTCTCCATTTGTGGAATATCGAGCAGCACAACGTCTCCAAGTTCCTTTTGAGCTAACATAAGAGCTGTAGTAGCGCCGGTAAAACCGGCACCTACCACTGTAATTTTATAACGCTTGATCGCCACAGATTCGCCTCCTAGAAATGATAAAGGTAAGGCTAATGTTATCTGGCTAATCTAACCTATAGGTGGTTAATAATTTCGTCTGCAAATGCGGAGCATTTCAGCTCAGTTGCACCTTCCATCAGACGGGCAAAGTCATAAGTCACGGTCTTATTGTTGATAGCAGTTTCCATACCTTTATAAATCAGGTCCGCTGCTTCCTGCCAGCCCAAGTGCTCCAAGAGCATTACGCCGGACAGAATAACAGAACCAGGATTCACAACGTCTTTGTCTGCATATTTAGGAGCTGTACCATGGGTAGCTTCAAAGATGGCGTGGCCAGTAATGTAGTTAATGTTCGCTCCAGGAGCGATGCCGATGCCGCCGATTTGTGCAGCCAGTGCGTCGGACAGGTAATCCCCGTTCAGGTTCAACGTAGCAATAACATCGAAATCAGTTGGACGAGTCAGAACTTGTTGCAGCGCGATATCCGCAATTGCATCCTTGATAATGATTTTGCCAGCAGCTTCAGCATCCTTCTGAGCAGCATTAGCGGCAGCCTCACCGTCACGTTCCTTAATCACATCATATTGACTCCACGTGAAGACCTTATCTCCGAACTCTTGCTCAGCTACTTCATAACCCCAGTTTTTGAAGGCACCTTCAGTGAACTTCATGATGTTTCCTTTGTGAACAAGCGTTACGCTCTTACGTCCGTGCTTGATCGCATATTCAATTGCAGCGCGCACCAAGCGCTTCGAACCTTCGGAGGATACCGGTTTGATACCAATACCAGAAGTTTCAGGGAAACGGATTTTGTTAACTCCCATTTCTTTTTGCAGGAATTCGATGACTTTCTTCACTTCAGCAGAGCCTTCTTGATATTCAATCCCTGCATAGATATCCTCTGTATTCTCACGGAAAATAACCATATCCACCAGCTCAGGACGTTTAACAGGAGAAGGAACACCTTGGAAATAACGAACTGGACGCAGACATACGTACAAATCCAATTCTTGACGCAAAGCTACATTCAATGAACGAATACCGCCTCCGATTGGAGTAGTAAGTGGTCCCTTGATCGCCACAAAATATTCGCGGATTGCTTCCAACGTATCATTTGGCAACCATTCACCATATGTATTGAAAGCTTTTTCGCCAGCAAATACTTCGTACCAAGCGATTTGCTTAGTGCCACCATAAGCTTTAGTTACTGCTGCATCAAGTACGCGCTTGGAAGCTTTCCAAATATCACGGCCTGTGCCGTCACCCTCGATAAAAGGAATGATTGGATTATTCGGAACTTGTAGTTTTCCTTCTTTAATCGTGATTTGTTCGCCTTCTGTAGGTAGATCGAATTTTTCTAGTTTCAACATTTGAGTGTATTCCTCCTAAAGTTTTGTGGGATTTAAATAGCATTGACAAGCATCCAAGCATAAACGCCTTCGGCGTCCTTATAAGGACGGTAAGTGTTTAAGCGAGAAATATAAGACATAAAGTATCGTGTGAAACTTATACTTTCTTATATTTGAACAAAACTCTCATCATCATTAAAATCAAAAATTTAAAACACTATTGCTAGGGTTCATTCTACTAAACTTTAGGAGCAGCCCGCAAGGCTGCTCTTCTATCTTTCGTCTACTGGAACGTATTTCTGTTCAACCATACCCGTGTATTCTGCACGTGGACGAATAATGCGGTTATCTGTATATTGCTCCAGAATATGCGCAGTCCAACCTGAAGTCCGGCTAATTGCAAAAATAGGAGTGAACAGTTCACGATCTATGCCTAGCTGTGTATAAACAGAAGCCGAATAGAAATCAACATTCGGTCTTAATCCCTTTTGCCCGGTAATCAATTGTTCAATATTTACAGACATGTCGTAAAGGGTGGTGTCATTTTTCATCGTGCCAAGCTCCAGCGACATTTTCATCAAATGTTTTGCACGTGGATCACCATTCTTATATACTCGATGACCGAAGCCCATGATTTTCTCACGGTTATCCAGTTTCTTACGGATAAACGGTTCAACCGCTTCCAAACTTCCGATCTCCTCTAGCATCTTCATAACTGCTTCATTCGCCCCACCGTGAAGCGGGCCTTTGAGCGCACCAATAGCGGAGGTGACCCCAGAATAAATATCGGATAATGTCGCAACTGTAACCCGGCCAGCAAAAGTTGAAGCATTCAGCTCATGGTCCGCATGAAGAACAAGTGCGGTATCAAGTGCTTTGACAGATACGCTGTCCGGCTCTTTTCCCCACAGCATATACAGGAAGTTCTCAGCAATAGAAACGCCTTCTTTCGGAGCCACTGGTTCAAGCCCCTTGCGAATACGCGACAGTGCCGCCACAATTGTTGGGAGTTGTGCCTGCAGTTTTACCGCCTTAATCTCGTTCGCTTCTCTGCTCATATCGTCAGCCGCTTCATCATAGAGAGCAAGGCTTGATACAGCCGACCGCAATGCTGCCATGGTGTTGGCGTCTTTTGGATAGAGCTTCATTTGCTCGATTACCTGTTCAGGAATCTGTGCGAAGGCACTAAGATCCCGCTTGAGCGCTTCCAGCTCTGGCACCGTCGGCAGACTGCCGAACCATAACAAATAAGCTGTTTCTTCGAAGGTAGCATGTTCTGCAAGTTCATCAATATCATAACCGCGGTAAGTGAGTACACCATCCACAATAGAACTAATGGATGAAGTTGTTGCAACGATACCTTCCAAGCCTTTGGTAGCTGTCATAGCATATCTCTCCTTTGCCAACAAGGTATAAAAACAATCTTAGTTCCATGAAAACATTTCCAATTCAAAGCATTAAAAAATCTAATAAGTGCGTGTAAGAACATTTCCGTCAGGAATGCTGTATGACCAACATGCTTCGTATCTTTATTCATCATACTGGATTTTGTCGGTTATGTGAACAATGTGGAAGCTTTGGAGCGCATCAAATGATTTTATCAGAGAGATAGAAAAAAACTTCTAATCCTCTGATTCAATTTTTTCATTTCAGTTTAGAGATTCCGGCCCATTCTAATATTTATCCCGCATTCTAGTCTTTAAATCGATCCTATGAATATATATGAAGACGAGCTCTTATTCCCCTGTCTATGCAGGAATGAAGAAGGTGTGGTCTCGGTATGGATCGTTTGGTATTAAAAAGACTGCTGCGCGGCCTGTGGGTCGTTCTGGCAACTTCCATCCTCCTGCTCGCAATCTATTTATTACTTCCGCTGTTATACCCCCTGTTGCTCGCTTGGCTGCTCGCATATATCATGCATCCATTAGTACTTATTCTTAAAGGCTTTAAATTACCCAGCTGGCTTGCGGTATCACTTGCACTGCTATTTTATATAGGCGGAATCACACTAGTCTTAACCGCGATGATTACAAGACTCGTAAAAGAATTAATCGTCTTGCTGCAAACCTTTAATCTCCACACCGACCAATGGAAGGATCTTCTGATGTCCTTAAGCCAGAATGCAAGCATTCAGAACATCATCAACCAGATTAATCAATTCTACCGAGATAATCCTGACTATCATGCTACGATTGACAGCAATATCAGCAGAACAACGGAAACTGTAGGTTACGCAGTCACCCAAGTGGTCACGGGATTTTTTAATGTAATATTGAAACTGATCTCCGCACTTCCTAGTATGGGTACGATTCTTATCGTGGTTGTCCTTGCTGCCTTTTTCATTAGTACGAGTTGGGAGCGTCATAATGATAAACTTACAGGCTGGCTGCCGACAGTATTCCTAAAGCCTGTGTCAGATATCTGGAGAGATTTACGCAGGGCGCTCTTCGGTTATCTTCGCGCACAGGTCATCCTGATCTCCATCACAGCGATCATTGTAGTAATCGGGCTGTTGCTGCTGGGTGTGAAGTCTGCATTTGCTATCGGCTTAATGATTGGCTTTGTGGATCTATTGCCTTATCTCGGTGTGGGAATTGTGATGCTGCCTTGGGCGTTATATTCTTATATGACGGACAATTTGGCACTAGGGATAGGACTATCCATACTTTACGCTGTTATTCTTATTACCCGGCAGGTGCTTGAGCCGAAAGTGCTCGCCAGCAGCATCGGACTCGATCCCCTTGCCATGTTGATTGGCATGTTCGCCGGTCTGCAGTTGTTCGGTATGCTAGGGCTGATCATCGGACCCGTTGTCCTAGTAGTCCTTGTTGCCTTTAACCGAGCGGGCGTATTCCGAGCTTTGCACAGCTACATTGTTAGCGGCAGATTAAGATAGGAACCGATAATCATCAATTCGTAAAATAGCAAACAGAGCGGTCCCTTCAGCAATGACAGGGGTCCGCTCTGTTATTGTTGTAAAAAGTATACTAACGACGGTAAAAGGTGAAGGTGCCATTCTTCATCTTCTTCTCAATCCACTTCAGCAAAAATATACGGTACAAAGGCCGAGTTAATGGAAATACTAACGTGAAACCGACAATATCGGTTACGAAACCCGGCAATATCAGTAGCAATCCTCCGAAAAAAATACATAAACCATCCAGCATCGTCCGACCAGGAACGCGGCCCTCCTGCATATGTGTTCTGCTGTCCTGCAGCACTTTCTTACCTTCAAATCGCATCATTAGTAGACCGATTACTGAAGTGGTCAGCATAAGCAGCAACGTTTTAAATGCTCCAAGTTGATCTGCTACGTAGATAAAACCGAATAATTCCACAGCAGGAATAATAAATAGTCCAGCCCATAACCATTTGCTTCTAATCATACTGAACCCCCTTCTTCCCGCAGCGCCTCTTTTATTGCGTGAAAGAGCTCTGGAAGGGCTCTATCCAGCCTAGCAGGCCTCCATTCCTGGTTCACCCAAACATGACTTGTCGTGCCGGTAACCAGCAGCTCCCCAGGTGGATCCATCGACCGCAACTCCCCTAGAGTAGCCAATAAATCTTCTGAATTTCCACCTTCTTCTTCCGAAAGCCTCCGCACTTGATACTCAAATACGACTCGTAACGCTGAGAAGGTAGTCATTCGCGCATACACGGAGATAAGATCATCATATCGCGCCGGACTTTTAAATTGCAAATCTGCTGAGGTGACAGGAAGTAAGACGCCTTGTTTCTCAAGTTCGCGATAAGTAAAACCAACCTGACGAAACATCTCCGTACGACCAGACTCAAACCAGTTCAAATAATTCGCATGATACACGACACCCATCTGATCACTTTCCTGATAGCGAACACGCAGGGTCGACTTATACCATCGGCTGGGCAAGCCAGCTCGTTCTAATTCCATCTATAAATACTCCTTTCAGCATAGCAGCAAGGAAGCGTTAAGCCTGGGCCCCGCCTGAAGATAGCGTCGTCGATAATTTGCGCCGAGAGCTTCTGGCAACATAGAACAGCAGCATTGCTCCTGCGATAGAGCTCAACATACAAGACAGATTCATTACTTCTACCCCGCCTTGATTGAGCAAGAATCCATTCAGTAAATTACCGACAATGCCAGAAAAACCTGCAAACACCATATTAAATACACTTTGGCCAGTGGCCTGCATCTCGTTAGACGTGATCTGAGATACATATTCGACTGCAGCAATATAAAAGAACCCAAATGAAAGACCATGCAGCACTTGCACTCCGATCATTACCGATGGATAAGGAAAGGCAACCTGAATACCCCACCGCAAAACATAAATAAGAGCCCCAAGGAGCAAGGTCCGCTCACGACCCAACCTCTTAATCACCTTAGAAGCAAACAGCATGGAAGGCACATTCGTCACCGATGCGAGAAAGAGCGCAATCCCTGCATAGCGTGTAGACCCTCCAACCGATTGAAAAGCAATTACAAAGTATGTACCAAAAGCAGCCATCGTCTGGTTCACAAGAAAGCTGCCACCCAAAAACGCAAGGAAGACCCGATTTCCCAGCAGTTGTCTTACCCCCTGAGTAAACGATTGCCTCATCATATGATTCTCTTCCGCCTGCTTCGGCAATGTAAACGCAATAAGGACTGCAATCAGATTAAAAAAGAGAAAAGGTAGCCATATCGTGGATACAGAGAAGGTAGATGCGTACACCCCTCCTGCATAAGCTCCCAGAGCCGCTCCAATGCTCATCATAAGCCGGATGCTACCGTAAGTGGCTCCAGCTCTATTCGCCGCCGAGATCGCGTAAGAATCGGCTATAGGAGCCTGTGTAGAGGAGAAGATCGTTGAGCACGTATACACCAGAAGAAGTACAATGAAATATTCCGAACGATAAAAGACAGCTAGTAAGGCCGGAACCGCCACACTTAGGATTAGTACTAAACGCGTCTGATTATACCGATCAGAGATAATCCCCCACATCGGCTGAATGGTGATTGCAACTAGTGTGCCTGTTGCCATTAGTATACCTATCTGTCCACTATTAAGTCCATTATGGACCAGCAGCAGCGAAAGATAAGAGCCAAATGAACCGCCGGCCAATCCTAAAAATAGATAAAAGCCGCGCAGCTTCGATAATTTTTCCATTTGTACTATGAGTCCTCCAACTTTATATTTTTATATTTTAACAGAACACCCGTACTTCATATGTAATCATCGCATTTAATATAGCAGTACTATAAAGGCGGTGGACAAGTTGAGCATAAAATATAACTCTCTCATGGTAAATCATCCTTGTCTAACAGACAAATCTAATGCGAGCAATAGACAAAGCTCTGCCTTTGGCTGGTCATCTAAGAACTGGAGTGGCTACACTGTTACTGGTAGAAAAGGCGCTTTCAATCGCATTTCCGGTGAATGGACCGTCCCATACGTAAGACCAACCCACAAATCCACCTATTCCTCCGCATGGATTGGCATCGACGGCTTCAAGAACAGCAACCTTATTCAGACGGGAACAGGTCATGAATTCGTAAATGGGATTGCCCGTTATTACGCCTGGTGGGAAATACTACCCGACGTCGAGACCGTAATCCCTTTTCCAGTATACCCCGGAGATCATATGAAGGGTACTATCACAAAAATAAGCCACACGAAGTGGTCTATCACACTCCGGAATTTAAGCCGAAATTGGACCTTCCGAACGCTTCAGCGATATACTGGTCCGCAGACCTCCGGCGAATGGATTATGGAGGCTCCTGAGGTCGATGGTTCCATCGCAAAGCTGGCCCGCGTGGGCACTACCTGCTTCAACTGCTGCCGAATCAATGGAAAACGACCTAGGTTAACTCTTTCTAATGGAGGGATCATGGTCCAGAATAACACCACCGTTGCGGTTCCTTCCAGTCCAAGCCCTCGAGGGGACTCTTTTAGCGTCAAACGTATATACTAACAGCATAAATGGATTCAGCAAAAAAAAAGAGCTGTCTCATTTGTAGATTTTCACTACATCTGAGACAGCTCTTATATTTTGCGTAAAATCTACGAATCAGGCAAAGCACAGTCGAGTACTACTCGATTGTGCTTACTTTTACCAAGTTAGTGGAACCGGAACGTCCAAGTGGAATTCCTGCAGTAATCACAACTAGGTCGCCAGCTTGAACCAGACCGGAATCCTTACCACCTTGGATTGCTGTTTCAAGCAATTCATCTGTGGAAGTAGCTACTTTACCGAATACTGGCGTTACGCCCCAAACGAGGGACAATTGACGCATAGTTCTTTCTTGTGTCGTAACAGCAATGATTGGTGCTTTAGGACGGTATTTGGAAACAACGCGTGCAGTATGACCTGTAACAGTCGAAGAAAGAATAGCCTTAGCGTTCAGATCCAAAGCGGAAATTGCAACGGATTGGCTGATAGCTTCTGTAACTGTAGTTTCTTGTAAAGTTTGTTGTTTCGAGAAAATTTCACGGTGATCCAGAGCGGACTCCGCTTTCTCAGCAATACGGGACATTGTAAGAACGGATTCTACTGGATATTTACCAGCAGCAGTTTCTCCGGAAAGCATGATTGCATCTGTTCCGTCGAAAATAGCGTTTGCTACGTCACTTGCTTCAGCGCGAGTAGGACGTGGGTTACGTTGCATTGAATCCAGCATTTGTGTAGCTGTGATTACTGGTTTGCCAGCAACGTTACATTTTTGAATCATCAATTTTTGAGCCAAAGGTACATCTTCAGCTGGAATTTCAACACCAAGGTCACCACGAGCAACCATCAGGCCATCGGAAGCTTCTAAAATTTCATCAAGGTTGTCAACACCTTGTTGGTTTTCGATTTTGGAAATGATTTGAATGTGAGAAGCGTTGTTTTTCGAAAGCAGCTCACGAATTTCCTGAACGTCGCTAGCTTTGCGAACGAAGGAAGCGGCGATAAAATCGATGTCCTGTTCGATACCAAAAAGAATATCGTTGGTGTCTTTTTCCGTAATACCCGGCAAGGAGATGTTTACTCCTGGTACGTTAACGCCCTTCTTGCTCTTGATCGTACCACCGTTTACAATACGGGTCTTGATTTCAGTTCCTTGAATGTCGACAACTGTCAAACCAATCAGACCGTCATCAATAAGGATGGTGGAGCCTACTTGAACATCATTAGGAAGCTCGCTGTACGTGATGGAAATACGTTCTTGGGTGCCAAGGATTTCTTCCGTAGTTAGTGTCAGGTACTCGTCCTGAACTAGTTCAATCGGTTCTACTTCCAACTTGCCTGTGCGAATCTCCGGTCCTTTTGTATCGAGCAGGATAGCAACAGTTTTGTTCAGTTCCTTAGATGCTTGACGGATCGTTTTAATCCGAGCACCATGCTCTTCAAAATCGCCGTGGGAGAAATTCAAACGGGCCACATTCATACCAGCCAAAATCAATTTTTTGATATTCTCCAACGATTCACTCGCAGGTCCGATCGTACATACAATTTTACTTTTCCGCATTAGGTTTTCCTCCGTTTTTTCGTTCTCTCTGTCTCACTTTTTCCAACTACAAAATCTACTACAAGGCTAACTAATTAAATAGGAACTTTGTCACATGTGCCTTTAACTACGCCCTTATGAATATTACTGCAACTTAGACACAAAATCAATGTTGTAGGCTCTTTTAGATGTAATTTGAGCTCGAATTATCTGAACGCACAAAAAAAATTAAAATAATCCCGGCATTGTGTCGAGATTATTTTAATTCCAATAAAATGTATAATTTACACTTAATTCAAAATAGTCTACTAAGTATGGTTATATGTCTTAAAGTGCAAATGGAAAGGCACGATTCACACTTCAGATTCCACTTCTTCTTCAAGGAAAATCTGTTCCTGCTGGACTTCAGCAAACTCACCTATTTTACGGAATTTACGATAACGATCTTCTTTCAATTCCGCTCTATCCAGAGGAATCAGCTCCTGCAAGTGACGCCATAATGCATCCTTAATTGCAGCTGCCGTAGCTTCATAATCACGATGAGCGCCACCTTTTGGCTCAGGAACAATCTCTTCGATGACTTCCATTTCAAGCAAATCAGATGCCGTTATCTTCATGGCTTCTGCGGCTTGATCAGCCTTCGAAGCATCCTTCCAAAGGATCGATGCAGCACCGTTAGGGGATATCACCGAATAAATGGCGTGCTCCAGCATAAGCACTCTATTACCAACTGCCAGTGCTAGTGCGCCACCACTCCCGCCTTCACCGATGACCACACAGATTACAGGGACACCAAACTGAGACATCTCGCGTAAATTACGGGCAATTGCTTCAGATTGTCCTCTTTCCTCAGCTGTATTGCCTGGATATGCACCTTTCGTATCTACAAAGGTTATAATGGGACGATTGAACTTGTCCGCTTGCTGCATCAGACGCAGTGACTTACGGAAGCCCTCAGGGTGTGCACTGCCGAAAAAGCGTAAAATATTCTCTTTCGTATCTTTACCGCGCTGCTGGCCAATGACCGTAACCGGGACGCCGTTAAGTTTGGCGATACCGCCTACAATTGCAAGATCATCCCCAAACATTCGATCCCCGTGAAGCTCGATAAAATCTGTGAAGATATGCCCCATAAGATCAAGAGAAGTCGGACGTCCTTGATGTCTAGCTAGATGCATTTTTTGGGAAGGGGAGATATTAGAATAAACTTCCTCCTCAAGCACACGATACCGTTCTTCCAGTCTTGCTACCTCATCCGTAAAATCAATACTTTTCTCTTCGCCAAACTGCTTTAGCTCGGCAATTTTCTTGCGCATTTCAACCAGAGGCATTTCAAAAGGCAACTCTCCTGCCAACCTAAAATCCCCCTTTCACATCATGCAATTCCAAAATTTTGGTCAGTGTGGCGCGCATTTCTTTACGGTGCACAACCATATCAATCAAGCCATGTTGCAGATTAAATTCAGCCGTCTGGAAATCATCCGGAAGCTTCTGGCGAATTGTCTGTTCAATGACTATACGTCCTGCGAAACCGAATACCGCCCCAGGCTCAGCAATAATAATATCGCCAAGACTAGCAAAACTCGCAGATACTCCGCCAGTTGTCGGATCCGTAATTATAGAAATATAAAGGCCGCCCACTTCGTTGAAACGAGCAAGCGCTGCACTGGTCTTCGCCATTTGCATAAGACTTAGAATACTCTCCTGCATTCTCGCTCCGCCAGAAGTAGAGAAAATAAGGAGTGGAAGCTGCTTCTCCGTGGCTTCTTCAATCGCCCGGGTAATCTTCTCACCAACTACAGATCCCATACTGCCGGAGAAAAATTCGAAATTCATCACAGCTACAATCACTGGATGTCCGCCAATAGATCCCTGCCCCGTAATCACGGCATCAGTTTGTCCCGATTTTAGTTGCTGTTGCTCCAGTTTTGAGGCATAACCCGGGAATTTCAGCGGATCTATAGAATACATTTCACTATCAAACTCAATAAAGCCCTCTGGGTCTAACGTCATAGCAATACGCTCTACGGCGTTCAAACGCAAATGATGACCACAAGTAGGACATACTTTTAGGTTCTTTTCCAATTCCTTGCTATACTGGATCGTTCCGCATTTATTACATTTACTCATTAATCCTTCTGGAATTTCCCGTTTGGGGCGTTCGCCTTCTGCAGGCACGCCGCTTCGCTCCAGACGTTCTGAAGGAATAGTCGCGTACTTCCGTTTCTTCTGAAATAAATCTTTGAACACACCCGCACCTCTTCAGCCGTTTATTTGCGTTATGCAGCTTGCCGCTGTCATGACT
Source organism: Paenibacillus sp. FSL E2-8871 (assembly GCF_038000345.1). Classification (NCBI taxonomy): domain Bacteria; kingdom Bacillati; phylum Bacillota; class Bacilli; order Caryophanales; family Paenibacillaceae; genus Paenibacillus; species Paenibacillus sp. FSL E2-8871. The sequence continues at coordinate 6,759,677 of NZ_JBBOBV010000001.1, read as the reverse complement.
TTTCTCTTGATAGAAATTCAGGGATGCAGAATAAGATTAAGGACTTCCTGTACTTCCTCCAGTTCACCCGAAGGAACCAATATCTCAAACTGCTGCTTGGACATATTGATTGGACGGCATTTTACTAAAAAACCTTCTTCAGTCAGCTTACTCTTAATCATATCCGCCACTTTGGCGGTCGGCGCGATATATATTACCGTCCACATGCCTTGCAAGGCCTCCCCAATCTTAATTCCCAGCCGTATCCCGTATAATGGAATTATGATAACACAGTTTTCTTTTTTCCCGCAACAGGCGTAGGGCAAAGGAAGCAAGACTGAGGAACTTGTTCAAACGAAATGAATCGGGTCATTTATTCCGTGTCCGTGACCAGAGGATATACTTTTGCCCCTTCCTGCCGATGAGCGATTCTAGCAGAAGCAGCTGCAGCGATACCCGCTACTAAGTCATCCAAGAACACGTGAATCCTCCCCTTATCATCGTTCAATTCACCAATGATTCCAAGCTTTATTTTGTCCAAGTACCCAAATCCTGTAAGTCCGATCATCCCATATACCCCTGTGATGCCAAGGGCTAGAGTCTCGTCCGCTCCATAAAGTGATTCATCCGCTTCCATTACTGCCTGGAGCGGCTGCGGAAGCAGTCTTTTCTCTGCCAGTTCATCAAGTGCGATCCCCGTCATTAACGTGTACTGCACTTCTCTTTTTCCCAATACAGATTTCACACTGGAAAGGCATTCTTCCTTGGATAAACCGGGATAATAGACCGATTGTAAAATATATACGATTTCAGCAATGGAAGAAAGTGATACGCCTCTACGTTCCAACAGATCAACTGCCATTTGATAGGACATGATGTGATTCCCCTTTCCGCCCAGGGATTCGCCCTGTGGTTTCCTAATGTATGCGGAAAAGGGTGGAATTGTTCTTATTTTATTCTTACGGTACCTGCCCCCAGCATAGACTCGATAGCCGCGATTAGCTCCTCGGTAGGCTTAATCCGATAATTATCGCTAAGGGCCAGGAGCTTCTGATCCCGTTCGTAGAACAGAATCGTCGCTACTGGGCCTGGATGATTCTGCAGCAGCTCCTTCAGGCGCGACAGCTGCGCAGCATTCTCGGCGGCCGGCGTGATCTTGATAAAGACACGCTGGCCTGAGCCCGGCGCTGGCGCAGCGGCCGGTGCAGGTGTTGCAGGCGCAGCTGCGCCGCCTGCAGGTCTGCTAGCGGGGCCAGTGGCGGCCCCGCTAGCCCGCGAAGCAGGAGCCGCACCACGCGGCGGCGCTCCTGCTGTGGCCGAGCGTCCCGCGCTATACGAGCGGGATGCGGCGGCACTACGGCGCTGCAGCAGGCCGCGGAGTGTCTCCGCGGATAGCAGCGCCACTTCCTCGGCCAGCAGCTTGAAGCCTTCGTCCTCCTGCTGCACCTTGGCGCGCAAGGCCAGCAGAGCGCCCTTGGCAATCAAGCCGCGGCTTCGCTTCCACACCTCGGGGAAGAGCACGACTTCGCAGCGCTCGATCTGATCTTCCCATTCGATGAAGGCCATCGATTTTCCTTGCTTCGTCGTAATTTCCTTAACGGATACGACCATACCGGCCGTAACCGTCTGGCTCTCATCTGCGGCTTCACCGAGATCCATCAGCCGCTGTATACCCGGCTCCTCAAGCAGCTCAACACTATCGTCGAGCGGATGACCTGATAGATACAGCCCCAGCAGCTCACGTTCCATCTCCAGCTGCTGTCCTACTGTGAACTTAGGGATATCCGGATAGCGAATCTCCCAATTCGGCGTCTCCACCAAATCGTCGAACAACTGAATTTGCAGTTCATCCCGCTCCTTGCGCCATTTCGTCGCGGCGTCAACGGTCTCGTCCAGCATAGCCAGCAGCTGGGCCCTATGACCCGGCAGACAGTCAAAGGCTCCTGCCTGCAGCAAAGACTCCACTACCCGCTTGTTGCAGACCCGCAGATCCACACGTCGACAGAAATCGAGCAGGCTGTCGAACGGTCGCTCCTTGCGGACCGACATAATATTCTCCACTGCTAACGTGCCGACGTTCTTAATCGCTGCGAGCCCAAAGCGGATATGCCCTGTTCCCGTTTCCTCTCCTGGAACAGGGGTAAACAGTACGCCGCTCTCATTCACATCCGGCGGTAATACGCCGATGCCCGTGCGGCGGCAGTCTAGTACATATTCCGCCACCTTACGGTGAGTACCCATCACAGCGGTCAGCATAGAAGCCATAAATTGTACCGGATAATGCGCTTTAAGATATGCCGTCTGAAAAGCCAACACACCATAAGCCGCCGCATGCGCACGCGGGAAGCCATAATCCGCAAACCGTACGATCATATCATAAACAGCATTCGCATCCGTTTCGTTATATCCTTGCTGCAAGCTCCCCTGTACAAAATGACTGCGTTCCTTATCCAACGTCTCGCGCTTCTTCTTAGAAACCGCTCGGCGGAGCAGATCCGCTTCACCAAGCGAGAATCCAGCCATAAGCGAAGCAATCTGCATAATCTGTTCCTGATACACAATTATCCCATAGGTATCCGCTAATATAGATTTCAAATCAGGATGCGGATACTCTACTTCGATCTGACCGTGCTTACCTGCTATATATTTCGGGATAAACTCCATCGGACCCGGACGATACAAGGCTAGAACCGATACGATATCTTCAAAACCATTAGGCTTCAAATCCTTAAGCACACGTCTTACACCCGCCGACTCCAGCTGGAAGACCCCAGTCGTCTCACCAGCACCTAGCATTTCATACGTAAGCGGATCATGATCTGGTATGATTTTAAAATCTGGAACACTGCCACTCATTTCTTTAATCGAATTCATGCAGCGTTCGATAATCGACAAAGTACGCAGGCCCAGAAAATCCATCTTCAGCAGCCCAACACTTTCCAAATGCTCCATAGAGTACTGAGTTAACGCTGTACTTTCGTTGCCCTCTTGAAGGGGTACAGCATCAGTCAGCGGACCTTTGGAAATAACAACCCCGGCAGCATGTGTCGAAGCATGACGAGGCATACCTTCCACTTTCATTGCCATATCCAGCAAACCTTTGATCTTCGGATTACTGTCATACAGCGCTTTTAGGTCTGGAGTAGTCTCCAGCGCTCTAGCAAGGCTGATGCCTAGTTGTCCTGGGATGAGCTTGGCAGCCTTATCTACCTCGTTATAAGGTAAATTCAGCACCCTGCCCACATCACGGACCGCAGCCCGTGCAGCCATGGTTCCGAACGTAATGATTTGTGCCACATGTTCTTTGCCGTATTTCTCCACCACATAAGCGATAACCTCATCACGACGCTCATCACTAAAATCGATATCAATATCTGGCATCGTGATCCGTTCTGGATTTAAGAAACGTTCAAAGAGCAAGTTATACTTAAGCGGATCTACATCCGTGATTCGTAGGGAATAAGCGGTAAGACTCCCCGCGGAAGAACCCCGGCCCGGACCAGTAGCAATCCCCTGACGATGACAATAAGCGATAAAATCCCACACAATTAGAAAATAATCGCTAAAACCCATATTCTCGATGACGCCAAGCTCATAGGCAAGACGCTTCTCAGCGGTCTCTCTTTGCTCAGTCGATGCCCAAAGCGGTGTGTCTATATACCGTTCTTCAAGCCCTTTAAAGCACAACTCTCGCAAATAAGCAGCGGAGTCCTTACCTTCTGGAATTGGTGAATACGCAGGCAGAATATGTTGACCAAAGGTAAGCTCCAAATTACATTTTTCTGCGATCAATAGCGTGTTACTGATAGCTTCAGGCACATGCGGGAACAACGCCGCCATTTGATCACTACTTTTTAGAAACAGCTGATCTGTTCCGATCTTGAGCCGTTCCTCATCATCCACAGTTTTACCTGTTCCAATACAGATCAGAACATCCTGTACCTCTGCATCTTCCTTGGCCAAATAGTGGACGTCATTCGTAGCTACAAGTGGGATCTCACAGGCCTTGGCAAGTGCGATCAGCTTCGGATTTACTCGTTTTTGCTCGGAAATTCCGTGATCTTGAAGCTCCAGGTAGAAGTCTTCGCCAAAAATCTCCTTATATCGCAGCGCAGCTTTTCGCGCCTCGTCATCTCTTCCATGCAACAAATGCTGCGGCACTTCGCCGCCAAGACAGGCACTGAGGCATATGATCCCCTCCGAATGAGCGGCCAGAACCTCCATATCAATACGAGGTTTATAGTGATGACCTTCCAGATGACCGATAGAGATCAGCTTCATCAGGTTCTTGTAGCCGGTTTCATTCTTGACGAGCAGAATCAGGTGATAAATCGGTTGATCTTTACGACTGCCTCGCTCACGGCGAGAGCCCGCGGTTAAATAAGCTTCACAGCCGATAATCGGCTTGATTCCATTCTCTTTACACGCTTTATAAAAGGGGATCGCCCCATACATCACTCCATGATCCGTAAGCGCCAGCGACTTCATGCCGTATTCGCCGGCCCGGCGCACGAGATCGGTAATGCGCGCCGCCCCGTCCAGTAAACTGTATTCGCTGTGCACATGCAAATGCACGAAAGGGCTCATTATCCCACTTCCTTTCTACTACAAAAATCAAACATAAATAGTTGTTCAAAAAATCCGCTTTTGATCACGAAGTAACTTAAGAAGCTTACTCGACATCGAATATTGAATTCAGGCGAAACTTCCGGTGCTCACAAAAGCTTCCACTACGCTCCGCTCCTCATTTTCTACCTTCTTTCAATCTTCTCGGTGCTGAAAACCGTACTTTTTGAACTCGCACTATAAGATGAAACTATTTTATCATATTAAAGGGGGACCCGCCCATAGAATGGATTAAGAGCACATGGACAGGCAACGTTTATAGATGCCTCGTCCGGGAAGGGGCCTTTATGAGCATTTTTATGAGCAAAGCCATCCTCGATTTCTTTATCGCCTTCGGCATCGTACTTGGCGGAGCTATGGTCGGCGGAATCGGCGCCGTAGTATCCCTGCAACCACCGACGCAAACGATGCTAGATGTAGCAGACCGGATTAAAATATGGGCACTTGCCGCCGCTGTAGGGGGTACTATGGACCCTTTACGGGTCATTGAAAGCAACATGATTGGAGGCAACCTCTCTCCCGCCATCAAGCAAATCATGTATCTTGCCTTCGCTTTTCTCGGAGCTCATATGGGCAGCGAGCTAGTAAAATGGGTGTGCGGCAGGGGGTAACGCCAGTGAGAGTTCCACCATTCAGTCGTTTTCGTAGATTCACCCAAATTTCCGCTATATTCATGCTGGGGATCGTCGTAGGAGCCGTCATATACAACGCTATATACCATGTTGGATTCAACGTGTTATGGCTGAATAATGTAGACCTGCGTGCACAGATCGAGCAATATCAAGAGGATATTAAAACACTCAAAAAATACAATAATACCTCGACGGTAATCAGAGAAATCAAAATTCGATCAGAGGAAAGCAAAGCCCAAGCAGAAGGCTCACCCTCAGTTGACCCCGTAACTTTAAAATTAATACTTAGTGAAATACGATCAGATCTGGAGCCCATGCGTGGCCGCAGCATGTTCGATATTGACACAGACAGTAAACTGGTTAGACTGCTGCTGGATGGCAAACTTTACATTGTGCGTGATAAGGAATACTCTGTCAAAATCCGGACGATGCTCGTCATGGAAGGTGTTCTGCAAATCTGGGTGGAAATCACTCCTTTTAAGCGCAACTAACAACAATCGTATGATACAATAATGGACAGACAAAAGTGGAAATTACTTCAAGGCTTTTGCACGACATGATAAAGGAGCTGGCTGTCCATGGTTTTATTTATCAAGTACTTATTGTTTATCCTGCTGGTGATCTTTGTAATCGGCGCCGCTGTGTACAGCTTATCCTCTCGCCGTGCCTTAAATCCCCAAGATAAGGGGCTAAAACGCTCCGTCATGAATGTGATGCTGGGTTGTATGCTCGTAACGCTTTCCCTGATTTCCATGTTTCTATTTCGCGGCTCCACCATTAATATCATTGTTGAAGCTGCCTTTCTTCTAATCGGTGTGTTTAACATCTTCTCAGGAATACGCAGCTATAGTTATTACAGCCGTAGCCGTAGCCGTAGCCGTAGCCAGGAACAACACCAGTCGAAAGCCTAGACTATCCCTCTGATAGGATTACAAGAATAAAATAGACTACCCTCTCTATCATCGTTGAGGGCAGTCTATTTAGCATGTTTGTGATTCATTATCTATTAGCCGTGATCAATGGATTGCAGCATCAGGACAGCTTTCGCTACCAGGGTATCCGAATAGCTGATCTCTATTTCTAGCTTACATGTACGGCGACTTATCTCGAGCAGTCTCGGCATTACAATTATCGCATGTTCGATCTGTACCGGCCGGATAAAATAGGTGGACATATTATCTAATACATAGTCATTTCCTGTAATATCCTTCGCTGCCTTAAACGCAGAGAGCGTCATTAGCGTAGACAATACACCTTCAGAAATGGTACCAAGGTCTGTGGCCATCTGAGGCGTAATAAAGCCGTGAAAAAACAATCGACCCTCTTCATCCCGCTCATCCGCAAAACCGTTCCAGATGAGATGATCGAAGGTCTCCCCAAGCTGTGGAGTGTTACGGACATCTCGCAGACTTTGCAGCACTTCTTTACGGGTTAGGGAGCCCACCAATTTGCGGTTACGGTCTACAATGGGGAGGAAATCGACACCTTCCCACATCATGATCTGCGCAGCTGAAGCTAGTGAGGTATGCAGCGCAGCGGTAACCGGACTCCGAACCATAGCCTTTTCAATACTTTGCCCTTCTGCCAGGTCCTCTACTTCGCGTCGGCCGATAATCCCAATCACTCGGTTCCATTCATCTGTAACGGGAAAACGTTGCTCTCCAGTTTCCTCAGAAATCTGTCGCAGCTCACCTACAGTGCTTGAAATTTTCAACGTAATCATACGCGGTTTGCTGTCGACAATATCTTCTACCAGCATAATTTTTTTCTTAATCAATCTATCAAAAATCGCTCGGTTAATCATTGATGCCACGGTAAACGTGTCATGTCTTGATGAAATGATGGGGAGATCCAGTTCGTCGGCTAATGCCTTCACTTCACGACTCGTCCCGAAACCACCTGTAACCAGAACTCCGGCACCCTGCTCTAGCGCTAAGGAGTGAACATCATCGCGGTTACCCACAATAAGCAGACTGTCTGCGTCTATATAACGAATCATCGCGTCGACCTTCATCGCACCGATTACATATTTATGTAGATGTTTACCCAGTCCGCTAGCCCCACCGAGAACATGACCTTCCACAATATCAACCACGTCACCAAACGTCAGCTGTTCAGAAATGTTACGAGGCTTCTTTTCTACACGTACTGTACCAATCCGTTCCTTCGTAATGACAATCCCAAGATTCTCAGCTTCCTTGACGGCACGATAAGCCGTTCCCTCACTGACCAACATTTCTTTTGCAAGCTTACGAACAGATATTTTGGAGCCTACCTTAAGACTTTCAATATGCTGCAGCAGTTGCTCGTGTTTAGTAATTGCATCCCCTTGACCTTCCAACTGTTACACCCCCGTACTCCGATCTGTACTATACTGTACTCATTATACACGGAGAGAATGGCACAGTACAACCGATTCATATGCATCGAATTCGAATTTAATTGCCCGTTATTTAGCAACCTTTTCCTCTTTTTTATAGTCTGAGAGTTAAAGAAAGAGGAAAGGAGCATTGTGGATATGAACAAGACCACGTTAATAATATTTACCATTACTTTGCTTTTCATAGGACTGATCGGCTGTGGAAATACGAGAACCGAAGTAAAACAATCAAACCAAATAGAGCTGGATGCACAAAATATAGTTTCTATTAACTTAATAGAAAAAGACCAGCCGGTGACGACTATTTCTGAAGCATCATCCTTGAAACGTTTCGTTCAAGCCATAACTGCTGCTGAATATGATAAAGGACAACTAGATATTGCTCCAAGCGATTACAGAACCACCGTAAACATGAAGGACGGCATAAGTTATGAGTTCTCTTTTTGGATCGTCGGAAGCAACAGTGGGTTACTCATTAAATCGGGACAAACGGGTCACTATCGTCTTTCGGATATCAGCAAAAAAGATCTGTTGGACTTATTCCAATCGACTGTTAAAGAAGATAAGATTTCTCCAGCAGACACTACTAACCCACAGCCCCCTAACGTTCAAGTTACTGTTGGCGGTGAGCAATTCGATGCCATTCAAGGCTCTTATTGCTGGAATGACAATGGCAAAGGCGTCTGTGTAGATATGGCTTCTTACGATCAATTAGTTACCAAACAGAAGGTACATCCCAAAGCCATCAGCCGTGATCAGGTAGAACTCAAATTCTCATCTGCACCCAAGGAGATAGAGGTTGTGGCTTCATTTCCGGGTGAGGAACGTCCAGACGAAGCTCTTTCCGTAGAAAATAACAGTTTTCAACTCGCAGCAGGTAGCGGAAAACATCTGTATATAATCCAAGCAAGATGGCCTCAGGGGAGCGCCAGTTATGTATTTGAAGTAGAATGCTCTGTCAGTAAAGAGTAACCCGTTTGTTAGACAAACGGGGTAGTGGGTAGGCGAATAGAGAATAGTCCCTTAAGAAAAAAGGAAAAATATGTTATGATGGAGAGGTGAAAGGGGATGGCTTTATGCAATTTCTTTTTATACTCGCGATTCTCGTTCCTGCGGTGTGGTACTACGCGGCTCTAGGTAAACGGATATCTGCAGAAGAAAAGAAAGCTGGAAAAGATCTCTCGGATGAGATCAATCCTTTTACAGGTACAAGATAACTTTAATCCCCCTGATTTGCGGGCAATTTTAAAGCCCACTGGCTTACGCTAGTGGGCTTTTCTGTGAATCTAGGGGATTTATACCCCTCTTTTAGCTAATTCGGCGCTTTTCACGGAAATCTAGGGGATTTATACCCCTCTTTTAGCTAATTCGGCACTTTTCACGGGAATATAGGGGATTTATACCCTTCTTTTAGCTAATTCGGCGCTTCTCACGAGAATCTAGGGGATTTATACCCTTCTTTTCGCCATTTCAGCGTTTTCCACGGGAATATTTAAATCTAGTTACTTAAGGAAGCTACCCAATTCTATGATCTTTGTGTAACTCTAGTTTCTTCTTTCCATTTGGACTGCCATTGCTCCAATTTTGCTTTTCGCACAGCTTCCAAACGCTTGGTCTTCTCCTCATCAACACCAATAATAAAATGCAGATGTGCTGCAATAACCATAAAGGCAAAAAGTGACCAGACCACCCCAAAGCCAAATACCCAGCTAGGCCCATTCGCAAGCGATAACTTCGGCAGAGCATACAAAAGCATGGCCAACGCCAGCAACAGATAAACACCATGTTTAAACTTGTTTCTTTTTCTCATAACCCACAGCTCCTCGTAGACAAGATATTCGATTAAATCTATATCTCTACTCTATGAACATGAAGCCCGTAATATGAGACAAGTCCATAAAAATATACTTCTATTCAAAAAATTATATAAAATAATACGCATTTTTATAGCTAGCAAAGCTTATATATGAGATGATAATTTCATTTAGGGGGCGATTTAGAATTGAATGCAACTTATACTCATACCGAATACATAATTCGAAAAAAGGTATTTTCCATCATGGGTGCGAAGCTTCATATTTATGATAACGCCGAGCAGCTTGTACTCTATTCACAAATGAAAGCATTCAAGTTGAAAGAGGATATTGCACTGTACACGGATGAGTCTATGCAAAAGGAGCTTCTGCGTATAAAAGCCCGCAATGCCATCGACTTTAGTGCCGTTTATGATGTGCATGATTCGGAGACTGGCGAGCATGTTGGTGCTCTCCGGCGTAAGGGACTCAAATCGATTTTGAAGGATGAATGGACGATTCTCGATCATCATGATCAGGAAATCGGAAAAATCAAGGAAGATAGCACCGCAATGGCTATACTCCGCCGCTTCATCTCTATTATCCCTCAAAAATATAATATCGAGATGAATGATACAACGATCCCGACTTTCAAACAAAATTTTAATCCATTCGTTACTAAAATCATCGCTGACTTCTCTGAGGATCCCAAGGGAATGCTTGATCGCCGCCTAGGTTTGGCTGCTGGTATTCTTCTCTGCGCAATCGAAGGAAAACAAGATTAGCGAGTTTACTCATGTGCTAGTCACAAGAATAAATAGGGTGTTCCCAATGCCAAACGGCTTCGGGAACACCCTATTTAGATTGCACTGATCAAACTTTTCAGGTGAATACCCGCTTACTAAAAGCGTTTATTCGCCATACAATTGCGACAAGCTCTCGGTAATGATCTTGTTTACATCCTCGATTACAACACTCAGACGGCGTTCTGCATCAAACAGACGGCGAATCCCAAGATTCATGTTAAGCACCTCGAATAATTTCTCCATTTTCTCCATTTCTTCCTGCGGAGGCATGTCTCCGCTCATCATCCGTTGTTGAAGCTCCAATTGACCATTGCGGAAGTTGTCGAGCATCGCCTTGGCTTCAGGATCTGTTTCTACCAGTTTCATCGCGTTGGTGATATCCGCTACCTCAGTGCTTTCTTTAATGGCTTTCGCCAGTTCATGTGCTTTGTCATGAATACTCATTATGATTCCTCCTAAAAGTTTTGTAAGTCACTACTTCTCGATTCGTCTTCGTACAAAACTCATTTCGAAAGCGTTGCTTAAGTTTTGTTAGCGTTCGCTTCCTAGAGTTACTTCGTACAAAACTCGCACCGGAAGCATACGCTTAAGTTTCCAAATATTGATTCATCCCATGCTTGTTTCGCTTCTTGGGTCAGACTTATGAAATGATGCGGCAAGGTTTTTAAAGAGTAGGTCAATCACCAAGGGTCATATGTCTCCATATGATGAATGATATGTAACCCTTAGCTACCAAATTGCCGGCATCATGCTGCCTACCGGAAGGAGATCCACGATGTCCCAATTCAAGATCCCGGTCCATACGGTCCACACGGGCATCCTGCAGGAAAACGCTATAATGCTTGGCGAACGATCCATGAAAAGACTCAAAATCCCGTCTCACGGAACGCTCCAGCTGGCTTTCGGCTCTTTCCGGCAGGAGGTTACCATTATCCCGGCTCCCAAATCCGAAAGCCTGCGTGTAAGCGAAGGACTGGCGCGGCGGACCGGATGGAAACATCGGCAAACCCTCAACGCTTCATACAGCTCTGTAAGTCGTACCTTGCGACTTGGACCGTTGATCGGTGTACTCGTCAGCCGTGACCATCCAGATAATCTCGACAGGCTGTTTGGACCCATTACCATGTTCTGTCGAGAATTAACAAATGCCTGCCACTCACAAGGCGCCTATGTATATTTCTTTACCCCGGAAGCGCTGGAAACAAGCAGCTCTTCCATCCAGGGCTGGGTATACAACGAGGGTTGGAGGAAAATGAGTCTGCCCATCGCCGATGTAATCAACAATCGGCTAACGACGCGAAAGGTGGAGAATAAACCTAGCGTACAGCATTTTTTGGCGGATGTAAAATCACGGTATGGAACGCATTTCTTCAACGAAAAATTTCTTGACAAGACAGAAGTATTTGAAGCTTTAGCGCAAGACCCTTCATTGAAGCGGTATTTACCGGAATCGCATGCTTTAAACGGTTTTGCTGTTGTAAAGAAAATGTGCAGCCAATACCCAAGCGTGTTTCTAAAGCCTGTACGGGGCAGTCTCGGCAAAGGCATTCTCCGAATCTCCAAAGATGAAGGCGGAGGATACCGTTTGTTATCTACTACCTCTATAGGTACACGCAAGCAAAGCTACCCAACATTAGCTAAACTGTATCAGTCCATTGCTCCCAAGATGAAGACAACGCGCTACCAGATTCAACAAGGATTACCTTTGATGGAGCTCGGTAAGCGTCCTGTAGATTTCCGAGCACTTGTACAGAAGAATGGTACCGGAAAATGGGGCGTTACCTCCATTGTCGCTCGCACCGCTGGTAGCAATCATTTCGTCTCCAATCTAGCAAGAGGTGGCAGTCTCAGTACTGTCCGTGAAGCCGTTAGCAAGAGCAGCCTTCCTCCAGGTACCAAGGATAGCGTACAGCTTCAGCTTCCAAGAGCAGCACTAGCCATTGCAAGAGGAGTAGAAACCTTTATCCCTGCTCATTTCGGAGAGCTCGGAATCGATCTGGCACTGGATCAATCCGGACGAATATGGCTCTTGGAGGTTAACTCCAAACCTTCCAAGAACGATAATACACCGCTAAACGATCAAAAAATCAGACCGTCCGTCAAGCAAATGATTCTGTATTGCCGCTATTTGGCCGGTTTATAAGGAGGACACAATGACTGAAACAGCTATGGGGTTCCTCGGCATTATGACGGGCCGTCGCCACGGGAATCCTCCGATTGCCGAGCCAGAATTTTGCAGTCATTTATGCCGTGCAGCTCCGCGCTATAACCTTAAAGTCCTCGTGTTTCATCCGGACGGAGTAGCGGCAGACGGGTCATCTATAACCGGTTATACATGGAAAGACGGAAGCTGGCACAATACGACCTCTACACCACCAGATATCATTTATAATCGTTGTTTTTACAATAGTCCGAAAGAAAGAAAAGAAGCCTCGTCTGCACTCTCTTTCCTTCACCGCTCACTACCTTGGTCAAGAGGTCTACCTGATAAATGGTGCGTATACGAGATCTTGAAGCGTAACCGAAGAGCCGCTATTTTACTGCCGGAAACTGTTCTTTATACCGGTACACGCAAGTTAAGCAATATGCTCGCTGAAAGAGAATACGGGGTCTTCCTAAAACCCAAAGCAGGCTCTCATGGCAAACGTACATTACATGCCATACTGCAGAACAGACGCTCTGGAGGAGGCATAAGAGTACGAGGGCGTGATGGGACAAATACACCCTTTCAATATGTATTCAGCTCGCAGGATGAAGGACTGAACTGGATTCATGAATTTATCGGCACACGCCGCTATATTATACAGCCTTATCTGCACCTAACTAATCGTAAGGGGCAACCGTTCGATGTGCGTGTATTGATGCAAAAGAATGGCCTCGGTCGCTGGGATCTTACTGGCATGGCCGTTCGGCTGGGTAATCATGGTTCACTGACTTCGAACCTGCATGGCGGTGGAACTGCGGTTCCTCCTTTGCCCTTTTTGCTTGCAGAATATGGTCAGGACGGAAAAGACATCATGCAGGAGCTTGCTGCAGAAGCTGCATACTTGCCTCCTCTTCTGGAGGCTGCATGCGGTAGGCTTGGAGAACTCGGCCTAGATTTCGGTATTGATTCGAGCGGTCGGATTCATTTACTTGAAGCAAATTCCAAGCCAGGGCGCACGGTATTCCGGCTGACGGGCGACCGCCGGGCTGCTAAGCTCGCCGCCGAGAATCCACTGTCTTATGCGCGCCATCTGCTACTCACACAGCGACGGATACCATCCCTATCTACGGACAGCTCCGTTATAAACGGGAGAATGATAACAATGGTTCCTAAGGAGGATTCATAAATGAGTCTCACTTTTTGCAATGTGCATTTTACTAAGCAGCCCCAAAGAGTTGTATATGTATCAGGTGCACTGATGAAAAGCTTGAAATTAACCGGGAAGAAGAACATTCGCCTTAGACTCGGTAAAGATGCCATCCCGACCATGATCAAGCCCATCAAGCGCGCCGGAAATCATCTATTCCTCGCCACTGGTGTAAAGAGTGCTATCAAGGTTCCGAAATCTGGTGGTATCTATTTACGCAATCTGCAAAACGACGAGGTACAGCTTGGACCTTTGGTCGGTGTATTGACCGATGGGCCAGCATCTCCAAATCAACCCTTCGGTTCTCGCACTGGCTTTATAAAGCAGTTACTGCGGGAAGGCAGTAACAAATGTTATATATTTGCCTTTATGCCGCGTGATATCAACTGGCAACAGGAGCAGGTCTATGGTTATTTCTTAACCGCAGGCGGCAAATTCGAACGTAAAATGGTTCCTCTGCCTGATGTCGTCTACAATCGGCTACCCAGTCGGAGAGCGGAGACTTCACCTTATATCAACCAGCTTCGCGAACGCTTTATGCGCAAGAAAATCCCTTACTTCAACTGGAGCTTTTTCAATAAGTCCGATATTTATCGGTTGCTAGAGAATGACGGAGCTGCAAACCGTTACGTACCTGAGACACACAGCAATCCCTCCTCCGAAAAAATGAGAGAAATGCTGGATCACCACCATTTTGTATATTACAAACCTTCCGCAGGCAGCCTGGGTCACGGGATTTACCGACTTACCTATCTGCCGAAAAAAGGATATTTTGCCCGCTACCGCAAAGGTGGAAAAAACGTACTTCTGCGCTTCACTACCTTTGAAAGCCTCATGCGTATGCTTCGGTCACGACACGGTCAAGGCCTGCAAAATTATATCGTCCAACAAGGAATACGTTTGATTGAAATTGATGGCTGCCCCATTGACTTCCGATTCCATATGCATAAAAACGGCAGTAATCAATGGATTGTAGTCGGTATTGGCGCTAAGAAAGCCGGCCGGGGCAGTGTCACCACTCACCTCAAAAACGGGGGGGCATTGCTTACACCTGGGCAGGCGCTCGGGCGTGTATTCGGCAGCCGAGCAGATGAAGTATTACAGCGTGCGAAGAGTACAGCCATTAAGCTGGCAGAATCCTTAGAAATCCAGCATCGTCATTTGCTCGGTGAAATTGGCTTTGATCTCGGCATTGATCAGGATGAAGACATCTGGATGTTCGAGGCCAACGCCAAACCAGGACGTTCCATCTTCCGTCATCCTTCCCTGCGCGCTGAGGGCAAAGCTTCCATCGAGCACATTCTGGAGCATTGTCTATACCTCAGCAAATTCCGCAGGAGGGATGAGATGTGAACACCCATATTCCGGATGAAACAAAACCCGTTATTGCCATACTGACAACCAGCGATAAAGTAAGGCATTTTAATGGCAACCGTAATAATTTCCGGGACATCATTCGCACAGGCAAGGAACTGGGATTTCTTGTCTACGTCGTCACTGTCCGTGACTTGAAGCTTGAGGAACGGATGGTGAACGGTTATGTCCCATCATCCAGCGGAAGAATATGGTACAGCATTCCGGTACCTCTTCCACAAATCATATATAACCGAATTCCTACCCGTGAGGATGAGGAAAAACCTGCTGTCGTACGCAAAATAGCTCAATGCCTGGAACATCCAGGCATTAAGCTATATAATCCATATTTTTTCAATAAATGGAGTCTATTTGAATGGTTGAAAGGCTCGTATGCTACCTCGAAGCATGTTCCAAAAACCAGACGTTTACGCAGTGCAAACACGCTTATTGCCATGCTAAATAATCATACCAGTCTCTATCTTAAACCTGAGAATGGCAAAGCAGGTAAAGGAATTATGCGTTTAAAATACCGTGCAGATACCACCTTACCCTATCGTCTGCAAATTCAAAGCGGCAAAAAAAATGTGACCTACAAAGCTGCCTCAGTAGAACGCCTCTGGGCACGGATAGGCAAAGAAAAGGGAAGCTCACGCTATATCGTACAGCAAGCTATTGAACTAGCAACTCACCGAGGACGACCATTTGATCTACGTGTACTTCTGCAGAAAAACGGCAGAGGCGGCTGGGCAATGACTGGCATAGGTGCGCGTCTAGCTGGTGCCCGCAGCATCACTACGCATGTACCTCGTGGCGGAAGTATCGAGGAGCCCTCCACCATGCTGGAAAGCACATTTGGAACCGAAAGAGCAGCCTCAATCTTAAAAAGTGTACCTACAACTGCTCTGTTAATTGCCAGACAAATTGAAAGAGCCTCTGATTCTATGCTCGGGGAGATGTCGATGGATCTCGGTGTCGATGAGAACGGCGGACTCTGGTTCTTTGAGGCAAACTCCCGGCCGATGAAATTTGATGAGCCTGCGATTCGCAAGCTTTCTTTGGAGCGAATCTTTCAATATGGCCAGCACTTAGCACGCCATATCAAATAGAATCCATTAAAGGATGTGACACAGCATGCAGATATCCTCTATCTACGACACTGATGCTAAAAAGTGGAAATCGCGGCTAACCGGACTGCTTGAGTTTATAAGAGAGCATGGGGAGCGTCGGATTACAAACCAAGCTTGCAAGGTAATGGCCCGATTAACTCCAGAACAGTTGTCAGAGCCGGGTGTCTCGCTGCTTGTCGCCACCGTACGCGGTCAGAATGGGCGCCAGCTAGCAGGAGTAAGCTTCGTATCCGGTTTCGGTGAAGAGGCTTGTCTCGTTGCCGTGCATCCCTTATACCGAAATAGGCATACGGGCACCGCCCTTATGGCCGCCCAGTTAAAGCGTTTAGGCCGTCTGGAATGCAGTGTTGCCAGCGATAATACAGCCAGTCTGAAAATGTGTTTCAATGTTGGTCTTGCCGCAGTGGCGCTTACTAGTGGCCCTACTGGCAAGCCAACTTTATTGATCCGGTCACCACAGAATACCGTCAGTACTACAAACTCTCCACAAGAAGGTGAACTCCTGTGCCAGAGCCCGTCTTAGGCATTCTTACTTTGTATATAAATGAAGCCAAGCAGCTTGAAGAAAAGGCCGTGTACCGGAGAATGATCATTGAGGGCAATCGAATGGGCTTGGATGTTTTTGTGTTTACCCCCATGGATGTCCATCCCAGCAAAGAGCAGATCCATGCCCTTGTCTTTGATCCAAAGAGCGGGAAATGGTCACGTAAATGGCGTTCCTTCCCGAACATGATTTATGACCGTTGCCGCATCCAGCGCAGCACGCGCTTTCAACAATTGCTTCGTTTCCGTGAACACTATAAACATCTGCTGTTTCTGAATCGTCCACTGCGCAACAAATGGACCATTCACCAAACGTTCTCACAAAAGAGTCGCTTCCGGCAGCATATGCCAGAAACATTACTGTATAACTCCTCTGCGGATCTGCACCGAATGTTAAAGCAGAGCCCGGTCCTCTATATCAAGCCTGCAAACGGCACAGGTGGACGCGGTATCCTTAGAATTGAGCGGGTAAAGAACACTAAAGGGGTATTTGATATTCAGGGCCGCCGCCAAGATCGCCGGATTATTCCACCCCGAAAGGTCTCTGCCTCCCGATTGGATTCCATCGTTCGACAATGGTGTATTGGTGGACGTTTCCTCGTCCAACAGGGGATTCCACTACGTCTGCCTGGTGGACGTTTCCATGATTATCGCATGCTCGTTCAAAAGAATGGGCAAGGCGTCTGGGAGCTGACAGGTATGGCAGCAAGGGTCGGTGCCGCCCGAAGCGTAACCTCAAATCTTCATGGCGGTGGGCACGCCGTTCGAGCTGAAACGCTCCTGAAGGAATGGCTGGGTAGTCAAGATAAGACCGATAAGGTTATGAAAACTGCCGAAAGGTTAGGTCTTGATGCCGCTGCCTTCTTGGAAGAAAGTTTCGGAGCCTTATGTGAACTTGCACTGGATCTTGCCATTGATCGAGAAGGAAAAATCTATGTGCTGGAGGTTAATCCAAAGCCTGCACGTGAAGTGTTTGCCCGATCAGGGGACGGCAACACCTATCGCAAAGCACTAGTGCGACCTTTAGAATACGCGTTATGGCTATATAATAACAAAGGTGCCCCAACCACAGCTAAGACTACTGAG
This sequence comes from Paenibacillus sp. FSL E2-8871, assembly GCF_038000345.1. Taxonomy (NCBI): domain Bacteria; kingdom Bacillati; phylum Bacillota; class Bacilli; order Caryophanales; family Paenibacillaceae; genus Paenibacillus; species Paenibacillus sp. FSL E2-8871. Next base: position 6,741,996 of record NZ_JBBOBV010000001.1, on the reverse strand, counting down.
GAATAAAATGATACTCAACAACAAAACGACCGCCTCTCTGCAATATGCAGAAAGTGCGGTTGTTGTATGACTTCTGATGTTCTGAGGAACTTATATTAGAAAAACTCGTTGTATTGAAGATTTTGATTAGCTGAGCCAAGGCGTTAGAAAAAAGAAGAGTATAGTGGTACCCACACAAATATGGAGCAAGAGCTGTAAGTCCTTCTCTAATAGATGTTTTATAAACAAAAGATAGCTCACGATACACAACAAAAAAACAGCAATATAAAAAAATAAGGAATCATAATGAGTAACTATAAATAAGTCTCCGCCACCAATAGAAAAGACTATACCTATTACTAAAAACCACATGCCCACTCCAAGTGCAGCGCTTAAAGCAATAAAAAGGAAGCTCATTATCATTTTTTATACTCCTTTAACATGCTTCTCGATTCCTTATCATCACATAGGAATAACCCCTTTCCATGATCTATCGGATCATTCCCTTTGTTTATGTATATCTTTTTAGCTTTGAGCTATTCCTGCATCTGCATTTAGAACCTTAACATTAAAAAAGGCAACCCTCTGCTTAGATGAGGTTTGCCTTTTATTCTTTTACCAAATATAAATCGCGATATTCCTATTCGCTAACCAATGCGTTGTCGTACAAGTGTATCAACTCATCAAAGGAAGTGATAATTACATCGGAGCCCTTCAGCTCATCCTGACGGCCAAAACCTGCATACGCACAGCCGATGACGGTTTGAGCATTTCCCTTACCTGCCTCCACATCGGACGAGCGATCGCCTACCATCCAGGCACTCTTGATTCCATGATTGTCCAGCAAAATGCGTAGCAATTCTGTCTTCGTAGCAGTGCCTTGACCACCCGCACTATACAATCCTTCAAATAACTCTTTAAGCTCATGCACCACAACTATACTGTGAATGTATTCCTCCAGCCCATTACTAGCCACAAACAATCGTACTCCACGCTCTTTTAGAGCAGTCAGTGTTTCGACCACCTGAGGATACAGTAACGTCCCACCTGCTTCAAGTCCTTCGACCTCAAGCTGCAATAGCAGCTCATCTGCACGGCGGTGCACTGCCTCATCGGCATCAGGCATAACCTTCTTCCAAATATCTGCCAATAGCATCCCTAAGCCGCTTAGAATAAGCTCTTCCGGCGGTGTTGGTCCTGAGTATAATCCCTCTTCCCGCAAAATATCGAACATTTTATGATATGCAGGTAATAAAAGACTTTCAGTCTGGAACAGTGTTCCATCCATATCAAAAACAATCGCTTCCGGCTTGTTCAACTCCGAGTGAACCGCGTTCAGTTCTGTTCCTTGTACCTCTTTACTCATCTGTTGTTCCTCCCCATTCTCTTTTGCTTCAGGTAAGCACATTCATCTGCACGAAATTTCCAGTACAAGCCCTATGATATATGATATCACTTCGGAATGTCCATGCTCTCCACTTTTCTTGTTGCAGTTTATATTTCAACATGTTATATTACAACTTGTAATATAACATGTTGAAATATAAAGGAGAGATAACCATGTCACGTCCATTAATCATGCGCTTCCTCAAGCAGCCTGCTACCATCGTCGGGATTATAACTGCACTGTTGTTCCAAGTCTTTTTCAGCTTAATCTGGATTACAGGGTATGATCATGTAACTGATCGGGTAGATCGGTTGCCCATTGCTATTGTGAATGAGGATGGTGCGAATGCTCAGCCTGTAGTCGATGGCATTACCCATTCCCTTCAGTTCGTAACCAGACAGGACCTTCCACTAAAAGCTGCCAAGGAAGCCCTTGAGCATAGAGAAATCCGCATGATTATCAATATTCCACAAGGGTTCACCGGAGCGGTTAGTAATCCATCCGGAAAGACTGAACTCCGTTACCTCATAAATGAATCTAATCCGCAAATGGTTAGCAATGTTATGCAGACTGTAGCCCTTAAAGTCACGGCTGTCATGAACACTCAAAGCAGTAATACAGCACTAAACCAAACCCTCGAAGCTATGAAGCTGCCGCAAGCACAAGCAGAGATCATCAAAAGTGCAGCAAGCAGCCGAATCTCCGCAAACGTTGAAGTCATCAATCCCACAACTAATTTTGCACAAACTATGGTTCCGTTAATGATTGTTACTGCCTCCTTTACCGGAGCTATGTTACTCGCCATGAATCTGCAAAAAGCCTCTTCCAACTTATCGGGTCAATTTGGTAAATGGGATCGCCTTGCAGCCCGGTTTGCCATTATGAGTGCAACGGCTGTACTAACCTCTCTAGTGGGGACTATCATGGTTAACTCACTCGGTATCCACTCCAGCCATGGCTTTCTGCTCATGTGGCTGTTCGAGTTCACTGTGATTCTCTCCTGCATGATTCTTGCACAGTTCAGTCTGCTGCTACTCGGCGACGCTGGCGCCTGGCTAAATATCGCACTTCTCTCCATACAAATGTTAGCTTCCGGAGCAACAATTCCTCGCGATGTGCTTTCTCCTTTTTATAGCTGGATCGGTCCCTTCTCACCTGCTTACTACGCGGTAAATGGCATGCTCGACCTGGTTATCGGAGGTACTGGTATATGGAAAGATATGTTCTATCTACTCTGCATTGGTGCAGCAATAGCTGGATTAAGCATTATCCTAACCTTCATTCGCAAGGAAACTCAGTTATCACAAGAACAAGAGCCCGTACCAGCAAATGCGTAATTATTTAGTTTGCCTCCTTGGTTATGCCTTTTCAAATTGAGAGCGAAATGCAGTTGTGATATGGTAGGAGATGAAAGAGAGGAGCGACAACGATTCATGAATATACAAGATGTCATTCTAGGGATATTAAGTGAAAAACCTCATTCGGGTTATGAGATAAAACGGCATTTCGAGGAATACTTTTCTTTTTTCTTTGATGCCAGCTACGGCACCATCTACCCAACCCTGAGCAAGATGGAGAAGCTGGACCTAATCACCAAAGAATCCATACGGCAGGAAGGCAAACCTGACAAAAATGTATTTACCATTACCCGTGCCGGCTTGGATCAGTTCCATGCTTACTTGCAAACACCGGCAGAAAAGGAAGTTCTGCGTTCAGACTTTTTTATGCATCTGTATTTCGGAGATAAGACCGATAAAGAGAACATAGATAATCTACTTCGGCAAGCATTGATAGAAAAGCAGGCAATGTACGATGATCTTGATCAGAAATTAAAGCAACTAGATTGCAAACTGTCCCCTTACCAAAAGCTGTGTATGGAATTGGGCCTTGTGCAATATGAAGCCTTTATCAAAAAAATTCAAAGTGTGCTGGAGTCTGAATAAGGATCATGTGGGCAGTAGGTTTCCTATTATTCTAGGGGATTTGCTGCTTTTTTTGTTGTGCTATCATAAAAAAGAACCGGCAGCATGCACAAATTGTGCTTGCTGTACCGGTTCTTTTTTAGCAAAAATGTGTAATCTATCGATTATACTCTGTCAAAGCTAGAAATCAGCTCATCGAGAACATCTTTGCTTACCATTTTACCTTTGAAATTGATGAGGTTCTCTGCGCTTCCGGAGAAGATACAAGTTGGCTCGTATTTTCTAAGAATAATTTTCTCTCCATCTACAAAAATCTCGAGCGGGTCTTTTATGTCAATTCCCATCGTTCTACGTAGTTCAATAGGAATTACGATACGTCCCAATTCATCTACTTTTCTTACTATGCCTGTCGCTTTCATCATCGTACATCCTCCCTTAAATTCACATTAATAATCATTTTTGCTAAAAGCTATGTAGGCTTCTATGTGATAGTAATGATTACGCTATACTCTAATATTAAAGTGCTATTCATTCCCTGTCAATTTTATTTCTACAAAATATGATATTTATCGACAATTATTCGACAAAAATATGTACACTTTCGACAAAATGCTGTAAAGCGATCCAATTTATTCGTCTTGAAATTAATAAATATCCAACATTGCGATTACAAATCAGCTTGCAGAGTATCCCAATTGATACCATCATTTACCCAATACATCAAGTCTGGAAACACTCCGACGTATATCAGAGCAAAGAAACGTTTAGTAGAATTAATACAGACTATTTATGCTTTATGCATCTACTTTTTTCGACAATCCAGCTTTCTACTATGTACTGATTTAATATAAGTATTACATATTATTAATAGAAAGATCAAATATTGGATAAATTTAGCATAATTAATTGAATTTAATTACAAAAAAAACCGACCAGTGATCTCTGGTCGATCTATTCTATCGTTATAATACCTTCTCCGTAACCCTGCCATTCGCATCAATAATTGCATTATAAGAAAGGTTATTCATTAGCTTGATCGTCTTCCTATTGTAAGAATCATCCATAAAGTTGGGCTGTCCCCCAATAATCTTGACTGGCGTAATCTTACTCGTCACCTGGGCATCATTAATCTCAAAATTCACTAGCATCGAGTGAAGGGTTTTTTCCCCACCACGTGTTGAACGATTAAACACAAAGTTTCCAAGTGAATAATAGATCGGTTTATTTTTGTAGTATTCGATGCCCATCAGGCAATGGCTGTGTGCGCCGAGTATGATATCTGCACCACTATCAATCATCTGTTTGGCTAGCGTGCGGGCGTATTGTTCAGGGTAATCCTTAAACTCTTCATTCCAGTGAATGTACACAATCGTGTAATCATTCTCCTTAGACATCTTCTGAATAGCCGTAAGCATAGGCTGCGAGGTGTACGCTGAGGCAGCTCCCGGTTTATTGTTGCCGGCATACCAAGAAGGCCCTGAAAGCACTCGACTTACACCTAAGATAGCGATCTTCTTCCCCTTTACCGTCCTTGTATACGGTTTGAACGCTTCCTCTACATCTTTGCCTGCTCCTGTATGGCCAATCTTGTTTCGATCCAGATGCACCAGTGTATCAAGCATAGCGTCTGTTCCGAAATCTAAAATGTGATTATTAGCCAAAGATACGCCGTCAATCCCAGCATAGGTTAAGCCACTAAGCACTGCTGGTTTGGACCTAAAGGCAAAGGTTTTCTCTGCTGCCTTCCCTCGAATAGACACTGGCGTTTCCAGATTCGCGAAGGCGATATCTGCCTTTTGCAAGGTAGGTGCGACTTTTACAAACGGAAAGTTCACTCCGTATTTCGCGATCTGATCACCCACAAAACCGTCCAAGAGAATATCACCAGCAAAAGCAAGTCTGATAGGTTCTGAAGATGGCGAAGCTGCACTAGATGCAATCGTAGAAGGGAGGATCAGTGATAATAGAAGTGTAGTAAGTAGCATGCTGCGCAGTACATTCGACCCTAATCTCAAAAAATACAGCCTCCTATCCTCATTATGGAATCTATATTAGCTATTATTCTAGCTTACTGGAAATAGATTATTAATTTAAGGGTAAGAAGACCTGTTATGCCTTTGATTTTTTCAAAACAGCCCGGAAGCATTGTAACCCACCCCACAAATCTGTGGACACAGCATCTGCAGGCAACTCAAAATCCGTCTCCCCCCAATATTGAAAACCAGCCTGCAGCAGCAAATCATTCATAAGATTTAAGTTTACCGTCGGGTAATCAAACGTTAGCACGAGCAGCCCCTCTTCATTCAACGTTCGGTGAAATTCCCGTAAAGTGCCCACCGTATCCTCTAAGGTCAAATGCTCCAGCACTGATATGCAAAAAATAGTGTCAAAGCTCTCATCCTCATATGGAAGAGCCGCAAGATTGGCCTGAGCAAGATGCAAGTTGTTAGTTCTTCTAGCTATAACCTGCTTTGCCGCTTTTTCCCCGATCTCATCAGTAATCGCATCTAGGATGTCCTCCCGGTAAATAACCCTGCTGTCCATATCGCAAGCATAAACCTCTGCACATACCCCAGCTAAATAAAATTTCAAGGGATGAGGAATTCCACAAGCAGCATCCAGCACCACACCATGTGGTGAAATAAAGTTAATACACCACTCATATTCAAAGGGACGGCTCCACCAGGATTCTGGCAAATCATAAATTAACTTCTCACGGCTTGCATCTGAGTTTACAAAAAAACGCGAGACAAAGGGATGTGTTGGCATGGCCAGGACTCCTTTTTAACGGAATTTAAGGTAGTGAGAGTATATTCATGATTTGCTGATTCATTCCATAACCTTACATTGAGCGAGACAAACCCAAAAAAAACGGCTGCTCCCTTAGGAACAGACCATCTTTAAATATTATCCGTACAAACCTTATGAGTAAAAGGATAGAGGCTTGGCCTCAACTCCATGTTTCTCGATCAAATGATCTAGTAAAGCAGACCATTCCGCATCAACCGTGCATTGATCTGGATGAGCCTCGAACCAAGCAATTGACTGCTTTATCCCTTCAGAGAAAGGAACGGCAGCCTGGAAGTCAGGCACGAGACGTTTGATTTTACGATTGTCAAAAACACTGCTGACCGCTTGATCGCCGATCAAGCCATCCGCCGTCCCTGGAGGGGAGAAGGCTGTGATAAAGTCTGTTGAGATATGAACCACTTTCGGCTCCACACCTGCCGCTTGCCCAATGGCCGCATAGATCTGATTCCAGTTCAACACCTCATCAGAAGTAATATGAATGGCCTCCCCAATCGCTTCCGGATGCCCAAGCAATCCGACGAACCCTTTGGCAAAATCTGAGTTATGCGTCAGTGTCCACAAAGATGTTCCATCTCCATGGATGACTAAAGGCAAGCCACGACGGATACGATCAATCAAGGACCAAGGATGCTGTCCGCTCGTGAGTGCCGCAGGGATGGCTGTATTTCCGTAAGTATGGGAAGGACGAACAATCGTAACCGGGAATCCGCTGCTCTTGTGTGCTTCCATCAATAGCTGCTCACAAGCAATTTTATTTCTCGAGTATTCCCAATAAGGATTCTCCAGGGGTGTCTCTTCTGTGATTATATAATTACGCTGTGGCTTCTGATAAGCCGAGGCCGAGCTGATAAAAATGTACTGCTTCGTTTTACCTGTAAACAGGTCAATATCTGTCTGCACATGTTCCGGTGTAAAAGCGATCCAGTCTACCACTACGTCAAATTCATAATCTCGCAATACTTCGGCAGCCTCCGCCGGATTACGAATGTCACCTTGAATCACCTTCGCCCCATCCGGAACGAATTCGCCTCTTTGTCCTCTGTTGAACAAATACAGCTCTATTCCTTGTTCTACGGCGAGCGGGGATACAGCCTGACTAATCAGTCCCGTACCTCCGATAAATAATACCTTCATTTCACACGCTCCTTATAGAGGATGTTCAAAAAACGTACTTTTTGAACTCTCATTTATAGTAAAAGTAAACCTGGCTCGTCATTTATTCGTTAACGTAATCTCGCCATAAGTGCTTTGGCTGCCAATTCAGCAGCTTCTTCGCCTTCGCATTGCTGAGTAACGACTCATGGCCTTCCAGCGGCTGGCGGAAATCCGTCACCTCTGGATAACGTGCGGCCATTAACTCTCTGCTAGGAACAGCCATACTGGTCTCATTTGCGCATATATTAAGAGCAACTGCGCCCAATCCGTCCGTTTCAATCGCCAATTGGCAAGCTGTCGCTACATCCCGTGTATCAATATAACTCCACAGAATCCGATCACGCTGCGCGGGATCATGAATGAAGGAAGGGAAACGTTCATACGTCGATGGGTCAATGACATTTCCGATTCTTAGGGAAACGACTTGTATACCCGTTCTGCGCTGGAACATCTCTGCTGTCTTTTCATTCACAACTTTAGATAGACCGTAGCTGTCTTCAGGAAGTTGTGGATGATCTTCATCCATCGGTACATACTGGGGTCCCAACGGGTTAACCGCAAAACAGATGCCGTAAGAGGATTCACTGGAAGCAATAACTACTTTGCGAATGCCTAGTCCAGCAGCAGCCTCCAGAATGTTATAGGTGGATACTACATTATTTTGAAAGGTGACTTCACTCGTCTTTATATTTGCGGCTGGGATCGCAGCCAGATGCACAACTGCATCAGCGCCTGCTAGTACGCCGTACACTTCACCTAAATTATTCAAATCAGCAATGATCGTTTGGCACAAGGAATCTGGAGATTTTTGCGTATCCACATTCACAACCTCATACCCTTGCTCAACAAAATGCCGGACCACCCATCTGCCGAGCATCCCGCTTCCGCCAGTAACAACTACTTTCGCCATGATCATATCTCCTTTTTTATGAATCTATCTCTAGTTAAGAATCTCTTCTATTTTCTTCAAAATATCCTCGGAAAGTTCTATTCCCGAAGCCTTAACATTCTCTTCTACCTGCTGCGGACGACTGGCACCCACTAGCGCACTTGCTACATTAGGCTGACGCAGAATCCAAGCCAAAGCCAAATTTCCCACAGAAATATTCAGCTCCGCAGCTACCCCGCTTAGTTGGCGAACCTTTTCAATCTTCTCTTCTGTAATCGCCTTTTTCAACCGATCCAGCTTAGCCGCACGGCTATCTTCAGGGATGTCCGCGTTATACTTACCAGTTAACAGCCCTTGAGCCAGTGGAGAAAAAACAACCTGTCCAATGCCACGTCGCTCGCCTAGCGGAATAATTTCTTTCTCAATATAACGTTCGAACATATTATAAATTGGTTGGTTAACCACGATATGATCCAGTAAATAGCGGTCTGCTACAGCTAACGCATCTGTCATTTGCGCCGCAGTCCACTCACTTACACCGACATAATATACCTTACCTTGACGAACCAGATCATCCAGCGCACGTAAGGTCTCTTCAATTGGAGTTTCCGTATCGAAACGATGGCAATACATAATATCCACGTATTCTACGCCGAGACGCTGCAAGCTTGCGTGACATTGTTCCGTAATATGCTTGCGGGATAAACCACGATCGTTAGGCCCCGTCCCCATTTCGCCAAATACTTTAGTGGCCAGCACATAGGATTCTCTCGGATAGTTACGCAAGGTCTCGCCTAGCACTTTCTCAGCAGCACCCTTTTCGTAAACATTTGCCGTATCAAAAAAATTAACGCCTAGGTCGTAAGCGGTTTCAATGGCTTTAACAGCATTATCTCTTTCTACATAGCCTCCGTATGTCAGCCAGCTTCCCAGACTAATCTCGCTAACTTTTAGGCCTGTTCCACCTAATCTACGATATTTCATAATAACTGCTCCTTTCCATAGTTCCGTGTTATGATTTCGGCAGTTTGCCTAACGCACATATTCATTCTAGAATAGTTTGTATATAATAGGAAGAAGTGAAATTTAGTTTACTATATGATCTCTAGAGTAGTTACTATACAAGAGTATAGTGGCACCAAAACAGGAGGAGATTCCTTGACAACAGCTAAATCTAGCAATAATTATATCCCTAAAACCCCACTTACTATTGAATGTAATGTAGAAAAAACACTTGAAGTATTGGGCGGAAAATGGGCTTTTCTCGTACTAAGAGAGTTATTCGACGGTACCCAACGCTTTGGAGCGCTTCAGCGAAAAATTACTAATGTCAGCCCTCGTGCTTTGACTAGTACTCTTCGCCATTTAGAGGAACACGGTGTACTAGAACGCCATGTGTTTCCTACCGTACCGGTGACAGTGGAATATTCTTTAACTCCAAAAGGTGAGGATTTGCATCAAATTTTGAAGGAAATGAAGCTGTGGTCGGCCAAATGGACGTAGGTTTGATAGGGTAGGTTGCGAACTTATTCTTACTTTACCCATGGTATATATGCGTTGTACGCTAAAGAGTAATTAGTTATGATAGACTCAGAATGCTTGGGCAACGCAGAGCAGCGATCCTCCAATAACAGGAGAATCGCTGCTCTGTTAAACACTTATGTGACAACCTCTTCAGTATTTTTTCTATAAGCTTAATATTTATCCACAACCGCGCCGAGTACTGCCGTATTTACATACGGTTTTCCTCTAAGGCTTTGCAGCTCCTTAGCAGTGCCTGTAACAACAACTCCCAATAGCTTTACGTCACTGGCATCCGGTGCCGCTTTATCCTTTTTCAAATAGTTCGAGATTCGCTCAAATTCTCCGTAATACTTGCCCTCTTTCTGAAGCCCATATGCTAGTGATTGTAAAAAATCTTCTGGTTTCGGTTTAAATACCCCTTCCCAATTGACACCGTAACCGTATACTTGTCTCGCTGATTCCGGTAATGCATATTTATTCGGGCTGCTGTCATTCGTAATAAACTCAAGCTTCTTTTTATTGTCATACGTATCTACCCAATACCACTTCTGTGTCAGCTCTGTTGGCAGCATCTTCTCTACTTCTGCTTGTGTATAGCTTTTATCAAATGAAACTGCCATTTCTACCAACTTACCAGGTTCCATTTGTTCAAGTGCAGGTAGGTCATTCAACACCTTTCCGTTATAATTCACCCCAGGTACATAGAACATCATTTCCCGCTGTCCATTTTGACTGTTATATCCTCGGTAATATTCATAATTTTGGCTTGTCATTATTGGATCAGGAACATTAATACTAGAGTATCCCCTGTAAAGTAGAGAAAAACGGCTGCTCATACTGAATTCCAGCTTTTTAGTATCCCACACGACAGGTACACCCTCAACAACCTTGTACGTATTCAATTCAACTTTGCCCGATAAAAAGCCTAAATCCAGCTCAGTTCTCAGCTCATGAAGATTAGGACTGCTAATTCCCATCATAATCCTCTCCTCATCCAGACCACGCATCGCTAACCAGCTTGTCAGTTGAGTGATACCGAGCATGCCGCTAAGCAATACAATAATGGTCACGATCAGAGAAATGACCGTATTACGGATCATTGTTTTTCGTTTTGCTTTCTTAATTATTTTTGAAAGGTTTTGATCATCCTTTTGTTCCCATGGAGCCGTCATTCCGCTTCACCTCTGTATTTTTTTTGAAATTGCTTGCGGGCACGAAACAATGCCGATTTGACCGTATCCGTTGTGATCCCAAGGAGCTCAGCTATCTCCTGATAGGACAGCTCCAGCTCGTACTTCATAATAATGAGCTGTTTGTGGAGAGGAAGAAGCTCATCTAGTATACGTTCGATGTCCTCTCGTTTCTCTTTTAACAGCACATGATCCTCCGGCAGTTCCATATCAGGCACATCCACATAATCAATAGGAATGACTATCCGCTTGCTGCGGCGGCACAGATCATAATAACGATTAATCGCCACTTTATATAGCCATGCACTGAATTTGTTCTCATCAATGGAATCGATATACAAAAGCGCCTTATACACCGTATCCTGTACAATATCTTCAGCATCGGCTGCAGGTGCCCCGAGACGAATCAAGTATTTTTGGATTTCTAACATTTTCGGTTGAAGTATCTGGTGTAGCTGCCCGGGCTTCATCCTGCACCTCCCTTCGTATGTATAACGGTTAAGTTCTCCAAATGTTAGCTGATAGTAGAAAAAACTTATAAAAGAAAAGTTACACAAAAAAATCCCCTTACCGCTAACAGTATATAGATACCGTATAGCGTAAGGGGGTTCTCTTTTTAAAAAATATTTATTCACTTATAAAAGATTCATTTATTTTACCTCAGGAATGTATTGCTCTCCACCAATTTGCTGTCTCTCAAAGGAATGGTTCATACTAGCTTCCTGAATGTGTCCGTACGCCCAGTGTTTATCGCTGACGTCTTTCCACTTCTGCTGTGCTCCATGCAATGGTCCTCTGCCCAAAAGTCTGTTAATCATCACAACGGCTTCTGCACGAGTTAATGTCTGATTCGGACGGAATGTTCCATCCAAATATCCGTTGATAATACCAGCTGCTTTGGCCCCATCAATCGCATTTTTTGCCCAATGTCCACTATTAATGTCTTTAAAGCTGCCGGTCCCACTTTGTGCATTATCCAGCAAGCGCTCTACAATGATAGCCATTTCTGCACGAGTAATTAGCTGATTCGGCTTAAAGCTGCCATCTTCATACCCCTTCATTAATCCTTGTGCTGTAACTATACTAATAGACTGCAAAGCCCAATAAGTTGTATCTACATCTTTATAAGATGAGGGAACTTGTGCTTCATTCTTACCCCATAACCGTGCCAAAATCGTTGCCATTTCCGCACGGGTAATCATTCGTTCCGGGTTGAAGCTGCCATCCGCATAGCCTAAAATATATCCTTTATGCGATTCATGGACTACATTTGGATTGTTAGGCTGTTCCTTGTCCGTGCCACTATTTTTAGTAGGATTAGTGATTGTAGTGCCACCGGACGTGTTCGTTCCTTCCGAATTATTCTCTTTATTCGGCTGAGCGGAGAAACTGACGATTTGAAAACGACTGAACTTCGAAATCTCAAATTGGATCCCTTTTGCTACGCCGTTCTCATATTGAATAGTTCCTGCTACCAACTCTGTCGTGCCATCCGTATGTTCGATGAACACCTTTAAAGCGTCTAGGAAAGCTTGTCTATTCTCAGTTGGAATGGTAATTCCACTTAATGGGAGAACAACCTTTGTGGTAAATCCACCAAAGTTTGTTTCAATCTTTCTTGGAAGACCCAGTAAGTTAATCTGATTCCCAGCAGCGGCTAAAGTAACCTTAGGGTCAGTATTCGCTGCTTTTTTAGCCTCACTATCCTCTTGTGCGTTCTTAATCGGTACAATTCGGAAATAAAGATCTGTACCCTTAGCTGCTGCGTCTTTTAAAGCTTCCTGACTCAACTTTACAGAACCTTCATCGGTAAAGATATTCATACCCGCATTTCTGTCAGCCAGTGCTGAAACAGCTGCAGCTGGAATCTCTATGGCAATCTCATCTGCCTTATCATCTGCTTGCTGCTTAATTTCAACAGTTAGCGTCCGGTTGTTAATATCTCCATCCTGAGGATTAAAAGAATTCGTCAGACTTTCCACTTTTGACGGATCAACGATAACAGTATCAATCTTAACCTGATTGCTGAGTGTTGTTCTGAGTATGTTCAGACTCTCCGTGTGAATCATGTCATTTGCGTTTGCCTTTACATCAGCCGTTCTTCCGCTCTCTTGGCGTGTATTTTCTTTTTCCTTCACTATGTTCTTGTTAGTAACAACCAGAAGGAAACTCTTTGTGATGTTGGCGGTACCCTTAGAAATCGTAGCGGTAACAATTACATTCTTATCACCAACTTCTGGTCTGTTCACGGTACCATGTTCCTCACCATCTTTGCTGGATAGCTTAAGAACATCGATATTGGTCGAGGTCCATGTAATCTTCGTTCCATGTTTTCCTGTACCAAGCAACAAGAATTCATTTGTAACTGACTCCCATGTATCTCCATCCGAGAATTTAAAAGCCTTATCTACCCCTAATGCTTTAGCAGCATCTCTAACAGCATCCTCATCTGACATTCTGACAATGGTCACTTTAAATGTCTTTGTACGCTTTTCACCAGTCTCTTTGTCAAGAATCGTTCCAGTTAAAGTGACTTCGATATCCCTTTCATCAGGTCCAGGCTGAACTACTTTACCTGTTGCACTAACGACATCCGGTTTACTTGATTCCCAAGTGATTGATGTATTTCCAGAAGCACCTTTTTCAGTCAAATATAACGTTTTGGTCACATGTTTCGCATGATCCCCTGCACCATAGATAATATCCAACTTATTGTAATCATTTATTAGATGACTTAAGGATGGCTTCGTGGCATCCGTTGGGAACGGATCGTCCTTATCATTGATTCCATCGTGATCTGTATCTGGATGCTTCGGATTGGTGCCGTTAATGAGTTCTTCTGTATCCGGAATGCCATCGTTATCATCATCTGGATCTAGGCTGTCTGGAATTCCGTCGCCATCCGTATCCAACTCACCATTTACTGTCCCTGGTTTCGCTGCATCTGTTGGGAACGGATCATCCTTATCATTGATTCCGTCATGATCTGTATCTGGATGCTTCGGATTAGTTCCATTAATGAGTTCCTGTTCATCGCTCAGGCCATCATTATCATCATCTGGATCTAGGCTGTCCGGAATGCCATCGCCATCCGTATCCAACTCATCACCGACTTTTCCCGGTTTCGTTGCATCCGTCGGGAATGGATCATCCTTATCATTGATTCCATCGCCGTCTGTATCCGCCTTTTTCGGATTTGTTCCAAGCACGATCTCCTGCTCATCGGTTAGACCGTCGTTATCATCATCTGGATCTAGACTGTCTGGAATACCATCACCGTCTGTATCCAGTTGACCACCGTTACCTGGCTTCGTCGGATCTGTTGGGAACGGATCATCCTTATCATTGATTCCATCATGATCTGTATCTGGATGCTTCGGATTAGTTCCGTTAATGAGTTCCTCTTCATCGCTCAGGCCATCATTATCATCATCTGGATCTAGGCTGTCCGGAATGCCATCGCCATCCGTATCCAGCTCATCACCGACTTTTCCCGGTTTCGTTGCATCCGTCGGGAACGGATCATCCTTATCGTTAATTCCGTCGCCATCCGTATCTGCCTTCTTCGGATCTGTACCGAGCACGATCTCCTGCTCATCGGTTAGACCGTCGTTATCATCATCTAGATCTAGACTATCTGGAATACCATCTCCATCTGTATCCAGTTCGCCGCCTCCGTTACCCGGCTTTGTCGGGTCGGTTGGGAACGGATCATCCTTATCATTGATTCCATCATGATCTGTATCTGGATGCTTCGGATTAGTTCCGTTAATGAGTTCCTCTTCATCGCTCAGGCCATCATTATCATCATCTGGATCTAGGCTGTCCGGAATGCCATCGCCATCCGTATCCAGCTCATCACCGACTTTTCCCGGTTTCGTTGCATCCGTCGGGAACGGATCATCCTTATCGTTAATTCCGTCGCCATCCGTATCTGCCTTCTTCGGATCTGTACCGAGCACGATCTCCTGCTCATCGGTTAGACCGTCGTTATCATCATCTGGATCTAGACTATCTGGAATACCATCTCCATCTGTATCCAGTTCGCCGCCTCCGTTACCCGGCTTTGTCGGGTCGGTTGGGAATGGATCATCCTTATCATTGATTCCGTCATGATCTGTATCTGGATGCTTCGGATTAGTTCCGTTAATGAGTTCCTCTTCATCTCTCAGGCCATCATTATCATCATCTGGATCTAGGCTGTCCGGAATGCCATCGCCATCCGTATCCAGCTCATCACCGACTTTTCCCGGTTTCGTTGCATCCGTCGGGAATGGATCATCCTTATCGTTGATTCCATCGCCGTCTGTATCCGCCTTTTTCGGATTTGTTCCAAGCACGATCTCCTGCTCATCGGTTAGACCGTCGTTATCATCATCTGGATCTAGACTGTCTGGAATACCATCACCGTCTGTATCCAGTTGACCACCGTTACCTGGCTTCGTCGGATCTGTTGGGAACGGATCATCCTTATCATTGATTCCATCATGATCTGTATCTGGATGCTTCGGATTAGTTCCGTTAATGAGTTCCTCTTCATCGCTCAGGCCATCATTATCATCATCTGGATCTAGGCTGTCCGGAATGCCATCGCCATCCGTATCCAGCTCATCACCGACTTTTCCCGGTTTCGTTGCATCCGTCGGGAACGGATCATCCTTATCGTTAATTCCGTCGCCATCCGTATCTGCCTTCTTCGGATCTGTACCGAGCACGATCTCCTGCTCATCGGTTAGACCGTCGTTATCATCATCTGGATCTAGACTATCTGGAATACCATCTCCATCTGTATCCAGTTCGCCGCCTCCGTTACCCGGCTTTGTCGGGTCGGTTGGGAATGGATCTAAGCTATCTGGGATACCGTCCCCATCCGTATCTGGTTCAGTCGTAAACGTCCAAGCTGCTTTATCCGTAATTCCAGCGTACTTGTTATCGGCAGCATCCTTAAACGCCCCAGCTGCAACAAGGACATAATATTCTGTACTTGGTTGTAGATAGCCCACTTTCACACCGTTGCCAGGCGTTACAATCATTGGATTAAACGTTACGGTGTTACCCAATACATTGACGCCCATAGCACCTGTTTCGAAGCTGTAGACAACACTATCATCAGATTTCTTGCGAATTTCAATTTTTTTACCCCACACATCTTGAACAGCTGAATTGAATGTCAGCTTCAAACTTGTATCCGCTGCTACATTCGTAGCCCCTTTTACCGGCGAATATGCTGTAGCCGTAAGATCCGTCTTATCTGAAGCTAATCCTGTCGTGAAGTTCCAAGTGGTCTTATCCGTAATCCCTGCAAAAGCGTTACCTTTCGCATCCTTTATTGCTCCGGCATCAACCTGTACATAATATTTCGTATTGTAGTCCATATATTTTCCATCATGATCTGACAGCATCAAATAAGGATTGATCGTCACTGTTCTGCCCGAGACGCTAACACTGGTTATATCGCCCATATCAAACGCATAAACAGTACTGTTATCGAGCTCCTTTTTAAGCATAACCTTTTTGCCTGTCACACCTACTACATTTTCACTAAACGTAAGCTTCAAATCGGAGTCCACTCCAACATTTGATGCTTCATCAGCAGGCGATAGTGATATTACAGTAGGTCCTTTTGCAATTTCCGCAGCTGTAGTAAATCTCCAACCTGTTTTAGAAGTAATGCCTGTAAACAAATTGCCAGCTTCATCTTTAAAAGCACCCGCTTCGATCAGCACGTAATAACCTGTTCCGGCTGCCAAGCTGGACGACAACTTAAGAGTTGCTTTCCCATCCAATAACGTTATCTTAGTCGTATCGTTAGCTGTGATAGTTTCAACCACACTATCATCGGACGTTTTCCGAATCGAGATGTTTTTGCCTGCAACTGGAACTACCTTCTCACTAAACGTCAACCCAAGGTTCGTATCGACCGCAACCTCTGACGCGTTATTGACAGGCGTAAACGTCTTTATTAATGGCGGTGTAGTGTCCGGTCTAGCTACCATTTCAAAGATCCATGTATTTTCTGCTACTTCCTTACCTACCGCAGGTGACCCTGAGAAATGTCTATATTCCGCAAAACCGTATAGACCTTCATAGCTGTTTCCTGCTATATCTACCAAAGCACCTTGATCAATGGTTACATAGTATTCTCGACCATAATCCAATTTGGTCTGTTTAATCGTTACTACGTTCCCTGTGATTGTTACTTTATTAGTATCATCAATAGCAATCAATTCTACCTCTTCAGGGGGATGAGATTCATAATAATCTTCAGAATAAAAAGCACTACCCGGTGACATGATTCTAATATATTTTTCTTCCCCCACTAATGCCTTTACTTTCTCGCTGAACTTGACAGTGAGTTCCGTGTTCAGAGGTACTTTTGTTGCATTAATAGCAGGTGCCAGAGAGGTCACTGTTGGAGCAGTTTCATCTGGCGCCACTGTTGTGAAGTTCCATTTCGTCTTGTCAGTGATACCCGCATAGCTATTACCTGCGATATCTTGAACGGCTCCAGCTTCAATCTGCACGTAGTATTCAGTACCATACGCCAAATCTGTAGCAGGCTTAATCGTTATTTTGTCTCCAGATACCGTAACTTTCGTAGGATCACTTGCTGTTATCGTCTCTATAACACTGTCGTCTGTCTTGTTAAGAATCTTGATCGTTTTACCAGTCACCTTGACATTTTCGCTGAATGCCAATACGAGGTTGGTATTCACTGGAACATCCTTGGTATCATTCGCAGGAGTCAATCCCACTACCGTTGGCGCGAGTGTATCCGCTGGAGCTCCGGTTTTGAAATACCACGGAGCTGTGCCAATCTCCATTAGTACATTATTAATATACTGTACCGAAGTGACCATCCCAACATAATCATTATTGAAGGTATCTTGGAAAGCTCCACTATCCATGGTCACATAATAATATTTATTGTTTGCCATGTTTTTTGCTGGATTGATCGTAACCTTATTGCCTGAAATCGTCACTTTTGTAGTATCACTCGTGGAAATCCGTTCGAACTCGACAGCCTCTGTATAATTGTTAGATGATCCATCCGAGAACATTGTTCCCGGTACCATAATCCTTATAAATTCCCCCCTACCCGCATGTACATTTTCACTAAAAGTTAGAGTCAAATTAGCATCTGTTGCTACATTCAATTCTTTCTTCGCAGGAGAGAACTCTGTTACTATAGGTGCAGTGGTATCACTACCGGAGCCTGTTTTGAAATCCCATACCTCTGCAGCCGTGAAGCCATCCCGCACATGAACTTGGCCATCAAGAATCTCTATCTCTCCATACAATCCCTCATAAAGATTACCTGCTGAATCCTTAAACGCAGCCGGGTCAACCTTTACGAAATAATTCGTTTTATAATCTAGGTCAGCAGCTGGGTTGATCTTTACAATATTGTTCGAAATCGTTACTTTACTTGTATCATCAGCGGCGATCGTCTCTACTTTGGTTGAGCTTGCAAGCAGTTCTGGATATTCGGAACCACCAGCATTAGAAGTGACTTGCGGTTTCCAAATCGATATGCTTTTACCGGAAACGGTCTTTACACCCTCATTAAAAGTCAACGTAAGATCTGCATCGACCTTCACATTCTGCGCATTTTTCTCAGGGGCATATGTCGATACTATCGGCGCTTCTTTATCCTCTGGACCACCACTATTCCCGGGGTCTGTATTGACAGCTACAGCTACAGGAACCATGAAGGTACCTACCATATAAGGTCCTGGGCTGAGATCTATAGTTTTTATTACTGTATTTTTTGTTGTATCTATTACACTCATATTGCTAGCACCATAATTAACCGTAAATGCTTGACTCCCATCTTTGGAGAGACCAATTACATATGGCGTAGAACCCACATTCATAGTTGTTTCCACCTGATTCGTTATTGCATTGATAACAGTAACCGAATTACTTAAAGCGTTAGCTACATAAACCTTACTCCCATCCGGACTAACTTCTGTTGCGAAAGAACCATTACCAACAGGAATGGTAGCCTCCACTTTATTTGTTACTGTATCAATCACATCTACAGATTTATTCGTAATTGTTGCTACGTAGATCTTGGAGCCCGCGGGATTAACTGAAAGGCCATAGGGTGACGAAGATACCGGAATTTTAGAAATCACAGTGTCGCTCTTAACATCCAGTACAGAGACCTCACTTCTACCGGATTGGGTTAAATACAGACGATCTCCAATCACCACCATTGCTACTGGATTATCACTTACAGATATTGTACGTATCACTGAAAGCGTAGCTGTATTGATCACTGAAACAGAGTTACTGGAGTAATTGGCCACATAGGCTTTACTGCCGTCTGAGTTAAATGCAACGCCATGAGGCCACGTCCCCACTGCAATGGTTGAAATCACAGTGTCAGTGGATGGATCTATAACAGAAACAGTCCCATCCGCTCTGTTAGTTACAAAGACCTGGGTCTTATTCGGATTAATGGCGGCGCTATTCGGCTGATTTCCCACCTTGATCTTCGCCTTTTCCACCGATAAATTCGTTAAATCTATTACATCCACTACACCACTCATAAAACTTGTAACATATGCCTTCTGAAATACCGATGTCGTATCCATATCCGCAGAGTCAGCGTAAACCATTTCTCCGCCTCTAATAAATAGGGACGAGCTTATGTTGACCAGTAATACAACTAACAGAATGCTGATTGCCTTCTTGGACCTGACTAATCGAAGCACACTCTCAACTTCTTTCCTATGTATTTTGTTACTCCCATGTTTAGGAAAATCATATCAACCACAACTCACCAAATTCTCACAAATTGTCGGTTAATGCCGAACAAAAGAAAAAAACAGAGAGATTTCTCCCTCTGCTGTAACTTTTTTCATATAAATATTAGGTCAGATATGCAGCTACATAATCTTTAAACTCTGTTGAAGGAACCATTCCCAGCTCCGTACGATAAGCCGTCTCGAATTTTTCATAAAGCCGTGCAATCTTTTCTTTATTTCCGAGTTTGGCATAAATATCAATCATTTGCTGGTTCATTTCTTCATGCAGCGGATATAAGTTTATGAACTTTTCTAATCGTTGCTCGGCTTTATGCCAGTCCTGAGCAGCACAATCACTGCCCACTAGCAAACGAGTCCAGGTTGTGAAATGCTTGCAATATGCTTCCTCCAGCGATATCTTCCATAGATAAGGCTTTCCATCCAGCAGAGGCCCCTGATATAAGATACAAAGCCGCTCCATTTGCGTAGTCTTATGTTCTCCTTCAGCCATTTCTAAATGAAATCTTTGATACTCAAGAGCATCATAACTTTCATTTCCGGTCTCCAGCATATAACCATCATTCATTTTGCGGATTTCCATGCCGAAGCCCTTTTCTTTCAACATTTTCTTCAAAAGGTATATCGTATTATACAAATTGGATGCCCCTCTCTCATCCTGCATATCCGGCCATAACAAGTCCATTATTTTCCACTTACTGATATAACGACCTGCATTACATAGGAAATAAGCAAATAATTCTTCTGCTCTACGTGTTCGAAAATGAATGGGCTTACCTTCTGAATCGCAAACCTCAAATCCGCCAAAACAGCGGATCATAGGCCCCGTTTTCTTTGGCTCTAGGATCACCGCAGGTCTCATTCGTTTAACAAGTCGTTCAGTAACCCTGTTGATCGCTTCGGGAGTTATTGGCTTAAGTATATAATCTAGTGCACTAACCTCGAACGCTTCCAGTGCATAATTCTTGTAAGCTGTTGTAAATACAATTTCCGGTTGATGCATCAGCTTCTGAATTCTGCTTGCCAGCTCAATACCATTCATCTTAGGCATTTCAACATCTATAAACACGACATCCGGTTGTAAATCAGGTATGCACTCCAGTGCCTCTAATGGATTTGAGAAGGCCCCGCTAATGGTATAATCTGGATTACGACCGATCAGTACCTTCATCAAATTCAAAATTGGCTTCTCATCTTCAACAATCACTACACGAATCATCGTGTTTCTCCCTCCATGCCCCCAAGGCTTGCTGGTAAATACATTGTTACTTTGGTCCCGAACCCAAGGTCGGAATGAATTGTAAGAGTAGCTCCGGGAATAGCGCTTATACGCTTTCGAATGTTATGGATACCGATACTGCCATCCAACTGCTCATCTCCGGTTAATTGATATAGCAGATCATCTGGTATACCTATACCATCATCTTCGATGATAACTTTCATGTAGTTACCGCCTGCTTGAACCGTGAGTGAGACTCTGCCCTGCCCCTCTTTTTCAAACAATCCATGTCTGATCGCATTTTCGACAAACGGCTGAATACATAAGGA
This sequence comes from Paenibacillus sp. FSL E2-8871, assembly GCF_038000345.1. Classification (NCBI taxonomy): domain Bacteria; kingdom Bacillati; phylum Bacillota; class Bacilli; order Caryophanales; family Paenibacillaceae; genus Paenibacillus; species Paenibacillus sp. FSL E2-8871. Next base: position 6,720,817 of record NZ_JBBOBV010000001.1, on the reverse strand, counting down.
AGGAATCTCTACAGAACGCAGACCCTCATCCATTTTGAAAATAAAATCGAACCGCTCTCCAAACCGAGCTTTTTCAATCTCCACGTAGGCTTGAATTAGCTCTAACTCCCGGTACAAAGGAACAACTAAAGTGGAACGGTCCATGTCGAGAATATAACGAATGTACTGACTTAACATGGATAACAAGTAGGCGGCTTTCTCTCCATCTGTATAACAGAAAGAGATCACACTACTCAGTGCGTTATACAAAAAATGAGGTTTAATTTGCGCTTGATGAAAGGCATACTCATTTCGGATAGCTTCCTGTATCGATGTTTTCATTGCAATCAGCGTTTGAATTCTCGCAATCAGCGTTTCTCCATCAAATGGCTTGGTAATATAATCATTCGCCCCAGCCCTGAAGCCAAGTGCAATATCCGTTGGCGCATCTTTTACTGTAGCAAACAGAATAGGTAAATCCAGAATGGAGTAACGCACCCGTAACGTTCGGCACAACTCAATTCCTGAAATACTCGGCATCATGACATCTAATATGACTAGATCCACATTTGGGTATTGCTCCATTTTGTCTATTGCTTCATTCGCTGAAAACGCCGTAATTACATTGTAATGATGCCGTCTTAAAATGTTCAGCAGAATATGGATATTAGAAGCTTCATCATCCACAATTAGGATTGTATATCCACTCTGATCCACAATATCAAGCGAGGTCTGCTCAAAATGCGCGTGCTGTCCCACCCCTGTAGCTGCTACTTCGCGGTAGCCTGGGATCCGCTCGATTTTGGGCAAAGTGAAAATCATTCGAGTGCCTTGACCAACCTCAGACCAATCCACCCGAATCTCACCGCCCATCCGCTCAATTAGCTTCCTGCTAATATACAGCCCCACACCCATTCCTGTGTAACCATCTTGCGGAAGTGGTTTATCGACTTGTTCAAAATATTCAAATATGGCGGTATGCATATCAGGGGATATCCCAGTTCCTGAATCTTCGACCGTAACAGATACTGTATTTCCCTCTACATAAGCCTTTATGGTAATAAATCCTTTATCAGTATGCTTGATCGCATTGTGAACTAAATTGTACATGACTTGTCTTAATCGACTATCATCCGCAAGCACCCACACATCGGGTTCCACCTGATTATCTAATCGCACAGATTTCCCTGCGAGCTCAAACTGCAACACATCAAATACAATTTGTGAAGCCACCCTTAGATCAACCACTGTCTGCTGTAGTCGTAATTCTCCATGCTTCAAAAGACTAACATCAATCAAATCCTGAATGAGCATAGACAGCTTTGTAGAAGTGTCCTTAATTAACCAAAGATTCTGTTTCTGTAATGGATACAGATTATCTTCGCCATCTTCTAATAAAAAGGATGTCATATTCATAATGCCATGCAGCGGAGTTTTGATCTCATGAGAAGTGTTCATCAGAAATTCATCTTTAAGCTGGTTCGAGATTAGTAACTGACGGGACAGCATTTCCGTCTTATCATAAGTGTTTGAGAATCGTACAGCTAACATAATATTGAAGAAAACAATAAAACCAATGACTCCGCACTTACCCACCAAATCGGTCTGCAGAACATTTTCAGAGTAAAGACTTACATCTAAGAAAAAAATCAGGAGCGAAATCGCACCACCAATGAACAAAAATAGTTCTTTTCGATCCGTCGTCTGGCTCTGGCTGCGAACATATAAATAGATCATTCTGACTATGATTACCACCATAACGATTCCAAGATAGGTTACGAATAGATACTTCATACGAATGTGTACACCATAAGGGAGCACCAAAACCGATACAAGATACAGGACAAATGGAGACAACACAATCTTCATCCTCTTACTTGACATCAACCGGGACTCGACCGAGCAGTAAAACATAATAATGATAATCGAACCGACAAACTGGCTTATTTCCAATAGCTTGTAAGTTGATTCAAAAGGGAAATGGGGTAGTAACTGTTGAAATATCTTCTCTCCATATAGAGAATTGTTCAAAGAAAGAATAAGCAAATATAAACCGCTGAGCAAATAGGCCTTTTCTCTACGCCCAACGAAATAGAAGCTGAGATGATATGCTCCAAACATCCCCAGGATCAATATAATTCCAATGTCAGTACCCGTCTGAATACTGTTCAGTTTTGTAATATCCCTGTGCACGCCCAGTGGGATTGAATTCACGATCCCCCCAGTAATAAAGTTGAAGTTAGACACTTGAATTACAATTTCTATCTCTTGGGTATTAGACTGAAAAAATACCGTATACGGAGTATTCCCTGGCTTAAATGACTCACTTTCTGTTGAAGGAACCCCGTCCTCTCCTTCCTGCTTCCCATTGATAAATAACTTTTGAGACATACGGATACTTCTTATTTTTAAACCAAGAATCTCATCCGAATCTTTGACCAACACTTTAAGTCGATAGGTGCCAGCCCCTTTACGGTCCATTCCATCTTCTATGATCTTGCCTTTCCATGTGCCTGGGACAGATAGATATGTAGATTTCTTATCTATACTTTGCTGAATCTCAGATGGACTCAGTAATTTATTTTCATAAAACTCCCATTCTCCGTCTAGATCAACTAATCCCTGTTTCTCAAAGTCCCATCTCGACAAATCCAGTACGCCCTGCTTGGCCACCGGGGTATCTTGGTCCTGAATCGTTGGGGAAATAATACTTACTAATAGGGAAAAGGCAAGGATAAAAAACAACCCCATCCCAACTATTCCACGATATTTCATCGTCCTCAACCTTCAGGCTCCTCTCACCAGCGAGTAATTCTACCATTCTACCCCGCTGCTCTCACAAAAATCTCTCAAAGTCCCGCCTGTAAGTTACTTCCAGACACTGTAATTGTTTGCTGACGTTACTCAGTATAATCGGCACTTAGGTAGGCGTCTATCTACATTTCAAGCCTTTAATCGACGTTCAAACGCCTTTGGAAGGAGTAGCGTAGCAATCACACCTATAACTATCACCGAAACGATGGATACGGTCAGATGCAATATCGGTATACCAAAAATATTATAAGATACATATTTTTCGATTAAGGATGTGCTCATGATTACACCTGATGGCAAAAAATCTATCCAATCACCAACAACACCTGGCAGTGAGAAATAAGGCAACATGACTAAACATGCCGCTAGTCCAAGAGTACTTAGACTGCTCCGAAACAAAGCGGAGATCAGCGCAGTCAATAATAAAAGGCCACATGCTGCTAGCAAGGTTACGGCATATTTTAAGAGCATGCCCTGAAGCTGGGTTAAGTCATATGGGCTTTCTACAAAGTAACTATTCAAGGGCGCATTCCAACCCACGAAACCAAACGGCAAACAAGAAAACAATATACATACACCGTAAAAAAGTGTCACAAAGCCACCGGTTACTATAAATCCCGCTAACAATTTTGCAGTGACAATCTTAAGTCTCCCATTCTTACTGGATAGAATAAGAGAATCCATTCTGTAGTTTGCCTCACCGGAATATAGTGGTGCCAAAGCGAAGACTAAAATCAGACCTATCAGCATGTTGCCTACACCCGGGATTGAAAAAAATCTGTACAGAGATCCCCAGTCATTCGTCACATAAAATCCGGGCGGCCGAATCCCTTCCAGCATTGAAAGTCTTTTCGTAACATCCTTTAGTACATATGACCCTTGATCCTGCCTCTCCAGCAGAGCTTTCTGCCCTCTTAAATCGTTCAAATTTTTATTGAATAGATCCAGACTATAAGCCGAAGCTGCATAACGCTGCTCCAGAATTCGAGTCATTTTTTGCTCTTTAGATCCCACGCTATCCTCGGCATATTCTTCTTTAAGCCTTGGTGCGTATTTAAGAGCTAACTCTGGTCGAATCGGTCCCGTATGTGCAGCGATAACTTCGGGTTTTTCCTTATTTACAACCAACAGACTATTTGTACCGGATGGATAGAAGCTGATAAAATAGAAAATTGCAATCGCCAAACCTCCTGCTATGGAAATCCAGACTCTAAGAATCATGATTTTACGGAACTCAAATATAATCAGACGTCTCATGCGAATTATCCCCTCCGAAAGTAGTGCATATATACATCCTCTAGTGAAGGATTCACTAACCTTGCGTCCTCACATGGTGGATCTTTACTAACTACCCGAAGCGCTAATCCGTTATCTGTCTGCTGTACGTTAACCACAGTACCCTTTTCTTCGATTTGAGCGAGCATCCGTCCAGGGACATCTGCCTCCCAAACCTCCCCTTCCAAATCAAAGGTCAAGTCCTTAATCGTTCCTTGACGGAGTAGCTCTCCTCGCCCCATCAGAAGCACCTGCTTGGCGATATGATCGACATCGGAAACGATGTGGGTTGACAAAATAACAATACGCTCAGCTGAAATTTCAGAAATCAGATTTCGAAATCGCACGCGTTCCATAGGATCTAACCCTACCGTCGGTTCATCCAGAATGAGAATACTCGGATGATTAAGCAAAGCTTGAGCGATGCCGAGTCTACGCTTCATGCCGCCGGAATACTTTCCGCATTTTTTATCCATCTCTCCAGATAGATTCACCGTTTGAGCCAACACCTCTATACGGTCGCCTGCCTCCTTCTTGGACAGCCCCTTTAGAGCGGCAACATAATACAAGAAATCGCGAGCTGAAAAATGATTGTACATCCCCAGATCTTGTGGCAAATAACCAATCTGAGCCCGGTACAAATCCCCCATCTCATCCTTGTTCTGTTCATTCAGCAGTACCTTTCCACGAGTTGGATATAGAACATCTGCAACAATACGCATCAATGTCGTTTTTCCTGTTCCGTTGGGACCTAGAAGGCCATACACACCAGGAGACATAGTAAGGTTAATGCTATTCAAAATCCGCTTCTTGCCGAAATTATGCTCGATACCCTGCAGCTTAAGCTCCAATCAGAAACCCTCCTTTTCTCAGCATTCTGGATTGAAAGATCATAGCCACCGTAAAAATAGCTACTGACAGAATAGTGAGTCCCATCAATCCAAGTAATTGGACGGAGGTTGCCCAGTTCGCTACCACTTCTCCTGAAAAGAGAAGCATCCAAAAAAAAGGCAGCATGGAGAGCACAGTCGTCAGATGTCTAAAATTACGGATCTGACCAGACAATACTAACGCTGCAGCCCCATTGATTAGAATCGGAATGAACCATAACAGTGTCGTACGGAACACCAGTTCATGATCCCTTACTGGGAATGCCATTACGGTAACACAAAGGTTAAGCAGTATTGAAATCACACCTGCTATAAGGAAGCGTGCTTGTACATACTTATGCAGAGGGATTCGAAAGCTCCGTGCAAGTTCACCCATCCCACAGAGTATATTACGCGCCGTATGGGAGACGACCACCAGTAAAGGCATGCAACCCACAATAGACAAAATAAACATGGGACTGACCATCTCTGTAACGCTTAAAACTAGATATCCAATTACAAACAAGATCACGCCAAGTACAAGCTCTCTCCACCATCCTTGTGAAAAAAGAATCTTTATCTGTTGCCGAGCCGATAGAGGAACTGGAGATTCCTGCGCCGGTAAAGCTCGCTTGGAGCTTCTCCATCGATTCATTGCTTCTTCTGCAAAACCGTCAAGTAGCGGTGGTTCAGGAATATACTTAATATGAGTCACGATCTCATTCAGTTCCTCTGACGTCATCTCGTGCTGTAAATTCAATTTCATGTAATCTTGTTCATTACGTTGAGTGCTCATTTCTTTACTCCTTTCTTAAAAGGGTGGGATAAAGCATTTGGCTTGGTCTGCTTAAGTAGCTCACGTAGTTTCAATAAAGAGCGGCTCACCCTAGATTTCACTGTAGACTCCGGTTCATGGGTTATTGCAGCTATTTCTGTAAACGTAAATTCATATTTATACCTTAATAAGAGTGCATCTCTTTGATCATCTGGAAGCGAGCAGATTGCGGCGTATACCGTTTTAACCTCTTCACGAAGTAATATGCCTTCTAAAAAATCTTCGTCAACTGTGATCTCATCAGATATGCTTTGGTTCAACTCTGCTTGCCGAGTACTTTTACTGCGAAAATAGTCAATGCAGACATTTTGTGCGATTGCCATCAGCCAAGCCCGAAAGCTTCCGTGTTCATTTTGATACCTGTCGAGCTTGGCCCATGCTTTTTCATATACGGTCTGTGCAAGATCCCAAGCTAATTCATCATTATGTATTTTCCATCTGATAAATCGATAGACATCACTATAGGTATGCCGAATTAATAACTCCACTGCTGCTTCATTCCCTTGCTGTGCTTCTACGATCCATTTGTCCTCGCTAATTTCATTTCCCCTCCAATCTTTCACTCTACTACATATTACGAAATCACCTATGAACTAGACGCATCCTACTATGTACATTTTTACTAGAATCCATAATTCCACATAAAAAAGCCACCCAGAACATGGTTCTGACTAGCCTAAAATAAGATACAATCCTGATACAACTTACCTATCTACCCCAAGCATCTCCAGCCCAAGCCGTACACGAATATCTTCTGCATTCTCAGTTAAATAAAGAGCGTAAGCCTTTATAATCGGCGTGTCTAACTCACATTGAAGTTGAAATAGCTTCTGTTGATCGAGATAAGGTTGTGCTATAGATCGTGGTAGAAATCCAAAGCCTGCTCCTAGTAGCAGCATGTCCAGCATAATCATCGAGTGATCAGTCTGAAGTATAGGCACATAGCCGGCTCCAACGATACTAGTAAACCATTCCGGAAACGGACCTCCCCACTCTAAATGACAATACTGCCGCTGAAAAAAATCCTCCCTGCTTACAGGCGTTTCTCTTAATTGTGTGGAGACCAGAATAATCTCATCTTCAAACAGGAGATGTCTGGTCACCTTAGGATGTTCCGGCGGGTCATATTTAATAGCAACCTGGACTATTCCATCCAGTAAAAGATCACGTATCATATAGCTAGAATCAATATAACTTAGGAATTTGATAGCTACCTTGGGATGATCACGTCTAAATGAAAGAATATGCTGCAGGTAATAATAATGCCATACGGACCCGGGTCCACTCAAAATGATATATTTCTCCAGTTCTTCGGATAGAGTTACCTTACTCTCTTCAAACAAACGAAGCATCCGCTCAGCATATGGAACAAAAGATATCCCTGCCTGCGTTAAGCTAACATTCCGGTTATCACGAGTAAAGAGCACCTTGCCCACGGAGTTTTCTAAAGCTTTTATTCTTGCAGTAACAGCGGACTGGGAGATATGTAGATGTTCTGAGGCCTTGGTGAAATTTCGAATTCTGCATACCGCCAAAAAAGCTTCTAATTGAGATAAGTCCATGGATAACACCCTCTATGATTCAAAATATTAATGATTAAGATCTATAAAATTCGTTATACAAATTATATGTATTCAGTTATGATTTCGCTATATTTTTAAACTTATAAGTGCTGGAGGAATTTATATGGTTAGCAATGTCAGAATCGAACAATTATTTACGATTAAGGAATCTATTAATGAGCTTTCAAAGCTTCTAATACAGGTGGTGGAGGATGGAGCCTCCATTGGTTTTTTACCACCCTTAGATCCGTCAGACTCTACATCATATTGGCACAATGTTTTGGCGCCCGATGTGATTCTTTTTGTCGCAACAATGAATGATATTATCGTGGGAAGTGTACAACTACATTTATGTACAAAAGCAAACGGAAGACACCGAGCCGAAATCGCAAAGCTAATGACACACCCTAATTATCGTCGTAATGGTATTGCTCGTTCTCTTATGGAAAAGGCTGAAGAAAGAGCTAAGCAGGAAGAACGATCGTTATTAGTGCTTGATACAAGAGAAGGCGACCCTTCCAACCTCCTCTATACTTCAATGGGCTACATACAAGCTGGACGTATTCCGAGCTATGCGATATCAGCAAATGGTGAATTACATGCCACGATTTTTTATTATAAGGTTATCGGCTAGACAATTATAAAACACCAAGTTATAGTATTGATAATACTTTTAATAACCATTTTCAAAAGTCTAGAGGTGAATAAAATAAACCAAATCGCAAACAATTCTATTCGTGTTAAAAAGATAAATCAGGAGCTCATCAAGCAAGCCTTGAAATCGATGAAAGAAGGAACCAAATCAACGATTGCAACCGCCACCGGGTTAAGTATTGCCACTTGCGGAAATATTCTGAATGAGCTTATGGAGACAGGTGAAGTCATTGAGACGGAGCTGGAGGCTTCGAATGGAGGTCGGCCGGCCCGAAGATTCATCTATAATGCCGATTTCTCCTACATCGCATGCATCTATGCCAAAATTGAAGATGGCCAACAATCCTTAACCTATGCAGTAACGAATTCTGTTGGCGAACGTGTAGATGATGGATATATCAAGGCTGAGAGTATTGACGCTACAACCATTGATCATTTAGTAGGCACACTAATTCAAGCCTATAACAACATCAAAGCCGTTGGCATTGGAATCCCGGGACTGGTTCACCGAGGCGTCATCAATATTTGTGATATCGACACTTTAATTCATGCTCCCTTAGAGTCACTCCTCAGAGAGAAATACGAGGTTGAAGTCACAGTTGAAAATGACATGAATCTAACCGTTTACGGATTCTATAAACAGCAGGATTACGAAGAGGATAAGACCATCGTCGTGTTGACCTTTATCAAAGGTGCCTTTCCAGGTTCAGGGATGATGATCGACGGGCATATCCACAAAGGCAATACTAGATTCGCGGGCGAAGTCTCATTTTTACCGTTTGGAATCTCGCGTGACGAGCAATTCATTCGTTTGGGGCAGACAGAAACGTTTATCCCATTGGCAGCTCATACCATCGCTTCATTGACGGCAGTTATTAACCCTGAGACGATTGCGCTCACAGGTGAACAAGTTAGACAAGAGGATGTGCCACATATCTATCAAAGTTGTCTGGCATTCATTCCAGAAGAGCATATGCCTCATCTAATTGTGCTGGATCACCCTGATGATTATTACATGGACGGATTAATTGCGATCACGCTGGAAAGCTTGACCTATTCGTTGCAGCTGGTTGAGAAGCGCCGGTAAGTATTTTTTATGACCCTAACATTTGCATTATGGATTGGATCTAAAACCAACAAGAACTTCAGGAGGAAATACGAATGGCAACAAACAAAGAGAATATGATTGCAGGAAAGCTTTACATGGCTGGTGGAGAAGAATTAGCTAGAGATAGCAAAAAATCCAGAATGCTCACTCGTTTATTTAACAATACGACGGAAGAACAAGGCGAATATAGAGTAGAATTACTTAAGCAATTATTCGAGTCTACGGGTGAATCGTTGCATATTGAGCCACCTTTCCGCTGCGATTATGGCAGCAATATTACCGTCGGAAATAACTTTTACGCCAATTTCGACTGCATTATCCTGGACGTAGCAAAAGTAACGATAGGTGAGAATGTTCTCTTTGGACCTAGAGTAAGTGTATATACCGCTGGCCACCCCATAGATGCGGACGTTCGTATTAGTCTGCTCGAATTCGGTACACCGATTACCATTGGAAACAATGTCTGGGTTGGCGGAAATGCCGTTATCAATCCCGGGGTAAATATCGGCAACAATGTAATCATCGGCGCAGGCTCCGTCGTGACTAAAGATATCCCTGACAATGTAATCGCAGTGGGGAATCCTTGCAGAGTGCTAAGAGAAATTACAGAGGACGATAAACAACACTGGGAGAAGCTTAAAGAAGAGTACTACAGAGACATCGAGCAATAAAGATACCCGATTCTGGAGGTTCTCACGTTGAAAAAGCGTTTTGGCGGATTTAATAAGGTTTATGCCATGCAATTGGCAACGATCTTTTTGGGGTTTATTGTGTTTGGGATATCGGAAAATATTAAAGGGCCAGCCATTCCAAGAATTCAGTTTGACTTCAGTCTGGACGAAAAGCAGCTGGGTACCCTTCTATCCCTAAACGCACTAGGTTATTTGATCGCCTGTTCCTTCACAGCTGTATTGGTTCGTAAGTGGGGGATCAAGGCTGTCAGTATTATCGCTTTCGCATCCATGATATTCTCTGGCGTTCTAATTTACATCTCCCATAGCTATCCCCTCTTCTCGGCTTCATACTTCCTGATGTATATTGGAAACGGAATGCTTGAGATTGGACTTGCCATTCTGGGAGCACGTATCTTCGTTAAAAATACCGGGACGATGATGAACTTATCCCATTTCTTTTACGGGTTTAGTTCCACGTTAGCTCCACTAATGGCAACAGGGCTGATGACAGTAAGTATATTCGGTCATACTCTGGATTGGCGCGGAATGTATCTAATAATGCTTAGCTTATCTTTACTGCCTATACTATTTGCCTTACGGAGTACTTTTCCAGGTGACGATCTTCCACATGAAGACCGTATTCCCTTAAAAACGCTTGTCCGTGACCCTGCTTTATGGCTAATGGTTCTTATCCTTTCCTTCGGAGTAGTGTCGGAGCTTGCTGTAGGCGGATGGCTCGTAAATTTCCTTGAAAAAGCATACCTGTGGGATACGGTTACTGCATCTGGGATGCTGTCTACCTTCTTTCTCTGCTTCTCGTTAGCAAGGCTCCTGCTGGGGCCGGTTACTGATAAGATTGGATTTAACCTATCGCTTATCATCTTTTCAGCCTTCTCTGCCCTGTGTACGTTTGCCGCAATTTTGGGTGGAGAAAAGCTCGCATTTCTATTTGCCGCTGCAGGAATCGGGATTGCGATGATTTATCCTACTGTTATGGCTTTTATCGCCAAAAGATATCCACATGGTAGCGACACCGCCATCACATTTACAGTCACGTTAATGGGAGTAGGTAGCGTAATTGGCAACTATGCTATAGGTGCTGTGATCGAAGGCGTGAAGCGGCTTTACGGTGCAGAGACGCAAATAGGTTTATTACGCGGACTTCAAGCCGGTTATGGTTTTATCGGATTATGTGCAGCGATATGCGCGATATCCGGTTGTATTCTATATCGTTATTTACATCGCCGCCAAGAACTTATCTAACCTCATCTATATTACTTAACAAACCTGTCGATTTAATCGGCAGGTTTTTTGGATTTGAACTATAGCTTCCCTATATGTGCTGCACTGTACGATAAGCTAAGATCATCAGTTGATGGACTAAGCGATCTGCAGCCCACTCATCAGCTCCAGTATTTTTCTAACAATTTGCTCCTCTTCGTTGCACACCTTTTCCGTTGCCAATTCACCAAGCTCTGTGTGTTCTCCAACACATACCGAATGAGCGGAATGTCTAAACATTTCTATGTCGTTAGCATCGTTACCAAAAGCAATAAATTGCTGCATTTCTACGCCTAATTGTTGTAATCCTGTCCATTTATTTATACCTTTAGGGCTAATATCAATAATGTCCTCTTGACCATGTCTATAAATCACAACAGGTAGTCTATGTAATTGATCTAATAACTGTTCCCCGTTTAGGCTTCTCAAAATAACTACTTTCACAAGCTCATCCAGCTCAGATGGACTTACATTTTTGGCGCGTTGTTCTGGATCTACATTTCTTCGAATGGGATGATCATCAGAACCCGAGTATGCATAATCCCAGTGACTGTCAATCAAATAAGCTGCATTAAATTCTTCTATTAATTTCAAGAGGATGTCCGAAGTTTGCGCTTCAAAATGTATCGTCGAAATAACCTCTCCGCCTTTTGCAATAAATGCACCATTCCCGCCAACCATTGAAAAATGGTGCATATGTGCAGGCAACACAGGCAATAAATCACGAATAGGCCGGGCTGACGCAAAAATAACCTCATGACCTTTTTCAATTAGAGTATCCAAGGCTTGTACGATTCGTTCACTCAAAGGTTTGCCGCTAAAACATATGGTTCCATCTAAATCAAAAATAAATTTCATCATCTGTATCCTCCCCTTTTTATCTATAATAACGAGTTCGTATATAATAGAAAGGACCGATGTCCAAAAAGGAGTACGCAATGAAAACTATTCAGGATCCAAATCTTATAGCACATTACATTACCCAATTTAATCTAAATCAAGTATTTACGATATCAAAACATGCTTTAATTCAGTTACGTGTCTATGAGCAGAATGAAATCATTTTGCATGAGGGGGATGAGCTGGACGGAATTTATTTTCAAGTGGAGGGGCGTACTAAGGTCTCTTCTAGTGTGGGAACGGGAAAATCCTTGTTATTACGGTTCTGCTCACCCTTGTCATTATTCGGGGACATTGAATACGTGCAGGAGGTTGTGGTCCAATCCCAAGTGGAAGCGGTACAACAAACCTCTCTCTTATTTATCCCGAAACAAAAGGTTGAGTCTGACCTAATGGATAACCATAGCTTTAAAGATTTATTGCTGAAACATCTTTCTTACAAGCTTCTAACCTGCACATCCGCATCACGGACGAACTTACTAGGCGCTGTCGAGGAAAGGTTTGCAAGTTATCTATTAACGATACAGCTCCAACGGGAGTTTGGAAAAGAAATTCAGACACCCTATATCCCAGATATAGCATCGTTAATTGGGACTACTCCCCGCCATTTAAACCGTGTCATTCAGCGACTCACCGACATGGAGATCTTATATAAAGTTAAGCAAGAAATTGTAGTACTCGACTGGGATCGTTTGGATGAAATGTCTAACGGAATAAGATTTGAATAACCTAAAAGCCCATCATTTAATTGAGGATAAAATGATCGATGTCATCATAACGGATATCGATCTTTTCTCCGTTTCTTTTGACAAGATTTATATACAGAGGAGCTGTATCAACACTTCCGCCACCAACTAATACATGGTAGTCATCATTGATTTCATATTTGCGGATGTACAAACCTGAACCGACGTCTTCAAAGGGATAATCTTCAAAATCCTTCCACGACAACGCCTCGCCTTGCTGAGCTAGATCCCGTACTTCATCCATTGACAATATCGCAGCTTTTTTATCATTACAGGCTGAAAGTATAATCGTCAAAGCAAACAATACCAGCATTATCAAGTTACGCTTACTTCTCATTCATAAACCTCCCAACTCTATATTTTGTTATTTATAGGAAAATATAAGGTAATAATAACATAGCTTAGACTAGATGTTAAAAAGGAGTAAAGCCCTTTTGGGGGTGCTTTACTCCTTTTTAAATCATTAATTGGGAGGGATATTGGATGGGCCCGCAAGCTACGACACCGGAAAATGAATATAAAAAAACAGGTCAATCATGGTGGTATCTGACCATAATCGACCTGCTAGACGTAACGCTATTGCGTTATTTAAGTTATAAACCTAAGCATTGCCGTGCGTACAAACAAAATAGTAAAAATCTTTATATAGGTAATATATGAGATATATGTGTCATTGTTTGAATGATGGATTGAGTCGGCAAATGATTGATTCCCCTCGAGTTTAGACTCTTTTACTCATCATGATCTTCATCAAAGATAGCTTCAAACTCTTCATCGCTATAATTTCTATTGCTTGGTATATGATAACGTTGAGGTATCCCGTTATGATCTAGCACATGATCAACAGCACCGTCTTCATCAGAAACAACGAAAGTAATTTCGTCATCACCTTCATAATCTTTAGGAGTTATATCCGCCAAAACAAGCCACACACAACCCTTAATTCTATAAAACTCATTATAAAATCTAACAGACTTTTCTATATCATCATTTATAACTCCATACAGTTTAAACTTATCCTTATAATCTCGAGCTATCTTCAAAGCTTGGTTAGCTGTTAGATTAGTATTTATTCTTTCTTGCATTATTCATCAAATCCTTTCCAATTCGATAAAGGCCATTGTCCGTTCCTTAGTTTGAATATATATCTTTGTGCTTCATATATTTCTTCAATACTAAATTCACCTTTATTTTTCATAATTTCTCTATAAACATACTCTTCCTTTTCTAAAGTCGTTAATTTCATATAATTTTCTTTTCCAAGTTCACCATAGTGCTTAGCGTGATAAGATTCATGAACTACACTTAAGTAAGAAGCATCAGGTCTTAATACGATCTGTCCAGTATTTGGATTGAAACCTCCCACAGCCTTTTCAGGTAGAATAGTTCCCTTCTTATCCATAATAACTTTTATATTATTTAAATTCATTTCGCTTTTAAACTTCTTTATGTCTCTGATACTCATAATTCTTAATCCATCAGTGGTTAATTTATTTTGTCCACTAACAGGCATTTCTTCCCATAATTTAAAATCAATAGTCTCTTGCACTAGATCTATTTCTTTTGGAAGCTTTGGCTTTAGCAATCCGCCTTCTGTGGATAATAAAGATTTTTCTACCGGACCATACAACAGAGTTACCATTCCCAGACTGTTGAGCCAATGATCCGCTGACCATGCTTCGTCTGGATTAAATGCTCCTTTCGCCATCTCCACTGTTCCCAGTGTTAACCAATCCGCAAACTTCTCCTTTGAATCAAACATATGCTCTGATCGATCTTTGGCTGCTTCATATATCCCGACCGGGATATCTCCTGTTATCCCTAATGTTAACCAGTTGAAAAAGTCATAGGGGGAGTCTGTGGCCTTATCCGCACGAGTTCTTAATGTACCTACAAAACCCGTTCCAATCTCTTTAAAACTGTCTATCGATTTATAAAAGGCATTTTTAGAATCCTCGGGTTTTGCTTGATCCTCCGGTTTATTCTTTCTAAACAGATTATAGGAATCCAGTTGGGCGACTGATGAAGTCAATTTTATAACATCTCCCCAAGCCTTTCCACCTTGGTTTGTCATCACGTGTACACACAGACTTACTCCAGTAGCGATCATCTGTTTCATGGTGGTTTGAATGCCTTCCAGTTGGCCTTTTGCCCAGGCTCCCTTCTCCCCTTTTTCCATTGCCGTCCGTAGTAGTAACTGATACGCTTCATTCTGCACTAGTGGTACGCTTCTACTAGTGATAGACGGATCATAATCACATGCCTTAACCGCTGGTTTCTTAAAATAAGTGCTTAGATCCTTACCCGCCTGGTACTGGACCTCGTCTATACCCAAGGATTCCAGCTTCTTGCGTGCCTCTTCCGCTAGCTTATGCATTGCGTCCATTTGAGTCTGATTTCCAAACGCCTGATATACCTTATAGGCGGTTTGCGCCTTCGCGATCTGATCCCGCGCCAGGTAGATATCCTTCAGCTTGCTTTGCGCGGCTATGGAGTCGATCGTTCCCAATCCTGAATTTTTAACAGTTGCTTGGAGCTTCTGCACCATAGGATCCCTCTTCAACTCATCCCAACCCATCAGAGTAGCAACCGAGGTGATCAGATTCGTGACTGCTTTCTGAGCCGTCGTCGGGATAGAAGAATTCCCTATTGCACTTCCGCCCCCAAACCTATCGAACATACCCCCAAGAACACCGAACTGCTGAAAAAGTTGATTTGCCTGCCGCTTATTCTCATCCTGTGCGCCTTGAACACCTTTTATCGCGCCTCGAATGATGTCTTCCAATTTTTCCGCTTCTACCGTCAGTTCGTTGATAAGCGTCTGAGCTCGTATCAAATCTGAACCCAGCGGAATACCACCCCAGTTATTGGTCTGACCTCTCAGCTGCAAGTACAGCCGGTTGGTATCTTGGCTTACCAGTCTGATTGTTGTCTGCAGGCGTTCGACTTCATCTTCTTTAAATACCATTTTGTCCAAAGCCATTTATGACCTCCAGTTCTTACACTTAGACCATCCAATGCACTACTTTTTTCGACCCCTCAGGTCTTTATGTATTACTTCATCTTTAAAAACTTAAGTATTTGGAGCGCACACCTAACCTATATATCGGCGTAACTTCCCAATATTTTACTTTAAATCCTTTCTTTTATTTTTTTAATTCTAATCACTGCTGTAAGAATAAGTAGATAGCAAAAAAACAGGTCAATCATGGTGGTATCTGACCATAATCGACCTGTTCTATGTAACGCTTTAATTAAATTAAGTTATACCTATCAGACTGTTCATGTTTTGCCATTCGTTTCTTCCTCCTTTGATTTTGGGCATGCAAAAAAAGCTCATTCCTAGTCTTGATTCAAGTTGGAAAGAGCTTTGAAAGTTTATCAAGCATTTGTCAAGTTTTTAATTGTTTTAGTTTGTTGGTTGTATTGTACGATCTTGTTGTTGGAGCTGTAAAACCTCACAAGCTAGTTTTTAGGATTCTTATAACACCAATCCGGGTCATACGGTAGCGACTTTAATTTTCTCATATCCTCCCAACTGTAAACCCAATTGTAACCACCCAACCAATAATATTGTTTGGGATTTAATTTTAAGTATTCATAAACAAAGCTAAAAAGCAACTTCTCGTTTTCATACACATCCTCGATACAACCAACCTGATTTAAGCTCAGTGATGGATCCAATCCTGAAAATTGTCCGTTATTATAAAACTCAAGTCCATCGTTCTTAACTCCATCAATATATATTAAAAACTTATTCTCATCAGTATCTGGATTATGCATAATACTTATAGTTGTATATTTGAAGTGATTCTCTTCGGTAAAGTACTTTTCATTTCTGTAGTAAAGCATAGCGTCAGAATGAAACGAGGCTAACATTACTGATGATAGTAAATTATCTGGTGAATATGTGTCTCTTTCAACTAAAAAAAATGATGAGGTTCCCATTTACTATAAAACTCCTTTCAATTCTTCAAGTGAGTTTACTACGATTGCACCCATATTCTTAATCTTACTCAATTTTTGTAATTGTTCAGGCGCTAGATTAACTAGCGGCTCTTCAATATACACAATAACTTTTTTATTTTCTGGATTCAAAAAATCTTTGTGATTTGTATTTATATACTTTTCAATTTGGTCCACTTTCAGAGCACCAACAGAAGCTTTTACTTCAATAATTTCATCTTTTGTCAATACATCAAAATCTCCGGCTGGTGTTTTATCTGCCCTCTGAACCTTTTGTCCAAACCTGTAACTTCTTTTTGTTCTGAAACAAATTTTGCAACTTTCCCCTCTGTCGCTTTACCTATATTAAGACTATTAAGGAATGTTTCAATATCACGACTAATATTTTTCGGATGTTGATCAACCCAAGTTAATTCGTTTCCTGCTGGGTTCGTATATTTCATTTTATTTCCGTCCTTAACTACGCTACCAACATTCGCAGCTTTTGGCGTCCCCTCAATCTTACCACCTTTCACATCCCCAAACCCATTCATCTCATTTAAATAATGCTCCTGCACAAATGTTTTGGGTAGTGGATTTGAATCCATGGAGATCTTACCTACACTGAAAGGCACACCTTCTGGCGTGCTTAATAATGGCTTGAATTTCGGGAGTTCAGCCAAGTGACCGGAATTCTGAAGGACTTTATTAAGGTCCTTCACGCCTTCCATCGCTTTAGTGGCAAAATCTTGTACCCCATCGACCACTTTTCCTGCCTTTGCACCCTTAGTCACAGATAGCCCCGGTACCACTATAGAAGCCACTGCACCCAGCATGGAAGCCTTTTCCTCCGGCGTTCCCTCATTAAAGTTTTGATACATCTTCTTCGCTGCTTCTGCCAATACTTCTGGATGTTGCATGATATAAGATGCTGTATCTGCCATTTCCTGTGTCGTCTTCTCCGGGTCTATGACAAAATGGAATGTAAACGTCACTGTATCCACTACACCCATAACGGTTTCCTCGATAAGAGATCCTACAAATGCCCGCGTAACCGCATCCGCTTGTACTACTTTTTTCCGCCATTCGGTCATTCCGTAGGTTGATTCCAACCACGAATAATATGCCGATAACGAATTGGTCTCGTTAGGTTTTAATACATGCGCATTAAAATAGTTGAGTGTTATCTCATTTTTATTGTTATATGCGGTAATCGGTGTCCCATCTGGAAGCTCCATCGGCGGAATATTCAGTCGTTCCCCTACGAGTTGGCGCTTAGCCCAGGCTCCCTGATCTCCTGGTTCCATCGCCATTCGGAGCATTAGCATATACGATTCATTCTGAACTAATTTAGAGGGCAAGGTGGCTAGCCTTACAACATTACCTTATCTGTATATGTTGACTGGTCGTCACCAGATTTCTTTCCTGCACCGTCATCATCGTTGCAAGTGTCAGTTATGTTACAGACAAAGTGCTACTCTTTGCATAACAACATTACTATAGTTGTCGTGCTATCCATCTTGAAAGGTTCGTTTTTTTATTTCTCAATATTACTATCGTTATATGGTATTTTACAGTTGCTAGTAATTTCGAAAAAACCGCAGATAACAAAGGTAACAAAAAACAGGTCAATCATGGTGGTATCTGACCATAATTGACCTGTTCTATGTAACGCTTTAGCGTTAATTAGGTTGTAAATTATCAAGCATTATTGTGCGTACGAACGAAATAATGAAATCTTTATATGGGTATTACATGGGTTATATGAGTTACTTATTAAATGATGGGTTCATTCGAAACTGGGTAGTTCCCACCGAGGAAAAAAACTTAATAAGCCTAGGCTAATCAAGGTCTACAACGTAATTAACATCCTAATACACAAAATCACAAATGGATTTTCGAAAGGAAATCTTGGAGCATTTTCTTTACTGGTACGCTAGCAATGTGTAATAAGTCATTTACACGTTCGAGTATCTTTGGGTTATCTAATATCATTTTCTTAATTTCTTCATTTTCAAAACTTCTTAGTGTATCAATACATATTTCGAATAATTCCTCATCATTCGTACTGAGCAATGATAATAAAATGTTGAATTCATTTACATTGCACTCATTATCCAAACAATACGCTAATTTTCTCTGCCACTCTATAGGTCTATTATGCACTTGATTAGATAAATCAGCCCAATCACTTGGGTTAAACTCCGAGAGCATCTCGCTTGCAATGACACAGCCATCATCGTACCACGAATCTACTGTTGTATCAGCAGATAGAAGGTTATCTAGTTCTTTGTACATATTTGATTCCTCCATTTTGAATTAAAAACCTGATGGGCGAGACGCATTTATCGTACCTGTTGGATAACCACTTGTTACATCATCACCAACTTTAATTACATCAATTTCTACACCTTTTATAGTAGCCCTATGCCAAGTTGCTCCATCCCTTAATCTTGTAGAAATAGTAGGTGTATTACCAACATCAGTTATGTTCTTGAGAATTTGTTCATCACTCCAAGAATCTGGGAATAGGGTACTCTTTTTTAGTTTGGAAATATTTCCGTCGTCGAACTGCTTTGTAAAAACTACATTTTTTGTACCATCAGCATTAGTTGATACTACTTCAACTGCGAAATTATCGTTAGCATTGTTAATGCTTGGCGAATGTCCTCCTATTAAATCATTCTTTGGAATCTTTCGTTGGCCTTCCAATATCTTAGTTTCCATTTCTGGACTTATTACAGTCTTAGGTGGTGGAACGACTTTACCAAAATCACCCGTCCCCTAAGTTGTAATCTTAAACTCTACTAAAGGAAAGGTGATAACTTTTTTACCAATTACCACCATTATATCATCCGGCTTTGAGTTCCGTTAGAGGACTCGCCGCCCTGTATTCTGTTTTGTTCTTCATCATGCTGTATATGATGTTCACAAGCCTTCTCATAACGCATATAAGGGCTTGTTTCTTGGTTTTCCCTTCTGCTAGCTTTCGTTGATAGAACTCGTAGAACAAGGGATTACGCTGTCTCTTGCTCTTTCCTTTGGCTACTTGGATTTGTTGTACAGCAAGGTTGTGGAAGATACTGTTCAGTACCCGATTACCTTGACCGCTTGCTTGGTCTTTGCCTTTGCCACCCGAACTAAA
Organism: Paenibacillus sp. FSL E2-8871; assembly: GCF_038000345.1. NCBI lineage: Bacteria > Bacillati > Bacillota > Bacilli > Caryophanales > Paenibacillaceae > Paenibacillus > Paenibacillus sp. FSL E2-8871. The sequence goes on along the minus strand of NZ_JBBOBV010000001.1, from coordinate 6,701,030 downwards.
GCGTATCGGTGCGATTCCTGCAAATCGAGCTAGCTTGTCTGCACTGGAGAAGCGGTGAATGTCTCCAATTTCAGCAACCAGTTCTGACGCTGTAACCACATTAATACCGTCCATCGATTCTAGCTTGTAGTCAGTTTGGGCAAGTACTTGACGAAGATGTTCCTCTGTTTGTTTGATTAGTTCTCTACTTCTTCTCATGTCATGAACCATGTTGACGATGAGAAAGTCTCTGTATTCTTGGAAATCCCTTTTCGTCTCCCCATCCTTCTTAACTAGTTCAAGTATTTCTTCTGCCTTACGGGTAGAACAAGTATTGTTACTTGCTTTACGTAGATAATCCGCTAGTTCGTCAACCCCCACCGTTAACGCTTGATGAGGTGCAGGATACTTCTCCCAAAAAGCAAGTGCGGCTTTACCATCTATGTCACAAAAGAACTTCTTATAGGACGGATAGTGATAGCTTAGTTGTTGGTGCATTTGGTTCTTTAGTCCACTGGCATGTTTGACGATAGAATTACGTTTTGCTACCAGTTGCCCGATTGTCCAGTAAATATCCTGTGGATTCGCATCAGGCAGTTCATCAAGCCTTGCAAGCAACACTTTGGCGAAGCAGACCGCATCCCAACTATCACTCTTCTGTGTAGTTGCATTACTCATACGTTCATTGTACGAGAGGGCAGAGTTGACTTCTTTTACGACTTGCTTATTTTCGACTAAGTGAACGGCTAAGGCTCTACCATTGCCGCCCGTATCTTCTAACCCATACACAGGGGTCAAGCCTTTTGGACATTGCTTCTTGACGAACTTCATCAACTCATCGAACGCTGTGGACTTATTCTCAATTTTAATTTCGCCTAACCGCTCATTCCAACAGTTAACGATAACTGCGGTATGGTTGGCTTTATGTAAATCCAAACCGACATAAATATGATTCTGCTTGTAGTGTGTCAAAAGGATTCACCTCTGTATACGGATTCTGTCGTGACTTGGGTAAAGAATAGGGGCAACCTCAGTTCGAGCGTTAACCTTGAATGCATAGACGAGCAGTTATCGAAGATAACGACCTGTCTTTCGGTTCGCAATGGGACGCAAGCCTCTCTATTCCATTCCTAGTTGTCACAATATAGCTTCATGTAAACCAATGGCTTCTATATCTCCATAGCGGTATGTGCCACTATAAAAATTACGTTTATCTAAGATTCGGTTGATTTGTACTTTTGTAAACATACTGCCTTGCCCAGTCGTAAAACCTTCTTCATTCATAGTTTCTGCTATTTGAGTCAATGACCATGCCACATGCTGTTCCTTTATTTCAAACACTTTTCGGACAGTTTGTGCTTGCCTCTCATCTACTTGGATGCACTTCTGACCTTTCTTTGCCTTGTAGCCAAATGTTGCTCTTCCACCTGCATAGCCGCCCTGTTGGGCTTTCTGGTTACGACCTCTTCCTAGCTTCAATGCAAACTCCAAGCGTTGGTACTGATCAAGCAGTTCCATAAGCCCGTTAATCAGGAAGTCATTCGGGTCTTTCTTATGTATGCTGTAGGTCGGCTGTTCAATGCTCCGAACGTCCACCCCATGCTTCTTAAACTCTCGATGCACCAATACATTCACAATATCAGACCGCCATAAACGGCTTGTATTGAGAACAATAACTGCATCAGTCGTAAACTCGACTGTATCCGGCTACTTGTCTTTGATGCTTCTTATTGGAGTAGCGAGTACCTTGCCAAGTGTGCATATTCCGCCCTGTAAGTGATAAAGTGAACAATTCTGATATAGGTAACGGAATGTCAAACGCCACATCACATCGTACAAATAGGATTTCTCTGGCATTGTCCCTTAATGGCTTTAGCCAAGAATGGAAATGAACTAGGCTATCTGGATGGCACTCTATTCTTAGCGTATTCTTTCTCGACTTTGGAACGAAGGTCAGTTGATATGAAATATGTAGGTAATGCCCACTGTCTCTAACATGCAAATGGTACTTAAATCCTTTTCCCTTCAAACTCAAGGAAAAATTTAGATACTGACGTAATCTTAACTTAAAATGATTAAAGAAATCCCAGTAGATGTCCGTAAACTCGACTACAATGCGATCAATCGAAACTTGTACGTCTTTCATGTTCAGCCCCCAACCGAAATTTTAACGAATTTCGGACTATATTAGAGGGCAAGGTCTAGCCTTACAACGTTGCCTTACCTTCATATGTTGACTGGTCGTCACCAGATTTCTTTCCTGCACCGTAATCATCGTTGCATGTGTCCGTTAAGTTGCGGACAAAGTCCTATTCTTTGCATAAACCTTCACTATAGTTGTCGTGCTATCCATCTTGAAAGGTGCGATTTTTTTTCTTTCTCAGTATCACTATCGTTATATGGTATTTTACAGTTGCGAGTAATTTTGAAAAAACCGCAGATAACAAAGGTAACAAAAAACAGGTCAATCATGGTGGTATCTGACCATAATCGACCTGTTTTATGCAACGCTTTAGCGTTATTCAGGTTATAATTGTCAAGCATTATTGTGCGTACAAACGAAATAAAGTAATCTCTATACGGGTATTACGGAGGTTAGTGAGTCACTGGTTGAATAAAGAATCCATTCGGCACTGGGTAGCCCCCACAAAATAATAACTTCAGTGTAGGTATCTCCTCCTCATTACCAGGAGATTTACTTATTAATATATCTGGAATACTTGGGTTACTCTTTTTTAATTTGAAAATTTGAACCTTAGTTAATGATCGAGTAAAAGAAATGCCCTGAGTGGAGAAGTCTGTATCTAAGAGTTTTTTGTACAAGTTTGTAAGAAACTCTTTCCAACCTTTTAAGGGAGAATCCAGAACTACATCTTGCGAATCTAGCAGTCGATAACCATCAGCATTATAAAACAGTAATAACCCTGTTCCAAAATCACAATATTGGTTATCTAGTATAGCTTGTGGAACATCCAATCCACTATTCCAGTTATAATTGGCTGAAATAATATGAAGAAACAATGTGTTAGTTATATTTTTGATTTCTCTAATAAAATGATCGTTATCTTCACTGTACAATAAATTGCTGAGGAACTTGATATCTTCATTAGCTATTATTCAGTTCAAAAAACTATCAATAGCCCACTTTTAATTTTCTGATTAATTTTATTTATATATGTCCTATACTCATCCTTCTCATCTTCATATAACCAAATTTCTGATTTATTAATTAGATCATTGTCTATGATTAGACTAATGATTTTAATTAATGATTCTTTATTTACTTCTAAGATTTCAGAATCAACAGATGATAATTTTTCCGTTAATTCTACTGTATCAACCTCTGCAAAAAAAGGATTATCATCCTTTAACATTCTTTGAATAATTTCAAAAACGACCATTTCCACAAAAATATTTTGTCTTATACATCGTATAAGATCAAAATTATCCATGTTTTTAAGCGTTTTATCAAGAATATCTAGATACCATTTTATTAAAGGACTATCTGGGTTATCTATTGCGTTTTGAACTGCTTTATCATAAACTTCTTTAGATATGAACAAACTAAGTTTTTTAGTTCTATCAAACACATTCAACACCACCTTATTGATAATTATTTTGGAGGTAATATTCCTCCAAATGGAGCAAATATATCTTCTATTTTATTCATAGAAACGTTTACCTCATTAATTTTACTTGTATACAATTGTCTTAATTCACTATCTAAATTAGGATTTTTAATAATTCCATCATAGCTTTTTTTAAGCTTTTCCAATCCTCTATATGAGTCTGAAACTTCTTGCATATGATTAAATGGCATTCCATCCTCCCTCAATACTAGTGAACCATCCTTCCTTAAGAGTGGGATTCCATTTAATTCTTTTTCAGCACCTAATAAATCATCTGGTGTTACATGAGTATAGACCCTATCGTGTAGATTTAAAGTCGCTTGTTGGCTAGTTGTTATTTTTGACCTTGCAGTGTCTGATAAATCATCAACACTTGAGATTATTCTACCACCATTACCCGTCCCCTAAGTAGTTTCTTGATATTGAGAAATAAAAAAAGTGGTAACCTGATATTCCGGTTACCACCATTAATAAAAATTATAACTTGTGTCCGTAAAAATACTTTTGACCCTTTTCCCAGTTCTTACTTGAAAGTACATTAATATAATTGATAAAATCTTTATAATTATTTGCATTTATTACTGTGTTGTACTCAGCAGGTACTTTCACACCAGTCCAAATAGATAAAACAGACGGTATTAACTCCATTCTTAGCGGTTCTTCATTATTCGCCGCTATCAAAACCCTTTCCATCAATCTTTTCGCCAAGTCCCCAGGGAATGCTAACTTTTTATTAAAATAATAACTATCTACATCGTACTCTTGACTGATATTCACATAATATTGGCCAATCTCATCTACAGATACATTTTCACCTAAATGCTCTTCATAGTTTATAAAAGAATCAATTGAATCTCTGAGGATTAGTGAAGTATCACTAATCTCATCCCAATCTTCAAGTAAGGCCAACAAGTAAGGAATTACATAAAGTGAGAGTGAAGTAGTAGCCGCTGACGCAAATGTATTCACCGTTTCTTCTGTCGCTTCATTCAATAAATGAAAGTTATTAGAATTTCTTAAATCATCGTGTGTAGAGATTGAGAAAAAAATTCTAATACATAAATTTAATACAGCATCATCTTTTGTTTGATTCATTAATTGAATTAATAGTGGTTTTTGTGTAAAATCTCCTATCTTAAAGAGTTCAATTAAATTTAATATAACTTTCGTTTCTGTATCAGATTGTAAAATACTATCTTTAATATCTGAGATATTTTTAGTTGATTTCTCTCCAAACCAAATACTATTCATAATATTGCCCATATCTTTTCACCTACCCTCAATTCGTTATCTCTTGCCATTATCCCGAAGCCATTTTAAAATTTTATTTTGGAACACTGTGACCTCTGTATGAGTAGGATTATTTCCGAATAAAATAATACCATTTTTATTTTGAAATATTTTCAATACCTTAGCATTTTCTTTACCATAACCCATTTCATGATAAAAATCCAAATCCAAGTCTTCAAGCTTTTCTCGTCGGATAGTTGATTCTCCTGTAATTTTTATATTTGAATCTACATTTTCTCCTCCAAACGATAAGCCTTGAACATGATGGCCTTTTTCAAGCTCTCCCCTTCTGACTAATGCTTCATAGTCTGCTCGTGCTTGCTTCAATTCTTCACCTTTAACTACTATAGATTCATCAGGGTTAGGATACCAATCAGGGTTGGATTCATGCAATTTTTTTGCTTCATCATAATATGGGCCATACACATCCTTACCTGAGGCCCGTTTACCTTCACCCGTCCCCTCAACCGCCTTCACTTCTACATCCTTTATTGAATGATTACTCTCACTCTTCCCTTCCATCTTCTCTCTTAAAATCCGATCCATTTCATTCTTAAAATTGATTTGCATCGGAGTCTGTGGAAGTGCCGGGGTATCTACATCTAGATTATTTATCTTGAATTGAAAACCTTCATTTGTGCTGAATGCCGGCAACGGTTTTTTTACCTCAAAATCTTTTACAGAATCTAACCCTTTTGGAGGCTTTAGACCTCCGCTTCCTGTAGGAAGCAAAGATTTTTCTACCGGACCATACAACAACGTTACCATTCCCAGACTGTTGAGCCAATGATCCGCTGACCATGCTTCGTCTGGATTAAATGCTCCTTTCGCCATCTCCACTGTTCCCAGTGTTAACCAATCCGCAAACTTCTCCTTTGAGTCAAACATATGCTCTGATCGATCTTTCGCTGCTTCATATATCCCGACCGGAATATCTCCTGTTATCCCTAATGTTAACCAGTTAAAGAAGTCATAGGGGGAGTCTGTGGCCTTATCCGCACGAGTTCTTAATGTACCTACAAAACCCGTTCCAATCTCTTTAAAACTGTCTATCGATTTATAAAAGGCATTTTTAGAATCCTCGGGTTTTGCTTGATCCTCCGGTTTATTCTTTCTAAACAGATTATAGGAATCCAGTTGGGCGACTGATGAAGTCAATTTTATAACATCTCCCCAAGCCTTTCCACCTTGGTTTGTCATCACGTGTACACCCAGACTTACTCCAGTAGCAATCATCTGTTCCATGGTGGTTTGAATGCCTTCCAGTTGGCCTTTTGCCCAGGCTCCCTTCTCCCCTTTTTCCATTGCCGTCCGTAGTAGCAACTGATACGCTTCATTCTGAACTAGTGGTACGCTTCTACTAGTGATAGACGGATCATAATCACATGCCTTTACCACTGGTTTCTTAAAATAAGTGCTTAGATCCTTACCCGCCTGGTACTGGACCTCGTCTATACCCAAGGTTTTCAGCTTCTTGCGTGCGTCTTCCGCTAGCTTATGCATTGCGTCCATTTGAGTCTGATTTCCAAACGCCTGATATACCTCATAGGCTGTCTGCGCCTTCGCGATCTGATCCCGCGCCAGGTAGATATCCTTCAGCTTGCTTTGCGCGGCTATGGAGTCGATCGTTCCCAGTCCTGAATTTTTAACAGTTGCCTGGAGCTTCTGCACCATAGGATCACTATTCAACTCATCCCAACCCAGCAGAGTAGCAAGTGAGGTGATCAGATTCGTGACCGCTTTCTGAGCCGTCGTCGGAATAGAAGACTTCCCTATTGCACTTCCGCCCCCAAACCTTTCGAACATACCACCAAGAACACCGAGCTGTTGAAAAAGTTGATTTGCCTGCCTTTTGTTCTCATCCTGTGCGCCTTGAACACCTTTTATCGCGCCTCGAATGATGTCTTCCAGTTTTTCAGCTTCTACCGTTAGTTCGTTGATGATTATCTGCGCCTGCACCTGGTTTGATCCTAATGGGATACCACTCCAGTTACTAGCTTGACCTTTCAATTGGAGATACAGCCGGTTGGTGTCCTGGCTTACCTGTTTTATTTTCGTCTGCAGGCGCTCGACTTCATCTACGTTAAATGTAAGCTTCGTTAACGCCATGTGCTTCCCCCTGCTTGCTTCTAATAAAATTAGCTATGCAGCACTCTGCATAGCTAATTGCATTCTTATGTAGTGGAGCTCATGAAGTTTGTTTTACTTAAAAACTATACTAGAATTTTTGCGAATTCTTAACTGCATTTGAAAGCTCTTTATACTTTGTAGATACAGTATTCATATGATCTCCAAGATCCTGAAGTGATTCTGCAAACTTATCAAATGTCGGTTTCAATTTTTCCACCTTATCTGTAAAATCCCTTGCCGCCTCATCCTCCCAAACACTATTAAGATTTTTCATTGTAGTCATAACTTTTTTAATCAATGCGTCTACTTCCGTACCGTAATTTTTAATAATTTTTGCCTGTCCAGCCAATCCATCATAACTCAATGTAACTTTACTTGTTGCCATTCTTAACCTCTCCTTTAAGTGATTGTTTTTATATAAAAATGAACTTAAAAAATGATTTTTCAAACCTATAAGATCTTTTAAGTTCATTATTATAACTCCAGTTTCCTTATTAGTTATTATTTCAAGTTCTATCTACCCTGTCCCTGATAATCGTTTCGCACAGAATAATCTGACTCGAACAGAATGATATCCCCAGAGGAAAAAGAGAACATCTGCCCCATTTCATCTGCGCTCCCAGTCATCTGACCTTCAATCGCCCACATGTTAGCAATCGGTGCCTTGTAGCCTAAAATACGAGTGTCTGCATCTCCATTTTTAGTCGTATAGATTTGGAAATTCACCAGAATATAACCACCAGTCATGAACTCCTTCTCATGCCCATCTAATGCGCCTCCATACTGATTCGCCAGAGTGACGATGTTTGTTCCCTTTGGCAGGATATATGGTGCAATCGGCAAGTTATACTCCCCGTACCAATGCTGTACGCTGCGGACGGCTGTGATCGGATTAACTACATTCGGGATGTCGGTCGGGCCGACTAAAGTTCTCGATTCAAAGGGCAGGACTTCCATGTCGTAGCCGTACGCGATTTTGGTTTTTCGCTTTAGATACTGTTTGTAGAACTTAAACCAAGGCGTCTTATCTCGCTCCGCTTGAGTCACTATATAGTTGTACTCATAGCTTGCTGCCGTCGATAATTCACCACTCGATATATTCCGCAAGCCATCCGCCAAGCGGTAGGTCCGGGTGTAGCTCAGCTTGTCCTTTGGGGAGCCGACGCCGATCATCTTATTCTTCGAGCCGGAAATATCATAGTACAGATCGACGGGTGTCGCTGTACCTCCGTTTTTCGGAATAAAATAGAAGCTTGGCTCGATCCGGATACCCTCGCCCGGCTGCCACAGGTTCCCGATGGTCCGAAAGTCAAACAGGAAGGAATAGCCGTTATGCGGTACCGTCCTTTGCTCCGTGGGGTGAGAACCCTTGCGGATCGGCAGCTGCCACTGTGTTTGTCCGCTTAAATCGGTCGGTATGCCATTCTCATCATTTCCGCCGGTATAATACATCGCGTTGCTATGCTCAAATGTCCCGACACCCGTTCGAAACACCTTCTCAAACCGGAAATCCCCAATGTCCCAAATCCGGAAATCGAACAGTCGACCGACGACCCCAATATTAAAACTCTCCGAAGCGCAGTAATTCGTCAAATTACCGTTCAAGTTCACCTCACAAAGATCCGATCCATCTGATGGAGCGTTAATCGCCCAAGTCTGCGTATGAATGGTATAGTCGCCTTCATTCACCCAGGTTGGCATAGTAAAGGTCATGGACGGTGTTCCAACAGGGATATAGATCCAGGTATTCTCCGGGTAATACTGGCTGCCTTGAAACACACCAAACGGAAATTGAATCCGCTTGTTTTTCGTGTATTTGGCATAATCCCGGTTACCGTACCCAGGGATATTGAGATGCTGGCCACCCTCCGTAAAATGTATGATGAACGGCCGATCCAAGATCAGCACCGCCCTAGTCATATCCGGTGTCATACGTTGATCGAATGGGCGGTTATCGTCTGGAAGAAGAGAGTAGTTGACGACCGGTGTGTGCACGGTGACGGAGTTTATCGGAGAGATCGAAAATTCCTGATCTCCGTTTCCCTCTACGTTCTCCGACAGCATCGTATAATAAATGGTACCCGTGCTGGTTGTATTCTGCCGATTGAGTAAACCGCTATTGATCATCAACTGGCCCTCGTAAAGCACCTCGTCTCCGATGATTTGCGGATCAGGTATCCTCCCTGGGGTGGGCCCGATCTTGTTAGCAACGGTATCATCCATAATCGTTTCCCCGTTAAATACTAGTCGGTCATTCTGCACCTCAGGATCTTTGGTCTGCATTTCAGCAAGGTCTGTGAGCACGTCTGTATCATCAACATCGTTAGGACCCGGTTCGTGGTCTCCACCATCTACCACTTCTGGCTTGAATTCTATCCCTCCCGTATCTTGGGGAACAACATGGTCTTCTACTTCTGTATTATTGGTAAGCTCGACCGTCGGCGAACCATAATTATTAGGATATAGAGTGACTTCTCCTCCAGGCAGCGCATAGTTCTCCATCTGGGCACGATCGATTTGATAAACAGCTAACTGATCTACCTGCCAGTACGCATATTCTTTTGGAGTCAAGTCAAAGGTATAGGTCTTATCAAATTTCCCTGTTTTAGGAAGCGGAGATTGAGGAATCGATGTTCCATTTGGTCCCGGAAGATTCGGCTGCGCTTCGTCCCACTTCGTCGGATATGTAACCTTTACGCTGCAGGAATAACGAATCTCACCTGCCATATTGGCGAAGGTATGTTCAAATAAATAGTTCTTTGTCCAGGCATTGGCATATAGATTCTCTGATGTAGGGATTCCCGATGACACATCAAAATGACGTCCATTTGCCGCGTCGTCACCAAGAATCACTCCGTTCGCATTGGGTTCCATAAATGACGTTTGCGGAGCAGCGATCTTGTTAGGCGGTTGAATGGTGTATGTGCACTCGCCTGTGCCTTCCCCCGGTTCAGGCGGGTCATTGTCTTTTTTGTAGCTAGCTACCATATTGACTCCGCCTACATAAACCTTAAAATTACGCTGAATCACAGCAGGATCATTCGAAGCCTTACTTTGAATATATAATTGTTCACCTGGCCTTAGGATCGGAGAAAGCCAGGATTTGGTGATGGCATATGTCTGCCCCCCATAGGTAACTGTCTCTGGGAAAGATTTGATTACATTATAGCCAGCTTTATAATTACCTATTTCTTGAGTCCTCACCACCGTCCCGTTCGACAGCTTCAGAGTCATATTAACAGGATAGTCTTTTCCTTTAAAGGTTATAGCGACATCGAAATATTGCCTAAAATCTTCGGGGTGAGCCCAACTCTCTGCATGTTTTATTTGATATAGCGTATGGAAGGGTCCCGAAACCTGGGTGGGGTTATTTCTGGGACCCGTCACTACCCGCATAATGGCGCTAGCGTATAACGGGGTGCCTTCAGAAATATTTTGTTCCGCTTTAGCTTGTTTAATAGCCTGAAGCACTTCGGTTTCAGTCCACATGAAATTTGTAGTCACTATCCCTCCTGCAATAGTTTCTGAAGTCACATGTCCTCCACCATTATCCTGTAATTTAAAATGTTTATTAGCTGCTAATTTGGTAGGATCACATTGTACTTCACCTCCATAAGCTTCAGAGGACGCACACGTTGGCTCGGTATGAATATACCAGCCTACTGTTTGGAACCTTATACTTGAGGTGGCTTCATTGGAAGTAGTTGTATATAAAAAACCCCCATTTTCAAACTTGGCATATGGGACAGCCTCAACAAGACTAGTCAAAGGCGAAAGCAACAAAGAAATTAGTAGAATAAACAGTAGGCAATGGAGACATTTACGTCGCATCTTTCATCACTTCACTTCATGCAGGGTAGTATTTTCAAACAAACTGGAGAGTCCATCTAAATTCTTAGTTTCACCGTAAGCACCATCATAGCCAGCACCATCATAATAGTTCGAAGAAATAGCTATATCAGCATAACCTTCATACCAGACACCCTTCTTTAATTTTCCAGAGAGTCTGATATCAGCAAGTTTGAGATAAGTATCATTTAACAATTCTTTATACTCTGTATAATTATTTATTCTGAACCGGAACTTGGATCGAACGAACCAACCAAAACCGGAGTCATATACCATTGAAGGCTCTGGATCGATTGATCCCTCTATTTGAATCTTGTTCTTTTTCACCCATTCGGCATACTCTTTAATATTCTGCTCACGGTAAGAAATCGCCTGATTCTCGTACTTAAAAGATTCTTTTGCATAACTTGCCGGATCAATCGTTTTGTAATCCACGTTCAACCGTAAATCATACCCAATCTTCATACGGTTGATGATCTTGGCCATATCTTCACTTGTTATCTTTTTGCTACTATACATTAGCGATCCGGTCATTGCATACTTGGGATCATAGAATGTTATGGAATTTTTCATTTCGTACATTTCATTTGGGATGTCTTCCAGAATGTATGGATAATTTTTATAGTTCTTAGGTAGGATAGTCGTACGTATCTTCCTTCCAAAATAATCAAGCTCCCCTAAATCTTTACCCGGCATGTGAATATGTACACTTTGAGTAAACTCGTCCACCTCTACTTCTGCGGATAACAGATCAGAGACAACGGTTAATGGAATCATCGTCATTCCATCTTTTTGTACAACCATGGCGCCAAGCGCTACTGGTTGCCCGTTCACTTTCGCAAAAGAAGAACCTACTGTCAGCACAATTTTGTTTTCTTTTTGCTGCAGGGTTAACATCTTGGCAGCTGCGTTCCAGTTGGATTGTGTACCAAGTTTGCCCGAAATCATGCGGAACGGAATCATCGTCGTCCCGTTCTCTGTATAGGGATGGCCGGTTGTCAATGGATATTTCTCCCCATCCATGATGACGTTCACTGCTTTGGCAGCTGTTCCTGCCGCTCCCGCTGTATTGATTAACAATACTAAGCTTGCGAACACGCACATGACTATAGTCATGCCTCTTATTGCCTTCTCTAATCTAGTAATTGCTGATAGACTTTTTAATTTAAAATCCCTCATGTTCTTACTCCTCCACAATGAAACTTTTTTAGAATCCGATGATCCTATTCTCCATACCAAATCTTTTTCTCCCACATCTATCACCTAACCGCACAATCCTCAATAAAATACCCTTTTCGCGCGGCCTCCTCTGGATCGAATAGACTTTCTATAACAGTAACCCCCGAGGGTACACAGCTTTCTCCGTAAGCAATATGTCGCCCAGCTGAATTCCGGGTACCTATCAGAACCTTTCGTCGCATTACTGCCCCACCACCTAAGGAATATGCATCCAGCAGTTCTCCACCAGGAAGCGGATAACCTTGAATAAAAGCCATGATCCCTACATCCTGTATGGATTGCTCCTTCAGTCCTCTGGGTAGTGTGAACTGCACCGACAAGCCCATTCGTTTCACCAGCTCCAAATGTCTGTTAATGGCTGTTGCCAAGTCTTTTTCAACGAGTGATGTGATCGTACTCTGCCGGATTTCGTGAAATAGTTCTATAGAGGTCAGAGGATTAAGATTGGTCTCAGCCGCCAGGGCTGTATACTCCCCCTCATAGAATTCATTAGAACTAGTATCATACACCCGCGCATTGTCATCCAAAGTGAAATAAAGCAAATTGCCGTTCTGAAGCTTGTAGTAATAGGGACGCTCAGGCCAACTCACAGGCTTAAGTTCATCCTTCCCGCTATCACTAGCCGTGTCGTCCAAAGTAACCAACGTATAGCCGCTATATCCAAACATCACCAGTGCGGGTATATGCATTTTTAAATTGTTCATTTCAGTCTGGTTGTTCTCCAGCCCAAATTTCAAAGCTAAATTACTGTAAAAAACACTTAGCACATCCTGATCCAGTTGCAACTGGCGTTCCCGCCCATAGTGCACTGCTGTGATAGTAGGCTGCTGTTCCAGTCGTGACAGATAATCACCAGCATCATCCACTGCGGCTTGAAAATCATCCGAATAGCGTTTATACATGTCCTGATTAAAGACCTGAAGATCTTCTCGAGTGTCACCCATAAGAACAAGAGGAATGACCAGAATTAGAAAAATAAGCACAACACTAAGGGGCTTCACTTCGTACCATCCCCCCATACTTCAAATTGACCGGAATCATTTCACTATGAAACAAGAGCGATCGCATCCGTGAGGCAAGTGTCGTACCCTCAGATTCCAGCCGGACATTGAACAGATCGCCCACATGCATAGTAAACCTTCTACTTGGATCATCTGCAGCCAGTAAAGGTCCTGAATGCGGATATAAGATTTCCAAAATATCCTTGCTGAAATATCCGTCATATCGGACACTAAAGCTGTTCTGGAATGTAGAGTAGTCATCAGGATTCGTATATAAGGGCTGTAAATTCTTTTTGTAATACTCCATTTGCACTTTGAAAACACCATATGAAGCATCCAACGAATGAAGAAACAGCTCATAATTGGAAGTATCCACGTATCCTTTAGCACGAACGGTATCCACGAATTCCACCACAGCCGCATTGGCGGCGAGCTTAGTATTCCTTTCTACAACTTCGGATTGACGGAATGCCGGATAGACTCCGAACACAAATGCCAGCAAAATAATAATAATTACACCTTTCAGCGCGTCTGCCATGCGGCTCCTCCTTTCTAGCGGGTGGCGGAGATTTCCGTAATCATCTCATCGGTTCGCGTGACTCTTAACTGATAAGCAGCATCAGGCACTCCACGTAAATCCACTGCTGTAAGGTCCGTTTCCTCATTAATTGCAATGCCATCAATATATAAAATATATTCCCCCTCCAGTGCTGGAGGGATCATACCGATGACCTGCTCACCGCTAATTTTGTTCAAATCACCTGTCCCTTTGTAAGGTGCCGATGCAACTGTCGGCAGCTCATAGTGACTATTTGGAACAACACTCTCCATCTCCAGACGCAAAAAAGTAAATCCGCCTACGGCGAATAATATCCAAGCAAAGAGGGTTAGTAGAAATTGAGTACTAGTTTTCATTTAGTGGCTTCATCCTGATTAAATTCTATTAATCGAACCTCACCATTCTTATCCCTAAATACTTTGGCTTTAAAAAGAGACTGCGTATTTACATTGCAATTTTCAGCATTTTCAACACCTGTTTTGCTTTGATCCAGCATCTGAGACACACTATGTGATTCCACTGACGACTCCTTAACAAAACCACCTTCAGGATTAGTGTCACTTACTGTTGGAATGCCATAATAAGTTTCATAAGTATTTTCTGCATAAAATCCTTTCGTATTTACTCCAGTCTTTATCAGAATGGAAAATTGCGGACGTCCCTTATATCTCATTGCTGCATTAATAACATCCTGGCCAGAGACATTCTTGTTATCATAACTGTTAAACTCCGCTTGATTAATCATTTGAGTCTGTGCCAGGGTCTGCTCCTGGGCACGGATGAAATAATTATTAATGACAAGATATATACTGACACCTGCGGCAATAATCAAAATTGTAACAATAATACCAATCACCCACTTCAGTCCGGTAGAAATATTCTCCATAATTGCTCACCAATCCCTTATTTTTACATTCATAAAGCAGAATACAGATACAATAATTTAAGGCTGTGTAAATACAATTAGCCTGACCTCTTCGTTCTTATCTCTGTAAATTTTAGCCTTAAAGCGCCCAAGCGTGTTAATGTTATATTTATCACTTTCTATATCCAGCATTTGAGAAACACTTTTGAATTCTCCAGCTCCATCTCTATCTTTAGACAAGTCTACACTCCCACTAGAAGCTGGAACTGGATATTTAGCTCCATAAGTATTTTCCGCATAAAATCCTTCAGTTTTATTTTCCCCTGTATAAATCTTAATCGCGAACTGCGGACGTCCCTTATACCGCATGGCCGCATTAATCACATCTTGGCCGGATACATCCTTATTATCATAGCTATTGAATTCCGCTTGATTTATCATCTGGGTCTGGGCCAGAGTCTGTTCCTGTGCGCGGATGAAGTAGTTGTTGATAACCAGATAAATACTTACGCCTGCGGCAATAATCAGAATGGTAACAATAATGCCAATAACCCATTTAAGTCCGGTCGAGATGTTCTCCATGAAGTTTCCTCCTCACCTTATTTGAAGCTAGTTTTTATTTTATTGCTCTTTACGCATCTACTCCGCTACGAAATAAATAGCTGCAATCCGCTCATTTTTATCTTTTATCAGCTTCGCCTTAAATCTGGCTTGCGGACTAATATAATATCTTCCTGAAGCCTCCGAGAGTTCTTTTACATCTATGCCTCTAGAATCAGGTCCCTCTTTGAAACTCCCACTGGAATAATCGAACGCACGGCAATAACCTTTTTCACTTGGATTCATGCTAAATCTTCTTTCAGCCTCATTCTGACCATTGACATATGGTTTTTCAATGTATAAGCAGAAGCCCTGCTGCGACTCGTACCTCCGATAAGCCGTAAGAATCTGAGAGCCACTGACGATCTGATTGTCAAATGCGGAATATTGCTGCTCCGAAAGCTCCCTGGCCTGTGCCGCCGCCTGGCTATTCGCCAATTCGACAACGGGTTGTGTCTTCCCCCACAAGAACAGACCGGATGATATAATGGCCAGCGTGATCAGAATCGATATCGTTGTTTTCAAAAAGCTTGCTATATTCTCCATGCCTGTATCTCCTTCACATTTTGCCAGTTACAACAGTCAGGTCACCCAGCTGCTGAAAGGCCATATAGACGAAGGGAAGCAGTAAATATAAGGTGAACGTTGCCTGCATCGGCAAGAACCCGAACATTTTACCCAGTGTACTTTTCCTGCTGATGACCTTCTCATAGTGCTCCTTGCGCTGATCCATCGCGAATGCCCTCTCCGCATCCATATCATCAAACGCCTTCTTCACCGGAATCAGATCGGCTGCCACCTGCAAGCGGTCTGCGAGCCGTTCGAGGGGAACGAACCGCGCGTCCTCCTTCAGATTCTCAATGGCGCTCCAGCCTCCAGCCTCATAATCCAGCATGCAGCGCAGCAGCTGCCGCTCAAAAATATAGCTGTAACGATGCAGCCACTCTATCATTTCGTACACGCTGATATTCGGAAATTGAGACAACATCATAGAAAGCGTATTGAAGCCATCCACCTCATTCTGCATTTCCCACTTTCGCAGCTGGGTACGAATGATTAAATAAGCGTCGGGAAGATAGAAGCCGGCCACCGCCAGCCCAAAGGCTAGTAGCAGCTCATACCATTTGTAAATTTCCGCATGATATTGTTCAACCCTATTCACTAACTGTGCAGCATAGGTATTCTGATTCAGACTGTTCTGCACAAAAGACTTGTTCTCAGCTTTCTCCTCAATGTAGGACAACATCTGATCCGGTGTAATATCCTTCGCTACCAGTTCTCCAATTAAAGTCTGCTCAAAAGCGTACCGTTCCTCGCTCAGCATCTTCTGAGATTCTGTCTGATTGCCCCCTGTTGTAATCTGCTTATTGGGGTGCAAAATGTTGTGCTTGATATTGGCATGGATGGAAAATTGAAGCGATACGATCAGCATAAAGATAACTACTGCCGCTAATGTTTTCTGCAAAAAGAAGGCCTGTTGCGACAACCCAGAGTTAGCATCCTTCAATTTGCCGGCTACCTTGAAATGAAGAGGCTCATGTTCTGCCGGCGTGATTCGATCCACCAATTTAAAGATCCATTTTTTCTTCAGAATCCGTTTTAACCACTTACCCTCATCTTTGATAGATTGTGTATCTTCATCCACACCCTTGAGAATCCGCAAGGCAATAAACGATATTATGAACGTGATATAAAGTAAGATTAAAGAATATAACCCCCAGGCCGAATTGTAGTAATTAGATACAATAGGAAACATTCCCTCCGCCCAATTGCGGATTGGATCCAGCATGAATACCGGTGAAATGGCTACAAAAACGATACCATATAACAAACGATCGATTCGTTCACGTCGATTAATATCCATATGAATCTCTTCTCTGATATTGCCAAGCATCGATAGATAAATCGAACGCTCCCCTTTATGGATATCCGCATCACCATATTCACCTATTTTGTAACTCACCCCAGCCAGTTGCTTCATATAACGGTTAGGTGCAATCTCATAATATTTCTGCAGTTCATCTTCCGGGTCCACCGCTGCCAGAATCCCGGCAATCTGCCGGGCATGCACGGCTACCATTGGTTTCGAACGTTCCGCAGAATTCTCCAAGCTGACTTGCACCATATGTGTCTGATGATATTCATGGCGAATATCCAGAATCATGGACGATTGGTCATATAACATCTGCTTTACTAAACGCCCAATGAAGAGATCACTAAGGACACCTCCAAGATAAACTGAGACTAGCATAATAGTCGCACGGCTTACCCAGGATGAAGTCCAGAGGAATGAACTCAACGAAATGATCAGAATACAAGCAACAATCATTAGCGTCAGCGCAGCCGCGCGACTTCTGATCATGATTTCATTGCCTGCATGAACCAAGGTCAGACGCGAGCGCATCCGGTGAAGAAGTTTCTTCACTAATGGCAGTTCATCAAGTACCGGATAAGTTTTATGGGCCTGCTCCAACCATCTTTTTTCCTTTGTTCTCGTTGGCAGGAGAGCCTTTAGTCGCCTTTGCTCTTGATATTGTGTTCCCTTCAATTTACGCTGCACTATGTTAAGCAGCACAAGCAGGACAACCAGTAGCACTCCCGAGGTTCCCAAAATAATCAACAATAGGTTTTGCAGATTCATGCGGATTGCCCCCAATACTTCTCAAGAAATGCAGCGAATTTTAGTGCATCCTCTTCATCCATATTTTTGCGCATTTCATCGATTTTACGGCTGCTGATCGGATGCTTGGTCACGTATTCTCCGGCTTCCCACACAATGACATCCTTATAGTCATAGGAACGCCGATCTGTCATCCGGCCAAAATATTCGGTCACGGTATCCATAAAAGCATCCAGCTTGTCCGTAATATTCTCAGGATCCTTGTAGTTCTGAGGATATTCGAACTGTGGATCTGCCGGGATAATCTCTGTAATCCGTTCGATATATCTTTTCCCAGCACGCAGGACCAGATGGACGTTGAAACCAAGCGCCTCAACAACCTGAACCTCAGCAATTTTCTCATTACTGAAGGCTCCCGATGCGATAAGACTATTGCGCAAAGCGCTGACCAAATTGGGCAGCGTTTTGCCGTGGTGTGTAAATAATGTATATTCAGAAGCTACCTGGGCTGCCTGAATCACATAACTGACCACACTATGAGTAGCCGCCTCACCAACAATATTCACAGCGCCATCCGTTTTTTTCTGCACATCCAGCCCATCCTGCCCACTAACGGAGGGGGTTTCTCTAAAGGATAAAATATTTTTACCCGGATACATTTTTCTTGCCCAGATCTCGAAGGAAGTCTCCTGAATCCGGATATTCTTCGAATCAATATATTTGATCAGTGCCTTAAGCAGCGTTGTTTTCCCCGAGCCCTGTCTGCCAGTGATAGCAGTGACCTGATGGCCCAGGATGAGAAAAACAAGCATATCAATCGCAAGCTGTGCCCCTTGATCTTGGATCTGCTGATCCAATTCCACGAGCGAATCGTTAAATTTGCGGACAAAAAAAGCCCAGCTTTCAGCCATTTTGGGCCGCACAACCACGACCCGGCTGCCATCAGCCATATCGTTGATGATATAACCCTTGGATTCATTTAATTGTCCAGGGTTACCAAACCCATAGATATTTTGGCAAACCCGCTTAAGCTCCTTCTCAGAACCAAAACTTAAGAATTCCAGGTGAAGGGACTTTCCGCGGTAGAACGTCCACACCGCATCATAGGATTGTGGTATGAAATGCTGCTGTTTCGTATATTCCAGAAAATCTGTAGTCTGCACGACATCAGGAGGCATGCCACTTGTTCCTCCATTGACTCCGTCGATATTCTGATCTCGAAGCTCATCAATAACGCCGAGCCCCTTATAAATCTGATAAGCTCTCTGAACAATAATTTCAATCTTGTCCTGAATGGACAATCTCGGCTGCTCGGACTGATAGATATGGCGAATCTGCTCTTCGGTGATCTTATACCCTTTAGATCCATCAGGCAGCTTTTGCAGTGTATCCAGGCTATATTTGCTTACTATTACATTAAATGCATTCTGACCATGATCTTTTTTGAAAACATAAAGCAAGATATCGAAGCAATCCTGTGAAGTCAATCGATTCGTATGGCCGAAGCTGATAATCCTATCTACATTTCCTTCATCCAGACCGTAGGTCTGAACTAATAGATCCTTCATATAAAGCTTCACGTATTTCTTAGCGGATAGATCGCCGTGCATGCAACTTCGGAGCGCTTTCTGCAATTCCCTTCGCCGCGCCTTCCGACGGTTGTATTCTTCCTCACTTGGGCTTCCTTCATAAAGAGACGCAGCTATAATCTCCTCAAAAGCCCTTCTCAGAAACAGCACGATTTCATTCATATCATATTTCAGTTGGACGGAAGGTGGAGCAGCATCCTTACGTCTGCCCAGCCATAAGTACAGGAACACTCCAATAGCTAACAGGACTACAAAGATCAGAATCAGATTAATCATTCGCAGCATCCAATTCCGATACTGGAGAAATCTCCAGCATCCGGAGAATAAGCTGTCCCATATGTCGTACCGCCTCAGTGAAGCTTCCGTCCTCACTAAACTCCAGAAAACGGGATTTAGCTTCTCTTGCCTTCAATAGAAACTGAACAAAACGCCGTTCATTTTGAGCATCCATATAACCAATATGATGTGGGATAACACCTACTGCTTTTTTCTTCAATTCATACAGCTTAATAATTCTCTCTTTATTGAACCTGGAGCTGCGCTCATAAGCCCCAATACAATAGAGGACTGGCTTATGACTCGGCACAGGAGCATTGTTTTTATTCAAAAAATAGGAATCCAGACTTACCTGATTCTGATTTAGGTTAACCACAATCAAATCTGCCTGCTCCATAACCAGAGACACAACATCCGGATCATCTTCAGAGGAAAGGTCCACAAATAACAAATCATAAAACCTGCGATAATCTTTGTAGATATGCGGAAGCAAGAGCTTTGTCTCATGTTTCTCAGTACTCATAGATCCCCTAAGCAGTTCCAACCGATCCTTAAGAATGGACTCCGCATGATCTCTAATTCCTTCAGGTGTAAGCATTCCACACTGCACTAATCTCTCAATCGCATCCATTCCGCCGGTGGTCTGTGCAGACTGAAGCGTTGTTCTTGTCTGTGAGAACAAATGCTCAAGCACCCCTTGCTCCAAATGCGTATGTGTCATTAACACGCGGATATGATGATCTAGCGCTATGGTAGCCGCAACAGCTGCCATATTCGAAGTTGTTCTCCCCTGCCCTTGAGCAGGTCCCCAGAAAGCTACTAGCATAATTACCTACCCCCGTTTCCTTGCATACTGCCACAGCTTCTTGATGTCTTGCTTTGGAACATCGCAAATTTCAATCAAAAAGTCATTTACGGCTTCGGCAAAATCCTTATCTACCTTAAGATCCACCCTTCCATCATGGACCCAATCAATTCTTCGCTCCGGACTACTGATGTAACTGATCTTCGAAGTAATCACTGGATAATATTTATCCACATACTTCAGTCCAAGTCCGCATTCTTCTTCTATGACAAGCAGTACAGTAGGTATCCGTTTCTGATCCAGCAACATATCTACGTTCTCCATAGCCTGACGTTCATAGGTGGTTGCGAAGACAATAATCTCCTCCTCAAGACCCTCAGGATACCCATGATGCCAGTCATACAGAACGATATCCGGTTTGTCAGCTACGGTTGAATCAGCAATCTTTATACCAGACACTTCACCTTCAAAATACTGATAATTCCTGCTGTTATCCGAAATAATCATGACATCGTTGTTGAAATAACTTTTCAACAGAATAGCCGCTGCCAGTATGAAATCGTGCTTCTCGCAATCCCCTGCGACAACAATGTGCAAATCGGTCACTCTCCTTCCAGCAGACTGTCATCTGTGGCTGCTTCTTTATTCGTCACACCCGTTGAACTCTGGTCTGCACTTGAATCGATCGGCGCTTGATTGGTCCGATCTATCACTCCGTTCACGGATTGGCTGTCATCAACTTTCGCAGCCTCCTCTGCTGCTGCCGCTCCCTGCACAGCCTTTCTCTGGATCACACCACTGCCGCTTGGTGCCTGTGCTCCGACACGAATTCTATCTTCATCCTCCATAACTTCGAGTCGTTTCTCCAGTTCTTTCCGAAGATTGGCAGCAAGACTCCACTTGGCCTGATCTATAATGAAAGGATTATCCTTAATTACTCCTAGTACATCCAGATTAGGGACATAATTGACTACAGGTTCAGGCTGAAGCTCCGGTTCTACGTACTGTTTCATATACAGCTCCGCGTTATTTATGTATGCATCCACCAGGGCAGCTTGCAGGAGCTGTGCTTCTTCTTCATTGTCATTAAAAAATGTATATTGATTCGCTAAATCTACGTCCTTCAGCGACTTCTTTCCTACGACTATGTAATCCTCGCCATTTGGGAAAACTATCCGAATATCTACGACATCTTTTTTCGTTAACCGAAGCGGCAGTTTAATATATTCAGTCTCTTCTTTTCGTTCTGATGGCTCCAATCTCGCTTCATCACGTACCATTTCAGTAGTTACCGCTGTGCCTGACAATGCATCAATCTTCAAGTACTTGCCTACAATCGCTTTAGACTCACTGATCAGATTATCCGGTGAGGAGAATTTGGGTAGCTTCTCTTCCATTACATCCTCAGCAGTAATCACCTCTCCAGCTAGCTTTGGAGATATCAGAACATAGGCTGTCTGGGATTGGTCCATATAGCGCTGCAAGACTTCATCTTTATCATTCAGCTGTTCTTCGTAAGCTGCCCGCTCGTCGATCAGCTTAGCGTTATAATGGCGATAAGTTGCAAACCATACCCCGGATGTGGCAACGGCAACAAGACAACCTGATAGGATCGTATATCTCAATATTTTTTTCCGCTTACGTATTGCCACTTCAAGACCTCATTTCCATCCCTATTTGATTTTCCCTTTCGATTTTGCGGCCGCCGCCGCTGCCGCTGCTGCCCGTTCGGAGGCTTGTCTCTCAGCTTCCTTAAGTCTGGCTGCTTCCGCTCTCTCTTCCTCCACCTGTAATTTATCTGCATATTTCATCATATTTGATTCAATTTGGGCGATGGTAGATTTAAATTCGTTCATTTTCTTAATCCATTCCTCACAATGCTGCTTAAACTCTTCCCCACCCAAATCTACCCAATAACCTGACACTCCTGTGATTGCTGCTCTCATCTTATCGCTGCACTCCTGGGCAGGAGAGAGAAGTCGATGGCAATCAAAAGCAATGCCCCTTACCATACCTGAATTCATACCCAGCCTCCTGATTGATAATTACCGGCTCTCCGGAACAAATGAAAATCCTATGCCTATTAATAACAAGGTCACAAACAAAACCGTCCCAACAATTCCCCAGAGCAATGTTTGCTTGCGAAAGAGCTTTTTCTGAACGGTCAGCAGCTTCATTACCCATTCGACAGCCGCTTTATCTGGATACAAAGGATCTTGATGTGCAGGCATCAGTGTCGTTTGAATTTCTGCAAAATCCTTTTTCAACATTTGTAATACTTCCTGATGTCCATTTTCCAGCAGTAGCCTGCACCGCTTGCGCTCATAAGGATTAAGGGTGTTCAGCTTCTCTTTCAGCAGTTCATACTTCCACATAGCCCCGTTGCCTACCAAAATAGGAATTTGCGAGTTCCACCACAGCTCGAGTCCGCTGGTGCCCTTCCGCTCCCGATGGATATCCACCCATAGAATGATATGCGTGAACTCACTGGCCAAAAGCTCCGAAATATCCCACGAATACCCTCTGCGATAGAAAGTGACTCCTTCATATTCGAACATGGTAGAAACCGAATCTTCTTTCTCACCCTTAAAAACAATCTGTTCAAGCGAACTGATTTCGGGCCTGTCATCTCCGCATACCAGAGGCTTCCAGCCCAGTTCTGCTAGACCCGCGGCCAGCAGAAATGCAGCCGCACCTACGTCTTCTTCCCCTCCGACACCACAAACTCCAATGACAAGTGGTACATTGCTGCCCAGAATTCTCGTACTTGCTGCTGGCGTCGACTCCTCTTCTACCGGAATAGATTGTTCCAGACTCTCCAGCGTTTCCGCTTCGGCTAATGACGGGGTCTCCTTTCTGGCCGGAGGCTTAGGTCTAGGCGGGGTTGATCCTGCTGAAGAGCGAGGAGCAACAGAAGGTCTCCTGTTGACGGCATCCGCTACATTGCTGGAACCGGCCACTGGCTGTGGACGGGTAAGCGACTCCACCGGTCTCGGAGGAGCAGACGGTGCCTCTTCCACTGCCGCGCCAGAAGCTGCTCTTGAGGATGAGCCTTTAAACGAAGAAAAAAGGCCTTTCTTTTTACCCAGGATATGATAATAATCCCTTGTAGTTTTTTTCTCTTTGATCCAATTCAGAAGATCATCGCCCTGGAATTCCGTAGTGAACTGAAGATCATGTATGTTCATATTTACCAGGGTCCGTATAAATTCAATATCCGTTTGCAGCGCCGGGTCTAACTGAACAATCAACCGCGTATGTTTAAGATATTTGCGGATCAGTGTCATGAAACTGATAATATCCGCAGCCTTGACCGGTGTGCCCAGACCCGCGCCGCCCTCCATAATTACAATGGCGGAAGGATCGACCTCCTTGCTACTGAAACCACTTATAAAACTATGTAATGTAGAATGTTTACCAGAAATTACATAACCCTCATGCTCCAGCGACCTGGATAGCAGCATTATAAGTTCTGGTGAGCAGACTAAGTGTACGCTTTTCATAGGAATCCTCCTTTACGATCTCCCAGCTCAATAGGGCAAAATACGAACTATGGCTCCGTCCCCTTGTATAATCTCTGCGAGAACAGCATGCGGCCCCAACTCAATCCATTCTTCGCCCGTACGGCTAGCTTCACATTTAAATTCCCAGTTATCCGGAAGCCAGTTGGCTTGCTTAAGTAGCTCGATACATTGCCCTGTAGAAATAGAAAGAGAGACTTCCAAATCCAAATACTTCTCTCTTTCACCTTTAAATACAAAAGTAGTCAGTGCAGTTGACATAGTCTGATCCCCCAGATTTGTTAAGCTTCTTGCAGCCAATTACATAATTCATTTACTACTGTAGACAAGGATTGTGTGGTTTGACTGGCATCTTCTTCCACCCCACGCAGCAGCCACATTTGATCTTCATGAATCAACAGGTTCAGTTCGCGAATCACCTGTGCCTCCTCGGTTATACATTGGATTTCTGCCAAGGAAGTTATGAATGCACCTGCTTGAAGAGACTTCCCCACCCACGTTTCAAGATCTACTTCTTTATTTATCGCTTTTTGTAATTTATCTTTATCGCTCAATTCCCACACTAAAGGGATTCTCTCAATGACCTGATACATCAGCTCATGTAGTGCATAAATCTCCTGAAGCTTATAGGTGTTACTTTCCGGCTGATGCTCAAGTTCAAACCAAACTTCATCCTGAACAAAATAGAAGACCTTGCAAGTCTGCTGATTTGTATGCATAAGCTGGCAAAAATAAGATTTGCAGCTGGATGCAATAGCGATACCTCTATGAAGCACTTCATTCACTTTAGCGAGCCCCACAAAATCAACCTCTAAATATCCCTTCACTTCCAGCGACCTCATCTGAGTATCCATTAGGGAGCGTAAATTGCGCTCCGATTCGCCTTTGAGATCGATGTCCAGACCTGGAAAACTAGTTTCTCCTATCAAAGCAGTCAAATAGATAATTTCTAAAGGATGCAATTCAAACATTTCACGAGCCGGCTTCATCGCTTTCTTCACCTGCTTATCTATAGTTCTGTAATCATTTTGAGGCGTGATATGGTCCCCTCAGTTAGCAGCATCGCTTCAGTATTGTCCAACACCTCGTTCAGTTCATGGTATTCCATATTCTCGAGTAGTGGAGCATAAGACAAATGATCGTTGGGTCTTCCATCGGACAACAATGCATGTCCACTGTTAATCAGTTCACCCGCAAAATCAGTGACCAAGTGCATTTGATTCAGTTCAAACGAATCGCTGCCGACCAGCAGCAATACACCAAGTCCACCGCCAAACCTTGCTATCCGCTCCAAATGATCCAGTGAATCATTCTCCATCAGATCAAAAGCGGACTTAAGATGTGGCATTACAATGACAAGAAGCGGATACTTAGACAGAATATACTCAGCCTCGTCAAATTCTTCACGATTTTGGGCATCTGCAAAAGCTTGCCGGGCATCATTTTTCCTTAGTTGAAGCTGATCCACTAAGGATTGTGTGAGCTGTAAAAACTCTTCAGCTGTACTCATATAGCGCGTAATCGTTGAACTAGCTTTCAGGCTCGGTATACTGACAACACCACTGTCAAACAGATGGAATTCCATATTTACTTCGCCTGCCGATTTATCAAGAGCTTGTATTAAGGCGTTAAATCTAAAGTCCACATGCTTTTGAGTAGTATAAGACACTACAAAATTGCTAACCTGCTTTACATTAATCTCTACCGGAAGTGTAGTATCCCAATCCAGCCCGAGCGGTACCAGATAATTCCCCTGCGCTTGTTCCTTAGGCACACGTTCCAGAAGCTCTGCCAGTGAAAGCTTGTCCGGGATCACTGAAATCCCCACAGGGTTATTTACTCCTGCCACTCCTTTCATCTCCGAACTAATCCGGCGGAGAGAGGCAGCAATCTGATCATCAGAGCTGCCATCCACAGGAAGCGCGGTATGAAATTCCAGAATCCGGTTATCTTTGAGCAGTCCGCGCCCTACGGTATTCGTTGGCTCCATCCCTTCTGTTCTGCCCAGAATACTGGAATAATCCAATCTATCAGACATTTGATATACTAGAGCCTGCTTAATATTCTGGCTGATTCGGTAAGGATAAGAGTTTACAGCATTGGCAGCGAACACGAAGTATATCCCGTAATTACCGCCTTCACGCACCAGCTTGGAAAGCTCTAAGATAAAGTCATCATAGGCTTCTGAGAATCCTGTGTAATTATCGAGCAGAATAACAATATAAGGAACCTTCTCTCCAGTGGCCGCACTGTACGAGACCAAATTGCTGATTCCAAGCTGAGAAAACTTACGTTTGCGTTCATCCAATTGGGACAACAACCAACTGATCAGTTTTCCAAGCTTTTGTTCATCCTCTGGAAAAATAATATCCCCTACATGTGGAAGCTCGTGGAATACTCCCAAGGTACGTGTACCAAAATCCAATATATAGAAATGAACATAATCAGGTTCATATTTCAAGGCGAGGGACATGATAATTGTCTTTAACAGCGTAGTCTTACCGCTGCTCGGCGCTCCATAAACCAGTAAATGTCCATCCTGATTAAAATTAATATCCAGATTGTATTGCTCCTGATCTGACGGATTATCAATTCGTCCAACGGTGGCAATAAGATTCTGATCTGGCTGCTTCCATGATTGCCCATCCCAGATCTGATTCTGATCTATAACATCCGCTAAAGTCATAGTCTCCGGAAGTGGAGGCAGCCACAGCTGAAAGGCCTCTCCGATCGATTGCTCAGCAGAAATGGCAGCTATATGATTAACCACAGCCTGCAGCTCACTCAGTTGCGAGGCATGATCACTGTTTTTCGCTTTCGGAATCAGAGCTCTACGTTCACCACTTAGTGAAACGATATCCATCTTGGGACTTCCATCCTGATCTGTCTCCCCTGCTTGATAAGGCGCTCCGCTCCAGGAGGATTGGAACAAAGTGAATACTTCATTATTACCAACTTGCAAATACCCACGGCCTTTTTCTTTGATCTCTGCTGCCTCCGTGCGTTTCAGCATCTCCTGACTATCCGAAGGTGTCTGCACCTTCAGACATAGCTTAAATCTGGAGTTACTCCAGATCTGGTCATCGACTACGCCAGAAGGTTTTTGTGTTGCCAATATTAAGTGAATCCCCAAGCTTCTTCCGACCCGTGCCGCACTGACTAGCTCTTTCATAAATTCCGGTTGATCTGATTTAAGTTCTGCGAACTCATCTACCACTATGATCAAATGCGGCAAGGGAAGGTTAACTTCTTTATTGCGGTAAAGAACGATGTAATTATCAATGCTGGTCACTCCGGCTTCACTGAATAGTCGCTGTCTCCGCAAAAGCTCACTTTTGATGGATGCAAGGGCCCGATTGATCTGATTACCGCCAAGATTGGTGATTGTTCCCACCAGATGTGGAAGTCCAAGAAAAGCATTAGCCATTCCTCCACCCTTATAGTCGATCAGTACAAAAGCAATCTCATGCGGATGATAATTTACCGCCAGACCCAAAAGTAGAGACTGAAGCAGCTCACTTTTCCCCGATCCGGTAGTGCCGGCTACTAGACCATGTGGACCATAGCTTTTTTCGTGCATATCGAACAAAAGAAATTTCCCGCCTGCCCCGAGCCCCAGAGGAATGGACATTGTACGGTTAGCCTGGTTTTTTGACCAGCGCTCCATTACCTTTAGATCCTCTACCTGCTCAACCTCAAAGCTCTCCAGAAAAGTAACCATTGGTGGGATATAGCTGTTATTTTGACCTTCCTTAATTCTGAGCGGAGACAAGGAACGGGCAAAAAACTCTGAATTTTTTTTATCCAGAGAATCGGCAGAAAAATAATCCGCTAAATGACTTAACAGCTGATTAGTATCTTTTCGAACCATCCCCTTACCATCCTTGATTTCCAGAATAGCCTGGGAATTCAGCGGCAGCGCAACATCAATCTTTTCCGATGTAAAAATGCTGGTCACCCCAAGTGAAGCATTACCTGAGAGCAAATACTTCATCATATCCGTGCTGTCCCACAGTTCAGGAGCAAAAACCAGAAAAACATAATGCGGGGTCTGCATTGGCTGTAGTCCATAACCATTCGTGCTGTTTTCTTCTCTTTTTCTAAGCTCTGGAAGTAATTCATCCGCAATATTGGAGGCATCAAAGGATGTTGTAGCCAAACTTCTCTGGCTTCGATTTTTATTCCATGTATGGGGCAACCATTTCAACCATTCCCAGTGCTGCAGATCATCAGGCTGCATCACGCATATTACTCTTACATCATCGTAGCCTTGGTGTGTTGTTAAATGAACTAGAACACCATTGAGGAAATCACGAACCTCCTGCTGTTTGCCGTATATTCCGAGCGTATTAATATTCCTTAGCGGTATGTAGACCGGAATATCTCGCACAAAATACATCTCTTCGCATATTTTACTGGCGATTTCTTCAAGAGGGTTGTCATCGTCAATCGCTTTCGCTTTCGAGCTATATATTGGCACCAGAGCAATCGGCTGGATACCAACACCAACCCTGAGATTCAAAAAGTCATCTTCAATTCCGGTTTTTTCCCACAACTGCTTGCTTCTCCCCCGTACGATTTCTACGCAGGATTGAATACTTGGATGGATATATGTATAGGCTTCTCGTTGCGTACTGGCGGCACTTTGTAAATCATTACGAACCTGGAATAAGTAGTTGAGATATTTCTTTTCAAGTTTTTTGTTCTGTTCATGATGTTTTTTCACACTGGATTTATAATTCAAAATTGAAACCATGACCGTCAGAACAGTCATACCCATGGTTGATATCAGCATGGTAAACGACCTGGTCAATGTTGACATAAATATAGAGATGACTAACATCCCGATGGGGGGGACTATAATCGTCAACCATGAGAAGGTTGGTTTTCCCGATGGCCGGGCAGGATCCTCCAAAACCAATTCACCTTCCGGGTAATTTGGTTTAATTCGAGGGGTTCTTTGTACCTGATTAGTTAGCATTTCTTGAGCACTCATCTTTTTCATCACCACTGGATAGGAATTTTGGATTAACAAGAATAAATAGTGTAAATTTTAAATAAAAAATAAATTATTTTCCAATTTAGGAGATACATACTGCATTATCGGTTCGACGACTAAATAGTTTATATTTTCCATAACATTTTTTGCTAAAATGGTTCAAAGATCCCCAATAAATTACCATTATATTCATAAAAGTAAAATTACTAGTGTATATAGATCCAGTTCTAAGGTCACCTCATCGTACTTTCTTTTTGATATAATTTAAGACATTTGGCACATTTACTTTTTTTATTTCTTTTTGTTCATCTTACTTCTCAGGACTAAAATTACGAGTTTTTTGTATCCAATATTCCATTTTAGACCCTATGCATCAGACCATTTCTACCAAACTGGAGAGAATTCATACTTCTGGAAGGAATTAACCCGTGAAAAAAGTAGGAAATCCCTGCTAACTCGAACTATTTCCCGGTATCAAATCTCATATATGTTTAAGCAAATGCAAACAGACAACCGCTTAAGAGGCTCCCTGATGTAGTGTTTACGGGCAGAGTGAGATCATTTTACGTGAGGGGGATGAGCTGGACGGAATTTATTTTCAAGTGGAGGGGCGTTCTAATGTCTCTTCTAGTGTGGGAACGGGAAAATCCTTGTTATTACGGTTCTGCTCACCCTTGTCATTGTTCGGGGACATTGAATACGTGCAGGAGGTTGTGGTCCAATCACAAGTGGAAGCGGTACAACAAACCTCTCTCTTATTTATCCCGAAACAAAAGGTTGAGTCTGACCTAATGGATAACCATAGCTTTAAAGACTTATTGCTGAAACATCTTTCTTACAAGCTTCTAACCTGCACATCCGCATCCCGAACGAACTTACTAGGCGCTGTCGAGGAACGACTTGCAAGTTATTTATTAACGATACAACTCCAACGTGAGTTTGGAAAAGAAATTCAGACGCCATATATCCCAGATATAGCCTCTTTGATTGGGACTACCCCCCGCCATTTAAACCGTGTCATTCAGCGGCTCACCGACATGGAGATCTTATATAAAGTTAAGCAAGAAATTGTTGTACTCGATTGGGAGCATTTGGATGAGTTATCTAACGAAATAAGATTTGAATAACCTAAAAGTCCATCATTCAATTGAGGATAAAATGATCGATGTCATCATAACGGATATAGATCTTTTCTCCGTTTCTTTTGACAAGATTTATATACAGAGGAGCTGCATCAACACTTCCGCCACCAACTAATACATGGTAGTCATCATTGATTTCATATTTGCGGATGTACAAACCTGAACCGACGTCTTCAAAGGGATTCCCTT
The DNA here is from genome assembly GCF_038000345.1 of Paenibacillus sp. FSL E2-8871. Taxonomy (NCBI): domain Bacteria; kingdom Bacillati; phylum Bacillota; class Bacilli; order Caryophanales; family Paenibacillaceae; genus Paenibacillus; species Paenibacillus sp. FSL E2-8871. Next base: position 6,670,748 of record NZ_JBBOBV010000001.1, on the reverse strand, counting down.
TAAAATCCTTCCACGAGAACGCCTCGCCTTGCTGAGCTAGATCCCGTACTTCTCCATGGACAATATCGCAGCTTTTTTATCATTACAGGCTGAAAGTATAATCGTCAAAGCAAACAATAACAGCATTATCAAGTTACGCTTAATTCTCATTCATAAACCTCCCAACTCTATCGGGATCTTCCCTACATTGAAAGGCACACCTTCTGGTGCGTTTAAAAATGGCTTGAATTTCGGGAGTTCAGCTAAGTGCTCGGAATTCTAATTAGTTAACTTACCTGTATATGTTGACTGGTCGTTACCAGATTTCTTTCTTGCACCGACATCATCTTTACAAGTGTCAGTTATGTTACGGACAAAGTCCTATTCTTTGAATAACACCTTACTATAGTTGTCGTGCTCTCCATCTTAAAAGGTGCGATTTTTCTTTTTCAGTATCACTATAGTTATATAATATTTAACAAGTACGATTAATTTTGAAAAAACCGCAGATAACAAAGGTAACAAAAAACAGGTCAATCATGGTGGTATCTGACCATAATCGACCTGTTCTATGTAACGCCTTATTGTGAATTAGGTTATAACTTTCAAGCATTACTGTGCGTACAAACGAAATGACAAAATCTCTATACGGGTATTACATAGGTTAAGTGTGTTACTGGTTGATTGATAGGTTTATTCGGCACTGAGTAGCTCCCAACGAAGAAAAAACCTTAATAAGCCTAAGCTAAATTAAGTACCTCTAACAACTCTAGTCTCGACCATCTAATTTGGCGACATATGCAATCTCCCTCATGAAAGATGTAACAGCATGAGAATTTTCCAGATCATCCTCATCCAACATCGACCAATAATAAATAGTATTCTTATGAATACTAATATCTTGAAGAAGATGATATCTGATCAGACTAGTTGAACTCTCCTCAGCCTTACTTTCTAATATAGCATCATTGAAGGATGAAATAATAATAATCATTAAAGCAAACTTTTCGTCTATGTTTAATTAGATATTTTCATAGGCGTATAAGAATTCGGTTATTCTTGAAGAGTCCGACACTTCATATTCCCAGTCTTGTGAAAATTCACTATAAGCTGATATGGATTTTTCTTAGCACCGTGCTCTGAAAAAGTATGACCATACGTGGGAGTACTTTTAGGATTTCCCCATTTGAAATTATTGGCAGATTGTCCCGTCCCCTCAATCTTACCACCTTTCACATCCCCAAACCCATTCATCTCATTTATATAATGCTCCTGCACAAATGTTTTGGGCAGTGAATTCGAATCCATGGGGATCTTTCCTACACTGAAAGGCACACCTTCTGGCGTGCTTAAAAATGGCTTGAATTTCGGGAGTTCAGCCAAGTCGGTTGAAATAAACCTCCTGAGAATGGTTGTACAGAGCATCAAGCAGTCGTTGAAACTTAATTAAGTGATCTGGGTGGATTTCAAGTGTGTACTTTCTTGATTTTTTCTGCCACCATGGTTGATAACGCAGATAAAGATAAGCATCCTTATGCCTTAAATTCCAATGGTATACCTACCCTTTGTGCCGAATGGTAGGTTTAATATCAAACCATTCTTTGAATGAAAGTGCCAGTTGGTTATAAAAGTTGACTGTTACTCCATGATATTCAACGGCGACTTTATCGACGGAAAGTTGTACGTTGTTCATGCGTCCCCCTCCGGCAAAACTTTTGACGGATTTACCTCTTGTATTATAGAGATGAGGGAGTCGGTGGCTAGCCTTTAACACATGACCTTCCCGTCAATAGATTTCCAACCTTACAATAACAGTAGTCGTCTTACCCAATTTATAAGTTGCGACAAAGTCCTTTCACCATATCTATCGTTGTGGTAATGTACATTGTTGCGACTCATTTTGAAAAAACGCAAGAAAGCGAAGATAACAAAAACAAGCCAATCATGGTGGTATCTGACCATAATCGACCTGTTCAATGTAACGGATTACCGCTATTTGGGTTATAAAAATAAAGCCTTTAATGTGCGTACAATCAAAATAACCAAATCTTTATACGGGTATTACATGGGTTAAGTCTGCTCAGGCTCAACCGCCCGACTTATTCGGCACTGGGTAGGGTCTATTCATCAACATCCTAAATAGGATAAAAGACCAATAGTAAGGGCGGTATTTCTCGTATTAACAATCCTTAATATAAATTTTCAAAAAAATCGTTAAAACTGTTTTTCAAAAAAAACATATTTTCCATTTCTACATCTGACTCCATGTCATGCATCCAAAAATATATTTTTCCAAAGTATTTCTCACTAACTCCAATACAAATCTCGTTTCCTCCTGGATCACTAGCAATCGAAATAAATCCCTCAGGTAGCTCACCATCTAAAACCTCAAACACCTTAGCCAAATTTCCCTTCATATCACCGATCCCGTAAAATTTATTTACGACACTTTCACCCTCTTCATCAGAAATCTTAAATGTAGATGTTTCAGGATAGCCTCCATTATATTTAAGCAAAAAATCAATATACTGTTCAGGAAGATTAAGAACATATTTACCTTCAAATTCACGAATTTCATTTATAGTTATTTTCTCATTTGCTCGATCCATATTCGCCATGGTTATTCTCCTTTTTTATTTTTTCCATTTACTGTAGACTGACCACCGATATGTCTAAACTCTCTATGAATATCTTCATCAACAAGAATCATTGTCTTTCCATCTTCATGATGATGCCACGAATAACCTTCAGGAGGTTTATTACTTGCTGGCACAGGCGGATCAGAATCCTTATTAAGCCCTGCTTCTAAATTAGCTTTTTTAAAGTCTTCTTGAGGGTTCTTAGGGACAGTAACTTCAATTGGTACTGGTTTAACAGTAGGGTGGTAATATGCTGAAAAGTCAGGATACCCATTAGGATAACTAACTGATATCCCTTCTTTATTAGTATAAGTCCAAGTCCCACTCTTATCTAACGAAATAGTACCGCCTTTATCATACCACTTTTTAGGAACAGGTGAGTTCATAGGCTTGGTATTCATTATTTCTTCTTTAAAATCTGACAGTTCTAACTTCCCTGTCTTTTTACCCGTCCCCTCAATCTTACCACCTTTCACATCCCCTAACCCATTCATCTCATTTATATAATGCTCCTGCACAAATGTTTTGGGCAGTGGATTCGAATCCATGGGGATCTTTCCTACACTGAAAGGCACACCTTCTGGCGTGCTTAAAAATGGCTTGAATTTCGGGAGTTCAGCCAAGTGACCGGAATTCTGAAGGACTTTATTAAGGTCTTTTACGCCTTCCATCGCTTTAGTGGCAAAATCTTGTACCCCATCGGCCACTTTTCCTACCTTTGTACCCTTAGTCACAGATAGCCCCGGTACCAATACAGAAGCAGCTGCACCCAGCATGGAAGCCTTTTCCTCCGGCGTTCCCTCATTAAAGTTATGATACATCTTCTTCGCTGCTTCTACCAATACTTCTGGATGTTGCATGATATAAGATGCTGTATCTGCCATTTCCTGTGTCGTCTTCTCCGGGTCTATGACAAAATGGAATGTAAACGTCACTGTATCCACTACACCCATAACGGTTTCCTCGATAAGAGATCCTACAAATGCCCGCGTAACCGCATCCGCTTGTACCACTTTTTTCCGCCATTCTGTCATTCCGTAGGTTGATTCCAACCACAAATAATATGCCGATAACGAATTGGTTTCGTTAGGTTTTAATACATGCGCATTAAAATAGTTGAGTGTTATCTCATTCTTATTGTTATATGCGGTAATCGGTGTCCCATCTGGAAGCTCCATCGGCGGAATATTCAGTCGTTCCCCTACGAGTTGGCGCTTAGCCCAGGCTCCCTGATCTCCTGGTTCCATCGCCATTCGGAGCATCAGCAGATACGATTCATTCTGAACTAATGGTACGCTGCTGGTAGTAATCGACGGATCATAATCACACGCCTTAACCGCTGGTTTCTTGAAATAACCACTTAGATCCTTACCTGCTTGGTAATGGACTTCGTCTATGCCTAGATATTTCAGCTTTTGGCGTGCGTCTTCCGCCAGCTTATGCATTGCGTCCATTTGAGTCTTGTTTCCAAACGCTTGATATACTTTATAAGCAGTCTGCGCTTTTGCGATTTGATCCCGTGCCTGGTAGATATCCTTCAGCTTACTTTGGGCTGCAATAGAGTCGATCGTTCCCAGTCTGGAATTCTTAACCGTTGTTTGGAGTTTCTGCACCAAAGGATCGCTATTCAACTCATCCCGTCCCATTAAAGCAGCAATCGAGGTGATCAGATTCGTGACCATCTTCTGGGCATACGTTGGGATCGGAAACTGCCCACTTGCATTGCCTCCCCCAAGTTTTCCGAACATCCCTCCAAGAGTACCAAACTGCTGAAAAAGTTGATTAGCTTGCCTCTTGTTCTCATCCTGTGCACCTTGAACACCTTTTACTGCAAGACGAATAATATCTTCAAGCTTTTCAGCTTCTACTGTCAGTTCATTGATAAGTGTCTGAGCTCGTATCAAATCTGAACCCAGCGGAATACCACCCCAGTTATTGGTCTGACCTCTCAGCTGCAAGTACAGCCGGTTGGTATCTTGGCTTACCAGTCTGATTTTCGTCTGTAGGCGTTCGACTTCATCTTCTTTAAATACCATTTTGTCCAATGCCATTTATGACCTCCAGTTCTTACACTTAGACCATCCAATGCACTACTTTCTTCGACCCCTCAGGTCTTTATGTACTACTTGATCTTTAAAAACTTAAGTATTTGGAGCGCACACCTATATATCGGCTTAACTTCCCATTATTTTACTTTAAATCCTTTCTTTTAATTTTTTTAATTCTAATCATTGCTGTAAGAATAAGTAGACAGCAAAAAAATAGGTTGATTATAGTGGTAGCTCCCTATAATCAACCTGTTTAACTGAACGCTATAGCGTTCTGTTATAGCCCCCATAGGATTGATTCTTGTATCTGATGCTTTATATTATTCAATTAACATTGTTAGAAATTCTTCGAAGTACTTACTCGTCAAATGAGTCTGTAAAATATATTGTGTAAACTCTTAAACCATTAAAATGAAAATAATAGAAGGGTTGGGGAAACACATGTGACTTTGGACAAAACAACAATTGCGGGAGTTTATCAAGGAGAGTAATTTGGTTTCTGCAAAAAATGAACAGAATGCCTTAAAGGATCTATTTTACCGAAACGATTCAGGAGATGTTAGAAGCCGAAATGGATACTCATTTGGGCTATGGCAAGCATGAAGTCAGGGCGAAGCTCACACAAAACAGTCTCAACGGAAAGAGTCGGAAAACGGTAGTCAGTGAGTATGGAGAGCAGGAAATCGTTATCCCTCGAGACTGTCTATGGTAGTTTGAGCCTCTTGTCGTTAAGAAGTATCCATCGCACAAAACGGGATCGAAGAACAAATTAGTTACCTTACCTGTACATGTTGACTGGTCGTCACCAGATTGCTTTCGTACACCCTAAACATCGTTGCAAGTGTTCGTTAAGTTGCGGACAAAGTCCTATTCTTTGCATTTCACCTTTACTATGGTTGTCGTGCTATCCATCTTGAAAGGTGCGATTCTGTCTTCCTCTCCCTCACTATCGCTACAAGGTAATCTACAGTTGCGAGTAAATTTGAATAAACCGCAAGAAAGCGAACATAACAAAAAACAGGTCAATCATGGTGGTATCTGACCATAATCGACCTGTTATATGTAACGGAATAGCGATATTCAGATTAAAAAATTAAAGCAATTGATGTGAGTACACACAAAATGACGAAATCTTCATACGGGTATTACATGGGTTATTTGTGTTATTGGTTGAATGATGGGTTCATTCGGCACTGGGTAGCCCCCACAATAATAATTGCACGAAGACAAAAAGCAAGACCTAACCACCATTCATGTCATTTACTTCTTTAACTAAAATATTCATTTACTACCGCAGTTAATTGGTCGTTTCCTAACTCAATGTTAGTCAAATAATAAATGAAATAATCTTCTACTTCACTTTGTTTGAATAGACTCAGATATTGAAATGCAAGTAGTGTAGTATTGTCTATTGCATAATTATCTTCCAATTTTGTTTTTACATATTGAATTACTTGATTAATAAATCTATTGTCTTTTGTCTTAAAAAGAACATTAAGAACGAATGTAATCTCATCCTCGTTCTCTAGTTCAAAAATCTCACGCATCTCATTCTCATCTAATTCTTCTTGAAATAGCTGTTCCTTAACCAAATTAAATATTTTTAAAGCCTCTAATTCATCAGTATAATAATCTTCCCAAAAACTTAGATAAGCAAATTGCTTCGGTAATAAAGCTGAACTATTATTGGGCTTGTTCCACAATATCCAATCAGAATTTACTTTCTCGGATACAATGTCAAATAAAGAGATTGAATAAGGCACAACTTGTTTTATATCATTTTCCAATCTATATAGTTCCTCGCCGTTTTTGCTTGTTTCCACAGAATAAACCATATATTTTTTATTTATTGATAGATTCTCTTTTTTCTCTAAATCCTCTTTAAGACGTACTCTCATTTATCTTACTCCTTTAATATTAAAATCGACATCCAATTCAATTATCCAGAATAGGTCGTTTTCATTTGCTCTGAGATTCTTAGGTTTGGATCCTTCAATTTTATATCAAACGGGCTAATTCCTCCTGTTTTCTGATTTTGATAAAAATGAACTTCTCCCTTTCCATACGGAGTTTCATACTGTTGCTTTGATGTCATTTTAGCCCAATCTTCTATTTTACTACCGTCACTAGTTAATATCCTTCGAGCCTTATCATCTCATAAATCCTCGCCTTTAATGATGACATCGGAGTTAGATAAAACATCTTCTTTAAGAAGTGATTGCTTATACTGTTGATGTTTATAAATGTCACTAGATTCACCCGTCCCCTAAGTAGTTTCTTGATATTGAGAAATAAAAAAAGTGGTAACCTGATATTCCGGTTACCACCATTAATAAAAATTATAACTTGTGTCCGTAAAAATACTTTTGACCCTTTTCCCAGTTCTTACTTGAAAGTACATTAATATAATTGATAAAATCTTTATAATTATTTGCATTTATTACTGTGTTGTACTCAGCAGGTACTTTCACACCAGTCCAAATAGATAAAACAGACGGTATTAACTCCATTCTTAGCGGTTCTTCATTATTCGCCGCTATCAAAACCCTTTCCATCAATCTTTTCGCCAAGTCCCCAGGGAATGCTAACTTTTTATTAAAATAATAACTATCTACATCGTACTCTTGACTGATATTCACATAATATTGGCCAATCTCATCTACAGATACATATTCACCTAAATGCTCTTCATAGTTTATAAAAGAATCAATTGAATCTCTGAGGATTAGTGAAGTATCACTAATCTCATCCCAATCTTCAAGTAAGGCCAACAAGTAAGGAATTATATCAAGGGAGAGTGAAGTAGTAGCCGCTGACGCAAATGTATTCACCGTTTCTTCTGTCGCTTCATTCAATAAATGAAAGTTATTAGAATTTCTTAAATCATCGTGTGTAGAGATTGAGAAAAAAATTCTAATACATAAATTTAATACAGCATCATCTTTTGTTTGATTCATTAATTGAATTAATAGTGGTTTTTGTGTAAAATCTCCTATCTTAAAGAGTTCAATTAAATTTAATATAACTTTCGTTTCTGTATCAGATTGTAAAATACAATCTTTAATATCTGAAATATTTTTAGTTGATTTCTCTCCAAACCAAATACTATTCATAATATTGCCCATGTCTTTCCACCTACCCTCAATTCGTTATCTCTTGCCATTATCCCGAAGCCATTTTAAAATTTTATTTTGGAACACTGTGACCTCTGTATGAGTAGGATTATTTCCGAATAAAATAATACCATTTTTATTTTGAAATATTTTCAATACCTTAGCATTTTCTTTACCATAACCCATTTCATGATAAAAATCCAAATCCAAGTCTTCAAGCTTTTCTCGTCGGATAGTTGATTCTCCTGTAATTTTTATATTTGAATCTACATTTTCTCCTCCAAACGATAAGCCTTGAACATGATGGCCTTTTTCAAGCTCTCCCCTTCTGACTAATGCTTCATAGTCTGCTCGTGCTTGCTTCAATTCTTCACCTTTAACTACTATAGATTCATCAGTGTTAGGATACCAATCAGGGTTGGATTCATGCAATTTTTTTGCTTCATCATAATATGGGCCATACTCATCCTTACCTGAGGCCCGTTTACCTTCACTCGTCCCCTCAACCGCCTTCAATTCCATGTCCTTTATTGAATGATTACTGTCACTTTTCCCCTCCATCTTCACTCTTAATATCCGGTCCATTTCATTCTTAAAATTGATTTGCATCGGGGTCTGTGGAAGTGCCGGGGTATCTATATCTAGATTATTTATCTTGAATTGAAAACCTTCATTTGTGCTAAATGCCGGCAACGGTTTTTGTACCTCAAAACCTTTTACAGAATCTAACCCTTTTGGAGGCTTTAGAACTGCGCCTCCTGTAGGAAGCAAAGATTTTTCTACTGGACCATACAACAACATTACCATTCCCAGACTGTTGAGCCAATGATCCGCTGACCATGCTTCGTCTGGATTAAATGCTCCTTTCGCCATTTCCACTGTTCACGATCATCATAATCACTGTAGGATATTCTACAGTTGCGAGAAAATTGAAAAAACTCAAGAAACGAAGGTATCAAAAAACAGGTCATTCATATGGTGGTATTTGACCATAATCGACCTGTTTTATGTAACGCTTTAGCGATAATTATGTTATACCGTTCAAGCATTAAATTGCGTACAAAAAGAAATCAAGAAATCTTGTAGCGGTATTACATCAGTTAAGTGTGCTACTGGTTAAATGTTGGGTTCGATCGGCACTGGGTAGCTTTACTAACAACCTTAAAACTAATACCATGATTATTTAAATTCTAATTTAATAATCAAGATATTATGAATCTAAGAAAAAGAATATACCACCGATCCTAATGGTATATCTGTGGGTCTAATTGATTTACCAAGACATATGCCTACCATTTTTTTATTAATAGATGAGTTAGAAACTTGAAATGAAACAACTTCCAATTCTAACTCTTGGTCTTCAGGTGTCCTAACAAAAATCTTGTCCCCGATCTCGTTAAATGATGAGTGAACAGGGTTAATTCCAACTATAATAGTCCCATATTCTTTGGATTCAAACACATCTCCAACATCCATTAACTTTTGCATTTGATACCTTCCTTTTCATCTACTTTGAATGTATAATTCATCCTTCACGTCTCGAATATGAAAACCACCGTTTTTCAATCGTGTGATTGCATCCCTAAGTAACGTCATTCTTTCAGTTAATGTTAAACTCGGAGCAAATCTAGCCGCCTTGATGCTAGCCTGCGCGTCATTTAAAGCAGAATGTCTTGCATATGTTGCAGGATCAACATCATAAAGATTAAACGCTTTTCCATTTACGTACGCCTCATAGTATCCAACAATTTCATGGGCTATGATCGCCTTACCTGAGACACGATTATTCGCACTTAACGTTCCGATTCCACTAGATTTAAAAGGTAGTACGTCGGTATTTATATAAAGCCTGTCATACAGCTTTCAAATATTATTGTGCGTACAAACGAAATGACTAAATCTTTATATGGGTATTACATGGGTAAAGCGTGTTACTGGTTTAATAAGAATTCGCACTGGGTAGCTCAACCAAAAAGAAACCTTGAAAGGCGTAAAGCCCCTCAAGGTCAACAACCTCTAATTTAGCAGGTAATTCTTTATAAATACTCAGAAAAATTTTATATGGTTACAGTAGATAGCAAACCTTATAAAACTTTAAATGGCAACATCTTGGTATCCTACCTTAGCGACTTCTTCATCTATTAGACGCATACCAACCCCATTTTCCGCGTCCCATATACATTCAAACGTTAGTCCGATATATCTGCCTTCAAAGCGTCTCGCAGAAGGTACATATATACCTACTAGCCTGATATTTTTTAGAAGTTCGTCGACGGTATCAATTATGGGGTAATTCTCATTGTATGAAACATCATATCCAAGCTCAAACCGTTTTTGTTGGTAATAATCTAAAATTGGTTGTAAAATACTTTGTTGAAGATGCCCCCAGTCTTCTATTAAAGAATGATATGAAGCATACTGTTTTTCACTAAATTCACCATCGTCGTCTCCGTCTACCATCAAAGCAATATTGGCTTCTGTTTCACAAAACTCAATGGTAGTGTACCTAACCCACCCATAATTATATTCAAGTTCACCGAAAACTGCATCATTAATTTTCATTTTGAAAAAGCTCCTTTCTAATTGTTTGCAAATTCTCCCGGTGCAAATGCACCTGCGTCTATCTCTCCTACACCACCTAGATGTCCAAATTTGCTATTAATTTCTGATGGCACAAGTTGCATCGTTTTCCCATCGTTCAATTCGTGCCATGTCAACTTCAGTTCTTCACGAATATCTGCGATGTCTCCTGCTTTAATTTTTCCTGAGCTCAGCCCAAATTGATTAGCCAGCTCAGGCGAGTTATTAAGTTGTTCAGCCAATTTTATTATCTGCTTGCTTAAAATTAGCCCTTCTAGCATCTGCGCCTCTATTTCCAGTTCCACCTAACATATGATCGATTTCCAATTCTGCTTTTGCTACAGGCGAAAAATCAGGTACAGCATTCTTATAATTTATACCGTCAATGCCAGCTCCGTCTAATATTTTCTTCAACTCTGGATCAGGAGGTGGTTTTAAGATACATTCTCCTCTTTGTCCTTCAAAACCAACCTTTGGATTCTCAAGTGCAGGTGTTTAATTATATCTAGATTCATATGCACTGGAAAATTCATTTTGCTTGAAGGCAGGTGGAATGTCATCAATCTTACCCGTCCCCTAAGTAGTAATCTTAAAATCCACTAAAGGAATGTTGATAACATTTCACTAATTACCACCATTAAATCAGCTTGGTAGAAGTTCTGTTAGAGGACTCGCCGCCCGATATTCTGTCTTGTGCTTCATCATGCTGTAGATGATGTTTACACGCCTTCTCACAACGCATATGAGGGCTTGCTTCTTGGTCTTGTTGCGGACAATTTGCAGATAAGTCATGACAATATTAATGGTCGGGCTATGCATCCTAGAAGGTGCAATCTCTTTCCTTAACTTTCCAAGATCTCTATCGGGGCGGCTTATTCTATATTTAAGTAGCATGCTTTTAGTTTGGTAACTCTTGAAAAATATAAGGAAATCGTAGTAAAGTGATTATTTTGTTTGATAGATACTTTTTCTGGTATTGAGCTAACTTAGTATTTATGATTACAGTAGCATTTTCTTTTCTGAATATTTGATCTGTACCATTTTCCACAAACACCATGTCAGGATTAAAATCCAATAAAATATTACCGAAAATTTTAAACAACACTTCTAATCCTTCCTCGAATAATTCCCCAAATAATTTAATTCCAATTTATACATTAATTTCCATCATATATTCTTCTCTTAAAAAATCAATACTAATAATATCTTCTGTTTCAATATCAAGTGTGAAGTATTTACAGCTAAGACAAGAAAAATCTCCGTAGTTAGTTACTTTATCTTCAACTGTATTGCATACTATGTCATAAATTGTTCTTATAAGTGCTTCCTTATCCAGATTTGAGACTAAGAATAACGTAAAGTCCATCTCACTTCTAACCTCCAAATACTCTTGTAATCTTTCCATCCTTCACTACAATTAATTCTTCTAGTCTTTTTAAATCTCCATTCGGAGTTGCTTTTCTTAAAATTGCTTCGATAATTTCGGTAACTTTTTCATTAGGAAAGTTGTCTATGTTCAAAACAATTCTTACAGAATGTTTCTTCGTCTTTCCTGCTATTACTTTTTATACTTTGTACCTTTCCATCTAGTCTTGCTCCATAACAATCAAATACATTTCCTTCGATTAGAAAATCTGGATTCGACCCGTCTGCAATGCCATGACCATTTCCACCATCAATTTCATCTAACACGTTAATGTCATAGCCATTATCAGCCAATACATCGGATGTTTCATTTTGTTTCTTTATTCCATGGGAATCTCCTTCTCCATAATTCCCTTTAGGTTGCTCCCCGTCTCTTAACCTTCGCGCTTGTTCTGCTGTGGTGGATGATGCACAACTCGGCTAACCGTATCCTCTTTACTGGCTTTTACAACATTCTCAATTCAGTAACCTCTCATTTCCTCTACGATTGCCTGATACTCTGCTTGTGCCTGGGCAATCAATCCCAATGTTTCATCTACTTTTTGTACCTGTTTCGCCATTTCCCTTTTCCTCCTTTAAATTTGGGCATGCAAAAAAAGCTCATTCCTACTCATAAAACAAGTTGGAAAGAGCTTTGAAAGTTTATCAAGTGTTTGGTTTGTTGGTTGTATTATACGACCTACTTTCTTACTGATGTAAAGGGTCTACTTATTATCTTCTAACCATTTTCTAGCTTCTTCACCTGCTAGAATATTGGGTTGTTCTGGCGTCCCAATATTGATGCTTTTTATAAAAGCCTCTTCTAGCCCACAAACCCCAGTTAATTTAGCTCCTTTTAGCAATACTCTTTCAAACGTAGCTAACCGCACATCAGCATTAAATAATATTGCATTGCGAAAATCCGTCTCATCAAAAAGACCAGCTACTAAATTAGCATCTGATAAATCAGCTTGAACAAACACCGTCTCAATACATTCACTATCAGCAAGTCTAGCAGCTTTTACATTGGCATTTGTGAAGTTCACATACGAGACATTAGATTTACAAAAGTCTGCCCCTTCTAAATTTGTAGATATAAAAGTTGATGAACTTAGTAAAGATGAAGAGAAATCTTTGTGATTTAAGTTCATTCCATCAAAGATACAAGCTGTAATATATGCTTGGTCTAATGGATATTGTGACATATCTACATTTCGCAAATCAATTTCATCTATACCTAGTTTCTCGCCTTGTTCTCCAATAGTTTCGATCCAAAGACGGTGTGATTCTAATCGAATCATAATTTCTTTTATATCAGTTGTCATACCTAACCCTCCTATGGATACCAAATAATCCTATCTGATATTCCAGCTTTCTCTATTGCCTCTTTTAACTGTTCAACATGTTCAGGAATCATGTCTCTTTTATCCAGAATTACATTGTAACTTTTATCTAGTTCTTTATTAATTGCCTTCATCCCGTTATTTACTGTGAATGCGCCTTTTTTGGGTGAAGTATGACCATTTGGATAAGATACGAAACTTTTAACGTCCCATTTAACGTTATTTGTTGTATCAATAAATTCCGTTCCACCATTTCCTTGTGGGTCACGTACTATTTTCCCTAGTTTACCTTGTTGTTCCAAATCTATTCCTATCTCTCTTTCTTTCAAACCTTGATCCCTAATCTCACCACCATGTGAAGGGTCGCCTGCTAAATCGTCCAGTTCCTTTTGAGTTCTTCCTCCTGTGTACCCTAACTGACCTTTACCCGTCCCCTCAATCTTACCACCTTTGGCATCCCCAAACCCATTCATCTCATTTAAATAATGCTCCTGCACAAATGTTTTGGGCAGTGGGTTCGAATCCATGGGGATCTTCCCTACACTGAAAGGCACACCTTCTGGCGTGCTTAAAAACGGCTTGAATTTCGGGAATTCAGTCAAGTCCTCGGAATTGTAATTAGTTACCTTACCTGTATATGTTGACTCGTTGCCACCAGATTTCTTTCCTGCACCGTCATCATCGTTGCAAGTGTCCGTTATGTTACGGACAAAGTGCTACTCTTTGCATAACAACATTACTATAGTTGTCGTGCTATCCATCTTGAAAGGTGTGATTCTGTCTTTCTCTCCCTCACTACCGCTACAGAGTAATCTACATTTACGAGTAAATGTGAAAAAACCGCAAGAGAGCGAAAATAACAAAAAACAGGTCAATCATGGTGGTATCTGACCATAATCGACCTGTTTATGTAATGCTTTAGTTAAATTAAGTTATACCTATCAAACTGTTCATGTTTTTCCATTCGTTTCTTCATCCTTTGATTTTGGACATGCAAAAAAAGCTCATTCCTAGTCTTGATTCAAGTTGGAAAGAGCTTTTGAAAGTTTATCAAGTGTTTGAATTGTTTAGTGTTTGGTTTGTTGGTTGTATTGTACGATCTTGTTGTTAGGGTTGTAAAGGAGCTTATGCAAGTTATCTACAGATTCTTAAGAAGCATAGGACGTTCTATCTGGAAAAACACCGTTACTCTCTTTTAAGATTCTAATTAATTTTGAAGCTGCACGTAAATAATAGAAATTTGTAGTTGAACCCGGAACATTTTCGATTTCCTCACATTCCCCATCTGATTTACTTAGCTTTATCTTCCCTAATGAATCTTCATCAGGACCAAATTTATACACTACAAAATCTTTAGTCTCTTCTTCCTTAACTAACAGAACATAAGTAGCCAAAATTCCACCTCCCTAATCATTCATATACGCTATCTGACCAATTATACTTCTTTTGCGCTTCTGCATGTGCTTTTTCATAAGTTACCCCATATTTTTTCATATATTTGGATTCAAATAATTCATGATTGAGAAATAAAATATCGTTTTTGTTATAATTACCTTTCATTAATCGTTCCCAGGCCAAAGCCTGTTGATAGTTCGGATCAAATGATTTAATTTCTCCACTATCAAATTTGTGCTTTTCAAATAACAAATGATCCTTAATTTGTTGAATATCAGATTCCTTCCAACCTGTATTCCTAGTAATGTCGCTCGTATCATTTTTTAGTTTTTTAAATGCCCCATACATATCAAACGCCAAATCCTCCTGCCTCATAAACTCAGAGACAGAAGAAGGTTCTTTTACTTTTGGAACATCAACATTATCAATTCTATCTCCATTAGCATTATGTGTAGGGTTTGGAGTTCCATTAGGATGTCCCGTCCCCTCAATCTTACCACCTTTCACATCCCTAAACCCATTCATCTCATTTATATAATGCTCCTGCACAAATGTTTTAGGCAGTGGATTCGAATCCAGGGGGATCTTTCCTACACTGAAAGGCACACCTTCTGGCGTGCTTAAAAATGGCTTGAATTTCGGGAGTTCAGCCAAGTGTCCGGAATTCTGAAGGACTTTATTAAGGTCTTTCACGCCTTCCATCGCTTTAGTGGCAAAATCTTGTACCCCATCGGCCACTTTTCCTACCTTTGTACCCTTAGTCACAGATAGCCCCGGTACCAATACAGAAGCCGCTGCACCCAGCATGGAGGCCTTTTCCTCCGGCGTTCCCTCATTAAAGTTATGATACATCTTCTTCGCTGCTTCTGCCAATACTTCTGGATGTTGCATGATATAAGATGCTGTATCTGCCATTTCCTGTGTCGTCTTCTCCGGATCTATGACAAAATGGAATGTAAACGTCACTGTATCCACAACACCCATAACGGTTTCCTCGATAAGAGATCCTACAAATGCCCGCGTAACCGCATCCGCTTGTACCACTTTTTTCCGCCATTCGGTCATTCCGTAGGTTGATTCCAACCACAAATAATATGCCGATAACAAATTGGTTTCGTTAGGTTTTAATACATGCGCATTAAAATAGTTGAGTGTTATCTCATTCTTATTGTTATATGCGGTAATCGGTGTCCCATCTGGAAGCTCCGTCGGCGGAATATTCAGTCGTTCTCCTACGAGTTGGCGCTTAGCCCAGGCTCCCTGATCTCCTGGTTCCATCGCCATTCGGAGCATTAGCATATACGATTCATTCTGAACTAATGGTACGCTGCTGGTAGTAATCGACGGATCATAATCACACGCCTTAACCGCTGGTTTCTTGAAATACCCACTTAGATCCTTACCTGCTTGGTAATGGACGTCGTCTATGCCTAGATATTTCAGATTTTGGCGTGCGTCTTCCGCCAGCTTATGCATTGCGTCCATTTGAGCCTTGTTTCCAAACGCTTGATAGACTTTATATGCGGTCTGCGCTTTTGCAATTTGATCCCGTGCCTGGTAGATATCCTTCAGCTTGCTATGGGCTGCAATAGAGTCGATCGTTCCCATTCTGGAATTCTTAACCGTTGTTTGGAGTTTCTGCACCAAAGGATCGCTATTCAACTCATCCCGTCCCATTAAAGCAGCAATCGAGGTGATCAGATTCGTGACCATCTTCTGGGCATACGTTGGGATCGGAAACTGCCCACTTGCATTGCCTCCCCCAAGTTTTCCGAACATCCCTCCAAGAGTACCAAACTGCTGAAAAAGTTGATTAGCTTGCCTCTTGTTCTCATCCTGTGTACCTTGAACACCTTTTACTGCAAGACGAATAATATCTTCAAGCTTTTCAGCTTCTACTGTCAGTTCATTGATAAGTGTCTGAGCTCGTATCAAATCTGAACCCAGCGGAATACCACCCCAGTTATTGGTCTGACCTCTCAGCTGCAAGTACAGCCGGTTGGTATCTTGGCTTACCAGTCTGATTTTCGTCTGTAGGCGTTCGACTTCATCTTCTTTAAATACCATTTTGTCCAATGCCATTTATGACCTCCAGTTCTTACACTTAGACCATCCAATGCACTACTTTCTTCGACCCCTCAGGTCTTTATGTACTACTTGATCTTTAAAAACTTAAGTATTTGGAGCGCACACCTAACCTATATATCGGCTTGACCTCCCATTATTTCACTCTAAATCCTTTCTTTTATTTTTTTGATTCTAATCACTTCTATAAGAATAAGTAGACAGCACAAAAACAGGTTGATTATGGTGGTATCTGACCATAATCAACCTGCTAGACGTAACGCTATTGCATTATTTAAGTTATAAAATTCAAGAGTTGATGAGCGTACAAACGAAATAATGAAATCTTTATATGGGTATTACATAGGTTAAGTGTGTTACTGGTTGAATGATAGGTTTATTCGGCACTGGGTAGCCCCCACCAAATCTACAAATCTTCTCATCATGATTCCAGATGGAAGTCAGGACTTTAATAGAAAGATGTTTAGACATGACATATTTATAATTTCCGCCCATATTTTGAGTCTGTCAAAGTGAGATTGGTTCTACAGCTATTTATCTTGACTATTAACATAGTTTTCTACAAACTGTCTATTCTTCTCTTTTTCAGGAAGCAAACCTAAATAACGGTACTCAAAAATCATTTGTCTTTGAGTTGGGGTTACTTTTGAAGCTATTATATCTTCATAATCGTAATGAATCTTTAACTTACCAGGATACTTCAAGGTAAAGGTTAAATTTGTCCATGCCTCTTGGTCGTTATCAATAAATATTTGTCTTAACCCTTTAAATTTTGTTTGTAATTCTAATAATAAGTTATCGTAAGTTTTTTCACTCACGCTATATTTTTCTGGAATATCATGAGAGTATATAAAATCCTCATTCTCAGAAGTATTGAAATAAAAGAATACCTCTTTAGAGCCATCCAGTATTTCGGCATACAAGTAAATCTCGTTCCATCTGTCATCAGGTATCATACCTATAACATGCTCTGCTATCAGGGGATAAAGTTGCTCCATCTGTTGCTCCATAATTCCACTAACCTCCAATTTGATTCTCTATTGTAATTTTTTTGTCCTACCACCATCTATCGAGTACTCCACTGTAAAACTATCAGGTCTAGCAGCATTACTAGTGTATTGGGGGGTTATCTTTACTTTTACGTTTTCTTTTCTTTCTAACGCTGATGCCCATTCTTGTTCCATCTGATGCCATTTCCCACCGGCTTCATTAATTTGGGAATTCATTGGAACTAAGTTATCAATGTCCCCAGAACCTTTAAATTGACGACCTATTAAATGACCACCATCATCTCTCTCTGGATAATCACCTCGGATTCTATCTGTTTCTCCCACATTACTTTGAGCGTATTTATTTCTTGTACCTTTGCCTAGTTGTAAGTCAGCCTCGACACTATCAATACGACCAAATTCATTTGTCTCATAAGTATATCCTTCTGGTGTTGTGTACTTTGCATTCGGTTTTAGTGTTTTTTTGTTACCGACTTTATCAATTTGTGTTCCATAAGGAATTTCAACCTTACCACCTTCACCCGTCCCCTCAATCTTACCACCTTTCACATCCCCAAACCCATTCATCTCATTTATATAATGCTCCTGCACAAATGTTTTAGGCAGTGGATTCGAATCCATGGGGATCTTTCCTACACTGAAAGGCACACCTTCTGGCGTGCTTAAAAATGGTTTGAATTTCGGGAGTTCAGCCAAGTGACCGGAATTGTAATTAGTTACCTTACCTGTATATGTTGACTCGTTGCCACCAGATTTCTTTCCTGCACCGTCATCATCGTTGCAAGTGTCCGTTATGTTACGGACAAAGTGCTACTCTTTGCATAACAACATTACTATAGTTGTCGTGCTATCCATCTTGAAAGGTGTGATTCTGTGATTCTGTCTTTCTCTCCCTCACTACCGCTACAGAGTAATCTACATTTACCAGTAAATGTGAAAAAACCGCAAGAGAGCGAAAATAACAAAAAACAGGTCAATCATGGTAGTATCTGACCATAAGCAACCTGTTTGATGTACCTGAAAAGCATTATTTAGGTTATAAAATTAAAGCGTTGATGTGCGTACAAACGAAATGCTGAAGCTTTCATACAGGTATTACATAGGGTAGATGTGTTATTGGTTGAATGATGAGTTCATTCGGCACTGGGTAGTCCGTTAAAGTCGGATGAAATACCCTATTTTTTCAATTTTTCTTCGATATAAGAATGATCAAGTAGACTAAGTAGACTTGAGGTTAAGTACTTTATCTGGTATTGATCCAAATCACTATTGACAATTAACTGAACATTCTCTTTTCTAAGTAGCTGATCTGAACCATTTTCTAAAAACAACAGATTGCCACCACATTGTTTTATAAACTTCCCTATAACTTTAATCAAAGCTTCTAGTCCTTGATAAAAGGTGTTACCAAATAACTGACCCCTAATGCAAATATTAACATCTAAGTCATAATGATTTCTAACAAAATTTATGTCGGAAATATCCTCAAGTTCAAGAGCCAATGAAAAGTATTCAGTTCCGATAACTATTTCTTCTTCATCATTGTGAATCGATACCTTTTCGTTCAAAATGTTAATTATTATTTCCTCAATAACTTCTGCCAATGATTTACAACTCAAATTAGATTCTAAAAACAATTCAAAATCCATGCATATCTATCCCCCAGATATCCGTGTGATTTTACCATCAACCACAATTAATAATTCTTGCAAGTTCTTTAAATCTCCGTTTGGATTAGCTTTCCTTAGAACCCCTTCAGTGATCTCAGTTATTTTTTCTGAAGTGAAACCATCTAAATTAAGTACAATTCTCTCTGCCTGTGATTTTGTCTTTGTTCTAATATTTCTTAAAATATTGTCCACATTTGTATCTATTGTAGGTGCATAACAGTCAAATACTTCACCTTCAATTAGAAAATCTGGATTTGATGATTCCTTTATACCACGTCCATTTCCACCATTCAATGTCATATCCCTGATCTGCAAAGATATCTGCTGTTTCAATCTCTTTCTTAACACCATGTGAATCACCTTTAGTATAATTCCCTTTTGGTTTACCTCAATTAGATAAAGAAGGTTCGGTCAGGTTAGCTCCCCCTTTACCCGTCCCCTCAAGAACCCTTTTCTTCTCTATCTCTTTAAGTAATTCCTTCTCTTTCTTTAAATACTCGCCGTAATTTGAGGTTTCTCGGGCGGCTTTACTTTTCCAAATGTTCTCCAATACATTCTTTTTGATCTCTTCAAAATTGGGTACCTTTATCTTCGACAGCTTCCAACTCACAAATCTCATCGTAATTGCAAGTACTTTGCTTCCCGCCCTGATCGCTACATCTCCCGCACCTGCAATTACGGTATTGATACCAATCGCACCTATCCGTTCACCCAAGCTTTGCTTTCCATCATCCCTATAATCATTAATGGTATCAAATGCTTCTCCTATCGTACCACTGATTGCTCCCGATACCATGGATTTCAATAAAGTTGGTGAGAATTTCCCTAGCATGCCTGGGGTCTTTACTGCTTTTAAATACTTAAACGGTAGTCCTATGCTGATTAGTTGCCCTGCAAATTGCCCAGCCTTTTTCCCGTACGGATCGTCCATAGGATCTACATAACCCTTCGGTTTCGGTCCTACAATCCAATCGGTGATCGTTCCTGCCATTCCAAACGACGCCGTATCGATGGCATGGGTCAGGATACTACTTCCACCCTCTAAAATATTGGCAATCGTCTGGTTTCCAACGCCACTGCTTAGTCGGCGGTTTTTATCCGCCGCTTCCTTCTCACTCTTCTCATAATAAGCCTTTATCTCTGCATATCTCCGATCCTGCTCCTCTATCGACAATTCGAACCAGTATGTACCCTGCAATCGCTTGATGACCTCAGGATCTTTCCGATTTAAAATATCTGCTTCCGATACAGAATCATGCGGGTTATAGGGTCCTATTGTAGCTTGTGGCTTCAGCATTGCTAATTGTTGTTTCGCCCATTCTCCCTTCGTCCCTGTCTCCATCGACAATCGTAGCAGAAATGCATATTTTTCATTCTCCATAAGTGGTACACTTTTGGTGGTAATCGACGGATCATAATCACACGACTTGACCGCCGCCTGCTTGAAATAGCCGCTTAGATCTTTCCCCACTTGGTACTGAACTTCGTCTATACCCAAGGATTCCAGCTTCTTGCGTGCGTCTTCCGCCAGCTTATGCATTGCATCCATTTGCGCTTGGTTCCCGAATGTTTGATATACCTTATAGGCTGTCTGCGCCTTCGCGATCTGATCCCGCGCTAGGTAGATA
Organism: Paenibacillus sp. FSL E2-8871; assembly: GCF_038000345.1. Lineage (NCBI taxonomy): Bacteria > Bacillati > Bacillota > Bacilli > Caryophanales > Paenibacillaceae > Paenibacillus > Paenibacillus sp. FSL E2-8871. The sequence continues at coordinate 6,649,854 of NZ_JBBOBV010000001.1, read as the reverse complement.
TCCTTCAGTTTACTTTGCGCGGCTATGTAGTCGATCGTTCCCAATCCTGAATTTTTAACAGTTGCCTGGAGCTTCTGCACCATAGGATCACTATTCAACTCATCCCAACCCATCAGAGTAGCAAGTGAGGTGATCAGATTCGTGACCGCTTTCTGAGCCGTCGTCGGGATAGAAGACTGCCCAATTGCACTTCCACCCCCAAACCTTTCGAACATACCGCCAAGAACACCGAGCTGTTGAAAAAGTTGATTGGCCTGCCTCTTGTTCTCATCCTGTGCGCCTTGAACACCTTTTATTGCGCCTCGAATGATGTCTTCCAGTTTTTCCGCTTCTACCGTCAGTTCGTTGATGATTATCTGCGCCTGCACCTGGTTTGATCCTAATGGGATACCACTCCAGTTACTAGCTTGACCTTTCAACTGGAGATACAGTCGGTTGGTGTCCTGGCTTACCTGTCTTATTTTCGTCTGCAGGCGCTCGACTTCATCTACGTTAAATGTAAGCTTTGTTAACGCCATGTGCTTCCCCCTGCTTGCTTCTAATAAAATTAGCTATGCAGCACTCTGCATAGTTAATTGCATTCTTATGTAATGAAGCAAACTATACTAGAATTTTTGCGAATTCTTAACCGCATTTGAAAGCTCTTTATACTTTGTAGATACAGTATTCATATGATCTCCAAGATCCTGAAGTGACTCTGCGAATTTATCAAATGTCGGTTTCAATTTTTCAACCTTATCCGTAAAGTCCTTTGCTGCCTCATCCTCCCAAACACTGTTGAGATTCTTCATTGTAGTCATAACTTTTTTGATTAAACCGTCTACTTCTGTACCGTAATTTTTAATTATTTTACCTGTCCAGCTAATCCATCATAACTCAATGTAACTTTATTCGTTGCCATTATTAACCTCTCCTTTAAGTGATTGTTTTTATATAAAAACGAACTCAAAAAGTACTTTTTTCACCCTAAATGATCTTTTGTACGGCCTCCATTTGAGCCTTGTTTCCAAACGCCTCATAGACCTTGTAGTCCGTCTACGCCTTCGCGATCAGATCCCGCGCTTCGTAGATATCTTTTAGCTTACTTTGCGCCGTTATGGAGTCTACCGATCCTATGCCAGACTTTTGGATCATATCCCGGAGCTTCTTCACCATAGGACACTATTCAGTACATCCCGACCCTCAAAAATGGTAATCGAAGAAATTAGATGGGTAACCGCCTTCTGTGCAACGGCTGGAATCGTAAATCATCCTTGGCTCGCGTTCCCCCCAAAGCTTCCAAACCTGCCCTCAAAGAGGCTGAACTGCTGACCCCATTGGCTCGCCTGCCGCTTGTTCTCGTCCTGAACATCTTGAACACCTTGGACCGTAGACCAAAGGAAATCATCCAGTTTTTCTGCTTCTACCGTCAGTTCGTTGATCAACACCTGCCTGCAGAGGTTCTGGCCCAAAGGGATACCACTCCAACTGTTGGCCTAACCTCTCAGCTGTAAGTACAGCTGGTTGGTGTCCTGGCTCACCTGTCCTATTTTCGTTCGCAGGCGCTGAACTTCATCTGCATTGAATATCAACTTCGTCGATGCCATGTATTCCCTCCCTTAACCGAAACATGCTTATAATGCCTCAAGGACATCTATAACGGTTTCCGGGAGATGCTTAATTCCACTTCAGTTTTTTGAATCCACTTTTGGTACACACCTCTATCTACCATTTTCATGCTCAGTTGTTCGCAAATTTTATAATACATGTTGGTTGCAATAATTAACAATTTATCACCTGAATCCTCAATGACGACAAACTGGTAATTCTGATATGTCGCTTGATAATATTTCTTATATATATCTGTCAACTCAGTTCTCTTAACTTTTTTGATGTACTTTATTCCTTTGTACAAAACAAATCCTCGATTTAGAACTGCCGGGTCATCCGAACGCAAAACTACTTCTTGGTCATTAACGACTCCTGCTTCATACTCGGTTCCATTGTATATAGCGTATATATTTTCCTTCATAAAATCTCTGCCTCCTAAGGATTAACTTTTATAAACTGCCCCAAGATCACATCGTAAGTGGCTAATAAGACTTCTGAACCCTTTTTACTTACTGTGTATAATTCCGCCCCATCAAAAAGGGATAAATATCCATCACACTTATACTCTGGAATCGACTGTCCATTTGTCGCTTTAGTAAAGCCATTTCCAGTAAACGGTTGTGGCTCGGAAACAATCCCTCCCATTTCATTGCTATATGGAATTTTTATATTTGAAGACTTTGGTGTTTTAAATCTTATGACCCCTAAGACTTCATCCGTTGCAGCTTTAAATTTTGTGTCAGTGTAATCTAATCGTAGGCTCTTATAAATGTTCATATAATCTTCTAACTGAGTTACATCTGATGCCTTGGTAATATAACCTCCTACTTGGCTATATGTTCCTTCAAGATATTTTGAAATGTCTTCATAAGGTATAACCTTTTGCATTATAGTCGTGTTATCAGTCATGGGTATACTCTCTCGTATGGACTTCATCATAATTTTTTCACTATTGGATAACAAACTAACATCTTTAAGACGGAGGTCATTAAACTCTCCAAGAGAAATATTATATTTAGACAAAAGTGAATTAATTTCATTGGTAAAACCAGAAATGTCCTTTAAATTCCCTTTGTTAAATCCCCGCGCACCTGCAATGACCGTATTGATTCCGACTGCCGTTATGCGTCAAACGCTTCGGCTACGGTTAATGGTTCCTAAAATAGTTTATTAAAGTTATGCCTCATGTAAATCAATCAATTGCTAGATATATTAGATACATCCTTTTATTATCGGATTAATCTCCCTTAAACTATATGTATTTAGACAACTGAATTCCTGTACTAGATCTGCAACGACAATCCAACCATATTAGAGCTTCAGCATTAAAATCTATCCTTACCTGTATATGTTGACTGGTCGCCATCAGATTTCTTTCCTGCACCGTAATCATCGTTGCAAGTGTCAGTTATGTTACTAACAAAGTGCCATTCTTTGCATAACACCTTTACTATAGTTGTCGTGCTATCCATCTTGAAAGGTGCGATTCTGTCTTTCTCTCCCTCACTATCGCCACAGGGTAATCTACAGTTGCGAGTAAATTTGAAAAAACCACAAGAGAGCGAACATAACAAAAAACAGGTCAATCATGGTGGAATCTGACCATAATCGACCTGTTCTATGTAAGGCTTTAGCGTTAATTAGGTTATACCTTTCAAACATTACTGCACGTCCAAACGAAATGGCGAAACCTTTGTACGGGTATTACTTAGGTTAATTGTGTTACTGGTTGAATAAAGAATTCATTCGGCACTGGGTAGCCCCCACCCTTGAATGGAAGCAAAAAGACGTAAACAAAATTTTGCAAGACTCATTCGGTTAACATATTTAGAAACTCATCAAAGCTGTTACTTGTAAAATAAGTTACAGGGTCTAAATCTGAAGATTCTTCATGATTCCAAACGCAAACAGATGGCTCTATTTTATCAGTATTTCTATAGTCTAAACACACAAAGTCACCTGCAAATAGAACAGCTATTGGTAATAACTCAGTACCTACTAAGTTTTCGTCTGAAACAATTCTCTCATCTAACTGAGTTCTAACTACTCCTATTTCGTAGAATTCATCATCCCTTTCCCCAGTTACCTTCAAGATACTTAAAAATCTATCAATTGCATAACTATGGTTGTTACACATAAAACTATCTTTTACAGGAGAAGCACCATTAAATTTTTTTATAAATTCTTTATATTCATCCGGCAATTTAATTCTCCACTTGTTTTCTTTTTCAGTCAGCAGAACATCATCCGGCAATGGATATATTATAGTTTCATCCTTAACTTCCATGTCTCTACCTCCTAAAAAATATTATCTCGGAGCGTCAGCCCACATACCTGCCGTCCGCCCACCATTGTGAGGTGTAATATTGTGAATACCAAATGGAACAAGTTCCATTTTACCAGGGATTTCCGTATGATGCCACGTCATTCCTTTTCTCGTGCCACCTATCTGCTCATCTAACCACTTAAACTGTTCTTTATCCGATAACTCCCAAAATTTTTCTGGTAGCTGAACAGTTTCTTCAATTACACCTGCACCGGAAAAATCAGCAAATCCATATCTCATTCCATCAACTTTTGTAACCTTTATTTCAGGAATATGTCCATTTGCTACTGCCACTTCTTTTATCTTTCTTTTTTGAGCAGCAGACAAGCTATCCCCACCAGGGATAGTATCATCCCAAGACCATGGTTTGTTTAAATCAAATTGTTCTTTGTATATTTTTGCATAATCTTCAATTACTTCATTAAATTTCTTATTCCCATTTATAAAGTCATCTATATTTTTTAGATTTGCTTTACCCGTCCCCTCAATCTTACCACCTTTCACATCCCCAAACCCATTCATCTCATTTAAATAATGCGCCTGCACAAATGTTTTGGGCAGTGGATTTGAATCCATGGAGATCTTTCCTACACTGAAAGGCACACCTTCTGGCGTGCTTAAAAATGGCTTGAATTTCGGGAGTTCAGCCAAGTGACCGGAATTCTGAAGGACTTTATTAAGGTCTTTCACGCCTTCCATCGCTTTAGTGGCAAAATCTTGTACCCCATCGGCCACTTTTCCTACCTTTGTACCCTTAGTCACAGATAGCCCCGGTACCAATACAGAAGCAGTTGCACCCAGCATGGAAGCCTTTTCCTCCGGCGTTCCTTCATTAAAGTTATGATACATCTTCTTCGCTGCTTCTGCCAATACTTCTGGATGTTGCATGAGATAAGATGCTGTATCTGCCATTTCCTGTGTCGTCTTCTCCGGGTCTATGACAAAATGGAATGTAAACGTCACTGTATCCACTACACCCATAACGGTTTCCTCGATAAGAGATCCTACAAATGCCCGCGTAACCGCATCCGCTTGTAACACTTTTTTCCGCCATTCGGTCATTCCGTAGGTTGATTCCAACCACGAATAATATGCCGATAACGAATTGGTCTCGTTAGGTTTTAATACATGCGCATTAAAATAGTTGAGTGTTATCTCATTATTATTGTTATATGCAGTAATCGGTGTCCCATCTGGAAGCTCCATCGGCGGAATATTCAGTCGTTCTCCTACGAGTTGGCGCTTAGCCCAGGCTCCCTGATCTCCTGGTTCCATCGCCATTCGGAGCATCAGCAGATACGATTCATTCTGAACTAATTTAGAGGGCAAGGTGGCTAGCCTTACAACATTATCTTACCTGTATATGTTGACTGGTCGTCACCAGATTTCTTTCCTGCACCGTCATCATCGTTGCAAGTGTCAGTTATGTTACGGACAAAGTGCACTCTTTGCATAACAACATTACTATAGTTGTCGTGCTATCCATCTTGAAAGGTTCGTTTTTTTATTTCTCAATATTACTATCGTTATATGGTATTTTACAGTTGCTGGTAATTTCGAAAAAACCGCAGATTACAAAGGTAACAAAAAACAGGTCAATCATGGTGGTATCTGACCATAATTGACCTGTTCTATGTAACGCTTTAGCGTTAATTAGGTTATAAATTATCAAGCATTATTGTGCGTACAAACGAAATAATGAAATCTTTATATGGGTATTAAATGGTTTATATGAGTTACTTATTAAATGATGGGTTCATTCGACACTGGGTAGCTCCCAACGAAGAAAAAACCTTAATAAGCCTAAGCTAAATTAATTACCTCTAACAACTCTAGTCTCGACCATCTAATTTGGCGACATATGCAATCTCCCTCATGAAAGATGTTACAGCATGACAATTTTCCTGATCATCCTCATCCAACATCGACCAATAATAAATAGTATTCTTATGAATACTAATATCTTGAAGAAGATGATATCTGATCAGACTAGCCGAACTCTTCTCAGCCTTATTTTCTAATATAGCATCATTGAATGATGAAATAATAATAATCATTAAAGCAAACTTTTCCTCTATGTTTAATTCGATATTTTCATAGGCGTATAAGAATTCGGTTATTCTTGAAGAGTCCGACACTTCATATTCCCAGTCTTGTGAAAATTCATCAGGAGCCGGTAATTTAATTTTCTTTACAAGACCTTCTACAGCACTCTTAGTAACATACTCCGGGTATACATTCTCCATGGTTATTGCTCCTTTTTATTATTTTCCTATTCCTGAAGGATGAGCACTGCTATATGGAAAAGCAGACCTAATTCCACCATCCTCTTTCACTATCACTCTAGCCATATCAGGTTTTATTTCAGTACCATCTGGCAAGTATCCTCTGGACTTAATAGATGATGGTAATGGAATTTTATGAACACCAGGGCCCTTTTTCGCCACCTCTGCAAGAAAATCTGCCGCACTGTTCTCATCAAGCCATTGGCTGATTTGATGTCCCTTCCCTCTGGCTCTATCTATAAGCTGATTTGGATTTTTCTTAGCACCGTGCTCTGAAAAAGTATGACCATACGTGGGAGTACTTTTAGGATTTCCCCATTTAAAATTATTGGCAGTTTGTCCCGTCCCCTCAATCTTACCACCTTTCACATCCCCAAACCCATTCATCTCATTTATATAATGCTCCTGCACAAATGTTTTGGGCAGTGGATTCGAATCCATGGGGATCTTTCCTACACTGAAAGGCACACCTTCTGGCGTGCTTAAAAATGGCTTGAATTTCGGGAGTTCAGCCAAGTGACCGGAATTCTGAAGGACTTTATTAAGGTCTTTCACGCCTTCCATCGCTTTAGTGGCAAAATCTTGTACCCCATCGGCCACTTTTCCTACCTTTATACCCTTAGTCACAGATAGCCCCGGTACCAATACAGAAGCAGCTGCACCCAGCATGGAAGCCTTTTCCTCCGGCGTTCCCTCATTAAAGTTATGATACATCTTCTTCGCTGCTTCTGCCAATACTTCTGGATGTTGCATGAGATAAGATGCTGTATCTGCCATTTCCTGTGTCGTCTTCTCCGGGTCTATGACAAAATGGAATGTAAACGTCACTGTATCCACTACACCCATAACGGTTTCCTCGATAAGAGATCCTACAAATGCCCGCGTAACCGCATCCGCTTGTACTACTTTTTTCCGCCATTCGGTCATTCCGTAGGTTGATTCCAACCACGAATAATATGCCGATAACGAATTGGTCTCGTTAGGTTTTAATACATGCGCATTAAAATAGTTGAGTGTTATCTCATTTTTATTGTTATATGCGGTAATCGGTGTCCCATCTGGAAGCTCCATCGGCGGTATATTCAGTCGTTCCCCTACGAGTTGGCGCTTAGCCCAGGCTCCCTGATCTCCTGGTTCCATCGCCATTCGGAGCATCAGCATATACGATTCATTCTGGACTAATGGTACGCTGCTGCTGGTAATCGACGGATCATAATCACACGCCTTAACCACTGGTTTCTTGAAATAACCGCTTAGATCCTTACCTGTTTGGTAATGGACTTCGTCTATGCCTAGATATTTCAGCTTTTGGCGTGCGTCTTCCGCCAGCTTATGCATTGCGTCCATTTGAGTCTTGTTTCCAAACGCTTGATATACTTTATATGCGGTCTGCGCTTTTGCGATTTGATCCCGTGCCTGGTAGATATCCTTCAGCTTGCTATGGGCTGCAATAGAGTCGATCGTTCCCAGTCCGGAATTCTTAACCGTTGTTTGGAGTTTCTGCACCAAAGGATCGCTATTCAACTCATCCCGTCCCATTAAAGCAGCAACCGAGGTGATCAGTTTCGTGACTATCTTCTGGGCATACGTTGGGATCGGAAACTGTCCACTTGCACTGCCTCCCCCAAGTTTTCCGAACATCCCTCCAAGAGTACCAAGCTGCTGAAAAAGTTGATTAGCCTGCCTCTTGTTCTCATCCTGTGCACCTTGAACACCTTTTACTGCATAACGAATAATATCTTCAAGCTTTTCAGCTTCTACCGTCAGTTCATTGATAAGTGTCTGAGCTCGTATCAAATCTGAACCCAGCGGATGAACCCAGCGGAATACCACCCCAGTTATTGGTCTGACCTCTCAGCTGCAAGTACAGCCGGTTGGTATCTTGGCTTACCTGTCTCATTTTTGTCTGCAGGCGTTCGACTTCATCTTCTTTAAATACCATTTTGTCCAATGCCATTTATGACCTCCAGTTCTTACACTTAGACCATCCAATGCACTACTTTCTTCGACCCCACAGGTCTTTATGTACTACTTCATCTTTAAAAACTTAAGTATTTGGAGCGCACACCTATATATCGGCTTAACTTCCCATTATTTTACTTTAAATCCTTTCTTTAAATTTTTTTAATTCTAATTACTGCTATAAGAATAAGTAGACAGCACAAAAACAGGTTGATTATAGTGGTAGCTCCCTATATTCAACCTGTTGAACAGAACGCATAGGATTGATTCTTGTATCTGATGCTTTATATTATTCAATTAACATTGTTAGAAATTCTTCGAAGTACTTAAAATGAAAATAATAGAAGGGTTGGGAAAACACATGTGACTTTGGACAAAACAACAATTGCGGGAGTTTTTCAAGGAAAGTAATTTGGTTTCTACAAAAAATGAGCAGAATGCCTTAAAGGATCTATTTTACCGAAACGATTCAAGAGATGTTAGAAGCCGAAATGGATACTCATTTGGGCTATGGCAAGCATGAAGTCAGGGCGAAGCTCACACCAAACAGTCTCCACGGAAAGAGTCGGAAAACGGTAGTCAGTGAGTATGGAGAGCAGGAAATCGTTATCCCTCGAGACTGTCTATGGTAGTTTGAGCCTCTTGTCGTTAAAAAGCATCCATCGCACAAAACGTCATCGAAGAACAAATTAGTTACCTTACCTGTATATGTTGACTGGTCGTCACCAGACTTCTTTTCTGCATCGTAATCATCGTTACACGTGTCCATTAAGTTGCGGACAAAGTCCTATTCTTTGCTTTCACCTTTGCTATAGTTGTCGTACTATCCTTCTTTAAAGGTACGAAAGCGAACATAATAAAAAACAGGTCAATCATGGTGATATCTGACCATAATCAACCTGTTCATTGCAACGGAATAGCGTTATTAAGTTATAAAATTAAAGCATCTTATGTGCGTACAACCGAAAGGGAGAAATCTTCAAACAGGTATTACATGGGTTATTTGTGTTATTGGGTGGATGATAAGTTCATTCGGCACTGGGTAGTCCCACCAATGAAAAAAACCTTGAAACGCACGAAGCCAATCAAGGTTTTCATTAACATTAAGATTCAAATGTAGTTCTATCGGGGAAATGTCCATTTTCCCTAATGAAACAAACTGATAACTTTTGTGCTGCTCTATCGAAATAAAATTTTGTTGAAATGTTCGGGTCAGGAATCGGGTCTAATTCGGCAAACTTCCTTGTTATTTTATTTAATTCAATTCTCCCCATAACAATCTCATTCGGACCAAATTTATAAATAACCTTTTCCTCATCTTCCATTTCCTTAAGTAACAAAACGAATGAAGCCAATATATGTCTCCTCCTTATTATGGATTCCACGGACGACCTGATTCTAAAGTTTTATCATGTGCTGTCCTATAATTTGTTTTGAAGATTCCTTCGAATCTCGACTCAAACAATTCATGATTTAGTAAATCTATATCACTTTGATTGTACGTCCCTTTTTGTAGTCGTTCCCAAGCTTGAGCAATATCATAATCAGCATCAAAGCGCCCAACACCATGGTCTTTTATATGTTCTTTGATAAACAAATGCTCCTTTATTCTCTGAACCCTACTATCCTTCATACCAGTATTTCTTGTTATTGATGCTACATCCGTGGTTGAACTCCTAAAAGTATCGTACATTTCATCGGCTTTATCAAGATTTCTTAAATATTCATCCGGGTCAAAAATATCAGATTTCCCACCTGTCTGAACTTTACCCGTCCCCTCAACCGCCTTTACTTCTACATCCTTTATTGAATGATTACTGTCACTTTTCCCTTCCATCTTCTCTCTTAATATCCGGTCCATTTCATTCTTAAAATTGATTTGCATCGGAGTCTGTGGAAGTGCCGGGGTATCTATATCTAGATTATTTATCTTGAATTGAAAATCTTCATTTATGCTGAATGACGGCAACGGTTTTTGTATCTCAAAACTTTTTACAGAATCCAATCCTTTGGGAGGCTTTAGACCTCCGCCTCCTGTGGAAGCAAAGATTTTTCTACCGGACCATACAACAACGTTACCATTCCCAGACTGTTGAGCCAATGATCCGCTGACCATGCTTCGTCTGGATTAAATGCTCCTTTCGCCATCTCCACTGTTCCCAGTGTTAACCAATCCGCAAACTTCTCCTTTGAATCAAACATATGCTCTGATCGATCTTTGGCTGCTTCATATATCCTGACCGGGATATCTCCTGCTATCCCTAATGTCAACCAGTTGAAAAAGTCATAGGGGGAGTCTGTGGCCTTATCCGCACGAGTTCTTAATGTACCTAAAAAACCCGTCCAATCTCTTTAAAACTGTCTATCGATTTATAAAAGGCATTTTTAGAATCCTCGGGTTTTGCTTGACCCTCCGTTCTTTTTAATCAATCGCTGCAGGTTAATCTACAATTGCGATAAATTTGAAGTAACCGCAAGAAAGCGAACATAATAAAAAACAGGTTAACTATGGTGGTATCTGACCATAATCAACCTGCTAGACGTAACGCTATTGCATTATTTAAGTTATAAAATTCAAGAGTTGATGTGCGTACAAAGGAAATGACTAAATCTCTATACGGGTATTACATAGGTTAAGTGTGTTACCGGTTGAATAATGGGTTCCTTCGGCACTGGGTGGGATCTTGAATAACAAATGCCCATATCTTTGATAACGGGTTATTTTATAACCTCCTATGTATCTGTTAATAAAAAAATAATCACAACACAGTGGTTAGCTCGCATTGTGATTTATTTTTACTTAATCACTTTTAATTATTAATTTAAAATCATTATCAATAACCACAAACTCATTGCTAACATTAACAAGTAAATCAGAATAACTCTCCTCTAATCTACATTTGAGTTCATTCATTTGAGGTAATACTTGTACATATATATAAATCTCTGTGATTTTATGGCTATCAGGATCAAGAAACATTGTAACATTAGTAATGTCATTTCCCTTCCGATTCACCTGATTAACACTGTAGATAATCTTTTTCTTGTCTTCAACTCTCTTTTTTTCAATGCCGAATAGACTGCCTAAATTGATGTAATTGGGATTCCCTTTTCTAAATATCAAGATTAGATCAACTAACAAACCATCGAGAGGCTTTTCAAAGAAATCTTTTTGTAGTGCATCCCATTCATGATCAATAAAAGTAAACCAATTAGGGCTTAGCGATGAAGTATCGATCATCCCAGGTTTTGATTGTTCGTATAAATCTCTTTTTAGGCCGATTTCATCATTATTTGAAAACACTATAGATTCCTCCAATTTTATTAGCTATTTCTTCTATCAACATATCGTTTACTTTAGCATACCCTTGTTCTCTATTAATCCGCATTATTTCAGGATTATTCCTAAATGAATTTTGAATGTCTGCAAAAATATCCCTTACATCGTAATATGGGACACTCCAACCGTTTGGTCCCCTTTTCATTCTAAGCGTCAAACCATTTGGAAGAGCCTTAAAACGTTTATTTTCAAGCTTTCCCTTTAACAATCCAGATAATTTCCATTTCCTTATGCCAATGTGGTGTAGTTAATATACTGCCATCGTTCTCAATACAGCGGTAAGGAAAGGCTTTATCCAGTCGTGGGAATTCCAAATAAATGGCCATCTGATCGTCTCTCTTACTTATTTAGTGGATTTATAATCTCATTTATAGCGGACAAAGGCGAGTTTGGCTATTGAAGCTGAAACGTAAAAAGAGCTATCCATTACCCAACCAGGGAGCATGGACAGCAAATTTTAGGGATCGTTAATGATTCAATTTCTCACATTTCGTAATTGCTCCACCATCCCGACGAAACTGCTTGGGGGTCAAGCCAGTGTATTTTTTAAATAACTGTGTATAGTAACTTTGGCTACAAAATTTAAACATCAAAGCGATTTCGGAAATAGACTGATTCGTGTGAATGAGGATCGACTGCGATTCCTCAATTCTACGCCGGTTGACAAATTCCGTGAGCGGCATACCCGTTTCACGCTTGAAGCGGTCGGACAAATAACTGGGATGCACACCAACATGCCGGGAGATCAGGCTAAGGCTCAAATCTTGAAACAGATGCTCGCGTATAAAATATACGGATAAATTGACAATATGTGAATAGTGAAGGTTCTCCTTCTGCTGGCGCATCACTGTAATGAATTGCAGGACCATTTCATATTCGTATCGATGAAGTGCCTCAATCTCCGTCGTAGCTTCCACCGCACGGATGAACGTATCACTCAGCTGAAAAGCGGTCTCAGGGTCAACACCACCCCGGATAATCGCACGTGTAAACAAGGTGCAGGATGCAATCATAGCGTTTTTCTTGGAGCGCAGCGGATATCGGGCTAGCGTAGCAGCTTCCATTGCGTTAATTCTATGCAGTGCTTCCAGTGCCCGGTTCTCGTCACCAAGTCGGATAGCTTCCAAAAGCTCTTGTTCATAATCCAGCGGAGGATGGACAAATCCCTCTGACAGATCCACAGAACGTGTGGACCAATATTCCGGTAGTTTATGTTGTCCTTTAAGTTGATCCATACTTGTTACCTCACCTAAAAATTTTGATAATATCCTAAATAATTTAGTATAATTCTAGCCCTTTCGGACTTAAAATTCAATTCATAACCATCAAGGGAGGAAACATAAGCATGAGCTGGAGCATTGCCAATCAGGGATTGTCGGCAGATACCCTACTGAATTTAGAAAGTATTTTTGCGCTGGGGAATGGATATTTGGGCGTGCGTGGCAATTTTGAAGAAGGGTATTCCGATAAAGAAATCCGCAGTATCCGCGGAACATATTTGAACGCCTTTCACGATGTGATTGACATTCCCTATGGGGAGAAGCTATTCGCCTTTCCAGGTACCCAGCAAAAACTGGTTAATATTATAGATTCCCAAGGGATAAATATTTATATAGGCGAAGATATGGAGCCATTTGCACTTACAGCAGAGAGTGTCCTCGCCTATGAGCGTAACCTCCATCTGGACAAGGGTTATTCGGAGCGTAAAATCCACTGGAAATCCCCCTCTGGTAAAGAACTCAAGCTGCATTTTCGTAGACTCGTTTCTTTCACTACCCGTGAACTTTTTGCCATTCATCTGACTGTTGAGCCTGTCAATTTCACCGGTCCAATCCAAGTTGTATCTCGTGTAAATGGCGATGTTAGCAACTATACGAACCCGAATGACCCGCGTGTAGCTGCAGGACATTCCAAACGACTGAGCGTAGTAGCGTGCGAAGCTCGGGGTGAATATGTATGCTTGGAGAATGAGACGATGGCTTCGGGTCTGCGAACCTCCTGTGTCACCCGTCATGAATGGGTAGGTGACTGGCAGGTTGAAACTCAGGCAGGAGAAACCGATCCTACAGTGACTGCAACCTCCTCCTTGTCTGGGCCACTATCGCTGACCAAATGGAATGTCTATACCGATACACTACGACATGAACAAATGCTTGTGGATACCGGTATTCAGGTACAGGAATCATTGAAGCACCTCTCCTTTGAAGACATGCTGGAACAGCAGGCGCATTATTTGGCTGACTTTTGGAAGCGTTCCGATGTAGTCATTGAGAACGACTTGTCGCTTCAGGAGGGCATACGTTTCAACCTTTATCAGCTGCTGCAATCAGCCGGACGCGACGCGCATAGCAACATCTCCGCTAAAGGCTTATCCGGTGAAGGGTACGAAGGCCATTATTTCTGGGACACGGAGATTTATATGTTCCCTGTGTTCCTAATGACTTCGCCTGACTTGGCCCGGCAGCTCCTATTATACCGGTATTCCAAGCTGGAGGAGGCAAGGGAACGTGCTAAAGAGATGGGTCACGCCCAAGGTGCATTGTTCCCATGGCGGACGATTTCAGGTACGGAATGTTCCTCCTTCTTCCCATCCGGTACAGCTCAATATCATATCAGCGCCGATGTAGCCTACAGCTATATCCAATACCATCTAGCGGAAGAAGATGACGCCTTCTTGCTCCAATACGGCGCCGAGGTGCTATTTGAGACAGCGCGGCTTTGGATGGAGATCGGTCATTACTACGAAGGCAAGTTTCACATCGATGAAGTGACTGGACCGGACGAATACACATGTCTTGTGAACAACAACTATTACACCAATGTAATGGCCAAACATAATTTAAAATGGGCCGCACGCAGTTTTGCGCGACTTCAAGAATATGACGAGGCTGCATTCCAAGCTTTGTGTGTGCGCCTGCATGTAACTGGACCAGAAGCAGACAGCTGGCTGAAGGCGGCGAATGCCATGCTGCTTCCTTACGACGAGAAGCTGGGCATTAATCCGCAGGATGATACTTTTTTACGCAAAGCGGTCTGGGATTTCGAGAATACACCACCGGAGAAACATCCGTTGTTGCTGCATTACCATCCACTCACGCTATACCGTTATCAGGTCTGCAAGCAAGCCGATACTGTACTGGCTCATTACTTGCTGGAAGACGAGCAGTCGCATGAGACCATTCGTAAGTCGTATGATTATTATGAGCAAATCACTACCCATGATTCCTCCTTGTCCTCTTGCATATTCAGCATTATGGCTTCGAAGATCGGGTATAAGGACAAAGCGTATAACTATTTTATAGAGACAGCGCGGCTCGATCTCGACAATACGCACGGAAACACTAAAGACGGATTACATCTCGCCAATATGGGTGGAACGTGGATGGCTATTGTGTACGGTTTTGCCGGAACACGTCTCAAGGAAAATGGCCTGTCGCTCGCTCCGTCCCTACCTGCGGGCTGGCAGAAATATAACTTCCGCCTCACCTTCCGCGGCCGCCTCATTGCTGTAACCATTCGCGAGGAAGGTGTGGAGCTTGAACTGCTAGAGGGTGAAGCCCTTGAACTTACGCTCTACGGCCAATCGGTAACTCTGGGCAACGAGAAGCCGGTAACTCAGGCGCTGCAAGCCTAATTCATAAGGAGCGAAACACAATGAATGCAACATCTCAAATTCAAGCCGTAATCTTTGATCTAGACGGCGTTATTACCGATACCGCAGAATATCATTATCAGGCTTGGGGCATGATTGCGAAAGAGCTGAGCCTCCCGTTCACCCGAGAGTTCAATGAGAACCTCAAAGGTGTATCGCGCATAGCCTCACTGGAGTTGCTACTTGGACAAGCGGCAACTCCGCACACCTACTCTCCCGAAAAGATGGAGGAGATGGCGACCCGCAAAAATGAGTTTTATCAGCAACTCATTCAGCAGGTAACCCCAGCCGATGTGCTGCCTGGTATTTCTGAATTGCTCGCCGAGCTGAAGGACCACGGAGTGAAGACTGGCATTGCCTCCGCTAGTAAAAATGCCTTTACAGTTATCCGCCTTCTAGGTATGGAGAAAGACTTCGGAGTTATTGTAGATGCAGCCAAGCTTGCTCGCAACAAACCAGACCCGGAAGTGTTCCTGACCGCCGCCGATGCGCTTGGTGTAGATCCGCAATTTTGCGTCGGGGTAGAAGACGCAGTCGCCGGGGTAGAAGCGATCAGAGCGGCAGGTATGTTCGCTGTATATATCTCCATACAGGAGAGCTTGTCCATCGCTGATATGAACTTGAACAACACTGCTGAACTTAACTACTCCGAGCTAAACCAGCAATTCGGTAATAAGAATAGAGTAACTAAATAATCGGGAATCCCAGTCTAAATATATGTAAGTTACGAACTAAGCCGGCAAGCTCCTAAGGGAAGCTTGCCGGCTTTTGTTTAAAATATACTTTTCAGAAAATCCGCTTCTGATTTCGATCATCAATAACCTATTGATAATATTGTGCTTGCGCTTTCCACATCGAACTATACTCTTGTTGGTCTTTCAACAATTGATCATGTGGACCGTATTCGCGCAATTCACCATTGTTAAAAAGTGCGATTTTATCGCAGAATTTACAAGCAGATAAACGATGTGAGATATAAATAACAGTATGATTTGCTGCCAAAAGATTAAAGTTGTTGTACATCTCAAACTCCGCATAAGGGTCCAACGCAGCTGTAGGCTCGTCCAAAATAAGAATAGGTGGCTTTTTGAGTAAAGCCCTAGCAATTGCAATCTTCTGACTTTCACCACCCGAAAAGTCTATGCCTTTTTCATCAAAGATTCTAAATACCTGTGTATCTAGTCCTTTGTCCAAACCTTTCATTTTTGCTTCCAATCCTACTTGATTAAGCATTTCTTCCATTTCTTTTTCTGATGTTTCGCTATCCATCGAGCATAAGTTGTCTTTGATAGAAAATGAAAATAACTTATAATCTTGAAATACTACGCCTAAGATTTTCATATATTCATCATATCGATATTCTCGAATGGATCTTCCATTCAGAAAAATCGCACCTGAATCAGGTTCATACAATCTGCACAGCAGTTTAATAAAAGTCGTTTTACCCGCGCCATTTTGACCTACTATGGCTAATTTCTCTCCATTTTTTATGGTCATTGACACATTTTTCAATGAATAGGTCTCACTTCCCGCATATTTAAAAGACACATTACAAAATTCAATCTCAACATTCATAAGTTTCTCAAGACGCTCTTCTCCGCTTTTCATTGTTGGACTTAGACTTTCAAATTCTCTAAACACCTTAATGTACTTACACATTTGGCGAAAATCAACATAAGCATTCATTCCCAGAGACACTTGCGTAGAAAAGCTATTGGCGGCGGAGATATACATAACAAAACCACCAATTTGAATTTTCCCCGTAACTACTTTCACAACCATGTAGGCGTAGATAATGACCATTTGCAATTGAAGATTAACACTGGTCAGTCCCTTATATCTCCCCACTTTTTCGTAAAGCCCTCCAAAACCACGAACGCTTTCATTATGATATGCATCCACTTTATTCAGCAAATAAGGAGCCATCCCAAACAAACGGACATCTTTAGCCATGGAAAAATCAACAGCCAGTTTGGAATAATAACCAAATTTCCGATTCAGAGGAGCTAATAATTTATGAAAATTGAATTGAGCTTGTTGCGACTTCCTAAAGATAAAGGTATTAAGTACAATCATCCCTATAATTACCACGATGATTCCAATGTTTAACGTAGAGATTAAGGCCGTTAGTCCCAATAGGGAGAGCATTGTTTGCAGCAAAATCTTCATACTATCTAGCATTTTACGTATAACATCCTGCTGCCTAATGGGAGTAAGCGCCTGTTCTTTAAGATCTAGCACTTTGGAATTCTCTAAATTCTCATAATCCAGGTTCATAATATGATTTCCAATATGTAGCTCTAAACTATCCATGACCAATAAATTGGACAGTTCAATTTGTTTAGTAAGATAACTCTGAAGTAACCCCAAGACAGCATTACCTGCCACCAAAATTCCTATCCAAAGGATAATATTCATTTCGCGGCCAGCTCCCATCAATTCATCAATTAAATATTTGGGAAGGATAATGTTTATAAACGGAAAGATTGCGCTACATAGTGAAGAAACTACCATTAACGGAACATAAGATTTTGACATGGAATGTACCAGCTTCAAAAAGTAAAGGGTCACATGCCAATCCTTTTTCAGAGCAGGGAATGGATTCATAAGCTAGGTATCACTCCCCTTATAATATTGTGCTTGAATCTGATACATTTGATTGTACTTTCCTCTGCGTTCCATCAATTCACTGTGAGAACCCGCTTCGGCAATTTCTCCTTGCTCCATATACAGTATCTGATCACAGAACCGTGTGCTGGACAAGCGATGGGAAATATATAATGCTGTTCTCTCTCCGATCATTTCATTAAATCTTGTATACAGATTGAATTCTGCAATTGCATCAACTGCTGCAGTCGGCTCATCCAAAATAATCAAATCTCCATTCTTATAAAGCGCCCTTGCCAACATCATTCTTTGATTCTCCCCTCCAGAGAACTCAACGCCTTGATCATCTAAAAACTTTTGCATTGGGGTGAGAATACCTGATTTCAATGAGGCGACTTTTTCGCTTAGTCCCGCTTTTTCAAGACTGTCATGAATTCTTAAAGCGTCAGACTCTCTATGTTCTTTTAGAGAAATATTCTCTGCTAATGAGAAAGCGAGTACGCGAATTTCTTGAAATACCGTAGAAAATAATCTCCAGTAATCCGTTTTAGCAAAATGTTTGATATTGATTCCATTCAGCGTAATCTCTCCACCATCGGGTTCATACAACCTGCATAACAATTTGATAAGCGTTGTCTTGCCAGCACCATTATGACCCACAATAGCAAGTCTTTGATGTGGAGGGATGATGAAGGATATTTTATTAAACACAGGCTGGCTAGTACCAGGATAAGTAAAGGAAACTTCTTTAAATTCTATCGAATAAGGGCCAGTTGGGAGTGTATGCATACCTCCTTCCCCCTGCTTATCTTGCGGTATCTCTAAAAAGTTACGGAGTTCCTCTATGTATAAATTCTGTGTGCGCAGATGGGCTAAATCTTTCATAAATCCCTGAAGAACGCCAGAAAATCCAGCGACAGCAGTTGTGTACATCACAAAATCACCTATAGTTATCCTGTGATGAAGGTAAAGATACGCCAAATAACCATATACAATCCCCTCACGGAATAACCGGATCAAAATATCTAATATTTCACTTTGAAAATAAGAGCTGCTGATTGAGGACTGAATTTTCTGTCTATTTTGAACACTTGAATGGTATAGGGAGACCAATGTATTGTTAAAGAAATTAATCCGAATTTCCTTACCAAAAGTAAAGTCTTGCATAATATCCGAATAATACTTTCTCTTCCTCTCCAATTCCGAAAGTTGTTGTTCATGTTCATACTCATAACGTTTAGCACGTAGGGAAAACACATAAGAACACCCAATACTTACAATTAGAAAAACAATAACAGCAAAATTTAATCCTCCAATTACAGTGATATAGCCCGCAAAAGCAAGAAATCCAGCCAGACATGAAAAAAATGTATGAAAAAATCCCTGAAACCCATTCTTCACACTTTGTAGAGAACACTTGGCCTGCTCCATCTGATTAAGATAACCGGGATCTTCTGTATTTTTGAGGTCAACATTCATATTTTGTGCAGTGTGGGCGTGGATCTGTTTAAATACAACTTTCATTAATTGAGTTAAACCCAAATTTTGTAGATATCCTGTAAAATAGCTAGTGATAGTCAGTATTAAAAACATCAGTGAAATTAGGAAGATAAAATGTTGAGGTCTTTGCTGTCCCGTCAGTTCATCTATAATAAATTTTGGGAATAGGATTAAAAGGAAGGGCTGCACAGCTAAAAGAAGCGTTACAGTAGAGTAATAAATAATGGAACGTCTACTGTTAATCCATGATGTGGAGAGGACATAGCGAATGCTGGTCCAAGTGGAGGTTAATGATTTTGTTCTCATTACATAAAGTTCCCCTTAGTATTTAAAATGTTTCTTGATTACATTTTATCAATACTATTATTTGGAAACAGTATGAATAAATTAGTATAAACAGTATTATTTTAGGTGGATTAACGGGTGAATTCATGCATCACAAATAAAAAGGTTCTTGCTAGCCGGAAGCTAGCAAGAACCTTAATCTTTAGTTTCATCCTCAGAACACCGACTTCTATTCGCCATTGCGGGCATCCTCACAGTATTCCAGCTTTATCAGACCTATCTTTAAAAAGCTTCTTTATAGTGAGTCCAAATAAAACACAGCAAGTCAGTGCCGCACAAAAATCAGCAATAGGCTCAGCAATAATCACTGCATCTGTTTTCGGGCTAATAAATATCGGGAGCAAAAGTACTAATGGAATAAGCAAGATAATCTTACGCAAGATCGCGATAAAAATAGAAACTCGTGCTTGTCCCAAAGCAATAAATACTTGTTGAAACGCTAATTGAATACCAAAAATACAAGTGCCAAGGAAAAATATCTTCATTAATCTAGCAGTCAGATCCACCAGCTCAGGATTATTGGTAAAAATGATAATGGGCAGCTTCGGAACAAAAATGGCCACGCCCCACATCGACAATCCGAAAGCTGCACAAAAAACACTGCAATATAAAATGGTGGATTTTACACGTACGTAATCGCGAGCTCCGTAATTATAGCTAATAATAGGCTGTGCCCCTTGCGCAAAACCAGATAACAACGTCCCAAAGATTTGCATCAGCGTGCCCATAATCCCCATGGCAGCAACGTACATATCGCCTCCAAATTTAGCTAAGGACGTGTTAAATACAATTTGAATTAAACTTTCGGTCGACATCATAATAAACGGAGAAAGCCCCAATGCAAGTACACTTGCAGCTTCTTTAGGTTTAATGCGCATATTCGATAGACGCAAGCGCAGATGAGCTCGTTTAGAGATTAAGAACCCTAATACCCAAATAGCCGAAATAAATTGGGCAATTACAGTTGCCAACGCTGCACCCTTAATGCCCATATTCATCTCAAAAATAAAAATGGCGTCAAGGACGATATTCACAACCGCTCCAATACATACCGTGAGCATGGCTGTTTTGGCGTATCCTTGTGCTGCAATGAACGGATTCAATCCTAAAGAAATGAGCACCGCCACAGTTCCTAGAAGGTAAATGCTTAAAAAATCGTCGGCTAGCGGCAATGTATCGTGACTCGCCCCGAATAACGTTAAGAATGGCGACTTAAAGATAAGAAACAAAGCGATTAGGATTATGGATGCCATCAGCAGCATAGTAAAACAACTTCCCAGTAATTCTTCTGCTTTTTTATGTTCTCCTTCGCCCATCTTTATGGAAGCTAGGGGTGCCCCACCAGCTCCGATTAGAGCTGCAAATGCTGAAATCAACATAATAATCGGAAAAGAGATCCCTATAGCGGATAAGGCTAGCGTT
Organism: Paenibacillus sp. FSL E2-8871; assembly: GCF_038000345.1. Taxonomy (NCBI): domain Bacteria; kingdom Bacillati; phylum Bacillota; class Bacilli; order Caryophanales; family Paenibacillaceae; genus Paenibacillus; species Paenibacillus sp. FSL E2-8871. The sequence goes on along the minus strand of NZ_JBBOBV010000001.1, from coordinate 6,628,825 downwards.
CCCCCCTCCTCCATTCTTCCGAGGAACATCCGGTCAACTACACTGTACATGGCATTGATTAGCTGAGCTATAACGGCAGGAATAGCCAATAAGAAAATAAGCTTGGGTATACTTTGGTTGGCAAAACGATCCTTCATTTGATTATTCATTTATTCATTTCCAATATAGCTTCACGGAGGCTTTTAGGAAGCTTTTTGACAACCATATCGTAGGAATGGTCTATCATGTCAAAGACATCCGACGCTGACAAGGAACCATCGATCATGATTGAATTCCAGTGTTTTTTATTCATATGAAAGCCTGGTCGAACGCAATCATGTTGCTCTCTTAAGTTCTCCGCAATGATCGGGTCACATTTTAGATTTAAGCGAACAACCTTCCCTGTTTCCTCAAAAATAAGTGCGAACATTTTATCAGCCACTTTGATGACCAATGGAGTAGGCCCAAACGGATGCTCCTGAGTCGCCCCTTTCTTTTTCAAACAATATTCGATGATGTTATTCTTCAACTCTCTCTCTCCTTTGCTGATCAACAATCTGATCATTTCTGCCATTAACCACGTTTCTTAATTATATCATTTTGTTCACCCGAGCAGTTCCCACAATCATTTATAACAGAGAAAAGACCGTCTCCATCAGGAGCGGTCATAAAGTTCATTAATATATAAATAATAGTAATGCGACAACTTCTCTCAGAATACCCGCTTCTGATTCCGATCATCAATAATAATCTGCACGGCTTCTTTAAACCGAATCGCATGGATAATCTCCCGCTCCCGCAAGAACTTAAGGCTATCCTGCAGATCCACGTCATCCGTCATGTCAATCAGCCACTGATATGTAGCCCGAGCCTTTTCTTCAGCCGCAATGTCCTCATAAAGATCAGCCAGCGGGTCACCCTTAGCTTGAATATAAGCCGTTGTAAACGGTACGCCTGAGGCATTATTGTAGAACAAGGCATGATCATGTGCTGCAAAATGCGGTCCTAATCCAGCTTCCTCTAATTCGCAAACCGATGCATCCTTTGTCAGCTTGTAGATCATCGTGGCAATCATTTCGAGGTGGGCGAATTCTTCTGTAGAAATATCGTTCAAAACGCCAATAACTTTATCCGGAATCGTGTATCTTTGATTCATATAGCGCAGGGCTGCGGCGAGCTCACCGTCGGCTCCTCCGTATTGCTCACTTAAATAACGCGCCATCCGGATATCACATTTACCGACCCGTACCGGATATTGCAGCTTCTTCTCATATATCCACATTCGGGAACTTCCCCTCCTCTAGAAACTTAGTTCCTTACAGTACACACTTCTTACACCTGCCAAGGCCAAGGAGCCTGATTCCATTCCCACGGACATTTCGAATAAGCGCGACCAAAATTCTGCAGCGGACCATATAATTCCTGAAATTGATTCGCTAGCTTAGTACGTTCCTGAGTCAGCTGATTAAATTGTTCAATACTTCTTAAATCATCTGGATGAGTGTTCAGATATAAGTTTAACTCCACCAAGGCAAAATCAAGAGTCTGCAGCTGTTCAAGCATTTCATAATATCGTTGATCGCAAGGGTTTGCCTCCATAGTCTACTTTCCTCCTCCTTTGCACTTAGATTCATACGGGCTGAACAGTGCTGGCCAGAGCGTGCCATACTTCAAAGCTTCCTGTAAACTAAACTGCGGAAGATCGGGTGGCTGAAAGTTAATGAACTGATTCGGTGGAACTACATATGTCTTGAATGGTACCGGTGGGCAAGGATCAAACGGGCCCCTAAACGGGGTATACCTCCGTAGCTGTGATTCCATTTTTCGTACCTCCTTTGTTCCTGTTCCTTGTTTATTACTCCCTTAGCTAACTTATGACAGCAGGACACATTATAAAACGTTATTTATAAAAAAAGCACTGGAGCAAGATTTGTCATGCAATTGCACAACAAATAAGCTGCCTTCGGAAAAGTACCGAAAACAGCTTATTATTTGGATCTTATTGAATATTAAGATCTAGACTTCACTTTTTTGACGAATCTTCGTGGGTAATCTCAAGGATATCCAACATAAAAACAAAGATGGGAATGCCAAGAAGAAGTCCCCAGACACCTATATAATGCTCAGAAAATAACAACACGATAAAGGTGTAGAACATCGGCAAATTCATTTTTGTGGACATCAACTTGGGATTCAAGAAATACCCTTCGATAAAATGTAATATCGCAATAATCGCCAGCACATAAGTGACTGTTGTCAGACCGCCGATGTTGTAGCCGATGATTAAGAGCGGAATGAGCGAAATCAAAAAACCAACCACCGGAATGAGACTGAGCAGAAAAATCAAGATCGATAAGGCAAATAAATATGGGAAGTTAAGCAGCCACAAGCCAATAATAGTAAGACAGGTGTTGAATAAGGCAATGAGAATTTGCGCTTCAATTACTTTCCCAAAGGAAACGATGAATTTTCGGCTAAAATACTCCAGATCTATATAAAACCAGGCAATTCGGCTCTCTCTCATTCTAGAAGTGAAACTGACAACCCGGTTCTTCTCCAGAATAAATACAAAACTTAGAATGGTCGATATAACGAAAGTCGCACCCCAGTTGCTAACCTTCAGCACATAATCGATACCTCTTTTGATGTAGGACTGATAGTTAAGGTCCCTGAGCATATCATACAAATACAATGTAATCTTGTTCTGCGGGAGATCTTCTGGTTTGAGATTGGTAAGGAAGATGGTTAATTGCTTAATCTGTTCCAATACTTTAGGGAGATATTTAGCAAGGGCCAGTGCAATCACTGCGATTAAAGCGAGGTATAAAATGACAATAATCACCTTACTGTTAACCTTCATAAATTTACCAATTCGTTTACTAAGCAATGTCTGAAAGCTGTTCATGACAAAAGCAATCAAAAACGTCAGCAACACCAGATTAAGCATCCCTCGAATACTGAACAGCAGCAACCCGATAAGTGCGAGAATAAAAAAACGCCTGGTGGTTATATTCGCGTAGAATCGCTTCAATACATTCATAGATCTTGCTCCATTCGATTGCGATTAATATTGCTGATCATCCACTGGCTATAAAAAGGAAAACTTAGCCCCCACAAAAAAGCCGATGGAAACAAAAAGGAGTGACCAGGTTAGCGCTCCTGCAGTCGTTATGAGTATATATTTTTTGAAAGACATAGCACTGATTCCAGAGATATAGCTTGATACATGCCTCAGACCGGGAATGAAATAGGCAATGAAAATCGCCCAGTTGCCGAACCGCAAAAACCATCTTTTCATACTGGCAAAACGCTTGGGTGTAAGGCCAACCCACTTGCCGAATTTTTCTACCACAGGTTGCCCTAGTCTTAAACCAATGGTATAGCTGATAAGCATTCCTGTGATAGATCCCATGAAACAAACTAATACCGAAAGTGAAAAGTCCAAAACCATAACGGAGGATAAATAGCCTACAAACAGCATTAACACCTCATCCGGTACAGGAAGTCCGATAATCCCAAGCGCCATAAGGGCAAATATGGCTAAATATCCGTACTGCGAAATGATCTCAATAATCCAAGGCATGGGTGTATCACTTCCTGTTGAAGGATTTTTTAAGTGACGGAAATGGAATACGACTGACCATCATTACAGACAGTATTGCCATTAATACGATGACCAGTCCTGGTTTCATGCGTTCATCTAGTAAAGAAATCATCGACAGAATGACTCCAGCAGCAGTAATGGGCATCCCCACGAACCCTTTGGAAGGCGCCGATAGATTAAACCTGGCCAAACGAAGTGCACCACAGATCAAAAAGAAAACTGAAGCTGCAGGTCCAATCCAGTGAGCATCTTCTAACCTATACAATAAGATAAGGAAGGTTGGCGCTAAACCAAATGATATAATATCCGCCAATGAGTCCAATTGTTTACCGAATTCACTGGTACATTGCAGTATTCTTGCCAGTAATCCATCGAGTACATCGCAAATTGCCGCAAGCAATATCATTAATAAAGCCAGGCTGTATCGTTCTTGAATCGTGAAATACAAAGATAGTGATCCGAGCCCCAAGTTTGCAAGTGTGCACATTGAAGGCAACCAATTCAATTTCATACGATTTCACCCCTTTCATTGTAGTATTTTTGTTGATCCGTTTAACCTTCAAAGGTCACAGTAAAGCTGACGCCGTTCTCCGTATTTTTCACAGTATAAAGACAAGCGTGCATATCTAATATTCGCTTCGCAATGGAAAGCCCCAGACCTGTACCGCCCGTCATTCGACTGCGAGATGGCTCAGACCGATAGAACCGTTCCCAGATTTGCTCTAGCTGATCTTCGGGGATGGATTCTCCTATATTTTGAACAGTGAATACAATAGTCTGGGCATGACTCTCAATATTGACGGTGATAGAACTTCTTTCTTCCGCATGTCTGATAGCATTGGTCATAAAATTCAGCAGAACTTGTTCGATCCAGTTCACATCAGCATATATCGGTAATTCGTTTGCAGGAATAATGATGACCTCCAAATGTTTTTCACTCAGCAAGTGAACCAGCTTGTCCGTCACCTTTTCCGTCAGTTCACTTAACATAAAGGAAGTTTTCCGAAGTTTAATCGTGCCCGACTCCAACCGCGCTAGATCTAACATATTTTTAACAAGAAACTCCATTTTATCTGCTTCCTCAATAATCACCTTAATGTAGTGATCCTGCTTGCCGGCGCTAACGCCGTCTTCCAATCCCTCGGCAAAACCTTTGATAATACTGAGCGGTGTCTTCAATTCATGGGAGGCATTGGCAAAAAAGTCCTGCTGCATGATCTCCATTCTTTGTTTCTGCTCCATATCCTCAACTAGCTGCTGATTGGCCTCTCTTAACTCTCGTAAAGCAGAATCCAGACTTAGCGATAAGGTGAACATGCTGTTAGAAAGGCTACCTAACTCATCCTTCTGCCGAATAGATGTATCCCCTGTAAAGTCCAGAGAAACCATCCGTTTGGCTATGTTGTTTAACTTAATCAGCGGTCGTGTTACCATTTTCGAAAAGAAGAGGGAAAGCACCAGAATCAGGACAATACCGCCAATCCCCAAATATAAAAAGAACCAACGCAACGCCTCATTAGAATCCTTAACTTCCTGTAACGAGGTCACTGTGAATAGTAATTCAATTTCTCCGGTACTTTGCTTAAGGGGCAGAATAATCACAGCATTGCGACTCCCACTCCAGGGAGCAATCCAGTCTTGCTTCTGTATTTTCAAATTCTTGAAGTCGTTTATCTGCGCCGGTGTCAAAGGAAACCATTCCTCTAGAGCTTCAAACAGTATTCCCTGGCGTGGATTCCATATTTTCAAATCAGGCAATACAATTTCTGTAACAGTACCTGAAGCGTGAATCATCCCAGTCTCTTCCGTATCCCCTATTGTTCCGGTCTCTTTTTTTGTAATACTTATAGGGTAGATTATAGCGGGTGAAGAACTGTCTTCATCCAGTAGTTCGCCTTCGATGCTGAGCTGATCATCTACTTTAATGTTCGCTGCTCTAAGCGCATCTCCGTACTGATTCATGAACAGGGATAAAGAGACAACCATACTCTTTCCATCATCATCGATTAACTTTATATGAAATGGATCTTCCGAATTCATCTTTCCATCCAGCTTCAAAATAACCATTTGTGTTTTATTCCGCAGCATAAACCGAACGAGCTCCTGGGAGGTTCGAGTGCTTCCCCACGGCTCGCTTATATATCTTGCAGCAAAGCTCTTAAGATGTTTCTCCACGCGGTTCTCTTTTTGCTTCTGATAGAAATTGTCAAACAACAGCAGTTGGCTTAGAATCACCATGCCATAGAAGCAAAGGAAAAAGATAACGGTCATCACAAACAGTTTAAAAGTAATTCCCCGTCTTCTCATGCCTCTTCCTCGAACATGTACCCTGTGCCAATCACCGTACGAATAAAACGTGATTCATAACCCAATTTACTTCGCAGCTTTTTAATATGACTGTCCACAACTCTAGAATCTCCTTCAAATTCAATTCCCCAGATCCGACTAAGGATCGTATCCCTTGAAATGACAATCCCTTTGTTTCGTATTAAAAGCCATAAAAGATCATATTCCTTAGGGGTAAGCTCCACTTCCGCATCTTCTACCTCTAAGCGATGAGCTAAGGTGTTAAACATCGCGGAACCAAATTTTATTATGCTGGATTCAGGCTGATGGGAGCCTTCAACACGCTTCATAAGTGCATTTGCCCGGGCTACCAGCACCTTTGGACTAAATGGCTTTGTAACATAATCATCCGCTCCTAATTCAAAGCCGTAGATTTTGTCGTCATCTGTAGACTTGGCGGTTAACAAAATGATGGGTACCGCTGATTTCTCACGAACTTCACGGCACACTTCAAAGCCATTCATAGCAGGCATCATGATATCCAAAATCAGCAGATCCGGCAGCAGTGAGTCAAACCAAACCAATGCATCTATTCCATTATCGGCTTCGAGTACTTCCCAATCATTCTGTATGAAGTAATCAGACACCAGTTCACGAATACGAATTTCATCCTCAACGAGAAGAAGCTTCTTTTTCAATCTAGACCCCGCTTTCAAACCATTTATAAATATTAGCATAGTCGAGTGTTATGTCCTTTATGTGTCCACAAAAAAACTCCCCCTGTCATGAGCCATGCAGCTCTAGCAGGAGGAGTTCATTTTATCCCTGATCACTCGGAACAATACGCACAATTTTCAATAGGTTATTCTTTATTTCCGTCCGGCTCTGATGGATTTTCTTCGTTCTCAATGGGGGGTTCCCGATGGATATTAATTCGAGTGATCCGCAATCTTGTCGATTCCTCGACTTCAAATATCACATCTTCTACTTTAACCCGTTTTCCTTTGGTTGGATTCCCCTCCAGCTCCTTAAACAACCAGCCACCAATGGAATCCACTTCATCATCCTCGATCACTACACCCGTAAGATCGTTGACATCTTCAATCAACATCCGGCCTTCAACGGAAATATAATCACCATTACGCTCCACACTCGGACGCTCATCTTCGAATTCGTCATGCAGATCGCCTACGATTTCTTCCAGAATTTCTTCTGCTGTCAGTAACCCGGCTGTACCGCCGTATTCATCGACAACTAGCGTTAGCTGAGCTTTATTCTTCTGCATAAAACGAAGCGTATGGCTAATCTCCATCGATTCCGGCACGTTAAGAATCGGTCGAACCAGCGTCGTAAGATCATTCTGCTGCTCAGGTGGAGCAAACAGCAGGTCGGTAATATGAATAAAACCAATAATACGGTCCTTGTCTTCAAAAGCAACCGGATAACGTGAATGTCTTGTTTCGGTAATAATCTTCATATTTTCTTCGAGCGAAAGATTGCTGTACAGCACATCCATATCCGTACGAGGCAACATGACTTCACGAGCGAGAAGATCAGAGAATTCAAAGATGTTATCCATCAGCTTCATCTCATCTTTATCAATGACACCACTCTTAGCACTCTGATTCATCAGGATACGAATTTCCTCTTCCGAGTGGGCTGCCTCACTCTCATTCGCGGGCTCAACACCCACTAAACGAAGCAATGCGTTCGCAGATGCATTCAGTATCCAGATAAAAGGCATAAAGAGATTGTAGAAGAACATCAGCGGTGCCGAGAGCAGTAGCGCAGATCCTTCTGTTCTTTGAATCGCAAGCGATTTCGGTGCAAGCTCACCAAGTACGATATGTAAAAATGTAATAATCGAAAATCCGATAACAACAGAAACAGTAGAAATCAGAGTACCGTCGGTAATCCCCATTTTATACATTAACGGTTCAACGAGCAGCTCTGAAATAGCCGGCTCACCGACCCAGCCTAATCCCAGTGACGCGAGTGTAATCCCAAACTGGGTGGCAGATAAGTAAGAATCCAGTCTCTTATTTACCTTGAGTGCATATCCAGCCATTTTATTACCTTCACTGACAAGTTGGGTCAGACGAGACTGCCTGACCTTAACTAATGAGAACTCCGCTGCTACAAAAATACCGTTCAATAATACGAGCACCAGAACAAGCAAAAGATTAAGCATTAATCTCCCTACTTCAAATTCCGTATGCGCCACTTTAACAACGCCTCATTTCTACAGATTGATCGCTTTTCTAGTTTTGAAATCAACTTCCGGATAATACATATCCGCTACTAACAGGTTAGGTCCGCAACAACCTGCTGCATCGCAGTAACAATTCACCTTCTGGTTCAGCGGATGCTTCGTCTGCCAATCGATAAATATATCATCCAGTTTTTGGTTGTCTATGTTCCCAAAGGCTGCGATATCAGCGAAATCTGTAACGAAAACATCTCCAGTAAACATATTTACGTTCACACGATTCCGACCATCCGGATCGTTACGAAGCGTAACATTCTTCTCTGCACGCATTCTACTTAGCAATTTCTGATCTTCTTCAAGGAAGCTGCAAGCAAAAAACGGAAGCGTGCCGAACAACATCCATACCTCTGGATCACGCTGGTCCAGTAACGAATGGATCGCTGTCCGCATTTCATTTAAAGATAACACTGGCAAAGCGGAAGCAAAGCTCGAATTGTACATCGGATGAACTTCATGGCGTTTTGCTCCCATGTCGAGAATCAGCTTATGAATTTCAGGCAGCTTAGTGTGGGTACGGTAATTAATCATAGTTTCCGCAGAAATTAACATACCATCCTCACTTAGTTGGCGAGAGTTCTCAATCATTGTATTATATAGCCGGTAAGCGGCTTCCTTGGCAACCGCATGACCACTGTTCGCAAAACCGACTTCATGAAAATCGTCACCGTTCACATAATTAAATGAAATATGCATAACGTCCAGATATGGAAGCAGCTTCTCATAACGGGAATACGGCATAGTCAGATTAGAATTAATTTGTGATCTGATTCCCCGCTCTTTGGCGTATTTCAACAATGGCACAATGATATTATCCACCGTTCCGGCGCGGAACATGGGCTCTCCACCCGTAATACTAATAGTTTCTAGATGCTCAACTTCCTCTAAACGGTCTAGCATATTTTTAAGCGGTAGCATATCTCCTTCTTTGGAGGTTAGACTATCACCAACAGCACAGTGCTCACACCGCATATTGCATAAATTGGTTACAGTGAATTCCACACTCGTTAGCACATGGCGGCCATGCTTACGTAGAGAAGTGATTGGATCCCATGGATCGTAACTTGGCGACAGCTCCCTCGTTGAAGATGTTAATGGTCTTAAAACATTCATTTGCACTAGCTCCTTTAAATCTTATTCCTATTATTAACCCAAAATCATGAAGAAAGAACGATGACTTACCCTATATCATACCACGTTAGTCAAAAAAACTGCACTTATGATGTCTTTCTGGCCTTCTATACTTGCGCTACATTTCAAAAAAAAAAAGCAGCGAGACGAAAAATAGGCTTCCGACATATCTTCGGATAAGCCTAATCTTCTCTCCACGCTGCTATAAATAATCAATTTGGCGTTTCCGGAGAACCGCCTTGTTCTGCGACGTCAATAATAACAACGGAGAGGGCCTTACTAAGATCTCGTTCAAACGGTACGACTTCCTCTCCTTCAGGACCCGTAAGCACACGTACGGTGGGTCTGTGAGGCGTACTTGGATCTATTTTGACCACAACCCCGCTCTCCCCCGTACTGAGCTTCACCGTAAGCCCCAGCGGATAGATAGCTACGCGATCTCTAAACAATTCTAAATGCTTCTGCTCATATAAAGTACCGGAACCAACATAGAGGGCCTCAACGGCTTGATGTGGCAGCATAGCCTTTTTGTAGACTCTATTGGAGGTCATGGCATCATAGGAGTCCGCTACACCCAGCCACTTGGCATATTCATGGATTTGGGGTCCTGTTAATCCGCGAGGATATCCGGAACCGTCAATGCGTTCATGATGCTGCAAGGCACAATGTGCTGCGAGCAGCGGGATATTCGGCTCCTCCTTTAGAATCTGAAACCCAATCTCGGTATGAACCTGCATGTGGCGGAATTCTTCATCACTGAGCCTGCCGGGTTTCTGTACGATTTTTATCGGGATTTGTGTCTTTCCAATATCATGCAGCAGCGCGCCTAGCCCAATCACTCGAAGTTCCTCTTTACTATACCCGTGAGCAATACCAAGCACTAAAGTGTACAAGCAGACATTCAGGGAATGGACATATAAATAGTTATCAGCAGTGTGCATATCCATCAGCATGATCATCGGATCTTCTTGTAAAGACATATCGTCTAAAATGTTATCCATGATCTTAGAAAATTTTTTGTCCAGATGATACAGACCCTTGGTAATTCCTGAAGCCCCAGACATTTGCTGAAATTGATTACGAATCACCTTTAGGGCCTGATTGCGCGTCTCATCCTGTAGAATACCAGTAATCACAATATCGTCCGTGACAGAATCCTCTATGTAGATATAGCCGATATCAATTCTTGCAAGACGCTTGATCAATGCATCCGTAAGCTCTACCCCGTCCGCGAGTAGAGTTAGACCTTCATCATTATATATTTTTTTACCTAATTTCATGCCTGCTTGAAGCTGATTCACGGATACTAAACGCACTAAACTCACTCCTGCCTTTAACGGTAAAATGCTATTCTGTATTGAAATCCTTGGGTCACACGCTTTGTCTATACCGTTTCTATGGAAATTCAGACAGGTGTACCTTAAAGAAAATCAGATGTGTCTAGGTCTATGCCAACGGGCATTAACGCATAATAAACAACCAGAATACAGCAGCAAGAATAAATCGATAAATCGCGAAATGCGTTAATCGAATCTTTTGAATCCATTTCATAAACAAAATGACCACTAAATATGCCACTACAAAAGAAATCAGAAAACCAATTACAAAATAACCAATCGTCTCACTTGTGAAGTTTTTATACGAATCCAGCAGTTCATATCCGGAAGCCGCACACATAATAGGAATGGCTATGAGGAAGGAAAAATCCGCAGAAGCCTTGTAGCTGACCCCGCTTAACATCCCCCCGGAAATAGTAGACCCGGAACGGGAGAAGCCCGGCCAAAGTACCGAAATAATCTGATACAATCCAATCGCGAGCGCCTGTCCGTAAGACAAATCATCCAGTTCGTGAGCAGTAATTCGTATTTTGCGTCTGTTCACCCATTCTGCAACAATCATTAGAATCCCTCCGGCCACAAGTGCCCAGAGTACAGTCGAAGCTCCAAAAAGACTTTTGATAAAATCGCGGGCAAAAAATGCCACAGCAAGTGCTGGGGCAATCCCGAGAATCACATGAATTAAGTTCAGACGGGATGCCGGCATAACGCCACCTCTACCTGAACTACTACGTCCAATCCCTAGCAAATTGAGTACTCGTTTGCGGTAAACAAGTGCAATCGCCAAAATCGCCCCTAGTTGAATTACAATTTCATAAGTCTTCATAATCGAATCTTGCTCCGCGAAGCCTAATAGCTTCGTGGTCAAGATCATGTGTCCGGTCGAAGATACAGGAATAAATTCAGTGATCCCTTCGACAATTGCTAAAATAATAGCTGTAATCGTGTCCATAATGTCCTCCTATTTTTGGGAATCTAGCACTGTTAAATGGAGTCTATAAGTGTAGATTATGAGCTGTCGGCCTTATTCAGACTTAGCCTCCCAGCGAGTGAGCATGCATTCATCGAGGCTGTTTGGACGCTGTAACTCCATCCGCAAGAGATCGCGCAAAAAATGTGGCAATAGAAACAAAGCATCCTTCCCATTCGCGATCGTCTCATAGCCGGCCCTGAAAGTAAACATGTCCAGCGTACCAACATTATACTCTCTTTCATCCTCCAGTGGGTTTCCTTCGACAAAAACTGCAACACTCTTATCATACGGTATCATTAGTGGGTCGTACAAGATTTTTAATCCATCTACTGCCAAGCTGCCCAGATGATTCCCGCGGAAACCATACCCGTAAATGACCTTACTATAAAACTCCTCTGTAAGGCTCTGTTCCAAAGCTGTGCGAATATCTATACCCTTCAGCTTAATGATGCAAGTATTGATGGGAGAAGGACAAAGTGCGTGCAGCATCCCTGTCGTAACCTCGCCTTCCGGCAATGGTCCTAGCAGCTGACCCGTGTTAACTAATGACATACTAGTTCCTGTAAATCTACGGACTGCTTGTGCCAAAAGATTGCCAAAGGGGGACTCTCCCCGCAAGTTCAAAGGAAGCTCACGGTCAGTAATCGCAGCGATCGTCTGAAGAGATTCTTGGCCATGCTTCAAATGAATAGCGACTGCAGGACCTATAACCTCCTCCTTCAGAAGGGGGTCAATAGGAATACATTCACCCGTCACTAAGCTAAAATCAGACTGAGGATCTAGTCGCTCAAATTGAAGACGCCCGAGATACCGACCGAATTTACCAGCACCGCATACGGCAGTACCATTAATCATAAGAGGCTCTTCTAACAGATGGTGCGTATGTCCACCAAGAATGGCATGTACGCCCTCTAACCGTTCTGCCAGAATTTTATCCGTAGGAAGTCCAAGATGAGATAGAACGATTAAAATATCCACCTGTGGCGCTAAAAGTAGGCATTGTTCCCGGAGTGCAGTCTCAGGATCTAAAGCATCCCAGCCCAAAAGGGAATAGAACGAAGTAAATGCCGCTGTTGCTCCGGTCACTCCAATTCTAATTCCATCCTTCTCCAAGACCGCATGACGCTTCATCCAGCTTGGCGGCTCTCCTGTCGAAGACTCTACAAAATTACAGCATACTACCGGGCACTGTAACCCGGAAAAAATAGATGACAACATCTCCTGAGAGAACGTGAGCCCCTCATTATTGCCAATGGTTACAGCATCATATCCTGTTAAATTTAATACATCGATGTTAGCCTGACCCATAGTGCCTTCTGTCTCAACAGCTGCACGATCCATATGATCACCAATATCCAGCAGCAGTACAGGCTCTTCTCCCGCTGCAGCCCTTTGTGCGGCGATTTCCGCTGCCACCGGACTTACCATTTCAAAATGGCTATGTATATCATTGGTATGAAGTATGGTCAGTCTTTGTGGCACATGCCCCATAAGCAACATTCCTCCTACCCTTGAGCTGCTCTTTAATGAAGCAGTCGGTGCGTGATCTTATAGAGCCTAGCATAACATTTTCAGACACATTATGGTATATTGAAGACATCAGATCATACATCAGAGGAGAATAAAAATGCATATTACTATCCGACTATTCGCGGGTCTGGCTGAGACAATCGGCTCTTCTTCTCTGTCCTTCCAAGCGACTGAGATTCCCTTAACAGCTGGCAAGCTGAAGGAGCTTTTATCTGCCTCTTATCCGAATGCAGCATCCCAAATTGGGGCTTCTTTAATTGCCATTGACCGGGAATATGCTCCTGATGATTCTATCATCACAGCGTCTTCCGAAGTCGCACTTATTCCTCCAGTTTCCGGGGGAGAGAATGGCACTATATATGAAACTACTACTGATGGTCTCTATAGCATAACGGACCAGCCTTTAAATGCAGAGAAGCTTCTAGATGCCGTTCTTGACGTCAATCACGGAGCATCCTTATTATTTATCGGCACTACACGTGAAATGACCGGAGAACAACGTACAACCGCACTTCATTATGATGCCTATATTCCTATGGCCTTAAGTAAACTAGAGGAGATTGGTAAAGAAGTGAAGAACCGCTGGAACGCAAACTGCGCCATATCTCACCGCATTGGGCTTGTAGGTTTAAAGGAAGCAAGTGTTATCATTGCCGTCTCCACACCCCATCGCGATACCTGCTACGAAGCCAGTCGCTTTGCCATTGAACGATTGAAACAGACGGTTCCCGTTTGGAAAAAAGACATTAATGAATCGGGCCAACATTGGGTGAACTCTGATCAAAAAGCTAGCGATACAATCCACAAATAATCTTTTCTCCTTTTTGATTGAAAAATCTGAACTTTGTTGATATTCTGGATAAAATCGGATAAAAGGTGGCATAGGCATTGAGAGTACACGTCTCGGATCTAAAACCTGGTAATCACCTTAACGCGGACGCATATAGTTCTAGGGGTTTACATGTACTACCAAAAGGATCACTGCTCCAAATAAATGATATCGCCAAGCTGATGCAGCTTGGAGTTGATTATGTTGATATCGAGACGTTAGAGGAAGAGGTATCACCCCTCAGCAGACCTTCAATTATTCAGACGGTGACCACTAGTTTTGATACCATGATTGACGGCTTCGAGTCTCTTTATATGGAAGCGTTATTAAAAGGAAGCTTCAACCAATCCGTGGTAAACGACATTCTTCAGCCTTCGCTTCAAACTTTGGACAAGCATAAAGATGTAGTGTCCCTCCTGCTTTTGCTAGATCGGGAAGATAACTATACCTATAATCACTCCCTTCAGGTAGGCATGCTCTCTTATTATATTGCGATATGGCTTGGTTATTCCAAACAAGAATGCTATGAAATTGGTCGTGCAGGCTATTTGATTGATATTGGAAAATGCCGAATTTCACCCTCTCTCTTGAATAAACCAGGGAAGCTAACGCCAGATGAGTTCGAGGAAATCAAACTACATACTAAGTACGGCTACGAAATTATACGTAATTCCATGGACGATTCTTACACAGCTTTGGCTGCGCTCCAACATCATGAGCGTGAGGACGGCTCTGGCTATCCGAGCGGTCTAACCAAATCTGATATTCATCCTTATGCACAAATTGCAGCTGTAGCTGACATTTATAGTGCGATGACTTCTAAACGAGTCTATCAGTCGAAGCAAGAGCTTATTTCCGTCCTGCGTGAAATAAACAATCTAAGTTTCGGTAAACTGAACGCTAAAACCGTTCAAGCCTTTATCCAGCATTTAATGCCCAACTTCATCGGCAAGCGTGTGTTGCTGAACACAGGTGATATTGGCGTAATTATTATGAACAATCTGGTCGATATTTTCCGACCACTGGTAAAGGTTGACGGAATGTTCGTGGACCTTTCCCGCGAACGGAACGTTGCCATTGTAGAAATTTACATGGACTAAGGCATTTCGATCCCTCCCAAACCCTCCCTTCCAAGGGAGGGCCCCAAGGGCTCCGCCCTCTGGACACCCGGAAGTTTGATGTATACTTGTGGCGATGGTGGATAGAAGGAACGCCTTGTGTAACCTCACCTTGAGGCTCCTGCTTTGCTGGCGCAAAGATCGAGGCCTCAAAGCTATCTTTCGAAATCCATGATCCCCCGTTTTCTTTCGGGGGATTTTTTCTGTTGTATTATGTGCAACAGAATTCTTGTACGTAGAGCTGGATTGTAGTTCTGTTGTATTTTATGCAATCAAAAATAAAGAAAACGTCTTTTATAAGCACATTTTCCTAATACTGTTGCACAAAGTGCAGTAGATGCTATTTTATGAGTGGATTCGGAGCTTTCTATTGTAAATACTGCAATAGAAAGCTCCGAATCCAGGTTCCTTATTCCTTACCTTCTTTAATCTGTACCTACCTAAATTCTTCCTTCCTACAAATCCCCAACAGATCCTCCCATTGCCCATAATCCTTAGTCAGTTGTACCCCTCCTATCATTAATCTCTTGATGATTGAATTACACTTTTCTTGGCGAGACTAATATGTGGTTTAAATATTTCTAGGAGGTAAAAAGTATGCTTCCAGTCCATGAACGTCTTGCCGAGCTATTCACTCTAAGTCGTCTACGCCAGCTTACAGCCTCCGAAGAAACGGAACAACAGCAATGCCTTCAGGTGAATGCCACTTACTGTTGGGAGATGGCACGACTACAGAATGAAATACTGTTAGCGGAACAAACAACGGATACACAGTGGCATCAGGATATTTGTGCCCAAATGTTTGAGCTACGTATAACGGGTAGATTGCCTAAACGTCCGAAATAATTGGACGTACGATATAAAACAGCCCACTCCTCATTTGCTTTCGCAATTGGAATGGGCTGTTGTTCTTTGCTATAGAAAGCGGAACTGCGCTTCTATTAATCCGTTATACACACCATCACGTGATGTCAGTTCTCGATGGGTTCCTTCTTCTTTAATCTCACCATGGTCCAGAACGACTATTTTATCCGCATGGCGAATGGTAGATAGTCTATGAGCGACGATAAAGGAGGTCCGGCCCTGAAGTAAGATTTTGAGTGCCTCTTGAATCTTCAGCTCCGTCTCTGTATCAATACTTGCCGTAGCTTCATCAAGGATCAAAATCCGTGGATTCGCCAATAGTGCACGGGCAAAGGAGAGCAGCTGACGCTGTCCCATGGACAAGGCACTACCACGCTCTTCTACCTCTGTCTCATACCCTCCAGGAAGCTTCATAATAAAGTCATGGGCATCTACTGCTTTCGCGGCATTTTCCACTTCTTCATCGGTAGCATCCAGTCGACCAAATCGGATATTATCGCGAATCGTTCCTGAGAAAATGAAGGTGTCCTGCAGCACGATTCCGATCTGCCTTCTCAGACTATCTAGAGTAACTTCACGGATATCTTCACCGTCAATCGTAATTCTTCCGCTCTTAATATCATAGAACCGGCCAATCAGGTTAATAATCGTACTTTTCCCCGAGCCAGTATGACCCACCAGCGCGATCGATTGCCCAGCTTTTACATCCAGATCGATGCCTTTTAAAGCCGCCCGACCTTTTTCATATTCAAAAACAACCTTATTAAAGTTAATATCTCCACGAATCGTTCCTAGTGGTTTAGCCCCTGGATTATCTTGAACCGAAGGCTGCTCATCCAAATATTCAAAGATCCGTTCTGAGGAGGCCATCGCTACCAGCAGCTGGTTATACATCTGCCCCAGACGGTTGATCGGGTCCCAGAAGTTGCTAACATAAGAACTGAACGCTACCAGCAAACCGACAGTAAGCTCGCCAGATTGGATGAGATACGCCCCTAACCAAAAGAGGATCATCGTTCCAAAACCACCAGTGATCTCGATCATCGGCCCGAAAGCTTGGTTCATCGCAGATGCTTTATTCCAGGACTTTTTGCTATCTGTATTCATAAAATCGAAATAATTCATGTTTTCACGTTCTTGTGTATAGGCCTGTGTGACTCTGATCCCCTGAATCGATTCGTTCAAGTGAGAATTAATTCTAGAGTTCTTCATCCGCACATCCTGCCAAGCGATCCGAATCTTCTGACGCAGCTTAGTAGAAATAAAGAACATGATCGGAACCGTAACCATTACTGCAAGACCAAGTTTCCAGTTGATCAATAACAGAATAATGGTAATCCCCAAAAGCTGTACACAGTCAATCATCAGATTGACTACCCCGTTCGTGAACAAATCCTGCAATGAGTTGATATCATTCGTCACACGTACTAATACCGAACCTGCTGGGCGTTTATCGAAGAAGTTAAAAGAGAGCTTCTGAATATGCTTGAACAAGTCAGAACGCAAGTCATAAATGACTCTTTGTCCAATGATGTTCGTGTACTTAATCCGGTACACACCTGCAATCCATTGAATGAGATATAAGACAATGACACCTGCGGTAAGCGAATAAAGAAGTGTTAAGCTTGGATTCCCAACCTTAGGCGCTATAGCACGGTCGATAGCTAAACTTGTCAAGAAAGGAACGGTCAGCTTCGTAATGGTTCCCAGAATCATCATGATAGAAACCAGTGGAAGCATCTGTTTGGCGTAAGGCTTCATATAGCTGAATAATCTGGTGAACTGCTTCCAGTCAAACGCTTTGTCGATCACATCATCATCTTTGTACACGAAACGTTCGTCAAGTGTCTTCTGCTCGGCTGCTTTACGCTTTGCTCCCGAAGCGGTGTTCTGTTTGGCTTCAAGTTTCATATGCCTCACTCCTCCCCTCTTCCGGTAGCTCTGGCCAGAAAGTCAGCATATTGTATCCGGTATACATCTTGGTATGGACCCGGAACTTCAATTAGCTCCTGATGAGTACCACGCTGCTGAACATGACCTTCGTTCATAACAATGATCTGATCCGCATGTCGCAAGGAGGATATCCGATGGGCAATTATAAGTGTTGTACGCCCATTCATGACCTCCTGGAATCCCGCTTGAATCTCATGTTCCGTTTCCATATCGACCGCACTGGTCGCATCGTCGAGGATGAGGATACGCGGATTCTTAAGCAGGGCTCTTGCGATCGCAATCCGCTGCTTTTGTCCGCCAGAGAGACCCATCCCGCGTTCACCCACTACAGTGTCATAGCCGTCTGCCATCTCCATAATGAAATCATGCGCCTTTGCCAGCTGTGCAGCACGGATAATCTCCTCCATGCTTACATTTTTCAAGCCATATGAAATATTGTTGCGGATGGATGAGGAGAACAGGAATGTTTCCTGAAATACGGTGGCAATCTGTGACCGCAGGCTGCGCACACTGTATTCTCTAATATCAATGCCATCCAGCGTAATACTCCCTTCATTGACATCATAAGCACGCATCATCAGTTGAGTAATAGTGGATTTACCTGAACCTGTGCCTCCAAGAAATCCGATAATTTCACCTGATTTAGCTTCAAAATGGATGTCAGTAACAGCAGGCATTTTGTTCCCGTACGCAAAGGTGACATGATTAAAGGCAACGTCCCCCTTAACCTCGGAAGGTACCAGTTCACGGGCATCCTCTTTATCCTTAACATCAATTTTTTGATTAAGTACTTCAAGTACACGTTCTCCCGAAGCTTTGGACTGTGTATAGTTATTAATATGAAAGCCTAGACCCCATACCGGTCCAATGATGTACCAAATCAAACTGAAGAAGGCAACCAATTCACCTAGTGACATTTTCCCGTTAATAACGAGTGTACCACCTACGCCTAACAGGATAGCTATACTTACCGATGCTAAAAGCTCCATGACAGGAAAAAACTTACTCCAGAGCTCAGCGGCAAAAATCTGATTATTCTTATAACGTTCATTACGGTGTGAGAATTTTTCAACTTCGTGAGCCTCTCTAGCAAACGATTTGACAGTTCGCACACCCGTGATATTCTCCTGTACAGCCGTTGTCAGAGAACTCAGCGCAAGGCGCATCTCTTGGAAGGCCGGATGAATCTTGGACTCAAATCTTAAAGCTACTGCTGCCAGAAATGGCATAGTAATCAAAGTAACCAAGGTTAGCTGCCAATTAATGGTGAACATCATGATCGAACCAAAGAGCACCATAAAAAACACATTTAGCAACTGAGCAAAACCAAAACCGATAAAGTTCCGAATCGCTTCCAAATCCCCGGTCAGCCGGGACATCAGATCTCCTGTTTTCGCGGTATCATAATAACGGAAAGATAGAAATTGTAATTTCTCATAACAAGCGTTACGTAGCCGATATGCTAGAAAATTACCTAACCGCCCTCCAAAAAAACCATGTGCAAATTGCAGGCATGCTTTTACGATTACTACAGCTAACACACTGAGAGCCAACACGGGCACCTCTTTAAACTTAAGTGGAACAATTACTTCATCGATCAGCTTCCTTAACAAATTGGGGGTAATTAGCCCCACTGCAGTTGCGGCGGCCAAGCATACGATCGAAAGAATCAAATAATGCAGCTTCTCTCGGTAATAGCCTCGCAGTTGCCTGAGAACATCCATATCTCTCCTCCTAGTAAAGCAATTTTTGAATTAAAACTAACATCATAAGCTTGTTTTTTAGCGCTTACAATTTTAGTGACTTTAAGCAGTGTATCATCCCTAATTTAAAGCGGCAAAGGGTAGAATTGAGCGTTTATCCTGTTATTTCGGAAAAAAGCCCCGTATATAGGTGATAAACGACCATCATTGTCTTAAAATACTCGATTTTCCTCCTTAATGCTGTTGAATTAAGAAACATCATGATCCTTGAAGTGATTGGCCACTAAAAAGAAGGCCTTTATCAGGTCATTTACGTAATTATTGGAAATTTTCCTCAGATCAGGAGAATTATCATCGATTTCCAAATGAAAATCCATTGTCCAAGTTGTTCGGTTTAAGCCAAAAAAGACCTACAAGAAGGACACTCTTTTTCAAAGTGTTTATCTTGTAGGTCTTACATCTATTCTATGGGAAAATAAAGATCCATGTAGACCGAACCGTCGATCTCTTGTACCTCTTCCAACCAGAAGCGTTCCTGATCACAAGAGGTTTTGTAACCTCTGCTGTTTACCCATCCTCCAAGCTTTTTCCATCCTAACGGAATACGCTCAAAAGGATCAACCATCGGCTCTGTAATCCGCAGGATTGCATATTTGCAGTCCTCAACATGTTTATATTCAAGCCCCGATTCCAGGAGAGAAGGCTCTTCCTCTACAACTACCCAATATTCGTAGCCCCTTAGCCCTTTCTCTTGATCCTCATCGCTAACAGGAACATCAAAACCAAATTGTCTAGCATCGGTCCTAATCCCAGCCCTCTTAGCCCATTCAGTGACAAAGCTAATTACCTCATCCTCAGGATTATCACTGACCCTTACCCCACTCACTACCTTCATCGCGCCCAAGCTGCCTATTGTGACTTCACTTAAATAGTCCACTTTAATTCCTCCGCGTAATTGGTTTATTTGATCATTTAGCAACGGTTTAGACGGCAAGGCATATCTCACATTTCTGCAGCAACTGGGTAGTTGACCGAACTCCTGCTGAAAAGCTCTACTAAATGACCTTTCTGAGCTATAGCCATAGTCCAGCGCAATGTCCAGAATTCTTCTGCCGTTTATGACATCAACCATCGCATAACCCAACCGTCTCCTACGGACATATTCCATTAGGGTGACATCAAGGTGGATTCCAAAAATCCGGTGAAAATGAAATTTTGAGAACCCTGACCGTAACGCACATTCCTCAATGGAAATGGGTCCTTTTAGATTTTCCTCGATGTAATCAATAGTTTTCTGCAAACATTCTATATAACCCAAATGCTTCACTTCCTCGTTGCAACGATTAACTTTATTATAAGCTTTGCTTCCATTCAGAATAGGACATTTCTTGCTGTTTCTAAGAACACTATCTAAAAATCGTACTCACAGAAAAAAAGAATCTGCTATAGCTAACGATTGCAGAAATCTCTTCATTCATTAATAGACCAATATTCCTTATTTCGGATGCTGTGACCTTCAAAAAAATGAACTGTGTCTTATTTATTTCGCCTTTTTGCTTAATACAATTACAACCTTTCAAATCCGTCCAGCCATACGCCGAGCTGGTTATTGATTTTATATTACACACATGTTATATTACATGCGTGTAATATTGAGAATGGGAGGTTCCTCTATGCTACTTTCGAATGTCGAATTCATGCTGCTGCAAATGATCGCGGAATGCCGCCAAGCTTCCGGCTACGATATCAAGAAGCTAGTCGATCTGCGTGGCTATCGGGATTGGGCGAATATCGGCACGACTTCGATCTACTTAGGACTGAAGAAGCTTAAAGATAAAGGATGGGTTACATCCGAGGAATCCGAAGGAAAATCAGGCAAGGGACCTTTGCCACACCGGTTCTCCCTCACCGAAGCCGGTATGATCGCGCTAAGAAACGAAATCTTGGACAGCCTTTCATCTGCGCGGGAGCGCGACATCCGCTTCGATCTCGGCCTTGCCGCTTTACCTTATATTAGGAAAGAAGAGGCCGTGGAAGCTTTGCGGAAACGGTTGGATTTTCTTCACAAGGCTTCAATAAAAATAAATCAAAAATACGAATCGCAAGGCGGAGTTCAATTGCCGCTGAACGTAAGAGCACTGTTCTTGCATCCTATAAGCCTCATCAAGAGCGAAAGAGCGTTCGTTGCCAGTCTAATTAATGAATTATTGGAGGAGACAGGTGAATAAGGCCAAAATCATTGAAAGATTCGTTCCTTACCAAGGCGAACATTGCGAAACGACCGCCATGGGCAATCTGCTGCAATTTGCGGGAGTTCACTTGTCGGAGCCGCTGCTGTTCGGGCTCGGACAAGGCCTCGGATTTATTTACTGGGATTCGAAAGGAATGGACTTTCCGTTCATCGGAGGAAGGGTGAAACCGGATGAATTGACAGCCAACCTCGCCGCCCAGCTGGGTTTAATCGTCAACATACAAGAAACATCGTCCGTCGACAAGGCATGGCAGAACGTACGGAGTTACATCGATCGCGGAATTCCGGTCGGACTAAAGTTGGATTCATATTACTTAGACTATTTCACGAGCAAAGTGCACTTTGCCGGTCACTATGCGGTTCTTTACGGCATGGATGATGCCAACGCCTACATGGCGGACACCGGACAACAGGGCGGACTGTTGAAGACGAGTTTAACAAGCTTGGCCGCGGCCAGAAATGCAAAAGGGCCCATGAGTTCCCGTAATCGTTCTTTCACACTCGAGCCATTTGATACCTTCCCGCCTCTCGTTCAAGCTATACGCGTATCCTTGGCCAAAAATGCACATGACTATTTGAACCCGCCCATTCGCAATATCGGGAATAAAGGCATTGTAAAAATGAGCGATGAAATCTTGAAGTGGCCTTCCCGCAGCAACAATGTTGAACATGATTTATGCCTGACCGCATTGCTAATGGAACGTGGTGGAACCGGCGGTGCATTGTTTCGGATTCTGTATCGGGATTTCCTGAAAGAATGCGCAGATCAGTTGGCAGACCCGAAAATCGAGCAAGCCTATCGCTTGTTTGCGGAAATCGCTCCAATGTGGGCCAACGTCTCTGCTTCGATCGACCATGCCGGAAAAACGGGCAGCCTCCAGGAGCTGCAGCAGGCGTCCAAACTGTTGCTCGAGATTGCGGATAAAGAACGCGCAGCGATGGAGCTATTATTGTGAATGTAAGCAGTTACGGTGTTTAAAAACCCCAAAGAGGAATTCTTGTTCACAATCAATACAAAGGCATCATTGTGTATATGAACACAGTTCCAGTCAGAAAATATTTCACGAAAACAAAAAATACCCCGTCAACCAATAACTATGGTGACGGGGTATTTCTTATTCACTTATCATGCAGTAAACATCAGCAACAGAAATTAACCGATAGAACCTTCCATTTCGAACTTGATGAGACGGTTCATTTCGACCGCATATTCCATCGGCAGTTCTTTGGTGAACGGCTCGATGAAGCCCATAACGATCATTTGAGTTGCCTCAGCTTCTGTTAGGCCGCGGCTCATTAGATAGAACAGCTGCTCCTCAGAAACTTTGGATACCGTTGCTTCGTGCTCAAGCACGATGTTATCGTTCATGATTTCATTGTAAGGAATCGTATCCGAAGTGGATTCGTTATCCAAAATGAGCGTATCACATTTGATGTTCGATTTCGCACCTTCTGCCTGACGGCCAAAGGAAGCAAGACCACGATAAGTTACTTTACCACCGTGCTTACTGATCGATTTCGATACAATAGTGGATGTTGTGTCTGGAGCCAAATGGATCATCTTGGCACCAGCATCCTGATGCTGGCCTTTACCCGCTACCGCGATGGACAGTACTGAACCTTTAGCTCCACGGCCTTTAAGAACAACCGCAGGGTATTTCATAGTCAGCTTGGAACCGATGTTGCCATCGACCCATTCCATCGTAGCATTCTCTTCTGCAACCGCACGTTTAGTAACGAGGTTGTAAATGTTTGGAGCCCAGTTCTGAATCGTAGTATAACGAACGCGTGAGTTCTTCATACACAAGATTTCAACAACTGCACTGTGCAGAGAATTCGTGCTGTAGATTGGCGCTGTACAGCCTTCTACATAATGCACAAAGCTATCTTCGTCAGCGAGGATCAAGGTACGCTCAAATTGTCCCATGTTCTCAGAGTTAATACGGAAGTAAGCCTGCAAAGGAACTTCACATTTCACACCTTTAGGAACGTAGATGAAGCTTCCGCCTGACCAAACTGCACTGTTAAGTGCTGCAAATTTATTATCGGTTGGAGGGATGATCGTCCCGAAGAACTTCTTAAGAAGTTCTGGATGTTCACGCAGTGCAGTATCGGTATCTGTAAAAATAACCCCTTGATCTTCAAGGCTCTTCTGCATGCTGTGGTATACAACCTCAGATTCATATTGTGCCGATACGCCGGCGAGGAACTTCTGTTCCGCTTCAGGAATACCCAGCTTATCAAAGGTTTCCTTGATTTCGGAAGGAACTTCTTCCCAAGTCTTCCCTTGTTTCTCGGAAGGTCTTACATAATATTGAATATCCTCAAAATCTAAATCATCCATATTGCCGCCCCATGTAGGCATCGGCATTTTACGGAACTGTTCAAGGGATTTTAAGCGGAAATCAAGCATCCACTGTGGTTCATTTTTGATTGCTGAAATTTCTTTAACAATTTCGGCCGTCAAACCTTTACCAGACTGGAATATCGACTTATGCTCATCACGGAACCCGTATTGGTACTCTTCCATATCAGGCGCTTTCTTAGCCATGGTGTCAGCCTCCTTGTTCTACTGTTATTTATGTTGCTCTTCTTCGTCAATTCCTTTACGAAGCGCGTTCCAAGCCAGTGTTGCACATTTGATCCGCGCAGGGAATTTATTCACACCCGATAGGGCTTCAATGTCTTCATAATCTCCAAAATCCACGTCTTCACCCTTCATCAGTAAGGAGAAGTTATCGGCTAGTTCGAGTGCTCGTTCAACCGTTTGACCTTTGATCGCCTCAGTCATCATCGAAGCCGATGACATACTGATCGAGCAACCTTCACCGTTATAACGGGCATCCTTGACGATTCCATCCTCTACCTTAAGCTGAAGTGTAATACGGTCACCACAAGTTGGGTTATTCAGTTCAATTTTCAGAGCATCATCTTCAAATGAACCACGATTCCTAGGACTTTTATAATGATCCATAATTACGCGTCTGTACAAGTCATCCAAGTTCATAGCCGAAGTACTCCTTTGTCTTGATTAAAGCGTCCACCAGTCGATCTACATCCTGCTCGGTGTTATACAGGTAAAAGCTCGCACGTGCTGTTGAGCTGGCTTCCAGCCAGCGCATCAGCGGCTGACAGCAGTGATGACCAGCACGGATAGCAATTCCCTCCGCATCTAGTACTGTAGCGACATCATGCGGGTGAACGTCACCCAGATTAAAAGTCACAACGCCAACTTCACGATTGCGCGGACCATAAATGGTCAAGCCATCAATTTCAGATAAACGCTGTTCTGCGTATGCGGCAAGCTGCTTCTCATGGCTGTGAATCTCATCCATGCCGATTTCTTGTAAGAAATCTACGGCTGCACCTAATCCAACAGCTCCTGCAATGATCGGCGTACCGCCCTCAAACTTCCAAGGAAGTTCTTTCCATGTCGATTCATAGAGACCCACATCATCAATCATTTCGCCACCGAACTCAATAGGTTCCATGGCTTCAAGGAGTGCTCTTTTGCCGTACAAAGCCCCAATTCCAGTCGGTGCTAGCATTTTATGTCCGGAAAGTGCATAGAAATCACAATCCAGATCCTGCATATCGACCTTCACATGAGGTGTGCTCTGTGCGCCGTCTACGACAATTACCGCACCGTTTCGAT
Source organism: Paenibacillus sp. FSL E2-8871 (assembly GCF_038000345.1). Taxonomy (NCBI): domain Bacteria; kingdom Bacillati; phylum Bacillota; class Bacilli; order Caryophanales; family Paenibacillaceae; genus Paenibacillus; species Paenibacillus sp. FSL E2-8871. Next base: position 6,603,346 of record NZ_JBBOBV010000001.1, on the reverse strand, counting down.
GAGCAATCGCCGCAAGCTCTTTAATCGGATGAGTTACTCCCATAACATTTGACACATAAGCGATAGCAACGATCTTGGTTTTATCCGTAATCGTCTTCTCAGCATCTTCAAGCGTAATCGTTCCGTCAGGTTGCAACGGTATATATTTTAAAGTAGCACCTGTCTTCTTAGCTAGCTGCTGCCAGGGGATCAAATTACTATGATGCTCCATCAGGGTGATGACAATTTCATCGCCTTCACCCACTGCAGATGGCCCGTAAGAAGAGGCAACAAGATTTAGGGCAGTGGTTGTGCCGCGCGTAAAGATGATTTCTTTAGTGCTGCGGGCGTTAATAAACTTAGCTAGCTTCTCCCGGGCTCCCTCGTAGGCATCTGTTGCACGGCTGCCTAGAGTATGGACGCCACGGTGTACGTTGGCGTTATCCCACTCATAATACGACTTGACCGCCTCAATCACTTGACGAGGCTTCTGTGAAGTAGCAGCACTGTCAAGATAGACCAGTGGATGGCCGTTCACATTCTGGTTCAGTATGGGAAATTGCTCCCGGATGGCGTTGCTAATCATTGACCTAACTTCCTTTCCACAAGAGATTGGAGCTGATTGCGCAGTCCCTCTAGTGGAATTTGCGACACTACAGGAGCCAAGAAGCCATAGATAATCAGAGTTTCTGCATCATGCCGTGTAATTCCGCGGGACATCAGGTAAAAGACTTGCTCGTGATTGACCTGTCCTACGGAAGCGGCATGGCCTGCTGTAACATCATCTTCATCGATCAGCAGGATCGGATTGGCGTCACCACGGGCTTTTGGACTCAGCATCAATACTTTCTCTGTTTGCTGACCGTCGGCTCTTGTAGCACCTTTCTCGATCTTGGTAATTCCGTTGATGATAGAAGTAGCATTATCACGCATAACCGCACGAGTGATCATGTCACTTGGGGTATTTTTGCCGAAATGCTGAGCTTGAGTAGTGTAATTCAGTTTCTGTGATCCCGTACCTACAGCAATTACTTTAGCATCCGAGCTAGAGCCATTACCTTTGAGCACAGATTTGGTATCACTTGCTGTATCACCATAGTTCATCTCTCCAACAATCCATTCGATCGTTCCGTCATTCTCAACAACAGCGCGGCGGTAAGTCACATCTGTTGTATCCACGCCCAGCTGATGCACTGTAGCATAACGTACTTTAGCACCTGCACCCACGAATACTTCTACAGCACCATTGTGCAAGCCAGCTTCCTCTTTATCCGACACGTAGTTGTCTACGTATGTCAGGGAGCTGTTAGTATCCGCTACAATCAGAATGTGAGGAACAAATGAAGCTTCCGCATCATCTGTTAACAGCACCGCCTGAAGTGGAGTTTCAACCACTACATTCTTAGGAACATAGAGGAATACTCCCCCGTTCCATAGTGCTGCATGAAGCGCAGCGATAGAATGCTCGTCAGGCTGAATCGCCTTATGAAGGTAACGTTGTACCAAATCTCCGTGCTCTTTAACAGCCGTTTGCAGATCGGTAAAAATAACACCTTGTGCTGCAAGTTCAGGAGCTAGTCGTGTATATACTGCACCAGAGTTACGTTGAATAATCAGACTGCCTTCTTCCTGATCCTTGATCAAGGAGGAAATGGAAGCAGGTGCATCCTTCAGTGAAGCAATGGTTTCGCTTGCTTTGTAGCTACCATAATTATTCACATTCCAACGATCAATCCGTGTCTTCTCTAATTTAGGCAGTGTCAGAGTAGCTGCCAGTTCAAGTGCTTTCAAGCGGCTTTCTTTCAGCCAACCCGGTTCGCCGCTACTATGCGATAATTCGCTCAAGCGCTCGGCATCCACCGGAAGAATGGTCTGTGTCGTCATAAGTGTTCTCCTCCTTCCTGGCGTTTCTTACGCGTCTTGCCCTACTGTTTCGTCTTCAATTCCAAGTTCTTCTTTAATCCATTCGTAGCCTTCTGCTTCCAGACGTTGTGCAAGCTCAGGACCACCGGATTTTACAATTCTGCCCTGCATCATAACATGTACAAAATCTGGCTTGATGTAGTTCAAGAGACGTTGATAGTGGGTAATAACCAGGAAACCGCGATCTTCACTCCGCATGGAGTTTACGCCTTCGGCAACAATTTTCAAAGCATCAATATCAAGACCAGAGTCAATTTCGTCAAGAATCACGATTTTTGGATCTAGCATCATCATTTGTAGAATTTCGTTACGTTTCTTCTCACCACCGGAGAAGCCTTCGTTCAGGTAACGGTGTAGGAACTCAGGATTCATGTCCAGTTCTTTCATCTTCGCTTCCATAAGACGGATAAAACGAATCAAAGAAATTTCGCTGCCCTCTTCACGACGGGCATTAATGGCAGAGCGCAAGAAATCGGAGTTTGTTACTCCGGAAATTTCACTTGGGTACTGCATAGCAAGGAAAAGACCTGCACGTGCGCGTTCATCAACCGCCATCTCCAGAAGATCTTCACCTTCAAGTGTTGCTGTTCCTTCAGTTACTTCATATTTAGGGTGACCCATAAGAGCTGACGCCAAGGTACTTTTACCTGTACCGTTTGGTCCCATGATGGCGTGAATTTCGCCACCTTTCATTTGAAGGTTAATCCCCTTCAAAATCTCTTTTCCCTCAATCGTCGCTTTAAGTCCCTCAATGACAAAATCTGCTGCCATAATATTATTCCCTCCATTGATCGATTTGCGAAATCAAAAGTTGTATTGAAACAGGATGATCCTGATTCCCAGCACAATTAGATTTTATATCACATTATAATTATTATAAATTGAATCACAATGATTATCAATGATTCTCAACAATTTTATAACAAACCCTGTCTTTTTACAAATATCTCTTTTTATTTATCCTTATAATGCACCGCATGTTTCGCTATTTTCCGTAACCACCTAACGCAAAAAATAAGACCTCCCGCAGGAAGCCTTATTTCATACGCTTTATCGTTTAGCTAAGGTAGGAACGCAGCATCCATTGATGTTTCTCAAGATCACCACGAATTTTAATAAACATGTCAGAGGTAGGCTGGTCCTTAATTTCCTCAGCAAGCTCAATGCCTTCTGTCAACTCTTCAGAAATAGTAGCGAAGTCTTCAATCAGAGACTGGACCATACCACGTGTATCCTCTTTACCAGTAGCTTCTTGAATCGTTGCCAATTCCAGATATTCTTTCATCGTTGCAGCAGGACTTCCTTTGATGCTTAGCAGACGCTCTGCAACTTCATCCATTTGCAGCGTCACTTCATTATATAGATCCTCAAATTTCACGTGAAGAGAGAAGAATTGTTCTCCTTTTACGTACCAATGAAAATTATGGATTTTAACGTACAATACATTCAAGTTAGCAACCTGACGATTCAAAATTTGTTCCAGTGAAGTTGTATTTACTTTATTAGATGCTTTAGCCATGAGATGATCCCATCCTTATCCTTTATATTTACCGGGCTACTTAATCCTTCATCCGGCAGCAACTTGTCTATTCTTAATTTACCCCTTAGCATGTAAGACGAAACAAGGAGAACCCTTCCATAAAATCTCTGTTTAAATTATTTACACTAAAGACACTCTCTATTATGTTCAATTTCTGATTCTTGCAAAAAAACACAAGAGGCCAATGGCCTCTTGTGTTTTGGATTTTGTAAGATTGTTCAGTCAGACCATAAGAAGTAATGCATCCGCACCCGTCATGCCGGGTACGATACCTAGACGCTCCGCTTCTATGGTTACAGACTCCAATGGGGCAGCTAACAGCTGTGACAGCGTACGTACACCAACCGCCCGGGCTGCGATAATATGCCGTTCACTGAGCTTCTCATTGAGCAAACCAACATCCAGCGCACCACACATAATATACCCTCGGCTTGTGCTGATTGAGAGCAGCGTTGTTTTCGGAAGCTTAACTTCTACCCCGATCAGCGTATGTTCACCTACGGTAATGGGCTCCATAGTAACCAATAGCAGCACCTCCTTTATTCACCAACCACGATGTATATGTATGCTTCACCCCCTGCTGATGTGCAGTTGGTAGTCCTAGGCTTTTCGTAAAAAACACAGTACCTTGGTCCCATTTTCTCTAGTGTCAGGTATATGATTATTACTTGTTTAATGTTATAGTTTATTTACATTCTTATAATTGTAAAGAAATGTTCAAACGAAAAGCTGGGGGATCTATGGACGAGAAACTACAACACACAGACGGCAACTATTTATTTAATGTCGACATCCTGATTAATGCCCGTACCAACCCGCTTGCATTGCAATATCTGCTTGAAATGTTGAACAATAATGACAAAATCACAGATTTCAACATTAACTCCGGTCTTGAATTGGGGAGAACCATTGACAGCTTGCTTCGTTCTGCCAAACTAGCCTTGAATCAAAGCTCTGCTCCTCCAACTTCATTTAAGCTGCCACCAAAGACCACTAAAAAGCAGCTCGATAAACCGATTGATAAACAGGCAATATTGCCTGCACAGCAGTCAGCTATTGAGACGCCAGCTGATGCATACGGGAAAATTCGACAGTATATTCAGAACAACCAATTAGTACGTTTACGAGCGAATCGGTACGGAAAACAAGTGTCCATGCCCTGTCGTATTTTAAATTTTGATGAAGCAGCCAACTCAATTAGTGTCTATCACGTGGATGAGAAACAGGTATACAGCTTTAATTTAAATGAAATCGACGAATTTCTGTAAACGTATACGTTACAGATAAATAAGCATCCGCCCCTTTATGGAACGGATGCTTATTTATCAACTTCTGTAACTTGATCGCTTAGGATGCCTCTTTGCTGCGTGAGAATGCTTCCACAGCCAGACATAACCAGCCTGCTATGAAGCATACACCACCAATAGGTGTTATCGCTCCAAGCACCTTAATCCCGGAAATGCTCAGTACATATAAGCTACCAGAGAACAAAATCGTCCCTGCTATTAATAGCCTTCCTGCCCAGCGTAACCGGGTACTTTCTCCCCATTGACCTACAGCCAGTGCTATCAGAATTACACCCAGCGCATGTACCAAATGATACTGTACACCCGTCTCATATACCTTCATATATTCTTCGCTAATAACAGGTTTTAATAAATGAGCGCCAAAAGCGCCTACTCCTACTGCCAGCATTGCTAGCACAGCCCCCCAGGCCATAAGTTTCCGTTGCATGCGATTACAACTCCTTAATATTAGACTTCTTCTATCATAAACGATTACCGATTGCTTTTTCCAGCAGCCATTTACGAATTAGCCACAATCAGGGGTTGCTTTTTTAGCATCAATATGAAAAAGTGGATATTAACAACATTTCATTCTTATCTCTCAAGGAGTGCAACCTATGGACCTTAATTCTCTCTCAAAATCTGACGCGCCTACAGCAGAGGTAGGAAATACCCAACCTGATCTGAGTCAGCCAAGTGCTGGTTCGTCGTATTCGTACCAGAAAGTAGATCATGACCTCCAACACTCTGGACCTGGTATTGCTTCTTTCATCATCAGCCTCGTGACCATAATGGGTTATGCAGCTCTCTTCGTTTTCATTATTATGAAGGCTTCTTCCATGGTTAACGAGAACTCGAATCTATTAGCCGAATCATCGCAGTCCATCATGCTTCTTGGAATGACTGTTATTATTCTTTCAGCTCTTAATGTAATTGGTGTTGTCATCGGCATTATTGGGCTTTCCATCCGGAAGAGACGTAAGGTTTTCGGCGTTATAGGCACTATCATCAACGGTGTGATTATCCTACTCTTTATGCTGCTTATTACTATTTTCTTAGTCAATGCCGGGACGCTATAACGTTCACTTCTAATTCCAAGACAAAAGGGCTGTTCCTGAAATCAATCAGGAGCAGCCCTTTTGTTATTCATAAATGATAGCGTTTCTTTATTTTGCAAGAGACAGCTTCGAAAGTACACGCTGTTTAACTGTAGCATCGCCTTCCACTGCTTTTTCAACATATTCAAAAGCTACAGGATCATCCGTATTTAACTTCTCAATAACGCTCTCCATACCTGCTGTGATCTCAAAAGCCGTAGGACCTTCTTTGGTCTCAATCTCAACAGAATGACTATCTATTTGGCCGACGTAAACGCCTGTTCCTTTAAGAATTTTAGCTTCTGGATTTGCAGTAGGTTTGGGTGCGGGAGTACTTGGATTCTCTGTTGGTGCAGTGGTACTTGTACCTTCTGTAGGTACGGGTGTGCTTGTGGTCTCCTCTGTTGGCACTGGAGAAGCTGTTGCACTTGGTTCTGCAGATGGCTGTGCTGAATTATTAGTAGCACCGCAAGCGGTTAGGGCTAGCGTTAATGCTGCGATTGCAGCTATAGCGGGTAAGGAACGTTGTTTTTTCATGTTGACTGCCTCCTCTATGTTTAGCGGTTGTTTGCAAAGTCATTTTCTATAAGCCTACTCCTATAAACGTATCAACTCTGCTAAGGTTTCATAATACGTTATTTTTAGTAACTTCCAATCTTTAATAGGCATCCGCCGGATGCAGGCTTAAGCGAGATTAATACAATAGTGTTGAGCCTGATTTATCCCTAAGGAGTGGTCCCCTTGAGAATCGATATCGGCTGCGGATCCAGTAAAGAAGCAGGTTATCTCGGGATCGATCGCATCGCGGGTCCCAACGTAGATATTGTCTGTGACATTAGCCAAGGCATCCCTTTGCCGGACAATACCGCCGAGTTTGTAATGGCTAGTCGTGTATTACCTTATATCGACGATTTATCCGCGGTTATGTCGGAAATTCACAGAATTAGCACCCACAAAGCCATTGTTTGTATACTGGCCCCGTATGCCCACAGTTTTGTTCATATGTCCAATCCTTCCTTTAAGCAGAAGTTTGATGAATATACTCCGAGGTATTTCACAGGATCCTTTTTCCAGCCCCCGTCCGGTCCAGTATGCCCATCGATTCCTGACTATCCCATCCCGGTGCCGCCGTTCGATTATCGATTGCTGCGGATGGAGCTTTTCTATCAATACCCTTATGAAGATCCTCTTTATGAAACAGAAGAACTAGAAATACTAAAGACGCTTCAAGCCAATGTTGTGCATGAAATCATGTACCATTTCACCGTAATCAAAGAAAATATTTCTATTCATGAGCTGGAATTGATGAGTAGAGGGCTTTACGCTGAACCGCGTGTTCTTATGAAACGCAGGCTAAAATCACACGATAGACAAAATTCCCTATAATTTATTGATGGGACATACAATTATACCCGAATTACATCATAGGCTAACATACAGGTATTAACTGTGCCGTCCTGATTATGGGACGGTTCACTTTTTTAAAAGAAAATTAACCTCGAAGGAGGTGAGAATCATTCCACTAGTCGTACGGGCAACGATCAATGCGACCGGTGCTATCACATTTACGGGCAACACACTTGGACTTAGTCGCTCTGATACAGTCGGAGTACCTGGGACACAGGACAGCATCGGTGGCTTTACCACTGTCAATACATCGTCTATTTTTGGAACCTACCCTAACGGAACGACTAGTCTTTATACAAGCAATAGTTCAGCAGCCATACTGGTCCTTCCTTCAGGTAGCACAGTGCTGTATGCAGAGCTGATATGGGGTGGCACCTATATAAATGGAACCGTAAACCTCAGTTCGGCGATAAACAACCCAGTCACCTTAATTACACCTACCGGAAGTACGTTCAGCATAACTCCCGATGCAGCTACTAGTAATACTGTTGATTTGGGAGGTGGTGCTTCTGCATATGTCCGTTCCGCCAATGTAACCAGCATTATACAACAAGGTGGTGCCGGTACCTATACTACAGGCGGCGTTGTAGGCACAATTGTAATTCCAGGAGACTCGACAGCCAACCATGCCGGCTGGACTTTAGGTGTTATCTACCAGAATACAGCCCTCCCATTCCGCAATATGTCCCTTCGGGCAGGTGCAATACTAGTACAGGCAACATCAGCCCCGGTTTCAACTACGATAACTGGATTCGCAACACCAATAACAGGTGCGCTTGGAGGCAGAGCATTATTCAGCGCACAGGAGGGAGATGCAAACCGTTCAGGCGACCAGGCCTTGTTTGGTCCAACTGCTGCTACACTCGTAGCGTTATCTGGCCCCAATAACTTTGCTAACAACTTTTTCGCATCACAAATCAACAATGATACAGGTAATCTCAATACAACTGGAACATTTGGAACACGCAATCAGACGAACGGGAATCCAGGAACCAACATCATCGGTGGCCGACAAGGCTGGGACATTACTAATGTTGACGTGTCAGCCAGACTTGTAAATAATCAGTCTTCAGCGATTTTACAATTAACTACCTCTGGTGACGCTTATGTGCTTAATGGAAATGCCATACAAGTAGATATAAATGCACCCAAAATAAACCTTACTAAAAGTGCCAATGTGTCCGGGCCAATAGTCGGGGATACGGTAACTTACACTGTAATTGTCAATAATACTGGTACAGCGAGTGCAGCTAGCGTCGTTTTATCAGATGCGCTGCCAGCAGGATCAACCTTTGTTACCGGAAGCGTTGTAGTGGCCGGCGTCGCTAGACCAACCTTTGATATTACAGCAGGAATCTCTCTAGGTTCATTAGCTTTGGGTACTTCAATAACGGTTACATATCAAGCTAAAGTCACTTCATTACCACCAAGTCCACAAAATATAGCCAATACCGCAAATGCTGCTTTTACGTTTCAAAGTGTAGCAGGAGGCCCTATCATGACCGGGGTTATTCCATCCAATACGGTAACTTTACCCGTATATTCCCCTATTCTTAACATTGTAAAAACTGCCAATACTGCAAATGCGACGGTCGGAGATCAGATCACCTATTCCCTTCAAATCACCAACACTGGAAATATTGGTGCTATAACAACCCTTACCGACAATATTCCTTCAGGTAGCTCATATATTGCGGGTAGCTTTACCGTCAATGGAACACCTGTCGCTGGAAATCCTGCTACAGGTATTGCTATTGGAACGATAGCTGCTGGAGGCAGCTCTACCGTTCAATTCCGCGTAGTGGTGAACAGTCTCCCTTCACCGCCACAACTGGTCGACCAAGCGAGCACCACTTACACCTTTCAAGTTCCAGATGGGCGAACCGTAGCTGGATCAGCCTCATCCAATTCATTGTCTATTCCAGTTACAACTCCCAACGTAACAGTGCTCAAAAGCGCTGGATTTGCTGACGTCGCTGTAGGAGATACACTGCTCTACACCTCCGTTATCAGCAATAATGGAATTGCAGCAGTTACCAACGTATCGCTTTCAGACATTATCCCTGCTGGGACTTCACTAGTCTCAGGTAGTGTTACGGTAGGTGGAACGGCACAGCCATCTGCTAATCCCGGTACAGGAATTTCTATTGGAACCATCACGCCTGGAGGTTCCGTTGCGGTCACCTTTCAGGTCAACGTGATCTCATTGCCAACTCCCGCTCAACTATTAAACAGATCCTCTACATCCTTCAGCTCAGGAGCCTTTACTGGCATTTCGCTTTCCAACACGACTACGACTCCGGTATATCAACCTGTAATCCAGATTGTCAAAAGTTCGAACGTTTCCAGTGCCACTGTAGGGGGCAATATTCTCTACACGTTGAATGTTCAGAATTCTGGAAATATCGGGGCATCTGTAGTCCTCAGTGACAATATTCCTTCAGGAAGTTCCTTTGTCTCGGGGAGTGTCACAGTTAATGGAGTTGCTAGACCAACTGATTCTCCACTTACAGGAATTAACTTAGGAACTGTAGCTTCAGGGGCTAGTGTTCCTGTAACCTTTCTTGTCTCTGTACAATCTTTGCCTTCACCAGCTGTTCTGAACAATCAAGGCAGCAGCAGCTACACCTACCAACTACCAAGCGGTAGATCCTTATCCGGAACTAGCCAATCAAACACCGTTAGCATCCCAGTCTCCGCTCCAAATATTACGCTAACCAAATCCGCAAGCCTTGCTGATGTCACAGTCGGCGAGAATCTGACTTACACAGTCCAAGTGTCCAACACAAGCAGCGTAGCTGTGAATAACGTTGTCGTCTCTGACCCCATTCCTACGGGAGGCACTTTTGTAGCAGGGAGCGTTATTGTTGGCGGTTCATCGGTACCAGCCGCAAATCCAGGTACAGGAATATCTATCGGTAGTATTGCGGCTGGCAGCTCTATTACAGTCTCTTTTAGAGTGAATGTTTCTTCTTTACCAAATCCATCACAATTTGCAAACAGAGCTAGTGCGTCTTTCTCATCCGGTGCCTTCACTGGTTCTTCACTTTCGAACACGGTAGTAACCCCTGTGTATCAACCTATTATTAGTATGGTCAAAAGCGCGAATACCGCTCAGGCATCCGTAGGAGGATCTTTGTCTTTCTCGATTCTCATCAGCAATACCGGGAATATTGCAACCACTCTACTATTAACTGATAATCTTCCACCTCAAGCTTTATTTAACGCGAACAGTGTAATCATCGGGGGAACACCTTTACCCGGATATAATCCAGTAACCGGAATCCCTGTAGGCCCATTGGCACCAGGTGACAGCGTATCTGTGAGCTTTCTGGTTACGATAACAGCGTTACCTCCTTCACAGATGTTACTGAACTCCGCTTCGGCAACATATAGCTTCACCCTCCCGGACGGGCGTCAACTCGGAGGAAACGTAGTATCAAATACGCTCTCTGTCCCTGTATCCGCACCTAACGTCAGTGTCGTAAAAAGTGTGAATGCAGCTACTGCCGTTACGGGCGATATCCTTACATTCACCTCAGTATTGACGAACAACAGCATAGCTACTGTAAGCAACATCATTCTCAGCGATCCTCTGCCTGAGAATGTAGCTTTTATTCCCGGAACCGTAATTGTAGGCGGCATTACTCAGCCGCTAGCAGTTCCGTCCGCCGGCATTCCAATCGGTAGTCTGGGTCCAGGCGCCACAGCTACCGTAACATTCGAGGTGAGGATAACGATGCCGATACCATCACAAATTAATAATCAGTCGTCCGTCAGTTTTACATCCGGTGTATTCTCCGGTTCTTCTTCATCCAACATTACTAGCACACCAGTCATTCAGCCACAGATCTCCTTATTAAAAAGTGCCGTCGATGGAGATGGTGATGCCGATGCTCTCGTTGTAGGTGATACCATCATCTACACAGTGGTTGTAAGTAATGCAGGTAATCTTGCTGCAAATGTAACCTTAACCGACAACATTCCTACTGGAACTGTCTTCAATCCTAACAGTGTTATTGTAGGAGGCATGCCGCAACCAGGTGCAGCACCCAATACCGGCATAGCTGTAGGAAGTGTAGCTCCGGGAACCAGTGTCCCTGTTAGCTTCTCTGTTAATATCGTTTCCTTGCCATCACCACAACAAATCAGCAATCAAGCTTCTGCAAGCTTCACCTATACTCCGCCTGACGGTAGACCCTTAAGCGGAACTGCTGTATCTAATACCGTCACACTACAGGTCTCAGCTCCTAATATCGTGGTAGTCAAAAGCTCCACCTCAACTTCCGTAGCGATCGGAGATACGGTCACTTATAACGTAAATATTACTAATAACGGTTTAGAAGCTGTTAATAGCGTGTTACTTAACGATCCAACACCAGCAGGCGCTGCTTTTGTAACGGGTAGCGTATCCGTAAATGGAGTACCTTTTCCAAACCTGAATCCTTCTTCGGGGATATCAATTGGTACCCTGGCGCCTGGAGCTTCAGCTCTGGTTGCTTACAGTGTTACCGTGATCTCTGTTCCTCCTACTGCTACACTTATCAATAAGGCATCCGTAACCTTTACATCAGGTGTTTTTTCCGGTTCGACTTTCTCCAATACCGTTACCATCCCTGTGTACCAGCCGAACATCTCGGTTGTCAAAACAGCAAGTACGAATAACGCTACAACAGGTGACGCTGTCAGCTACACCCTGACCATTAGTAACACGGGGAACTACCCCGCAAGTTTGGTAGTTACAGACAACATTCCAGCCGGCACTACCTTCGTTACGAACAGCGTACTTATTAATGGACTCCCTTTAGCGCAAGTAGATCCGTCTACGGGTATTCCAGCCGGAGTGATTCCTCCAGGTGGTACAACAGCAGTAGTGTTCACAGTAAATATCACCTCATTGCCAAACCCACAACAACTGGTCAATCAGGGCACAGTTACTTATAGCTTCACGCTTCCGGATGGGCGTACACTTGGTGGCTCAGTCCTATCTAACACGATTACTATCCCCGTCTCTTCTCCTAATGTAGCTGTAGTTAAATCCACTACAACAACATCAACCACGGTTGGGGACACCATCACATATTCCATCGCTATTACCAATAATGGAATCGATACTGTTAATAATGCCGTATTCACGGATGCACTTCCTGCGGGTACTACATTCGTATCTGGCAGTGTATTAGTAGATGGCGTACCTCGTCCAGGGGGTAGCCCTTCCACCGGGGTAACCTTGGGCAGTATTGCACCAGGTGTAACTGTAACTGTGGCATTCACAGTGAATACAGTCTCATTGCCACCTTCAGGCCTCCTAAATAACCAGTCAACGGTGAGCTTCACCTCTGGAGTTCTCTCGAATGTTGCCTTCTCTAATATTGTATCAACGCCTATTTACTTACCGATTCTAGCCGCAGCAAAAAGCTCGAATTCAATTCAAGCGACCGTTGGAGATACGATTACCTACACGATTAATGTAACCAATTCAGGGAATTACGGGGCTTTGGCTACTCTGAGTGATACTATCCCATCTGGAACAACATTTGTGCCAAACAGTGTGCTTATTCAAGGTGCCCCAGCTCCGGGAGCAGATCCAGCGGCTGGCATTCCACTCGGTGTCATATCCGCAGGTGCAACACTATCTGTTATGTTCTCAGTACTCATTTCAACACTGCCAGCAAGCCAGCAACTGATTAACCAAGCATCGGTAGCATTTGCTTACACCTTGCCTGATGGGCGGACGTTTAACAGTTCGATCAATTCCAATTCGACAACGATTTCGGTATCCTCACCGAATGTGATCGTAACTAAGTCATCACCAGCAACAGATGCCGTTATTGGCGATACAATTACTTACAACCTTACAGTTACCAATAGCGGAATCGCCAATATCAGCAATGTAAACATCAGTGATCCAATACCAGCAGGCTCTTCGTTTGTTGCTGGCAGTGTGATCGTTGATGGCACTCCGCATCCTAATGCCAATCCAGCGAATGGCATCTCGCTCGGCACAATTGCACCGGGCGTTTCGGTCAATATCTCGTTCAACACTATCGTCAATGTACTGCCTAATCCTGCCACGCTCACCGATCAAGCTTCCGTCAGCTTCACATCTGGAGCATTCTCGGGATCCTCATTCTCTAATACACTTGTTATTCCGGTGTATCAGCCTATCATCGTTGTAGTCAAAGGGGCAGACAGAACCGCCGCAACTGTCGGAGATACGATTACTTACTCCTTGAATGTGACTAATACTGGTAACCTCATAGCAAATGTAGTCATAACTGACACGATTCCTAGCGGAGCTATCTTCGTTCCAAACAGCGTGCTCATTAATGGGGTGCCACAACCAGGCTCCGACCCGGCTACTGGATTAAATATTGGAGCAGTTGCTCCGGGAAGCACGGTAACAGTGACCATAACCCTGCAGGTTACAGTAGCCTCCCTCCCGTCACCGCAGCAGTTAGTCAATCAGGCTTCAGCAACTTTCTCATTCACACCTCCAGATGGTCGTCTGCTCACCGGAACTTCACTTTCAAATGTCCTAATTATCCCTGTCTCTTCTCCGGATGTAAGTGTCGTTAAGAGCACTACTTCTATTGATGCCGTTGTCGGCGATATCATCACCTATACGATTGTTGTTACCAACTTAGGGATTTCACCAGTCAATAACGTCATCATGGTTGACCCTATTCCAGCAGGCAGCCAATTTGTAACAGGCAGCATCACTGTAGACGGAACCCCACGACCTAATGGCAGCCCGGCTTCCGGTATTGCCATCGGAACGATTGCTGCTGGCGCTTCCTCAACCATCACCTTCCAGGTTCAGGTAGTAGCGTTATGATTCCCGGCTCACGTACCCAACCTGTCGTAACTAATCAATCTATGGTACTCTTCAACTCGGCAGCGGGTGTTGACGGCATTGTCTATTCCAATACCGTTAACACCCCGGTCGTGGGCCCCGTGCTTTCATTGCTGAAGAGTACAGACAAACTCCATGCCTCTTTAGGTGACACTCTGGTGTATACCATTAAAGCTTCTAATAATGGAAACACAGATGCTTTGCTAACGGTGTATGACATTCTTCCAGAGGGTGTATCCTTTATTTCCAACAGCGTGCTTAGAGACGGTGTGCCTCTCCCAGGGGCTACACCGTCTTCGGGCATACCGCTAGGTTCTATTGCTCCGCAGAGCCAAGTGAGCATCGCCTTTCAAGTGGTTATCATTTCACTTCCCTCTTCACTAGTGCTGCAAAATAAAGCACTGGGCCGTTTTTCTTTTGCCACACCCGAGGGAAGAATCGTTAACGGAGATTTATATTCTAATTCCGTACTAGTTTCTTTACGCTCCTACCAGCTCTCTACCAGTTTGTCTGCAAGCACTCCGACCTCTTTTATAGGTGATGTAATTACCTATACATTACGGCTTACGAACGAAGGTAACAGCCTATTAAACCAAATCATCGCAACGATTTCTATTCCTAACGGATCTGTGTTCATTCCAGGGAGTGTCATTGCAGGTGGCGTCTATTATCCAGAATCAGAGCCTACGCAAGGAATATTAATTGGTCAACTTGATAAAGACCTAAGCATTGATATTACCTTTCGCGTTCGAGTTACAGAGATCCCCTCATCCTTGGACCTGACTAACCGTGCTGCTGTCACTTATACCGTCGACGACGATCCCAATACAACCGAGAGTAACACCGTCGTTATCTCACTTGTTCTGGCAGGGGTCACCATCAGCAAGAGAGTAGATCATGTTACAGCAGCTCCAGGTGACAACCTAAGATATGAACTAACGGTAACCAACAGCGGGAACTTGGCCGTGAATGCGGTTCTGACCGATGCTATCCCTTCGGGCACTCTTTTCGTATGGGATAGTGTTCTCTTAAACGGAGTGATGCAAAAAGGCGCCCGTCCTGCTGATGGCATTCAGCTAGGCACATTAAGAGGCGGAACTTCAGCGGTCGTGGTCTTTCAAGTGAGCATTCCTGCAGCCATAAACATTCATGCCCACGCAGCTGTCCAAAATCATGGCAGTGTTCAGTATACTTTTGTGCTCCCGGACGGACGGACAGTAAGAAAAACCTCTCGTTCCAATATCGTTACTACTTTAATAGTCCTGCCTATCATTTCTCTCGAAACTCATGCAAAGCCTACCCTTGTGGAAGAAGGAGAACATGTCCAATGCTGGATCTCCCTAACGAATAGTGGGAATTGGCCAGCAGAAGTATCCCTTGATCGGCTCACACCGGAGGAATGTCTTATTGATCCTAGCAGCATTGTGATTGATGGGATTCCAAATCCACAATCTTCATTTAACGGTATCTTGTCGCTAGGGACAGTCAAAGCTGCTGCCACTGTAAACATCCATTATTTTGTCAGGGTTAGTGAACATGTACTGGGTCGTTTCCTTAAAGGCTTAGTAACCGCTCCATACTTCTTCAATCTGGATGGACGTGAATACACTGGCGAGAGCCAGTCGAACAGTTATATATTGACTGTGGAAGAGATCAGTGAATAAGAAATCACATATCCCCCATCCCCATGAATATACTTTAGTTACAACCCCAAAACATAAATATTTATATTCCATGGGAGGTGGTCATCCTGTCGCAATCATCTGGTCCCTTTTCCTTTGTAGTCTCAAAAGAAGACTGGTCCCTTCATCGCAAAGGCCATCAGGATCAGGAACGTCATCAGCAAAAGGTCAGAGAAGCTATCAAGGATAATTTGCCGGATCTCGTGACCGAAGAAAATATTATTTTGTCAGGCGGTAAGCAGATTGTAAAGGTTCCGATTCGCAGTCTGGATGAATATCGAATTATCTATAACTTTCGTAAGCAAAAGCATGTAGGACAGGGCGACGGGGAAAGTCAGGTCGGTGATGTACTTGGGCGGGATTCACAGTCGGCACAGCCCGGCAAAGGGGAAAAAGCAGGCGATCAACCCGGTCAGGACACCGTGGAAGCAGAGGTCAATCTGGAGGATCTGGAGGACATCTTGTTTCAGGATATGGAGTTGCCACATCTGAAGCCAAAGAATAAGGAAGAGATCGAGGTTAAATCCATCATCTTCAACGATATTCGTAAAAAAGGCATGATGTCCAACATCGATAAGAAACGTACCCTGCTGGAGAACCTTCGGCGTAATGCAAGCAGAGGTAATCCCGGCATTCACAGCATAAGTCCTGATGATCTGCGCTACAAAACATGGGATGACATTCGAACGCCTCACTCCAATGCGGTCATTATTGCGATGATGGATACGTCAGGTTCGATGGGTTCTTTTGAAAAATACTGCGCTCGCAGCTTCTTCTTCTGGATGACCCGCTTTCTACGCCGCCAGTATGAGAAGGTGGAGATTGTCTTTCTCGCCCACCATACGGAGGCTAAAGAGGTCAGCGAGCATGATTTCTTCACCCGCGGAGAGAGTGGAGGAACCATCTGTTCCTCAGCTTATCAAAAAGCGATTGAGATTATCGACAGCCGATACCCGCCAGCGCAGTACAACATTTATCCGTTTCACTTCTCTGATGGCGATAACCTCACCTCCGACAACGAACGCTGTGTAAAGCTAATTGGAGAACTGCTAAAACGAAGCAATATGTTTGGTTACGGGGAAGTGAATCAGTACAACCGCAGCAGCACACTAATGTCCGCTTATCGTCATCTGAAGCACGAGCAATTCATGCATTATGTCATTAAAGACAAAAAAGAAGTGTACCAGGCGCTAAAGACCTTCTTCAGTCAAAAGGGCACTGTTAATTCATAATTCCTACGTTTGATTATAGCCCACAGCTAGACTGCCTGTTTTATTGTCCTACCCATATAAAAAAACCTCCATTCCAGAGCTTGGTAGGGGAGGTTTTTTATATTGAAATCTATTCAACTTTCCTAAACCGTTGCACATTACTTTTATTACCACTCAGAAAATAGATGGCAAGAGTCATATTCCAAGTGAGCTTTAAACTCTACTGCCTATTGTACCTTCTCTCTATCCTTGCCTTTATCAGATTCACCCGCATTTCTATTCGCTGCTTCCCGGTCCTCCATCATCTCGTCCACCGTCTTTACCTTCAGACGAGCTGCGCCTTCATTGTTGGCATTCGTTGGAATAAGATTTCCTGAAGCTAAGCGTTCCTTCGCTTTTGCAATGGCCTCGCTGTATTGTGGCAGCCACTGCTCCCCAGCTACGAGCATCTCATCGACCATCTGCCAGATTTCTTTCGGGTTACATACGGCGCCTACCAACGAATCCATCATAAATGCTTGACGTAACAGCTTGTCATCGCCGTGCACAGCAGCTTCGACGGCTAAACGTTGCACCGAGATACTAACGTTGCACACTGCGGCTGCTCCTAAAGGCAATTCACCTACAAGCGGCATCGATATACCGTTCCGATCCACATACCCTGGTGCTTCGATGATCGCATCATCTGGCAAATTAGAGATCACGCCATTGTTCACAGTGTTAAAGTGACCTCTATACACTCTGCCCGTTTCCAAGCCTTCAATAATAAATGAACCATGTTCTTCTCCGCGATTCTCCACTGTATACTCCAGTGCCAAGTCCTTCATCCAATTCGGAAAATCCGTTTCGAACCAATTCCGCCCTTCGGTGCAGACACGTAGATATCCACCCGTCTCACCGTTAATCCAGCTTCCCAGGTCGATCCAATCCATAATTTCATCGCTGCGTTTACGATACCATGGCACATATTCACTTAGGTGACCATTGGATTCTGTACTGTAATATCCAAAGCGGCGCAGCATGTCGATCCGAACTTTTTCTGTGCGGCTGAATTCTGGATGACTCTCAAAAGCTTCTAAAAGACCTTCGGTCAAATCTTTACCCTTATGACTCGCCGAAATATACCAAGTCTGGTGATTGATACCCGCACAAATAATATCGACTTCCGACTTTTTCAGCCCATACACATCTGCAATTTGCCCATGCCCATGCTGCACCCCATGACACAGACCAATCGTCCGTACACCACCGTATTTGTTGCAAGCCCAAGTCAGCATAGCCATAGGATTCGAATAGTTAAGTAGGAGTACATCCGGCGCAGCCATTTCCCTAATATCACGGCAAATATTCAGCATTTCCGCAATCCCGCGCTGACCATACATGATGCCTCCTGCACAAAGGGTATCCCCTACGCACTGATCGACTCCGTATTTCAATGGAATATCCACATCTGTAGCAAATGCTTCCAGTCCACCCATACGAATAGTACAAAATACATACTTCGCATCCTTCAGGGCTTCTCTTCGATCCGTCGTTGCCTGGATTTGAATATTTAATCCATTCTCTTTAATATCACGTTGGCACAGCTCGGTAACCATCTCCAAGTTGTGGCTATTAATATCCATAAATGAGACTTTAATATTATTAAATTCCGGCACGGTTAGTAAGTCCCGCAACAATCCACGGGTAAATCCAATGCTGCCTGCCCCTATAAAAGACACTTTAAATGACATCCTTATCAGCCTCCGGTAATGAATTGATTGTTCCTGTCCATTGTAGCAAGGGCGCTAGGGAAAGCGTAACCAATATCATGACCTCTTTTGAAGGAAGGTGTCAAAAATCCTAACTTATCTATTGAACATCCATCTCTTCATAACTCCAAGAATGACGCTCAATGGAATTGCGATATTCTACGGGCGTGTTGTCAGTATATTTTTTGAAGAGGAGGTGAAAATATTGTCTGCTACTAATCCCTACATAATCGGCAATTTCAGCAATCGGAATATCACTCTGCCCCAGCAGCATCTTCGCTTTCTCCATTCGCAGCATATTCAAATAATCACTGAGTGTCCTACCTGTATGTGACTTAAAAATACGATGCAGATATCCGGGATGCAGATTGACCGCGGCAGCGATATCCTTAACCTGAATACTCTGGTCGTAATTCTGATGCAGGAATTCGATACTGCGCCGCACATAGAGCTGCGAAGGCTGTTGAATGGCATGAAGCTGATCCTGTCGCAAGCTAGATAATCGAAGCAGAAGCTCACAGAACAATAAGTCGACCATACTTCCGCCTTTCCCGCCACTTTGATCAAGCTCTAGTACAAGTCCTTTTAGAACATGATAAATTTCCTCCGGATCAGGCATGATTAGACTGGAAAAGGGCATCTGTAACCATTCAGCTAGTGCCGTTTCTTTCCGAGCGAGCTTGCCGATAGATGGAGCAACCCCTGTATATTCCATAAATCCAAACTCCACATTCAGCATTCGGCAGGGCGTCCCATCCTCGACAATCAGTCTGTGCGGTACATTTGCATCGAGGATGATCAGTTCTCCCCGCTTCAACCTAAATCTCTCTTCTTCACCTGCTTTTGAACGGACATCCACGACACAGCTTCCTGAGATCAAATACATGATTTCAGTTGAATTATGCTGATGGTAGGTCATATAGTAGTTGTTCCATTGTTTATAATAGTAAGCAAAAAAATGAGGACTATAATCCCCTTCGATTAATGCCTGCTGAAAAAGACTCCCACTAAGACTTAGATGCAATTTCGTCAATCGATCACTCCTTTCTTCTATTAAAATGTTAACCCAAGTGTATCTCTCAAACTACTTCTAAGACAAGAAGAGCTACTTGAAGTCATTAAGTTAGAAAAAAACGAGCAAAACTCCAATACACAGGAGAGTTGCTCGTTTTATTGTTTTTACTAATAAGATTTAATTCTCATACTTGAAAAGAAACCATAGATTGCTTAAGATCTGCTGCTAAGCTCTCCAGCTTTTGAGATAAGGAAACTAGCTCCTCACTTACAGTAAATTGCTGTGAAGACATAGAAGCTACCTCCTGCGTCGAAGCCGTCGTCTGCTGCACAATGGAACTGACACTCGCCATGGATTCACCTAATTGACGCTGAAACTCTATCAGTTCATGAATAGAAGCAGAGGATTCACTAAGATGTCCCATGAAGTGTTCCATTTCCTCTTTGACACTCGCAAAAATCGTTGACGACTCACGCACGGAAGAAATCTGCTCACGGAACTTTGGAGCGGTCTCATTGATATCTTTTACCGTGTTCTCAATGTGTAGACCAATCTCTTCCGTAATCTTGGAGACCGATTGGATCGACTCATTCGATTGGTTAGCGAGCTGTCTGATTTCATCAGCAATCACTATAAAGCCTCTGCCTGCTGCACCGGCTCTTACCGCCTCTATAGTGGCATTTAGCGCCAAAATATTGGTCTGCTTATTTACGGCAATCATAGGACTAAGAATACTACGAATTAAATGAGTACTCTCTCTTAGCTTATTGGAGTTCTCTTGTATTCGATTGAACATCTCCACCGTAGATTCACTCTGCTCTACTAGCAGCTTCATCAGTTCTGTCCCCTGATCACTAACCTCAATAACCCGCTCCGCCGAAGCGTCCATTACTGTATTTAGTTCAGTTACTTCACTCATCTTACTGCCAATGATTTCGACATTAGCATGGCTTTTTTCTGCTTCGACAGCAAGGCTTGCTGCTCCAAGTGCAATCTCACCCGTAGCAGATGCAACCTCTCTGGCATGAAGTGATGTTGTACCTGACGCTTTGACTAATTGCTCTGAAGTACCAAGCACTTCATCCGCTGACATTTCACTCTGGCTTGCAAGCAGAGAAATTTGCTCCATCATTTTGTTAAAGCTATGCCCGAGCCGACCAATCTCATCCTTACCCTTAAAATTCGTTCGTACACGAAGGTTTCCTCGCTCACCTTCTTCCATTAAGGTCGCCAGTTTACCTAGTGGACGCCCAACCAAACGAACAAGAACATAACCAATTAGCAGAGCTATCACGGCAGCTGCCAGCACCACAGAGAACGTGATATAAAGAAGCTTATCTGCCGACTTCGTAAAATCACTAACGGGTGCATATCCCATGAGCGTCCACTTTGCAGTCTTTAAAGGCTGATACACGACAAGCTGCGGACTTCCGTTCTCATCGGCTGCTGTAAATGAATGTTTCTTTTCTACATCTTGCCCTTCTGATACTTTTATGTAAGAGGGTTGACCCAGTTTAGCATGATCCGCACCATAAACTATGTTACCTTCTGAGCTCAAAATTCGAATCTCACCTGTAATTCCAATCTGAAGATTAGACAACATTTCGGTCATTGCCTTGCCTTTAACTTCGATCAGCATGTAATACTCCGCTTCAGGATGTACAAGATTGCGAAGCAATCTCCCCATAGTTAAAGTAGGTTCAGTATAAGAATCAAAGAAGCCCTTCTCACGAACCGGAAACCACACTGGCTCCCCTTTAGCATCTGCAATTTGTTTCAGTCTTTCAGCAATACCTTCATCACTACGAAGGCCACTAATTCCTGTAGATTTATACGATTCTGTTTCTTCCAAGCTCTTAGATACCAGTCTGACGCCATACATCCGCTCATCTGATCCTTTAACTAAGTCTAGCTTTCTACGAATCCGATCTTCTGCGGAAACTTTGGCTACCGTTGTAAGTTCTCCACTTTTTATGTTTTCCAAATCACCTTTTAATGTGGAGTCGAGGGCAAACTGCCTTGAGAGCGCTTCGTATTCTGTTAGGACAAAATCCAGCTTGTCCGCTGCTTGAACTATAGACTGTGAGGAGGCCGCGGCAACCTCATCTGTAATGATATCTTTGGCAGCAAAATATGAAGTCAATCCTAGAACAGAGGATAAGAGCACTATGGAGCTGAAAAGAATAACGAACAATTTTATCCCAACTGATCTAAACTGTAGGGTCCATAGCTTTTTCATTAAGTTCACTCCCTATGATGGAAAAAGGGTACAGCCTTCCATTTCTGTACAAAGGCTGTACCCAGTTCATTCTTTAGTATGAAGCGAAATTGTTACCCCTTACTAGCTCCTGCAGTCAATCCATCAACAAGCAGACGTTGCAAGAATACAAACAAAATCATAATCGGGATAGAGATCAGAACAGCACCGGCAGAGAATAAGGTGAAGTTAGTGTTTTGGTTCGTGTTAACCATATCCCACATTCCGACTGCGACGGTCCAGTTCTCCTTTGTCCGCAAAATAAGTCTGGCGAAAATGAAATCGACCCAAGGACCGACAAACTGAGTCAGTGCCATGTAAGTGATCATAGGACGTGACAAGGGAAGAATCACTCGCATAAAGATCCCGAAATTACTCGCCCCGTCTATTCGAGCCGCCTCATCCAAAGAACGAGGAATCGTGTCGAGGAAGCCTTTGGCGATAAAGGTTCCCCCCAGCGGCGCCCCGGCTGCATAGACGATAATCAAGGCAATATGCGTATCCAGCAAATTAAACTCCTTAAGGAGCATATAAATGGCAATCATACTCATAAAACCAGGGAACATACCAAGAATCAGAACCGTAGATAACGCTGTTTTACGCGCTTTAAAACGGAATCTGGATACTGCATAACTGGTTAACAAGGTAAGAACTACACCGATAAGCATGGAGAATATAGCTATCTTCAATGTATTCGCATACCAAGTTCCAAACATATAGCTTGGTGACGTGAACAATTCTCTGTAGTGATCAAAGGTGAATTGCTCAGGGATAAACGATTTACTGTACAGTGATTTACCAGGCCGGAAGGAAGCAAACAGAATCCAGAGGGCCGGATAGAGTGCCGCTATCGACAAAGCAATCAAGATGATGTAACTACCACTTAAGCGAATAAAGTTCGCGATCTTTCTGCTCATTGGATCATATCCTCCTCTTTGAATGATTTCGTCCGGCGGTAATTGTACAGGGAGAATGAAGCAACAATGATAAAGATAATAATCCCTATTGCCGAAGCCATGTTGTTTTTATTCTGATCAAGTGTTAATTTGTATAGCCAGGTTACTAGCAAGTCCGTGGAACCGGCATATTGATAATCACCATTTACAGGACTACCGCCTGTCAATAGGAAGATCGCATTAAAGTTGTTAATGTTACCTGCGAATTGCGTAATTAAAGTAGGCGCTGTGGAGAACAATACCATTGGTAACGTAACGATACGGAACTTCTGATAACCTGATGCTCCATCCACCTCAGCGGCTTCATACATATCCCGAGGAATTGTAGTCAGTACGCCCATAATAAGTAACATCGAGACTGGAATACCAACCCACATGTTAACAATAATTACCGTAACCTTAGCCCAGAATGGATCTGTCAACCATGGTAATCCACCCATTCCAAAATACCCAAGGTATTGGTTGATAGGACCGAATTGACCGTTAAATAAATTGCGCATGAGCAGTAAAGAGATTAACTGCGGTACTGCGTAAGGTACAATCAGAATAACTCTCCACATTCCTTTGAAACGAATACCTTTTTGGCTCACCAATAAGGCTACCAATAGTCCTCCGAAATATGTAGTGATCGTCGAAAGAACTGCCCATATAATCGTCCATGTTAATACACCATAAAAAGTGTGGCTCCATGTTTTGAGAACTAATAAATTTCGGAAAGTCTGAAATCCAACCCAGTCAACCAATTTAGCGGGTGGAAGATGATCAGGTGCGGAATAGTTCGTAAACGCCAGCAGGATCATGAAGATGATTGGCATGATCGTAAAGAATAGAACACCAATACCCGGCAAGACCAAGAACGTCTGAGCGAACTTATAATCCAGTATATAGCGAACACTTTGTTTAAAGGTGTTTGCCTGAAGACCGTTATCGCGTTTCTCTCCAGTCTTATAAGCATCTTTAATGTTCAAATACCAAGCGAGGATTATGATGATAAGCATTAGAATGGTGATCAAGCTTTGAATCAAAATATAAATCGAGTGATCCCCAGCTACCATCTTAGCGATGCCTTTTACTTTTACCAAACGGCTAGGGTTCTCTCCTAGTGTGACAAAACCCCATAAAGCAGTAGCAAGATTCTGAATAAAATAATAAACAGCGGCGGCTTCTACAACTAAAAACATGATTCCTTTGATGAATTGGCGGTTATATATTTGTCCCAATCCCATGAAAATCGTCGACAGTACTGCGGCCCTCGTGCGATGTCGCTGCATTTCGCTTCCGTTCTCCTCTCCGAGTGAAAATAAGAAGCTGCCCTCCGCTAAACATGCGACGGGCAGCTTGATTCACTGTATGCTGTTAAGACTGTGATTTATGATCCTTATTGCGATGAACTGTTGTTCAAATCTTTGATTTGTTGAACGGCTTTGTCCATTGCTGCTTTTGGATCCACATTTTTATCCCAAATTTCTGGAAGCGCTGCATTTACAGGGCTCCAAACGTTACCCATTTCAGGGATAGAAGGCATTGGCTGGGAACTCTTAGCTTGTGCTGCAAAAGCGGATACGAATGGATCATTAACGATTTGTGGATCAAGAAGCGCTTCGTTGTTTGTAGGAACAGAACCGATCGTTTTGTTCAATAACAATTGAGCGTCTTTGCTTGATGCAAAATGAGCGTACAATTTAGCAGCATTCGGATATTGAGTAAACGAGTTAACTGCGAAAATTTTGATACCAGAGAATGTAATAGCTGTTTTGCCATTTACTGTAGGGATCGGTGCGATACCAAGGTTATCTCCAAGAGCTGCTTTGTATCCTCCAAGCTCCCAAGGACCAGTAATATCCATCGCTACATCACCTGAGTTGAACAAGCTGCGTTTGATGTCACTATTGATATCTCCGCTCTTAATTGGCAATGCTTCTTTCATTTTCACAAATTCTTTAAGTCCTGCAACAGCTCCTTCATTAGCAAGTCCGATGTCATCTTTATCTGTACCGTCCTTACCGAATAGATATCCACCATCAGAAGCGATAAACATGTAGTTGAAGTACAGGTTTCCTACTTCCCACATAATTCCGTATCTGTTCTTGGATTTATCTGTGAATGTTTTGCTGAAAGCAAGAACATCGTCGAAAGACTTAGGTGCTTCTTTAACGAGTGATTTATTGTAGAACAATGCATAAGTTTCTGCTGCTCTTGGGTAGCCATACAATTCGCCATCGTACGAAGATCCGATAATTGAAGCTTCAGTATTGCTAGCTTTTGTTTCTTCACCGAAGACGTCATTAGGAAGAACCAAGCTCGCACTTGCCGCTTTACCTAAGTTGTCGTGAGGGATAAGAACAACGTCTGCTGCTAATCCTGAAGGACCATCTTGCGTAAGTTTAGTTACTTGATCTGGTGGTGCCAACTCTTCAATCTTGACTGGAACGTTATATTTTGCTGTGAACTGCTTAGCAATTTCATCTGCGAATGGTCTTTCTTCCTTACTTTCCCATACAACTAGTGTCGCTCCATCTTCAGGTACAATTTCTTCTGTTGCTGCTGCATCTGTGGTCTCTGGCGCTGCAGTCTCTGTAGTGTTGTTAGCAGCATTAGTAGCTTTTGCTGCATTGTTTCCCCCGGCATTCCCATTGTTGCTCGAACCACACGCTGTAACGGACAGTGCCATAGAGACAGCAGCGGTGATAACCATCACTTTTTTTAACTTCATTACTTTAACCCCTCCCAATTTTAAAAAAGCATAAGATGATAAAATAGTAGAGCAAGAAATTTGCGCAAACGATTTCAGAAAAGCTAAAAAAAAAGTTATTCTTTTAGCTCGCTCCTTCTTGAGCTGCATTTCGCAGTGCAAGAAAGCGCTTCATTCATGAATACATCATACAACAGTATCGTTTGTTTTTAAAAACGTTTGCACATACCATATTTGACCATTTTCCATTAATTGATAAACACTATAGGCATTTATCTCCATTTTTCACATGATATCTTTTAATTAGTCGATTATTCATGTGTTTAAAAATGGAATTGCTATTTTATTTGCCCCTGATATACCACAAATTCACTTTTCCAGTAGATTTACAATTATCGGGCAGTAGAAACGCTCATATACTCAAGTGAAAATTTGTGCAATGGTTTGAACAAGAGTATTGAAAGCCCTTTTATTCCATGCTATAATCCAAATCGTTAAGAGGCAACCCAACATGAATCATTGCATCTATTGTCTGCCTCCTGTTCTATATAACTAAAAGGCAATGTTACTTATGAAAGGTACAACCTCGGACAAGCTACTTCGCGGCGGTTGTGCCTCTTTGTTATGTGCAAGATTGTCTCATCATTTGCGCATGTTGCATAAAAAAACTGTGCAACCAATAACAATAGCGACATTCTAAAACCCATGCGCTGTGGTGAATGGTTCGGGAAAGTATCGCTCACAAAACTTAAGCGTATACTTTCGAGTTAATTTTGCCGAAGCTGGTCAGGGAAGTATCGCTTACAAAACTTTAGGAGGACTTATTCATGTTACTGGAAGCTGTGTACCATCGCCCGCGGTTAAATTGGTCTTATGCCTATAATGAGAGTACGATTCACTTGCGTCTCCGCGCTAAAAAAGGGGATTTAACAGAAGTATTTGCTTTTGCAGGGGATAAGTACACTTGGGATACCACGAAAGAGCTAATTCCCATGACCCTCTTCACCTCTGATGCTATGTTCGATTATTGGGAATGTGCTTCAGTTCCCATCTATCGCCGATTGAAATACGGATTCTTACTGCAAAAGGATAACGAGAAAGTTTGGATGACCGAAAATGATTTTCAAACGAACCGGCCAGAAAATCCAAACAAGCTTTTCGAGTTCCCATTTATTAACCCTGTTGATGTGTTCACTCCACCTGCCTGGGTAAAGGATGCTGTTTTCTATCAGATCTTCCCTGAACGCTTTGCAAATGGCGACCCTAGCCTTGATCCAAAAGATGTTCAGCCATGGGGAGCAGAGCCAACACCAACCAACTTTTTTGGCGGCGATCTGCAAGGGGTTATTGATCATCTGGATCATCTTAACGAGCTTGGCATCAATGCTATTTATTTCACACCACTCTTCACTGCAACTACTAATCATAAATACGATACAGAAGATTACATGAAAGTTGATCCGCATTTCGGGGATATTGCAACGTTAAAAAAACTCGTCGACCTCTGCCATAAACGTGGTATTCGTGTGCTGTTAGACGCTGTATTCAACCACTCCGGTGGAACCTTCGCTCCATTTTTAGATGTTCAGGAAAAGGGAGAAGACTCCATTTACAAAGACTGGTTCCATATTCGTGAGTTTCCGCTTCAAGTTGTAAACGGGATTCCTACTTATGATACTTTTGCCTTTGAACCACATATGCCAAAGCTTAATACCGAACATCCTGAAGTTAAAGAGTACTTACTGAAGGTCGCTGAATTCTGGATTACAGAAGTTGGAATCGATGGTTGGCGCCTTGACGTAGCCAATGAAGTAGATCATGATTTCTGGCGTGAATTCCGCAAGGTGGTAAAGCGCGCTAATCCGGAGGCCTACATCCTTGGAGAAATCTGGCATGAATCTGCTCCATGGCTGGAGGGTGATAAATTCGATGCCGTCATGAACTATCCCTTCACTGATGCTGTCTTAGACTTTTTTGTTCATGGTAACCTTGATGCAGAGGGGTTTGCCAACTCTATTGGTAGACAGTTATCGCGCTACCCACTGCAAGCAAGTGAAGTTGCCTTCAATCTGTTAGATAGTCATGACACTCCACGCTTACTCACGCTGGCTGCTGGGGACAAAAATAAAATGCGATTAGCTGCACTATTCCAGTTCACCTTTATGGGTACTCCTTGTATCTATTATGGCGACGAGTTCGGAATGGACGGTGAAGGTGATCCAGGTTGTCGTAAATGCATGGAGTGGAACCCTGAGAAGCAGGATCGTGATCTGTTCGAATTCTACCGTCAGCTCATTCAAATCCGCAATGAGCAACCTGCACTTCGTACGGGGACATTTACTTTCTTAGAGGCAGGTCGACAAGGCAGTAAGATAGCCTATGAGCGCCGATTGGATCTTGAGACTATAGTTGTACTGATCAATAGCGAAGAGACCGCTCAAACGTTCCGTATTGACGTAGACGAGCGAAATTGGGAGAACTTGTTCACGGCCGATACAGTGCGTGCTGAGCGTGGCAAGCTGAACGTGAAGATGCCTGCTTATGGTTTCGCCATACTTAAAGCAATCAACTAGATTTAAATGCCTTTGGCCATATAAAACATAACAAAACAGGGTATCTCACTAGCTATGATAGCTGTGGGATACCCTGTTTTCTATTAGAGATGACTAAGAACGACTGTCACATTACTAACCAACTACTAATACTTCGGTGCACTAACAATCAGCACACCGAAGTCCAGTTTACTTGCTCAGTAGTGTATAAATAATCTGTGCGCTTTCGGCGCGGGTCATCCACCCTTTTGGAACAAATTGATTGTTCTCTCTGCCTTGGAGAAGCCCTAGACCTGCTGCTGTCTTCACGTAGCTATCTGCCCACTTGCTAATGCTAGATGCATCTGCAAATGTTGTGACACCCACTGCTGGTTCGATCTTCTTACCAGACTTCACTTCAAGCGCACGGATCACCATGATAGCCATTTCCTCACGGGTAATGGAAGCATTCGGCGCAAAAGTATCGTTGCTTCGACCACTAACAATGCCCAGCTTAGAAGCTGTTGCTACGTATGATGAATACCATGCATCTGACTTGATATCAGTAAATTGAACCGGCCCTTCCGCTTTTAAACCAAGTGCACGAACTAGTAATGCAGTAAATTCCGCACGACTAACATTGCTCTTCGGATTAAATTCGGTTATCGTAACTCCTGAAACAATTTGTTTTGCAGCAAGAGACTGAATGGCATGGAATGCCCAATAAGTAGTTGGAACATCCTTAAACGACTTCACAATCTCAAGTACGGCATATTTACTAAAGTGCGTGACTTGTGTAGATATCACGTCTCCATTCAGCTGTCCACCTACGTACTCAAGCTCGCCATTATCGCCTAAATAGTAGATCCCCAAAAGATCTTTATTCGATTGACCTTTAATCTTAAACGATATCGTGATTGGCTCATCGAACTTCTTAACTACAATCCGGGTACCATCTTTCTTCAGAATGCTAAGTCTCAGTTCAAACACATCGGAAAGCGAAGTTACGTTCCCCACCTCTTTGTTTAAACCATCGATTAATGCTTTTGTAGCAGACTGGACCAATGGTTTCAGCTCCAACAGGATTTGAGCACCTTCCGCATCCACACCTGAAGCTAAACTTGGTATTGTGCTTAACAGTTTGTTAGGGAGTGTAACTAATAGATCCCCCACTTTAAATACTAGATCATTAGATCCCAATGTTTTTGCTGCTTGCAACGGTAACAATACTGCTGTCTTACCAGCAGCAATATCGATTTGTACCTTTCCATCTTTACCATTCTTCAAACTGTCCTCACTGACAACTTGCATATCAGCAGGAGTTGTTGGGCTAACTGCCACGCTTCCAGAAGTCGGTGAATTTGTCACTTCAGGCGACGGCGTTGGTGTTGGTGTTACTTCTGGTGTCACTGTTGGTGTCGGTGTTGCTTCTGGCGACACTGTTGGTGTTGGTGTTGTTTCTGGTGTCTTCGTTGGTGTTGGCGTTGCTTCTGGTGTCTTCGTTGGTGTCGGTGTTGCTTCTGGCGACACTGTTGGTGTCGGAGTTGCCTCTGGTGACGCCGTTGGTGTTGGTGTCGGTGTTACATCCGATGCCTCTACCAGAATAACCGTACCCCCATCATCTCTACTTGGTAGATCAATGATTACTTTTTGATCTTCGGATACCGTGTATGTTTTACCGCTGTACTCATCCTTTACAGATGAATTGGCAGCAAACGGTACTGGAATCGTTGCGGATTCCTCACTTGTCTTAGTGTTAATAACCGTCACGACGTTCTCATTATCGTAAGACTTATTGAAGGCTAAATAACCTAAATCATCTGAACCTGCCAGCTTCGTGCGCGTCCCTTTGGAATACACTTTGGAGTATTTTGCACGGATATTCAACAGCTTCTGATAATGATCATGAAGTGGCTTTTCTGCAGTCAACTGATCCCAAGGCATATCTTTACGGTTCTCACTGAACTCACCTTTAGACATGTCTCCTGCATTTTTGCCCGATTTCCCCAGTTCTTCTCCGTAGTAAATGACTGGCTGTCCCTTGGCTGTGATTTGCAGAGCGGCTGCGATTTTCAGCTTGCCTTTATCTCCATCTACATAATTAGACAAGAAGCCATCCTCATCATGACTACTCAGGAATTGAGCCATCATCTTCGTGTTATCAATCTTTAACTCTCGTTCCTGCAAATAGGAATCAACACTGTTAACTTTACCATCAGTAAAGTCTTTCGCAGCATCATTAAATCCAAAATCAAGCAGTCCGTCCATCTGGCCAGTTTCGAGCATTCCACCATTGCTATCAATGGTTCCGCCGAAGTATTCACCGGTCATTTTGAAGTTTGGATCAATTGAAGTCAGTGCATTTTTAAATGCTTTCCAAGTTGTATCTTCTACATGTTTGACTGTATCCACACGGAAATAGTCAATCGTATCTCCACGTTCCGTCCGAGCGTTATCTAACCACCCTGTTTGCCAAGTGATAATTTTTTCACGAACGGCTGGATCTTCCGTTTTGAAATCCGGCAATCCTGCAAGCTCGCCTTTGATTGGATCTGTATCCGCCGATACACCATCCGTACGAAGCATTCCTTCAAAACGTGCTTTATCCTCAGCTGTAATCGTCGGCTCTTTATCCTCAGCCTTTAAACCGTAGCCCGTATGATTGAGTACAACGTCGACCATGATCTTGATGCCCTTGTCATGTGCCTTTTCGATCAATTCCTTGAAGGTCTCCATATCACCAAGATGCTCGTCGAGCTTTGTAAAGTCCTTGGCCCAATAGCCATGATATCCGTATTGTTTGAAGCCATCCCCTTTATTAAAATCAATATTATCTACAATTGGCGTAATCCAAAGCGTGTTAATACCAAGTTCTTGCAAATAATCGAGATTGTCGATCATTCCTCGGAAATCACCACCGTGGTATGCTTCCAGTTGATCTTTATCTACATTCTCATTATTTGTTGGATCTCCGTCTTTGAAGCGGTCTGTAAGCGCGAAGTATATACGAGCCTCATCCCAATCAAAATCCAGCTTATCTCCTGTGTAGGTTCTCGCTTTTACCTCGAGTTTAGCATTTTCTTTATGTGAATTTCCGTACTGGTCCACGAGCGTAATCGGAATATTTTTGATCCCCGCTGACACCGTGTCCTTCACAGCAACTGTCTGTTTCATCAGCCCCGTATCCAGCTTAACTTTGCTTGGTCCCCCAAGATTGGTTAAATCCATGTATCCCTCTGAATATGTTACCTCTTCTGAAGTCACTACATTGATGGTTACAACCGCATTCTGAGTAGATGTAACTGCTTCCGGATTCACGGATGTCGTAATCATAACGTCAGGAATATGATACACAACAATAGATTCATCATTCACTGTATTCTTAGGATCTGTAAATTCAGTAGTGATTCCATTTTTCGTGATCAAGAACGTATACTTATACGTACCTTCTACTAAATCAGTCAACGTGTAAGTGAACCACTCGTTAGCGGAATCATAAACCATTGGATATGTTTTTCCATTCACTTTTACTTTTGCAGCTGTGATCGCATCCATATTTCCATTACGGAACAAGGCATCATCGCGATATCTAAAAGTAATCGTTCCATCCTTAAGGATAGGACCGCTAATACTTGGTTTGATATCAAACTCCTTCACCCCGCTAGTTACATTCACTTTAGTGAATAATTCACCAGGCGTCAGCGGAATGATACGGTCATCCCCGTAGGGGTCCTTAATCGACCAATCGGTACCTTTACGAAGGACGAACCCTACACTTGTCGCATTCTCAGCAACCTCAATCAAAACACTCGCTGTGCCATTCTTAAAGGTTGTAAAATCAATCTGATCATTTTTAACTCCTGTATTCCAGACCCAGATGTTCCAATCCTTATAATCCTTATCACTACGGGTATAAGTGAACAGAACATATCTCTTATCCGTAACCTTAACTGTAACGGTTGTAGAAATACCGCCATAAGTAATGGTAATTACAGCTGTTCCATTACTAATTGCCTTCACTTGACCTTTATTGGTTACTGTAGCCACTTCAGGCTTATTGGAAGTATAAGTAGCCAATTGCGTAACATTTCTTCTGCTGTTGTCGTCGTACTTCGCAAAAACAGCTGTTTGATGCGTATTGCCTGCTGCCAGCGTGTAGCTTGCACTATCGGTCTCTATAGAAGTAAGCGTAGCGGCTTCAGCTTCCATTTTGATAATCACTGCAGTCAAAGGATCAAGCTTGATTGAACTCGCATTTAAAATGAAACCACTCTGTTGACTAACCGCAGTAACACCAGCTTCATCATTGTCAACAACCACTTGACCACTCGTCAAATCCTCCGATAAAGTCAGAGTTCTTTCTGTGCTATCGCCATTCATGAAGACATAATAGATACCTGTGCCATCAGTAGCTTTGTTTGAATAGCCAATGACAAGATCATCGGTCTTCATTTCTGGTGCAGGAATTAGGTTAACATTGGAATCAACCAGATCCTTGTCGCCCAATCGGAATGCATCGGTAGACTTTCTTAATTCCATCAGCCCTGACGTATATTTTCTTGTCGTGTTCTGTACTGGGAATTGTGACTCATCCGTTGCTTTGGTCCAATCAAACATGTTGACAGCATCCGAAGAATCATACGAATCATGAATAAAATAACCAAAGGATTTGCCTTCACTATCAAACATTTCAGTGTATTTATCCTGAGGAACCGAAGTGCTATTCCATTGCTTGGTACGCCCATATTCCTGGCCTGCATGAATGAAGGCAGTGCCTTGGGAGGTTAGAACAAGCATGTTTCCAAGTCTAATCCGTTTCTGGATTTCAAGCTCATTCTTCTCAATGGCAGGATCTTTCTTGATCGTTTGTGCAATAACATCGTGCAGCGTCAGGTTATCATGCGCTTCGATGTACGGAACGATATCACCTGGATCATCAGCAGGCGTATTTGAGGGCTCCGCCTTAATATTGTTAAAGATTGTCGCTATTGGACGCGCTCCACCTGTGATAAATCTAGGTTGACCTTCGGAACCATAACCAGATTTCAATTCATTACGGAATTCGTCAGAGAAAACACCGACGCTATCCGTTTTATCCATCCAGTCCTGATCTGCCCCTTTTCCAGCAAGGGAAGGATCAGCTGCGGCACCACCGAATGTTCTCCAGCCTTCACCGATAAAAAGTGCCTTCGGATTAATATCTGCCGCGGCATCATAAGCATTCTGAACAGCCTCTGCTGTCGCATCGCCCATCATATCCCAGCGCATTCCATCTATCTTGTACTCTTCAAACCAGTATTTCACGGAATCAACCATCAACTTCTCAGCCATCTTATGGTTGGTGGCCAGATTGTTTCCGAAACCTCCGATAAAGTTGCCATTTGCATCTTGGAACGCATAGTAATTAGGTACGATGTCGTTTAAAAATTCTTTTTTAGCCATATGTGTGTACACTACATCCAGAATGACACCCATTCCAGCTTCATGTACGGCGTCAATCAATCCTTTTAATTCTTTAATCCGCTCCTCAGGATCAGCAGGTTTCTGAGAATAAGCACCATCTGGAGAGAAGTAGTTGTGAGGATCATATCCCCAGTTGTATTCATTGTTTTTAGCGGAATAATCTGTTTCTCTAGTCCCCATCTTCGTTTCGTCCCCGTAATACCAAGCCATTACAGGAAGCAATTGAATATGAGTTACACCGAGAGATTTAATATAATCGAGCTTCTTTTCAAAAGCGCTATAAGAGCCCCATCTTTCGCCACTCAGACTATCTTCGATCGATACATCGGATGTAAAGTCTCTGACGTGGACTTCATAAATGATTGCGTCCTCGCGTTTTTCGTAGCCTTTAATATCAGCATAACCAAAGGTATCCGGGTTCGTCTGGCTTAAATCAACGATAGCCGCTTTACCGACTGTATCCCCGCCAGCACCAGCTGCACCTGTGGTATCCATAGTAAATACCGCCATTGATTTAGCATAAGGATCAAGGACCTTATTGGTTACACCGTCATTCGTCACTTCATATTGATAAAAGAATCCTCTTACATCGTTTGTAGTCGTGCCTGTCAAATCAGTCGGCTTCAAATCAACCGACCAGACCCCTTGATCTCCACTCGTTAAGTCAACACTGCCCACAAGCACGTTGGAGTCATTCTTATCGTACACATTTACGACAACCGAGCTAGCTTTAGGAGCCCACAATTTTAACGTGGCTGTTTTGTCAGCGTTGTACGTAGCCCCTAGATCATCTCCTGTATAATTGTACATTTCATCAAGCATTCTCCAACCACTAGCCGCAGAGACCGTTTTACCTGAATAAGTAACGCTAAGCGGAACTTTATCCAAATCAAAGGCTTTTGTATCAACTTCAATTGAAGTTTTGCTAGTAATGGTTACAGCCGATACAGGAATAGCAACACCGTCTTTATCTTTAACGGTAATCTCATTCTTCAATGCTGCTGCATCCAAGCCGTCAGTTAACGTGAAGCCAAGAAGGATTTTGCTCGTCGACAACACTTCAGCAGATACTAAACCGATAGGTGTTTCACCAAATGGTGAAACATATACATTGTTGTCTCCTTCTTTTATCCACAGCTGGTTGTAACGATCCAGTAGAGTAAATCCTTTGTCACCGCCGTCTTTATTATCGCCATTCAACGGGTTCACTACGAGAAACCCAATTTTTTTTGCAGCTTCTTTCAATGGAATATCAATATAAGCACCAAAGCGACCTACTTGATCGGCTTGGAATGGAACTGCATCTTTAGGCCAATCCTTAAGTGAAACTGCTACGTCTTCCCACAACCATAATCCATACTGACTTTGATTGGAATCTGATCTCATATAATGGATCCGAACAGTATTTGCCGGAAGCTTAACCGGTTCATAAGGCGTAACTACATCAGAGCCTTCTGTGATCCATACTTCATTAGTTTGTGGAGTATTAATCGAGAAGTTCTTATCTCCTCCATCTTTAGCACCACTTGCACGCTGAAGTGCGATGAATGAGATTTTCTTAGCCCCATCCTTAATCGGCACATCAACATATGCACCATAAGAATCCATTTGTCCTTCAGGGAAAGGGGTCGCACCCATAGCCCAATTATCAGAAGGATTTACAACATCACCCCATAACCACAATCCCTTAT
Source organism: Paenibacillus sp. FSL E2-8871 (assembly GCF_038000345.1). NCBI lineage: Bacteria > Bacillati > Bacillota > Bacilli > Caryophanales > Paenibacillaceae > Paenibacillus > Paenibacillus sp. FSL E2-8871. The sequence continues at coordinate 6,568,009 of NZ_JBBOBV010000001.1, read as the reverse complement.
CAGTGTATTCACTAGCTTTGTAGTGAACACGAATGTGCCCTGCTGGAACAGGTGTAACCTCTACAGGTCCCGAAGGAATTTTATATTCTGCAGTTACACTATGATCTCCAGTGTTGTACTTGAAGGTTACCTTAAGATCTAACGGTAGGCTCAACGCTAGATCGCTTTCTGGATAAGACATATCCTCTGCTTCTGTGACTCCTGGAACAGAAACCTTATATGTGTAATCTCCCTGCGGCACAGTAACAACTGTACTGTACACACCATCAAAATCAGGATCTGATAACGTGGACAACGCCTCTGCTGGCAGGTTTCCTGTCAATCTTGGCAGTTTATTCGCAGCAATTGGCGTGTAGTACGTAGAATCAGCTATTTTATGAGTGATGTCATTATAATAAAAGGTTACAGTCGTTTCTGTTTCTAGCTTGATGTGGATATCGCCTTTATTATCAACTCCATTAGGATTGGTATAATTTCCGTAGCCATAACTCTCATCAAAACTATCGTTCAGAGCAACCTTATAATTATATTCTCCTGCTGGCAGAGTCCCAGTAAAAGAATACAACCCATTGTCTGAGTAAGTCATTTGGGTGACTACTGATCTCTCATCCCAATCCTTGCCGGGATTTTCCGCCCCAGTAGAAATAAACTGTGATTGCAAATCACCGACCAATACTACCTTTGTCGTTTCTGCTGAAACCTTAACTGGGTGTAAGCCGAGACTGGAGAACACAAGAGCAACGATCATGAAGATCGCGAACGTCCTCTTACCCCATAAATTTATTTTCATTTTTGTAAAACCTCCCATAATTATGAATTCCCTTTGTGCAAGCGGATACATAATTTCTCGAACCCCGCCAATTATTCTGAGGTTATGAAATCACGCGTCTTCCTTCTGTGGTTGGAGAAGGTCTATGTGTGCGGCTCGTCAAACCGGATTAACAGCATCATCCTCCCATCAAAGTTAAAGATCAAACCAAAACCATGAATTTAGTGCAAACGTTTGCAAATAGTCGTGCACAAACCTAAGTACATAAAATTCATTCCTTAACACAACTGATAACGATCCAAAATCGCCCAATGTAAACGCTTGCTATATTTTGATTTACATACTAATACTGTATTTATGGTATTGTCAACCAGTATTTTTATGTGTTTAATGAACTCAAATTATCATAAAAGTAAAAATAAAGAAAAGTAAACCTGATAATCCCATTTAGTATTTATCCGTTTTTTTGAATGTCTCTCTAATTCCATTTCTCGAATCGAATTGTTCCAAAAAATTCAAGCCACACGTTTGCATTTACGAAATGCTCCTTTCGAAGAAATTGGATATCTTTTATACATATTAAGATCAATCTTGCTAAATCATTCATACTTTTTTGGTGAAAACAAACAATTTTACGCATAAAATTCTAATACTCTTTCCAAAAGTAGCAATATTGCCCTTCCAAATGACTTTATCTATTTACAATTTAGAACTCTTAGATTAATATTACTGTGTAAAGCAAACGGTTCCATAAGGAGGTTTCTATGACAGTTACCATTAAGGATGTGGCCAAGAAAGCGGGAGTATCTCCCTCCACGGTATCCCGGGTATTGTCCAATCACCCCAGAATCAGCCTGGAAACTTCCCGCAAGGTCAAAGCTATTATGGAAGATATGGGCTATACACCTAACATGATGGCTAAGAGTCTAGTGTCGAAAACTACAAATAGCATATGCTTCAGTCTTCCTAAACCAGCTGAAGAGCTGTTCTCAAATCTATTTTTTATGGAATTAATCCGAGGGATTGTTACACAAGCTAGCCGTTCCGGCTACGACGTGTTAATTAGCTCCGGAGCAAACGAGAAGGAAGAATTGGAAGCCGTTTCAAGACTTCTAAAGGGTCGTCGAGTAGATGGTGTTATTCTGCTTTACTCTCGTACAGATGATGCTGTTATTGATTTTCTAGAGAGTAACGATTATCCATTCGTACTGGTAGGCCGAAGTGATCGATATGAGAATATTTTATCTGTCGATAATGATAATGTGATGGCAGCATATGATGCTACAAACCACCTCATTTCAATGGGTCATGAACGTATTGGCTTCGTAAGTGGACCGCCTAATCTAATTGTTTCTCGCGATCGTCTCGCAGGATACCGTAAAGCATTGCTGAATAGCGGTCTTGAAATGCGTGATGAATGGATTGTAGAAGGTGAATTTCTACAGGATAGCGGATATAGAGCGATGTCTTTTTTCATGAATTTGCCTAATCGGCCTACTGCTCTAGTTGCAGTGGATGATATGGTATCGTTCGGAATTTTACGCGGATTGAATGAGCTGAAATACAAAGTGCCTGACGATCTCGCTATTGTAAGCTTTAACAATATTCCATTATCTGAATTATCCAGCCCTCCAATCAGTAGTATTGATATTGGAATTTATCATCTTGGCTACACTGCATCTCAGGTACTTATCCAGAATATCAAGAGTCCGAACCACGATGCTGGTTATACAAACCGATTTGTTATTCCACATCGCTTGATCGTGAGAGAGTCATCCATGTACTCTCATGCTAAGAACAAAACCGAATGAATAAGTGAAGCGATCAACGCTTCATTTATTTTTTGAAAATCTGTACAAACGTTTGCGCTAAATTACTAAAACTTCTTGATCCAGTTCTTTTCAGGGTGAATATTCGAATCTGAGGTTAAGATAAACTTAACATCTTTAGCAAAGCTTATACGAATTGAAAGCAAATTCAGATACGATTACCCAATGGATCACGATACTGTCACAAATTTTAGGAGGTACTACAATGACGGAAATTAAAGCCTGCTTGTTCGATTTGGATGGTGTTATCGTTGATACTGCCAAATACCATTATATCGCATGGAAAGAGCTTGCAGATGGATTAGGGTTTCTCTTCACAGAACAAGATAACGAACGCCTTAAAGGAGTCAGCAGAACTGCCTCGCTAAATATTTTGCTGGAAATCGGCGGACTAACTATCGATGAAGAAGAGAAAGCTAAGCTTGCAGAACAGAAGAATAATCGATATGTCGAATATATTGCGAAAATGGACAGCTCAGAGATTTTGCCAGGTGCGCTTGATTTTCTGAAAGAGTGCCGTGAGAATGGCATCAAAGTTGCCCTCGGTTCTGCTAGTAAGAACGCAATGACGATATTAAATAATACCGGATTGACCCCTTACTTTGATGCAATCATCGATGGCACACACACAAGTGCTGCTAAACCTGATCCGGAAGTTTTTCTTTTAGGAGCTAAAGCACTTGGCGCTGATCCTAAACACTGTGTTGTCTTCGAAGATGCAGAAGCAGGAATTGAAGCTGCGTCGCGTGCTGGAATGTTCAGCGTTGGTATTGGTTCACCGGAAACGCTCAATGCGGCGAACATCGTCGTTCCATCGCTCGCTCATATGAGTGTGTCACAACTCAAAAAATCTTTTGCTTAAAGTCTAAGGAACATTAATCAACTGAAAGTGTTAATGTGATTCGCCCTGCTACATCTAACCTACAATCAAATGAACTAAGTATTAATCATTAGATTTCTGGTGATGAGGTGACGGAGAGGAATTTTGGAACTGTAGAAGCGTAGCGTTCGCCTTTATAATCAGATTTCATCCGCAAAACGTGGCTAAAATATAGAAATCTGATTATAACAGCGATCGAAAGTCCAAAGATTCCTCGCAGTCGCACTTATACCACCGGAATTTTAATGGAAGAATGATTTGTTCATTATATATCCCCACAACATATTTAAAGGAGCCGGTTATCGTGAAACAATATTTAACAATTGATGAATGGTCCATTATTGAAGAATCCTTTGATCCACAGACACAAGAAATCTCTGAAAGTGTATTTAGCCTTGGCAACGGATTTATGGGTGGTCGAGCTAATTTTGAAGAGCAATATAGTGGAAGTAGCCTACAAGGCAGCTACATGGCTGGCGTTTACTATCCTGACAAAACACGGGTCGGCTGGTGGAAGAACGGCTATCCTGAATATTTTGCTAAAGTACTGAACAGCACGAACTGGATCGGTATTAATATCGACATTGAAGGAACTCCTTTAGACCTGGCAAAATGTACGGTTTCCGATTTCCGTCGTGTTCTTAACATGAAGGAAGGTACGCTTTCCCGTTGTTTCACTGCCACACTCGAAGATGGTAAGGAAGTTAAAGTTGAGAGTATCCGATTCGTCAGCATGACTCGTCAAGAAATCGGTGCTATTCGTTACTCCATCATTCCTGTGAATTTCTCAGGCAAGATTACGATCACTCCCTATCTCGACGGTGACGTGAAGAACAAGGATTCCAACTACGACGAGAAATTCTGGAATGAAGTTGAGAAGCAAGCAGGCACTGAAGGTGGACACCTCACCCTTAAGACCAAAAAGCTCGATTTCCATGTAACCTCTGCTATGGCTTTTGATATCCTTGTTAACGGTGAGAAAGTCATCGCTGATGCTGAAGCCATTGAACAAGAGAAATATGTAGCCAGCAAAATGAATGTATCCGTACAATCTGGCGATCAAGTCGTCATTTATAAATATGTTGCTAACGTAACCTCGCGTAATCACGGTCTTGGACAATTGGTCGATGCCGCTCAAACTGCTTTGCAAGCTGCTAAGGAAGCTGGTTTTGTAACCCTTCTGACAGAGCAAATAGAAGCTTGGAGAGAGAAATGGAAAGAAAGCGACATCATTATTGAAGGTGACGTTTCGGCACAGCAAGCGATTCGCTTCAATATTTTCCAGCTAAACCAAACCTACAATGGTGAAGATGACCGTCTGAACATTGGACCTAAAGGCTTTACAGGTGAAAAATACGGCGGCAGCACTTACTGGGATACAGAGGCGTATTGCGTTCCCTTCTATCTCAGTACAGCAGACTCCTCTATTGCTCGCAACCTGTTGATCTACCGTTACAAGCATTTGGAGAAGGCTAAGGAAAATGCTCGTAAGCTTGGTTTCGCAAAAGGCGCATTGTACCCAATGGTTACAATGAATGGCGAAGAGTGCCACAATGAGTGGGAAATTACATTTGAAGAAATTCACCGTAACGGTGCTATTGCTTATGCGATTTACAACTATGTGAACTACACAGGAGACAAAGCTTATCTTGGTCAATATGGCCTTGAAGTTCTGGTGGAAATCTCCCGCTTCTGGGAAGAACGTGTTCACTATGCAAATCGTAAAGACAAATACGTAATGCTTGGCGTAACGGGACCTAATGAATATGAAAATAACGTAAATAATAACTGGTACACCAACCGGATGGCTTCCTGGACTATGGAATATACCTTAGAAGCTCTGGATTATCTGAAAAAGAACGAATCCACACGCTATGCAGAACTAGTTGACAAACTAGGACTCCAAGAGAGCGAAACCGCTAAATGGAATGATATCATTGCCAAAATGTATTATCCTGCGGATGAAGAACTGGGTATCTTCTTGCAACAAGATGGCTTCCTAGATAAAGAAATTATTCAAGTCAAGGATCTGGCAGCTGAGAACCTGCCGCTAAACCAAAAATGGTCATGGGATCGTATCCTTCGTTCTTGCTTCATTAAACAAGCAGACGTTCTGCAAGGATTATATTTCCTAGGGGACCGCTACGATCTGGATACCAAAAAACGGAATTTCGACTTTTACGAGCCGATCACTGTTCATGAGTCCTCCCTATCCCCTTGTATCCACTCTATTCTAGCCAGCGAACTAGGATATAAGGATAAGGCTTATGAAATGTACTTGCGTACTTCAAGACTGGATCTTGATAACTATAACAATGATACCGAAGACGGCTTACACAGCACTAGTATGGCCGGTACTTGGATGTCAATCGTACATGGCTTCGGCGGATTACGTGTTCATGATGGCAGACTGGCTCTGAGCCCATCGAACCCAGGTCACTGGACAGCGTACTCTTTCAAAATCATGTTCCGCGGCTCCCGTCTAAAAGTAAGCGTTTCGGACGCACAGGTTACGGTTACGAATGAAACTGATATTCCAGCTTCTATTACTATCTATGACAAAGAATATACCGTGAACGGACTAAGCAGCATCACTGCTGACAGCAATTCCGTCACAGTATAAACCGACACCACAAGAGACCCTTGGAGCCAATAGCTTTTTAGGGTCTCTTTATTTTTTTCCTAAATGGATAACTTATATAAGGAGTGATTATTAATGAAAAGAACCTTTTGGAAGGAAGCTGTCGTTTATCAAATTTATCCACGCAGCTTTCAAGATAGTAATGGTGACGGTATTGGAGATCTGCAAGGCATCATTTCACGTCTGGATTATTTGCAGAAGCTCGGTGTCGATGTAGTTTGGTTGTCACCAGTATATAAATCGCCAAATGATGATAATGGTTATGACATCAGCGATTACGAAGATATTATGGATGAGTTCGGCACGCTAAAAGACTGGGAGGAACTACTGACTGGACTGCATGATCGTGGCATTAAGCTAATGATGGATCTTGTAATCAACCACTCTTCTGATGAACATCAATGGTTCGCAGAGTCCCGTTCGTCAAAAGATAATCCATACCGTGATTACTACATATGGCGTCCAGGTGGACCGAATGGCGAACGTCCAAACAATTGGAGTTCCATATTCAGCGGTCCGGCTTGGGAACTAGATGAGACTACCGGTGAATACTATCTACATCTGTTCTCACGCAAGCAACCGGATCTCAACTGGGACAATCCAAAGCTGCGCGATGAATTATACAAGATGATTACCTTCTGGCTCGACAAGGGTGTGGATGGATTGCGGATGGACGTCATTAATTTGATTTCTAAAGCGGAAGGGCTACCTTCCTTTCAAATCGAGGGCGAGGTGCCAGAGGAACTTGCTTGGGGTGGCGATTACTTTATGAATGGCCCCCGAGTCCATGAGTTTTTACATGAAATGAACCAAAAGGTTCTTTCAAGCTATGACATTATGACCGTCGGGGAAACGCCAGGGGCTTCAGTAGAGGATGCCGTTCTTTACACAGACGAAGATCGTGAAGAACTTCAAATGGTATTCCAATTCGAGCATATGGACGTAGATTCCGGCCCAGGAGGCAAATGGGATGTAGCCCCATGGACATTAACTAAACTGCGCGACATACTTCATAAATGGCAGGTCGGTCTGGCTGACAAGGGTTGGAATAGTCTGTACTTAAACAATCATGACCAGCCGCGTATGGTTTCACGATTTGGTGATGATGGGAAGTATCGCGTAATATCTGCCAAAATGCTCGCTACCTTACTACATACACTTAAAGGCACCCCTTATATTTACCAAGGTGAAGAAATTGGGATGACGAATGTAAAATTCACAACGCTGGAAGATTATAAAGACATCGAAATTCTGAATATGTACCGTGAAAAAGTAACTGAGGGTGGCGCAGATCATGAAACGATTCTGAACGCTATCCATGTCAAAGGCCGAGACAACGCCCGTACCCCAATGCAATGGGATGCATCTGCTAATGCTGGATTTTCAGAAGGAGAACCATGGCTCAAAGTAAATCCGATTTACAAGAAAATTAATGTGGAGCAAGCATTGGCGGATTCTGATTCAATCTTCTACTACTACCAGGAATTAATTGCTTTACGCAAAAAAAATCCGATTATGGTATATGGAGAATATAAGCTGCTACTGCCTGATCATGAGAACCTTTATGCTTATACAAGAACTTTAGAGGATGAACAATGGCTGATCCTGCTGAACTTCAACGAGGCTCCTCAAACCGTTGATCTCTCCGCTGAGCTGAGCACCGTTACTGATTTAATCATTGGAAATTACCCGGATGAATCTCCAACACGAGAAATTCTGCGTCCTTACGAAGCAAGAGTGTACAGATTACAAAGCTGACTCTCTCCACCTTACTGAGTTATACTATATAGGATGATTTTGTTAAGATCATTCTTCCATCAGCAACCTGTCATTAAAGAGCAAGGAATAACAGGATTTGCAAATGGTGGCATGATAGTATGAACTCAAAGGGAGATGGCAGGCTTGGAATGGCTTATCCGCATGAAAGAAGCTTTAGATTATATGGAGAGCAAAATGGAGGAAACCTTTAATATAGAAGATATAGCAAAGGTTGCTTATTCCTCCCCTTTTCACTTCCAGCGTATGTTCTACATGCTCACCGGAGTATCAGTCAAAGACTATATCCGTAAACGGAAACTAACTCTGGCGGCACAGGAACTCGCTATATCTAAAGTTAAGGTACTAGATGTCTCATTAAAATACGGATATGACTCTCCCGAGTCGTTTGCCAAAGCATTCCGCAAAGCACATGGAATTACTCCTTCTGCTGCGCGGGAGTCAGGGGTACAGCTCAAAGCCTTCCCTAGACTCTCCTTCCATCTATCACTGAAGGGAGATAAAGAAATGGACTACAGAATTGAGACAAGAGAACCTTTTAATGTTATCGGACTAGTAGAGGAAATGACAACGAAAGATGGGGAGAATTTACGCCGTATCCCCCAGCTGTGGATTGAAGCTAATGAAAATGGTACGTCGGATAAGCTGATTGAGATCGGTGTTGATAAGGACATCCTTGGTATTTGTAAAGATTTCAATCACGAAAAAGAAACCTTCTCCTATTGGATTGCTGTCGAAGCCTCTCCAGAGACGGACGCTCAGGGCTTTGCTTCTACGACGATACCAGCTGCGAGTTGGGCTGTGTTCACCTCAGTAGGGCCAATGCCGAATGCTATTCAGCAAGCATGGTCACGGATCTTTCAGGAGTGGTTCCCTGCAACAGGCTATGAGCATACAGGAGGACCCGAGTTTGAGTTATACCTTCCGGGAAGTCCTGATGCAGAGGATTATCGCTGTGAGATCTGGATACCGGTTATGAAAAAAAATTAATGCTTACTTAGACTATTCGGAATTCCGGATAGTCTTTCTTTCTTTCAGAATTTCTACGATTTCATTTTGAGAATCGGCTTAATCTTGGTATAATAAATAGATTATGTGATTCAATAATGACTATTGTCGTCCGATTATCGGTGAAGGAGAAATTCATGTCTACTGTAAAAATATTTTCAGACAGCACTTCCGATTTGCCTCAAGGCTGGAAGGATACTTTTAATATCGGCATCGTTCCCCTTTACGTAGTGTTTGAAGAAGGAACCTACAAAGATGGTGAAGATATCACACCAGAAGAAGTGTATCGCCGTGTCGCAACAAGCGGAGTATTGCCAAAGACAGCCGCGCCTTCGCCAGCTGACTTTATCGCCGCTTTTCATCCGGTAATTAGCCGTGGAGATGATATTGTATATATCAGTCTCTCCTCATCACTATCCTCTACATATCAGAATGCACTTTTGGCTGCTGGGGAATTCCCAGAGGGGCGTGTACAGGTTATTGATTCACAGACCTTATGTGGAGGCATCGCTCTTCTCGTTATGAAAGCTGTCAGAGCCGCTGAAAAAGGTTACAGTGCCATTGAGATTGCAGCTATGCTGAAGCAGAGTCGTAATCTTGTAGAAACAGAATTCGTGGTAGATACGCTAGATTACTTATATATGGGTGGACGCTGTTCAGGTATGCAGAATTTCATCGGTAGTCTGCTAAAAATTCGTCCTGTTCTTAGACTTGTAGACGGCAGCATCGTACCTACTAGTAAAATTCGTGGCAAAAAAGAAAAAGCCGTGGAACAAATGCTCCAGAACGCCTTGGTTAACGTCGATCGGATGGATAAAGAGCTGCTCATCGTTGTTCATACCTTAGCGGAAGAAGATGCTCGCTATCTAGAGACAGCGATACGAGAGAAAACTCAAGTGAATGAGATCGCTATCCTCAACGCAGGTTGTGTTATTGGTAGCCATTGTGGCCCACATACTGTAGGTCTCATGTATATGCTTCAAGATTAATAATCTAACGCAAATCTCCGGCCATTGCTTCGTAAGACAATGGACCGGGGATTTGTGCGTTTACCCCTCCTGATTTGAAGTTGAATTTAACTCGACCTCTTTTTTTATGAAGGGTAACATAAACCGGAACGTTGAACCTTTATTCTCTTCACTTTCTACAAAAATTGTCCCACCCATCAGCTCAACCAGCTGCTTACAAATAGCGAGTCCCAACCCTGTACCGCCATATTTACGGTTGATGGTCGGGTGCAGCTGTGAGAAGGATTGAAATAATAAATTGAGTTTATTATCGGCAATCCCAACACCTGTATCACGGACAGAGAATTCCAATAAATATTCTTTTGAATCCGAAAGTGGAATGTTCTTAACCGATAGTGTAACGCTCCCATGTTCTGTGAATTTCAGAGCATTGCCTACCAGATTGACAATAATCTGTCGCAAACGGATCGGATCAGCCAGTAACGTTGTTGGAACACTCGTATCCGCCCACCACCGCAAGGCCAGCTTCTTCTCTTCGGCTTTAGGTGTAAATAAATCAATGATGTCCGATATCATCTCTCGAAGTTCAAACGATTCGGTTTGCAGTGGCATTTTACCCGCTTCCATCTTGCTGAAATCAAGAATGTCATTCAAGATCTGTAAAAGCGTGTAACTACAGCTTCGTAAAATCTCGACATACCCCCGCTGTTCTTCTCCAAGATCAGTTTCAAGTAAAAGATCTGACATCCCTATCATTCCATTCATCGGTGTCCGAATTTCATGACTCATCATCGCTAAGAAATCAGATTTGGCTTGCGCCGCCTGTTCCGCAGATTCTTTAGCGCGAATGATTTCTTTCGCATTCGTAATATCACTAAAAGCAATAACTGCTCCTGAGATCATCCCCCCATCCATAAGAGGCGAGACCCGATAATTGACAAAAAAGCTGGTTCCATCCTTACGCCAGAAGATCTCATCGTCTTTCCTGCGGATAATTCCATCTGCAATTGTAAGACTGATCTGACAATCAGGGGTTGAATAACGTGAGCCATCGCCTTGGATTTGATGAATATATTCCATCAGCTTCAGGCCAACCAATTCTGTAGGCTGGTAACCTAACATATCTGCTCCCTCACGGTTAATAAAGAGCGTTCGCCCTATATTATCTAGTACGAATATTCCAGCTGAGACGGAGTTCAGAATAAGGTTCGCTCGTTTATCTTCGACTTCAGCAGCAAAATTAGATTTGAAGTTTGACTCTAGTTCTACCTTATCCGATAATTTAGCATGAAAAGAATCTGCTAATGCGTTTAGCCAGTCATGTAACCCTTCCGAATAATGATGATAGTTGCTGTTATCCACTTGTATGATCGCGAATACCCCGACAATTCCCTCGTCTATCGTTATAGGAATAAAGTTTCCCTTCACAACGTCCGCTTTGGGATTGTTCACATCTTGCAATTCAAAGCTAGAGGGATTCCCTTGCAGGGCAGCCTCAAAACTAGCTACATCAACAAGGTATATTCTTTTAAGTGCTGTCAGACCTATATCTTGGAACGATGCTTCTGCACTGGGTTCTAGATAGAACGTACGATTCGTTCCTACGCAGCGACCTTGCCGATCCAACACAAATATCAAATTAGGATGATGGTCATATAACGATTTATAAGCGCTCTCTTCCGAAAGCAATCGTATTAGAATGGACGTCCAGTCTTTATCCACAATTCATTTCACCTCAGGCTCTCTCATCCATTATCATTACCCTAAAATGAGCGGAAATCATCTCAAATTTTAAATTCTTCTATTTTGACCATTATAGCAAATATACTTTAATCGGTCGCAGATAAACACTAAATCCCCCTTTAGAACCCAACCACGATGACTTACACATCGTACTGAGATTCTTAAGAGGGATTTCTATAAATATTTTAGGCTATATCTTTATGGTCAATATTGCGAATCGCCATATAGGCAATACCTGCTCCTATCAAGCCAAGCGAGATCGACACCGCCGCTAAATTACCTAAGCGTGCTTGATCAAATCCACCAGAAATTAGGGACGTAACTAACACCGCCGAGACGATGGTGGCAGGGACTGATTTTTTCTTCATTCCAAAGTACAAAGGAATCAAAGCAATACCCGCTGCGTAAAATGAGTTTGCGCCTAACTTGATCAGCTCTAAAGTGATCATGGGAAGGTTTAACTCACCCGGAATAAGCCCTACAAAAGAATTGAATCCTATTAGGATAGCGCCAACCACAATGTCTGACACGATGATGGCAACAAATGTGAAGGCGAACACTATCAATATTTTCGCAGTCATTAGCTTTTTACGTGAGATAGGGTACATGAAGAGAAGAGTAATTGTGTTGTTCTTATACTCATCAATCACCAGCTTGCTAATAATAACGGAAGCGAAAATAATATAAGCAGCCTTAACAAAAACGAACACACCCTCAAACATATCTGCGTAAGAAGCGAACGACGGTTCATTCTCATTTCGATCAACGAATAAAACCATAATCATAAACCCAAGAATAGCGAGATTGACGATTGCTGCCCCTGTAAGAAGAGTCTTTAGCTTATTCTTCCGAATCTCCAAAGATATTAATTTAAGCAACGCCTTCACCCCCGATCAATTGTAAAAAATAATCTTCCAGCGTATGTTGTTTCTTGCTGATGCTCTCAATCTCCACGTCTGCTAGCACTAACGCCTTATTCAGATCACGTTGTGAGATTCCACCGTCATAGATTCTTACTGTAATATGATCAAGTACTTTGAAGTTATTGAGGCCAAGCTTGTGCTCCAACACGTACACTGCTTTGTTAATCTCATTCGTAACCACTTCGATATATTCTGTATTTTGACCGCGAATGGAATCCATCGCCACCTCTTCTACCAGAGCACCCTGCCGGATCACACCGATAGTATCAGCAATCTGCTCGATTTCCCCCAGAATATGACTAGATACAAGTAACGTCATTCCATATTCCCGGCTAAGCATCCGGAACACTTCACGCATCTCTTTGATTCCCACAGGGTCTAGTCCATTAATCGGCTCATCCAGAATGAGTAGCTCCGGTTTCGTCATAAAGGCTCTGGCAATACCAAGGCGCTGCTTCATCCCAAGCGAAAATTGCTTCACCGGCTTTTTATCGATACCCGTAAGCTTTACCAGCTCCAGCGCTTCGCCAATCGCTTGCGGATCATAATAGCCCATATATTCTCCATGCAGGATCAGGTTTTCCTTGGCTGTGAGTTTATCATAGAACACTGGATATTCAATGATGCAGCCCATCCGTTTGAGCATTTCATACGAATGATTTGTCATTTTTTCATTAAAAAACTCAATCTCACCACTCGTCGGTTTAACGAGGTTCGTGATCATTTTCATGACCGTTGTTTTGCCGGCACCATTCGGTCCAAGAAAGCCATAAATTTCACCTTGTTTAATATTCATATTCACATTGCTAACGGCTTCTTTGCCTTGGTAGGTTTTCGTTAAATTTCTTGTTCGAAGTATCGTAGTCATTTCCGCGCTCCCCTTTGTTTTCGTCTCGTCTTCCTTAGTTCTTATTGTACACAGCAGAATTTTCTTTTTTATTACTCGATTCTTACAAAAATCTTAAGCTGTACACAATTTCATTCTTTAGAAGCTTAATCTACGAAAAGAAAGGGTAAATACTGTTCTCACAAACGGTTGACTAACCAGTGTAATGGTACCATTCATCTGCTCCGTTAATCTTTTGGTGATCGTCAGACCCAGACCACTCCCTTGATATGATCGATTTCTCGAATCCTCCAGTGTATAGAGCCGTTCGAATACTTTATCCTGGTGAACTTCACTAATGCCTTTTCCCCTGTCCCAAACATCTATGTATACTTTATTCTTATCACTATAGAGTTTCAAACCTAATACGCCTCCGGCATCCCCGTAAGCAATCGCATTCGATAACAAATTGGTCAATATCCGGTCAAGCGCCTCTTCGTTTCCCATGAAATAAAGCGAGTCATCAGGAATCTCTATCTCTACCTCACTGCCCTTGGCGCTAAGGATATCATAGAAAGAGAGAATATTACGTCTGCATACCTCGCCTGCCTCAACACGTGAAAGATTGATTTCCCGATCCCCCGATTCCAGCTTGGCCAAGTCAAAGAACTTGTTCATCAGATGGATCACTTCATTCGCTTTTTGGTGAATTGTGTTCATCATACGTTCCCGTTCCTCGGCTGGCATAAGTTCATCCTGCTGAATCGTCTCAATATAACCGAGTACTACCGTTAGCGGAGTCTTAAGATCGTGGGAAATGTTCGACAGCATATTACGCATGGACTTCTCCAGCTTCACGCGCTCAATGCTTCCTTTATGATTAATGTCGAGCAGCCGATTTAGATCAATCAGCACACTTTGCAGCTCCACATTACTACTGAATAACAGCAGTCTTTCGTGTGAACCTTCAGCCATGATGCTACTTAGCTTGTCATGAATATATTTCAGGTCTCTGGAAGCTTTACGCGAATGCTGATGTTGCCATACAATGACGACGAGCAGGAGTACAATGACCACACTAAGCGCCATGCTCATTATAGCTGCTCTCCCAGCTTATATCCGATCCCCCACAACGTCTTGATGAACTCTGGATGGGAGGGATCATCTTCTATTTTTTCGCGTAATCTTCTCATATGTACATTAATAACGTTCTCATCTCCGAAATAATCATCTGCCCATACGCTAGCATAAATCTGCGCTTTGGTGAAGACCCTGCCCGGATGCGTAACGAACAGCTTAAGAATATGAAATTCCTTAGACGTTAACTTCACTTCTTCCCCGTTCTTTAGCGCAGAGAAATTATCCAAATCTACAGTCAGGCCACCAATGGAAATTTTTTGCTTCGCAGGAATTGGAGCTTCCGGTTGGATGGTGGGGGTAGCATAACCCGCTCTTCGAATCGCAGCCTTCACTCTTGCAGCTAATTCGATCATTGAAAATGGCTTGGTAATATAATCATCCGCCCCAAAGCCAAGTCCAAGCGCTTTATCCACATCGCTGTCCTTGGCTGACATGATCAACACCGGAACTAGACTTGTCGCACGGATCGTCTGGAGAATATCAGTACCGCTGCGCTTGGGCAGCATGAGATCTAATAATACAAGATCAAAAGGATTACTAGTACGGAATGTCATTTCCGCTACTTCACCATCAAACGCCGTTTCCACTTCATAGCCCTCTTTTACTAAATAGGACCTAACCATTTCACTAATTGCTTCGTCATCTTCAATTAACAATATTCGGTGCATGAATGCTGCCTCCAATGATTTGAGAATAAAGATTAGTTAAAAACTTAAGGTATTTCTTTAAGGTAAACGTGACTGCGGTGAATGTTTGGACTTCCGGTCGCTGTTGTCCCCAGATTTCTTGATTATATACCGTGTTTCACGGTTGAAATCCGGTGACGGCCCATGCTTCCGAAGCGAGCTTTCCTACGGAAAGCTTTCAGGCGAACGCTATCGCTCCTACTGTTCCAAACTTCCCCTCCGCCACTCTTCCTTTTTAGAATGTTTTAGTTCAACTTATTTAAATTATTCGTAATACCCCTTAACCTCAGGCAGTTGCTTATAAATGCTTCCAGCCTGCACGATCTTAATGATCGCTTGAGCTAGTTCAGTCATCTGACCATCATCCTCAGTATTCTGGCATTCCGTCCACTGATAATGACGCTCTCCACTATTAATCTGAACCGATAAATCGTAACTTACAGCAGGTTTTCGATTACACTCGGTAGATAACTCTTTTTCACCTAAGTAATTCGCTAGTACCATTTCTTTATAGATTTGTCCTCGTTCCTGTTCAGAAAGCTCAAAATCGCTAACCTCGACTACTTCCCCATTCTGGAGATCTTTGACCAACTTCTTCTCTATCGTATTAATTTCGTTCTTTTGGTTCACACCATACTTTAAAACAAATTCAAACTTATCTTGTTTCGTTACGTCAAAAGGAATCTGTAGCAGCTCGATCTTTGCTTGTTCGCCCTCGCAGCCCGTTAAGGTATACGACAGAAGTTTATCCGTTTCGTTTCTAACAAGGTTCTGACAAGTGTATGTGGTTACTTGGGGACTACCAAACGTATCTTCGGAATTATCATGCCGCATTTCAATCCCTTGGTCAGTATATTTCAAGTCATTAAAGATCGGATCACCCTCAATTGTGTAATGAACCACTCGCTGCGTACCCGCTTTATTTTGGATAAAAGCATCCAGCTTCTTAAGATTCTTAACAATCATTCCATGGCTGTTTATCACATCTTCTTGTTCATTAATGGTAATTGTGAATTTGTCTTCTCCATTGGATGGCTGGTTAAAGCAACCGGTTACTATAAGCGCTATAAAAATCAGAAGAATACCGCTCGATCTCATCGATCATAACCTCCTTAAACACTCCATAAGTAGAATCTTTTGTTAAAGTATACCAATAATAACGGGGGCTGGGTATCCCTTCAGAGGGATATCTGATGATAGAGAGATTGATAGAAATTTAAACTAGATAGCAAAAAAAGCCGATTGGATATCCAATCAGCTGTGCTTCTGTACCTCAGAAATCTTCTCAATATCTATCGTACTATATGCTTAACCTCTTTGTGAGTCTACGGAAATTCCTCCGGCTCTTAATGCAAGAAATGCATCAGGAACGGTGCTGCTACTGCGCCACCTAACATACTAGTCCCAAATATTGCCCAGTCATTTAAAATATGTGCAATGATCGACGTCCAGATATTCTTTGTTTTCATGTAAGCAAGCGTTAGAATAATTCGAGCGATTCCGATTCCCAGAATGGCCTGAGCAAAATTAAAATTGTACGTTTTTAAGTGTAGTGCACCAAAAATGAGCGCTGTTACGATTAATGCAATAAACACGGACGCCTTGCGTGACATTTTAAAGCCAATAAAGCAAAGCTGCATAATCGCCAGGAATGGCAAGATCGTTAACAATTCCTCGCCAATTAATTGAAATCCTGAGAAGAACAATGTCCAGAGCTTCTCACCTGTTGAAAGGGTATCCCCATGACCTAGCACCGCATTTACTGTTACAGCTCCCATCGATGAAAGCAGCGCGGCTACCCCCAACGTTACGATGAAATTAATAATAAAGAATAAAATCCCGTATAATACATGACTTACTTCAGGCTTTTTGAAGAGAATTCCTAACTTCCCTTTGGTTGCCCACACTAATGCGATTAACGGAAACAGCGTGAATAGAAACGGAGCAATCTTGCTCTGCACTTCATTAGGCAGAAAAGGAATCTCTACTGTCATTGTTAAATAGCCTACAACGATACTTGCAAGGATCACTACCCATTTGCCAATAGGCATGAAATACGGCTGTCCATTATACAATGGATAATCTACGGTTTGTTTTACTTTTGTCATGTTGCACGACCTTCCAACGCTTATTATTATACTGTGAATCCTATCACTGGAATATGAACTATAAATGAACCGACAAGTTCATTTATAATCCCTGATGAAATGCTCAATTTCTGGCCGAAGATGGAGCATAAAAATAACACCTTGCAGCACAAGCTATTCCCGTTTCTTGCTTGATCTGCGAGGTCCTTCACGTCCATTCCTTTTTCTAGAGCTCCCATCTGCTCAGCCAGGCGAAGAATTCCGCGACGTGAGAAGGCGTTATCTATGGTGCTCTCCAGGAAAGGTTTATCAAAAAGCCAACCGTCCTTGGGAACACCTGGTCCTTCGTTCAGGATCAATGCACGATCAATAAATGCGGAGCCTAACCCTGTCCCTATAGTTAACGAAATATATCGTTCATTTGGAAATAATCTGCTTACGCCTAAGGCAAACAGCTTCGCATCATTCTCAAATCGAATATCTGCCTGCAGCAGGTGCTTCGCCCATTCCTTATGTTGTAAGGTATTGAACCGGGTATATAATACTTCTCGTATATTCTCACCATACAACGCCTCATATTTACTAAGCCCCTGAATATAACAGATGCCTTGCTGATAATCAAAGGGCCCGGGAAAGGCGAGACCGATGCGCCAAGTACAGTCTGAGGATT
The DNA here is from genome assembly GCF_038000345.1 of Paenibacillus sp. FSL E2-8871. Taxonomy (NCBI): domain Bacteria; kingdom Bacillati; phylum Bacillota; class Bacilli; order Caryophanales; family Paenibacillaceae; genus Paenibacillus; species Paenibacillus sp. FSL E2-8871. The sequence goes on along the minus strand of NZ_JBBOBV010000001.1, from coordinate 6,550,063 downwards.
TCCCTAGTGTAACGGAATAGAACTGATATTGATCTTCAAATATAGAAATAAATTGGTCTATAATGACATCGGCATCTTGGTCAGCGAAGGAAGGATGTTGCTTGCAGCTAGCCTGTAGCAAATCTCCATCCACGACCAAACCAGACTTAATAAAGGTTCCTCCCACGTCTAAAGCGATCACGACTTTAGGCTTCAAAGGAGACTCACATCCCAGACCTTGGATACGCCAGCTTTCACTACTCGTGCGCCATAACCATTCTATTGTTCTATTGAATTAATAATTCTCCACGATAATTAATATGATGGTATTTTGATAACTGCAAGCTACTTACGAATCACCTTGAGAAAATCATAAAGATATATAACGGATTCTCCCTCCCGTCATATTGCCCCTCCCCTACCCATATACATAATATGAACTACATTGATCGACCCATCTATATGAAGCCAAACCCCATTTCGTGAGGGTTTATTCAGGTTGGATCTACAGAATTATAGGAAGGAGCACAGAATCATGCCAAGCGAAGAAATTAATGCGTTGGAGCGGGCGATTGCTGAAATTACGGAAATAGCTACTGGCTTCGGCTTGGATTTTTATCCCATGCGATATGAAATATGCCCTGCCGATATTATTTATACATTCGGTGCTTATGGAATGCCGACAAGATTTGGTCATTGGAGCTTCGGAAAAACATTTCACAAAATGAAATCCCAATACGATTTCGGGCTGAGTAAAATATACGAGCTCGTCATTAACTCCAACCCTTGTTATGCTTTCCTGCTCGACGGAAACTCGCTGATTCAGAACAAGCTGATCGTAGCTCACGTGCTGGCGCACTGCGATTTTTTCAAAAATAACATGCGTTTCTCCATGTCCAACCGGGATATGGTCGAGAGCATGTCGGCTACAGCGGATCGGATCGCCGGTTATTCAGTAACCTACGGTACCGATGCAGTGGAGCGCTTCATCGATTCCGTGCTGGCCATTCAAGAGCATATAGATCCCAGCCTGATTCAGCCGCGTAAGCTAGGTAAGACCCATCTGCTGGAAGCCAAAATGAAAGAACTCAAGGATGCCCCTCCGGGTGGCTCCAAACCAGCTAATCCGTACGACGAGTTATGGAATCTAGACAAGAGCAATTCTGGACCACAGGAAGCATCATCCGGAAATCGTGCGTTCCCACCTGAGCCGGAAAAAGATATTGTCTGGTTCATCCAGCAATATTCCACCGTCTTGGAGGATTGGCAGCGCGATATTATGACGATGCTTCATGATGAAATGCTCTACTTCTGGCCACAAATGGAGACGAAGATCATGAACGAAGGCTGGGCTTCGTACTGGCATCAGCGTATCGTCCGTGAACTGGATCTGACCGTTGAAGAAACCGTAGAATACGCTAAACTGAATTCCTCCGTCGTGCAGCCCTCACGGCAAAGCCTGAATCCATACTATCTTGGTCTAAAAATCTTCGAAGATATCGAACGCCGCTGGGACCGCGAGAAAATATTTGAGGTACGCGAGTTGGAATCCGATACCTCTTTTATCCGCAGCTATCTCTCCAAAGAACTGGTGAACGACCTCGATCTTTATGTTTTTGAGAAAAAAGGTCCGGAATGGAAAATCACCGACAAAGCATGGGAAAACGTACGTGATCAACTGGTACTCGCTCGAGTCAATGGCGGGTCACCTTACTTGGTCATAGAAGATGCCGACTTCGAGAAGAATGGCGAGTTATTTATCACCCACCGCTATGAAAGTATCGAGCTGGATCTGAAGTACCTGGAGCGCACACTCCCGCATATCTACTCATTATGGGGGCGCACCGTTCATCTACAGACCGTCGTGGAGGACAAAAAGGCGCGGTTCTCGTATGATGGCAAAAAGGTGCAGCGTAAGTTTATTTAAAAGAAGAATAAGTGAGTAGTGCTCTATTGCTTGAATAATAAAGCGGCAGAACTGGACGCGTAGTATGTCCCTGGTCTGCCGCTCTTTATTTGGTCTGTTGATTACTCGGATTCATTTAACATCTTTGAAAAATATTTCGGAGCCTCAGTAAATCCTTGTCGGGCATAAAATCTATGCGCATCAGTTCTTCTAGAGTGGCAATGAACTTGAATTCGGTCACAGTTTCTTTTTCTAGCTAAATCAGTGCAATATTCCTCAAGCATCCGTCCAATGCCTTTGCTCCTAATCGCATTACTTACCACAAGATAGCTTATAATTGCAGTATCCCCTGTGAGCCCTAATTGAGGTATGTAATGCATGGAAATGCAGGCGACTACTTTATGATCTTCCTCGAAAACTAATAATTCCTCATCCGGATGCAGGACTAGCTTTTCTATTTTTTCTTGCATGAATGCTTCTGTCTCTGGATAACCCAACTGCTCTAATAATTCGGATATGTCTTTCCAGTCCTCTACTTTTGCTTCTCTAATCATCTGTTTCACTCCCCGAGATTATCAAGTTACACGTCTATTTAATCTATTAGACTACGGGAGGGGATAAGCGTCAATCCTCCTGCAATAAATGAGAAAGCCCGCAGCGTATAACCCGCTGCGGACCTTCTTACGTCGACACCCCGTATCGACTGAATAATTGAACTTTGCAAATGCTGCAAAGGTAAAAGTAACGTAGGGGAAGTTTGGAACTGTAGGAGCGTAGCGTTCGCCTTTGTTTCTGGATTTAATCCGCTAAGGAATAATCAATAAATCCAGAGACAACAGCGACCGAAAGTCCAAACATTCCCCGAAGTTACGATCATCACCGAGCAGCATTTGCCCTTACACATCATTCGGTCGATTTTTTCACAGGAACATAGATCTCCATCACCGTATCCGGACGCGAGTGGCAGCGTTCATCATAGAATTCGAAATCCAGTTTACTATCATCATAATCGTAGCCACTATCCTTAAACCATTCTTCGAAGATATACTTCCATGTGCTTTTTATAACCTGTGCAAACTGTATTTGCTCTGTATCCGTTGATGTATCCACTGGCGGCGTTGTGAACACAGCATATTCGGCTTCTGGCACATCCATCGTCAACATATCATCTTCCACCTTGGAGTAGTCCTCTACAATAACACCTAGAAGATAAGTCGCATTACCATTATCTGAGGAAGGAATACATAAGCCGACTTCTCCGTGTTTAGGCGGGTTTAGTATTTTATACATTTTGGACTCCAGATTCTCACCCTCATAATGACTCCAAAAAGATGCAATATCCTTGGTGTACATACTTCCAGCAACATTAGTTTGGATCCCATACCCAGCGACCTTAAATGCAGGCTTGCGAACAATAACAGGGTTCATTATAAAACCTCCGATTTCAATTAGTGTTTTTCCTTTAGTAAATCCGTCCATCCGTGCGGCATACTGTGTCGGGCTATAGCCAAAAGCCTTGCGAAAGGCCTTAGTGAATCCACTTTGTGTCTCAAAACCATAGTCCAGCGCGATATCAATGATTCTTCTACCGGCAAACAATTCAATGGACGCTAAAGATAATTTCCGGCTCCGCACATATTCCATCACGGACATTTCCTTGCATAAGCTGAACACTCGGCAAAAATGATACACCGAATATCCAACCTCAGCGGCTATTTCTTCCACTGTTATATTTTCTTTGATATGAGCTTCAATATATTCAACACATTTCTCTATATCTTTACTGTAATTCAAGTGCAGCACCAGCCTTCCCCCGTACGGTGATTTCATTATATCAACTGCAAGCGAGTAGGATTGTTCCTGTTTTGCTGAGCTGTATGATGCTGTATGATCTAACACTTTCTTTAGTTAGCTGTCATAGAAAACTGCAAATGTGCAGCTTTTTACATTGATATCGTCCTCATCTAGCTCAAAAGCTGCAAAAATACAGGAATTTTCCCTACTTGGGGTTTGAAAGTGACTTACACCGCAAAAAAACTGCAGATTTGCAGGAATTACTAATTTAAAGAGCTTTGCCATATATAATAATGTACATTTGCAGTTTTTTCCTGTAAGGGCGGCTCCCCCTGCTACTTTTCATGGTTCATGCATTACTTTTCGGATGCGCGACCAAAGCCTAATTCCACACAATCTCACGTATTGATACACGTAAAAAATATCTATCACATAAAAAAAGACCACCAAATGGTGGTCCGCAAATTTACTTGTATTCTTTTACCGATTAAGCAGACTGCCCACATACTTCAGCAGCTCATTAGCGCAAATTGGGCAATAGTGATGCCCATCAATAAGTCTAGCGCACACCTCATTGATCCGTTTAAGCTGACTTTCATCCGGCGTTTTGGACGAGGTGGTGATTTTGACGATATCTTTGAGATCTGTGAATAGCTTCTTCTCAATCGCTTCCCGTAGGCGGTCGTGGTTGTTGTACTCGAATTTCTTCCCTTTGCGTGAATACGCGGAAATCCGGATCAGGATCTCTTCCCGGAACGCTTTTTTAGCATTCTCAGAGATACCGATTTGCTCTTCAATCGAACGCATTAACCGCTCATCCGGCTCCATCTCCTCATCCGTCAGCGGATCACGGATTTTGGACCAATTGCAGAAGGCTTCGATATTATCGAGATAATTCTCAAATAATGTCTTGGCGGACTCCTCAAAGGAGTAGACGAAGGCCTTTTGCACTTCGCTTTTAGCTAAAATGTCATATTCTTTGCGGGCAATGGAGATGAAGTTCAAATAACGCTCCCGCTCCTCTTTTGTAATCGATGGATGCTGATCCAGGCCGTCTTTAATTGCCCGCAACACATCCAGTGCGTTCATGCACTGCAGATCACCTTTGATCAAGGCGCTGGAAATCCGGTTGATAACATACCGCGGATCTATTCCGGACATGCCTTCATCCAAATACTCCGTTTGCATCTCCTTGAGATCTGCTTCTTTGTAGCCTTCGACCTCTTCACCATCATACATGCGAAGCTTTTTGATCAGATCCATGCCTTGTTTTTTACTTTCTTTCAGACGGGTCAGGATCGAGAAAATAGCAGCGGCACGCAGCGCATGCGGCGCAATATGCACATGGTTCATATCACTCTGGGCGATCAGCTTCGCGTAGATTTTTTCCTCTTCCGATACTCTGAGGTTATACGGAACAGGCATCACAATCATACGGGACTGGAGCGCTTCATTCTTTTTATTAGAAATAAACGACTTATACTCGGTTTCATTGGTGTGAGCTATGATCATTTCATCCGCACTGATTAGCGCGAACCGGCCAGCCTTGAAATTTCCTTCTTGCGTCAGTGACAGCAGATTCCATAGAAACTTTTCGTCGCATTTGAGCATTTCTTGAAATTCCATCAGCCCACGGTTAGCTTTGTTCAGCTCTCCGTCAAAACGGTAAGCGCGTGGATCGGATTCCGAACCAAATTCAGTAATGGTCGAAAAGTCGATACTTCCTGTCAAATCGGCGATATCTTGCGACTTCGGATCGGATGGACTAAAAGTACCAATCCCTACCCGCTCTTCTTCTGACAAAATGACACGAGCCACTTTAACCTGCTCAATATCTCCCGCATAATCATTTCTCAGCCGCATCTGGCAGGATGGGCACAAGTTGCCCTCAATACGCACACCGAGTTCTTTTTCAATCTCTGGACGAAGCTCCAGGGGGATCAAATGTAGTGGATCCTCATGCATCGGGCAGCCCTCAACCGCATATACCGCACCCGCATCCGTCCGCGAGTATTGTTCCAAACCTCTTTTTAACAGCGTGACTAGGGTCGATTTCCCCCCACTGACAGGTCCCATCAATAACAGAATCCGTTTACGAACATCTAGCCGGCGTGCTGCAGAGTGAAAATACTCCTCCACTAACTTTTCGACTGCACGATCAAGTCCAAAAATCTCTTGTTCAAAAAACTTATAACGTTTGCGTCCGTTTATGTCCTCTACGCCATGCGACTTGATCATGTCATAAACGCGGGAGTGAGCGGTTTTTGCGGGAGAGGGGTCTTTTTTCAAAAGTTCTATATATTGCTTGAAGGTCCCGCTCCACGCCAAACGGTCGTTCTCAGCCCGATACGAAGCTATTCGCTCAAAAATATCCATTGCTCGCTGCCTCCTCTTGCGCTCCTACTTGCTCTCCTATAGCGTTAAAAAGTGTATTACATACCTATGCGGCAAGCGCGGAATAGTTGACCTCTTTTTTGCTGTGCTATAATAGAGAATCATAAAATCGCAGTAAAACCTTAATGAGAACCCGAAAAAAAGAGCTACGGGAGTGACACTATGGCGGTACGACATGAAACGGAGCTGTATGCTCCTTTGAAGGTTTTTTTTGAAAAGCAAGGATACAGCATCAAGGGTGAGGTTCGGACTTGTGATTTGGTGGGTATTCGTGAGGATTTAGAGCAGCCTCTAATCGTAGAGATGAAAAAATCGTTCAACCTCGCCTTGCTCCTGCAAGGCGTGGAACGGCTAAAGCTCAGTCCTACGGTCTATCTCGCAGTAGAACGTGTCCGTGATAAAAAAGGAGCGGTAAACCAGCGCTGGGGCGAGATTAGCGGACTGTGCCGCCGCCTTGGTCTCGGGCTGATCACCGTTGTTTTTTATAAGACCAAGGCCCCGCTGGTCGAGGTGCTCGTCGAGCCGGACGAGACGCCACCTGCGCAGCGCAGCAACAAGCGGCGGCGCGAGCGCCTGCTCTATGAGTTCCGCGAGCGCAGCGGAGACTACAACACCGGCGGCAGCACGCGCGTCAAGCTCGTGACGGCCTACCGTGAGAAAGCGCTGCGTGTCGCGCTTTCTCTGCAGGCAGCGGAGGCGGAAGCCGCCGTCGCTGCCGAGAAGGCCGCTGCGAAGGCTTCGCTCGCAGCGGGCAAACGTGCAGCGGCGAGCACCGCTGCACAGGCTCCGGCGCTGAGCTCAGCGCCGGAGGGGCGTGCTGCCGGGGACACGGCAGCACGGGAGGCAGCGGCGGCTGGCACGCGAAGCGGTGCCCCTAGCGCTGCCTCAAGCGCCCGCTCGGCCGGGATCTCTCCGGCCGAGCTGCGGAAGCGTAGCGGCGTACCGAACGCCGCCGCTATGCTGCAGCACAACTACTACGGCTGGTTCCACCGTGTCAGCCGTGGGCGCTATACCCTGACCCCAGCCGGTCAGGCCGCGCTAGTAGAATACGCCGCTATAACTGGCGGCGTACCCCATGACAGCAATCATCACAGTAATTAGCTTGCCTATACTAAACAAAAAATTCTTTCAATTTCAAATTTTTGCTGGAGCCTTTATCTTTTTCTCTGCTTTTGATCTTTCACTCTGACTTTTATCATTATCCGATTTTGATCTTTTACTTCTATTTTGATCTTTTACTTCGATTTTCGTCTTTGAATTAGGTTCTAATCATTTACTCGGACTTTAAACTTATTATTCTAATGCACACGTAACGATGTCTAGGTAACGCCAAAAAGCATCCCATCGACGGGATGCTTTTTGGTATTCCAATCTTGCCACATTAGTATCTGATTTCGTACCACGTTCGTATTGCACTCATATCACATTTGTTGTCATACATGCCATGTTCGTATTACGTTTTTATCAAATTTGTATCACATTCGTATTCGTATCTCATTACGTAACTTGTTCACATAGCATCCATATCACATTTGTAATTATTTCGTACCAACTTCATCACTTATTAGTATCACAAGCAAGTACCTCATCCAGCTCTTCGGGACTATACTTTAATTAGCTTATTACACTTTCGAACACAATCCTTATTTACTATTTCCTCTATTATTGCTTTAACATGCTACTATTGCTGAACCTTTCACCTTAGAACCCCGATGTTACCTTCAACAACCACTAATATTAAATCTTCGAAAATTAGGGAAATCCTCCCTAAAAATCTTCTCTTTACGCGCTCTAAAGCGAATTTTAGGGAATTTCTCCCTGATTTTCGTCAGATTTGCCCATGAAAAGGGTTTTTCCTTAATTTTTTAGGGACAAATTCCCTAAAAGCTCCATTTCAGAGCTTATACTCTCCAGTTTTAGGGATAAATTCCCTAAAATAGTCTCACACGATACCTCACAGCTGACCAGATGTACATTCATGGTCATTTCAAGCGGTCCTACGTTCCGCCACCGTCAATCCGTATGTCTGTCCTTCTGTCCTTCTGTCCTTCTGTCCTTCTGTCCGTCCGTATGTCTCACCGTCTGTCATTCCCTCCCGTTCATTCATCACGATAAAGGAATGAATGTGGTGATGAATGGACAGATAGGGAATAAGCAAGGTACAGACAATCAGATCCTTTAATCATCCACACCCCCACCAGCCCCACCCACCTAACTCCGAGCCGTGAACTCCTTAACCGCCTCGCTCATCAGATTCATACCAAGTAGAAGCTCATCCCGGCCGGGATGGCTGAAGTTAAGACGAATGTGATTTCCACTTCCATCTACGCTACATAACGGTCCTGGCAAAAATGCCACGCCCTTACCTAGCGCACATTTTAGCAGTGCCATAACATCCATTCCCTCCGGTGGAGATACCCATAGAAACATACCTCCTGACGGGAGGTCGTAGGAGCTTCCTTTCCAAGCTGGACGTTTTAGCAGTTCAACCATTAACTTCAGTCGGGTGTTATATTCTCGGTTCAGCTGCGCAATATGCTCACGAAGATCAAAAGCGGTCACATCCAACAAATGATGCAAGAGCCGCTGATTTAATGCGCTCGATTGCCAGTCTGCCATCTGCTTAGCAGCAGCCATCATCCCGATCACTTCCCGGCTACCTGCAGCCCAGCCCGTCCGCAGCGCGGGCGCAACGGTCTTGCTGAACGAACCGATATATAATACGTGTCCGCCATCACTTACATTTTCCAGCGCATACAAGGATGGATATCTTGTGGCCCAATGCTCACCATACTTCTGGAAATGTAGATCACCATAAGAATCATCTTCTACAATCAGGATGTTATACGCGATGCAAAGATCCAACACCTCACGCCGTCTCTCTAAGCTCCATAGGATGCCACTTGGATTCGTAAAGCTTGGTGTTCCGAACAGCATCTTAGGCTTATGCAGTTCAATTTGCCTCCGCAAATGATCTGGATGAAGCCCGTCCAAGTCACCCTCTACAGGAATAATGATGGCACCCTGCATCCGAAGAGTTTGCAAGAATCCTGGAGATGTCGGATTTTCTACTAATACACGATCTCCCGGATCAATATACACCCGCGACAACAAATCAATCGCTTGCTGGCTCCCCGTTGTTAGCAGAACTCCACCCTCAGTAACAGTTACCCCTTTTTCTCTGAGCCAATCCCCGGCAAGCCACTCCCGAAGTGGACCATACCCTGCAGGATCACCATATTGAAGTGCTCCTGCATCTGCAGATATCACCGTAGAGGCTGCTTCGGCAAGCAGCGATAATGGGAACAGTTCTTCCGCTGGTAATTCTTCAGCAAGCGATATCATGGAGCTTCTCCGTGTTTGGGTGCGAATACTTAGAAGCGGTGACGATAGCAGTGTGTGCGCGCGAGCAGAAAATTGGTAAAGCATGCGAAATCCCCCTTCCCTAGTACCAAGTAGAAATGGCTAAGTTATCCTCTTTCGAGGACGATTATCCATTTAACGTGATATGCTTTCTTCTATTTCAAGAATATTCCGCCTTTCCCGTCATTATGTCGTATAGCTTGGGTTATGCTTAGATTTGCCTGTTTTGTCTTGAAAAGAGAGCAAATTTCTCAATGGCCTGAGCTCGCGTCGAAACATCAAGCTTCACATAAATTTTGCGCAAGTAATTGTCAATCGAACGACGACTTACTGCAATTTCAAGCGCTATTTTATCATAAGTAATCCCCTGAACGATTCGCTCCATAATAAACATCTCTGTCTGCGTCAATTGAAGAACATCATCCAGTCCTTTAGAAGTCGAAATCGGCCAGGATCCTTTTTCTATCCATTCTAGCGGCATTGAAAGAAAACCCACCCGCAAACCCAGGATCAGCTGTAAAAGCTGATGAGGAGAAGATCCTTTGGAGAAGATCCCGCTGGCTCCCAGCTCTATGAGGGGCTGAAGCAGATCCCTGCCGTCTTCATCCGTCATTACGACAAAATGTGAGTTTGGTGAGCTTTTTTTCATATTTAACAGCACACTCTCAATATTACCTTCAGGCATATGATAATCTGCCAGCACTAGCTCGGGATTCTTTTCCCTTACGATGGAAGCGCCTTCGTCCCAAGTTGAATACATTCCTAGAACTTTAAGCTCTCCTCCCTCTTCCAAAATCAATTTTGTCCCCAGCATACTTGTAGGATGACACCCCACAATAACCACCTGCCAAACCTTCATCATTAATGCCCAGACCCCCTGCTTTATATAATCATCCAGAAAGGAAAGCGCCGCAGCGTTTCCGGTTTAAACGCAAGCAAGGAAGTATGATGACTTGTTCGTTTATTCTCTCGCTGGTTACCTTGAGTACGTCTATCAGAAATTCCAATCTATAGAAATTGTATCGCAGTAGTTTAATAGGATGCAATTACTTTTTCTAGTTTTCACACTCTCTTACATTTTTGCGAAACTAGTCAAAGTCTGATAGAATGGGGACTTGAAAAAAAGACCAACCCGAGGTGATCAAATGCAACCGCTAGCGGAAACGTCCCCGGTACACTCGCGCCGTGCTGCTGTGAGAAGCGGCCCTTCCGTAAAATGGTTTTTACTGTTCTGGATCGTGATGATTGGAATTGGTGTATATGCTGTATACAGCTACACAAACCATTTGAAGCAGCAAGTGCTGAGCGAACTTAGCAATCAGAGCCAGCAGCAGCTAACCGTTCTTAAGACCGACTATGAGTCGAAAATTGCCGTTCTCACTGAAGAAGTGAAGGAATTGCAGAATACAGTGCAAAGTTTTAACGAACTATTAACCTTCACTAAAGATAATGCAAGTGCCAAGACAGACAATAGTAACAAGCTATATACGCAATTGAGCGAAGTTAGCAAACAGTTAGAAGCTTTGAAGAAAGAAATGGATCTGATCAAATGATGACGCCAGTCAAAAGAGTGAACCGTTTCTTTATGCTTCTGACCGCACCTTTTTTAGGTTTACTGATATGTATGTGGTGGTATCGACCACCGCTCGAGCTGGATCTTGATGTAGGACAATTTGCACCTATCTCAGGGCCTCTGAATGAAACAGCTATCCTAAAAAAAGATTTAACCCTAGCCGAAGGCACTGCATCCTACACCATAGATGCAGTCAGCGCTAGCGCTAAGCTATATAAAGGAACCACTACTGCTATGAATAAGTTAGTCGAGACAGCGAAGACTCAAGCGAGCCGTCCTGAGCTTATCTATAACCGCCGGATATCTGCCAAGCTTGGAATACCTTCGGAGGTCCTTACTAGCGACCGGATTAGAATCGAGCTGTATAAGCTGAATCCAGGTAACTATAAGGCCTATGCTTTGAAGATCAAATTGAAGGATCCAACTGCGATGCAGATGAGTCTTGCGAAGGAAGCTACTGGTGGCGCAGAAACCACTATGCACGCTGTACAAAGTCATGGTGCTATTGCAGGTATTAATGCTGGAGGTTTTGCGGATAAAGCCGGAAAACGCTATCCCTTAAGCACTACTGTGGTTGATGGAAAGTATCTCAATGGTTTCGAACCGACATTCAAGGATCTCAGCTTCGTAGGTCTGAACAAGTCCGGACAGTTAATCGGCGGGAAATTTTACAGTCGCGCACAGTTAGATCAACTCGAACCCGTATTTGGTGCAACCTTTGTGCCTGTTCTACTTAAGAACAACGTCAAAGTACCGATCCCGGAAAAGTGGAAAACATCCCCCAATCGGGCGCCACGTACAGTAATCGGTAATTATAAGGATGATCAGCTTCTCATCTTTGTAGCGGATGGCTATAATGAGCTTGGCAGCTCTGGTGCTCGGCTAGAGGAAATTCAGAACAAGCTATACAACATGGGTGTCATGGATGCTTATAATCTGGATGGTGGAGGATCGTCATCACTCATCTTCAATGGAAGAGTAGTCAACAAGCCATCAGACGGAAATCTTAGAGCTGTACCAACAAATTTCCTGTTTTTTAAATGATTATAGTAAAATGTCTATGCAACATATCACATTTGCGTTTATTTTTATTGATTTGCAGGGTATAATCTTGATAACGAATACATTTGCTAATGGAGGTGCCAGTATGTCGTTCTCATTAACCTTTTGGATCGTAACTATCGTATTTGTGTTATTTATGGTCGGCATCCTTACCTCATCTTACAACGACGACAAAACAAAAGGTCTATAAGCAAGAAATGTCTCAGCAGCCACTTGGCTCTGAGGCATTTTTTTATAAGCCTGAAACAAAAAAACTGCCACATAAGTAGAGAAATCTACGAATGGGACAGTTTCTTTATTTAGAAAACTATTGGCTGTCAGAATTCTAAATGTGTAAATATGTACTTCCTAGGCGTGTCTTGGCAATTGCGTCATTTCTGATAGGCATGCAGCGCAAATATAACGATCTTTATATTCACTCACACCTTCCATTGATCCGCAGAAAACACATTTTGGACGGTAACGCTCCAAGATGATATGGTCACCCTGTACTAAAATTTCAACCGGGTCGCCTTCATTCATCTGATACCTTTTACGCAGGGACTTAGGCAGAACAATTCTACCCAGCTGATCCACTTTGCGAACTACACCAGCAGGTTTCATATCTAACGTACACCTCTCCTGTTCAACTAATAATTTGTAGCTACTATATATTTCGGCTCATTCATTATATTTCGTTATTAAAATGTCGAATCCTGCTGAAAAAAACAAAAAAAATGTCTTTTTTCTAAACAAGATTAGGAAAATCCAGCTGTCGAAGGGCTTCATATACAATAATAGCTGCAGAATTCGATAAATTCAGCGATCTCACGGCATCACTCATTGGCATGCGCATTTTTGTTTCTTTACCCGCTTCCAGAATTTCAGCAGAAAGCCCCTTCGTTTCTTTACCAAAGACAAAGAAGTCTCCATCTTGAAAATCAAAATCGCTATATCTCTTCTCCGCTTTCGTCGTTGCGTAAAAGAAACGTCCCTCACTGTACTTCTCAAGTACCTCAGCAAAAGAGTCGTGGTATTCAATGTTAACAGCGTGCCAGTAATCCAATCCTGCTCTTTTCAATGTAGCATCGTCTGTACGGAATCCGAGCGGGCGAACCAGGTGAAGATGAGTGCCTGTTGCTGCGCAGGTACGCGCAATGTTTCCAGTATTGGCCGGTATTTCCGGCTCAACTAATACGATATGGAGTGCCATTATATGGTTCCTTCCTCTCTAAAGGCTTAATAGCCAGATGTTTTACTCTAGTGCATAACCATAGCTTCTCCAAACAAACTGAAAACCTTCCACCCATAGGCGGAAGGTTTACGATAGAGTTCATTAACCTTGAGTTTGCCGGAAATGGTTCATGAAATCAGAAAGTGCTTTAACACTTTCGTAAGGAACTGCATTGTAAATGGAAGCGCGCAAGCCACCCACACTACGATGTCCCTTTAAGCCGACAAAACCTTCCAGTTCAGCAGCTTTAACAAACCGTTTTTCGAGTTCTTCCGATTGCATCCGGAAGGTAACGTTCATAATGGAGCGACTGCTCTTCTCAGCAACGCCACTGTAGAAGCCGTCACTTCCATCGATGTGATCATATAATAGACCCGCTTTTTCAAGGTTCTTGGAATGGATACCAGCAAGACCACCTTGCTCCTCAATCCATTTTAATACTTCGTTAACCATATATACAGAGAAAGATGGAGGTGTATTGTAAAGAGAGTTATTTTTGTAATGAGTGCTGTAACGCATGATAGTTGGAATGTTAGAAGGTGATTCTGCGAGTAATTCCTCTTTAGCAATAACTACAGTCACACCGGAAGGACCAAGGTTCTTTTGTGCTCCAGCATAGATCATTCCGAATTGGTTGACATCGATTGGCCGGCAAAGGATATCACTGGACATATCTGCGATGAGCGGAATCGAGCCAGCATCCGGATATTCTGCATATTGCGTTCCTTCAATGGTCTCATTGGAAGTAACGTGAAGGTAGGCAGCATTTTCCGCAGCTTTAATCGAACTCAATTCAGGTATAGCTAAGAATTTCTTGTCTTCGGAAGAAGCAGCAACATGAGCGCCCCCTACCAATTTAGCTTCTTTATAAGCCTTATCTGCCCAGCTACCTGTCATAACATAGCTACCTACTTGGCCTTCGGAAATCAGGTTCATAGGGATCATAGCAAACTGTGTGCTTGCTCCACCTTGTACGAACAATACCTTATAGCCCTTCGGATTGCCGAGGAGCGAAAGCAGACGTTCCTGCGCTTCATTATGCACGGATTCGTAGATTGCTCCACGGTGCGACATTTCCATGATAGACATTCCACTTTCTCGGAAATCAACAAACTCCGCTTGTGCGCGTTCCAGTACCGTAAGCGGCAATGCTGCCGGTCCGGCATTAAAATTGTATGCTCTCTTATTCAAAACTACTCCCCACCCTTTCTCTCCTATCAATATGGATATCGCTTATGATAGCAATAATCTCACACACCAGCAAGTATAATTATTCACATAAAAGCTTTGATTACTGCTTATCATGATGTGAAAAAATGATAAGTTCGGCTCCAGGACTTGCTTTCATGCGGTAAAAGACTAATGTTCACAAAAACTTCAGGTGAGACCACATGGCGTTCTCCCCATAGCGCCATTCGTGCTACTGGGAAATCTCCGCTCTCGCGTACTCCTGTTCCACTAGGCTTATGAACTAACTCCCAATTGAACTCAGCCTCTGGACCTCCCCAGCCACTCAGCTTGCAGTAAAATGACCGGTCTGGCGCTTCTGACCAAGTAAGGGTATTACCAGATACCTCTAGCAAATTATTCGTGTATTTAGATTCTGGCTCTTCTACTTTGAGCCCATTCGAGAGGCGCAACTCAAAATCCGAACCTATATTCAAACCATCAATTCCTACGAAATTGTGGATGTATTCCTCGGTTTGGATTGGCTTATCCCCTTTGTTATGCAATTCATATGCAATTTTCAATTGGTCGTCCTTTATAGAGATCGTTTTGGTCAAAAGCATCGCGTATCCATTACTTTCCATCGGCTGGACAGTATATGTAATCGAATCATCCCTAACCTCCATATCAACAGCAAAGGGGGTTAGTGGATATTTATTATGAAAGCTATAGCTCTGCGAATCCAGCTTTTGTAACAATCCGATTCCGGGCTTTGGAAACCAGCCTCCGATCGGCGCTTCATCATACCCAATTGCCCGGGAAATGCCAAACTCGTTGCATAGTCCACTTCCGCCAGTACCTTCGCCTTCCTTCAAGCTCTCTGGCACACAAAACGTATGGTTACCCTTTTCTAACGTAACTTGTGTGATAAACCCCGTCCAGTCAAAACGAGTCCCTTTATAATCTTCTCCAATATCAGCGATATCCACAGATAATACGCCATTTGACAGCCTGTAACCCATCCTTCACAAACCCCTTTCAATCATTCAACAAATAAGTAAATTAGCCCCATTATATCATTTATGAAGAACCTTAGTTTTTATAATTTTCAAAAAAACGTCTGCAGCCGCTATTCATAACGGTGCAGACGTTTATAAAAATTTCAGTTAAGATTACGCCAGAGTCACTTCAATCACGTGAAGCTTCTCTGTCTGCAGAGCAAGTAGCTCCTCACGTGGAATAATAGCACTTCCTGAGCCGCGCTGCAGCGTCACCTCGCTGCCGTTCAACGTAACGGAGTGTATTTGGTACTCTCCGTAGTTAAAGCTTCTAGTGGCTTTATAGACCACTTCAAACTCACGATCTGCAAAGATCGTCTTAATTGATGCTTTACCCTCGGAATCAAATTGTTCTTTTACTAATTTAGGTTCTAGCAATAGATCTCCCAGCTTGCCCTTCACACCAAATACTTCAGTGACCATGGTTAGCAAGAGCCAGCTTGCGGAGCCTGTTAGATACGTGTACATCCCTCTGCCTTGCTCGTTAATATATTCAGGAATACCTGGGTAGATGCGAGCTTTTTCGAAATCCGTACTCAAGCTGTAAAGAGATTCAAGGACCTTATGACCTTCTTTTACATAACCACGTTTGTACAATGCATTTCCATACATGATGGTCATGTGACTGAACATGGCCCCATTTTCTTTATGGCCAAAAGCAAAACCAAAAGCACGACCCAGATTTTGCTGAATCCCACCGAAACGGGAGTTAAGCCTGTATCCTATCTTGTCATCAAACAGATTACGATCTACAGCTGCTATAATGTGTGGAATTTGCTCCGGAGCCGCTGCATGACCCATAAGCGGGAACACTTGACCCGTAAGCGTCATACGAACGCCTTCAGAAAATTCACCCTCTACCTGTTCACCATCGTTATTATAATAACCATTAAACCAGCCATCGCCATTCTCACTCTGTACCCACTCGTTGCTACGCAAATGGTTAAATAACCATTCCGCTTTTTGCTCCAGATCATCAGCTACTTTATCAATATCGAGAGATACACGAACTCCACTCACCTTATTTGGTGCGGCAGCATAATATCGATCCAATCTCTCATGCTTACCTGATACAGAACCATAATCCACAGACTCGTTAAGGGTATCCAGCAGGAGCTGCATTTCTTCGGCTAATTCAACAGTTTCCTGACCTTTAGAAATCTTAAGGTTACGCAGCACCCGGGAAATATCCAATAGATTGCTAGCATAGAAAGATGTAAATGCTACACTCTCTCCGCGATCCGCCCCCATATCGAGGCCATCATTCCAGTCCGCGCCTTCGAGCAGGATATTATTATGTTCTCCTACATTAAAGAACGGAACTAGATTTTGCAGCAAAATATGTTCCAGAATCGTACCTTTGTAGATTTCCCCAGAAACTGTTCTAAGATCACTGCCTACAGAGGTATTCCATGAAGAATCACGTTCCTTACAACGACTCATAAACGTATCCCGGAAATAAGTCTGTTCTTGCAACAAGAAATCAAGATCACCACTCTGATCCAGATAGAGCATCGTTGTTAAAAATGGCCATGCCCCATGATCCATCCATACACGAGGGATATTGTTACGGTCAGCGATAAATTCACCTGGCTGTTGACCGATAATGGTTGCGTTACTGCCATCAATTCTCACACCAGCGTAATTGTTGAAGAGTAGGCTACGAACTTCGGCAGGCTCCATAATGAGCAGTGCCAGACAGTCTTGCCAAAGATCTCGCCAGCCACGTCCGCCTCTTCCATAATCATGATACGGTAAGAAGGAGTTACCATACAGTCTTCTAAGGACCGGTTGGATGGTTACCCATTTCATCCATTGATCTGCATCCGAGTCGCCGGTATGAAATTCAACCATATTCACTTTGTCTGCCCAGAACGCTTTAGTTTCCTTTAGCAGATGATCAAAAGCTTCAGATGTACCATATTTACTCATCAACGCTTCAACGTTAATTCTATCACTATCAATTGCCATAACTACGACATAAGAATGGCTTGCACCAGAAGACAAGGTAATTGAAGCAAAACGAAGACCACCAACGGCTTCATAACCCTCTCTATCCACGCCGCCACCTTTACCAATCTCTGGCGTAGCATTCAGAATAACAGCTTCTGGCCAGTCAAGACTTCCACCTTCACCGATAAATTCTTCTTGAATCGGGAAGAAACCATCAGGTTGACTGCCATCACCTTCTGCACCAAATACACCGTAAGAAGTGTGATTAATGCGATGACCACGCTCATCGAAAGATAGTGCAGGTTGAACCTCAACACCATAAGCTGAAGTGTAAATCCGGTTCAGCAGGGAGGTTACATGTCTGTGATCGCGCAGATCATCTGCGGAACGGGCATACAAGGGAACTACAGCCGTTGGTGTAAGAGTAAGCTCCTCTGTTCCCGTATTCGTCAACGTAACTTTCATAAGTTCTACCTTGTCGTTACCACTAGGTACGAAGCTGGTAATCTCAGCTTTGATACCCATCTCAGAGTTGCTGCGAGTCACACGATGCCATAGGAATCCAGCCTCAAGTACTGCATCATCAGCAGATGGGGTGTAGAACGCTGCATTTTGCTTAGCAGAGTTTCCAGCTGCAGACCAAGCACCTTTGCCTTCGACGTAAACCCAGAAATTACGCGAGGCGCGTGAATTATGCAAATCTTCAACAGATAATGGCGGTGTTAAAAATGTATTATGACCTGTTGTCGCCTGACCATGAAGCTTCGGGGTTACAGTCGACATCATTCCCCCCTCATTTACTAGAGGGAAGTATAAGAAACTACTATGATCCGGTTGCTGAAGCTTGAACTCCCCGTCCTTTCCGGTGAATTCAAAGCCTTGAATTTTTTTGCGGTCCATTGTCCCCATCCTCTCATTTACACATCTACTTAAGCTTTAACCGCACCTGCCAATGCACCGTCAACAATATACTTTTGAATGAAGGTGTACAGGACGATAAGTGGTGCGGATACGATCATGATACCGCACGCCAACATAGGCCAGTTGTTCCCGTATTGACCACGGAATTCTTTAAGCCCGAAGGTAATTGGATAATGTTCCGGACTTGGCAAATACATGACCGGTCCCACAAAGTCATTCCAGATGGTAATCGCTGTTAAAATAACACCCGTTGCGATAACAGGTTTCATCAGCGGCATAATGATCTGGAATAGATATCGCATATATCCAGCGCCATCCATACCCGCAGCTTCATCCATTTCCCGACTAATCCCTTTAATGTAACCAACGAACATCATGAACACGATGCCTGTTCCGCCTGTTTTAAGCAGAATATAACCCAGCTTCGTATCATAACCCACAAACCCAAGCTCCTGTTTCATGGTAAGCATCAACTTGAACTGCGCTACCATTGGATTCGGCAGGAATTGAGACATCAAGAAGAACAAATAAATAAACCCGCTCCACTTCACATAATTTCTCGCCACCGGGAAAGCACCGAATAACGACACGATAAGTGTAAGTACTGTTGCTACGGCTGTATACAGCAGACTGTTCAGGAAATAATTAGAGAAATTACCTTTTAACCAAGCTTCCTTGTAATTATCCCATTGAATACTTTTCACAAGTCCGATCGGGTCTAGCAGGTAATCTGTGAAGGACTTGAATGAAATATTTATAACAAACAATAGCGGCATGATATACAAAACAAGCAACACTGCAATCAGAATATAAGAGAGAGTTTTGGCGGTTTTGGAATCTTTCATTAATACTCCACCTCTCTCTTACGCATTTGTTTAACTGCAAATACAACAAAGACTAGAATCATAAGGAACTGTACCACAGAAAGCGCGGATGGAAGTCCCATCTGTAGAGAACCACGGAACGTCTCTTTATACACGTCATAAGCCATCGTTCTTGTGTTAAAGCGACCGTCCGTAGTTGCGAGAATAATATCAAAGGTCGACATCGCACCGATAATGGACAAAATAATATTAATGGTGAACGATGGAGCAATAAGTGGGAACGTAATGTTCTTAAAAGATTGCCACTTCGTGGTTCCATCAATATATCCAGCTTCATATAGATCTTTCGGAACGGATTGAAGTCCTGCAAGGAAAATCAGCATGGAGTAACCCATGTACATCCAAATTTGCGTGAATATAATATAACCAAACGCATGGGTGAAGCTTCCAAAGAACATATCTTTATAACCGAACAAAGAATCATACAGTTGATTGACAGGACCACTAAGCGGATCGAACATCAAGCCCCATACCAGTGCAACTACCGATACACCGAGGACAACCGGCAAAAAGAAAACTGCGCGATAAAAATAATCGCCTTTCAGCTTCTGATTAATCACTACGGCCATAAGGAGACCGACACCGTTCTGTACGATTGTAACAATGATCATGAAATAAACAGTTCGTATAATGGAATCCCAACGTTCGCCTGAATTTCCGGAGTTAAAAACACTATAATAATTGTCAAGGCCTACGAAATTCAACTTGCTTCCAGGAACGTTAGTAATATCTGTAAATGAATAGATGACCGTCATCATAGAGGGTCCAAAATAAAAAACAACGTACAACGATAATGGAATCATAAGCAGCAGAAGTGGTAAATATCTTTTTATACCTTTTCCGAACGGATACATTTCTCTCACCTACCCAATCCTAATTCAATAAAATGATCGGGGTCTGTACGAACAGACCCCGATGTTGTACACAGTATGTTGTAGATATCTGTTTATTGGGATAACAGCTTATTTAGGAGCTGCAGCTTCCCATTCTTTTTGTTGAACATCTGCAAGTTCTTTAGCGGTTTTAAATTCGCCACCTGGTGCAAGGTATTCAGTGTGTACACCCTCAGCAGCAATGTGCTCGCCAACGTTATCACGGTTAATCATCATGATTTCATAAGCTAGCTCAAAGTCACCTGTCATGTAAGGAGCAAGCTCTTTGTCAATAAAGTCACTGTCAGTTGCAATGTTATCTTGTGTTGGCAAAAAGCCTGCAGCTTTAACGTATTCCGTGTAGTTTTCTGGTTCAGAGAAGAATTCCAGCCATTTCAAAGCGCCTTCTTTGTTCGGACCTTTTTCTGCTGCATACCAAGTTACATCGTATTTACCTACAAGTGAATTGTTTTTAGCAGCGTCTTCAGTAGCTGGAATTGGGAAGTATCCAAATTTCAGATCTGGATTAGCAGCAGCAATCGTAGGAGCATCCCAAGTTCCGTCAGCGATCATAGCTGCTTTACCTGTTGCAAAGTACGAGGGTGCTGTTGCATAGTCAATCCCTAAGAAACCGTCGATGAAATAGTTATCTTGAAGCGTCTTCATTTTTTCTAGCACTTCTACAGCCTCAGCATCGTTGAACGCTGAAGTACCTTTCCAAACGCCTTCAATCCATTTTTGTTGGTTGCCGCCACCTAGAATCTTAGACTGCAAACCGAACACTGGTAGTTTCAAAGGCCATACATCTTTACCAGCCACTACGATTGGCACGATGCTCTTGGATTTCAGAGTATCAAGAAGACTAATAAACTCTGTCCATGTAGTAGGTACAGTCAAACCGTTTTCTTCAAACATTTCTTTATTATAGAAGAAACCTGACATTGCTACTTTACCGGTTGGGATCGCATACACTTTATCGTTGTAAGTACCCGCCTTGGCAATATCATTCGCATTGTAGTTTTTAACGAAAGCTTCGCTGCTCAGATCAGCAATCAAACCGGAATCAATCCATTGTTGCCAGTCTGGCACTTTCGCACCTGGTGTCCAATCTTTCGGAGACAATCTCATACCGGAAAGATCGGCAAGGACGTCTACGTCACCAGCTGTGATTCTCGCTCTTTGCGCTTGTTTGAATTCATCATCCGGACCAGTGGTTGTGTATTCCACTTTATATTCTGGATATTTCTCTTCAAACTTCTTATTAATGTCTGTAATGACTTTGTTAATGTTCTCTTGTTTCCAGTGCAAGATCTTAATCACTTTCTTGTCACCAGATGCTGGCTTGTCTGTTCCGTTCCCCGGAGCATTTGTAGCCTCACCTTTTGTGTTGTTGCCGCTTCCACATGCTGCTAATGAGAGCACTAGCGCTGAGCTCAACAATATTGCAGAAAGCTTCTTTACCATTTTTGTTACCCCCCAGATAATTTGTTACGACCTTTTAACGAAACACTATTTTAATTACTGAAATCACGAAACTTTAACGACAATAATACAGAAAGCGGTTTCGTTGTTTTTATTATTACATCGTTATTTATCTTTGTAAAGTCTTTTTTATTCTTAGTCTTTGAACTATTTTTGACCATATATCTATAAAAACCCTTTGATATATAGGACATTCCTGCCAGACAACTAAACATCTCATTGACTATCTACCTATATAATTATAAAATCATTTACGAAAACGTTTCGTAATTCATATTTGAAATCCATAAAAAGTTTAACTCAACTATACTTTTATCATAGATTACGGAGTATTTCGCATTATAAGGAGGACTAAAGTTGGCCTATAACATTAAAGACATAGCGAAAATAGCTGGAGTTTCTGTTTCGACAGTATCTAAAATCATAAATAACTACAGTGATATTTCGGAAGACACCAAGACTCGGGTACAACAAATCATAAAGGAAACTGGATATACTCCCTCCAACTCAGCAAAAACATTAGCTACAAAATCATCGAATCTGATTGGTGTTATTTTTGCAGGAATGCTGAACGTTGACTTTACCCACCCTTTTTTCATCGAAGTTCTAAATTCCTTCAAAAAACAAATGGGACTGTTAGGTTATGACCTGATCTTTTTCTCTAACGAAAAATTTAAAAGTGGCGATACTAATGATTATCTTGCCCGTTGTCTGCATTTTAATGTAGATGGCTGCCTACTTATTACCGGACAAGAGCTAGAAACCTCCATCAGCGAATTGGATAATAGTTCTATCCCATGCATCGGCGTAGATTTAAAGCTGTCAGGCGACAATTCGGGTTATATCATGTCTGATAATTTTAAGTTGTCTACCAAGGTAGTCGAACACTTTTACTTATTAGGCTATCGAGAACTTGGTTATATCGGCAGCTCCTCTGAGTCAGAAATCTCCAATATACGTGAAAGTGGTTTCCGCAAAGCACTTGAAGATTTAGGACTACCGATCAACGAAAACTGGTTCTTAAACGGCAGCAACTTCTTTGAAGCCAGCGGGTATGAGACCATGCGTAGAATGATTTCGAATGGAAACTTGCCCAGAGCGATATTCGCGGCTTCTGATCAGCTAGCTATTGGAGCTATGCGTGCCCTAAAGGAATCTGCTATTGCTGTTCCTGGAACCGTCGCGATTATTGGCTGTGACGATATCGAAGCCTGCAATTACACAACACCACTCTTGACTACGATTAAACAAAATAAAGATAAGATTGGTCGTCTAGCCGCGTTAATGCTGTATGATCTAATAAACAATCAATCAGGCACGAGCTCTTTCAGCGTCGAGCCAGAGCTCATCATAAGAGAATCCTGCGGAGCTCCTGAGCGGGGTTTAGTATAGATCCCTAAGTGATACCTCTACTTAATTAAAGCGGAACACAGGTCAGAATATTAAACTATAGAAGCAAAAATGAGGATATCCTTAGTCATATCAATGGCCAAAGATATCCTCATTTTTGTTAGGATCAATACAAAAGGTGTTCCTAAGTCATTTCCATGACTTAGGAACACCTTTATTTGTTAAAGCTTTATATGATTTGAGTAATCTTACAGGTCGAAGTACAAAGAATATTCATGTGGATGAACACGAATCGCAACCTCTTGAGCCTCGGAACGTTTCAGAGCAATATAGTTATCAATGAAGTCCTTAGTAAATACGTCGCCTTCTGTAAGGAACTCGTAATCAGCTTCCAAAGAATCAAGCGCTTCGCTCAGGCTACCTGGAACGCTGCGGATCTTTTCTTTGTCTGCATCGGACAATTCGTAGATGTTCTTATCCAGAGGACCGTAACCCAGTTCTTGTGGGTTGATCTTGTTTTTGATTCCGTCCAGACCTGCCATCAGCATTGCGGAGAATGCCAGGTAAGGGTTAGCGGTGGAGTCCGGTGTACGGAACTCGATACGACAGCCCTTCGGTGTCACAGCCGCTACTGGAATACGAACTGCTGCAGAACGATTTCCTTTGGAGTATACCAAGTTAACCGGTGCTTCGTAACCAGGAACCAAACGTTTAAAGGAGTTGGTGCTTGGGTTAGTCAAAGCGATCAAAGCTGGTGCATGATACAAAATACCGCCGATGTAGTGAAGAGCCATTTCGCTCAAGTTAGCATAAGCGCCTTTTTCGTAAAACAAAGGAGTGTCTCCGTCAAAGATCGATTGGTGTACGTGCATTCCGCTACCATTATCGCCAAACAGTGGTTTTGGCATGAAGGTTGCTACTTTGCCGTACTGACGTGCAGTGTTTTGTACAATATATTTATAAGTCATGAGATTATCAGCAGTTTTCTTCAAGGTATCAAAACGGAAGTTAATTTCCGCTTGGCCTGCAGTTGCTACTTCGTGGTGATGACGCTCAATGCGTAGTCCCACTTCAGCAAGCAGACGACACATTTCACTACGGATATCCTGTTGGGAATCCACAGGTGCTACAGGTACATATCCACCTTTAACGCCAACTTTAAATGCAAGATTGCCGCCCTCTTCTTTACGACCCGTATTCCAAGCCGCTTCTTCAGAGTCTACGAAGAATGAGGAGCTGTTCATACCGCTCTCGTAACGAACATCATCAAAGATAAAGAATTCAGACTCAGGTGCGAAGAATGCTGATGTTCCAACTCCGCTCTTCTGAAGGAATTCTTCTGCTTTCACAGCAATACCGCGAGGATCGCGCTCATAGCGTTCACCATCAGGAGTGAAAATGTCGCACATAACGTTCAGCGTTGGATGAGCTGTAAACGGATCAATGAACACACTGTTCGGATCAGGCATCATAACCATGTCTGATTCTTCAATACCACGGAATCCTTTGATGGAAGAACCGTCGAATGCTACCCCATTTACAAAAGTTTCATCTTCCACTTCAGATGCAGGCAGAGAAATGTGGTGAGCACGGCCACCTAAATCTACGAATCGAAAATCTACCCACTCGATATTGTTTTCTTTAATTGTTTGCAACACTTTTTCAACCGACATGAATTTTTCCTCCCCCAAGTTCCGAACATTAAGCCCCTCACAGTATGCAAATGTTCTTGTTTCATTTTTATTTGCTGTCGTCATTATAAATCTCATACCTAACATCGTCAATGCTTATGTCAGGTATTTCTTTCAGCAATGTAAGATATTCTAACGCTTTCGTGAAATCCATTATTTTCGCTAATATTCATAACATTTCTAACTTATCCAATAGCAAAGAAGCCCTACTATCCC
Source organism: Paenibacillus sp. FSL E2-8871 (assembly GCF_038000345.1). Lineage (NCBI taxonomy): Bacteria > Bacillati > Bacillota > Bacilli > Caryophanales > Paenibacillaceae > Paenibacillus > Paenibacillus sp. FSL E2-8871. The sequence goes on along the minus strand of NZ_JBBOBV010000001.1, from coordinate 6,525,185 downwards.
GCTGTACCGCGGGTTTAGAGGACTTCCAAGGTTGTTATATTCTTAAAAATTATAGCGCCGAAACGGTTTCTGGTGAAGTTGAAAACTTACGTCCAACAATCGGAGCAAGCTTTTCGAGATCCTTAAGCAGATTATCGAACTGCTCAGGGAATAACGATTGAACACCGTCACCTGTCATAGAATTGTCCGGATCTGTGTGCATTTCGATGATTAGACCATTTGCACCAGCTGCAACCGAAGCTTTAGCCATAGGTTCAACTAACTCACGACGTCCAGTGCCGTGACTTGGGTCAGAGATTACCGGAAGGTGGCTTAAGCTTTGTAGAACCGGAATAGCCGATAGATCCAGCGTATTGCGTGTGTAAGTCTCAAATGTACGAATACCACGCTCACAGAGCATTACATCCTTATTTCCGCCTGCCAAAATGTACTCCGCTGCATTGAGCAATTCATCATAGGTTGCACTGAAGCCGCGTTTCAGAAGGACAGGTCTTCCACAAGTACCCAGCTTACGCAACAAATCAAAGTTCTGCATGTTCCGTGTACCCACCTGGAGGATGTCAGCATGTTCTGCACAAATATCCACATACTCTGGTGTCATAACCTCTGTAATGGTTAATAGGCCATGACGCTTTCCTGCTTCAGCCATCATAGTCAAACCTTCTACACCTACGCCTTGGAAGCTGTATGGACCTGTACGGGGCTTAAACGCGCCTCCACGCAGTACCTGAGCACCTGAAGCTTTAACCAGACGGGCAATCTCATCAATCTGCTCTGGAGACTCAACGGCGCATGGTCCGCCCATAATCACCAGATTCTCTCCACCAATCTTCACACCCTTGATATCGATAATGGTATCCTCTGGATGGAAATCACGGCTAGCTAGCTTATAAGACTTGGAGATCTTTACGACGTTCTCTACTCCCTTCATTTGCCGCAAATGCTCTGCAAGCTTAGGAGTGACACTTCCTACTAAACCGATAACAGTGTGATCTGCACCTTTAGAGAGATGTACCTGCAGACCCTCTTTTTCGATAACTGCAATAATATCTTTAACCTGCTCTTCTGGCGTTTGATTGGATGTAATGACGATCATTTTAATAACTTCCTCTCTACACTTAAAATTTATAATAATTTCGCTCAACACACTCGCACTACGACGCGTGTTCGCTTTTAAGCTTTTAAGCTTTTATGCTTTTAACCGATAAAGCGATTTTACTCTAAAAATCCTTTACCGTCAATCCTATTTCCTGATTTATAAGATGAAACCGCTTTTTCTAAATAGAAAAGCGCGTAACCTCGATAGACGAGGTTACGCGCTTTTGTCCTAACACAAATATATAAGTTCGCTTACAGCGCATTAAGTAGTGCTTGTGCTCTTATTCTTAACCGGAGGAAGTAATTTCGCCATATTCACTGTACGTTTGATCTCCCATGTCTCGGGATTCTCGGAATCGTACTGCTCCAAATAATTAATAACTTCTTTGGTAATTGGTGTAGGTGTAGACGCGCCAGAGGTAACCCCCACAATATTTACACCCTTCAACCAGTCGGTGTTTAGTTCAGAGATATCAGAAATCCGATGAGCAGGCACACCTGCGATCTCTTCCGACACCTGTGCCAGACGATTAGAGTTGTTGCTTCGTGGATCGCCAACGACAATCACTAGATCGCATTGACCCGCCTGTTCCGCTACAGCCTCTTGACGCACCTGAGTAGCCATACATATCTCATTATGCACTTCAGCACCTGGGAAGGTCTCTAGTAGCTTTTTCATAATATTCTTAATGTCCCACTGGCTCATAGTGGTCTGATTCGTAATTACAATCCGTGAAGAAGGAATGGATAGAGTTGCAATCTCATCTTCTTTTTCAATTAAATGCACATGCTCTGGCGCAATGCCGACAGCACCTTCCGGTTCCGGATGGCCTTTCTTGCCGATATAAATAACCTCATAACCGTCATCGACTTTCTCCTGAATGAGATCATGCGTCTTTGTCACATCAGGACAGGTAGCATCGACCGTAGTCAATCCTTTATCCCTAGCCATCTTGCGTACCTCAGGTGAAACTCCGTGAGCAGTGAATATAACAGTTCCACTGTCTACTTTATCGAGAATATCCAGACGGTTATGACCGTCCAAGGTAATGATGCCATCGTCCTCAAACGAATTCGTGACATGACTATTATGAACAATCATGCCCAGTATATAAATCGGCCGGGGAAGATCGAGATTTTGCGCAGCCTGCCGTGCCATTATCATAGCATCGACTACTCCGTAACAATATCCCCGGGGAGAAATTTTAATGACTTCCATGACTTCACCAACTTTCTGCTTTCGTTGACTTCTGTAATAGGACACACTTTAAATTATACCCTATTCCAGCGGCGGAGCAAAGAGAAGCGGCAACCAGATCACAAAAGTAGTTCCTTCGCCTTGGCGTGTAACAACTTCCACAGACCCACCATGCTCGTCAATAATCCATTTAGCAATGGATAAACCAAGCCCAATTCCTTCTGTAATTCCACGTGATTCATCTGCACGATAGAAACGGTCGAAAATATATGGAACCTCATCTTTATCCATACCTATCCCCGTATCGGTGATCCGAATACCAACCTGATTCTGATAGAAAATCGTATCTAAACTTACCTCACCAGAAGGCGTGTATTTAAAAGCATTATCAATAAAAATAAATAACATTTGTTGTAAATAATCTTTATTACCCACAACATATTTTCCATTTAAGACGGACATATCCCCTGTAACCCACTCCGCTTGACGAGGCAGGAAGGATGCCCTACGCGCGATCTCAGTCATCATTGGTTCCAGTGCCACCGGCTCTATCTCGAAGGTTCGCCCTGTATCAGCACGAGCGAGCGAGAGCATATCTGCTACAAGTCGGCTCATTCGCTTAGACTCGTCCGCGATATCCTTCACCGATTCCATCGAGAGCTGGCGAATTTCAGCCTCGCTCATCTTCCCTTCGCCCGGTTCCATCTCCCAAACCTTTTGCAGCAGATCGATATTCCCACGAATGGTTGTTAGTGGAGTCCGCAGCTCATGTGATGCATCGGAAACGAATCGACGCTGAGCTGCATAAGAATCCTCTAACTCTGTGTAGAATCCTTCCATCCGCCCAAGCATGTTATTGACAGTCTCAATTAAACGACCTATTTCGTCCGGAGGTCCATCATATTCAATACGGGAGCTTAGGTCTGTCCCAGTCTGGATACCGTTTGCAGCTTCAATCACTTTCCCAATAGGACTCATCGCTTTACGTGCCAGGAATAAACCAAAGGTAAATGCCGCGATCAAGGTAGCAAAAGAACCGACAAGCAATATATTTTTCAAACGCTCCAATAGCTTATTCTGCTCATTCACATAGGCAGCGACTTGTAATACAGCCACTGGATTATTATTATAATGCTCTAGTTCGATAGGCATCTCGTAGATCAAAAACTGATTGCCGTCCACAACAACATTACGAAATCCTTTTGCAATTTTATCTTTAGCAGGATAATCAAACCGTAGGCCAAAGTTAATCATATTTGTCGATTGTGACAAGCTTTTGCTGCCATAAGTATAAATCTGCGTATATAAATTGGAGTTTTCAGGACCGACTCCGCCAAGTTTCAGCTCACCATTGTAGCGATCAACGCTAAATAAAAGTTTCGTTTGCTCAGATTGTACCTTCAGACGATCCTTCAAGTCCCCATACGTATTAAAATAGACAAAACCGTAAATTGCGGCTGATAAGGCCAGCAGCATAACGGCCAAAATCCCTGAATACCAAGCAGTCAGCCGCAATCTTATAGACATGTTAGTTGTCACCTCTTAGAATGTAACCGGCACCCCGGATCGTTTGAATGAGGCGTTTACCGCCATGCTCCTCCGTCTTTTGACGTAGCATAGCTATGTATACCTCAAGTACATTTGATTCACCGCTATAATCATAACCCCATATTTTATCCATGATCAGATCCCGCGAAAGCACCCGTTTCGGATTCTGCATAAAGAGATGTAGCAGCTCAAATTCCTTCGCTGTCAGCTCCAGTCTCTTGCCGGCGCGTGTCACTTCACGTGAATCCACATCCAAGGTAATATCCTCGTAAGTAACCGCTTGCTCACTGCCGCCACTTTGCTCACTCTTGCGCCGAAGCAATGCTCGCACACGCGCAAGTAACTCTTCCAGCGCAAATGGTTTAACTAGATAATCGTCCGCACCCAGATCAAGCCCTTTCACACGATGCTCAATTTCATCCTTGGCCGTAAGCATTAGAACAGGTACATTACTGCCCCCTTCTCGCAAACGACGACAGACTTCAAATCCGTCTACCTGAGGCATCATAACATCCAAAATCACCACATCCGGATCGCTGCTTAGGATTGCTCGTAAACCATCCGCTCCATTCACCGCTGTCTTCACATCGTAGCCTTCAAAAGCTAGCCCCCGGCGCAGCATGGAAATAATTTTTTCATCATCATCAATAATAAGAATATTCGGTCGCATCAAGCAGCCCCCATTGTTCATTTCTATTTATTTATATTGTAGCAGTCACACCATGTTTAGACAAAAAACGGAAGGGTTGCCCCTTCCGCGTTATTCACCGTCCGGTGTTATTACTTCTGACTTTGCCCAGTAGTCGTATCAAAATCATTCTTGTTGCCGATTGTTACGGAAAGATCCATATTTTTACCATCGCGCACCACATTCAGCGTTACTTTGTCACCGACTTTTAGCGTTTGAATGAAAGCGATCAGATCTTGGTTTGTTGCATATTTTGTTCCATTTGCACCTGTAATGATATCGTAAGGGCGCAAGTCAGCGGCATACGCTGGCGATTTAAAGATAATGTCTGCAACTACAGAACCTTCTTTAATATCCGTGCCCATTTGCTTAGCTACTTCATCTGTAATCGTCATAAGCGTTGCACCAATGAATGGTACGGGTTCTTTTGGAATCGCTTGGTTCGCTTCGAGTTTATCTACGACTTCTTTAATCGTATTCACAGCGATAGCGAAACCAATACCTTGGGAATCTGTGCTAACAGCTACGTTCATACCAATTACCTGTCCATTCATATTGAGCAACGGACCACCGGAGTTACCAGGGTTGATAGAAGCATCCGTTTGCAGCAGGTTTTTGTAGTTGCGTGTTCCACTACCGTCTTCTTCGTTGATATCGATGCTGCGTCCTTTTGCACTAAGAACACCAGAAGTTACTGTATGGTCGAAGCCTTGTGGGTTACCGATAGCAACCACTTCTGAGCCTACTTTCAAGCTATCCGAATCTCCCAGAGCAACTGTAGGGAAATCAGTATCTCCTTCAATCTTCAGTACTGCCAAATCCAGATCTTTGCTAGAACCTAGCAATTTTGCTTCGTAAGGTTTGGTCACGCCATCCACTGTAACTTGGATGACATCGGCATTTTCAATGACGTGTTGATTGGTCAAAATATATCCGGATTTCTCATAAATGAAGCCTGTTCCAATTCCATAAGGGATGAGCTGCGATGAAGAATTTGAACCTGACTTCGAGTCCTGCTCATTTTGTGAAGAACCACTTCCACCGTATTGATCCCCAAAGAAAAATTGAGAGAACGGATCACTCAAATTCGGACTGGATGAACTTCCATTACGTGAACCGGATTTCACTAGCGTCTCAATCTTGACGACTGCTGGTCCAACCGCATCAACTACGCCAGTCACATCACGAGATCCTTTCACCAATGATGTAGTGGTAGTATTAGGTGTAGTACTAGCACTCTCATTCGTCGTCTTCGCCGTTCCATTTGATCCTGAGCTTGCAATGGTTGTTGCGTCCCCTGTGAACCAGTTGCCTCGATCTGCCATGAACATAGAACCTGAGAGAACGACCATACCCGCTAAGAAGGAAACAAATATTGTTTTCACTGAGCTTTTTGGCTTTTTATTAAATTGCCAGCCACCGCCACCTTCAGAACCGCCTCCGCCGTTTCCTCCACGTCCACCGCCATTACCATCAAAGCCTGTACTGCGATATGAACTGTTATATGGAAGTTGTTTTACAGGTTGTGGAGGTGTAATCTCGACACGCTCCGGCTCCATCCGGTTGTAATGCTGAGCACTTCCGTCTACGTTACTTTCATCTTTGTTCAATGATTTAAATGGTCCATAAGAATAGTAGTATGATGATCCGGAATCGGATGACTGATTATTATTGCTATTATGGTTATTATTGTCCCAATCCCGATCTGGTGCTGGTCCATTGTCTCGATTAAAGTTGTTTTTGTTATCGTCCATGTTTATTTACCTCCTGCATCCTGTCGCCTGACAAGGATTAATTTGTTTTCTTGTTTCTTATTTTGTACTTTAAACCTTAAGGTCACATTAAAAACAATTTAAGCGGAGATAAAAGATATAGGCAAATAGACGGGATTTGGTTCAAAAGGCGCACGCTGTTGGTCAGGACTAGGTTTCAGGCTACACCGCTGTTGAAATCATGTTCCTATGAATTGACACTGCGAGTGGAACATGATTTCAAGGGCGGACGTAAACTTTTCGCTCTGATACCCAATCCCTAGGCAGGTATGTAAAAAAGAAGCTCGGGCGCGGATAACAACGCGGCCCGAACTTCCAACATACAACCTAGAACAAAACCCTAGAACGACGTCCAAGAACAAGGAACAAACAATGATCAATAATTATAGGGAAAAACTCCCTATAATTAACCAAAAATCACAAGAAATCAAGATTTAAAGGGAATACCTCCCTATAATTCTCAGCAATATAGCTATTTATGAGAAAAACAAGGAATTTATACGGAGGATTTCCCTATAGTCCTGTATACAAGCGTAAAACTCAAGTTTAAAGGGACGTTTTCCCTATAACTTACTTTTAAGCACCCGTAAACTACCCCAAATCATCTTGAACAACAAACCTAACCCTGAGCCCAACCCTTCCGATGAGCATAAATAGCCAACTGGGTTCGATCATCCAGCTCGCATTTCATCAGCAGGTTACTGACATGCGTCTTCACTGTCTTGATGCTGATATGTAGTTCCTCGCCGATATCCTTATTGGTCTTGCCCTCAGCAATGAGCAGTAAGACCTCCTTCTCACGCTCCGTCAAGCCGGAGGAATCACCTTGCACGGTACGCTGGCGAATGCCACGTGTCAACGCTTGCGATACATCACCAGTCATAACTGGCATACCGCGAAATGCGCCTTGCAGTGCGTAGATCAGTTCCTCTGCCGATACGGTTTTGAGCACATAGCTGACTGCTCCAGCTTCTATAGCGTCCACGACGAGGTCATCCTCTAAGAAGCTGGTCAAGATAACGATTTTGAGACCAGGAAATTCCGATAGCACTGCACGAGTAGTCTCCACACCATTCATCACAGGCATCATCAGATCCATTAGCACGAGATCGGGTAAGCCTTCATGTCCGCCAGCACGCAGCATCTCCAGCGCTTCCTGTCCATTTGCTGCTTCTCCTATAACCTCAAACGTCGGCTCCAGCATCAGATATGTTTTAAGACCCATCCGCACCATATCATGATCATCCACGAGCAACACTCTTATGACGCTCATGCTCTATTCCTCCTCGTCCTCTGTATCTGTTCCTAATGCTCTTTTTTCCTCTAACTCAGAGTTCCCTTGCACAAACTTAGGGATATGTACGCGTATGGTCGTTCCCGCACCCTTTCGGCTAATAATCTCCACTTGTCCACCCAGTTTCTCCGCACGTTCGCGCATGGTGGTAAGGCCGTATGATCCCTGTTTTTGCTGTATATGTTCAAAACCTTGACCGTCGTCGCTAATACTCAGCACAACCTGTCTTGACCCTTCACGCAGTGATAAACTGACCAGTCTAGCTTCAGCATGCTTCACGATATTCGCCATAGCCTCCTGGATAATCAAGAATAACTGATGTTCAATAGCCTCAGATAATTCTCCTTGCAGCTCAAGCTCCTTCATTCCTTTTAAGCCGTTCTGGCGGCAATAATCAGGGAACCATTTTTCCAGTGCTTCGAAAAGATTCCTGCCTTCCAGCTCCACCGGTCGCAACTGTGCAATAAGTGCTCTCATCTGCTTTTGTGCCATCTGTGACATTGCAATTAACTGATCCATTACCAATTGACCTTGAGCTTCATTAACCTTCAGCACTTTAGGCAGCGAAGAAGCCGACATATGGATGGCAAAAAGCTGTTGGCTCACCGTATCATGCAAATCCCGGGCCATACGCCTTCTTTCCTCCAACACCGCACTCTCCGCTGCCTGTTCCTTCTCAATAACCTCTTGTTCACCCAATCGCTGTAGAAGCTGCATCTTGTTCTCAACCGTATCCATCATGACATTAAATTCATGGTACACTCTCGCAAAAGACTGGTCATCACTCTCTGGCATACGAACGGACAAATTCCCTTTTGCCACCTGCAGCATGTTTAGATCCAGATGATCAATCCGCCGCTGAATACGCTGACCTGCCATATAGCCGATTACAACAGTGAATAACACGATCCCAAGACATAAGTACAGCCACATGCGATAATCCATTACTTCGATATACCCAAGGCAAGTGCCTGCATACATCAACCCGGCGCTTACGGCTCCAGTGAGCAAAAAGTAAAACAACAACAACCATTTGGTATTACTAAAGATTGTTCCCATCTAACCCACCGTTTTAACTTTAATGTCACCTATAAAAGCACTTACGTTAATGCGGACTTTTTTGCCCGCTTCTTTATAATAAGGCGTCTTGCATTGAACACTGCTCATAAATCCACTCCGAGACTGATCCAGAACTTCCATATCGCCGATAAATGAACTACTGTTCACTGAGATCCCAAGATCCATATCATTCGGAATGTACACCTTGATGTCGCCTATAAAAGCGGAGATATTAATCTTCGTCTCTCCATAAGCAATTTGCGCGTTCGTCAGATCCAGTACAGTATCACCTATAAACTGCGAGACATTTGTGTTCTTCAGTTGAAAATGCTCGCGACCCATGTGAACATCCCCGATAAAAGCAGAGCGATTGGTTGACTCCTTGTTGTTACTCTCTGTCTTATGGAACTCCTCATGCCATTCCCCATGTCTTCTAGCGTGCCGCTCGTGACGTTCCTGACGTCTGCGCTCATGACGCTCCTGTTTCTCCTGCCAACGTGATTCAGCGGTGGACTTAAAAGCTCCAGTTCCGTCCTCATCCTCTTCTTCATCTTTTTGCAGATTAATATTCCAGTCTCTCCCACCAGAAGATTTACCGAATTTCTGCTCGAATTGTTCATCTAGCGTGGAATCCAGCGGTTTTGGCGGCTCCACATCTAGCGAGCTTTTTCCTGGAGGAAAGTAATCAGGTGGTGATGGTGGCGCAGGTGGCACTGGCGGTACTGAACCTCGTGGTTTAAAAATCACATAAAGACCGCCACCAATCAGCATGATTGGAATGAACATTTTGAAAAAATCCCCGGCTGAAATATCGAACCAGTCCAAATTTCGTCCAAGGAAGAACACTCCGATCGCCAGAAAGAAAAAACCGCCGATAGGTGAAGATCCACCTTTTTGATGTTCGTCTCCCGTACCCAGGAGTTGCTTCATCCCCATGAGGATCAAGATAACAGGCCAATAATTTGAGATTAAATAACCTAAGCTGAAATCGGTGTAACCCAACTGTCTAAGTAGAAACATGGCTCCAATCCCTATCAGGATCAAGCCGCCAAAAATCTGACTTGTGAACCTTCTTTTCATATTCCATTTCCCCTTTAAATTAGTGGAACGCTCTCTTCTTCAATCTTATAGCCTTAGTCTACAGGAAGGAAGCGCTCATAAACAGCGGCGAGAGAAGGAACTTCCACTCAGTCTCTAGACCGAGACGAATGGGTTAATATTCCATTTACTTCATTATATATGAAATATAAAAAAAAGACTGTCCCTCAGTTATAAACTGATTTGGGACAGTCTCTTTATTCAGCAGTCTTCTGCTTCAGTAGCGCATTATTGTTGCGGTTTCTGAGCTGGTTTAGAAGTATTTCCACTTTGCTTAGTTGTGCCGTCATTCTCAACAGCAAACTCAGCATTGTATTTTTCATTCGGTGTTTTGTAGTTTTCTTGAACTTTAGACTTTTTATTATTAGCCACGGAATTCACCTCCCTTATCCCTTATGCAGCATAGATAATGCTTACTAAGAGAACATCTCGGATGAGGCTATTGCTCTGCCCCAGTCCGTATTATGGCAAGGTGATGTCACTATTATGCATGACCAAGTGAAATTAAGTTCAATCCACCAAATTCATTGAAATATAACCGCTATATCTTAAATGGATTCTTCCAGCAGGGATTGCGGTACAGCATTGTAAGTCTCAATCGCCTGAGTAAGCTTCTTCAGCATCACTTCTGTACATGTACCGTTTCCTCGCTTAATGAGCTGAACTACAACTGATTTTTTGCCCCATTCCTTATACACCTGTTTCGTAGTAGCAAAATACAAATCAATCTTCCGCCCTTTAATGGCAGATCCTGTATCAGCGACGATGCCGTATCCATAACCAGGTATATAAAGTATACTCCCTAACGGGATTACCTTAGGGTCAGCAGCAATAGTCGAGACTGTGTTCTTATCTCTACGTACTTTAACACCTGAATAGGTAATTCCGTATTCGGGATGTTTAGATGTTTTACCTGTAGATTCATAACCCGCAGTATAACCCGTCGCCATCACTTTCATTGAAGTAATAATTTGGTCAGGAGCTGGCGCAGCTACGGGAATAGAATTCGGCGATTTTGAAGAGCCTGTACCCCCACTCCCTTTGGTAGTTGGAGCTTTAGTGCTCTGTGGTAACTTTGTAGCTACTGGTTTATTTTTTGTTGTCGCAGGAACGATCGGTACGCTGGAATATGGCTCGTTTGATAACAAGGTAGCACGGCCAGTGGTGAGAATAGCTTGTTGATCTTTGGTTCTCATTGAACCTGAGTTAGCCTGAGTATGTTGCAATTCGTTCGAAAGCGTTTTGCTAATATCTGTGTGCTGTAATGTGTCTTCTGTCCCATTGGCCACAACTGCTTGATGCTTGGATTCAGGAATGATACCTGCAGCAGTCAACAGTAGGACTATTGTGACGAAAAGACACCAAAACCTCTGAAATATGCCCATTTTGTTCATGTGATAAACCTCCCCCTTATTAGCGAAGGTTTCCCGATTCACAAAATTTTATACATAAAGATCAATTTTCGATCCTTATGGGCATATGACAGAGGTTCTTATTAGACGTACTTTTGGTGTTGATTATTACAAGTAATTAGGAGATTACACGATCTGCAATTTCCTGAGCCAGCAGCTCAATAACTTCTTGAAGCGGCTTAGCTCCCATATCGCCTTCTCCACGCTTACGGATGGAAACTGTCTCGGCATTCATCTCATTCTCGCCAACTACGAACATGTATGGTAGCTTCTCTAGCTGAGCTTCACGGATCTTATAGCCAAGCTTCTCATTACGCAAATCTGCCTCAGCAGAGATACCACGGCGACGCAGCTTGTCTGTAACTTCCTTAGCATAATCGTCGAAGGCAGTCGAAACAGGAATAACTTTAACCTGCTGTGGAGACAGCCAAAGCGGCAGTGATCCTGCAAAGTTCTCTAACAAGAAAGCAACAAAGCGCTCCATAGTACCTAAAATACCGCGGTGTAGAACAACTGGACGGTGTTTCTGACCATCGTCACCGATATATTCCAATTCAAAGCGTTCAGGCAGCAAGAAGTCGATCTGTACAGTGGAGAGAGTTTCTTCTTTGCCTAGTACAGTCTTGATCTGCACATCCAGCTTAGGACCGTAGAAAGCAGCTTCGCCTTCTGCTTCGTAGAATGGCAGACCAGCTTCTTCTACAACTTCACGCAACATACGCTGTGCAGTTTCCCACATTTCGTCATTAGCGTAATATTTCTCAGTATCCTTAGGATCACGATAAGACAACCGGAAACGGTAGTCATTAATACCAAAGTCACTGTATACCTGTTTAATCAACTCGATTACACGAATGAACTCGCCTTTAATTTGATCCAGACGGCAGAAAATATGGGAGTCATTAAGAGTCATCGAACGCACACGGTGCAAGCCAGTCAATGCTCCTGACATTTCATAACGGTGCTGGATACCCAGTTCAGCAATACGGATCGGCAGATCACGATAGCTGTGCATGGAGCTCTTATAAATCATCATGTGATGCGGGCAGTTCATTGGGCGGAGAACAAATTCTTCGTTATCAATAGTCATTTTAGGGAACATGTCCTCTTGATAGTGCTCCCAGTGTCCAGAAGTTTTATATAGTTCAACATTACCAAGAACCGGAGTATATACATGCTGGTATCCTAGACTTGCTTCCAGATCCACAATGTAACGTTCCAGAATACTGCGCAGTTTAGCACCCTTAGGCAGCCAGATCGGCAAGCCTTGGCCTACCAATTGATTAAATGTGAAGATTTCAAGCTCTTTACCCAGCTTACGGTGGTCGCGTTTCTTCGCTTCTTCAAGCAGACGAAGATGCTCATCGAGCTGCGCTTTTTTAATCCAAGCTGTACCGTATACGCGTTGAAGCATTTTATTCTTGCTATCGCCGCGCCAGTAAGCACCAGCTACATTCATCAATTTAAAGACTTTGATCTTAGAAGTCGACGGTAAGTGTGGTCCCCGGCACAAGTCGAAGAATTCGCCTTGTTCATAGATCGAAATCACACTATCTTCAGGCAATGCTTCAATTAGTTCAAGTTTGTAAGGATCGCCTAGCTCACCGAATATTTGGAGCGCTTCCTTACGGCTAACCTCCTTACGTACGATTGGAAGGTTCTCAGAGATAATGCGATCCATTTCCTTTTCAATCTTTAGCAGATCCTCAGGATTAAGCGGATGTTCCAAATCCATATCGTAGTAGAAGCCATCTTCGATAACAGGACCTACACCAAGCTTAACTTCCTTTGTTCCATATAAACGTCTTACAGCTTGCGCCATCAAGTGGGCAGTACTGTGACGCATAACTTCCAAGCCTTCTGGTGAATCCAAAGTTACGATTTCTATCAATGCGCCTTCCTCTAGCGGAGTGGACAGATCCACGACAATACCATTCAATTTCCCTGCCACCGCATTCTTGCGAAGTCCACTACTAATAGAAGCCGCTACATCATCAATATTACTACCTTCTGCGTATTCCCGAACGGAACCGTCCGGAAGTTTAATACTTACCATTTTAATTTCCTCCTTCATTTCCTTAAGCCAAACAACAATTTTAAATTTTTCGAAACGGAAATATCCACGCATACAAAAAACGCCCGTCCCGCAAAGGGACGAGCGATTGCACCCGTGGTTCCACCCAAATTCGATTCTCTCAATCTGCTCTTAAAGCAGAGTCGAGTCAGAATCCTTCGTAAGCATGGAATAACGACCATGAACCGGCGGTTCTTACTATCCCATTTCAGGGAATTCATAACCGCAGCTACAAAGGGGTAAATCGATAGTAGGATACCGGAGGAAATTACAGCCTATGTTCCCTCTCTCTGATACGGTCCAGAACAATCCATTCATATCTTTGTCAAAGCTGTTAACGTGAATTATGGAGTAATTATAAATCCGTCCTCTCTGACAGTCAAGTCTGTAGAGGGGGCAAAATTTTGTAAACCGCGGAAACAGTCACCTACACGGACAGTTCTGCAGCCAGGAAATAGCGCTAGAACTGTCCTTAACAGGTTACTCTTCTCGGCGTTTCCCAGGTAAGCGGCCTGCACGTTTCAAAGACTCACGCAGCAAGTATTCGATATGTCCGTTTACACTGCGAAATTCCTCTCCCGCCCAACGTTCCAACGCCTCATGCAGATCCGGATCGATCCGCAATGGAAAGCTTTTCTTGGCCGCCATGATGCACCGCCTTAATACAACGAGCCGGCGTTAATGACCGGACTCGCTCCGCGCTCCGACACGATCGCCACCATCAGATTATTAATCATGGCCGCTTTACGTTCTTCATCAAGCTCCACTACACCGCTCTCTTTAAGCTGTTTAATCGCCATATCGACCATGCCAACTGCACCTTCAACAATGATTTGACGAGCAGACAGAATGGCAGAAGCTTGCTGCCGCTGCAACATGGTGCTGGCGATTTCTGTTGAATAAGCCAAATGTGTAAGCCGGGCTTCAATGACTTCTACACCAGATAAGGACAAACGCTCTTGAAGCTCAGTCGCTAACTCTTTAGCAATTTCATCTGCATTGGCACGCAAGGACATCCCAGATTCATTGAAGTTATCATAAGGGTATTTGCTGGCTACATGACGCAGCGCCGTTTCACTCTGAATCTCTACGAAAGCCATGTATTTATCTACATCAAAGAGGGCTTTAGCGGAGTTAATCACCTTAAAGACGATAACTGCAGCAATTTCAATCGGATTACCTTCAACATCATTGACCTTGAGCTTCACACTGTTAAAGTTACGAACGCGTAGGGAAACCGTCTTACGTACGCTGAACGGAATAACTGCGAACAGTCCACTCGTTGCAATAGTCCCTACATATTTGCCGAAAAAGGTGACTACAACCGACTTATTAGGTTGTACAACCGTAATACTCGTACATAGTATTGCTGATACAACGAACAGAATGACCGGTACTGCAATATACTCCTGAACAGCACCATAGATTCCACCAGCCAAACAAACTGCAATTAATGCGATAACCCAAAATCCGCTGACAGGACGAAGCGTCTTCTCCTTCATAAAAAGCACCCCCATAAGATATTCTTTTGATATGATCATGATATCACTTTTGGATAATAATGTGTATACAAAAATGTAATAAAATAATGAATTTATGTTCACAGGTAAAATAAACCTTCGAAATCTTAACCATACAAAAAAACGCTTGCTGCTCAATCATCCACAAAACGGATTAACGAGCAACAAGCGCTGAATTAATTTATATATTATTTCTAGTTCTGCATGATGAAATCATTATCAATCTTCGCATTAGCATCATCGAACACGCGCAGAATATCGTAGCGTGTATTCCGCTGTGCCGGGATTTTGCCTGCTTCGCGGATCAGCTGAGTAATTGATTCGATATTGACCTTGTAGGTCGCGCCCGCAGAAGATACTACATTTTCTTCAATCATTGTACTTCCGAAATCGTTACAGCCATATTGAAGGGAAAGCTTGCCGACCTCTGGTCCCATTGTTACCCAAGAGGACTGGAAGTTCTTAATGTTGTCTAGAACAAGGCGACTAATGGCTACCGTCTTCAGATATTCTTCAGGCGTTTGTCTATCCAGCTTCAGGTTAGTATTGTCCGGTTGGAAGGTCCAAGAGATAAAGGCCAAGAAACCCTCTGAATCGTATTTGTTGGCAATACACTCGTCCTGAGCCTCACGCACACGAAGTAAGTGTAATGCCCGTTCTTCCATACTCTCACCAAGTCCAATGACCATCGTAGCTGTCGTATTCATACCGATCTTATGCGCTGTCTGCATTACGTCCATCCACTCGCGCCATGAGCCTTTAAGTCGGCTGATCTTGCGGCGTGTGCGATCATCGAGAATTTCCGCTCCCCCACCTGGTAGTGAATCCAGGCCAGCAGCATGGATTTCACGCACAACTTCCTCGAGCGATAATCCAGATACTTCTTTCATCTTCATAATCTCAGCAGGAGAGAAGGAATGCATTGTAATCTCAGGAAAACGTTGCTTAATTCCGCGAAGTATATCGGTATAATAGCTGAAAGGAAGATTTGGGTTCGTACCGCCTTGCATCAGTATTTCTGTACCATTTACAGCGATAGTCTCAGCGATTTTTTGGTAAATCGTCTCATCCGGCAATACATAACCCTCATCAGAGCCCGGTCTGCGATAAAATGCGCAGAAACGGCAGTAGACATCACATACATTCGTATAGTTAATATTACGACCAATTACAAACGTGGCCATCGGGTCTGGATGCCAGCGTTCCATTATGGTGTTTGCAGCTGCACCCATTTTCTCAATTTCGTTGCTCTCGAACAGTCGGATGGTATCTTCCAATTGGAGACGTTCACCCCGTAGGGCTTTGTCCAAAATAAGATCTATCGCACTCATCGTTCGCATCCTCCTTCTAAACCCTTAGGGGTATGGTAGAATCACAAAATTACAGGAAGAAAAAACGTTGTCTCTTTTTCAAGGTGACAACCCTTTCTCATACAATTGAACAGTTCATTTCCTCATCGTATCACAATCTGAACAGCTTGAAAAATGCTTTTACATTCTTCGCAAATTCCTATCCAAAAGAAAAGCAGCATCGCACTAAGCGATACTGCTAGTTATACTCTATTTCTCCACTAACACTCGATTGAACATTTCTTCCTGTTACTTGGACTCAATTTCTGCCCTAGCGGCCTCTAGTGCTTGGCCAAGATCAGCAATCAAATCCTCTGCATGTTCAATACCGACGGAGAAGCGCAGCAAACGATCATCTACACCCACAGCATTTCGAATCTCCACAGGAATATCAGCATGTGTTTGTACAGCCGGATAAGTCATAAGTGACTCTACGCCGCCCAAGCTTTCTGCGAATGCAATAAGACGAATATGACGAAGAAGCGGCTCTACGTATCTGGCATCTTTTAATTTGAAAGAAAAAATACCGGTATTGCCTGAAGATTGACGATTCTGGATTTCATGTCCTGGATGATCAGGCAATCCTGGATGGAACACTTCCGCAATCGCTGGATGCTCTAATAAGTAGTGAGCGATCGCTAGTGCATTGCTTTCGTGACGCTCCATACGCAGCGCCAATGTCTTCAAGCCTCTCATCAACTGATAACTGTCTGTTGGTCCGAGCACGGCGCCAATAGAGTTATGTAGAATAGCTAATTCAGCTGATAATTCTACACCCTTGGATACAATCAGGCCTGCCAGTACATCATTATGACCACCCAAATACTTAGTAGCGCTATGAACTACAATATCCGCACCTAATTCTATAGGCCGTTGGAAGAATGGAGTCAGCAGCGTATTATCTACAATGCTAAGTAACCCATGGTGACGTGCCCAAGTGCACACGGCTTCAATATCCGTGATCATCATAAGTGGATTCGTTGGCGTTTCAATAAATACAGCTTTCGTATTTGGACGACGCGAAGCTTCCAGTGCATCCAAATCATTCGTGTCTACATAAGAAGCAGTGATTCCAAACTTGGACATAATCCGTTCCAACAAACGATAGGTACCGCCGTAAAGATCCAGCGAAACGATCAGATGGTCGCCTTGAGCGAACAAGGTAAGCACTGTTTGTATCGCTGCCATCCCTGAGCTACAAGCAAATCCTGCATCTCCAGATTCCAGTTCCGCAGCTGCATTCTCAAGCACTGAACGGGTCGGACTCTTGGTGCGGCTATAATCAAACCCTGTGCTTTGACCGAGTTTTGGATGACGAAATGCCGTTGCATTATAAATTGGAAAATTAATTGCTCCTGTGGCAGGATCTTCTTGAGAACCTATTTGAGCCAGTCTACTTTCAATCCTAAGTTTGTCATCCATGATTAATGCCTCCTAATTTATATTGTAGCGCTATTATTAATAAACAATCGGGTCGATATCATAAGGCGTTTCTTGATATACATAGTAATTGAGCCAGTTAGAGAATAATAAATTGGCATGCGCACGCCACACTGCTGGAGGTGTACGTTCTGGATCATCTTTAGGGAAGTAATGTTTCGGCAAAGCCATCTCCATCCCTCTAGACACATCACGGTCATATTCCCATTTCAAGGATAGGGGATCGTATTCGGAATGTCCGGTCACAAATATTTGTTTACCGTCGTTTGTAGCCACTAGATACATACCAGCTTCTTCGGATTCCGCCAGAATCTGCAGATCTGGGTTATTCTCAATATCTTCACGGGAGACATCGGTATGACGAGAGTGTGGTACATGGAATACCTCGTCAAAGCCGCGCAACAGTTTAATGTTATTTTGATTAATCGTATGAGCGAAGACGCCAAAGCATTTCTCAGGCAATGCCACTTTACGAACACCAAAATGATGATATAAGCCTGCCTGTGCCGCCCAACAAATATGCATGGTTGAAGTCACATTGTCCTTGCTCCATTCAAAAATCTCTTTCAGTTCTTCCCAATACGATACTTCCTCGAACTCCATTTGTTCTACAGGAGCACCTGTAACGATTAAACCATCCAAACGGCGGTGGCTGATCTCGTCAAAGGTTTTGTAAAAGCTCTTCAAATGTTCAGCAGAAGTATTCTTGGAAATATGGGAACGCGGATGCAATAAAGTAACATCAACTTGTAGTGGCGAATTTCCAATTAAACGCAGCAATTGAGTCTCTGTCGTCTCTTTAGTCGGCATGAGGTTCAGAATAGCAATCCGTAGTGGACGGATATCCTGATGGAAAGCCTGACTTTCGTCCATCACAAAAATATTTTCTCCGGATAGTACTTCTTTCGCCGGTAAACTGTCGGGAATTTTAATTGGCATTGTCTTTCCACTCCTTAGCTGAATTTAGTTATTTTGCCGCACTGCGGCTTGCTGAGCATAAAAAGACCTTCCTCGGAAATCGAGAAAGGTCATATCTACAGTCATATGCGCCTCTCTCATCTGCCAGAATGTTCCTGAAGACGATTAGACGTCTGCAGAAATTCCGCAAGAATTAGCACCGTGCGTTTACACGCCGGTTGCCGGGTTTCATAGGGCTAGTCCCTCCACCTGCTCTTGATAAGATTTAGCTGTATTCAATTAAATTACTTTAAAATTCACTTTAAATCATGAACCTCCTTTTCGTCAAGTCCATACAATGCTGAAGAAGCCTCAAAATCACAATAAATTTGCTTGAAAGAGGCATACTCCGTTGTTATACTAGACAAGTATTTCATACCTGAACGAAAAGAAGAGGTGAGAAGAAGGATGGAAGGCGACCCGAGCTCGCAAATATGTGTACAGAATGAGCAACCACACAGGATAATCATCAGCTTGCCGGCGGCGGGAGCAGTTCTTCTTCATGCCCTCGAAACGTCATTTGGCCCTATGTATTGATTGTACCGCCGGCCAAGCTGATTTTTTTCTCTGTGCTTAATTTAGCAGTCCCTAGTGAAGACCTGGGGATAGGAGGAGTGAAATCAGATGAAAATCCGGCTGGTAAATGCAGGGGTTTTTACACCTATTGATGAAATTGATGAAACACTAACACCCCCAACGGAAGGGTTCTATTGGATTGACGCCGATGTTGAGGATTTGGAGCTGCTTCAGCCCTTGTTCAACCTACATGATCTTGCTGTTGAGGATTGCCTTAGCGAAGAGGATCAGCGTCCAAAGATCGAAATATACGAAAGTCACTACTTTATAGTTGTAAATAGCATCCGCTTTGACGATGAAGAAATTTTCCTACGGGCGCTCAATGTATTCCTTGGAAGACATTACATCATCACTGTCACGAAACAAAAGATCAATGAACTACGAATCCTGAAGCCTATGCTCTGGGAGCAAGAAGTAAGTGAACCGGATATGTTCCTTTACTTGCTAATTGACCTTGTCGTTGATAACTATTTCTCCGTCGGCGACCGAATTGAAGCTCGGATCGAGAAGCTGGAAGAAGATATCCTCATGCATACCAAGAAGTCACATCTCAGTGAAATTATCGGTCTGCGAAGTGAAATTCTATGGTTGAAGAAAATGCTGGGGCCACAAAAAGAAGTGATCAATACCCTAAATAAAAAAGACCTCCGTCTGATTGATGATCAGCTGCAGAAATATTTTAGCGACATTTATGAAAATGCGGTTAAAATATCTGAAACCTTTGAGACGTATCGCGATCTCATGGGCAACTTACGAGAGGCATACCAATCCAGTATCGCCAACCGCGCGAATGAAATTATGAGAGTATTTACTGCGATCACAACAATATTCATGCCCCTGACCGTAATTACCGGAATCTACGGTATGAACTTTGATCATATGCCCGAGCTTCATACGAAATATGGCTATTATGGCGTTATAGGCGTTATGTTGACGTTAGGCTGTGGGATGCTGTATGTTTTCCGCAAGAAGGAATGGCTATGAAACGAACCGGACGAATAAGCAAGACGAAGGGCCTGTAACCGTAAGGTATAAGGAAGCCTTCGTCTTTTTGGTATGCGCAAATTTAAAAACTGGTCGCCATGCCCACTTTATGCGTTTGCTCTCGACGGAAACGGATGCGGATCAATCGCAGACGCTCATAATAAATATCCAATCCTTCAGCAGCGGAAAAGTCGTCGCCATACACCTTATGTAACACCGGTTTTAGGAAAAGATCCCCAAGCTCCACATAGGCATTCCATATCGCATCCTGCTCATTCTGCGGCATATTGCCAAGCTCTACATGGATCAGCTTCTCGACGGAATAACCTTCTCTTTCTAGCTCCTCTACCGCTTCAATCAGTTCACGCCGGTTCACTCCACTATTCACCTTAAGCTGTTCCAAGCCCAACCCATTCTCGATCCCCTGCAGCAAAATCCTCCGCAAGCGCAGTCGTTCTAGCTGCTTCTTATATTTGACTTCTTTCTGTTTATAAAGCCAAGAGACGAAAGACTCCTCTTCAATTACTTCATGCACCCAATTTAGAGGGAAAGCATGTTCCCTTGCCACCGAAGTAGTTATAGCCAGCCAATCAGCCCCAAACTGCGCTATCTTGCCTTCTCCAAC
Organism: Paenibacillus sp. FSL E2-8871; assembly: GCF_038000345.1. Taxonomy (NCBI): domain Bacteria; kingdom Bacillati; phylum Bacillota; class Bacilli; order Caryophanales; family Paenibacillaceae; genus Paenibacillus; species Paenibacillus sp. FSL E2-8871. The sequence continues at coordinate 6,504,493 of NZ_JBBOBV010000001.1, read as the reverse complement.
ACCCGGAATTTGCATCAGTTCCTCTGGCGTATGCGGTAGAAATGTACTTAACAAGCGCAACAGACGATTACTGGCGAGAATATAGGGCGCCTTCCGTTCACTCGAAGCCTTACCACGGCGCCAAGCACATAACTCTTCATAAATGGCTTCATTCCCATAATGTTCGCTGTAATATTGAAGCTTCAGCTGCTCCTGATTACGTCCAGTAAGACTATCCTCCTCGTGGAATATCCCATCGATTAAGGGTCGATAGCCATCTCCCATCTTCACTGCTAGCTCATGCCTGTATACACAGAGCATCTCATTCCATGAACCACCTTCATACCACAAATTCTCAATGTAATTCTCCCCACCTGAAAAATCACGCCAGCCCAAACTCCAGATCCCCTCTTCCTCTCCAATCCACAACTGGGCGTACACCTCTTGATCCACTCCAGATATTCTGGATAAACGGTTCATAAACACAATTTGCATATTCATCCCTACCTTTCTCAACATTACAGCAAGCACAATAACCTTCTGGGAAGAGCCTCCTTCGGAGCGAACAAATCCTTTCTCAATCAGACCCCGAACGCAAAAAAGCACCTCTCTCACGATAAACGCGAAAGAGGTGCTCCCTCATTAAATGCTATACTGTTAGATCCTAGAATACCATATATTACCGAACAGTCAATGTCTTTTTATACTAGTTTCTAGCTAGAGCTAATGTAGCCAATCCAATCGCTCCAGCAAGCCCTGCATTGTCTCCAAGACCTGGTGAGACAACATAATTATCGATGTCGACATTAAGCGATGGATGTTGAACATATCCGCTCAATAACTCTTGCAGCTTAGTGCGAATCAACGGGAATAGGTGGCTTTGCTTCATAACACCACCGCCCATTACGATTTTTTGAGGAGACAGAATCAGCACATAGTTCATGAGTGCATGTGCAAGATAGTGAGCTTCCATTTCCCATGCCGGATGGTCCACTGGTAGCTCTCCTGCCGGTTGTCCCCAGCGTTTGCCGATCCCCGGACCTGCGGCTAATCCTTCAAGACAATCGCCATGATAAGGACAGTAACCCTCAAACGTATCCTCTGGATGTCTACGAACTAGAATATGTCCCATCTCAGGATGTGACAATCCATGGACCATCTGGCCGCCAACAACCGCTCCTGCTCCAATGCCTGTCCCAACCGTAATATAAAGACAGCTGTCCAGACCTTTAGCCGCTCCCCATTTACTTTCCGCAAGCGCTGCACCATTCACATCCGTGTCAAAGCCGATCGGAACGTTAAATTGCTCAGCCATTGTGCCTACCAGATTATATTGTCCCCAGTGAGGTTTTGGTGTCGTTGTTATGTAACCATAAGTAGGGCTGTCCAGTACGGGATCAATCGGTCCAAAAGATCCGATTCCGAATGCTTCTACATTCTTCTCTTTAAAATAGTCTATTACTAGTCCCATCGTTTCTTCCGGTGTTGTTGTCGGAAAGCTAACTCGGTCAACAATGGTACCGTCCTCATAACCAATCCCACATACAAACTTTGTTCCGCCTGCTTCAATCGCTCCCAATAGCTTCACAGCAATTCTCTCCCTTTCTCTAGTTAGAAGTTGAAACGCTACCCATACATAAATAAATAATATCATTAAAAAAAGCAATCACCAGCCCTAATTATACGTCGAATGAAGCGCTATCACAACATGTATAAATGCCTTTGGCGTCCTTATAAGGACGGTAGCGTTTAAGAGAGAAAGATAAGGATAATGTATAGTGTGAAACTTATACGTTCTTATAGTTTAACAAAACACCCTCCATGCATCTTTGCATGAAGGGTGTCTGATCTTAACCCAAATCGCCTAACTCAATCTGTACAATTCCCCGTTCGTCCTGCACCTCAGCAATCAAATGCATCAAGCTGCCGAACTCTAGCTCCTGAAATTTGCGCGCAGCTGTTTCCCGCTGTAGTTGCCACAAGGCTTCCGTCAGCTCGCAGACCACTGGTACATCGCAACGGATTTCCGCTAGCTCTCGCGATAAATGCAGCATATCCAGATCTGCTTCGATTTTGGTACGCACACCTTTAGGGAGCAGATGCAAATTCTCAATTACACCTTCAACTGTTCTGTATTCGGTCAGCAGTTTCAGCGCAGTCTTCTCACCAATCCCTTTTACGCCGGGATAATTATCACTGGTATCGCCCATAAAGCCTTTCAGGTCAATCACTTGTCTAGGGGTTAGCCCCTTTTCCTCCAGCAATTCTGCAAGGTCATACACTTTATAGTTAGAGCGTCCCTTTTTCATAATGACGACTTTAACATTCTCATCAATGAGCTGAAGCATATCATGGTCACCCGTCAAAATATATACCTCAGAGTTTTCACTGTAACAAGAAGCCAGCGTACCAATGCAATCATCCGCTTCATAGCCTGCAAGTCCAATATTCGGCACCCCAAGCTCAGCTACTACATCTTTTACTAGATCGAACTGCGGAATCAGCTCTAACGGGGCTTCAATCCGATTCGATTTGTATCCATCGTATTTCTCGGTGCGGAACGTTCCTTTGCCCATATCCCAGCAGCATACGACGTGAGAAGGCTCAAATGTGCTTACTGCATCGAAAAAATACTGCAAAAAACCATACACCGCATTCGTCGGCAATCCAGCTTTTGTCTTGCGAATATATCCTCCATAAGAGGTCGCATAAAAGGCCCGGAACAGCAGAGCCATTCCATCTACAAGCATTACACGGCCCGTTGTTTCTGCTCTCATGTATAAACCTCTCCCTTAATCGTTCATTGTATTGTTATTAAGCGCTTGTCCATGTTATTGCACAAAGAGTATTCTATCAGAAAATACTTGATCTGATAAGGGATCATATAGTTACACATATGGGAGCTTATTCTTATCCTTTGAAATTAACAAGTAAAAACACCATCGGTGCCCTTGCAAGGGCGGTAAGCTTAAGCGAGAAATATAAGTATATTATAGAATCTTGGTCTTTTGTGATTTTCCTAGATAATCAAAAAGGGATGACACAACAGCCATGAAATGACTGTTGGGACATCCCCTTTACGGATTTATACTTTGGAAGCATTGCTCCAAGCTTCAGCATATTGATCATCTTTAAAGCCTACCGTAACTTTAACACCATCAGTGACAATCGGACGTTTATTTAGCATACCACGGCTCGCGAGCAGCTCAAGCTTCTCCTGCTCACTAAGCTGTGCCATTTTGTCCTTTAGACCCAATGCTTTATAGACTTCACCACTTGTATTAAAAAACTTTTTCAGTTCAAGTCCGCTATTGGCCAGCAATTCACGCAGCTCCTCAACGGTAGGCGGCTGTTCTGCGATGTTTTGAAGCTCTAGCTCATGACCTTGAGCTTGTAGCCATTTTACTGCACTTCGGCAGGTGCTGCATTTTGGATATTGATATACTTTTAGTTTGCTCATGTTGTTCTCCTTTAATGGTAGTGATGAGTGCGACTACGCTGGCAAATTATTCTTCCGATCGCTGTTATCCTCAGAATTCTTGATTTAGTCCGCTTGTTGCGGATGAAATCCGAGGATAAAGGCGTACACTCCGTTTCTCCAGAACCAATTCGCCCTCTCGCTAACATCACTAAGATAATTTTTACCTCAAAATCGCTATCGGTCCTTGCTCCAGTATTTCCTCCAAGGCCGCCATATCAGGCGGCAAAGGAGCTTCAAAGATCATTTCCTGCAGCAGCACCGGATGCTTGAACGTCAGACGCACCGCGTGCAGTGCTTGACGCGGTATGGAGGCATCTAGTGCTGCAACGGACTCCAACTGTTCACTTTGAGTTAAAGTCAATTCCGGTAGATTATACAGCTCATGACGATACATGCTGTCACCAATCAAAGGACAGCCGATAGAGGTCATATGGACCCGAATCTGATGAGTACGACCACTCTCCAGCTTCAGTTCAACTTTTGAACCTTGTGCGTATACGGTTTTAACCTCATACCGAGTCAGAGAAGGATAACCATCCGGTGTCACGATACGTCGATGCGGCTCCTCAGGATCACGGTCAATAGGTCCGTCGATATCGCCGAAAGGCTCCACAGGAGCCCCATGAACAAATGCAGAATAACGTTTGTCCACTGTACCCGCAATCATCTGCTCAGAAATATGCTGATGGCTATACGGATTCTTGGCGATGACTAACACACCGGAGGTTTCCTGGTCCAGACGATGGACGGGTCGAAAGCGGAAACGTTCATTTTTTTGCGCCCAATAATGAACTACTCCGTTAGCCAGCGTATCAGTGTAATGTCCGTGTGTGGGATGCACGATGATCCCTGCTGCCTTGTTTACTACGAGCAGATGCTCATCTTCAAATAGAATTTCAAAGGGAATCGGCTGCGGTAAAATATCATCCGAAGTCTCTGTTTCCATGCGAATCTGTACAATATCGCCTGCCTTAACATGTACGCTGATATAAACACGCTCTCCATTTAATGTAATCCCTTGTTCTGTTTGCTTAAGGCGTGACAACAATTTACGTGAGACATCCATCCGTTTATGCAGGATCGTCTTCAGCAACCAGTCATCCTCTTCTGGCGGTATAATGTAAGTAATTGGTGAATAATAGCTAGTCATATTAGTCTCGGAACACCTTTTTACTGCGAATGTATTCTACATCAGTAATCCCTGCCCGTGTATTAGCCGTCCTAGCCAGCGCAAAGAAATAATCGGATAACCGGTTCAAATAAATAACTGCTTCCGGGTTAATGTCTGCATTTCTTCCAAGTGTAACTGCCCGGCGTTCCGCCCGGCGGCAAACCGTACGGCACACATGTAGAACCGAAGCCAACGGACTGCCCCCAGGGAGGATGAATTTTTCTAGTGGTGGATTCTCTGCTTGAAGCTCATCAATCCAGCCCTCCAACCGTTTAGCCATCTCACTTGTTACCATATATTGACCACCATCACCTAGCTTAATAAAAGCCAGATCGGTTCCGCAATCGAATAGCTCATGCTGAATTTCCAGCAGCTGCTCGCGTACATCATCAAACTGATCGTCCTCCATCAGGCTCCTTGCCTGACCTACAAAGCAATTCAGTTCATCGATCGTTCCGTAAGCTTCAACTCGGACATCGTCCTTACCAACCCGGCCACCAATCACTGAAGTTTGACCCGCATCACCCGTGCGTGTATAGATCACCATGGCTTACTCCTCCTATCCATTCTTCAAATCACATAATGCTAGTTTAAGCTTTCTTATATAAAAATGGCAAATGAAGAGTATAGGCATATTCTCTCCAAGTGTGACTGCAATGTTGCGATGTGTGAGCTTAAAGGAACAACAAAAAGAGGACCCTAGGGTCCTCTTCAACAGCATGTAGCGACGTTATTTTCCAACTGGACGCCCCTTCATGTATTCATTTATCTTGAGATCCAGTAAACTGCTAATTTCAATCACATTATCTGAAGTGAATGATTTTTCCTGCAAAAAAAGCTGCTCCATTTTGCTACGGAGTATTCTAATTTCATCTTCCAGAGAGAGCATGCGAGCAGAAGCATCACCCTTGGGGGACAGTTTCCCACTTCCAGAAAAACACTGCCCTCCATAGGAAGGTAAGTAATAATCGGCACTAAGCACAATCATCCCTCCTAAAAGTATTATTGAGCGCGTGCCACAAAATGTCATTAAAGTAATAAAAGCAACTTCAAAGCAACGCTTAATTCCAGAGTAAAATACGTCCTTGTTAGTTCTATTATAGGGGTTAATTACTCTCAAAGTAAAATAATACCATAGGATTATAGGATAGGCTATAGTCCAATTTTCTCTATTCCATTCTCTCTCGTTCCAGTTGTGTGACAAAAGCACCAATGCGTTCAATAGCTTCATTCAGTTGAGCTACTGATGTAGCATAGGAGCAGCGTAAGTAACCTTCACCACCTAAACCAAAGACACTTCCAGGTACAGCTGCCACCTTATATTCAAGCAATAATCGCTGTGCAAACTGATCAGATGTCAGTCCTGTTTTGCGCACGCTTGGAAAAGCATAAAATGCACCTTGTGGTTCATGGCACTCCAGTCCCGCATCACGCAAACCCTTAACAATCAGCCTCCGCCGTTGGTTATAAGAATCGACCATTCGATCCTTCTCTTCCATCCCATTGGTCAGTGCCTCAAGTGCAGCCACCTGGCCCATAGAAGGAGCGCACATCACAGTGTACTGGTGAATCTTAAGCATAGCGGAGATCAAATCAGGGTGACCACAAGCATAACCCATTCTCCATCCAGTCATGGCAAAAGCCTTGGAGAAACCGCTGACCAAAATCGTACGGTCCATCATACCTGGCAATGAGGCAAAGCTGACATGATTAATTCCATACGTCAATTCCGCATAGATCTCATCCGAAATTACAATTAGATCGTGCTTCTCTACAACCTTGGCGATCGGCTCCCAATCCTCTCGGGTCATAACACTTCCCGTTGGGTTGCTCGGGTAGCACAGAATTAGAACTTTGGAGCGTGGAGTAATCTTCGCTTCCAAACTCTCTGCAGTAAGTTTAAAGTCATTCTCTCCGATGGTTTCGATACCTACAGGAATACCTCCGCCAATAGCCGTTATCGGCGAATAAGAAATATAGCAAGGTTCTGGTATGAGGATCTCATCGCCCGGCGTGATCAAAGCGCGCAGAGCCAGATCGATAGCCTCACTTCCGCCGACCGTTGCTATAATTTGATTGGCAGGATCATACTCCACTGCAAAACGGGTGTGCAAATAGTTCGCAATACCCTCCCTTAGTTCAGGCATTCCTGCGTTGGATGTATAGCCTGTAAATCCTCTTTCCAGCGAATAGACACAAGCTTCTCTGACATGCCACGGGGTCTTGAAATCAGGTTCCCCGACTCCGAGTGATATGATATCCTTGCTGCCTGCAGCCAGATCAAAAAACTTACGAATACCCGAAGGCTGAATTTGCTGTACCAGCGGGGCCAAATAAGAATTCATTGATTTGCTGTCTTCTCCAGTTAGCTGCGTTTTGTTCGTGATCATATGATTACTTCCTTTATGGAGAGATCATCAGACGGTTGTCTTCCTCATGCTCCTCGAAGATGATCCCATCCTGTTTGTATTTTTTAAGGGTAAAATTCGTTTTAGTTGAGAGTACTGAATCAATTGGAGACAGCTTCTCGGATACAAAATTGGCCACTTCACGTAAGTTTCGGCCTTCCACTTCTACCAGAAGATCGTAAGCACCTGACATCAGATAAACGGATTTCACTTGTGGATACAGGTAGATTCTCTCGGCAATGCCTTCAAATCCGCGACCCCGTTCGGGTGTAATCTGTACCTCAATCAGCGCTGTCACTTTCTCGTCATCGACTTTATCCCAGTTTACAACGGCTGCATACTTAACAATTACATGGTCCTTCTCTAATTGCCCAATCGCCGTCTTTACGTCTTCTTCTTCCTCGCCAAGCAGCGTAGCTAAGAGTGCAGTAGATCTTCTCGCGTCCTCTTTAAGCAGTTCCAGCACTTTCCTCTTTAGTTCGTTCATTTCCTTCATGCCTTCCCTCCGGATAGTTCGCAAATGACGTTGCGCTATTCATGCTTCGCCCCGCGAAAAGAGTTTAATACTAATATGACATGAATTGAGCATCTCTGCAAACAAAATAACCCCATATGATATCCGCATAGAAGACTAGGTTTACTCAGCTAAATGGATTTTTATACAAAAAACGCCCGTTTATACCGGAGCTCTCGGTATAAACGGGCGTCAGCCTTAAGGTTATGTGGCAGGATGCTTCATCCGCTAACCATCTTGGTTACATTAAATGAGACGGTTGATGTTGTCCATTCGAATGAAGGTGGCTGTTCGCATTGTGAGCAATAGATCCAGTTTGTCCTGTTTTTTGCTGCACGAACTGACCTGATTTTTGTTGCAATTGCTGTGCAGTTTGAAGCTGCTTGTCCACATCTTGGCGCAATGCTTTTGCAGGCTCAGGATACATATTCATTTGGGACATATGCGTATACAGATCGCCCTGAAGTCGAAGCGTGTTCATAGTCATCTCATTAAAGACCCGGCGAACCGCTGGACATGCCGATTCTGTAGCAGCTGTCGCATACTCACGAACCGTCCGCTTCAAATCACACAAAATGGTGTTCATTAAATCCTCATCTGGCATAAATGCTGCTGGATTCTGTGCGTTCATTTTATAACCTCCTTAAGATTAATAATGCAATTATTGTGGGCTTGTTGGTGCGTACTGTTGATGCTGCTGGAGTAACTGAGTAAGTGTATCCATGTGCTGCGTGTGATTTTGGATATGCTGCAAACAAACTTGTCGGACCTGCTCGTTCTGCGTTGTCGCGGCGGTAGCCGCACATTGCTTAAGAAGCAAGTCCTCATTAGAGATGGAGTCTGCGATATATTCCAATTCTTTTCCACTTAGTGCCTGCATTTGCATTGATTGCATGAGTTGTAGTCCCTCCTTGTAGTTGATCCAAACAGGCTTTAGTATACCGCCAAAGCACACCATTTATTTGCCCAACAGCACTAGAGAGTTATGACAAAAATAAGAACATGCTGCGAATGAGACGGTAAAATGCCGCCCATACTAAATTATGGAACAAATGAAGGAGCGATCATTTTCATGAGACTAAATAGCGGTACCCCACCTTGGAGAAGTACTTTACAAGACCCACCAACTTATCCTGCGCTAGAGGATACCATTCACTGTGATTGCCTGGTTGTAGGGGCTGGAATGGGTGGAGCAATGGCATCCTATCGCTTGTCTTTAAGCGGAGCTGAGGCTGTTCTGATCGAAAAAAGACGCGTCGGAAGCGGAAGCTCACATGCCAATACTGGTTTACTTCAGATATCTAACGACAAATCGTTAACCTCATGTATGAACACTTTTGGAGAAAAGAACGGCTTGCTCTTTTATCAGTTATCCCAAGCAGGGGTTAGAAATATTTTGGATCTGCCAGCCAAGCTCGATATCGATCCCCAGATTATTCCTCGCAGCAGCCTTCTATATGCCAGTACACCAGAGGATGTACCTGCTCTGCGAGAAGAATATAAGAACCTCGTTGCTCACGGATTCGATTCTGATTTCTGGGAAGAGGATAAAATTGCTTCGGTGTATTCTTTTTCTAAACCTGCTGCACTTTATTCACGCAGTGATGCAGAAGCGAACCCTTTCCGGACAGTTCACAGCCTGATCGCCAAGGCAGCAATGAATGGTGTACACATTTATGAGCAGACCGAGGCTAAACACTATGAGTTTACTGAAGATAGAGTAATTTGCCACACAGAGAACGGACGTATTATTGCGAAGAAGGTTATTTTTGCAATGGGTTATGAAACGCAGGAGTTTAAAAAAGACCGGGGCGCTGAGCTGATCAATACGTATGCAGTGATGACCAAACCTCTGAAGGAATTCCCCAAGTGGCATGAGCGGAGCCTCCTCTGGGAAACCGCCCGACCGTATTTGTATTTTCGGACAACACCGGAGGGACGTATTATTGCAGGAGGTAAAGATGAACCGTTGACGGATCCAGAGCGCCGTGATATCAGAGTGATTTCACAAAGTCAAAGGTTATTGGAAGAGCTGGAAGCTTTATTTCCTGAAATCAAAGGCATTGAGATAGAATACTCCTGGGGTGCTGTATTCGGCTCTACGCGTGATGGGCTTCCTTATATCGGCCCTCATCCCAAGTACCCTCATTGCTACTTCATCGAGGGTTATGGGGGCAATGGGACGGTGTACAGCATGATTGCTGCGGAGTTATTAACAGATACGATTGCGGGTAAACATCGGCCGGAGCTTGATCTATTCTCATTGACACGATCAGCCAAACCTTCTCCTTCTTAGAAAACGGACGTAAATAAGCAATATTGAGGCTCTTTTAAAAAAAGCTTAGTCCCCTTATGGTCATTAAGAGGACTAAGCTTTTTATGAGGATGCTTATGCTTTATCGGTACTCAGATTACGTACGAGCTGAATACGATCTTCCTGCGCTAGACTGTGCTGTACATGGAAACAAGACGGGCACACATACACATTAAGGGAGAATGGAGATGTTAATACAGGTCCACCTAGTGTAGCCGGTGCAGATGGCTCGAAGCTGCTAACAAGCTGTTTACCAGCAAGGATAGTTAACTCATGGCATTGTGTACATTCCGGAGCTTCTTCCTGAATCGCTAAGATGCCCGATACACGCTCTTCATACTTATTCAAATCATAATCGTCACCGAATTGGTTGAGCGTGTTGTAAATAGGAACTACACTGTCTTTGTCGACATCTCCCCAAAGATCATCATCATTAATAACCTCTTGTTTAGGTTCTTCTACAACTTCTTCTTCCTCTTCTTCAATGCCGTCTATCCCTACAGTAACTGTACGATATCCGTTAAGTTCATTGTTGCAGTGAGGGCAATTTTCCTCGGGTCCGAATTCCTCGTCCCATACGATTTCGGTATGACACCAAGGGCATACAGTTGTTTCCATCTTAATAATCTCCTTCATACTTCACGTTTAAATTTAGTTCATCATTAAATAAATAATACCGGCTGCTATAAAAGCAATAGCTGACACAAACAGAACTCGGGTAAGAATCTTCATGATATCCTCCTAATACTCCACAAAGTGGAGCTGCTCATTTCAAAGCTTGTCCAGCTTCATCTGGAATCCTTTGTAGGGAGGTGCAAAACTTTCTATTTTTTAAAATATAGCTGCACCGATCACATAAGATAACGAAACCGAGATCAGCATCGCTATTAGCCCAACAGCACGGTTATCTGCAGCGATCTCCTCATCAATAGAGAACACTGGGGTTAGGAATTCAAATAAAAAATAGGCAAGCAGCAGCAGCAAAAAACCGACGACCGACCACTTCATCGTCTCATAAATCGAAACACCTGATTCAATGCTGAAACGCAGTACGTTGCAAATTCCGAAGATTTTGCCACCAGTAGCCATGGCTACTGCCAAGTTCCCCTTGCGAATTTCTTCCCAGCAATTATATTTCGTTACCATTTCAAAAATAGACAGAAAAACAACAAGCCCAAGAATTGCTACTGCAAAGTAACCAAGCAAGGCACCTAGCGGATGACCCAGCAAAAGATCAATATCTCCTTGCACACTTTTCCCTTCTTTCTGCCGGGCAATCCCGCTATTGCAGCTCAGCCACGGTTACGCCTGCGCCGCCTTCATTATAATTTCCAAGCCTATAGCTCTTAACATGTCTGTGCTTACGCAAATATTCTTGAATTCCTGTGCGGAGCACACCTGTGCCTTTACCATGAATAATAGAAATTTGGCCCAGATTTCCTAAGAAGGCTTCATCAATAAAACGATCCGTCTCCATAATCGCTTCTTCCAAATTCGTACCTCGCAAATCCAGTTCTCTACGAATGTTCTCATCACGGGAGCGTTTAACGGTTGTCGCCTGCCGAAGGGGCGTTGGTACAGAGGCTGCTTTCGAAGAGAGCAGTTCCAAATCATCCAGGCTTACCTTCATCTTCATGATCCCAAACTGTACTAAAGCCTCTTTAGAGCCGCTTAATTCCACTACAAAACCTTTTTGGTTTAAGCTATCTACTTTCACTTCGTCACCAGGACCAATCGTCCGCGGAGTCTTAGCAGGCTTACGAGTAGCGGCTTTCTTACGCGGTGAAGGTTCGGCTTCGTCTAGACGTCTCCGTGCTTCAATCAGCTTATGCTCTTTGACTGAAGCGCCTTCTTCCATAGCTAAGCGTCGTAAATCACTGATAATTTCCTCAGCTTCTTTACGCGCTTTCTCCAAGATTGCGCTGGCATCTTTCTCCGCTTTCTCCAGTCGTTTATCTCGCTGACTTTCCAGCTTCTCCAGCTCTTGCTGCTGTCTGCTGCGTAATTCCTCTACTTCGCGGCGGATACTCTCTGCTCGCTCATGTTCCTGTTCCGCTCCAAGTCGATTCTCTTCGAGAGAAGCAATCATATGCTCTACACGTAGATCCTCTTCCTTCACTTCGCCGCGTGCATGCTCCAGAATCTCACCTGGCAGACCTAACCGCTCTGCAATTGCAAAAGCGTTGCTTCGTCCAGGAACACCAATCAGCAAACGATAGGTAGGACTGAGACTTTGGACATCGAATTCCATGCTGGCATTGATGACCCCTTTACGCTCATAAGCGTAAGCTTTCAATTCGCTATAATGCGTGGTAGCGACCATGCGGCATTCAGTCCGGTGAATATGTTCCAGAATGGCAATCGCCAGCGCGGACCCTTCTGCCGGATCCGTTCCTGCACCCACTTCATCAAGCAGAATAAGACTCTTGGGAGTCATTCTACGCAGAATTGAAATAATATTCGTCATATGGCTGGAGAATGTACTCAGACTCTGCTCAATGCTCTGTTCATCGCCTATATCTGCATAAATGGCATCAAAAACACACATTTGACTGCCTTCTTCTGCAGGGATGAACAACCCAGACATCGACATGAGACTCAACAGTCCAATGGTCTTGAGTGTAACGGTTTTACCACCCGTATTCGGTCCGGTTACAATAATGGAGCTATATTGGTTGCCGAGCTCCACATCCAGAGGAACGACATGCTCCGCGGGAATAAGTGGATGGCGTCCTTTGCGCAGCTTCAAATACCCTCGATCGTTCATACGAGGCTGTGTAGCCTTCATATCTCGGGCAAGACGCGCCTTGGAGAAGATAAAGTCAAGCTCGCCAAGAATATCGATATCATAAGTCATTTCTTCGGCTATATCAGCTACAAGCGCTGTTAACCTATGCAATATGATCTCGATCTCCCGTTCTTCACGCAGCCGTGTTTCACGCAGCTTATTATTCATCGCCACAATGGACTCAGGCTCGATAAATAAAGTGGCTCCTGATCCGGACTGATCATGTACAATGCCCCCGAAATGCGCACGATACTCCGCTTTTACAGGAATAACAAACCGATCTCCACGAATGGTTACCAGCTGATCCTGCAGCATTTTAGCAACGGAAGAAGAACGAATCATGGAATCCAGCTTCTCACGAATTCGGGTCTCTCCTCCGCGCAATTCACGGCGAATCGTAGCTAATTCAGAGCTAGCTGTGTCAAGTACATCTGCGTTCTCGTCTATACATAAACGGATGGCATCTTCTACATGTTTTTGCTCCGATAAAACATCGCTGAGTGAAAATAGGAATTCAATCTTTTCCTCCTCATGCATAGCTGCCAGGAATCGTTTGACTCTTCGTGCGCCGCCAATGGTAGTTCCCACTGCCAACAGTTCAGTTGTTCCCAACATTCCACCTATAGAGGCACGTTTTAGTGCTGCTCGAATATCGCTTATCCCGCCGAATGAAGGAATCCCCTTCAGACGATCTACATTAGCCGCTTCGTCCGTGGCTTGAAGTAGCTTCTTCACACCTTCAAAATCACCGGACGGTCTTAGTTGCTCCGCAGTCATTCGCCCCATTGAGGTTTGCGTATATTGCATTAATTTATTTAAAATCTTGCGATATTCAAGCGTATGCAAAATTTTGTCGTCCAATTACAGTCACAGCTCCCTTCATAGATGTTTCCATTATACAGAATTCAAGCCAATTTCGCTATTTGGTATCGGTTAAAGCATAAAAACAAGTATTAAGGTCACAATAAGAACTGCACATATCCTTAGCTTGGGCCAAAGGAGGTTAGTACAGTGAATTTCTTGAGTCATGTGGGTCGTTTTATTGTAGCAGCGCTTGTTCTGATGGTCGTTAGCTGGATTGTTCCACAGTTCTCGGTTGGTGGCTTCTGGAGCGCTCTAATCCTTGCACTGGTGATTGCGTTACTCGGCTGGGTTGTCGAAGGAATCTTTGGCAAAAAAGCAACGCCCTTCGGGCGCGGTATCGTCGGTTTCATCGTTAGTGCATTAGTCATCTGGGTCGCTCAATTCGTAGTGAGTGGGGTCAGCGTTTCCATTCTAGGAGCTATCCTGGCGGCGTTGGTCATCGGTATTGTCGATTTATTTTTGCCGGTATCCACGCCGTTTGAGGCAGCAAAGTAACGAAAGCTATTCACAACACAGAACCCCTATTTCCGGTTCTTTTCCGGTAATAAGGGTTCTGTGTTGTTTTTATCCTTATGACACAATCTCCGCTTCATGACTCTCAGCACAATTGACCACTCTGTTCTTACCTTGCTTTTTAGCTGTATAGAGCGCTTTATCCGTTTTACGAAAAAGAAGCTCTTTCCCATCCCCAAGCTGATAATCACAAATTCCAATGCTGACAGTAATCGGCTTATTTCCAGCCTGCAAATGCTCGATTTGAGCAATATTGATCCGTAATTTTTCTACAGCCTCATAAGACTCTGAAAAACTTTTGTCTGTAAAAATCACAGCGAATTCTTCACCGCCATACCTAGCCGCAAAATCATTTAACTCAATCATACCGCCCACCTTGTCCGCAATTACCTTAAGAACAAGGTCCCCAACCCTATGTCCGTAGGTATCATTAACTTGCTTGAAGTTATCTATATCGAAGAGCGCCAGCTGTAGTTGAAGATTGTTGCTTTCACATTGCTCCAATAATGAATCCAAATATTCATGAAAGGTTTTATGATTATATAGTCCAGTGAGTGCATCTATCTTCAGCAGCTTATCCGAAATAGCCCTCTCCACCATTAGATCTTGGCCTTCCTTCGTTAATCTCTCCAGATTTACACGCGCTTCCCGCGCACGAATAATTACAGCAAGAGCCATCCCTACAAATATTATAAACACACACTCTACTATTAAGAATTCAAGCAGCGGTTTATGTAGGAATGGCCGTTCCAACCCAAAATATACTCCCGCATAAAACACAATACTAAATAGTCCCATTAGATACAGGAGCTTACGATCAAAATAAATAAGAGCGACCATAATCGGCATCATGAGCGTCATCTGAGCACCATCGACAAAAGGCTCTAATACAAAATACATAAGGTAGGACACTAAAAATCCGCAACTAACCACCCCATATTTAGGGGATTGTTTACTATAACGAAGCCACAGCTCCGCAGTAATCATAAGGACCACAATTAGTAAATTACAAGCTATAAATAAGTGCCATAGGTTCGTGTCCATGGTTGTTTTTATTTGAAGTCGGTCAATATTCGACAAAAACAGCAACTGTGAGATTAATAATAGAATAACTACCATCCAATAACCTTTTAAGATTCTACGGTGCCAAACCTCCGTATTTAGCGTATCGTTAGCGCTTGAAATATGTATCCCCTACTTTTGTACGTTAATGTAATAGCTTTCATTATAATAAATTTTAGTTATATTTTCATCATTTATTTGCAATTTACGACAAAGTTTGAACAGTCTCCCTTGTTCACGGATTTTTCACATTTAATCAAAGCGCTTACTTAAGTTTTAAGTTATGATGTCTACATAATTGTCACATTTTCACTATGCTTGGACTTCTTGGGAGGAGGTTTGGATCATTAAAAAATTTGTAATTCTACTTTCAATTGTGTTCGTTATAGCACTTACAGCCTGTGGAAACAGCAATGATAGTGCTGCTGGCAATGCTAACACATCGGAGCCTGAGATCGAGGCAGAAACAGAACTTACAATTACAGCTACGAACTACAGCTTTGATCAGGAAGAATATCATCTAAAAAAAGGTGTACCCGTCAAAATTATTTTTAAAAATGATAGTGGCAATCACGGTATCCTTATCCCTGAATTCGAACTCCAGCTTAATAGCAAAAAGTCCTCGAAAGTAATTGTTCCAGAGGAAGCCGGCACATTCGAAATGACCTGTTCGATTATGTGTGGATCCGGACATAGCGGCATGAACGCAAAAATCATTGTGGAATAGATGAATCATTAAAAAGCCGATCGTTAGGGAATAGCCCTGACGATCGGCTTTTTATTTAAGTGAGAAATATAAGACATGGTGTGAAACTTATTCTTTCGAATATATTAAACAAAGAGGGCTGACCTGAAATAGATCTCTCTACACATCAGGTACAGCCCTCTTTCTTGCATCCGACATTCAACTGTCCTGTTCGATCAGTTGAATCCATTCATTATATTCATTCTGAAGCTTGGCATATTCCTCTTGAAGATTACGATGCTCATCCGTCATCTTCTGTAGCTCATTCTGATGCATCTCAAACTGGACCTGTAGCAGACGAAGTTGTCCTTGAGCCAATTCATAGTTCTCGCCGACTTCACCAAGCTGCTGAAGCACCTCACTGCGTTCACGTTCAATAGATTTCTGCTTAGCCTCAGCCTCACCGGCCTCCTGCTGCCAAATATCTATCTCTTCACGCAGCTTCGCTTCCAAATCACTCCACTGCTGCTGTCGCTCGAATAATTCCTCGTACTTTTGCTTCCATGAAGCGCCGTACGCCTCTGCTTCCCTCAGAACATCCTGCTGCTCTGCAACCGTAGCAGCGGCCTCAAGGCTAGCTTCAGACAATTCTTCTAAGCGTCGAGCTGTCTCTTCGCCTTCTTCTTGCAGCAGTTGGTATCTTTCCTGTAGACGTTCTCCATCTTGCAGCACTTCATCATATTGAGAGATCAGTTCCTCATAGCGTTCACGAAGTGCAGACAGTTCCTTCTGAACCTGTCCACCTTGTTCACGGAGTGCTGCAGTTTCGTGTTCTGCATCTGTACGAAGCTGAGCTTCCTGATCTAACTGTTGTACTAATCCATCCGCTTGACCACGAAGGATCTCAATCTCCTTTTGAAGCGCCAAAGATTTCTCTTCGGTCTCCAGTAGGTTCATTTCAAGCTCACTAATATCTTCCATCCGTTTATCCGAGAGCTCCTGCCAATTTGCTGCCTCCGCCAGAGATCCAGCGAGTTCTTCCTGAACACGGTGCAGATTATCATTCGTTTCCTGTAGTGACTTCCGCAGCTCTGATGCTTCATTCTGAGACTGCTGATAACGCTGGCGCAATTCTTCCAGCTCTTCATTCAACAGCGTGCCTAGCTCAGTAGCAGTACGCAGCTCCTCACTGAGCACTTCTTCACGTTTAACCACCGCTTCATATTGTCCGAGCAGCGTCTGACGAGCATCTCGTTCACTCTTAAGACTGGCTTCAGCCGAACGGAGTCTAGACTGAAGCTGTCCTGTTCCACCACGAAGCTCAGCCAGCTGTTTCTCGAGCTCTTGAATGTTTTGCTTATGTCTATGTTCCTGAGTACCTTGTGACTGACGAAGTTCCTTATTCTTAGCAAGCTCCCGTTGTAATGCTTCCCGTTCTTCAGCCAATTCCTTGCTTAGCTTCGTTGTCGTGCTCTCAAGCTCCTTACCCAGTGTCAACTTAGTCTTCTCGAGTTCCTTACCTAATGTTGATTTGGTTTCCTCAAGCTGTTTCTCTAAGGTTGACCTGGTCTCGGTTAACTCAAGCTCCAGAGCAGACAAGGAGTCTGAATTCTCCTTAGTCAGCGTCTCACGGATGTTCTCCAGCTCTTGCAAATGCGCTGCCTTCTGCTCTTCCAACTGCTGTAGACGGATGGCTTCTGCATTTGCTAGTTCCTCTCGATGATTCTCACGCATAGCAGACTGTTCAGCCTCATAACTTGCCCGCAGTGCCTGCAGCTCCAGCTCACGCGCAAGCAGCTCCTCTTCCAGCTTCTCTCGTGCGGCTTCAGCCGCTTGGGTCGCCTCTTGCAGCTGGTTAGCATGTACCTTGCGCTCATTCTCCTGAATCTCCAGATGACGCTTGCGCTCTTCTTCAACCGCAGCAATCAGTCGTTCAGCTTCTTCCTTAGCCGCCGCTTCAAGGCGTTCATATTCTTCTTGCCGCTCCCGCTGAACCTCCAGCAGGCGAGATACTTCCAATCGCAGTTCACTGCGTTCACCAGTCATCATGTTGAGTTCATTTTTAAAATCCTGAACCTGAATAGCCTGCTCCGCCATATGTACTGCTGCAAGCACCGCTATACGCGGCGTATCCAGTCTGTTGTGTGATTTAGAAATCGAGCGCATATGTTCGTCAACATAACGGGCCACTTGTTTCATATATTCAGTGCTGCTTCCGACGAGTTTATAGGAAGTTCCGTATATCTCCACGGCGACACGTGTCCGGTCCATAGCCACAGTTGTGCCCTCCTTTGTATGTGTGCGGATTCTAAGTTAGTCTTACTGTTTCTATTGTAGCTTTTTTCTTAAGCATTTGGCAAAATCCCTTGTAATCAATAGATTCTCGCTGATATCCTCCGCATTTCACTCTACCCAGAAAAAGCCGCAGCGAATCTCAGTTTCTAAATGGATTCGCTGCGGCTTTACACAATTCCTGCTATTTTCTTAATTCTGCACCAAAAGTTTGTTGAAGGACTGATAATAGCTTATCATGCACCTCTCCAACCTCTTCATCTGTCAATGTATGTTCACCGTGACGATACAGCAGTGAGATCGCAATACTCTTCTTTCCACTCTCTAGCTTGCCACCAGTGTACACGTCGAATACCTGTACGGATTGCAGCAAAGTTCCTCCGTTTGCACGGATGGAAGCTAGCAGATCGCCTGCTGGTACCGTTGAATCTACAACCACTGCAATATCCCGTTCCATACCTGGGAAACGTGGAAGCTCATTATATTGCAGACGGCTTTGCGTGTTATCATACAGCGGCTGCAATAGAATCTCAGCTACATAAGTATCCACTAGATCAAGCTCTCTTTGCAGTTCCGGATGAAGCTGGCCCATAGTTCCAATCTTCACACGACCCTCGTCTCCGACTAAATATACCGATGCGGAACGTCCAGGATGATACCCTTCTGGACTATCTCCCTCGTAGATAATTCTGTCTGTAAGACCCAAATAAGCAAATACAGATTCCAGCGCACCCTTCAAATCAAAGAAATCTACAGGCTGTGCAGAAACGTTCCATTGCTTCACGGTTAGGCTACCGCTAAGCAACAACCCCAGCACCGGCAGTTCACGCGGCTGACGAGTCAACTGTTCTTCATCTGTGAAGAAGACATTGCCGATTTCAAACAACGCTAGATCGCTTTGACGACGGTTGGTATTATAGCTAGCAATATCCAATAGTTGTGGCAGAAGGCTAGTACGCAGTACACTGCGTTCTTCACTCATTGGCATAGCCAATTTAACCGCTTGTGAGCCTTCTGATAACTCAGGGAACATTTTGCTTTGTTTCGGCTGGATGAAGGAGTAACCCATCACTTCCTGATAACCGCCATGTGACAACAGGCGACGCAGTTCACGGCGGAGTGATTGCTTATGCGTCAATGCGCCTGGCGTTGTAACACCTTCAATCAGAGTCGTTGGAATATTGTCATACCCGTACAGACGAGCAATTTCTTCGATAAGGTCAACATCATAGCTGATATCGCCACGTCTAGTTGGCACCTGAACTTCGATTAATCCTTGTGCGGTATCCCCGCATTTGAAATGCAGACGACCAAACAATGTCTTCACTTCTAGCAAGGACAGATCTGTTCCGAGATAACGGTTCAGCTTCTCCAAGGACAAAGTAAGTACCTTCTCTTCTCCTGCGACTGTTCCTGCTTGCACAATTCCTTCATGCACAGATCCGCCAGCATAACGTGCAATAAGTACTGCAGCGCGATTCAATGCAGGGATCACTGCATTTGGATCCACTTCTTTCTCGAAACGAAGCGATGCTTCCGAGCGAAGTCCCAGTTGACGCGAGGTTTTACGAACGGTTCCTCCGTCAAACTTAGCGGATTCCAGAACGAGATTTACCGTCTCAGCAGTAACTTCCGTATCCTGACCTCCCATTACTCCAGCCAGAGCTACAGCCTTAGCACCATCAGCGATAACGAGCATATGTGGCTCAAGCTTCCGTTCTTGGCCATCAAGTGTAGTCAGGACTTCACCTTCATGAGCAAGACGAACGCCGAGTTCTCCGCCTTCTATTTTATCTGCATCAAAAGCATGAAGCGGCTGTCCGTATTCGAGCATCACATAGTTAGTGATGTCTACGATGTTGTTAATTGGACGAATCCCTGCCGCCATCAGACGATTCTGAATCCACAGCGGGGATGCTGCAGGTTTAACACCTGAGATATAACGAACTGCGTAATGACTGCAATGTTCTTCATTCTCAATCTTAACGGAAATAGATTGAGCAGCTGCTCCGCTGATCTCAATCATTTCACTCGCAGGATCAGGTAATTTGATGTCACGTCCAAGAATCGCGCTCACTTCATAAGCAGCACCAATCATACTTAGACAGTCTGAACGGTTCGGAGTCAGATCGAATTCCAGAATTTCATCATCTAGACCCAGCAACTTTGAAATATCTTGACCGATCTCTGTACCTTCAGGAAGTACAAGAATTCCTTCTTGCTGCTCCTTAGGAAGCAATTTATCATTGAGTCCCAATTCTTTAGCCGAGCAGATCATCCCTTGTGATAATACCCCGCGCAGCTTCGCTTTTTTGATATCCAGCCCTGGCAGCTTAGCGCCAACAAGAGCTACAGGAACGGTTTGTCCCGCAGCTACATTCTTTGCACCACAGACGATTTGCAGATCTTCACCTTGACCTGCATCCACGATACATACGTTCAGTTTATCCGCATCAGGATGCTTTTCCTTCGATTTCACATAGCCGGTTACGATGCCGGAAATCCCTTTATTGCGGCGCTCTACTCCGTCAATTTCAATGCCGGCAGCGGTAATCTTCTCCGCTAGCTTTTCGGCGGTTACTCCTTCAATCGATGTATAATCAGCCAACCATCCGGTTGATACTTTCATGTCCGCTCACTTCCTTTATGTTTCAGATGTATTTATCTACTTGCCGTTCGATCTGCTTCCTGTGGGAGTAGTACAATTTAGGATTACTCGATCAAAGCTTCATAACTGTCCTATTTAGAGAAGTCACTACGAAAAATATTGGACTTCCGATCGCTGTTATCCTCAGATTTCCTGATTAGAACCGCTTCTCGCGGTAGAAATCCGAGGATAAAGGCGAACGCTGGCGCTTCTACAGTTCCAAAATTTCTCTCCGTTCCTTCTATTAATAGTCTTTTATTAAGCAAGATCAGTAACCCAATTACTACTTACTCCTAACCCGTCAGCCAGCTCGCCCACCAAAAATCTAAACGCCCTTGAACTGCTTTACAAAACTCATATCGTTGTTATAGAAATGACGGATGTCATCGATGCCGTATTTAAGCATAGCAATCCGCTCAACACCCATACCAAATGCGAAGCCGCTATACTTAGCAGGATCATAGCCACCCATTTTCAGAACATTTGGATGCACCATGCCGGCGCCAAGGATTTCTAACCATCCGCTTTGCTTGCACAGTCTGCAGCCATCCCCGCCACATTTGAAGCAGCTTACATCCACTTCAACGCTTGGCTCGGTGAATGGGAAGAAGCTCGGACGAAGACGAATGTCTGTATTCGGGCCGAACATCTCTTGTACGAATTGCTGCAAGGTGCCTTTCAGATCACTCATCCGAATGTTGCTTCCAATAACCAAACCTTCAATTTGATGGAACTGGAAGGAATGCGTTGCATCGTCATCATCGCGGCGGAATACTTTACCCGGGCAAATGATTTTAACTGGAACTTCACCGTTCATAGCCTGCATAGTACGAATCTGTACCGGAGACGTTTGAGTACGCATAAGCAGGTCATCCGTTAAATAAAAGGAATCCTGCATATCACGTGCCGGGTGATTTTTAGGCAGATTTAGGGCTTCAAAGTTATAATAATCGGTCTCCACTTCCGGGCCTTCAGCCACACGGTAGCCCATACCAATGAAAATATCCTCAATTTCCTGAACCACTCTGCTAAGCGGGTGAACGCCCCCTTGCTGCATGCGGCGACCTGGCAATGTTACGTCTACTTTTTCAGCCTGTAGACGTTGCTGAGTCTCTTGCTGTTGAAAAGCCTCTTGCTTCGCTCCAATAATCTCCTCAATGGCACTACGCACCTGATTCGCTACTTGCCCGATAACCGGACGCTCCTCAGCACTAAGTCCTCCCATACCACGTAGAACTTCTGTAAGCTCGCCTTTTTTACCGAGATATTTCACTCTTAGGTCATTCAAAACCTGTGGATCCATAACCTCCTGCAACTTAGCCAGCGCTTCAACCTTCAATGCTTCCAACTTCTCTTTCATGGCCGTGTACAGCCCCCTTCAATCATTGTCTAGTTCAACAAAAAAAGGCCTTTCCTCCCGGTAAGGGACGAAAAGACCGTGGTACCACCCTTGTTAGACAAGCTGATCTGTTCCCCTTAAGAGCTTCATTCCCTCTTTTGGCTGGACAGATACCTATCTCACTTTATACAGAAATAACGGTCTGTGACCGGTTTCCCCTACGCTTCCTTACAAGGCAATCTTAAGGAATTCAAGGAACTGCTCCGGAGTGAACTTCGACAGCTCTGTATCCTAGAAACGCTCTCAATCACCGGCGTCTCCTCCCTGTAAGTCAGGCACTGTGTACTCTTCTCCATCACTGCATTTCACAATTCAATCTAATTGTCAGGTATCTCTTTTATGCAAGAGATATGTCTGTTTATTATATGCAAAATCTGTCGTTTTGACAAGTTCAAGCATAATTAGGGCAATTTTTATCTGGCTTTAAGCTGGCTTTAAGGTTCAGAGCCATTTTGGGGACTTTTTTTCAGCTAACGTTCAGCGGAGCTTGATAATTTCCATTATTAAGAAGGCATGGTTGTACTCAATCATAAATCACCTTCAAAATACAAGGACTTTCATACCGGGAGGGAATTACATGCATGCACGAAGAACAAAAGTAGCTGTGATCATACTTAGCGCAGCAGTTCTGAGTCAAGCTTCAGCGTATGGAGCATACGCTGCATCAACGACTACTTCATCCACAAAAACAGCAACTGCCAATACTGTATCCACTCTGGATAAACTCGGCTCGATAGCTTTAAAGAGTAACTTTAGTGTGAGACTGACCGATGTTGGCTTTTTGACTCAGGATGGCGGCAATATTCTTACATACACCCTCAGCTATAACAATGGGAGCGGAAGCAGCATCAATCTTGTGGACTATTTCTCTAAAGTAACTACTGCCGGAGGAACCGTTATCCAAGGAAGCCCAGTAACCAGCAGTGCAACCATCAAATCTATTCCCTCCAAAAGCAGTCAATCCGTAACCTATTACGCAAACGTCGGTAAATCCACATCTTTAAATGGAGTGAAGATTTCAGTATTCGGTTGGGATTTCAGCAGTACCGATTATCAAAAAAAGCTGGGGACCTTCACCTTGCCTGTGGCTTTTTCACAAGCGGTCGCTAGAGGCCAAAGTAAAAAGATAACCTTGAATAATCAGCCCGTAACAACCAAAACGGAAAGTCTGCAAATTTACAAATATAACGGTAAGGTATACGCCAAAGTAGGTGTGAGCTTAACCAATCAAGGAACCAAAGTGCTAAGTGATCCTGGACTTATGGGATACCTCGCATCTGCAGGAGGATCTGTATTTGAATTAACGCTTGATGATGCGAGCAGTAACTACAAAGTACAGCCACAGGAAAAAAAGACGATCTACTACATGACGGAAATTCCCTCTTATATGAAGACAGACAATATGACTCTGCAGTTTGCTGCAGAAGATACCTCATTAAAAATAGCTTTGCCCATCGTCACCTATAACCTTCCCGCTGCTACCACACCAGATCTTGTCGTAGCTAGCAATGTCATCAAGAAGCTTACGATCAACAATAATACTGTCGAGACGCAGTTAAAAAGCGCCAATGTCTATGCCGACAACGGCACCGCGAAGTGGACGCTGCAATTTCGAGTAAAAAATAGCGGCAACAAGGCGATTACTTTGCCTGCTTATGAGTTTACCGTTAAAGCCGCTGAAGGATACAGCTTTCCGGTGGACACGAAGGCTTTCGCAAACCTTACACTCAAACCCCTTGAAGAAAAAATAATTGAGCTCAGTGCAGAAGTTCCGCTAACGATAGCTCAAGGAACGCTACAGCTGCAAATGACTGAGCCCGCTGTAGAGGGTAAGATCATTTTTCCTACGGCCTATTATCAGATTCCTTACACACTCCAAACTAACAACTGGCAGGATACAGAATACGCGGTGGAGAACAGTCACGGCACATTTGCTGTCAAGCTTGAGAACATCCAGCGGCTACCTTGGGCAGACAAAGATCAGCTTGTAGCTAAAATCAATATTCGCAACACGAAATCGACCTCTGTGCAGCTTCCTGCATTTACAAGTGTCATTAAAGCTGGTGAGAGTGATATTAGCAGCACTTCCCAAGTCGTCACAGAAAGCACGCAAACCATACTCGGGCCAAATGAATCCGCAGACGTTTATGTCGTGGCCAATGTTCCTTACACCTACCAGTTCAATCAATTAAAAATAACGCTGCAAGAAACCTCCGGCGAAAGCAAAATTAATTTTCTTTCTTTAAGTACAAATCAGTTGGACAGCCGTGTTCAGGAAGTTGCAGCACTAAGTTCCTTCCAAATTGACCTTGAAAGTAAAAAAGCAGAAGTGTTAGAGCGCCGGACAACGGTTTATCAGGGTGCAAGCTCCAATATCATGTACACAGAACTGGAAATGAACAGTGAGGAAACACGTAAATCGGAGCAGGCTCAACTCGTAGCTTATTACAAAACGCCTGACAATCAATATTACGAAGCCGAGGTCAACCAGTCTACCACTTCCACGAGCCCTAACGGAAAAAATCTGGTTACCGTCTGGACTAAGCTTCCACTTGGAGTAGATCCTTCTCAGCTTGTTCTTTATGTCGGTGAAGGGGTATCCGAAGGAAAACTTACGGCTCCTGGCGGGAACTCAACGGGTTATATCAATACGGTGTCACTGGGTCTAAATAATGTTGCGGTGGAGTCAAAAAGTAATCTTTTGGATGTAGAATCCTTCCCTTATAACCTATCCGTTACAAATGCAGTCGCCACCGTCACTGGTGGAAAAGATACGCTAAGCACTGTCCTAACCTACAACCTGTCGAGCAGCACGCTTTACGAATCGGGTACCTATGAGCACAAGCTTGTACTAGAGCTGATCGACCCCTTCGGACAAACGATGGAGAAGACATTAACACTGGGCACAGATCTACCATTAGGGAACTTCAAGTCATACACCACAACATTCACAAGCAATCTTTACAAAACTCTAGGTGGCGGCGCGATCCGATTGAATGTATACGACGAATTCCAAGGTCATCGAAATTTGCTGGGAACTGGGACCTATGTTGTCACTTATCAGACAGCGTCAACGACTTCAAACAACAATTCCACTTCAAACACCGATTCTAGTGCTAACAATCCATCCGACACTTAGTAAACGTGCGAGGGGTGGCCTAAGTTAAAAGAAATTTGATGATCTATGGAGGAAAGAAATGAAGAAGAAAAAAGTGTTGCTCTGGACCATCGGAGTAGTAGCTGTAGTAACAGCCGGATTGTTGGTGTATATATTTTTGCCTGATAAGAGCAGTCAGGCTGCTGAAGTGCCCGTTAATACAGCCACGGTTACGAAGGGCGATATCGTAGTAAATGTATCTGGAGCAGGCTCCGTCACGGCCACTGAAACAGGAAAAGTGAAAACGAAGGACGCTGGAACCGTAGCTGAGGTGCTTGTCAAAGAAGGCGACAATGTGAAAAAAGGTCAGACATTAATTACCTTCGAAGGCGATGATTTGAGCGACAATCTCAAGCAGGAACAAACCTCTCTTACCTCGCTTGAAGAGGATCTTCAGGACAAGCAGGAGCAGTATAAGAAGCTTGCCGTGGCAGGTGCCTCCGAGGATGAATTAGCCAGTGCCAAACGTTCGATTGAAAAAGCGAAAACGGATATCGCTTCTCAAATCGAAAAAATCGCATCTGTACAAGAGGATATGATCCCTCCAGATCCCCTAACCGCCCCTATTGACGGAACTGTTACAGCAGTTAACATAGCCAGCGGTGAAAAAGCGATGGATGGCTCTGAACTCATCGATATCACCGATTATGCTAATTTAAGCGTCATAGTGCAGGTGGATGAGCTTGATATTCCTACAGTGAAAATAGGGATGCCTGCTACCATTTCATTGGATGCCCTGCCCGACACTGAATTCAAGGGGAGTGTTACTAAGATTGCCAAGGAAGGCACCGTCTCGAACGGAGTCTCCCTCTTCGATGTTACCGTTGGCTTAACCACCTCCGAAGGCGCCCTTGTAGGGATGTCGGCAGAAGTTTCAGTTACAACAGCTGAGAAAAAAGATGTATTAACCGTACCTATTGAAGCTGTTCAAGAAAGAAATGGCAAGTACACAGTTTCTCTCCCTTTAACAGCGGTTTCAGCGGGTTCAACCGATTCCTCAAAAGCCTCTAGCGAGGGCCAAGCACCGAGGCCTAGCGGGGCTCCTGATGCTCGCGATGGTGCTATGCCTAGTGGAGCTCCTGATGCTCGCGGCGGTACTATGCCTAACGGAGCTGCTGGCACAAGAAACCGTGGAAATAGTAATCAGCGAACAGTTTCCGTCGAAGTGGGCATCCATGATGAGAGCAGTATTGAAATTGTCAGTGGGCTTAATGAAGGAGACAAAGTGATCATCCCTACTGTCATCTCTACCAAAACAGGTACAACTAGTACTGAGATGCAAATGCAAGGTGGCATGGGCGGTATGGGTGGCGCCGGTTTCGGCGGCGGCGGCTTTAATGGCGGTGGTGGCTTCAGTGGAGGTGGTACTGGTGGCACGGGCGGAGCACCTGGTGGTGGCGGAGGTGGCAGTAGATGAGTGCTTTAACGCCACTGATCCAAGTCCAGAATATGACCCATGGCTATACTATGGCCGGAGAAACTATGACAGTTCTAAAAAATCTTTCCTTTACAATCGACTTCGGAGAGTTCGTAGCGATTATAGGTCCTTCCGGTTCTGGTAAATCAACACTAATGAACATGCTCGGATGCCTGGATGTATCGGATGAAGGAAGCTATCTCCTAGACGGACAAGAGGTTCGTAAGTTATCCGACAACAAGCTGGCAGTTATCCGGAATGAGAAGATCGGCTTTATCTTTCAAAACTTCAATCTCCTCCCCAAGTTGTCTGCTGTCGAGAATGTGGAGCTTCCGCTAATATACCGCGGCCTCTCACATCGAGAACGCAGAGAAACAGCGCAGCAAGCACTCCTTAAAGTTGGTTTGGAGGAGAGAATGCATCACCGACCTTCTGAGCTTTCAGGAGGACAGCAGCAGCGTGTAGCGATTGCGCGAGCCATGGCTGGATCTCCCCCGATTCTACTTGCAGATGAACCTACCGGGGCGCTTGATACGCGAACTGGACAAGAGGTCATGCAGATGATACGAGAATTAAATGAGCAGGGTCATACAATCATCCTAATCACACATGACCTCGAAATTGCAAAGCAAGCAAAGCGGATCATTCGTATTCAGGATGGCAACCTCGTAGAAGATCGGAGGAATGCGAGGTGAAATTATTTCAAAGTATGCGGATGGCTCTAAAAAGTATTTACAGCAGTAAAGTAAGAGCTTTTTTAACGATGCTGGGTATTATTATTGGTGTATCATCCGTTATCATCCTCGTTTCTGTGGGGCAGGGAACTACTTCTCAGATTACGGAGCAGCTTAATGGACTCGGAACAAATCAACTGACGGTAAACATCACTGGCCGTGGGGCTACCACCTCCCTCACCTATGAAGAAGCCTTGGCACTAGGAGATATAGAGGGGATAGAAAATGTAGCTCCTGTGATCAGTGGCAACGTTACAGCCAAGCATAATACTGAGAATGTTAGCGTTACAGTTGAGGGCATTACACCTTCTTATGAGGACGTTAAGGATTTTCATGTACAGTCAGGACGTTTCCTGCTTGATATTGATACGGAGTACCGGCAGAAGGTAGCGCTAATCGGCACAGGTACGGCTGAGGATTTATTCGGTACAGATGATCCTGTCGGCCAAAAGGTACAGCTAAACGGGATCAGCTATAAAATCGTCGGTCTTTTGGAAGCAAAAGGCTCTAGTCTAAGTGGCTCCAACGATGATATCTTATTGATTCCTATAGCTACTGCAGAACGTCAGTTAAAAAGCAAAGGCGTACGTTCCATCACAATTGCGACGACTTCAGCAGACACTGTAGCTACCGTAAAAGATAAACTAGAGAGTACACTGGATGCTAAATTTAATTATGCGGATAATGCTTTTAGTGTCTTTGACTCTCAAGAGATGCTGGAAACTGTAAATTCTACGACAGCTACGCTTTCAATGGCACTTGCGGGAATTGCCGGCATTTCTCTGTTTGTCGGGGGGATCGGCATTATGAATATTATGATCGTATCCGTTAATGAAAGAACAAGGGAAATTGGTATCCGCAAAGCAATCGGCGCCAAAAAGTTCGATATTCTCGCTCAATTCATGATCGAATCCATTGTGCTTAGCGGATTGGGTGGGGTGATCGGTGTTGGCATTGGAGTCGCAGGTAGTTGGTTACTAGGAAAGTACACTTCACTTACAGTATCCATTGCTTGGGATATGGTACTGATATCTTTTGTTTTCTCCTTGCTTATCGGCGTGATTTTCGGAATGATGCCTGCGAACAAAGCCGCGCGGCTTCGCCCCATTCATGCACTACGTAACGAATAGTAACTTCAAGTCAGCTGCCACAGTCATTATTATGACTAGGCAGCTTTTTTTTAACATAACAGAACTCATATTTTGGGGGCTGAGCTGGGTATCATTTACGAAGGCGTTGGGTAATAGGATTTATGGATTTGAATATAGATAAGGCAATAGGCCCATACCATAATCATTTAAATTTTTTATTATTGATATTTATTTGAGGAAGCGATTGCTCTATAAGTAGGACGTCCTATATACTTGTTGTACTACAAACTGCGATCCACACACAATTTATCTTTCCCATGCCTCAATTCCCACTATATTACAACACCTCTTTTTTTTACATAATTACTCTCAACATCTTTGCCTGAAAATAAAACACGCCTGCCACAAATGGAAGTTCCGCAGGTTATAGGTTAGCAGCAATAAGATTTGTTAAACATCTTATGCGGGGAGAAGATGACCGTGGCTGGATTTTTCGATATCAAAGTAACACGCAAACTAATCTTTATTTTTGCTGCGATCTCCATTCTACTGGTTGGGATTAGTGTAGCTTCTTTACTCTATCTAAATCACACCATTAACAGAATGTCAGATTCTTTATATGAAGATGTATTTGAGAACTCTGAGCTCATACTGAGCGCTGACCGTGATCTGTATCAAGCCGCAATCGCTCTCCACTCCTCCATGAGCTCGAACCTCACTGACGCTGAACGTGATCAGTTCATTCAGGAATTTAAGGACAATAATCAACAAGCACAAGAACGGGTAGGCCAAGCAAGTTCAGACATCAAATCTATCAACAAACCCTACAGTGATTTGAAACAGGCAAATATACTTACTGAATTAGAGAACGAGCTCCATGCCTTCGAAACATCCCTAGTCCTATGGAAGAGTACAGGGAGTACATTGATTGCTGAACGGATGCAAATCGGATGGGACCCTGCTTCATATCATGCTGTAAGTCTGAACATGCAGTTAAATGAAGTCAGAACTCATCTAGATCAATCAGAAGACCTGATAGACACCTACGCTTTACAAGTAACAGATGGGTTCCAAGATAAAAAGAGTGCACTCTTTGCGCTATACTCATTGGTCTTCTTTATTCTGCTTCTAGTTATTATTTATCTGGGTCGCAAAATCATTTGGCTCAAAAATGAAATGCTGGAAGAACAAACACTCTATCAGCTAATCGGTGAAACCATGTCTGACTTTATTATTTTGACTGATCCTAACGGGTTGATACTGTATAGCTCCCCTTCACATTCAAGTATTCTCGGCTATGTTCCTAAAAAGGGTGACCCACTCTCCAACTACATTCGCGAACCGGAAATTGCTTGGGCTAAACTAAAGAGTGTCGTTCAAGGAACCCCTCGTATCTCAGAGCTACGAATGCGTGGAGCTGAAGGGCAATGGGTATGGCTGGAAACGAAGGTGTCGCCTGTTCGGGGAAGTAATAATTTCCCAGCACAATTTATGTTAGTGTCCCGTGAAATTACACAACGGAAGCAATACGAAGAACGATTACATAAGCTAGCCTTCTATGATCATTTAACCGCGATTCCCAACCGTGCTCATTTCAAAATGTACATGGAAAATCTCATCAACCAACCCGAGGAACGGAGAAAGAATATTGCACTCGCATTGCTGGATTGTGACAGATTCAAGCAGCTAAACGATACCTTAGGACATCTGGCCGGAGACGAATTTCTCCAACTGCTCTCTCGAGAGCTTTTGCAAACGGTTAAAGGTGTAGGCCAGGCGTTCCGGATTGGCGGTGATGAATTCGCGGTGGTACTGCACCGATTTACCTCTCCAGAAATGTTAGATGAAATGCTACAACGGTTGCTTAAGTTATTCAACAAATCTTGGTCTATTGACAATGGATCTAGCTTCCACACCTCCGCAAGTATTGGTGTAGCCCTATTTCCTGAGCATGGAGGCAGTATTAATGAACTTCTGCGTGCCGCAGATCTAGCGATGTACCTTTCCAAAGACCATGGAGGGAATGAAGCTAATCTCTACTACGAGCTTTTAGATGTAGGTTTATCCAACCAGATCATCGGAAAACCATAAGATCAACAAAAAGAGCTGTTCCGGGGTATAACTAACCCTGAAGCAGCTCTTTTTTATTTTTTAACTGGTTAACTGCAAATGATCATCTGAGATCCCATCATTCTCCTGATCACGATCTATAACCATGACCTTGATCAGCTCGTCATCCTTGGAACAATCAATGAAGCGATCGCCATCCCCATCTTTCTCTTCCCAGTCATTAAGTCGTAATATATACCCGATAGAATCTGTATCTGGCAACACCTCAATTCGTGCAACTGCACGCCCATCCTCCATATACCGAAAGTCGCATTGTCCATCCTGAATTCCTGTATCCCAAACCCAAAGATTCCAGCCTTGATATTTCCCATCTGGCCGTTCATAGTGTACTTCGATAATTTTGGACCGCCGTGCTGGCTCACCACATTCATCATAGAGTACCATCATCGACAAGCCTTCAATTTCCACCTCGCTACCTGCAACCTTTCGGAATGCTTCTGTCCCCGCTCGGGTATGATCCACTACCACGTTCCAACCGTTATTAGCTTCAGGAAGAGATAGCTTTACTCGATCATTATTGGCGTTAAAGATGACTGTTATATTGTTCCAGAGGTCGCCTCCTGCATGATTTCTAAGCAGGTACGACACGATCCCCCCATCACAGCGCAGAAATTCTAGCGAACGCTCAATTTCCTGCCGACCATGTAGACGAAATGCCGGATGTGTACGCCGCAGTTC
This sequence comes from Paenibacillus sp. FSL E2-8871, assembly GCF_038000345.1. Lineage (NCBI taxonomy): Bacteria > Bacillati > Bacillota > Bacilli > Caryophanales > Paenibacillaceae > Paenibacillus > Paenibacillus sp. FSL E2-8871. The sequence continues at coordinate 6,473,169 of NZ_JBBOBV010000001.1, read as the reverse complement.
GATCAAGCCTTTATAATATTGAAATACAGGCTTAAACATACTCTTCATGTTCCAGCGGATCGCGTTAATCGTATCACCGCTACGATAGCTATTATGATCTCCAAATTTACTGCGCAGTAGCTCATCACCGGCATGCAGGAATGGAATCCCTTGCGAGGTCAGGATGATTCCATTTGCAAGTAGGGATCGGCGCACGGTCTCATTGCTGAGAATATTCTCCAGATCTACATTCACGTAAGGATTAGCCCGTGAAACGGCATCCTGAAATCCCCCTTGAACGGTAAGCACCTTATCCCATAAATTCAAATTGTCATGGGCCGTTACATAGTTCACCGATTCCACTGGGGAGTCTGTAAATTCGTGGATGGCTCCTTTGATTCCGGCTGCAATAGCCCCTTCTTTGCCATATTCCCCTGTAATGAATCCCCGTCCCCATCCATCACTATCACCTTTGATCGCGGAACGAAAGTTATCATTGAAGACAGCATATCCTTTCCCCCGCTGCACACCTTTTAGCGTCTTTGTTGCCAGTGGAGAATCTCCACCTGTCCAAGGTTCGCCATATAACAGCAGATTAGGATTCACCTCAAGTCGAAGCTCTTCCGTTATTTCACGCATGGTCACACTATCCATCAGACCCATAAGATCAAATCTGAAGCCATCAATATGATACTCCGTAGCCCAGTAGGACAACGAATCCTTAATATATTTGCGTACCATCGGACGCTCTGTAGCCAGCTCGTTACCAACTCCCGAGCCATTAGATAAACGTCCCAAGAAGTCACGGCGATAGAAGTAATCTGGGACAAGCGGCTCGAAGGGGCCCTTCTCCACAGCGTACGTGTGGTTGTAAACCACATCCATAATCACTGAAATCCCACGACTATGCAAAGCCTGAACCATTTCTTTAAATTCCCGGATTCGTAGACCTGGATCGGTAGGATCAGTGCTATATGATCCTTCCGGTACATTATAATGCTGAGGATCATATCCCCAATTGTAGTCGGTATGTTCAATGTACGAACCACGCTTTATTACACTTAACTCATCTACGGTCTGGAAATCAAACACGGGCATCAGATGTACATGGGTGATACCCAATTCAACCAGATGATCAATTCCTATTGCATTTCCTTCCGAATCTCTTAAGCCAAATTCGGTAAATGCTTTGAATTTGCCCTTATAGTACATGCCAGAGCTCTCATGTGAGGAGAAGTCACGCACATGCAGCTCGTAAATAACCGCGTCTGCAGGATGCTGCAATGTAGGAGCAACGTCCTTCTCCCAATGCTCAGGATGGGTCCTGCGCAAATCAACGATTGCTGTTCTTAAACCATTTGCCGATACGGCTGTTGCATAAGGATCTACTGCTTCCGTCACATTTCCATCAGCAAATACAGCACGGTACATATAATATTTCCCTTTTAAATCACCTGATAACTTAGTCTGCCAGACTCCGCCGTTCTGACGCTGCATATATATAATACGCCCACTATCTGTAGAGCTCGGATCAAATCCAATGTTACGTTGATTTCCATCTGTTTCGTACATAACTAGAGATACAGCAAAAGCAGTAGGTGCCCAAACTTTAAATACACTGTACTCCACCGAGTACGTCAAGCCCAGGTCTTTACCTTCATAGACCTCTAACATTAATTCTGTATTTATAACATTTTTACTCATGAGTTAACACCATCCTATGGCTCCCTGGCTAACTTATAGGGATGCTTATAAGTCCAAATATTTCCAATTTAGATCATATTAATACTTGCACAGCTCTGCAAGTCGGTAAAGGAGTATAAACTTTCTATGGATTCATACTATTATTATATGTAAGACATATTTACAGGTTTGGGTTCCTTACCGACTTTATACTCGTCACTATTACTATCGGCATAGACATCTGTGCAATAAAGCAAATAAAAAGTGAATTTAATTATTCTAAATATGAGTATAACGCTCACGTATGAACTTAAGCCAACGTAAGAAATAAAATTATCGATATACACACAAAAAAACCGACCTCCAAACATCGGAAGTCGGTAATAGTAGTTGGAACGTTATAAACGTTTAACGGAGTAATGCATATGGAAATAGTTAGTTAGTGATGCTTTGAACAAGTGCAGCTACTTCTTCAGCAGTGCCAAGTTGCAATGCTTTTGCAGCCAGTTCCTTCATGTCGGCAGCCGACAATTTAGAAATTTGACTACGTGCTGGCAGAATTGACGTTGCACTCATACTGAATTCATCAAGGCCAAGACCTAGTAAGAGTGGAATCGCTGTTGCGTCCCCAGCCATCTCACCGCACATTCCTGTCCATTTACCTTCTGCATGCGCTGCATCAATTACATTCTTGACCAGACGCAGGATGGCCGGATTGTATGGCTGATACAGGTAAGACACCCGTTCATTCATACGGTCAGCAGCCATTGTATATTGAATAAGGTCATTCGTACCAATACTAAAGAAATCAACTTCCTTTGCAAACTGGTCTGCCAGTACAGCAGTGGAAGGAATCTCAACCATAATGCCGAGCTGAATGTTGTCAGATACTTCCTTGCCTTCTTCACGAAGCTTCGATTTCTCTTCAAGCAGAAGATCACGGGCTGCACGGAATTCACCAAGTGTTGCGATCATAGGGAACATAATGCGAAGATCCCCATGAACACTTGCTCTCAGTAAAGCACGCAGTTGCGTACGGAAAATATCCTGACGATCCAGACAAAGACGAATCGCACGGAAACCTAAGAAAGGATTCATTTCCTTTGGAAGATCCAGATACGGAAGTTCTTTGTCGCCACCTATATCAAGTGTACGTACGACTACCGGTTTACCTTTCATATTCTCAAGCACTGTACGATAGGCGTTATATTGAATTTCCTCAGAAGGCAGCTTATCGCGGCCCATGTATAAAAACTCAGTACGATACAAGCCTACACCTTCGCCGCCATTCTCAATTACACCATTGACATCGTTTGGTGTACCGATATTAGCTGCCAGCTCCACGTGCTTACCGTCTGCAGAGATCGTTGGTTTATCACGAAGTTTCTTCCACTCTGCAATTTGCAAGTCGTAAGCTTCCTGCTTGCGAACGTACTCTGCCACTTCTGCTTCACTAGGATTAATAAGAACGTCTCCGTTCAGACCATCGACGATCACTAGATCCCCAGAATTCACTTGTGTCATGACATTCTTAGTTCCAACAACTGCTGGAATTTCCAAGGAGCGTGCCATAATCGCTGAGTGGGACGTACGTCCACCAATGTTTGTTGTGAAGCCTTTAACATACTTGCGATTTAGCTGTGCTGTGTCAGAAGGCGTCAAATCCTCTGCGATAACAATAACCTCTTCATTGATTTCTGCAGGACTAACATAATGAATACCCAGCAAGTGGTTCAGCAGGCGTTTGGTCACATCACGCATGTCAGCTGCACGTTCTTGTAAGTAAGCACTCTTCATGTTTTCGAACATTTCAATGAATTGTGTAGCTACTTCGTTTAGTGCATAGTCCGCGTTAACCGATTCCTGACGAATTTTATCAATTACGGGATTAATCAGCTCAGGGTCCTCAAGAATCAGCAGATGGGATGCAAAAATCTCTGCTTTCTTCTCTCCTAGTTCTGCTAAAGTACGCTCTTTAATAGTCTGTAGTTCAGCACTTGATTTAGCAAGTGCGTCATTCAACTTGGCTACTTCTGCTTCAGGATCACTGATACTAGTTTTTGTAATTGTATAATCCGGATGTTTCAGGATAAAAGCACGGGCTACTGCAATCCCTGCTGAAGCCGCGATTCCTGAAATTTTATTCATGGATTTCCCCTAGCCCTTCTTTAATCATTACATCAGAAAGTGCGCTCAGAGCTTCAGCTTCTTCGCTACCTTCAGTAATCAGAGACAAAGTGTCTCCAGCTTCTAGACCCAATGACAATACGCCAAGGATAGATTTCAATGTAACTTTTTTGCCTTTTGCTTCTGCATAAGCTTCTGTACCTTTGAATTTCGTAGCTGTATTTACCAAGGCAGTTGCCGGACGTGCGTGAATTCCATCTTCATCGATAATTCTGAATGTTGTTTGCATAATATTATCCAACTCGCTTTCTTTTAATAGAATATTTTTAAATTTATAGTGAAGGCTTCGCTCCCTTTAATGTTTAAAGGAAGCGTCCACCCTTGCACTTTTACTGAATGGTAATAATATCCTTATCACCAATAGATACCTTACCTGGCTTCTTCAAGGTTACGGAAGAGCCTTCTGGTAAATTGGAGAAAATAACAGGTGACATTACTGATGGTGCATGTGCTTTTACATATTCTAAATCCACTTCCATGATCGGCTGTCCAGCAGCTACAAGGTCGCCCTCTTCGACTAGAACTGTAAAGCCTTGACCTTTAAGCTTAACTGTATTAACCCCTATATGAACGAGCACTTCCTTACCTCCATCGGACATAATGCCGATCGCATGCTTGCTCGGGAACACATTAAACACTTTACCGTAGACCGGTGAAGCAATCTTTCCATCATCGGATAAGAAAGCAAAACCATCACCCGTCATTTTTTGGGAGAATACTGCATCAGGAACCTCAGTGATATCCACTAGTTCACCATTTACCGGGGAGACGATATCTTCTTTGATAATCGCTTCACTAGCTTCACCTGCCTGCTGTTCTTCTTCAGGCTGTGGCGTAGCCGCTACCGGCGTTGGTGCAGGTGTCTTCCCGCTAATTACATCTTGAATCTGAGATTTAATGGTATCGGAACGTGTGCCGAAGATCGCTTGAATGTTATTACCCACCTCAAGCACACCTGATGCACCTAACTTCTTCAGACGAGTCTTATCCACACCTGATTTATCTTTAACCTCCACACGAAGGCGGGTAATACAAGCATCCAGATGAGCGATGTTCTCTTTACCACCCAACGCAGACAAGATGTTTCGTGGTAAATCATCACCCGTTTTAGAAACGGCTTCTGTGTTAGTATCTTCAACCTCACCCGTATCCTCTTCACGACCCGGTGTCATCAGATTGAACTTCCGAATAACAAAGCGGAATCCGAAGTAGTAAATTACGGCAAGGGCAAGACCTACTGGAATTACGAGCCACCAAGCCGTACGGTTCGGGATAATACCAAAGAGCACGTAATCAATAAAACCTCCAGAGAAGGTCATACCAATCTTGACATTAAGAATATGCATGGTCATAAAGGACAAACCTGCAAAAACAGCATGTACTGCGAACAGCAATGGAGCTACGAACAAGAATGAGAATTCAAGCGGCTCTGTAATCCCTGTCAGGAATGAAGTCAATGCTGCGGAAAGCATCAAACCTCCGACAAGTTTTTTATTATGAGGTTTAGCTTCATGATAAATGGCCAAAGCAGCTGCTGGAAGACCGAACATCATGAAAGGATACTTACCTGTTGTAAATGTTCCTGCTGTGAATTCTACGCCATCACGAAGCTGCTGCATGAAGATCCGTTGGTCACCACGAACCAATTCCCCAGCTTTATCTACGTAGGTACCAAATTCATACCAGAACGGAGAATAGAAGATGTGATGCAGACCAAAAGGAATAAGCGAGCGTTCGATTGTTCCGAAGATAAACGCTGCGAGCGTTTTATTCGTATCAATCATACTTTGTGATACATAGTTCAGACCGTGTTGAATTGGCGGCCAAACTAAGGTCAATGCCAGACCAAGAAGCAAAGACGTTACCGCAGTCATGATCGGAACAAAACGTTTACCTGCGAAGAAACCCAGGTAGGATGGAAGTTCGATTTTGAAGAATCGTTTGTACATGGACGATGCCAATATACCGACGAGTATACCTCCAAATACCCCCGTTTGCAGTGTTGGAATTCCTAAGACGCTAGCATAGGAAAAGTCGCCTTGGCTCAGGACATAATCATTGACGCCAATTACAGTACCCATCGTAACATTCATTACGAGGAAACCAATAATAGCGGCTAGACCAGCAACACCCTCACCACCGGATAAACCGATGGCAACACCCACGGCAAATAGTAAGGATAGATTATCAAATACAATTTGCCCTGAGTTCATCAATACGTTCGCAATTGCCTGAACTACATCGTTCTCAAGTGCCGGAACGTATTGTAGAAAATCGGGGTTTACCAGCATGTTTCCTATTCCAAGGAGCAGACCGGCTGCTGGCAGTATGGCTACTGGGAGCATCAGCGCTTTACCGACTCTTTGTAAAACGCCGAAAAGCTTTTTGAACATCATGGTCACTTCCTTTCATTATTCACATTTTCAGTAAAACAGATGCCAAAAAAAGCATGAGCAACACAGTATAAAGGTTGTTATCTAACGCTAAGGTTAGATTACCCCAAGATGGGGACTAGCAACCAAAATACTGTAAATCACTCATGCCTGATCGAATCAGTTACACGCTTGGTATTCTGTTTTAATTAGGACACCGATATTGTAGCACCGTTTTTTTGTAGTGACAAGCTTTTTTTAAAATATAAGAAAGTATAAGTTTCACTTTATACATTATCCTTATATTTCTCGCTTCGTCTCCATACCCACTTCATCCTCTTTCTTCTGGGCAAGACGTTGCAAATGAACTGTCAAATAACTGACCTCTGCTGGATACACAGGAATTCGTACTCGGTTCTCAATCACCTTAGTTAACTGCCAAGCCAAGGTATACATTTCGGGATACTCTCGTTTCATAAGACCATCCAGCGTAGAAGTCTCCCGCACTGATTCTCCACGGCGCAGTCTTTCTAGAACAAATCGTAGATGAGTCACCAACCGCGAATAATCAAGTGAATCACGTGGAATTCGATATTCGAGATTATTCTCTACGATTCCGATCAAATCACCAATCAAAAGAGAATGCTGTCTGACCTCGGAAATTTGTCTATTACTCAGCGCGCTAACGATATGAAGTGCAACAAAACCCACCTCATCTACAGGCAATTCCACGCCCATGCCTTCATTAATCCGCTCAATCGCATACTCTGCCATCTTATACTCTTCAGGATAAATTTCCTTAGTCTCATACAGAAACGGATTATGAATTGGGATATCTTGTTCATAACGCCGTATAGCAAATGAGATATGATCAGTGAGTGCAATATGAACATGCTCATTAAGTGGTTGACTACTGCTATGCATAATATATAACAAAATTTCATGTACAATCTCAATCAACTTCTCATCCACTTGGGGAAGAAGCTGTTTATATTGTTCCTGTTCTTCCTGGCTGCGGAGAATAAACATCTTCTCCACAGAGGATAGGTTAATCCGATCATGCAATTTTCGATTAAACCCTATCCCTTTGCCAATTACTACAACCTCGGAATATTGGGGATGGTCCGCAATGATAACGTTGTTATTTAACACCTTTGCTACAGTTATGCTACTCATTTTTGCCACCTCTTTTATCTCTAAACACCTGACTTCCAAGCAGCAAACGCAACATGAAACGGTACGATTAAAAAACTCTCGTTACCATCATATCATCAACATTCCGATATTAGAAGAACACTCGCATTCTATTTTACCCGGAAGGTTCGGCTGGAGAACTTGTATACCAACGTCACGGCAATAACCATATAAGCAATCGTTCCCGCAAGAACAACTAGCGTAAATAGTGACGATGCTTTTGGAAATCCGATACAAGCGATGCTTAGTCCCAATACAATGCTGTTGACGATAAAAAAGAACGGATTTTTCATATTTAGCTCCGTGCTGTACGGTTGAAAGATATAATACATGAACAAATGGTGCACTGAGAAGAACAAGGAAAGACAAAGAATCGTTACCCAAAAGATCACCGCATCCATCAAACCCCAATCTGCACCAGAGAGCAGAAACAGCAGAGTACAAGCTAAACATATGGCGACAGCAGGAATAAGATTAAGGCCACTCAATTTAATAAGACGAATCTTAAAATTGTCCAGAATCGCAGCTTGCTCACGATAGAATCCATAGCGCAACAAGCTTAAATCACAATTGTAAAACATCGCTTTGCATACGCGCTCACCTATAGAGGTATAGTTCATTATAAATACAAAAAAGGGAAGTCCACCGAGCAGATATGCTGTAAACTTGGACGAAGTCTCCGGCGAAATAAGCATCATTAGGACAGCCACTATAAAGAGCACACCAATGATCGTTAAACGCCTCTGGATGGGTTGAATCAACAAGCGTTTATGCCTGGAGAAAAAAATAGCATTTAGGTAGGCGTAACCTGTCTTTCCATGAAAAGCTTTCCCCTTAAGTTCTTCCGACGAAAAGTCCTTCTCCTTGGTCTGAACATCTGCCACCCTCGCTTCTTTCATCATCCGGTTCATATCCAGCAATGGATCATCTATCTTGGTAACGACATCTACAGCACTGCGATAGTTAGGATATTTCCCAATATACACAGCTGCAATTCCTCCAAGTACAACAATCACAAAACTCACTGGGACACTAAATCCTGTCGCATCATTTACAAAAGCATATCCTAGATAAAGAGGCACATAGGCAAGTAGGCCACCTAGGCCAATCACCGACCACACCCAGCTCATCTTTTTAACTAACACAATTTCTTTTTTGTCAAAAAACCAAAGATTTAGCGCCTCGGTGACTATTCTCCAGGCCGTTAACAGTAGTGTAAGCCATACGCCATGCCACAGCGGTGCCCCAAAAATCCCCGCAAACACGGTTAATGCCGGAATAAAATATATAAAGAACGTTAGCCCTTTAAGCAAAAGCGTAGCATGCATATACTGTTTAGCCGGAATTCTCATCAGCTTCACACATATATATTTATCCCGTTTGGGCTCTAATATAAATACATTCGAAACCGCAGCCACTATAAAGCTCAGAACTATAAAAATATGTAAGAACAATGCATACTGTTCGGCGAGCGACAATTCTTTGTGTGTAAGGACGATTGGTAAATAGATCACAATTCCCAAATAGGCGAACTTGCCTAAAAACCCCCACACTACCTTCAATGCAAGTACTATCCCAGCGAAGACTTGTTTTAGTGCAATGTTAGAGTAAATATCCCCTTTTAAAAGTTTGCCAAGAACAGGCAGCTTTTTGAAATAGTAAATCAGCCGATTGGCTCCGGACGAACCTCTAATCCTCTGAATGCTGCGAAGTGTACTAATCATTGTTGCCATCCTGAAGTAAAGCTATAATTTGCTCCTCAAATTCTGGACTTTGCAGAGTTTCACGCGGAATTTCTTGAAGGGTTCCATGATTTAGAATAACTAACTCGTCACATAAATCGGCGGCTAATTGCAAAATATGCGTAGAAAAAATAATGATATGATCCTGCTTCATCTCACGCAGCAATTTCTTGATCTCAAGAGCCACAACCACGTCAAAAGAAGTTAAAGGCTCATCTAATAAAATCAAAGGCGGGCGAGTAATGATAAAGCAGAGCATTTGAATTTTATTCTTCATCCCGTGGGAATAACCTTTAATCAGTCGGTGCCGATCTTCTTCCTCAAACTTAATAATTGAAAAATAATCTTCAATGCTTTTATTCGGATCGATCTTCTCACGGTTGATGTCCATATAAAACTTTACGAACTCATAACCTGTCAGAAACTCAGGCAAAATGGGTAGGGAAAATACATATCCGATGTCCTCGTCACGAAGCGGACGGGCACTATCCTTCTCACCAATAAAGGCAGCTCCGCTATCCATTTGGATCTCACCACTCAAACAATTGAAAAGTGTGGTTTTACCTGCTCCATTCCGTCCAAGCAGTCCGTAGATCTTCCCTCTTTCAAAGGTGAAATCTGCATCTTTAATCACCTGTTTACCATCGAAGCTTTTATGGATATGATCTAAAATTAGTTGCACGCTCGCGCACCTCTCCTATTCTATAGCTAAGACCCAAAACATAGAGTAAGCCCGGTAGCAATCACCGAGCTTACCTTAAATTAAATCATTCTATAGTAGTTATTGCTTTAACTAGTCTTCAGGTTGCTCAGCCACAGAAGTTGAAGCTTTGCTCGCTCCCCCCGATGCCGCTGGAGGTTGTATGGAGGTCACGGGTGTGACTGGAGCAGCCTTGCTTCCAGTTGACCCTGAGGATCTAGTCGTCAGCCCTTTGATCAGGGCCTCTACGTCAATTCCAGAGACGCTCTTCAGCATCTCAGGAGCCGTAGACATCAACTGAGTTACATAGTTGCTGACACGTGCCGCACCTTCACCATTACCGGTATCTACAACCGTAAGCTTGTCAATGGATGCCAGCGGCTTCGCGATTTGGCCAGCCAAATCAGGCAGCATTTTGACGATAATATCGAGCACGGCTGCTTCGCCGAATTTCTGGAAAGCTTCCGCCAGCTTTTCTTTGGCTTCTGCTTCCGCTAGACCGCGCAACCGGATAACCTCAGCATCCGCTGTACCTTTAGCCAGCTCTGCATCCGCCATCGCTTGACCTTCAAGACGCTTCTGCTCAGCTGTCGCTTTAGCTTGCGTTTCAATACTATATTGCAAGGCATCTGCCTCACGCATTCTCTTCGCCTTATCAGCTTCCGCCGCTTGCTCTACTGCGTAACGATCCGCTTCCGCTTTTTTCTTCACTTCTGCGTCGTACTGCTTCTCACGAACTTGAATTTCTTTGGCTTGCAAATCGATTTCACGTTCCTTACGTACCAGCTCAACCTTCATCTGTTCTTCAACAACGGTCTGCTTTGCACGTGCCTCTTGAATATGATAAGCCTGGTCGGCTTCCGCTTTCGCTGTATCCTGATCCCGTTTAAACGCAGCCACTTTAAGCTGGTTTTCCTTGGAGGCTTCGGCGATATTCGTATCCCGCAGCAGTTCTGCTTTTTGCCCTTGCTCTTCAGCGTTTGCCTTTTGAATTCTCGCATCCCGCACTGCTTCTGCTTCAGCGATCTCTGCATCCCGCTTCACTGCAGCTATCCGCGGTTTACCTAATGCGTCAAGATATCCATGTTTGTCTCGGACATCCTTGATAGTAAAGGAAACAATTTGCAGACCCATTTTCTTAAGATCACGTGCCGCCACGCCTTGAACCTCTTGCGCAAAACGGTCACGGTTACGATATACTTCCTCAACGGTCATCGAACCGAGAATGGCCCGTAGATGACCCTCAAGAACTTCTTGTGCTTCGCTCTTCAGCGCTTCAATCGGTTTGCCCATAAATTGCTCAGCGGCTGTCGCCACATCTTCAGTCGAGCTACCCACTTTAATAATCGCTACACCGTCAGCAATAACCGGAACCCCTTGTTCGGTGTATACTTCCGGGGTCGTCACATCGAGTTTATGAGAAAGAAGCGACATAAATTCAGCCTTCTGAAAGATAGGGAGGATAAATGCCCCGCCCCCACGTACTATCTTTATTTTACGACCAGATCCATCGTCTGAAATATGATTTTTCCCCAAGAACGACCCCGTTACGATCATCCCTTCATCTGGTCCAACCGTTTTGTAACGTGCCCAGAATGCGATACCTAGCACAAACAAAACAGCAACGACAACAGCAGGGACTAACAAATACTCAGGAATACCGAACATTAAAGATCCACTCCTCTTCTCTTTTCGAATTCTGACACCAATGCAACGCCTTCTCTAACCTCCACTACAACAACTTTAATCCCTGCCGGAAGCAGCTCATGATCAAAGCTTGCTGCCGTATGCAGGCTATTGCCGGCGCCAAACTTTACCATAATCTCACCATAACCCGTGGCGGGAACAGGAATTGTGATTTCCCCGATCTTGCCAGGCAGATCACTCATAGAGAACCCATTGGACATTTCGCTTTTTTCCATGGGCTTAACCACCCCTAGATACATAAGTACTCCCAAAAAAGCGGCGGCTAACAAAGACAAAGCAATGATCGCCCCAGCTTCCAGAGCGCTGTACCGGGTTAGAAGAATGCCCGCTCCGCCGAACACGGTTATTCCTCCTGCCAGTACGGTGGGATTCAGAAAATCTACGGATACGAAATCAAAGACCCCATGCAAGGCATCTCCGATCACATCACCCACCAGGACGCTGACTATGGCAAATATGACGCCTAGCGCCAAGCAGCCTAAATACAGCGTTTGCATATTTACTTCCTCCTGTCTTCATTCAGGACTGTCATATTACTTTAAACGAATAAAGTAGGTCATTGGTTTCACAAACTTTGGATATTTACCCATAAAAGTTCCATTCTGAGGATAAACGCACGAAAAATGCGGTCAGCAGCAGCAGAGATCAGGGACGATGTTGAGGAGAAATCCACAGTAGAGCATAAACGCAAAGAAGCGATTCATCCATTATGGAAGAATCACTTCTTTGACGTTCTATAACATCTTCTAGACTAAAGACGAAGGGTCTCTTTCGTAGAAGAATTTACTTACAAAGCCATTTTATAAATTTCAACTACATCCTCACGGTCAAGCTTGCGGAAATTACCAAACGGTCCGAAACGGACCGCCTTATCAGCCATGCTGCCGATCTCGCTGTCATCAATATCATAATCAGCGAGTGTCTTCGGTGCACCAATGGAATCCCAGAAGCTACGCAGCGCTGCAATTCCTTCCAGCCCTATTTCCTTATCGTTCTTACCCGCAGGATCAACTCCAAACACGTTTACAGCAAGCTTGCGGAAACGGGCAGGATCAGTATCGATATTATATTTCATCCATTGTGGGAACAGAATGGCTAGTCCTCCACCGTGTGGAATGTCGTATACAGCTGATACTGCGTGCTCGATGTTGTGAGTCGCCCAATCTCCTGCAAATCCCATGCTAACCATACCGTTAAGCGCCATTGTACCGCAGTACATGATCGTCTCACGCAGTTCGTAATTATTCAAATCTTCAATAAGCTTTGGTGCGGTTTCGATCACCGTACGTAGCAAAGTCTCACAGAAGCCGTCTTGTACCGGTGTGTTGCCATCAGTATGGAAATAGTGCTCCAGAACATGAGACATGATATCCACCATGCCGTAGACCGTCTGATCACGTGGCAGAGTGAAGGTGTTCTCTGGGTCAAGAATCGAAAATGCAGGGAATGCATGAATACTGCCCCAGCCCATTTTTTCCTTGGTCACTTCGTTGGTGATTACAGAGCCGCTATTCATTTCTGATCCTGTAGCTGCCATCGTCAGCACTGTACCGAGTGGGAGAGCGTCTTGAGCAGCTGCCTTACGTTCAACAAAGTCCCACATGTCACCATCATATTTCGCCCCAACAGCAACTGCTTTAGCGCAGTCCAACACACTACCGCCGCCTACAGCGAGGATGAGGTCGATATTATGCTCGTGACACAGCTCTACACCTTTATGTACGGTGGAAAGGCGTGGATTCGGCTCTACGCCTGAGAGTTCAGTAACCACAGCATCTATTGCACTCAGCTCAGCCATTACCTTATCGTACAGACCGCTACGCTTGATACTACCGCCACCGTACATCAACAATACATTCTTGCCGTACTTAGGAACCTCAGTCTTCAACGCTTCCAGCGTACCCTGTCCAAAAATCAACTTGGTAGGATTATAAAAATCAAATTTACGCATATGTGTAAACCTCCATTAGTTATTTCAGAATGTTTTGCTCACTCGTATTATAAACCTCTGAATACCCGCATTCAAATGGATTAGCTTCAAGCCACATAAAATAGGGGACGTCCTTAAGCCTACAGGCTTAAGGACATCCCCTTTCCAAACTTTAGATCGCACCGAAGCTCTTCACGAAACGACGGAAAGCAGCTTGCCCTTCCGGAGTCCGTTTATAGACACCCGCGTGTTCAAGAATATGTGTAAATTTGATGCCGACTTCGTTCTGCACAATCTTGACGGCTTCTTCATGCTGTAATGCCGTTCCGAAACGCTCTACAAGCTCCTTAACCCAAGCAGCGTGCTGCGCAAGTGGATGACTAGGATCATTCTTCACCGCTTCTAATAGTGCTTGATCTCCTGTAAGGATGCTCGCAATAGAATCAAGCTCTTCCTTCAGACGACCTGGCAGAATTGCGAGTCCCATGACCTCGATCAAGCCGATATTTTCTTTCTTGATATGGTGCATCTCCCGATGGGGATGGAAAATCCCTTCAGGATATTGCTCGTTAGTCCGGTTGTTACGCAGCACGAGATCCATCTCGAAGCTGCCATCTTCTGCCCGACGAACGATTGGAGTAACGGTATTATGAGGCTGCACTTCACCATCAACTTCGCTGAATGCCAACACTTCTGCTTCAGGATCACTATACGCCTTCCAAGCTTCATAAAGTGCATTGCCACACTCCAGCAATACCGCTGGATCGTCACCATTCAAACGTAATACGGACATAGGCCATTTTACGATATTAATGCTGACACCCGGATAAGATGCATGCGTGAACGTATCTTCCTTAGGCGCTTTCTGAATAGGGAAGGTGTGACGTCCACCTTGAAAGTGGTCATGCGTCAGAATCGATCCGCCAACAATCGGCAAGTCTGCATTCGAGCCAATAAAATAGTGCGGGAAAGATTCCACGAAGCTAAGTAGCCTCTTCAAGGTATCCTTGGTAAGCTTCATTGGCACATGATCATGATGGAATACAATACAGTGCTCGTTATAGTAAACATATGGCGAATACTGAAAGAGCCATTTCTCATTATTCAGCTGAAGTGGAATGACACGCAGGTTCTGGCGCGGCGGATGATTAACCCGACCAGCATACCCAACATTCTCGCGGCACAGCAGACATTTTGGATAGACCGGCGGCGGGAGCAAGCGGGCCATAGCAATTTCCTTCGGACTCTTCTCAGGCTTGGACAAATTGATTGTCATCTCGATGTCACCGTAAGGCGAATCTTGCAGCCAGTAGACATTCTTGGAAATCCGGTCCATCCGGATATAGTTGGAATCTATGCTTAATTTATAAAAGCGATCTGTAGCCGCGGAGATACCTTTTTCAGCAGCTAAACGGTTGAACTCCGCATTTACGTCTGATGGACGGGCCATTAGGAGTCCCATAATCTTGGCATCCAGCAAGTCACGGTAAGTGTCGCTATTCTCTGGAATCAATCCGATTTCAAAACCATAATCAATCAGTGCATCCAGTGGAACCTGTGGACCTGTAAGTGGACTTTGATCGATCTCGCCAACGAACGGCTCACTAAATCCGAACTGATCTAGCAGCACATTACGGCTATAGTCTTCATCTGATGGAGCAATGAGCTGCTCACGTAGTGCAAACAGAACTAGCTGCTCAATCGCATGTAAGGCTTTCTGGCCAGCAGGCGTAACCTTATTCTCGTTGTGCATTTTCAATTCTCCTTAAGTAGGGTCTCATGCTCTAGTTAAGCTATGCTAAAGCCCCTTATTCTCCGTACCCCTGCGGATTGGCAGAATGCCAGTTCCAGGCGCTTTGAATGATATTCTCTAAGTCAGCATGCTGAGGGTTCCATCCAAGGATAGAGCGCGCTTTATCGGAGGAAGCTACCAGTACTGCCGGATCTCCAGCACGGCGTTCTTGAATAACTACAGGGATTTCTAGTCCTGTAACTTTCTTCGCAGTTTCAATAACCTGTTTTACCGAGAAGCCAAGTCCATTTCCCAAGTTAAAAATATTACTGCTGCTTCCGCTACGCAGATAAGTTACTGCGCGAACATGGGCGTCAGCCAGATCGCTAACATGAATGTAGTCGCGCACACAAGTACCGTCTTCTGTAGGATAGTCGTCTCCGAATACGGCGATGCTCTCCCGTTGCTTCAAAGCGGTTTGCAATACCAGCGGAACCAAATGACTTTCCGGACGATGGTCTTCACCGATTTTGCCACTAGCATGTGCACCTGCAGCATTAAAATAACGAAGCGCTACATATTTGATACCCAGTACTTTATCAAACCAAGCCATCATGCGTTCCATAGTCAGCTTAGTTTCGCCATATACGTTTGCTGGCTCGGTACGGTCTGTTTCTTCAATCGGCACCTTTTCCGGTTCGCCGTAGGTTGCAGCTGTAGACGAGAATACGATTTTGTTCACGCCAGCTTTTTGCATAGCTTCCAAAAGGCATTGTGTGCCGTATACGTTGTTGTCATAATATTTCACTGGGTCCTTCATGCTTTCACCAACCAAAGAGCTTGCTGCAAAATGGATAACCGCATCAATCTCATTCTCGGCGAACAGCTTACCCAGCAGCTCCTTATCACGCAGATCGCCTTCGTACAGCTTGCCACCCAGTAGCGCCTCACGATGCCCCGTTAGCAGATTGTCGATGACGACCACTTCTTCGCCGCGATCCAACAGCTCTGCTACAGTATGAGATCCAATATACCCTGCTCCGCCTGTTACTAAAATTGCCATTTGATTACACTCCCTTCAATTCTTGGACACCATTACCGATGCCGCAAACGTAGAACTCACCAACCAAACCAGATCTTGTGGTATATGCCTCGCCTACATCACGAATGAAACGTTCTACATCATCTTCATGTACCAAGGATACAGTACAGCCACCGAAACCTGCACCAGTCATACGAGAACCCAGTGTACCGGGAATACGCTGTGCTTCTTCAACCATAATATCTAGCTCTTCACAGCTAACTTCATACAAATCACGCAAGGAAGTATGTGAGTCATTCATGAACTGTCCAAACTGCTTCAGATCATTGTTCTTTAAGACCTCAACGGATTCTAGTACACGTTGATTCTCTTCCACAACATGGCGAGCGCGGCGTCTAACAATTTCATCTGTGATTTTATCTTGATGTGCTTCGAATTGTTCACGATTGAGCTGTGCCAGATAAGCTAGTGAAGGAACTTCTTTTTGCAAAATAGACAAGGCCTCATCACACTGCTGACGACGCTCATTGTACTTGGAATCTACAAGTCCTCTGCGTTTGTTCGTGTTGCCGATAACCAGTTTGTAAGCACCTGTGATGAAAGGTACCAGATTATATTCAAGCGTATCACACATTAACAGGATTGCATGATCTCGTTTGCCATTAGCAACTGCGAACTGATCCATAATTCCGGAGTTTACACCTACGTACTGGTTCTCAGCACGCTGAGACAAGAGTGCAATCTCAACGGTATCCGTGTCGCCGCCTTCGAGAGTTAGGAAAGCATAAGCAGTCACGACTTCAAGAGAAGCCGATGAGGACAAGCCTGCGCCATTCGGAATATCACCATGGAACAGCAGATCGTAACCTTTAGATACTGGAGTGTTTTTCTTCTCCAATTCAACCATTACTCCAACCGGATAGTCGATCCATTCTCCAGTTTTGGCCTTGCCAATTTCACTATAATCAATAGATGCTTCATAAGGAAAATTAGTAGATGCAAAATTCACTTTGCTGTCACTGCGTGGACGGACAATCAATGTTGTTCCGAATTCCAAAGCTGCCGGCAGCACGTATCCACCGTTATAATCCAAGTGCTCTCCAATGAGATTAACACGGCCTGGTGCATAAAATACTTGAGCTTCTTGCTCGCTTACCCCGTACTTTTCGATGAATTTCTTTTTAAGTTCCTGTGTGCTCATTAATGCCACTCCATCCTTTCGCTGCTTCAGCCAGTGGGAATAAGTAAAGCGTTCTTTATGTATTCATTATAATAGAATCAGTCATCCTCTGATAATGCAATCATGTGTGTAATGTATGGATAAATGTGACTTCCCATAATATAATAATTACACAAATAATTGATACACCCTAAACTATAAGCCATAAAATGACAATAACACAAGAAAGGCTGTCTCAAATGGAGCATACTTATTCCGTAGGATCTAATCCCGTATATTACGATAAACAAAATCTCCATGTACTGTTTGCTGGTCAAAGTCAGACGATTCCTATGCATCAAGCTGGCCCTAAGATTTACGATTATTATTTACTTCACTTTATAGAGTCTGGCTCAGGTGTTTTCCGTACTGAACATCATCAATATGCACTGGGAAAAGGTGATTGCTTCCTTATTCATCCAGGACAGCTGGTCAGTTATGTTTCGGATAAAAATCAGCCCTGGTGCTATCGCTGGGCAGCTTTTACTGGGAGTGAGGCTGATAGCCTCGTGCTGCAGACAGGCTTTACACCTCAAAAACCTGTGGTGACTACAACGGGTGATAGCGTCATCCCAGGTGCCCTTTCCAGTATCATGCAAGCCTTCAAAGCAAACAAAGAAAGTGCACACCTAACTTCTCTAGGGTATCTTTATCTCATTGTAGGTGAAGCCGCAGATTTACTCTCTTCCTTCTCCCGTCTTCCTGGAGCTGAATCGCAGGTTAAGCGTACTGTGAAGCAAATGATCCACTACATGGCCTCCCAATATGCTCATCCAGTATCCATTGAACAAATGTGTGATACTCTTGGCTATAACCGGGCCTATCTATCCCGTGTATTTAAGCAAGAGACCGGATTATCTCCGGTGACCTACTTGCTGAAGCTGCGCATTGAAAAGTCCAGACAGCTGCTGCGTGAACGGCCCGAGCTGTCCGTGGAACAGGTAGCAGCATCCGTGGGGCTCACCGATGCTTTATACTTCTCACGCCAATTCAAACGGTTTTGTGCTCAGTCACCCACCGCTTACCGTCTCACAACGACTAGACATGTAAAAAAGACAAATCAGTAAGGGAAGCCTTTGAAAAAGGGATTCACATATTAGGCAAGTCCAATATGTGAATCCCTTTATTAAGCTGATCTTTCAGTTAGCTTCGGTTATGTTGCATATAGACTCAGATATTCAGGGTAAGCACGAAGATGTATCTCTTTTGCCCTTTTCTGAGCCATTTCCTTCAGTTCTGGCACTTGCTCCGCTTCAACATAGTCAGCGAGAACATCAATCACATCATCAAGGAGCTTCGCTCTAAAATAAAACTCAATCCGTTCCAATATTGCAAGGCCTGCTAAATCAATAACTAGATCCCTACAGTAAGTCCAATCTTTTGATTTATAGAGCGGCCAAAGTAGTACGGAATAATCCATTGCAGCGTCTCCAAAAACCGTAAGGTCATCCCAATCAATAATCCAAAATTCATTATTATCATTGACTAAGATATTCTGCCAATTCACATCATTGTGTACGATGTCCGACGCCTTTCTCTGAAAAGAAGGGTGCTGACTAACCATAATTCTCAAAGCTTCCACTTCTGTATCGAACCAATCTAAAGTGTCCGCCGTTACGAAGTCCAGCAAATGCTTTTCCGCTCTAATAATTTGCAGATCTTCTTCAAATCGATTGATGTATTCGTCAGTAAATGCGGCGGCATAATTGTAGTCCTCATCCTCACTTACAACTGCCATCCTAATTCCTTTATCCGCATGTAATTGATGAAGGGACCTCAGAACCTTTTCAACCACTGGCAGTGGATCGGAAATGGAGCTTAATGGTTTACCTTCGATAAAATCAAACACTAAACCATAAGAATAACCAGATGTTATTTCTTGTGTAATCTCCCTAATCAACCGTGGTGCCTTGTAATTATAAGTCAAATGTTCACTGATCTTAACCCATTGTTTAAGTCCCACTGCTTTTTGTTCTTGCGAGAGTTTTAAATGACGAAAGGTTTGACCATCCGTTATGCGATAAGATTGGTTTACAAACCCTCCAGGATTCCAAATATACTTAGCCTCAATCTTCGACCTATTTAAGCCTATAGATTCCGAGTTGGCTTCGGCCCACTCTTTCACCTTGTTCTCATCTTGAAGCAACTCCATCGATGCAGCTCATCCCTTCACCTACGTCTTCATCCAGTTCCATTCTCCGTTTGAAGAATAGTCTCAATGCGATCCAATTCTGCCTGCGAGAACTCCAAATGCTGAAGTGCAGCTATATTCTCTTCAATCTGACTAACTCTGCTAGCCCCTATCAATGCAGAAGTAACCTTCCCATCACGTAGTGTCCAAGCTAGTGCAAGCTGCGCCAAACTCTGGCCTCTTGAAACAGCAAGCTGATTTAACGCGTGGATCTTGCGCTTCACATCCGGTGTAATTCGGCTTTCATTTAACGCAGCAGAGGGTTTGGCCGCTCTTGATCCTTCTGGGATTCCATTTAAATACTTATTGGTTAACAATCCTTGAGCAAGAGGTGTAAAAGCGATACTGCCAACTCCGCTCTGTTCCAGCACACCCTGTAAACTCCCCTCAATCCAGCGATCGAGCATAGAATAACTCGGCTGATGAATTAAGAGCGGCGTTCCTAAGCTGTTTAAGATTCTAACCGCTTCGAGCGTCTGCTCCGCGGTATAGTTAGATAATCCTATATACAGAGCTTTGCCGGAACGCACAGCATGGTCGAGCGCCTGCATGGTTTCTTCAAGAGGTGTTTCCGGGTCCGGCCGATGCGAATAATAGATATCAACATAATCTATGCCCAGCCGCTTCAGACTCTGATCCAGACTAGCCAGCATATATTTACGCGAACCCCATTCGCCATAAGGACCGGGCCACATGTTGTACCCTGCTTTTGTAGAAATCACCACTTCATCTCGATATGGAGCCATATCACTTGCAAGCACTTTACCAAAGAGCTCTTCTGCTGAACCCGCTGGTGGTCCATAGTTGTTGGCTAGATCAAAATGAGTAATTCCAAGATCAAAAGCACGAGTGATCATTTCTCTGCCATTCTCGTAAGTATCAATTCCACCAAAATTCTGCCATAGTCCTAATGAGATTGCCGGAAGCTTAAGACCTGAGTTCCCGCAACGGTTATAACGCATGTCTTCATATCGTGCTTCATTTGCTACATATACCATTGCTTATCCCTGCCCCTCATTACGCGCTGTTTCTGTACTACCTTATCTTTAAACTACTAAGCGCAATAATAATCTGGCAACCGACAAGCCATGAGATTATCCCTTCTAACCAAGCAGATCCTTTACACTGCCGAGTACTTTCCCAATCCGATCTGTAATCAGAAGATCAGCTTGATCATCAAAAGGTGTCGGGTCGCCATTCAGCAGCACCGTACGTTTGCCCCGGAAATAAGTGACTAGACTAGCTGCAGGCTGGACAGTAAGAGAGGTTCCACCAATCATAAGCATATCTGCAGCTGCTATCGCTTCGACAGAACTCACCAGCACCGAGTGGTCCAATTCTTCTTCATATAGCACAACATCCGGCTTAATAATACCACCACATTCGGGGCAGCGAGGGACGATCTCAGTGGTACTTAGGAGCTGCTCCAGCCCGTAATAACGTGAGCAGTCCATGCAATAGTTACGATGAATGGAACCATGCAGCTCAAGTACCTTTTGGCTACCCGCCAGCTGATGTAGGCCATCAATATTTTGCGTAATAACTGCTTTAAGCTTGCCCTGCCGTTCTAACTCTGCAAGCAGCAGATGTGCACCATTCGGACGAGCATCGGGATGAATCATTTTACTGCGGTAAAAATCAAAAAAAATGTCCGGTGAGGACATAAAAAAAGTTCGGCTCAGCATCACTTCAGGCGGATAAGGTGAATTGTGCTGAGTCTGGTATAATCCTGCTGCCGAGCGGAAATCCGGGATCCCACTCTCTGTTGATGTACCTGCCCCTCCGAAAAAAACGATGTTGTCACAGTCTTTAATCCAAGAAGCAAGTGTCTGCAATTGATCCATATGTTGTAGCACATCCTTTCCATTAGTATGCTGATCAGTAGGTGATCCTTAGCTCATTATAGCTAGAAATAATCACATCTGCGTCAATCAAGTGATTTCCATCACCCATGTTGGAGATTCCAACGGCGAGGCGTAAGCCTGCACCTTTACCCAATTGCATATCTGCATTACTGTCACCAATAATAATCGTCACTTCAGGAGACAGCCCCAGCTCCCGGCAGGCTAATTCAGCCATTTCAGGTGCGGGTTTTCCATTTAATACTCTGTCTCTTGTAACTACCGAATGGAAGTAATGAGCAATACCAAGCCAATCCAGATGCTCCTGAGTGGTCTTTGCGCCATCTGAGGTAACCACCCCTAGCTTGAGTGATGCAGCCGCGCACTGTTCCAGAAAAGGAAGAAGCCCTTCTAGAGGTTGTGCCGTGCGGCGTTTGCGTAATTCATACATAGCGTCCTTAGCTATACTCTTTACACGGGTCAACGCTTCATTCCAAGGAACACCAGCAGCATACAGCTGCCATGCAAGCACACCATAACTTTCTTCTTCTGTAGCCATGGTGAGCGGCCCTGCTGGATCATAACCAATCAACTTTCCTGCAGCATCATGCTGGGTACCTAGCACTTTACTCCGATCCACGATAAAATCAGTTCCCATAATCGCAAGCTGATTTTCCATTCCACATAGTACAAGCTCGGCCCAATTCCCCCAAGTGGCTAATAGATCCAATAACGTGCCATCTTTGTCGAACAATATTCCTGAACAGGGTATGCATTCATCGTTAATCTGTAATTCTGGCATAAGTATCCTCCCTTTGTTGGAAAGACCGAAGACTACCTGATATTCCCAAGCCAATCCAGCATGGCGCGCACAGTGTCATTTTGCTGTTCTTCTTCGGAAATGGTTGCTTTCCCGTCTCCTTTTTGTGGTCCATAACTTCCAAACTGAGCGTGATTTCCACCGACGATTGAACTATAAATCGTATTATCTGGCAAATAGGAACGTCCTTTGTTGTAGCTGTCTCTGTCAATAACCTGATCCTCTGTACCCACTACCGACAATACTGACAAAGTAGTCTCACGCAGACTACCTTTTTCATCTGGATAAGAAGCCAGGAAAAACACACCTTCCAGCTGGTCCGCATGCTCAATCGCATAACGTGACGCCATGACACCCCCAAGCGAATGCCCACCTAGAACAAAAGATTGCTTTGGATGCACACGAATAATCTCTTCTGCAGCATCGCCCTTTGTTACCGCTAAATTAAGCGGCATTTTAGCGATGTAGAACGGATGCCCCGCAGCAGCAATGCCCTTCGCCAGTGGGGAGTAAGCTTCTGGTTTCACCAGAGCTCCAGGGTAAAATATGATCGAGGCCCCCTTAGTAATGGAGGGTTCGAACGAAATCCAGTTTTCATTCTGTTCAACTGTAACTCCACCGCTTGAAATCAGTGCAGTTTCGGCTTCTTCTGCCGGTGCATACGGAGTTAAATATTTCCAAATCAGCAATCCGGCTACAACAAGAATGATTAGTACAATTAAACCAATACGACGCTTAGTTATTCTTTTCTTCAACATGCTCCACTCCCGGATGTTACTGCATATAAGAAAATTATAGTAGAAACCCACTGTTCTAACAACCTTCAACACATCGCCACATTTGGCACTTATGACAACGCTTTCAATAGTGAGTTAATTCACAATTCAATTGAAGAAAATCTTGTATTTTAAAATTAAAGCATCAAGCATCTTTGGGGGGAAGTCATGGTAGGGGAAAACTCGCTAGACACGCCTGGAAAGACCTTTTTTCTAAATTTACGTTTTGTTCTCATTGTTACTGTAATCGTTGGAAACGCCATAGAACCATTGATAGGCTCAATGAGCAGCTTGTATAGCTTATATATGTGGATCTTCAGCTTTCATATGCCGCTCTTCGTG
Organism: Paenibacillus sp. FSL E2-8871; assembly: GCF_038000345.1. Classification (NCBI taxonomy): domain Bacteria; kingdom Bacillati; phylum Bacillota; class Bacilli; order Caryophanales; family Paenibacillaceae; genus Paenibacillus; species Paenibacillus sp. FSL E2-8871. The sequence goes on along the minus strand of NZ_JBBOBV010000001.1, from coordinate 6,449,712 downwards.
CTCGTTACAGGTTTTTTTGCCAATAAACACCTTACAGGTACACAAGGCCGTCGCATTATCATGCAAATCGGATTCCAGTACATTATTTTTCAAAGCCTCTACTCTGTGCTGGACGCCACCATATATCAGGTGCAGGGTATCCATCATTCCTTTTTCGCCCCCTATTTGCTCTTATGGTTCCTGGCAAGTCATGCCTTCTGGCGTATACTGATGATCGGGATGCGTAAATGGGCGCCTGCCACTCAATTCATTTTTGCTGTCGCCGCTGGAATTGCCGTTGGGTACCTACAGCTTGATGGCGTATGGTTCAGCATTAGCCGCACTTTTGTATACCTGCCATTCTTCGTATTAGGTTATCATTTTTCGTTCCAGTCCTTTTCTCGCTTTTTTCAAAAATGGATTAAAATTACCGCTGCCGCAGTCTCCATCCTTCTATTCCTTCTGTTTGCATCTTGGGGATCAGACTTGCCGATAGGCTGGCTTTATGGAAGTATGACCTACATGCAGCTTGGGCTTCAAGAATGGTACGCTGGAATTTATCGTCTGGGCGTTTACGGGCTACAAATCACTGCTGCACTAGCGTTTATGGGATGGATTCCTTACTCGCTTAGCCGGCTGACTGACTGGGGCTCCCGTACGTTATATGTTTTTCTACTTCACGGATTTATCGTTCGTTTTGCCGCTGTTTCTGGCCTGTATTCTTATATCAACCATTCTTTAGGTGCCATGTTATTGGTGCTTTCTGCAATCTTACTGACCATTCTCTTAGCCCAACCAAGTGTAAAAAGGCTGATGCATCCTATTGTTGAGCCCCCCGTTGGCTGGATGATCACCCTGCAGCGTGTTGCCTTAAGGCGCTCATTATAAGTGGCCTATCCCCTTGCGGATAGGTTTTTTTATACTATTTAAGGCCGGTCTCATCATGAGAAACTTCACATTGTCCGGTAGAAAAAACGTGCTCTTTGTGATAGACTCACTAATAACAATGACTTCTCCGTTCATTAAAGGCGGGAACCGTTTATACCAAAACAGCGGCATTTTTTATAGAATCGGCTTCGCCCTTCTTCTCTAGGAAGCTCGTCCCCGTTCATTCTATAAACCGTATATACGCAGGTCTTTGGAGTTCATTGCGTTAATGCGACACTATATTTCATTGCAATTTATTTAGGGGGGAAATGTCAATATGGCAGCTAAGAAAATGCGTTCAGACATGATTAAAAAAGGCTTTGACCGTGCTCCACACCGTAGTCTCCTGCGTGCAGCCGGAGTAAAAGAAGAAGATTTCGGAAAGCCGTTTATTGCGGTCTGCAATTCCTATATTGATATTGTTCCAGGTCATGTGCATCTTCAAGAGTTCGGTAAGATCGTTAAGGAAGCGATTCGTGAAGCTGGCGGCGTTCCTTTTGAATTTAATACGATCGGCGTTGATGACGGTATCGCAATGGGACATATCGGTATGCGTTATTCACTGCCAAGCCGTGAGATCATCGCTGACTCCTTGGAAACTGTAGTTTCGGCGCATTGGTTCGATGGCATGGTCTGCATCCCTAACTGCGATAAAATCACACCGGGTATGATGATGGGCGCACTGCGTGTTAATATCCCAACCATGTTCGTAAGCGGCGGTCCAATGAAAGCCGGCGTAGATAGTAAAGGTAAAAAGCTCTCCCTTACCTCGGTATTTGAGGGCGTAGGTGCTCACCAAGTAGGCAAAATCAACGATGCTGAATTGCTTGAATTAGAACAATTCGGTTGTCCTACCTGCGGATCTTGTTCGGGAATGTTCACGGCCAACTCCATGAACTGCCTGGCAGAGGCACTTGGACTGGCATTGCCAGGTAATGGTACCATCCTAGCTGTAGCTGATGAGCGCAGAGAATTTGTACGCAGATCTGCTACTCAACTGATGGAATTGATTAAGTTAGACCTTAAACCAAGAGATATCGTAACTAAAGAATCCCTCGATAACGCTTTTGCGCTGGATATGGCAATGGGCGGCTCCACTAACACGGTGCTGCACACCCTTGCACTTGCTCAAGAAGCTGGTATCGATTATCCGCTTGAACGCATTAACGAAGTGGCTAACCGTGTTCCTTATCTGGCTAAGCTGGCTCCGGCTTCCGATATTTTCATTGAAGATGTGGACCGCGCGGGCGGCGTTAGTGCCGTATTAAATGAACTACTTAAGAAACCGGGTGCTCTGTTCGGAGACTGCATGACGGTTACCGGCAAAACATTAGCCGAGAACGTAACCGGACATGAAATCCAAGATACTTCCGTAATTCATAAAATCGATAACCCTTACTCCGAAAGAGGCGGTCTCGCCGTACTTTACGGCAACCTGGCTCCTGAAGGTTCCATCATTAAGGTAGGTGCAGTAGATGCTTCTGTTGGTGGATATCACAAAGGTCCTGCGATCTGCTTTGATTCCCAAGAATCCGCACTCGAAGGTATCGCTAACGGTAAGGTTAAAGAAGGCCATGTAGTCGTTATCCGTTATGAGGGTCCAAAGGGTGGACCGGGAATGCCGGAAATGCTAGCTCCTACATCGCAAATCGTGGGGATGGGTCTTGGTGCTAAGGTTGGTCTGATTACAGACGGACGTTTCTCGGGGGCTTCCCGCGGAATTAGCATCGGGCACATTTCTCCGGAGGCTGCTGAAGGCGGCCCGATCGCTTTTGTTGAAGATGGAGACATCATTGAACTCGACCTCAACAATCGCAAGATTGAACTCCTGGTTGACGAAGAAGTATTGGCGGTTCGCCGTACAGGCTGGAAAGAGTTTGAGCCTAAAGTTAAGACTGGTTACCTGGCTCGCTATTCCAAAATGGTTACCAACGCAAGTAACGGTGCAGTACTGAAGATTTAATTAGCAAATCCGAGTTCTAGTTGTTCCTGGCATACAAGAGCAGTCTACCTTAGATAATCTATGGTCGGACTGCTCTTTTTTATTGGGCACAAGAAAAAACGCCCCACAATCCATTTCTGGTTTGTGAGGCATCTATATTACGTTTCATTATATAAGACTAAATAATATCATGAATCAATTCGTTACTGTTGCTCCTGGCAATTCCACTTCTGTGAGTGAATCATTAAGTGACAACGCTTCTTCTTGCTGCGGTTTACGTTTTCTTACTGACCTTTCATCATGAGGCAGTTGCTTATTCATCTTCTTGAGTAATTCTGAGACAGGCATCAGGATTAGCTTCGGTACAAGGACCTCACTACGCTCCTTGAGCCTAGCACCACCATCTGGATGAATCACACTTAACAGGATCTTTAAGTAAAACTTGGTGGAGCGTGCGAATATGCCATCGGGCAAATCATGTACACTAAAGCCGAATTTCTCTGGCCCACGGTTAATCATACTAACCCCATAAAGTGCTTTGGCTTGCGCGAGGTTTACATCTTCGGCAATAACTTCTGCCAGCATTGGCAACCCTTTCTCCATTCTGCGGATCATTCGAATCGCAAGTTGAGCAGAAGAATGAGAATGAATACCTAACTCGAATAATTGCCTGTTATCAATATGCAGCTCAATGACTTTATCACCTTTACTCAACAAGGTTCCATCACCAAGTTCAACAGGCTCTCCCTGATATTTACGCATTCGATAATGCATGAATGGATCGGCTGGATTAATCGTCTTGAGCTGGAACATTACTTGGAATACCTGCTCCCAAGCCAACCAGAGTCCGACCAGTACTCGTTTACCAAAGGATAAACGCCGAATCGGTGATTTCTCCGCCATCTTGATCATGTCATCCACTCGAATACTGCGCAGTCCTCTTCTTTGGGCCTCCTGCAGCGTCAGTTCAAGGGCTACAAGCATATTCTCGGGTGCGTCCGGATCGGCACCTAACGTTGTGCCACTATCATGCAGCAACATCACTTCACCGGGATTTAATCGCGCCAGCATCTTCTCAGTGAGACGCTGCGCACCAAGCTTCTCACGCCAATCTCCAAACATTACCGACCATAGAACAATTTCAACTTGGCGACGTTTGGAAATATCGAACAAATTGACAATCCCCCAAGGTGGACGGTAATAAGTACTACGCTCGCCTATGATGTTGTAGATAATATCATTCGTGCGCTGAATCTGCCGACGAACGGTTGCGGGCCGCATGAGCCAGTTCGTCTTGTGAACATAATTATGAATTCCAATAAGATGTCCCTCTTCATGTATCCGCCTAATAAGATCCGGATAACGTTCAGCGTTAGATCCTACTACAAAAAAGGTTGCTTTTGCATCATACTTCTTCAATAAATCCAGAAGTAACGGTGTAAATCGAGGGTCAGGTCCATCATCAAAGGTCAACGCGAACTCATTTCGCCCAGTTCCTTTACGAAAGACACGGTAACCAAAAATGCGGCTAATCATACCCGGGATAAAAGCATAAAAAGATGAGATATAAAATAACCAGAGCAGCAAAGTCTGCATATGAATTCCTCGCTTTTCCAGAGTTGACTTTGGCTCGCCTTACGTCTGCAAGCAGAACCTGTGATACGGCCAAGTGAAGTTAGATAAAAAATACGTTACCCCCTATTTTAACACATGTATCAAAGAAATAGACGGTTTTTAGGTAAAATCATGTACAATGTATTCAAGCTGACCTATCAACTTATTAAAAAAGGGAGTTGTTTATATCTATGCTGCCGTTATACAAAAAATATTGGCGCACGTTCTTCGACATTGGATTAATTGTCCTCACGGTCTATCTGGTTATGTTCGCCTTCAGTAAATTGTATCAGTTAGCTGCACCTGTATTCCTATCTTTTTTTGTATTTTTGCTTATTGAACCGCTTGCCCGTTTCTTGAACCGACGGGGGCTTGCCAAACCATTCGCTTCAGCGATCTCAGTGCTTCTGTTCTTAATCGTTCTTCTGGGTACGTTATTTGGCGCTGGGCTATTAGTCACCATCCAAGCGCTTCACTTTCAAGATAATCTTCCTAAGTATACATATGTGGTGCAACAACATTTCGTGGAATCCACAACCTACCTTCAGCAAAAAATCGAAAGCTTGCCGCCGGATATTACCGATAAAGTGAATGGCTACTTTAAAGATGCCACGAATGTTCTTACTGGATGGCTTGTTACTTTTCTAAAATATATGGTCGGTGTGCTCGGATCCTTCTCCTCCTTCATGGCCAATTTTGGGATCGCCATTATTTTAGCGTTTTTCCTTAGTATGGAGATTAAAGATTGGCGCAAGATTGCCCATGACAAAATGCCAAAAACATTTAAAACTGCTTACGCTTTTTTGCAGGGCAACGTCTTTAAAGCCATCGGCTCTTATTTAAAAGCCCAGCTTATTCTGATCAGCATTACCTTTGTTATCGTACTGGTTGGCTTATTCATACTAAGGACCGGTAACGAAATCACTATGGCGCTTATCTGTGCTGTATTTGATGTCTTGCCGCTCCTTGGTGTAACGACGATTTTAGTCCCTTGGATCATCTATCTGTTCATTGTTGGCAATACCTCATTAGCAATCGGTTTAATCGTACTCCTGGCGATTGTATTGATTGTAAGACAACTGCTTGAACCGAAGATTACCGGGAATTCGATTGGCGTATCGTCTGCTTTTCTGATGCTGTCCTTCGTCATTCTGTCCACATCCGCTTTCGGTATGGCCGGTCTGATCCTGTCGCCGATTCTGCTTATTCTGATCAAAGAACTAATTCAACAAGGATATCTTCAGAGCTGGATCTATTTGCCTCAAGAAGAGTTTATCGTTTCGCCCTTTGCTGCAAATGGCCCTTCATCTAAGGGCAAGGCCACTGCTACTCCTCCGGAGCCTCATGCTTCTGTAGAAGACGATAATAAATCAAATATCTGACCGAACAGCTTAATGGCGAGATGCGGACTATCCGGAGCGACATTCTCTACTGCAACTGATACAGCATATTTTGGGTGATCCACCGGACCATAGCCGATAAACCATTGATTGTTGCGTGCTACGCCCTTAACCAGCGTCTGTGCCGTCCCAGATTTACCTGCAACAGGCCAGTGTGTGCTTTGTAGACGGGTTCCCGTTCCTTCCGTTACAACTTTGCGCATCATGGACAGTAACTGGCGGGCTGTAGACTCAGAAATTCTCCCTGCTGAGGAAGGGGACAGATGTCCCGGCAGCTCCTCCAGCTTCTGCCCGTTCGCAAATGTGATTCGCTGCAGAATCCTTGGTGCCCTTACTTCACCTCCATGCAGTAGCGTTACAATAAGATTAGCTGCTTGTAAGGGTGTGACTTGTACATCCCGCTGTCCAATTGCAGTTTGTACCCTGGCTCCCTTGTCATCCGGCAGTAAGGTAGTAAAGATGGTTCCCTTTTGCTCTCCGGAAAGTGGTTTTAGAAGTGGAAACCCAAGCGTCTTCTCGGCTTGCCAGCTGATATCTCTACCGAGTCCTAGCGCCAGTGCAGTTGATTGAAGCTGGATACCGCTTAAGCGCTCTGCCAGAGCAGCAAATACAGTATTACAGGACACGGCGAATCCTTGCGCCAGCGTAAGGGGTCCGTGTCCTTTTCCTGTCAGACAAGACAATCCATATTTCTCAAATTGCCCTGAACAATAAAAAAGCTCATCAGCGGAGGTTACACCCGCTTCTAACGCCGCGGCGGCTGTAACGATTTTGAAGATCGATCCAGGAACGGCAGCCTGGAGTGCCCGATTGTTCCACTCCCCGCCTTGCGGAGATATCTTCTCTGGATTATAGAAGGGTAAAGATACCATGGCTTCAATATCTCCCGTCCCGGTATCTAACACCACTATGGCTCCTTCCTTCATTCCGGATTTGAGCGCAATCTCCTCAATTCCCTCCTGAAGCTTCTTATCAATCGTTGTATATAACGACAGAGGGAAATAAGGATTGCCCGGAGCTTTAACTTGAATGGGACTGCCTGGAAGGCGATTCCCACGCGCATCCACTTGAACATAAGCTTCCGTGTGTCCTACCCCTTGAAGCAAAGGCTCTAATGTCTTCTCTAAACCGTCCGTTCCCGTCATAGGAACTCTAAGACCCGTAGGAGAAGCTTTAGCTCCAGCATGCATAGTGGCTTCCGATAAATAGCCTAGCCATTGCCGACCTGAAGAACTCCCATCATATCTGCGTGCGAAAGGGAGCACGCCTACTCCGTCGATCCCCAGTGCACTCACTTCTTCTGCCTGTGCCTGAGACAACGCGAGTGGTCCTTTTCCCACTGAAGATGGCCATAGCAAAGGTTCTTTCAGTGACGACCGCTTATTCAACAGTTGTTCATAGCTGACACCCAGAATCTCCGCCAATCGGTGCATGGGTTTAGCTTCTTCGTAAACAACCTTCGTCACAGATTTCTTAGCCATCTCCTCTTGTGGAAAAAAAGCCGCCGTCCAAATGGTTTTCCCCGCAAGAGGCTCATTCTTGCGGTCATACAGACGTCCCCGACCGCTGTCTAGTACAGTCTCCCGTTCACTTTGAATTTCTGCCATCTTCGCAAGTGTATATTTTGTTCCAGGAACCGTCTGTTCCTTCATAATTAGCTGAACCCACGCCAGCCTAAGGATCAACACAGCTACAGCCGCAGATAAAATAAGAAGACCGCTGAATACACGCCGATGTTTGTTATTACGCAATGTCTTCCCTCCTGAACAGACTCCACACCTATTATGTCCTACCTACATCCATTAGAATCGCCATAAAATGTTCATTGCAACATCAGAAGCTAAAATTTATATTCTGGCTTGTCACCGCTCAAAACAAAGAACCGCTTCTCCAAAAGGAATAAGCGGTTCATTATTTTAGTATTCTGTTATGTCTACCCTATACGCTGAACTTCGATAACTTCTCCTTTAACTGCAAGGATGCATCCTCTAGCTTCAAAGAAAGCTCTACCAAATGATCACTTACACTTTGTTGCTCTCCACTAAGTGAGGCAACTTCTTGAGAGGCAGCTGATGATTCCTCAGCTATTGAGCTTACGTTGCTCATCGAATCGGATAGAACCTTTTGCGATTGGCTCAGGCTGTCCATCGACACAGTAACAGCATTCAAACGGGCGATAAAATGCTGCATCTGATCCTGCACAGATACGAAGATATCGCTAGTGCTCTGCACGGAAGTCATTTGCTGATTAAAGAGCGGTGCAACTTCTGATAGAACCACAACCGTCTCGTTCATATCTCTCATAACGGTATCTGTTATTTCAGCCACAACAGCGATAGACTCTTTCGATTGATCTGCAAGCTGACGTATCTCATCGGCTACCACCATGAATCCGCGTCCAGCCTCGCCTGCTCTTGCTGCTTCAATGGTGGCATTCAGAGACAAGATATTTGTCTGTTGTGTAATATTCTGCATAACATTAAGAACCTTCATAACGGAAGATGCCGTTTCTGTCAGCTCATTAACCTTCACCACAAGCTGATTCGTCTTCAGGCCCGTCCTTTTCGTCTCATTAAGTAATTCGTTCAATCTGTTGAAGCCTTCCTCACTGAGTTCGCCGATGCTATGTGCGGTGTGATCCATCTCATGAGTAGCTGAATTGACTAAATCCATCTGTACCGAAATTTGCCCCGTCAACTCATTGCCACGATCAGCTTCCAAGGCTAGACTGCCAGCACCACCCGCAATTTCTTCCGTGGCCGCGGCAATATCCATAGCTGCATCAGCTGTCTTGCGCGAAACACAGCTAAGCTCATCCGCGGTTTCCAGTACCTTCCGAGCGGTTTCATTCGTATGGATAACCAGCTCTGTTATTCGTTCCATCATCATGTTAAAGGAGCCAGATAACTGACCGATCTCATCACGTGAGGTGATATTCGTACGTACTCCCAGATTCCCTTCCGCTCCCTCTGACATCAAATTCTTTAGTCTGGTCAGCGGTCGAGATACCATTCTGAGCATCCAATATCCTATTAAAATGGCGATAACAGCAGCTACAGCAACAATAATATAAGTAGTCTTAAGAATACGCAGCGCGTCTTTCGTCAAGTTCTCAGCCGGTACAACACCAAGTAATCTCCATCCCGAGGTTTCAAGTGTTCCGTATACAGCTAATATAGATTTCCCCTTCTCATCCTTTGTTGGCAATGAGCCTGCTGTATTCTGCAGACCACCCAGAAGCGTCCCTCCCAGATTCAGATATGTATCTGTCCCCACTTGCTGGGAGGAGGCAATCAATTCATCCTTATTCGTCAGCAATTGCATGTAGGAGCTGGTTCCAAGATCCACTTTACGAAGCTGATTTTCTAATTCGCTAATTCCAATATCGTTAATGACTATGTATCCTGAGCTTTTAGAATCACCGGTAATCGATTTGGCCAAATGGAAAACACCTGACGTATTTCCTTCCTGACCCTGTAATTCACGTGGAATCCATACACTCTGTGGCTTCTCCTCTAGCTGCTTAAACCACGAAGATTCTCTGAAATTCTCAATAAAAGAGCTATCTTTTGTACCCGCCGAAGAAATTGGAAAACCCTCATTCATCGGAATAAGGTATACTGCCTCCACACCGTTTGATGCCGTGAGCCAATCATTTAGCTGCGTACTAATCTGGTTAGATAGTACCTTACGTTCCTCATTACTTGTAGTGGGATTATTCCCTTGTTTGAGTGCATTTTGAATTTCATTGTCGTACAAGATTCTTCCTAGACCATCCTCATAACGTAACAATTCCACATCAAACTTCTCAGCGGTTTGAACGACTGTCTGTTGATTGGCTGACAGAGCATTCGTCTCGATCGTATGCTCAGCTACGGAATAGGAAGTGTAGCCGAGAGAGAGCACGAGCACCATCGTCGAAACAAAGAAGATGAGAAAAAGCCGCACCCCAATGGATTTGGATGGATGCAGCTGGAATCGTCTTTTTTCTTTTTTCACTTGTACTTTCATCTAATCATTCACCACCGTTGTCGTCTGTTATGCCTACTGGCTTATCGTTTACAAGGTCATGAACATTTGTAACACCCGATCGGAAAGATATGGCAAATACTCATGACCGTACTCATAATAAACCATAAGCTCTTTGGGCGCTAGTACTTTGTTGTATGCGGCAAACTGCGTTGAAGGTGGACAAATCACATCGGATAACCCTGTAACCCACAACATTTTGGCTTGAATTCGCTCCGCGAGATTCTGAATATCGATGTAACCCAGTCTATTAAAAATCTCGTCCTCACGTAAATGATGGGGATCAAAAAAGCGGAAATAATAGTTAATTTCCTCATAAGCTGACGTAGTGATATCAAGCTCCCAAGCCCGTCTATAATCTGAAAGAAACGGATACACAGGAACGGCCATGCTCACACGCGGCTCTAATGCTGCACAAGCTACAGTAAGCGCTCCGCCTTGAGATAAACCAAAAGCACCTACTCGTGCTGGATCAACTTCTTCCATAGACATCAATATTCGAGCAGTCTGCGCTGTATCCAGAAACACATTACGATAGTAAAGGTTGTCCGGATTAGGATCGTCAATGCCGCGAATAATATGTCCACGAATGGTTGTGCCTTTTACTGTAAGATTATCCTCGGAAAGTCCGCCTTGTCCCCGGCAATCCATCGCAAGGACACTAATCCCATGGGCCGCATAAGTCACCTTCTCCATCCAATCCCCGCTGTCACAGGAATATCCATGAAACATCACGACACCAGAACCTTTTTCTGAACCCCTTTTCTTCGGTCTTACATATTTACAATGGATTCTTGCTCCGCCAACGCCGGTAAAATACAGATGAAAACATTCCGCCAGCTCGCTGACGAACTCCGCAGGCTCTAGTTCATAATCTAGTGACTGGGCGTCCAGATCATGCAAAGCCCGCTCCCAAAATGCGTCAAAGTCGACTGGTTTTGGGCTGCTTCCGTTATATTTTTTTAATTGTGACAATGTCATGTCGTTTCCCATATTAAGGTCCTCCTTAAGGTTTTTTCACTTAAAAAACAATGGAAACGGAAAACCCGCTTATGTGAGTTTTCCGTTAGTTTCTACTAATAACAAGAGCTCGCTAGTTGCACTTTGTGCAACTATTACAGCTAAGTAAGTTGTGTTGTTCATTTAATTGCATTCTATACAACTAAAATTGCTCACAGCGGGGTTTCCGGGGCAAAATCGCCTGAAATAAGTGTACAATGTGCAACTATTTACACTAAACACCACCAAACAGGTTAGTTTAAGTGCACTTTGTGCAACTAGCGGCTTTAGCCTAGACATACTGGCGTCTCATGAATGAGCTCATAGTACTCACTCGTTGCTCTTTGGCTGCAATTTGTGCAATAGAATCTCTCCATATGAGCGCCCGTCTTTGTTCTATTGCACTTTGTGCAATCAGTTCGAGCGAAACCGAGCATAAAAGTGATTTTTGCGGAAATCCATTGCAGAGAGTGCAATAGATTCTATTTTTCAGACGAAATCGAGAGTTTCTATTGCAGAGAATGCAATGAAAAGCTCAAGCCACATAACACATAACACAAAGCGCGCAACGTGCAGAACCCAGCACACAAAATACAGCACACTACACGCCGCACACTTTTTTCGAACGCTGCTCAGCCACCAAATATCTGCCCAACTTCACTCTACCTAAAGCTTGTTCCTCAAAGGTTGTTCACCCTATTAAATTTTACCTAAACCCGCATCATCGCCAACCTCTTCATGGGTGTCGATGACATAGTTGACGATTTCATCAACAGTTGTATATGCAACGCCTACATAAGTATCAGCAGCGCCATAATAGATGGCGATACGGCCCGTCTCCGCATCATGCAGAGTGGCACATGGGAACAAAACGTTATTCACAAAACCTCTTTCCTCATACCATTCTTCAGGAGTTAGCACAAAATTTTTCGAGCGATATTTTACTTTCGAAGGCTCGTTAATATCCAAAATAACTGCACCCATGCTATATACAAGACCGTTGCAGGTACCAGTAACGCCATGGTAGAACATCAACCAGCCTTCTGTAGTTTCAATCGGTGCAGGTCCGCCGCCAATCTTGACACTTTGCCACCAGCCTTGGCCACCTTTACTCATGACATGGCGGTGTTTACCCCAAAATACAAAGTCAGGGCTTTCACTAAGGAATACATCACCGAATGGTGTATGTCCGCTGTCACTTGGACGGGACAACATCACGAAGTTATTATTGATTTTTCTAGGGAACAATACACCGTTCCGGTTGAAGGGCAGGAATGGATTTTCCAAGCTGATAAATGTTTTGAAATCTTGCGTTTTAGCAACACCGATAGCTGCGCCGTAAAAATCTGTACACCAGATAATATAAAATGTATCTTCGACCTTAACCAGACGTGGATCGTAAGCATAACGCGGCTGATAAGAGTTACCTTCTTCATCTATAAATCGGATCGGTTCATCATCGATTTCCCAATCTAGACCGTCTACACTATGCCCCATGCGCAAATGCGGACGCGTTGTGTTATCTTCTACACGAAATACTCCGATAAAACTACCTTCAAACGCAGTAACCGCACTATTAAAAATACGGGCTACTCCTTTTGCAGGATTTCTTTTGATAACCGGGTTATCATTATGTCTCCAAATCGGGTTCTCGTAGCCAGCAGGCTTATCCTGCCAAGGCATGTTCGGGATGTTCACTGCACTCGCTCCTACCAATTTCACTTCATTCATTAGTATTCCCTCCAAATGTATGCAACTTTTCAGTATGCTACTTTATCTAGTGCTGCTATGAAATCTACTACTAAGCTTACTTAACGGAACCTTGTGAAAATCCATTGTAGATATACTTTTGCAACGCGGTAAACACAACCAATGTCGGAATAATCGCGATCATAATCGCCGCACATATTACTTCCCACTGCGATCCGTATGGACCTTTAAACTTAAAGAGTGCTGTGGAGATCGTTTGGAGATCTGTTTTCGGCATATATAGGAAAGGAGTGTAAAAATCGTTATAAATATTTACGCCCTTCACAATAATTACTGTTACAATTGCCGGTTTCAGCAGTGGCAAAATAATTCTCCAATAAATCGTCCAATACGAAGCCCCGTCCAGCATCGCGGATTCATCCAGTGACTCGGAAATCGAATCCAGAAACTGCATGAAAATATATACAGCGATAATATCCGTACCGAGGTACATCACGATGGGTGCCCATCTGGTATTAAACAAGCCCAAGTGATTGATGATTTGGAAGGTTGCCACTTGCGTTGTAACACCCGGAATCAGGGTAGCAATCAGAAACATACTGATAAGAACTTTACTGCCTTTAAATTTAAACCGGGATAAAATATAAGCCATCATTGAGCCCGTCAGCGTTGCACCCAGGATAGAGATCACAACGATAATGACAGTGTTTTTAAATCCTAGAAGCATTTTGCCATCAACAAAAGCCTTAGTGTAGTTGGAGAAATTCAGCCAATTCTCTGGCAGCGTTAACGGTCCGGTTGAAGCGTATTCCGGCCCTGTTTTTAATGAGGCAAAAAATACAACTACGATAGGTATCAATGCTGCAAGTGCTCCCAAAATCAAGGTGAGATATTTGAATATACTAGCAGTGGTATATTTTACAGAATGCATAGTTTATTTCTCCTCCTTGATCAGAACGCGCTGCAAAATAGTAACTACTATAACGATACCCAGCAAAACTACGGCCATCGCTGACGCTAATCCAACTTTGCTATATTTGAACGCTACATCGACTGTCTGAATAACAAATGTGCTACTTCCGTTAGATCCGCCTGTCATGACGTATGGAATTTCAAACACACCAATGGCGCCACTGACCGCAAGAATCAGGTTCAATTGCAGAATACGTTTAATACTTGGCAAAATAATATGCATAAACTGATGCCATCTGTTTGCACCATCAATCTCAGCAGCTTCATAAATATCCGAACCGATCGAGGAAATAGCCCCAAGGAAGATCAGGAAGTTCATCCCCATGTATCTCCACAGTGACGCACCTGCGAGCGAGAAGTTAATCAAGTTCGGATTGAGCAGCCACTTCTGCTGTAAACCGCTGAGTCCGAGCAGGTTAAGAATCGTATCTAGCGTTCCATCTGGTTTGAAAAAGAACAGAAAGATAAAGCCGATCGCTACACCGTTTAGCAAGGTTGGGAAGAACAAAATCCCTTTGAATAAATTTTTCATGCGAACACTAAAGCTCAGAATGGTTGCAAAATACAAAGCAAGTGCCATCTGAATAAAGGTAGTGAAGAAATAATACAAGCTGACCTTAAATACGGAAAAATACTCCGGTTTCGTAAAAATGGTTTTGTAGTTTTCTAACCCAACGTACTCCATATTTTTACTTAGACCATTCCAGCTGGTGAAGCTGTACCGAAACATACTGATTACTGGATAATACGCAAACGTGAGTAGTAATACGATCGGCACTAATGAGAACAAGCATATGATGGCAATCCGTTGATTTTTGTAACTCAAATTCGAAAACTTGAACACCCGATACACCTCCAGAAAAGCATCCTCATTTATTTATGACTCGTTTAAATGTGAAGGGGGAAATGCCCGTTCGCATATCCCCTCCCACATCCACTACCGCCTATAGCATTTAAGAAAGCTTATAGTTGTTACTGTGCTGTGACTTTAGCGCGAGCGGCTTTCCACTTGTCGTTGAGGTCCTTCATGATGTCATCATAGGATTCTTTTCTGTTGCCAATTGCGGCTTCAATAATCCGTTTCTTGAAGTCTGGTTGCCAAGCACCGATTTCGGCTTGTTTGTCGATTTCATCAGACCAGCCTTCTTCACCGGCTTTAGCAGCTGCAAGTGTATCAAAGGTTACTTCAGTACCTTCATATTGTTTCAGAATTTCTGGAAGCTCTGCACCGATAGCCGGGCTCATACCGCCACCTTCAGTCGTTGGGTAGCCAGATTCGTTAATGAACCAATCCACCCAAGCTCTAGCAGCTTCTTTGTTTTTACTATGAACGCTGACACCCAGATTGTAGTCACCAGCAAGTGGTACAAGGATTTTATCTGCATTCGTAGGGAATGGCATAAAGCCAACATCATCTGGATTCGTTGCTAAACCTTTGATTTGACCGATTGCCCAAGATCCAAGAACCATCGTGCCGATTTTTCCGTTAGCCAGATCCGCTTTGGAAGATTCCCAGTCTGTAGTCGTCGGATCTTCTTCAATCAAACCTTTTTGTGCTGCATCGTACAGGATTTTGTACAGCTCATAGTGAGGTTGACCTGGAACATAGTTATCGTCGCTAGCCACTTGACCAATGTTCACATAATCACGGTTACCAGCTACTGTAGCCAGATCCGCTTCCCATTGGGTCAATGTCCAGCCAGCTGCGTAGTTTGTGTACAGAGGCACTGCTTTCGTTTTGTCTTTAACAGATTGCAGAGCAGTTAAGAATTGTTCAGGAGTTCTTGGAACCTCTGTAATCCCGGCATCTTTAAAGACTTGTTTGTTGTAAATAATACCGTTAAAGTTGATAGTCATTGGAATTCCGTAAGCCATTCCGTCTACTGCTCGTTCTTCCACACCTGTATATTGTTTTTGCATATCTTCGAGTGAACCCAGTGGTTCGAAGAAATCGGGAATATCTTTAATAGCTATGCTTGTAGGTAACAACAGAACGTCCCCATAGTCACTAGTGCTCATACGAATTTTAATTTGATCTTCGTAAGTAGCAAGCGCTTCAAAGTTTACCTTTACATCAGGATATTTCTCATTGAACTTAGCCGCATACTCTTTGAATACGGTATCAACAATATCCGTTCTTTGCGTAATAACCGTGATATCCCCTTTAATATCCTTGGCTGCTGCATCATCAGCCGGAGCTGCCGTCGCCTCTGTTGAGGATCCATTGCTTCCTGTGTTTTTAGCGCCTTCATTGTTGGTGTTGTTGTTTGAGGAACAACCGCTAAACAATCCTGCCATAAGTGTCAGTGCCATCAAGCCCATCATTGTTTTGCCTTTTTTCATGCTTTTACGACCCCTCTCTTCAATTCGACTCTAATTTGGTTTAATAACAAAAATAATAACTTTTATCATCACCATCAATTTAATAGAGTAATCACCATTATCAAACTCACTGAAATACTCTTAAAAAAAAGTGATGATATCGCTTACAAACTCATTATAGATCTATTTTTAACTCAAAACGATGGTTTAAATTGCTTTTTCTGGTCTTGTATTTGTTATTTTTGTTTTTGTTATGATGTTTTTATTATCTAATTTATTGAAAATAACCACAAAAAAAGAGAGCTTATCGCTCTCCTAAATAATAGCTTCCTATATAGGACTAAAACTCACGTTCTATTTTCGGTAATTTACAGCCACTTTTGTAATCCTTAGGTGTCATACCACACATTTTCTTGAACAATTTATTAAAATAAACCGGATCACTATAGCCAACCTTATCGGCAATTTCATAATTTTTTAAGTCGGGATGCTCGATCAGCAATTCTTTCGCCTTAGTAATACGAATTCGAATTAGATAATCGGTGATGGTTTGCCCCGTCTTTATTTTGAACAACCGGCTGAGGTAGCTCGCATTCATACCGACGGTCTCCGCCAAACGCTCAAGTTCGAAGTTCTGATCATACTCCCTCTCCAGTATGCTTTTAGTCTGTTCAACTACGTAATGCTCTCCACCATCTGCCGCTTGAGAGAACATCCCCTCCTGCTCTGTGACGTTCTTTTTCTTTGTATCCTCTACTCTCTTGAGCAATTCATATAGCTGAGTCTTATCAATAGGTTTTAGTAAATAATCCATCACCCCATGGCGGATTGCTCGGCGGGCATATTCAAATTCACTAAAACCGCTAAGAACGGCAATAGGTATATCCTCCATATGTCCTCTAACCTGTTCAATCAACATAAAGCCATCCATTCTAGGCATTTTGATATCTGTAATAAGCAGATCAATGTCATCTCGGGATAACTTTTCAAAATGCTCCCAGGCTTCCACCCCGTTACCGTAGGATCCAATTACTTGTACATCTAGCTCCATCCTCGATGTGATTTTTTCGAGCCCCCTGCGAATGACCTCCTCGTCGTCCGCAATCATAACATTTATCATTTGAGCACTTCCCTCCAGTTGTATCTGCCAGTTATTATGATTGCTCCATCATCACGAATAGAATTCTTCCTATGTATTACGTCAATGTACGATTACACTCTTTTATAGTCTTCTATTTACTATAACGAAAGTTATTCTAATTTCCCAGCTGCAACTATAAATTGTCCTTGAAATCATCTTCGAAAAAGTATATAACTAAATTAAGTTGTTATTATAAACTAACAAATTAATAATAACTATATAACAAAGTTATTTTACTAATTATTCTCTTTTCTATTTTCAATGTAAGGTGGGGATTCTCGATGATATTTAACAACGAATACATTGCAGGCATAACCTGGGGCTTCTCGGGTACACGCGGTTCATGGAAAACGGAAGAAGCGGAACGTTCGATGGAACTCATGTCTTCAGTCACTGGAGCGAACTGGACGGCCATTGCCTTTAGTGCGCTTCAAGCTACCGCTCATTCTACGGAAATTCCCTACTGGGAGGCGCCAACCGTTACCGACGAAGAAGTGAAACAGTCCATCAGTAAAGCGAAGTCACTGCAGCTAAAGGTATGCCTGAAGCCGATCGTTAATTGCGCGGATGGAACTTGGCGTGCTCACATTAACTTTTTCGATAAGGATGTTCCTTGCGAGCCTAAATGGTCTGAGTGGTTCAGCTCTTATACTAAATTTATTCTGCATTATGCTGCTATTGCTGAAGAAACAGGCTGTGAGATGTTCTGTATCGGCTGCGAGCTTGTACAAACGGATAGACGAGAAACCGAATGGCGTACGCTTATTGCCGAGGTTCGGAAGGTTTACTCAGGAATTCTTACTTATAATTGCGATAAGTATCAGGAGGATAACGTGACCTGGTGGGATGCGCTCGATGTGATTTCTTCAAGTGGATATTATCCAGCTAACGATTGGGAAGCTCAGCTCGACCGGATTGAGCATGTGGTGAGATCACAGAATAAGCCATTCTTTTTCATGGAAGCGGGTTGCCCAAGCCGAAGCGGGAGTGCGGCGATTCCTAATGATTGGACCTTGAAGGGTGAACCAAGTCAAGCAGAACAAAGCAAATTCTATCAGGCAATGTTTCAAGGCTGTGAGCGCAGAGATTGGGTTCAGGGCTTTATGCTTTGGGATTGGCCTACTCATCTTTATCCAATTCATGAAGCAGAACACAATGATGATTATTGTATGTATGGCAAACAAGCCGCTGGGATCATCAACGATTACTTCAACTCGAAAATCAATAAGTAATGTGAGGAGTGACTACTTACCAATGATTAATTCACCAGAATTATGGTTGACCCAGCTTGAGGATGAGCTACAGGGTAATATTCTTAGTTTTTGGATGAAACAGACGAAGGACGAAATCAATGGCGGTTTTGTTGGTGAAATCGACAATCAGCTGAACATTGCACCTGACGCGGAGAAAAGCCTTGTGCTTAATGCCCGTATTCTTTGGTCCTTTGCCAGCGCTTACCGGATCTACGGCAAGACAGAATATCTGGCCATGGCAGAGCGTGCCTATGCCTATTTGATGGATCATTTCATCGATAAGGAGTATGGCGGATTATACTGGATGGTGAATACTGAAGGCAAACCTTCTCAGGAGAAAAAACAGATCTATGGCCAAGCTTTTGCTATCTACGCATTGGCTGAATTCTACCACGCGACTGGACGGCCTGAGGTGTTAGATGAGGCCATTCAAATATTCCTGCTTGTTGAGAAATATGGCTATGATTCAACTTATAAAGGTTATGTTGAAGCTTTATCTCGGGAATGGCAAATCACGGATAACCTCAGTCTTAGCAGCAAGGACTTGAATGAGAAAAAATCAATGAACACGCATCTACATGTGTTGGAAGCGTATACCGGACTTTATCGAGTATGGAAGTCAGAGGAGTTGGCGAGTACGCTGGCTGAGCTAATCGAAACGATGCTGGACCATATCATTGATAACGAAGGCAAGCATTTTCATCTTTTCTTAGATGAGGCATGGAATGTAAAGTCAGATATTATCTCCTATGGACATGATATCGAAGGCAGCTGGCTGCTTGTGGAAGCCGCAGAAATACTTGGCGAAGAAAAGCTGCTACAGCGTGTTCGAACCGTCGCTATCTCCATGGCAGAAGCTGTTCTTGCAGAAGGTATAGATACCGATGGCGGGATATGGAATGAAGCTAATCCGAGTGGATTGCTAAGCAAAGATAAAGATTGGTGGCCGCAAGCGGAGGCGGTTGTTGGATTCTATAATGCTTATCAGCTGACCGGTGACAGCAAATTTAACGAGGCTGCCCAAGCCTCCTGGACTTTTATCGATAAATATATGGTGGATCACAAACTAGGCGAATGGTACTGGGGCGTGGACGAGAACCATCTGCCCCTCCCTCACGTAACCAAGGTTAGTGCCTGGAAATGCCCTTATCATAACAGCAGAGCCTGCTTCGAAATGATCGCACGACTGAATTCAACCCTAAAGGAGACTGTATAATGTCATCGTTATTTCATGAACGCAAACAACAATTAACAGAACGTTATGAAGCGCTGATCACCCGTAAAAATGAAAAGCTTCCTTATGGAAACGGTATTTATAACCGTTATGCTTATCCACTGCTTACCGCTGAGCACGCTCCTCTAATCTGGCGTTACGACTTCAACCCTGACACCAATCCTTACTTCGCTGAAAGAATCGGCGTCAACGGCGTTTTCAACCCTGGTGCCATAGAACTTAACGGTAAGTTCTATCTTGTTGCCCGCGTGGAAGGTAATGACCGTAAATCTTTTTTTGCTGTAGCTGAAAGTGACAATGGTGTGGATGGCTTCCGCTTCTGGGATCATCCAGTCGTGTTGCCTGAGACAGAAGTTCCGGACATCAACGTTTACGACATGCGCTTAGTAAGCCATGAAGATGGCTGGATCTATGGCCTCTTTTGTACAGAACGTAAAGATCCAGACGCTCCACACGGTGACCTTTCCAGCGCAGTAGCACAATGTGGTATTGTCCGCACAAAGGATCTGAAGATCTGGGAACGTCTGGCCGATCTTAAGACAGGTTCTGCTCAACAGCGCAATGTCGTGCTCCACCCTGAATTTGTGGATGGAAAATACGCCTTCTACACTCGCCCTCAGGATGGCTTTATTGATGCAGGCTCCGGTGGCGGTATTGGCTGGGGACTCTCGGATACGATTGAGGATGCCGTGATTACAAGTGAGACAATCATGGATGAGCGCCACTACCATACCATCAAGGAAGTTAAGAATGGCCAAGGTCCAGCTCCAATCAAAACACCAAAAGGCTGGTTGCATATCGCACACGGTGTGCGAAACACTGCCGCTGGGCTTAGATACGTCCTCTATGCCTTTTTATCTGACCTGGAGGAGCCAAACAAAGTCACACATTCACCAGGCGGTCATTTCATCGCACCAGACGGTGAAGAACGTGTCGGTGATGTCTCCAACGTTGTATTCTGTAACGGTGTAATTGCACGCGATAACGGTGAGATCTATATCTACTACGCTTCCTCCGACACCCGCATCCATGTAGCAACAACTACGGTTGAACAAATGTTAGATTACGTACTGAATACACCAGAAGATCCACTCCGCTCTCATGCTTGTGTAGAGCAACGTATCGCCCTCATCGATCGTAATTTAGCGCTGTAAATAAGAGTTCAGAGTCCTTAAAAATCAACAGAGCAGCGATTCTCCTTAATGGAGGGGTCGCTGCTCTGCGTTTTTGATCATTCTGTGTCCCCTAGCACGTTACTGTGGGTATCTGATAGTGTTTACTGATGCTCTTTCGACTTGTAAATCTGTTCATGGATACTCCCTTATTGTTGATAAATATCCATACTTTTTAGCCGTTTAATGATTAATTCCTATAGATTAAGCTCAAAATAGCTCAGTAATCCCCTAACTCCAAGGAGGCTGAGATATAAATGTTCAAACGTATGGATGAGATCATGATCGAGATTCCTGAAGTTGAGAAGCCAGATCCCAATGCTGCTGCCGCTGTACAAGAACTGCTTGGCGGAAAGTTTGGAGAAATGTCGACCCTTAACAATTATCTCTATCAATCCTTTAATTTCCGTTCAAAAGACAAACTGAAACCCTTTTATGATTTGGTGATGAGTATAACAGCGGAAGAGCTAGGCCATGTGGAGCTAGTTTCGCATGCCATCAACAAATGCCTTCGAGGGTCAACAAGTTATAAAGAGCCAGATTCCACCCCTCTAGGTTCCGTAAAAGATGCGCGTTTATCCTATCACTTTCTGGCGGGGGCTCAAGGTGCTATGCCTTTTGATTCAACGGGGAATCCATGGACCGGAGCGAATGTATTTAATAGCGGCAACCTAGTGGAAGATCTGCTACATAACTTCTTCCTCGAATGTGGAGCCAGAACACATAAAATGAAAGTTTACGAAATGACGGACCATCCAGCTGCACGCGCTGTAGTCGGATTTCTCTTAGTGCGCGGTGGTGTCCATGTGGTCGCTTATGCCAAAGCCATCGAAATCGCAACAGGTGTTAATGTAACGAAACTCGTGCCGGTTCCTTCGTTAAATAACAAATCGTTTAGTGAAGCGAAGAAATACGAGGAGAAAGGTGTGCATACAAAGCTGTACACCTGGAGTGACAGTGACTTCGGCGCCATCGATCAGATTTGGAAGGGAACCCACCCAGAGGATAACCTCCCGCTTGAAGTCATTAAGGGAGCACCTAAAGGCTTCCCGATCCCCGTAGCTCCTGCTGTCGAAGAGGAGTTCGCCCCAGGAATCTCCCCCGAAGACTTTAAAGTAATTGCCAAACGCCTCAAAATGGCTGGAAATATTACCGAATAATATTTAAAGTGAATCTGGTGAGGAATTTACACAGCGTCTTCCTCACCATTGGTTCACTTTTTTTAATTGTACAAAGCCTGATATTCATCCTCCAGCATAGACATCAGAATCATGTTATGAAATTCTCCGTCTACATAAAGAGCATCCCGCTCCACACCATCGTGCTTGAAACCAAGCTTCTCATAGACATGAATGGCTCTTGGATTAAAAGGATATACACCCAGATGGATACGATGCAGCTTCAAGGCTTCAAAGCCATATCGCAGCATTTGAGTCATAGCCTCAGTACCGTAACCCTTCCCTCTATGTTCATGGCTACGAATCCCAATTCGAATATTTGCGCTACGGTTGTCCGGATCTATTTCGTTCAGAACCACTTCTCCAATAAGCTCATCCGTTTCCTTGACGATAATCATAAGATCCACACGATCCTCAGCTGGAACACTAATCTTTCGAATCCAAGCCGAAGTTTGCTCGCGAGAGATTTCCCCTTGCGACCCTGTTAGACGACCCATCTCATCATCAAGTAAAAATTTGTAATAGGCCTCCAGATCGGACTCACCTACACCACGCAGATGAATATTTTCGCCTTCGATCTTTGGTATTGCAACTGCTTCTGACATAACTGAATTCCCCCTAACCAAAAGTCCACGGCTTTCAATTATTTTTAATCGGCTGATTTCTAGTCTCTCGGTATATCCACAGAATCACGATGCACTATGTCTGCTGCAATCAGGATCTTCTCCAATGGTGCAGAGGGATGCCCAATCCGACTTAGCAATTTCTCCACTGCCGCCCGGCCCATCGCTTCTTTAGGGACATGTACAGTAGTAAGCGGCGGAACGCCTCTTGAGGCATCCTCAATATTATCAAAGCCCGTGACCGAGATATCCCCTGGAATATTAAGACCTTCTGCCTTCAGGATATCACTGACCGTAAGTGCTGTTTTGTCATTGGCGCAGACCAAAGCGGTTGGGAGTGTCTTAGCTTTTTTCCGCTTTATGACCCAATTTTTAAAATCCTCTTGGAATACATCTTCCTCCACCCCTTCTAAAAAGAGATTCGCATCATCTTCCAAAGGCAGTCTTATCCCACTCTCCTCCAGCGCACTCCGGAAGCCAATCCACCGATCCCGAAAACTGCGTGAAAATCCAATATTCCCGATAAAATGCATTTGTGTATGGCCTGTCCCCATCAAATGATTAGTAAGTCGAGCCATGGAATCCACATTGTTCGCGAATACAGTATCACTTGGAATTAATGGATCTTCATGGTCAATCAACACCATCGGCAGACCGATGCGATGTACCTCAAGTAGTAAAGAAGTGGAGATTTCGCCCACACCTACCAAACCAAGAATCCCGCTTGGGTTCAAGATATTCACGAAATTATCCGCACGATTCTCAGAGATGATCACCATTCCAAGTCCTTCTTGATCCAGCGCAAGGGCAATACCGTCCACAATTTTTCCCCAATACAAGGAATCCTGAGTTTGCGAGCGGATATTCGGCATTAATACAAGCACAGATTGCTTATTCCGATCACTACCCCCTACCGGAGGAGTACGCTTGACACCTTGGACAAAAGCATTTTTTTGCGTAAAATAGCCTAACTGCGAAGCCGCTTGAATCACTCGTTCTCTGGTCGTCTCATTAACGCCAGCTTTACCAGAAAGTGACTTGGAGACAACAAATTTGGATACACCGAGATGATCAGCTATTTTTTGCATGGTGACCTTTTTAGCCATATTAAACCCTCCAGAGATTGTAATAAAATTAATGTTAAACTAAAGTTAAGGCTGAGAAGTTACCTGTGTAGCAAACCGCGCTTCCGTCCATTTTGCATTTAATTCGTCAAAAGACTTTTGTAAATCAGGCGCAGCAAGTAACTCTTGAATATAATCTCCGGACCAAAAGGACAGCTTAGCTCCATTTGCCAGATCGATGAACGCATCACTTTGTACCGTGCCATAAACCAGCTTAGGTTCATAAGATAAAAATTCACGGTACTGCGGCATAAAAGGGTTCAGACTACCATCAGCAGGAAGGAATCCCCAATCATCTGAATACGAAGTCTCTTTTACAAAAAAATTCAACCAAGCCATAGCAAGCTCTTTATTCTTACTGTATTTGCTAACACCCACGAACCAGTCTGGATTGATCGGCGCATAGTGAGTACTGCTATTATCATAAGGAAATGGGAAGAATCCGATATCATCTGGTGAAGCCCCCACATCAAGCACTTGACCAACCGCCCAATTTCCAAGTAAATACATGCCAGCTTGACCTTTAGCGAGTCTAGTCTTAGAGATCTCCCAATTGTTCGAGAAGAGTTCATTCTCTACATAACCTTTAGCAATTAAGGTTCGAGCAATGGAAATGGATTTCCCCCACTCATTATCAAGCTGCCATGGACTATCCTCATTTACCATATTATTTAGATACTCAGGGTTGCCTGTCATATAATTGACCAGACTATTTCCCCATTCACGCAGTGGCCAGACGGCTCCATAATTCATATACAGCGGGATAATTCCAGCCTCTTTTAATTTAGCGCAAGCTTCGTAGAATTGATCCAGTGTCTGTGGAACCGCGGTAATTCCTGCTTTTTCGAAGGACCTTTTATTATAGACAATCCCTACCGTGGTAGTTCCCGTAGATAGCCCATATCGCTTACCATCATAAGTAGCAAAAGAAGTGAAGCGCTCACTAGCCGAAGTTTCTTCATCCAACGGTTCGAAAAAATAATCCAGTTCCTTTGATGGAAGATTCACAGGAAGCAAAAGTACATCTCCGGCGTCCTTGGTGGACAGTCTTACCAGAATGTCCGTTGCGTAATTGGATAAACCTTCAAATTCAACATTCGCTTCGGGGTACTTTTGCTTAAATTGGTCTGCGTACCCTTGAAAGGTTCCGTTCTCAATCAGATCTATTCGATTGGTCATCATGACTATGGTGCCGGATAAGTCAGACTTCACCTCGTTTCCAACTGGAGGCACTGTAGATTCCGTCTGCTTGGTGTTGTTCTCACAGCCACTAATCGTTAACAAAAAGAGAAGCAGCAGTATGGTACGCGTAGTCCAGTGTAATCTCATCCCCATCAACGGACAGCCTCCTCTTATTTCAGTCAGATAATCTAATCATTTCTGGTTCCAGCAACGGTAGCGACAAAATAACATCCGTCCCTTGTCCAAGCTCACTATATACCTCAATTCCAAAAGCCGCTCCATAATGAAGGCGCACTCGCTGCTGTATATTTTTCATACCAATGCCCCCATTGATACTTTTCTTAGGAGGACTTTCTTTCTGCAGCCCATCGTTCAATCTCTCCAAAGTGATCTTATCCATTCCACAGCCATCGTCCTTAATATGAAAGAACAGCATTTGCTCAGTCATCTCACAACGGATACTTAAATGCATTTGTGGTTTATTATCATCCAAGCCATGGTAAGCAGCATTCTCTATGATCGGCTGGAAGACCAGCTTGATAATAGAGTAATTATCTAGCTCCTTCGGTACGTCGATCTCGAGTACGAAACGATTAGGGTAGCGACAGTTCAGCAGCTCAACATAATTGCGTACATATCCAAGCTCTTGCTTCATTGTCGTTTTGCCGCTCAAATCACTTGTACTATACCGTAGTAGTTTACCTAAAATTGAGATCATGTCCGCAGCTTCAATATCATCATTGAGCTCAGCAGTCATTCGGATCGACTCCAGCGTATTATAGATAAAATGAGGATTAATCTGACTCTGCAGAGCGTGAAGTTCCGCTTCCTTCTTCTGTTCTTCAATTCGGTAGATATCCTGAATCAACTGCCTGATCCGAGCCAGCATTCGATTAAACTGATGCCCGAGCAGACCAATCTCGTCACGCCGTCTAACCCTAAACATCACATCTAGATCGCCGCCCTGAACCTTTTTCATCAGTTGAATCATCTGCGATAGTGATTTAGTGAGTGCAAAGGAAAGGATAATGGAGATAATTAACGCAAGTACAATGATACTTAATGTAGCAGCGAGCGTTGTATTACGGGTTACCTTCACATCCCGCATTAGCACATCTACAGGAATCGAAATAATGGCCTTCCAATTGGTCTTGCTAGAGCTTGAGTAAATATTTAGAAAATCTTTTCCGTTGACTGTATCATAGAAACTCCCGGATTTCCCATCGACCCTTTTGAATAGCTCTGAATCAGATACATCCGTGGCAAGAAGTTTTTTGTCACTGTCGTACACGACCATCCCCATCTCATCAACGATCAGAGATTTGCCATGTGTTACTTTATCCAGCTCCGTAACCCGATTCTCCAAATTGCTAATATTTGCTTCAACCGCGATCAGCCCAATCGGATTTAACAAACCATCTACGATTTTGCGAACAACGGTAAAAGCATATCGAGTGCTCTGCAAATTACTCGTAAATGATTGGGTACCAAACAAAAGGGCCTCTCCGCTGGAATCCTTCGTCTGCTGACTCCAGTACTTATAGCTTTGATCGAGGTCGAGCCGTACTCCACCATCCTTGGCAGAATAATAACCATTCCCATGCGCGTCAAAAATATAAACCGTGTTCGCGCCTCGCTTAATATTGTTAATAAATGAAATGTTGCCTTCTATGCCCCGCTGAATGGACAACAGTAAATCAAAATCTCCGGGTAACAATGTAGCACTGCCTGATTCGCCACCCATGATCTCTTTCTGCTCATGATAGTGGTTCGAACGAATTAAATTTTGTTTAATATCGTTCACATAGGCTGGCATAGATGAAATACGCTTCATATCTTCGATATAATCATCTACTCCATCCATCATTTGATCGATTAACTTCTCAGAATAAGCAATGGTGTTGCCCTGAATAGATTCTGAATAACTCTTATAAGTAAACACACTAATGAAGGTAAGCGGAAGGGTAATAATTATTAAAAAGACGAGGAGCAGCTTGCGTTCCATACTCATGTCCCCGATAACGGACCACCAGCCAAAGATGCGTTTACCTTTCATACGGTCCTTCTCCTTAACCCTTTTTTACCTAACTTGTTATTATTATTTACCTAACAAAATTATTATACGGGGAAGTCCTTCTTTACACAATAACAAAACCGCTTCCTCATAACGAAGAAGCGGTTTTGTTATGTAAATCATAAAAATTTGTTAGGGACCCACTTATTTTATCGTGAATAATGACAGTTTGTCCTTTAACTGTCCTGAAGCACTTTCCAGCTTACCTGACAATGAAACGAGTTGATCACTTACACTTTGTTGTTCATTACTGAGTGAAGCCACTTCTTCGGAAGTCGCTGATGATTGCTCAGCTACAGCACTTACGTTACCCATGGCTTCCGACAACACAACCTGTGAATGATTCAAGCTACTGATCGCTGTTGTCACCGATTCCAGACTAGTAATGAACTCATCCATCTGTCCTTTTACGGATACAAAGATATCGCTCGTGCTCTTCACTGAGCTTATTTGCTCTTTAAAGAGAGGTGCCACTTCAGATAATACAGCTTCCGTTTCGTTCATTTCCGTTATGATCTTGTCGGTGATTCCGGCTACAAGAGCAATAGACTGCTTCGATTGGTCGGCAAGCTGTCTTACCTCACCTGCTACCACCATAAAGCCCTTGCCAGCTTCGCCTGCACGTGCGGCTTCTATCGTCGCATTCAATGATAAAATATTCGTCTGCTGTGTGATACTCTTCATCACATCCAGCACCTTAATCACTGAGAATACTGTTTCTTTCAAATTGTTAACACGTTCTACAAGCGCACCTGTCTTTTCCCCAGTACGGCTAGTTTGATCCAGTAAATCCGTTAATTGCTTGGCACCTTGAGCACTAGCTTCTCCAACCCCGCGTGCTGCCTCATCCATCTCACTATTGGCACTAATCACGGTCTGCATTTGCGTAGCTATCACATCTGTAAGCTCATTACCACGTTCAGCTTCAAGTGCCAGACTGCCTGCTCCTCCAGCAATTTCTTCCGTAGCGGCTGCTATTTCCTTCGCGGAAATAGCTGTCTTACGCGAAGCTTCTCCAAGCTCGCCAGCGGTCTCTAGCACATCTCGTGCAGTTTCTCTAGTTTGCGATACAAGCTCAGTAATACGCTCCATCATCAAGTTAAAGGAGGCTGATAGTTGTCCAATCTCATCCTTAGACACATATTCTGTACGTACACTTAAATCTCCGCTTGCACCTTGAACCATAAGATCCTTCAATCGTGCCAGAGGGCGAGCAATCATACGAACCATCCAAATCCCAATAAATATCGCAAGCAATGCCGCACCGGCAGCCGTAATGAACGTCGTCAACAGAATCGGACGGGCTTCCTTCACTAGTTCTTCTGTAGGAACTACACCTGCGAGCTTCCAATCTGCCCGCATCATCGGATTAAAGACCGCCAGAATTTCTTTTCCGTTTGGATCTTTAGCTTCTAGGCTATTATTATTTTTCTTACTCTCTTTGATAAAAGAAAACTCCGATGACTTTCCATCGTCTAGCGGATTAGAAGAAGCCACTACTGTACCTTGCGGAGACACAAGTTGAATACGGGAGCCGTCTCCCAGCTTCACACTTGCGAAAGATTCTTCCAGCAGTGTATTCTTCAACACAAGCATAATCATGTATCCTTTATCTGCTCCCAGACTTTTAAGAGATCTTACCAAAGCAATATCTTTTTCTTCCGCTCCTTGAAGAGAGGTTGAAAACCAAATATTTTTAGAGTCGTTATTGTTAGCGTCTGAATAATAAGAATTATATTCTTTAGAATCGGCCACAATTTTCTTGAACCATTCTTGTTCTCGTAATCCATCAAAATAAATGCCACCACTGCCAGATGTAACAATTTCCTGTTCAAGTGACTCGGGAATCAATGCGACACTGAGAATATTAGAATCTGTTGTAGTCTGATTGGACAATTTCTTACTTATTGAGCTTGTTGCTTCAAATTTCTCGTAAGCAGTTTGTGCAGTAGCCATTGATCTAAGATCCGTTTGCAACTGCACATCAAAAAAGAGCTGCAATACCGTATTCTCATATTGCTTCAAGGTAATATCCAGCTTCTCAGCAGTCTGAACAATAGTCTGGCGGTAGGCTTCGGATACGTTATTCTTTATCGTTGTTTTTGCCTTCGAATAAGATATAAGTCCAAGTGACATAACTACGATTACAGTGGAACATAAGAATATTAGAAATAACTTCACACCGACGGATTGGATAGGATTAACTCTCTTGATTTGGCTTCCCCAACCCAACATCATTTTCTTAGCATCTAACTTTGATGTCTTTCCTGTACCTACTTCATTGCTCTGTACATTTACGGATTTTTTATTGTTCTTCTTCATCTCTCTAACCTTCTCTCTTTATGCTTTTCACTAATACTATTTTGATCAGGATCCCCATCATGATCATCTACCCGCTAATATTAGAGGACATATGAAAGCGCTAACCATATTATATATCGGTTTATTAGGCCTTTTTTCTTAGCTTTACTATACTTTTTTTATAACTTTTAACCTATGTATTCTGAAACAAAAAAACTCCCTTCGTTCTACCCTCCTTTTGGATTTATTTGTTAGTTACTAATATATATATCTTATTGTTAGCTTTGTCAAAAGAAAAACAGGGATGCTCTTATAGAAAGAACATCCCTGTATCTTATTAAGATTTTCTCTTACGCATCATATCAAAGTATGCTACCGGCTGATCTACCTTCATGCGGACACGTTGCAGAGGATGACGAGCTGCGTCAAGCGGGTTGCCTGCTTCATCCCACAATTCCGCTACAGTCTGCTTAAAGAATGTATCATTGGGTCCGAAGAATTCAACTTCCTGCCCTGGCTTGAAGTGATTGCGTTGCTGAATGAGCGCCATTCCACTTTCAGCATCGTATTCTAGTACAAGTCCGGCAAAATCATAAGGAGCGGCTTTTTCTTCAGGCTCATAGATATGATCTTCATGATCCGGAGTATCATAGAAGAACCCTGTGTTAAGCGGACGATTCGCCGCTTTATTCAGCTCATCCAGCCACTCTTGCTTCAACTCGTACCCTTCCGGATCAGCCATGTAAGCATCAATAGCTTTACGATAAGCGTTAACTACAGTAGCTACATAGTGAATCGACTTCATTCGTCCCTCGATCTTGAAGCTGTCAATGCCTACTTCAATGAGTTCAGGGATACTTTCCAGCATGCACAAATCCTTAGATCCCATGGAGAAAGGATTATCTCCTTGCTGATGCAGTGGAATCTGAGTTACACCCGGAAGCAAAGGGGCCGGAGATTGTGCTACAGCTTGATCTTCTTCAGATACCCAAGTGCCTTCAGGACGCGCATCCTCGAACAAATCATATTTCCAGCGGCAAGACTGACAGCAGCCTCCGCGATTGGAGTCACGATCTGTAAAGTGATTGGATAATACACATCGACCGGAGTACGAAGAGCACATCGCACCATGGATAAAGCTCTCGATTTCAATGTCAACATGCTTCTTAATCTCAGCGATCTCTTCCAGGCTTGTCTCACGTCCGAGTACTACACGTGGCAGACCCTCTTCTTTCCAGAAGGATACCGCTTGCCAGTTCAGTGTAGACTGCTGAGTACTCAAATGTACCTCTAATCCAGGTACTAAACGGCGTGCTGTATCTACAATGACCGGATCAGCAACGATAATAGCCGCAATGCCAACTTCATATAAGTTACGCAGATATTCTTCAATCCCTGCGACATCTTCATTGTGAGCATAAATGTTCGTTGCAACAAATACCTTAGCGCCGTATTTCTTGGCGAATTCAACACCTTCACGCATTTCCTCAAAGCTGAAATTGTCTGCTCCTGAACGCAAACCGTATTTCTGCCCTCCGATATAAACAGCATCCGCACCATAGTGTACTGCGAATTTTAATTTCTCCAAATTACCGGCCGGAGCTAGGAGCTCCGGTTTGTCCAGACGGTAACGTTTGCCCTTGTATTGCGGCTTTGTCATGGTTCCCATTCCTGTTCTCCCCTCCATCGCCCCACAAAGTGATGTCTGTGCATGCTTACTGCACCTAGTCTTTGCGGGGAACTAAAAAACTTTCATTAAATTAAACTTAATATACTTGCTCTTTATAGAAAAATCCGAAGCTTAGCTCCCGTTCTGGATCCTGCAACGTTCTGATAGCTTCCATCCAATCCTCTTGGAAAGAATATGCTTCTGGATCAGCTACATAGAGATCAATAGCTTTGCGATAAGTCTTAACAACCGCCACATTATACGCTGTTGATTTCAACAATCCTTCAATCTTAAAACTCTGTACGCCTGCAGCCATAAGGATATGAAGATCCTCCAAAATACAAATATCTTCCGAACTCATAATATGTGTACCGTTCTCGTCTTCATAGATTGGGAACTTTTGGTCATCTCGTTCTGCCTCGATCAAAAATAGACCACGTTCCTTACCAAGACTGCCGCCCTCGCTTGGACGTCCTTGATGTGACATATAGCTTTCTACAAGCTTACGCTTGGAATGGTATATATTGGTCATGCCGTGAACCTGAACCTGTGCCTCTACCTCTAAAAGCGGAACCATTTCCGTCATTTCATCCATATTCAGCTCACGGGCAAGAACGACGCGAGTAGCACCTTTACGCCCCCAATAATTCGCGGTTGCGTAATTGGTAGAGGTCATTTCCGCATTCCAATGCAGATTCATGCCTGGTGCTTCCTTCTTCACTGTGGTTAACACAGCAGGATCACCGAACTCAACACCGTCAACACCAAGTTCACCTATAGCCTTCACATAGGCAGGGAGCTCTTCGAGAAGAAGGTTGGACATGAGTCCACCTAGTCCAGCATATACTTTGCAGTCACGCGCATGTGCCATTTCTACAACAGCAGCTGTATCGTCCAGAGAGAAATGTCCGGCAAGACGCATGCCAAAACGGTCATCCCCGATGAGCAATGCATTTGCTCCGGCATCCAGCAAAGCAGTAGCTTCCTCTAAGGATGCTGCTGTCGCCAGCAATTCCGGTTTGTTAATCATGTTGTACCTCCTACTTGTACAGTTATCTCAACCGCACCACTCTTCATTTTAATATTTTATTTCGATTCTTGCTTACTTTTTTCGATATTGGCTAAATGTTCCTTGTAGGTCTTAGCAAACAAATGGCCCTGTGTACCATCTTTCTTAGTCACATAGAAGTAGTATTCAGATGCCTCAGGTTCAAGTGCCGCCTGAATGGAGGCCAGCCCCGGATTACTAATAGGTCCCGGAGGAAGCCCGATATTTCTATACGTATTATAAGGACTGTCAACTTCCAAATCTTTATATAACAGTCTTTCCTTCTGTTTGTCGAGCAAATATTGAACCGTAGCATCAATCTCCAGCTTCTGCTCTTTCTTTAAGCGGTTATAAATCACGCCAGCAACTAGTGGTCGTTCACTATCTACCACAACCTCACGCTCGACTAACGCGGCCACTGTCAACAGCTCATGAAGTGTCATTCCACGTGCTTCTAGCTTTTGCTTCCAATTCGGAATCGTGTCCAGTTTCTTCTGGAACTGATCCAATAATGCCTCTACAACTTCCTGCGGCGTACTATCCTTGGCTAGTTCATACGTTTCAGGAAACAAATACCCTTCAAGCCGATGACGAAGGTTCTTATTCTGCGGGATACCTAGAACATCAATTCCCTTCAAGCCCGCACCGGTATCCATTATTTCGAGAAAAATAGCAGCATCCTGATTCCAAGCCTCAGCAAGCTTCTTAGCAATCTGCTCAGCAGTATATCCTTCCGGAATCGTAAAAGTTACGGTCTCTTCCTTTACAACATCACCCGCATTTAACCTCTCGATGAGCTCGTCATAGGTGTCTCCTGGACTAGCAACATAAGTACCAGCTTTGAAGCTGGAACCTTCTTTGGTCCATTTCAAATATCCCTTAAAAAAAAGACTGTTCCTAATAATGCCATTTTGTTCGAGCAGATCAGCAATTTCCGCGCTGCCCATGCCCTTCTCTATCGTAAATGTTACGGCAGGTCCTGCAGGTTCTACCGGCTGCATCCCGTTCCAAATGTACCAAGCGCCTCCGCCTCCTGCTGCTACCAGCAAAAGAATAACAATAAGCACAGTACGGATTGCGGATTTCAAGTCAGGTTCCTCACTTTCCGACTATAAAGTATAAAAGTGTACTACTTAAAATTCAATACATATTTCATGATCATGATTGTTGTTTTAATTATATTGATCGTATTCCAAGCAAAAAGAGCGCGGAATTCTCCGCCCTCTTCCGTACTCATCATAAATGTAACGTACATGTTTAAAGCTTATTCTGCATCGTCCACTGGAAAAGTCATCTCATCATATAGCTCAGAGATGTCTTCCCACTCTTCATCGTCCACGATGTTCTCTAGTTCCGGAAGTCCGTTAGGAGAGACAACGATACGCAGAATTTCATATTCCACGTCTTTACCGGTGCCTTTCAGCACCGCATAGCCAATACCACCGACTTCAAATTCGGCGATAATATCGTAAATGGAAGACTTGCCCTGCTCATCTTCCAGTTCTACTGTTTCTCCATAGGCTTCCTTAAGCCGCGAAGTCCATACCGCTTGATCAGCGGATACATCAGTCATTCTCAGATCCTCCGTCCAACTCGTCAACCAGTGTGTTGAAAGTCTCTTCGACAATCGCCCACTCCTCGTCATTATCGATCATGAACAATTGAAGATCGTCGCCTTCTTCCACATAACGGAACGCATAAACCTCATCGGTTTCCTCGTCCTCGGAATCAAGCGGAACCACCATCATGTACTTAGCGTCCGAGCCATCAACCTCAAACTTCATAATGACCTCGAATTCCTCTTCATTACCTTCCTCATCAGGGATATAGATAATTTCCGGTTCTTCCTCTTGGCCAATCTGTTCGTTTGTCATATCCTCGCACCCCTCACCTTTTACTGTTAGCATCCAAAAAATTTTGCAAAATCAGGGCTGCAGCCATTTTGTCCACAATCCCTTTGCGTTTCTTCCGGCTGACGTCCCCTTCAATCAGCACCCGCTCTGCGGATACCGTCGTCAGACGCTCATCCCAAAGGTGTACGGGCATTGCAAATTGCTCCCGTAGCTTGTCAGCGAACTCTATGCAGATTTCGCCCCGGGGTCCTACTGAGCCGTTCATATTCTTCGGTAGACCAACGACAATCTCTCCAATTTCGTGCTCCGTAACAAGTTCACGAATACGTTCGAACTCATTACCAGTACCGCGGCGCTCAATCGTTTCAAGAGCTTGTGCCGTCCATCCAAAAACATCGCTTGTGGCTACACCGATTCTACGGTCGCCGTAATCCAATCCTAACTTCTTCATCATCTGGGATTATCCACCTTGTGATTGACGAGGTAGAATCTAACCAGCTCTTCAATCAGCTCATCACGTTCTTTTCTCCGGACCAAACTTCTCGCATTGTTATGACGCGGAATGTAAGCTGGGTCTCCGGAAAGTAGATACCCTACGATCTGATTGATCGGATGATACTCTTTCTCCACCAGTGCATCGTATACAGCGAGCAATATTTCCTGGGGAGAAGCTTCCTTTTCGTCGCCCTTCACATTGAATTTGACCGTTTTGTCCATGGAGTCCATTTGTGACACCTTCCTTCTGCAAAATCACCCTAAAAGGGCGGCTTCGCAAAGTTGCTACTGTGCAGCTCACTTGCTTCCTTTATCATAACATATTCATAGCCCAACGAGGAAATCCTGCGCGTGGAATAACGCTTTTTTTGGCATTTCCTCTACAAAAATAATGATATTTTTGGCTTTTAAGCTATTGTCAAGCACAACTATTCATGAAAATCTAACCACCTGTTAATAAAGAGTAGCGGTACTGATGTCAAACTCTCAGTACCGCTATGTTTTTTCGTAATACGTTTAAAATAAGAAATAGTTTCGTAATTTTTATTTATGCTAGGGAAGCCACTAATTCTTCTGCTTTAGCCAGTGCCTCGCCAAGCTTGGAGGCATCTTTACCACCAGCTTGTGCCATATCTGGACGTCCGCCACCGCCGCCACCGCATACTGCTGCGACTTCTTTAACGATCTTACCAGCGTGGAAGCCCTTCTTCACCAGATCCTGTGGTACAGCTACAACAAAGTTCACCTTGTCGTCCATGGCAGCACCCAGAACAAGTACAGCATCCGGGAGCTTGGATTTCAATTCATCTGCAGTAGAACGCAGAGCGTCCATATTTCCTGCTTGAACAGCAACAGCAAGAAGCTGTGTACCTGCACCAACCGTCTTCACACTGCTTGTTAGTTCAGCGGCAAATGTTGCGCTCAGCTTAGATTGCAAGGATTCATTCTCACGCGAAAGCTCACGCACTTGGTTATGCAATGCTTCAATCCGTTTTGGAACGTCGTTCAGAGAAGACTTCAGTAGACCCGCAGATTGCTTGAGCAGATCCAGTTGGCTCTCAGTGAACTGATAAGCGTAACGTCCAGTCACTGCTTCGATACGGCGCACTCCGGAACCAATACCACTTTCGCTAAGCAGCTTGAAAATTCCAATTTGAGACGTGTTGGATACATGGCATCCACCACAAAGCTCAAGGCTGTAATCGCCGACTTGAACGACACGGACAATATTGCCATATTTTTCACCAAATAATGCCATAGCGCCCATAGCCTTAGCTTCGTCAATTGGCTTGTTCTCAATGACTACATCAAGGCCACGCCAAATTTGTGCATTCACACGATGCTCGATGTCGCTTAGTTCTTCCGGTGTAATCGCTCCGAAGTGGGAGAAGTCAAACCGTAAACGAGCACCTTCTACTAGAGATCCTGCTTGGTTGACATGACCGCCAAGAACCTCTTTGAGCGCTTTATGCAGTAGATGAGTAGCTGTATGGTTCTTCACGATATCTTCACGCTGTGCACGATCCACTTCAGCGCGAACCGATTCGCCTACTTTCAATTCTCCAGCTTCAACAGTTACCAAATGTACATGTTGACCATGTGGAGCCTTGAACAATCCTTTAACCTTAGCTGTAACTGAACCGCCAGTAAGCAGACCTGTGTCACTCACTTGTCCGCCACTTTCAGCATAGAACGGTGTTGCCTCAAGAATTACTTGGCACTCAACGCCTTCGCCAGCGGTATCGACCAATTCATCACCCACAACAATAGCCATGATTTTCGACTCTGTTACCGAGTCATTATATCCAACAAATTCACTTTTAACCGTCAGATCCGCTAATGCACCACCTTGGATCTTCATGCTGCCACCGTCATGACGTGCAGCTCTTGCACGATCACGCTGTTCTTGCATAGCGACATCGAAGCCTTCACGGTCTACAGTTAATCCTTGCTCTGCTGCGAAATCTTCAGTCAGGTCAAATGGGAATCCGTAAGTGTCATATAGCTTAAATGCATCAGCGCCAGCAATCGTGCTGTGCCCATCTGCTTTTGCTTTAGCGCTGATCTCACCCAAGATAGCCAGTCCATCAGACAATGTCTCATGGAAACGTTCTTCTTCTGTACGGATAATCTTTGCGATATATTCCCGATTCTCGACAACGGATGGATAATACACACCCATAATCTCACCAACGGTTTCCGTCAACTCATGCAGGAACGGACGATCCAGACCCAGGGTCTTTCCGTAACGAACAGCACGGCGTAGCAAACGGCGGATAATATAACCACGACCTTCATTAGAAGGAAGTACTCCATCCCCTACGGCAAAAGTAACGGTACGCACATGGTCAGCGATAACTTTAAGCGCGATATCCTGCTCAACATTATCTTTATAAGTTACACCAGCAAGCTCAGCTGTTTTTTGAATAATCGGTTGGAACAAATCGGTATCGAAGTTGGAATCTACATCTTGAAGAATGGATGCAAAACGCTCCAGTCCAGCACCGGTATCAATGTTCTTGTTCGGAAGCGGCGTATAGCTGCCATCCTTGTTATGGTTGAATTGTGAGAACACAAGGTTCCATACTTCGAGCCAACGTTCGTTTTCTCCACCTGGATACATTTCTGGATCACTCATGTCGCTGCCATAAGCTTCGCCGCGGTCATAAAAGATTTCCGAACAAGGACCACAAGGGCCTTCGCCGATATCCCAGAAGTTCTCATCTCCCAGCTTAATGATGCGTTCTGCTGGCAAGCCCACTTTTTCATTCCACAGCTTGAATGCCTCTTCATCCTCAGCATACACAGTTACGGAGATACGTTCTGGATCGAAGCCGATCCACTCCTTGCCAGTCAAGAATTCCCAAGCCCATGTGATAGCTTCTTCTTTAAAATAATCGCCGATAGAGAAGTTACCTAACATTTCGAAGAATGTATGGTGACGGCGTGTCTTCCCTACATTCTCGATATCATTGGTACGAATACATTTCTGCGAGTTCGTCAGGCGCGGATTCTCAGGAATCTCACGGCCATCGAAGTATGCTTTCAGCGGTGCCATACCTGCGTTGATCCACAACAGCGAAGGATCGTTATGCGGTACGAGAGATGCACTAGGTTCAATCTTGTGACCTTTACTTTCAAAAAACTTAAGCCATTTGGAACGAATTTCACTTGCTTTCATTGTTTACAGCTCCCGTCTCATCTTTTTAATTCGGCTCATGCGCCAGATTGTACAAATTTTCTAAAAAATAAAAACAAAAAAACGCCCCTGAATAATTCAGGGACGATTAATATCGCGGTACCACCCTGGTTATCGCCTTGACCCAATTTACGGGAAAGTTAAAGGGCGATCGCCTTGTCGCGGCTGATAACGGGTGCCCCCGGTGAGTTTGTGATCTCACACTCCGAAATTAGCTTTCCACCGGCCTGTCTTCAAGGTTCTCCCAGCCATTACGAAATGTTTTCGTAAAGGAACCTGTTCTCTGATCAAGCCATCCTCCGGCGTACTTCATTTTCATCAACGTTTTATCCGATTTACATTTTAACATTTCAAGTATAGCCAGTGCCCCTTCATCTGTCAATCTGAGTAGGAGTTAAGGATAACGTGAGAATATATGATTTTTGTAATGGTGAACTCAGGCACTTAAAGAATATAGTAAATCTCAGATAGTATTTGGAAAATTATGTATTATAAATAACGTTCTAGAATACGCAATGCTCGGGTAAAACTAAGGAGGATTACAAATCATGCTGCGCAATAAAGTAACTGAGGAGCTATCGATTGTTAAAGTTAAGCCTACATCAATACGCTTTATCGTCAGTCTCATTTTTATTCATATTCTCTTCACTCTAACGGCTAACCTTGTCCTTTTTGCAAATGGAACTTTAAGCGTTATTGCCAAAAGCACAAACGGATGGATCAACGAAACGTTAGCTGCAAATCTGTTCGGTCTTGTGTTAGAAGTGGTTATTTTCTTATGTATAATAGCTAAATTATCACCTAAGGATTTGGGGTTAACAAAAAATAAGTTATTAGCAGGACTTTTCGGTACTTTATTATTTTGGCTCGCTATAAACATTGTTGATTTAGGTATGACATTACTAACTCACACAAGTTTAACATTCAATAATGATATCTTTACGAATTCGAACGTCGTCTTTGGTGAATTCCTGGGTCAGATTTTCGGAAATGCTTTACTGGAAGAAGTCTTGTTTCGGGGCTTTCTGCTAGTTCAAATCTATCTCTTATTAAAAAAAGTCAATAACAATACTTCACGCATTGGTTATGCAATGCTTATCTCACAATCGATCTTTGCCGCTATACATATCCCAAATCGGATCTATTCAGGATTAGTCGGAATGGATTTTGTTTATGATTTTATCGTACTAGTAATTCTAGGGGTCATATTCTCATTACTCTATGTCTTAACCAA
The DNA here is from genome assembly GCF_038000345.1 of Paenibacillus sp. FSL E2-8871. Taxonomy (NCBI): domain Bacteria; kingdom Bacillati; phylum Bacillota; class Bacilli; order Caryophanales; family Paenibacillaceae; genus Paenibacillus; species Paenibacillus sp. FSL E2-8871. Next base: position 6,411,038 of record NZ_JBBOBV010000001.1, on the reverse strand, counting down.
GAATCTATTTTTCGTGATTGGCGTCCATTCCTTAATGAATGTTCAGATTATGTTTTGGAATAGTAGTTTTACTCATACAGCAACGTTAATCTGTGTGTTATTACTGACTTGTCTTTTAATTTGTTTCAAAAGGAAGGAATTCCGAGCGCAGAAATCAGAGGGGGCAGTGCCAAGCTGAATAAATGGGATCGGAGAATTCTCTAGAATCGCGACTGACCCAATTGTAAACATAATCAGCTAAAGCAAGCAGTCGATAACCAAAACGGAGGGCAGCAATTCTCTAGTAAATATGAGAAAAGCTGCCCTGTGCTGTATTTTTACGTTTTTAATATAAAAGAGCTACGTTTCCCTCAGCTGGCGTAGGCAGTACGTATCCTTAACAACAATTCTAAATCAGCTTGTGTGCAAACCACTTTTCGCCCCTGAATCGCCAAAGAAAAATACCCCCGCGAACGGCCCACTCGCAGTTCATCGCCAGCCAGACACCCATGACGCCGTAGCCCAGTACGATCCCAAGGATGTATCCAAAAATCACCCGAAACAGCCACATCGTCAGCATTGAGGTAATTGAGGTGAAGCGGGAATCTCCCGCTGCCCGCAGTGCGGACGGCAAAATAAAGCTGACGGCCCACAGCGGAACTTGGGCAATGGAATTCACCAGCAGCACCACAAACAGATCATCAATGATCTCGGAAGGTGGGGAAAAGATCGATACCAGCGGGTGGAATAGCGGCATCAGAATCAAGGCGATCAACGCCAAAGAGCCGGACCCGATCCAGAGAAAGGACTTGATGAACTTTCTGGCTTCAGAGACATTCCCCCGCCCGATACATTGGCCGACCACCGTTACAATAGTTAGCGACAGCGCGCTGGCTGGAATTTGAAACACCAGAGCCAGCGAGCCGGCAATGGCATTGGTCGCAATGGCATAAGTGCCTAGGCTGACAATAAACACCTGAGTGAGCAGTTTCCCCCCGTTGAAGAACATCTGCTCCGCTGCGAACGGCACGCCGATGAACATGATTCTCCGCAGCATGGTCAGAGGAATTCGGAATAGGTCACGAAAACGCACCCGCAGGGCCGTATCCACCTTGAACAGATACACCAGGGCACAAACCATACCTGCATACCGCGCGATATTAATCGCAAGCGTCATCCCCAGCACACCCATGTGCAACAGGTTAATGAAGACCACGTTCAGAATAACATACAGCAAGTTCATGATGAGCGACAGCATCAAAGAAGCCCGTGTCTTGCCCACTCCTCGCAGAGCTCCGCATACCGCCTGAACCACCGCGATGCCCAGATATGAGATGCTGCTGCCGATCAGGTAGATGCGGGCATTGTCCAGCACTTCGGGTGAGGCGGTTCCGAACAAAAGGTTCAATATAGGAGTATGTAAGCCCATCAGGAGCAGACCGATTCCCAAAGCGATCAGCGACACCGAAGCGACCGAAGCGGCCGTAGCCTGGGACACCATCCGGTCGTTTCCGCTCCCTTTGTACTGCGCGACTACCACTGTCCCCCCGGTTGCAACCGCCACGAACACATTGATCAGAAAAATATTCAGCGAATCCACCATATTCACTGCACTGACCGCTGCCATCCCGGACGAGCTGATCATTGCGGTATTTACCAGATTAAGTCCAATAATGAAGGCCTGGTCAATCAGAATTGGAATAAATAAAGCTATAATTTGCCGATAATCCATCCCCTCCCCAGAAAGATATTTCTCCAGCAATCTTTTCTTCTGAAGACTAGCCCGAAGCTGCATAACATATCACATTCTTTTCTGTAAAATGGAAAAAACTCTTCATCCGAAGAGCTCTTCAACAAATTATACCCATTATACCGTGGGCACTTTACATTCAGTTTACTATAGATACACTTTTAAGTCTTTAATCAGGAGTCAAAAAACAGTAACTGCCCTTCACATATTTGGAGAACATAAACTTCATCAGAATTATGCAGCTTCAGACCATAGAATCATTCGTTCATCAAAAGTATTGGCAAAAGTCTTTAAGCGGATTGCGTTATGCCTGATGATTATGATCGATCTTTGCATTTACGCAAGAAAAACGCCTGACGGCTCCCTTGGAGGTAGAGTAGAGTTACAAGCTGAGTACATCCGTAATTCCATAATCGTATCTATATACACCTTCGTAGTGAGGTTCCGAGAGACGGACCATATTGCACTTATTCCCTAAAACAAGCCCATTCCCGGGTGACTTGGGGCGGATAACGGCGCTGGCTCGTTTACGTTACCGTAGGCACATTGTATTCTGTTTTTCGCATACATTAGGCTCGCTTACGTTACCCTCGGCACATTGTATTCGGTTTTCCGCATACATTTGGCTCGTTTACGTTACCGTCGGCACATTGTATTCGGTTTTTCACATACATTCAGCTCGTTTACGTTACCATCAGCACATTGTATTTGGTTTTTCGCATACATTTGGCTCGTTTACATTAGCGTCGGCACATTGTATTCGATTTTTCGCATACATTTGGCTCGCTTACGTTACCGTCGGCACATTGTATTCGGTTTTTCACATACATTCGGCTCGCTTACATTATCGTCGGCACATTGTATTCGGTTTTTCGCATACATTTGGCTCGTTTACGTTACTGGCGGCACATTGTATTCGGTTTTTCACATACATTTGGCTCGTTTACGTTACCGTAGGCACATTGTATTCGGTTTTTCACATACATTTGGCTCGCTTACGCTACCGTCGGCACATTGTATTTGGTTTTTCGCATACATTTGGCTCGCTTACGTTACCGTCGGCACATTGTATTTGGTTTTTCGCATACATTTGGCTCGTTTACGTTAATGGCGGCACATTGTATTTGGTTTTTCGCATACATTCGGCTCGTTTACGTTACCGTCGGCACATTGTATTCGATTTTTCGCATACATTTGGCTCGTTTACGTTACCATTAGCACATTGTATTCGGTTTTCCGCATACATTTGGCTCGTTTTCGTTACCGTCGGCACATTGTATTTGGTTTTTCGCATACATTTGGCTCGCTTACGTTACCGTCGGCACATTGTGTTCAGTTTTTCACATACATTTGTCCGTAAGCTCGACTAAAACATGCATTTCGAAGGATATAAGGTCCGTTCGGCCCGTTATACATCCCAAAGAGGCGTGTGCTCAATTAAAAACAGGGCTCCCCATGGCCACCAGTTGAATATAGGCCATCCCATAAATTCATTTCACATTTCTCCGCAATCTCGAAATTTTATAAATTCTATTCCATAAAAAAAACCGCGCTAGGCGCGGATTCTTAAAGAAACTATTAAGCCTTGTATTATTTTGCACTCTCGGCAATCGTCTTATAAGCCGCTAAATCTGTATACACTTCCACCTTAAGCGGATTGCGTTTATGTTTGGTAATTTTATAGAAGTGATAGACAAACACTGCAATATTAGCTGCTAAAGATAATGCACTCACAACCCAAAGCGCCGTTTCGCTGTGAGAAGATTGTACGGAGAACTTTGAATCGCCAACAAACGCCGGGAACGACATTGTAAACATCATCCAAATCGCCAAGGTTTGTGCACGGTGCTGTAGCCATGCTCCTTTTTTGAAGAAGAATGCTGGAATTGTACAAGAGATCAGAAGAGCTGCACCTGCATAGAAGGAATGGTCAGAAACTGCGTTATATACATAGGCAAAGTTCCAAATGTCATAAGCAATGATCCAGAACCACAGCTGGTCCGGCCACAACATATCCTTACTCTTGTCTTTACTAATAACAATACCCATCCAACCAGAAATCGTAATAATGTTCAGAATACCTGCGATCCCGTTCATAATGTTCCAAGGACCACCTACCATCATTACGCCATCCACCATGCCTTGCAAGCTGTACACTTGGAAATCACGGATAACTGCTTCAAGAATGTTAACTGCAAGGATAATCGCCGGGAACATTAATATATATTTATTTTTGTCCCATCCTTTAACATAACGGATAGCCATAAACCCTATACATCCTGCCAAGGCAGAATATACTTTTACCCAGTGAAACCATGTTCCAGTACTGGAGCCTTCGCCTGCCGTATTCGGCCAAACCGCTATGGTAAGAACAATAGGGACAACGATAAACAGAATGATTGAGAACCACTTGCTTCTTCGAGCTATTTCGTTGAAAATCATTAATCCTGCAAGTACCACTAACCACATTAGAGCAGAGTACCAAGGAATCGATTCGAATAAAAACATAATGTATTCCTCCTTCATATTTTGTATATAAGCTATGTCTTGAGTCCAATATATCCCATCCTCCTTCGAACGATCAAACCGCTCAAAACGTTGATTTATCAAGGTTTTCATAGTCTCATTTCGAGTTGAGTTTACACATCAATAGGACTGGAATTCATCCAAGGTCCTACCCCAAGTAAGGGAATCTATTAGAAACCATGCCTACAGAACTACAGACTGTAAACCTAACTTGAACGTAAAATATCCCCCACAAAGTGGAGTTTTGCTTTAATGCTTACTCAGGTACTTTGTGGGAGGCCCAAAATATATACTTTATGCAATATAAAAAAACCTTGCCGACAAATTTCTTTGTGGACAAGGCTTACTACTCACGCATTTTTAAAAAAATCTTTCAACTAAGTATTTCGAATATACGATACAGTTCTCCAGTGTAGGAAAATTCATGATTTCTCCAGCATAATAGATCTTATCTCTTCCCTGCATCTGATCAAGCCGTTCATAGAAGCCTTCACGGATCGCATTAGAATCTACATGGGGGAACTGCTTCCAGCGCTTCATCATATACAGACGGATATTCTCGCCGCCAAGCTCGCGAAGTTTATTTTCTACCTTTTCCCTCATCTCGAGATCTGTCATCTCATCATTCTCCGCTACATAAACCGTAACTAGATCCGTTGTTCCCATATCTGCCCACCTGTAATACCATGCCATCATATGTCCCTTGCGTTCAGGATTCATATTGCAGGGGATATATCCAGAAAGCTCCGGCAACCCCTTCACTCTGTAAGCATATACCCGAAACCGTTCATAGATTATACACTCAAACAATGCTCTGTCTACCGAAGATAAGTGAATCATATCGCCCAGATGCTCTAAGGAAGCAGTATAAATAACCTTGTCAAAATAAAAGATATCCTGGTTTGTTTCCACCCGTACTTGACCATTTCCCTCTTGCTCCATATGTAGCACTTCACAAGTCAGACGCAGATCCTCTACTTGGTCGGCCATTCTTCTAATGAGTTCAGTGACTCCCTTAGGCCAGGTTATCATGTGAGTGATCTCAATAAAGGACAATAAATTATCATAAGTAAGAAATTTCAATACGTAGGCGGCCGGCACATCCTGAATACTCCCAAAACCAAAAGTATTGAAGTAATGCATATACACCTGCCCAATTACAGATAGCTCATTCTCCGTACACCAATCTGAAAAGGGCTGACATAGATCTGCCGGTAAGTGTAGAAAACCCGGTTCTTGTAGTGACTTATAACGTTTCAAAATTTCCGGCAACCGTTTGAATTCTTGGGTAAACATCTGAATTTGGTCCATAGGAATCTGAGTAGTTTTTCGCCCATTTGTATCAAAAAATCCCCGTTCCAAGAGTGGCCCCTTATCCATAAGATCAAACTCCCTCATGAGTTCAATCGTATGTTTATAAGTTGGCAAGCCGATTAGGGTTCCCATTTCATAGGTTTTCCCTTTATATTCAATCGAATGACACTTGCCACCTACTCGGTCTGACTTCTCAAGGAGAGTGATATGGTTATATCCTTTTTTCGCGAGCTGGTAAGCAGCTGTAACCCCAGAAATCCCTGCACCGATGATCCCTATTCTGTCTTCATACTTCATATTAGTCATCATCCGTTATCTCCTTGTAAATAACCATAATGGCAAGGTCTCACGCTGACCTGCATACTCAAGTGCGACATCCGATGGTATTTTACCTTGATTAGGTCCGTCTGTGATCACCCTGCTGAAGTTATAGATCCTCAAATATTCGTGTAAGCGCTTTTCTAAGGTCTCAAAGGAATCAATCGTATCATCCAACCAAGCCTGCTGATAGAACTCTTTCGTCAACACCGCTGCAAATTGCTGTAAGGGTTGAAATACTTCTGTCTGATCTGCAGTAATAGCTACTTGATTTATGTTGTTCTTATGTAAAAAATCGCTGTATTTATGTTTACCTCTATCCCAGTTCGTAGTAAATTCACGACTCTTGTTCGTAACCAGATTATTAATTTGGAATTCTAAGGTCTTCATCAATGGGATGACCTTCAAATCCATAAAATCGATAAAATGAATGGCGGACTTCCGATTATATAGCTTAACTAAGCCTAATCTGGAATAGGCATCGTAGACCACGTATTGATACACCTTTCCTACCCTTGGGAACACTCCCATATAGCTAATACTCTGTTGGCACATATACCCGGGATGAGCATTTTCCGGATTTTTCATCCTATAGTCCAGAGGTTTGGGTTTCTCTTTACACCCTCTGCTGTTAGCCGCTTGCGCGCCGTCCCGCTTCTTTGCTTTAACTTCTTTGGCGTAAGCCTCCCGTTCTATTCTCTTACTAAGTCCATTTCGACGCAGCACATTATAAATACCTGACTCCCCTATGTTCACACCCTCATCCTGCAGTTCGTAAAAGATTCGCTTGGGTCCATCTTCAGGGAATTTGGCAACGTATTGTAAGATCAATCTTTCCGTTCGCTTATCCACTTTATTAGGCATTACCGGCTTTCGTTCCTTCTCTGCCAGTCCATCCATCCCCTGCTCTTGATAAGCTTTACACCACTGATAATAGATCGTCCGGGATATGCCAAACTCCTTGCAGGTTTCGCTCACATTGTTGCTGATAGTCCCTTGCATGAGGATATGATATTTGTTGTTTGCATTCATCTATTACACCCCCTATTCTCTTTATTTTATACATAGTTGGCGTTAAATACAGTGCTATTCTACAAAGGATAGGTGAAAAACTTATACTTTCTATTATTATAAAAAAGAGAGACAGCTCAAGGCTTCTCCCCATTCCGAACAAAATGTGTGATGTATTCCCCTCCGGAAATCTCCAAGCAGTTCAGACGTTGACCATAGGCACATCCACCATCCACACCAATCTTATCGCCCAGCGGACTAAACCAGATGTCTTCCGAATCATGTAGATCCATCGTCGAGGTATGACCGAAAATAACCGTTTTGTCAGTGCTAACTACAGGATTCGTATAAAATGGCTCTCTGATCCAGATAAAATCATATGGATCCTGCTGCTTCCAATCCGCTATTAATGGATTAATGCCTGCATGGACAAAGATATGGTCTTCCGTCTCATGATAAAGTGGCAATGAACTTAGAAAGTCCAAATGATGTTTGTATTTCTGTCTAATTTCTTCTTTCAGCATCATATAATCATGCCAGCCAAAATCCGCTTTAAAAAAATCAGAATCCGCCTCACAATAGCTCATCAATGTATACAAACCACCGTTGTTTAGCCAATGCGTATCCAGTTTATCATCTTCGCTGGTGAGCGCATCATAGGCCATTTTATCATGATTGCCTTTTAGAACTGTGACGTCCCATTCCCGCTTTAGGGCCATAACTTGGTCCACAATTCCTTTACTATTGAGACCTCTATCCACATAATCCCCCATCAGAATGAGCTTGTCCTCGGATGGCCGATAGTTTATTTTTTTTAATAATGCGTTGAATTCGGAATAGCTTCCGTGAATGTCGCTAATCGCTAATATTCTGATTGTAATTCCTCCTTGCTCTGGATGCTGCAAGCTAAAACGCCTTCGGCGTCCTTTAAAGGACGGTGAGCGTTTATGCGAGAATTATAAGGATAAAGTATATCGTGAAACTTATACTTTCTTATAATTAAAAAAAGACGTTCCGGGCAGAGGCACCGAAATATCTTTTTTTTGGAATGGTCGCTATACGGAATCCATAACGAGCGGATCTTCATCGGTTTGAGTAAAAAGCTGGCGGCTTCTGACTTCATGCACCGCTTCTTGAAAACGATCACACAGAAAAATCAACTGGTCGATCTCTTTCTTACCCACCTTTTCCGTAACTTCACTTAAAATACCTGAAAAAGTAGCCATCTGGGAATCATAAATCTGCTCCCCTTTATTCGTCAGACCAATATATACAACCCGCCGATCGGTATCGGACGTTGTTCGCACCACATAACCCTTCTCCTCCAAACTGTTAACCATTTGTGTCGCAGTAGGTCTGCTAATTTGGAGCAAGTCGCTTAATCTAGAAATCATGACTCCCTGCTGCTCTTCGACTTCGTCTGAAAGCTTCTTTCGCTTCATTAAATTGTTTATGACATACATCATCATAAATTCTCTATACGAAATCACTTCCTTTGAGGACGGACGAGAGGTCAAACGTTTAATATTTTCAAAGGCAATGATTAGCTTCTGCTCTTGACTATTTTGAGTATCCATAGGGCACCTCCAATTTAACTCAATCTAATTAGATTACTTACCTATTTCCAAAAAATCAAGTCCAAATCACATTCTGTTTCCATAAAAATTAAATAATTAAACAGTTGTGCTAAATGATGAATTTGTGTATTATACATAAATGATAGTTTGGCTACCTAATTATTAAGACATGAAATCCCAAACTACAATATATAGAACTTAAAGGAGAGGAACAGCTCTGGAGCATCTTTCGCAAAAGAAAAAAGTTACAATTATGATTGCTTTAATGGCGGCTATGTTTTTCGCAGCAATCAACCAGACCATTGTGGGTACTGCAATGCCCCGAATTATTGCGATGTTAGGAGGCATTGAACATTATACTTGGGTAATTACCATCTATATGCTCACCTCTACAATCGCTACCGTACTTGTCGGCAAATTATCCGATATCTATGGAAGAAAGCCATTCCTCTTAGCGGGGATCGTTATTTTTATTATAGGCGCTTTCCTGTCCGGATTGTCGACAGATATTTTCCAAATGATCACTTATCGCGGGATTCAAGGTCTTGGCGGCGGGATTCTAATGTCGGCTACCGTAACCGCTGTAGGTGATTTGTTCGCTCCTAGAGAGAGAGCCAAGTGGACTGGAATTATGATGGCCATATTTGGATTCTCTAGTGTAATTGGTCCTACCCTTGGGGGCTTCATGGTGGATCACATGGCTTGGAAATGGATCTTCTGGATCTTCTTGCCTTTCGGTATCGTGGCTTTCTTCATGATTTGGAAAATGTTCCCTAAAACTGCGCGCTCCACTTCAGAATCCATTGACTACTTAGGCTCCATTTTCCTTTCCCTTACCATTGTTGCACTCTTGCTCGGCTTTTCATGGGCGGGTACAAAATATGAATGGGGTTCCCCAGAGATTCTCAGCTTGTTCGGGGCATCTATTCTCGGAGTTATTATTTTAATTCTGATTGAACGAAAAGCTAAAAGTCCAGTATTGCCATTATCCTTATTTAAGAATTCCATCGTAACCATCTCCATGGTTGTCGGCTTCCTGATGAATGCTGGTATGATGGGCGCAATGATCTATCTGCCATTCTTTGTCCAAGGTGTAGAAGGTGTCTCCCCGACCAACTCCGGATTCATTAATATGCCGATGTCATTAGCAATGATTGTACTTAGTACGCTTGTGGGAAGATGGATCTCCAAATCAGGTAAATACAAGCGTTATGCCCTGATGGGTATGCCATTTATGGTTGTAGCCATGATCATAATGGCCTTTATGAGCAACATTGCGATGGCCGTAGTCAGCATGATAGTCTTCGGGATTGGTTTAGGACTATCGATGCCTGTATTTACCTTAACCGTGCAAAATGCTGTAGCTCCCTCCATGCTAGGAGTTGCTACTGCTACAAATACTTTGTTCCGTAATTTAGGTGGAACCATCGGTATCGCTATTATGGGTACCATCATGAACACTTCATTAACGAATAAACTAGAGGCAGCAGTGTCCTCTGGCAAGGGTCCAGATTTAACCAAACTTGACCCTGAATCCGCTAAACAGCTTTCCGCATTTATGAATCCGCAAATGCTGCTAGATCAACCTAAGCTGAAGGAACTGCACGCAACGCTGCCAGAGCAGATCCAGCCACTCTTCAATCAATTGATTGAGATGCTGCGAAACGCACTAAGCGATTCCCTGACGGTTGTATTCTTAAGCGGCACGGCACTGTTAGTCATTGCAGCATTGCTTGTCCTGTTCCTTAAAGAGATTCCGTTACGAAGTGGTGAGAAAAAAACAGAGGTAACTGCAGAGGGAAAAAGCGAAGGCAAAAACCTTGAAAAGTCAGTACCTGCCGCACATTAATCACAAATAATATACATTAGAGATGTCCGTAAACAGCTTTGGCTGTGCGGCATCTCTTTTTTATGTGAAGGAGATTAGGATTCGGTTGGTTGATCGTTCAATTCTTCGAAATAATCGTAGACTTCGTTTAACAGCTCCATTAACGAATCTGTCTTTTCTCTACCCATATAATCAATCATGCCTTTAAAGGTATTTCGGGATTTCGTCACGGCCATTTCGGCCAAATGCTCTCCTTTTTCCGTAAGCGTGATCTCACTGATTCGGCGATCCTGGGCATCGGCAGAACGCACTACATATCCCTGTGCAATCAGACTATTGACCATCTGTGTAACCGTAGGAGAAGTGACTTTAAGAAACTTGCTGATATCTGATACGGTCTGGCCCTTCTTCCCTTCCCGTTCCTTGCCGAGCTTTAAAGAAACCAACATCCGAACCTCACTTGGCTTCAATCCCCAGACTGTAGTTTTACGCCAATTCATCCTGGCAAATTGCTGGAAGGCTTCCATTAGTCCATCAACATTCTGATATTTATCTTCGTTCATCAGTACACCCCATAAGATCCATTTAACACTAAGTATAGCCTAATCGAGCTTAAAAAAGAATTGATAGATGTCAGATATCCATTTTCAAATCATTACTATCGAGATGTATAATGGGATCAGAAGAAAGGGCTTGGTCGTCCTTTACTGACGATAAATGATACATTGTTATATATAAAATACAGGCAATTCACGCCTATTCGAAAGAGGTTATCTATCATGTCCTTTTCTTATTCTACATATGATGCTCTAGGGCTTGCTTCGCTTGTCAAAGCACGTGAAGTCTCCCCTCGTGAGCTTGTCGAAGCCGCTTTCGCTCGGCTCGATGAAGTTAATCCAGTTCTTAATGCGGTTGTACGTACTCGTAGAGAAGCTGCTCTTAAGGAAGCTGACGATATGCCTGTTCATGATAGCACTCGCCCGTTTGCTGGCGTTCCTTTTCTGCTCAAGGATATCTCCCAAGCTATCGCTGGAGAACCTCTTACTTCGGGTGCTTTGCTTATGAAAGACAATATTGCCAGACGTGACTCAAACTACGTAGCACGAATCAGAAACGGCGGATTCATTCCGCTTGGACATACGAATACACCAGAATTCGGACTCAAAAACATTACCGAAAACGTCCTTCATGGCCCGGCACGTAATCCGTGGAATCCCGAATATTCCCCCGGCGGTTCAAGTGGTGGTGCAGCTGCAGCGGTAGCTTCTGGTATTGTTCCGGCAGCGGGTGCTAGTGATGGTGGCGGCTCGATCCGTATCCCTGCCTCGTTCACCGGCTTGTTCGGACTGAAGCCCACCCGTGGACGTACTCCAGTAGGACCAGGTGTCGGTCGTCAATGGCAAGGCGCTTCTATTGACTTTGCATTGACAAGGTCCGTACGCGATAGTGCTGCGATGCTGGATCTACTACAGGTTGTGCAGCCAGAGGCTGCTTTTCAAACACCTCTATATCCGGGCGTCTACTTAGACGATCTATTCAAGCCAACACAGCGAAAACTACGCATAGCGTTCACAACAGCTTCTCCAGTAGGCACTCCTGTAACGAATGAAGCAGTCATTGCTGTGCTCAAAACTGTAAAATGGCTCGAAGCTGAGGGGTATGAAGTTGAAGAAAAGCTAAGTCCAGTAAATGGTGTTAGGCTGATGGAGAATTACTATACGATGAATACTGGCGAAGTGGCAGCGATGTTCGTATCGCTGGAAAAAATGATGGGACGTTCCATTACTTCCAGTGAAGTCGATATCGTTACTTGGGTCCTTGGGGAAGCCGGAAGAAAAGTCTCTGCGGCAGAATTTGTGCATAGTCTGGATGAATGGGATATTGCAGCCGCTCAAATGGCAGGTCTGCTTAACCGCTACGATCTGTATATCACACCAACAAATGCGGATTCAGCTCCTAAGATTGGCGAGTTAACGCATAGCTCTGCTGAAATAGAAAAACTGCTGCATGTACATGAGTTGCCGAAAGAGGAACAAGAGCGAATGATTTACGCTATGTTTAAACCAAGCCTAACCTACACACCGTTCACCCAGCTCGCCAATTTGACGGGTCAGCCAGCTATGAGCGTTCCCGTCCATATGTCGCAAGAGGGTCTACCGTTGGGGGTACAGGTAATGGCTGCTAAAGGCCGGGAAGATTTACTGCTTCAGCTTGCAGCCCATCTTGAACAATCCGAGCTGTGGGTAGGGATGACAGGGAATCCGCTCTTTCCATGATGAATTAGAGGGAACAGGTTGCAAACCTCAACCTACTCCTGCTCACGCCCGCAAATGCCATAGAAGAAGAGATGGATAGCTTCCTCCAGGAAGGCATCTATATCTTCTTGTTTGCTGGCTTCATCTAGCATTTCTCCCGAACTTCGCATATACATTCCTATAAATGAAAGTATCCCTTTGGTGGACACTTTATTTGAAATTTCTCCTCGTACTTTGCCGTCCTCCACCATCTTGACCATCAATGGTAAAACGTCATTTGTATACCGTTCTTCAATATAATGAAACATTTCCTGGTCCTCAATCATAAGTTCCTTCACAGTCGTAGGAGACAATGAACTGTAGGTTTCTCTCTCCATCGTCATAATATATTCAATAATCTCTTTTAGAGAATGCTCTCCATGAATGTAATCTTCAAATTCGCGAATGGCCTTCTCTATAAAATCCTTAAAGGCCTCACCAAGCAGTGCTTCCTTGCTGCCAAAATAATTATAAATCGTCACCTGTGAGACGCCTGCCTCTTTCGCAATGTCTGCGATCCGGAGACGTTTGGGCTCACTGCTCTTGAGCATCTCCATCGTAGTCTTCATAATTTTGAGTTTTATTTGAGCGGCTCTTTTCTCAAATCCATTCATGCTATCCACCCTTAACTTCATTATATAGTGCGCTTATTTAAATTTAATGAAATATTTATTATCAATTATTTCATAATTCCATTGACTTCACTATTCACTAGGAATAATATAACATATGAAATATCCAATTAGTAATAGTTCATTATTTTGCAGCGGGGGTGGCGGCATGCTTGTAGTTGAAGGCTTAACCAAACGTTTTTCGAATGGCAAAGGAATCGAAGATGTTACGTTTACCGTTAATAAAGGTGAGGTATTTGGGTTTCTGGGGCCTAATGGCGCGGGTAAATCTACGACCATAAGACATATCATGGGATTTATGAAGCCGGACAAAGGTAATGCGAGCATCCATGGACTTGATGTATGGAAAGCACAGGGTACAGTCCAGAAGCATATCGGCTATCTACCCGGTGAAATCAACTTTTTTGACGGGATGACAGGCATTTCTTTCCTTAAATTCATGTCTGGCATGCAAGGGATGAAGAACACTACTAAACGTGACCGCCTCATTGAACGACTGCAATTTGATGCCTCAACTCCGATCCGCAAAATGTCAAAGGGAATGAAGCAAAAAGTCGGTATTGTCGCAGCTTTCATGCACAATCCTGAAGTTATTATTCTGGATGAACCAACCTCGGGACTCGACCCGCTTATGCAAAAGGTATTTATAGATCTCGTATTGGAGGAAAAAGCAGCCGGAACCACATTTCTAATGTCCTCTCACAGCTTTCAAGAAATTGAGCGCACCTGTGACCGAGCTGCGATCATTAAAGACGGACGTATCATCACTATAAAAAATATCCACGAATTACAATCGATGCAGCGGAAGCTGTTTGAGGTTGTTTTCGCGAGTCGCGAAGATGCAGAGCAATTCGCCGCCTCCGGCCTGCAAGTGGAAGCTCGTGAAGGGAATATGGTCCGCATTGCCGTTCAGGGTAATTACGATCGATTCATTCAGGAGACCGGGAAATATAATATCCGCAGTATGGATGTGTTCACGCAGAATCTAGAGGACATTTTCATGGACTATTATGACCGTGAGGGGGCCGTGCAATGAATCTTCCACTCTATAAAGAAATGATGAGGGTAAACCTCAAAGGCATTATGAATTACGCCTTCGGTTCTGCCTTCTATATTCTGTTTATGATCTGGCTATATCCGGGGATCGCCGGAAGCACAAAAGCCATTGATGACCTCATTAAAGCTATGCCGGAAGGTGTAGGTAAAGCCTTTGGATTAAACAGCGGATTTACCAGTGCTGAGGCTTTTATCTCAGGAGAATATTATGGACTTATTCTGGTACTGATTCTATCCATTGTGTGTGTACAAATGTCGACGCAGCTCATGGCTCGACTTGTGGATCGTGGCTCTATGGCTTATCTTCTGATAGCACCAACTACGCGGAGAAAAGTAGCTACCACGCAGGCGCTTGTACTCACAACAGCGTTGCTCCTGATTATGGGTGTAACCACACTCGCCGGATTATTAGGTAAAGCATGGTTCCTCGGCAGTGAATATGAATTTAATAGCGGCCGATTCACTCAGCTGAATAGCGTAGCGTTTTTATTGTTTTTTGCCGTGGGGGGACTCACTTTCCTCGTATCCTCGGTTTGTAATGATGAGAAAAAAGCGCTTGGAATTTCCGGCGCTATCACCTTCGGATTCTTCACTCTGGATCTGCTAGGCAAAATAAGCGATAAACTGGAGGGATTACGTTACATGACCTTGTTCTCCTTCTATCAGCCTGGTAAAATCGTTCAAGGAAACGTGGAGATTATTCAGGTTTCTAGTTGGTTACTGTTGATCGGTATTCTCGCTTTTACCATAGGGATCGAACTGTTCAGACGACGGGATCTTCCATTATAAGATTAAGGGACGCTCCAATAGCATGTGGCTACTGGAGCGTCCCTCTTTCATATAGAAGAATATAATAAGCTTCTTCACACTAGAGAAGCATTATTTTAAGATTTCGTATCCGGTCTAGGGACACCAAAGTTTGGCGTTCCATCCTCATTCCACTGGATCACTTGCACACGCGCGTGCCGATTAGGATCATATAACGGGTCTCCCACAATTTCCTTATAGCTTCTAGCATGGAACACTAGGATATCCTGTGTGCCATCTTCTGAGACTGTAAAGCTATTATGTCCCGGTCCATATTGACCGTTTTCTTCAGAAGTTGTAAACACAGGTTCTGGTGTTTTGACCCATGATTTCGGATCCATTAAATCACTATCCTCATCAGCGGTTAACAACCCCATACAGTAGTTATGATCTGTTGCACTTGCCGAGAAAGTCATGAAAATACGTCCATTTCGCTTAAGAACTGCCGCACCCTCATTCACCAGGAAGCCGATTTTTTCCCAATCATATTCAGGCGTGGTGATGCACACCTGCTCTCCTTTTAACGTCCAAGGGTTTTCCATTTCAGAGATATACATATTAGAATTACCAGGGATATCGGGATCCTTTTGTGCCCATACGTAGTATCTAACCCCTTTGTGTTCAAAGGTGGTTGCATCCAGGGCAAAGGATTCCCATTTCGTTTTGATTTGACCCTTTTCCACCCACTCACCTTCTAATGGATTTATGGATGAATTTTCTATGGCAAACATGCGATGATCAAATAAGCCATCTTTCGTATCGGAAGTATGTGCTGCTGCAAAATACACGTACCATTTTCCATCAATATAATGAATCTCCGGCGCCCAAATATTGGCACTCATTAAGCCTGTTTCATGCTTAACCCAAATGGTCTTACCCTCAGCCTCAGCTAATCCCTGAATGGATTCAGAACGACGAAGCTCGATTCTATCAAACTCCGGAACCGAAGCTATGAAATAATAATAACCGTCAGTATGTTTATAGATCCATGGATCTGCCCTTTGCTCAATAAGCGGATTTTTCGCATTGAATTCTCTCATGATGACAACTCCTATATCTCTCTTTATTTTTAATTTTATGGGTCACCAAAACACACCCTTCCTTATAAGAAGGCAAGGTGTATTTAAGCTATGTTCATTTGATCTACCCTTTAATACCTGAATTCAAGTTAATAGATTGAACGAAGTATTTTTGAGCAAATATAAATAACAGTAGGGTTGGTACGATCGCCAAGATTGCTGACCCCATTAATTGCCCGATCATACGATAGTTTCCGTAGATATCTTGTAGCAAGAGCAACCCAGCTGTGACTGGCATTTTGTCTACATCTGTGTACACGATAACCGGCCAGAGGAAGTCATTCCAAGATCCCGTAAAGGAGAACAATCCGCAAACAATCAGAATCGGCTTAACTAACGGCAATATAATTTGCGCGAAAATTCTAAAGTCACTAGCACCATCAACTTTTGCAGACTCATCTAATTCTTTTGGGATACCGTTCATAAACTGTCTGACCAAGAAGATATTCCCCATACCCGCAAGACCGGGAATGATCATTGCCCAAGAAGTGTTTACCCAGCCCAAGGAATCGATAATTTTATAAGAAGGAATTAAGTTAACTACACCCGGGAAAAAGGAGATCCCTAGCAAAGTAAAGAACAGTGTGTCTCTTCCTTTAAAGTTAATACGGGTATAACCAAAGCCTGTAATCGAAATCACAATAACCACCAGGATTGTGTGGGTTGTAGCAATAAACAATGAATTGCCTAGCCAACGTAGAATTGGGGCTGTAGAAGTATTGTTTAGAATCGTAACATAGTTCTCAAAGACCCATGTTTCAGGAAATAGTCTAAAGCCTGAAGAAACCACTTCCGTTTGTGATCTAAAAGACGTGGAAATCCCGAATATTACTGGAATAATCCAAATCACACAAAGGATAAGCAAAAAAGCATATGATACATATTTTGAAATGCTAACATTGGATGATCCTTTTACTTTGCCTGTTCTATTTACAACTGAACGATTATCTAGGCCATTTACCGCCTGATTTGACATTATAGTACACCTACCTTTTCCATTTCCTTGTTAATCAGTTAGTTCCCGAGAACCTTATGTAGCATTTCGGTTCATTACATAATATTGCAGCGCTGAGATTACCAAGATTACTAATCCTAATAACACTGCCATCGCCGATGCCATCCCTGCAATGGATTCACCGTTACCGAAAGCTAATTGACGAATATACATCATGAGTACGTGTGTACTTTGTCGAGGCCCGCCATCAGTCATCATTAACGGTTGGCCGAATACATTGAAGGCTCCGGCAGTTGTCATAACAAAGGTATAGATTAATGGAAAACGAATAGATGGCAAGGTGATACTTGTGAATCTTTTAATTGAACCCGCACCATCGAGCTCGGCTGATTCATATAATTCTTGCGCAACGCCACTTAAGGAAGCACGATAAATAATCATATTGCCCCCAATACCGCCCCATAGTGTGATTACAATGATGATAATCCACGCATACGGCTGATTTGCAGGCCAAGCAATTTGTGATCCGAATAGATTACCAGTAATCCCCAATTGCTTATTAAAGATCAAAAGCCAGATTAGTGCAGCCGCAGAAATCGAAATCAAGCCCGGAATATAGAGAATAGATTGAATTAAGCTCTTCATTTTAACTTTTTTATGTTCTAGTGCAACAGCAACCATTAATGGGATAACTATTAATAATGGAACAGAGAGACCCACAAAGATCAATGTATTTTTCAGACCTCTGAAAAATTGAGTATGAAACGTTGATTTGCCATCAAAAAGAATGGCCTTATAGTTATCAAAGCCTACCCATACCGGGTCACTCATTAAATTCCACTTTGTAAATGAAGCATAAATCCCATAAATCGTTGGCAATAAAATGAAGATAGCAAACAAAATGACGTGCGGACCTACAAAGAAGGCAGGTGCCCAGTTTATTTTCTTTTTCATAGGATTTCATTTCTCCTTTTGCACAAAGTAATGCACCACAGTACGGCACATTACTTCGTACAATCTATTCTATTTCGCTTTATTTCGCTGCACTGCTGCTTTCTGCGATCTTATCTTCTACAAACTTCTGCATGGTTGCCAAGGTCTCATCTAGATCAACGTTACCGCGAACGATATCTGCGCAATAAGTATCTACTGCTTCTGCAATGTATGGGTAGTACTCATATGTGTAAATGTAAAGGGATTCAATTTCCTTTTCATTAGAAGTAAAGAAGGATTGCATGTAGTTTTGGTATTCCGGGCTT
This sequence comes from Paenibacillus sp. FSL E2-8871, assembly GCF_038000345.1. Taxonomy (NCBI): domain Bacteria; kingdom Bacillati; phylum Bacillota; class Bacilli; order Caryophanales; family Paenibacillaceae; genus Paenibacillus; species Paenibacillus sp. FSL E2-8871. The sequence goes on along the minus strand of NZ_JBBOBV010000001.1, from coordinate 6,392,653 downwards.
TGGTTAACTACGTTACTTGCGACGTTTTGACCAGCTTTTGCCCATTCCATTGAGTTTGTACGCACATATTCTAAGAAGTTAGCAATCCCTACTTCTTTTTCATCTGTTCTCTTATCGTTCTTAAGCATAGCGAACAAGTGAGAAGAAGATCTATTCGTGAATTTATCAGCGGTTGGAGAATAAATGTTAGTCACACCAAAGTTCAAGCCTTCAACTCCAGCATGTGCGGTAGAACTCCAAGTTCCGTCTGTGGAGAAGAGTACGTTTTGGGATTGGAACATCAAGTAACCGTCTTCACCAAATGGAGTCATCAAACCAGCATCAGCAATTTTCTTAACGTCTTCAAAGGCTTGTTTAAATACTGGGGAGTTAACAGCAGGTTTGCCATCCACCTGAATATCTCCGCCCAAGTTTTGAATTTGAGCCAGGATAACCCATCCGAGCAAAGCATCATTAACTACATAGTCGCCTTCATCCAATTTACCTTGTAAGGAAAGCATTTCATCAATCGTAACAACGTTATCATCCAAGAAAGATTCAGCATTATATTTCTTGAGCAAATCTTTATTGTAATACATTACGTTACTGTGGATATCAAGAGGTACTGTGTATTGCGTTCCGTCGATGTTACCAGTGTTCCAAGCTTGTGGTAAGTAATTCTCAGCTTTTAGTTCAGGTTGTGCTGGCAATACAGTATCTTGCATGGATTCTAAGACACCTTGCTTAACAAACCCAGGTACACGGTCAGCGTGGATAATTGCTAAATCAGGGACACCTTTGCTGGAAGCCAAAACGGTAGAAATTTTTGTGTACATATCAGCTGTAATAACGTGCTTCACTTTAACTTCTGGATTCGTTGCATTGTAGTCTTTAACGATTTGATCCATATAAGCACCATCATCACCAGTCAGCGGTGTCCAGAACGTAATCGTCTTACTATCATCTTTACCACCACATCCTGCTAACACTGTCGTTAACATTAGAACCGTTGCTAATACTACTCCAAATCTCTTTTTCATTACTCTCTCCCCCTGCAGCTGTAATGTTAAGATAATCATTCACATTAACTTCGTTGGAAACGATTAACTTAAACTTAGTATACAGTTGCTTTGAAAGCGTAGTCAATAACTTTTAAATAAACTTAATAGATTTTTTTAAAACTTAGTTAACCTTTTAGTTCATTAAGACGAGGTGAAAGCGATATATTATTTACTTCAGTTACCTTTCGTGTTACTTTATATAGAGATTAATAAACTTTACAGTATATGAAATTACTTTGAAAGAAGTGGATAAAATGCAATTGGAAATAGACAAGTCCTCTCTCGTTGTTTATGAAGCCTTGGCAAGTGAAGTACGAATAAAAATCATTCAGTTACTCTCCAAAAATAAGATGAACATCAAAGATTTGGCAGAAGAACTTAAAATAAGCAGTCCCATCGTAACAAAACACATTAAAAAGTTAGAAGATGCAGGAATCATAAAAACAGAAAAAGTTCCTGGTAAATCCGGAATGCAAAAAATCTCAATTCTTAGAGTCGACCATATTGAGATTAACTTCCCTAAAAAAATCTTTCATTCCTTTGCCTCCTATGAGACATCGGTACCGATTGGTCATTATACGGATTATGATCTGAAGCCTACATGCGGACTTGCCACAGAGAAAGAGTTTATCGGCAGAGTAGACGAACCTAAGTATTTCATGGATTCTAAAAGAGTCGATGCAGAGATTCTATGGTTTACCCAAGGTTATGTTCAATACAACATTGCCAATTTTCTGAAAAAAGATGAAACCTTGCAGCAATTTGAAATTAGCCTAGAGCTTTCTTCCGAATTTCCATTTGCCAATGACGTATGGCCTTCAGACATCACCTTTTCATTGAACGGCTTGGAATTAGGTACTTGGACAAGCCCTGGGGATTTTGCTGATGCAAGAGGTAAATTCACACCTGAATGGTGGCCGCACAATATTAACCAGTATGGATTACTAAAAACGATTAGAATTACTAATCACAATGGAACATACATTGACGGTGACCCCATGTCTTCCGTTTCGATTGAGGATTTAGATACGACCTGTGACCGATGGACTTTCCGGATCGAAGTGAAGGAAGATGCAAAACACGTCGGAGGCGCGACAATTTTCGGAAAAAAATTCGGAAATCATGATCAAGATATCATGTTCAAAATGTATTACCTTTAAACTCTTCTAGTACGCACATGTATCAAGGTTGGTTCTTTCATGGGGGCGAACAACTAATTAGTATTTATTCTTCCTTAGCCCCCCCTATCTGTACTGTGATATGAACCAGCTATCACTTTCCCCTATCCATCTCTTTATCGCCCACTTCTCCCACCTTCTTTCACTTTCCACAACTCCAGTAGTAATCTGCAGTACTTTTCATACGCTATCCAAACCCAACTACCCTTTTATCAATAAAAATATAAATAGATTCATCGTTTCATAAATTTCTATTTGACTATATGCTAATATCATGCTTAAAATGAGATCAATATAAAACGTTTTCCACGATATGGTTTGTATAAACATAAAACAAATCCATTTTGATTTGTGAAAAACGTTTTTTTAGTAGTTCTATTGTAAGCGTTTTACATTTTTCGTACCGCCGCAAGCTCTAATCAATAGAATCGGAGGATCATGAATTTGAGGAAAACAACTCGTAAGCTAACCGCTTCACTTCTTGCACTCACGCTGCTAGTACCTGCACCATTCATTTCAGCAGCTTCTCCAAGCGATTCCAAAACAATCGCACCATCCACGCAACAACAGGCTGTCGATTATTCGGGCCACTGGGCACAGAAAGATTTTCAATCCTGGGTGGATAAGGGCTTGATTTCAGGCTATGGAAATGGAATTTACAAACCGAATCAAGAGATCACCCGCGCGGAATGGGTCACATTGATCAATCGGGTCTTTAATTTGCAGGAAAAATCAGAAATTGCCTTCACGGATGTACTAGTGTCAGGTGCTTATTACAGCGATATCCAGAAAGCTTCGGCTGCAGGATATGTATCAGGATATAGCGATGGCACCTTCCGACCAACACAGGTAGTAAGTCGTCAAGAAGCCGCGGTTATGCTGCACAGACTATTCCAGCTCAATTCTTCTGCAAATACCTCTGCACCAAAAGATGTTGAAGATTTACCCTCATGGAGCCAAGAAGCTGTATTATCTTTATTTGGCGAAGGTTATTTGAATGGTTATAGTGACGGCAGCTTTAAAGGCGCAAAAGCCGTAACAAGAGCGGAAGCACTGCGTATGATTGAGAAGTTGGCCGGGGAAATCACTTCTAAGAGCGGGAGTTATACGGGGATTACCACTCAGAATATGGTAATTAGTAGCCCGGGTGTTGAGTTGAACAACTCCACCATCTCCGGAAACCTGTACCTTACCGAAGGTATTGCAGAAGGCGATATCACGCTGAATAACGTCACTGTTAAAGGAACAATATTCGTATCCGGCGGCGGCGAAAATAGTATCGTACTTAGTAACTCTAATGCAGGTGACATGGTTGTAGATAAGCGTAATGGGAAACTCCGCGTCGTTACTAAAGGAACGAGTGCCGTACCAAGTGTACGTGTACATACCGGTGTAATGCTTGAGGAAGATACTACTTTGACGGGTGCAGGCTTCGGCCGGGTCGTTATAGAGAATACGCTCCCGAACGATTCAATCATCAGGCTGAGAGGAAACTTTGATTCTGCTGAGGTACAAGCGTTAGGAGTGCCTACACTACATCTAGCTGCAGGCAATATTACTGAAGTTACATTGAACCAATTAGCCAAGCTACGTGTAGATGCTGGTGCAGCAATCAAGAATCTTATCCTTGGTATAAACGATATGATTACTATCCAAGGCACCGGGAAGGTTGGCTTTGACAGTAAATACAGTAACCTAATCAAATTTGAAACACCTACTCCGACAGCTACGGCAACGTCTGGTTCTGGTAGTTCAGGTTCTGGTGGATCGGACGGCGGCGCTGTTGCTACACCTACTACTACTCCGGTTCCAACAGCTACAGTGACTCCTACTGCTACGCCGGGTCCGTCAGCAACGGCACCAGCACTCACCAATGTTTCTGTACATGATCCTTCGGTGGCTGTAGACAAAGGAACGTATTATGTGTTCGGGTCTCATATCGATGCGGCCAAATCGGATGATCTGCTGAACTGGACTCGTTTCACAAATGGTTATACAACACCAGGCAACGTACTCTTTGGTGATCTTTCCGCGAATCTGGCAGAATCCTTTAAATGGGCTGGAGAGAACGATTCTGACAGTAAAGGCGGATTCTCCATATGGGCTCCAGACGTTTTCTGGAATGAGAATTATAAGAATGCGGACGGGACCACTGGCGCTTATATGATGTATTATAGTGCTTCTTCCACTTACATCCGCTCAGCGATTGGCTTTGCCACTTCGCAAAATATTGAAGGTCCTTATACCTATGGAAATACCGTAATTTATTCCGGCTTCACCAAGGAAGAAGATTACGATACTAACAGCAAAATTAATAAAAAATGGACAAACACAAATATTCAAAAGCTTATTGATAACGGAACACTAGAAGATGCCAACCCAGATTGGTTTGACGCAGGCGGTTCATATAAGAACAAAACGTATACAAACGCAATTGACCCGACGTTATTCTACGATAAAGACGGCAAGCTGTGGATGACTTATGGATCATGGTCAGGCGGTATATTTATTCTAGAAATCGATCCAGCTACCGGCGAGCCTAAATATCCGGGTAAAGACGGAACGACCGCTGATGGACGTCTAATCGATCGGTATTTCGGTACCCATATTTCTGGCGGTATGACCAAATCGGGCGAAGGTCCGTATATCGTTTACGACAAGAATACAGATTACTACTTCTTATATGTAACTTATGGAGGACTAGCGTCCGACGGTGGTTACAATATGCGTCAGTTCCGTTCAACGAATCCGGATGGTCCTTATGTGGATGCTGCCGGACAAAGTGCAGTGCTGGCAACGAGCAATGACCATTCGGCCATTGGCAACAAAGTTCTTGGTAACTTCATGTTCACGAACGTGAATAGTGAACCAGACTTCCAAACTTACGGCTATGTTGCATCAGGCCATAATTCAGTCAATTATGATGAAGAGACGGGTAAAATATTCAACTTCTTCCACACTCGCTTCCCGCAGCGTGGTGAAACACATGAGCTTCGTGTGCATCAAATGTTCACCAACGAAGATGGATGGCCGCTCACTTCTCCTCATCGTTACACTGGTGAAACTATCGCAGCTGTTATGCAGGAAGATGTTATTGGAGCTTACCAGTTCGTGAATCACGGGAAAGATACTTCTGCTAAAATTAAATCCACAACAGCTATCGAACTGCGAGGTGATGGAACCATTACAGGGTCCGTAACCGGTTCTTGGGAGCTAAAAGGAGAGTATTACGCCGACCTTCTCATCAATGAAATAGAAAACGGAGCTACTGTACAAAATCTCTACAAAGGTGTATTCGTAAAACAATGGGATTCCACTCGTCAGAGCAATGTTATGACTTTCACAGCCATGTCCAATAAGGGTGTTACCGTCTGGGGCAGTCAAATTGAACTGCTGAGTACAGATCAAATTGTATCCAATGTTAAAGATAGTTTAAGCTTGGGCAACACAAGTAAAGTATACAAAGATCTTACGCTCCCAACTGAGGCCGTAAGAGGAACAGTCATTACGTGGTCGTCTTCCAATGAAGCCGTAGTAGGAAACGATGGTTCAGTTGTTCGTCCTGAAAAAGGACTCGGAAACGCAACGATTGAACTTACTGCTACGATTGCGCTGGGTGAGTCTACTGCAACTAAGACCTTTACTATCATTGTAATGGAACTGACTGGAAATATACTGGAAGACGGTTTGGTGGCAGCGTATGATTTTGAAGGAGATCTTTCAGAGAACGGAGATCGTACTGATAAGGGTACAATTACCGGCAATCGGATTAACAATACTGGTGGGAACATCACTTATGAGACAGGTGAAGTTGGTCTTGCAGCTAAATTCGACGGTAGCTCCGGTATTCGCCTACCAAATGGTTTGATTAAAGGCAACACCTACACAATAGGCATGTGGCTTAACCCACAAGAACTGACTCAATTCACTACAGCCTTCTTTGGTGCTACAACAGATATGAATTGGATTAGTCTCTTGCCTTATGGAAACGGTGGAGCTACTACCCGGATGTGGTTTGGTAGCCAAACCTTCCACGATGCAGAAGCAGGCATGCAGATTCCAGTTAACCAATGGTCGCATATAGCTTTCACTTACGATACCGGGACTGTGAAGCTGTATGTGAACGGAGTATTGAAGTACACTGGAAAAGGATTTACGGATGTATTTAACAGTGCAGATGCAGTATTCGCCCTGGGTGTAAACTACTGGGATATCCCATACAAAGGTTTGATTGATAACCTGCGTATCTACGAAAGTGCACTTTCCGCTGAAGCTGTAGACTTGCTGGTAAACGGTGAGCCTGACAGTAATGTAAAAGTAAGTACGATAACCATCCATGATGCTGAAATGGATGTGGCTGTGGGTAATACCTTTACCCCTCAAGTAAAAGTACTGCCTACCAATGCAGGAAATAAGAAACTTACTTGGAGTTCTAGTGATCCTAGCGCCATTTCAGTTGATGCTACAACCGGAACTGTAACAGCGCTAACGGTAGGTGGCGAAGCAGTGATTACAGCCACTGCGGCTGATGGTAGTGGTGTCTCAGCAGACTATAAGGTAAACGTTACGGATGGAAAAGTAGCCTATTATGCTTTTGATGGAAACCTTGATGACTCCCTCCAATTGGTCGGTACTGGACAGGTTACGGGAATAAAAATCGAGGCTCCAACTGTAGGTAACATCACTTACGGTAACGGTATCACTAATCAAGCAGCAGTATTTGACGGTGTTTCCGGGATCCGTTTACCTAATGGATTAATTGACAGCAATACCTATACCGTATCTATGTGGTTAAACCCTGAGCAGCTTACTGATGCAACAACAACCTTCTTCGGTGCTGCTTCGATAAACAGCTGGATTAGCTTCGTTCCACAGAACGGCGCAGGTAAAACACTGCTATGGTCTGGCGAGGCATGGTATGATGCTGTTTCCGCTATGAAGATTCCAGAGAATAAATGGACGCATGTAGCATTTGCGGTCAACAACGGTACCGTGAAGGTATACCTCGACGGAGTTGAGCAATTCTCCGGTGAGGGCTTCCCGAATGTGTTTAAGAACAAGAATGGTGTGTTCGCTCTTGGCGTAAACTATTGGGACGTACCTTATAAGGGAATGATTGATGAACTGAAGATCTACAGCAGAGCACTCAAATCAGACGAAATACTGACCGAATATAACTCAAATGTAAATTAAGAGAATCATCATTTGGAAAGAGAGCGGAGCCTCAGGCTCCGTTCTTTTTATCTTAAATCACGCGATCAAAGTGAATGAGCGTCCAGAAATTTTCTCACCTTCGTATTGTAAAACAAGCATTTAAATAATATAATCATTAACTATACGTCTTGAACTAAATTGGAGGCCATCTATGAAACTTGACCTGTCGGAAGAATCTCTTCCCGTCTACGAAGCTTTAGCCAGTTCAGTTCGTCTGCACCTGCTGCGCTTGCTTGCCGAGAACCCAATGAATGTCAAGGAATTGGCCGCAGCGGTAAATTTGAGCAGCGCTATTATGACAATGCATGTGCGTAAGCTAGAAGCTGCAGGACTTATCCAGACACATATGGCACCTGGACGAAGTGGTCTGCAAAAGATCTGTACGCTGGCTGCTGAAAGTGCCGAGATCACCTTTCCAGGCAGACAAATTAATGAGCGCAAAAGCTACCGCAAGGAGATTCCTGTTGGGCATTATTCCGACTTCATGATCGAGCCTACCTGCGGTCTTGCCACTACAGAGCAAGTGATTGGCAGCTTTGATGATCCCCGTTATTTCTGGGATCTCGAGCGTATGAATGCTGGTATTCTCTGGTTCGGCAAAGGATATATCGAATATAAAATTCCTAACTTCCTTCTCTCCAGTCAACAGCCCGAGGAGCTAATCATTACGATGGAGATTGCCTCCGAAGCGCCTTCCATTAATAATAATTGGCCCTCCGACATCACTTTCACACTGAACGGAGTACAGCTTGGATTCTGGACAAGTCCTGGTGACTACGGAGATAGACGTGGTAAATACACGCCAGCTTGGTGGCCAGCACTCACGAATCAATACGGCCTTCTTAAGCAGCTGCGCATTACATCTAAAGGCACGTTTATGGACGGCCTGAAACTGTCCGACGTTACGCTGGATCAAGTGAACATTCGCAACAAGCAATGGACTTTCAAGCTTTCCGTCGATGAAGAGGCCGAGCATATTGGCGGCATTACCCTTTTTGGCAAAGGCTTTGGCAACTATAATGATGATCTAATCGTTGAGCTGTTCTACACAGATACCCATGAATAAAGCCGCATTCATCTCCCGTTGGAGAGTCGAATGCGGCTCTTATTTTACCTTATTTCATGTTCAATGAAGGGTCCCCATAATCCGCCACCAGGCAGTGGACAGCCACGTTCCTTAAGTTTAGCTACAACAGGAATAATGCATCCACAAGCTACGCAAGTCACACTCTGATGCAGCTTAGGACAAGTCCCGCAAAGAGAAATCCGTTCAGCATAAACCTCATCTGGAACACAAAGCTCTGTCTTAAACATGGATGATGACAAGATTCGCTCTATCTGTGCATCGGTAACCTTATAATCGTCGCGACACCCCTTGCATGCAGATGTTGTTGACATGATAACACCACCTTATGCCTTCGGCGTAATCTCCAGCACAGTTACTGACATTGGAGCCAGCTCTACATTAAGAAGATCACCTTCAAGTGTAAAGGCTGTAAAAGCTTTCGGTACGACAGCATCTGGCTGAATAAATGTATTATGAGCATCTATCTTGTTACCTGTGAGCGTAGTGCCTGTCACATCAACCTTCTGCCCGGAAAGGCCACGCAGCTCGAGGGGTACAGTAGCTGATGCAGCGTGATTCAAGTTGCAAAGACTGACATGAATGATCCCAGCGTCTGTTACGGAAGCTGAAGCAGATACTTCAGGAATCTCGCTGCCCTCAAAGCTGTAAGTCCCACTATCGATTGTTAAATCCAACAACTCAGCATCCTGATGGACTTTAAACATATTGAATACATGATAGGTAGGCGTTAGCAGCATTTTTTCTCCTTCGGTTAAAATCACTGCTTGAAGCACGTTAATGGTCTGCGCAATATTTGCCATCCGTACCCGGTCACTGTGTTTATGGAAAATATTCAGGGTTACGCCAGCTACAAGGGCATCCCGAATTGTATTTTGTTGATATAGGAATCCTGGATTCGTACCCGGCTCAACATCATACCAAGTTCCCCATTCGTCAACGATAAGGCCTACTCTTTTATCCGGGTCATATTTGTCCATAATAACGCCATGTTTAGTAATCAGCTCATCCATGCGAAGGGCCTTCTCTAAAGTACTAAACCATTCACTAGTTTCAAAGCCTGTTGCTGCCCCTTTATTCTCCCATGCTGGACCAGGAATCGTATAATAATGAAGGGTAATCGAGTCCATAAAGCGTGTAGCTTCACGCATTAAAACTTCCATCCAGTGATAATCATCCACGTTAGGACCACAAGCGATCCGGTGAATACGATTGTCCCCGTAATTACGTACATACGTCTGATATTGGCGATAAAGATCTGCATAATATTCTGGACGCATATTCCCGCCGCAGCCCCAATTCTCATTACCAACGCCAAAATAAGTGACAGCCCAAGGCTCTTGATGACCGTTCTGCTGGCGAAGCTCAGACATCGGTGAGACACCGCCAAAGGTTAAATACTCTACCCATTCGGACATCTCTTGAACCGTACCACTTCCCACATTACCATTGATATAAGGTTCACATTCCAGCATCTCACATAATTCCATAAATTCATGTGTACCAAAATGGTTGTTCTCAACCGTGCCGCCCCAATGCGTATTGATCATACGTTTACGAGCTTCGCGATCACCAATACCATCTTTCCAATGATATTCATCTGCAAAACATCCACCCGGCCAGCGAAGTACTGGAATTTGTATTTCTTTAAGCGCTTTCACAACATCATTACGAATACCGTTAGTGTTAGGAATCGGTGAATCTTCTCCGACCCAAATGCCTTCATAAATACAACGTCCCAGATGCTCAGAGAAGTGTCCATAAATATTTTTGTTTATCATACCTTTGCGAATGTCTGTGTTAAGGATTGCGCGATCTGCCATGAATAAACTCCGCCTTTCAACATTTATATTTTTATTAACTAATTAATAATTATACAAACATTATAGAGCGGTCCTCAGCGATCCGTCAATCTCCAATATGAATGAATCTATTCTTTATCAATCGGTTTGTTTATCCCGTCTTCATAGTAATCAAAAACAAGCTGCTGTTGCGTTCCTCTTACCCCGTAAAATACGTCGGAGATCCGTTTCCCCTTCCGTCTTAATTCGTTCTCCAGCCATTCTTTGGTCAGTCCATTATTCTCAAGATTCTCTTCAATAAGGACGCCATCCATAATTAACTCAACGGGAAAGCTCTGAGGAACCGAAAGAAGCTTCAAATCTTTTCGAGTAACATATTGATACTCTTGTTTCTTTAAGACGGATACCATTCCGTTATCTTCTAATACGGCATACTCTACTACCTCTAGATTAAAAATTTCTTTTTCCCTCAGTGCCTGATCCAAGGAGTCTAGCGAATACCTTACCTTTTTCATATTCCCTTCAAGAATTTTCCCGTTTTCGATAAGTACCGTAGGTGATCCTGAGATCCAGCTTCTCATTTTACGACTCTTTATAGCTATGATAGATAGTAGAAAAGACGTAGCAGTTATAACAATGAGCGCCACGATCATATATGACGACTTCAGGTCTTTATTAAAAGCCAAATTTGCCGCAAGCGATCCCAATATAATACCTGTCACAAAATCATGAAACGTCAAATTAGAAATCGTTTGTTTCCCCAATATCTTAGCTATCACTAGCAGCATGATCATAGCGACCACAGTACGAAGAACAATATCCATATGCGCCTGCATCTCTAATGCTCCTTTCTATTCAATCCCCTATTATTCACAAACCAAGGTGAAATGAAACGTCATTACAATCGGTTTAATTTTAAGAGGTCATCCGGAGACTTCTGTAAACGTCAAAAGGGCTCTGGAATGGTTCTACTGAACCGTCCCAAAGCCCTAGCTACGAATGCTTATTTTTCAGTCTTGATTGCAAGCAGATTGTGCAGAATCATTGCGCTTTCAGCTCGAGTTGCTGAGCCTCCCGGATCGAATTGCCGCTCACTTCGACCCTCGATAAGTCCAAGGGCTTAGGATTGACCGAACTATAATTGACTGCAGCTTTCGATTCTCCATCGACATACGCATCTTCAGAAACATACAGCTTCGTCTGGTTCCGAATCGGAAGGCTCGGTGCAGTACCATCCCGATCATTACCGCCATGTGACCGTACAGTTCATCTATCGACGGGATCATTTCAAGACAAGCGCGTTCCATAAATTTATCGAATTATTGCAGCAAAAAGCCTGAAGACTCGTATGATGAGTTTCTTCAGGCTTTTTTACATGGCACCGTTATGATCACCTGTGCGCCGCCTTCGACACGGTTTCCTGCTTCGATATGCCCTCCGTGCTTTGTAATGAGCAACTGTGCTGTATACAATCCAAGCCCGGAATGACCTTTGTCTAGAGATCTAGACGGATCCCCCATGTAGAATTTATCGAATATCCGCCGCAAATCAAGAGCGCTGAACCCCTTCCCCGTATCCTTCATGTCAAAGGTAATCTGCGTCTCCTCTACGATGACCGTCCACTCGATCCTTCCCTCCACTGGCGTAAATCGCAAGCTATTGGTAATCACGTTATCGAATACTTGCTCCAACCGTGATGTATCCACAAGAAACTGCTGTTCTTGGTCGCATCGCCTATTCACATAAGAGAAGTCAAAAGCAATCCACTTCTCACGGCATAACAATGCGTATTCATCTTTTTTCCGCTCACAGAAGGCGAGTAAATCCGCTCTCGTATACTGGAGGACAAAATCAGGCGTGTCGATTTTATTCATGAACAGCAATTCCGTCAGCATTTTGTCCGCACGCTGCGTACTGTTCTGAATGGTTAACAAGTACTTCTCCAGCCGTTCGGGACGGCGTGCACCGCTCTCGATTAAATTGTCTACATGACCTTGAATGATCGTCAGCGGCGTCCGCAAATCATGGGCAATCGCAGAGATCATGTCGCGTCTCTCCTGCTCCAGCTTCCACTCCCACTTCAAGGATTGCTCCAGCGCGATCCGCATCTCTTCGAAGGCATCGGAGAGCTCGATCAGCTCCTTCGACCCACCTGCTCCTGCGACGGAGAAATTCAGGTCATTCTGCTGGATTCGTCTAGCTCCCCCGATGATCCGTGCGATCGACGGTTCGAGCCGTTTACCCAATTTTCTCGCGAAAATAAAAGAGAACAAGACGATGAAGAAGAACGGTGCGATCAAACTGCACAAAATAAGCATAACGAGCAGCCCGTTTCCAGGGTTGTTGGAGGATACACTTAAACTGTATCGTAGCACCAGCATCCCCTTTAATTTTTTCTGCGAATCAAGGATCGGGTGGTAATTGATATATTTCCCGCCCTGTTTCTCGCTACGGTTCAGCTTGCTTAGCACATCCTCCGGGCCGTTGACGAAAGTCTGCCCCTTCCAGCCGTAGACGATTTGCCCCTTCAGATTCACGATTTGATACTGCATGCCTTTCGTCAGAATAACATGTTCCAACGCATTCTGCTTTGAAGGAGATAATAAGGCGTCTTTTTGCTGATCTACATAACCTAGAATCTGGGGAATTTGCTGCTCATAATAATTGGCTGGTAGAATGCTCTTGTCCGTTTGATTAATCAAAACATAAAGAGTACTGCCCCAAACCAGCATCGAGCCGATGAAGCTATAGAAAAGAACGAGTGTAAATGCGCCCATAAACTGTCTGCGCAGCGGTTTTCGACTTGCCTTTACTTCCTTTCGAATCTGTATCCTACCCCCCATACCGTTGTAACAAAGGTCTTCTCCGGTGCTGCGCACGCCAGCTTCGCCCGGATATTTTTGATATGTTCGGTAATTGTGGCTGCTTCTCCCTCCGCATCGAATCCCCAGATCTTCTCATAGATTTGTTCCCGCGAGAATACTTGATTCGGATGCATGAAGAGAAGCCGGAACAATTCGAACTCCCGGCTGGTCAGCGGAATCGGAAGGTTCTGGTAGAATACCTGATGGCTGTCCAGATCCATCGTGAGATCGCCATGGTGCAGCAGCTTCGGTTGATGATCAAGATGGCTCCGCTGCTCCCGACGAAGATGCGCTCTTATTCTCGCCTTCAATTCTTGCATGCTAAAAGGCTTCACGATATAGTCATCGCCACCGACGGCGAGTCCTTGGATCCGATCCGCTTCATTGGAGCGCGCGCTTAAGAACAGAATCGGACACGAGACCCGGTCACGTATCGCTTGGCATACTTCGAGCCCATCGAGATGCGGCATCATAATATCCAGGATGATTAAGTCAGGCGTCTCTCCCAGTCGATCGAACACTTCCTTGCCGTCATAAGCCACTGATACCTCATACCCATCATCCTGAAGCGCATCGCGCATAAATCCGACGATTTCTCGCTCATCATCGGCGATTAATATCTTTTCTCTCATCTCTTGAATTTCCTTTCGCGTCTATCAATCTAGCAGCTTTATCCCCTCATTGTACCTTCTTGTGCGCCAAAAATCCCCTGCAGCGGCACACACGGTGTTCACGACAGGGGAACAATTAAATTTTCAGGTATAACCGAGTTAGAGCTTCGTTGTCGGTTCTTTGACTTTATCGAAGACGATGATCCCGTCATATTGCTCTTTTGGAATGAATCGCATCGACATCGGCATAATGATCTCGGACGTCATGCCATCCTCGGCTGCATAGATCGGTTTGAACATCCAAGCATTATTTTTGTTCGGAGACTTGTGCTTGGATAGATCCGCAAACGCAATCTTATAACCGCTCTGCATCATCAGTTGTTCCAGACTCCCCTTCGGCATCGGCTGAATATCGAAGATCTTCTGTGTCGTAATCGTGCTCGCCTTACCGCTGTTCATGTACAGACCCAACACGTAGACCTTATCCTTTAGCTTCTTATGTAGCAATTCTCCCATACTTGTAAAGCTGTTAATCCATTTCCCTTGTTCTTTCGTTTCGATTTTGGACGTATTCTTCGCCAGATGATCGTTATGCGCCCATAAAATTACTTTTTTGCCGGGATACATCACCTTCATTAACCACTCCACGTTGTCAGCCATGATTCGATCACGGAATTCATAGCTTTCCTTCGTATCGTACATCCCCATCTCGATGAATTTGACCCGATCCTCCAACGTCTTGACAGCGATATCCACCATCCGCGGGTTCGCAGGGTAGGCGGCTGCAAGTTGTTCTTTGTTCTCTTGGATGAATTGGATCAACGCCTTGTATTTCGGTTCGTACGTATTCTTCACCTTCTTGATTTCTGCTTTCGCCTCCGGATGACTATCGTCCATGCCATATTGGTTGAGCACCTTATAGAAATCCGTCATCGCTTGCATTTCGAAGTTGAAATAATTCTCGCCGTGATCCTTGTCTACCTTGGCAATCCAACCGGCAATAAATTGCGTTAAGTACCCTGATGTGAACTGCATGTCATAACCTGCTAGATATAAGGGATCGTTCGTCCCTTGCTTCTTCTTGATGTAATCGAATAAATTCAGAGTCTCCTTGGAATGCCAGATGGGAAAAATTGAACGTTCCATCATTTGTTGCGATGTCCATGTTCCTGCATGATCATACGTCATGAAGGAATCCCCAAGGCCCGACTCAAATGCAATCACGTCAAAATCCAGCTCTTCGTGTAAATATTTGATCAACCTTGTCTTCATGCTGCTGTATTCTGCGACACGGTGAAAGTTCTCGCCAAGGCTAATGACCGTCTTATCTTTCAAGATCGGCTTCAGAAACGCTAAATCTTTATAGTCCGATGACGTCAAAGATTTAATCTCTTGAATATTCTCCTTCGACCCCGTAATTTTCTGCGCGGTCGCCGAGGCGCTCACTGGCGATAGTAATAATGAAAATGCTAGGCCCAGGGAAATGATACCTGTTAATCGTTTCGTTGCTTGCATGTTGAATGTTCTCCTCCTTCGAAATCTGTTATTACGTCGTTCTCTTACCATGCAGAGACATCGTAACAGGAACTTCTAAGGAATCTATAAAGATAAAAGAATAAATCCTCAATGCGCGTGCCAGACCCGCTTCTTCACGAATCTCACTGCCATATTTAAGACGAGCATGATCATCCCGATGTTGATCGCATAATCCGCTAAATTGAGAATGCCTCTCCCCGATCGAGACATGATAAAATCCGTGACCTGCCCGAACACCAGTCGATCAATCCCGTTGCCAACCGCACCGCCGACCAAGAAACCAGCGATCATATCCGCCAATCGGCCTTTCCAGGCACCCATGCTGCGATAATAAAACACACCGATGACGAACAAGATGGCGATCACCCTGAATAACCACGCATAACCTTGGAATAAACTGAAAGCCATCCCGCTATTCTCATAATGTGTAATCTCCCATCGTCCGAAGAACAAGCTATCTCCGATATCCAGGTTCATCCGAATCCAAATTTTCGAGACCTGATCGATCAAGATCACGACCATCGCGATCATACAAAACCACATAGCGACACCCACTTTCTTCTCAGCCTATGAACAACCATGTAGCTGCCTTGTGCTCATCATACTACAAAACCATGTGGCATCGAAAAATAAAGGCACGCCCGAAGGAGTGCCTTTCAGGTATTCTTATATTGACTGCTCTTCTTCATTTTTTTGTAAAATAATGAAAGAAAACGCAGGTTTCTTGTGTCTAATGGCTGAGAGGATAGGGGAATGATTTCTATGACGGCAACGCTAATAATGTCTACAAGCTATCTTCCTGCACAAAATTCAGCACGGCATCGTCGACGGCCGAAGTTCTTCCCAGATCAGGGCAATTCACAAGCTCAATTTCGCAAGTCTCCGCACAGCCGTGCAGTTCAAAAAGAACCAGTTCATTACGACCTTTGCGCAGCAATGGACCGGGGATATATAGGGCCCTTTGCGGTCCTGCATTCCAGTAGCGGCCCAGATTAAATCCGTTGATCCAGGCAACCCCTTTATTCCATCCATCGAACCGTAGAAAAGTATCGCCAATTTCCTCCGCCTCAAAGCAGCCCCGGTAGAATCCGGGCAAACCCGAAAGTGCCGCAGCTTCTTGCTTCTCCACCGTCTGCTCCTTGTACTCAAGTGAAGCCATCGTTCCCGGTTCTAACGGAAGTGTACGGATCGTCCAGTTATATTGCAGCTGGTTATCGATTCGAACCCCGTCCAGAATTCCTTTCGGATCACGAATGAGCGGTCCATAATTAATCCGACCCATATTCTCGACGAGAATATCCAGCTGCGCTCCACCGGCAGGAATGGAAAGTTCAAGTGGCTGCAGATTCCAGCGTTCAATGACCCCAAGTACCTGTCCATCCAGGAAAACCTGCGCCCGATCACGCACACCCTCGATGTAAAGCTTCTGCCTGGACCGTGGTCCCTGCACATAAGTGCTGTACATTATAAAACCATAGGATTGTCCGAGCTTTTCCATCGGCTGCACACACACAATGTTCACCGGCTCGGATAACTTCTCCAAATTGGAAGCTGTGAATAGTTCCGCTCTTTCCATTAAGGCAACTTTCCCGTAGGAGATCTTCGGAATCGGCTCAGGGAGCGGACAAGTCGGTGCAAATCCATGTTTGCCCAGTACCGACCGAACAGCTTCAAATTTCGCCGTCGTATCTCCCCATTCCGTGAGCGGGGCATCATAATCATAGCTTGTAGTCGTCGGCTCGTAGGCGACGATATGATTCGCCCCATTATAGAAGCCAAAATTGGTCCCGCCGTGGAACATGTACATATTGAGTGAGGAGCCGTGCGTCAGGATATCATCCAGAACGCCAGCTACATCTTCGGCATCGCGCACATGATGATCCTCCATCCAATGATCGAACCAGCCGTTCCAATATTCCATCACCATCAGCGGCTCTTCAGATCGGTACTCCCGGTATTTGCGGAAGGATTCCTCTGCACAGGAGCCAAAATTAACTGTAGCATGCACATCTTCCAGTGTTCCGCCGAGCAACATTTCATCGGTTGGTCCGTCGGAGGTAAAGAGCAATACATCGACCCCTCTGCTGAGAAGTCCATTACGCATATATCTCAGGTAACTACTGTCATTGCCATAGCTGCCATATTCGTTCTCTACCTGGACGGCCAGAATCGGCCCGCCATGTGTGGACAGTAGCGGAACCAGCCGAGGAATCAGCTCATCGTAATACCGGTCCACCTTGCTTAAATAAAGAGGATCACAGCAGCGAAGCTGAAGTTCACTGTAAGCCAGCAGCCAGGCCGGCAGACCACCGAATTCCCATTCGGCACAAATGAATGGACTCGGTCTGACAATAACATGAAGCCCAAGCTCTCCGGCCAGTTCAATAAAAGAGACCACATCGGCCATGCCATCAAATACGAACTCCCCTTCCTTGGGTTCATGCATATTCCAGGCGATATAGGTCTCCACGGTATTGAATCCGCAGGCTTTCAATTTCAGTAGCCGGTCTTTCCAGTATTCAGGCACAACCCGAAAATAATGAATAGCTCCCGATACGATCCGGTAAGGCTGTCCGTCCAGCAAATATTGTCCGTCGTTCCAAGTGAGTAGGCTCATACTCTACAACCTCCTTTTTTAACATCTATTCTAACGATTCCCCGCAGTGAAAGACGGCAAGCCGTCTGATCTTGGGGCTTGCAGTAGTTAAGAGCACCCGCAGTCGTATTTTCTCTGTGCAAATCGGAGGGAAGGCGTCGATTTTCTTATGGCCAATCGCGCTGCCACGTTTCAACTCCAGCCACGCTCCGTCAATGAATGCTTCCAGCACATATTCGCTCACTCTCTCGCCATAAGCGATGTCCTCCATAATCTCGGCGTGGTCAATCACAGTAGCTACAGGCAATTCCAGCTCAATAAGATCTCCAGTGCCCGCTGTTACGGCTAGTGCCTTTCCGAATCTACGTTGAATCTCCTTACCGAATTCCAGCAGACGCTGCACATCGGCCTCCGGAAGCAGCCCGTAGTTGTCAGGCGCCACATTGAGCAGCAAAGTCGCCCCATGCCCAACCGAACGATAATATATGTCCATTAGCTGCTCTAGGGACAGCAGCAAGTGCTCTTCCTCAGGATGCCAGAACCAGCGGTCTTTACGGATGGGCACATCGCATTCCGCAGGCACCCAGCTCGGTGTTCCGGGAAGCCAGTTCAATGAAGCTTCACTGAACATGCTACCCCGCGCGGAATCCGCAGTGTTCCAGCATGGATAAGGAGCAAGGCCATCCTCATTGCCAACCCAGCGAATCGTTGGTGCCCCCATATTAAACACCATAGCACTTGGCTGATATTGTTTGATCAGATTCATAATTCGCCGCCAATCGTAATTACGGCCCTCAGATCCTGCACCGTCGAACCAAATCTCCGTAAGTGGGCCATAGCCCGTAAGTAGCTCCTGCAATTGCAGACAATAGAAATCATCATACGCTTGCGGATCCGCATAACATGGCTCATGTCTATCCCATGGAGACAAATAAATGCCGAAGCCTAGCCCAAGTTCACGGCAAGCCTCCGCGCACTCCCTGACAACATCGCCTCGCCCTTCTTTCCATGGGCTGTAGGCAACAGAATAAGTGCTTGTTGCAGTCGGCCACAGGCAGAAGCCGTCATGATGCTTAGCGGTCAGTATAAAATAACGGAATCCAGCTTCTTTAGCTGCACTAACCCATTGGCGGGCATCCAGATGAAGCGGGTTGAAAAGCGTAGGTGAATCGCTGCCTTCTCCCCACTCCTGATCGCAAAACGTGTTCATTCCAAAATGGCAGAACATCCCCAGCTCCAGATCCTGCCACTCCATCTGTTCCCTAGAAGGCAACGCTGTTTGCTCTTCGGACTTGTTCTTTGAAGAAATGCTTTCCATCATTTGTATACTCTCCCGTATATTTGTGTAAGCCCAATGCATAAATAAGGCTTTGGAAAGCCGGTTGATGACCTTCCAAAGCCCCGTCCCCAACTTGGGATACCTCGCTTATTGCCTATTTACTTGATGACACCTTTTTCGTTGATAATTTTCGTTGCTTCACCAACCATCCATTGCTGCACCTTATCAATCGATTCATTTCCAAGCATGAATCTGCTGAAGCCGTCATCGATAATTTTGGTCAATTCGGACGTTGCCGTCGTCATCACCTGCGCACCGTCAAGGAATTGAATTTCGTTATCGAAAAGTGTGTATTTGAGTGAATCCATATCATACATATCTTCTTTGCCAGCGACCAATTTAGTCAGCAAGGTCTCATTGTCAGCTTTTTTATATCCGGAGAATTCCAGTCTGTTATCACTAACAGCCGTAGACATAAATCTCATCAATTTGAAGGAAGCCTCTTTGTTCTTTGAAGTTGCGCCCATCGCCAGCATGTTGCCGCTGGTGAAGTATTTGCCTTCATAGTCTTTCGGTTCCGATCCTGCAGGAGGCACCGGTACCGGAGCAAAGGCTGTCTTGAATTCATGCGGATACTGCTCGGTGTTACCTGGATCAGCAATCGTCCAGTTGCCAGCCAAGATCATAGCAGCTTCTTCATTGAAGAATTCGGTACGATAGTTAAGCTTAGCGGCAAGAGCGTCTGCATAAGATTTCGCAGATTTATCAGCAGACTCCATATCTTTACGCAGCTGGAAGAAATACTTATATGTCGGATCCGCGAAGATCGTCGTCCCGTCATCATATACGAACGGGTCTTTCATCATCGTTTGAGCTGGAGCGTTCATGTACAATTCCCAGGTGTGGAAATATGTGCCGTAACGTTTGTCCACGCCTTCGCCTTTGGTCAGTTTTTTGGCATAGTCGCGGTAGTCATCCCATGTCCAGCCAAAAGTAGGTACAGGCAGACCCGCTTCATCCAGTGCATCTTTGTTCAGCATCACGTAGTTGCTGCTCTTCGTATATTGCAACCCATAATAGTTGTTGTCGACCTTAGCATTCACATAATATTCATCCTCAGGAACGAGGTTATCTTTCTCATAGAATTCATTCAGCGGGGCAAGTGCTCCCCGAGTCGCCCGTTCAAGCACACCTCCCAAGCTTGGCACCTGAACAACATCAATCGCTTCGCCGGAAGATATCAGGAAGTCGAGTTTCTTCAGCATCTCCACAGAATCACCGGGAACGAGTGTCACATGCTCTACCTTGATGCCTGGGTTCTGATCCATAAATTCCTGCAGCATAGCATCGGTACCAGCCGACTGGGCTTCATTATCCCAGTTGTAATACTTGATGGCGACTTGCTTGTCCACCTTGGTGTTCCCGGCATTCGTACCAGCTTCAGCATTCCCATTCTTTTCCGAGTTTCCGGAATTTCCACAGGCGCTTAGCGTTAAGGAAACCGCCAGCATGGAGCCCAGTACAACGGATAATCTTTTTTTGCTCTTTGTTTTCATTTTACTTCCCCCCGCACTGAATTTTAAGTATAGTGCCTTGTTCATTTCTTATTATAGGCATCCGCTTTACTGGCCAAGTGCACAATTTTGCTGTTGTAGGATCACATTTTTGACTTTTACTAGCTATCGTACACCCGCAGGTCAGCCCTTTACGCCGCCAAGGGAGATTCCGTTAATGACTTGCTTTTGCAGGGCGATGAACACGATGACGAGCGGGATGATCGCCGAAACAGCTGCCGTCATCATAATCGCATAGTTGTTCGAATAATCGTCCCGGAACAGTGTCATACCGAGTGGAATAGTGTACAAATTCTTATTTAGTAAGAAGATCAGCGGATTCTGGTAATCATTCCAGGTCCAGATAAATTTGATGATCGCCACCGTAGCGAGCACCGGCTTGCAGAGCGGAATAATGATAGACCAGAATATCCGTAAATGGCCTGCACCGTCAATTCGCGCCGCTTCAATATATTCGTCGCTGACACCAATCATAAATTGCCGCAGCAGGAACGTGAAGTAGATGGAGAACATACTCATTAATATGATTGCAGCATGAGTATCATAAAGACCGAACCAGCGAATCAGCAGAAAGCGCGGAATCAGTGTGGCCTGGTCAGGTATAATCATGAACGATAGCAGCGCCAGAAACACCATATTTCGTCCTTTGAACTTGATTTTGGTCAAGGCGTACGCCGACATAGATGAAATGATAAGTGTAATTAAGGTTGTAATAATCGCAACTTTAAAGGAATTTAAATAGAAATGAGAAAAAGGTACTCGTCCCATCCAAACCATCTTGAAATTATACGCTACATTGATCTTCTCGGGAATCCATTGGATCGGGAAGCGCATAACATCTTTCTCATATTTAAAGGCTGCGGAAATCATCCAGATCAGAGGAATAAGAAATACAATGGACAAAGCCCCCATGATGCAGGTAGTGATCACTCTGGACATATTTTTTCTAATCAGTTGCATGTTAATCTCCCCCCTTTATTCTTCATTTCTCATTTTCCAAGTAGCTGCGGTGATCAAGCCTATGACGGCGAATAGCAGCCAGGAAATCGCAGAAGCATAGCCCATGTTGTAGTATTTGAACCCTTCCTCATAGATCCTGAACACAAGCACGGTAGAAGAATTGTTCGGGCCACCTTCGGTCAAAAACGCGATGATGTCGAACACCTTAAATGAGCCAATCAGCATGGTTATAAGCAAGAAGAACGTAGTTGGACGCAGCATCGGAACCGTGATGGCAAAGAATTTCTTCAGTGCGCTGGCTCCATCTATTTCGGCGGCTTCGTAGATTTCATCGGAAATATTCGTCAAGCCGGCCATATAGATAATAATGGTGTAACCCAGACTCGCCCAAGAACTGATAATGGCAATCGATAACAGCGAGGTCTTTGGATCCACCAGCCATTTTGGAGGGCTGGAAATTCCAAGCTCCATCAAGAACTGATTGATCGGTCCAAGGGATGGATGGAACAATGCACTCCATACAGCGGCAATTGCAATAATCGAAGAAATATAAGGGATAAAGAAGGCAACTTTGAAATAATTTTTAAGAAATACACTATTTTGAATCAATGCCGCCAGCACCAAAGCAATCGCAATCGGTATCGGCACGGTCATAATCATATAAATAGCATTGTTCTTCAAAGCTTGAATGATGCTCGGATCATGGAACATTTTGATATAGTTATCCAATCCGATAAACTCGATCCCTTGAACCCCCGACAATAGATCCCATTTCGAGAAGCTTAAATAAAGTGAGAATCCAAGTGCAAATACATTAAGAAAAAGCATTCCGACAATTTCCGGAGCTAGAAACAGCCACCCGGTCAAAGCCTCTTTCCGCTGCGGAGTCCAGAACTTCCGCTTCTCCTGCAGAATTTTTGGCACAGGTTGTTTTGCAGCCTCCACGTTGTATCACCTCGACAATTTGATTTGTCATTATAGTAATATATCCGCCTCCCGCATGAAGGAGTGATTATGACCCGAGATGTGCAAGATTTTGACCTTTGTCTTTCGACAACAAAAAAACCGCCCAAGATGGGCGGCGGGTCTATTCGGTAGGTTGAGAATTGCGCTTCTCAGCGTACCGAGTGTTTGGATTTATATTCGCTCGGTGTTGTTCCCACGTATTTTTTAAACACTTTTGAAAAATAGGTTCTGTCCGAATATCCCAGACCAACGGCCAGCGATTCCAGGTTTTGGCTGGAGATTTTCAGCATTTTGGTCGCAACCTTCATCTTGTGCTGATGTACATAGTCCGTAAAAGTCAGACCTGTCATGCGTTTGAAATAACGCGAGAAATAGCTCGGGTCCAGAAAGAGATAACGTGCCATATCAATTGAAGTGATGTTATCGCCAAGATGCTGATCAATAAATTGCTGGATAAGCTGCAGCTTGGGCTCCTGCGGGGGAGTTCCCGCCACCTGCTGTTTGTTGCCTGTAATCTGCACAAGCTTTCTTTCCACCAGTTCCATCGTATCCTCCAGTGTGCGGGTTTGCACGAGATAGACGAACAGATCCTCATCGAATGTTAGGCTAGTGAACATCAGCTCGATACCGCGGAGCATAAAGGATAAATCCCGAACGAAATCGCCCGGATGGATAGCCATAACTTTTGCAGTCCTAGCGATTTCCTGAAGAGTGCCACGGATGGCTTCAAGATCATTTTTAATCACGGCCCGTTCCATCTGCGGGATATAACTATCCAGAAATCCTTGAGGAGCAGGCTGGAAGCGAGGGGTAGCGATTTGCAGAGTATCCAGAACTGTGTATTCCGCACTCGCATAAAACTCGCACTTGTCCTGGACAATTTGCCGATGAATCTGTCCAATCGCCTGCAGCTCTATTTTCTCAGTGACTGCGATGATGCCCGGTTGAATCTTAAGGAGATGGGAGCACTCGGAACACAATCGCTGTAAATAATCATGAAAATAAAGACTGGCATTCTGCGCCAGATTCACACGGTAATTATACAGAATTACAATATTCTTCTGCTCCAAAAAAGGCGTAATCCCCTCACACGCTTCAGACAGCTCTAGGGCTATATTGTAGATGGCATATAAAATAAGTGGATACTCGCTCTGCTTGTACCTCTTCTCGAAACTGGAAAAGTGAATGCTGACCGTGCCCAGCATGAACCACGGGTACGTCCAGGATATGCCGATTTGCGCCGCATAGGCTAGCGTGGTTTCGGGCGGGGCGCCGCCAATCACTCTTTGCAGCAGATTCTGCCGGAATAACTGGCTGTTGTAACCCGTCTCCCCATGCTTGATTAACCCGATCTTCGATTTAAGCAAGCGTACAGACTTGGCAAGGCTTTTCTCCAGTTGCTCGTCCGTAAGCTGGTCCTTGATTAAATAGTCATCCACCTTCAGCTTTACCGCTTGCTGAGCATAATGGAAATCCTCATGACAGGTCAGGAAAATAATTCTGACCTCCGGCTTCATCCGGGTAAAGTAATCGGCCAGCTCAATCCCGTTCTTTTGCGGCAAGCCAATATCCGTAATCACGATGTCGGGCTGTACTTCCTCAAACATTAATAACGCCTTGGCACTGGAATAGGTGCTGCCGACAATCTGCAAGCTATGTGCTTCCCAGTCAATCATCTGCTGTAGCACCTTGAGCATAGGAACATCATCATCTATGAGCATCACTTTATACATCAATATCCCTCTCTCTCTCGGGCAGATTAACCTGATGATTGCCTTGCGGCAAATACAGAGAAACGGACACCCCACCTTGCGGCAAATTATGCAGCGACAAGCGGGTATCCTGACCATAGGTCAGCCTCAGCCTTTGAACCACGTTAATTAAACCGACCCTTTGATAAGTTCCATCCTGTTCATCGTCCTTGTAGAGCAATCTGCGGTTCAGTCCTGCCAGAATTTCCGCCCCTGCTCCGCAGCCATTGTCTTCGACTTCAATCATAATCCCATCAGGGATCGTTCGCGCACGGACGACAATACGCGGTGCCGGGTGGTCTACTAGACCGTGAACGATAGCATTCTCTACGAGAGGCTGCAGAATAAGTTTAGGAACGATGAGCTTCTCTGTATCCGCTTCCAGATCGACCTCGAGTTCAAGAGGGATTTCGTTGCGGATCTTCATGATGTCGATATAATGACCAAGCAGTCTGCATTCTTCCCGTAAGGTAGCCGGTTCATTGACCTTCAGATAGGCACGGAGAAGACTCATTAGCGAATCAATGATCCCGCTGTGCAGCTTATCTTTAGCCAAAATAAGGCTACATTTGATCGAATTCAACGTGTTGATCAAAAAGTGGGGACGAATCTGCATAAACAGCGCCTCAAGTTCCATCACTCGCTTCTGTTCTTGCTCCAGCTCAATGTCGTGAATCAATCCTTGCAGTTGATCCAGCATAGTATTCAATGTCTGCCCCAGCTCAGCGATTTCATCCTTGCCCTTGACCTCCAGCCTGACATCAAGATTCCCCATCCCGAACTGGCGCACAACGCGCTGCAGCTTCATGATCGGACTATGCAATCTTTTGGCAATCAGCATGGAAGTAGCCGAAAAGACAATAAACAAGAGAAGCACTAAACCAATACCACTATAAAAAGTTCGCGAAATCTGGCCCGACCATTCTTTCTCTGAAGCTTCATAGACCAGCTCCCAATTGGATTTGTCGATGGCTCTGGCCGTACGCACGCTCCCCCTAGCTTCCTTGCCTTCTGGGGCTAGCTCTGAGTTCCCGGCGATCAGACCTCCTCTGGAATCAAACAACGCCAGCTTGCCAAACTCGACCGGACCGAGCAATTTGTTGAAATAGGCATCGGGAATTGAGATGAGAAGCACGGACACCTGCTGTTTCTCCCGGCTATCATAGATTACTCTGGCAATATAGTAGCTACTGCTTTTACCGGAACCGCTGTCAGCCATCCCAAGCCATTGCAAGGTCTCCGGTTCGTGAATATTGACACGTCCCATCAGCTTGTCCATGTTGGCATTAATCACGGATAAATTCTCAGTCCCAGAGGAGATCACAAAGTGTTTCCGGTTAACCAAATACATGCGAATGTTATTATTTAGCGGCTTAGAGTTGATGAGCGAAAACACATCCTGAATTTGCGTAAAATGTACGTAATCCTGATAGGTGTTCAATCGCTCGGTATCTGCAAAGACCTTCA
The DNA here is from genome assembly GCF_038000345.1 of Paenibacillus sp. FSL E2-8871. Classification (NCBI taxonomy): domain Bacteria; kingdom Bacillati; phylum Bacillota; class Bacilli; order Caryophanales; family Paenibacillaceae; genus Paenibacillus; species Paenibacillus sp. FSL E2-8871. The sequence continues at coordinate 6,366,731 of NZ_JBBOBV010000001.1, read as the reverse complement.
GATTGGCGCGAAAATTGGTATCGTTTACAATAAAATGCGATGCAAATGTCACATCATCAATGGTCCTGTTTAGTTCGTCAATCATAACGTTCAGAAAGTTATCGTTGCTGAGCTGCAGCTTTTCTACCATCGTATCCCGAATAAGCACAAAGGAGATGATCGATACTGCAATCAGCGGAATAAAAATCAGCAAAAGAAATGAAACCTGGATACGTCTATAGTAAGTGAATTTGAACATGTTTTCTCCGCGCCTCTCTCATGCTCTTTTCTTTTATTCTATCAGCCCGTTATCCAGTATACATGCATTATTTGATTACCGTGACTTTCTTTTGACCGTTTGCGAAAACAATAAGCACTACTTCACCAAATATTTGTATACCTTCCACTACATAGGAATTCAAGTGACTGGATGGAACCTCGTGGCTGATCACGATAATATGCTCCTCATTCCTTTCAGGGAAGCTGATCCGGCATGCCTCCGCCTGCACGGCATCCACAGGTTCACCCGTATGGCGGTAAATCGGCACCTGTTCAACCAGTGGACAGAACGGCTCACCGGAAGGCTGCGGGTACAGCATCTGCATCATCGATACCGTTCCTTTTCCCGTTCGGGAGTAAACGGCATGTTGATTGGGTTCCAGCAGATTGTATTCGCGGGAGATTACCCCGTCATCAATCTTGCCCTGAAGTCCTTTAACATTAACGGGAATGATGCAAAGATTGGCTTCTCGCTCATTGTTTGTACGGCAAATGAATGTCTCGTCTTCCATCTGAACCGCTCCGGGTGCAAAATGAAAATGCTGGGAAAACTTATGCTCCTGACGGCAGCTAAAGCTGTCGACCAGAAGCCAGTAATAAGGCTTGATGAATATGATCCTCCTTAGCAGGTGTACCGGATCATCCAAATGACGGTAGCCATCATGGCTGCCCTCAACATAATCAAAGTCCGGATTGCTGATCCATTTGCTGCCTGCCGGCTTCGCAATTTGGGAGAAGGACCATGTATCCGTGATTTCAGTGAATCCAATTCCGTCAACAGTAGTCGTATTATGGGCAGCGCTTTCTTTTAACGCTTTTCTAAGTGGTGTGTGATCACTATAGTTGTATCTGCCCAGATCGGTAAGCATATCCCGCCCAAAGGCATGCAGATCGAAATGTAGCAAATCCGCGTGACCATGTCCACCACCAAGCGGTCCGCAGTGGAAATATAGGTACAAGTCCTGCTCGTCCCAACCCGTTCGCATCACATAATGACCGGAATGTGTGAAAGAGCGCGACAAGTAAGGCGGTTCCTCCGCAATCAGCTGCTCGTAGCCTTCAACTCCACTCGTTCCGAACAACCAGGCATTGTCATAATCCATATGATCGTATCCGCCAAAGCGGAGCACAGAATCCTGGAACAACCAACCTGCATAAGTCAAAATCGAACGGACATCGCTGTCATCACTATCCCCGAGCATCGGCTGCCGATGATTCGGTTTGGCCCAATACAAGGAAGCGACGGCCATTTGATGAACTTTTTGCTGAAGTTCATCCTGTAGCTCCAGTCCATTCATGCGAGCCAAGCGGATGCAGTCGAGAAAACATACCAGAACCTCATGGTGATAGGTGGGCGATTGCTCCCAATGGATACCATCCGCCATAACCTGGATTCTAGCTGTCTCCCCCAATCTCTCCTCACCGAGCTGTCGCCAAATCTTAGCTTTAGAAAACTCAGGGAAGTAGAGCGCGGTTTGGAATAAGCCACAAGTCTCCAGAACGCCCCAATTGCTGATATTCTTCCAGCCCGTAAACGATAAAGCTAAATATTCGCTGTGTTCATGAAGGGATATCATCACTTTCGCCAGAAGCGTCGGTGTGAGCAGCGGACTATCCTGTATATAGGACAGCGCTTTGATCCAGTTCGCACAGCGAAGACCCGCTTCAATGGTGCGCCAAGTCAACGTATCATTCGTAGGCATGTCTGGAACAGGATTACGGTCCATCCAATCTTCAAGCTGACAGCAAAATGTTCTCGCATACTCCTCATTACCTGTTATCGCATACGCTTGTCCTAATGCCGCCCAGTAGCGGTGGCGATTCAGCATATAAGCCCATTCTACATCCTTATCCGGAATATAACGCCAGTCAATTTCTTCCTCAAAGGAAACCGGAATGCGGCTACGCTCCATATCCCAGGGAAACCGAAAAAGAAACGTCTGCTCCATAACTTCATCCGCCGTCTTCATTACGACTTCCAGCTCATCTGCGCAATATTGCTGTATATAATCGATATACTGCTGTTTCCGACTGTCCTCTGCCCGCCAGCCCGGCGTGCTCCGACTAGTCAAATACCGATGCAATTCAGTCAGCGCATCGTCCTGCCGTGCTTGGCTGAGCGCATCCTTCACGGGCGCTAGAGCAGGTAACTCAAGGTCGAGTAGCGTAAAGACAGCATAGGGAGAGGTTGATCGGACATCAGCATTCATACCAGTACCCCCTGGTGCCTTTTTGCAGCCGCAGCAACGCTTCGAGGTAGAAATAATCGCCCCAGATCATGAAATCATCCGGAGACAGACCGCCGCGTACATGGTAAGAGCCGTGCTTCAGCAGCCCCTCCGCATCTTCACCGATCGTGGAATAGTTCTGCACAAGTGAAGTCATCGACTGTATTAATCCCTGCTGAAAATAAGCCCGTTCGGGATCTCCCTCTTCCATTAGCTCCAACAGTTCCTGTAGTCCAGCCGCAACAATTGCAGAGGCCGAGCTATCCCGGTACGTATCCGCAGACACTGGAGCATTAAAGTCCCAGTAAGCGACATGATCCTGTGGCAAATGGTCCAGAAAATAGCGGGCCATCCGCTTGGACGTTTCCAAATACAACGGATCCTTAGTATAGCGGTAAGATAATGCAAAACCGTAGACGCCCCAGGCCTGCCCGCGCGTCCAAGTCGATCCGTTAGTATAACCCTGGTGTGTAGCGCCGCCAATCGGCTCTCCTGTCTTCTGGTCGAAGAAAAACGTATGGTAGGAGCTGTCATCTCCCCGCACCAGATAACGTTTCGTTTTATCCGCCTGCATGACCGCCACCTGCCGATATAGGGAATCACCGGTCTGTTGTTCCGCCCAATACAGAAGAGGGAGATTCAACAGACAATCAATAATGATGCGCCCACCTTCCTGGGCATCTCCCACAGGTCCCCAAGCCTGAATATAACCGCCGCCTGTGCGCCAACGCTTCAGTAATAAGTCTGCCGCCTGCAGTGTCAACTGACGCGCGGATTCGTCTTTATCTATAATCCACTGGGCCTTGGAGGATAACGAATACAAAAATCCGATGTCGTGATGATCAAGCACCGTCTTTGCCGCGAAACGGCGGCGGAAATCCTCTACGGTATGAGATGCCGCGATACGAAAGCTGTCATCCTGCGTATATTCATAGCACAACCACAACATGCCGCTCCAGAATCCATTGGTCCAGTCGTCATTGTTATTGAGCTGGTAAGTTCCATTCATGCTGACATGAGGGAATCTACCCCCGAATCGGTCTATATTTTTACGTACCTTCTCTATCGCATCTTCAATCGCATTGCTCCACATAAGTTCCTTGCTCCCTTCGGGCTCTTCGTTTCTTATGTTTCATGATAAGGAGAGTGAACAGGATCTAATAGGGGCGATTTTTGCTTTGATGTGCATTATTTTGACTTTTGTACGAAGTAACAAAACGTATAACTATTTATGGAAAAATACGTTAAAATCAGAAAGTGACTTACAACTTTCATTTTTTTAGAAACGGAGTGTCCTATTAATGAAAAAGCTAGGTGCATTATTTTTATCCATTTTCATGGTTATGTCTGTCTTTACCACTGCCCATGCGGCTGAAAAGCCTGTCGGTGTGTGGATTGATGGAACAGAAGTAAAGTTAGGCAATTCTAACCCTGTTGTAGAAAAAGGAACTACCTTGGTTCCTATGCGTCCACTCCTAGAGAAGCTTAATGTAAATATGAATTGGAATAAAAAGACCCAAACCGTAACGGGGACCAAAAATGGACTAGCCCTCTCTCTGACTATCGGCAGCACCACAGCAACGGTAAACGGGGAGAAGAAAAAACTAGAGGTGGCTCCTAAAACCATCAACAATGTCACCTATGTTCCTGTCCGCTTTATCGGTGAAACGATCGGCTATAAAGTAGAATGGAACGCGGCGCAGCGCACCATCACCTTTGTAGCTAATAACGAGGCTGCAGGGAGCACCGGATTCTTATGGAAAGTGGAGAACAACGGTAATACCGTCTATCTACTTGGCTCTATCCATGTGGCTAACGACAAAATGTACCCGCTACGCACGGAAATTGAAGCTGCTTTTGAAGCGTCTCAATATCTCGGGGTCGAAGTTGACTTAACAAAGGTTGATCAAACGGAGATGCAAAAGTTCCTTACGGAGAAAGGTTCTTATACAGATGGGACCAAGCTCAAGGATCACGTATCCGCTGATACCTATAACAAAGTTGTTGCGCTTCTGAAAGCGAATGGTCTTGCAGGAAATGCATTCGATTCCTATAAGCCATGGGTCGTTACTCAAGGTATCTCAAGCCTACAAATGCAAACAACAGATTATACACCGGATACGGGTATCGACCTATATTTCACACAGAAGGCAGGCAAACTGAATAAACCTATCATTGAATTGGAAAATATGCAATTGCAGCTGAACATGTTCAATCAATTCTCAGATGGATTGCAAGAAAAGCTTCTCCTTGATACACTCGATAGCCTCAAGCAAACGGACAAAGCTGCAGCAACGGCTTCGCTGGATGCATTATCCCAAATGTGGATGCTGGGGGATGAACAATCACTCGTAGCTATGACACAAGCGGTCGCTAAGGAGCCAGAATACTATAAGGGTCTCGTTTCGGATCGGAATGCCAACATGGCGAAGCATATAAAAGAGTATTTGAATAGTGATAAAAAAGCGACTTATCTTGTCGTTGTTGGTGCACTACACATGCTGGGTGATGATGGCATTGTGACTCAATTGCAAAAAGACGGCTTTAACGTCGTCAAACAATAAATACTAGTGTCAAAATAAATACTAGTGTCAAAATAAATAAGGCTGTCTCTTAGTCATCTACAATGACTTTGAGGCAGCCTTTTATTTTTACTTTTTTAGCTCAATCTAAAAATAGTAGTAAATTGACGTGAAGACAGAGCGGAGGGGTGGAGGGATTCTGGAGAAACGCCAGTGTTCGCCTTTAAAGACCCATTTCAACTGCTAATCTTTCTACTATTCAGAAATTGGGCTTTAACAGCGATCGTAAGAACCCTCCACTCCGCAGCGGTTTATTCACAAACAGGCTACTACTATTTTTGGTTTTGAGCTTTTTCCTTCTACCATTTGATTAACTGATCCACCTTCACCGGAAGTCCAGTAGCGATCGAACGATTAGCTGCAATCCCGGTCATAATAGACAACGCCCCATCCACATGGGAAGCTGCACGATTAAACCGATCCTCCGCAGGTCGTTCAAAAATATCACGGAGCATGACCGGATCTCCGCCCCCATGTCCCCCAACGCCTTCTTCAATTTCAACTTCATAAGGCGGCGCAAAATGAGGGAATACAGTGATTTGCTTGTCCTTTAGTGCCCCTTCATCTTCTTTCTTCCCCCCAGCGTTTACATAGGACTGTTCAACAACCTTAACTTCCATCCGCCCCTTCGTCCCATTAAATACTACAATGAAGCCTTCCCAAGGCAAATAAGCATTAAGTGAATAGTTCATAATCGTCTTGTTTTTGTATTTGACCATGACTGCCATCGTATCCTCAATGCTGATATTATCACCGAATACACTTTGATCTCGCAGGTACCCATCTTCATGCTCGGCATCCAGATACATTTGCTTAAGCTGCTCGTTGTCTTTTAGATGAAGCGCAAAGGGATCATTTTCCGCTGCACTACTACCATGGGCACGCTGATAAAACTCTGTCACCCCGCGCTTCTCCGCATTCTCTCTGCCATAGAACCTTAAATCTCCCATGGCATAGATCGTATCCGGACGAGAGCCCAACCAGAAATTCATCAAATCGAAATGATGTGTTGATTTATGAACCAACAGCCCTCCGCTGTTCCGTTTATCCCGATGCCATCTGCGGAAGTAATCCGCCCCATGCTGCGTATTTAGCAGCCACTCAAAATTGACGGATAACACTTCTCCAATCGCCCCATCCATGATCAATTCACGGATTTTGGTATTGTGCGGGGCATAGCGGTAATTGAACGTAACACGCAGTTTTTTCCCCGTCCGCTCAATCGCTTCAAGAATTTCCTGACATTTCTCTTCATCCACCGTCATTGGTTTCTCCGAAATCACATCACAGCCAAGCTCCATCGCCCGGATAATATAATGGTGATGTGTGCGGTCAATACTCGTAACGATAACTACATCCGGCTTAGTCTCTTCAATCATACGATCAAACTCATGAGCTTTATAAGTAGGAACCGCATGATACTGATATTTCCCTTTCAGTAATCGATTCGCATAATCCATTCTTGCCCCATTCACATCGCAAAAGCCTACAATTTCTGAAGTTTCACGATAATTCGTAGTTATCTCACCATAGAAGAACTCCGCTCGGCCACCGGTACCTACGAATACATATTTCTTCTTCGACACAAGGATCACTCCATCGCTATTGATTTTGATGCCGTTTCTTCTTATAGTTTATAGTATAAAATACATTCAAATCTAAGCGATTATTAGCAAAAATAGCGAAAACTTTGCATATATTAGCTTCATTATCTGAAAGGGGCAAATCTACAATGGAACAGGAGCTAGAACCTCCATTTATCATTGAACAAATCAAAAGAGCCGGCCCATTCAGCATGGATTCCGACCATTATCACGATACATATGAAATTTATTATTTACTCGCAGGTGAGCGCAGCTATTATATCAACAATCTGATTTATACCTTACGCAAAGGAGATTTGATATTTATTAACAAAAATGAACTCCATCGCACCACTTCTAAGGGCTCAGCACGCCATGAGCGAATATTGATTAACTTTGAGGAGGACTTTCTGCAAAAAACATTGGCGAACTACGACCTAAGTATTCCTTTTTTAACTACACAAAGCTTACTTCTGCGTCCAGGAGTACATGAACAAGGAGCCATCGAATCTATCCTTTTCTCTATGCTAAAAGAACAAGAAGAACATCGATCACAGCAAATCCCCTATCTTCAGACACTGCTCATCCAGTTATTTATTGAAATGAACAGAGTACAAGAAATAAGCCGCGAGCCCATCGCTCCTGAGAGCAGTGAGAAGCAGCTTAAAGTCTACGAAATGATCGATTATTTACAGGCACATTATGTTGAAAAGCTTACATTAGAGCAGCTATCCGAAACTTTTTTCATCAGCAGTACCTATATTTGCCGTTTATTCAAACAGACCACTGGCTTCACCATTGTTGAATATCTAAACTACATTCGGATCAAGGAAGCCCAACGACTCTTGCAGAGCACTAACACTAAAGTCACTACCATTGCAGAGAATACAGGCTTTGACAGCATCGCCCACTTTGGGCGGGTGTTTAAGCAAATCGCGAAATGCTCACCTCTGCAATACCGCAAGCAGAATCGCTAATCATCAGGCCTTGATTACACCTTTTTTGATAATAATATTTCCATAAAGTGCTTCTTCACCTGTGACTACAACAGCATAACTTTGTTTAGAACGATTGTAGAAATCAAACCGCTCCTCATATTCAATCGTCGCTTCAGCGTCATGTTTGGCGATTATCGACTCGTACGTGGACCAGATCACCGGTACCGTAGGATCTCCCTCAACCACAGCCATAAACGCCACCTGATGTTCCACATAATGATCAAGGGGCAGCAGTTCCAATATTGCATCCAAAAGATCAGGTATCCCAATACCATCATATCTTAGTACTTTTGAGTTTAAGGAGTGTCCTGGATAATTAGCATCTGCCAGTACAAGCTCATCACCATGACCCATTTCCATCATCACACGTACCAGTTCCGGAGATAGTAGCTTAGGAATTTTTTTCAACATCCAAGCACCTCATTACTTCCCATAAAAAGATCTCAAAGCAACCAGCTCATCAATCCGATGCTGTGGCAGCTCTCTCTCCCCGTCAATCATACGTGTAATAAAGGTAATCTTGGCTGTATATTCGAGTCTCTCCATATTCAGATAAGCCTCCATAACATCCGTTCCCCAAGTAAGTGCTCCGTGATTTTCGAGCAGGACTGCTGTTTTTTTGCCAAGGAAAGGCATCAGTGAGTCCGGGATTTCTTCTGTTGAAGGTGTTCCGTATTCCGCCAAAGGAATATCCCCGATCATGATAACCGACTCTGGCATCATCATTTTATCGAGCGCCTCACCTTTAATGGCAAAAGCGGTAGCATACGGGGGATGTGCATGAACCACACCATTCATCTCAGGTAGCTCATTATAAATTCTCAAATGCATTTTGGTTTCCGTTGATGGTCTGTATCCTTCCGCCGCTTCAAGTACTTCACCTTGCAAGTTTACTTTTACAATCATATGTGGCTCTAAATATCCCTTGCTTACCGCTCTGGGGGTAGTGAGAATTTCATTCTCTGATAACCGTGCTGAAATATTCCCATCATTGGCGGCAATGAAATCTTTATTAAACAAATTTCTGCCAATATCACAAATCTGCGAACGTAGTTTTTGTTCCAAGTTATCCATAAGTTCTCTCCTCGTATCCTATTTTTTAGAGTTTTTCACCAAAGAAGGCTGGTATGTCTTAAAGGTAAAAGATCGTGCCACGAACTCTTTCGCCTTAGAAACTTCCAATTTCCCCAGGGCAGCCAGCTGGACAATGATATTGCCAATTCCACTGGCCTCCACTGGCCCTGCAACGACTTCTCTACCCGTAGCATCAGCGGTGAGCTGGCATAATAGCTCATTTTGAATCCCACCGCCAACCATATGAATGATAGTGATTGTCTTGCCGGTGATCTCTTCCATTTCTTCAATCGTTCTACAGTATGATTGCGCAAGGCTCTCAAGGATAACGCGTATAAACTCAGCTTTCGTATTAGGCGGCTGTTGCCCCGTTCGCTCACAATATTCCCTAATCCGCTGCATCATCACACCAGGCGTGCTGAAAAGCTGGTCATTTGGGTCAATGATCGCTGGCGCCCCATTAATCGTTTGGGCTAATTCAACCATTTCACTTTGACTAAAATTCTCTCCTGCTTTCGCCCAATTCCTCTGGAGCTCCTGTAGAATCCATAGTCCCGTTGTGTTTTTTAGCAAACGATTAGAATTACCGTAGCAACGTTCATTTGTGAAACCATATTCATAGCTTTTCTCTGAAATGACCGGCTCAGGCGTCTCCATACCAACCAACGACCACGTACCACAGCTTAAAAATGCTGCTTCATCCTTACGAGTATAAGGGATCGAAGCTACCGCTGAAGCCGTGTCATGTGAAGCGCCGGCTATCACTTTCATCGGGCCTATATTAAGCTCCTCTTGAATAATCGGCAGGATAGATCCAATAACCGTTCCCGCATGAACCTGTTGTGGAACTAGACTACTCGGAATCCCAAGTCTGTTAAATAATTCAGAGGAGAGCTCTCCCGTGGCAGCATCCACTAAGCCGCTTGTACTCCAGATCGTGCTTTCTGCTGCTTTTATACCAGAAAACAGGTAATGAAAAAGATCTGGCATCATTAAAATCGTATCCGCGGTCTCCTTAAGAGAATCATTATCCTGAAAATCAGAGAACAGCTGATAAAGCGTATTAATGACACTTGGCTGAAGACCGGTCATACGGAATTGCTCTGCCGGTGACAGTAGCGCTTCCAATTTGAGACGGTGAACCTCCATCCTCCGATCCCTGTAATGATGGGGGGAATAGAGCATCATTCCTTTTTTATCAATAAACCCGTAGTCGACTCCCCATGTATCCACACTTAAGGACGTCAGTTCTCCATGTTGCCTAAAGGCTTTTTGAACCCCTTGCTTCATTTCATGGAAGAGCCTTAGAGTATCCCAATATAAATGCCCGTTGACCTGTACCGGCGTATTCTCAAACCGATGAATTTCTTCCATTTGCAGCTTATCGCCATCATATATCCCCAGCATAACTCTTCCGGAACTGGCGCCGAGATCTATGGCTAGAAGCTTAATCGTATCATCCATTGTTCACCACACCTGCTTCACAGGAAGATTTTAATAGAGGGGTCCAAAATTCTGACATGCTCTGTAATCTGCTCCCTCCAGATCTTCGGTACCGAATAACGACCATACCCGAGGTCTAAAAATACGTGATTCCTCAACGTTATGCATGCTGACCGGAATGCGCAGAATAGACGCCAGCGTAATCAAATCCGCTCCAATATGCCCATAACTGATCGCTCCATGATTTGCGCCCCAATTATTCATGACATCATACACTGATTGGAAAGAACCACTATTGGTTAACTTAGGCGCAAACCAGGTAGTTGGCCAAGTCGGATCTGTTCTTTGATCCAGTGTATGATGAACATCTTCAGGCAGCTCAACCGTGTGACCCTCTACAAGCTGAAGAACAGGTCCAAGCCCTTTAACCAAGTTCATCCGTGCCATAGTAACTGGCATCCCGCCTTTAGTTAAATAATCCGTAGAGAAACCGCCCCCACGGAAATATTCTTGAGAAGCCGGGCGGAATTGGGTATGGCTCAAACATGCTTCTACCTCATCCTCCGAAATTTCCCAAAAAGGTTTAATCGCAGGTTTACCGTCTATCGTCTGCTCACCCGTGCCATCAAGAGCAGCCGAACCCGAGTTGATCAAGTGAAGTATTCCGTGTGCTGCCTCACCTTCCAATTGATGACCCGTTACTCGCTTAACTGCATCTGGACTCCAAAAGGTTCGGACATCCGCAAAAATTTGTGCAGTATTCGTAAGCAAATAATTGAACAGCATCGTTACTCCGTTCAGGCTATCATTCTCTGTCGCTACGATATAAGGTGTACGTTTGCCGTTCCAGTCAAAAGAGGAGTTCATTATCGTCTCCATGAAATCTCCGTTAGGAAAATGATCCGTCCATTGGCGCTGCCCTTGGAAGCCACCCACAATCGCATTATGACCGTTGGCCTCTTCCTCAAAGCCCAGCTCAGCGAGAACAGGATTGCCGATCATCAGATCACGGGCGATCAATGTCATTTTCACACAAGTCTCCCACTGCTTCTCTTTCTCATCATCACTTATTTGCAGATGCTTCGGATTATTATCGGCACCAACTTGGCAGTTTTCTTTGGTCCACGCGAGTGCTCGCTTATATTCCTCTTTATCATAAATCTCCTCTTCAAAGCGGCGTACATATTCTGACATATCTATATATTCATTACGCATTCCCAGATACTCTTGGAAGAACTGTTCATTCACAATCGATCCAGCAATCCCCATCGAAACAGAACCCATTGATAAGTAGGATTTCCCTCTCATTTGAGCGACAACCAACCCAGCTTTGGCGAACTGCAGCAATTTAGTCTGCACATCCGCTGGAATCTCCTCACTGCTAGACTCCTGAACATCCTCACCATAGATACCAAACGCCGGAATTCCTTTTTGTGCATAAGCAGAGAGAACAGCAGCTAGATATACCGCACCTGGGCGTTCCGTTCCGTTAAATCCCCAAACCGCATGTGGGATTGAGGCATCCATATCCATCGTTTCAGAACCATAACACCAGCAAGGGGTCACAGTAATCGATACGCCAACATTAGCCCCAGCAAATTTCTGAGCCGCAGCAGCAGCTTCTTTAACACCACCAATCGTAGAATCGGCAATGATGCACTCTACGGGGCGGCCATCCGGATAAAATAAGTTCTCTTCAATAAACTTAGCTACCCGCTGAGCCATACCCATGGTTTGAGCTTCTAACGATTCGCGAACCCCTCTTCTTCTGCCATCAATGGTCGGGCGGATGCCAATTTTCGGATAGTTTTCTATCACTGCTGTTCCTCCTCAAGATCATCTTAGTATCATCGGTAATGGACCTATTTCTCCTTCATCATAAAATATGGAAACGCTTTAGTCAACATAAAACAACATATTTATAGATAAATCATGTTGTTTTATGTGGTATTAATATTATTATACTGTGGTATTATGTGAATATGAGGTTATTTCTTTGATTTATTGGGCAATGTAGTAAACTAGGAAGTAGATGATGATAGAGGTGAGTGAACGGATGAAAGCATTTGAACGGCGGGATCTAATCATTAATGAGCTGTATAGACAAAAGAAAGTCCATGTCGCTCAGCTGGCGCAAAAATTCAATGTCTCGGAAGAGACCATTCGGCGGGATCTGGATAAACTGGACAAGGAAGGACTTGCCAAGAAAAATTATGGCGGTGCAATCCTTAATGCCCACACGAATGAGGACCCTCCCTATGTGAGTAGACATCAGGTAAATATAGAGGCCAAACGTACGATAGCTGATCATGTTCTCCAATTAATTAATGATGGGGACAGTTTGGTGACGGATACGAGTTCAACAGTTTTTGAGGCTTTACGGAGAATTATAGAGGAGAAAAACAATCTTACGATTATTACGAATTCTTTGGTTGTATTATCCGAATTTCAACATTCTGGGCAAAAGCTAATTTCCACTGGTGGAATACTAGGCCCCGAGACTAGCTCCTTCGTTGGACATACCGCCTCGCAGACCATTCAAAAATATAATGTGGATGTAGCCATATTCAGCTGTAAAGCATTGTCTATGACTGGCGGGCTCAGCGATTCGAATGAAGAAGAAAGTGAATTGAAGATTCTTATGCAACAGCAGGCGAATAAAGTAGTTCTGCTCGCAGATCACTCTAAGTTCGACAGGACTGCGTTCATTAAATTATTTAGTTTCGATAAAGTGGATTATATCGTTACAGACGAGAAGCCTTCTGAGGAATGGATCGAGTTTCTGAATAACTATCATATATCTCTTATCTATGCACCCGCTGAGTAATCAGTAGGTGCATAAATAAAAATAGGGGGAAATCTTTATTTCACTAGTCGTTTAAAAGGCCGCTTTTCTCTACGATCTTCAGCCACTCCCCAGCAATCAGATCATGCCCAGCCGCTGTCGGGTGAACGCCGTCCCACAGCCAGTAGGCTGCATCGGTTCTACGAGTAGCTGTATCGAATGCTTCCTGTAAAGGAACAAACACAGCATTAAATTCCTCTGCAAGCTGCTTAACAACACCCTGATAATGAGTAATCCGCTCTTTCCATTCATCCCAGTGTTCTGCCGGTGCTCCGGTATTTAGAATAAAAGGCTCACACAAGACCAGCTTCGTTTGCGGAAGTACTTCCCCAGTTTCTTCAAGCACGTGACGGTACGCACGTTCAAAACGGTCCGTTACACCACTTGGTTCCCCTTTCATTGTTCTCCAAAGATCATTAACACCAATCAAAATACTGATAATATTCGGCTGAAGGTAAATCGTATCCTCATTCCAGCGTGCATATAAATCGGAGATCCGATCCCCACTAATTCCACGGTTATAGAACACGAGATTCTGCTCAGCCCGTTCGTTGCCTAGCTTACCGCCAATGATATATGCATAGCTATGTCCTAGAATATGATTGGGATCTTCATCACGACCACGGTTTCCATCCGTAATAGAATCACCCTGAAACAAAATCACTTTTTTAGCTTTAGAAGTTGGAATAGTCATTACTACGATTCATCTCCTTGATCTCGTCTTTTACATGAAACATTCAAGTTGAATGTTCCATAGGATACAAGTAAAGTTAACATATACAACTCAAGGAGGGAAGAAAATAATGAAATACAGAAGACTAGGCAATTCAGGACTAAAAATCAGTGAAATCGGCTTAGGTAGCTGGCTTACATATGGAACAGCAGCAGAGCAAAAGGCAGCAGACGCCTGTATCAGCAAAGCTTTTGAATGCGGTATCAATTTCTTTGATACAGCTAATGCCTATAACCGCGGTGAAGGTGAAAAAGCAATGGGCGCTGCTCTTCGCGCCTATGAAAGATCATCTTATGTGCTGAGTACAAAGGTATTCTTCCCCATGGGGGATGATGTGAATAATCGCGGTTTGTCACGCAAGCACATCATGGAGCAATGCGAAGCTAGCCTTCGCCGTTTAGGAACCGATTATATTGATGTTTATTTTTGTCATCGCTTTGACAGAGAGACGCCTGTGGAGGAAACTTTACGCGCGCTGGACGACCTAACTGCACAAGGTAAAATTCTGTATTCGGCAGTGAGCGAATGGAGCGCAGCTCAAATTTCTGACGCCACCGGCATTTCACGCAGACTAAATCTGCGTCCGCTTATTTCCAATCAGCCTATCTATAACATGTTCGAACGTTACATTGAAGATGAGGTACTTGAGGTATCTCAGCGTGAGGGTCTCGGACAAGTGGTCTTTTCCCCACTCGCCCAAGGTATTCTGACAGGTAAATACAAACCTGGACAACAGCCTCCGGCAGGAACACGCGCAGCTAATGATTCGGTAAATGGCGTCATTTGTAGCTACTTCCGCGATGATGTACTGACTGTTGTCGGACAGCTGGATGAACTAGCTAGCAGTCTTGATTTGAAGCTGTCGCAACTAGCGTTAGCTTGGACCCTACGGCAACCTGGTGTAAGTTCTGCAATTATTGGGGCCAGTAAGCCAGCGCAGGTGGAAGAGAACGCCCAAGCTGTTGATGCCGTTCTATCTCTAGATACTTTGGAGAGAATTGAAGAGATTCTAAAGCCAGTAGCCGATTTCGCTCCAGCGAGATAATCTAAAAGAGGTTGTACCAAAAGCCACAGCAATTGGCTTAGGTACAACCTCTTTTTTTCTTAAGAGATCAATTTGGATTCTTCGGCTTGTTCAGCCGCCTTTTCGATATAACGCTCCAGCGGCTTTTTGAGCGTTAGCGCCAGTAAGAGTGCTATTACACCGAATAGGATCAAATAAAGACAATCGCGAATCGCCACTTCCGGCAGAATCCCCCCTACCGCCTCCCGCATCAAACTAATCGCATAAGTAAATGGCATAAACGGATTCAACATTTGAAAGAAATGGCCTGTTGTACTGATTGGAAACGTACCGCCAGAGCTTGAGAATTGAAGCACCATGAATACGATTGCTATCCCCTTCCCAACATTGCCGAATACCGAGACAAGCGTAAATACAATCGTCACGAATACGATACTAATTAATACTGCAAAAAGGACAAACCACACCTTGTCCACCACATAACATTTCAGTATAAAGATATTACCAAGTACAGCCACCAACGCTTGCAGAATCCCAACCGTAAGAAACGTCAGCAAACGTCCAAAATACAATTGATACCGCTTGTACACAATTCCCTCAGTATCCACTCCCGTACGGAGAAGTGAGATTAGGAGTGTGCCACCTACCCATAAGGAAAGTACAACATAAAAAGGAGTCATAGCCGAACCATAATTCGGAATAGGATATAACTTATTCTCTTTTAATACTACCGGATTGGCCAAAAATTCACTTTTGCTCTTAATATCCCCTCCGAGCAGCTCAGCAATCTCTCCCAGATCCACCTCATCTTTGATCTGACGGATGGTGGCTGCCGCTTTACGAATCGAATCTTCCAGTATCGGAAGATCATTTCGCACCATATCCGCTGCGACCGCCACTCCCTTATCCGCACGGGGGAGACCTGTACGTATCAGATCAGAAATCTGGTGTACCCGTTCCTCTACAGCCGGCAGATCCTGACGGACGAAATTTGCAGCTTGTTGTATTTTTTCTCCTGCAACAGGCAAGCTGCTCTGAATTAGTGGAAGTGTATCGCGAACAAAAGTACCAAAGCTCTGTGTCTTATCTGCGACACCGCTAGCTGCTGTATGTACCGCTTCACGAATAGCTGGTAAGTCCTGCTGTAGACTAGCCAAGCTTGATTGTCCGAACTCAATCGCTGCCATAGTCTCCTCAAGAAGGGTACCCAGCGCCGATAGACGATCCGGAACTTGATCCAGGACAGTGGCTGTAGTCTCAGCAGCAGTGGATATTTGCTCTAATGTATTTTTTATAGCAGGGATAGTTGCCGCTTCATATTCGGAAATAAGCTTCGAAATGGCTACGTTCCCTTCGCCAGATTTAAGACCCAATTGCTTAACATTACTCGGATCAGGCTGACCCTCATTTTGTAGATCCGTCGCCAGTGAGTTTACCAAAGAAGTCTGTCTGCTCAAGGCATTGTTTACAGCCTTCAAGGTGCCAATCTCAGCATTAGTTACTGTTCCTGGTGAGAATGTATTCAGTGCCGATAACAAAGAAAGCGTATGATCCATCACGTTACTTCCCGACACCAGCTGAGCGGAAACTGACTCAAGTTGCTCGCGTACCGCTTGCGGGTCAATATCTTCTCCCTGCAGCAGTTCAGCAAGCTGAACTACTGCGTTCTCCGTATTTTGCAGCAGGTATATATTTTGTTTGAGGGCGGCAGGTACCGCTTCAAATGCAGCATTACTCTTCTCTAAGAACTGTTGAAGCTCTAGAACAAAATCATTTCCAGCAGTTACAATTTTGTCGGCCTTAGGTAGCGCAGTTAGAGCAGTGTTAACAACTTTATTTGCTTCCGCAAGACCTTCCGACGCCTTGTCCATGATTTGTTCAACTTCACCAAAATGATTATCAAGTTGAACGATTAGCTGTGCTGCTTGTTCAATTTTGGGTAGCTTATCCTGCAGCTCCCCTAAATGATCTGCAACATTGGCAATTTGAGGCCAATGTTCAGCTATTTTTTCTAAAGCCAATCCCGCCTTTTCAACCTCAGGCAGCTTATTCTCCAGTTTAGAGATACGCGTTGCCGATGCATGAATTTGCGGCCATTGCTCCTCAATTTTCAATACATGTTGCCCTGCCGTTTCAATCTCGGGGAGACTTGCCTCTAACTTAAACAACCCTTTTTCAACCTTGCGTATAATAGGCAATTCAGATTGGAATTTTGAATCAATTTGCTTTAAAGCCGTAAATACGGTTTCGCTAATGGTTTCCGTAAAATTCTCACTGATCTGTGTTGTAATTGAAGAGGCACCTTTATCTGTGATTTTAGGGGCAATCGCATTTATCTTCTCATTGACGGTATATTCAATCTCTGGTTTCACGATCCTGCCTTCGAGGATTCCTGTCATTCTTTTGGAGAAATCAGCAGGGATAACAATACTAGCATAATAATCTCCACGCTTCACACCGTTGTGCGCAGCTTCTGCATCTACGAAGGTCCAGCCTAAGCTTTTATTATTCCGAAGACTTTCCATGACATCATTGCCGATATTGAAGCTCTTATCCTTCACAGTGGTCCCTTCATCCAAACTGGTTACAGCAATCTTAATGCCAGAGGTATTACTGTAGGGATCCCACACCGCCGCAACGTTAAACCAATCATACACAGAAGGTAACACCACCAAAGCAGCGATCAGAAACACGGCCACAGGAACCTTAAATACGTTGCGCCAGTCGTTCCTATAAATCCGTAGTATTCCACCCATTCGTTGCTCCCCCTAATCTGTATGTTTTGACATTTTAATATGCCCGAGGAGACAAACTTTTACTATCATTTTTAGTGGATTCATGACCGGCATCGTTTTTCAGAAATATTTTTAAAAAATTGCAACAAAACCTGCTCGTTTAACGTAATAGAAGTATATAGCCCGTTTAGGAAAAAACGTAGCGGGTAATAAGATATATACAACCTTTTTACATATCTCAAGGGGGAGATTTCTAATGTTTAAGAAAAAGTCAGCGTATGTGTTACCGGTTGTTGTTCTATTGTTTCTTTCCCTAATTACTACTGCTAGTACCGTTGGAACACGAGTAGATGCGCAAGATAGTGGCAAGACTCAGCAACAGACGGTATATATCCATACTATTCAATCCGAGAATGGCAAGCTTTCCATTACAGCCGATGAAATAAACTGGTATCAGGGTGCTGATGCTGACCGAATCTTTGCTGAGAGAGACCCAGAAGGTGCAGCAGAAATTGGCGGAGCTCCAGACGGATATTATGTTGTTAATGATGTTGATACACTGACAACCTATCCGATTGCGGATAACGCAAAAGTCACCATGCAGATCTTTGATCACACTGGTAACAGTGAGGACTTAGACATTCAGTGGAACGAAGCCATAACCTTACAGCAATTTATCGATCAATTTAATAAAACGGATATTTTCGATCTAAGCCAGTTCCCTTATCACCTTACGATTCAGGACGGCGTAATCACCTCCATCGTGCAACAATATATACCTTAAGCAGCAACACGTAACATATGAAAAAGAGGGTTACCCAGCGGCCATTTACGTGGCTAATGGGTAACCCTCTTTTTTTGCAAAACGGATTATTTTTATTGCGCATCCTTAACAGGAACTCCAAAATTCGGCGTGCCATCTTCATTCCAATGGAAGACCTGAGCGCGAGTATGACGGTTTGGATCATAAAGAGGATCGCCAGTAATTTCTTTATAATTGCGGCAGTGGTAGATGAGCACATCTTCCCCATCTTCATTGACTGTAAAGCTATTATGGCCTGGACCGAATTGTCCATTTTCTTCATTCGTTTGGAATACTGGATTTGGTAGTTTAGTCCATGAAGCTGCCTCCAGAAGTTCGCTGTCTTCATCCGCTACTAAT
The DNA here is from genome assembly GCF_038000345.1 of Paenibacillus sp. FSL E2-8871. Lineage (NCBI taxonomy): Bacteria > Bacillati > Bacillota > Bacilli > Caryophanales > Paenibacillaceae > Paenibacillus > Paenibacillus sp. FSL E2-8871. The sequence continues at coordinate 6,348,066 of NZ_JBBOBV010000001.1, read as the reverse complement.
AGTCCCATGCAATAATTGAAGTCTGTAGCACTCGCCGAGAAGCTGATAAAGATATGACCATTTCGTTTCAGTACTGCTGCGCCTTCGTTTACTTTGTACCCTATAATTTCCCAGTCATACTCTGGAGTAGCAATCATAGTCTGAGGACCTGTAAGTGTCCACGGATTGCTCATTTCAGAAATATACAGATTAGAATTACCCTCAATATTCAGGTCCTTCTGAGCCCATACATAGTACAGTTTTCCTTTATGCTGAAACGTTGTCGCATCCAAAGCGAACGATTCCCAAGCGGTCTTCATTTGACCTTTTTCTACCCATGTTCCTTCTAAGGGATTAGCAGATGCATTCTCGAGCGCAAACATACGGTGATCGAACAAACCATCCGTCGTCTCCGTAGTCCGTGCTGCGGCAAAGTAAATGTACCATTTTCCGTCTATATAATGAATTTCCGGCGCCCAAATGTTAGCACTAAGCGGCCCCGTCTCATACTTGCGCCATGCTACAACTGGTTCTGCAGTAGTTAATCCTTCGATGGTTGTCGATCTTCTTACTTCGATCCGGTCGTATTCTGGAACAGAAGCTGTGAAATAGTAATATCCATCCGTATGTTTATATACCCATGGATCAGCACGTTGCTCCACCAATGGGTTGTTGTACGCTCTACTCGTATCCATATTCTCTCTCCTCTATAAAAGCTTTAACAATGCAGAACCATGCGGTGGAAGAAACTGCGTAACCCCTTCATTAGTAACTTCCAGGTCATGGCTTTGCCACAGATTACGTATCGTTTTTGGAACTGAAACATTTAGCTTTTGGTAAGATACCTGAAGTGTCGACTCTTTGTCACTGAGATTAAACAACGCTACATAGTGGTTACCTTGTTCATCCTCAGAAGTCCAGATTGCATACTCTTCGTTCCGCTCTACTTGTCTACCACCCTTACCAAAATGATGCAGATGAAGCACTTCCTTATTAGTTAACAAAGATAATGTCCACTCATCATTGTCTCTAAGCTCTCCCCCGAACATTAAAGGCGAACGAAAAATAGTCCAAAGCGTCATCATGGTAACCTGTTCGTCAGGAGTAAACCTTGTAAATCGGTCTCCCCCGCCATCAACGGAACGAATCCCAAGATGACCTAGCGGCAGCATATCACAGTCTGGCCAATGGCCTGGCTGAACGTAAGGAGCCCATTTTTCGCAGCGCTCGAACATTCCACGCAGCAAATGCCAATGATCCCAATAATCGTCGGTCATTCTCCACAGGTTAGCATGTTCAGCTAAGTGTTCAGCTTCTTCTACCGGAGCAGGTCCAGGTGAAAGACTAAGCACCATTTCACGACCACAGCGATCGATAGCCTTACGGATCATGGCAACTTCGTCTTTGTGGTATCCATAAATACGTGAAGCGGCAATATCATCCACCTTCACATAATCTACACCCCAACTGGCATACAGCTGGAAGAGAGAATCATAGTAAGCCTGACTGCCTTCTTTAGAAGCATCTACTCCATACATATCTGTATTCCACGGACATATAGAATTGGGATGTGCGATATCACGTGCGGTTTGCTCAGATCCTAGAATGGAACTTGCCGCATGAACGGCCTGTCGAGGGATTCCACGCATAATATGGATGCCGAATTTCAACCCTAATCCATGCACATATTCAGCGAGTGGGGCAAAACCTTTGCCTCCCTTTGCGGAAGGAAAACGATTTTCTGCCGGTTGAAGTCTGGAATACTCGTCCATGACCAGCGGTACAAAGTTACGATATTGCGAAGAGTTCGCTCCAAGCTCATACCACTGAATATCCACAACAACATGTTCCCAGCCAAATTCCTTCAAATGAGCAGCCATATATTCGGCGTTGCCTCTTACCTCTTCTTCATTAACACTAGCTCCGTAACAGTCCCAGCTATTCCAGCCCATTGGGGGCGTTGCAGCTAACATAATGATTTTCACGTCCTTTTCTAAGACTTTCAGTTTAAAAATAGCATAGAGAAAAAGACTTGTAAATATATTTATTTAAACCTTTTAATACTTTTATAAAATAAATAGTAAAAATAACATGATTTCGTTGTAAAACCATCTTATCTTGTGAATTAGTTTCATTAATTTTTAAATTAAATTAGATTAAATGCAAAAACAGGAAAAAAACTCCCTTATTTTTATTATTCTACAAAATAAGGAAGGATACTTTATTTATATGCTATATTAGTTTATAATTTTATAAAACAGTATTCATTTATGACCATTTGGAAGAAGGTATTGATAAAATGATCTATATTAAAGATTTAATGAGTGGTCTTGAAATATTCAAGGCGCTTAGTTCTGAAATCAGAATCCTCATACTCGAACTTTTAGCTACCAATCAAGCACTGAATCTGAATGAAATTGCCAAGAAGCTGAACCTCAGCAATGGAGCAATCACGATGCATATTAAAAAGTTAGAAGAAAGCGGTCTCATCGAGATAAACACATCCGTGGGTAAACACGGTATTCAGAAGGTCTGCTATTTAAATAAGGATAAGCTTATTGTTGATCTTCGCAGCAAGGATGTTGATAATCTCTACGAAGTAGAAATTCAAGTAGGACATTATAGCAACTATCAGGCTGTTCCGACCTGCGGACTTGCTACCAAAGACAGCATTATCGGCGACTTCGACGAACCCCGTTATTTCGCTGATCCTCAGCGGATTGAATCCGAGATCATTTGGATGGCTGAAGGCTTTCTCGAATATAGAATTCCGAACTATCTTAAAGCAAATCAAACGTTCCGCGAAATCCAATTCTCGATGGAGATTGGCTCTGAGGCCCCTGGATCTAACGATAACTATCCCTCCGATCTTTATTTCTACTTAAATGGAATTGAAATCGGCTACTGGACTAGTCCTGGAGATTTCGGAGACACGCGTGGAACGTTTAATCCAGACTGGTGGCCTCCACATTTAAACCAATATGGTATGCTCAAACTGATCCGTATTAATAATGAAGGTAGCTTTATTGACGGTTGCCGGATTTCTGACGTGACCCTGGATGATATTCAGCTTGATTACAAGAGCGAGCTTACTTTCCGGATAGCCGTAACGGACAAGCCTGTAAACAAACGCGGGCTCACCATTTACGGCAAACATTTCGGCAACTATAGCCAGGACTTACTGGCGCGTGTACTATATGATGTTCATGAAGTTGAAATTGGCGCTTCTCGTACTGCCGTTACCTTATCAGAATAAAACATTCCCTAAACAAAAACACCTTAGAACCAGCAATAACTGGTCTAAGGTCTTCTTTTTCTTTGTATATTTTTTTGAGTTTGACTCATAATAACCTTGTCTCCCAAACCACCGAGAAGGAGTGTTTCGAATGCGTGAAGGTCTAATTCCCGCTGTTCTTGGAACCGTCGTAACCGCTTCTAGCGCCGCTTTTCTTGGAAGCAAGTATAAGATGGCAGCAACAGGCGTACTTGGATTTGGTCTGGCTCATGTCGTATTGGGTGCCATTGATCTGTTTGAGCATCGGTAAGGATTGGAAGATGCCGGGTGGCATAAACACTACCCGGTTTTTTTGATATACATATTGGCGCAATTACAGCTACTTCTTCATACACGAATCATGAATCATGAATCCAACATTCCATGAAGCATACGGACTCAGATGACGTTATTTGCTTATTTTTAGCCTCTCGTTTTCAATAGCAGGGACCACACTAAACTCATAAAAAGAAGGGCTGTCTCACCAGCTATTTTCATAGCTTTTGGGACAGCCCCTCTTAGTATGTTGAATATTTATTTTATAGCAATATAAAATAAACGTTCCGCATCATCATCCGCCTCTATCCACTCGAAATCAGCGTAAGTCTTCACATCACTAAATCCAGCCTTAAGCAGTTCATCCTTCATCCACTGGGGATCGTAGGCACGCTGAATATGTGTCTCTTCGAAACGGCGATATACATCACTCCGTCCCTCTTCGCGAGCGAAAATGGACAGATGATGTTCTATTTCGCGGCGAGGAACATCCATCTCACAAGTCCAAATATAAGACACCGATGGTTCGTCCAGAATAAAGGGCTGCTCTTCTTCATAACGGATCAGTGTGTTTGGGTGATGCACATCGAACAGAAAGGTGCCGCCTTGCTTTAGTCCTGCAAAGGTACTAGCAAAGACAGCTCTGATATCGTCTTCTTCCAGCACATAATTCAGACAATCACAGAAAGAAATCACAGAATCCACAAGCTCTGGAAGCTCCCATTCCTTCATGTTTTGTCTAATCCAACGAACACTACCTTCGCGCAAGAAACGCCGTCCCTGGGGATGCTCTTCCATTTTGCGCTGTGCCACTGAGAGCATATCTGAAGATAGATCGATTCCGGTCATATGATACCCTGAACCCGCCAAAGGAATAGTGATACTCCCGGTGCCGCAGCCAAGCTCAGCCACGGTTACAGGCTTACCGTATTTGCTCCATGCGGTTTCAGCAAAGGAGATCCAATCAGGATACGGCATATCTGCCATGAGCTCATCGTATACATAAGCAAATTTCCCATAGGAAGACACTAGTACACCGCTTTCTATTACAACATTTAATATGATTCTATTATTGACCCATCAAGCATAAACGCTCTAGGCATCCCCACAAGGACGGTGAGCGTTTATACGAAAAATATAAGGAAAAGTATAGTGTGAAACTTATACTTTCTTATATTTTTAATTATTCGGTTGTTTCTTCATTTCCCTCGGTTGAACCTTCCTCTTCCTTAGGAGCAAGATACGTCCAATTCTCTTTTTGGGTAACATGGCCTTCCTTCATCAGCTTTCCAAGCGCACGCTTAAAGGCTGATTTGCTAATTCCGAAACGCTGCTTGATAATATCCGGTGGTGTAGCATCCGAATAAGGCATCGCTCCACCCGGACGGGCATGCAAGAATTCCAAAATCGTGGCAGAGTCTACATCCATGCCTACTTCTTTACGGAGACCCATAGAAAGGTTAACACGACCATCCTCGCGGATATGGGAGACACGTGCTTCAAACTGCTCTCCAAGACGTAGTAGACGACTCCGTTCAGAGGAATGGACCATACCGATAATACCAAAGCCTAAAACCCCAGCATCTACAAGAACAAAAGTCCCCATCTGCAGCGGTTTGTACACCCGGGCTGTCACAGTCTGTCCCATCCAGGATTCAGGCGCAGGAAGAGCTAGCGGAGCTAGTTCCTGTTCTCCAGCTAATTTAGCACGAAGGCGCCCCTGTTTATCATGCTCCATAATCGCATACACATAGTCGCCGATCTGAGGGCGCAACTCTGGAAGCTCTGGAAGCTCACGAATGGGCAGCAGCAGCTGCCGTCCGAGACCCATTTCCAAGAAGCAACCTAGACGCGGATGGATATCAGCCACTTCCAATAAGGCCATTTCGCCCAATGTCAGAAACGGTTTCTTCATCGTTGCCGCTAGGCGGTCCTCGGTATCGAAGAAGATAAAGACTTCAACTTTATCGCCTGTCTTAACCTTCTCGGTAAGCTCAGTATAATGCAGCATAACATCCTGATCTCCTGCATTCAGGAAAAATCCGTATGGGGATACCTCTCTTACTACATTAAGTGTAACTGTAGTTCCTGCAATCAGGCTCATACAGTCTCCACTACCTTCGCATCCGACCATAGACGCTCAATATTGTAGTATTCACGTTCATCGCGGTGGAAAATATGAACAATAACATCTCCAAGATCCATCAGCACCCAGCGTGCTGAATCCATTCCTTCGATCCCCTTAATTACGCCGCCTGCTTCATGGACCACTTTGCGGACTTCGGTAGCGATGGACTGAACTTGGGTATCCGAATTACCGTGACATACAACAAAGTAATCACTAATCGGTGAAACAGTACGCAGATCTAATGCCACTACGTTCATTGCTTTTTTATCTTCCACAGCCTTAAGGGCCAGTTCTAACAGCTTGCTTGGTTGTACACTCATATTTTATCCTCCAATATTCTAACTAAATCATTACGCGCCAGTACCGTTAACGGAAAGATCACTCGGCGTTTTTCCAGTAGCAAACTAATCGTAGAATCAAATCCAGCGACTAGTCCTTCTTCCAAACTTACTTTAGCCAGCTTACGTATCTTATCAACGCCTGGAAAATCGCGGCCTGGCTCGATATAGTCGGCGAGACAGACAATTTTCTCAAGTAAACTCATGTCTTCACGACCTGAGGTGTGAAAACGGATCGCATTAAGAATATCTGGATCTGTGATCCCATAATCTTGCTCTGCTACAAAGGCACCTACTTCTGAATGCCACAGCTGCTTGTCATGCTTCAGAAGATTCAAGTTCAGATGATTCTGCTCGATAATCTCCTTCATTCTCTCCACAGGCCAATACTTGGCCACATCATGCAGAATTGCTGCTGTCTCCGCACGCTCAGGATCAGCGCCATATTGCCCAGCTAGTTGAATGGATGACTCCATGACGCCCAGTGTATGCTTCCAGCGCTTTGCAGGCATTTGTGTCGAGACCGCCTCAATCAGAGCTTCGCGGCTGTATGCCATACAATCCACTCCTTTGAACATATTCGAACACTGCCTCAGGTACCATATAACGAATGGATTTTCCAGTTGCAGCCCGTTCTCTTAACATCGTTGACGAAATATCAACCAGAGGCATATCTGCTAGCAGTACCTTTTCTGCTATATAAGTTGGCAATGCATCTAGATCAAGAGGTGTTCCCGGACGACCTACGCCGATAAATGTAAGCCGCTGCACAAGCTCTTCAATCTCGTTCCATTTCGGTAAATACTGGACCATATCCGCTCCGATGATGAAATAAAGATCGAAATGCGGATACGCCTCTTGCAGCCGTCTTATGGTCTCAAACGTATAGGAAACGCCACCTCTGACAACTTCCCAATCTAATGTGCGAAAAGCTTCATGATTGTGTATCGCTTCCTGCACCATTGCCAGCCGATCTGCTCCAGATACCCCTGCCTCATGTTTATGAGGCGGAATATGTGAAGGCATAAACCATACTTCTTGAAGTCCATAAGTTTCTCTAGCTGCTTCCGCTGCCATCATATGACCAATATGAAGAGGATCAAAGGTACCTCCCATAATTCCAACTTTCAAGAGGACGACCTCCTTGGTAGTATGCTTTCAGGTATTAGCGGGGCAGCTCAATGGTTTTGTTATCACGCGATTCTTTGTACAAGACAATTGTCTTTCCGATCACTTGTACAAGCTCAGAACCCGATTGTTCGGCAAGTTGCGCACCGATTTCCTTGGGATTCTCAATATTGTTGCTCAGTATACTAATCTTCATAAGTTCACGCTTCTCAATAGCTTCTTCAATGTGGCGTACGAGGTGATCGTTTACTCCACCTTTGCCCACTTGAAAAATAGGATCTAGGTGATGCGCCAATGAACGAAGATACCGTGTTTGTTTACCAGTTAACATAAATGAATAACTCCTTAATTAACATATATTATTACCCTAAATTGATGAATCCATTTCTTACTCTTTTCCACCCAGACAATGGAGTATGGTCTGTCGCATGGTTTCCGTAGGAGCAGGCTGCCCTGTCCAATACTCCAATGCATAAGCCCCCTGATAGACAAACATCCCGAGGCCTCCATGAATCTTACAGCCTCGTTCAAGTCCTTCTAACAATAGACGCGTGCGCAGTGGATTATAAATCAGATCACTTACGACCATCCCTGCACGAAGCAGTTCAGGATCTATAGGTGTCTCATCCATATGAGGATACATTCCCACGGAGGTTGTATTGATCAGTACATCAACGCCATCTAGCATTTCCGCTACTTCGTTCATGCTAATCCCGACCACATTCCCTTTGCTCTGGCACTCTGCAGCCAAGTCCTGTGCCTTATCAACACTGCGATTAGCGATAAGGATAGAAGAAGGCTTCTCCTGAAGCAGTGCGGCAACAATTCCTCTAGCTGCTCCACCGGCTCCAATCACCATAATCTTCGTACCTGACAAATCAGAAATGGCTTCCGCTTTAAGCGAACGTACATAACCGATTCCATCCGTATTATATCCAGTGAGTACCCCGTTATTATTAACAATCGTATTGACTGCACCAACGGCTACCGCACTTTCATCTAATAGATCCACATAAGCCATCACCGCAACCTTATGCGGAATCGTCACATTTACGCCACGGAATCCAAGCGTGCGAATCGCTTGCACCGCATCCTCCAGATTCTCTGGAAGGATATGAAGCGGCACGTAAGCACCCGGAATTCCCAGTGCTTGCAGTGCTGCTTCATGCATAATAGGAGATTTGGATTGAATAATAGGATCTCCCATTACGCCCAGTAAAATATTCCCGGTATTGTAGCCCTCGGTTGCAGTTATCAAAGACACTGTAATAGCCTCCCCGTTAGATCATCGAAGGGCGGGTAAGCACCTTCACACCACGCGGAACGTGGATAGCCACGACTGCGCCTTCTGTCCCGTTGACCTTAATCCAGCCCAAACCTGAAATATATAGATCGCTCCGACTGCCTTTATTAATTCGGAACTCATGACGTTGCCATGGTGGCAGCTTGTCCATCCGGTCACTTCCTGGAGGAGACAACATTTCACCACGATGGTCCGCATAAAGGGAATCTGCACGTTCCAGTTTGGTGCGATGGATTTTTAAAGTACCACTAATAAAGCATGTGAACGATTGATGCGGACCTTGCACGAAATCAAAACGTCCCAGTCCACCGAAGAATAGCGTCTGTCCTTCATTCAACTGATAGACAGCAGGCTTCAACGGATTGGCCGGCATAACTGCATCCAGATCCTGACGCTCAACTAGTTCACTATAACGCCATGGATACACGATCCCTGGCGTATCTATAATATAGTGGCCATCATCTAGTGGAATTTTGACCGTATCGAGTGTTGTACCAGGGTAACGCGAGGTGGTTAACTCCTGCTCCAAATCACTATAGTCCGAAATCAAACGGTTGATAAGCGTGGATTTCCCTACATTCGTAGCACCGACTACATAAACATCACGCCCACCACGCAGTTCTGTTACGGCTTCCAGTAAACGGTCAAAGCCTTGATTACGTTTCGCACTACAAAGTACGATTTCAGCTGTCCGCAATCCTTCTTCTTTACAGCGTTGTTGCATCCAGTTACGCAGTTTATTCCAGTTCGTAACCTTAGGCAGCAGATCACATTTATTCACTGCAAGAATAACTGGGTTATTACCGACAAACCGCTGAAGGCCGGAAATCAAACTGCCTTCAAAATCGAAAATGTCAACAATATGAATAACAAGTGCATTCTTCTCCCCTACTCCACTCAGCAAGCGAAGAAATTCATCCTGGTTCACAGAAACAGATGAAGCCTCATTATAATTCTTAATCCGGAAACAGCGTTGGCAAATCACAGGGTCCCGATCTAGTGCGACTTCCGGAAGGTATCCTGGTTGATCCTTATGCTCCGTCTGAAGCTTGATACCACAACCGCTACACTTCTCAGTACGCTGTGTTTCACTTTGTTCGTTCATTACTATTTTTCCTCCTCGTGCCACAATCCTTTTTTACGAAGCCGTGTCAGAGCAACTCGCTCTACCCGACGATTAAATCTTGTGCCGAACCCTTCATCCTTAACGGAGATTGGCAGCACCAATACGGTATACAGGCCAAGCCGATTGCCGCCGTATACATCTGTAAGCATTTGGTCTCCCACCACAATCGTCTGCTCCGGTGGCAACTCCATCTGCTTCATCGCTTTGAGAAAAGGAGCATTACTCGGTTTACGAGCCTGATGCACAAATTCAATATTAAGCGGTGTAGCAAAGCGTGACACCCGTTCCATGTTGTTATTGGATACGATGATGAGCTTAAAGCCCACTTCCTTCACCTTCTCAAACCATAACAACAGCTCCGGAGTAGCCACAGGCGCTTTGGCACCGACCAGTGTGTTATCCAGATCCGTAATGATTCCACGGTATCCCTGCCGATACAGCTCTTCTAGAGAAATATCGAATACCGTATTCACCCGGAGTTTGGGAACTAACATTTCAAACAATACGTTCACCTCGATTTCATACAAAAAACTATAACATACTCCATGCGCTACGCAAATAAATCTATAGCAATGATTTACTGCATAAACGCTATTTCTTGGATCTTATCGTTCTCCGCAGCCGCAAAGCTTCAGTATACACGCTCTGCCAGTCTTTGTCTTCAATAACATCAGGGCTATACTTCGCTTGTTCAAACATCGTTAGCAGTGAAGAAAGATGATTGGCCACAGCAGGTCGTTCCTGACTCCAGCGGACTACGGCTTCACGCAATGTTTCATGCTCTTCCTTCATCATGCCCTTACGATGCAAATACCTTACCCAACGCTCAGTTTCAGCCACAACTTTCTGATCAGGCGTTAAAGGTCGGCCCATTCGCATCTGTTGAATGAAGAAGCGAAGCTTAAAGCGAATATGCCAAACTTTAAAAATAGTCCAGGATAATAATACAACCACTGCCGCCAAAATCACCCATAAACCCACATGGAAGCCTTGATCTGCTTGTGCATTAGTCACAGGTGCAGGTGTTGGTTCTGCCATTTCATCTTGATCTTCCGGGTCTGTCTCAGGTATTTGCTCATTCTTAGTCAGGAGAGGAGCATTAAACCCCGGTGTAGCTTCAACAGGAATCCAACCATACTCACCAAAATAGACCTCAGCCCAGGAATGGGCATCTGCATTGGTAATCGTGTAATTATTATTTGCCGCACCCACCTGCTGCGCCAGATTCATAGGCATTTCTGGCTGTTCTCCAGGTGCATAACCCTTAACCCATCTTGCAGGGATGTTTAGGGAACGTGCCATAGTGACTAGTGCCGTAGAATAATAATCACAGTAACCTTCCTTCAGCTCGAACAAAAATCCATCTACAAAATCCTCACTTGAAACACGTGTTATATCCGGCTTGTTGGTATATGGAAAAGTTTGTTGTAAGTATTGTTGCAAAAGTGCTGTTTTTTCATACGGTGTTCTTCCTTGGGCTGTAATTTCCTCGGCCAGATCTTTAACCCGTTGAGGGAAGTCATCAGGCAGCTGAAGGAAGCTTTCCTCCAGATCATTACCTTTGTATAGCTCCTCATAGGTCTTTGCTGTCAATTCCTGAACAGGAATGACGGGAACTTCAGAAGTCAGCTCGAAGGTCGAAGGATAGTCTAGTTTCTTCTTATCCATATCCCATAGAAGCTCACTATCACGGTCTCTCCAGAAAAGACCTTTCCCGGCTGCCTCACCATTTAATGAATCCACCGAAGTTACAGAATAAGCACCGAATAACACCGGAAATTCATTATTGTTAAGCACTTTAACCGTCTGTTTCAGTGTGCGGGTAGTGACCTTAGAAGCCACACTTTGCTCCAAGGATTTCCCCGTCTCCACCTCTTCTATAGGTCCTCGCTTTAATCGATCCTTATCCGACCATCCACTTCCAGAATAGATTCTGCGTGTTTCTCCTCGCATATAAACACGCAAATCTGAAACCACTGTCATCACCGGGGTATAATCGAAGTTAAAGCCCCCGCCCAGGTTGTCATCATTGAGACTATAGCCAGACGAAGTATTGTTAACAGAGGAACCTGAGCCCGTATTGGAATTCGTTGTTCCAGTTGTGCTCTTACCAGAAGATTTCCCAATTCCATTCCACTCTTGCCACGCTGTATAAGGATCCGTCAAAGTAGGCCTTACATCCGGCATATTCACACCGATTAAAATAACCAGAGAGAAGACGATTGCGATATTCATGACTATTTTCGAGGGATATTCCAGCAAATGTACCCATCCACGCGGATAATGTAGCTGAAAACTTCTCAGGTGCTGGCTGACAAGCCAACCCATACCCGCAAATACTGTCCAAGCCACTTCCTGCCACAATACAATAGATGTAAAGGAATCAAGCGCAGCCAGCGCTACAATGTTCATTCCTATAAACCATAAGATACGCTTCTTCGAGGATACCCACCAAGACGACAGCAACAGCAAGGCAGAGGCACCAAGAGCAAACCAGATATACGGCACCATATACACACTAATATCTTGGAGCTTATCAACAAGGGTTGTAGCCCATGGATCAGGAACATAAATTCCGTAATTAGAAATGATGCGATAAACGATATAGATAATAGCTACTGCTTCTATAATCAGTCTGAATTGAACTTTAACAGGGATAAAAATCTCAATGACAGTGATCGTTAATAGGGCAGCCCATACAGAAGCAGTGGTTTGATTTAGCCAGATGGGTTCCGTATACGAAATCCACTGCTGTGCAATAATCAACAGCCATAATAGGCCGACGGAACGGTGCCAGGAGAATTTTATCTGATTCCACCAGGTTCTCATATCAACCTTCCCCTCCTAACACTGAGGGAAGCTCTTGAAGCGAGCTAATACCATAACCAGTTATTCCACGAGATCTAAGGACGTCTATCCAATCGTTACCTCTATTTACCTCTGCCGAATTTCGCACATGAATGTGAGAAGCAGTCATTCCTCTGCTGTCAGCCCAACGTAGTGCATCAAGTACAGGCTGTCCACGCTGTGGACTAATTAACACGAAGTAAGAGCCTTTAGGAAACATACGGTATCCTTTTTCCAATCGGGAGATAAGCGGACCGCGTCCCTCAGCGTTTAGATCGATTAAATATTGAATCATCTTCTGACGCTCAGCAGCACCTTCAACTGGTGCGAACACCTTCGTCGTCTTATCCAAACAACACAGTCCAATTCCAATTCTCTCCCGAATGCCGAAGCCGAGTAGTGATGCCGTCACCGAAACTGCTAGTTCGAATTGATTCGTATTCATATAAGCTGATGTGCTTCCATCAAGGACTAGAATGGTTTTGGGAATCGACTCATGCTCAAACTCTTTGGATTTCCAAGAGCCTGTCTTAGCAGTAGCGTTCCAGTGAATTCGCGTCAAGCGATCACCATATACATAGTCACGGACGCCATTAATCTGTGTGGTTTCACGCCGAGATTGAACAACGGATGTCTGTGGTCCAGATAGCCGAGATTTTCTCTCATATAACTGCCAGCGCGGAACGTAGATCGCACGAGGCAAAACCTGAAATTGTCCTTCCGATAAAAATGTTCCCTTATGCTCGACAAGCCCAAATATATCTTGGCTGATAATATCCGTATTAGCGAATGTGTATGTTCCACGCTCTAAGGCTGGTGTCTGAAACTTTAATTCCCCAATGCCTCTGAGGCTTGGGATCACACTTTCTTCAAATACCCACGATTCTCCATTATGCCGCTTAAGAACTTCCCTTACAACAACGTAAGGCAAGGGCAAAATCCCGGGGATTGTAACCTTTAGCTTTACACGAAGATGCCCTCCGGCAGAGAGCAAATCTCCCTTGTCTTGTTCAGAATAAAGACTGCGAGTGCCCTTCGCTCGCCGAACGCCTCCTAAACCTCCAGCAATCAAATATGCAATAAGTACAGAGACCATGATAAACAACATAAATGCTGTTTTCCCGCCCTGAAAAAGTACATATAAGAGTGTAATACTCCAAATTACAAGGATGCTTGCAAGCTTAGAGGGCTGAATGATGGCTGCAACCGACGACAAATAACGTTTCATATCATTGCCTCATCGTAACAGGCACATGAATGCTCTGCAGAAGCTTTTGAAGCAAAGATTCTACGCTAATATTATCTAGGCGCGACTCTGGACGCAGCAATATCCGATGACCCAAGGCAAATGGAGTAAGGATCTTCACGTCATCAGGCAGAACGTAATCTCGTCCTTGCAAAAAGGCATAAGCTTTACAAGCCATCATAAAGGATAGTGAGGCACGTGGACTTGCACCCAGCATTACAAGTGGATGTTCTCTTGTCTGCCGTACAATATCTAACAAATAATTCAGCACGGGATCACTCATGAAGATGTCGCGAATTTCTTCCTGAATCCCTGCAATTTGTTCCATGCTTGTTACTGGCGAAAGCCTGTCCACCGGTTGGCCTTCCTGATGGCTCAGCAATAAATTTTTCTCCGTCGCTGCATCAGGATATCCGAGGCTAATTCTCAGCATGAATCGATCTAATTGGGCTTCAGGCAGTGTATAGGTTCCCTCAAAGTCTATTGGATTCTGGGTAGCGCATAACATGAAAGGATGAGGAAGTGGATACGTCTCTCCATCTACGGTAACGTTTCGTTCCTCCATCACTTCCAGAAGTGCGGATTGTGTCTTCGTAGTAGCACGGTTAATTTCATCGGCTAACAAAATATTCGTCATCACCGGACCAGGCCGGAAATGAAACATCTCATCCCTAGGATGATAGACAGAAACACCTGTAATATCACTCGGAAGTATATCTGGATTACACTGAATACGGCGATATTCACCGGACATTGATCTTGATAGTGCGCGAATTAGCTGGGTTTTTCCTGTTCCCGGTACATCCTCGATCAATACATGACCACCAGCAAGCAGAGCGGTTAACAATAATTGTATTTCAAATGATTTTCCAAGTATGCAGGATTCCAAATTAGTGCGTACAGCATTCATAGTGTGCATCGATTCTTGACGTACGGGCATATATGATCCTCCTAGCCAGAATAAGCAGTATTATTTATATTTTACATGATTAGGGGACCCAAAGTACATTGTTGAAGATCACGAAGTGAGGATACAAAAAAAACCATAAGATGAAACATCCTACAATTTTAAAATAACAAAAAAAGGATGCCGTCTTTTTCTGACGACAACCTTTTCATGTAGCATCAACTTTACCCCTTCGGCCGTACAACTAAAGCTGCCAAAAAGGAGAACACAATAGCTGACGAGATGCCCGCACTTGTAATATCAAAAATACCCGTAACTACACCGATCCAGCCATCCCGCTCCAGCTCCGTTAATGCCCCATGAACCAAGGAGTTCCCAAAGCTTGTGATCGGAATGGTTGCCCCAGCACCCGCAAATTTCACAAGTGGGTCGTAGATACCAAAAGCATCCGCAATCGCTCCGGCTACAACTAAGGTACTCATCGTATGTGCAGGCGTCAGCTTCAATACATCGAACATCAGCTGTCCTATAACGCAAATGGCTCCTCCAATCAGAAAAGCCCATAAGTAAATCATCATTATGCTTCACCTCCGCTCTCTATGGCTACGGCATGAGCAACACATGGAATACTCTCTCCCTGCTGATAAGACAAAGGTGATAAAAGTGCGCCCGTTGCCACTATAAGCACCCGTTTAAGTTCACCTTTTTTTAACCGCTTAAGGATATGACCATAGGTTACAACCGCTGAGCACCCGCAGCCGCTTCCTCCAGCGATCACATATTTCTGTTTCTCCAAGTCGTAGATAAGCAAACCACAATCGTCAAAGGTTGTTTGCTCCATAGGAATTCCTTCTTTAGCCAATAGGGTCTTGGCTATAGGTAACCCTACGGATGCCAGGTCGCCGGTAACAATTAAATCATAGTGCCCGGGCGATAGACCTGTATCCCGAAAATGCGCAGTAATGGTATCCGCCGCCGCAGGTGCCATAGCCGTCCCCATATTAAAAGGATCTGTCAAACCAAGATCCATAATACGTCCAAGCGTGGCCGAAACCACGACTGGATAGTTACCCGAACCGTCATTCTGACCCACTACAGCACAACCCGAACCTGTAACTGTATATTGCGCCGTTGGGGGTTTCTGCGAACCATATTCCGTTGGATAACGAAACTGCTTCTCCACCGTACAGTTATGACTTGATGTTCCCGCTAGCGCATACTTACCGCCTCCAGAATCAACGATCATTGAGGCAATCGCAAGGCTCTCCATAGAAGTAGAGCAAGCACCAAAGACTCCGAGATAAGGCACCCCTAATTTTCTTGCCGCGAAGGAGCTGCTGATAATCTGGTTCATCAAATCTCCGCCGACAAAAAACTCCAGCTTTTCTTTATCGATATTTGCATTAATCAGAGCCAGCAGGGAGGCTTTCTCGAAAAGAGCACGCTCAGCCTTCTCCCATGTCTTCTCGTCCATTTCCAGCGAATCAAATATAAAATCAAAGTCTGAAGCTAAAGGACCTTCTCCCTCTTCTGGCCCTACTACAGCGGAAGAACCCAAAATAACGGGACGGTTCGTGAACTCCCAGGTCTGACTACCAAGCTGTTTCATGTATGTGCACCCCCGTCTACGCCCAAAAAGAGATAGACGATACCAATAATGAAAGCAGCTACGGCACCAAATACGATAACCGAACCTGCAAGCTTAAACATATTGCCGCCTACACCAAGTACAAGGCCCTCAGCGCGGTGCTCTAGAGCTGCAGAGCACATACTGTTTGCGAACCCGGTCACTGGGACTGCAGTTCCTGCACCAGCCCATTGAGCCATTTTGTCGTACACGCCAAAGCTGGTCAGAATTACAGAGAGTAGGATCATCACCGCGACTGTCGGACTGGCGGCTTCCTTGGAGCTCATATCGAAAATTGCCATAAAAGCCTCCTGAACACCTTGTCCAATAACACAGATTATGCCGCCAGCAATAAACGCTCGTATGCAGTTTTTGAATACGGGCCTGGCAGGAACAAAGGGCTTGGACAATTTCTCGTAATCTTGTGGAGTCAGGGTGTCAAGCTTCAGCTTGACACCCGATTTCTTAGTTTTCGCCGGCATTGAGGCACCTCCTGAAAGTTAGGCGAAGGGGGCTGACAAGCATCATAGTACTCACTTTTAAGCCCCTTAAGTTGTTCTTCGCTTAGAAGTTTTCCTTATTGTTTGCCATCCTCCGCTTCGTTATGTCCCTCCAGTTCAGGAAAAATACAGTAACACAACAATCAACAGTAAGAAGAGAACAAAAATAAGTACTGCTTCTCTTTCCCTTGGATTGTGGCGCCAGTATCGTCTGCGCGTTCCGTTTCCTTGTAGGCTCCTACTTGACAATCCTCCCTGCACCCTTCTTTTGGGTACGCTGCCCGCAACCCTCATTCGTCTTCGCATCCTTTCTAAGGCTCCTGCCACCAAAGCCTCTAATGCATAGTATTCGTGGAGCTCGTGCCCGGTGTTCATTGTCTCTTGTCATGGACAAGTGAGCCCAGAATGTTCATACTAGGTTGCAGGAAGAAATAACGATGTGGTCCATTATGGATAACATCCGTTTCTCGTAGAAATATAAGAATGATGTATAAATGAGTTCTTATATTTTAATAAAGGAGTGAATTCATATGAATCAAGAAACATTGGACATGTTCAAAACACTTACCGAATTTCCCTCAGCCCCAGGATTTGAGCGCGAACTCCGCGCTTACGTCAAGGATGCTATGACTCCTTATACTGAAGAGTTCGTACAGGATCGTCTCGGTAGTTTGTTCGGCGTACTGCGCGGCGAAGAGAACGGGCCAAAGATTATGGTCGCTGGGCATTTTGACGAAGTAGGTTTCATGGTAACTGGAATTACTAACACCGGTATGATCCGTTTTCAACCACTTGGCGGCTGGCTTCCCTCTGCTGTTGCATCCCAGCGCCTACATATCATTACACCTAAAGGAACGCTGACCGGAGTTGTTGGCAGTACGCCTATCCATTTGCTAAGCAACGAAGAACGTGGTAAGACTGGCGAAATCAGCAAAATGTATATTGATATCGGTGCAGACAGCCGTGAAGAAGCAGAAAGCTTTGGCGTTAGACCAGGCCAACAAGTTCTGCCGATTTGTCCTTTTACTCCCCTTGCTAATCCCAAAAAAATCTTGGCGAAAGCTTGGGACAACCGTTACGGCGTAGGTCTCGCCATTGAACTAGTTAAAGCATTGCACGGTAAAAAGCTGCCGAATACCGTTTTCGCTGGTGCCACTGTACAAGAGGAAGTAGGTCTTCGGGGTGCGCGTACTGCGGCTAATCTCCTGTCACCAGACATCTTCTTCGGTCTGGACGCGAGCGCTGCTGCCGATATGACTGGTGACAGTCAGGCATTTGGCCATCTGGGCAAAGGAGCTCTCTTGCGTATTTTTGATCCTACGATGGTTACACATCGCGGTCTGATTGAATATGTACAAGATACAGCGGATACCCACCGGATCAAATATCAGTATTTTGTATCCCAAGGCGGAACAGATGCAGGTCAGGTTCATGTTAGTGGAATTGGCGTTCCTTCCGCAGTCATCGGAATATGCTCCCGCTACATACACACAGCTTCATCAGTGATTCACAGTGATGACTACGATGCTGCTAAAGAGCTTCTGATCAAACTGGTAGAAGGCCTTGACCGGACTACACTACAGACAATTATTGAGAACAGCTAATCGCACAAGAAATGACAGAAGAAGCCCTCAAACACTTTTACAGTGATTGAGGGCTTCTCTTTATGTGAATAGAACGGATTTAAATCATATCTAGCGGTACTTTCCAAGAAGGTATTGGGAAAGCTTCGTCCAGCTTCCAAATTTCATCGTTACTTAGCGTAATCAAGCCTGCAGCAGCATTCTCAATGACGTGCTTACGAGAAGAAGCTTTTGGGATAGAAATAACATCCTCTTCACGCATCGTCCAAGCTAACATAATCTGAAGCGGAGTTGCCTGATGTGCACTGGCGATTTCCTGAACGACTTCACTCTCGATTACTCCTTTTCGGAGTGAACCAGCTTGAGCAAGCGGTGAGTAAGCCATTACCGGGATCTTGTGACTTCTCTGCCATGGCAGCAGTTCAGTTTCAATTCCTCTGGACCCTAAATGATATAGAATCTGATTGGTTGCACAATGAGTTCCTCCAGCAATACCAAGCAGTTCTTTCATATCGTCGACATCGAAATTGGATACACCCCATCTTGCTATTTTTCCTTGTGAGACTAGTTTCTCCATACCGACAACAGTCTCTTCTAGTGGAATATCTCCCCGCCAATGCAGCAAATAAAGATCCAGATGATCCGTATTCAAGCGTTTCAAGCTTTCTTCACAGCTGCGGATAAGGTGCTCATTCCCGGCATTATGTGGATAGACTTTTGACACCAAGTAAACTTGATCCCGAATGCCTTGGATAGCCTCACCTACTAAAAGCTCCGAGCGTCCGTCCCCATACATCTCAGCCGTATCTATTAAATCCATGCCTAGCTCCACGCCTAATCGCAGGGCAGCAATCTCTTCCTCCCTACGGGAATTGTCGTCACCCATATTCCAAGTTCCCTGCCCAATTCTGGGAAGTGACGTTCCATCTGGAAGCAGCATGCGGTTAGATTGGTTCATTCTTGCGATTTCAGCCAAATGTTCGATTGAATCCTTAGTCATATTAAAAATCCCCTTAATGAAGTATTGTATACTTACTTTATACGACCTATAAGAACCTTTCTAAACATCTGAATCGTGTCCAATTTATAACTAATCTCTCTTTTGAAGAGAAAAAGTAAAGAATGAATACCTAACTAAGCTATCAGCTTTAGTCCCACAGCGGCCCCCAGAATCATAATAATACAGACGATCCGGCGCCAGTCTTTGGCCTCTCCATACAATATCATCCCCAGAATCGCTCCGCCGGATGCGCCTATCCCCGTCCATACAGCATAAGCTGTTCCCATCGGCAGACTCTTCATAGCTAAAGACAGGAACAGAAAGCTTGCTCCGAAACCAAGAAAGAGCAGCGCGAACGACAGGAAATTCCGGTGTTTATTCAACCTATTAATCATAGCTACTCCAAACATTTCAAATAAACCAGCAACGACCAGAAATACCCATGCCATTTAAGACTCCCCCTTTACTTCGGCTTCTTTGGTCACCATTTTCAATCCTATAACGCCTGCCAGCAAAATAACCACTAGAACCAGCTTCATCAACTTGAACGGTTCTCCGAATAAAACCATGTCCGCAACTACTGTCCCTGCAGTTCCTAGACCAACAAACACGGAATATACCGTGCCGACCGGCAATTTGGTACTCGCTGAAATCATCACATAGAAGCTTATTATTATAGCTACCACAGTTATCAGCCACTCCCACATCGTGGAGGCATGTTTTAAGCCGATGACCCACATGACCTCGAAAACAGCTGCACCAACTACCTTTAACCACTCTGAATTGTTCTTCATTCCAAGCCCTCCTTCAATTCACTAACTTTATAATTGCCCACGAAACAAACAAATAAGCCCGGAAGGTCATCGTCATTTATAACGATACCTCCCGGGCTTTTATCCCTCCGTGTAGACACGAACGATGCTGTTCGTGCGTTTTCCCTCGGACCAGACCAGCTGTGCACCAGCTGCGGAACCCTAGAAAACAATAACTATTAAGTTACACCGTATGGTAGCAAATCGGGGTGATAAAATCAACCTTTTTAAATAAAAAAAATGAGCAATTTCATAGCTATCAATTCCATAAAATTGTAAAATTACAAAAAAGTTGATGCTTGATTCCCTAAGAAAAGAGGATGATTTATGTTTCATTCCAGACATTTTAACTGCGAACCGGTAGCTGAAGGAATTTATGTCCTTGAAGCCAAGGAGCAAGGCGGAGCCATGAGTAATGCAGGATTAATAGATATGGGCGACCACACCTTAATCTTCGACACGTTCAATACACCACAAGCAGGTAAAGATCTTAGAGAGGCGGCTTTATATTTTTTTAATCAGCCCATAAAATACATCATCAACAGTCATTGGCATGGAGACCATGTTAGAGGAAACCAACACTTCATGGAAGAAATAATAGTATCAACTAGTACTACTAGAGAGCTCATGATGAAGACTCAACCTGATTGGCTCAATCGTATGAAGAACCTTCTCCCTAACCTTGATGAAGATATCTTTAAGCTTAACACTTCCCTTGATCACGAACATAATGAGTCGAAACAACAAGAACTGACTTCTGAACTCTGTTATTTACTAGAAATCAAAGAGTCTATTCTAACGCTTAAAGTAACGCTTCCTCAGCTAACCTTTGATCGAAAAATGACCCTCCATGGATCGAAGAGAAGCGTGGAACTCTTAACAGTGGGTACAGCACATACGGTTTGTGATACAATTCTTTATTCACCTTCGGATTCTATCGCTTTCGTTGGAGATATTGTCGCCGTTGATAATCATCCACTCTTAATAGATGGTGACCCCTTATCCTGGTTGGAGACACTTACTTATATGGAGAGTTTAAAAGTAGACCTGATAGTCCCTGGACATGGGCCTACTACTTCTAGTCATTATATCCAACAAATCAAACAATATATAAATGACTTAATTGGCATTAGTAAACAGATGATTCTCGATAATGATGTTATGGATGTGAGTCATATAGAAATTCCTGAGCCGTACCTTCACTGGAAATTTGATAGTATCTTTTATCGAAATCTTGAGTTTCTGACCAAAGCAGCTAACCGCTAATTCCATTTCTTCAAATTCATTAATTCAATATTATGGTACAATTTAAAAAAATACAGCTTATTATGAACAACTGGGAGGGCGATCGATAATGGTCTTTGGGATACTGTTTATTGGAGTTATTGTATTTATAATCACACAGTCCGTAGTTCGTAATGGTTCAAGCTCGAACAGTAACAGATTTGAGAGAAATAGACGAGATGACGCCGCCAGCATGTCTTTTATGGCAGTTAGCCATCCAGATCTGCTGGATACAAATAACCCGAATCACTCTAATCACCAACATCATCATCAACACCATCAAGGGGATGACTCCCATCACCATTCCGGACATGACAGCGGTCATAGCTGGGGCGGGGATAGCGGGCACAGCAGCGGGGGAGATTTCGGTGGCGGAGATGCTGGTGGCGGTGGCGGATGTGATTAGAGCGTTACTCTATAACTAGAGTAAAGGACTGATTAAAATCAGCCCCTCCTCATCAAACCGTACGTGAGGTTTTCCCTCATACGGCTTTCCGATGTTCTTCTTTCATGCGCATACGGTCTACAATAATGTTTTTAATCCACACTGTTTGGCAATGAACTTCACTTCGTTTAAAGTCCCTATCCATCTTCTTCTTTGTCTTTTCTTGGCGTACCATCTTGCAAACCTCTGTAGAATATACCAATCCAGTTTGGCTAATCTCTTCTGGCTATAGTTCGTATAGTAGTAATTTCTCCATCCCTGTATTTTCGGGTTGAGCCATTCTACATGTTCTTGAAACGACCTCACTCGCATTCTTGGCGGAGCTAATCGTTCTTTGACCACTTCTCGAATACGTTCTTCTGCCTTCTTCGTTAACCATTGCTGAGTTGTAAAGTATACTTTTCCTTGCGAGGTTTCCGCTTTTGTTTTTCGGTGGTGCATTCCTAAGAAGTCGAATCCTTCATCTCCCGTCCATATGCCCACTATTCGCGTTTTGGTTGGATGCAGGGTTAATTCCAGTCGCTCCATTATGGTTTGGACAAGCTTGTAGGCTTGTTCTGCGTCTTTCTTCGTCTTGCAAACAATCACCAAATCATCTGCATACCTTGTTAATTCCCCGAGTCCATTTCCGTGCTTTTTCCATACCAAGTCGAAATAATTTAAGTAAATATTCGCTAGTAGTGGAGAGATTACACCGCCTTGTGGTGTGCCTAAATCTGACCGACGGATACTTCCTTCCTCCATAACTCCTGCACTAAGCCACTTCCTTATTAACTTCAATACTCTTCTGTCGTTGATACGCATTTCTACCAACTTCATGAGTTTCTCTTGGTTAATGTTATCGAAGTAACCTT
This sequence comes from Paenibacillus sp. FSL E2-8871, assembly GCF_038000345.1. Classification (NCBI taxonomy): domain Bacteria; kingdom Bacillati; phylum Bacillota; class Bacilli; order Caryophanales; family Paenibacillaceae; genus Paenibacillus; species Paenibacillus sp. FSL E2-8871. The sequence goes on along the minus strand of NZ_JBBOBV010000001.1, from coordinate 6,325,409 downwards.
GGATATCGACGTCTAATACCCAATTTCCTTTGCGGTTACAGGCTTTCCGGATGCGGTCGAGCGCTTGTTTGGCACTTCTTTTTGGTCGAAAACCAAAAGATACTTCTTGAAAATCCATTTCGAAGATGGGTTCAATCACGAGCTTCGTTGCCATCTGTATGACTCGATCTCGTACCGTTGGGATTCCTAAAGGTCGCTGTTTTCCATCCTTTTTCGGGATGTAGTGTCTTCTGACAGGTTGCGGTTGGTAGTTGCCCTCTCGTAAAACTTGCTGACATTCTTGAAGAAATTCCACTTCGCCTTGCCTTTCAATTTCTGCAATGGTTATTGCATCCACTCCAGCTGAGCCTTTATTCGCACGGACTCTTCGCCATGCTTCTAGAAGGATATCCTCTCGGTACACTTTGTCATATAGTGCGTGAAACTTACGTTTCTTGTTTTCCTTGGCAGCATGACATAGCTTTCTCTGGAGTTGTTGAACTTTTTCCTTTGGTGTCGTTAGCCTTTTGGCATTCACTCACTCGTACCTCCTTTAAGAGCGTAAACAAAGCAGGACTCCTTCCCTCCCTAAAGTTATGTTGTCTTTAGGTTCTTAGGTACTATGTGCCCCTCGGACTCCCTTCCCACAGGCGGTTCACTTCGTCTTTTGAACTTATAGAGCACCTTTTTACGGACTTCTAAAAAAAAAAATCTGTGTGGGGGAGGGTCTCCCCAGTTCACTGCATTATCTTTCAACCCATGCCGTTCCCTTTACGCCGGAAGGTTCTTCACTGTTGACCCAAGTTCTGTACAGCTTCCTTGGCCTTCGTCTACTGTTGCGAGACTCGGCACCTTCTTCTCCCCTTCGCAGGGCCTTTTTGACGACGCGGCAGGATTCACTTCATGTTGCGGCCTAGGTTGTTGCTCGCCCTATCTCTGATAAGTACTTTTGTCGATGCGCTTTTACACACAGATTTCGCCATGCGCAAGCATCCTAGCTACAAAGGTGGCTTGGTCCCTCCTTTGGTTGGACTTTCACCAACTAGATAATGCGTGCCTCTGGGCACGCCAAAAGGAAAAGGGCATCCCTGATATTGCTTCAGGAATGCCCTTTTTATGATTGTTACTTTTTTAAAACACCAATAATCTTTGCTTGCGTGTGATTTAAAAAATTCTCAGCACCGTGCGGGTGTATTGGTTCACTCCAAGCGAATCCATCGCCTTCGTATCTTGGGATGAGGTGCATATGGTAATGGGTCAGGTCGTTAAACTTTCCGCCATTTTGGCATATGCTTATGCCATCTGGTTCGAACAAAGTCTTCAGAACAACTGACAATCTCTTCGACCCGTCCATTATCGCATAGGAAGTCTCTGAATCGATTTCTTCGAGATCCCAATAATGCTTTTTAGGAAGGATCAGGAGATGTCCTTCGTTAAACGGAGCGATATCTAGCACACAAGTAATAAATTCATTCTCATATACTACTTTTACGTTAGGCTCAATTCCGTTAGCAATCCGACATCCCAAACACTCCATATAGCACACTCCATCCCATAATCAAAGGTCATCTCTATTATTAATTAAATTGAAACCGGCTGAGAAGCACCTCACCACTAAAGACTACATAAACATCGTTAGTACCCGTCTCTACGGATACTTCACCAGTTAGTGTGTTCCACTGTTGCAGAACTCCACCAGAAGGGACGTTCACGGTTCCAACCAGTTTCCCAGCTGCGCTTCCGGTTCTGATCTCGATGCTGCCACCTTTTGCAGAGGATACCAAAGCTTCAAATGCTACTGCTCCATGATCGAACAATACGTCATTAAAAGCGATCCAGGCGCCCTCTTTTACCGGATGTACCGAAGCCCCGCCTGCTTTGCATTCGTCCAGATATACGCCTTCGTAGTCATCATAGTTCTCTGCTTTGGTGTTGTTATATAAATTACGGGAAGGAATGATGTCCCCTTTCACCGTTACTACTGAAGATAATTTAATATCAGCAGAAGAACGGCCGATCAGAATTGCGTATTCTCCATTTTCGACGCAATATTGTTCGCGTGTAACATCCCAGAATACTAACTCTGTAACTGGTAATGCAAACTCTATAGTATTCGATTGACCTGCGGCGATGCTCACTTTTTCAAAACCCTTCAACTGTTTAATCGGACGTTTGACCCGGGAATTCAAAGCTTGCACATATAACTGAACAACCTCGTCCCCATCGATTGCTCCAGTATTATCCACTTGAACGGAAATGTTAAGCGTATCGTCTTGCTGCAGTTCCTTTGTGCTCAAATTTAGATTCTTGTAATTCACTTCAGCATAACTTAGGCCGTGACCAAAAGGATACAATGGCTTACCGTCAAAGTACATATAGGTTCTTTTACCTTTGATAATATCATAATCCATCAGCTCAGGCAGCTGCTCCACAGAACGGAACCAAGTCATATTCAGCTTGCCAGAAGGACTGTAATCTCCGAACAACACTTCTGCAACCGCATTGCCAAGCTCTTGTCCACTGTGGGATGTATACAAAACTGCCGGGATATTCTCGTCGATCCAAGTGGAAGAAATCGGATAACTGCCGACAATAACTACCACTGTATTCGGATTCGCTTCATAGACTGCTTTGACCAAACGTTCCTGCTCTTCCGGAAGTACAATATCAGGTCTGTCGATTTCTTCTTTTCCGTTAAGAAGTGGATGATTACCGACAAAAACCACTGCTACCTCAGCTGCTTTGGCAGCTTCTACCGCAGCGTCCAGTCCGTTTGTAACGATGTTCTTTTTGAAAAGACGAGAGTCCGCACTTGCGTCCTGATCTGCAACCTGCAGCGTGCCATCCTCAGCATTCACAGAGATCAATTTGTCATTCCAAGTCCGCAAAGAGACTTTACCCTCAGCTTCCGGGACAATGTTCAGGGATTCTTTTACAAACCAGCCGTAGATTTCATCAGCAGATGCTGTAAGTGTCTCCGCTTCGCTTAAAGTTACATACTGTCCACGACTTGTCGCCTTCAGAGTATTACTAGTCCAGCCCCAAGCGGTATGTTGGAACAATTCTCCGTGCTCTGCTATGTCATGTTGTACAGCCAGTCTTCCGTCCTCACCCGTGATTCCGATCGCTTGGCCGTTTGCAGCTGAAGTAAGAATGATCTGATCTGCGCCACTCTCAAAAGTAACGTGTTTACCAGGCAGCTTTTTACTAACACCCTGCAGTGGAGTCACTCCATAAGGTAATGTGCCGGAATACCAGTCTCTGAAAGCTTCATCGCCAAGTGGACCAATAATCGCCACTTTGTTTAATTCAGTCTTGCTCAGTGGCAATGTTGCCTGATTATTCTTCAGCAGCACAATGGATTGTTTGGCAGCTTCCAAGGAAAGTGCGGCATGTTTTTTGCTAAGAATTACGGAATCGTCGATGGCTGCGTATGGATTACCTTCAGCGGGGTCAAACTCTCCCAGACGGAAACGAACTCTAAATGTATTAGTTAGTGCACGATCTAGGTCTTCCTCTGCCAATAAGCCTTGATCCAGTGCTTGATGAAGAACCTTGATCGTCTCTTCGGTTTCTTCTGTAACGCTGTCTATTCCGTTTTTGATGGATTCCGCCATCGACTGTGCAAAAGATTCATAATACTTATGATCCTTTACAATTCCGAATAAATCACCAGCATCACTGACGATAAAGCCATCCATATCCCATTCGCCTTTGACCACCTCCATCACTGCCGGATGAAGAATAACAGGTACACCATTCACCGAGTTATAGGCGGTCATCATAGACTGCGCGCCACCTTCTTGAAAAGCAGGCTTGAATGCTTCCAGATAATACTCACGCATATTTCTTGGATCGATGCTGGCGGAACAATTTCCGCGTTCGATCTCGTTGTTGTTCCCTAGGAAGTGTTTAAGCGTTGCGACCGCTTTCAAATACACCGGGTGATCGCCTTGGATTCCTTGCACAAGTGATGTGCTGAGTTGTCCAGTTAACTTTGGATCTTCACCGTAAGCTTCTTCCGTTCTACCCCAACGTGGGTCACGCTCCATATCCACAGTTGGTGCCCATAACGTCAGCCCGTTCACCGTTGGATTTTTTTTGTAAAATGCTCTTGCTTCATCTCCAATGGCCGAGCCGATTTCCTTCATTAGCTCTGGGTTCCAAGTACAAGCCAGTCCGCTTGGCTGAGGAAAAGAGGTCGCTTTTCCAAGCCAGGAAATTCCATGCGCCGCTTCTGTACCGTGTTTATAGGCTCCAACGCCTAAACGCTCTATGGCCGCTTGATACTGGGGAATCAGGCTTACTTTTTCATCAAGCGTTAATCTGGAGATCAAATCCTGCACTCGGTCATTTAAGGGTAAATCAATCTGTTGAAATGGATATTTAGATGTCACTGTTTCCATCATAATCGCTCCTTCGATTCAAGTTGATAGCGGTTTCATATGTTCTCGAGGTAGTTGTCTGTGTCTAACACAAATCTGGTCTATCAACTTAATCATAGAAGATTAACTTGATAAGTAACACCTAAACAATCTAAGTGAAAATCAGGTCAAAATTAGAGATTTATGGGGTGCTTCGCTCGCTTGTCTCCCTAGTTGAAGTGAGATGTGGATGATAACGGGGCGTTCTCGGCCCTCTTTCGCTCAATTCCAGCCTTTTGGGTCGCATCTGGGGTATTTTTACCCCTCTTTTGCCCAATTCCAGCCTTTTGGGCGGTAACTGGGGTATTTCTACCCCTCTTTTGCTTATTTCCAGCCTTTTGGGTCGCATCTGGGGTATTTTTACCCCTCTTTTGCTCGTTTCTAGCCTTTCGGGTCGCATCTGGGGTATTTTTACCCCTCTTTTGCTCAATTCCAGCCTTTTGGGTCGGATCTGGGGTATTTTTACCCCTCTTTCGCTCAATTCCAGCCTTTTGGGTCGGATCTGGGGTATTTTAATTGCCTTACCATAACTGAATATCCTTTAAGGAATGGATATATTCATATTTGCAGACTCTACCGCTCTCCTGAGAAACTATTGGGGAAAACTTTCCTTTTTCGCTGAGAGCACTCAGTCCTTTTCGAGCCGTACGCTTATCAATCCCAAGCTCCCTCACCAAATCAACCGGTCGAATGCACTCATTCGTGCGAACCGCAATCCGCAAAATATCACGCTCCAGTCGGCTAAACTCCTCCTGCTCCTCCATCTTCACAGCGAGGTACGGCATCAGCAATGGTCTTAACAAAGTAATCGTAAGTTCAGGACTCGCATCCAGATCATCATAAGGAATCGCCACGACCCGATAACCCGCGATTTGCAGATAGGTCTCTCGATTCAGCTCCTGCCTGTAGCGTGTTCGGTCTGTATTTTGCACATGTGGACCGTAGCCTTTAACTTCAAACGCAAACTTAACCTGGCCAGGCTTCCACACAAAATCAACAAAGTAGGGCTTGCTACGCCAATCCAATACTTCATATTCAGGATGAAGGTCATTGAAATGCCCCATCATAGGCCACCATACCTTCTCCAAAAACATCCGCTCACCATGGCCATGTCCACGCTCCAATCTCCCCCGCCGTTCTCCCGTTCTTCTACTAATATGATCCTCTACCCACTTACGATGCTCCTCCGTAAATCCCATACGTCACCCTCCTTCTTGGCATAAAAAAATCCCGCACCCAATATGGGTACGGGACGTGCTTCGTCCTATTACTCAAAAGTATAGTGTTCGCTTTTTGATGCTGTCAATAAACACTCTACATTCAATGCTAGATCCTGCTAAATATAACTAATCCATCAAAAATGCTAGTTGGTTTAAGTACGTTGCGTTAAAGCAAAGCCAGCTTTAGTAAGCTCATTTGGAGTTAGCTCTAATAGAGTTTGTTCAGAGGAATTAGTTCAGTTACCGTCGACTCAACTTCCCATTCCAGCTACTTACCCCGCCCTGCAAATGTGCAAGCCGAGCATACCCCTGCTTACTCAGAATCCGCGCTGCACTTTTGCTTCGCATACCGCTGCGGCAGTAGAGCAACACATCCCGGTCCTTAGGGATCTCACCGAGCCGATTTTCCAACTGAGACAGCGGGATGTTTTTCGCCCCCGGAATAAATCCACTCTTGTATTCATCCGGTTCGCGGACATCGATCAGCAGCCTATTTTTGGATTGCTCCATTTCGCTCCGAAACTCTGACACCTTTAGCGTTCTTACACTTACACTTGCGCTTTTACCAAATCCGAGACGGGACATTAATGAGCTTATATCCATTATCCTTCACAACAACCTTTCACCGAAATGTCGGAGAGTGTTCTTTTACTTCCTAAAAAATCACCATTTACCGCATATAACTTTCGAAAGCCCTGCTTATACAGAATTCTCGCAGCTTTGTTTCTTTTATAGTAACTATCAGCAAGGATTAGAACCGAATCGTCAGGAGATAGACAGTGTTGCCAGACATAGGCTAACCGCCCGATCGATATATTTATCGAGCCACGGATATTATCCTTCTCATAATCTACGGCATCTCTAACATCGAGCATTTTCATGTCCAGTGTTTGATCTGCTAATTTGCGAACGTCACGGGCTTCTACATAGGCGAGTGAACGGACTGGCCAAGCGGAACGTAAGAACCTTACAATACTAAAGGCAATTACTATACTCAGTAGGATCCTAAACATCATGTTCATACTATTACCCCCGTACCAAAAAATCATCCGTCCAAGCGCTTAATCCGCCCATCATATTCACAACGTTATATCCTTTTTCGCTCAGCAGCTCACACGCCAGTCCACTACGACCACCACTTAGGCACATCACAATCGTCTCTCCATTAGGATCTAGTTCATCTATACGCATTAACAGCTGCCCAAGCGGAATATGCTTCGCACCGATCACATGTCCCTCCACCCATTCGGCGGGTTCGCGTACATCTAGCAGCGTAGGAGCCTCTCCATTCTTCAGACGTTCCACCACTTGCTGAGGGGTAATTTCCTTTGAAATTTTAAAAGACATCGAGCATCTCTCCTTCTTTTTTTAAAAATAACTTGATTTTCATATCACTATATCATAATATTACGATATAAGGATATTGTAAAGCGAGGAGTTCATAACCATGGACAAAAATTTCAAAGCCTATAACCAAACCGCCGAGACCTTAAAGGCTATCGCTCATCCCGTTCGCTTATGCATCATTAAAGGTCTGCTTGAAAAAGGCAGCTGCAACGTTAGCTTCATGCAGGACTGTCTCGACCTTCCACAATCTACGGTATCCCAGCATTTGCAGAAGCTTAGAGCTCTAGGCATTGTCGAAACCGAACGTAATGGACTGGAAATTAACTATTCTGTTAAAGACGAGAAAATCAAACATCTAATTCAGCTATTTTTAGGGGAGGAATAAATCATCATGAGTAAAAAAGTACTGATTGTCGGAGGAGTTGCAGGAGGCGCATCAGCGGCTGCCAGACTTCGGAGATTAGATGAAGAGGCTCATATCATCATGTTTGAACGTGATCCGTACATTTCTTTTGCCAATTGCGGACTGCCTTATTATATCGGAGGTTCCATTCAGGATCGCTCCAAGCTGCTGGTTCAGACACCAGAGGCGATGCATAAACGTTTTAACATCGATGTTCGGATTCAAAGTGAAGTGGTGTCTATCGACCCTGTGAACAAGAAAGTAAGAGTAGAAAGTATAGAAAAAGGCTCCTATGAAGAGAGCTATGATGCGCTTATTTTATCACCCGGCGCTAAACCGATTCGTCCGAATCTACCTGGTATCGAGAGTTCCAAAATTCACATGCTGCGCAACATTCCCGACACCGACAAAATCAAAACCAAAGTCGCAGCCGAAGGCACTCGTTCCGCCGTTGTGATCGGTGGTGGGTTTATCGGTGTTGAGATGGCGGAGAACCTCAGAGAAGCAGGTCTGGAAGTAAGCTTGATCGAGGCGGGTCCACAAATCTTAGCTCCGTTCGATACTGAAATGTCTTCTATTTTGGCAAAAGAGCTCGACGAGCATGGCGTTAATCTTATTTTTTCCGATATGGTCCAGGGGTTTGCAGAAGTGGGTGAACAAATAGAGGTTCAGTTGGCAAGTGGCACTGTGCTTCAAAGTGATATGGTTCTGTTGGCCATCGGCGTTTCGCCGGATACCTCTTTCCTGAAGGATAGTGGTTTAGAGTTCGGTCCACGCGGCCATATCTTGGTCAACGAGCGCATGGAAACAAATTTGGATCAGGTCTATGCAGTAGGTGACGCGGTCGAGGTGGTTGATTTCGTGAACGGAACTAAAACTGCTATTCCACTAGCTGGTCCTGCCAATAAGCAAGGACGGATTGCTGCGGACAACGTCAGCGGTCTAGGCACTACTTACAAAGGATCACAAGGGACTTCTATTATTAAGGTTTTTGGAGTCACGGGTGCTTCTACCGGCAATAACGAAAAAACATTACAACGTTTGGGCTTACCGTATCACGTGATTTATGTTCATCCAAGCTCTCATGCAACTTATTATCCGGGGGCAACTCCAATATCAATGAAGCTGATCTTTGATCCAAAAGGTACGGTGCTCGGTGCACAAGCCGTGGGGTATAGTGGTGTAGATAAACGTATCGACGATATCGCTGCAGTTATTCGTTTTAGAGGTACGGTCACTGATTTGACGGAGTTGGAGCTATCTTATGCCCCTCCTTATTCTTCCGCTAAAGATCCGGTGAACATGGCCGGCTTTGCTGCTGAAAATATTTTGAAAGGCATGACTACAGTATTCGTTCCTAAGGATTTAGAAGGTCGTGACAACAACAATACCATTTTAGTTGACGTACGTTCGGAAATCGAGCATGCCAACGGTCACATTGAAGGCTCAATTAACATTCCTGTAGATGATCTGCGTGGTCGTCTAGCCGAGCTTGATCCTAGTAAAGAAATTTGGGTGTATTGCCAAGTTGGACTTAGAGGCTACACAGCATCCCGGATTTTGCAGCAAAAAGGTTTCCGTGTGAAGAATCTGACCGGAGGCTATAAGACATATCAACTGAGTAAATATTCACCTAAAAAAAAAGATAGTCTGACGCCAAACGCAGGTATTTCAACAGCAGCCCGTAAAGAAATCGCAGCAACGGGAGCACCGGCGGGAACTGACACTGCTTCAGCTGCAGGCAATACCAACGCTACAGCTTTCGCAGCCAACTCCAGCACATCTGTATCCACCCCTGCCAAACAAGAATCCGATCTAACACCTGATTCCGTGCTTGATGCTTGCGGACTATGCTGCCCTGGGCCGCTGATCCAAGTCAAGATGAGCATGGACCCGCTCTTGGACGGGCAAGTCTTAAAGGTAACGGCTTCCGATCCGGGATTCTATGAAGATATTAAGGCATGGGCTCGCATGTCGAAGCATACGCTTTTGCAATTAACGAAGCTGCCTACTGGCATGATTGAAGCTTATCTGCGCAAAGGCATTACCGCGGATTCCGCACCTGCAGGAGCACAGCCTGTCCAAACTAGTAATGCAAGTACGATGGTGGTATTCAGCGGTGATCTGGATAAAGCGATCGCTTCCTTCATCATTGCCAACGGAGCAGCCTCCAGCGGCAAAAAAGTGACGATGTTCTTTACCTTCTGGGGTCTCAATATTATCCGCAAGGATGAGAAAGTGCCTGTGAACAAGAATATTATCGGTAAAATGTTCGGAGCGATGATGCCCCGCGGCAGTCGGAAGCTAACGCTTTCGAATATGAACATGATGGGCATGGGCTCCAAAATGATCCGCTCTGTAATGAAGAACAATAATGTCTCTTCTTTGGAAGAATTGATTCAAATGGCTGTCGACCAAGGCGTCGAGATCGTTGCCTGCCAAATGTCCATGGATCTTATGGGCATCACCCGTGAAGAACTGATCGACGGCGTGGGGATCGGCGGCGTAGGTTATTACCTCGGTCAAGCCGATCAATCTAGTCATAATCTATTTATCTAAATACCTTAACACCGCAAAGAGACTCCTCTATTTATATAGAAGAGTCTCTTTGTTATATAAAAATGAACTCACCAGAATCGGTGATATAGATTTGAATAACCAAAATGCAGAAATTGGCTGGATCTGGATACAGAATCTAAAACCTGCTATCCTATTTAATAGGCATTCATCCGAATAATGACCTATTTTAGGTGGAATAAGGAGATTAAATGAATAACCCGATACATATTCTCGTTGCTGAGGACGACAGCGACATCAACCGATTGCTGTGCAACATTATTAAGAAAAGCGGCTACATCCCCCAACCTGCTTACTCGGGAACGGAGGCACTTCTCTATCTGGAGCAACGTCAATGGAGCATGCTGCTACTGGATCTGATGCTGCCTGGCATGTCGGGAGAGGAACTACTTGAGAAGATTGCCGGGCGGGACGATATGTCGGTAATTATCATTTCAGCCAAGGGTGAGCCCCAGACCAAGGTATCTGCCCTGCGGGCGGGGGCGGATGATTTCATTACGAAGCCTTTCGACGTTGAGGAAGTCTTTGCACGGATCGATTCTCATCTACGTTTGTATTCGCGGATTGCGCAATCGGCTTTGCCTAACGTGCTCCAGCATCAGGGCCTTGTACTTCATCGAGATGCGATGTCGGTTACGGCAAATGGAGCGGAACTGACGCTCACAGCTCTAGAGTTTGAGATTCTCTCGTTGCTTTTGTCGGCCCCTAAGAAGGTGTTCACGAAAGCGAATTTGTACGAAAGGGTCTGGCACGAGCCATATTACGGGGATGACAATACGGTCAATGTCCATATGAGCAATTTGCGCAGCAAGCTAACCAAGGCCGCACCAGGAAGCGAATTTATCGAGACAGTATGGGGCATAGGTTATCGGCTCAAGCCTTAAGACATTCTTAAGATTTGGCTTTAGCTCTTCTTATGTTTTCAATTCTATACTTGGTCTATCACGAAAAGGAGGCCAAGACGAGATGTACGAGTATGTATTAAAAACAAATCAACTATCCAAAAAGTTCAAGGGCCATACAGCGCTGGACAAAGTCAATTTGTCAATCCGTAAAGGCTCTATTTATGGTTTTATTGGGCAAAACGGAGCTGGAAAATCAACATTAATCCGGATTGTGACCGGACTTGCTTTTCCGACTCAGGGGACGATCGAGCTGTTCGGAGCCAGTGAAGAGCAGGCCTTGATCCAGGCTCGTAAGCGAATCGGCTCGATTATCGAGAGTCCCGCTTTGTTCCCCCATATGACTGCGAGCGAAAATTTAGAAGCAAACCGGATTCTACGTGGTATTCCCGGGAAAGATTGCGTTCCTAGAATGCTAGAGCAAGTTGGACTGCAGGGCGCCGGCAAGAAGAAAGCCAAAAATTTCTCACTTGGAATGAAGCAGCGGTTAGGTCTTGCCATCGCCTTGCTGGGAGATCCAGAATTTCTGATTCTGGACGAGCCGACCAATGGGTTAGATCCGATGGGTGTCGTCGAAATGCGCGAACTGCTCAAGCGACTAAACCGTGAGCTTGGCATTACGATAATGATCTCAAGTCATATTCTAAGTGAGTTGCATTTAATGGCAAGTCATTATGGCATTATTCATCGCGGTCAGTTGCTTGAACAACTCACTGCGGAGGAATTAAACGAGAATTGTCAGCAGTATTTGTTTATCAAAGTGGATGATCCGGGCAAGGCAACAGCCGTCATTCAGAACGAGCTGGGTACGGCCGATTTCGAAGTGATGCAGGATGGAACCATCAAGTTGTATAGCCGCATTGAGCAGCCAGGCAAAGTATCAACAGCGTTATTCTCTGCAGGCCTAGAGATCGAGAAGTTTATGCCTATGGGTGAAGACTTGGAAAGTTATTTTACGAAGCGAATTGGGGGGAATCCAAATGTATAATCTGATCAGAGTTGAGTTTTTCAAGCTCCGTAAGAATAGATCATTTTGGACTTTTCTATTGGCACTTTCCGTCCTCTCGCTTGCTTACCCATTGCTATATTATTTTGATCATCGCTCCAATGGGGAACCTCAGATCACCGGCGCTGAATTTCTGACTACCTTTATTTCAAGCAATGCCTACATTATTAAATTCGGCGTAGCCATTCTGGCTGGATTCTTTATCTCTAACGAATATTCCACAGGAGTCATGAAGACGATCGCATCTTCGGGCAACACCAGAGGCCGGCTGTTCGCGGCAAAACTAATCGTATTCGCAGTTGGGGCCATGGCGATTTCGCTCGTCTTTCCTATTGTCAGCACAGTCGAAGTCACGCTGCTTTCGGGCTTCGGTCATCTGCCGGAAGGAAGCACTACACTTTTTATACCGCGAGCCCTCGGGCTAACGTTGTTGTACACAGCTGGTTACGCAGCCATCGGGGCGCTGTTCACCGTAATCCTAACCGACAGCGGCAAAACTATCGGCTTCTCAATGATTTTCTTCCTTATGATCGATACGGTTTTGGCTAGTATAGGTTCGAAGATCTCTTTCTTTAGTAATTTGTACGATTATTCCATCTTCAAACTGGTGAGCGATATCGGTAAGCCCAGTATCGACAGTGGAGATTGGCCAGCGCTTTTACTTGTACCGTTGTTGACAATAGCCGTTTCCGGGGTACTCGGTATTCTCGTATTCCACAGAAAAGAAATTAAATAATAAATAGGAGGTGCAGGAGAGTGTTGCTTATTCTGACAATCATATTATTTGCGGCAGGAGCTCTCCTGCTTTTCCGTTTGTTGATGTTAAGGCGAGAGCTAGGGCGGATAACAGAGCAATTGCATACCTACAACGAGCGAGCAACCGGCAAAAAAATAGATGTGGCTCTATTCGACCAGAAGCTTGAGGCGCTTGCGGGACAAATCAATCGTCAATCTGATTTAATCGTCGAAGCGGAAGCCCAGCGAAAACGTGTCGAACAAGAATTCCGTCAGGCTGTAGCGAATATTTCACATGATATCCGTACACCCCTCACCTCCATCTTCGGTTATATTCAACTGTTGGAGGATGAGTCAATTACCCCTGATGAAAAACTTGAATATGTTGCCATCGTTAAAAATCGGACGAAACGGCTGCAGGCACTGCTGAATGATTTTTTTGAGCTTTCCTTAATCGAATCGCTAGATTATCCTCTACATACAGAAAAGCTTGGGATGACGGCCCTACTCTCGGAAATTCTGGTCGGATTTTACGATTCCTTCAACGATCGCAATATTACACCGGATATACGGCTACCTGAGGAAAATATATCCGTATACGCCGATGAATCCGCTGTGCGGAGAGTTGTCGAGAATTTACTTGTCAATACGGTCAAACATGCGACCGGGTATGTGGAAATCCGTTTCGAACGACAGCAGGAAACAGCTGATTTAACGATAGTAAACGATGCGAAGGAACTAGACGGAAGCGATGTTAACCTCTTATTCGACCGATTCTATACCGCAGACCGTACCCGATCTTCTCAAGCCTCCGGGCTGGGTCTCTCCATCGCCAAAAGTCTGATGAATAAAATGGGTGGCACGCTAACAGCCGAACTGGAGGGTGAGAAGCTGATAATGACTTGCCGTTGGAAACTAGGCGATGCTGGCATTAACTTGGCTACTTAATTCACTTTATATTTGGACTAGACTAACCATTGTTCTAACCCGTTTATGGAATGTAGCCCATCCTCGATATTCAATGGCCTGCAGGTTCCAAAAAGACTCTTCTATTCATATAGAAGAGTCTTTTTGGTCGTTAAGAGCTAGCAGAGTAATGTTCAAATCTAACTCAGCAAGTTGATGCTTGCTTCTTCAAGCGATGGTATAAGAAATTTATGATCGATTGGCGATGACATCACGATTAGAATCGTATAGGTACCGTATTTGTCACATTGATTACCGAACTCCTCGAGGGCTCGTGTAGAGTCGGTTACTACTTTCAATAAGTAGTTGTGTTCCCCACTTATACGGTAACATTCGACGACATCAGGACTTGAGCGGCAGAAATCAAGGAATGCATTACAATCCCTAGAATGAAATAACATGTAGGCAGCAGCATGTTTTCCAATCTTTTCAGGGGAAATGATGGTGCGATACTCGCTGATGATGCCTTTCTCCTCCATACGCCTAACTCTTTCCGTAACTGCAGGTTGCGATAAACCGACACATTTCCCCAGCTCTGTCATAGAAATTCTCGCTTGATTTTGAAGATGAAAAAGAATTTGCTTATCAATATGGTCCATCAAAATCACATCCTTTAAATTTAAGGTTCCCCCTATAAACTAGCTTGTAATTAACCGTTATAAGGCTAATTTAACTTAGTTGCCTTATGTAATCAAGATAACTTGTTATATATAATAACCCTACAATAGTAAAGTGTTCCTGGCTTTAACTATTCCGAAGGGATGAAGAATGTTGAGTATATTGGAGTCAAACAAAATAAATACAGAATGGTTATCAGGTCGCATCGATGAAGTAATTGATCGAACCCTTGCTGACAAGCGCTTGGTCGGTGCTGTCATTAAAGTGGCGATAGATGGGGAACTGGTTTATAGCCGCGCTGCCGGTCTTGCCGACCGCGAGATGAACCGACTTATGCGAGAAGACGCCTTATTCAGGCTCGCCTCGGTTAGCAAACCTATCGTTTCAACGGCAGCCCTAGTATTAGTTGCGCAAGGTCGACTACAGCTGGACGACCGCGTTGATCGTTGGCTTCCAGAGTTTCGGCCACGTTTGCAAAATGGCGAGTTCGCGACATTGACGATTCGTCATTTGATGACGCACACCGCAGGCCTGTCTTACCGATTTTTTCAAGAAGAGAATGGTTCCTATCAGTCAGCAGGGGTATCAGATGGTATGGATCAGTCCGGCATCACATTGGAAGAGAACTTGCGTCGTCTTGCCTCTGTACCCCTCCTCTATACGCCAGGTACCGAGTGGAAATACTCCATCGCGACAGACGTGCTAGGAGCAGTAATTGCAAAGGTCACAGAAACACCGCTCAGTGAGGCCGTACATTCACTCGTGACAAAGCCGCTTGGCATGAGCGACACGGGTTTTATTGCAGTCGATCGAGAACGACTGGCCACTTCCTATGCCAATGATACTCCAGAGCCACGACCTTTACTTGATCCCGACAGTATTGCCTTTGTGGAGGGAACGGCTGGATTCCTGCTTGCCCCTGGTCGAGCACTTGACGATGCTGCCTATCATTCTGGAGGAGCTGGCATGGTCGGCAGCGCCGGTGATTTTTTGCAACTGCTAGAAACATTACGCAAGGGTGGAGCACCACTGGTACCGGAGTCTCTGGTTCACGATATGACGACCAATCAGATCGGTGATCTGCCAATGGCCTTTTGGCCAGGACGAGGCTTTGGCCTAGGCATTACGGTACTGAAGGATCCTGTCGCCGCAGACACTTCGGAATCCCCGGGTACATGGCGTATGGGTGGCACCTATGGTCATTCGTGGTTCGTCGACCCCGAGCAACGGCTCAGTGTCGTGGCATTTACTAATACTGCACTAGAAGGCATGTCGGGTCAGTTTACTGTTGACCTTTGTGATGCCATTTATGATAGACGTAATAAATAAAGAACGAACACAAAGAGCCTTGGTCCGGAATGAACCGGTCTAGGCTCTCTGTCTAGTAAACCCTATTCGAGTGTGTATCATTGAGTTTTTTACAATTTAAAAGAGAGGTGCTTCTCCAATGACCCAAAACACAACTTCTGCCACACAAAGTGCCTCCAGTACTCCCTCTTCTGAACATTTACCATGGGCAGGATTACTCGCCCTTGCTATGACGGGGTTTATCTGTATTCTTACCGAAACGATTCCGGCCGGCTTGTTGCTCCAAATTGGTGATGGGCTTGGTGTCTCCGAGGCCCTTGCGGGTCAACTTGTCACTTTGTACGCCCTTGGTTCACTGTTGGCCGCGATTCCCTTAACCACCATGACGCGTGGATGGCGGCGGCGACCACTGCTACTAATGTGCATCCTTGGTTTTCTCGTATTCAACACCGTCACCACTTTTTCTTCCAATTATATACTTACGCTGGTAGCTCGGTTCTTCGCAGGCGTATCCGCTGGAGTCTTATGGGGCATGATAGCAGGTTATGCCCGGCGCATGGTGCCGGAGTCACTCAAGGGACGAGCAATGGCGGTAGCGATGGTTGGCACGCCTCTAGCTCTGGCACTCGGAGTCCCTGCTGGAACACTGCTTGGCACTCTTGTGGGCTGGCGCTCCATCTTCGGGATCATGTCGCTGCTGGCTCTGATGCTGGTCGCCTGGGTACTTTGGAAGCTACCGGACTATCCAGGGGAGGCTCCTGATAAGCGGCTCCCTCTCTACAAGGTTTTTGTTATTCCGGGGGTACGGCCGGTACTGTTTGTCGTTCTGACATGGGTGCTAGCACATAACATCCTGTATACCTACATTGCACCCTATCTTACTCAGGCTGGGCTTACCCAGCGCGTTGACTTGGTACTGCTTATTTTCGGCATTACTGCGCTTATTGGCATCTGGGTCATCGGAATTTTGATCGACCGTAAACTACGTCCATTGGTTCTAATCAGCCTCACTGCTTTCGCCTTGTCATCCATTGCACTGGGCATTAGTAGCAGCCAACCCATAGTGATCTATCTAGTGGTTGCTGTATGGGGGTTGACGTTCGGAGGAGCGGCTACTTTGTTACAAACAGCAGTTGCTGAAGCAGCTGGCGAAAGTGCAGATGTAGCCCAGTCGATGTTAGTGACGGCATGGAACCTAGCTATCGGCGGTGGCGGCGTGATGGGTGGGATTCTTATTACAACAGTTGGTGTCCGCTCCTTCCCGTGGGTACTGTTTATTCTATTGATTCTTGCGCTACTAGTAGCGTGGCGCGCTAAAGAATACGGATTTCCTTCAAGGAAGCGTTGAGGCACACCTATGAAATCATGCGACAATCATCAAGTTTACGAATCACGGTAGCCGAACAAGAAATTTTTTCAAAAAAAGCCAGTGGTGCATATTATATTTGACTAATATGTACCACTAGCTTACTTATATTAAATTCCCATAAATTATAGTTCTCGGACCAGACTTGGCCTTTTCTGATCTCCTACTCTACAGCCAAAGCATTAAATTCTTGCAGATCCTTGGCTAAATCTTCTTCTGTGTATTTCCCTTGACCGAACCCAACCAGCGCCCGTAGCGGCATATATTTCATCATCGCCATGAACATTTCTGGATTATCGTCCATCGCACCTTCCATGCCAAAAATACTGCTGAACTCCTTCACTTTATCTGCCGTGCGTGGATTGTCCAGCAAATCACCAACGGTACTGTTGCGATGATAACTTAATGCAAGCGGAGCAGTCGATTCCACTTCAATAGAAGCAGTCAGACGAATATCCCGCGAAGATGAACCGATAGCAATCTCAAAGACTCCACTTTCCACATGCCAATCACCAATGTTAACGTTGTAATAAGCAAAGGAGCGTTTATCCAGTTCAAAAGAAACCTCTTGCTCTTCACCAGGCTGCAGCGCTATCTTCTGGAAGCCCTTAAGCTCCTTAAGTGGACGGATCACGCTGCTCTTCACATCGCTAACATAGAGCTGAACGATTTCTTTTCCTGCGCGAGTACCCGTGTTTTTGACGGTGGCCGTAACTTGTACGTTCTCGGTATCTTTTATGCTGCTCTTGGAGATTCTCAAATTGCTGTATTGAAACGCTGTGTAGCTTAGTCCAAAGCCGAAAGGAAACAGCGGTTCAAGCTCTTTTTTATCATAATAACGATAGCCTACAAACAAGCCTTCTTTGTACTCTACCGTATCCCCTTCACCTGGGAAATTAAGAAAGGATGGATTATCGCTCAGCTTCATCGGGAAGGTCTCTGCCAGTTTACCACTTGGACTAACCTCTCCAAACAGTAAATCTGCCATTGCACCGCCAAAAGCCTGACCGCCTAGATAACCTTCAAGAATACCCTTCGTTTTATGAATCCAAGGCATTTCTATGGGTGAACCATTGCTGAGTACAACAACGATATTGCTTTGCACCTCAGACACTGCATCGATCAGCGCTTTATGGCTCTCTGGAAGCGACAAATGACTACGATCATAACCTTCTGATTCATAGTTATCCGGAAGTCCAAGGAACAATACGGCTACATCCCCTTTTGCCGCTGTATCCCGTGCTTCTTGTAACAAAGCTTCATTAATCCCGTCATGATTCAGTTCATATCCTTGCGCATATAGCAGTTCGGCAGAACCTGCAAGGGCCTTCATCTCTTCAAAAGCATCGTCCAATTTCGTCGGATTCACATGTGAGCTGCCCCCGCCCTGATAACGCGGATTTTTAGCAAACTCGCCAATGACCGCAATCGTTCCTTGCTTTGACAGCGGCAGAATGCCTTCCTCATTTCTAAGGAGAACCATGCTCTCCCGCGCCACTTCACGAGCCAGACGGTGATGCTCATCAGCATTAAATGAAGCATTATCTTTACGGTTCTCCACCGCCTTAAAAACAAAGGTAAGTAACCGTTCCACTGCAAGATCTAACGTTTCTTCAGACAGCTCGCCACTTTGTACTGCTGCGACAATCTTGGCATCACCAATGCCCCCGGTTGACGGCATTTCCAGCTCCAGTCCTGCTTGTAGAGCCTTCACCCGTTCATTAACCGCTCCCCAGTCGGACACGACGAATCCCTCGTAGCCCCATTCCTCTCTAAGAATCTTTGTCAGGAGAAATTCACTCTCAGAGGCATATTCACCATTTACCCGGTTGTAAGAGCACATCACGCTCCATGGCTGACTCTGCTTAACTGCGCCTTCAAAGCTAGCCAGATAAATCTCCCGCAGCGTCCGCTCATCAATAACAGCATCAACAGACATTCTCCGGTGCTCCTGATTATTAGCGGCAAAATGCTTAAGCGAGGTGCCTACCCCTTCACTTTGCACACCTTTAATATGATTCCCACCCATCTCCGAGGAAAGATAAGGGTCTTCCGAAAAATACTCAAAGTTACGGCCGTTCAGTGGAGAGCGCTTAATATTTGTTCCCGGTCCGAGCAGAACAGCAACGTTCTCTGCTTGACACTCTTTCCCGAGTGCTTTACCTACACGCCCGATTAACTCCCGATCCCAGGAAGAGGCCATCCCTGCTGCCGAAGGAAAACAAGTCGCGGGTACACTGTTATGGAGTCCAAGGTGATCGGCACTCTCTTTTTGCTTGCGTAAACCATGGGGTCCGTCCGTTACCATTAAAGAGGGGATTCCGAGTCGTTCAATGCCCTTTGTATTCCAGAAATCAAGCCCTGAGCAGAGTCCTGCTTTCTCCTCAAGGGTCATTTTTGATATGAGTTCATGAATGTTGGTTTTCATAAAAATACCTCCTCTGAATGTATACTATCTCCATTTTAATCTACTTCATGTTAGATTTATGGCATTATCATTGTATTTTTGGTATTCTGGTTGGGCGAGGAGGTTGAAAGAATGTTGAATCATTTGGACGGTCATGAAGGAGCTCAATATATTTGTAAAGTGTTGTATGAATCGCTGCAAATTCCTGTGTTTCTGCTAGATGCCAATCGGAGAATCGAGCTAGCGCTGCCTTCCTCTTCAGAGAGCGCACCGTGGGTTCATAACCTCAATGAGCTCCTTTCAGAAATTGCAGACTCTACTAAAAGCGAGAACAACTCTAACCTTGATAGCTCAAATGCCTCTATACCGATCATTCGCACCACTAACTTCCTAGAGAACTACATCCTTCTCCATCTGCCCTCAGGCAGCAGTAACGGGGGAAGCATTGTGATCGGTCCTACACTTTATACTCACCTTTCAGAGGACAATATGACAAGTCTGATGCGTGACCATGAAGTTCCATTAAAGCTTCAAGAGCAATGGATGAAATACTACCGCAGCTTGACCGTGCTAAATAAAATGAGACTCTACCATACCGCTATGCTGATGTACTCGCTCGTCACCGGAAAGACGTTATCTCTTAGCGAACTGCTACTCGACACCCGAACTCTTGACCATAAACAGCCTCCCGCAGGCAGTCTGGACTTGGATGTTTCCTATCGACGTGAGAATACATGGCTGCACCACGAACCCATGCTGGAAAAAGCTCTATTTCACCATATCAAAAATGGAAATAAAGCAGAGCTACTTCGTGTACAAGCAACCTTCTCTGAAGACAATTATGGAGTTCTCTCCAAGAAGAGCCATTTACGCAACAAAAAAAATCTGGCGATCTCCTGTATTACGCTCGCTACTCGTGCAGCTATAGATGGAGGACTGTATTGGGAGATTTCTTATACCCTCAGTGACTTTCATATCCAGCATATCGAAGAACTAAAGGATGTTCCGGCTGTAGATCATGCTATTCTTAATGCGCTTTGCGATTTCGCCGACCATGTCAAAGAGAGCCGGATGGCGAAACTTTCGCGCACCGTGGCCCTCTGTCAGAACTATATTTTTAATCACTTATATGAGGAACTCTCCTTAGATAAGCTGGCTGAAGTCGCTGGATTGAACAGAAGCTATCTCTCCCTATTATTTAAGAAGGAAACAGGATTCACGATCAGTGATTTTATTCAATTCGAGCGGATTGCAGAAGCCAAACGATTAATCGAATTACCGGGCATTAGCTTATCTGATATCGCTACGAGGCTACATTTCAATGACCAGAGCTATTTTACCAAAGTGTTTAAGAAATATACTGGCACCACCCCTAAGCAATTCAGAAGAAACTGGGAAAGCACGCTTTAGGTATAGATGACACGACAAAAAAACTAAAAAGAGGATTAAAGATCAGTGATGGCTGCCAGAACAGTATTATTGAAGTAATCCACATACATATTTTTAAATGGCTTCTGGTGATCTAGCTCTACGGATAAATGCACCGTAACTGTCTGATAAATCGGATCAACGCAGAGGAAAGGACCTGCCGCGCCCCAGTGTGAATAGGCTTCTGGAGAGAACAAATCTCCACCGTCACGCTTCGAGCCGTTAATCGCCCATCCGTACCCCCAATACGCTTCTGGAAAAACCTCGTCTCTATATTGTGAGGATACACCTGGAATTTGGTTGCGGGTCATTTCTTTTACGGTTACCGGACTAAGAAATCGTACTCCGTTATATATCCCGCCGTTAAGAAACATCTGGCCAAAGACAGCCAAATCCATAGCCGTGGAGTAAGCGCCGCCCCCCGCAGATACGGAATTCAAATTATACTCGCTGTCCACCCATTCCGCGCACGCTGCTTCTGGTGCACGTCTTACTACTTTGTCCCGCACGTCCATGGGTACACGATAATATGTATTTTCCATGCCAAGCGGTTGAAAAATAGTTTCCTTTACGAATACATCATAAGCTTGTCCGCTAACGCGCCGGATGATTTCACCCAACAGCTCATAGCCATACCCGCAATAAGACATGACCGTACCAGGTTCGTTACTAAGCGGTGTATCATAACCGCCATATAAGTACTTATGCTGATCTGGATCTTGATTAGGTTCATGTGGAGGGTACTCTCCTTGTTCCTTTTTCAACTGTCCGTTCTGCCAAATCACCTCACCTTCCAGGCCAGAGGTATGTGTCAATAAGTGATGTACGCATACCTTAGTTTTGCCTTCACCTGTAAATTCGGGGATGTAATCGGAAACAGGTCTGTTTAGACCAATCTTCCCTTGTTCCATTAACATCATTATAGCGGTTGCCGTAAACAGTTTTGTTATGGAACACAGTGGATAAATAGCATCTACAGTTAATTCCGCTGCGCCTAGCTCCGGACCGAATTTCCCGTTCGCTTGATGGACCAGTAGCGTCCCCTTTCTCGCAGCAACAATAACTTGTGCCGGTGTGATGTTGTCTTCAACCATTTGTGCAGCTGCTATACGTATGCGCTCTACACCGTAAGCCGACACACCCGCCTGTTCTAAAGAATGAAATAATAGTTCTTTCATGGGTAGCCCTCCTAAATAAATTTATTCAATACATATATAAACTATTATACAAATATGTTAAATAATCCTGCTTACTTACTATTTACCTGTGACTCCATGGTTAATGGGCAACTCTTAATAAAAGAAAAACGCTAATCTCGGTTATCTCCCGAAAATTAGCGTTTTATTTTAACCGCATCCACTTCTTCACTAAGTGACCGCTACCTTAAAAGCATCGACATTTAATGCCGTCCCATTGATGGTTAATGTGGCGTTGTAATAACCGCGATCACCACTCGGCTTACATTTATAATCACCCGAACATCCGCACACAAAGAACTTTGTATTTGTATAACCTGGATATATATTAGTAAGCTTTCGATAAAACAAATGTCCATGATGTGTGAAAATAGCTAGCACTTTATCCCTCACTTTCGTAGGAATAGCTGCAAAAAACTTAGCAGTCTCCGCCGCGCTTAATACATGGCTAGGATCGACCGTGATCCCGCTCACTTTTAAAGGCCAATGAAAATCAATAATATAAAAATGCTGATCATCTAAATTTTTCAATATATTTATACTTCCCGGAGTGAACAGACCCAGAGCACAATTAAGCCACACGTACTTCACCTTACCCTGTGTCCCAGGGAAATTCATTTGCCCTTCTACTGCACCTAAATATTGCGTGAATAAGGACTGGGTACTTGCCTCCCAATTTCCTATCGATGCTTTATAGGGGATACTTCCGAGCGCGCTAGTTACTGTATCCTTGAAGTCCTTGTAATAGGCATTTGCATTATTTCCATGATTCGCTCCCGCTTGCGTGTTATCTCCTCCAAAAATAACAAACCTCTTATTCCCGCTCCCTACAGCCTTTGGCAAAAGATTTCTAAAAATGCTTGCGCTGTTCCCATATCCCACATGGCTATCCCCGATAACCGCGAAGTTGATAGTCTGGGCTGCTGCTTTAGGATTCAGATTACTTTTGGGCTTAGGTATGGAGAGAAGCTCTCGCTTCTTAGTGGAGGTTATCTGCTTTTTCATCTTAATCACCTCTTTATAATGGATAAAGAATACCTGGTAGTATGTATATTCGATCCAATATGCGTTCTCTTGGACAGACGAATCTTTTAAAAAGAATATATAGGGCAAATAATTAACAGGCTTATCTAAAAAGGGAAGATGTTATAATTAGTTCCGCAGACGTCAATAATACAGTTCAATCCATAGCATTATAGTTTGAAAATATATTCAAGTAACGGAGGCCTTATTTTGATTAACGTTATCCCGGAATGGGCCGAATCTCATTTTCCTTTATATAGCGCTGGCAGCATTCAATCAATGTATGGGACCTCAAATCTACCAAGAGTTCAGATTCATGAAAATCTAACCGTATTACTGGCCGTTGCCGCTGGTAAAGGGAGCCTTGAGGTTAATAATCTGACTTATGAGCTTACGGAAGGAAGCGTAATCCTTCTCCCCGCTAATACTCATGCCTCTTTAATTACAAATCTCCAGCAGCCGCTTCATGCCTATAAGCTCACCATCTGGATTCAAGAGCAGACTCAGGCTATACCTGGCGGTGCGATGATACGGAAAAGCGAAATGGCTTCGAGTTCAAATATACTGTTGTTTCCTTATGAGCCTACCATTGTATCCAGTATCAAGGAATTGTATCTTCACCGACTGCCAGATCGAGAAACACGCCATGTACAGAATCAAATGCTTTTTCATCAGATTATTCTACAATTGCTCGAACAGCAGGAAGCCAGATATACAGTTAACGAGCAACCATCGATGGAACGGAGCATTTCTTACCTGGAGAATCACTTTAGCGAAAAAATAACACGTGAGCACTTAGCCGCCATTGCGGGTGTAAGCAGCTCGCATTATTCAACGCTGTTCAAGCAGGTGACAGGCTTCAGCCAGAGCGAATATCTGTCGCGGCTACGGGTTCATAGTGCCAAGGAGCTTTTGCTTAACGGTTCAGGCACACTTAGGGAGATTGCGCTAAAGGTAGGCTACAAGGATGAATTTTATCTCAGTCGTCGTTTTAAGCTGCAGACAGGCGCATCTCCGTCTGGTTACAGCCGAAGCTCTTTCCAGCGAGTTGCCGTAATGCTCACCCCTTATGCAAGCCATTTGCTGTTACTTGGCTTAGAACCTGCGGTTACCATCTCTGAAAGTAGTGAATATTTGAATCTTTCGGATCAGGAGCCACCACAAGCGATGAAGTTTATCAATACCAATAGCTCTGCAGAACAGATCAGATCGCTATTACTTGATGCCAACGTTGAATTGATTATTGCGGCCAAAGAACATCTGGAGGAATACGGATTGAAGGCCGGGCAGCTGCGAGCAGTAGCACCTATTATGGAGATCTCTTGGAACGAAATCGGCTGGAAAGATCAGCTACGCCTAATCGGCCGAGCCATTCAGCGGAGTGAACGGGCGGAGCAGTGGCTGAAGGATTTTGAACAAGAAGAGCTAGAAGCCCGTGAAATAGTACAGCACAGCACAGTCGCTAATGATATTATCAGCATTCTGGTAATCAAGCCTGAGGAGCTACTCGTTTACGGAGCAAGGAATGTAGGTTATGTGATGTACCAATCCCTTGGACTTAGAGCACCGACCTTGATTGACAACGAGATAAAAAGATTGGGAGATCAGTTCCATTCGATTTCGATCGGGGTTTCAGATCTTGCAGATTATGCAGGAGACCGAATTTTAGTCATTGTATTTCCCGATGCCAAAGGCTCTACTGCGCATACTAAAGCGATCTTTCAATCCCCTTATTGGAGCCAGCTTCCCGCAGTGCAGCAGAAGAAAGTCCATATTCTTGATCTGGATGATTGGGTGCCTTATAACCCGGCTTCGATTCGCTTACAACTAGGACGAGCGGTAGCTTTATTCGGAGGCAAATAATAGTCCAAGTCTTTTTTCCAACAAAAAGGCATGGTTAGGCACATAAGTGATCCCTATAATAATTACAAATGCGAATGATTCTCATAATCACTCTAAGGCATAGGCTGAAGATTGATTTACACTGTTTGAATTGTTCAAAGTAACACTGTCATACAAAAAAGGGGAGAATTATTTAATGAGAAAGATATTTATTCCGTTTGTACTTATTATGGGGATTGCACTTAGTGCTTGTGGGGGAAATCAGGCGAAGAATGATGCTAGTCCTACAAAGAGCCCATCTTCTACTCCTGCTGCGGAGTCAGAAAGTGCGACTTTTACTTATCAATCCGAAGATGGACCTGTTGAGGTTCCAACACATCCTCAGCGTGTTGTTGTACTCACCCGTTTTTTAACAGGTAATGTCATGGCACTGGGTGTACCTGTTGTGGGCGTAGATGAAATGTCCAAAACTAACCCACGCTTTGAAGAGCAACTAAAAAACGTAGAAGCGGTTAGCGATGAAAGTCTGGAGAAAATCATTGAACTGCAGCCGGATCTGATCATCGGGCTCTCCGATATTAAGAATATCGATAAATTCAAGCAAATCGCACCAACCGTTACTTATACTTATAATAAAGTGGATTACTTAACCCAACAGCTGGAAGTCGGCAAATTGGTGAATAAAGAAAAAGAAGCTCAAGCTTGGGTCGATGATTTTAGTGCCCGCACCAAAAAAGCGGGTGAAGAAATCAGAGCGAAGATCGGTGATAATGCAACTGTCTCTGTTATTGAGACCTTTAATAAGCAATTGTATGTATACGGGTATAACTTTGGCCGCGGAACTGAACTCCTCTATGGGGACTTCAAGCTTGGCATGCCAGAAACAGTAAAAGAAAGCACCAAAACGGATGGATTCTTTGCTGTCTCGACAGATGTGCTGAAGGATTATCTGGGCGATTACGTTATTTTCAGTAAAAATGCGGATGAAGATAATTCCTTCCAGAATACAGAAATCTACAAGAGCATCCCTGCCGTCAAAAACAATCGTGTTTTCGAGGCTGATGCAAAAGCATTCTATTTTAACGATCCGCTTAGCCTTGAGTACCAGTTGGAATTCTTTGAACAACAATTTCTTGGAAAATAAAGATAATGACTACGAAGCAAACTTCCATTCCATTTTTATATAAGCTGCTTGGTAGCGTACTGGTAATGGTTATATGCCTCGTGATTGCTATGCTATTCGGGGCTAAAGAAACCACTTTCAATGATCTGTGGCTTGCCATCACCTCAAATTCAAAGGCAGACAATGTCCTTATTCTGCGTGAGATCCGGCTGCCTCGCGAACTCGCCGCCATGCTGATCGGTGCAGCCTTTGCCGTATCCGGTGCTATCATGCAGGGGGTTACACGCAATCCATTAGCCGACCCAGGCCTGCTCGGTCTGACCTCGGGCGCGAATATGGCGCTGGCTCTTACGTTTGTATTTCTGCCGGGACTGAATTATTTTGGTACCATGATCGCTTGTTTCTTTGGCGCTGCCCTAGGAGCCGTGCTAGTGCTTGTTCTCGGTTCTGTGCGCCAAGGTGGGTTCTCTCCGATTCGAATCGTACTCGCCGGTGCAGCGGTATCTGCCTTTCTGTATGCTATCGCAAGTGGTGTAAGCATTGCGTTCAAAATATCCAAGGATGTATCCATGTGGACAGCGGGTGGATTGATCGGCACAACCTGGGGCCAGCTTCAGGCTATCGCACCCGTTATTCTCATCGGCATTATGGTGGCATTAATATTTTCAAACCAGTTAACCATTCTTAGCTTAAGTGACGAGGTAGCCATCGGATTAGGACAAAATCTTGCTGTGGTTAAAGGGATTCTATTCACTCTTATTATTCTGCTGACTGGAGCATCGGTCGCTCTAATTGGGGATATGGCTTTTGTAGGGCTGATGATTCCGCATATTGTCCGTAAGATTGTCGGTACCGATTACCGGTATATTTTGCCGATATCGATCTTTACGGGTGCATCGTTCATGCTTCTCGCGGATACAATTGGACGGACAATCCATGCACCTTATGAGACGCCAGTGGTCGCCGTCGTAGCTATGCTTGGGCTACCTTTCTTCTTGTTTGTTGTTCGGAAAGGAGGTAAAACACTCTCATGATTTCCTCTGCACCCATGCGAAAGCAACGTATTATCCTATGTGTATGCACCGGTTTGATTCTGCTAACAGCAATCGTCAGCATGGGAATCGGATACTCTTCCCTATCTTTTGACAGACTGCTTCCGGTTCTGTTCGGGCATGGAACCTTTAAAGAGGACTTTGTATTATTCTCTGTAAGATTGCCGCGGATTCTGATTACACTGCTGGCAGGCATGGCCTTGGCGTTATCCGGTTCCATTCTGCAAAGCGTTACACGAAACGATCTAGCCGACCCCGGTATTATTGGTATCAACTCTGGTGCGGGTGTGGCTGTCGCTGTTTTCTTTCTTTTTTTCCCGGTTAGCGCTGGATCATTCATTTATGCGCTGCCGTTGGTTGCTTTTATAGGGGCATTACTTACGGCAGCATTAATCTATCTATTTTCATATAGTCGGACTAAGGGGCTTGATCCTGTTCGATTGGTGCTCGTTGGGGTAGGGTTCTCCCTAGCGTTGTCTGGCGTTATGATCGTGATCATTTCGTCCGCGGATCGTGCCAAGGTAGATTTTATTGCAAAATGGATCGCAGGGAATATATGGGGTACAGATTGGCCATTCATTTGGGCTTTACTGCCTTGGTTGATCTTACTAGTTCCCTTTACCCTGTACAAATCACAGCGACTCAACCTGCTCAGCCTAAGTGAAGTCTCTGCCATTGGTGTCGGGCTGAATCTCGAACGTGAACGTATCGTTCTGATTCTCACGGCAGTTGCAGCTTCCGCCTCCGCGGTTTCTGTCACAGGCGGGATCGCCTTCATCGGACTGATGGCTCCACATATTGCGAAATCGCTAGTCGGCCCGCGTAATCAGATGTTTATTCCCGTCGCTGTATTGCTGGGCGGCTGGCTACTTCTGATCGCGGACACCGTTGGCCGCAATCTCGTCGATCCTGACGGCATTCCGGCAGGGATCATGGTGTCGCTAATCGGCGTACCTTATTTCGCTTATTTATTGCTTAAGAAATAAGCAGTTTTTTAGACAAAAAAACCTCGGCACAATTACCGAGGTTCTTTCTACTGCCACTCCTATTTATATAGGCTGAATAAAAGATTATAACGAATAGCGAGAAGGATCGGAGGGGAATATTGGAACTGCAGGAGCGCTAGCGACCGTCTTTATCCCCAGATTTCCACCGCGACGAGCGGTTCAATCAAGAAATCTGGGGACAACAACGGCCGAAAGTCCAATGATTCACCGCAGTGACTACTGAGCTTTTTGTTCGCAACTTTAGTTCAGCCTATATATCACCTAAATCTTCATATTCTTACCCGTATAATCTACAAACATGAAATGACCTTCTGGTGTAGTACGCTTCTCGATCAGGTCAAGGATCCCACCGGCACTTTGATTTGGATTTGTCGGTGCCTCTGCCCCGCCCATATCGGTTTGCATCCACCCCGGATGCACGCTGAGCACTTGAATCCCGCGTTCTTTTACATAGACATGCAGCTGCTGTGTGAACATATTGAGCGCCGCTTTGGAAATGCCATAAGGATAGTCGTTGGGATAAGCATTGGTGATACTTCCTGCTTCCGACGATATATTGATGATCGAGCATTCGGGTTCCGTAAGTAGCGGCAGGAAATGCTTAACCACTCGTATCGGTCCATACAGATTAATATCCATCGTTGTAAGCATATCTTGGAAATCCAACGCCTCAATCGATGTATCCCGAGCGTTGAGTACCGCCGCATTATTAATAATGGCACCGAGGGTCCGACCTTGTTCTTGTAGACTCGCAGCCAGTGCCGCGATTCCTGCCTCGTCCGTCACGTCCAGCGCAGCGATGGTTAGCTTATCTCCATAGGTTTCAGCAAGCTTCGATAGCGCTGTTTGTTCCTGATCGGGCCGGCGAACCCCAGCAATAACTCCATAGCCCCGCTTCAGCGCTTCGGCCGCCAGTTCATAACCCAGTCCACGTCCAGCACCTGTAATGATAATATTCATAGTTATTCCTCCCCGTTATCCTTATCGTTCTCTAGCAGCTCCACAATTACTTTTAACTCCTTGAAAGTGTCCATATAAGCATAACGCCCCCCGGTATACTCACCCTTTTGCTGGAGTGGGAAGCCTTTTCCTTCTAGTAACATTATCTTTTCTTTCATTCCTTCAACTACAAAAGCAATATGATGAGGTCCCTCACCATGTTCATTCAAGTAATCCCGCCACGTACTCGGCTCATGATCCGGTTCAATCAATTCCAGCTGCAAAGAGCCCATATCAAAAAAAGCTAGCTTAGCCCGCGCCTGCGTAGCCACGCCATTATGCCGTGTCTGTGCAATATCTTCTGTATCTGTAACGATAATTTCCGGCTTTTTGAGTCCAAAAAACTCCGAATATGCCGTACTTACCTTCTCCACATCATTCACCAATATTCCAATCTGCGTAACTAAATGATTGCCTAGCAATCCTGACATGCGCATCAACCTCCTATTAGTCTGACAAGTCCACCATACCGATTCTTTGAAAGGGCTGTCAAGCCTGTGATGAAATCATTCTGAGCAGCGATAATTTCAACTATGTTTGTTTCGCTTAATCACCAATCCGGTTATAGAATGAAAAGTTTACATTAACCAAAAGGGGTGAGGAACGATGGACCATAGAAAAAGATCACGCCTGATGCAGCAGTTTGTTTTTGTCGGGCCGACTTCCTTGTTTTTCTTTATGATTGTGCTGATTCCTTTCTTTTTAGGACTCTATTATTCTTTTACCAGTTGGAACGGAATCTCGCGTCATGTGGAGTGGACCGGGCTCCAGAACTATCTACATATCTTCACGAAGGATCCTTCCTTTCTTCATTCATTCTGGTTCACAGCGAAGTTCACTTTATTTGGCCTGGTACTGACCAATCTGCTCGGCTTCGCACTCGCTTATGTGCTGACCCGTAAGCTGTTCACGCGCAATGTTCTGAGAACGGTATTTTTTGTCCCTCATGTCATTGGTGGGCTATTGCTCGGGTTCATCTGGCAGTTTATTTTTGTCAGAGGATTCTCCTCGATTGGACAGGCTACGGGCTGGTCCTTCTTTAATCTTCCGTGGCTGGGCACCGGAGGGACAGCCTTCTGGGCGATTGTGATCGTATTTGTCTGGCAAAATGCAGGGTACCTAATGGTCATCTACATTTCTGCAATCAACAACGTTCCCAAAAGCCTGATTGAAGCCTCAAAAGTGGATGGTGCCGGACGCTTTCAGGCTTTACACCATGTCACCATCCCGCTGGTTATGCCAGCTGTAACCGTTTGTCTGTTCCTTTCTATCTCTTGGTCGTTTAAGCTGTTCGACCTTAACCTGTCGCTGACCAAGGGTGGTCCCTTCAAAGCTACCGAATCTGTAGCGTTGAATATTTACAATGAGGCCTATACTATTAGCCGATTCGGGATGGGCTCCGCGAAAGCGATGATTTTCTTCGTCATTGTGGCCGTAATCTCCCTGCTACAGGTTAGAGCAACCAAGAAAAGAGAGGTGGAGCTGTAATGGAGACTACCGCCAAGAAATTCAATGTGCCCTTGCTTCTCGTCGAAGTAATTGTGATCCTGCTGGGCCTTCTATTCCTAGTACCGTTTTACTTTCTGCTAGCTAACTCGGTTAAGAGCTATAGTGAGATTCTTTCGGATTCCGCTGCGCTGCCCTCCGTATTCCAGTGGAGCAACTACGCCGAAGCTTGGAAAGCTATCAATTTTCCTCGTGCCTTCCTGAACTCTTTTATTATCACGGTGATTAGTAATATTCTGCTAGCGTTCCTCTGCTCTATGTGCGCCTACAAAATGGTCCGCAATAACAGCTTATATAACCGCATGCTTTATATTGCTTTAGTGGCCGCTATGGTTATTCCGTTTCAGGCGATCATGATCCCGCTGGTGCAAGTTGTTAGCGGTCTGGGCGTCATGGATTCAACCGCAGGTTTGATTTTAGCGTATCTTGGATTTGGCGCCCCGATGACTGTGTTTCTATTCCATGGCTTCGTCAAATCGGTACCTCTTGATATTGAGGAGGCTTCGAGAGTAGATGGAAACAGTCCTTATGGTACCTTTTTCCGGATTGTGCTTCCGCTCATGCAGCCGATTATTGTCACTGTCATTATTCTGAATACCCTGTGGATCTGGAACGATTACCTGATGCCTTCGCTTATTCTGCAGGACCCGGTGCTTCGCACCATCCCGATCGCCACTTATAGCTTCTTCGGACAATATACGAAGCAATGGGATTTGGCGCTCCCGGGACTTGTGCTCGGGATTACGCCCGTGGTCATCTTTTTCCTAGCGATGCAAAAATATATTATTGAAGGCATTGCCCAAGGCTCCGTAAAGGGCTAACGATACATGTTATTTTCAGCCAGAGAGGATGAATGAATATGAGAACCAAACGTGGAATTCTCCTCGCATGCTCCCTGCTGCTGGCTGCCCTGACAGCCGGCTGCGGAGATAACAGCGACAATGCGAATGGAGTTAAAACCGTGCATATCTACCAGTTCAAGGTTGAAATATCTGAAGCGCTAGCTTCGCTTAAGACTGAATTTGAGAAGGAACACCCCGATATTAAGCTGGAGGTTCAAAGCGTGGGTGGCGGGACCGATTACGGCGCCTCCCTACGCGCCAAATTCTCATCTGGAGATGAACCGGATATCTTCACCATCGGCGGCAACAATGAACGTGATATGTGGATGGAATATCTGGAGAATTTAAGCGGTGAAGCTTGGGCCAAGGATGTAAAGCCCCTAGCAGCAGAACAAATGACCGCAGATGGCAAGCTCTATGGCATGCCGATGAATCTCGAAGGATACGGCTTCATCTATAATAAGGACCTGTTTAAGAAAGCAGGCATCACCGAGAAACCCCTAACTCTAACCGCTCTGCGCGAAGCCTCCGAGAAGTTAAAGGCAGCGGGCATCACACCTTTTGCAAATGGATATCAGGAATGGTTCGTGCTCGGCAATCATAATGTGAACGTAGCTTTCGCCCAGCAGCCAGATCCCGAAGCATTTATCGCCGGGCTTACGGACGGCTCCAAAACTTTCGCTGGAGACCCGGTTTTCTCCAAATGGATCGACCTGCTCGACCTTACTGTAGAGTATGGCAACAAGAATCCTCTCTCGACCGATTATAATACCCAAGTCACAATGGTAGCGAGCGGAGAAGCCGCGATGATGCAGCAGGGCAACTGGACGCAAGGACAGATCGACGGCATCGATCCTAATCTAAATCTGGGTATCCTACCGATGCCCATTGACGACACCCCCGAAGACAATGACAAGCTGTATGTAGGCGTGCCAAGCAATTGGGTGATCAATAAAAACTCCCCCGTTAAGGAGGAAGCCAAGGTCTTCCTGGATTGGCTCGTCACCTCCGAGACCGGGAAAAAGTATATCACTAAGGAATTCCAGTTCATCCCTGCGCTCAACAGCATTAAGGGCACCGAAGAAGATCTTGGAGCGCTTGGCGCCGAGGTGCTGGCCTATACCGATAAGGATCAAGCGCTGACCTGGAACTGGACCCGCCTGCCAAACGGGATGCCGCAGGAATTATCCAGCAGCATTCAAGGCTATCTCGGTGGCAAGCTGACCAAAGAAGGCATGCTGAAGGAATTCCAAGTCAACTGGGATAATCTCAGTGTTCAGTGAGTAACCCGCTTTGTACATCAAAAGCCGCGCAATGATGCGCGGCTTTTTCTTTTGCTCGTATTCATTTGACTAGTTCGCACGCAGCATACTAATCTGTCTGGCAAGATACACTGGCGTATAGGGCATGTCATCTCGAAGCCAAGAAATAACCGTGCCAATTAAGGCTGCTGAACCGTACCAAACGGCAATGTCCTTCTGTATGGGCATCTTGGAATGATCAGCGGCACCCTCCTTTTTCTCCTGGTGTGCAGAGATGATTTCCGCCATCAAGTCAAACAGTCGATCTGTAAAAATCGGGCTTCGTTTCGATGTGAGTATCACTTTGTAGAATTTTGCATTTTCCGCAATATGTTTAAGCAGACTCTCTAGTATCCTCAAATTTTCTTCTTCAACCGATTCGTGATGGTTGTCATCGTTGTTGACGACTTGTAAAATGTCCTCCACCATTTCATCCGCCTTCTTTTCCAACATATCCGGGAGATCCCGATAATGCAGTTGATGTAACGGTGAAGCTCATAAAAATGGTTACCAAAGAAGCTTAATATATAGAAGTAATTAGTATTATTTAAGTATTTAACTGTATTTCGTACAGCTATAATACTTTAATTCATTCGACCAATGAAAATAGCTGTATTTCATACACCTATTTTCTTGACTTTCACCCTTATAGGTCGTTTCTGTAGTTTTTAATTGTATGGAATACAATTAAAGTCAGAATAATACTTTTGCATACGAAATAGCTGCATAGAATGCAGTTGTCTTGCAGATCACAGCAATATCTGGCGCTAAGAATACTATAATCCGCTTAACAAAAACACCAGGCAGCAACTCTCCAAGAACCGGAGAGTCGCTGCCTGGTGTTCATTTTCACGAACTATTTCAAATCTTAAAGAGTACTGCTGCTGAGCCTACAGCTTCCAAATACGGTACAAGATAACTGCTGCTTCAGCACGGGTAAGCGTGTCGTTAGGCGCAATTCTATCATTCTTTCCGTTCACAACTCCGAATTTGACCAACAATAATGCGCTGTCTTTCGCATAGCTGGAGATGCTTGCTTCATCCAGATAAGCACTCAAAGCTCCACTCGCCTTGATTTGCTTACCGGATGCCGCTAGCGCACGCGCAGTCAGCACCATCATATCTTGGCGAGAGACTTCAATGTTTGGTCGGAACGTATCATCTTCAAAGCCTGTGGCAATTCCCAGTTCCTTCGCGATGACCAGTTCATCATAATAATAATCCGTCTTTTGGACATCGCTGAACAATGCTGCACTTTTGCCCGTTCCCTTCAGTTCAAGCGCTCTCACGAGAAGAGCAATGAAATCCGCTCGCTTCATAGAATCTGCAGGTGAGAAGCTATTCATGCTGGTGCCTTGGATGACATCGCGAGCTGCCAT
This sequence comes from Paenibacillus sp. FSL E2-8871, assembly GCF_038000345.1. Taxonomy (NCBI): domain Bacteria; kingdom Bacillati; phylum Bacillota; class Bacilli; order Caryophanales; family Paenibacillaceae; genus Paenibacillus; species Paenibacillus sp. FSL E2-8871. The sequence continues at coordinate 6,291,453 of NZ_JBBOBV010000001.1, read as the reverse complement.
AACATCTATGGCTTGTTTTGCCCAAGATACGCTCTGCAGGTCTCCGAAGTTTTTCTTTACAAAGTTTACTGCATAAATGCTGAAATGGGTCGTTTGAAATACAACCGTTTGGGTTGCAGCATCATATCGGCCGTTCGGAACCGGTACTACGTTGCCGTTATCATCGATGTACCAAACAACGATTAAATCCGGATTACTTAGTTCCTCCGCTGTCGGTGTGTAAGGAATGGATACTGTTACAGGCGCGTTAGGGTTATTCCACGGAATGACTTTATCGCCTGATACTACGCTTAGATCAATAACCGGATGGCTGCCGATCAAATTGCGGTTAGCTGCACTCAGGCTGTCCGCAGAGACTTTACTTATGCGTATGGACACTTGCTCAGCAAGGTCTGTTAAGTCGGGCAGCATATTACTTGGAATTTGGATTGTAGCATTTTCCGTCTTAAGCAATAGTTCAAAGTTTTCTTTCCCCATCAAGCTTTGGGTTGGCAATTGTATATCATACACTTTCGCATCCGTTTGCTTTGGTACTTCGATCACGATTTGTTTCTTGCCGTTTGCCGCTGCTGTAGCTTGTTCAAGCGCTTTTTTCAAGTTGTCGCTGGAGATCGTGCCTATGGCACGCCCGTTATCGGATTTCACCTCCAGTGTAATCGTAACAACACCCTCTTTGTTTGCAATGGCTACAGGCTGTGGAGTTGTTACTGCACTACCAGTGTTGCTACTACCAGTCGGTTCATTGGTTGGTACTGGTGTCGCTGTCGGAACAGGTGTCGGAGTTGCTGATGGTTCTGTTGGATCCGGTGTTCGCGTCGGTTCCGAACCGGTAGATTTCCCCTTGAGGGTAAGTACACCGTAAACAGATGTGTCCATATATCCAGTACCGGTTGTATCGTTCCAAGCCGCAACACTTTGACGTGAGCCGTCTTTAGCATCATTGATCTGTACATCGAAACCAAGCTTTGTATCGTCATCCGGAGTTATCCCACGAAGTGGAATCTTCACTTCAACCGTGTAGTTTGTTCCGGAAATGTGAGTCGCCGATTCGAAACCAGCTGCGATGCTTGTGGGATTAAATGAAGTCTCGTTGTCAAAATTGACTCTGTACTGCCCATCATCACTTTGATAGAAGCTTGTTTTTGCATTATTTTGATCCAAGAAGATTTCGACGGAATCTTGTTCATATTCATTGACACTGCTTTTGTTAAGCTGCGTATCGTTGACCTGGACTAAAATATAAAGATTTTCATCATCCCAAAGTGCTTTTGCTACACCGTTTGCGCCCTGCCATGCCATCTGATAGCGATTAATCGGCATTGGGGCCGCATCGTTCCAAACGGCATCAACAGCCCCGTCAACTACAGGTGTTGCATATTTAGCGGTTGACTGATTAGCATTTACACTTTCTGGTGTATGCTCTGCAATAAATTTATCTGGGTCGATTACACCATAATAAGCTGGTTTAGCCTGCAAGTTAGCATCAAACGGCAATGGATTATTTTCAGATCTCCAGCTTGTGCCATCATTAAGACCCCAGAAGGTCACGCGCGAAATATTTTTTGCATGATCCTTGTAAATTTTAAACAGCTGCGCATACAGATACCCCTGAGCAATCGCTTGCTGCTCGGTTAGCTTAGAGTCACTTCCGGCCATGATATCAAGCTCAGTGATGCTTACTTCTACACCCAAAGATATAAACATCTCCAATGACAGTTTCACATTTTCCGGGTTCGTGTTTATATTGTAGTGCGCCTGCATACCAATACCATCGACAAGAAGTTTGCCGGGGTGTTCTAACGCGTACTTATCGTTGATTTCTTTGACCATACTATAAATAGCTTGTGCTTTATTCTGATTATCATCATTGTAATCATTGTAATATAACTTAATGTTCCATTCAGGATGCGAGTCCAATACTTCTCTTGCCGCCAGGAACGCCTGCTCTACATAGTCTGTTCCGATGGCGCTTTTCCAAGGGGCTGTACGCAATGCGGCTTTCCAATCTGTTGGGTTAGATGGGTTATCGTTCATCGCTTCGTTAACAACGTCCCAGGAAATTACTTTGTCGCCGAAATGCTCCATAACGGTTTTGATATGGGTCCTCAGATTCTGGAGAGCTTCCTCCCGGCTTAATGGAAACTTGTTATTATTTGCATCTGTTGTTGTATTCAACCAATCAGGGGTCTGCGCATGCCATACCAGTACGTGTCCATGCAGTTTAAGTCCTTCAGACAAAATTTTATCCACAAGCTTATCTTGCGCAGTAAAATCAAATACGCCTGGTGAAGAATAAGCCTGATCCGGCTTCATTGCGTTTTCTGCTGTAACGATATTATGATGCATCTTGAGAAGATCCAATCTAAGACCATCAAGATCTCCTCCCGATATTGCGTTTCCAATCAGAAAATCATTTTTATAAGTATCCTTGATCGGAGCTAAATCTTTTTCAATTTCAATCGTACCTGAACCGGTGTTTTCAAAACGGATATCGTCGATATAAAAAGAGGCTATTGCGTCAGAGCTTTCTACATAGATGGTTAAATATTCTTCACTAACTGAGCTATAACGATAGGTACCTTGTAACTGAACCCAGCCGTCATTATTGCTGATGGTCTTTGAAGCAAGTGTATTATAGCTAGCACTCGTATTACCAACTTGTGTTGAAAGCTTAAGCTGTGAGCTTGCTGGCTCGATCAACTTAACCCAGAGTGAAATTTTATATTCTTGTCCCTTATCAACATTTTTCTCCACACGTAATGAAGGACCGTGCCATGTATCCGCTCTGCCCTCTACCTTTAAAGCGTATGAACCACCATCCGTATGATTCGCTTCGTTGGATACGGTCAGCGTTTCAGTACCTGCTCTACCTACAAAACCGCCTGCTTTTTGATCCTCAAAAGTAACGGTGGTAAAAGGTAACGCCGGTTCTCTAGTTGGCTCTTCTGTAGTGACCTGTTCGGTAATCAATAGATCACCGATGTAGAATGAAACCTCTTTTCCGCTCGCATTTGATTGAATACGTAGTTTCGTATTTTTGCTCGTATCAACAATAAATTTCCCACTTAAAGTGATTGCTTTACCAGCTTCATAATTCGCGCTTGCAACAACGTCATAGCTGTCTATGCTTTGTAAATAAGCTTGGGCACCGCTAGGGATCGCTATATCAGCATCAACATAAACGGATGCGGTTACCGTATAAGTCTTACCGTTTACAAGCTTCATCCCGCTGTAATCGAAATCAGCCGCATCCCAGTCATTAGCTCTGTTGCTAACGTATAATGCTGTGCCGTCATCATTACCCGCAAAAACCTTGTTCGTGACTGGCGTCAAGCTTGCGTTCCCTGATTGTGTAGCAACTCCCTTACCATTCGAAAAGGATTCGTGATAAACGGTTACCGAAGTAGAAGGTGCTGTCGTATCAGGTGCAGGTCCACCAATCCAATTCGCAATGTCGGATAATGTTGTACCCATTTGTACGTAATAACGTCCACTAGCATGGTCCCCTTGATTCGGATAACCTACTTTAAAGGAGTACTTAATGCCATTCGCCGCAGCTGCAGCCTGAACATCGGAATTGAAGTCCCCATAAGGATAAGCCAAAAGAATAGGATCTTTATTCGTGATTTTTTTAAGATAATTATTGGCCTCAGCTAATTCTGCGGAAGCTTCCGCCTTTGTCATAGTCTTCCATACACCTTCTGCATGGTTAAGCGTATGATTCTGGATACTGATATTCGGGTGGTTGGTCGCTAAATCTTGCAGTTGCGCATGCGACATGCTGTAGCCAGCACCAATCCATCCAGTGACAATAAATGCCACCGCATTCATATCATATTGATCCAATACCGGAAGAGCTTTGGTAACAAAGTCAGGAGTCCCGTCATCGAAAGTGAGTAAAATCGGTTTGGCAGGAGCTGCCTCGACACCGGCTTTAATGTTCACATATTGATCCGCAGTCAATGTATTATAGCCGTTATCATAAAGATATTTCATAGTGCTCTTGAATTTATCTACGCTTGTATCTGTCCATTCATTCGTCGCTGTATCGACAATACGATGATACAATAGTACAGGAATTTCAGATGTCGCAGCTTCCGTAACCGGAGCAAACAAACCTGACGGTATAAGTATCGCGATTGCGAGTAAGATCGAGATGACTTGTTTAAGCATTTTGTTCATTTGCAGCATTCCTCCTAATTTTGGTCTTTTGCATTAGCGAATTGCCTACAATTCCTTGTAACAGCCCTCAATCCGGTCTAAAATCACAAAATACGAAACAGTGCTACCCCTTTGCACTCATTGCAGAAACATCTTTTCTTGCTATTAATCGCCCCCCGCCTTGTAAACGCTTACATGTATACTCACATTATTTTACCTTCCGATTCTATCCACAACTATACTAATACTAAAGGTGTTACCCCCCATAATCATAGGAAAACACACGAAAGATCCAGGAATTTCCTATGTCTTCCCATGTATTAAGACTTCTTCATAGGTAATCCAATACTATTCATTAAAAAGATTTCACAATATGGACGATTACGAATGATCTTTTTTTAGATATGCGCATACTAAGCTCCATATTTTGAAACTTGCGCCAAGTTGAATCGTAAGTTTGAAGATAGGTCCTGAAGTCTACTGATTTGACGAACTGATATACCATACTTGTGTAGAACACGCAGTTATGTGCACTTATGCAGTAAATCGAAGCTTATGAGACCTAAAAAAAGACACAGCACAGCGGAGAGGAGCTATCATTAGTGGAGTATTACCGCAAGAATGTAACAGACAGTTTACAGGAAGTGCAGAGTACAACTAACGGGCTTACGTCGGCAGAAGTCGACAAACGACTGGAACGTGATGGTTACAATGAATTAAAAGGAAAGAAAAAAGATCCCCTCTGGAAGCTTTTTCTTGAAAATTTCAAGGACCCTATGGTGGTCGTACTGCTTATTGCGGCCATTGTCCAGATTGTTATGGGTCAAGTTATGGAGTCGCTTATCATTTTTCTCGTGTTGATTCTCAATGCAGTTATAAGTGTCATCCAAACTCGTAAAGCTGAGAGTTCACTTGATGCCCTGCAGCAAATGTCGGCACCCGAGGCTAAAGTGTTGCGGGATGGAGCCTTAAAAACCGTCCCTGCCAGAGAGCTTGTTCGCGGTGATATCGTATTACTGGAGGCTGGAGATTTCGTACCTGCCGACGGCCGTATCATAGAATCGGGAAGCTTGAAGATCAATGAAGGCATGCTGACCGGAGAATCCGAAGCTGTAGAGAAGCATACGGATACCATCGCGAAGGAATCTCCACTCGGAGACCGTCGTAATATGGCGTTTAGCGGTTCTTTGGTTGTATATGGCCGTGGAACTCTTGTAGTAACAGGAACTGCACTGACAACCGAAATCGGCAAAATCGCTGAACTCATTGAGAGCGCCGAAGCCAAGCAGACGCCACTACAGCGTAAGCTCGAAACCTTTAGCAAGCAGCTGGGTGTAGCGATTATCGTGCTGTCCGTTTTGATCTTTGCCATCCAAGCCGGACGTGTTTGGCTGTCGAATGATACAGTGGATACCACGGAAGCCATCCTGAATGCCCTAATGTTTGCAGTCGCTGTGGCAGTCGCCGCTATTCCTGAAGCTCTATCCTCGATCGTAACGATTGTCTTATCCGTAGGTACGAATAAAATGGCTAAGCAACATGCGATTATTCGTAAGCTGCCAGCCGTCGAAGCACTTGGATCAACCAGTGTCATCTGTACGGACAAAACCGGTACTCTGACCCAAAATAAAATGACGGTTGTAGATTACTTTTTACCGGAAGGTGAACGTGATCAATTCAATCAAGAGCCCGAAGAATGGTCTGAGGAAGCCCGGCGCCTCCTACACATTGCCGTGCTTTGTAACGACTCTAACATTAATGAGGATGGTAAAGAACTAGGCGATCCAACTGAGGTGGCACTTATTGCCTTCAGTAACAGCATGAATAAAGATTACAAGGAAATACGCGACAATTTCCCTCGTGAAGCCGAACTTCCTTTTGACTCGGATCGCAAGCTAATGACGACCTTACACACTTTTAACGGACAAAAAGCAATGATCACTAAAGGCGGACCAGATGTACTCTTTAGTCTTTGTACGCATGTACTACTAAGTGGACAAGAAGTGCCGATGACACCGGAAGTTCTTGATCGTTTCATTGAAGCCAATGAGGAATTCTCCAGCAGAGCACTACGTGTACTTGCCTATGCTTACAAAACTGTACCAAATACGGTCACTGAAGTGGGTCTTGAGGATGAACAAAATCTGGTGCTCGTAGGCTTGACAGCTATGATTGATCCCCCTCGGGAAGCTGTCTATGGCGCGATCGCAGAATCCAAGAAGGCTGGAATTCGGACCATCATGATTACTGGTGATCATAAGACAACCGCACAAGCGATCGGACGTGATATCGGCCTGATGACCGAAAAAGAAATTGCCGTAACCGGTCAAGAGCTTGATGCCATGTCCGACGAAGAATTGGATAAAAAGCTTGAGCAGATTGGTGTGTACGCCCGAGTCTCCCCGGAGAATAAGATCAGAATTGTCCGGGCGTGGCAACGAAAAGGCAAAATCACAGCCATGACCGGTGATGGCGTAAATGACGCGCCTGCCTTGAAGCAAGCAGATATCGGTGTTGCCATGGGTAGTGGAACCGACGTTGCTAAAGACGCGGCTGCCATGATTTTGACTGATGATAATTTTGTATCCATTGTGAATGCTGTATCTGTGGGCAGAACGGTATTCGACAATATCAAAAAAGCGATCGCCTATTTATTTTCAGGCAACCTGGGTGCGATTATCGCCATTCTGTTTGCCCTGATCTTCGACTGGATTAATCCCTTCACAGCGATTCAGCTTCTATTTATCAATCTGGCGAATGATTCACTGCCCGCCATTGCCCTTGGTATGGAGAAACCTGAACCTAACGTGATGAATAGAAATCCAAGGGAACTGAAGGAAGGTATATTTGCCGGAGGAATGATGCAGGCTATTATTACCCGTGGTCTACTTATAGGTATAGCCGTAATTATATCCCTGTATATCGGACTCCAGCATTCCCCTGATATGGGCGTGGCTATGGCATTTACAACCCTGATCCTGTCTCGTACACTTCAGACCTTTGCCGCTCGCTCGAACAGTCAAACAGCTATTGAAGCTGGGTTTTTCAGCAACAAATACGTCATCGGAGCCGTTTTGGTCTGCTTTGCCTTTTACGGGATTGCGGTTCTGCCAGGGGTTAGAGAAATCTTCTCGATTCCAGCTTCATTCGGAATGTCCGATTGGCTGATTGCAAGCGGTCTGGCACTCGGCGCCGTCATCCTAATGGAATTGACGAAGGTTATTCGTAGAGCGTTTACTCCTAAATCAGCTTCTTAATCACAATTGAACAAAAAATCAAAACAGCGATTCTCCAAGGATGGAGAATCGCTGTTCTTCTGTCATTTTCAGATCTGATTTAAACATCTGTATTATGATCAAAATATCACGTAAATTTTTAATATTTGACTATGTATTCACAACATTCATCCCCATGAACATTACATTTCACTTCCCGGACGGAAACTCGTTTCCCACGTATTTTGCTAAGTGCTCCTTCGATAATGGCCCCCTCTAGGTCACATACCATTTTCCCTTCCATAATAGGTAACCCTTCGCAGAAACAATCGTGTACTGCAATTGACATTCCCTTGTCATCTTCATGGGTTATTATTGGGATCCCTATCTTCATTTGTTCGAATAACCCGAATAGTTCATTAACGGAGGTAACACCAAACTCTTCCCCAATTTTTCTTCCTATCGTCAACGTTGTGCCCTTACCATTCATGGGTAACGCTTGGTATAATCCAATAAGTCTAATCGTTCTGAAAAGCTCTAAGGGTACAGCATCACCCAAATTTTCTCTCTTTATTTTTTTCATATCTGTAAAAGTAAAATGATCCATACCCGTAGCCTCCAAATTCTTATGTAATTTATATTTCAAATTTAATTAATATATTGAGTATAAACGTATCCAATAAATGCTTTGTGATCCTACGCACTTCCTATCCCTAATGATTGGAAGAACAAGGGTTAAAAATCATTATTTTATATTCTGACACTTGACTGTTAGCGCTTCATCTATGATAATTACAACCTCACCCAAAAAACTGGGACTGGAAGAAAATTGATTTTGAAAAGAGGCGGTCGTTATTAGCTGGTTAAGTGATCTATATAAATTACAGAAGCAGGAGCTAAAAAAGGACACCGAACCCTCTTTAGTCAATGCCATCTTTCGGATGTATGATAGATTTCCCAGGATTGGACTTAAAGAGCGGATCGGCCAGCAAGATATGTCTCTGGATATCGCTGATGCTTATATTAATGGTAGAAACGCAATGATTGAAGCTGGAGTCGGCATCGGTAAGTCCTTTGCATACCTCATACCCAGCCTGCTCATTAACCAAGTCTCAAGACAACCGATCATTATTGCAACATCCTCCATACAACTTTCAGAACAGATCCATAAAGATCTGAGATTCATCGGAAGCCGGCTCGGATTTACATCGGTTCGCTCCGTAGTCGGAAAAGGCATGGGGCAATATGCTTGCCGATACAGGGCAGCAGACCTGTTACAACCTGATGATTCAAGCTCTCCTCTATCTACACTTGCCCAGCGTATTGTGAATTATGACATTGATGAGAGAGCAGACATTAAGGGCGGGGTTAGTGATGCAGTATGGTCTAATGTTTGTGTGAATGATTGTAAATTTGAACGATGCCATTATAAAAGCACATGTTCATTTTACGAGATGAGAGCGAAGATTAACGCCGACGCCAGCGACATGGATTTTATTATCGTCAACTAGGACCTGCTCATCCGTGATTTGATCAAGAAAAAAGAAGGAACGAAGGGATTAATCACTGAACGGCCAGCTCTGATCGTAATTGATGAAGCTCATAATCTGGAAGCAAAGGTTAGAGATGCTAGAACGCTCGAGTTTACATACCGGGGAACCTGCCGTATTCTGGATGACACCTTACAGATTCTCTTCAAGCAATCCGCAGATAACGGCCTTTTGCCGCAATTTAAATTTTTAAAAAGATGCATGGGTCATATTTTCAAACAGGTAGAAACGGATTTGCTGCAAACAGCCAAGCAGGATAATGACCGGATAAAAGTGTCGGAAATCACAGGGATTCCGTTAAAGCGGGGGGCTCAGGTTTTGAAAGAGTTTAATCTCAGCTTATCCGTCTTAACTTCCAAGCATGAGCGAGAAATCGATAATCTTTTTGAAGCCATGAACGGACTTATAGATCTCTTTGATGTACTCGCCGGAGTCCAGGATAACTACCTGATTTGGGGAAGCAATACCCAGCGTGAGGCCACTATTAGTATCTGTCCTAAAGGCATAAGCCAGTTCCTAAGATATAGCTTATTTAACGGGAAAACATCTGTTATTTTAACGTCAGCAACCATGTGCCAAACCGGAGAAACACTAGAGGAACAATATGCATATCTGACGCAGTCGCTCGGTTACAAGGGAGATTATATGGAGCGCCAGGCTTCGCCGTTTGATTATGACAACCACACCATGCTGTATATTGCTAAGGACATCCCTTACTACAACCATCAGAACAAGGTAGGTTATCTTGAAGCGGCATACAAGGAAATGCTGAGGCTCTGTAATTTAACGGACGGACGGACATTGGTTCTTTTTTCAGCGAAGGAAGATATGAAGTACATTCATAATAAGTTAAAATCCGAGAAGCTAGCATGGGCGGTGCATGTTCAAAGAGAAGGATCGTCTCAGGACGGGGTGATCGCTGAATTCCGTGGCAGTAAAGGCGTCCTTCTTAGTACCGGTGTATTCTGGGAAGGCGTGAACATCGAAGGTTCTGATTTGTCGCAGTTAATTATTTTCCGTCTGCCCTTCCCTGTTCCTTCCGATCCTGTCTATGAATATAAGGCATCTTTGACGAAGGATCCCTTAAATGACGTTTTTGTACCGGACATGCTGCTTCGGTTAAGACAAGGAACCGGGCGACTGATCCGTAGTGAGACTGACCTTGGTGTACTCAGCATACTTGATTCCCGTCTGTCTGCTGCTGCGAAAAAGGATTACCGGGATAAGGCACTGGAATCTTTACCATTTAAAAAGGTTACCGAGGATTTTAGAGTGCTGGAGAAGTTTGTAAAAGAAAAAGAGATACAACTTAGCGTTAAGTAGAATAGGCTGTACCGTCCTCTAAGGAACGCGTATTTTTGAATAGCGATACTGTGTATCGTTTGGAGGATCCTTTTCAGCATGAAAAAAAACAAACAAGCCTGAAGAGCTTCTGTGCCAGGCTTGTTTATTTTTGCTGTATCAGCTCTAAGAAGCTGATGATCCATTTATCATCCTTCATTCAATCATTCAAATTGTTCGTAGCCTCAAATGTGATAATCATTTACCCAAGGCAAAATAACCATCACGCTAGTACCTACCTGAACTTCTGAGTCTACCTTAATTTGTCCCCCATACATTTCTATTAATTGTTTACAAATTGATAATCCAATTCCTGTCCCTTTTTGCTTGGTTGTAAAGAAAGGGTCAAATATTCGATTTAGTTTATCCAGTGGAATTCCTTCTCCATTGTCTTTAAAAATAAGGATAATTTCGTTAGTCTCATTAGCTGTGCTAACTGTAATGTCTATTCTGCCTCTAAACGCTGTGAATGAATCGATACTATTTTTTAAAATGTTAAGGATTACCTGTTCTAGTTGAGAGGCGTTTCCATACGTCATTACTTTCTCTAGAGAATACTCCACGGAAAGAATAATATCATCACTAAGTATGAGTTGATTCACGATGTTATTAACTCTATGTATAACCTCGATAACGTTATATACTACGCCGGTATTTTTCGAACTATCTCCTTTTCGAGCCAGTACTAGGAAGTCCGTTACTAATCCGTTCAGAGCATCAATCTCTTTAATGGTTATATCCAGATACGCACGCAATTCATCCGCCTTGATCACCGGTTCATATAGCCTGTTATTTACAAGCTGGGCAAATCCTTTAATCGAAGCAAGCGGATTCCGTATTTCATGTGCCATACCAGCTGCCATTTGTCCCATAACAGCAATTTTTTGTTCATGCAAATTGTCAATCTGTTGATTTTTATTAGATAAATACCCCTTTGCAAAGCCCGTAAAACCGGTCCAGTTGCTTTCCATTAAACGATTATAAAAAAACAATCGAGTCGTAGAATCATCTTCCATCTCTTCAATGATCTTAAACATCATATTCTGAGCGATTAAGTTTAAATCCTTGCTCATTTCAAGTAAGATATCAAAATGATCACCGAATATTTCTGCAGTATAAATCCCTCGCTCCACCCCCTCTTTTTCTAGTAGGTTTAGGTATTGGTCGTAACCAAAGGAATCCAAGAACAGTGCCTCTATCATACTCATTAATATCGTGCTGAATGTTGAATCTAACAATTCCTTATGCGTCTCTATAAACCAGGCGGATTCGATATTTTTCATAGTTATAGAATGATAATGCCTATCTAAAATAATTGGAACAGCTAGGGTTAATGACGAACGTAATGCATTTGCTCTGTATGACATTTTCATCCTCCCTCTTTGTTGTTTTGTATTCAATATATATGTATATTTTCCTGCTTCAAAAGTAACAGTAAGTCACTATATTTCACAAAACCAATAGTTTTACTTAATTAATAATTATAAGCGCTATAAAAAATGAAACACCCCAAGCTATTCCGCCTGTAACGGAATGATTTGGGGTGTTGATTACTTGTATGATAAATCTATATAACCAAGGGGAGCTTGTTAGCCCCTACTTACCTTCAAAAGACCAACCTTCCTCATTCTAGTATAACTATGCAATTGAAACGATGTAGTCTTTGTACTATCAAAAAAGCATTTGATCCAGGATCATATGCTTTTTACGTTACTCCTTGGTTATTCAAACAGATCATTCACGGAACGAATAGGCTTCACATCCATGGATTCCTTCGATGCGGCTAGATTCAAATACACTCCTACCCAGATGATTGCGCATAAAATGATATAAACCATCTCTTTATCCCCTCCCTTGCGTGGGTTTTATCAGCAATCTATTAATCGTCTCTGTACTCAAAAACATCAATGTTAGTAGGGCAAATACTATGAACCAGAGCATCGATGGAGCAATGAAAAATCCAAGTGGCGCAACCGCAGTAAGGAAACAACTGAACAATGTGATTCTACCCGTACCCAGACGCTCGACCATCCTGTTGCTGAACAGACTGGATGCTAATGGTCCCTCCCGCAATGATCATGGACATGATACCTGCCGAGCCGAGTAAAGAGTCAGGAAGTCCTAAACTGATAAAAGCCAGATATATAAAAATCAAAAACCAGGTAGATAAGCATGCTTCCCCCTCGTGATAAAAATGATTCGTTGCACGCGTAAAGAAATACATTTATACACTTAATAAATATACTTTATAAAGTCTATGTATGAAGTATGCGATATAAGCATTTTTTTGTCAAGCAACCTATTCACTGATCTGGAGCTGTATCATTAGTGTGCAGTGCATATCAGCAATTGGATCAATACTCATATTGATCACCTAAAAAAGAGGCTTGTCCCATAAGTCATTCATCTCATGACTTATGGGACAACCTCTTAATGGAGCTCGACCAAATCCGGCTCCAATGACTTCAATGTCAACCAGCGCAGGCCGGCCTCGAAGTCTTCTTGAAATGTATTTTGCATAACAATCTGTGGATAAATGGGCATTGGATGTCGAAGCTGATAAGCTTCCCAAGCAGATGTCCAGATTTCTAATTCCACCTTATCCTGATATATTACAATTTTGTCCGGAGCAAGAACAGCATTCAGGGTTTGGATAATCCGGCAGGCAGTATCGATGAACGTGTCCTTGCCCATCTCGAGACTCCAGTCAGGCATGTCGGGCAGGAATTTTATTTCCCCTGACATGCCCTGATTACCTTTAAGGATCTTTCCATTCAGATAGATACCCATGCCAGGTGGGTACCTGTTTGGAAAGTAAAGACCGAGCAAGTACTGTTCCTCTCCCTCTCCCTGGTTCATGCAATATCCGCTGATAGCTGCATTAACGTCATTTTCAACCAAGATAGGCAACTCAAATTGTTGCTCAATCTCTTGAATCATCCGTGAGCCAGTCAGCTCATGGTGGCTGCTGACTTTAATTTCGCCGTTGACAACCTGTCCCGGAATGCCTATGCCAATAACCTTGATAGAAGGATACAAGGCTATAGAGTGTTCAATAATATCACAAAAAAATTGTCTTTCGAAGACTGGAATGATATGTTCATCCTTCGCCAGAATCTCGTTCTCCAAATTCACAACGGTGGCTGAAATCAGTACCTGTCCCTCTTTATCCTTCAGATAAATAACCAGCCCGAGGCTGAAGTTGTAATTGTAGCGATAAGTTTGTGCTGGCCTACCGCCATTTGATGGTACAGTCAAGTCTTCGAACAGCTCACCTAACTCGTGCAGCTCCTTGACTAATGAGTTTACTGTTACGACGCTCAGTTTGGTCAGTGTTGCCAGCTGGGGTTTGGTGGCTGTATTTATACGTTTCATCACTTGACGAACGTTGTTAAGATTAATTTCCTTCATTAAGTTGGCGTTTGCTGTTCTCATAAGCCCCCCTGCTCGATGAACGTAGGGATCAATTCATCAGGTATTCCTTTTAAGTATGATTGTACCTTAATGTCGTCTAGTTTTCATCTTCATACCTTAAATACGACAGTGTTAACTATTATATCTCGGGGTCCATCAAACTAAATTGCAAAGAATTGAACCTGGCTCGGATTAACAAAAAGGACCTTTAATGATTAAGAAGAAGAGCCGCCAATTTTAGCCGCTCTCCCATTAGTTCCATCATTCTCATTTTAATTCGTAACTACCCATTTTTGTTGATCAAGAGTAGGATCAAGCTCGCTTAGAGACAGTGTCGACCCATCCGCTGATACTTCCAGCGCTTTCTTATGATGAGCAGAAATAATACTTACGGTACCATCATCATTTTTGTGAAAAATCCAACGCTGATTGTTATATCCGAGATAATGGTATAACTGAATTTTATTTTGCCCTGTGTCTAGATCAAGCGCCTGACCGGCTGTTGTACGAATAGAATAGGAACCTGAATCGTCCCCCGTCGGCACGAATACCCACTTCTGATCCGTAGAATCATTCGCATCCTTCAGGGTAACAGCTTCACCATTTGCGAGATTTGCTGTATAGAGAGATTTCTGTAGTTTTGCATTTACTAGACTGGATGTGGTCAAATTAGCCGGTGTTGCTCCGCTCACGTTAACGTTTTGATATGAAGCATATCCGCCAAATACATGTAATCCAAAGCGACCTTTTGCAAAAGTGCCATCCTGCAGGTCGATCACTTTCTGCCCGTCCACATAAACTACAATATGCGGGCCCTTCGCTTCGATTTTTACTTTATAGGTTTGACCTGGCTGAATGAACGTCGGAACTTTCGCCAGTATTTGACGCTCTTCAAAACGGCCTTCGATTTTATAAAAGAGACGTACGGACTTCATATTCGGATCGAGATTTAAGTAGTATCCGCTGCGTCCATCTTCGCTGGCGCGGAACAACATAGAGCCTGCTCCCCCGGATTTCCCTAACATCATATCTGCTTCATAAGTAAAGTCTCCAGCCTGCTTCTCTGCGATATAATTCGCGTCACTCAAGTAATTTCCACGAATTCCATTTTCACTAATGACCCAGGAGGCTGCAGAAAGATCTTTAGTCCATCCACCTAAGTTCGTATGAAATTCACCATCAGTTACCTTAACTAATACGCTTGTTGATATCTTCCCATTTGGAGTAGAGACAGTAATGATCGACTCGCCTTCTTTTTTAGCTACAATGGTTGCCTGTAAGTTATCTGCTATGTTTAGTTCAACTACATCTTTGTTACTGGAATTCCATTTCAGCGGCTGTGCACCATTGCCTGTTCCATTCTCTACCATTGCAAAGAGTGTGTCGCTTTGCCCCTTGCTCAGTTCACGATCATTTGTATCCATCATTATCTTGATAGCGGAATTGGACTCCTGATTCCATACAGAGCCTAACCGATTCACCTTCAGAGATACGACCTTTACGTTGCCTCCATTGGTGTAAAAGCTCAAAGCTCTGCTGGCTGGATCCGGAAAAATGACATCAGAGAAAACGACTTTACCGTTGTTGCCAAAAACCTCAACAGAAGACTCGTCTACAAGGATACGCATCTTAACACGCTTATTCTCCGTTTGCATTGGCGCTTCATGTCTTGTACTAAATAGACTCGAAAAATCCGTCAAACCAGATGCAGACCGATCCACGAAAATCTGACTCTCACTAGGTTTATATCCAACTACCGTTTTCTGACTTCCACCTACACGAACGTTAAAACCAAATTCACTAACCTGACTACCTGTTGGAATTTCTACTTCAGCTTCAATCTCGTATATACCAGAGGTAACCCCTTTCAATAGATTCTGAGAAGAAGGACTCACCTCTTTGTTAACAGTAGAATACAGCTGACTACGCAGCAATTCCAACTCCTTGATCGGACTTTGAGCGAGCTGAATCCCATCTTTTGTCGTCACTAATGAGACTTCTCTTGGGATTGACAGTACGCCCTTCCAATGGGTCGTTGGGAAAGCAAACGGATAGTCCCAGTTTGTCATCCAAGCCATCATTACGCTGCGATGATCTGGCATGTTCGAAAAAGACATCGAAGCGTAGAATTCTTTTCCAAAATCTGTTCGCAATACTTTCCCTGCCGGATTATCATTAACGAATTTACCTTCCGCTGTTAAATGACCCACAAAATATTCAGCATCTGATCCGCCTGTTTTTGGATTCGCTCCTGTACTTATCATCAGAACCCATTTCTTCTGTGATGTTCCGTCTACCGAAAGTTGAAGCAAATCTGGACATTCCCATACACCGCCGCGAACATAATCCCCGTATCCCCAACTATCTGTCAGGGTCCAATCAAGTAGATTCGTTGAAGTAAAGAAACGAATATGATCTCCACCGGATACAACCATGACCCACCTGTTATTGTCGTTATCACGAATCACTTTCGGATCACGGAAATCCCAACCTCCGGGCTCCCCTCCATTATCGCCTGGATTCTCGATAACCATTGGACGCGCCTTGGAATATTCCCAAGTACGACCTTGGTCCTTGCTGTATGCAAGACCGATACGCTGATTCCCATTCGGGCCATCGGGATTATAGGAAGTGTAGTAGGCAATTAGCCCCTTACCTCCTGAATCCCCGAACAAGCCTGATGCATTCGTCAAATCTGCCACAGCCGATCCAGACCAGACATGTCCATGATCATTCCACGGCAGCGCAATCGGAAGCCGCTTCCAGTTCAGCATATCTTTACTGACAGAATGTGCCCATGTGCCTCCGTCCTGATGGAATAGATGATATTCTCCTTCGAAGTAGACCAGTCCATTCGGATCACTTGCAGAACCATGAATTGGCGTATAGTGATATTGAGGACGATATTTTTCATTATAATAACTGCTAGCATCCGTCACATAAGTATCCTGGAAGTAAGCCGTTCCTTGTTTAACGACGATTCCTGCATATCCATCGGTGTAGGTTTTATCTGTTAGATCGATTGCAGCCGGCGTGTATCCGTCTAGGAAGACCTGAATTCTGTTTCCATTTGCCTTTATCTCTACGTGATGTTTTGCTCCGATCTGACTTGGATAGGTATGCTGTGAACTTGCAATGGTTGTTCCGTTAGCTTTCGTCAAGCTTACACGGACCTGATTTCCTTCCTTCGTAAGGACAGCTTCATATCCCTTTGATCCATCAGCCGATGAACGAAAGGCGAGCGCTGCAACAGAATCAGGACGAAGAGATATATTACCTTCATATACAAAATCAGCAGCTTGTTTGTTATATATTTGCAGTGACTTACTCTGGTTTGCCACCATTCCTTTTTTGCCGCTGATATTAGGCTGCCATTGTCCTTGATTTGTAACCACAGCATCAAGATTTCCTTTCAGATCACTTACGATTATGTTTTGGAACAAAACAGAACCATCCCATACATTGAGTCCTAGCCTACCTGTACGATACGCGTTATCCTGAACCTCAATCACAGGTTTATATGCATTGTCCCAATATACTTTCAGCGATGCCCCCTCTGCTTTCACCTTGAGATGATAGATTTCGCCTGCCTTGACTGTAACTTTTCGCTCCTCTTTTAATTTCCCTTCACTACCACTTGCGTCTTGTAAACGAATCATACCTGCATTCGGTACGATTTGGAGCATGTAGGAACCCCAGCCATCTTCATTAGAACGGAACAATAAGGTCGCGTCAGCTTTCATATCCTTGATCATGACGTCAGCTTCATAGATAAAATCCTCTGACACCGTTTCGGAGATTGCCATTACATTTTCTTTTGGATCGGAAGTCAGTAAGATTCCTTCAGGAGTATCCACCAAGTTACCTTTTCCTTTTATTTGCCAACCTGTCAAATTCGTTTTTGTATTGGTTACGCTTTCAAAAATAGAAAGTCCCTCCTTAGCTCGTTTGCTTACCTCCTGTTCAGCGAGCGCAGCCCATCCAGTCCCGGGATTTGCTACATAAATGCCTGCTGAAGTCATTACAAGTCCTATTGCCATAAGAAAGCATATTGCGACTTTTCCTTTATTTTTCATCTTCTTTGCCCTCTTTTTCTATCATTAATATTGAAAAACAAGAAGGAGGCCAATTCATTACTGCACTGACCTCCTCTATATATTCTTTTACAATTGAGCAGAAATCTGACTTTCCAGTGCTGTGAGTCCAAGAGCCAGAGCACCGCATAATCCCGCCTGTTGGCCTAACCCTGGTGGAACGATATACTCATCTATGTGTTCCAAAATAGTACTTGAGCTGACATAGCCGTTCAGGTTCTGAAGCACAGCCTGACGGATCAGTGGAAACAATTGTGACTGCTGCATAACACCACCACCCAGAATGATTTTCTGAGGAGAGTTAAGCAATATAGCACCCGTAATCGACTGTGCAATATAAAATGCTTCCATTTCCCATGCAAGATGATCCATAGGAAGTTCATGGCCCTTCTTCCCCCACCTTGCTTCAATAGCAGGACCTGCCGCCATCCCTTCTAGGCAGTCCCCATGATAGGGACATCCCCCTGGGAATACATCGTCAGGATGGCGTCTCGTAAGAACATGACCCCCTTCAGGATGCACAAGACCATGAATGAGTTTACCTTCTGAATACACTCCCACACCAACACCCGTGCCAACTGTATAGTACAAACAGCTGGATAACCCTTGGGCAGCGCCCCATTTGGCTTCACCAAATGCCGCTGCATTGACATCCGTGTCCCATCCAAAAGGAACCGAAAAGTTTCTTTTCAAAGTGCCCAGCATATCGTAATTTCCCCACCCTGGCTTTGGTGTTGTAGTAACGTAACCATACGCCCTGCTGTCTGGGCGTATATCGATCGGACCGAACGATCCAATTCCGATAGCTTCTACTTGCTTGCCTTGAAAATATTGAATAACTTTGGGCAACGTCACCTCAGGATGTTCTGTTGGGAAACTAATCTGATCTTCAATTTCCCCATTTTCATTCCCAATGCCACATATAAACTTCGTCCCGCCAGCTTCAATCGCTCCTATACGCATATACATGACTCCTCTCGATGACTAATTCTTGTCTTGCTCAGCAGAGGGAGTAAGCTCATAGATATCCAGGGAAATCAGCAAGTCATTCTCATTTTCTGCAAACACAGCTATACCTTTAGATTCTAGTCCAGGGAATATAAGATCCGTAATCACTGCCTGACCACCATTACTGAACGCCTCAACTGAAGAGCGATCCACATAAATACGGAGATCATTTGACTCATCAAGCGCTTCGAGCTTGGCTGAATGATGTCCTACGAAATGTTCGTGGAAATCATGCTGACCTGAAGCCATCCGATCTACATAAAGCTCCTCTGTCTCACCGTTAATACCGATTATTGTTTGACTATCCGCACCTACTCTTACTTTGAAGCCTACAGATTTACCTCGAGTGAACTCAGCTATAATCTCATAAGATTCCAAGTGAATCTCCTTAAGAAGAGTATTGATTTCTTGCACCGTTGCCTCTTTCACAGAAAGGACTTGTACACGAGCAGATTCCAACTCTTGTACCGGCTTCTGCACAAGAAAGATCTCCCCTTGTCTTGATTCGAGTTGAAGCTCCCTTGCAATCGTCATCGCGCCGCGGAATTCTTCTGCCGGCGTCTTGTTAGCATACATCCAGTTGCTCATCCAGCCGATAAATAGTCGTCTTCCATCTTCAGCCGGTATATCAGACCAGCTTACACCTGCATAATTATCTCTTCCATAATCAATCCAGCGAACTTTTATCGAATCTTCATCTGGCGTGAACACTTCTCCATCAAAATCCCCTGTGAAATACTGAGTTCTTGACCCTTCCACAAAAGCGGGATCCGCACCGATGCTCACAAGCATCACCCATTTCGTGTTCGAATGATCGCCATCAATAGCAAGTGGAAACAAGTCTGGGCATTCCCATACCCCGTCATGAGAACCGATTCCGTTACCAAATTCGCTGGCATATGTCCAGTTAATTAGATCAGGAGAATGAAATAAACACACCGTTTGACCACAAGCTACAATCATCACCCATTGATTCGTATCTTGATTCCAAAATACTTTGGGGTCACGGAAATCAATGAATGTATCATGTTCAAGTACCGGGTTTCCTTCATATTTCGTCCAGGTTCTTCCGTTATCTTTACTGTAGGCCAAGCTTTGACGCTGAATGGCTGGCTTGCCTTCAGGCATATCCAAATGATGCGTAAAAATCGCTACTAAACCTGGTTTACCTTCAAAAAATCCAGTCGTATTATTCCAGTCAACTACAGCACTGCCGGAAAAAATCATACCTAATTCATCTGGAGCGAGAGCGATAGGCAGTTCCTCCCATGTAACAAGATCCTTGCTAACCGCATGGCCCCAGTGCATAGCTCCCATGGTCATTCCACCCGGATGGTGCTGAAAGAACAAATGATATTCACCCTCAAAATAAACCATTCCGTTTGGATCGTTCATCCACTTTTCCTTAGGGGAAAAATGATACACACCTCGGTAATTTTGTTTCGCAATCGTAGACATTATTGTTTTCTCCTTTACTCCCGTAATAAGATCTTAGCTCTAAGATCATCTCTCTTTATATAGATGAAGGTCGTGTATAGCAGTGTAACTGCATCGAACACGGCCTTCACCCCACAATATTAATCATTTGTTATTGGGTTGCTCTATCATATCCGCCTTGTTTAATTTCAAGCCATTCTTGCAAGCCCAGACGGTCCAATTCTTTCAGATATTCATCCCACTGCGCTTCGATTTTACCGTTTTGGTACCATTCCGTGCGCATTCTAAGCACGTAGGCAAAAAGATCCGTTTCAATTGTCGTAAGGCGATCAAGCTCTTGAATGGAGTGGAATACACTCGGCATTACGTTTTCTGCTTTCATCTTTGGCGCCATGATATTCTTGATAATATCCATTCTGCTTTTGGCATCATCCGGCATGGTTGTGTATTTCCCATAATAAGAATCAAGAATAGCTAGGGGTCCACCGACACTTGTTTTCTCACGTAGTTCTACAGGAGCTGCACCCTCCAGTGGCAAATGTTTCAGCATTCCTTTTTCTTTATCAAATTCGAAAATATTCTGCTGTTTTTCATCTCCATACGTCCCCCAGTTGTTCTGTACAGATTGAATCGGATCGAAGAGCTGATCAACCCATTTCGCTGTCGTTTCCAAGTTCTTATTGGCGCTTGTGACAACCATCTTACCTCTTCCCAAACCAAGCGCGTTCGTTCTTGTTACGTTAACTTCACCATCGGGTCCAGCAAGTGGAGGCATAACTTCGTAGCTGTCATTATCTCCGGTGATGTTGGCCTTATCCCATGAGAAGTAAAGTCCGTATTTCTGATCCTTTCCTTTTGCAAGGTAAGTACTCCAGTCTTGTGTGTAGGCTTCAATATCAATGAGTCCTTCTTTATACAGCTCGTTAATAAAAGAAACTGCTTCCTTGTAGTCTTCTTGTGCCGCCGTAAATATCACTTTCCCATCATTGCTCACAACCGCATGGTCAGGGTTCTCACCCAATCCAAACGAAGCAAATAGGAATGCCAGATCTTCTGCTCCCGGCTTGTTAATAAAGGACAATGGAATTTCGTCAGCCTTACCGTTGCCATTTGGATCTTTTGTCTTGAATGCAATTAATACTTCCTTTAATTCTTCTGTTGTTTTAGGCATATCAAGGCCAAGCTTCTTAAGCCATTCCACATTGATCCAAGGCATACTATCTACCGCCTGGATTCTTTCTTTACCGCTACCCAGCTCTTCAATCCATGGAAAGGCATAAATATTGCCATCTGGTGCCGTAATCATACTCTTATATTCTGGTGCTTCTTCCAGCACCTTTTTGAAGTTTGGCATATTATTCTCGATGAGATCATTCAGCGGGACGATGGCACCATCTTTAGCAAGCTTGAGCAGCTCATAGTCACTGTAGTCCGCATTAAAAATAGCATCAGGAAGATCACCGCTTGCCACAGCCAAGTTTCTTTTTTCAACAAATACGTCTTTCGTGAAATTCTTCCAATTAATATGAACATTCGTCTTTTCTTCAAGACGTTTATTAATCAGTTTTTCATTTGGATCCGTTGGTGCAAGTGGAGAGCTTTGCGTAATAAAGTTCAAAGTTACTTTACCGCTGGCGTCCTGTTCTTTACTAGCTGCACTTCCCCCTCCTCCTCCACCGCATGCACTAAGGAACATAAGTGAAGCAAGTACAGTTACAGAAGCTGCTTTCGTCGAAACTCTTGATTTCTTAATTCTTTTCATAGGGTATGACCTCCAAATTAGATATGAATGAATTAATTTTTATCTATGTGCAGCCTGTTTCCTACTTAAGGGAACCGACCATAACACCTTTTTCAAAGTACTTCTGGAAGAACGGATACATAACAATGAGTGGCAAACTGGAAACAACGATGGCAGCATACTTGATGATTTCAGACAATCGTTTCATTTCCGCCATGGCGAGTTGATCGCTGATCATGCCCGGATCTACCTGATTCTGGATCAAGATGGAACGCAACACGAGCTGCAGTGGATGAAGATTAGGATTATCTAAATAGATCATAGCGTCAAAGTAGGAATTCCACTGGCCAACAAAGGCATAAAGAGCGAGCACAAAAACAATCGGTTTGGAGAGCGGTAATACGACACTGAAGAAAATCCGCATCTCCGAAGCTCCGTCTACATTAGCGGCTTCCTTCATTTCATTCGGAACTCCTTTGAAGAAAGTTCTAGAGAGAATGATGTTCCAAACATTGACCGCCCCTGGAATGATCACCGCCCATACTGTATCAAGCAGACCAAGGTTCTTAACGAGCAGATATGTAGGTATGAGTCCACCCCCAAAGAACATGGTGATAATAAACAAGGTCATGAAAAACCCTTTTCCTTTGAGCCTGTCATCGGACAGTGCGTAACCGGCACAGATTGAGACGAGAACGGTAATCATAGCAAATGAAACAGAGTATAAAACAGAGTTTCCAAAACCTCGGATCATGGCCGGATTAGAAAGAATTTTTTTATACCCTTCTAATGACCAGTCCGAAAGATTGAATGATAATCCTTTACTGAGCAGCACAGATGGATCCATAAAAGAAGCAATCACTACATAAATCAAAGGAAGTACGATGATAAGTACGGCCAGTGTCAGGAAGATCGCGTTCAGCACGACGATAAAGCGATCTAATCCGGAATGTTTAATAGGCATAGCTTGTTGCTCCTTTCTTAGTAAAGACCGTCACCCTCATTCAGTTTCTTCACGGTGAAGTTAACTGTGAGGAGCAAGACGATGTTGATGATAGAGTTAAACAATCCTACTGCGGCTGAATAGGCATAATCGCCCGACTGCAAACCAATTTTATAAACGTAAGTCGGAATGATTTCTGAGGTTGGCAAGTTCATCGCCGTTTGCATGAGGTAGGCTTTTTCGAAGCCAATTGACATAATCCCACCAGCTGCAAGGATAAATACGATAGCCATAATTGGACGAATGGTTGGCAGATCGATATGGCGTATTCTTTGTAGAAGATTAGCGCCATCGAGATTGGCTGCATTATGTAACTCAGGATCGACATTAGCAAGCGCTGCTACATAAATAATGGATGCCCAACCGGCTCCGGTCCAAATATCAGATAAAATGTAGATCGAACGGAAGTACTCGGGACGAGACATGAACATAATTGGTTCACCTGTAAGCCAGGTAAAAAACTGGTTAATCGGTCCCGTTGGGGACAAGAAGATAAACAACATCCCGACCACAACGACAACAGAAATAAAGTTAGGTGCATACAAGAACAATTGAATGTTCTTTTTGACGCCTGCACGGCGAATTTGATTCAACATCAAGGCAAGCAGGATCGGAATTGGAAAACTCAGAATTAATCCGAAGAAACTTAATTTAAGCGTATTCAAAAAGATTACTTCGAAATTGGGAGAAGAAAGGAATTTCTCGAAGTTGTACAAACCTACCCATTCACTCCCCATGATTCCTTTGATTGGGCTGAAATCTTTAAAGGCTATAATCGCACCATACATAGGACCGTATTTAAAAATAAGGGTCAGAATCACAGCTGGTGCGAGCAAAATATAAAGAAAGTAGTGCTTCTTTAAATAATCCATTAAGGAACTCTTATGTCGCGTCACCGTTATTCCGTGTTCGGCTTCTATTGGGTTATGCAATGCCTTTACCTCCGTTCTTATCAATGTTTACATCTTGATGCAGTAAGGGCTTTCAATCTCACTTATGTCCTGCTGCTTTTACAATTTACCAAACACTTAATCGTTCGTCAATACATTTTGTAAAAATATTTATGTGCATATGACAAATTATTCTGTTCATAAATGACGCATACTATTTTACATAATTACAAATACAGCCAATTTAAATAAGGATATATACTTTAATCTCATCATTTTCTCAATAACATAAAAACAAAGCTATTTTTTTGCACATATACAACCTAATAAAATGTAAACTAAATTGTGCATTTGTAAATATAATGTTGCTATTTTTAGCAAACTAATATACATTAAAGAGAGTTGGAATAATGGCAAATAGTACACTATTTGTGGCGAATATTAAGAACAAGAATATAGAGGTGAATTACATAGGTGGCCAGAGAAAAAGTAACCATACAAGATATCGCGGATGCTTTAGGAATCTCCAGAAATACAGCTTCTAAAGCCCTAAATGGAACGAACGGTATACCTGATGAAACCAGAAACAAAGTAATTAAGAAAGCAATAGAGTTAAAATATAAACAATTTGCTTTTATGGACACCGAGAGTGTTCAATCCAGAAACTCTGGAAACATCGCTTTATTAACAGAAAACTTACCTAACACTTCCCATTTTGGGTCGAAACTGATCAGTGGCATGGAAAAAAGAATCAGTGCAGAGGGATATAATTTATCCATGCACATTATTAGAGACATTGATCAAGAGTCCCTGTCTCTTCCTAATAATTTTGATGTCTCCAATGTAGACGGAATTATTTGTATTGAATTGTTCAATTCGGAATATAGTAAGTTGATTACAAGTCTAGGTATTCCAACTATTTTCATCGACTGCTCTGCAGATGTCTGTTACCCTGAATTCCAAGCAGATGTACTTCTCATGGAGAACGAACACAGCACATACCAACTTACCAAAAAGTTAATTGAGGGCGGTTACAAATCACTGGGGTTCATCGGGGACTATAATCACTGTAGGAGTTTCAATGAAAGATGGGTGGGCTTTAATCGCGCACTAATAGAATCCGGGATTCAGCTTGATCTCACACAATGCATTCTCGATGACGATCAACTATTTTTCTCAAGTCCAGAGTGGGCAGATACTAGACTAAGTCAAATCAATGAGCTCCCTTCTGCTTTCGTGTGTGCTAACGATTATATTGCGGTTACCTTTATGAAGTCACTCAAAAATGTACTTTCCATTCCTAACGACATCGTCATTTGTGGTTTTGATAACGGTCCTGAATCAAGCATTGTAGAACCCCATCTTACTACGGTTCATATTTATAGTAATGAGATGGGTGTGAAAGCAGCCGAAATGCTACTTTCCCGAATTCATGATCCGAAGCAACCCTATCAGGTTTCTCATATTTATACCAAACTCATCATAAGAGACTCTACACCTAATATCAGTTGATGAATTCATAATTTAGAGATAAAAAAATAACCTATAAAAATGAAGCAAAGAACCCAAGCGATTAAAAATTCCGTCGCTGGGGTTCTTTATGTTTGTTAGACTACAAGAATGACCGTCTACTCCCTTTATTGGGACGATAGCTCTTAATGGCATTAATCAAGCCGATGCACGATGTGATGTCAACAAAGAGGGCGTCTCTTATTCATTCCCCATCGTGCTGATGTCGATGACAAACCGGTAACGGACATCTGAAGCAAGCACACGCTCCCAGGCTTCGTCAATCCGGTCAGCTGAAATGACCTCGATTTCAGATGCAATATTATGTTCAGCGCAGAAATCAAGCATTTCTTGCGTTTCACGAATTCCGCCAATCATCGATCCGGCAAACGAGCGGCGGTGGCCGATCAGCGAGAATACGTTTACTGCCAAAGGATCAGCAGGCGCACCGACATTGACTAATGTACCATCCAGCGCCAGGAGCGAAAGATAGGCATCGATATTAATCTGCGCGCTTACAGTATTTACGATTAGATCGAACGAACCGGCAAGCTGTTTAAATGTCTCCGGATCGCTAGTGGCATAATAATGATCCGCCCCTAATTGCAATCCGTCTTCCTTCTTCTTCAGGGACTGTGATAAAACAGTAACCTCAGCCCCCATGGCATGAGCGATCTTCACAGCCATATGTCCAAGCCCGCCAAGACCCACTACAGCTACTTTTTTACCGGGAGCTGCTCCCCAATGACGCAGAGGTGAATAGGTGGTGATTCCTGCACACAGAAGCGGTGCAGCAGCAGCAAGCGGAATACTGTCAGGGATCCGAACCACAAAATCTTCGGTTACGACGATATGAGTGGAGTAGCCGCCTTGCGTATACTGCCCGTACCGGTCGATAGCTCCATAGGTGCCCGTATTTCCACTCAGGCAATACTGCTCCTCACCTTTATGGCAATTACTGCACTCTCCACAGGAGTCAACCATACAACCTACACCTACCCGGTCGCCCACTGAGTACTTTGTGACTTCAGAACCAATCTGGCTGACAATTCCGGCGATCTCATGCCCCGGAACGAGTGGATAGTTGACCGGTCCCCATTCCCCCCGGGCAGTATGAATGTCCGAGTGGCAAATGCCAGCGTATTTAATCTCAATAAGAACATCGTGCGGCTGCAGATCTCTGCGTTCGATTGTGGTTAGCTTAAATGGACCTTCCTGACTGAATGTAGCGCGTGCATTAACTTTTATCATAGTGAAACCTCTCTTCTGGTTAATAATAAAATCTAAAACGTCAGCTTTACAAAACATATGTTATTACTTAAAGTTAACTCTAAGTCAAGCACAAAATATATTTGAGATTGGAGATAGATGATGAAGACATACTCCATAAGTGAAGTTGCAGAGTCCTTTAACATGACACCACATACCCTGCGTTACTATGACAAGGAAGGTCTTTTCCCTTCTATAGAAAGAACCTCCGGCGGTAAACGTATATTCAAACAATCCGATATGGACGCTTTAAAGGTAATTGAATGCCTGAAGTCATCCGGGATGCCAATTAAAGAAATAAAACATTTCATTGAGTGGTGCTCTGAGGGGGATTCCACCTTACAGCAAAGATATGATATGTTCCTGGAGCGGAAAGCTTCCGTAGAAGCACAGATGGAAGAATTGAAAAAAACGATGGAAGTCATAGAACATAAATGCTTCTACTACAAGACCGCCTTGGATAGTGGTACGGAAGATATCCATAAAAATAATGAAATAAAAAGTTCATCCGCTCATTAGGAATGGACCTTCAAATTACAGTAAAGGCGGGGCAGATTGATCTGCCCCGCCTTTCTTCAATTCATAAACTTTTTAGTTGGTACGCCTTTTTGCCAGAAGCTTCTCCGTAAAATTCACATCAAAAAAATGAATGATGGGTCCCAGACCAAGTGCTGACACCAAAGTTCCTAAGCCCACAATGCCTCCTGCCAGGAAACAAATCAGAGCACAAAGCGCATCCGTAAACATCCGGTGCCAAAAATAAGATATTTTAGGGAAATTCTCTCTCATAATCAGGGACAAGCTGTCGTAGGGAGCTACTCCCACCTTCGATGTCTGATACAGGGAGACCCCAAAACTGCATACCACCACGCCAATTGCTACGATAACCACTCGCTGCCATAACAAATGAGGTTCGCCGAACAGAGATAGCCAATTATTATGAAAGAAAGTAGCAATATATCCTAAAAGAATTGCGTTTACGAAAGTCCCGACTCCAATAAACTTTCGTCCTGTTATGAATTCGATTACAAACAATAGCAGGTTCAGTAAGATCAAAAAATTCGCATATGTTATACCGACGCTCTCTGCAAGTGCCATTGCCATACCGCTGAAGGGATCATTCCCCATACCGGACAGCTTGAAAATACTAATTCCCATGCCCAGAAATACATTGCCGATAATCATAATAAGCAATCGTTTTTTATCGACGTTATGAATATATCCCCTCATATTGTCCATCCTATTTTCATATTAAAAATGCAACTTACAATAACGACGTCATTATATCATATTTTCTTGATTTGGATTGGAAAGAAATACAAAGACTACACAGAAAGGAGACGATTAAATGAAGGACGACAAGAAAGCTCCGCTTGACGGACGCGGCCCGGGTGTTGATCCCATAACCGAACCCGATTCAAGCCTGGCTGGCGATATGGGAGCAACAGGTAAGCTGGAAGAAATCGTGGGTGCTTTGCAGGGCGACCCTGTCCGATATTATTACAGCTAATGAGGTATCCCGTTTTATAATATTCCAGGATCCGGGATACTTTGTTATCTAATCAACTTTCCTAAAAAGGCAACTTATCCGCAGACAAGTCGCCTTTTAGTACTTTAATGTTAGCTTAACTCCGTGAGATCCTACACTTCCCAATGGCTTTAATCAAGCCGATGGAGATTAAATCCTCTATCGCTCTCCAACTCAATAATATCCAGTCCTTCATGTAACAAATGCATATTGTCATTGCCATTCGATTTTAAAGTTATAAATCCAACC
This sequence comes from Paenibacillus sp. FSL E2-8871, assembly GCF_038000345.1. Taxonomy (NCBI): domain Bacteria; kingdom Bacillati; phylum Bacillota; class Bacilli; order Caryophanales; family Paenibacillaceae; genus Paenibacillus; species Paenibacillus sp. FSL E2-8871. The sequence goes on along the minus strand of NZ_JBBOBV010000001.1, from coordinate 6,263,044 downwards.
TTTGATCGATATGGAGTGGCTGCTATATCAGTTCTTTCATAACTGACAGTTAGTTTAATTGATACAGATTCCAATTTTGCGCGTTCGAGCCATTGTCATCCCAAATTTGAACATTCGTACCGTTTTCAGTGCCTGCGGAAGCTACATCCAAAGCTTTACCATTATGGCTGGCAATCAATTTATAAGCGCTCCCAACCTTGACAATTTTCCACTTCTGATTAGCTCCGGCACCATAGCTCCATATTTGTACATTCGAACCACTAACTGTACCCGCTACATCCAAACCTTTATTGCTATTGACGTTAATGACGTTGTACAGCCCGCCGCCGACATCTGTGATTACCCACTGCTGAGCACCGGTTCCGTTATCATCCCAGATCTGTACATTTGTACCGTCTGAAGTACCCGCAGCAGTTACATCCAATACTTTGCCGCTGCCTACGTTAACCAATTTGTAGATTTTACCTGAAACAATGCCATCGCTTGGCGGTTGCGAGGATCCATACATTTGGTCTTTGACAAACTTACCGGATGCAGTTAACTGTGCATCTGACCACCCACCATACGGGCTTGCGCCTGGTACCAGTGCAGCGGATACCTCCGATTTATCGCATAACGACCAGTTGGCCCAGCTTATTTTTCTATCTTGCATAAAGTCCGTCCAAACCTTAGATTCGGCAAGGAATGGACCGCCATCTCCAGAGGCATCGCTTGTTCCCCACTCCGTGATGAATACAGCTACACCTTTGCTTCTCGCATAATCTATACGGTCTCTTAGCCATTGACCATGAGTACCAGCGTAAAAATGCGTTGTATACATAATGTTGCTGTAATAGAGCGGATTGTTCGCCGCATCCTGCACATCCTGGCTCCATGTTCCGGTTCCTACGATAATAATACTACCCGGAGCAATGGAACGGATAACCGGAATGACTTCCTCAGCATAAGGCTTAATTTTACCGTTCCATGTAGTGGCAGACCCATTAGGCTCATTACATATTTCATAAATCACGTTCGGATAATCCTTATATAAGGAGGCCATTTCACTAAAAAATCCCTTTGCTTGTTGTTTGTAGACGTTCGGGTCTTGCTCACCCAACACATGCCAGTCGATGATTACATAGATGCCAAGATCAATAGCGTTTTGTACAGCTTGTTTCACTTTATTTTTTTGGGAAGGGTCATTGATATATCCGCCATCTTGCGTATACATCGCAGCACGAAACACGGTCATACCCCAATTGTCTCTTAGCCATTTCATACTGTCGTAGTTCGAAAACTGTCCAAACCACTGCAAGCCGTGTGAACTCATACCCTTTAATTGGATCGCTTCTCCTGCCTGGTTCACTAATTGGTTTCCAGAAACTCGCAATTGGCCGTTTTTGGATACTACCGAATTAACTTCTTCGGCCTTTACTTTTTCAGTTGGGACGAAGGATACGGCCATGAAGGTGATAAGAGATGCAAAAAAAAACGCAATCATTCTTTTCAACATGTATAACTACCTCCTTAAATTGTTTGTTGCACTTTTCTCGGCTTACCGAAACCTTCATATACCTGATGGTCAGTGGACGCTCAGATGGAGGTTGTCCGCACCATTCTCTGCTGTACAAGAATTGAAGCGTCTAGGCAATTCCCCGTTAATCCCCCCCTTTATCAAAGGATCACTCGCTTATCTATATGGTATCTCTTGGTGTCTCATTGTCATTTAGCGAATTACGCATTAAGTTGTAAAGATAATCGGATAATTGGTATCTTTATGGATGCCTTACATAATAAAAATCCATAGAGATTTAATGATGTAAAAAGATAAAATAAATAACTTGAGGGATGGATAGGTAGGAAAAAGAAGATCCAAACTAAGAGCCGATGGTAATGTTGGCTAGAACGTTGAAGGAATATAAAGTAGGTGTACTCTGGTGAAATTGCATTATAATGGACAACGGTTCATCTACAAATAAATAGGCTGACTACTGCGTAATAAAAGCACATGGCTACCAAAAAGTAGCGTGTCAAATCGGTATAGTTTAGTTGATAGGCATATAGAGGTGGAAAGGGTCAGATCTAAGAGGTATTATCAATCGAGTATAATAGTTATTTAAATTGAGATTCACAAGATGCGTTCTCAAGCAGGTTTCTCCATAACAAGAAACCGCTTACATTTCTATTTGATTATAAAATATACAAATACTTTTTAATACCCAACATTCTACTACTAAATTTCATATAAAATTTATAGGCTCATTCCTCCTCACACTGGACTCCCCCGCGCTTGGCTAGGGTAAACACTGGCCTGACCCGTTTAGGACTTGAATGATACTGCTGAATTCAACGCAAGGCACATTACAAAAACAATCGACCCGGTCAAAAAGACCGAGCCTTCACTCACCCTTACCTTAAGCGCTTCTACTGTAAAGAATGGGCTTTCCTGTAATCGGAAGGGGAACAACCGACATATTTTCTAAACTTAAAATGAAAGTAATCAACGTTTGGAAAACCAACCAACTCTGCTACTTTATATACTTTATATCCCTGCTCCAACAAGGATTTGGCGCGATCCATACGTACTTTATCTAAATAAGTCCTAAAGGGCTCTCCCGTATAATTCCTGAAAATTTTACCTAAATATGCGTTGTTATAATTAAAGGAATCCGCTAGGCTCTCCAGCTTGAGATTCTTGTGGTAATTCCGCTGAATAAACTCGATCAACTGCTTCAATGAGGTATCTCCATTACTTGATTTAATCTGTCTATTTAAATCAGATAACAACCGCATCGCAAACCTGTTGAGATCAAATCTACTTTGTTGCTGATACAACTGAACGATTCTACCACGAGCATCCTGTATGACATCGTGCTTCGTTGGTAGAGAGAGTAACAACTTGTTTATGGTCGTTGAAATGATCTGCGCATATGCGAGCTTCATATCTTGCTCCCTGTACCCGGCCTGAACCATCTCATCTCCCATTGAAATAATACATTTCTGTGCAGCTTCCATATCTCCGACATCTAGAGCGATCAATAATGTTTGGGAAAACTCTTCCAAATCAAGCGGTATCTCCTGCTCCAATGATGGAAAGTCGGGAGCGGTATGCAGCAAGTCTTCACCTGGCATAAAAAAGCGGAAGGCCAAAAGGTCTATGCACTTTTGATAAGAATGTACTACATCAGTCAATGAATGTACTGGACTGCCAATGGCGGCACAGAAATCAAGCTCTGAACCAAGTAATTGAATAAGCTCCGAATGTAGGGCTTTTCGATCCTCTTCCTGGATTATATCCTCATTTAGAAGAATCCCCGTGTAGGAACCCATGGGAACTACTTCTCCACGTCCGGAAGCCTCAAAGTGTTTCTTAAGCAACGCTTCCATTCGGTATAGCGCTTTTTCGGCTGTTTTTTTCTCGCTGGACAGCTCAATCACCAACACCTGACAGGTTTTCAACATCAGGTTATACCGGATGGCATGCTCCGCCAGTTCCGGGGTGACTGCGCCCAAGTGCAAAGCTTGAATCAACCCTACTTTCATCTTCTCCCGTCTATCTTCTTGCTCCCCATCAAGGATGCTCCTTAAACGATGCAGGTAATCCAATAATTCATCCTGATCCACAGGTTTCAAAATATAACTGTCCACTGTATAGGTCATGGCTCTTTTAGCATTATCGAAATCCGCATATCCACTTAATATAAGAAAATGAACATCGGGATCCTCCTTTCGGAGCCTCTCGATCAGTTCCAATCCATTCATGCCTGGCATACGGATGTCAATGATCATGAGATGCGGCAGCATTGTTTTGTGTTTCTCAATGGCGTCTATTCCGTTAGAAGCCGCATCACAGACTTGGAAACCAGCGTTTTCCCAGGGAATTAGTGTTTTCAATCCTTCCCGAATGTACTGCTCGTCATCTACGATAAGAATCTTATACATGCTTATCTCCTCCAAGCGGAATTCGAAAACTCACCTTCGTTTCTTGATTGCTTTTGCTATCGATGTGAAGCCCATATGTATTGCCGTAAGTCAACACAAGACGCTGATGTACATTTCGTAAACCAATCCTATTTTTTTCATCCTCTACGTCTTCCAGGGAGCTTTGCAATGCTTCGAGCTTTTCTTGATATATGCCTATTCCGTTGTCAACAACCTCGATCTGAAGTTCATCTTGAAGGCGTGTCACGCTTATGAAAATACAACCCACTTCCATCTTATTTTCCAATCCGTGGATGACTGCATTTTCGACCAAGGGTTGTAGGATCAGTGGTGGAACCGGCACGTTTAGGGCAGCAGGTTCCACATCCATCTTGTAGGTTAATCTGTCTCCAAACCTAAATTTTTGGATTTCCAAATAACAATGAATCATTTCAATCTCACTTTTCAGCGGGATGCTCCTGCTGCCGACCTCCAGGTTCTTCCGCATCATTTTTCCAAGCATCTGTACGGTATTGGATATTTCAGCTTCTCCCTTCAAATGCGCTCTCATCCGGATCGATTCAAGGGCATTAAACAGAAAGTGCGGGTTGATTTGGCTTGCCAGCATTTTCAGCTTGATTTCAGTTTGCTTTTGCTGCAGCAAGCTTTTTTGCTGGTTAGATTCTTGAATCTCCGACATCAACGCGCGGATACTGCCCACCATCGAATTGAATTGACGGGAAAGTTGGGCAATCTCGTCCTTACCTTCAATCTGCATTGTTATCGTTAAATTTCCCAAAGCTACCTTGTTGATATGTTTGCTTAGGCGCAATAGGCGTGATGATATTAACATGGAGAAAAAGTAAACCAGCAAAACTGCCACAAACAAGCTGGCGATGATCACGGACAGAGCCAGCATTTTGATCCGATTGGCATCTTTAACAATGGATTCAACGGAATAAATGGAAATAATACGCATTCCATTTAGACTTGATCTTGGCATCAGCTCTTCAATAACAATCTTTGATTTCTTACCATCCACAAGAGCATCGTAGGTTCCTTTGCCGTGATCCATTAATTCAGTATCCAAATGAATGTCCTCCAAGGACCTTCCAGTTAGGTTTTCATGATTTGCTGCCACGATATTGTTATAGCTGTCCACAATCATGGTCTCGAAAGGCTCCTGGCTTACGATGGATTCCAACTCATTTGTACTGATAGCAATTACCAACACTCCGGTTTTATGAGTTTCCAAAAAATCTATTCGTCGGATCAGACACAACTGTTTCTTGTGCGTGTTAACATCCTCAATGAAACTCCACGTAATTAGTCCCCTGGCGTTCATCGCATCTACATACCATGGCATTTGCATGACTTCCGGTGTTGGCTGGTTAAAAATCCAGTTATTTAACATCGTAGGATTCTTGATAAAGAAACGAAAATATTCAATTTCTTTATATAAATCCACGTATTCTTGAAATTTTTTATAGTCGTTATACGTTTTGACTACATCGTATACGGATGTATATTGAGCGGTGACAACCCTACTCAGCTGACGGTCAAATAACAGACGATAAGATACATCGGAAGGAGAATACAATAAATCCTCCGTCCGTTTCTTCAACCGTTCCACATTCTTTACACTCTGATCTAAGGCGTTATTCAATGCCATTTTCCGCAGTTCTAACGTTAAAAAAAAACCTACTATTATGACCGGAACAAATACAGCAATGATGAAGGATAATATCAATTTGTTCCGTATCCTCATGTTATTTAAGAGGTTCATTATGGCATACATTACTCCTATTAAAAGCATTATTAGTAACTTTTACAGCTAACGTTTATCGCGAATCATTTCTGTCTGTCTAAATTTAAGAGCCTGTATTTTATACAGGCTAATTTTAATGTTTAATTATTCATTCCAAAGCTTCACGCGTGCTTGAATCAGCTTCGTATATTCCTTCTCCATCTCTTTCACGCCTGCCTTCTCGATATCTTTCATATAAACATCCCAGATGGCGTCGAATTTTTCAGGTTTTGCAAGAATCGCTTCAGGTATACGCTTCCAGGTAATATCCTTCATTTTCTCAGCTAGCACACTGACTTTGGAGTCAGCTGGAGCAGAAATGTTCCATGCTACACCCCAAGGCTTAACCGGGAATTCAGATTCACCCGGGAATAACTCCTTCCAATTTTTGATGCCGTAGCCTGTTAACACTTCCTTCTCCACATCATTATAGGAAGCTTCAATTTGTTCCGGGAAGTTAGTAGTAATATAGTTGCCTGTAGAATCCTTTACGCCGTCGCCATAGTGCGGACCTATGTTATTATAAAAGCCTATACCTGTTTTTTTGGAGAAATTAATGGAATCGTTGATTTTTTGATCATTGATTTCTTGAGGAATTTTTCGCACACCGTTTTCTACAACGTAATGCATACCCTCAACACCCCAGTAGGTAAGAACTTGGCCTTCCTCGGAGGCGAGATAATCAAGGAATTTAATGGCACGAACCGGATCTTTGCAAGTTTTAGAGATCGAAATACCGTAACCTGCCATGAAGCCAGTTGACTGGAAAGAATGATCTTTGAATTGTTCATTCAGGGTAACCGGATAATGACCGTAGGCATGATCGAATTTCCCCTCTGCCTTCAAGCTTCTCTCACCGTCACCATACTCCCAGTCTTGGTCGATCAAGCCCAATACGCTGCCTGATGCGATTTTCGCTTTATATTGGTCAAATTTTTGTATGAAGGACTCTCGATCCAGCAGACCAATATCGTTCATATGATTCAACCATCTGAAGTATTCTTTCTCTTCAGGACGTCTGAAGTGATACATTGCCTCATAGGTCTCAGGGTTGATATAATATTCTCCATCGTCCGGGGCACCGGTAGTAAAGAATGCAGGATTTGTAACAGAGATCAAAATTCTCCAGTCTTCCGCGAGCAGGGATAGACCGATGTTTTTCTCGCCTTTTTCATTGGTCGGATGCTTGTCGAGATAGGTTTTGATAGCGTTCTCGAAATCCTTAACTGTTCTGATCTTCGGGTATCCAAGCTCTTTCACGACACGATGCTGAAGCTCGAAACCACCGGTTGCGCTAAACCCGATACCATCCACGCCTGCATAAGTTGGAAGTGAATAGATACTATTGTCTGTTTCACTATAACGCAGGCGCTTCATATATTTCCCGTATAGCTTTTTGATATTAGGGGCATGCTTCTCTATCAGATCGGTCAGGTCAAGGAGTGCATCTGCATCAACCATCTTGTTAATATCGTTTTTTGCACTGATCAAATCAGGATACTCGCCACTGACTGCGATAAGCGATACTTTTTGGGAAGGATCACCTACAGCAAATTCTGCATCCAGAGATACACCTGTTTTTTCTGTGATGACTTTCCCGATATCATCCCGCATGTCTACCCAGTTCGGATTTGGATCTTCTGCAAAAAAAGAGAAGGTGATCGGTTCAAGCTTCTCTGAACCTTGGTTGTCATTGCTTCCTTTGTCTGCTCCTTTGCTAGAATTGACATTTGAATTATTGGCTTCTTCATTGTTATTGCCGCTGCAACCGATCATTGTGATTGTTAAAGATAGGACCAGTATTAGCGTTAATATCATTTTACCTGTTTTCCCCTTCATCTGTACTGCCTCCCCTGAAAGATATTGATATATGTATAACAGGTAACCCTGTTGATACCGAAACTAGCTCTTCACTGCACCTAAGGTCATCCCCTTCACAAAGTACCTTTGCAGAAAGGGGTAGACGATCAGAATGGGTACAGTTACAACGATGGTAATGGCCATTTTGACAGATTCCGGTGAAATCCTATTCATTAGTTGTGACATGTTCGGATCATGAATATCATTGGAACCGATCTGCGTGCTTTGCAGCACCTTCATCAATTCGTATTGCAAGGTAGTTAGATGGCGAGCCGTGCTATTATAAAGAAACGTATCAAACCAGGAATTCCATTGACCCACTGCCAAAAAGAGAGCAACAGTAGCCAACACAGGCTTACAAAGAGGGAGGATCACTCTCCAGTAGATCGTAAAATCATTGGCACCGTCCAGCTTGGCAGATTCCTGAAGTGCACTGGGCAGTCCGTCTATAAAAGATCGGATGATAAATACATTCCAAGCGCTTACCATACCGGGCAGTACATAAACCCAAAAGGAATTCATCATTCCAAGATGACGGATCAGGATAAAACCCGGGATCAATCCGCCGGATACATACATTGTCATGACCAGAAAAGTCGAAACCAGCTTTCTTGCCTGAAAATCGGACCGGCTCAGGACAAAAGCGAGCATGGATGAGCTCAGCAATCCTAGTAACGTACCAACAAAAGTTCTGAGCAATGAGATTTTAAATCCGGTAATCAATCCCTTGAAGGAGAAGATGGCATCGTAGTTTGCCCAAGTCCACTTTCTCGGCCAAAGGTATATCCCTCCCTTGACGGTATCCATAGAATCATTTAATGATATGGCCAGTACGTTTAGAAAGGGGTAAAGCGTAATGACAAACGCCAAAGTCATAAAGGAACAGTTAACAATGTCAAATATCTGATCGGACCTAGAAGTGTTAATAGCTCTGCTTTGTCTGTTCATATCCCTGCCCTCCTACATAATGCTTTCTTTCGATGTTCTTTTAAATATCGTGTTCGCTGTAAACAGCAGGATCACTGCAACTACAGAGTTGAATATATTAATGGCCGTACCAAAGGAATAACGCCCAAGCTGTAAACCGTAATTCAAGGCATACAGATCCAAGGTTTCGGCCTTATCAGCAACAATCGGGTTGCTCAACAGGAACTGCTTTTCAAAACCGATATTAATTAAGTTTCCGATGGACATAATCAGCAGAATGATGATTGTTGTCCGAATTCCCGGAAGCGTAATATGCCACATTTGTCGAATCCGGGCCGCCCCATCTACTCTGGCCGCTTCATACAGTTCCGGATCAATTCCCGTCATTGCAGCCAAGTAGATGATCGAATTCCAACCTGTCTCCTTCCAGACATCGGAAGCTGTCACAATTCCCCAAAACCAGTCTGCTTTCGCCAAAAACTGAATAGGTTCAGCAATAATATGCAGATTCATAAGTAGTCCGTTGATTCCGCCATCGATGGACATCATCTTGTTGATGATCCCAGCTACGACAACCCAGGATACGAAGTGGGGTAGGTACGATACGGTTTGCACAATACGTTTAAACATTTGACGGCGCAGTTCATTAAGCAAGAGGGCAAATAGGATAGGAATTGTAAATCCTGCGAATAACCCCATAAAGCTCATAGCCAACGTGTTTTTGAGTGCCATGTAAAACCGTTCATCATGGAACAATTCCCTGAAGTTATCAAGCCCTACCCATTCCTGCTTCATGAAAGACTTACCCGGCCGATAGCGTTGGAATGCCATCGTCCAGCCCCAGATCGGGATATAGTTAAATACGAATACCCAAGCAACAAAAGGTATGGACATCAAATACAAATACTTTTGTTGAAAAAGAGTCCTCCAGAACTTACCCGATTTCCCCCGGGGTTTAAGTGGCTTCGCTGCTGTTAACGCTTCCATTTATATTGCCTCCTTTTCTCTGACTTCATGATAATCTCTTGAAATCGCTTATATAACCCAATAAAATAGTGTATTTAATCATGTGAAAACTATATTTATTATTTAAAGAATGCTAGCCTTAAATTTCATTTTAAAATTGGAGATGTACTTATTAATACCAAAATCCATAGCTGCAGTGCTTTTATATCTTTTGGATACTTTGCAATATTTTTTGAGATATCCATGCTTCTTTAAATAAAAAAAGACCTCGTTTAGGGTCTCTTTATTGTTAACTTAAGCCTTAAATTTTTGATATTCTTTCAGGACGATCTTCATTTGTGACAACAATAAACTAGAAGAAGATATTTCATCTCCTGATGCAAATTGTTCTTGAGTTGCAGCTGAAATATCTTGTATTCCATATGAAGTATTTCAAATACTTTAGCTATATCTATACTCATAAAAAACTCAAAGTTATTAGTAATTATTACGATTTCCGAATTGATTATAAGTTTATTTGAAAATAATGTCAATCTCAATTCCAACTAATTAATGATACTTACGATATATCTAATCCAGAGACTTTGTTCGTCCTCAGAAGCAAATTGCGTAACAGTTTCGTACTTAAGTCCAATTCCTCTCCAGATTGTGGATGCGCTATATTCTGATGAACATAGTGGTAATGGCTGCTGCCCTGATAAATTTTCATCCTTCATGCAACATTTCCTCTATGCCAGTTGTTTACACAGTGTAGAACCAAATAAGCGGTTCAAGACGAGAGGAGAACTTAACTATGAATAAACTTTCTACAGCCATTATGGCCTGCACACTTGCGCTTACATTTCCGATGACGGGTCTTGCCGCTAATGCACCGAAGAACGGGCTGACTGCCACTCATCAGGAGTATCACATTACTGGGAATAAAATAGTGATAAAACTACAGCCGAAAGTGATCAATAATGTCACCATGGTGCCTGCTCGTGCAGTTTTTGAAGCCCTTGGCTTTACTGTCAAATGGGATGAAAAAAAGAAGGCATTCCATGCTGAAAACGGAGAGAGAGAAACTGATTTCGTTATTGGAACAGACAGTTTTTTTGCCTATAGCACTCATTCCCTTGGTATGACTGCACCCACTTCCCTTGGTACGGCTCCCGTTACAATCAGTGGCTCCGTTTATGTGCCTGTGGGACTGTTCTGTATTATACTCGGTAATGAAAATGCCGTCGTTGTAAAAGACGGTAGCATCAGTATTAATGGTGATAAAGTAAGCAAAGACGCCGACAAAAAGGGAACAGAGATTCCAAATCCCTATGTGAGCTATAATACTGTGGAGGATGCACGAAAGGCAATGGGTGTAGATTTTGCGGTTCCTTCATTGCTTCCGAAGAATTACAAGCAGGACGTTATTTCTATCATAAATGACACTGAGATTAAAATGGCACAGATTGTTTATCAGAATGGGGATAATAAACTGTATTATCGTGTATCGCAAAACTCCGGTGACATTAGCGGTGATTACAACGAGTATGAGACCACAAAAACTGTCGCCATAGGAGAGTTAAAGATTACACTGAAAGGAAATAAAGGACTTGTCTCCATAGCTTCTTGGGAATCAAATGGTTTCAACTATTGCTTGATGCCAGATAGCGCACTCTCCGTTGAAGAGTTACAAGCCATCATTAAAAGCATCATATAATTCCAGTTCTATGCAATTACAACAACCCGGAAATAGTTGATTTTCCGGGTCGCTTGTTTGTGATGATTTTAGAGAAAGTGAGGGTATAATGACGAATAATCCCGTCTTTCTACAACCGTCCTTTAATTACCTTTTCAGGATTAAAACAGGATTAAATTTTATCATTTATTTATGTCGTCTCTTTTTTGGCCAATATATTAACCTTAGTAGTGCAGCCAGCAATCAGCCAAGACTTAATTCTGATGCGATGCAGTCACAAGTCAGAGGCGCTAATATACTGCGAGTGGAGATTGCATTAAAAGCACATGGTGATGCTCTCTTGCGGTTATCCCATTCCTATCTTCATAATATATCTGATGCCGAGGATATCTTGCAGGAGACCTTACTCCAGATGCTACGGAAAGCGCCGGTTTTTGAATGCCTGGAGCACGAAAAGGCTTGGTTATTGAGAGTAGCCATCAACTTATGCAAAAATAAAATTAAATATAACCAGCGACGACGCTGGGAGGAATTGTCTGAATCACTCTCTTGTGAGATATCGGAGGATCTCTCCTTTGTGTGGGATACTGTCGGTTCGTTGCCAGTTAAGTATCGAGAAGTAATCCACCTATTTTATCAGGAGGATATGACTACCAAAAAGATAGCCAAGCTACTCGATAAGCAAGAGTCTACTGTTCGTTCCCTACTACACCGGGCTAGGGGCTATTTGAAAGATGAATTAAAAGAGGTGTATGATTTTGAAGAATAAGTATCGGCAGGTGCAGGAAATGATCTATGTTACACCAGATATGGAACAACGGGTTTTGGCTCATTTAGCCCAGGCAGAGCAAAGTATATCCGAGGCGAAAAAGCCCGTTATGCCCCGTATTTCTCTTAAGTTTGTGATTTCCATTGCAGCCTGTTTAGCCCTTGTGGTTTGTTTTATGACGGTTAAGCCTTTTATAATGAAACCGGACACTCCTATACCACCTTTACTAACTACCTCACCCGTTATAGATTATGAGAGCCCGTCCCAGCTGTCTGAAAATCTTCCCTTTCAGCTTTATATGCCTTCGAGTTTATCTAAAGATTATACTCTGGAATCAAGTTCGATTCTGTTTGAGAGAACCGCCCAGCTGATTTACTCAAGCAATACTGACAGAATTAAGTTCCAGATGACAGAAGGAGAGCTGGATGAGAGCGGAGATTTTACTGAATATAGACAAATCAAGACTGTTCCCTCAGACCATGGTAAATTGACCATTAAAGGAAACAACGACCTATTTTCTGTTGTATCATGGTCGCAAAACGGTTTTTCCTTCTCAATTTCCACCAGTAAGCCCTTGTCACTAAAGACTATGGTTGGATTAGCTGAAAGCGTTGCTCCATACTCATCTCAATAATAAAAGAGGCAGGCACATAGTTGTGTTTGCCTCTTTTCAAATTTATCTATCTGAACAGCTAGTATCCTATCAGTGCCACTATTAATTCAAACAAAATCTCATTAGTTATAAAGAAAACAAAGACATGATTTCCATGCGGTTCTAGCACAGTCTTAAATAAATGATTAAAGTCTTTGCAGTGGTATTACATGGGTTAAGTGTGTTATTAGTTGAGTTCATTCGGCAAGGGTAGCCAGCGACGGATGACTTCTTGAATGAGCGGCGCATGGTAAACCAGCTATCCATGAGGGGCGTAGGGTAGCACCCCACTGGCATCCATGGATTCATTCATCCAGAAAACCACCCGAAAGGGTGCTTATCTTTTACCAGGCTACAGTAACAACCATTGCTTTAGGACTTGGAGTATGAAGCGATGGGCTGAAGTCACGGACATCATCATAGCAAAAGCCGTAAGCCAACCGATCAATACTATGGTTATGCCAGAACTTCACAAATTCGTTGGAAGGTGCTGTTTTAAAGAAATAACTTTCATTTCCCCAGTTTGTTGGGTCAACCGTAAGCAGCAGGTGTCTGTTGATTGCCGCACACAGTTGGGCCTGGATCGCCAGTTCAACATCGGTAATCGACGCAGGTTGGCCAGCACTTCTTCTGTCAAAGGCACCTTTGCCTTCCAATGCGTCAGGAGTTGTCGGTTTATCCACATAATATTGGTACGGTGTGAATCCACTGCCGTTATTCGCATCCTTTTTGAATACGAGCTTGTCGGTTCCCGGCACCACATGCCCGCTGTAGGTTACCAGATTGCCTCCGCCGACAGGGACGGAAAATACCAGTTCTTTACTACGGTAAGTATTCCAGATGTCATTAATGTAGGCATCAAAAAAGTGCGTATTGTCTTCACCGTTCACAGGGTGTCCAAATGAGCCTTTACCCGGAGCCAGAATCCGGTATGGAGAGTTTGCCAAGGAAACGAACTTGTCGGATACCTCGTTCTTGTAGGCGGCGTAAATGGCAGCGCGAGATTCCGTTTCGCCGACAGTACGGTTGTAACCGTCGTGTCCGATCAATTGCATTTTTAGCGGGAACCCGAATTGATCCACTCTTGTTGTGTTGCCATGGAATCCGTTTGGACCCAAATTGAATTCGATAAAATCAAAATAAACCTTCTGGTTGGCGTCCGTTGGGGAGTTGATGTCCGGTCCCTGATATCCAAGGCCGACGATATTTCCGGCGCCATCCAGAGCGTCAACCGTACGGATTAATACAGGCTCACCATAGCTCATATAGAGCCTTGCAGATTCGATATCCGGGATGGATACCCAGCTTGCGTCACTCAGCTTATGGAAGTAGTTGGTGTAATAATCATTCGTATTATTGCCGTCTTGGTTATTCTTGTAATAGGTATTGTCCGTTCGTTTCATTTCGACTAGGCTGCCGGTTGCATCCACGTGAACGAATTTTCCCGTTTGACAGGATTTGCCGACAATCTGCCAGTAAACCTGGCTATCTGTGTATTGGCCTTTGCTGTCATTTTTAATCTGGATAGTCAAGCGGTTGCTTCCGACCGGCACATCCGGGCCTCCGCCCGTATTAATGCTGTATGCCGAAATCGCTGCTGGAGAGTCAAAATAACCCGTTTTCACGGCTATGGCCTTGAGAGTCTGGCTTTGCGATACTTGGATGGCTCCGGTGTATAGTGCGGACTGGCGGGTGGGTGTGCTGCCGTCGGTGGTGTAATAAATGGCGGCATCACTTGGTACAGCAGAGATAGTAACATTCTGTGCTGAGGTGTAAGTGCCTGCACTTGGGCTGAACGTTGGAGCGGATAATGTTGCCGGATTTTCTCCTCCGCCTTGTCCGTAGGTGTATGAAACCTGTGCTGTGTCGGTTGCTCCTCCGGTTGCTTCATTAAAATAGGTAAATGAGTATTTAATGACATCGTTCGCAGCTAATGTAACGGGAATTTTATATTCATAGTTGCCTGTAGCTGCATTTTTTTGCATGGAGATATTCTGCTGAACACCTGTTTGACCGCCGGATGTGATAGTGTAATGTACATCCAGGAATCTCAGCGTTAAGCTGGTCTGAAACCAAATTGTGCCTGTGGAGCCGGTCTCACTTATGCCAGCAGTGTAGTCACCCGCCGCATTCACCTTCGTACCCACCAGCGGCAAAATAGCCAGCGCCAGCGTTAACCAAACTGTAAAGATTTTTTTTAACATAATTAGCCTCCGTTTCTTTTTGTTTCTTCTATTTTCACTTCACCATCAGCGAATCGCGTCCACTCCCGATGAATTCCCAGAAAATTTTATTCATTGGAATGAACGAAACAGAGTTTCGAGATTTCTTTGTGTTTGTTTCGCAAAGCTATTATATGCCGGGAAAATAGCCTTACTATACATTCATCTACATAAATCAATGATTTTTTACGAAAATTAACGAAACAGTTGATTTCCAATGCACTGAGGACGTATCAAGATTGAGCATTTAATCGAAGTCTAGACAGCGGGGATAAATCGTTATGTGAAGCGGTAACCCGTACTTGTAAAACTGTTGCACACCAAAAACTCTGCAGGTTTTATTTGAAGCGCCCCCCTTAAAATAGACATTGGAAAAACCATGGGTAAACGTGAAGTAATTCTAGGATGTACATTTTTTATGCCAACAAAGAAAGGAGAAAGTATCGGATCAAAGGGCTACCTCATTTGAGGATAGACGTAGAGATGCACACAGGGTTGAAACCGAGCATGAACGAGAAATGCGTCGTTTGAAATTGGAGGTAAATATCCTGAAAAAGTGGTTAAAATCTTGAATCGGGAGGGTTGAAGAAGAGATATGTCGTCATCGGCGAGCTTAAGCACAAGCAAACCATAAGCCTATGCCTATCTGAAACGCAAGGATAAGGATACTGACGGACGTAAGATCAAAGCCATTTATGAGCACCGTAACAGCACCGTAGGATACCGCCTTATACAGGATGAGTTGTACCTTCAATATCGTCTTGTTGTGAATCACAAAAAGGTTTTGCGACTCATGCGGGACCTCGGTATTAAAGCGACTATACGCCGTAAATATGTTCACAGAACAAGCTGTGAGGCGGCAGTCTCGGATGGAAGGATCGCTGAAAATCTGTTGAAACGAGACTCGTGTTCCACAAATCGTAGTTGTAGTTTGTATCTTGAAAATCTAAACCTATGTATAATTTTACATGATATCAATCTTTTTCTATTTGAATAATTTTCCTAAAAAATATAAAAAAACCTCCAATCCCGTATTTGCGGCTTCGGAAGTTATTCATTGACGACTGCGTTTCGCAGTTACTCTAAGTACAGAATCCCAAAATCACAGCTTCTATGAAAATCTGGTTTGTTCGAATGAACTTTGCTCCATGTTCCAAAATGCGGATAGGTCGTATCGTCGCCGCACTTGTAAAAGTTACCTCTTATCCTTTTTCCCGGTACTGCCCGAAAATCCGAAAAATAAGATTGTACCCAAGCCCATGAGATCGAAAAGCTTAATTCCCAATACACTTCTCCTTTATCATTGATTTGATCCGTGGTGCATAGGACGTGGAAAAGTGCCGGATTGATAGTGATTGGGAAGCGATCATACCGATCCGCTCCTATCTGCAAGAGAATTGCGCCATTCGCATTAAATTCGAAATTCATATAGCGCTGGTCCGAATCCGGAGTAGGCTGAAAAAAGAACTCGATGCAGCTATCCTTATACACGGGATCATTCATGTTTCTATATGTTCGTATTGGATTCTTTTCGTAAACCTTAAACTGAAGCTTCAGATCCTCCTGACTGTAATTTAATCTTGCTGTAACGACCGGGTTATACCCTTTAAGCCATTGATACTGCTTGATGATCTGGACTTCTTCTGTATCTGAACCATCCGTCTGATTTGTCAGGCGGGAAATTACTAAGGTTTCCAATTTTCTTTCCATGGTTCGTTCCCTTCTGTTCGGAATCCCACTGGGGCTAACACAATACGCAGTCTCGATCCCCTCGCCCAATTGAACCTCATGGAATATAATACCGATCTTATAATATCTGTGATCGTTGATGATCCAGCGGTTGGTATCCGACGGCACCGTCCACATCCCTCGGATCGACCGGCTGATGTCGGATGCCGGCCTTCACATGGATGTGGACGATATAGTCCTTCAGCAGGTGTATACCATACACCGGGTCATCCCCTGTTACCATCACCATGTTGGTCCACACTTATTTCGCGCAAGGTAACGTAATTCCTTCATGGATCGCCCGATCGGCCAGGAGAGCGATATCCATCGCCTTGCATGCATCCTCCATTGTCGGTATAGCGGGCAAGTTGTTCTCCAGCATGGACAGGAAATAGTCCAGTTGGGCACCCGTAGGCTTCACGGAGAAGTCCATATTGATCATCCGGACCGTTCCTTTCCGGTAGTCTTCGACCTCGACCAGATTTCCCAGATGCTGATCCTCTCGCGGTCGATCATTCTTGTAGATGATGCGGATCCGGCCTGCCGGTCCGATGAATTCCTTCCGGTTATCAGTCGGAAGCCCCTTACCCCACCCCGTCTCAAAGTAGCCGATGGAGCCGTCCGACAAACGGAGGGTCATGAGACCGTAATTGTAAGTGTACGGCGGGACTTCTTCATAGAGACGCTGCCCTATCCCGTTGACGCTTACCACTTCCGCCCCTGTAGCCCAACGCATCACATCGATATAATGGACGCCGCAATCCACGATCGGCGAGACGTCCCGGAGCAGGGACAATTGGGAAGCCCAATTTTTGGAGGGCTTCAATTGGGATAACCGGATGACCAAGGGGAAGCCGATAGCGCCCTCCCGGATCATCTTCATAACCGCCTGGTACGTGGTGTTATGGCGAAGGATGTGACCGATCAGGACCTTGGTTTTGGCTCCACGGGCAAGCTTCATGAATTCCTGCGTTTCCCGTGCATTACCCGCCATCGGCTTCTCGCATAGGATATGCTTCCCTGCAGCGAGACAATCTTTTGCGATCTCCAGATGGGAGGACGGGTACGTGGCGATAATGACCAGATCCACATCGTCACGCTCGATCAAGACCCGGTAATCCGTGCTCCAACACTCAGCTCCGTATTGGCTTGCCACTAAGGAGGCCCTGTCCCGGTTCCAATCCGCCACGCCGATCAACCGGACCCGCTCCTGTCGTGATATCGCGTCCAAGTGGAGAGAGCCCATATAACCGCAGCCTATCACGACCGCCCCGTACCTTTTCATGATGCATCCATCCTATCCTTCTCACTCGCGGAGGTTATTTTATGTTAATCCAAGCTCCTTGTTGGGAGAAACCGAAGTCTCCCTACTGCGTCTAATCTTCTTGGGCATTGATGACTTACCATTCTTCATGCATATCCTTCTCTTACATTTGTATTATACCGGATTACTACAGAATAACTTTTATCTAGTTATGATGCCTTGTTACCTTTATTATATAAGAATGATGGATAGTTTTATTTAGCTAAGAAAGTTACTTTTTGCACTATTCCGTTATTCCGTCTAATACTATGTATGGGAACTGTCCCGCTATGCCCCCTGTCCAACCATTACGCGCAGTTCCAGACGGTCGCGCCTCGCTTGTACCCGGGAAGGAGGCTGTACAATTTTTCGAGCTGCTCTATGTATGCCATTGCGTTGGAGGAGCGAACCTACACGGTGTTCCCCAGGCAGCTTATCGTTCTGCTTTCCGGCGTCTACCACCGGAAGGCAAAGGAGGCTGATCCGACCACCAAACTGATCGGGATCACGGTGAATTGTAGTAGGTAGAAGCGCAGAACTTAAAATCTTGCGGTACGTGAGTACCGTACGGGTTCGCCCCCCCCGCCCTCAGCAGTTACAAACTTAATTATCTGAATATGCTTTTTTTATTTTCAATTAGCTCAACTACTTAAATTAACAAAAAAGCAACTCCCTTGTTGGCAAGTCGCTTTTAAAACACTCTATAGTGAATCTTTAGTTATTATTTAAGATCCTAGCGCTTAGCCTTATAAAACTCATGATACAGCTTCATGAGTGCCCGCTTCTCTATCCGCGAAATTCCCAGCTCCTTCGCAATCTCCCTCTGTGTCCTCTCTTCCCCGCCTGTATCCAATCCAAACCGACCAACGACAACTTCTTTTTCCCTGTCATCCAATATATCGAGGTTTCGATATATCTTGCTCTTCTCGATCTTCAAATCCACTTCTTTAATAACATCATCCGCTTCCGAACCGAGGATATCAATGAGTGTAATTTCATTACCTTCTTTGTCAGTCCCAATAGGGTCGTGCAGAGATACATCTTTACGAGTTTTCTTCAAGGATCTTAGGTGCATCAGAATTTCGTTTTCGATACATCGTGCAGCAAAAGTGGCCAGCTTTGTGCCTTTGTTCGGGCGATAGCTCTCAATAGCTTTGATCAAGCCAATGGTGCCGATGGAGATCAGATCCTCCATGTCTTCTCCAGTATTATCGAATTTTTTGAGGTTATGGACACGATACGATGTAAAAAACATACCAAATACGATCGTTCCCAATTTTCCAGGAACACAAACATCGGTGCAATTGTCTCATTCATACGTTAAGTTCCTATTCGTTTTTTCTCAATTTCATCTGTGCTATATTCTTGGACAATTTGTCCTTCAGCTTAGCAATATCCTGCGTAAGATTCATCATTTATATAAACACTTCTTTTTATCTTATAGCTTAGTAAAGAACAGCAAAGTGCAATTTGTGTTCACTCAAGTCTGGATGCATTATTTAATATATATTTCCATAATTAACTTGTTAAATGACCAGCACAGTGTTATTTATGTTCGGTGAAAATAAAGTATTAGACTGCCGCTGTTGTCGTTCAACTAACGTTCCCCGTTAGTTGAATATATTCAATGAATTATTCATCCTTTTTTGTGAGGAAAAAGGACTTTCTAACAAAAAACGTATAAATCAATACAATTACTGACCAACTGACATTCCCTATGAATGGTTGTTGATTATGCGATGATAATAGATTATAACTTATTAAACCGAATCCAAATGAGTAAATAATCATTAACCAAAATCCCCATTTTTTTAAACCCATATAACCATAGATGAGGATAAGGGAAGCAACAGCCAATATAACCCTAAATATTTGTTCTGGAAAGTTTGGTAAACCAAACCTATAGGCTATGCCAAATCCATCTGCATCTGCATTAAAGAATATTGCTGTGAAAATTAATACTAATGCACCAATTATGTAAAAACAACTAATTAAAGTCACTCCTAAAGGTCTTTTCACTTTTTTACCTCCTCTATTCAGATTTCATTTAAGCCCTTGTTCCGCAATCCTGCCCGTTAGTTGAATAAAGGTAGCCGATCGTGTTTGAGCTAACGTTCCTCGTTAGCTTCACAATCCATCCACGTGTTCCTCAGCCGCCGAATGAATATCTCAGGTTCATTTGGGTCAAACACCTCAATCCCGTCGTCTTTTATAAGCTGTCTTTTAATCAAATCGTCAATGAGCAGATCGGTTACATCGTGATAATCGTCCAATACATTTTCCTCTTCAATAAAACTAATTTGATCGCCTATATTACTCAAAAGGTACCAGGTCGTCATAGCTGCTGTTACGGGATTTCCGGTTAATTCCTTTGCTTTACTTGCTGGGAGATGGGCAAAGCTTATTATTTCTCCTTTGCTTTTATTGACTAAAATATATCCTTGTCCCATTTAAAATATCTCCTCATTTTCTTAGTTCACTGAACTAACGTGTCCCGTTAGCTTAACCAAACGACGAACCTTAATCATCGCTTGTTTCTATACAAGAGTCCCAAACAAATAAACTGCAAACACAGTAATACTAAGAACCAACATAACTCCTCCCACCCTATAACAGAAAGTAGTTCCAAAATTATTTGGATATTTTTTCGAAATTATCACTGCTGGTAACCAAAATACGATAGCAGCCATAAATGGAATGTGATACCCCTCGGTTTCATTCGTATATATATTCCAATTGAATAACTTAAAAAGATAATGGCTCAACATGAAGTCGTTTTGAAATTTAAAATTAAATAAAAAACCTAAAATAAGAACAACTATTGCAAATGACCCAGTACCAAATGATCTTTTTATTGTCACTTCATTTCGCTCCCCTGCAAATTGTTGCCCCTTGGCTACAATTCTCATAGAGTTGGTTTTCCAATTATATCCTATACGTAGGAACAGTAAATTTGTTGCGTTATCCTGCCCGTTCGTATTATAAGGTCAACCAGTTCTTTCTGGTTGATCCTATTTTCATTTCCATAGAGGATTATGGTAGCCTGGCCGAACGTACCTGCCCGTGGGACTTGATCCCGAGCGCTATAATGTTCACCCCTACTTGTCATGACCATGATTGAGGCTGGTTGGGACGCAAGATCCCGTATAACAAGCGATGCTATGGAGCGACAAGAAGAAACCGTAGGGGCTGCCGGTAAATCTACAAAAACAGGGAGAGATTACATGAATCCAGTCATCGGTCTAGATATTTCTAAGGAAGAAAGCCATGGACAAGCCTTTTTAGAGCGCGGGAAACCATACAGAGGGACCTTTCATTTCGAGCATACTCGAGAAGGGTTGGCAAAGCTGCTTCAAGTTATTCGAGACGTCGAGCATGCATCCAGTCAAAGTCCTTTAATTATTCTAGAAGCAACCGGGCATTACCAAAGTCCCGTTGTTCAGTTCCTGGAGGAGCATCACTATCTATACATTGTCATTAATCCGCTCATCTCAAATCGACTTAGGAAGTCCAACCTTCGTAAAGTGAAGACGGACGCTGCAGATGCTTACCTATTGGGAGAACTGTACTACAAAGAAGAGTTTGAACCTTTTAAGAAAAGAGGTGTGCAACTGCTCAATCTGCGCTATCTAACAAGGCAATACGAGTCTCTATCTAAGATGTGTGTGCAAACAAAGTTGCAATTCCAAGCTGTTCTGGATCAAGTGTTTCCTGCTTACAAAGGTGTCTTCGGTGCTATGTATTCAGGCATTTCTTTACGATTTCTAAGTGAATTCCCGACTTCCTATTCGGTTTTGCAAACGGACGAAGAAACGCTTAATGCCAAATTGAAAGAACTACTTTCGACGAGACGAGGTCGCTCAGAGGACTGGATTAACGAACGGGTAATGCGGCTGTTGGAGGCAGCAAAACAAAACCCCTTCAAACAAACCATGTACGCCAGCCACTTAATCAATTTAAAAGTTCTCATAAGCCTCATTCTTCAGTACCAGGAGCATCTTGCTGAGTTGGAACAGAACATAAATGCCCTGGCTGAAGATATCGAAGAGTATGATTTAATCCAGTCGATTCCCGGTATTGGCCATAAAATTGCTGCAACAATTTTATCCGAAATTGGTGAAATCGACCGATTTGATCATCCAAAACAACTGGTCGCCTTTGCAGGCATCGATCCGAGTGTGTTCGCTTCAGGTAAGTTTACGGCAACCCGAAATCGAATCACCAAACGTGGTTCCAGACAGCTTCGTTATGCGCTGGTTTTGGCTGTCCAGTGTGGACTTATCCGTTCTCGCAATATGCGAATCAAAGAGTTTTACGATCGTAAGAGAGCCGAAGGAAAGCCGCATAAAGTGGCTCTGGTCGCATGTGCAAATAAGCTAGTTCATTGGCTACATGCTATCTTGAAAAGTAAGAAGGCATTCCGTTCGGCTTAACTTATCTAATTGGTTTAACCTTCCAAATCGTTGCTTGAACTGGAGGGTTATTTGGCATGTTTATTTTAACTATATCACATGATATGGCTTCACTTTACTGGTAATGTTGACAAGCTATTAGCTGGTATAGCTGAACAAAGGCAGCCGATCCACTGATCGATTGCCTTTGTGTCGTTATTGAGCTATCGTGTCCCGTTAGCGTGATGATGACCTAGCCTGAGAATACTTTATCAAACACATCTTGAAGGAATATCGCTTAAACGGTCTAAATGCACCTAAAAAACAGTCTAGACAAGAGAATAAACTGTTTTTTGATGAAGAGGCATCGGCGCATGCTCATTATGTTCGCAGGAAATTGTTATCCCAACACTAACTCAAAACGAGCAAAAATATCTTCTTCATACCACATCGTGAAATTAGTTCCCCATGTTGTGTTCAATAGTGTAAACGTAAATTTATTGTTGTCTTGATGGTATTTGTTGTTATAACTTAGATTGTTATTTGTTCCGATTCCCAAAAGAGGGGCATCAATAGGTTTAATATTGATTTTTTTATCGCTGCCATCGTAAATTAACTATTCAATCATGTGTTGCAACTTATTTCCGTGACCTACCACTTCAAAAGGTGAAATAACGGTATCAATTTTACGAATCTTAGTTAAGTACGGCGAATTCAAACGTGGTGTAATGTCAAAAGAATAAATTTCCGGATAACGAATTGCATCTTTATCCTTTAATAATAGTGCAATTTCAACTTTATCTCCAAATTGATATTTAACCTTTACAACTCTTGGAGCACCATACTCCTCCACAGCTCTTTGGCTATACTTTAAAGTTGCAATAATCGAATCATTTTCCATAACTAATTTCACAACATGTGGTGTGAAATTTTCATTCAATTGAATTCGTTTTTGAATTTCCATTCCTGGCTTTAAGAAGTCAATTGCCCACCAATTATGTTGTAATTCACGCAAATAGTTGTAACGTAGGTTATCATAGTCATTTTGCCCAGCAATTGTATAGTTCAGAACCCCGAGTTTGTTGTCCTGATCAAAGTAAAGTGTTCCATCCTTTTCTAAGTGGTTAATTGAACCATCGCTAGCAAACATAACTTGATACCCGTTTACCGAAATCAATTCTTCCAAACCACATTCAATACCTTGGTTTTCAAAGATATGATATGGAACTTCGATAAGTTTTTTAATGTTATTTTGATCTTTAGGCTCCAAACAAGCTATTGCACGATCAACGTTCTTGCGTTGTTCTTTCCATGAAGACTCATAAAATTTGTACGAACGATCAGTCCACTCATTATAAGTGAATTGCATTTCGCCAACAGTTGCATCTTTAACAATTCCATAAGCGTAGGTTAAATCAAGATCCGTAATTTGGTCTAAACTACGCGCTCGTTGGAAGTCTTTCTTTTCATAATTCATATAGTCACTGAAATAGCGTTTGATATCCATTCCCCAAGTATGCTCTGGAACTAACATCGCATAGAAATTAGCATCATCATTTTCTATTTTGTTATCAAACATGTAATTAGTTAAAATCCGATAATCACGAATGATTTTCGGATCAGACATCATTCCATGAATCCATGTGTCCCCAATCTCCTCTGTAATAACTGGCAGTTGGTCACGTACTTCCCAAATTTCATTTGCAAACTGATCCATTGAAGTCAATTCAAGCTCATAGTCTGGATACTCATTCGCCATTTTTGACAAAAAGACGTTAATTTTCTCTTTTGTTCCTGGACCACTATTATCATGAGTATGCATAAACGCCAGCTTGTTATCTATGCAATCAATTCCGATTACGCCACCATAGTCGTCTGAATAAGAGACAATTATCTCACTTTCGCCATTCTTCCATAGAAATGTATCTGGAACTTCTGGAATTGAGCTCGAGCCATTTACACCAATGTGTAGGAATTTAATTCCTTGACGATATAACTCATCAACAATCCCGATAGTATGTCCTGGGACGTCAGTCATCTTTGCGCTTGTTGTTTTGTATCCATAACGAGCATCTAACTTCTTTGAGATTGAAGTCATGTAATGTAAAGTTTGAGGTGTCATAGTTTCAGATTCAAACGTACACGGGATTGCGTGCCAGCGAATGTAACCTTTCTTTATG
This sequence comes from Paenibacillus sp. FSL E2-8871, assembly GCF_038000345.1. Classification (NCBI taxonomy): domain Bacteria; kingdom Bacillati; phylum Bacillota; class Bacilli; order Caryophanales; family Paenibacillaceae; genus Paenibacillus; species Paenibacillus sp. FSL E2-8871. The sequence goes on along the minus strand of NZ_JBBOBV010000001.1, from coordinate 6,238,661 downwards.
GCGTCGTCTAGCTTTTTACAAGCTTCTTCATCCATGTTTTTGAAGTAATATTCAATAATAAAGCTACCTGTTGTCCAAACAAAGTCTTTGCCCTCTTTTCTTAAGTCTTCAGCTAAAGTGATTGCGTTTTGAATGTAATCATGGCAATACTTGTGCAAGACATTTTCTGCTAAATCGGTAAAACCAATGTCAAAATGAGTTTTGTTTACCACATAGATTTTTTTCATTTCTATAATCACGCCTTTCTTAGTCATAATACGTCGTGAAATAATTGCTTTCAGGCTTTTACTCCACTTTTGTTTCTACAAGGTTCGGCCATTCCAATTCGGACTCAGAATCATGATCTCTCATAAAAAACCTCTTAATAATCCCAGGCTGTCGAGACTTTCTCGACAGCCTGAGGACATCATTGAATGATGTCCTCTTCGACGTGGGTTATGAGCTATCAAATATGTGGATTAAAATCAAATGCGACCCAAACGTATGCAACCCTGCAATAATACCAAGGGTAAGCTTATGTTTCTTCTCGAAATGCTCTTTCTTTAATAATTCGAACAGCGTTTTCTTTAGCTTTATTCGAAAATTCAGCTATGTTCTAACATAGGCCTTGATTGTCCCCATTTCTTTTCCTACGCTATTACCATGGGGGCGTATCGAATAGCTGCCAACCATTGCAGGAATGATAAATGTTTCAGCATAATGAACTATAAATGGCTTAAAGGCATTTGTAGGGCTTTCGACTATAGCTTCCTCCCCCTCTATTAGATTGAGAACATTGACACCGCCATCAGTGTTATGGATGACTGGTCCTGAGAACCAATGTCTTCTAGTTTCAATAAACTGCCTGTCGTGTAAGCCTGTCTTTTCTTCGATCCATCCATCGCCTTCACCCATTTGTTCTAGACAATTGATTATATTTTCACTGACCCACTTCTCGTCTCTTTCCCATTGAATAGAATTGATTCCGTGTTCAAGATGGACAGGTCTTGGTATCCCATCCATCCCCAACCGTCCCCAGTCCCATAATTTAAACGTGAAGTAATTGGGTGTTGCACTTATTTCTAATACCAAGGAATCTTTACCCTGCGAATGAATAGTACCTGCTGGTATTAAAAAATGGTCATGCTTTTTAGCTGGAAATTGATTAATATACTTTTGGTCGTCAAATTTACTGCCTTCATCATATGATTGTTTTAAATCTTGAATCATTTCATTGGAATTTATATCATCCTTGACACCCAAATATACGATAGCATCTTCTTTTGCATCAACGATGTAATAGCTTTCATCTTGCGTATAATGCACCCCAAACGTTTGTTGCGCATAATCAACCAATGGATGAACCTGTAAACTAAGATTTCCGCCCCCAAAAGTATCTAAAAAGTTAAATCGAATCGGGAACTCCGCGCCAAAACGTCCATATACCTTTTCACCCAAAAGATCAACTGGATGTCTAAAAACAGCATTAATAGCTGGGACTTCAATTTTTACATCCCCGTATCTTAAAAAAAGACTATTTTCTTCTGGTACACCATTAAAGCTCCAAGCATAGTTTTCAACTGACGGATCAAGACCAAGCTTTTCTTTCATCCATTGCCCTCCCCATACTCCAGGGGCAAAGTAAGGAATCACTCTAAAAGGCTGGCTGACTGTTTGCTTTAATCCAGCTAAGTAGGTTGCCCCCTCTACCAGCTTTGGTTCATTGCTGCAGTTCGTATCTAATAGATAATCTATTTTTTCAAACAACTTCCTTTTATGTCTGTCCGCAACTGGCCATTCAAAGAAATAGCCTCTTTTAATCTTTCTAACCGCATCCTCATTATGGTTGTCTGCTCTCCAATTTGAAATTTCATTATTACTATATCTTTTTTGGATTTCCCACCTTGCCAAATCAGCATATATGAGAATATCAGGATCACATACAAGAGTAGCACCAGAACCATAAATAATGATTAAACCGCTATCAATGTTACTAATAGCACTTCTAGCCTCTTCCAAACGTTCATCATCTAAAAAATCCCCAAAATTATGAAGCGATATCTTCCCAAATACTCTATCCGTTGTTAGATGAAATTTAATCATATCCGTTACTTTATCGCTAGAATAATATAAATCATCTGCAAAAATTGTATAGGCAGGTTCCATTACTGAAACAAGATTAGCTTTTAGTTCTTCCATTCTTACGCCAGGATAACAATCGACGGTAACGATAGTCTTTTGCTTTCCTAGTTTTTTTATTGCCCGATTAAGCTCATTCTTAATGTTTCCGTAATCTTGCCAAGCATGATCATTTGAATTGGATACTAGTATCTCTGGGTACATATTAAAATTAGCCATTATTTTATTCCTTCCTTCTAATAGATTGCTTTAATAGATTTGCTACACCTTTAAATGTACTCAGTGAGGTTTCTTCAGAACATTCAATGTTTACCGTTTTGTTCTCAAGCGTTTCATAAACCCCATTCATAAACAAATCTTTACTTTTTGTAATTTGACCGCCAAGAATGATCGCATCTGGTTTAAAACTTTTTATATATGGATTTAAAGCTTTTCCTATATATTCTCCAAACATTCGGAATGCCATCTTTGCCCTCTGGTCTTCATTTTTGCCCATAGCGGCTAATGTTTCCACTTCGTTGTCTGATGTACTAAGGCCTAATTCATTCGCCAGTTTTAAGATACCTCTTTTAGAAATATAGTCATCGACTATGGATTGCTTAAATGGTTGATTATAGATCCATCCATTTTCCGGTATATCTTGTCTGTCTTTTACCAATTTTCCATTTTCCATAAATGCCGATCCTGCCCCCGTACCAATCGTTAAAAAGATGGATTTGTTGTAACCTCCAGCCTTGCCGGATACATGTTCTCCTAAAGCAAACAGGCTAGCATCATTATCAAAAACAATCTGAAACTCATTACTTGTCTTTGAATGAAAAGAACTTTCTTGTTTAAGACGATTTATTAATAGATCACGAAGGTTCACTTCGTATATCTCTTCAAATTTATCGATACCTTTGATGTAACTTATCCCGCTTTCATAATCAAATGGACCTGGAAATGCATAGCCAACTCCAGTTATTTCGAAGTCTTTATCCAAAATTCCATTTGTTTGCTGCTTAATGATGAACACCAAATGTTCAATGATACCTTCTTTAGTCTCTTTTGATTTCGAGGGGAAGATGGCATACGAGTTAGGAACTATTTCCCCATCGTCGTTTAAAACAGCTGATTTTATAAACAATCCTCCGACATCAAATGCGATCGAATATTTATTCATTACAACTCTTCACATCCCTTTTTGGCAAAATACCCTTTTTATATTGGATCATTCAATATTTAATTTTAGTATAAATCTTGTTCTCTCCTTAATCTTTTGAGAAACCAGTCATATTTTTATAAAATCGAGACATTCGTGATACACTCGTGGAGAAATATGCTACTATCAAAGCGGGAACATTAATGTGGTTCATCATTATTTTGAAAGGGGAAGACAGCCATGGAATGGACTGATTTGTTTATAGATGGTTCAATTGCTCTTAATCAGGAATCTATTCAAGTCAATGGAAGTGATGTTTCCATTCTAATTCACTATTGGGGTGCTCAACCCGATCATTACAATAACAAGCCACATCAACATTCTTATTTTGAACTGTGTTATATTGTCAACGGTGAAGGTGAGTATATGGATGATGGACATTCATTTCATATAACGAGTGGGTCCCTTTTCCTTTCCCGCCCCTTCGTTAAACACCAAATTTTAAGCGAAACTGGATTGGAAATTATTTTTGTTGGATTTGAAATTATAAAAACAAAATCAACAAAGAAATTAATAGAACTTTTCACTAATCTAGAAAAAACGAAAAAATTCATTATTAATAATGCTAGCCAATCTCCCGTTGTAAAACTATGGACTTCAATCCTCGTTATGGCCTGTGATTTTTACCTATTGTTCAACGACTGCTTTCAAGGCTTATGTTCTTCTTTCTATTCAAGTATTGTTGGTTTATTTAATGAACAACAAATTAAATACAAAAAGAATAAAGAAATTCGTATTTATTCGTCCTTAGTCTATCAAGCGAAGCTATACATCCATGACAACCTATCTCAATCATTGAAAATGAGCGATGTAGCGGATTTTATTCACATTTCAGAAAGACACTTATCACGTATTTTCCAGGATGAATTAGGCCAATCGTTTTCAAATTATATTAAAAGAGAGAGAATGAGAAAAGCCAGCATCCTCCTCTCAGATACCGACCTTACCCTCAAAGAAATTTCAGAAATGTCAGGTTTTAAAACAGTTCACTATTTTACCACTGTTTTTTCAGCAGAAATGGGAATGCCGCCTGGGGAGTTCAAGAGAAAGCTCAACCAACAAACGCTGTTAGTACCAGAATATACTGAAACTTATTTACAGAGCGCTTCTATAAACTGATCAAGAATCTGAATAGCGTTTTTTTGTTTTCAACCAGCAAATCAAAGCACTTTGGGGATATACGTATTCGACTTGTTTTATATATTAATCTTATAAGAAAACCGACAAGTGGTAGTATGCCCTTCAAGTAGTCACTCAAAAAAAACTGATGTTATCATGAGGAACGAGTGAAACTTGGAGGGGTGTTAGGTATTGATGATTTTGCTATCCGGGAAGGTCATACCTGCAATACGGGGTTGCATGATTTGCGTGGTGACTCTTTGCAGGACATCATTCTATGCAGGACATCGAAAGAATTACTTGCTTATTATGAGAATCATCCTGCGATGGGTCTGCTTAATCCGGTTGCCGTGGTTATAGATTTAGCGCATTTTTCCCGCAGTAGGGGCAACTTAAATGCACGATCAAGGGAGTCACTTTCAGAAATATTGAATCGTTCGCTTCATTTGGAATGAGTTTACTTACACGAAACTATGGTAGACCTAAAAATAATTTCGAAGCCAAGGATATCTATGAGCGTGATTTCGTTACCCTCTTTGTCCGTTCCAATCGGATCGTGCAGGGTTACGTCTTTACGTGTTTTCTTGAGCGAACGCAGGTGCATCAGGATTTCGTTTTCAATACAACGAGCAGCAAATGTGGCTAGTTTGGTTCCTTTGTTTGGACGATAGCTCTCAATAGCTTTAATCAGGCCGATGGTGCCAATGGAGATCAGATCCTCCATGTCCTCCCCAGTGTTATCGAATTTCTTGAGGTTATGGACACGATGTGATGTCAAAAAAAATTAGCCAATTACAGCTTTACTATTATCAATAACAATTAATTGATCAATCAACTCTAAGTGAGATATCAGATTAATCATACTTGTTAAATTGCGTCTAACAATATCTTCGGCTTCAATATGATAGCCACCGTTTTTCACACGTAGAGCAATACATTCAATATTTAGCCGAACATCTGCTAGTCCCACATAAAACACAATAATTTCAAAGCCTTATTCCTTTGTATCCCTCATCTGCCTTATAACGTTACCACCCGCTAAAGTGGTTTCCACAATGAAATCCCACTTATTCCAGATATACTACCTGGCTATTCTTATGGCTTCTTTCCCAGCAGATACTTTACTCTTTTCAGGATGCCCATTATTGATCTTGCGGGCTAGTGCATCTGGAATCATCAGCGATTCTGCTTTATGCCATTCTCCCATATAGAAATCTTCCACTTTCATGAAATGAAAAACATAATATTCTCCGTTCATTATTAGCTGTTCCTCTTCTTTTTGATTTCGTGAAATTCAAGATTTTTGATGATGCAGCCGGATGATGATACTCAATATCCTACAACCCTAAAACATATCATACAACGTTATATATTTAATAAAATAGTTTACATATACATTACACGCAATAATTAAAAAAGCCTTTTTCTCCTTTTTATAAACTCAAAATATATTAAATTCATAATATTTATTGACTGAAACAAATACAAGTGTTATATTTCCTAACATTAAATAATAAAATACATAAAGGAAAAGGAGATTACGCACATGAATAAGTTCAAACGTCTACGTGAAACTAAAAGAGATCATTCTGGTTCCACCCGATCTGAATATTCACCAGCAAAAAAAAATTGGAGTAAAAAGCAATTTATAGCTACTTCAATTGTGTTATCTGTTATTGCTACGAGTGTAATTCCGTTCCAAACAGCTGATGCTTTAACTAGAGTTACTTCAGAAAGTGGCACAGTATGGGAGATTCACGATGTTTTTGCTCCTAGCTTAGACACAGGAAGTTTACGTACAGTTGGTGCTACACAAGTACAAGCTTTCGGCAATATCTTTGTTAAAGTGTCCTCGCCTTCAGCTCCACTGATGAATGGTCAAATGATGCGTGGTTTTGACTTGAAATACGATGGCGTTAATAAGTTTACTTCGGCTCAATCTGTAAATCTAGGAAATGTAACTGTAACACGTGAGGTGTATGTGGATACTATTCATAATCGAACGAGATTCTTTGATACATTCACTAATAAAAATGATGTCGCTATAAAAGTTGATGTATCATTCGGTGGCTCTTTAGGATATGGTACAACAACAAATGCTTCAGTAGTTAAGGCAACCTACTCAGGCGATCTAAAGGTAACTACAGATGATTCATGGATTGTTGTAGATAGCAGTGCCAGAAACAATAAGCCGCTAGGCGTTGCAGTGGGATCTCCAAAACCGTTTGATAATGGATTAACAGGTCTAGGGAATCAGCAACAGGATCCATTCACAGTACCCTTAGCTGAGTATGGAAATGAAGCGAATTTCTATGGGTTCATTAATTCACTAAATATTGGGCCGGGCGAATCGAAGTCCCTAGTAAATTATGTACAAGTTGGAGAAGCTGGTGAAGAAGGGTTGAAAAATCTGGTTGCTATGCTAGATGGACTTAATAGTCTGCTGGATGTAACAGGATTAACAAACGCACAAATTCGTTCAATTAGCAACTGGGATATATCTGCTATAGAGGGACTTGATACTGGAGATCATCTGGATATTCCAAATGCTCCTGCGGCCAAAGAATTAATAACTTCATCGCCGTATGATGTTAAGAATAAATCAATTGCAGAAATGCAGAAGGATATGATTAATGGTAAAACTACTTCTGTACAAATTACTCAAGCCTATTTAGATAGAATTAAGGTATACGATGAGGGACAATTGGGATTCCATGCATTCCTGTATGTATCTGAAACTGCGCTTAACCAAGCAAAAGCTGCTGACGATGCCCGTGCACAAGGTGTAAAAGGTGATTTATTAGGTATTCCAATTGCGATAAAAGATATTTATGACACAAAGGATATGCCTACTACAGGTGGCAGTAAAGCTCTTGAAGGCTGGCAGCCTGATTCCGATGCATTCCAAGTGAAAAAGCTGCGGGAAGCTGGAGCTGTAATTATTGGTAAAGTAAATACTTCTGAGTTTGCTAACAGCGGAAGCTTTAGTGAGAGCGGCTGGCAGCAAACATGGAATGCACTCTATCCATCAAAAACATCTTTTGGCTCAAGCGGCGGGTCTGCAGTATCTGTTGCAGCTGATTTTGCAGCAGCAGCAATGGGATCGCAAACAGGGGTATCTCTCTATGCACCAACTACAGGCGCTAGCTTAAAAAGCTTCCGGGGTACAGACGGTATGGCAAGTACTACAGGAGTACTTCCACTCACTTGGGGACAAGATTATGCAGGTCCCATTGCTAAAACAGTAACTGACCTAGCTATTATATTGAATACTACAACGGGTACGGACCCACAAGATATTTTCACAGTCACTGCTGATGCAGATCATAAGCGTCCAGTGGATTGGAAGGAATCTCTGGATGCTAATGCATTGAAAGGAAAGAAAATTGGATATATTCCTGCATCCTTTGTATCTGCATATGCTGATGATGATACTGGACGGGCAGTGATGGATAAGTTCTCAGAGCTTCAAGCAGCGGGGGCGACAATGGTTGAAATGTCAACTGTACCATCAGGCCCTAGTCGTCCTTCAGGTATTAATGGATCTACTGAAGGTTGGGCACGTTATATTGAGCTTCATAAGGACTTCCCTTATATTGATGGAGCAAGTGTACTAGCTTCAGATAAGGTGCTTATCTATAATCAAAGAGGATATAGTACTCCAACTCGTATGACTGAACAAGCTGTACAAGATTACATTAAGTATAGAACCGACTATAAGGAAGTTATTAAAAACTGGATGGACGCGAATGGCGTTGATGCTGTTGTTTATGCAGGTTTTATTAGTGACGTATATAACAATGACGCATCAGCTTCTCAATTAAGTTCTGACCGTAACACGGGCGTATTAACCTCTAATGTGGGTCTCCCTACGGTAGTTGTTCCTGTAGGAACGAATGACAGCGGATATTCTATTTCTATGCAACTGGTTGGTAGAGCATGGGACGATGCAAAAATTTTAGGCATGGGCTACGCTCTTGAGCAACAAAGTCAAGCTAGACTACTTACAACATTTGCTCCAGCACTTCAATATGTTTCAAACTCTACTAATCCTAATCCAAACACAGATAATGGACCAACCAATCCAAATACTGGAGGAGGTACACCTCCAGCAGTAACAACGCCTATAGAAACAACGGCACCTGCAGAAACAATAACACCAGCAGATAAGCCGAAAGTTGTTAGTTTTCTAGATACAATGAATCATTGGGCAAAAGCAAGCATTGACGCACTAATTGCTAAGGGATTATTGACCGGTTATTCCGATGGAACATTCCGTCCAAATTCAGGTTTGACTCGTGCCGAAGCAATTAAAGTAATTGCAACTTACATGGGACTTGAAGGACAAGAAAGTAACTTTATAGATGTATCTCCAACTCATTGGGCGAATAAGTTTATTGGTGCAGCTGCTGGATCAGGCTTGATGAACGGATATAGTGACGGAAGATTCCGTCCAGATGAGAAGATTAGTCGTGGTGAATTAGCGGCACTAATCACTCGAGCTTTTAAGCTAACAGGTACTGGAAACACATCATTCAAAGATGTTACAAGAAATGCATGGTATTATGATTCCATTGATGCACTCGCATCCAATAATATTATTACAGGATACGCAGACAGTACATTTAAGCCTGAAAAAGATATTACTAGAGCAGAGTTTGCAGCAATTGTTTCCAGATTACTAGGAACTATTAATTAAAAGAAATTCAATTAAAAATGACAGAGTACTCGAGTAACCACGTTTACAGGAAGGGCCATCCCGAAAGGGATGGCCTTATAACTTGCCGTTACAGATAGTGCGATGAACCGTATCATAAGTAGGGCGAACCCTATCCACACAAAAAACGACTCATCCGTAGACAAGTCGCTTTTCAAGTTTTATTATTAATGGATTATTACTGTGTAATTGTCATCAGTCTTACCGCTTCGCCTTATAAAACTCATGATACAGCTTCATGAGCGCCCTCTTCTCAATCCGCGACACATAACTCCGCGAAATCCCCAGCTCCTTCGCAATCTCCCGCTGCGTCCACTCTTCCCCACCTGTATCCAGCCCAAACCTACCCACCACAACTTCTTTCTCTCGGTCATCCAGAATATCAAGATTACGATAAATCTTACTCTTCTCGATCTTCAAATCCACTTCTTTAATGACATCATCAGCCTCGGAGCAAAGGATATCGATGAGTGTAATTTCATTACCTTCTTTATCCGTCCCAATTGGATCGTGCAGAGATACGTCTTTCCGTGTTTTCTTCAAAGATCTAAGGTGCATCAGGATTTCGTTTTCAATACAACGGGCAGCAAAAGTGGCTAGCTTTGTGCCTTTGTTCGGGCGATAGCTTTCAATGGCTTTGATCAGACCAATGGTGCCGATGGAGATTAAATCCTCCCTGTCTTCCCCAGTATTATCGAATTTTTTGAGGTTGTGGACACGATGCGATGTAATACTAGAAATGGACAGAATTATGCATGTCTCTGGGCAAGCAAACAATTAAATAGCCACGTGGAGTTCTTACGCTCCTATGTGGCCTTTCACTTAACTATCTTGAATTTTCTTCTTCAATTACAATATTTCTACTACTATTTTCCCAATCATATATTTTTCCAAACATTACCTCCATTCCGCAAGTTGTACAACTAAATAGATATCTTGATTGTATTGAATTTTCTTCTCCCTTACTAATATCACAAATAGTTACTCTAATTTGGGAGTGATCCCAGTCTGATTGACTACAACAGTTACAAACCAGTTCCTTTCCCCATATTTTAATAGTAGCCATGTTACCTCCTAAAAACTAATATTCTTAGCCGATTGATCTTAATAATACTGTATAAAAGTGAGGTTTGGTATTTGCATTCTCGTATGTCATAAGCCAATTATCAACATTTCTTTTAACCTCATCTGTAATATTGCAATGAAAAAGTCCCTTAACTACAGAGAAAAACTCAGGGCATCTTTCACCGCCTTTTCGTCCCCCTGCTGCGTCACTTTCTCTTGACGTACCCCGGTACGCCTGCGAAAAAGTTTCTGGCTTGGAACTAAATTCGGCAAAATCTGCTCCTTTAGGAGTTCTAAGACACACCCTAATCGAACTTGACCCTTTCGACAGTATTCGCGGGATTCCTGCACCGTAGAGAACTGGACTCGTCTCATCTCTTGGTATTGAACCACTCTACAAGAATCGCAGCCGTATCATGGGGCTGAAATACCGGAAAATAATGACCATAGGGTACATCTACGCATTTAACCTGTGGATCGATTTCCTCAGGATAGTGGTAATCCTCATCTTCCTTGCCCCAGACCACTACTGTGCTCTTCGCCTGATCAGCTTTACTCCACGTCCCCATCGATAACTTGTCTTGGACTCCTTTGCCCTTCCCGGTATGAATCCAGCGTAACAAATCGGTATGCGCACCCGCAATGCGTGGAGATTGCATACTGGACCTCACCTTTTCTGCAAATCTTCTAATTACACGGTGATCCGTGTCACGGTTTGATTGAAGCATACGATTCCAGCCAGCTTCGGATCGCCCGGCCAGAAGGGTACGCACGAAACCTCTTGGCATACGGGAAGCCATACGCAGAGCTGTCTGGTTAGAGTTATGACCTGCGGGCTGCAATAAACCAAGCTGAATATCGGTGCGTCTGCTCCTGATTGCCGCCGTAGCTGCAATTGCGCCCCCAACAGAGTGACCGATCAGCTTCATCGGGCCTTCCAACTCGCGAAGTGCGGTGAGTAGTTCATGCACCTGGCCTTCAAACGCTTCACTCTTCTGATGAACAGGTGACCGACCGAATCCGGCCAGATCGACAAGCCATACCGGGTTTCCTGTCAGTTCCCGAAGCCGTTCTCCCAAAGGTAACATCTCATCGGCACAACTAAGCAAACCATGTACGATGATCCACGGCTCTCCTTCACCATCCCAACCAAGTGCAGCCAAATTTCCGATCCGTGATCGAATACAACCGGCTGGCAAAGTCCCAGATGATGCATGACGGAGACGATAATCCAAGTCGGCTGTCACAAATGGAAGCTGTTCCCTGATATCAGGCCAGGATTGTCCCATACGTGTGAACAGAGCCTCCGTCTCTTCCACCGGAAATGTTCTGTTGGTAATAAAAGAAACCGATTCTGCTGGAACACCGCTGATCCGCGTACCGCCTGATTTCATCGCCCTTTGAATCCATGTCAGTGGTACAGCCCATTTGGGCTTTGGAACATCCATTTGCTGTGACAGAAGATGTAGTAATTCCTTCATGCTAGGACTATCTTCTTTGCGCGCCAAAAGTGGATACGTTCCTCCCACTGGAGCTGTTTCTTTGGATAAAAAGACAAGGGTCTTTGCAACCACATCATTCTCCACAAGCGGCAACCAATACGATGAACCTCCCGGTACAACAGGCATGAATCGTTTCTGAATCGCCTGAATGAGCAGTCCGATACCACCCGTTTGCTCGGTTTCACCCGTGGGTCGCGGTCCCACGACTGTACTTGGATTGACAACAGACAACGGATACTGATTCGCCTCTGCATGTTCACGGATATACAGATCAGCGTGAAATTTCATTTCTTCATATGCACTTTCATGATTTTCTAGTTTGTTGACCTGAATGTATTCCCCCTTTTCGTCCCGTTGTCCATACGGGCTCATAAATCCAACAACATGGATAAAGTGTCTCAGTCCGCGTGTACGATGGATCTCGCCAGCCAGTTCCGCCACTTCCTTCGCGCCGTTCATAAAAATCTGTTCTGCTTCTTTACGCTCCAGAGTAACATCCATCGTGCCGCCAGCATGAATGATGACGTCTGCTTCGAGAACAAGCTGCCGATCAGTCAATACAAGGCCGAGACCTGGTTTGGACAAATCGCCGTGGATAAATGTAATTCGGTCGAAGTTCTTCACTCCGTAAGCTTGCAGCACAACTCTGGCTCTTGGTTCGGAACGAACAAGCAACAACAATTTTGTGTCCCCAGCCGCGAGTTGTTTTACTGTTTCCTTACCGATAAAGCCTGTACTGCCTGTCATGAAAATGATTACTGGTTCAATTGCCCTCTTGTTAATAACCTGCTTTATGTCCCTAGTGTGCTCCGTATTTGTTTCACGAGTAGTATGAACATTCACTGTGTATCCGCCCCTTATAGTACTATAAAGTACTAATAATATTCAAAAAAAGAGCTTCGTTTACCGAAGCATCTGACAAAAAGTACGTGCTGATTGTTCAATAATTCCTGTATCACGCGCGGTCTCCGCAAGCACAAGGGAACCTTCCATTGCCGCAATAAATAATGCTGCTGCTGGCCCCGGCTCGATTCCTTTACGAAACTCCCCGCCATCCAGCCCCTGTTGGAACAATTTCTCCATCATCGGCTGCAACTCACGAAAGAAACGGGATATGCTTTCTTTTACTTCCGGTGCACTGGCTGGTGTCTGCATATACAGTGTAATAAACGGACAACTTCCTTCATAATCCCGACCCTCTATGCCTGCGGACAGTAACGCCATAAACGAATAGATGCGTTCTGTTACCTCTCGTTCACGCTGACTGAGCAGCAGGTAAAGATCTGATTCATACTGGGCGATCCAGTACTGCACCACAGCATGAAGTAATTCCTCCTTGTTTTTAAAATGGTAATAAATATTCGACTTGGATACTCCGCTAACCCGTACTACCTCATCCATACTAACGTAGCTGTACCCCTGACGCAGAAATAACTGTGCAGCCACTTCAACTGCCTTGGTCCGGTTAACCGGATTGGAACTCTTAGATTTAGCAGATTCATTGTTCAATTTTTTATTCGTCATAGATAGAACTATATAGTACTAATCAAATAAAAACAAGTTTTTTGTTAATCAAAAGATCCTCTTTCATCTCAACCCCCTCCTACTTGTCCACATATAGTATTAACGCTGTGTTAAATACGTCATGGAATTACTAAACCGCTTCGGGTTATCCACATTCCAGAGATATTCACGAGGTTATTGGATCTGATCGGCAGATTCATCCTCTTTAATCAAAAGCGACTAGGGCGTGTTAGTGACTCAAAAATATATTTTCATTATATCCATATTATTACTACATCATTTCAACTCTTGTAGATATAAGTCTAGCGACAATTATTACTACTCTTTTTTTGCTAGCGATCATTTTAGAGTTATCTATCTAGAAGCTTATTCCTACATTCAAAACATATATATATTAAATCTATGCATCATTTAAAGTATTCTTCTGAACACCACTTTATCTTTATTTCTCTACTTTTTTCATGAATTTTTATTAACTGATTTTAAAAAAAATTCGTTGAACTATATCTTCAGCTATCAAAAACTGTCTCTTAAAGTAAATTATTTGCTTCTGATATGGACCTTGGTGCTTTTCATTGTTCTCATATACATGTAACAATTGAATATGTAGATCATATATTTCTTTATATGACATAATAACACCCCTTAGCAGTTAAAAAGTTAATTTTCTGAATATGCTTTTTTTTATGTTCAATTAGCCCAACTACTTGAATTAACAAAAAAGCAACTCCCCTGTTGGCAAGTCGCTTTTAACACAATCTTTTGTGAATCTTTATTACTATTGTAAACCCTACCGCTTCGCCTTATAAAACTCATGATAAAGCTTCATCAGCGCCCTCTTCTCAATCCGCGAAACATAACTCCGCGAGATCCCCAGCTCCTTGGCAATCTCCCGCTGCGTCCGCTCTTCTCCACCTGTATCAAGTCCAAATCGCCCAACGACAACTTCCTTTTCCCGATCATCCAGTATATCAAGATTACGATAAATCTTGCTTTTCTCGATCTTCAAATCCACTTCTTTAATGACATCATCAGCCTCGGAGCCAAGGATATCGATGAGTGTAATTTCATTACCTTCTTTATCCGTCCCAATTGGATCGTGCAGAGATACGTCTTTCCGTGTTTTCTTCAAAGATCTAAGGTGCATCAGAATTTCGTTTTCGATACATCGGGCAGCAAAAGTGGCTAGCTTTGTGCCTTTGTTCGGGCGATAGCTCTCGATGGCTTTAATCAGGCCGATCGTGCCGATGGAGATGAGATCCTCCATGTCTTCTCCGGTATTATCGAATTTCTTTACTATATGGGCGACAAGTCTCAAATTGTGCTCGATAAGCAAATTTCGGGCTTTAGCATCCCCTTCAGCCATCATGCCTAAGTATTTGCTTTCCTCCTGCTCCGAGAGCGGCTGTGGAAATGCGTTGTTCCTTACGTAGGATACCAGCAACGTCAGTTCTTTGATTAGCAACGCGATCGTACTTAAGAATCCAGGCAACTTGGCGACACCTCCCGCACTTGTACAATGAAACCGATCTGTTAGCCTTACGGGTTCATGGTCATCTTATTGTATGTGGGTAGATGCCTAGAAGTGCATGTACGGGGGAAATTGTACAAACACACAAATTTATGTTTTTCTATTTTTTAACCAAGTATGAACAAAAGACCTGCAGAAGCCTTCGCCGTCTTGGCGAGACAACCGCAGGTTTTTATTGCCTATCGCATCAAGCTTTATCCACTAGATCATTTTTTGTAAGTATTATAGATTAGCATTGCTGCTTCGGCCCGGCTCGCTGTTCCACCCGGGTTCAAATTCAATCCGTCACCTTTAACGAACCCTGCCTTGACCAGTGAAGCAATGCTGCTTACCGCATAGCTTGATACCTTCGAAGCATCTCTGAATCCTTTCAGGTCAGCAATTAAACCTTCTTCGGGAAGCTTCCCAGCTGCTTTCAGTACCCTAGCGATCAGCACCATCATATCCTGTCGGCTGATTTCGGCATTCGGAATAAATTTTCCGTCCGCACCACCCTTAGCAATTCCGAGCGCTTTGGCGATAGACAACGCCTCGGCATAATATGTGCCTGGATTGACGTCGGCAAACTGATCTGTTGAATCCGAACTGAGCTTAAAGGCCCGAACTGCCATCACAATAAAGTCCGCTCGCTTGATCTTTCCTCCCGGCGAGAACAAACCATCGCCTGTGCCTTTAATAATCCCCTCTGCCGCAAGCTTGTCGATAGCCTGCCTTGCCCAGTCATATCGGCTAGAGATATCCCGGAAAGTTATTGCTGACTGTCCCGATGTTCCCGGCTGCGAATCTGGGTTTGGTGCCTGAGACGCTGATGCGCTGCTAGTCGGCGTCGGCGTTGGTATCGGTGTCGCAGTGGTTCCCGGATTCGTCGTGCCGCTGTCATTGCCACCACTGCTACCGCTTCTCGGTGTAACCGATATGTCCGACTTAACCCCTTCGCCTAACAAATTGCTTGCTGATACGGCGAATGTGTAAGATTGGCCATTGTTCAGATTCGTAATCACTGCACCAAGACCGTTATCTTTCCAGGTAATATGCTCGGTAATTGGTGTGTAGGTTTCCCCTTCCTTGACGTATACGTTGTAACCTTCAGCATTTGCGTTAGCTGGCCAGCTTATAGTGACTTGCCGATTTCCGACCTGTGCTGTCGGCACAACGTTACCAGGCACTGCGCCGCTCAAATGGATACTATCCACTCGGATATCCGGATTTTTAAAGACTAGATATAAATCATGCGTACCGGAGAGTGTCGTCAACAACTCCCCCGTTACATCGGTATAATCCAACTCGGTCACTTTAAAGGTGCTGCCTGGCACCTCACGAACTGCTGGCACAGTCGCGTCAAATGTAACGACCGCCAAACGGGTTCCCGTTGGAGAATCTGCTCTAACCTCAACTACTGAGCTTGCATTCGTGGAAGCCCCACG
Source organism: Paenibacillus sp. FSL E2-8871 (assembly GCF_038000345.1). Classification (NCBI taxonomy): domain Bacteria; kingdom Bacillati; phylum Bacillota; class Bacilli; order Caryophanales; family Paenibacillaceae; genus Paenibacillus; species Paenibacillus sp. FSL E2-8871. Next base: position 6,222,460 of record NZ_JBBOBV010000001.1, on the reverse strand, counting down.
CAAGGTAATGCCAGTTACACCGGATAAACGAACTTGATTAAGTGCTACCCAGGAGTTGCTGTTCTTAGACATGACGGCATAATATCCGTTCTCGGCTTCTTTTGCCTTAAGCCCTTCTGCTGTACGAAGCTTGGAGACCTCTCGATAAACTACATCTTTAGATGCAAAGGCATGATCGAAAATGTTAGCAGGCGCATTGACCGCATCAAGCTTCGCAATACTCTCATTATTGTAAGAGAGCGCAGCGGATATAGGAAGGTCACTAGACGATTTGCCTACCATCAGAGTGTAGCTTCCTGTTTCATTCACATACTCATTACGGTTGACATCCCACACGGCGAAATCAGATGGGTTCACTGTAAGCTGAACAGCCTTTGTCTCTCCGGCCGGAATGTACACTTTTTCATAGGAAACCAGCTGTTTCTTAGGTGTATGATCACCGTACTTGGAGGTATTGTTTTTGATGTACAGCTGAACTACCTCAGAAGTATTAACAGCTCCAGCATTCTCCACATCTAGGTTGATGGCAAAAGGTTCCTTGCCGCTAACATTAGACGGCACGCTTAAGTTCGAAAATTCGAAGCTGCTGTATCCCAACCCGTAACCGAATGGATAAGTTACTTGGGCATCGGTATACATGTAGGTCAGCTTACTTTCAAGCGGATCACCGTTTGTCATATCCACTGTAAATCGAGGATCGAGCTCGGCCAAAGTCACCGGAGTCGCCCCTTCAGGCAATGAATAATTATCAAGAACCGGCAAAGCATCCATTCCGGCATACCATGTCGAAGATAGGCGACCAGTAGGCGCGTAATCACCGAACAGCACATCCGCAAGTGCCTTGCTGTCGTATTGACCTGCATATGGCTGATACATAATAGCAGCTACATTCTCATTGTTTTGAATGGCCTCCATGTTCACAGGCGCATTTGACTTAACAATAACAACCGTCTTTTTCGGAAAAGCCTGCGCCACTTGAGACACAATCTTATACTGATCTTCTCCCAGGTTAAGATCCGATCTGTCGGCGCCTTCGCCTGCGCTATGTCTGGCAGGTGCACCGACGACAACTACGGCGTAATCGTTGCCGGAGGCCCAAGCGCTTGCATCTGCGCCCGCTTCCTTCAAGACAATCTCTTGAAACTTCTGATTGTCAGTTCGTGCCGCGGCGCCTGCTTGATTGGTCAGCGTCGTCGACGATAGATCAAGACGATCCGCCCCGTTCACGGTAACAAACCGGCCAGCAGAGTAGTAAGCTGTTTCAAACCCACCTCCGAAGCTCTCCGAATACGTGCCTGAGATCAGCGAGACGGTTCCGTCGCTATTTGCTTCTTGACGGAAGCGACCCGGAAGTGTACTGGCATCCGCCACATTAGAGAACGGATTTTCCACGAGATTGAGCTTGGTCGCATCGCTGTTTTGGACTGTACGGCTACTTCCGCTCGTTACGTCCTTCAGCCATTTTCCATTTGCCAGTGACAAGTAACTATAGCCGCCTTGGCCCCATGCGTAAGCCTCAAAGGCTTGGGATGCCGTATAGGCTTTTCCGGCGGCACTATAGACATAGACACTGTCTGTTACGGTTGCCATATCCGGTGCAATGAAATCCGCAGTGAGCTGAGCACCGTTCGTATAGGTGGAAGCCGTAACCGTTTGATGATTGGAGACAGAATCCAACGCAATTACGGGAGCGCCTGTACCAAAGGTAACATTATCACTACCAATTGCTTCCCGAATGGCTCCAAGTGGGGACAGCCCAGCCCCAGGCAATACCGGTGTTTTAGATACAGAGTAAGTTGCTTTAAACCGGGTATCCGCCAACAGCCCCGTTACAGCAACGTTGCTGGATTTGGATAAAGGTAGCAAATTATTATCGTTCTTCAGCAGAACGACACTTTCCCGCGAAGCATCAAGCGCAACGTTCTGGTTTTCGTTCAACGTATAGATTTGCGGACTCCGGTCGCTCGCTAAATCCGAGAACGGATAACTTTTCGGGGAACCATCTGGATTTTTCTCGTTAAAATATCCAGTGCGTACCCACATCTCGATTTGTCCGCGGACGCTATTCTCTAGATCCACGCGGGTCACACCAAAAGTCCCATTATTTACAGCATTCAGAATGTTGGTGCGGGTGGAGCTTGTCGTGTTGGCATGATTTCCGCTAAGCAGCAGGAGCGCTGCCGCACCATCAGCATCCGTATAGTTCTGATAACCATTGTTGAAGCCTGCGGTCATCGCGCGATCGGCGGCTATAAAATCACCTACCGGCAGCATACTATACGGGTTTGAATTCGACGCACGGATAATATTCGGTGAGATATGGTTAGGAACTCCATTCGTTCGACCGTAAGTAGTCATAATACTTTGGACCACACCGGCTTGTAATGGATATAGGAAACTTTTCATTTGGTATTCATTAAGCGCCCGGGCGCTTGCATAAAATTGGCCGCTTGCTCTGAACCATTGTGCCAGATAGTTGGTATAATGCTTCGTCCCCAATTGAGCTTTTAACCAGAAGCCATCCTCGTTGCCAGCCTCCCCGTACCCGGTGATCCCCTTAGCCATGGAATTGATCATCGTTCCAGCAAGGACTGGGTCCTCTGCGTAGCCCTCTTCAAATCTGCCACTAAGTGGATTTGTCCGTAAATCAGATACGGCAGAGAACATCAAGGTGTTGGGATTGGCCAAAGTGACTTCTCCCCGCCGCTCGTTCCCCATGACTGTCCCCACTTTGCTGACTAGATCCTTATTCCAGCTTTGTCCCAAAGCGAGCATGGACGGCATATCTGTGCTTACACCCATAACACGGTCCACTCCGCCGGCTGCCGTTCCCGGCAAGGTATAACCTCCCGCGATTGTCCGGGCTGTGCCGGCACTCTTTTGATCCGCGTAATACGCCAAATCCTCGATGCTCATATCAGCTAAAATCAAATCTACAAATGCGTCCAGATGACTAGGTACACCATCAAAGATCGGCATGTTGGATGCGCCTCTAGCAAACTCAATCGCTACATTGTCAGCCGCTCTCACCTGATTCGGTGCGATCGTTGATATCATGGAGATGATAAGCGCCATAATCAGGGTGACCACAACTAGTTTTCTGAGGGTAAAACCTTTCATTCCACTGCTCATGTGATTGCTCCTTTTAATTTTTTTGGACAAGTCTCTCGCATGTAACTGATGACAGTCTAGCTGCTGCTGTCCTCTTCAGAGATTTAAAGAGTCGTCGATGAGATATCACATGATGCAGTTTCTGAAGATTAGCCTTTCACTGAACCTACCGTAAGTCCCCCTACGAAATACTTCTGTAGGAACGAGAAGGCAATCAGTAGCGGAAGCGCACACAGCATACAAGCTGCGAAGAGGACGTTCCACTGGGTTGGATTCTGCTGGTCACCCATGAAGCCAAGCATGGCTAGCGGCAGTGGAGACTGCGAGGACTTGGATATAAACGTCATATTGAAAAAATAGTCATTCCAAATCCAGATGCCCTGCGTGATGATGACCGAAACTGTGACGGGAATCAGTAGCGGGAAGACCACTGTCCAGAACCGACGAAAAAGTCCCGCACCATCAATATGTGCTGCTTCTTCTACCTCCTCCGGAACACCACTACGAATAAATCCGGTGTACAGGAATGTTGAAAATGGCAGGCTGCAGGTAACGAACATCAGGATCGGCGTATACTGCGTGCTTGGAATACCCAAGCTGTTGATCATTTGCACAATTGGAATCAGAACCATCTGTCCGGGTACGACTAGCCCGGCAAGGAAGAAAAGATACAGAAACTGGCTCCATTTACTTCTGATTCGGGCCATCGGATAGGAAGCCATAGCCGCGAAGATCACAACTAAAACAACGGAAATTGCTGTCAGCACCACACTATTTAGTAGAGCGGAATCAAAATGCATCCGTTCAAAGGCTGTCCGGTAACTTGTAAATGATATCTCATTGAACAAATCAAGCGGGTTTGTGTTGTTGTCCGGTGATCTCAGTGAGGTGGACAGCACGATCACAAGCGGAATTAGATTCAGTACCATAATCACGATAACGAGGAGCTGAACAAGTATTTTTTTGAGAATTGACCCGGCTCTAACAGGCTTCCGCACGTTTCGGACAGGCTTATGCTGCTGCAGGAGGTTGCCTACTGCTGTTCCATTACTCATGCTGACACCTCTTTTCTATTCATCATCAGGACAGAAACCGCAGTAATAGCGATAATCAGCATAAACGAAATAATCCCGAGCGCCGAGGCCTTGCCAAACATTTGCTCCGTGAACGCCATTTTATAAATCGAATAAATTAGGGTGTTAGTCGAAGTTCCAGGACCTCCATTAGTCATAATAAACGGAAAATCGAAGGCTTTCAGACCATTAATTAAACTCAGCGTCGTATTGATCGTAATGGATGTGGCAAGCAGTGGGAGCTTCACAAACCGCAATAGCTTCCAGGCACCGCAACCATCGATTCTGCCGGCCTCGAGCAGCTCACTAGGAACGGTCTGAAGACCTGCCAGAAAGATAATCATTGTTGTTCCGACGTTCTTCCAGATTTCTACGAAAATAATAGAATATAGCGCCGTGGAATAGCTGCCGAGAAAATTCAAATTATCATTTGCAATCCCGAGCTTGGTCAAGAATGTTGCAATCATCCCGCTGTCCGGCATATAAACATAACTCCAGATGAAGCCGACCACAATCGCACTGAATAGAGTCGGAATGTAGGAGATGGAGCGGTAAAAGCCCTTGCCTCGAATCTTCATGTTCAGCAGCAGCGCCAGTCCAAGCCCGATTAGATTGCCCCCCACTACGCTGACAACCGTATAAATGAGAGTATTCTTGATCGAGTTGCCCAGCGTACCTCCGCTAAACAAATCCTTATAATTATCAAAGCCGATATAATTAAAGGTTTGGGCGTACCCGTTAAAATCTGTAATGCTATATTGAAACAGCTTCGTAATCGGGAAGATCCAGAATATTAAATAAAAGATCAAGGCCGGAACTGCGAAAAAATACATCGTTTTTTTCATTACAGTTGATTTCATCTCTGTCTCATCCTCCTATCCAGAACCGCTCCGCCAGTCAAGCGAGCTAAATGACAGGACTGGCGGGACGACCTTCAGTAATTCCCGTTTAATTTTTCCACAATTCCTTGAACTTGTCGTCCATAGCCTCTGTAACCTGCTCCGGAGTAGTCTTTCGTCCACCAATAATCTCGGCGAATTTAGCTTCCATCTCTTCAGCTACACCCGTTGGCCACATTTGATTCGGGAAGTATACGGACTTTCCATTATTCAGGTATGAATCATTAACTTCTTTGAACAGGTCATGATTCAACGGAACACCTTTATACACGCTGATCGAACTGTTGGCTTCGGTCCAAGCCTTGAACAGATCTGACTGACCATCAAACAGGTAATTCATAACTTCCTTGGCAATGTCCAGATTCTCCGATTTGGCGTTAAGCGCGAAACCAGCAGCAGTGGCAGCAGAGACATAAGTGGGCTGGCCTGAATCGTTAGCAGGCAGAGAGAAGAATCCACGGGTAAAGTCGGCTGCACCTTTGGCTGTCAGTGTTGCATAATCCCAGGTTCCGTCAAACACCATAGCCGCTTTACCATCTACGAACAGTTGAGCCGCTTGAGCACTTCCAAGTCCAAGTGAGTTCTTGACTACATAACCTTTGTCATATAATTCCTTCATTTTGGAGATCGTGGCTACCCACTTTGGATCTGTTAACGATTTTTCTCCCGCTTGAAGCTTGGTATCGAAATCCATTTCATCCGGATAAACCTCATTCGCTGCGATTTGATACATCCCGAACTGGAGGAACCAAGGATCCTTGTCCGCGAGTGAGATTGGAGTAATGCCCGCATCCTTCAGCTTCTGGCAAGCTTCCAGGAATGAGGTCCAATCCTTCGGCATTTCTATGACACCCGCCTGCTTGAACAAATCCTGATTGTAATACACCCCTAGATAATCAAGACCTCCAGCGATCCCATAAGGCTTACCCTCATAAGACATATCATCTTTCGCCCCTTGGCTGATGTTATCCCAAAAGGTTAAATCCGATAGATCAGCCGCATAGCCGGCCTTTGCCATGTCCAGAACACCGAGGGATGCATTTCTTGGGAATACCCAGTAAATATCAGGCCCTTTACCTGAAGCAAGCTTTGTACGAATGGACGTAAAATACTGCTCATCCGGAAGCTTGGAAGTTTCGAGCGTAACGTTAGGGAACTTTTCCTTCACGAGCTTAGGCATAATATCAAGTGCAAAATCCTGTCCGTCCGGGGCTTTAGTGCCAGATACCATCATGGTCAGCGTCACCTTTTTCGCACTGTCTGTTGTTGCTGCCGGAGCATTTGTAGCGCTTCCACTATTTTCAGCGTTACTAGTGTTGCTGTTGTTACCTGAGCCGCAGCCTGCTAGAACAGCAAGTAACAGCGCTATCATTAAAGCTCCTGTCCGTTTTTTAGTACGTAATTTCATAGAATAACCTCCCTGTTTTCATATCACTTCTATTTCCCGGCATCCATTTTTTGTTGGTTGCTGTATTGTTATTTTAATCTTGTAAGCGGTATAATTACTTTTGCATTTAGGGTGCACTATTTTACGAACGGCTTAAATCGGAGGAGAGCGAATGAAATTTTCCAGTATCAAGATGAAACTCTTTCTAGCACTCGTTCTTGTATCAGTCATTCCGATTGTGATCGTCACGTATAACTCCTACCGGAGCTATACTAATCTGGTCAACCAGCAAACCTCTCTCGTTGCCTCCAACACCATCCATAATACCGTTAAAGGCATTGAGGATATTTTCGGAAATATTGAACGCATTTCACTTACCATTCAGCAGCAAACCTCCAGTGCGACCGCATACACTACCGTTAGCGACGAGCTAAAAAAACTGGCCAGCACCAGCGATTCCTATGACATTTTTATAATACAAAACAAGCTGAAGCTGATCTTTGAGAACCTGCTACTGAGCTATGATTATGTTAATGGAATCTATCTTTTTTCTCCTGACGGCAAAAATATCAGCTATGGCAGTACGGCGGAACTGAAGGTGGGATATGTCCCCCTCCGGGATGCGTGGTATCAGAAGACCATTGCCAACAAAGGTCAGCTGTATATCGGCGAGCCCGGTGTAAAGCCTTATATCATTAATTCTGAGCCTTCCCTGGTATTCTCCCGTGCGCTCTATGATATGAAGACTCAGCAGTTCCTTGGTGTGTTTATGCTGGACTGTAGCTTAGATATTTTCAAAGGCTTGAATCAAGACGCTGTCCCAAATATGAGTTATTTTGTACTGGCCAATGACGACGGTAACATTATCTACGACAGTACCGGCCAGAACACGGACTCACGGCTGCCGGAGGACTTAACCCGCAAGACCGAGGCTATGCAGGGTGATGAACTGGAATTTTACAATGAAAATAATTTGACGGTTATTCAGCGACTTCCTGTATATCACTGGACAGTTATCGCCAATATTTCGCTAAGTGAGCTGTACGAGAAATACGGAATTTCCAACAAGCTGATCCTTTATATTTCCCTTACTTGTGCGGTCATTTTCATACTTCTGTCCATCCTGTTATCCAACTGGATTACTAAGCCGATTACCCAGCTCGCTAAAATCATGCGCAAAAACAAATCGCAAAAATTCGTTACAACCGAGATCAAACCTAAGCGGGTTGACGAGATCGGCTTTCTGTATACGGAATACAACAAGATGATGCAGGACATCGACATCTTTGTCAGAGAGAGCTATCAGAATAAAATTCTGACCATGGATTCACAAATGAAAGCGCTTGAAGCCCAGATTAATTCGCATTTTCTGTATAATACACTCGAATCTATCAACAGCATAGCTGAAATTGAAGAGGTTGAAAGCATTGCTGTAATGACCAAAGCGCTGGGAGATATGTTTCGCTACAGTATCAAGACGGATAGTGAGCTGGTATTTGCCCGGGACGAGATTCAGCATGTCGATAACTATATGGCCATCCAGCAGATCCGCTACGGCAGCAAAATCTGTTTTGTAAAAGAGATGGAGGACTCCGTTCTGGAAGCGAAAATTCTCAAGCTGATCCTTCAGCCCTTAGTGGAGAATGCCGTCTATCACGGCTTGGAGAATAAAAGAGGTAACGGCATGCTCTTACTAAAGGGCTATCTGGAGCCTGATACCAAGCGAATTATCTTTGAGATCCAAGATGACGGGATTGGTATCCCAGAAGCACGGCTTAAGGAAATTCAAACACTGCTAGATCAACCACCGGAATTCATGGGGCTTGGTCACCGGAGCAGACAGAGCATCGGGATTAAGAATGTGCACTCTCGCATCGCCCTGTATTACGGCTCAGATTTCGGACTGACCCTATCCAGCGAACCCACGCTGGGAACAACGATCACCCTAACACTCCCCTCTAAATAAAGATAAAAGGAGACTGGATCATGTACAAATTCATAATCGTCGACGATGAGCCTTTGATCCGCCAGGGTCTACTAAAAAAAATCAAGGCAGTGACTAATGAACTGATCTTCAGTGGAGAAGCCGACAATGGTGAGGATGCCTTGGACCTTATCCAAGCGACGGACCCACATCTAATCTTCACCGATATGCGGATGCCCGTGATGGATGGAAAATCCCTGCTTCGTCAGCTGCAAAATGATTATTCCGATAAGAAAATCATCGTCATCAGCGGATTTTCCGATTTTGAATATATGCAAGAAGCGATCTCAGCCAGAGTTGTCCACTATTTACTGAAGCCGTTCAGCAAAGACGAGATCCACCAAGCGATCTCCAAAGCGATAACCGCCATAGAGAGTGAGCAGTCCGCTAAGGCGGAAACTCTGAATATAACCAAAGAAGCGGAGCAGCTAAGCCTACAGGGAGATTTGCAGGCCCTGCTTCAATACATTGCCGGCTTCTACCCGGCTGAGAAGCCGCCAAGCTTCCGATCAGCCCCATTGCTCAATCTGATGACATCCCGAAGAATGATCCTATTGACGCTCTATAATCCAGAAGATCTAGTTGCCCAAGAACCCTATCTGGAGAGGACTAGTATCTTTCTCCCTCATCCTCAGAGCAGGAAACTCGCCTTTTCTCTCCTGCTATGTGATGCTTCACTGAGTGATTCTAAGGTGCTGGAACTGGCTTCTTATGAAGCCAAACAGTTGATCGAAGAAACTGGACCACAAGCCTGCATCGGCATAAGTGGCAGAAAAACCGATCTGAAGGAACTGCCGCAGGCACGGCTAGAATCGATGTCCGCATTGAACTGCCGGGCCATCGCCGACCAGGGACAGTTTTTCCACTACCGCCCGGGTAGCTACCAAGCAGGGCCGGAAATGTGGGAAAGTAGCCGGGAACTCATCTTTTTCATCGAATCTGGGAATAGCGATAAGGTGAAAGATCGAATTCACGACTATTTTGACTATTACCGAGGGCAACCCGCAGCAACAATCCATCAGTTGAAAGAGAACTGCCGAGCCATAATCACAGAGGTCAAAACCTTGGTTTCCGTCTATTTTCCTGTAGAGAACGGACAACATACATCATCCAGCCTTGAAGGCGTACTTAATATTTCATTTGATTCGGAAGAAATCCGGGGATATTTCCTGACCGTACTCACTTCGATTGCAGAATTACTAAAGGAACAATCGGTCTATGCCTCTCCCAACGTCATTGATAATGTAAAGGTATATATCCGCAAAAACATCTGCTCGTCCCTCACGCTAGAGCATTTATCGAATCTGTTCTACATCAGTCCGAGCTATCTTAGTTACTTGTTTAAGGAGAAGACGGGCGAAAATCTGATTGATTATGTCAACAAAGAGCGAATCGAACGTGCCAAGTTGCTGCTCCGTACCAGTGATGAGAAGATTTATAAGATTGCCAAGAGTCTTGGGATCGATAACGCCAAATATTTTTTCCGCCTATTCAAGAAAATGACCGGGTTCACACCAGAGGAATATCGAAAATTAAGTGAAGCTCAAAAAGAGGGGGCACGCTAATGGATCATATGGAGCTGGATTGTTATCTACGCCGCCTTGATGCAATCGAAGCCAAACAACAGTACACCCGTCGCAACATTAATGAATTTGGTGGCAAAGAATTGATCTTACCTCACGGAGAACGGGTTCCGCGTCTACCGGTACATCATTTTTTTAATCAGGGCGATTATCATATCAGCAAGCACCACCGGTTCGCCGATATGCCGGAGCATACGCATACATTTATCGAACTAAATTATATGTATTCAGGCCGCTGCCGTCAGACTATTGGCGGATCCGTCGTAGAGCTGACTCAAGGCCAGATTTGCTTGTTGGATACGGACGTACCCCATTCAATTTTTACACTTAATGAAGACGATATTTTGATCAATATTTTGATGCGAAAGGAAACACTGAACGCGGCATTTCTGACCCGGCTGGGTTCTGACGGAAGATTAAGTGATTTTCTGATCAACGCCCAATCTCCCGCTGCAGCCCATGACCGTTACCTTGTCTTCCGATCAGATAACAGTCATAACCTTCACCATATTCTCGCCAGCATGATGTGCGAGTACTTTGATCCCCGTGATTTCTCCGCGGACATGATCAACGGTTATATGGTCATCGTGTTTACCGAGCTCATGCGGGTTCTAAACCAGAACACCGCCCCCAGTGGATTACCTACCACTAAACGGGGCGATCTGCTGGAAATCCTACAATATCTGGAACATCATTTTAATAACTGCTCCTTGAAGGATTTGGCCACACGCTTTAATTTCAATCCCAATTATCTGAGCAATCTACTTAAGAAAAGCACAGGCAAAACGTTTGGTGAGTTGGTACAAGAGCATCGTATGGCTTATGCCGCGCTCTTACTCGCTAACAGTGATCGACCGATTGGAGATATAGCCGGAGAATGCGGATATGAAAGCCTAAGCTTTTTCTACAAAAAATTCGCGGAACGATACGAAGTTACTCCGCTTTTGTACCGCAAGCAGAGCCAAACAACCTGAGACACCATTTGCTACGGTGCTCAGGCTGTTCGAGCTGATATCGAATAGGCATCTGCTTATAATTGATATTTGCGGATCAGATACGTTGGCGTACAGCTCCAAGCATGGCAATAACTATTAATTAAATGACTGCCATAGGGAGAAAAGCTCTTGTCGCTTGGATTATACAGCTCCCAGAACGTATCAGCCCCGTCTTTAATCATCTGCCCCCAATACTTCTTGATCTCCGAAATGGCTGTATCCCTTTCGCCCATCTGAATCAGTGCCTCAATAAAATGGTGAACCATATAGGGTGTGGTCATCGGAATGGGAGCGGAATCCTGCTGAAGCCGTAGCAATAGTCTCTTCCCGCGCTCTTCTTCAACGATTCCGGCAAGCACCATCCAGATCTGAGAAGCCCATGAAACCTGCCTAATATCACCACTAACAAAATAGCCTAATTCAGAGTCCCATAAGTGATCCAAAGTGGCCTTCGTAAGTTCTTCAATCGTCTGCCGTAAACGATCCTGTCGTTCATTTCCGAGAAGAACGGCCAGATGCAGCGCGCATTTCAAGTTATAGATTAAGATAGCCTGCGCCGGGGCCTGTTTGTTCAGATCCGGATGCCAGTCAATAAAAGCCCACCAGGTCTCATCGTCGGTCACAATGCCACGCTCGTCCAATCGTTCTAAAGCCAGCTCTATCTGCCGATAAGCAGATGGCCACAGCTCCTCCAGCGTGTTCCGGTCATCTGTAGCCAAGTAATAATCATGAAGTGTAGATACAAAAAAGAGTGAATAATCATAGAGATACGTATCGTCAGGTATGACCTGGGGTTTCATGAACAAGTTAGCCGTGATCCGACCCCGCTCATCCGGATAAGCTGCAAACAAGTACAGGCATCGCTTAACCAGATCATTGCCTGAGAACGTTTCGTAATTGGCCAGCGCCTGAAGCCGCAGGTCACCAAGCCACAGTCTTCGGTCCCGCTTAGGTCCATCTTCGAAGACCTCCTGCATACATTCTTCCAGCGTCTTAACGCTGACTTCATCAATGGCTTGCAGTTCAGGATCTGTGTGGCCCAACGGAGCCTGAAGGGAGCGGTCAGCCGAAGTTTCCGCTGTACAACTAATTTCAGCAAAGGATACTTTATACTTCGGTGACGTATCAAGTACCTTAAGCTTTACATACCGAAAGCTGTATCGACGATCCAGATTTAGTGATGAAGGCAGTATATCCAGATGAACTCGCTCTTCCTGTAACCACGAGCTGCTTAGCCATCCGTCATACTCAGAAAAGGATTCAGCCATCTCCACCGGCATTTCCCCGAGGGTGATCTGCAGATGTAACGGAGCATCCGGGGGACTACCTATTGGAATAATCCGAATCGCCAGCCTTCCCACTAGATGCTCTCCGAAATCTAGAATAACCTCCTCCCCTTTACCAAAAGCAATGGCAGAAAGAGCCTCTGCACCTTGAATCGATTCTGACTGCCAGCCATGCACCGCTAGTTCATTCTTTACAACCCGGATTATCTGCTTCGGTTTACAATCCCGGTAAATAAGCTGAGGTTGAAGCTGCTCTGCGGTTAAAGCGAACACCTCATTTTTATGGATAGTTACCGCTTGCTGGCGCTGCATCGCTTGAGTCATAACCTATCTCCTCCTTCATTGGTCTTGTTCCCCCTCTAGTAAACCTCAATTCCGCTTGCCTGAACATACAGTGAATACAGCTAATCTTACTCTTATTACAGTTCTGCTCAACGGAGTGACGCTAATTTGTCATGATAAAAAAGATGCAGTAAGATCCATCACAAAAAACAACACAGCTGCCTTAGCAAACCGCTCCAACCTGCGTATTTTCGTGATATTAACACTTTAATAGAGCGTTTACTAGACCAATTTCCAACTAGTTAGGATGCACTTTTCATGTTGACTTTTCAACATATAGTGATTAAAATAAACAACGCACACTAAATATAGTATGCATATGATTTTCCAGTATTTATAGCTTATCTATTCAATCTTTACAGTAATATATACAGGGGGAGAGACTCCATGCTAGTCGCATACGATTCAAAAACCGGAAACGTCAAACGCTTCATTGGTAAGCTTAAGCTGCCAGCTGTGCAGATTGAAGAGCATATGACCATTGACGAGCCCTATGTGCTTATTACATATACCACCGGCTTTGGACAGATTCCAGAGAAGGTGTCTACTTTCTTGAAGAACAATTATTCCAATTTGAAAGGCATCGCCGCCAGCGGCAACAAGAACTGGGGCGAGCTGTTCGCGCATAGCGCAGACTTGATTGCAGATCGGTACAATGTACCAGTTATCGGTAAATTTGAGCTATCGGGCACATTTGGTGATGTGGAACGAATTAAACAGGAGGTGAGCCGAGTTGCGGCATATTGAACTAAACAACATGTTGATGAAGAGAGACGAAAGTGGTTTCTTTCAATTGGATAAAGACCTTGAGGCAGTAGCCGAATTTATGCGGGATGTAGAACGGCGGAGCCTGGTTTTTGCGAATACAAAAGCCAAGGTTGATTATATGATTGAACAGGATTTCTACGAAAATTTTTACGAACAGTACAGCTTGGCTGAGATTGAAGATGTCTACCAAATTACCCATTCTTACAACTTCAGCTTTCCATCCTATATGGCAGCTTCGAAGTTCTATACGGATTACGCTGTAAAAAGCAATGACCGCAAGCAATATCTGGAGCATTATCCGGACCGTGTGGCGGCAGTCTCCCTTCATCTTGGACGCGGCAACGCCGCTACTGCCGGCATGCTTGCCCGTTCGATGATGGAGCAGCGTCTGCAGCCAGCGACCCCAACCTTCTTAAATGCCGGCAAGAGCCGTCGCGGTGAGCTTGTCTCCTGCTTCCTTATCGAAATGGACGACTCGCTTAATTCGATCAACTATGTGCTCAATACCTGCATGCAGCTGTCGAAGATCGGCGGTGGTGTGGCTGTCAACCTGTCCAAGCTCCGTTCCCGCGGAGAGACAATCAAGGGTGTCGAGGATGCGGCGAAGGGCATTATACCTGTGCTCAAGCTGATGGAAGACGGCTTCTCCTATGCTGACCAGATGGGTCAACGTAAAGGTTCTGGAGCCGCCTACTACAACATTTTTGGATGGGATGTTCTTGAATTTCTCGACAGTAAGAAGATCAACGCCGACGAAAAAACAAGACTCAAAACCCTGTCCATCGGCCTGATCATTCCGAATCGCTTCTATAAGCTGGCGAAGGACAATGAACCGCTCCATGTATTTGCCCCTTACAGTGTGTACAAGGCTTATGGCACGCATCTTGATGACATGGATTTGGATGAAATGTACGATAAGCTGCTAGCCGATCCACGTGTCAAAAAGAGAAAGGCCATGAGCGCACGGGATATGCTGACCAAAATCGCCATGATCCAGCTGGAATCTGGCTATCCATATATTATGAACAAGAGCAACGCCAATGAGGCTCATGCCCTGAAAAACGTTGGACAGATCAAAATGTCCAACCTCTGCACGGAAATCTTCCAGCTGCAGGAGACCTCAGAAATTGCTGACTACGGACAGGAAGATACCATCCGCCGTGATGTAAGCTGCAATCTGGCTTCCTTAAACATTGTCAACGTGATGGAGCATGGCAAAATCCGTGAATCGGTACATGAAGGTATGATCGCCTTGACTGCAGTCAGCGATATGACCAGCATCTCTAATGCCCCAGGCGTAGCCAAAGCTAACAAAGAGATGCACTCCGTCGGTCTCGGTGTCATGAATCTGCACGGCTATCTGGCCAAGAACAAGATCGCTTATGAGAGCGAACAGGCTCGCGATTTTGCCCGGACCTTCTTCATGACCATGAACTATCATTCACTGGAGAAAAGCATGGAGATCGCTGCTGCAACCGGCCGGTCCTTCCATGGATTTGAGGCTTCTGATTATGCTACAGGAGCTTATTTCGAGCGTTACCTGACTACGGATTACCGCCCTGTAACGCCAAGAGTACAAGAGTTGTTCGGAGATATTTTTATCCCATCCCCTGCGGACTGGGAACAACTGCAGGATGCAGTAAAAGCAAATGGCCTGTACCATGCATACCGTTTGGCAATTGCGCCGACAGCCAGCATTTCCTATATTCAAAATGCTACTTCAAGCGTTATGCCTATTGTAGAGCAGATTGAGACCCGGACTTATGCCAATTCAACGACTTACTATCCGATGCCGTACCTGCGTCCAGACAATGTATTTTTCTATAAATCAGCTTACCAAATGGATCAGTTCAAGGTGATCGATTTGATCGCGGAAATTCAGCCCCACATCGACCAGGGCATCTCGACCGTTCTGCATGTGAACAGCGATGTCTCCACCAGAGAACTGGCCCGCTCCTATCTGTACGCGGCGCATAAAGGCCTGAAGTCGCTATATTACACCCGGACCAAAAAGCTGTCCGTTGAGGAATGCCTCACCTGCTCGATCTAACTGGAAGGCTATAGCCGCAGAAAAGGAGATTGCCATATTATGACCGCTATCCAAGCCGTTAACTGGAACCGTCCTGACGACGATTTCTCATTGATGTTCTGGAATCAGAACATTATGCAATTCTGGACGGACGATGAAATTCCATTATCCGATGATAAAATGTCCTGGCTCACGCTCAGTGAGCAAGAAAAGGACTCCTATATGAAGGTACTCGGCGGACTCACGCTGCTGGATACGATTCAAGGCGGAGTAGGTATGCCGCAGATTATGGAGCATGTCGAAGGTCTTCAGCGCAAGGCTGTGCTTGGCTTTATGGGCATGATGGAACAGATTCACGCCAAATCGTACAGTAGCATCTTCACCACTTTGTCCTCCACAGAGGAGATTGACAGTGTGTTCCGCTGGGTTGAAGAGAACCCTTATCTGCAGTTCAAGGCAGAGACCATATCACAATATTACAAAAAAATAGATTCACCCAAAGATCTGTACCTTGCCATGGCAGCCTCAGTGCTGCTCGAGAGCTACTTGTTCTACAGTGGCTTCTTCTACCCGCTTTATCTAGCTGGCCAAGGCAAAATGACATGCAGCGGTGAGATCATCGACCTTATTCTGCGGGATGAGAGCATCCATGGCGTATATGTCGGTGTGCTGGCGCAGGAGATCTTTGACGGGCTACCAGATGACGAGCAGCGTGAGCTACACCAGAAGCTGGTAGACCTCCTTAGACTGCTACATGAGAATGAAGAACGTTATACCGAGCAGATCTACGCTCCCATCGGACTGGTGGACGAGGTCAAGACCTTCCTTAGATACAATGCTAACAAAGCCATGATGAATCTGGGGCATGATCCGCTATTCGACGAGGAAGAGATCAACCCGATTGTTCAGAATGGCATCAGTACCCACACCAAGCAGCATGATTTCTTCTCGAAAAAAGGTAACGGATACGTCCGGGCGCTTAACGTGGAACCGCTGAAAGATGAAGATTTTCAATTTTAAATATAGATAAAGCAAAAAAGTGCGGAGAAAATTCTCCGCACTTTTTGCTAACTGTAAGATTAGATTATTGCAAGCTTTTCAGGTATGTTCTAGCTTCTTCGTAGGTATCGTAAGCATCTGCAAAATCTCTACCAAAAATACGTTTCAATTGCATCTTCCAAATTGGGTTTTTAGTTACATAAGCCCATCCTGCTTGACCAGCTTCACTCGCCATCGCACCAGTAGGGGCTAGCATAGCTGCAACCTCAGGAGTAAGTACACTTTTAGAATCAGTTACATCAGTTGTTCCTGTAAATTTAGGTTTAACAAGCTTCATGATATTTTCAAAATCTTTCAGGTATCCTGGAACATCTTCAGCTGAAAAATCAATAGATACTACATCGATATGGTTCTCATTTTGGTTGTACTTAATTGTGTATGACATAATTATTTTTCCTCCAAGTTTTAACGTTATTTTTTAATAATAGAGATGAAATGTATGTAACTTCACAGACAAAAAATACCCGCCCCAGGCTTTTTCAGGGCGACGACATCTACTTCCTGTATCGTTTTTATAACAACACCCTTTCTAGAATATTAACTAATACATATTACCTATATTATTATCGACAAATTTCTTTTTTTATTTATATTAAAATACAAATTTCTACAAATTCCAACATATCCATGGTCATATTTTCCTTAATTCATTCATTTTTGTGTATCTGCTGTCTCTTGCAAGCATTCAATTTGCCAACATACGAAGAATCTATTTATTTTAGACAACTAAAAAAGGCTCTGCGTGCGACTTCCGATTCCAATCCAGTCATCCTTCAGGTTTTTGGAATCAGAATACGCCGCAAAGCCTTTAATACTATATATTAGTTGTTATATAAGTAAATCAATCCGTGATTACTTTGTTGCGGAATAGCCCCCGTCAATCACATGTGCTGTACCTGTAATAAACGAAGCCTCATCACTTAGTAGGAAGCATGCAAACGCAGCTACTTCCTCAGGCGTACCGTATCTACCCAGAGCCGTTCCAGAAGCGATAAGAGATTGAAGCATCTCTACATCATCAGACAACAGCTTTTCATATCTGTTCATGGTTGGTGTAGGGATAGGTCCTGGGCAAAGGGCATTTACTCTAATGTTACGGTGACCCACTTCTTTGGCAACTGATTTAGTCATCCCCACAATAGCATGTTTACTTGCTGAATAAGCTGCATCATTGGCCATCCCGATAAAAATACCATGCAAAGAGGAGCAGTTTAGAACGGAAGCTCCAGATTTCATATGAGGTAATGTATAATGCAACATGTAGAATTGGCTAGTGAGATTTGTCTGAATCACTTTTTGAAACAACAACGGATCATAGTCTATAACATCCGTATTGTCTCCTGTAATTGCTGAGTTATTATATAGGCAATCAATTTTTCCATAAGCTGCTAATGTTTGATCTACGATATTTTTGCAGTCTGCTTCGAGAGAAACATCTGACCGAACAAACATCGCTTCCCCACCTAGAGCCTTAATTTCCTCAACTGTGTTAGCGCCGGCATCTGAACGATTGGCAACTACTACAATACCGCCCTCTCTTGCTACTCTTAAGGCTGTAGCTTTTCCGATTCCGGTACCTGCACCTGTAATAATAACTACTTTGTTCTCAAATCTGTTGCTACTCATATGCGCACCACTTTCTTATGTCTTTTTCAGGAGGAGGATTCGAACCTCATAGACCCTAATATCGCCTGATGCAATATGGATTGGAACATTTTTGCAGAAAAATCGACAAAATTATCCTCTATATGACAACTTTATTGTATTTAATTGTATATAGCAATGAATATTTTAATCTACTTTTGCAACAATTGAGAATTTGGTTTTGATCGTCATAAAAAAAACACCCCTTAGAATTTCATCAGATAAACCAGAAGTTTTATCCGATGCTTATTCTAAGGGGTTTGATAATTTGTAAATCCGTCGTTGTTAATGAAACCATACTCCAAATAAATTATTTATTGGCTTATAGATAAGAATAATCAGAAACAAAGGACTCGGGATGTTCAATTTTAACAAAGCACATACGGTCGCGCCAAGTCCCAAAATCCAAAATATAAAATATACGCTAAGATCACGTACTCGGCGCTTTCGCACTAATTTAGGCAAATCAAGTGCCATACAACCTACAGCAAGCACCAAAAAAAACAATAACACCATTCGACTCACTCCTTGATTTTTTCAAGAAAAGAATTATCTGTGAGACCTACGCGATTAATAACTACTGAGGCACTATAATGGATGGGCAATGATTTGAGGTAATCGTCGCCTTTTTTTTGCTGTAGCTTTGTCCAGGCTTTAGGACTGGCATGGTAGATCGATTGTCCAAATCCCATAATATCAACATTGAAGCGATTAGTTACTTGCTCCACAGTGTTTTGCATCCGCTCTATAATCCGTTCCTCTGTTTCCTTTTCCAAACGTTTTATGGTGCTTTCCGATTCCAAATTTTCTGTACTTTGCACTTCTTCAATGTTGCAAAGCGTCTTAACGTCAAGGTAAATATGCGGCTCCCCATCAATAATTTTCACTTTGCGTTTGGTTGAAGCCTGGATCGCTTCGATAACAATAGGCTTTCCATCTTCCCCTGCTATCGAGCCAGAATGTGAGGTTACCTTATCGTTGATATAATTGTAACCAATCGTTTCACCCTCATTTAGCCAACCGATCAGTTTGTCTTTTCTGAACACAGCTACAGTATGGTATTCCAATCTCGCCTTAGGCATTGTTCGCTCTACATTGCTTTTATCTCCTCCCTCTTTGGGATCTCCCATAACTTCCACTCCGGTCAGTACAGGATGTTCACCTTCAGCCAATAAATTTTCAATAAAATCATCCAGCGTGACAGCGACTGTTTTTGCTGAATCTTTATAAGAATTATCTAGGGAACTAAATAATTTGTTCGCTGGTAATTTATCCATAGGTGTAAGGACATTCAAGACATCGCTGGCGGTTGTATCTCTGGCAACCATAACGTAGAAATCCATTCGAGCTTCCCGACTTCTTTTAAATACGTCCAGTATCTCGCCCACTCCGGAGCGGGCAAGTTCCTCCCCAATAACCAACACCCGGATATGACCAAGATAACTCGTCCTGGAACTATCCAGATTCAACTTACGTTGTGCATCATAAAACGTAGGTACCGTAAATTTATAAACAACCACTGGAACTCCAGTGCCTCCCCCTCCTCCAGACGATTGTGAGGAAATCGCAGATGGAATAACGACCTGCATCGAAACTGTATAACCCGTTTCAGCCTTGTCGATCCCTAACCCCAGGACAAAGGCTACCTCATTCAGCTCCTTTCTCTCCCAACAGCCACTTAGCACTAACGTAAATTGGAGAGCTATCATCAATTGGAGAACGCCTCTAACTAATTTTTTATTCATTGCGTTGATTCCTCATCACTAGAAGTACTTTGACGAAATAGGTTCTGCGTCTTGTTCTCAGCAGGCCTTGTTTTTAAAAAAGGCCACGGAAAGCGAAAGATAGAGTCTTTTAAGTCTTTTGAATTATAAGGTCCGAGCGGACTCATATAAGGCATTCCGAAAGAACGCAAACTCGACAAATGCAGTACGATGATAAAAATACCGAATAGAATTCCATATAATCCGATAAATCCGGCCAAAGCTATAAGCACAAAACGGATCATCCGCGCAGCTATAGACATTCCTGTCTCCGGAATAACAAAGCTAGAAATGGCTGTAAGCGATACAATAATGACCATTGCAGATGAAATAAAACCCGCTGCAACTGCTGCTTGCCCTATCACCAACGTTCCGACAATGGAAATCGCCTGTCCAATATTTTTGGGTATCCGCACCCCGGCCTCCCGCAAAATCTCATAAGTCATTTCCATGATCAGCGCCTCGACAAAAGCAGGAAAAGGAACACTCTCCCGCTGGGCAGCTAAACTAATTACAAGATTGGTCGGTATCATCTCCTGATGATACGTAGTTATCGCAACATACAATGAAGGTGCAAGCAAAGTAATAAAAAATGAAATAAAACGAACTAATCTCAGCAATGTACCAATATCAGCCCTTTGGTAATAATCCTCAGCAGACTGAAAAAATGCCACAAAAAATGTGGGTACCAACAGTACAAAAGGAGTTCCATCAACAATAATGGCCACTTTTCCTTCCAAAATACCTGCTGCAATCGTATCTGGACGATCACTGTTGTATACGGTAGGAAATGGTGTAAATACCGTCTCTTGAATAAATTCTTCAATATATCCACTCTCGAGAATACTGTCCGTATCAATTTTATTCAGACGGCGTTTTACTTCTTGCACCAACTCCTTATTCGCGATGTTGCTTAGATACATAATGGATACGCTGGTTTGAGTTACCCTTCCGATCTGAACGGTTTCCAGCCATAAATGGCTATCTTTTATTTTCCGCCGAACCAGTGCCGTATTCGTCCGTAAATTCTCAGTGAATCCTTCCATTGGACCTCGAACAACCGATTGGGAACTGGGCTCACCTACATTGCGATCTTCCCAGCCTGGTAAGCCGATCCGGAGAGCGGTGGATGTCCCATCGAGCAGCAGCATTACACTACCGGACAGCAATTCGTGTACAAATTGGCTGTAATCAACGATAACGGTTAGATCACCGGCTATTAATATTTGTTTCTTAATGATCTCAATCTTCTGCTCGGGCTCAAGCTTCCCCAGCTGTTCATAAGGAATATGTTCCTGCAAAGAATACAAAATTGAATTATGCAGCACCTGAGTATCCACAAGACCGTCTATGTAAATCAAAGAAATATTAGTATTTTCTTCTATCTGCAACTCTTTTATCACTACATCAGAACTTCCGCCCAGCAATCCGTTCAACTGATCAATATTGGTTTTCAATCGGTTTGATAGTGTACCCGTCTCCGAACTTTTCACGATGTAGCCTCCACTTCACTTAGATTAATGAGTATAGTTTGATGTTAATTTTGATAATTATTCCTTTCTGATTAAAATTCGGAATGGCATAATTCTGGTAACTACAACCATACTAAAACTAGTCCAATAAATTTGAGGGGGTATATGCATTTGGAGAAAGATCGAATTAGTACCAATCAAATGATTATACTCGGGCTATTCACATTTATTGGGGATATGGCACTTGTATATCCAGCGTTAATGATATCAGGAGCGAAGCAAGATGCATGGATTGCTGCTTTGATTAGTATTCCCTTGGGCCTAGCGACCATAAAACTGTTGCTCTGTTTAGCAGACATTGAACCAAACAAGAATATTATCGAGCTTAGCCTACAAATTCTAGGAAAATGGGCCGGAACTGCTGTAGCCTTGTTCTATCTAGTGTTCTTCCTGATTGCCGCTTCCACTTACATAAGAGAAATTGAAGATTTCATGTGTACACAGATTTACGAGAAAACACCCGGTGGGGTTATCCGTTTCATGGCCATTTTCCTACTGGTATATGGTGTACGACTGGGTCTGGAAACATTAGGACGGGCAGCTCAGCTTTTTTTCCCTTTGTTTGCAGTTTTTTTGATCGGTCTGCTGCTTCTGCTGACTCCCGATGTCAAAATGGAACGTTTATACCCCATTATGAACACACCAGTACCGGACATGCTCCATACTTTGATGTATGGTGTTTTTTATCCTTTTGGTGAATTATGCGTGTTTCTTATGGTATATCCTTATGCTCAGAAGAATAGCAAAACAAGCCGGGATATTTTCATAGCCCTGATCATCGGGGCTATGGGACTTAACCTCATCTTATTTTTTTCCCTTACCGTTCTTGGTGTTTACGCTTCTGAACATCAATTTTATGCCGCTTATATTCTTGCTCAAAAAATTAATATTGCTAATTCTCTGCAACGTATTGAAGCGCTTATGGCTACAGCATGGATTATCAGCACGTACTTTAAAACAGCCATTTATTACTATGCTTTAACATTAGGTACAGCCCAATTGTTTAAACTCAAAAGCCACCGTCCTCTGATCCTACCCACTGGATTTTTGTTATTTGGTATGTCACAACTGATTGCCAAAGACATCATTTTTTATGTAAAGGAAATCCCCACCTACTGGGTAGATTGGGATTTCACCTGTGCATTTGTTCTGCCGCTTATGTTGCTAATTGTGTATTATTTTAAGAAACGTTTTGCTGCCAAGGTTTAAACAACCTCTCTCCTCAAAATAAAAAAGGACAGCTATTGAGCTGTCCTTTTGTTCATGAATTTCTTGTATGCAGCAAGTTTATTCCTTCTTATCCAATGTAATCGACGATGGTGTTACATCACGAATTGGCTCTTGAGCCACTTCAAAAGTTGATCCGCAACTCGGACAAAAGCGAGCCTCGATTGCCACATTGCCACCGCATGCTTTACACTGCTTCACATCGGACAACCCCGCAATTTGCTGCAGATTGACCTCAATCTCCGATTTCAGTTCAAGAATACGGGAAATATTCTTCTCGATCTGCTCACTCGGCAATGGTCCTGCTCCTTGTGTTACAGCTTCAAACAACAGTTTACCCATTACCTGATACTGCTGGTCAATGTCATTCTGCTTGCTGTTGTTCTGTAATTTCAAACGGTTGATCTCCACCACTGTCTTTGCTTTATTGCCAGCCTCGCTCACGCCTGCCTTTACCTTGTTAAAAAAGCTCATATTCAGCCCCCTATTCCGTAGTAGTCATATATAAGCATATTTCGACACCACCACAAGTATTCCTCTCTTTATTGTACCTAACTTCAACCGGGATTTGTAGTTCATCCACAATCATGAACTTATTTCCCCCGCCTTCCTGCGGGAACGAACCTCGACTCAGGTCTGGTATATAAAACCGCCTTCAGGCCGTTTTGCCGCATTTAAAAAGGCTATACAATGAGTACATAAGCAAGCGGGTTGCAAGATTTAAACACAATCCCCCCCATTAGAGAGGATGACAATAATAAATGAAAAAATTATATCGTTCCAGAAGTGACCAGAAGATTAGTGGTGTATGCGGAGGTCTTGCCAGTTGGTCAGGCATCGATGCCACAATTCTCCGTCTCGTAACTGTTGCCGCAGCACTTTTCAGCTTCGGTACCGTACTTATCTTTTACTTTATCGCCAGCATCATCGTCCCTAAAGAACCTTTTGGCAGCTTTTCGGATGGACATGATTTCTATTAACAGATCGTCATTTAGTACCAATCAAACATACTAACGAGAGATATAACATGAGTTTATTCAAAAGAATTTCCACCCTTACTAAAGCTGCCCTACACGAAGGTCTGAACAAATTAGAAAACCCAGTGCTACTGACGGGTCAGTATCTACGCGATCTTGAGAACGAAATAGCTACGGCAGAACGCAATGAACGTGATTTAAAAGTTACAGCGAGTGTATTGGAACGCCGTAAGCAAGAATATACTCAGCTGATAGATCAAAGCGAAGCTGAAGCTGTTCAGGCGGTTGAGCAAGGTAATGAAGAAAGAGCACGCCTTGCACTCATGGCCAAGCTGCGGTATACAGAACAGCTGGATGAGAGCATCAATAGTCAGGCACAAACTCAGCAATCCCTGGCAGAGCTGGAGATCAACATCGCTAGAGCTAAAGAAGAGCGCGAACACCTTAAAGCGAAAAGAACTGAACTTATCGCTCGTGCTCAGCAAGCTACAGAAACACTAAGCTCAGCCCCTCATAGTAACAGTGTAAAAGGACCGAATGTGGGTACCGCTTCACGTGGCTTCGAACGAATGGAAGAGAAAATTTTCGAGTGGGAAGCATTGGCAGAAAACTCTAAGTATAAATCCAACTCAGGCGCAGGTGTAGCTTCATCCATTGACCCCAACCTTCGTAGTGCTGTTGATGATGAAATTGAACGTATCCGCAACCGGAAAATCAATACCGACAAAAAATAAATATACTAACAGGTCCCTTATTTCTCAGCAACTGAGCTATATAAGGGGCTTGTTTTTTCTATTCCTCTTCATCCCGCGAATCATTTTTTTCGATTCCGGATCTACTCGGTAAGACTCTGTGATTTTCTGTAAAGCCTTGTTATAGGTGAAATCATCTAAAGTGTTAGTTCTCAAATAACCTATCGTAGCCGCAGGCAGCTTCACATAACACATCGATAGCGCCCAAGAAACCGCCATTTTCACATAATACCCCTCATGTCTGACCTTATCGAGTAGTTGTAGAATCCGACTGATGTACGCTTCTTCAATAAAGAAATTAAGCATCATTACTACCGCAAATCGAATCTCATATTCTTTGTCAGATAACAGATACGGCACTATAAAGTCCCACATCTGCTCTTTATTCTTCAAGGTAAACTTCAGCCCTGTGCAAAAGCTATCACATACCGACCAGTTATCGATTTTAGGAATAAAGTCCGCAATATAATGCAGAATTTCTTCAGGATCTGCCTTCACATAACCAAGTACCATACCTTGCAGCATTACCTCTTCAAAAAAATCAGAGTCGACGTGCTCCAAATAGGCTCTCCAGTCACCCTTTGCAATGGTTTTGGCGAGTTTACGTAGCTCCGGTAGCCTGACTCCTATCACATTATCGATCGTCGGAAGTAAAGCCGCAGAAAACTTCTGGTAATCCGCGTCTGCCAACTCCACTAGCTGTTCCTTTATTGTTTTATCCACTATAGTGCTCCCTACGTATTAATTATTGAAATGAAATCTCCCATAAATATATGGAAGCTACCGAACCATGTGGTGAGTACCTGAGACGGTATTGTTCGAATTGCTTTTTGGTAAGCGTATCAAGCCCATACAGCTTCATCATGCCGCGACGAATGGCGATATCTCCCCAACTAACTACATCTGGGCGCTCCATACAATTGATTAGCATCATCTCTGCTGTCCACATACCGATGCCTTTTAACTTCATGAGTCTTTGAATAACCTCTTGATCGGACAATCCATATAATTCCTCCAGCTTAAACTCCCCATCAGCAATCAGCTTGGAAATGTCATGAATGCAAACCGCCTTTTTCATCGTCATGCCGCAACCCTGAATCTCATCCGCTGTGTGTATAGCTAGCTGCTGCGGAGTTATTTCTTCGAACTGAGCCTGCATTCTTGTCCAGATAGTTCGAACTGCTTTGACTGATATTAGCTGACCTACTATGGCATAGATAAGCGCGGTGAATAGATCCGGAATAATCACACGTTCCACTTTCCCCATTCGCGCCATCGCCGCACCTAGCACTGGGTCCACACTTCCGAGGTAATCGATTTCTGCTTGCCCATATTCAAAAAATTTAGTGATTACAGCTCCCAAAGTATTTCCTCCCGTATCTGAGCTTAACAATAATATACAACATCTATTTTGCAGTGTACGGATTCTTGAATAGGATAGCAAGATAACGAAACTTGAAAAAGCCACAACATTTCTACTCGGGTAGATGGTTATGGCGGGAATTCATATTTTTACTCAACTACTATATGTAACTTGTACTAGATTGTATTTATCATTTTACTACTTTAATATGAATGTATATATGATAGATGAGGAGCTTTACGATGGACTTTATAGCAATTGACTTTGAAACGGCGAATTCCAGTCGATCCAGCGCCTGTGCTTTGGGGCTTGTGGAAGTTAAAGATGGCGTAATCACAGCAGAACATTCTTGGCTGATCGATCCCAAGCAGCGGTTTGACGGCATGAACATTTCGATACATGGCATCACCCCTTCCATGGTAATCGGTCAGCCTACTTTCCACGAATTATGGCCCACCGTTGAACCTTTGCTGCACGGACGAATTGTTGTAGCGCACAATGCCGCTTTTGATATGAGTGTACTGCGGTATTGCCTCGATGGGATGTCCATAAGCTATCCGAGCTTTCAATACTTATGTACTTATTTACTAGGCAAAAAAATGCTGCCCGAGCTTCCCTCTCATAAGCTTAATGTAGTATCCGAGCATTTCGGCATTGAGCTGAAGCACCATGACGCTCTCGATGACGCGCGCGCTGCTGCCTTGGTTCTATTAATGCTTATGGAGCGAGAATCACACCTTGACCCGCTTTTGCTCTCCAGCAGCCAAGGATATACTAGCGGAACAATGTTTGCTGGTGGATACACTCCTTTTTCTGCTCGAAAGAGTAAACCTGCTAAGAAACCTGTGAACAATCAAAGAACGAAAAACTTCTATTTGTAAGAAACTATTAAGTTATTTACCAAAAAACACCCAACAGGCTCATTACAGCTGGTTGGGTGTTTTGCATAGATGGAGGAATATAGCATACAAGTCGATTCATTCACTACGAAAAAATCTAACCTTGCTGGTCATTATAGGGAAGAATTCCGTATATTTTTTATCATCGATCAGTGAACATCCCATTGGTTCATCCAGATCACCAACCAAGATTAACACAACACGCTAGATCTTCATCCGATAAACTGCTTTATTCTCCAGTCCTCTGATGAATGGCGTCCATTCTTCCGTTTCTGGTGTGGTATCCAGCGCATCCTCGACCATCTGCAGCTTCGCATCCATCGCGTCAATATGATGCAGCGCTACGGCCTCAGCCGTTTGCGGCTGAACAGGACTGCCCCATTCGCCCAGGTTATGGTGTGATAATACGAGATGCTGTAACGCCAGAACCTTCTCCGAATTCAAATCAATGTCTAAGCGGATGGCCGCTTCTGTAATCCAGTTAGATGCCATCGAGATATGACCAATCAACTTACCCTGAACGCTATATTCTGAGACAATTCCGAGCTGAGAGATCATCTCCTCCGGCTTCGCGATATCATGCAGAATAATTCCAGCCTTCATTAAATCTGTATTCAGAAACGGACGCTGCTTGCACAGAAAATCCCCGATCTCCAGCATGCGAACCATATGATAAGCAAGTCCGGCAAAATAAGCATGGTGATGCGTTTTGGCAGCCGGATAATGCATCAATTTCTCTTCCACTTTGCTTACACAAAAGGAGACAATCGAGGCAATCTCCGGATCTGTGATGCTTGCCATAACCCCTTTAATCGTATGAATAAGGTCTACTGGACGAATAGGAGCGGAGCGAATAAAATCCGTTAGCGCAACGCCATCCTCATCGTTCACCAATCTGATTTTGGTTACTTTGATTTGCAATTTCTCACGATAAGTGTGCGCAATCCCGCGAACCTTCACCAGTGCCATAGGAAAAAAAGTTTCTTTATCGGTTGTGCTGACATCCCAATATTTCGCGGACAATTGTCCACTGGAATCTCCCAAGACTAGGTCGAAATAATCCTTTGGAGGAGTACCGTTCGTTTGTTTGATCGCTAGCTCTCTTAAGAGATAAAAGCCAACAAATTCATCCTGTGGAGCGAGCTGTTTAATTTGTGTCATGTTGAAGCCTCCTATTAATAACAGGCTTTGTACCTGCTCTCTATATTAAACTTTAGACACTCACGTCCAAAATCCCTTTAAATCACTATACGATCTATTTTCATTTTTATGTACAGGTAGATAAAGGAGGTTACTCCACAGGCCATAATATGGCTCTAGAATAACCCCCTTTATAGATTAAATATTGATTAAAAATTGCTTATTTACCAGCGGATTCAAGCGCTGATTTAATAGCTTCTACCACTTTAGCAGATACTTCTTTCTCGGCATCATTATTTCCGAAAGCTGCTGCGCGATATCCATACTTGTGTAAGCTATAGCCTGTTGAAGTCGACTCAATCTCGCTCTTCACAGCCAGCTCAGCGTCAGTCAACTGGTTAACCGCTCTTGTGCTTCCGTTTTTATCTAGATAGTAAACGAGCATTTTAACAGGAACGCCATGTTCAACATACGTCATAACATTTACAAGCTTATCAGCACTTACACCAATGAAGATTCCATCGAAGTAAGCCGCTTTATTAGCTTCAACAATCTCAGCTTTCCCGTATGCTCTATCCACCGCAGTCTTAAGAGCTACACTACTGCTAGTTGCACCGGAAACAGCGTCCACATCTTGAACAGCTTCTCTAGTACCTGCTGCAAGGATGCTAGTAGTCAATTGCGGAATTGCTTTTACCACCTCTGGGTAAGCTGCCTTGCCTCTATCCACAAGATTCATTCCTACACGATACAAAGCAACATTAACGATCTTACCGTTACGCAGTGTAACGTCTGCTCTGTTTGTTCCTTTATCATAGGCATCACCTAATGCAGTGAAGGTTCCGTCTTTATAGATTCCTTGAACTTTGGATGCATTAGTCAAAGCATCAGTCAGAGCCGCTTTGGCAGCTGCGGATAGCTCTTCTTGACCTGTGATATCGGACATTTGCACACCTTTTTCAAGTAATCCTGAAGTAAGTGTACCCACCAGCGATTTTTGTTCTGCACTTAGTTTGTCATCAGCGATCAGCTTGCCGTCAGCTCCGAACAAGCTTAATTTAATGTTTGTAACTGTATCTGAAGCAACATCAACAAGCAGTAATACTTTAGATTGGTTATCCACACCTGCGAATTTTCCGTCAAAATATTTAACTTCACCAGGAACTTTCAGTGCTTTCTCGAAAGCTCTTTCTACGGCTTGGTTCCAACCGTGACTGCTTTCTGTAGCGCCAGAAATTCCATCTACTTTCTCATCATAGTTAGCGAAGTAAGATCCATTAGCAAGCAACTTAGCTGTCATCGGAGCATTAGCTTTTACAACTTCTGCATAAGCCGTTGCACCTCTGTCAATGAGGTTGTTCCCAAGTCTGAACAGCTTCACGTCCACTAGCTTACCGTTGCGGATCACGATGTCAGCTCTTTCAACACCAACACTTCTTGCAGTCCCATAAGAGGAATAGAATCCGTCTACATAAGCAGAAGTATTGTTAATCTTTGCATTCTGCTCAGCATCCCAGAAAGCATTAATCGCAGCCTTAAAGTCGGCTTCGAGTCCTGCAACAGGCTCTGCAGCTGTTCCTTTAGCCAGCAATGCTGGTGTTATAGCTGCAACTGCTGCGGATTGCTCAGCTGTGTAGGCCTTCTCATCCACGAAATCACCGGCACTGTTCAGCGGGTACACTTTAACAGCTGTGAGCTTATTGGATTCGTAGGTTGCAAATACTGCATATTTACCTGTAGGATCTATGCCCATATGAACACCATCAAAGTAAATAGCATCTGTATCTTTCACTGTTAGAGCTCTTTCAAACGCTCTGTCTACAGACAATTTCCATCCATTACTAGAGCGTGTTGCTCCCGAAACAGCATCTACTGCAGCTGCTCCATCTCTTGTCTTGCCAATCAATTTATTCTCCATCAATCCATAAGCTTGCCATAAAGCGCTATAATTGTTACGAGCATCTCTGTCGATCAGCTTAGGGCTGGTTCTCAGGAGATCGATGCTAGTAATTTTTCCATCTTTAATTTCGATCTTAGCGCCTTCGGTACCTTTGGAGTAAGCATCGCCATAAGCTACGTAAACCCCATCTTGATATACATTTTGCTTAACTGTAACCGGCAATGCTGTAGGTACAGGCTTAACAGTCGCTGCTGGAACTACTGTAGCCGCTGGAGCAGCGGTTGCTTTTGGCGTTGTAGCTGGTTTTGTCGTTGCTGCTGGTGCCGCTGTTGCCTTTGGTGTTGCTACTGGTTTTACCGTTGCTTTCGGTGTTTCTACTGGTTTTGCTGTTGGCTTTGGTGTTGCTACTGGTTTTGCTGTTGCTTTTGGTGTTGCTTTTGGTGTTGCTTTTGGTGTTGCTACTGGTTTTGCTGTTGCTGCTGGTTTTGCTGTTGGTTTAGCTGCTGGTGCATCCGCTTCTTCAGAAGCTGCGGATACTGCATCCACCTTCAAGTTCAAAGCAGGCACATTAAGTGTGTAAGCAAATGGCGCTAACAATATTGCCGCGCTAACCGTTAAAGAAATTAGTTTTTTCAATAAAATTCTCCTTTACCAAATCCCCAGTGATATATAGCTTTTCTTAACCAAACTTACCTTTCACGGCGCCCCTTCTCTTCTTATGAAGCATTACATCTCTCTTCATAAGAACCCATCCCCCCTCTCATGCCTATGCGCGAACCATCACTTTCCAAAAAAATAATGCCTTAAATCTATTCATTCATTTTTACAATAAACCGCATCAAAGGTGAAATAATTCACATATCATATCAGAAAAAAATGAAGGCGCTTTTTCAATCAATTTCTGGTTTGATACTACCAAACTTTTCCGCAATTCCTCTGTATCTAAAATCACATACCCTATAAGAAACATCACTATTTGCTCATAAATGTGATTTTTCATTATTTTTTCCAAACAAATACACCCACTTCCTATTCCAAAGTAGATAACGTGATCTCGATTATTGTGTATCCAAGAATAGATATGTTATTTTAGAACGATCTCTAACATGGGAAAGGAGTTCAAAGCTTTGAACAAACAGCCACCTATTGGAGTTATTCTCGCCCAAATTGGCACACCTACTGCACCTACTGCAAAGGCGGTACGTCCTTATCTGAAACGTTTTTTATCCGACCGCCGAATCATAGATTATTCCCCACTGCTCTGGCAACCTCTGCTGCGAGGCGTTATTCTGCGTACACGTCCTCGGCGGTCGGCTGAGCTGTACAGACAAATCTGGACAACAGAAGGATCACCTTTACTCTTCCACTCATTAGCTCAGCGATCTGGTTTGCAAGCGCTTCTAGGTTCTCGGTATCAAGTAGAGCTTGGCTTAGCATATAGCGAACCAAGTATGGAACAAGCGATGAGCACATTGGAAGCAAATGGAGTCACACGCATCATCATTGTGCCGCTATTCCCGCAATATTCGTCCACTACGACGGCATCTGTCTTCGATCAAGCGAGTTTTGCTGCACTAGGACGACAAAGCTCCACTGGGCCGGTAACAAAGCGCCTTATTCCTGCTCTCAGATTTATGGATGCTTATTATAATGAACCCGGTTATATTTCAGCCATGAAGTCGCATTTACTGCAGCAAATGGAACTTCTTAGCTCTAATCCTGATTTTTTTGTACTGACCTTTCACGGAATCCCCAAACGATATGCAGATACAGGCGATCCCTATCCAGAGCAATGTATGGAAACTGCGCGTCTTCTCGCTTCAGCTATGAATTGGGAGCCTGAACGCTGGCAGCTTACTTTTCAATCACGCTTCGGACGCGAAGAATGGGTAGGTCCCTCTACAGCAGATGTTTTGGGAAAGCTAGCGGAACGCGGAATTCATAAGCCTTTGATTTTCTCACCGGGACTTGTAACGGATTGTCTGGAAACGCTGCACGAGCTAGCCATAGAAGGGTGCGAGCAATTTGAGGCTGGAGGAGGACATGCTGAAGACTTCACTGCGATCCCCTGCTTGAATAATCATGAGGACTGGCTTCAATTTCTGGCTCAGCATGTTGAACGAAATGCCATGGGCTGGTAATACAAAAAAACCGTCTTGTCCGCAAATATTCTTTGCTGCAGAAAAGACGGTTTGCTATGTCAATTCATAAGATCTAAGGGTCACTAAGATGCTTATGCTGTAAGCTGCTTATATTTAGTAGTCAGTTCATGGAACCATTGCTTGTCCTGTAAGGTCAATGCAAAGTCGATCAGCTCGGCAATCTCACTTGGCTGCAAATCAGCTGAATCATTAAAAGATACTTCAGCGGTTGCAGTGGCTTCTCCATTCCCATTCTCTGCATAATCATAAGAGAAGCATATCTTGATATCACTTTCCAGAAATTCGTTACGCAGGAAATATAACACCTCACACATTAGCACAGGTCTAACATGATCATCAAAGACACATTCCATAACCTTCGCCCAGTACTGCTGATTGCTGAGGTGTAGCTTATCATTGGTTAAGAGATATTTCTCACCCTGAAAATCAGTGACAAATCTCAGCTCAAGCGGCTTCATTTTAAAAATAGTAGCAATTTGCTTCATGCTAATATTCAGAATGTCTTGCGTTTCTAGTCTGATCATCTCTCATGCACCTCGTCCCTCTTAGTTGGGTTACCTGAAACCTGATGATATCTATAATTTCGTTAAATGCCAATAATGTAAAATTAACTCTATCCAATCACTTTAATTTTTATCTAATTTAACATTATTATCGTCAACTGACTACGCTTTGTTAATATTTTTTCATTAATTCCACAGAAAAATGTTTCAATCTTTGTCCATCTGTTTAATATGTATATTTAAAAACTTAGTCTTTCTTATTTTCACAACAAAAAACTGTTCTGAATGGTCATTACGACCTCAGAACAGTTTTTTGCATTAGGATTATACTTCGGTTAATTTACTTAAACAAACAATGGCACTAACTGTATTCCCTCGGGTGAAATCCGCACGAGTCCTTTATCTGTGATACGTAACGTTGGGATAACCGCCAAAGCAAGCAGCGATAAAGTCATAAACGCGTAATTCAAAGTACAGCCGGCATCATACAACGCTTTGCTGATCGCAGCTGATTTCTCAGCAGCAATTTCGAAGGGTTCCGTGGACATTAGACCTGCAATAGCCAACGGGAATAATGTTTCCCCACTGGATGTGATCATGCAAACACCACCCTGGGCATCCGCCACCGCATTTGCAGCTTTAGCCATTAACTCATCATCATTGCCGATGACGAGTACATTATGACTATCGTGAGCAACCGTCATTGCAATGGCAGCCGGCTCTTTAAATCCAATACCTTCGACAACGGCCACTGATTTATTGCCTGTACCTTTATGACGTTCGAGCACAGCGATTTTACACAGACCCTCCACAGCATTTACATCCAACTGCCCTGCCACTACAGGTACCGAAACTATACGTTCAATGGTCTCTACATGATTTTCTCTTACTTTAATAACTCTTGCAGTAAGTTCACCTGTTTCAATTGGAGCCGCGATAATGAAATCTTCGGCGGTAGGACGCTGTGGCAAATGAACCGAAGCCAAAACTTCCTCTGGATAAGTGAATTTAGCAAGCTCTGCCGTCATCACACCATTTTCGGCAACTACTACACCCGCGGCAATCGTAAGTACCACGTGAACATCGGCCAAATTCCCGTCCAGCAGAATAATATCCGCAAAAGAACCTGGAGTAATAGATCCGATATCCTGAGACAACCCAAAACGCTCTGCTGTATTAATAGTTGCCATTTGGAAGGCTGTTACTGGTTTCACGCCTTGAGCAATCGCATGGCGAACAACGAAATCCATATGACCTTCGTCGCGTAACGATTCCGAGCTGCGATCGTCAGTTACCAGCATCATGCGGCGCGGATCAAGTCCACGCTCTGTATGAGCGGTGATGGTCTTGGCAACATCATGCCAAGCCGAGCCCCGGCGCATTTTGGCATACATCCCCAGTCGAACGCGCTCAATCACATCGTCTGCCGTCACACACTCATGATCGCCAGTCACACCTGCCGCAGCATACACGGGCAGTCTCCAGTCGCTGGAAGGCCATGTGAAATGACCATCTACAAATCTGCCTGCCCGCAGCGTAGCTTGAATTTCCCCAAGCATTTTCTCATCGCCATAAACAACGCCAGGAAAGTTCATCACTTCACCCAGCGCAATCACATCGGGTCCCCAAGTAAAGGCTTCTGCCACTTCTTCTGGTCCAATAGAAGCTCCCGTTGTCTCGAATTCCGCACCTGCCGCAGGCACACAAGAAGCCACCTGCATGTAAGCCGCTAACGGTGTCCCCCGCATCTCATCGAGCATCAATTGAATCCCCTTCAGCCCAAATACATTAGCAATCTCATGAGCATCAAAGAAACCACCTGTTGTACCCAGCGGCAGAACCGCACGGGAGAATTCAGTAACGGTCAGCTGTGTGCTCTCAATATGACAATGGCCATCGAGTAGTCCCGGAGCTATATACTTACCGTTCGCCTCAATGACCTGTGTTCCTTCACCAATCATATGTGTCACATCTTTACCAACATAAGCGATACGTCCACCTTGTATACCAACAGACATTCCTTCTAAAATTTCACCAGAGCATACATTAACCAGCTTTCCACCTGTAATTACTAGTGTTGCCGGTTTATCTCCTCTTGCCGTAGCCACAAGCTCAGGTACACAATCTGCTAAAGGCTTTCTTGTAAAAGTTGTCATTTTCATCTCTCCCCCGTTAGTATCCAAGTGCGTTCTTGATGTAGT
Source organism: Paenibacillus sp. FSL E2-8871 (assembly GCF_038000345.1). Classification (NCBI taxonomy): domain Bacteria; kingdom Bacillati; phylum Bacillota; class Bacilli; order Caryophanales; family Paenibacillaceae; genus Paenibacillus; species Paenibacillus sp. FSL E2-8871. The sequence goes on along the minus strand of NZ_JBBOBV010000001.1, from coordinate 6,187,881 downwards.
GAATAGATTCATAATAATAGAGGATTGCTTAATCATCGGCTGTGTTGATATCATAGTTGGCAAATCTGATATTGTACGAAAAAACGGCTCCGTCATCCCTATAGATGATAGCCGTTTTCTTAATCCAAAGATTGTCCAACACTCCGGACATGCCCCTGGTATGAACTCACCCGCCAGCATCTATTCCAACGATTATCTTACGTTTTCCTCATATACGTCAAGTGCCGCTTGAACACCAAGTCCGTAAGAAACTTCAAATCCGTGTCGCAGCAACGCTGCTTCCAAAGCTCCAAGCAAACGCAGCACATTATTCGTACGGCAGCTAAAGCCCATCGTGCCAATGCGCCAGATCTTTCCTTTCAGAGGTCCAAAGGAGCTGGCAATTTCAATGCCGAACCGCTCCAGCAGCAGCGTGCGTACAGATTCACCGTCTATGCCCTCAGGAATCAGCACACAGGTAACAACGGTAAGTTTGCAGGACGGCTCCCCGTAAAGTTCAAGCCCCATCGCTGTTAATCCAGCTACAAGTGCTTTTTCATGGAGGATATGTCTGGCGAATCTGGCATCCAGCCCTTCTTCAAGGGTAAGCCGCAAGCCCTCCCGCAGTGCATAAAGCATTGAGGTCATCTCTGTATGATGATTGAGACGTTGTGGACTCCAGTAATCCTGAAGCATGCCGAGATCGAAATAATTGCTGCGGACAAAAGATAAGTCACCTGGCTGGACATCACTTGTTCTAATCCCTCGTTCTACTCGTTTTCGGGTCATGAGCTTAGCTTCAGCACGATCATTATACGTTATCGGTGCCATTCCGGAAGGGACGGACAGGCATTTCTGTGTACCGCCAACGACGGCATCCAACATCCAAGCATCTGTCTCGACAGGAATGCCCCCAATGGTTGCAACTGCATCAACTATGAATAAAGCATCCATCCGGCGGCAAGCTCTACCGATTTCCGCGAGTGGCTGCACACGTCCTGTAGAGGTCTCCCCATGAACCATTGCGACCACATGTGGCTTAAAAGTCTCCATAGCTGCTATCACTTCCTCCGGCTCAAACACACTCCCCCATGGCTTTTCCAGCACGAACACCTCAGCGCCACATCTTTCAGCAATCTCATGCAATAGATGTCCGAAGCGGCCAAAGATCGGAATCAGCACACGTTCACCCGGCAGGATTAAGCTGACCATCAACGCCTCAATACCAGCGCGAGAGGTCCCATCTATAGGGTAAGCCCATGCATTTCGGGTAGCGAACAGCTCCCGCAGCATTTCCATCGTTTCATTCATAATAGAGGTGAACTCTGGATCAAACTGACCCAGCACCGGAAAAGACATCGCCCGCAGTACACGCGGATCTACCTCGACCGGACCCGGAGTCATAATACAGCGTTGGGACGGCGACAAATCTTCGTAACGCTTCATGATGATCCTCCCTTCAAGTAGAAACGGCTATGCCGTCCTTTAAGGGACGGGCTCCGTTTCAGCGAGAAATATAAGGATAAAGTATAGAGTAAACATATACTTCCTTATATTTAAAAGTTCGGCGAACTCTTTTTAATAAGCTAACTCATATAACATCGCAGTCAGCACCTCAAGCCCAGCAACGAGCTGCTCAGGGGAAGTATACTCTTCCGGAGAATGGCTGATGCCAGCTCGGCTTGGCACAAATATCATCGCAGTAGGGCAACGCGGCGCAAACAGCTGGGCGTCATGTCCCGCTCCACTTACCATCATGCGGTACGTCTTCGCCTGTTGGCGGCAGATATTTTCCAGCATTGCAGATAGCTTCGTATCCATAGGCGCAGGGACTGTGTGGAGCACGGATGTAACCTCAAGAATCACCCCACGTTTAACAGCAATTTCATTACATTCCGCAAGAAGCTTCTCACAGAAACGTTCCAGTTCGTCCTCTTCACTATGGCGGATATCTAATGTAAAAAGAACCTCACCCGGGATCACATTTGGCGTATTCGGGTACACCTCAAGCTTACCCGAGGTTGCTACAAGAGGTTCACCAGCCGTTTTAGCAGAACTTTCAAGCACGTACAGCATTTCAACCGCACTAGCCAGTGCATCCTGCCGCATAAACATCGGTGTCGTGCCCGCATGATTAGCAATACCACTGACCTTGACCACATATCGTCTCTGACCAACAATCCCCTGAACTACGCCTATCTGAGTGTCTGTCTTCTCCAGAATAATCCCCTGCTCGATGTGCAGTTCTACAAAAGCACCAATATCATTTCTGACTCCAGTCCGCTTAGAAGCTTTCTCCTCCGTTATGTCCTGTAAGAATCTGGATTGTGCCATTGCTGCTTTTAACGTCACTCCCTCTGCATCTATACAGGTCTCGGCCTCGCTTCCGTCATACCTTTCCGTGACATGGCCCGAACCCCAATAAGCAAGCGGAAATCGGCTCCCCTCTTCTTCACAAAAAGATACGACCTCAAGCGTCCGCTGCGGCTGGCCAAAGTTCCTCTGCAAATCTTGAAGCGCAATCATAGCCGCAGCGATCCCATACGCACCATCATATTTTCCGCCATTGACTACAGTATCGATATGCGATCCGGTTAAAATAACCTTTTGCTGCGGATCGCATCCACTCAATCGTCCATATACATTGCCAACCTTGTCTATGGAAACTTCTAAGCCGAGCCCAGCCATTTTTTCCTGCAAAAAAATCTGCGCCCGGCTCCATTCTTCCGTATATAGCAGTCTAGTAACTCCTGGCCCAGGTGTGCTGAATGCCGCCAGCTCCTCCAGCAGCTCCAGCAGTTTCTGAGTCGACGCTTGAACTCTGGAATCATTCATAGGCTGTACTGCTCCTTCCTAATTCGCAGCCACTGTCCACCTCCCTCACTAATCACTCCTTCTTCAGAGGTATAGATCACATTCCCGCGACAGATCGTAGCAACTACTTTGCAGGATAAAGTTCTTCCGATGTAGGGGCTGTGCTTGTGGCGATACAATAAATCCTCCGCAGTCAGCGTATAGGTTGTATTTGGATTCAGCAGAACTAGATCGGCATCTAGACCTAGGGCTATAGCGCCTTTACGATGCTCTATTCCAAAACGTTTTGCGGGTTGCCCTGCGAGCAGACTGGAAATTAATGTAACATCCAACCCCCGCACATTCACGCCTTCATGGAACATAAGCTCCAGACTGCTCTGCGCACCCGAGATCCCACCCCAAGCTGCAAAAAAAGACAAGTCCGGCTTCACCTTCAATTCCGTTGGACAGGGGGAATGATCCGAAGCAATCAGATCGATTTTGCCTTGGGCCAACATCTCCCATAACTTCTCCTGCTCCACCGCACTTCGCAGCGGAGGCGCACACTTCGCCACAGGGCCTAAAGCCTCCATATCATTTTCAGTGAGGACCAGATAATGTGGACAGGTTTCTGCCGAAACGTCCAGACCTCGAAGCTTAGCTTCATAGATTTTCTCAATGGCGGCGGCCGTGCTGATATGAACAAAATGCAACCGGCAGCTAGTACGTTCACTGTACAGCAGCGCCCTGGACACTGCCTCCACCTCTGCTTCAGCAGGGCGGCAAGCCGCAAAATCACGCGCGCTGGTTCTGCCATTTCGCACTGCATCTGCGGTTAACACCGCCGTGATAGCCTCACTTTCTGCATGCAGCGCCAGAATCCCGCCCAGAGAAGCGATTCGCTGCATCCCTTGATAGAGTGTATCCTCATCCACTTCACGGAATCTGCCTTCGCCCTCCCCTCCAGGATTGGAGAGAAAGGCTTTAAACCCAGTGACGCCAGCGGCTGCCAAAACTTCTAAATCATCCAGATTGCCGGGAACGAGCCCACCCCACAGCACATAATCAACGGCAGAGTTTCCAGCCGCAGCATCTACCTTTTGATGAAGTGCAACCTCGTTCACAGTAGGTGGATTGCCGTTAAGCGGCATATCTGCATAGGTTGTGCAGCCGCCAGCTGCCAACGCCGCAGAACCGCTGCGAAAGCCTTCCCAATGTCCAAACGTTGGTTCATTAAAGTGGACATGCATATCAATCATACCGGGGAGGACATAGAACCCATCTGCGTCGATGATTTTGGTTAGCGGCGCAAGCGAAAGTTCCTCTCCAAGTGCGACAATCTTACCCTCTGATACTGCAATATCCAGCTTGAGTACCTGATCGGGCAGCACTACATTCCCGTTCTTAATCACAAGTTCATAGGATTCCTTCATGAGCTGCCACCTCCTCCGGTCGTCAACTTACTCCTAACTTCCCCGATACGTACTATATCCACCAGGAGCTACTAGCAAGGGTACATGGTAGTGTTGCATGGAGCTCTCTATATGAAAGCGAATAGGTATCTGTTCTAGAAAAAAAGACATCTCACGTTGAGTATCTACTGAGCTTTCTGTTACTCCTATGCCAGCTGCTGACGCTTTGGCATCAGCTCTACGGTAGTAATCGCCGACCATAAACAGCAGCTCGTAACATCCAGCCTCCATTTCGTTTCCCTCCAGCAGCGGAGCATCCAGCCTCCCGTCACTGTTCGTGACTTCTTCACACAGAAGCTTGCTCATCCCATCCGTAAGCTTCCAGAGCTGAAGCGTCAAACCTGTAGCAGGAATCCCCCGCGACAGATCCAGCACATGGGTGGTAAGACGCCCGCTCATTACGCTGTCTCTCCGACCAGATCTGCACGGCTAACAGAAAAGCCCTGAAAACCATAGGGTGGACGAGGTTCGGTGAATACTCCACCTTTAGTTTCTTCAGGCTCAACAATGGTTTCCCAAGTCCGGTTATTGGACTCAAATGAAACGGTAGCCAGCTGTGGAAAACGGGACAATACGCGCAGCCCAATTTGATAAATCAACGATTGGATTGATGGACTGTTCAGCTCATGAAAAGCGCTATGGGCGATATCGCGAACCTGCTCCGCAGCCACATATTGGCCTAGATCTCCATCCAGAGCATGCTCAACACCACTGTAGGTCCAGTTAATATTCAGAAAAATATAAAGCGGACGGTCAAAGCTCTCCGGCAATGTTGTGTACTCATCACGGACGAATCCATAAAACGAGCTTCCACTCACTTTTATCAGCTGTAAATCCTTCAATCGGCATTCATGAGCGATAACCTCAGTCCCATTCTCTCCACGTTTTATAGTTAACGAAGCCGAATAAGATTCATTATTGGAGTGACGCAGTACTAAATGACTCTGTTTAAGCCCCTCAACCCCAGGCACCATCACCTGTTCAAAAGGTAACCGGTCTGCGGAAACTGAAACTGCGGTGACATGATCGTATTTATCGAGAAAACGGCTGCTTAGAAGCTGCATTAGCCCCTCCGTTGTGCTCCCAGTGTAGTCTGCGGTATTACGAAGGATGAAATTTTTCATAGAATCGGTAGCAACAACCATGGAATTGTCCCCCTCTGAAAAAGAAGGAAGAAACGCTTCGCCCGTGACCGCGAATGTAATATTATGTGCGAATATAATGTTGTCGCAGCCCGTGAAGGAAGATTCGGGAACGGGGGTAACGGCCAGCGGTTTAGCATAGGTACGATAAGTTAACACATCACTTTTTCCATAAAACATTGTACGTCCGTTAATTGGCTCCAGCATGGCTGACACCCTCCCCGTTTATGATGAATGAATGAGTGAATGAATAATTAAATAATTAAATCACTTAAGCGAAATCTCGTAATTGTACCGACTTCAGAAAAGGCTTGAACCCATTCCTCCTGAGGGGAACGCTCTACTCGCACTCCAATGGCGCCGATAATGTCATCTTTGTTTTTGCCACGAACAGCTAGAATAAAAGGGAAATGAAATTTGTCCGTATACTTTCGATTCAGATCATTTAATAGATTGAACTCTTCCGTTGTTAGCCGATCCAGTCCAGCTCCCTGCTGCTCAGAGGCAGACAAAGCCGTAATTTGAAGCCTAGTCGCCAAATCTGGATGAGCTTTTAATAGTCCCTCCATTCGGCTCCGGTCAGCACTCAGTACGGTCTGCATCATTGTGCTATGCAAATGCTCTAAAGAATGGAACGGAATCTGCTTATACGCCTCCTCTGCTACCCACGGTGAATGTTCAAAAATGCCGCCTAGATGCTTCACAAAATCCGTTATACTCATGGCATTTATCTCTTCCAACGTAAACCTGCCTTCAGAAACGACCATCCACTCAACCTCCAATAGCTTTGTTAACAGCTCGTAAAATGCCACCGTACCCCGTACAGCGACAAATGTTACCCGATAAAGCTTCTTCCACTTCAGCCTGAGTAGGATGCGGGTTTTCTTCCAGCAGAGCAACCACCGAAATAACCATCCCTGGTGTACAATAACCGCATTGGAACCCTCCCTCTTCTAAAAAAGCCCGCTGAACGGGATGCAGGCCTACTTCACTAAGACCCTCAATTGTTGTAATTTCCGCACCTGAGCATTGATAGGCCATAACCAGACATGAATTCACTGGACGTCCATCCACCAGCACCATACATGCCCCGCAGCGGCCAATCTCACAAGAACGTTTTGTGCCGGTCAGCTCCAAATCTTCACGTATGACATTTAAAAGCCGGCGGGAAGGTGGAATCTCCGTGGACATCGCTTTTCCATTAAGATAGCAGTTAAAGATGAACCTTTCTTCTGCAAAAGCTTCCTCAGACGATAAGGGGTCACGGTTATCTTCATCTAGATTGTGATCTGAATTATGGCTCGGCATGGATATTCACCACCTTTTGTGGAATAAACGGTGTAGACTGCAGCCATTCGGGATCAATGGGCAGCTTGGTTACCCGCTTCCCTACAGCCTGAAATATGGCTGACACGACTGCCGGAGCTACATTGACGGAACCCACCTCTCCAATGCCGCGAGGACCGTACGTGTCATGATCCGGCAAATCCTCTATCGGCTGCACCTGAATGCTGCCATTCATGTCGGCAATGGTCGGCACCAAATAGGTGTCTAAATTTTTGGTGACATAGCTGCCGCCTGACATCACAGCATCCTCTGACAAAGTGAAGCCTACCGCCATACTGCTGCCACCTTCGATCTGCCCGAGATAACCTTGCGGATTAGCCATCGGTCCCGCCGCTACCGCATGATATTGGTCCAGTACACGGACACGTCCAGTAAGCAGATTAACTTCCACGCGGACTGCGATTGCAGAATAGGTGTATAGGAAATGTGCCCCCACTCTTTTAAAGGGTGTGGTTGGATAAGTAAACTTTGTATTACAGACAATGGGTTCTGAAATACGCTGTGCCAAGTCCTTGTAAGTCAGAAGCAGACCGCCGTCTTTTAGCCAAATGCCGCCAGGGCCGAGTTTCATTTCATAGTTATCCAGCTCTGGCTTTATCATCGCAGCTGCCTGCAGCACTCGAGCGGTGAAGTCTGGACGCAGCCGTTTCAAGGCCATCCACATCATGCTAGTTGATCGGGAAGCCGTACTAGATCCGCTATCGGGCACAACATCCGTATCGCCAATGACGATGCTTAGATCCTCTGCCGCCAAGCCAAACTGTTCAATCAGCATTTGTTCCATGGTTGCGATTAACCCCTGACCAAACTCCTCGTAACCAAACACCGCCTCAATCTTGCCCTCTAGCGTCAAAGAGAGCCTACCACCCGCCGGATCGGGAATACCATAACCAAGTCCTGCACCATGCATAGCTATAGCAGCACCCGTTCCAGTTACGATCCAAGGTTCCACAACACCTGAATCACTGTCTGTAGATGCAGCCTCAGTCATAAGAGGCGAACCCGCCAGCGCTTCCCACACCTGAAAGGCACCATCGGTCTGAGCAATTTCCTGACCCAGTGGCCCCAGATCTCCATATTTACGCAAATTACGGCGGCGCATTTCCCACGGATCGATCTGCAATCGCTCAGCCAATCGATCGATTTGTCCCTCCAAAGCGAAAATCGCCTGATTGCCGCCAAAACCGCGAAATTCACCAGATACACCGTTATTGGTATATACAGCAAAACCCTTCACATCCACATGATCGATGATATAGGGGCCCATCACATGTTCTGTCGCAAAGTTGAGCACCTCCGCCCCCAGTGTTGCGTAAGCTCCCGTATCCGAAATAATTCTGACCTGATGTGCCCTGATGATTCCTTCGGGGTCGCAGCCAGTCTTCATGGTGATTTTCATGGGATGGCGTTTTAGTCCTGCACGTACCGATTCAGATCTCGAATTATGCAGTCTTACCGGACGGAGTGTCCGCAAGGCGAGCAGCGCTCCATACGGCTGTACATTCAACTCGTCTTTTCCTCCAAAGGACCCGCCGATAGGACTCGAGATGACGCGAATATCTTCTTGAGGAATAGCCAGAATTCTGGATAGCTGCAGGCGATCCATCAACCCATGTTGTGTAGCTGAATATACGGTAAGCCGTCCGTTATCCTCTGGGATAAACAGTCCACCTTCAGTCTCCATATAGGTGTGCATTTGGCGTGGTGTATAGTAAGTCTCTTCTACCACATGACAGCAATCCGTAAATACCGCTTCTGGCTCCCCTTTCCGATATTCCGTATGATGAAGCACGTTTCCCTCGGCATGCAGCAGAATTGCGTCCTTTTTCATCGCCTCTTCCGGATTCTCGAGTAACGGTAGAAGCTCATAATCCACTTCGATAAGAGATAAGGCGTATTCCGCAATTTCGTCCGTCTCTGCCGCGACTGCCGCAATCGCATCGCCAGTGTAACGCACACGGTCACTGCAAAATACCGGTTGATGCGGCAAAGCTATGCCAAAGCCGTTAAGTCCGGGCACATCCTCATGAGTGATTACAGCGTGTACACCAGGGACTTCAATGGCCTTCTCAATACGTATGGACAAAATACGAGCATGTGCCTGCTCACTGCGGAGCACACGGCCGATCAACATTCCTTCTGCCCTCATGTCGGTCAAATACTGCAGCTTACCGGATACCTTGCCCTCTCCATCGGGTCGTGTACGCCAGCGGCTACCGCTGGATTCCTTATTCAGCAGCATTTCCCTTCTCTCCTTTCGTCGGGTTATTCACCTCTTAACTCCGTATATTCATAGCCTTCCACAGCTCAGATACAACCAAATTCCCAGCAGTCTTTTTCTTGTAAAGTTCTGTGGCAAAGGGATCACTATACGTCTCAAAACTGTTCTCAACCACTTCATATAAAGAAGCCAACAGCTCCTCTGTATTCCTCACACCTTCAAGCATAACTTCAGCTCTACTTAGTCGCTGCGGTCGCCCCGAGCCCCCACCTGCGGCGATACGCACCTCACGGAAACGGTTTTCCTCATCGATCGATACTGAGATTGCTACCGTTACAAGTGAAGGGGTGAACGCTTCCCTGCGGCCAACCTTACGGAAAATTTCTAGCCTATCCGTTAACGGACTCTCTAAACGAGTAGGTGAGATGCGAATCTCAGCCACAAGATCTGCCGCAGGTTTTATCCCGCTCCAGTGATTATTTAGCCACTCTATCAAAGGTAGAGCCGTCATAAATTTGCCGTCAAAGGAGATTAACTCCGCGTCATAGACCAGTAACGCAGGTAGAATATCTCCGAAGCCAGAAGCGATATTGCCCCCGAGCGTGGCAAGATTACGCACCGACGGAGCCGCTATGCAACGTGCAGCCTCTTGCAGCGCAGGAGCTACGGCCTGCAAATGCTCATTACTGCGGCACTGAGAGAGTGGAACAAGAGCACCCAGAGATAAGTGAAATTCCGTTAAGGTAATGTCCGCGAGATTTGTAATTTGCCGAAGATCAATCAGCTGTTTGGGCATAAGAGCTGTTCCATTTTCCCACCCTGTTCTCAGCAGTGTTCCTCCTGCGACATATTGGGCACTGTCTCCAAACGCCGTTTTTCTCTCCCAAGCTTCGTGCAGGCTGCGGGGTTGAATTACTTCAGGTAGCCTTCCTTCCTCTTCCCGTAAAACTCCCATACACTCCGCCTCCTTATTGAGTACCAGATTGGTGCTTCCCTTCTCGTATAGCCTGCCTTAAAACCTTTGTTCCCGAATATAAGGAACTCCGAGCGCCTCCGGTGTGCCAGATGGTTTGTTGCGATTGCGGTACCCCAGGTACATTAGGACCAGAATGGTCACAAGGTACGGAATCATTTTGAGAAAATAGGGCGGAACCGCACTGCCCAGCAATTGAATACGGAAGCCAAGTGAATCCAATGCCCCAAAAAAGTAGGCGCAGAACAAGGCACGCAGCGGATTCCATCTGGCGAAAATCACCAGCCCTACCGCAATCCAGCCCCGGCCGGCTGTCAGCCCTTCATTCCAGGTTGGCGCGTAGGCCAATACCATATCCGCTCCGGCCAGGCCGATGAGAGCAGCACCGGTGATCACATAGCTGTAGCGGATAAGCTGTACACGGATCCCCATCACATCTGCGGTAGCCGGACTGTCTCCGACTGCCCGCAAATGCAGGCCCCATGAAGTGCGGTGAATTAGCAGATGTAGAGCAAGCACTAGCAGTAAGCTGAACCAGGTTAGGTAGTCCGTGTTGCCGAATATTTTTCCGATGAACGGTACATTTTCCAGCCAAGCCAGATGCAGCTTAGGGGAGGTTCCCGGCAAAGGAATGCCGCTGATCGGTTTACCAAGATAAGCGCTCAACCCACTGCCGAACAGGGTCATCGCAAGACCGGACATCGTTTGATTCGCCCGCAAGGTCACACAGAGAAAAGAATGCAGCAAACCAAGTACAGCCGTTATAGCTACGGTAGCCAACAGAGCCAGCAGCAGGTTTCCGGAGCGAATATACACGATACAAGTGGTGACCGCTCCCATCAGCATCAGACCTTCAGCCCCAAGCTGTATAATACCGGCTCGTTCATTTAGAATGCCTCCCAGCGTAGCCAGCAGCAGCGGGGTCCCTGCGGAAATAGCGGCAATAAGTAGCTGTGTTGTAAAATCCATTGCCTATCTCCCCCCTTTCAGCTGAAACCGGCTACGGCGAATGCGGAAGCGGTAGATCATATCGCCAGCAATCAAGAAAAACAGGATGGAGCCCTGCAGCATTTCTGATATCGATGAGGGCAGCCCGATGGTTTGAACACTATATCCGCCAACAATTAAGCCACCGAATAGAATAGAAGTAACGATTAGACCGAGTGGATTCAATTTAGCCAGCCAAGCTACAATAATGGCGGTGTATCCATAACCCGGTGAAATGCCCTGCATCAGCTTGTGTGTAACACCGGAGACCTCCGCCATGCCAGCGATCCCGGCGAGCCCCCCACTGATCAGCATGACGATAATAATATGGCGCTTGATAGGAATCCCCGCGTATCTGGCTGCAACAGGATTGGCCCCAATCAGCCGGAGCTCGTAACCCCACTTGGTATAACGAATCATTAAGTAATAAATCACAACGGCGATAAGTGCAAATAACAATCCAATATGCAATCTTGTACTTCCGAGAACGGGCAGCGACTGAGCCGCAGTAAACATAGGTGATCCCGGGAAATTAAATCCTTTAGGATCTTTCCAGGGTCCGAATACCACGTAATCGAGCGCCAATAGGGCAACATAATTCAGCATTAATGAAGTGATTAGCTCATTCACTCCAAAATGCGTCCGCGGAATAGCTGTCAGCAGTCCCCAAAGCGCACCCGCGGCAATCCCGAACAGCAGCATTAAGCTCAGGGACCAGAATGAAGGTAAGTCAGGAAAATAAATCGTGACCGCTGTGGCCGCCATAGCCCCAACGGTTAACTGGCCTTCTGCTCCAATATTCCATACCGAAATGCGGTAAGCCACAGCAATCCCAAGCCCACATAGGAGTAGCGGGATCGCTTTAACCATCGTTTCCGTGAGCCCATACGCAGTGCCAAATGCGCCACGGAACATTTTTTCATAGACCAGCACCGGATTCATACCATTCGCCGCAATAAATAGGGCACACAACAATAGCGCTAAAACTATAGATACAATAGGTGTCCACCAAGGAGAACGGATGCGGCTGGCATCGTATTCGAAACGTAGAGAGAATCGTTTTCCGGAGTGGGAGGGGCGGGGTTCCAGTACTGCTGCTGCGGTATTTCTTCCATTCTCCAGGCTCATACGGCGCTCTCCTCTCTATTATGAATACCAGCCATTAGTAGTCCGATGCTCTCTCGATTCGCTTCCTCATGTGTACTCTCACCAATAATTGAGCCGTTATAGATCACTAGAATCCGGTCGGACAACTGAAGCAATTCATCTAAATCCTCCGAAATTAACAACACGCCACTACCTGAACCACGCAGCTCCATAAGAAGGTCGTGAACACCAGCCGTGGCACCTACATCCAGCCCTTGTGTCGGATGAACGGCGACCATCAGCTTAGGCCGATGACTGATTTCACGTGCAAAGAGCAGCTTCTGCTGATTACCACCTGACAACTGTTGTACTGGCGTCTCCAGCTCAGGTGTTTTGACGTTAAAGCGTTGGACCAGCTCCTGTGACCACAAACGGTTCTTCGCGGACTTCAAGAAACCAAATTTGGAGTGCTCCTCTGAGCGGTAAGACTTAAACAAAAGATTATCCACCGATCCGAGGCGTCCAGCTAAACCGCTCTTCATCCGGTTCTCCGGCACGTGGGAGATTCCTGAATCAGTTGCCCCTCTAACCGAAGCCGATTTCACCGTCTTTCCATCAAACGTGATTTCACCACTTTTCCAGCCTCTAAGGCCTGTTAACACTTCAGCCAGTTCCTTTTGTCCATTGCCAGCTACCCCAGCTACGCCTACAATCTCCCCTTTACATACGTTCAGAGAGAAGTGATCCAGTGCTTTTCGCCCGTGATCGGCATATACGTCCACATCTTTCACTTCTAATAAAGAATCCCCTTCAGTGGCTTCCCGTTCTTGACGGGTGATGGTTACTTCCTTGCCCACCATCAGACGTGCCAGCTCCAGTTCATCTGTATCTGCCGTGGTCAGTGTGGCGATCATTTTCCCTTTGCGCATGACGGAAATCCGATCCGAGGACGCCATAACCTCTTTCATTTTATGAGTAGTCATAATGACCGTTTTTCCTGCCTGCTTCATGACCCGCAGCGTTTCAAATAGCTGTTCCACCTCTCCCGGGGTCAGTACAGAGGTTGGTTCATCCAGAATAATAATGTCAGCCCCGCGATACAGCGTCTTAACGATTTCAACACGCTGCTGCTCACCCACGGACAACTGCCAGATCGGGCGATCCACCGGGAAATTCAGTCCAAACCGTTCCGCTAATGCCTCGATCTCCTCGCGTTTGTTCTTCATCCACTTACGGCCGCGCCAGAAAGACGACTTTTCGCCAAGCACGATATTTTCTGCTGCTGTGAGGCTTTGCACCAGCCTAAAGTTCTGAAACACCATACCTACACCCAGCTGCGCAGCATCTTTAGGAGAACGGATCTGAGCACCTTTCCCATGAATGAAGATTTCTCCTTCGTCTGCTCTATACACCCCTGACAGCATGCTCATCACCGTGCTCTTCCCGGCCCCATTCTCCCCAAGCAACGCATGAATCTCACCCGTATTTGCCGAAAAGTCGACTTGATCACTGGCGGTTACCGAGCCGAATTTTTTCACAATCCCCCGCATTTCAACTGAAGTTCCCCGCATGGCCTGAACCCCTCCTTCCTTCAAGTTGTAGTACGGGTGGGGAAGTTTCCACTTAACGGAACCCACCCCACCCATAGATTGTGCACATTTTATTCCCTATTTTTAAACATTATTGCGGGATAGTTCCTTCCACACCCTTTACGAGCCAGTTCATGCCCAGTACTTCCTCCAAGGTCAGCTTCTGGCCCTCCTGAACCTTCACATTCCCTTGATTATCTGAGATCGGACCTGTGAAAACCTCAAGCTCACCACTGATAATTTTGGCTTTGGCGTCTTCGACAAGCTTTTTCACATCATCTGGGATCTTGTTCCCGAAAGGAGCCAGCTCCACCATACCGTCAGCCATATCACCGGAATATTGCTCGCTCTTCCAGGTTCCATCCATAACTGCCTGCACAGCTTTTACGTAATACGGCCCCCAATTCCATACCGGATTCGTCAAATAATTGTCCGGAGCGTATTTACTCATATCCGAGTCATTTCCCCCGGCAAAAGCCCCTCGTTCAGCAGCAGCCTGCAGGGTTGCAGGTGAATCCTGATAGGCCAAAAGCACATCCGCACCCTTATCCAGCAAGCTGATTGCCGCTTGACGTTCAGTCGTCGGGTCATACCATGTATTCGTCCATACCACATTCACCTTTACATCAGGATTGACACTTTGTGCTCCAAGGGTAAAAGCATTCAAGTTATAAATCACTTCGCTGATCGGAAAAGCCCCTACATAACCCAACTGATTATTTTTGGTCATTTTCCCTGCCGCTATGCCGCTCAGATAGCTGGCCTGATAGTTCTTTCCGAAGTAGGTCCCCATGTTCTCTGCGGTTTTGTAACCCGAAGCATGCAGGAACTTCACGTTGGGAAATTTGCCCGCTACATTTAATGTAAAATCCATATATCCGAAGCTCGTTGTAAACACGATGTCGTGTGATTGCGCAAGCTCTGTGATGATTCGTTCGGCGTCAGCACTTTCAGGGACATTTTCTACAAAGTCAGCTTTAATCCCCAGCTCCTTCTCCATATACAGCCGTCCTTGATCATGTTGGTACGTGTAGCCGCCATCCCCTGGAGGTCCGATATAAACAAAAGCAACCGTCGGTTTCTTTGCAGCCGGTTCTGTTGTTGCAGTTGCCTCTGTTGCCGCTGTAGTTGTCGCTGGTGCCTCCGTTGCATTTGTAGAAGTATTATTATTGCTGCCACACCCCACCAAAGCCACCGTCATTAGAACCATTAATGCAAGACAAGATGTTATGAACTGACCCCTTTTTTTCATAATTCTCCTCCTCCAAATCATCTCTCATCATGGCTGCAACCATTAATGTACTTCTACTATACTTAGAGGTGGCCTTGGCGTAAATTTATATAACATACGTTTGTATAGGAATATAAGAATCAGAACTTTTTTTGTGTGTAATGCACTAATTGGTTTTCGGAAGGTGAGTTGCGTGTCATATTATATGACCAAAGGTGGAAAAGGAACACTGTTTCAGATTACTTTCCAGACTATTCTTTACTTCACTTTCCATTTCTCAGAATCCATTGCTCCTGAATCTCACCAAAATCTTCTTTTGTATCTGCGTCCATGAAATAATGGGCAGACTTAGATTCCAGAACAATCCCCTTATAATCAGGTGAACGCAATATCCCCGCCGCTCCTCGATCTCCATCTAATCCCTGTAGTGCTGGAAACAACGTCTTCGAGAACAAAGCCGGGGGCATAGCCGACCCATTGCTGACGCTAGCGACATAGTCCATCTCCGGAGATTGTTCAAACGTTTGTATTAGACGGTTCACTAATGCTGTTGTAATAAATGGCTGATCCGCAAGCGCCACAACTACTGCATCGGGCTGCAAAGGTAATACCGCATTAAGACCGCAGCGCAGTGAAAAAGACAATCCTAGATGTGCGGTTAAGCAAGTTTCGGTACGTCTGGAGCCTTGCGGTTCAATCGCGGGTGGCAGCCATTCCAAGTTGTCATCCGCACGCACTACCACGATTAGCGGTTCTAGATTGCAACGATCCAATTCACTAAGCGCGACGCTCCCGAGTGAGACCTCCTGCGACAATTTCAGTGAAACCTTGGACACGCCCATCCGCCTGCTCTGCCCCGCTGCCAAATATATTCCTGCTACCTTCAATACTATCCACTCCTTTAGGCAGCTCTCGTAAGCCCGCCCTTCTAATTTGAATAATTTCCGCTATAATACTGACCGCAATCTCCTCTGGACCTTCTCCACCAATGGGTAACCCAACAGGCGCATGCAAAGATGCAGGAGCTTCAAGCCCTTCCAGTAAAAGAGCTATCCGCGCCTTCGAACCGATAATTCCTATATATAGAGGGGCAAGCGGAATCACACTCTCCAGGAACTGTTTATCCCGCCCAAGTTGATGACTGCAAATCAATACATAATCCTCTCGAGCTACGCCCAATCGCTGAACAACCTCCATAGGGGAACAAATTACTTGTTCAGCTCGAGGAAACTTATTGTGCAAGCTTCCTTCGCGCCAATCCGCAACCGCAACCCGAAAGCCAACTCTGTCAGCAAGTTCCGCAATTGGAACCACATCACGTCCCCCGCCAAAAATCACAAGCCGCGGTCTAGGCACGAAAGACGTATGGAATGCTGTCAATTCTGCTGGAGCGGCCATAAAGCGACCTGCCGCTAGGTTTTCTTTTGCCGAGTGGGATAATTTCGGATGTTTCTTGTTCTGCGATAGTGAAGTATCAGTATCCAGCTGCAGCTTATAGTTAAAACCTTTCGCCGCTGTCTCCCGAAACAGAACCAACCGCTCTCCTGCCGCCAGCCTGACACTCGCCTGCACCAAAAGCTTGTAGAGCTGACCCTGCACGGGTTCAAGCACCACTTTGATTTTGCCTCCACAGCCGACAGTCTCACCCCAGGACAGATCATCCGAAGACAACATATTGTATTCCACAATCTCGGGCAGCCCTCGTTCCCATATCTCAGAGGTACGTAGCTCCAGATCGCTTTCCAAACAACCTGGACTCAGACTCCCAATCGTGCCCCCTTCAAAAAACAGCATCACTGCCCCAGGTTTACGATACGAGTGTCCCTCTACCTCAATCAGTGTTGCCAGCACCGCAGGCGCCTGATGGGTTTGAATATGCGTTGCGATCTCATGTGTATTCACGAGGCCCCCTCCTCCGTGTTTGCATTTCAACCCAGACCTTAGTCCCGCCCAAGCATTTTCCGAAACATGAACACTAACTTCAGCCTCATTAGATCATTTATTTTTTTAAAATCGACATCCAAGAGCTCACTTAGCTTCTCGATCCGGTAGGTAGCCGTGTTCCGATGAATAAACAACTTTTTGGCTGTCTCATTGACATGCCCATCGTTCTCTAGATAAACCTCCAGCGTCCGCAGCATTTCTCGCACATACTCCGGCTCACGACTAAGCAGTCCTCTAAGCGTTCCGTTGCAATATTTCTCCATGACCTCTGTCGGGATTTGCCCAAGAAGCAAGGAAAGCTCAAGCTGCCGATAATGCACAACATTCCCATGCACTCCCTCAAACTGAAGCATCCCCATACATTCCTTCACCTCCGCAAAAGCCTCCTTCAGCCCATCCGGCTTCAATTTACAACTACTTATCGCAGCTCGTGGATAATACCCCTTGTCAAACTTCAAGTTGTCAAAACAAGTCTGGATTACATCCCGAAATTGCTCAGGACTCTGAAGAGCTGCCGGATAGATGGACAATAATCCTTGGTCTACAATCACATGAATGGCCTTTAAATCCCGCAGTACGGGGTGTTCAGTGTATTCTTCTTTTAATCTAAGCAGCTCACTTTGGCGTTCTTCAACAGTCGCAACAATATCAGTTAATACTAGTTGAAATGGCGACTGAAGCAGTTCAATTTCCAATTCGAGCGTAGCCTGTGCTAAATCGGCGTAAGATAAGTTACCATTTAGACAACGTCTCAACAATCCACTGAACTCCCTATGTTCTGCCTGTTCAAAATAATCCTCGTATCCTGAGTGAATATGATATGAAATAAGTTCAGCCCCCTGAACGAACAAGCTCTCTTCCACCGGGAGCAATAAAGGGTCGATGGAACAATACAATAAATATCCCGAGCACTTTTCTTCTTGCATTAGGGGTGTGCGATAACCCGTACGATCTTCTACACGAAAACGTTGATTCCGTTTCTGCCAGGGCCATCCCTCCAGCAACTGTGAGGTCTGGTATTCAGAATTGTTATAGATTACATCCCCGCGTGCGCTAACCACTACAAGTGAATGTCCAATCACTTCAGACACCGAGTCAAACAGTGGACGGCTGCGGACAGATCGCAGGGCAAATTGCATCAGCTTTTTCTGCTTCTCCATTATGCTCTGCAAAACATGAGTGCTCCGGCTAAGCTCGGCGCGAAACAGGCCATTCATCTGATCCGAAAAAGTGAACTGGAACGGCAACTGGATTAAGGGGAAGTTAAGGCTCTCAGCTTCTGCGATCAGTTGCTCCGGTACTTCATCCCAAAATCGTCCCAGCTTAATACCCAAGGCCGATGAGCCCCTTCGATTCAGCGTCTGCAGCAAAGCAGAGGCATCCTCCAGATTGTCCTTGATTAAATAGGCTGTCGTTAGCAGCATCTCGCCTTCTTTGATCCAATCCGAAATATCAGGTGCGTCCATCACATTAATCGATTTCACAATTCGATGTTTCCCCTTGGACCCCGCGATAAGCTTCGCCTCGGACAAAGGATAAATGGACAACGCTTCTTCAACCGTAAGATGCATGCCATCCCTCCTTTTTAGGATCAATTGAACCATTTTTGATTCATAATGTTATTTTATGTAACATTATAATTAAAATGAACCTCTTTGGATAGAGCCAAATTAAAATTTAATGGTTATTATGTTAGTTAATATAACATTAAATGAACATAACTGATGAATCATTAATCTTTAGTTCACATCACTTGTGTGAGTAGTATAATTAGATCGGACAATATTAGGATGGATTTGGAGGGGATCTTTTGAGTAAAAAGCAAGTGTTTACGGGTTCACCCTGGGAGTCGGTGGTTGGATATTCTCGTGCCATCCGAATCGGCAATCGTATCGAAGTCGCAGGAACAACAGCCATGCAAGACGGGGAAATAGTCGGTGTAGGAGATCCATACGCGCAGACGAAATTCATTCTACATACCATCGAAAAAGCGCTAAACCAGCTAGATGCTGATTTGTCGCATGTAATTAGAACAAGAATGTTCGTGACAGACATCTCACGCTGGGAAGAAGTCGGCAAAGCACACGGCGAATTTTTCAAAGATATTCAGCCTGTAGCAACCATGGTAGAGGTAAAAGCGCTTATTGATCCACTATTGTTAGTAGAAATAGAAGTCGAAGCATTCGTAGAATAGGGCTCGGATGGGGCACGGGGCATGGCACCTTCTTCACAGAAGGTGCTTTGTTTGCGTGTTCAGATGAAACGTGAGCGTGTCGCTGACCTTTGTGGTGTGGGGCATTTTTGCCCCTCTTTTCGGCTATATGACCGGAATTACTGGATTCTAGGGTATTTATACCCCTCTTTCCTTTAATATCGCCAGAATTCTTGGATTCTGGGGGATTTATACCCCTCTTTCCTGTAATATGGCCGGAATTACTGGATTCTAGGGTATTTATACCCCTCTTTCCGGCTATATCGCCGGAATTACTGGATTCCGGGGCATTTTCGCCCTTCTTCCCCGCAATATGAGCCAATTTCACGCATTCTACGGGATTTATACCGTTATTTTCAGCTATACGGGCTAATTTCGCGAATTCTACGGGATTTATACCGCTCTTCTTCTTCACGTGGAGGTGTTTACTGAAACACTGGTCTTAAGCCAACTTTTGAGCGCTGAATTTATCTTTTACTCTAACACACCATTATTGAACCTACTTCATCACATTGAGATCATTTTTTTAAAACCAATTTCACCTATCATCTCAAAACCCATCAAGTCCCGTCATCTCAAGACCGCCGCCAAACCTCCTTCACCCATGAGAGTAACCGAAGATCCTGACCATGTCCGGCGATAACCGACAATCCCAGCGGCAGTCCATTTGTAGAGAGCATAGGTAACGTTACTTGAGGCAGGCCTGCCAGTCCAGCTATACAGCTCAACATCATCGCCCCACTACGATTCTCCTCCAATTGACGTAAATCCCCACCACGCAGCGGTGCAGGACCAGGTACTGTCGGAATCACAAGACAATTATCTTCTCCCAGCAGCTTGCGCAACTGGGTAGAAATCTCCTTTCGCTTATTCTGAGCGATACTGTGGTCCTTGCCCGCTAAGCTGGCAGCCCAAGAGAACCGGGCTGCAATATCAGGCCCAAAAACTGGTTTCACCTTCTCAATCCAGGCGCTATGGGTTGTCCAGATCTCATTGCCTTGTAGCTCTCGAAAGACATCCATCCAGACTTTTAAACCTTCTCGAGCTATTTTAGTTTTGAGGAAATGATCAGCACCAGTCCGCAAACGATTCAATCCGTCCACTAGAATACTTACATCCTTTGGGGCAACCAAATCCCAACAGTCCGTAGCGACAAATAAAGTCCCCATTTTCTTTTGTGAATCATCCTCTTTATCCTTTCTAGAATTATATTCCACATGATTTTCTTTGCTCTTCGGTATCTGATCCTCTATGTTTTTTTGTATATTATTCTCCAATTCTTCCTCTTCATTTTTTCCCCCACCGTTCTCTATATTCAATTCTAAATTTCCATCTATGCTCATCGTTACTTTTTCATCCATGCGCCCATTTCCAAGTAAAACCTCCCCCACTTTCTGGAGCACATCCATACGATCAGCGATCCAGCCTACTGTATCAAATTGCGGTGATAACGGGATCACACCTTCCATATTCACAGCACCATGCGTCGGGCGAAAGCCATATACTCCGCAATAGGCGGAAGGGACTCGAATAGAACCACCTGTATCTGTTCCGAGCGCAAAATCAACACTACCTGAAGCTACCGCTACTGCCGATCCACTAGAAGAACCACCTGGGATACAGCCTGCAGCACGTGGATTTATGGGCGTTCCATAATGATGGTTCTCACCGCCCAGACTGTACATTAGCTCATCCGTATGAGTCGCTCCTCGAAGCGTCGCTCCCGACTGGAGCAGCTGGCGTACTACTGCTGCATGTTCTGTAGAGGGATTGTGGCTCCGCAGCCAATCTGGATTACCTGCAGAAGAGCTGTGCCCTGCGATCGCATACACATCTTTTACAGCAAAGGTCATTCCGTCCAATATCCCATTCCCTAAACGTCCGACTGTTAGCTCAGAATCTATGAACGCGCCATACCGATTATCCAGAATCATTTCTCCTTCCTCCTCCCCTCACCATTCCTTCTCTGATCATAATCAACCCGTCATCCGTCATTTCTATTAAGAACCTATCGCTCCGTTAAACTAGGATTTTCCCATTTGCCTTTCCGAGAATCCTCTCACGATATCCTTCCTACCAAATAACGGAAGGAGCAAATTGGGGGATTTGGAGAGAGCATCTCACCCTACCAACCTATCGCAGCGCCATCGCAGCGCGGGTCTGTCCCCCCACTACGATATCCATTGTCATCTATGGATATCGCGTGAGCATGACCCACGCTCCCGTCATATGGTTCCACTTTCCGGACAATATGACCAGCTCCCGCCAGATCTGCCAGCACCTCATCCGCTACCCGTCCCTCTACCTTCAGCTCCTGCGTAGGTTCCCCCCACGTTCTCCCCCATACAAAACGTGGTTCACTTACAGCAGTTTGCGGATTCATCCCATAATGCAGCATCCTTGTAAGTAGCAACGTTTGAGTTTGCGGCTGACCTTCACCACCTTGCGTACCATATAGAATCACAGGCTTGCCCTCGCGGCAGGCAATGGCTGGCATCAGTGTGTGGAAGCTGCGCTTATGCGGTTCAAGCGTATTGATATGGCTCGGATCAAGCGAGAAAAACGAACCCCGATTCTGAAGCAGAATTCCTGTATTCCCAGCAACCACACCTGAGCCAAACTCAAAATACAGACTCTGAATAAAGGAAACCGCATTTCCCTCCTCATCCACCACCGCAGCATATGCAGTATCACTACCAATAGGCTGACTTGTCAGCTGTGCCGCTTTTTGCATCGAGATCGTAGAGGCTAGTTGCCCTGCATAGTTCTTATCCAGCAACTGCACCAAAGGAATAGCACTAAAATCCGGATCTGTAAGCACTCTATCCCGATCGCGAAAGCTCAGCTTCAGCGCTTCAACAAGCAGGTGGTAATATTCATAAGAACCATGCTCGATTTCTCCGAAATTAAAATGCTCCAATATATTAAGACTCATCAGCCCCGTAAACCCTTGAGAATTTGGCGGCACTTGATACACCCTATGCCCATGATATTCCACATGAATCGGCTCAACCCAATCCCCCTGATGATCCGCAAAATCATCCCGTGTTAGATAGCCCCCAGCTGCCAGCATATAATCACAAATATCTTCAGCAATCTTCCCCTTATAAAAAGCGTCCCGTCCACCCGCAGCCAACGTCCTCAGGGTTGTCGCCAGCTGCATCTGCTGAAATCTCGATCCAGCAGACACAACCACTCCACCCGGCATATAAATCGCGGATGCCTCCGCCGACAACGCCGCTCCAGCAAACAGCGTATTATTTCGCTGGTCCGGCGACATCGGAAACCCACTCTGAGCATAGCCGATAGCTGGCTCCAGCACCTCTACCAGCGTTAAGCGGCCATACTTACTGAGCATGGCATCCCAGCTATCCACCATCCCCGGCACGGTGATGGCACTGCGGATTCCCCGCCTCGGGATAGCTCCCTCCCCGGCATAGCAACTTCTGCGAACTCCGTAACCCGACCGTCCACTTCCGTTATACGCCCGGACACGCGCCTCTTCTGTGCTATAAGTCAACCAGAACGAGTCCCCACCAAGCCCCGTCATATGTGGGTAGACTACAGCGAGCGTCGCACTAACCGCCACCGCCGCATCAAAGGCATTTCCCCCTTTTTCCAAAATGCGCGCACCCGCAGCCGAAGCTAAATAATGAGGGCTGACGACCATTGTTTTTGTGCCTATTACAGGTTTCTCCGCCATGTTCCCCATCTCCCTATTAACTTCTCACTTAATTAATGTCATTTAACATTACATAAAAATCCCTTGTCAATCGGTTACGCTAAACCTCAAAATAACCATCCTCTTTTTGTGATTCATGCACAAACATTAGCTAATTTCTAGTCAACCTCGTAGCTTCACACATATGATTTGTATAGAATGGGCTCTAAACACAAGGGGAGGTCTCACGTGATATCCATCCATAAAGACTATGTACAATTAGCTATCGCCATGTTCAGAACTGGGATTGTCGGCTATGGCGGAGGGCCTTCCGTGATTCCATTAATCCGGCATGATGCGGTAACTCGCTACACTTGGCTAAGCGATGATGAATTCGGGGAGACATTGGCGATTGCCAACGCGCTACCGGGACCTATTGCTACCAAAATGGCGGCTTATCTTGGATATAAACTTCGAGGAGTTAGGGGGGCGATACTGTCAGTTCTGGCACATATTTTACCTAGCTGCCTGGCTATGATCATACTGTTATCGGCTGTAAATTATTTAAGTAGCTCAAAAGTAGTAGCTGGAATGATCGCGGGGGTATCTCCTGTCATTGCTGTCATGTTAGGAATAATGGCATATGAGTTTGCGCAAAAAACCTATAAAGGGCTAGGAAAATATCTCAGCGCTGTCTTCATCCTTCTCGCCTTACTTCTGCTACAAATAATTCACATACATCCAGCTCTCGTAATCGTGCTTTTTCTAGGTTACGGAGCCGTTCATTACCGGATCATCGCGAAGCAACAACAAGGAGGATCAAATTGATGGACTGGTTAGAGCTCATATACGGATTTTTCATGGCGAATTTGCTTGGATACGGCGGTGGTCCTTCCTCTATTCCATTGATGTATCAAGAAATCGTTCCCCATTACGGCTGGCTGACCGATGAACAATTCTCTAACATGCTTGCACTTGGCAATGCACTGCCTGGCCCGATTGCTACCAAAATCGCAGCTTTCGTCGGCTATGATGTCTACGGTTGGTTAGGACTCATCGTAGCTTTGTTAGCAACCGTCTTGCCCTCCACAGTAGCGCTTATTATCCTGTTAGAGGTCATGCAAAAATACAAGCAATCCCCCGTAGTGAAAGGGATGACATTGCTTGTTCAACCGGTTATTGCAGTTATGATGGCTGCGCTCACTTGGACAATGGTCAAAGGTCCTACGAACTCTATC
Source organism: Paenibacillus sp. FSL E2-8871 (assembly GCF_038000345.1). NCBI lineage: Bacteria > Bacillati > Bacillota > Bacilli > Caryophanales > Paenibacillaceae > Paenibacillus > Paenibacillus sp. FSL E2-8871. Next base: position 6,164,006 of record NZ_JBBOBV010000001.1, on the reverse strand, counting down.
GGAATCTGGCAAACACTGTTCATTGCCGCAATCGCATTCTGGGCCATCAAGCGGCTTAAGCTGCATCCTGCCTTAGTCATCTTAGCCGCTTTTGCCTATGGTGGTCTGGTACTTCGCTACACGGTCTAACTAAACTATTTTAAAATATATTGTGACAATACCGCCTGTACCTCATAAATATTCACGGATTTATTAAAGGTCTTCTTGAGCGGCATAGTGCTGCTAGAAATATAGATACATAGCTCCGCATCCAGATCAAAGTGCCCTGCCGTCTCCACGGAATAATGCGAGATGCTTTTGTATGGGATGGAATGATAGTCCGTCTTTTTCCCCGTCAGTCCCTGTTTATCCACTAGAATCAGTCGTTTGTCTGTAAAAATAAACATATCTCTAATCAGCTTGTAGGCTCGTTCAATTTTCTCTTGAGGGGCAAGGATTTGTGCATATTCCCGTTGTACCTCCGCTAGATTTACTTGTGATGCATTACCCATCAATCCGTCAAAAATCGCCATATAACTTCCCCTTTTCATCTGTTATTTTTAGTGGCTTGTCTCCTCCCACATAGAACCATATTATTCCACATTTCATATTATATGCAGTGTAAAACTTCGCTCTGCCATCTTTTTACTTGCTAAATTTCCGATTATTGTTTACACTGTCATTAAATTTGTTAAGAAAGGGGTGTGGAAGGAATGGATCACAATTGGACCAACAGTGTTATGAGTCGGCTACCTAAAGCGATAGCTGGCATTGCTCATGTAAATGGCGATAACGGGAGAAGTCTGTCCATTTCCATGAATTTAATAACACTACACAATTGTGAAATGCCTTTCCTGCCATCACCCGGACGGATCAGTTAACCGGAGAATGATAAGGCCGTGGGGAAATTTCCCTACGGTCTTTTTTTATGGTTTTTTACAGAATTCCAGTTTCGATTTAGGGTTCTGGCGGTGCAAAGGGCATTCTTAAAGGAGAATATATATGATTATTCAATGCCAAAATGTTCAAAAATACCACGGTGCACAGCTCGTACTAAATAGCATCACCTTCGATATCCGCCAAGGAGAAAAAATCGGTCTAATCGGCCGCAATGGCTGCGGTAAAACTACACTTTTCCACTTACTGAATGGCGAAGAGCGCCCCGATCAAGGGCAAATCTCAATTCGCAAAGGTAGTGTAGTAGGAATGCTGGCTCAAATTCAAGAGGTTAACGAAAAAGAAACCGTATATGAAGTTCTACAGCGTAGCTTTGCTGAACCTTTGCAATGGCAACAACGCCTGCGAGAGCTGGAGCTTGAAATGTCCACCTTCAATACCGGAACGGATGAAACGCTATGGAATCGGCTGCTGAAAGAATATGGTAGCCTTCAGGATAAATTTGAGACCGCAGGAGGCTACGAAATTGAATCCACCATTCAGCGAGTTGCCATTGGTCTAGGAATCGGAACTGGGCAATATAACCGACTCTTCTCCTCTCTTTCTGGCGGCGAGAAAACTAAAGTCGGACTCGCAGAGCTGCTACTGCGTAGACCTGATGTACTTCTACTCGATGAGCCAACCAATCATCTAGACATGAACGCCATCGAGTGGTTAGAGCAGTACTTACAGAGCTATGACGGTACAGTGTTAGCCATTTCCCATGATCGTTACTTCCTCGACGCTGTAGTCAAAAAAGTGATCGAGATTGAGGATGGCGAGGCTTTTACCTTCCATACCAACTACAGCGGCTATCAAATAGAGAAGGAAACACGTCTACTTCAACAATTTGCTGATTATCAAGAACAACAGAAAAAGATAAAGCAAATGCAGGAGAGTATCAAACGCCTCATCGAATTTGGGAATCGGGGAACTCCCCCAAACCCTGCCTTTTACCGGCGAGCAGCTTCCATGCAAAAAGCACTGGATCGTATGGTAAAGGTTAAACGTCCTATTCTTGAGCGCAAATCGATGGATTTGCAGCTACAACAAAATGATCGCTCCGGGAATCAAGTCGTCATACTGGAGGATATCGGTAAGGCATATGGAGAGCGAAGCCTGTTTTCAGACGCAAACGAAGTTCTTCGCTACGGAGAGACTACGGCACTTATCGGTGGTAACGGGGCAGGGAAAAGTACACTTTTAAGAATTATATTAGGTCAGGAGACGCCAGACACCGGAAGCTGCACGCTTGGTTCAAGAACCGTTGTTGGCTATCTCGCGCAAGAGGCTGTCCCTGACAATAACAAACAATCCGTACTCCGCTACTTCCGTGAAGAGGCCGGACTAGAAGAAGGTGAAGCGCGCGGGCAGCTCGCACGTTTCCTATTCTACGGTGCCGATGTATTCAAAGACATCACGAATCTATCCGGAGGGGAATGGACCCGCCTGCGTTTCGCTGTGTTGATGCATCGTAAACCAAACCTGTTAATTCTGGATGAACCAACGAACCATCTAGACATTGACTCCCGGGAAGCGTTAGAGGAAGCATTAGAAGAATTCCCAGGTACAGTGCTGGCCGTTTCACATGATCGCTATTTCATTAATCGTCTGTTCCATAAGCTCTGGTCCATTGAAAGTGGACGATTTGGAGTTTTCAACGGCAACTATGAGTATTACAAGGAGAAGCAAGCTGAACAGGCGTTAGCAGCACCAGTCTCTATTCCTGATCAGCCTAAACCTTTCTCTTCAGATGGAACCACTGCACGCTCCGGTAAGCCTCAATCTAACCGTTCCGTGAATGTTAATGTCACCACGGCTAACTCGTCCAGTTCCCGCAAGAAGAGTATCCACTTTGATTGGGAAAAGGCTATTGCCGAAGTTGAGGATCAGCTTTGGGAAATCGATGCCAAAATGCTAGATCCACTGATCAGTAGCAATGCGGCAGAGCTCGCCGAGCTACAGAAAGAACGCGATGCAGTGCAAGAGCAACTAGATGAGCTCTATGCGGGCTGGATGGAAACTGCGGGACACTAACGATTATTACATGAGGAGATACGGATATGAGCAACGAAACGAAGATTAAGCTTTTTTGGGAAGAATACACCCAGCTTCATCCACAAGCAGCGGATAACTACGAGGCTTGGGCCTTTGGCGACAGTCCTCAAATGGCCGATGAACTGCTAGATCTGGTGATCCGTAGGATTAAGACAGGAACCGCTTCGAACTATGAAATTTATGCAGTCTGTGACGAGACCTTACCAGAAATTGGCCGACATAGTATCCTGCTGGACGGCCGTGGTAATCCGCAAGCAGTGATCGTTACGACAGATGTGCAAATTACACCTTTTGATGAGGTAGGCGCTGACTTTGCCTATAGCGAAGGCGAGGATGACAGAACGCTAGAGTCGTGGCGCCATGAGCATGAGAAGTTCTTCTCCAGAGAATCCTTAGCGTTCTTGAAGAAGCCTTTTGATCCAAAGATGAAGGTAGTTTGCGAGAACTTTAGACTGGTATATTCGAAATCTTGAGAAACACAGGAAACTAAAAAGGCGGCCTCTTCAGTTACGAAGAGACCGCCTTTGATGTATACTATACAACTAATAGAGTTAGATAATTATTAAAATACGGCTCAGCGCCAAAACCCCAGAATCCAGCCAATCACAGAGATCCATAACGGAATGCTGATTAAGATACCCCAAACCAGCCCAGTGGCAATATTGCCCTCTGCAGGACGCACCACATTTTCCTGTTTCAATGGAATGCTCAACTCTTCTTGTTCCATGCGATCCCCTCCTAAAATTCTTATCGTCACAGTAGAGGAAAAAATGTAGACCGCTCGACCTAAAAGCTTAGAATACCAACATTGTAAGTGCTTACATAATAGTAATTACCCATCATTTACATCATTAAAAACATCACTTTACGGAAGTCATATATAATATGCAAATTCTTAGTCCAATATTACTACTTTTTCTGGATTTCGTAAATATTCAAACATCTTTTCAATCTGCTCACTTGTATTCCTCTCTAATGAGAGCTCAGGCAGTTCATCTTCAGCAAAAAAGGATACTTCACTCGTCTCCACCCCTTGCAGCGCCTCGCCGCCTACAATTCTGCACAAAATAAAAAACTTATACACGTGATACGGCTCCGGAGGATGGTTATGAAATTTCTTATCTAAAACAGCCAGCAAGCGAATTGCTTCTGTCTCAAATCCTGATTCTTCTTGAATTTCCTTAACAACGACTTCACTCGGTGACAGACCGATGTCTCCCCAGCCCCCGGGAAGCGCCCACTTTCCATCTAATTTCTCGCGGACAAGCAGGATTCTGTCATCCTGAAAAACAACACCACGGATATCCACTTTCGGCGTAGAATAGCCACCCTCACTAGCAAAGGAGAGTCTTATTCTCTCCTTGCTTTCGAACGTATAATTAGCGAGGATATCTACACTTAGCTCCCGCAAAGCTTGATACCGTTCTATATCATAGACATCTTTAGCGTAAGTTAGTCCAGTCTGTGCGATGGCCTGTATTTCTTTAGCCCAGGTTAACCATTTCTGCTCCATTGCTGCACCCCTTTAAATAACTTGATTAGGATTACTGGCAAAGCATTAAATGACGGGAGAACAAACCTTTTTTAGCTTCACAGCGGTCTATAATCGTAAATCCAGCCTCCGTGATCATCTCATCCATCGGTTCAATCGCAACGATAACTACCCGATCTACAATCCGGCGCGCATTCACTAGAATCGCAAACTGTTCCTCAGGTGTAATACTAGAATATAGATTATAAGGCATATCTACAATAGCTACATCGTAATGTTCTGTGATGTCAGCAATATCTCCAAGCGTAACCTCACTTGTGAATCCAAAATGGGCAATATTCGTTCTGGCACCGATCGCGATCTGAGGGTTAATGTCACGTCCAACCATATTGATTCCCATCGAGAGAGCTTCTACCATTACTGTTCCGATGCCGCAGCAAGGATCGATAGCTCGTACACCTTCCGGATTCGGAACGGCTATATTGACCGCAGCTCGGGCTACACGTGTGCTAAGCGCGATAGAGTAGCTACGCGGCTTTTTCATTTGACGGAACCAGGTGGCCTTGTTCTTATGATAAGATCCAAAGTACCAGCGACCGCCCAGCGTAACAATACCGTATACCAACTGAGGGTGGTTTACATCCGCTTCCCCTTCAATCCGCAGCCCAATTTCCCGCTCGATCACTCTTCGCTCATCATATTCTATTTTGTCCGCAGGGGACAGATCATTGGTCTTCACAAAAATAACCTTAAATGTCTTACCGCCAAGCTCCACCTGCTCCGTTTGATCATAAATCTCAGGCAAGCTATCTCCCTCGTACATAACATCAATTCGTTCTTTAATGAAGGGACTACGACTTACATCCACCTCTACCTCACTCTTAAAGATTGAAGAAGGCACTTCCTCTCCAAAAAGACAACGAAGCTCCATCTTACATAGAGATAACTCATCCTCTGAACAGGTATACGTATATATAAATGTGTTCTTTCCACTTTTCTTTTGCAAAATAATCCATCCTCTATCCCAGTAAATTGTACTCCTAGCTTGTTACTCTTGCGTTTCGTGCTGGCTATCATACCCTATACGCGCTTTGGCGATTTCAACGTTGTTTCTATTGACCCACTCCACTAGGGAAGTTAAAGGATCCAGCAAGGACTCTCCTAAACTCGTCAGACCATATTCAACAGTCAAGGGTACCGTAGGCGTAGCTTTACGCCAAACTATACCATCTCGTTCTAAATGACGCAGGGTTTGGGTCAGCATCCGTTGTGATATCCCACCAGAACGCCGCTGCAGTTCTTTAAACCGCAATGCTTCTGCACCCAAATTAACAATGATGAGCACACTCCATTTGTCCCCAACCCTGTCGAGAATTTGGCGGGTGATGGAGCAATCCTCTAGCGTCGGCATTAGCCGAATGGGTTCGTCCATTGAATGTTCCAAAGTGGTTACCTCCATAGGAACTCAAGCATGTAATAGTGCCTTCTTGTCCCTTAAGTTTAATCAGCTTATCATGGTTACTGTTAGTAATCAACAACCGGAAAGGAACTATTAATTACGAAAAAAAGCTCCGGTCACGAGGATCAGATAAGACGTCTTTCTAATCGCTTTTGATCCATAGTGAGTTCTCCAGTATAATGATTCCTATAGAATGCTAAACAAGACGGTCACGCATGGCGATTAAGCTCATAGCCGGTTTTGCGCAGCAAAACTTAAGGAGGTACATACACACTATGTCATATGAAACGTATTTTTCAACACACCGGGATGAACATCTCGAAGAACTAAAACAATGGCTCAAGATTCCAAGTATTTCTGCCTTGTCTGAGCATAAGGACGATGTACTAGCTGCAGCCCATTGGCTGACAGACACACTAAAGAAAGCCGGACTTGAGAACATTGAACTTCATCCGACAGCGGGACATCCCGTCATATATGCTGACTATCTTCATGCTCCGGGTAAGCCAACCATTCTTGTATACGGCCACTACGATGTGCAGCCAGTAGATCCGCTAAACCTGTGGACTACACCTCCGTTTGAACCAGAGATCCGTGACGGCAAGCTGTATGCACGTGGAGCAACGGATGACAAAGGACAAGTATTCATTCACCTCAAAGCGATTGAAGCAATCCTGAAACAAGAAGGTACTCTTCCTGTTAACATCAAGCTCTGTATCGAAGGCGAAGAAGAAATCGGCAGCGCAAATCTCCCTCCATTCCTGGAAGCTAACAAAGAGAAGCTGGCTGCAGATGCGGTGCTAGTCTCCGATACTTCCCTGCTGGAACGTGGTCGCCCTGCAATTTGCACAGGACTACGTGGCCTAGGATCACTTGAAGTGAGCGTAACTACAGCTCTTACAGACCTGCACTCCGGCTCTTACGGTGGTGGTGTTCCGAATGCACTGCACGCTCTCGTGTCCCTGCTCAGCTCCCTTCATGACGACAAAGGCCGTGTTTCTGTAGAAGGCTTCTATGATGGTGTACCTGAACTTTCTCCAATGCTACGTGAGGAATTCGTGAAGCAAGGCGTGAATGAAGATAAGATTCGCGAAGGACTTGGACTCGATGCGTTATACGGCGAAGAAGGTTATTCTTTTGTAGAACGTATTGGTGCTCGCCCTACACTTGAACTTAACGGTGTCTATGGTGGCTTCCAAGGCGAAGGAAGCAAGACAGTTATTCCAAAAGAAGCACATGCCAAGATTACTTGCCGTCTCGTTGGCGATCAGGATCCACAGCATATTCTTGATGCCGTTGAAGCGCATCTGAAGGCTAATATTCAAACCGGAGCGAAAGTGCATGTGACGCAAATGGAGAAGGCACGTGCCTTTAACATCGATCCATCGAACCCTATTCTACAAACTGCAGCAGACGCTTACGGCAAAGTATACGGAACCCGTGCCCTCTTCACCAAAGACGGTGGCTCCATTCCGATCATGGAAAGCTTCTCCCGTGTACTTGAAGCACCAGTGGTCCTGATGGGCTTTGGCCTTGATGATGAGAACTTGCACGCACCGGATGAGCATTTCAACCTGGAGAACTTTGATAAGGGACTGCTCACCATTGTTGAGTTCTTGAAGACTGTTTAAGAGAATCAGGTAGTATAACGAAGCCAGACTCCTCTTCATTGAGGAGCCTGGCTTTTTGATATCTAAGAATAGTTCATAACAAAACCATCAACCAAAACATAAAAAAATCCTTGCATCGCAAGGATTTGAAATTTTAAATTATGGAGCGGGTGATGGGAATCGAACCCACGCTATCAGCTTGGAAGGCTGAAGTTCTACCATTGAACTACACCCGCATTAGAAAGTGAGTACAAGAGATATTGTATCACCCCTATAAATAAAAATCAACATTTTTTTATGCGAAATATAAGACATAGAGTATGGTGTGAAACTTATACTTTCTTATATTTTACAAGGAAGCGCCGAGGGGAGCCTTTTTCAAAAATGAGGTCTCAAATTCAGCTGCTTGAATAGGTTTACTGAACAAAAACCCTTGAGCTTCATGGCAATGCTGCTCACGCAAAAACTGCAGCTGCTCCTTGTTCTCCACCCCTTCTGCGGTAACTTTGAGCTTCAAATGATGCGCCATAGAAGTAATCGTGGAGACTATTGCCGCATTATTACTGTCCTCCATAACCTCGGAGACAAACGATCTGTCAATCTTTAGCCTGTCGATCGGCATATCCTTCAAATAGTGCAATGAGCTATAACCTGTACCAAAATCATCGATGCTAATGAACACACCTAGCTCTTTCAAGCGCTTCAGCTGATCAAAAGCCGTTTCTTTATCCAAGGTCATACTCTCTGTAATTTCAAGATCAACATAACATGGATCCAAACCAATATCGGTCAGAATGGTATGAATTTTACCAGCCAGGTTCGGCTGAAGGAATTGACGCATAGATAAGTTGATAGAGACGCATATCGGCTGGTAGCCTGCTAGCTGCCACTGTTTATTTTGCAGGCACGCCGTCTTCAGTACCCATTCCCCAATTGGAACAATTAGCCCGCTATCCTCAGCTAATGGAATGAACTCATTAGGTGAGACAATACCACGCTTAGGATGATTCCAGCGTAATAAAGCTTCCATCCCTACAATCTCTTCTGTCTCCAGCTGCACCTTTGGCTGATATAAGAGATAGAACTCATCACGCTCAAGCGCTCTTCGAAGGTCATTTTCCAGCTTCAGGCGTTCCTTTGCCTTCATCTGCATGGCTGGGATATAACGACGAATCTCCACGCCCTGTTCCTTCGCATTATGAACAGCAGTATCCGCATTTTGAATGAGATGTTCAGCAGTTTCCCCGTCACCGGGATAAATACTCATCCCCAAGCTGAGTGAGATATGGTACTCGCCAGATTCTATATTAACGGGTGCTTCAAATAATCTGAGCAACTCTGTAGCTCGTGCCAAGCATTCTCCAAGACTTGCTCTTTCTGTCATTAGAAAAGCAAACTCATCCGCTCCCATACTATACAACTCTTCACCGGATCTAGCCTCATTACTGAGACGCTCAGACACCAATTTCAATAAAAGGTCTCCGGCATAATGACCCAGAGAGTCATTTATATTCTTAAAATGATTAATATTCATAATGGCCAAAGCTGAGAATTGATCATTTGTGTCCGTCTCTCCAGCATCAATCATTTCTTCTACACGCTGTGTCAGCCGACGTCTATTAGGAAGTCCTGTTAAATCATCATGATACGCCAAATAATTGATCCGTTCTTCGGCCAACTGTTTCTCGTAAAATGGCTCTTCAATTGTCAGGCGATACACGCCAGTAAGCAACTGGTAATAAGCAATTCCGCTACATAACATTCCAAAGACATCATCAATATTTCCGCCACTTATGGGAGTCATAAAAAAAGCCTGACCTAGCGAGAAAAAGATAAGTGCCCGAATAATAACAAGCAGCGAGGCTGACTTTTCATTATTCCCAGGAAATACGATGACAGCAACACCTGCTAAATAAACAAAAAGTACTGCCAGATCAACGAATTGTTTAAGTGTACTCATCCAAGGCTTAGTAAATAACTCAGGCACTGCCGAGTGGATAAATATAAATAATGCGATGAAGAGTATGATCAACATGAAGGCGATTCTGAATACATTTCTTTTTTCGGTAACTGTCACAGGTTTATCTTCTCTACTAAAAATAAACAATATACCCAGCCCGCTGGATAGTCGTGAAAAGGTAAGCAGCCACCTAGATTCCTCAGGGGTTATTAACGATGAAATCAATGGAAATGCTACAAAGCCGAGTGTATGCAAGAAATCAATAATACATATTCCACCAAAAAGAGCTGCGACATATAATCTTCCTTTAGATAATCTGCTAGAGAAGAACAACCAGCCCTGTGCAAATATCGCAAATCCAAAAGCAACTGTACAACAGCCGACAATGAGATAGAGTGCAGAAATAATATCCCAATTGTCCAATCGGTTTAACGATGTATGGAAAATTTGAATGAATAGGAACAGTAAGGCTCCTACAATAGCCGCTTGAATTGTCTTTTTCTCTTCTTGTCTCATAGATCCCTCGCGTCTGAAAATGATGTCGATTATTAAGCAACTATGTATAGTCTTGTCCTATGTATAAATATCGGCTAGATCGGTCTTTAAAGTTACATTTCTTTTGTGAGGTCGTATTTTCATAGCGATTATTCATAAATCTTGCATAAATATAAACCATTTTCTTCTAGCAGGCAAGCAAAAATACCTTCAGGCTTCTTATTAGAACGGTAAGTATTTTAGCGAAAAATATTAGAATCATTTATCAGAGAAACTTATAGAAATTTTATTTTTATTCAAAAAAAAAAAAAGCACTTCCCCCTACGAACGGGTTCAGTGCTTCTGAACAACAGGTTTATTTATCTCCGAAGTTAACCTCTGGTGTTGTAAGCTTATCATAGAAATCAACCGCTTTATCCTTATCCGCCGATGCGCGAAGCGCCATTGCTGAACGTGGATGCTCATCAAGCGTTCCAGTGATCATGTAAGGAATGATATAGCCCCACTCTTCTTTTTCACGTAAAGGAATCATCAGGCGTTCAATGATATCAATTACAGGGCGCAATGTGTAGCGTGTATTCTTCAAATGGGTCACTAGCAGCTCTGTAGGACAGTTCCCCGCAGCACGTCCCATTCCATAACAGGAAGCGTCCAGCAGCTCTACACCTTTCTCAGCAGCAATCAACGTATTGGAGAACGCGAGTTGAAGATTATTGTGGGTATGTACGCCCAGGCGTTTGTTTGGCAAATGAGTTTTGAACTTCTCAACTAAGTAATTGATGTCGTTGTGATCTAGACTACCGTATGAATCCACAATGTATACCACATCAACTACACTCTCACGAATCATTTCGAAAGCTTCTAATAATTCATTCTCCATTACATTCGACAAAGCCATAATATTGATCGTTGTCTCATAGCCTAGATCATGGAAGGTTTGTACCAGCTGTAAGGCTTTCTCCACATCTTTGCTATAGCAAGCTACCCGAATCAAATCCAGCATACTTTCGCTGCGAGGTAAAATATCATTTTCATCCACACGACCGATATCAACCAAAGCGGAAAGCTTCGTATGTCCCTTTTGCGGGATAACTTTACGTAAGAAGTCATCGTTCAGAAAACGCCATGGTCCAGCACCTTCTGCTCCTTTGAGCAGTTTAGGGGAGTTTTTATAACCGATTTCCATATAGTCAACACCAGCCTCATTCAAGCCGGCATACAAATTTTGCACAAATTCCACGCTGAAATCCCAGTTGTTAACGAGCCCCCCATCGCGAATGGTGCAGTCAACAATTTTACATTGATTAGTCTTCATAATTATCTCCCTTCAATTCCTGCAATCATCGTATGTGCTATTGCAATCATTATAACCTCTAGCATAGCTTTACTATGCAATTTATATCGTTCAATCATACTTTAATGAAGAATAAATTGTAAAGGTTATTTCACCTTTAACTCATAGATGTTATTATCACATTATGTCTGCGACAAATGTCACAGTATACAAACACTTAAAAATGCTACATTACAACTAAACAGTTGAGATTGATTATCAGTCTCTTTTGGAGGGATTACAATAGCTACTTCTACCTGCTGTTCCTTGCTGCAACTACAACCTGGTTCTGCCGGCTGTATTCATAAAATAGAAGGAATGAACCCCATTCTACGCCGTCGTCTTGCTGATCTCGGAGTGTCAGAGGGTGTGAACATCCGTCTTAAAGGAAAGGGACCTTTTTGGGGACCGATTACGCTAGAATGTAACGGCCAGCTGTTCGCCATACGCCGCAAAGAAGCTTCTCTGATTGAGGTGAACGTATCTTGAGTTCTATAGCTCTTGTGGGCAATCCCAATACAGGTAAGACCTCCCTCTTCAATACATTAACGACTTCATACGAATATGTAGGTAACTGGTCAGGCGTTACGGTTGAGAAAAAGATCGGAAATCTGAAGAACGGGGCAGGCAAGCTCATTGATTTGCCCGGCATCTATTCTCTGCACCCACTCTCCCGTGATGAAGGGGTCGCAGCCCAATATCTGATAGAAGAATCCCCAGAAGCATTAATTAATATCGTGGATGCATCCCAGCTGGAGCGAAATCTACTGCTCACGCTTCAATTACTTGAGTATGGCAAGCCTACTGTACTCGGTCTTAATATGATTGACGTCGCTAATGCGCGTGGTATTCATATCAATCAAACCATTTTACAATCAAGATTGGGTGTAACGGTCCTCCCACTTATAGCAAGAACCGGTAAAGGCAGCGTACAGATGCTCAGCATCCTAGAGGAATCGTCAGCGATTCCTGCCGTGAAGTTCACGCTGAATTATGGCGAAGTTGTAGAACGAGCGATATCTTCTATAGAAAAGGAATTACGTCCTATAAAGAATCTACCAAATCATCGCTGGGTTGCTCTACAGCTAATGGAGCAGAATCCGGTTATTCTTCAATTTCTGAAATCACGTATAGATATTACGAGACTACTGAATATCTGTGAATCTTGTCAGAGTGAGCTACAACTCAAAAAACTCGCCTTGACACTCCCGCAATGGATTCGTTCGAACCGCATGGAGTATATTCGCAATATTTGTGTCGAAGTCCTTGATACGACAGCTCAGAAGCCCCATAACTTGACTGAAAGATTAGATTCGGTATTGACTCATCGCATTTTGGGACTGCCCTTATTCATTTTCTTTATGTATGCTCTCTTTAAGACTACATTTGACTGGGTTGGCGGCCCCCTATCGGATATCGTAGATGGCTTGATTTCTGGCCCTATTAGTGATGGAACAAACTCGCTGCTTCAGACCATTGGTGCCTCCAGCTTCACGCATGCATTGATCGTAGATGGCATCATCGGTGGCGTAGGCGGCGTACTGGTCTTTGTTCCGCAAATCTTCATTCTCTTTCTGATCATTTCCTTCTTAGAGGATTCCGGATACATGGCAAGGGTCTGCTTGTTGATGGACAGCACCATGGAACGAATGGGACTGAACGGAAAAGCATTCATTCCATTTATCATTGGTTTTGGTTGCAATGTACCGGCCATTATGGCGGCGCGAAGTATCGAACAGCCCAAAGACCGCATGCTGACAACCCTGTTAATGCCGCTGATGTCTTGTTCTGCAAGATTACCTGTTTATGCATTATTCGCAGTTGTATTCTTCCCTGAGCAACAAGCGTTTGCCGTTCTCTCTATGTATGTTATGGGGATTGTGTTTGCCCTAATTCTTTGTAAGGTATTCTCTAAATACTTATTCAAGAATGAATCCTCCGTCTTCATCATCGAACTCCCTCCTTACCGTATGCCGCAGATCAAAACCTTATCGCGCAGCACTTGGGAGAAAGGCAAAGGGTTCCTTCGTAAAGCGGGAACGATTATTCTAGCTGGATCAGCCATTATTTGGTTCATGTCTTATGCTGGTCCTGGCAGATTTGATGTAGAAATGGATCATAGCTATCTAGCTAAATTCGGAGGCATGATTGCACCACTACTGGAACCGCTTGGTTTCGGAACGTGGCAGGCAGGCTCTACATTAGTTCCAGGATTTTTAGCTAAAGAGGTTGTTGTGTCTACGATGAATATCATCTATCACGCACCAGATACCGCTGGATTAGAGAATCAAATTTCACAAGTCTTTACACCGCTGAGTGCGATCAGCTTTATGGCCTTTATCCTGTTATATATCCCTTGTCTCGCCACTGTAGGGGTTATCAAAAAAGAAACAGCCTCTTGGAAATGGACTTTCTTCTCCATTGGCTATTCTCTTGCTCTGGCGTATAGCGTATCTTTTGTTATTTTCCAAGGTGGGCGATTATTAGGCTGGTCGTAGAACTTGTAATTCGTTGATTCTCTTAATGAAAGTGGGGCACCGTAATGATAAATGTTCTAATCGTCACTCTGATCTTCGGTTATTCAGGCTGGATCATCTATCGACATGTGCAAAAGGGCAAGCAAGGCGCTTGCGCTGGCTGTGATAAGGGCAAGACCTGTTCTGCAGCGTCTTTAGATTCTCCCCTCTCCTGCTGCTCAACACCTGTTAATAAGAAGAAGTAGGCTTACCTAACCGTTATATGAAAGGGTTCATAGTTTAGCTTGCATTGCTTTCGGGTATGTTTGTTATAAGCAATTACAGACTATACCTAAGGAGGTAATCACTATGAACACAAAAAAAACATTTTTCACAACAGCCGCATTGGGCATAGCCTATTTACTGAAGAATAAGGGAACTCGCGATAAAATAATGAACAGTATTCAATCCTTTACTTCTCAATCAAAGGCTAAAAAATCCAGTGGCAATATTTAATCTTCAGCATTCTTACAAAAGCAAAGAAACCTCGCCTTAGGGAATGGTCGGTCTTCCATCCATTGTCCTAGGGCGAGGTTTCTTTTTGTTGATTATGAAGAGCGAATCATTCGCTTTCGCTGAGCAACCACTGAACCAATGTGCGAACCATGGCTCCTGTACCGCCTCTAGGATTAACTCCACGTTCTTTAGAAAGAAATGCGGTTCCAGCAATATCTAGGTGTATCCACGGCAGACCTTCCGCAAACTCACCTACAAATAACCCAGCGGTAGTGGCTCCCCCGAATCTTCCTGCGGTGTTACGGATATCGGCCACTTCGCTCTTTAGCATTTCGCGGAATTCCGGGTAAGCCGGAAGCTGCCATATTTTTTCACCCGAAACATTAGCTGCTGTCAGAAACTGCTCCATAAATTCCTCGTTGTTAGTAACAGCACCTGTAGCTATATCTCCTAATGTCGACAACACTGCACCTGTCAGCGTAGCGACATCAATAACACGTTTTGCTCCCCATTCCCGGGCATAGGTCAGCGCATCCCCAAGTACAAGTCTGCCTTCAGCATCGGTATTCAATACTTCTATTGTTCGTCCGCTCATTGATGTAATGATGTCCCCGGGTTTAAAGGCATTAGCAGAAGGCATATTCTCAGCGGATGGAATGACCATTACGACATTAATTCGGGGACGTAATCGGCCGAGTGCCTCCATGACTCCAAGCACAGCCGCTGCGCCTCCCATATCACTGATTAACTCTTCCATGCCTGGGGCTCTTTTTAAGGAAATCCCCCCCGTATCAAAAGTAATCCCTTTACCGACCAGCCCCACTACATTATCCCAGTGCCCCGTTCCCTGGTAACGGATGACGATCATTCGCGGAGGGTTTACACTTCCTTTTCCGACTGCGAGCAATCCGCCCATTCCTTTTTGCTCAATTTCCCGTTCATCCAGCACTTCGGAAGGAAATCCATAACGTTCAGCAACTTCTATAGCGGCCATAGCTAGGTCAGATGGAGTCAGCAGATTGCCGGGCATATTCGTCAAGTTCCGTGCCAGATTCGTAGCCTCACCAAAAGCCAGCCCTCTCTGCATGCCCAGATTCCAGTCACGCTCGAAAGTATCCGCTGGCTTCTTCTCGATAATAAAAATAACCGAGTTTGGACCTGTATATTGAGATTGCTCCTGCTTATAGGTGGGACGACGATAGGAACCAAGTGACAACCCCTCAGACAACGCATAGGCAATAGATACGATATCCTTATCTTCTGTTAGCTCCTGAACACCTTCAGGCAACTGAAACACTAGCTGTATTGCCTTCAATCGAAGTGCTGCACGTGCTATCTGAACCGCCATTTGACGTAGGTCTTCAGCACTAAGTAATTGGTTCCCTTTTCCAACTAAAATAGCTACAGGACAACCAGATGGATAATCTAACGGCAGTACATAAGTCTGATTCAGCTTCCCACTAAAGAGACCTGACTTTCCTAATAATCGAATTCTGTCATTCCACCTCTCTGAGAGGCCGCCATGTTGGGCTTCCGACTCAGAGATGATAAGAATAAGGGCATCACCCTGTATTTCATTAATGGCACTGCCACTAATAAATTCTATATTCATTGTGTCTACCTCCATTTGTCTCCCAAAACCAACCCCCATTGTAACATAAGCAAGGCCGATCTCTGCATCTGTATTATCCGCAGGGATCAGCCTCTTAAACACTATATATTCTATTCGAATGTACTAATGGATTAATGGCAATGAGATTACAAAATGAGTACCTTCGTTAACTCTACTACTGACAGAAATGCTTCCGCCATGATTTTTGATGATTCGGTCACTCACGGAAAGCCCTAGCCCTGTCCCATTCTCCTTAGTTGTAAAAAATGGACTAAATAACATGTCCAGTGTACGGATATCCATTCCCTTTCCGTTATCAGAGATGAACATACGGACCTCAGAACCCTCTCTGTGGGCTCCAACCTCTATTTTACCCATTAGACCATCTGCTCTATCCGCAACGGCCTCCATAGCGTTTCTAATCAAGTTGAGGACTACCTGCTTCATTTGTTTTACATCTCCAGAAATCATCATATCCTCCTGAAAAGGATGTAGATTGATCTGGCAACCTTTCATCAAGGCTTCACTCTCTGTAAGCAACACAACCTCCTTGAGCAAGGCTGACACAGGAATCATTCCCACTTGAGGAACTGAAGGCTTGGAAGAAGTTAGAAATTCATGGATAATATCGTTGGCACGATCGATTTCCGCCAAGATTATCTTGCCATATTCCTGCTTCCCAAGCTGCTGTAGATGCGGGTGAAGCAATTGAATAAATCCACGAATTGCGGTTAAGGGATTCCGGATTTCATGGGCAATAGATGCAGATAATTTACCTAGCATAGCCAAACTATCGTTCTGGTAAGCCGTTTGCTCAATCAACTTATAATCGGAGATTTCTTTAACTGTAAACAAATAACAACCCTTCATTTGTTCTCCACAGCATAGTGTAACCTTCCAGTACCGGCCATACTCGTCTAAAAACTCATAATTAGATTTTCCTTTGTATACCATCTCTCTATAGCTTTGCAGTACTTGCTTTTTCTTAAAGCGGCTCAGTCGAACGTTAGATAACAGGTGTGATATTGTACAGCCAACAAGGGAGTGACGGGTTAATTCAAGCATCCCGTACATTTGCTTATTTACAAAACTTATAACTCCCTCTTCATCAAAAAGCATGATTCCGCTGTCAATATTCTCTAGAACATCCTCGTATGTAGTATCCACAGGTCCTGATTGATAGGTTCTTCCCGGTAATAGAAGACTTTCTTGATATTGGCTAATCACGATACGAAGTTCCCCCTTTTACTGCATTTGACGAAGACGCTAAAGCGACATCAAATTACTATGTATTTGAGTATATGACGAAGCCGCCAGAACATTCGGTAATCGTTGCACTTTTTCCAACCGGTTCAATTATATTCCAATCATATCCAAGTGAAGTAGACAACGCAATCAGAGAAACTGTCGAATGATAAAAAAATTCATAAAATGATTCCAAAGACATATAAAATATCACATCAAATTATATTTATCACTATTAGTTCGTTCAAATGATTTAAACTCTTTTAAAAGAAAATAGAAAAAGCTAAAGGCCCTCGCGGTTGCGAAGGCCTTGATAAAGAAATGGGTCAGACCCAAATTGTAAATAATCTTACGCTTTCTGTTGCAGACGAAGGCGTCTTTGACTCATCACAGCTAATCTTTTCTTCAATTCCCGTTCCCACTTCGTATCCTCAATCTGTTTGGCTACAGCAAGCAGGTCAAGCGCCATATCGATCTGACTCCGCACAATAGCTAGAGGCTCTTCACTCTCGATGTTAATGACATTCTCGAATATTGCAGTTTCGTCTTCCATGACATAGTCCTGAAAATCCACATCAGTAACACCGTCTCCATGTGCGTATTCCGCCAAGATCTCATACTCGTTTTCTACCTTATAGTGAACCTCTACACGATGACATACCGGACAAAAAAGCAGGGGAACATTATGGACTTGCGTGCGATAATGTTTAAGGGTTCCCTTTGTTCCTACCATACTCGCTCCACAGCAAAAGCTCATATTTGTTCACCCTCCTTAGAATAACTAACCCATCTGAGTTTTTATTATTGTATTACATTACCCCAATGGAGATTCCTCCACTCGAGGACATAATATAACTTTTCACGCCTATTTTCAAATCCATTTTTTATTTAAGTCTTTTTTGGTGCAAAAAACCTCCATACAGAAAAAACTTCTGCAAGGAGGTCGAAATCAGAATATCATAGATCAGATAATAGCAGAACAACATTTAAAGGTTTCTGTCACCTGGTTTCCAGTTCATAGGGCATAAGCCACCAGATTGCAGGGCTTGCAGGACACGAAGTGTTTCTTCTACGCTGCGACCCACATCATTGTGATTAACGACCTGATATTTCAATTCACCTTCAGGATCAATGATGAACAATCCACGCAATGCAATACCTTCTTCTTCAATCAGAATGCCGTAGTCTTTAGCAACTTGTTTAGTAATATCAGCAGCAAGGGGGAAATTCAAACGGCCAAGACCATTCGAATCCTTAGGTGTATTGATCCATGCTTTGTGGCTGTGGATCGAATCTACACTTGCGCCGAGAATTTCTGTATCAAGCGCTTCGAACTGCGCAGCTGCTTCACTGAGAGCTGTGATTTCAGTCGGACATACAAAAGTGAAGTCCAGAGGATAAAAGAAGAATACCAGCCATTTGCCACGATAGTCGGACAGACTTACTTTACCAAAATCCTTACCATCACCTGATACGGTTTGCATAGTAAAATCTGGAGCTGGTCTACCTACTAAACGTTCAGCCATTGCCAAAATCCTCCTTTGATTATGTAAGAAACCAACCATTTCTTGTCGTGATATGCTGGAATAATTTACATCTTGTCTACATATCAAATGGTATCATCGTACAAAATCAAAGTCAATCTTAGACAAATTCCCCTATAATCGTAATTAGGAATCAGATTTTATTATGCTTTGCGGATAGCTGCAACAATCAGGTCGCCCATTTCAGATGTACTGATCGCTTTGCTCTTATCTACGGCGATATCACTTGTACGGTGTCCTGCGTCCAATACTTCAGCTACTGCAGCCTCTATCGCTGCAGCAGCATCCTCATAACCAAAGGTTAAACGGTACATTAGTGCTAAGGACAAGATTGTTGCAATCGGGTTCGCAAGTCCTTGTCCGGCAATATCAGGTGCGGAGCCGTGAACGGGCTCGTAGAGACCGTAGTTACCATCGCCCATCGAAGCGGAAGCAAGCATACCGATAGAGCCTGTCAACATCGCAGCCTCGTCACTCAGAATGTCACCAAACATGTTCTCGGTAACGATAACATCAAAGCTAGCTGGACGACGCAGCAGCTGCATTGCGCAGTTATCAACGAGTACATGTTCAACCTCTACCTCAGGATATTCTGGAGCAATCTTATTTACGACCTCACGCCATAAACGTGAAGTTTCAAGTACATTCGCTTTATCAACACTTGCTAGCTTATTGCGACGCTTGCCAGCAATCTCAAAAGCCTGACGCACAATTCGCTCCACTTCCATTACGTTATATACACAGGTATCCACTGCTTCTTCACCATGTTCACCTTGACGACGCAGTTTATCTCCGAAATAAATCCCACCAGTCAGCTCACGAACGACCATAAGATCGGTACCTTCCAGCACTTCTGGCTTCAATGTCGAAGCGTCCTTAAGGCAATCGAATACGACTGCTGGACGTAAGTTTGAGAACAATCCAAGTGCTTTGCGAATGCCAAGCAATCCGGTTTCAGGACGAAGCTCCTTAGAATTGTTATCCCACTTCGGTCCGCCTACAGCGCCCAGTAATACGGCGTCAGCACTGCGACAGATTTCCAGTGTATCTTCCGGCAGCGGTGTGCCTCTTTCGTCTATTGCAATGCCTCCAAAAAGAGCGTGCTCCGTTTCAAAAGCATAACCAAATACTTTTTCCGTTGCTTTCAATACTTTTTCTGCTTCAGCTACTACTTCAGGTCCAATACCGTCCCCTGCGATTACGGCAATTTTTTTAACCTCACTCATCTCAGTCACTCCTCAAGTGGTCTGCTCTAACAGACATAGTTCTTCTTTATATTGTTGTATCATACCCAGTCGTAAAGGACAAAGATATAGATTCTATTGAGTTGATAGGCATAGCCTATAGGATACTTATTTTGAAGGAAAATTTTCTTGAGTAATGAAAAAGCCGCCAGATATATCCCTTTGGCGACTCTGCGCTTTCATGTTCGATTAATGAAATGGATTTGCAATTACTGAAATTTCACCAGCAGAATATTCCAGGAAATATGCAGTTTTTGTAGTTAGATTATAATTCAAAAATTTACTTTTCCCATTTTCAGGCCATTTTTGATCTTTTACGATCTGAGCGCCTTCTTGCGAAAATAACGACCAGGTTTGTTCTAATACATCCCCAACAAACACTTGATTATTAATAAATTCCGTCTTCCACCCCGAAAGATTACCCTCTTCTTTAAAAGCTTGCTTAATAGAGGTTACTGCGCTTCCGGTTGCAACATTCATCAAACGGAACACGTTCTGAGAATCATCTGAAGCAGGACGCTTCGCGTTAGCTGGAGTAGGCTGGTATATGTATGATGTGTATACTGCCAAATTTGCACCATTAAATTTAAGCTTAATGTCAGTATTAAAGTCTTTTAACATTTTTTCATTATGGTGAAATAAATTAATTGTTCTCACAAAGAAATCATCGCTCATTATACCTTGTGCTTGATACTTTATAGCTAAATAAGGATATCCAACAAAATCCCAACCCTGAACGTTTACACTTTCATATCCGGTATCGTTAATCTTAGCGTTAAAGCTTACACTTGGCATCTTCCAAGGATACTGATAAAGATTAAAGGAATCTCCAAATTGAACCATGATTCGTTCGTTTACTTTCCCCGTAGGAGCAACCCATTTGATTTTGTCTGCCGCACCTTTAAGCGGTATTTCTGTTTTACTAATCTGCTCTCCAGCATAGGTAAAGACCGTTTTCGTAATTGCGTTGCCATTTGATTTCTTGAGTAGCACTATTTTTTGCGGATTCTTCATCACGTTAAGGTCGAGAATCGTATGAGTATCGTTTGATAGGTTGACTACCTTATTTGTTGTTACATTGACTACGTCAGCTTTGTTAGTGCTATGATCAATGATTGCGACGAGATCGGTACTAACATAAAGCGTATCTGTACTGTCCAAGCTTGGAGGTGACTTCGATGGATTAGCATAGGACTGATTTGTGAATACAAGCATTCCGATAATTGCTGCAAAAATAATACTGAAGCTCTTTTTCATAGTATTCCCTCCATTATGATATTTTTCCCATTGTAAATACGTTGTAAGCTAAAAAAAGTTTTTGAAAACATAAAACTACGCTATTGAGCACCAGAGAAGGACTTGGAAAATTTGCCCTTGGTTAATAAGTTGTTTACAATTAAGTTGAAATCATCTACCTAAGGAGTGAATGCGAAGTGCAATATGCTAAGCTTGGCAAATCCGGTATGAAGGTCAGTCGGCTATGTCTCGGAACAATGAACTTCGGCCCACAAACAGATGAACAAGAAGCCTTCCGTATTATGGACGCTGCACTCGACGCAGGTGTTAATTTTTTTGATACCGCTAACATTTATGGTTGGGGTGAGAATTCCGGTTTAACAGAAACGATTATTGGTCGTTGGTTTAAGCAAGGTGGTGGGCGACGTGAAAAGGTCGTGTTAGCTACCAAGGTATACGGTGCAATGAGCGATAAGCTCGATGGGCCTAATGATGAGGGTGGACTATCATCTTATATTATACGCCGCCATCTAGAGGGGTCTCTGCAGCGTCTCCAGACCGATCATATTGAATTGTACCAGATGCATCATGTTGACCGTAGTGTCTCTTGGGACGAGCTGTGGGGGGCTTTCGAGCTTGCTGTAAACCAAGGAAAGATTGGTTATGTCGGCTCCAGTAACTTTGCGGGATGGGATATCGCTGTGGCCCAACAAGAAGCGAAGGCACGTGGCTTTTTAGGTTTGATTTCTGAGCAGCATAAATACAGCCTCACCTGTCGCCTTCCTGAACTTGAAGTATTACCCTCCTCTCTCCATCATGGATTAGGCATTATTCCTTGGAGCCCACTGGATGGAGGTCTTCTTGGACGCAATGCACTTAAGAAAATAGAAGGCAGCCGCAGTGGAGGAAATGCTGAGCGCGTAGAGCAATACAAAGATCAGCTTGAGGCTTTTGCAAGCTTATGTATGGAGCTTGGGGAACCACAAGATAATGTAGCACTAGCATGGTTATTAGCCAATTCTGCTGTAACCGCACCAATTATTGGACCACGCACACTAGAGCAATTCGAGAGTGCACTACGCAGTCTTGAGATTGTGCTAGATGAATCTGTCCTTAAACGTTTAGATGAGATCTTCCCAGGACCGGGCGGAGAAGCTCCTAAAGCTTACGCTTGGTAGGTCTCTTATAATTTGAAAAAGGGAGTTAAGGCTTCAGCAGAGCCAATCGCTGAAGCCTTAACTCCCTTTTTTGTTCGTGCTTATTCAGCCGTGTCCACGGTCACGCTTCCATTACTCGTACTTAGGTCCACACTATGGGTTCCTTTACCGAGAGTGGCCGTGCCATAGCTGTCCCCATCTCGATTCCAGGGTACATTCCCCTTCAGCGAACCATTGCTGGTATCCGCTGTAATCTTCACATCGGAGACGGATGGCAATCCCACCGTAATCTTTCCGTTACTAGACGAACATTTCCATTTTCCAGTCACTGCTGAATTAATAGTGATCTTGCCGTTGCTGCTCTTTGCGGTTAAAGCTCCATCTATATTGTCCAATGTAATAGCTCCATTAGAGCTTTTGAGCTGCGCTCCACCTTGGATGTTCTGAACCGTCAGAGATCCATTGCTGGTATGTGCCTCTACTCCGCCAGCCACATCATGAATATTTAAAACCCCGTTACTAGTATCAGCCACTAAGCCAGACTTTAAATCCCAGGCTTCTATTGACCCATCGCTAGTATCTACCTCAACAGCAAGGCTGCTAGGTACACTTACATTTAAATAAGGGCTTTTAGTATTAAATCCAAACTGAATATTAGAGAACCAATTATGATCTGTATCCAGCTCCATAATCATTGTATCTCCCTCAGTTTTAACTTTCCATTTCTTTTCCAGCGCACTAGCAGCTTCACTTTGCGATTTTCCAGGTAAGAGTAAGCTTCCCTCATAATCCAATGCGCTTCCATCTATTCCCTCGACCTTTACTTTTCCACTTGGAAGTACGATTTTCAACGTCGTAATATTGTCTTTCACTTCGACATTCCCACTTAGTGGAGTCAAATGTGTATTTCCGATTAGACTGCTAAGTGAGCCGCCGGCCATTACTGACTGAGCACCGCTTGCTCCAACCAACAGGATAATCAATAGGATTGCCCAACCGCTCACACGACTTTTGGCATCGGATTTGATAAACAATCTTAGCAACATCTCGAGTCCGAACAAGATCAACAGTGCTGGCCATAAATAACCAAGCACTTCATAGCTGATCATATTATACTGAGCCATCACAATAATGACACCAAGTGCAATGCAGCCTATAGCTGCAGTGAAGCTCCCGATTTTCCATCTCCCCATAGTCAAATCCCCGTTTCTTACGCTCTCGTATTGTTTCTTAGCATCTTCAGACCGTACGCAATCAGACCCAGTGATAACAAGATCGTACCAATGTTAATCTCGATTAACATTCTCCAAAGCGTCGGAAATGCTGAAATCACCAGCATAAGGAACCCAGCAACAACACATCCGACACCGACCCAAGCCGGATTCACATCTTCATGTGGGTAACCCGGCATAGAGGATATTCCCATCGTCCAAGGTTCTCCGAAGCTGTCAGGATGAAACATCATACGCTCATGTTCGGCTGCAGTTATTTTCATCCAAGCCGCTTTCTGCAGAGCATCAAACAATTGGTAAAACCATAGTGCAGCTAGCGCAAAAGGGAAGATCATGGGCTCGGACGGGATAAACATAATACATAAGGAAGCCCCGATCATAAACTGCAGCCCCTGCTTTTTGAAGCCTAAGTACAAATGGCCTACACCAGGAACCATAGCTAACATAAAAGTGAGCCAACGTCTCTTCTTAATCATAATACATCCTCCTAAATTTTGGATAGCATAAACTTTTTATGTTTACCTGAATCCATCTATTATTTATAAATCTCTTTATGACTATTTTCTAAAACCACCAAACCATTGGGTCACCGAATTCGACACATGACCATTAATTTCAGTAATCCCATAAGCCAAATTCTCAAAAACTCCAAACTGTAACAATAAGAAGCTTAAGCAGGCAGCCACCGCATAATGCATCCAAGATGTTCTAGGAGCATAACGACGTCTTACGCTTGTCGCTTTAACCGCTCGCTCTCTGCGTCCTGTTTCGAGCTGTTCGATATGGGCCATAACACCTGCTGCGAGATCTGGAAAGTCCATCTGTTCATGCTGATATTCACTGTTCGTTTGCATTTCTGACCAAAGAGCGGACATTTCCTTAGCTTCCTCCAGCCACTGCGCGCAATCAGGACAGGATTGTATGTGCAACCGGATACTCAGCTCCATATCTGGAGACAGTAGGCCGTCAATGTAATGTGGCATCCATTCCTTCACTATTGCACAATTCATCGCAATTCCTCCCTTTGTCTACGCATCATCTGTCTGGCACGATAAAGCTGCGATTCGATAGTCTTAACGGAAACACCTTTTTGCTCCGCTATCTCTTGATAAGAATTTCGCTGAAAATAGTACAGCTGTACGACCGACCGGTACGGTTCCGCAAGGCTGTTCACATTCTCACCCAGCTCAGCTGATTGTTCCTGCTCTAGCACCTCTTGCTCTGGTGTTTGAGACGTTACCCAATCATTCTCAGTGTAATCAGCTGCACTCCGATGCCTCCACTCCCTATCATTGGCCCGTTTCCAGTCCAGACAGGTTCGATAGGCTATCCGATAAAGCCATGTCGAGAAGGTAGACTGTCCTCTGAAGGAGGGGAGCGCTTTGTATGCTTTTATAAAAACCTCTTGGGCCATATCTTTGGCCGATTCGGCTTCTCCAGTAATCTTGACGCACACTCTGTATACCATGCCTTGATAACGTGTCACCAAATGCCCAAAGGCCTGATGTTCACCATTCAGCACAGCAGAAATCCATTCCGCCTCTTCCAGCTTTCTCCCCTCCTTCACCTACATAACGTTAGACGCCAGCCAATTCTAATCCCCTGCAACTTTTTTTTAATTTTTGAAATGTTTTTTGGAAAGGAATATATTGTTTTTTGTCGAATAATGTTTAATTACTATGACTAAAAGAAAACTCTTTCTAATTGAATCAAGACAAGCTCCTTACCTTAAAAGGCCAATGGGAGTTCTATCCTAATACGCTGCTTCCCACTTCAATAGAGAATCTCTAAACAAAGCTCCCCCTAAAACATATATACAAATCCCGGATCAGTGGAACGATGCCCTTCATAATGGCGAAAAATCTGCTTTTGGCTACGGCTCCTATCATTACGGATTCTTGTAGATAAAAACGAAAAGCAGTCTTATGGCATACTCATATCCGGGGTTCGGACTGCTTCGGAAATTTATATCAATGGTGAACTACTAGGAAATTCAGGTTCTCCATCTGCCACTTCTACTTCATGCAGTCTATGCAGCAATATTATATACCATTGGTCCGCGGCAAAAGATGTTGATCTATTTTTTTCTGTTGGTAATTTCCGCTATAACTACAGTACTCATTGATGATGACAAGCTTTTGCTGCATATGCTTCCCTTAAACTACCAATGGAGCTTAAAACTATTAATCACTTCTAATATTATGGCTTTTATATTCATCTTACTGACAAGCAAGCAACTGATGTTCCAAAATTCAAAATTTAAAAGTGTTCGGATCCTGACCAGCTTATCCTTGGTACATATCCTTTTCATAATGCTCGGTCCCGTTGTCCGCTATTACGCATTATTCACACCTGTTTTTATTATCAATATAATCGTTCTATCATTAGAAGTTGTAGTTTACTTTCTGAAATCTGCGCTTAAAAACAACGATGGCTCTATTTTTCTATTGCTATCTATCTTAGCCATTATTAAAAGCACACATTGGGGATTGTTCAAAAATTTCAATGCTAAGCAGACTGAAAATCTGGCAAAATCACAGCTTCGTGAAAGCAACATTCAATTACAGTTAAGAAATGTTCCCATTCAATCCGTAGCTGTTGGCGTACTCGATATGCTCAAGTTCCTAACGGAGGGTAAGCACATTACACTAATCTCGGAGATTCCCGACTCGTTTCCTTCTATTGTGGCAGATGAGAAAAGACTCATTCAGATTTTGTTCAATCTGCTTCAAAATGCTGTGAAATATACGAGTGTAGGCTCAGTTAGGGTCCATGCGGATATTCATAAAGGTGTGGCGCGCATCCATATTACAGATACTGGCATTGGAATGAACGAGGAAACACAGCTTAGAGCCTTCCAACCCTATGAATAGGGTGACTCAAGCGTGACAGCAATAAGTGGTGGAATTGATGCTTTAATAAAACTGGATAGTGATCAATGGGATTTAATCATTACAGATGTAATGATGCCCCAGATGTCCGGCTATGAATTAACACAGAGAATTCGTGAACGTTTTACTATAGCTGAGCTTCCTATTCTACTTCTGACCGCACGTAGCCAGCCGGAAGATATCTACACCGGATTTGTTTCGGGCGCGAACGACTATGTAATGAAACCCATGAACGCTATGGAGCTAAGAGGACGGGTACGTTCCTTAACAGACATAAAACAGTCCGTAAATGAACGGCTTCGTCTGGAAGCAGCGTATCTTCAAGCGCAAATATAACCACATTTCTTATTCAACACATTAAATTCCATATCTGCTCTGGCATCTTTTGATACACAGCGTATGAGTCACCTTATTGATGTCTTTAGCTCTTATTTACGCTTAAGCTTTAACTTCTTGAACGCTGAGTCGATGATACCGATTGAATACGAGCTTGAGCTTGTCCGTGCCTATCTGTACATAGAGAAAGAGCGCTTTGAGGACAGGATGACCATCAACTGGGTTTAATAGAAAATCTACACTTTCAATATCCATCAAAGAACTAGCTGATGACATCGAGATTACAATCGCTGATAATGGTAAAGGTATGACTTCAGAGCAACTTCAGCAACTGCTGAGCAGTCAGTCTAATGTAACAAGAGGGATTGGATTTCTTAATACACATAAACGCTTGTTACGTGTCTATGCTAAGGGTTTGCAAATTAAAAGCAAGGAAGGGCTAGGTACTTCAGTAAGTTTCATAATCCCTTCTGAAAAAGAAATATGAATCACAAAAATACCTAGTCACAGACAGACTATAACGAACCGAAAAATAAAGAAGAGTTTATTGTTTTTTGCTAAAAAATACTATATTGAGTGGTGAAATAACAATGATTCAAGCAGTATTGGTGGACGATGAACGCCTTGCCCTCGTAAAGTTAGAATTCATGTTAAAAGAAATGGAAGCTGTTCATATCATCGCGTCCTATACAGATCCTGTTCAAGCTATACAAGAAGCTCCAGCCTTGGAGCCTGACGTTATTTTTATTGATATTGAAATGCCTGAAGTGAGCGGACTTCAAGCTGCCGCAATTCTGCAAGAGGTCTGTCCAAACGCTAATATCGTTTTCGTGACCGCGTATAACCAATATGCAGTGGAAGCCTTTGAGTTAAATGCGATTGATTATATTTTGAAGCCCGTGCGACATGACCGTTTATTCAAAACAGTACAACGCTTGGAGGACAGATTGAGGTTTGCACCAAAAAGCACAGAGGTAGCACATGAACTAACGATTCGTTGTTTTCAATCGCTGCGTTTTGAACGAGGAGGACAACCTTTAAACAATCTCCGTTGGAGAACTTCTAAGGCACAAGAATTGTTTGCTTTCTTGCTTCATAATCGCAATCGATTCGTCAGTAAAGATACCCTGATTGACCTACTGTGGCCAGATTTCAACCATAAAAAGGCTTCTACCCATCTCTACACAACCATTTATCAAGTACGACAATGTTTAAAGCAGAGTGAGGTAGATCTGCATATCAGCAACGTCAGTGGAGGGGAAGGGTATACGCTTGAGACCGGGCCGCTTCTAATCGATGCAGCCCAGTGGGAGCACAACATTCTTGCACTCGAATCCATCGGAGAGGACAATTGTGCAGAACATCAAAACTTATTTGAACTTTATTCAGGGGATTATTTTGGAGATTACGATTATTTGTGGGCGGAGGGCGAACGGCAACGTCTGCGCACCATTTGGCTACACCATGCTATGGGAATGGCCCAGTTCTATATCGATAACAACAGAGTTCCCGAAGCTGTCACTGTGTATCAAAAGGTAGTACAGCTTCAGCCCTATTTTGAACAAGGACATTTAGGATTGATGAAGGTCTACGACAGTATTGGAGAACGATCCGCAGTGGAAGAACAATACAAGAATCTGACGGAATTATTGAAAGGCGATCTAAGTATTGGTCTTCCTGCCGTTGTTCAAGATTGGTATGAACAATGGGAACTACATAACCTTAGAATACGCAGCAAGAAATAGTTTCTATTTATCAAAAAGACACCCGGATCTATTCGGGTGTCTTTGTTGTTACGATATATTAATTGCTGCGTTTGAAACAGCTAGTCAAACGAAGCTAGCGAATTATGCAAGATTGAACAAACTTGTCCGAAGCAAATTCAGACATTGTTCAATAAGCCGCAATTCTAACATGTTGTTGGCAGAGCTATGCCCTATTATCCTAGTTCCGGTTGATCTACGAAGGTAACAGCGGTATCTGAAGTGCTGTGCAATTCAAAGATGACAATCTCATTGTCGCCTTGTTTCAATAGAGGACCTGGCACATACATTGTTTTCTGTGGTCCGATATTCCAATAGCGTCCAAGGTTGAACCCATTAATGAACACGACGCCTTTAGTCCATCCTTCCATGCTCAAGAACGTATCACAAGGTTCATCCACAACCAAGGTGCTGCGGAAGAAGCTAGGTTCCATTTGCCTGAATAAACCTTCAAACTGCAGACCAGATAAATCCGTTAATGGCAACGTATAAGTCGTCCATTCCGACAGAAACTGCCGTCCATAACGTACCCCTTCGGTAATCCCTTTACAATCTCTCATAAAAGGACCATAGTTGACACGTCCTAAATTCTCCACAAGTATACTAACATGCAGCCCTTCGGCCGGAACCTCGAACTCTAATTTCACCTCTGGCTCTACACGATCTAAGGTTGCAGTGAGCTCTCCATTCAGAAAGACTAATGCACGATCATGTAAATCCTGGATGAAGAACTCATCTTTGGGACGAGGTCCTGTAAGGAACGTACTATAATGAATAAAGCCATAATCCTGACCCAATTTCTCCATCGATTCAGGGTATGCAGAGTGAATAGGTGCAGAAATACGATTCAAGTTTGCGGTAAGTGAAGTCTGCTCCTTCATCTCTACTCTCCCATATGCTCTCTTAGCGACAGGAGCTGGCAACTCAATGGGTCCGAGATCTACATATTTGGAGATCACTTCACGAACTGCATAATATTTAGCTGTCGGCTCACCGGATTCACTCAGTAAGGAATCATAGTCATAACTAGTAATTGTTGGTTCATAGCTGTCAAACGTATGTCCATTCGCTCCGTTGTAGAACCCAAAGTTAGTTCCGCCATGGAACATATAGAAATTAACGGATGCGCCTAAACTAAGTATCTCATCCAATACCTTCGCTACATCCTCAGCCGGACGCGTATGATGCTCCTCACGCCAATGATCAAACCAACCGTTCCAGTATTCCATACACATGATTGGAGCCTCTGGTTGGTATTCACGGAGCTTGTTGAATGCATCTACAGGACGTGATCCAAAGTTCACCGTCTCCAGCACACCTGGGACCATACCTCCCTGTAACATCGCGTCTTCTGGTCCATCGGAAGTGAATAGTAGTACATCTATCCCACGGGAAATCATGCTGTCTTTTAAATGAGCCAAATAGCGCTTGTCATTGCCGTAACTTCCGTACTCATTCTCAATCTGCATAGCAATGATCGGGCCACCATTTGTACATAACAGTGGTTGTAATTTGGGGAGCAATACATCATAATACGCATCTACATGATCTAGAAATGGCTTATGGTAGCATCGAAGACGCATATCCGAATCAGCTAGCAACCAAGATGGCAGTCCACCAAATTCCCATTCTGCACAAATATAAGGTGCGGGACGAACGATGACATGCATACCCAAATCTCCTGCCAATTCAATAAACCGGACTACATCTGCCATACCTTCAAACTGAAGTTGGCCTTTCTTCGGCTCGTGTAAATTCCATGCCACATAGGTTTCAACCGTATTGAAGCCGCAAGCTTTTAATTTGATAAGACGGTCTTCCCAATGTTCCGGCAGAGTCCGAAAATAATGGATGGCCCCTGAGATAAGCCGTATCGCCTGATCGTTATAATAAAAGGAAGATCCTGAATAATGAAAAGTTGCCATATTCTCAACACCTCGTAATGGTATGATCACTTAAGTAGAATATCTTGCTATCGCTTGATTGATCCGCTCTCTTGCCTCTAAGAGCCATGTTCCCTGATCCCTCGGGTATACAGAGAAGGTCAACGATGTACTCAGACCCTCTTCCATAATGGCTATCGTTGCTTTCTTGCCAATTTTCTGCTCAAGTAATTCTAGTGCGCGCAAATCCTGCAACCCTTCATATAGAACTTCCAGTCGAATGGATTCAATCGGGCCTTCTTCTCCTGGATAGACCAAGTAGGCATCTCCTGAGGGAAATGCATGCTCAGCGTCAGTCGTACGATAAGGGTCCAGCTGCTGATTCAATGAATATTGCGAGTACCAGAAGTTATAACCCCAATGCAAGAAGCCCTGTAATCCGAATTTATACAATTGAAACCCGATTATACGATTTCTAGCAGATGGCATGTTGAAAAACCGGTTGGATACTTGTTCACCTTGAGCGCAGCAATAGTACGTCCAAAGGTCTGGAACCTGATGTTCTAAGAACGGTTCAATATGCGTATTCGCAGGAATCGGCCTTTTCACCAGGCCCTGTTCATACAACTCCAATTCGGACAAAGCGTCCATGATCGGATAACTTGATAAATGTTTATAAATGATCTCACTTGCAGCTCGGTACGATTCCAAATGTTCCTCTCCTGGTTCATCTGAAATATGGAACCAGCTTTGCTGGTCTATTCCCTGCTCTTTCAAATATTGATCTAAGCAAGGTAAAAATTGATCCAAGAAACTACGGTATTCCGCCGAGGATGCGTCCGTATCCCAGCCGAATAGTTGCTGATCTTCACCTTGAATGGTTACCATTATTTTTGGTGCACATTTTGCACCCCATTGAGTAAATAAATGAGAGAACTCAAAGTATTTGAAGCCAAGTCGGCGGCACATCGATACCCAACGAGTAAGCAGATCAAATCCGAATTCATAACGATCTCCCGCTTTAGTCACGGAAATCAATTGAACGGTTGGACGTACTCCACCAATGGCTGTATCCAAAGGCGGTGTAAACAACGGAGTTAAGATCATGTTCATGCCATGCTTAACCATCGTATCTGCATAACGTTCTATAAGGGCCCAATGTGCTTCACTAAATACTTCGACACCATACTTTGTAGCAAGACAATCCACATGGAACCATTCCGTATGAATTAACTGTTGCGGCGGTAGTGTTGCAGGGATAACGGTTAACTCGAATACATCCGATTCACCTAACATCTGCCCTTCAGATGATTGGAAGAGGACCTGAATAGAGCGAAGCCCCGTACTCATTGTTTCATCCAAGGTTATCGTCACCCATAAAGATCGCCATTGTCCCGGGATCGATGAAATAGATTGTTGATCCAGCGTATACAATGGATCTGGATATAATCCCGGCGTAGTTCTTAGCACATCGTCATCATGATTTTTGAAACAAGGCATTTCTGAGGGAACAAGTCCAACGGATCTTATACATATTAGATCTGGAAGAGATGACTTTATCTCTACTTTAATATTCTTTAGAAGTGTATCTGAGGTATAAGCGACTTGGAACGAAAATGTTTCTCCGACAAGTGCGGTTGCACTGTGATAGGATTCATGATTCGGCACTTCATCAGCAAATACCTTAACCAACGAACTTAATAACATCGTCTGAAATGGCTGCGGGGCATTCATCGTTGCTTCACCTCTTCATCATTACAGACACTTTGTGCAAATTCTTTCAGAACAATACTGTTACCCTCGATGCGAGATTGCTCTGCTGCAAAAGCCATAAGGTGACTTTGAACGGAATGATTTGCTGATGTAAGACCTTGAATCTTCCCTTCCGCTCGAACCAGCTTAACAAAATCTTTGATTAACCCCATATCGCCGCCGCCATGACCAACATGACCACCTGCATTCTCGAACGAGATTCTCTCTACCTTACCGCTGCCAAAATGGATCACTTCAATTTCATTCTTCTCCATCGCACCGCGAATTTCTCCCGTGGTACCCATCAGCTTGAGGGTACGACTTACATCTTTGGTAAACGCACTCATTGTAAAAGCTATAGTTACGGAATTAGCGAATTCTAGATTTACCACTTGATGGTCGACGACATCATTATCACAATGATAGACACATCGTCCATAAGGTCCTTCCTGAAGAGCATTCAGGCGGGCTTCATAGCTTGGATCATCGCTAATTGCCGATGTAGGCCAATCCGTATCCTCCGTCAAATATTGATTAGGAGCATAATAGAGACATTTATCTGCTGCTGGGCATCCATCTGTGCAACGTAGCGGGGCTCCTTCCGGTGCTTCACTAGATTTGAAATGGGACAGTGAGCCGAAGGAAGACACTCGAACACATTCTGAATCTGTCAACCAGGAAAGAATGTCCAGATCATGACAGGACTTAGCGAGAATCATCGGACTGGACTCATCCTTTTTGCGCCAATTCCCTCTTACGAAGCTATGAGCTTGATGCCAGTAACCCACGTTCTCATTATGTTGAATAGACATCAATTTTCCGATCGCACCACTTTCCAGTAGTTCCTTGATCGTAGAGAAGAAATTGGTATATCTCAATACATGGCATATCGAGAAGACACGATTCACTTTAGAGGCCATTTCCCCCATAAGTACACATTCCTTGGCATCAGGGGACATCGGTTTTTCTAATAGTACATGATACCCTGCCTCCAGTGCTTTCATTGTTGGCACATAATGCTGATTGTCTTGGGTACAGATAAATACCGCATCTGCTACTTTCGGGGAGGCAAAAAAATCATCCCAATGGGTAAAGCACATATCATCAGCCAGCTTATGTCTTGCCTTAAATTTATTTCTCCGCTTCGCATTCGGCTCTGCAACAGCTACAACTTGAAGCTCATTGGGGTGCTGAATCGCATATTCTGAATAATTAATTCCTCGCAGGCCCGCTCCAATTAAAGCAACAGTAACTTTCTTCATCGCAATCTGCTCCTTCATATGAGACTTTATGCTATGTCTGTACTCTATTTCTTTATTCTTTAACACTACCAACCGTCATTCCTTTTACGAAATACCTTTGTAAGAATGGATACACTACCATAATTGGCAATGCGCCCATGAATATTTGCGCCGTTCGGATCGTCTTCTCACTCAGGTTCTCCATCACCTTGAGCTGCTCAATGGACATCGAGGACATCTGGGCATTGATAGACATAATCAAGGTAGAAAGATAGGTCTGTAGCGGATAATGCTCAGGTGAATTCAGGTAAAGGATACCGTCAAACCAAGCGTTCCAATGCCCAACTATGGTGAATAACCCAATCGTTGCGATGGATGGAAGGGATATCGGTAAATAAATTTGCCAAAGTACTCTCCAATGTCCGGCACCATCAATCGTAGCCGCTTCATCCAATTCTCTTGGAATAGATCTGAAGAAGTTAAGCATCAGAACCATATTCCATACATTCAATGCACCTGGTAAGATAAGTGCCCAAATGGAATCGATTAAGCCTGTATTCTTCACTACGATATACGTCGGAATTAAGCCGCCTCCAAAAAACATCGTAATCGCGAATATCCATACATATACGGTTCTAAATTTAAACTGATCATTCGATTTGGAAAGCGGAAAAGCAGTAATAAATACTAGAAACAAGTTAACTACTGAACCGAGCACTACTCGTTTTACGGAGACTCCCAAGGAACGAAAGAACTCTACCTTTTCTCCTAAATATACATAAGCATCCCAGGAAAAACCGACGGGCCAAAGCTTCACTTCTCCAGCCATCGCAGCTGTATTCGAGCTTAGTGAGATGGAGAGTAAGTGTACAAATGGGATAATGCCGAGTATGGTAATGAAAGTTAACAACAGCGTATTGAACACGATAAATAACTTTCTGCTGAATGATTGTTTATGTAGCACCATCTCCACCTCCTAGAATATGCGGTAATTGTTAAATTTGTAAGCTGCATAGTAAGTTGTTGATACCATAAATAAAGATATTATCGATTTAAAGAGACCCACTGCTGCCGCAGGTCCAAATTGTTGGCTGAACATCCCCAATCGATAGACAAATGTATCTATTATATCTGCGCCTGCATATACAGTCGGGTTATACATAATCAATATCTGCTCAAAACCTGCGTTAAGAATACCACCGAGACCTAATACACTAAGTAAAATAATAATCGGTGCTATACCTGGAAGCGTAATATTAAGCATTTGCTTCCATTTCCCTGCACCATCTACCTCTGCCGCTTCATACAGCGTCGCATTAATTCCTGTGATGGCAGCAAGCATGATGATCATATTGTAGCCCATGCCTTTCCAGACATCCGAGCCAATGATAATCCCCCTGAACCAACCATTATCAAGCATGAACATGATAGGTTCTAAGCCCATAGCGGAAATTAAGCCATTAATAGGCCCATTCAGAGAGAATAATTCAATAATGACACCCCCAAGTACAGTCCATGAAAGGAAGAACGGGAGGAAAATGGCGGATTGAATAAAACCTGCGAACCATTTCTTAGTAAGCTCATTTAATAATAAAGCTAGAATGAGCGGGACAAGCAGAGACAATACCATTTTGATGATAGCTATGACTAGCGTATTCCAAAGTACTTGCTTGAAATCCGGTAAATTAAATACATAACGGAAGTTATCTAATCCCACAAAATCGGATTTAAAGAAACCGGATAACGGCTCAAACTGCTGAAACGCCATAACCAGGCCGGCCATCGGTCCGTAGGCATAGATCAGTGTAACAATCACACCCGGTATTAACATGATATGAAGCGGAAATTCTTTCTTCAGTGATTTCATAGATGCCCTCCTCACCAACTTACTCATTTTAAAAACGGGAGGTGAGTCGGCTCACCCGACTCACCTCACCCGCTTTCTTGTCCCTATGATTTATTTCGTAGCTTCCGTGCTATACCATTCATTGACCTCATCGATAATTTCATTACCGCCAAGTGCCTTCCAGCTATCCACGAATTTATCGAAATCATCAAGAGAACCGCCCATGATAATCTTGGTAAAGGACTCTTGCATCAACTTATCCAGCTGACCGCCCTTTTCCACTACTGTTGGTGTAGGAAGACCGTAAAACTCGTTGTATACAAATTGTTGATTTTCTTTAATTTGTCGTGTTAAGCCCCAGCCACCGTCTTTTGCAGCCCGGCTATAATATTGACCCCAGTTTACACCTTTGGTAGCGTTAGATGTGTCGCCTGCCAGGAAGTCCTTAGTCGCTTTGAAAGTATCCGCAACGGTCTTATAATTTGCATCGTCTATTGTAATTTCAGTCTGATTAGCATCGAGCGCTTTGTTTACTTCCCTGTAAATCGTATCAATATCAACAGGGTTGGCAATCCGTGGGTTAAACCAGTTGTATACATAGCCATCTGCCGCTTTGTTCTTATCCTTGTATTTTTTATTACCAACTTCGATGTAGAAATTGAGCATCTTAATCGCTGCTTCTGGGTTCTTCATCTTTTTGTTCACAACGAAAATTTTGTTGCTGCGGATTTTTGGAACGAGTGATTTAGCTGGACCATCAATCCCTGGAAGCTGAATTGCAATCCAATCCGCCTTTGGATCTTTGTCTATGCTGGAGTTAAGCGGCCAGTTCGGATACCACCACTCTCCGTAGGAAATACCCACTTTACCTGCAGTCAGATCTTCTACAGCCTTATTCTCATCCTTTAGTGCAAACTCTTTATCAATAATTCCATCTTTATACCATGCTTGTAGCTTACCAAGTGCAGTCTTCACTTCAGGCTGAATCAATCCCGGTAACAATTTGTCATCGCCGCCTTTAATCCAAGCCGATTGTTTATCACCAACGGAAGGATAAGCACCGAATCCATTAAAGAAACCTCTGACATCAAATCCCCAAAAGAAGAGATTCTTTTGCATGGCGATACCATAGGTGTCATTCTTACCATTCTGATCTGGATCATTATGTGTGAATGCTTGTGCAACTTTCTCAAGCTCATCGATCGTCTTCGGTGCCTGTAAACCTAGATTATTAAGCCAATCTTGACGAATCCATAGTAGCTGCGTGGATAAAAAGGGATCTTCAAATGCAGGAATACCTAATTGCTTACCATCCGCACTGAACGTTTTCATCGCGAATCCACCATCTGAGTCCATATAAGCCTTAAGAGCTGGTGACGCATATTGTGCATAGGCATCTGTCAGATCAGCAAGCATATCTTGCTTTTTAAGTTTCTCATAGTTCTTCTGATCAACTTCTATCACATCGGGTAGATCCCCCGATGCCATGGCAAGCGAGAACTTCTGCTCAAACTGGGCAGAGGGAACGGTCCATTTGTATTTCACTTCAATATTCATCATCTCTTTGAGATCTTTCAGGTAGGCATTTTGTTCCGGTGTTATTCCGCTTGGAGTTCTTGGATCTTCTGGTGGATTATATCCTAGTATTTCTGTAACAGTGACCGTTTCCGGGTATTTCCCTAGTGGATCAGGTGCTGTGGCGCTGTCTGTCGCACTATTCGTAGTCTCTTCCTTAGGCGTAGATGGTGCATTCGCATTTCCATTCCCTTGACTTCCACATGCTGACAATAATGAAAGAATCATCGTTACTGACAAAATCATTTTCCATGGTCTCATTTTTTTCATCTGAACGCTTCCCCCCTTTGTTTGCTGCAATTCTTGTTGTTAATCAGTGTTCCTAGTTATTATTTTAGTCACAGAGGAAACCGCTTTCAATTTCACTTTTTTTACATCACTTTCACTTTATTTACTTATTTTGAATTTCGATAATCCTGTGGAGATAAACCCATTTTGCGTTTGAAGAATGTTGTAAAGTAGGATGGTG
The DNA here is from genome assembly GCF_038000345.1 of Paenibacillus sp. FSL E2-8871. Lineage (NCBI taxonomy): Bacteria > Bacillati > Bacillota > Bacilli > Caryophanales > Paenibacillaceae > Paenibacillus > Paenibacillus sp. FSL E2-8871. The sequence goes on along the minus strand of NZ_JBBOBV010000001.1, from coordinate 6,126,686 downwards.
ATTCAAAACCGACCCGGATGGCGATTTCATTTAATTTCAGAGTTGTATTCTTCATCAGCTGCAGAGCAACATGCAGCTTCGTCGACTGGATATACTCTAATAAATTTTGACCTGTCGTCTGTTTATAATAACGAGATAAATAGGACGGATTAAGATGCACCTCTGCAGCAATTGAGGTAAGCGATAGATCTCCAGATAGGTTCTCCTGCACAAATTGGTGAATTTGTTCGATGATAAGCGTCTTGAAATCTTCCTGCTCGATTCCTCCAGCTTTGTGCATCGTATCCTCAAGTTGACTTAGTTTCTCAAGGTCTAAGATAAGCATGTGCTGACCTAATAAAGCTCTCTTAAGAATCATAGAGCGCACTGCTTCAACTTGAAGATGGATTGATTCCCAATGGTTAAGTAAATCCCCCGATATTCCGAATGAAACGCAGACACTTAGCAGCTCATCACACTCATTCTGTACAGGCTCTAATATCCCTCTCATATAAGCAACGATTCCAGGCCAATTCACCCCTTGATCTGGATAGCCACTACGAAAGCGATTCAGCAATCCTTCATCTGGTTGAAGCAGCCATATGAATACACGATCATCATAAATCACTTCTTCACATGCAATAGATGCAGGCAGGTGATCATGGAAAATACGCTGAACAGACGGAGGCATTTTAAATTTAGGATCATCTAGTCGATCCAAGATACCAACAAGAAAGAACGAAGGACGATCTAATGCAATGCCGAACTCTACATCCTTGTAACGTACATTATTGAGTATAGAAGTAATAGACTCCCCGCTAAGCACCCGCTCCATCAGCTCTTTCTTTAGGAAGGAACTAGCGATTTGATAGTGCATTTGTGCCTTCTCCAATTGAAGTCTACGACGGTTCTCCTCGTCTAGCTTGTCGATTGCTGCCTTCACAGCTTGGAAAATAGGTTCAATTCCTTCCGTTTTCAGAATGTAATTGTCCACATTCTTACGAATCGCTTCGTATACATAATCAAATTCACTGTATCCTGTAAGGAAAATCACTCGGCATAATGGCCAATAATAGACGATTTCGTCCACGAGCTGGAGACCATTCTTCTGAGGCATACGAATATCGCTAACCAAAATATCCAATTTCGTTTTCTTAGCAATTTCAAGAGCTTCGCTTGAGGAGTAAGCTTTTCGTATATCCAGTTCAAATTCTGAGTTATCCTGAAACAGTTGGACTAATCCATTCACAATCACAGGCTCGTCATCTACGATTAGTAATCTATACATAATCACACTTCCTTACTCTCATATTTAACTATCAGTTCTACCCTCAATCCTCCGTATTTGCTGCGTGAGACAAACAAGCCACTATCTGGTCCGTACTTCAATTGGAGTCTATTATTAACGTTGATTAATCCCGTCTTCTCAACTTGTTTTAGACCCATCGCAAGTTTCTTCTGCAAGTACTCTATTTCCTCATCTTTTAAAAGATTGCCGTTATCTTCAATCGTGATAATTACTTTTCCCTCTTCGCATTCGGCACCAATATAGACAACCCCGTGTCGGGAGTCGTCTTCGAAAGCATGCTCGAACACATTCTCAACAATCGGCTGAATAATCAGCCTCGGTACTAAAATCGCATTCGCCAAAACGGGTATTTCTTCATATTCGAAAGAAATACGATTCGAGAAGCGAATACACTGAATTTCACAATAATCAAGCGCATGCTGATATTCCTTAAAGAAAGCCACCTCGTCCGATCCACTTCTTGTGATGTATTGGTAGTAGCTCCCTAGCTTTTGTGAGAGCTCAGCCGCACTATCGGAATCTCCTACTTTACACATCATGTAAATATTAAAGAAGCTGTTATAGAGAAAATGCGGGTTAATCTGTGACTGCAGTTGCTTCAACTGCGAATGCTGCAGGGCAATCTTCTGTTCATAATTTTCCTCAATAGAACGCTTAAGTCTAGAAGCCATGCGATTAAAACTATTAAATATATAGTAAAACTCATCTTTGGTCTTTGACTCGATGACTAAATCAAGATTATCCGTTTCTACCATACGGAATGTCTTAACCAATTTTGATAAGGGCCTATGAATCATTAGATTTACCGAATAAGAATAAAGTATCATTACCACAATAGCGATGACGAAAGAGGCATATAGTAGTGTATTAAATTGGCTTAAGGGCCTTGTGATTTCATTCTGATTCACGTACATAATCAAGGATAGATTCAAAGAACTGATAAAGTTATGGGCAATAAAGTAACTTTTACCGTTCACCTTGTTTATTTCTGGGATATCGGAATTAAACTGATCCTGTTTGGTGATGAGTCTAAGGACCTCAGTAGATACTAACTGATCGTCTGTAGTAGATAGAATATTGCCCAGCTCATTACTTCCCAGAAATACCTCCGATTCTTGATATAAGGTTGCGATTTGATTTAGTGCCTCCAATAGCTTACCTTTTGAGATTTCAATATACGACCAAAGCTCCGCATTATCTCCTGTTTCTATAAGGAAAATCGCATCACCGCTCCGATAGAATGAAGGCTTCTGCTTAACGTTAAGTAACGAGGAAATTTTTTCGTACTCCATATTAGGAATAGACGTGATCCCCGTCTTACCAGAGATCGTTTTTCCCAGAGACTTAATATATACCCCGGCGTTAACCACATATTCGCTTGAGGCAATGATCCGATTCAATAGATCTTCAGCATTACCGATTAATTCTACCTCTTCATACTTTTCTAAACTTTCGCCTCGGAAACTAAGCTTCTGTATGTTTTTATCTTCTTGAAATTGTAATTGTTGATTGCGGATGAAATATATCTCTTTATCCAGTTGCTTGGAATAGAACGACGCCCCAGCCAGGGATGAGTCCAAAATCGTATTTTTGGTGAATGACATCCCCTTATAATTCACCCAAATATTCATCGATATGAGCGGAATCAAAAAGACGATAAATACGATGACAACTTTCTGATAGACGAACCATTTTACTTTTCCCGTAGCCAGCAGCTTCATTCTCTACCTCCGTATCTACTCATTTTGAGCCCTTAAAGCTATAAAAAAGACCCGTAAAGTAGTCCTTTCCTCAAGGGAGGATTTTACGGGTAATGACTATTCTTTTAATTATAGATAGACTATCATCACGTCATGCTAAGAAGACTTTCATCCCATCATAGGAAATGATGAAATTCTCCTCTGCTGTATTCTTAACTAAAGTATCATGCAACTCTGCGCTGTAGTGAGAGAAATGAGTCAGAATAAATGATGTACTAGTATCACAACTATTTTGGTCAAGCAAACGTTCTCTTACAATCCGACAACCGGAGATCCCCATATGATAATCATATCTATCCTCTAGCCCATAATTACAATCCAGACTAACAACGTCCAGGTGCTTATCACGTAGATAATTGAAGGTTTCATCACTGAATATACCACTATCATTGCCGTATAAGAATCTTGTGTTATTCTGCTCAAGTAGATAGATAAAGCTATGTTCATCCGGCTTGTGATGGGCTGGCAATGCGGTTACTGTCACTTCTCCTAGAGTGAAGGGCATGAAAGGTTGTATGATATGAAACTCGTAAAAAGGATCTTCAATCGTATCGGTTCCATAATCATAGCGAAGAGCTGACTTCATCGTTTCTTCTACCGTTTCATTTCCGTAAATATGCAGTTTTTTTCCACTCTCCTGCAGCTGACAATACCAATGTTCATGCCTCATCATGAGCTCTGCTGCTGCAAAATGATCCGTATGCGAATGCGTAACAATCAAATGATTAACTTTCCCCAAATCCAATTTGTAACGAAGCTTATTCATATACATGTCAGGTGAGAAATCCAGCAGCAAATTAGAGTTAATAAACGCTCCTGTACGACCGCGAATATTCTTGCCACCAAGCTCCATCGCCATAGAGCAACGTTCACATTGACAAAATAAAGCTGGATAACCCTCGCTTGCTCCAGTTCCTAAATACATAAATTCCATGGTATCATCTCCCAGCGCATTTTATGATAGCGCTTACTAAATAGTAAAAAAAAGATATATGCTAAATAGTGTCGCTGGCGCTACATTACGAATAATGAGCGAAAATCCCATTTTCGTCAAGGTTCACTTCGTTGGGAGTTGGGTAGTAAGTGAAGAAGGTTATGAAACGAGTAGCCATAGACCAAAAATAAAGAGCAAGGCTCCTCCAATAACAGGAGGAGCCTTGCTCCGTTGACTTTTATCCTATGGGTGTTGAGTGCCGGGACAGTACCCTTATCATTACGATATATTAATTACTGCGTTTGAATCTTCGAGCTAACACAAAACCTACAAGAACTAGACTTCCACCTACTAAGTAAATAGGAAGTGCACTTTCTTCTCCCGTTTTCGGAAGCTCTGTTGGTTTATTACTGTTATCCCCCGGTTCTTTCACTGTACCTGTCGGTACTTCCTCGACATCAATCTCGATCTCGATCTCTTCTTCATTTCCATTCTCATCTGTCACAATGATCGTGAACTTGTCTTTTCCAATGAAGCCTGGATCTGGTGTATAAATCCACTTGCCATCTTTAGTAATTGTCACCTTACCATGATCTGGCTTATCACTAATACTTGGTAATCCACCGAGTGGGATTTCACCTTCAAGAGGAACTTCCTCATCTGTAGTCAGTTTCTCTACAGGTGGCGTCACCTTCGGAACAATAGGCGTACTAGTTGGCACCGCCGTGATAGTTGGTGTTACTGTTGGTGCTACTGTTGGTGTCGCCACCACAGGTGTTGCGGATGGAGTAGCCGTAACGATTACTCCCGGTATTGACGTCGGAGTCGACACAGGGAAAATTGGATTGTCTGGCGTTGACGTAGGTGTTACTGTCGACACAGGTGTTGCTGTCGGCGTTGCCGTCGGTGTTGTTGTTGGTGCTGTTGTTGGCGCTGTTGTTGGTGCTGTTGTTGGCGCTGTTGTTGGCGCTGTTGTTGGCGCTGTTGTTGGTGCTGTTGTTGGTGCTGTTGTTGGCGCTGTTGTTGGTGCTGTTGTTGGTGCTGTTGTTGGTGCTGTTGTTGGTGCTGTTGTTGGTGCTGTTGTTGGTGCTGTTGTTGGTGCTGTTGTTGGCGCTATTGTTGGTGCTGTTGTTGGCGCTGTTGTTGGTGCTGTTGTTGGCGTCACTATCTTTTGATTCGTTACAGTCATATCTGTAACTGTTGTTGAACTAAATTTCACCTCATATTTATTTGCATCCTTGATATATCCAATAGGTGCCGTTTTTTCTTGCAAGAAGTATTTACCAGGCCGGAGATCTTTAAATACTGTTTTACCGTCTTTATCTGTCGGAATAGATGTGCTAAATAAAACCTCTTCCGATCCAGACACGCGATATAAATTGAAGATAGCTCCTTCAAGAACTTTACTATTATCTGCTGCATCTACTTTCTTGACAGCTAATTCTTTTCTAGTCCCTTGTCCAATTCCACTAGAATCCGAAAATACTACAGTTACACTTGATTCTTTGGATTGGGTTTCCGTTTGGGATCCATTACCACTAAATTTAACAGAGTTACTAATTTTCCCACCATTTTTCGCCTCTAAAATTATAGAGTCATACTTCAAAATAAAAGGTTTCTCAATCGTTTTATTGAACTTCAATTTAAATTGCTCTGCACCTGTCTTGTCATCCTTTGTAAATTCAAGCGTATAATCCTTGTCCGCTCCTTGAATGAGTGCTGGACCAGATTCATTGACTGTGCCATCCTTTAAAATTGTTGTCGGCAGCAACCGGAATGACTCCGGCAAGAACATTTGATTAGCGTCCGGATTATCAATGATTTGTGCATCTTCTACAAGAGATTGGTTATAGTTGATCTTTAAAGTCCAATTTAGTTTTGTCTCATTTTTAGGGTCCTGTACTCCTGACTTGGTAACATATTGATCATTTTTACCACCGTTTGGAATGCTAACTTCACTTTTCAAATCTTTTGATACAGGCACACCATTGTCAGACAGCTTAGCTGTATTGTAAATCGTTCCATTCTCGACCACTTGATCCTTTAAGCTGGTGCTGAATTTAATCAAATAAGGCTTAGCAATTTTTTCATTAAAGCTTATTTTCAACAATTTAGTCGTTTTATTGTAATCTACAGAATATAGTTTGGGATTAGAGCTGGCAGTAACAGTGACTTCTTTTCCTACTTTAGGGTTACCACTGCTTTCTATCGAAAGTTCATAAACCTTTATAGATCCCTCTATCAACTGCTGTTTATCTTCTAACGTATCAACAAGCACAGCTTTATCAAGCTCTTTGCTATTGTAGTTAATCCCTATTTCCCAAGAAATCTCTTTGGTTTGAGCGTCATAGGAACCGTTTTTGTAGCCATTATTCTTTGCTTTTGAATCAGGATAGAATGTATCCTCAACCGTGATGGTTTTCGTTTCTGTAGGTTTGGACGGGTCATTCCATACAACAGAAGCTCTATTCAAAAATTTCACTTCGTTCTTAACCCAATCATATACAGTCCCATTACTATTCTTCAACCAATCATTATTGAAATACGTTTTGTAAGTAATTGTATAAGTCTTATCTATTGATGAGTTGAATTTCACGGTAAAACCTTCTGTAGGTTTTGAATCATCAAGAGTATACATAGAAGAGTCCACTAGTTTACCGCTATCATCTTTGATAACAAACCCAACATCAGTAAATTTCAAACCTCTGTTAGGGAAGGTATCCGTAATCACTACATTATTCATTACTTTTTTATCACTATTAATTTTTATTGTCCAGCTTATAGTTTTATCAGCGTAATTAGCCTGACCAACCTTCTTGGAGATAATATCTTGATTAAGTGTCCCGCTCGCAGGCTTGTCATTAGTAACACCATTAACTATAGTAGTAACAGTATTTGAAACCTTTGTTGCTTCTTCGATGCGATCTTTCGCCCGGGTCTGATACTCGATCTTGTAAGCATTCGAAATATTATTATTAAATGATAATTCGAAATTTTTCAGCCCTGCTTTCGGAGCTAAAGTATTCTCAGATACTGTGTAGTCAGTTACTAAAACTTTATCAGGATTATCTTTAGACTTAGTGAAATCTAATTTATATACCTTCAGAGAGCTAGGTACAAACTGTTGAGAGTCCGTATAATAATCGAACAATTTGGCATCTGCTTTAGAGATCGATTTTTCACCATAATTGTACTCAATCGCCCAATAAGTGTCCTGTGTCACGGAATTATAACTTAGAAAAGATTTCTTCAATAATGCTCCATGATTAAGAGATACACTTGCATTATCTGAAAAAGGTCCTGTATTATTCCCCTTGAAAGTTGCCGTGTTTACAAAAGTGGTTTTAGTATCATCAATAACATCCGTAACGTATTCAATACGGTATGCTTCCGTAATAGGTGTATTAATATCAGGGGTAATAAACTTTACCTCTAGGGTGTTCCCCACTAGAGTTGCAGAATATTGACTATTGTTTAAAGGAGCACCCGGAGATACAGTACCGTTTAACGCTACATTAAGCTTACTGACCTTGATATCACTTATATCAGTTAAAGCTAAACCCGTAGGGATTACATCAGTTACAGCAGCTCCATATACACTATCCATAACTTTGTTCACATCAACAGTCCATTTAATCTGTTTGGCATTATAATTTCCTTGATTAGTGCCTACCGCAACTCCATCTTTGTCAATAGTAGAACTAACCTCAGGTTTAAATTGGACTGTAAACTCCTGCTCTGCACCACCATTTATCGGAAACTTAATCGTATAGGGTATAGTATCCGTAAACTTTGTTGTGTCAAAACGAGTCTCCACTTCAATTGCACCTTTGACATCGAAATATTCTCCGACTTCACCGGTGAATGTTAAGGTAACTTTGTTAGGACTCCCTTTTATAATGTCGTAATGCCCCAGTTCTTGCCCTTCAATCATAATCTTTTTATTCAAAAAGTCTTTCTCGAGCACAAACCCTTCTGGTAGTTCAAATGTAAAAGTATCACCTGCAACATAATCACTTCCATCTGGAACCGCCCAGTTATAGTTCAACTTCACGGTGGAGCTCAGCTTGTAAACAGAATCTGTGACCTGTACCCCATTCTCATATACAGACATCGTCACACTTGTAATGATATTAGCACTGTTCTCAATCGCCTTTGCTTTGACCTGAGAATCGAAGCCAAAAGCATTGAAAAACTGCGTACTAAGAAGTATTACTACCATCCATAAACCAATTTTCTTTTTCCACATAAAACGAAAGTCCTCCTTCTTCCTATAAAAGTACTTACTCGACTATTTCTAAGTTGTTTGTTCTCCAAATACTTCAATAATCTCCCTTCGATTGTAATTTGCCGACATGAACAATTTCTGAACAGATCTGAAATTTCGCCAGAATTGGCTCAATTAGCAAATTTTTTTGAATAACAAAAAAGCCCTGACAGTGAGTTCACTGTCAGGGCTTCCTCTAAGTATTAGTAAATTTCTGCACAATATAATTTCACTTATATACTTGCGTGGTCACGTTTGGTGTAAGTTTTACGCTTCTCTAGAAGCTTGTTAAGCGCATCAATATAAGCACGGGCACTCGCTTCCAGAATATCGGTGCTAAGTCCACGGCCCTGTGCAGCAACTTCACCCTGCGACAGTACTACATGAACCTCGCCCTGTGCATCTTTACCACGGGAAACGGATTTAATGGAATAGTCCCCAAGGGTAACTTCCTCACCCGTGGCTTTATCAATAGCATTGTAGATGGCATCTACAGAACCATTGCCTTCTGCCTCTGCTACAATAGGCTCCGCTTCCGGACCATCGATAATCACCTTAGCAGTTGGAACAGCTTTATTACCGTAAGTAACGTAAATCGTCTGAAGTCTGAATACTTCTGGCGTATCAATTAGTTTCTCTTCAATTAATGCCAAAATATCTTCATCCGACACTTCTTTTTTCTTATCCGCCAAGTCTTTAAACCTTGAAAAAGCTGTATTAAGCTCTTCTTCAGATAAATCATACCCTAGATCACTTAGCTTATCGCGGAAAGCATGGCGTCCAGAGTGCTTACCAAGTACCAGTTTGCTCTCTTTAAGTCCAATGGTCTCCGGTGTCATGATCTCATAAGTGGTTTTCTCTTTCAGCATTCCGTCCTGGTGAATACCCGATTCATGAGCAAATGCATTAGCTCCTACAATCGCCTTATTCCCTGGGACTACCATACCTGTCAACTTGCTGACCAAGCGACTTGTGCGAGAAATCTCGGACAAAGTTAAGGATGTTTTTGCGCCAAAGAATTCAGCGCGTGTCTCCAGCGCCAATGCCACTTCTTCAATCGCTGTGTTCCCGGCACGTTCACCGATACCGTTGATCGTTCCTTCGATCTGATCTGCACCATTCTGAATCGCAGCCAGCGTATTTGCTGTAGCCATGCCAAGATCGTTATGACAATGAGCACTAAGCTGTACGCGTTCAATATCAGGCACATTCTCTTTTAGATATTTAAAGATAGCTCCGTACTCCGAAGGATTCAAGTAACCTACAGTATCCGGGATATTAACAACATTAGCCCCTTCCCGGATAGCCATGCCGACCATTTCAGCCATGAAATCATACTCCGTACGGCCCGCGTCTTCTAATGAAAACTCGAGCTTAGGGAAATATTTCTTAGCGTATCGGATAGCAGACTGTGCAGTTTCCAACACCTGAGCCTTATCCATCCGCAGCTTATGCTGCCGGTGAATAGGAGATGTAGCTAGAAAAATATGAATACAAGGGTCCTGCGCTCCCTGTAGTGCTTCTTTTACAGCATCAATATCTGTCTCTCTAGAACGAGAAAGGCCGATTACCGTGACGTTCTTCACAGCTCTTGCCACCGCATTAACAGAAGCTAGATCACCTGGAGAAGCTGCAGGAAAACCCGCTTCCATGCGATCAATTCCCAGCTTCTCTAACTGGTAAGCGATCTCCACTTTCTCACGCGTGTTGAGGTTCACACCTGGTGACTGCTCTCCATCTCGCAGTGTCGTATCGAACACATAAATTTTCCGCATGCTAAGCACCTCCCAAAGATTGTGCTGAAACTCTCAAATGCGGCTCGCAAAGTCACGGCCGCATTTGAAGGTAACACTATTTAATCATAAGTATGAATATGATTATTTCTTAATCCAGTGCATCATTTCACGCAATTGGCTACCTACAACTTCTACTGGGTGAGCAGCTTCGTTGCGGCGAGTAGCGGTAAGGAAAGCACGTCCGGATTGGTTCTCAAGGATAAAGTCACGAGCGAATTTACCTTCTTGAATATCTGTCAGAACAGCTTTCATTGCTTTTTTAGTATCTTCAGTTACAATGCGTGGTCCAGTTACATAGTCACCATATTCCGCAGTGTTACTGATGGAATCGCGCATGCTGGACAATCCGCCTTCGTATACCATGTCAACGATCAGTTTCAATTCGTGCAGACATTCGAAGTAAGCCATTTCAGGAGCATAGCCTGCTTCTGTCAAAGTTTCGAATCCAGCTTTGATCAGTGCGGATACACCACCACAAAGTACTGCTTGTTCGCCGAACAAGTCGGTTTCGGTTTCTTCGCGGAAAGAAGTTTCGATAACTCCTGCACGTGTACAACCAATACCTTTTGCATAAGCAAGACCGATTTCTTTCGCTTTACCTGTTGCATCTTGTTCGATAGCAATCAAGCCAGGAACGCCGAAGCCTTCAACATAAGTACGACGAACCATGTGACCTGGAGATTTTGGTGCTACGAGCAGCACGTCCGCATCTTTAGGAGCAACGATTTGTCCGAAGTGTACGTTAAAGCCGTGGGAGAACATCAAAGCTGCGCCTTTTTTGAGGTTTGGTTCCACTTCATTTTTATATACGGATGCTTGAGTTTCATCTGGCATTAAGATTTGCACAACATCTGCACGGGATACTGCTTCAGCTACTGGCAATACTTCAAAACCGTCATTTTTCGCAGTTTCAAAAGATTTACCTTCACGAAGACCGATGACAACTTGAAGACCACTATCACGTAGGTTTTGTGCTTGGGCATGTCCTTGGCTTCCGTACCCGATTACCGCAATTGTCTTTCCTTTTAATACACTAAGTTCTGCATCCTGTTCATAGTACGTTGTAACTGCCATTGTCAATATCCTCCTTTAATTTGAGACCCATCATAAAGAGCGGGTGCTTCAAGAGAACTGGATTCGTCGATTAGATCAAGCTGCTCCTCAAGCTCCCGCTCTTTAGCGGGAATGTCATTCATATCATATCAGATTAATGCAATCAAGCAGTAATCCGTTAAAGTCGCAAAATAAACTATTTAAGAGTTGCCACGTACCATAGCCGTAACACCTGTGCGAGACAGCTCTCTGATTCCATAAGGCTTCAATAGCTCGATCATCGCGTCAATCTTCTGTGTCTCCCCAACTACCTGCACCAGTATAGTGGTGCTGCCGATATCGACAACTGAAGCACGGAAAGTCTCAACTACACCCAAAATTTCCGGACGCTCACTTGGATCAGCATTCACTTTAATCAGAGCCAGCTCGCGTGCAACCATTGGCTTAGCTCCAAGATCAACAACTTTGATAACATCAATTAGCTTATAGAGCTGCTTCTCGATTTGTTCAAGGGTATGCTGGTCGCCAAGAGTAACGATAACCATCCGGGATAATCCAAACTCTTCGGACTGGCCGACTGTAATACTCTCAATATTAAATCCACGGCGACCGAACAAGCCTGACACCCGCTGAAGCACACCTGGCTGGTCATTTACGAGTACAGAAATCGTATGTCTTGTCACTGTTATTCATCCCCCATCAGCATATGATCGATGGTTGAACCTTGAGTTACCATCGGGTAGACATTCTCGTCTTTTGGAACAACGAATTCTACCAATACTGGACCCGGTGTTTCCAGAGCTTTCTGCCATGCATCACGTGCTTCTTCCTTATTCGTCGCCCGTAGACCTTTTACACCATAGGCCTCAGCCAGCTTAACGAAATCCGGACTACCTGCAAGGTCTGTATAGCTATAACGTTTGTCATAGATAAGATTCTGCCATTGGCGAACCATTCCAAGCACTTGATTATTAATAACAACGATTTTGACAGGTATATTGTTAATCGCACAAATCGCCAGCTCTTGGGAACACATTTGCATACCGCCATCCCCGTTAATCGATACTACCAACCGTTCAGGATGTGCCATTTGCGCACCGATAGCTGATGGGAATCCGAAGCCCATCGTTCCAAGACCACCTGAAGTAATCCATGAACGCGGATGATTGAACTTGTAATATTGTGCTGCCCACATTTGATGCTGGCCAACGTCCGTAGTAACAATCGCTTCACCATTAGTGGTGTCATTAATCATTTCAATAACCCATTGTGGTTTAAGCTCTGTCTCCGAATCTTTATACCGAAGTGGCTGATCAAGCTTCGACTGCGCGATATGCGTTCTCCAAGCATCAGCCTTAGATGCACGGCCAACCTCAGGAATCAGCATTTCCAGTACAGTTTTTACATCTCCAACGATCGGAATATCAGGCGATACATTTTTTCCGATTTCTGCAGGATCGATATCGATATGCACGATCTTGGCTTTTGGCGCGAAGCCGTCCAGCCTACCCGTAACACGGTCATCGAAGCGGGCACCGATATTAATGAGCAGATCGCATTGCTGAATCGCATTGTTTGCGGTATATGTGCCATGCATACCTGGCATTCCCATCCAAAGCTCTTCAGCACTTGGGAAGGCTCCAAGTCCCAGCAAGGTTGTAGTTATTGGAATCTCTGTCCGTTTCACGAATTCGAACATAGCCTCATGTGCTCCGGAATAGATAACTCCACCACCTGCAATGATAATCGGACGTTCAGCAACCTCAATCGCACGAACCAGTTTATCAAGCTGCAGTTTGTTTGGAACTGTACAAGGGTTGTAGCCACGAAGATTTACGGTCTTCACTGGTGTGAACAACGTCTTTGCTGCCGACACATCTTTCGGTATATCGATCAATACTGGACCTTTACGACCGGTATTCGCCACATGGAAAGCTTCATGTATTACGCGAGGGAGATCCTCAACATCTCTTACAAAGTAGCTGTGTTTAGTGATTGGCATCGTGATTCCAGTAATGTCTGCTTCCTGGAAAGCATCTGTACCGATCAGGCTTGAGAAAACGTTACCTGTGATTACGACCAATGGAGTGGAGTCCATATATGCTGTAGCAATACCTGTTACAAGGTTTGTTGCGCCAGGACCCGAGGTTGCGATACACACCCCTGGTTTGCCACTTGCTCTAGCGTAACCGTCAGCTGCATGAATCGCTCCTTGCTCATGACGTGTTAACACGTGATTGAAATCCGTAAAACCGTACAATGCATCATAAATGTACAATACAGCTCCACCTGGATATCCGAATACTGTGTCTACACCCTCCAATACAAGGCTGCGGAGTAGTATTTCCGAACCGGTAATAACTTCCGGCTCCATCCATTTTTCTTTTAGCTGCTCTGTAGACCGTAATTCCGGTATTTGCGCGCTCATCAGTATTCCTCCTCCGATATTTAACATTCATTATGCAAATGACGGACCGTCCTCTATACATCAGCAAATAGTTATTTATAAAACAAAAAAACCTTCCGCCTCCCACGCACAGTATTAGCGCGTGAGGGACGAAAGGTTGATCTTCCGTGGTACCACCCATGTTTGCATTACATCTCGCGATGCAACGCCTTATCAGGTATACAAAAATCCATCGATGTAGGCAAGGGCCCTAATCTCTGTAACCTGAAGTCCATAACGCGGACTAAACGATTCCCCCTAATAATTCCACCACTCTAGCCAGTGGACCTTTCAGGGAAACAGCTCCGAGGTGAGCTCGTATATAAGGGATTTCGGTGGAGGTTGCAGCAAATCCTCACACTCTCTGAGCAAAAGAGCCCTTAAAACTTCGTCCTCATCATTGCCGATACATGTATGTTCGTTAAAATGTTTAGACACATTATATGATTCCTATCACGGATAGTCAATACCCTTATTTTTAAAATCGTCACAACTCCTGCTTCTACCCTCTCGGAACGCCTGCCCCTCTCCCAACATATGATGTACGACAATGCGTGGAAAGGGGACGCTCTATGATTCGTTATCGTCGACCGAAGCAGGATGACGTTGTTATTTTTGATTTAATCGAGCGACAGCTCGTTCCATTATCTCATCTGCCGCAAACTGAAATCACTAAAATCAAAAAGGATTTACCCCGTCGTCTAGGACACGGAATCACACTTGTCACCTGTCCCGACTATGAAAGCGATCCAAACGGGTTTGTCCATTTCTTGCTGCATGGTGATTTACTCTACATCGATATGCTAGCCATTGCACCAGATGCTCGGCGAAAACACTTGGGAAATATGCTTATGGATCGGGCAGAAAGATTTGCACTTTCTCGCGGTTGTCATCGTTCTAAGGTATCTGTCGATCTAGGGAATGCAGCAGCGCTAGCCTTTTATCGAAAATTGGGCTACAGCGTAGCCCGTTATCAATCACTAAGTTTTTGTTACGAGCTTGAGAAACGATTCTCCTAGCCAAAGCAGCACTTATCGGAACTCAAAAGAATCCAAAAGGTGAATATGGTGTGCCTCCGTACCCATAACCTCCATAAGGAGTTCCATATCCGTAACCGCCACCATAAGGTGTAGCTCCACCATAGCCTCCTCCATAGCCACCGCCATAACCTCCACCATAAGCATAAGGGGCAGTACCAATGGCGAGCAAATCAAACAACACTAATGGAATGATTGCTTTAGTTTGTACTTTTTTACCACTTACACGTTGCAAAATAAGACGATTTCCTGATACACGAAGGAGCTTTCCTGTAACCTGTGTGCCATCTTTTTTCACAGCGATGATCTGTTTACCTATGAGCCTCATAACCTGCTTTTTCGTAACTGGCTTAGTCATAATATCCCCTCCAAAAAGTTTTGCATGCCTCTGATTCCCACCATCTTCAAAACAGTTTATTCGCACAAAAGTACCTTCGCCTGTACACTTGCCCTTACCTCTTAATGTTTATCCATATCGATCCTAACAAAAAAAGCCGTATCTCCGGAAAAGTCCGGAAATACGGCTTGATAATGATATAAGCAAAAAATCGAAAAGATCTAGCGTTTACCAGGATCGTAAGGCTGACCTAATGCCTTAGGAGCAGCGGAACGACCTACAGCACCTACCAATACAATGATCGTTAATACGTAAGGAATCATAAAGATGAACTCTTGTGGTATGTCCTTTGACCATTCAAACAATTGTACGTAGTTACGGATCGCTTGAGAGAATCCGAAGAATACAGCAGCGCCAAAGGCACCAAGCGGATTCCACTTACCAAAGATCATCGCTGCAATAGCGATAAAACCTTGACCTGAAATCGTATTATGCCCAAAGGTTCCGGTTGTAGTTAGAGTGATTGTAGCACCACCGATACCAGCCAGCAATCCACTCAGCATTACGCCGATATATCTCATCCGCTTCACCTTGACCCCTAAGGTGTCTGCAGCACTAGGATGTTCACCTACTGCGCGTAAACGCAGTCCAAATGGCGTTTTAAACAAAACGAAATAAATAACAATAACCAGCACAATGGCCAGATAAGTGGTCGGATAGGAATTAAATATCCCTTCACCGATCACTGGGATTTTGGAGAGTCCAGGAATTGAAACCTTGTTAAACCCATCGATTAGTGGAGTTTCAGCAGATCCATCAAACAGCAGCTTTACCATGTAGAGCGTACTGCCTGCGGCTAAAAAGTTAATAACCGTACCACTGATCGTCTGATCCGATTTAAAGGTAATAGCTGCAACTGCATGAATTAGTGAACCAATTACCCCGACGGCCATAGCACATAGTACGCCAATCCAAGGAGCCCATTCACCCATCCCAGCATCTTGAGCATAATAACCGCCCACTGCTGCGGCAAAAGCACCAAACATCATCAAACCTTCAAGTCCAATATTTACGACACCGGAGCGTTCAGAGAAGATGCCGCCAAGTGAGGCAAAAATAAGCGCTGTGGAAAAAACAAGCGTTGTATTAAGCAGTTGACCTAACGTCTGCAGATCCATCTATAACACCTTCTCTTTCTTGCGCTTGAAGTAAAAGGGCTTAAGCACCCAGCGCACAATCCCTTGTGCCGCAATAAAGAATATGATTGAACCTATAACGATACGAATAAGCTCTGGAGGAACATCTGCAGCAAAACTCATTCCTGCAGAACCATAAGTCAACGTACCATAGAGAATCGCAGCAAGAACAACACCAAGTGGATGTGTTAAACCAAGTAGAGCCACTGCGATACCATCAAAACCATATCCTGGTGATGCCGCGAACACAGATTGATAATGGAATACACCCAGTACCTCCCCTGCTCCGGCCAACCCTGCAAATACTCCACTTATGAACATTGCTTTTACAACGTTACGGCCAACATTCATACCTGCGTACTCGGCAGCATGAGGATTGTAACCAACAGCACGCATTTCATATCCTTGCTTAGTCTTCCATAAGTAGACATAGAAGAATACTGCTGCAGCAAGGGCAATAGCTGTTCCCCAGTGCAGACGTGCATTGTCAAATAACGAATTCAAGAACGTCATAGAAAGTGAAGCTGGAATATCCTCGGAACGATTCTGTCCCGGGAGTAACAGAAATGCTCTTACAATATAATTCGACAAGTACAGAGCAACCCAGTTTAACATGATCGTGGTAATAACTTCATTAATCCCACGTTTGGCCTTCAAGTAGCCGGCGATACCAGCCCACAGACCTCCACATAACCCTGCTATAATAACAGCAAGCGGAACCAATATGAATCCTGGCAAGGCTGCAAATTTAATGCCCACCACGGTCGCAGCTGTCATACCAATCATCACTTGTCCGTCTGCCCCGATATTAAACATCCCTGAACGGAATGCAAAGGCTACGGCTAAACCAGTGAGCATTAATGGCGTCATTTCGCGCACGGCTTCACCAAAGTTGTACAAGTTACCAAATACACGTGAGAACAGTGCGGAGTAAGCAGTTATCGGATCATAACCACCCATAAGCATAACTATTGCTCCCACAAGAAAACCAAGTACGATGGCGACAAGAGGAACGATATAGCTGTCAGTTGTGAAGATTTTTTTGAACTTATTCAACTGCCTTACCTCCCCGCTTCAAGCTGCCTGCCATCATAAGACCCAGTTCCTGGTCATTCGTATCCTGCGGGAACACTTCACCGACAATTTTGCCTTCATAGATAACAGCAATTCTGTCTGATACATTCATAATCTCGTCCAATTCAAACGAAATGAGCAATACAGCTTTTCCTTGGTCACGCTGTGCGATAAGCTGCTTTTGAACAAACTCGATAGCCCCAACATCTAGACCGCGTGTTGGTTGTGCTGCAATAAGTAATGTCGGATCTTTATCTATTTCCCGAGCAATAATCGCTTTCTGTTGATTTCCGCCGGATAGAGAACGTGCTTTGGTCTGAATTGAAGGTGTACGCACATCAAATTGCTCCACAAGACCTTCAGCATATTTATCAATGACATCATTTTGCATAAAGCCATTTTTGTTATATGGACTCTTATAGTAAGTTTCCAGAACCATGTTCTCACTTACTGAGAAATCAAGCACCAAACCATGCTTATGACGGTCCTCTGGAATATGAGACACATTCATCTCCGTAATCTTACGCGGGGATAAATTAGCTATTTCGTTCCCGGACACCTGAATAGAACCAGAATCAATTTTACGCAGACCTGTAATGGCCTGAATCAGTTCACTCTGTCCATTGCCATCTACACCAGCTATTCCGAGAATTTCTCCGGCTTTCACATCAAAGCTAAGGCCGTCCAGCACTGAGACACCATCTTTACTCTTGCTGTTCACATCCTTCAGCTCGAGTACAGTTTTGCCAACCTCAGGAGCCTTCTTATCTACCTTGAAGGTTACGCCACGTCCAACCATCTTCTCAGCTAGTTCATTCGGATTAGTCTCTGCGGTATTTACGGTATCGATTACTTTTCCGCGTCTAATAATGGTGACCCGATCAGATATTTGCATAATTTCTTTAAGCTTATGCGTAATCAGGATAATAGATTTTCCCTCTGCAACAAGCCGCTTCATAATCGCCATCAATTCCGTAATTTCTTGAGGCGTAAGTACTGCAGTCGGCTCATCAAATATGAGAATATCCGCTCCGCGGTACAGGGTCTTCATAATTTCTACCCTTTGCTGCATACCTACAGAAATGTCATGAATAACGGCATTTGGATTCACTTGCAGGCCATATTGCTCCGATAGCTTCCGAACCTGTTCCGCAGCGGATTTATAGTCAATTTTAAGACCTTTCTTCGGCTCCATCCCAAGAACAATATTCTCGGTAACCGTAAAAGGTTCCACGAGCTTGAAATGCTGATGCACCATACCAATACCAAGCTCAATCGCTTTATTGGGATTATCAATTATAACCGGTTTCCCGTCGATTTCAATACTACCTTCGTCCGGTTGATACAATCCAAACACGATATTCATTAGGGTTGATTTACCTGCACCATTCTCACCGAGCAATGCAAGAATCTCACCCTTTTTTAAGGTCAAGCTAATGGAATCGTTAGCAACAATACCAGGAAATCGTTTTGTGATTTGCTTCAACTCTACGACAGGAGCCGCAGCACTCATGGAATCACCCTCATCACAGAATATATAACTACCATGCAGACACGGATGTACCGCCCTTTTCAAGACGGTATAACTGTGTCCAACTTATCATAACCAGTGCTTTAACAAGGAATAAGGCCAGCACATAACCGGCCTTATTCTTTGTTGCTTATTGTAATCCGACAAATAAAAGGGAGATCTTACTCGGTAGGAACTGTAATTGTTCCATCAATGATTTGTTTTTTGTAATCTTCAACTTTAGCCAAGATCTCTTCAGAAACGTTAACTTTAGATGTATCAGAGATACCTACACCATTGTCTTTCAAACCAAGAACAGTTGTAGTACCACCTTTGAAAGTACCATCGATTACTTCTTTGGAAACCTTCTTCACAGCTTCGTCAACGCGTTTGATCATGGAAGTCAAAGTTACGTCCGTACCAAATTCAATGGATTGGTCTTTGTCTACACCGATAACCCAAACTTTTGCACCGCCAGCTTTGTTACGGGATTTAGCTTCGTTAAATACGCCATTTCCTGTTGCACCAGCAGCAGGGAAGATGATGTCATTACCATCGTTATATAATGTAGCGGCAAGAGATTTACCAGTATCTGGTTTGTCATATGCACCTGCATAAGTAATTGTAACTTTAGCGTCAGGCTTAACTGCTAATACACCAGCTTTAAAGCCTACTTCAAAACGTTTGATTACTGGGCTTTCCATACCGCCGATAAAAGCTACCTTGTTAGTTTTTGTAGTCAAACCAGCAACCACACCAACCAAGAAGGAACCTTCGTTCTCAGAGAAAGTAACGGATGCTACGTTAGGAGCATCTACAACGCTATCAATAATTGCCAAGTTAGCATTTGCGTTCTCACCAGCAACCTTTTTAATTGCGTCGCCAAGATCAAAACCAATACCCCAAGTCAAGTTGTAGCCATCTTTAACGAATTGGTTAAGGTTTGGCTCATAGTCAGCGTTTGATTTACTTTGCAAATATTTAACGGAAGAACCTGTTTCTTTTTCAAGAGCTTGTAATGCTTCCCATGCGGATTGGTTAAACGATTTATCGTTTACGCCTCCGATGTCAGTAACCATACCAAATTTGAAATCAGATTTTGCGGCATTTGTTCCGCCATTTGTTCCTGCATTAGTCTCGCCATTTGCAGCATTTTTAGCGTTGTTGTTTCCGCAACCAGCCAATACTACTGTGAATGCCAGCAACATTACAAGAGATAGCTTGAAAACTTTTTTCATTGAATGTGATCCCCCTTAAAATATTGGATGTCATCTGTGTTCTACTTGGACATTCCATAGATCAAATTATAACTGCAATAAAATCTAAAATCCAGTCCATAAATGACCTCAGGTCAATAAATATTTGTACTTTTTCGTAAGTAACCGCTTTCCATGACACGACATGTTATCATCATGTTTGAATGATGTTAGAAAACCTTATTTTACTTTGTATAGTATTCCAACACATTACAAATATTATTGCACACTTATGTGTTTTCTATTATTATGATTGCTTAGTATTTGCACTGAAAGGAAGTTATCAGATATGACCGATGAAAAAAATCCACAAACGATGCCGGCTTTTAAATATTGCCGTGAATCCCGTGTCTTCAAAACCGGACGCGTTTTCCCTAATGATGTTAATAATCACAAAACATTGTTTGGCGGTAAGCTTATGAGCGGCATTGATGAAGTAGCCTCCATCTCAGCTATGCGCCATTGCCGTGCTAATGTCGTTACAGCCTCTACAGACTCTGTTGACTTCTTGAGGCCCATCCGACCTACAGACTCCGTATGTTTCGAATCCTTCGTTTCTTGGACCGGACGTACAAGCATAGAGGTATTCGTAAAGATCATTTCAGAAAACTTATATACGGGTGAGCGCGCCGTCGCCGCCACTTCATTCCTTACCTTTGTTGCAGTTGGGGAGGATGGTACTCCCACTCCAGTTCCTGCCATAATCCCAGAGACCGATGAAGAGAAATTGATCAGCGAATCAGCTAATGAACGTTCTGAGCTACGTAAAGTAAGAAGAACCATCAGTAAAAAGCTCGCTGCCGAGCTCAATACTGTGAAGTACTGGGAATAACTCTGCATTAAGCAGAGTTTTTTTCTCGTTTTTTTTACGGCAGAGAAATCATTTCCTCATTTTATATACTTCATACCACACAAAAAAGCACCGCTGCATGGGCAACACGCAGGCGGTGCTTTTCGATTATATTACAACACTTACGCGTTGATTTTCTCTTTGGCAATACCAGCCAAGGAGTTGAATGCGTTAAGATCATTTACAGCCAGATCAGCCAGCATCTTACGGTTAACTTCTACACCAGCCAATTTCAGGCCGTATACAAGCTTGCTGTAAGAAAGACCGTTCAAACGAGCTGCTGCATTAATACGAACGATCCACAGTCTGCGGAAGTTACGTTTAGTTTGACGACGGTCGCGGTAAGCGTAAACCATCGATTTCATTACTTGTTCTTTAGCTGTTTTAAAAATGCGGTGTTTAGAACCGAAATAACCTTTTGCCAATTTCAATACTTTTTTATGTCTACGACGAACTACAAATCCGCCCTTAACTCTTGCCATATTAATAAACCTCCCAAAAATGTGTGATAAACTATTTCAAGTTAGCCAATCCTTGTTTCAAACGTCTTACATCCCCAGGGGCCATTACTGGATTACCGTTCAGAACGCGCTTAGCGCGTTTAGATTTGTGGGACAGCAAGTGGTTTTTGTGAGCTTTGTAACGTGTTACTTTACCAGTTCCGGTAATTTTGAAGCGGCCTTTCAGGCTGCTATGTGTTTTCATCTTAGGCATGGTGTTTCCTCCTTGAATATTATGCGGCGCCAAATTGCATGTAAGCAAGTGACTCCAGATTTATTGGGCTTTAGGAGCCAAGATCATAATCATGCTGCGACCTTCCAGCTTAGGCTGGCGCTCAACAACAGATATATCAGCCACTTCGTTCTTAACACGCTCGAGGATTTTCTGGCCGATATTCGCATGTGTAATTTCACGTCCGCGGAAACGAACGGAGCACTTTACTTTATCGCCTTCACCCAAGAACTTGATCACATTGCGGAACTTGGTTTGATAATCATGTTCCTCAATGTTAGCACGGAACCAGACTTCCTTGATATCAACGACCTTCTGGTTCTTACGGGCTTCCTTCTCTTTCTTCTGCGTTTCATAACGGAACTTGCCGTAATCCATGATGCGGCATACCGGCGGCTTAGCCTGTGGTGCTACATTGACTAAATCTAGATTAAGATCGATCGCCATTTGCAACGCTTCGCGGATCGGTTTAATTCCGATTTGTTCACCTTCCGCACCAACCAACCGTACCTCTTTGGCCCGAATTTCATCATTGATCATATGTTCCTTACTGATAACTCTCCACCTCCGGATCTTTTTAACAACTATACTGCCTTACTCCATAAAAAAGGGGTGCCGGTAACACCCGACACCCCGTGTTTGATCAACGTTCATGAACATTAACATTCATAAAGCATTGAGATCAAAACCAGCCGGCGAATATGCCAGTCAGGTGAGAAGCAGGTGCTTCTTCTTGCAATCCCTATGATTTGCGTACTTGAATACTATACACCACTCCAAACGGAGTGTCAATTCTTTTATTCAATATTCTTAAATATCTTATACCTGCTTGCTTTGCACTTCTTCAAGTCTTACGACACGTGTATGCTTGGTATGGCTCCATTGCTTGTTGTTCTGCGTGAAGAACGCATAGAACGTAATAGGATACCAAGAGATCAGGTAAATTGGGAAGAACACCAGATAAGCGTACACCTTCTTAAATTTAACCTTCTCCAAAGCCATCGCAATCCCAAAGGTCACCAGATTCAAACCGATCGCAAGAAAACCGAGCCAGACTGGCAAGCTGCCGTAAATATTAGCAATATTCGGTCCGTTAAAGAGGGCCATATCCACCCACATTACCGCCGTCATCAAGAAGGTGAGCAAAACAATGTACACATTTGCTCCGTAAAGCGCAAGGTCAAACTTCGTTAGGCTACGTTCTTTAATACTTTGCCAAAGTAATGGAAAAAAATAACGACGAGCTACAGTAAAGTGTCCTTGCATCCAGCGCAGACGCTGTCTTGAAGAGGCCTTGAAAGTTAGAGGCTTCTCATCAAATACCTTTGCGTCATAGTTGAACTTAGGATATACACCATGAGATGCACTGCGCATCGTAAACTCCAGATCCTCAACCAAGCTTGTAGCTCCCCAGCCCATCTCTTTAAGGAGATTGGTCTCGAAACACATTCCTGTTCCGCCAAGGAAGTTCGCCATATTCAAATTATGGCGTGAAAGTTGCCACAAACGGTTAATATACCAATACGACACACCATACGCTGCAGTAATCCAGGAATCTTCTGGATTCTTGGTGTCAATATAACCTTGAATAACACGCGCTCCTGAACAAAGATCATTATTCATCTCCATCAGGAATTCAGTATGTGCCAGATTATCGGCATCAAACATTACAACTGCGTCATATTGACGCTGCATGCCCCAAAGCTCCTTGAGCATCCATTCAATGGCATAACCTTTACCACGTAGATTCGGGTTAGTACGGACACAAGCGTTCATTCCGTGCTCTCTAACGATGCGAGCTGTGCCATCTGTACAATTGTCACAAATTACAAATACGTCAAACAGTTCTGAAGGATAGTTAAGCTGCTTCAGGTTCTCCATTAACGCGCCGACGACTTCTTCCTCGTTATGTGCAGCAACAAGTACTGCAAATGTTTTTTCTGGCTTATACTTTGTCTTTGTCTTTTTCTTGTGCAGACCAAATAACGAAAAGGTAAACTGATATACTGCGATTGCTGCCAAGATCACTTGGAGCGTAACAAACAGTGCGTCTGTCATGACCTTTTGATGCCCCCTTTTTTCACTCTCGGTGTTCTTTTTTTTCTCTCTAGCTTGCTTGACGTTCCTTCTGACCCTTTTGTTGCATCCCTTAACAATAGACCAAGAGTATTCTTATTCTAGGCAGACTTCACAATTTTTATATGTGTTGTTTAAAAGAATTGTATGGATTCCATTTATTTGGATCCTTATTTATCTCTTACCCTTTTAAACATGTTTAGTCCGCTTGAATCATTGTACGGCGTTAGCGGCTCTAAGTCAAAACTAGCAAATTTCTAGCAAAACTGAGCTTTTCCTTGAAATGGACTACCTTTAAAAAGTATGATTAAGACAGATCTAATGCTAAAGAACGGACTGCTCATAAGCACCTGTTATCGGTAGCCGACTGGCGGAGGGACAAGATATGAGACATTTATTCATGAAGCTACATCTCTGGGAGCGGCACCTTTTTAAGTGGATCAACGGACGAATGCATAATCGTTTTCTGAACTTTTGGCTCTTCTATCTCACTCATTTGGGTGGAGCTACAAGCACAATTGTTATCAACATACTGATATGGGCATTTGCTCCTCAGCCATGGAGAACCGCTAGCCTGCAAGCAATGACGGCTCTAGCTGTTAGCCATTTGCCCGTTGCTGTCGCTAAAAAACTGTATCCACGCATGCGGCCTTATCTGGCGCTACCGGATACGAACACATTTCGTAATCCATTAAAGGATCATTCTTTTCCTTCTGGTCATACTACAGCTATCTTTGCTTCAACGGTCCCATATATGGTAGCATTTCCTGCCTTGATCGTTATTCTGCTGCCGCTGGCCTGTATTGTCGGGTTTTCACGCATTTATCTGGGATTACATTATCCATCTGATGTCTTTGCAGGCTTAGTGATCGGAACCAGTGTTGCAGCGGGCACTATAGCCTTATGGATCTGAAGTATATATGGTTAAACCGGGAAAACCTTTGAGAATAGGTGAATCAAAATTGCAAAAAAAAAGAATTTTAATACTCTCAGAAGGCTTTGGAGCAGGACATACTCAAGCAGCTTATGCGCTGTCGAGCAGTCTGCGCCAACTGTCACCTAATTTACAAACGAAGGTGCTAGAACTTGGGAATTTCCTTAATCCCAAAATGGCACCCATTATTCTGTCTGCTTACCGTAAGACGGTAACGACTCAGCCAAAGCTGATGGGGTACGTCTACCGTCACCAGAAATCATTTAATCGTCTTACCACGCTTGCCCTGCATCGTATATTTTATACGCATACAAAAAATGTTGTTATGCAGTTGAAACCTGACGTTATTGTCTGCACACACTTCATTCCGGGTGCTGTAGTATCTCGTCTTAAGAGAGTGGATCCTACCCTAAAGATGCCACTCGTAACTGTTATAACGGATTATGACGCACATGCCAGTTGGATCAGTCCAGAGGTAGACCGTTATCTGGTATCAACACCAGAGGTTAAATCCAAATTGCGTATGCGAAACATTCCTTCTGCGAAAATTCAGGTTACAGGGATACCTGTACATCCCAACTTTTGGCAGCATCCTGGAAAGCAGGAGATTCGACAGCAGTTCAATCTCAAGGATATGCCAACGGTACTAGTCATGGGCGGCGGCTGGGGGATCATGAACGATCAGGTTGTAAATGCCTGTCTGGCGGAATGGCGAGAGAAGATTCAGATTGTTTTCTGTCTCGGCAAGAATGAAGAGCTGCTTCAGGAAATGAAAGAAGACTCACGTTATAATCATCCTAATATATCCTTGATCGGCTTTACGCGTGAGATTGACAAGCTGATGGAGGTGTCCGATCTGCTCGTCACGAAGCCGGGTGGAATGACCTGCAGTGAAGGGCTCGCTAAAGGAATACCGATGCTTTTCTATAACCCTCTGCCCGGGCAGGAGGAGGAGAATTGCCGCTATTTTACCGCAGCAGGTTTCGGAGAGCCGATAGAGTCTTTAGACGTAGTCGTAATGTGGATGGAACGTCTATTAACCAACTACGTGGATGTGCAAAATAAGCGAAAACTTCATCTTGAGGAAATCGCCCGTTACCACCCATTGCAATGTGCTCAGAGCATTATCGAATTATTGGAATAGTTAATTTAAAAGCGGCAGCCTCCAAACCACTTGGAGGCTGCCGCTTTATTATTGAAGCACATCTTTTGGAGTAGTGCTTTGTAACTACAACCGATATTTGTCCAAACGGGTAGCTTGATACTGCTTGAGCGCTTCCGCACCTACAATGGCCTCACAACGATGGATATTCACGCCACGTCCGACAAATTTCGTCTCGTATTCCGTCATAATATGATCCTCATTTATGATGCCGTCCGCATGTAGGTCTAACGAGATATTTTTCATCTGTAGACCAAAGTCCGCAAATGCATTTAATGAGAATTCAAATAGGCTTCGAGAATCTGTTTTCAAATGAATTTCACCTAAGTCGCTTAGCAGCCCCCGATATTTGTCAAGAAAACGCGGGTGTGTCAAACGACGACGAGCATGCTTACTCTTCGGCCAGGGATCACTGAAGTTAAGATAAATCCGTTCCAGCTCTCCTGGAGCAAATACTTCCTCTGCATAATCAATATTGGCGAGTGCCAATTTCAGGTTGGGCGGCGTCTCATGACCTGCCGGCTCCCATACTGCTCTAGCCTTATCTCCAGCACGGCGGATCAGCTCATCATACATATCAACGCCGATAAAATTGATATCGGGATATTTGAAGCTCATTTGGCTGATAAACTGTCCCTTGCCCATTCCGAACTCCACATGGATCGGATGATCATTTCCGAACAGCTTGGACCACTCACCTTTATAACTCCGAGGGTCAAGAATGACTAGATCGGTCTGTTCTTCCAAACTTTCACGTATTCCTTTTCTTCCGCGTAAACGCATAGGTATTCCTCCGATTATCTCTTATACGATAACTGTCACTTGCAATATTGTGCCGAAATTGTCCCGAAAAGTAAAGGGATTGGGGTAAAAAAGAAAAAGGAATTCTCTGGCTCAGCTCTTAAATGAGCTATCCAGGGGAATTCCTTCGTTGTGTATATTTGGAATTAAGGCTCATTCTTGTCCGGTAGATTAGGATCTACTTTGTGTTTGAGCTTGTGGCAAATGTCTTTTTTTCGAATGCGCTGCGGATTTTACGCTGTGCATCTGTCTTGATCTTAGGGTTGCCGTTAAATTCCACACCTGTTAGTGCAAGGGCTTCATCTGGCGTTAAGTGGACTTCAATCGAATCTTTACCCTCAGCATATACCGTTTGAGAATTCATTGCTATCACCTCACGGTTATTATTATGGATCGGACGACACGAAATTATGAACTCCTGGCTGAATTTCTTTAAGCCACAGCAGCTTTTCACACTCTGAATATAACATACTATGTAAGCATTTTCAAGTTGAAAGCGCCTTACTTTCGGCCTATTTTTCATGCCAGTACCGGGAGTGAATGTTACGCCGAGCTCTGTTTTTTGATACAATGTATTGGATTATAAGAAACGGCTGTGTGTTCTTCTTTTATAAAGGATGCCATCCGTCTCAGAAAAATATAAGGATAAGGATAGTTATCCATGTTTATATTTTCAGAAAGGAGCTCCTCGTGTCTAATCTTCAATACACTACTCCTCCGCAGCTTTGGGGAGATAAACGTTTTCATACCTGGAATTACGAAATGCGTGAACATTTGAACACCAAGGTATTCAAAGTTATGCTTGATGCAGGCTTTACCTGTCCCAACCGTGACGGCTCCATCGCTAAAGGTGGTTGTACTTTTTGCAGTGCCAGAGGTTCTGGTGATTTTGCGGGAAGTCGCCGAGATGATCTCGTCACCCAATTTAATAATATCCGTGACAAGCAGCATCTAAAATGGCCAAACGCTAAATACATTGGATATTTTCAGGCCTATACGAATACGTACGCTCCGGTCGAAGAGCTTAGAGAATATTTCGAAGTGATTTTACAGCAGCCAGGTGTCGTTGGACTATCTATTGCTACACGGCCTGACTGTTTGCCGGATGATGTTGTCGAATATTTGGCCGAGCTAAACGAGCGCACGTATCTGTGGGTAGAGATGGGTCTCCAGACTATACACGACTCCACCTCTGAGCTAATTAACCGGGCTCACGATAGCCAGTGTTATGTAGATGCTGTTGAGAAGTTGCGGCGTCATGGCATTCGTGTCTGCACCCATATCATTCACGGTCTCCCACAGGAGACGCATGAAATGATGCTTGAAACGGTATCTGCTGTGGCTCGCATGGATGTGCAAGGAATTAAGATTCACCTTCTGCATCTCATGCGTAAAACACCCATGGTGAAGCAATACGAAGCTGGATTGCTACGATTCATGGAACAGGATGAGTATGTGAAGCTCATTGCCGATTCACTCGAAATTTTGCCCCCTGAAATGATTGTACATCGCTTGACTGGAGACGCTCCTCGGGATATCTTAATCGGACCGATGTGGAGCCTCAAGAAATGGGAAGTGCTAAATGCCATTGACGATGAGCTAGTTGCTCGTGATACTTGGCAGGGTAAGTATTGGAGGAAGAGCTAATGGGCTTTATGTCCGTTTTAAGCTTTGCTCATAAATTTATCTCTGAGCGGTTAACTTTAGGTGATCGTGCGATTGATGCCACAGTAGGTACTGGTGCTGATACGCTTTTTCTAGCCAAAGCAACCGGAGCTCGCGGTGAAGTCTACGGCTTTGACATTCAAGCTGCAGCACTGAGGCTGGCTGAAGAGCGCCTGCGGCTTGCAAGAGAGGAAGCTCCCTCGCTCGCCACCGTCACCTTGCTGGAACGTAGTCACGCCGAAATGGCTGAAGCTGTTCCAGCGAACTGGCATGGCACCGTTGGAGCTGTAATGTTCAATCTAGGCTACTTGCCTTCAGGAGATGCCGACAAGAACATCATTACTCAGCCGGACAGCTCCATTGCAGCCTTGGAAGCTTCTCTCCAGTTACTGCGTCCAGGTGGGATCATTACGGCAGTTCTTTATCCCGGCCATGCAGGTGGAGATAAAGAAGCCTCTGCCGTTGAATCTTGGGCAGCAGCTGTTTCCCAAAAGGTAGCACAAAGCATTGTTTATCGTCAGCTGCAGCGCACGGATTCACCTTATATGATTGCGCTCGAAAAGAAAAAAGGAATCCCCTCTTAAACTGTAAGCATCAAACTATTTTATATTTGGGAAGGAAGATGTAGCAATGACTCAACCATATCCTTTGAAATTTCAACCGGAGTTTAAAGAACGTGTCTGGGGAGGCCGCGCGCTGGAGAAATTCGGCCTAGATCTACCTGAAGGACATATTGGCGAAGGCTGGATGATCGCCGATCACGCGAATGGAACGTCTTCGGTGGTAAACGGAGAGTTAGCCGGTCAAGGCTTAGATCAAATTCGTGAGCAGTTCGGCCATGAATGGTTCGGAAGCAAAGGGATTTCAGAAACGGGTGGAAGATTTCCTCTACTAATCAAATTGCTGGATTGCAACGACAATCTTTCCGTTCAAGTCCACCCTACAGATGATTATGAGGGATTGCCACAAGGTGAACTGGGTAAAACAGAGATGTGGTACGTGTTAGACGCTAAGCCAGGTGCCAAAATCATCTATGGTCTTAAAGAAGGCGTGGATCGTGAAACATTGCGCGAAGCACTGGAGAAAGGCACCGTTATGGATAGCCTTCAAGAAGTATCTGTCTCTGCAGGAGACTCCTTCTATATTCCCGCCGGAACCGTTCATGCGCTATGTGCTGGTGTCGTTGTAGCAGAGATCCAGCAAAATTCCGACACTACATACCGCATTTATGATTATGACCGTCCAGGCCTGGACGGAAAACCACGTGAGCTTCATATTGAAGATTCACTTAATGTTACAGCTTATGAAGGCGCCGGGGCTACTTCAATGAAGACAGATAACGCAGTACCTGGTGAGTGGCTGCAACTTGCCGCTTCGCCATATTTTATCGTAGAAAAAGGAATCGTAAATGGTTCATGGGACCTCACCACTACAGAAGACAGCTTCACTATTCTAGTCATCTGTGAAGGCAGCGGACATCTTACTTGGGATGGCGGCTCCCAACCTTATGCTGCAGGAGAATGCTATCTGATTCCTTCCAGTCTCGGCCGTTACGCTATCGAAGGTCATTCTACTGTGCTTCGCTCTTATTTACCATAAGTCGAGAACCTTTAGGAGGAATGGACCATGAAGGAAAATAGCTTTACCATAACGGATCCCATAGGTGTAAATATCCATGTCTATGAATGGTTACCTGAATCCGATGTGTCAGTTAGAGGAATCGTGCAAATTTCTCACGGTATGTGTGAAACAGCTGTCCGCTATGCTCGTTTTGCGGAAGCATTAACCGGAGTAGGTTATGCAGTATATGTCAATGACCACCGGGGACATGGTAAAACCGCTGGTCAAGTTGATCTGCTTGGCGATGTTGGTGAAGACGGATTCTACTGGATGCGGCGCAATCTGCTCCAGGTGGCAGCCAAAGCACTCTCCAAACATGAAGGTAAGCCCATCTTTCTATTCGCTCATAGTATGGGTTCCTTTCTGGCTCAAAAGCTGATGTGTGAAGAGGGTAACGAAATCTATGCAGGATTTATCCTAAGCGGTACAAATGGTCCTCGCGGTATGCTGCGCCTTGGAGAATCTCTGGCTAGTGCACAGCTCAAGTTAAAGGGTGAACATCACCGAAGTGTACTACTGA
Organism: Paenibacillus sp. FSL E2-8871; assembly: GCF_038000345.1. Taxonomy (NCBI): domain Bacteria; kingdom Bacillati; phylum Bacillota; class Bacilli; order Caryophanales; family Paenibacillaceae; genus Paenibacillus; species Paenibacillus sp. FSL E2-8871. Next base: position 6,096,372 of record NZ_JBBOBV010000001.1, on the reverse strand, counting down.
ACAGCTTAGTATTCGGCAGTTACAACCGTGCTTTTTCTCCCGTAAGAACTGCATATGACTGGCTGAGCAGCGATGATGCGGAAGTTGATAAGTACATTGCCGATCCATTCTGCGGAGCCATTTGTACAACACGCTTTTTCCGTGGTTTTTTCCACCTCCTAAGGGAGATCCATTCCGAGGAATCACTTAGGACATTATGTACAAGTAAGCCCATTTATATATTTGGTGGGGATAAGGATCCTGTAGGGATGAGCGGCCAAGGCATTCCTCGTCTTGCGGAGCTGTATAAGAAACGAGGGATATCGGACGTAGAGTATCGGCTCTATCCAGGTGGCAGGCATGAAATGCTTAATGAGGTGAACCGGGATCAAGTTACGGCCGATGTGCTTAACTGGTTAGAACAGCATTTCCCTTCTGAGGTTACGACTACAAGTTAAGAGAAAAACGTGGTTTATCAGTTTTATTAGACAGAAGAGCAGCGATCCTCCCGTTATTAGGGGATCGCTGCTCTTCGTTTTGGGTTGTGAGCAGCTTACATTACTCCTAGCTCCTTTCTTCCCCTCCGCTCTCGGACTCATCTGACGCTTTTGGTCAGCCATTACTATCCCCCTTCATTTTCGGACTTAGAAGACTTTTATGGCCAATCATCACTTCCCTCCACCACTTGCGGACTCAGAAGACGCTTGCGCATGTAACAAAAAAAGACCGCCCCCAAAGGAACGGTCTTTCCTCCCTACACAATCGCCTTATTACAAAGGCAGCGTATAATACTGAGCGCGTTGGCTCTCGTTCTGCTGATACATTACAATTAGCAGTGTACGACCTTCGCGAACGGAAGGTGATTCAGCTACGGCTACAGCAGAGCTTGTGGTTTGGACAGACTCTTCTAAACTACTCTCTGTAACTCCCTGTATTAATGACTCAGGAGAAGGTACAGCCCCGTCGTTAGCATCGCCTGCTTCCTCTTCCTCTGAACCCCCATCCGCCCGTAGACCACTGATGGATTCCAGCACCGCTTCAAGCGAGAACGGCAGCACTTCAAGCACCGTATATTTTTGCAGCTCTCTTTCACTGAGTCCGGCTTCTGCCAACTGCGCAGAGATTTGACCCGGATTAGCAGCGATATCCCTCAAGTAACTCGACCAATCCGACTTATCCAGCACGAAATCCCACCAGATTTTGCGAGGCTTATACTTGTGTCCTAGGAAATAATCAAGCTTCATTAGCCCAGTAATAATATCCATAGACGGAGTCCCACGATCTATCAAGAAGGACTGCAAACGGGTAAAGAGATCTTCTAGCTGATGCCCAATCTTTTGCCAGCCTCTCTCCTCCCAGTAGTCACCGAACTCCTGAAAGAAATCAAATGGTGAATCAAACACGTGACGGATCAAGTATTTGGCTGTATGGTCCATCCGGTGGCTGTTCCAGTATTTCTCCAGCACATCCTCAAGCCGCTTCAAACGAATAATATCCGAGAAGGTCATCATATGACTGCTAAGAATTTCGTAAGGGGCATGTTCCATATACGTATACTCATATTTTGCCGCCTGTGCACGCAGACCCGTCCCGCGAAGCATTTTGAGGAATCCAAGCTGCAGCTCTTCTGGCTCCATAACGAATACATCATTAAAGGTTTTGCGGAAGGTGGTGTAATCCTCCATCGGAAGCCCCGCGATCAAATCCAGATGCTGATCGATATTGCGACTTTCCTTAATCTTCATTACCGTACGAGAGAGCTTCTTGAAATTCTGACGGCGTTTAACAAGCTCGTTCGTCTCATCATTTGTAGACTGTACACCAATCTCAAATCTAAAGATGCCCGGAGGCGCATTATTCGACAGGAAATCCAGAACTTCTGGCCGCATGATATCTGCTGTGATTTCAAACTGGAACACACAGCCTTGATGATTATCGATCAGGAATTGAAACATTTCCATCGCATAGTTGCGGTTGATATTGAAGGTGCGGTCCAAGAATTTAATGATTTTGGCACCATTTTCAATTAAGTAGAGTAAATCAGACTTCACTCGCTCAATATCATAGTAACGTACGCCTACCTCAATACTGGATAAACAAAATTGACAGTTAAACGGGCACCCACGGCTCGTCTCAAAATAAACAATACGTTTGCTCAGATCTGGAATATCCTCTGGAAAACGATGCGGTGTAGGCAGCGTATTTAGATCGCTTTTGGGACGAGGTGGATTTACAATGATCTCCTCTCCCTTACGATAAGCAGCTCCGTACACAAAATGAAATTTCCGGTCGTCTCTCAGCTCCTGCAGCAGATGATGGAACGTCTCTTCTCCATCTCCGTTGACGATAAAATCAATGCCAGCTTCTCTCTTCATCCAATGCAGCGGCTCATAAGAAACTTCCGGTCCTCCGAGAACAATCGTAACCTCAGGCATCACTTGCTTAAGAATTCCGATCAGCTTGAGCGTCTCTTCGATATTCCAGATATAACAGGAGAAGCCAATCACATCTGGCCGTTTCTGAAACAAGTCGGACACGATATTCATCACGGGATCTTTAATGGTGTACTCCACCAAATGAATATCTTTAAATTCATGCTCACTGTAAGCTTTAAGCAAACGGATCGCCAGTGAGGTATGGATATATTTTGCGTTTAGCGTGGTCAGAACGATTTTCAATGCTACACGACCTTTTCTACATTTCATTTTGAAAAAACTCTAGGAATGCCTTACCATACTTCCGGTATTTCACTTCCCCGACACCCTTTACCCTCAGCATTTCCGCTTCGGTCTGTGGGCAAACCACACTCATCTCACGCAGCGTGGCATCATTAAAAATAATATATGAGGGCACATGCTCACGTCCCGCCAACTCTCGCCGGATCAGACGCAGTTGCTCAAAGACGGTCTCATTGACTGCCGAAGGTGACAGGTCATGCCCGCGACTACGAACTCGCGTACCAGATGCCGCACCTGCTCGTGATGGCCGCGCTACTCGCTGCATGACCTCACGCTGTCCGCGCAGTACCTCAGCAGCCAAAGGCTGGAGCCGCACTACGGGGTATTGTCCTTCAGACAAAGCAAGATATCCCTCAGAGATGAGTACATTGATGCTCTCTGAGATCTCCTTCTCTGTCCGGCTCGACATCGCCCCATGCGTTGGCAGCTTGTCAAAACCATATTGCATCACCTTCTGATTGCGAGAGCCTTTCAGCACAGAAGCCACCAACGCAACTCCATAACGTTCCCGCATACGGTGAATGCAGGAGAATATCTTCTGCGCATCTACGGTCATATCTACAAGCTCTCGTTCATCTGTACATGAGCTGCAAATGCCGCATAACTTGTCCTCATGCTCCTCCCCGAAATAATCCAGCTGGGCACTGCGCAAGCAGCGGGTAGTATAACAATAATCAATCATTTGCTGAAGCTTGCGATATTCGTTAGCTTTACGGTCCGTATCCTGCGGATTCTGCTCGATCAGGAACTTTTGCGTCATAATATCCTGTGCGCTAAAAAGCAAAATACATTCACTCGGCTCCCCGTCACGTCCAGCACGGCCCGCTTCCTGAACATAAGCTTCCATATTTTTTGGCATATTATAATGAATTACGTACCGGACATTGGATTTGTCAATCCCCATCCCAAAAGCGTTGGTGGCCACCATGACCCGGATATCGTCATATAGGAAGCCTTCCTGGCTATCTGCCCGCTCCTGATCATTCATACCTGCGTGATAGCGGCCTGCCGCTATTCCTGAAGCCTGCAGCCTTTGATATAGATCATCCACTTCTTTGCGTGTAGCCGCATATACAATACCCGGCTGATGAGAATGCGTTGCTGTGTAATCCATGACGAATTCCCGCTTATTCTCTCCACGTAGCACAGACATCGCTAGATTATCTCTTCCGAGTCCAGTCATGAAAATACCCGGCTCGCGCAGACGCAGCAGCCGAACCATATCCTCCATAACCTCTGGTGTTGCCGTCGCTGTAAATGCAGCCAAGATTGGCCGTTCTGGCAGCTCGTTCACAAAAGGTGATACCGACAAATAGCTTGTACGGAAATCATGTCCCCACTGAGATACACAGTGCGCCTCATCCACAGCCACACAGGAAATCGCCAGCTCAGCCATCTCCAGACGGAACCAGTCCAGCTCTAGCCTTTCGGGCGCAACATAAAGCAGCTTCAAATCGCCGCGACGGGCAGCCCGAATCCGCTCATTTACTTCTTTCCCGCTTAACGTGCTATTAATAAAGGCTGCCGGAATACCTGCCGTGGTTAACGCATCGACCTGATCCTTCATCAGAGAGATCAATGGTGAGATCACTAGTGTTAGCCCAGGAAGCAGCAGTGCGGGAACTTGATAGCAAATCGATTTCCCACCTCCCGTAGGAAGAATACCGAGTGTGTCGCGACCTTCCAGCAAGTTCTGAACAATCTTCTTCTGACCATCCCGAAAATCCGGATAACCGTAATATTTTTGCAGCTCAGCCTGCGCCTGTTCAATAGTAGGTGCTTGCATCATCATATCTCTCATAACCCCTTAAGCGTTTCTATCTTTAGTTTAGCGGTCAAAAGTGTATTGAGCAACACTCCTTAACTATGGTCACCATGTTCTTCCTTTGAAATATTTACATAAAAGGCCTTCTTTTAAGCCAAGCTTTAAGAAGAGAGATTTCATAGAAGGGTGGAGCGACCGTGCAAAATTGGAAACAAAAATATACCTCTTTTAAACATAAACCTGCACGCAAAGAGTCCTCTGCCCAGGACAATCGTCCGGTAAAGCCACTGGATTCCAGCCTGGAGAGCAATATAAGCTTCATTCAACAAGTCTTTGGAGAAGACAGTGATCTTATAGTCCGTAACTTCAAGGTGTACGGTAGACATGATGCGGCTATTATCTTTTTTTCTTCTGTGGTGGACCAGAATCAAATTCAGAACTATGTTTTAAAGCCATTAATGAATGTTTCCTCTGATCTCTCAGAAATTCCAAAAGATCTAAAGGATTTACCTGATTACATCTGGAGTATGACGGTACAAGTAACACAAGGTAACCGTACTAAGGATCTAAATACTCTAGCCTCTATCTTGCTGGAGGGAAATGTAGTTCTAATCATAGATGGAATGGATCAGGCACTTTACTTCAATCTGCGTAAAATTGAGCATCGTAGCATTGAGCAACCTCAAACTGAACAAGTCATACGCGGTTCGCGTGATGGGTTTATAGAGAATTTAGAATCCAATATCTCTTTACTTCGCTATCGACTACAAACACCGGATTTTCGTGTAGTAACTGCCCCTCTTGGCGTACGGACGCGCTCAAAAGTATCTGTTTGTTATATCGAAGGAATAGCCGATCCAGGGCTAGTTCAAAAGGTGATGAAGCGATTATCAGCAATAAATGTAGACGGCATCCTTGATGCGGGGTATATCGAGCAATTCATAGAGGATCATCCCCTTTCCCCGTTTCCACAGGTTCAGCCAACCGAACGTCCGGATAAATCTATAGCCTCTTTATTAGAAGGACGAGTCATCATCCTTGTAGATGGCTCACCATTCTGCCTCATCGTCCCGGCGCTTTTCAATCAGTTCTTTCAGACGATGGATGACTATACAGAACGTTTTGTTGTAGGAAGCCTCCTAAGAATGATCCGCCTGATCGCATTATTATTTTCCCTTTTCTTCCCAGCCTTATATGTATCCATTATCTCTTTCAATCCTGAGCTATTGCCGACAGAGTTCGCCGTAGCAATAACTGGTGCAAGAGCTGGCGTACCCTTTCCAGCCGTATTGGAAGTTCTGATTATGGAAGTCTTCATGGAGGTGCTGCGCGAAGCAACCATTCGCCTACCGCAAATGATTGGCGGGGCTCTTTCTATTGTAGGTGTGCTTGTCATTGGTCAGGCAGCCGTAGCAGCAGGTCTGGCGAGTCCAACTACCGTAGTTGTTGTCGCTATAACGACCATAGGGTCTTTTGCCACACCCGCTTACAATGCCGCAATCTCTTCAAGAATGCTTAGATTTCCACTGATCATATTGGCAGGCTGCTTTGGTCTGTACGGAGTAATGCTTGGCACTATTGTTATTGTTAACCACTTATTATTCTTGGAATCCTTCGGCGTTCCCTACATGACACCCTTTGTTCCTACGATTTGGAAGGACCTCAAGGATAGTATTGTTCGTGTACCTTTATGGTGGATGCGAAGTCGCCCAAGCTTTCTCAATACACCTGATCCCGATCTTCTTGCGAAGGATATCCCCAAAATGCATACCGATCTGATTTTTAAGGAGAAAAGTGAAGCTGATGAATAGTAACCGCCCCATAACAACGATCCAAGTCATGGCTGTAATCATCAGTACGATTATAGGAATAGGAATCTTAAGTATTCCTCGTTATATGGCTGAAGCCGGAGACAGTGGTGCACCGCTCGTAACTGCTTCTGGCGTACCTGTTGCTTTTTTAGGTTGCTGGTTTACAGCGGTTGTCTGCCGAAAATTCCCTAACGAAACGTTGTTCGTATTCAGCCGCCGCCTTCTCGGAACTTGGCTCGCAGATATTTTCTCCATGCTTATTACTTTGTTTTTTGCTTTCTCTGCCGGGATCACCATGCGCCAATTCGGAGAAGTATGTGTTGCGGTTGTCTTTAAAAAGACACCAATCGAAGCAGTAATTCTCTTAATGCTCCTACTGGTTGCCTTATCAATCCGTAGAAATATTGTAAAATTCACTTATGTACATGTTTTTTATTTACCCTTTATTCTATTATCCGTTATCGCAATTATATTGGTAGCTATGAGAAATGTTGATGTTCTGAACCTGCTACCCCTCACCGGAAATTACACCACCTTTTCAAGCTTTTCCAAAGGAACAATTACATCCGCTGGCCTTTATCAAGGCACATTTGTCATCATCCTGCTGGTTCCTCTAATGAAAAAACCTCAACAGATCCTTAAAGCAGGCACTGTTGCGCTTGGTATCATTGGATTCATTTATGTAATGATCGTGTGGGTCACTCTAGGCATGTTTGGAGCTCAGGAAACCAAATTACTGTCCTATCCAACCCTAGAAGCAGCTCGCTCCATATCCATCGGCGCAGGACTATTAGAACGGTTTGATGCTCTTTTTATAATAATTTGGGTGATTTCTATATTCACTACCATTTTTACGAACTACTACTTAGCCGCATACTCTCTGCAGCAAGTGCTGCGGCACAAGGATCACCGCCTAATATCCAGTTTCTTACTTCCACTTATCTTCACTTTTTCACTTTTGCCGAGAAACATATTTCAGGTCTATTCATTTGCTAGCATTACAGCGATAATCGGTTTGATTTTTTTGACCTTCTATCCTCTTTTATTATGGTTAGTCTCTTTAATCCGAAATAAAGGAGCCATTTCTCATGAATGAAAAAATTTATAAGCGTGTAGTTCTTATTTTTATTCTCTCACTCCTGTCTGGATTGCTCGCAGGTTGCTGGGACCAGCTCGAAATTGAAGATCGTGCATTGGTGCTAGGGTTATCCATTGATTCCGTCCCTCCAGACAGCAAAACAAATGATGACCAAACCACTCATCTTAAAAGCGCAAATATTAACCTACCCCAAATTCGTGTAACCGCCCAAATTGCGGTTCCGGGAAGAGTTCCACTGGGACCAGGCAGTGGGGGTGAAGGCGGAGGCGGGAATCAAAATCCAGTATGGGTCGTAGAAGTATACGGGTACACATTAGATGACGCCATGAACAATTTGCAGCAGCAAATTTCTGATCCACGTTATCTAATTCATTTACGAGTGATTATTATTAGTGAGGACATAGCAAGAAAAAGCATGGACGACTTAAATGATTATTTGCGGCGAAATCCAGAAGTTCGTCGCCGGACCTGGCTGCTAGTGTCCGAAGGGGAAGCTGCCAAATTCATGAATATTAATCCTCCACTGCAGCGAGTGCCGACCCTTTACATCCTCTCCACCATGGAAAAAGCAGTGACATCGGGGAAATTTCCCGCTGATTATATAGGTGTATTCTGGTCAGCAGATTCCAAATGGGGCGAAAGTGGTTATCTGCCTTACGTCTCATTACATCAGGAAGACAATATCATGATTAAAGGCCTAGCTTACTTTAGTGGTGGAGTGATGGTCGGTTCGACGATTCCGATTGAGATTGGAGCATATATGTCCATGAAGGGCATTAATCCCGGGGGATACTCCGATCTTTTTTATGCTGATGAATTCGGTCCGGTGATGCTCAAGGTCAACGACCGGTTCACGAGGGTGAAAGTTCAATTCAAAGAGGGCAAACCTCACATCACCTATAACCTCTCTTTAGAAGCGGCTCTAGATGAGCATTTACGTAGTAATATCCCTATCGATTCCAGCCGTTCTTTAGAAAAGATTGAAGATATCTTTCAAAAGAGAGTGATCGGTATTTTCAACCACCTTATTGAAGAAACTCAACAAGCACATTCCGATGTCTTTGGCATGGGTGAATATATTCGTGCATATGCTCCCTCCTACTGGAAAGCACATGTTCGTGACAAACATGACTGGGAGCAGCAGTATTCCAATCTCAGTATTGAAGTTAAGTTGAAAACTCACATCGACAGAGTAGGTCTTAAACAAAATTAAATGACGTTTATAGGAGGCACTACTATGCTCTATCACCAGCTAACCTACGTAATTGTTGCGCTGCTGATCTCCAGTGTTCTGTTGCTTACTGTGGATACTAAAATATATGCAGTCAATGCTATGCACCGGGAAAAGAAATACGCTAATGTGATCGGTTGGATATATTTCAGCTTATTCCTGCTGATAGGACTAGCTCAGCTATTCTATCTATAAATCGAATTCGTTTCTTGCTGCCCTTCACATAGTATTTCTTAACCGCCCATGGTATATTGAGGAGTACAATATTAAAGGACGGAGAATGCAGTCATGAACACAAGAAGAAATCCTAAAGAAACAGCCAAAAGAGGTACTCGTTCCCACAGCAATTCCCACAGCAAGCCAAATGGCAAGCTTAATCATAAAGCTAAAGCACCCGCAGCGCCCAAGTCTTTTACAGTAAATGAACCTTCTGAGCTGCTACCCTTCTTACTCATCCATATCACAGGCCGTGGACGAAATGCTATTAAATCTATCCTCTCGCGTGGACAAGTAGCAGTGAACGGCAAAGTAATCACACAGCATAATTTTCAATTGCATCCGGGTCAAACTGTGACGATTGATCAAGAAAAGCCTGTACAAGTAGCGGAAACGATCGGACTCACCATCGTCCATGAAGATGATGATCTAATCATTATTCAGAAGGATGCTGGACTGCTGTCGATTGCCACTGCGGAAGAAAATGAATTAACAGCTTACCGCCAGCTTATGGAGCATGTCCGCATCAGCAATCCTAAGAATCGAATTTTTGTCGTGCACCGCTTGGACCGCGATACGTCTGGGGTAATGATGTTTGCCAAAAGCGAACGGATCCAGCAAGCACTGCAAACTACGTGGAAGGATACCGTGAAAGAACGTTCTTACGTAGCTCTAGTCGAAGGCGCCGTCAAAAGACCTGAAGGTACAGTGAGCTCTTGGCTAAAAGAAACCTCTACCCTGAAAATGTACTCCAGTCCTCATGAAGGCGATGGTCTACATGCGATCACACATTATAAGCTCATTCAGGCGAACCGCCACTTCTCGTTACTTGAGGTAAAGCTTGAAACTGGACGCAAAAATCAGATTCGTGTTCATATGGCAGATATCGGCCATCCGATTGCAGGAGACAAGAAGTATGGTGCAGAGACCAAAACGGTAGGCCGTCTCGGTCTGCATGCTCGTGTACTTTCTTTTATTCATCCTACTACAGGAGAGTTAATGACCTTCGAAAGCCCGATTCCGAAGACTTTCCTGAAATATACCGCACCTGCACCTACGAACTAACAAGATCACAGTGAATACCCATTCATCCTAAGGGGGCTGATTACAGTGGAGCTTACTACACTACAATCGCTACAATAACTTAACAAAGAATGGGTGATTAGCTATGACAACAGCACATCATTATGAATGTATTGAACGTTTACCCACGACTGAGGAGCATGCCTCCTTATGGGAAGCTGTCGGTTGGGGGAACGTGAATACGGAAATGACCGCAGCCTCTCTGGCTCATTCGGTGTATGGTATGGTCGTTGTACAGGAAGACAAGGTTATCGGTATGGGGCGGATCGTCGGCGATGGTCATATGTATTTCTATATTCAGGACGTAGCCGTGCTTCCCGAATTTCAGGGCCAAGGCATTGGTAATGTCATTATTGAGCAGCTAATACACTATATTCGATCTCATTGTTTTTCTGGCGCGTTCGTCGGACTTTTCGCATCACATGGGAATGATACCTTTTACGAACGATACGGCTTTCAGAATCATGCCCCGGGTATGACGGGCATGTTCAAGGTCATGGAGTAACAAGCGAAAGATGCCCGGTCCATATGGTCCCCGGGCATCTTTTTCACTTCTATTTAGATCATGTTACAATACTAATAAACAAAAGAAGGTGCCATTATTGTTCCATCCTACTGTCTTCGATAATATTAAAATTGCTTTTGAGAACCAAATCTACGATTACGATAATTTGGACGGAATTCTAGTAGTTACGGATCGTTCCGACCTTCTGAATATGGCATCGATGTCCAGAGAATTTAGCCTTTCCTTCCAATTGACGGCTGGCAGGAGCGTAACCGCCGAAGTCTTTCTTACTTCATCTGTGAAAGATCTTAGCGATGAAATACTGGAAGTGCCTAACACGGATCCCGGTTGCAATCTTTCGTTACGTTTTTATATGGAGATCGAAGATATCCCTGCTGAATGTCAGGCGATCGAGAGTGTTCTCAAAGCGATCTGGGGGCCTGAATTCCAGCCTGTGCAATCTTTAAGCTTCATTTATGGTCAAGAAGGTGAAACCTACAACAACTGCATCGAGCTGCGATTCAAAAGGCAAATCACAGAGGAGCAGATGGAGGACATTCCGAACCTGCTGAATCATCTGCTGCAAAGTGTAGAAGAACTGGAATCTTTCTCCGTATAATCTCTACTGTACACCGTTCGTACTTTGGAAAAAGAGGTGAGCCAGAATTGAAATTCCTGCCTGCAACTAAAAGTAACCGTTGGTTTATCTGGATGGCTGTTTATGGTATTTTTCTGTGGCTGCTTTTTATTCTGCACAGATTCGTTATGATGGCTCATACATTGGATGTCACACTCTTGCTGCGCTTCGCACTCTTTTCCATTGTCGTATCTGGTATCGTTAACGTCTTAGCATGGTTCGGAGCTCGTCTACTCTGGTTAATCACTACAACAGGAATAATCATCGGTTCAGTAATTATGCTAAGCTACACCTATAGAGAGATGTCCGGTTGGGAGGATCTCGCGGGACTCCTTGCTTTTTTCTTTTTTATATGTGGAGGATTTGCACTCGGTTTATTGGCGGAAGCAATTCGTCTGCTGGTTAAGCAGTGGCCGAAAGCTTGAACGGAGGAGATGATCGATCGTTGTCCAATTCTTTTCTAACCAAAAATGCATTGTCCCATTCCTTAAAAGAACTAATGGAACATACGTCGCTCAATAAAATTACAGTCAAACAACTCGTGGACCATTGCGGACTAAATCGACAAACCTTCTATTATCATTTTCAAGATATATTTGATTTACTCGGTTGGATCTATAAGACTGAGGCTGTAGAGAGCATCGCCCAGTATCGTAGCTACAGTACGTGGACGGACGGTTTTTATAAAATCTTCTGCTATATCGAACGAAATAAAACCTTTTGCTGCAACACCTTGAACTCACTGGGCAGAAATCATCTGGATGCGTATCTATACGAAGTGACGAATGATCTCATTATGGGTGTCATAAACGAACTGTCCGCCGGGATGGAGGTTAGCCACGAAGATAAACATTTCATTGCTAACTTCTATACACTGGCCTTCACAGGCCTTGTCATTCAGTGGATGAGAGACGGGATGAAGGAGCATCCGGATCACATTATCGAGAAGCTAAGTGTACTCATTGAGGGGAATTTTCTAAAAGCTTTGCACAAATATGAGAACAAACCGTTGTAACCTTTGGGTTCAGCGGTTTTTTTGTCTAAAAACTAGACACATGGACCGTAATGACTAAAATCCATACACTCTAAAAGGATTGATTATACCTTCGAAATTGGAGTTGGTTTACATTAAGAGTGTGATTATTTCAACAACAACTTGGAGGCGACCATTGTGAAAAAAGAGTACGGTAATAAACAGGTTTATTTTGTCGGTGGCGGAATTGCATCCTTAGCGGGCGCGGCTTACCTGGTCAGAGACTGTGACTTTCCGGGACAGAACATTCACATTATTGAAGAGATGAAGATTCTCGGTGGCAGCAACGACGGCGCAGGTGACGCTGAGCGCGGTTATGTCATTCGCGGTGGCCGGATGCTCAACGATGAGACCTATGAGAATACATGGGATCTACTCATGTCGATTCCCTCCCTCGACCATCCTGAGAAATCCGTTAGAGAAGAGATTATAGAATTCGATACCGCCAATCCAACACATGCTAACGCTAGACTCGTTAACCGCAACGGTGAGGTGGAAGATGTATTATCCATGGGCTTCGATATGGCTGACCGGCTTGCGATGGGTAAATTGATTATTACACCAGAAGAAAAAATGGGAAAAGCTCGGATTAACGACTGGTTTGGTCCACACTTTTTCACCACGAACTTCTGGTATATGTGGGCTACTACTTTCGCCTTCCAACCTTGGCATAGCGCGGTAGAGCTTAAACGATATATGATTCGCTTCGTTCATGAGTTCCCAAGAATTCAAACCCTGGAAGGCGTAACCCGCACTCCATATAACCAGTATGATTCCATCATCTTACCTATGCACAAATATCTCGAAGGCTTTGGTGTAGACTTTACATTGAAATGTACAGTAACTGACCTGCAGTTCAAAGACGGAGATGGCATTACCGTAACCCAAATGAACGTCCTGCGCCAAGGTGTCCCAGACGTTATTAACATAAGCGAAGACGATATCGTAATCGTCACGAACGGCTCCATGACTGAAGGATCAAGCCTTGGATCCATGACCTCTGCCCCACGTCTCAATGGAAAGGGTAGCTCATGGAAGTTATGGGAGAACATCGCTGCCAAAAAACCAGGTCTCGGCAATCCATCCTCCTTCGATGATCATATCGATGGTTCGAAATGGGAGTCCTTTACCGTGACCTTCCAAGATTCCAAATTCTTCGATCTTATGGAGAAATTCACTCGTAATCGTGCAGGCACTGGCGCATTGGTTACCTTTAAAGATTCGAGCTGGTTAATGTCCGTTGTCTTAGCTTTCCAACCGCATTTCCGCAATCAACCAGAGCATGTAAAAGTATTCTGGGGTTACGGTTTGTACCCTGACAACGTAGGAGACTTCGTGAAGAAGAAAATGAGCGAATGTACTGGTGAAGAAATTATGGAAGAATTAATCGGTCATCTTCATTTCGAAGAACATAAGGACGAGATCATGGCAACTGCTAATTGTATTCCATGTATGATGCCTTATATCACTTCACAATTCATGCCTAGATTAAATAGCGACCGACCTAAAGTAGTGCCTGAAGGCTCCACTAACCTTGCCTTCGTTGGCCAATATTGCGAAATTCCAGATGATGTTGTATTCACGGAAGAATACTCTATCCGAGCAGCAAGAACTGCAGTATACACATTGCTCGGCATTAACCGGCCTATCGAGCCTATCAATCAACATCAGTACGATGTCCGCACCTTGTTCACAAGCTTTATCACTTCTTTTAGATAAACACATCATAAAGAGACAAGCGCTCCCGGATAGATTCGGGGGCGCTTGTCTTTTTAATGTGTAAAACAGAGCAGAGTTTCGGAATTAAAAAAAGAAGAAATGGAAACTTCTCCATCTCTTCTTCTCTACACTATACAAACTTTATATATTGCAAGATCCGTCCGCGCAGCCATCATCCGTGGATACTTTGGATTTTCCATTACCAACCACCTGCAGCGTTGGTCCTGCTTGCTCCTCCGCCCACACGGTATCCAACACCTCTGTAAATACAGGTCCTGGCTGTGCACCAGATAACGCATATTTATTATTGAACACGAAGAATGGTACACCGGTAATATTAAGACGGCTTCCTTCTTCGATATCGCCGTTCACTTCAGCTGTGTAAGCATCTGTCTCCAGCATTGCCGCAACTTCTGCCTGATCCAGCCCTACCTCGGCAGCAAGTGTAGCAAGTACACTGCGGTCTCCAAGATTCAATGAATCCGTAAAGTAGGCACGTAGCAAACGTTCGGACATTTCTGCACCTTTTCCTTTTGAGCTTGCAAAGTGACTCAGGCGATGACTATCGAAAGTATTCGTATGCTTCATCGTATCGAATTGGAAATCCAATCCCACATCTTGGGCTTGATCAGCTAACTGAGCATTCATTGCTTTTGCTTTTTCAATCGTCATACCGTATTTGGAAGCCAGCATCTCATGAATACTCTGAGTCTCATTCAATTTTGCATGAGGATCCAGTTGAAAACTACGGAATACCACCTCTACTTGATCTCTGTTCGGGAACTGACTCAGCGCATTCTCCAAACGTCTTTTACCAATATAACAAAATGGACACGCATAATCGGACCAAATATCTATTCTCATGAAAAAAACCTCCTAATATTATTGTTCATTTGTAATTGCTGAATAAGATTGATAACTAAATATTCGTCGCTTACTATTATATAGTTAAAAACCGAAAAATACAAACTTAACTTTTATTTTCAAAAAATCTCTATAGACCTGAACCCCAACTAAAAGTATACGAAAGTGGTATATACGCTCTTCTTCAGGAACGATAGAATCAAGGTAACCATTTCGCCGGAAGACTACATTCAGATTAGCGGACGAAAGAAGTCCTGAAGGGAGATTCAAGATATGTATGATCTATCTATAGTGATTCCTACCCGTAACCGAATCGACGACCTTACGGTGTGCATAGAGTCCATTGGCAAGCAGACACAGCTTGAGGACATCTCCATCGAGCTATGGATTGTGGACGACGGTGAGATCCCTGAGGACAGATTAGCCTATTATCGTGAAATACTAACTGGGTTACCGCAGGCTAAACTACATTATCATCGCAAAACTAAGCCTGGTCTCTGGCTTTCCCGTTACGAAGCGCTAGGACTGATCCATGCAGAAATTATGCTTAACTTAGATGATGATGCAGAATTAGATGACTCCTTATATATTCGACGACTGCTAGATACTTATGCAGCCGATGATTCCATAGTTGGTGTAGGTGGTGTAGCCAAAGGCATACATAGTAGCATGCCAAGCAGGCTATTCGGTATGCTAACCGGACAAATGTCCGGATCACCAGGCAGATTGTCGGCAAGTATGTTTGCAGGCTCGCAATTCCTTTGGGGAGAGAAGAAGCATGTATTTGAAACGGATTTTTTTCACGGCTGCAATATGTCCTTCCGGCGCTCGGCACTACGTGATATTAAACCCTATCCATGGATGACAAGCTATTCCATAGCCGAAGATATTTATTTGTCTCATTTGGCCAGCCGCTATGGCAAGCTTGTGATTAATCCCGCCATGAAAATCATCCATCATGAGTCGCCAGGCTCTCGCGATAAGGCAGGCGTTGTAGCACGTGCTACCGCCATCAACCACTACTATCTGCTCAACTTGCGTAAAGCTCCTTTTATGAATTATGCTGCCTTGATCTGGACACTGGCTTGTCTGACGGCTAAAGCAACTCTAAAACGGAATTTCAAAGCTGTTAGCGGATATGCCAAGGGTATCCTCTTCGTATTAAATCCTCGCAAGAATAAATATAGTGAATATATGCTCGATTAAGTAGCATCGTTTACTTCTAAATCTGTAGCACCGCTCCGAATCAGGATACGGGGCTTTTTTCTATGTCGCCCGATTATATCCCTAAATGTGTCATGAAATTAATTTCCATCAAGTTGTTATCTGGGGTATGATATAAATAATGTGTTTTGTTTTAGAAACTAACTTTATGGATGGTGGAATATGTTCAAGAACAAAAAAACGACGCTGATCCTCGTTGTAATCGTCATCGCCCTCATAGCTGTCGGCGCTTGGCTAATTACTAAGGATAAGGACGATAAAACAGCGGGAACTACGGGTAGCGCAACAACATCCGGAAAAGGAGAGGAAAAGTCTCTCTCTCAAACCTTTTATATTTATGACACTGTTGTGAATATCAAAGTGTTCGGTGCTACAGTAGAACAGAAAAATATGGATGATATCCAGCAGATGCTGGAGCGAATGGATATGGAGCTTAGCCGCACCAAAGAAGGTGGAGAGACTTACGCAGTCAATCAGGCAGCAGGAAAAGAAGCGGTTGTTGTTTCTGACGAGACCCTGGATGTAATTAAACAATCCATACAATACGCAAAAGAAATGGACGGGCTATTTGATCCTACAATCGGTCCGTTAATCGATCTTTGGAATATCGGTAGCGGTGGAGATAAGGTCCCTCCCCAAGCTGAAATTGATAAAGCGAAGAGCCTAACCAATTACAAGGACGTTGAAATTGATGAAGCTGCGAAAACTGTAAAGCTGATGAAGGAAAATATGGTGCTAGATCTGGGCGGCATTGGTAAAGGTTATGCTGCTGACCGTATCGCTGATTATTTGAAAGAGCAAGGTCTAAATAGCGCTATGATTAACCTCGGAGGCAGCAGTATTATTGCTCTCGGTAAGAAGCCAAACGGAACGGAATGGAATATCGGATTGCAGGATCCAGATCAAAGCCGTGGCACACAGCTAGGAACCATTAAAATCTCAGATGAGGTCATCGATGCTTCTGGTGTTTACGAACGGTATTTTATGCAGGATAATATTCGTTACCATCATATCCTTGATCCACGCACAGGATATCCCTCACAGAACGGTCTCAAAAGCCTTACCATTATGAGCCCGAATGCAACAGATGCGGATGCCTTATCCACTGGGGTATTCCTGATGGGAATCGAGGAGGGCATGAAATATCTTGAATCTTTACCTGATGATGTTGAAGCTTTCTTTATTACCGACGACAACAAAATCTATGCCACTAAAGGCATAAAAGAAAGAATGAACCTGACAGATCCAACGTATAGCTTCGCAGATTAAACGAAAAAAGCTTGTCCCTTTGAGCCGAAGCTGGCTTTCTAGGGAGCAAGCTTTTTTTGGATAGAAGGAGCGAGATTTATGAACCTTGTGAAACCCCTACCTTCCATAGCGGCGGGCTATCGTCATACCGCCCTCCTTAAATCAGACGGCACGGTGACGGCTGTAGGTGATAATAAATATGGCCAATGTGATATAAGCGGGTGGCGGCATCCAACTACCCCAAAATTAGTTATAAAAATAATGAAAGCCATGCGCAGATTTCTCTCGCATGGCTTATTAATATCTTTGGAGGACTTGTTCTCTCAAACAAGAGGAAGCTCGCCAAATTCCTTATAATTAGTAAAAATATAACTAGGCTTATGATCCGTAGCTGGTTGTCTGCCTCGCGGATTGTACCAGCAAACCTTCCATCCAGCCGCAAGTGCTCCAACTACATCGTTAGCCCAAGTATCCCCTATATAAAGCGAATTGTCCGCCATAGTACCCGTCTTTTGGTTTACGTGTATGAATATTTCCGGGTCCGGTTTAGCAAGACCTACAGCATCAGAAATAAAGATCATGTCCTCGGGAATAATCTGATCTAAGCCTAGTCCACGAATCTTACTCATCTGATGATCCTTCGGTCCATTCGTAATTATGCCTACCTTATGACCGTCCGCAATAAATCGTTCAAGATGCTCACGCACGCCATCAATCATCTGAATCGTATATTGACGTCCAAAATATGCCGCTTGAACCGCTGTGGCTTGATCACGATCAATCTGCAAACCATACTCGGCAAAAGCAAGCTCCAAACGGCGCACCCTCGTCTCTTCAAGCGGAATCTCACCGCGCAAATACATCGGCCACAACACATCGCTATGATGTCTCACTTTATAAAATAATTCAGCAAAGTCCAGACTACTCTCATCTGGGCTGAGCACTTCCCGTACCGCTTCTTTAAATGGTACCAGATGATCATACAACGTATCATCGAGGTCAAAAAAGATTGCCAACTTATGACTTGTTTCCACTTTAACGCCCCTTACTCGTCTTTCTCTCTAGCTGCTTTAGAAAAAAAGGTTATAGGTAAAAAATTCATCATCCCGAATGTAGCCATGCGCTTCATATAACCGCTGCGCCCCCACATTCTCTGTCATCGTTGTCAGGGATAAGCCCTTCGTATTCGTAGAGACCGCATAATCTCTAGCACTTTCCAGTAGCATAGCACCTAGCCCTTGCCCTCGGATTTCTGCAGTAACGAACAAATCATTCAGGATCCAGAGGCGCTCCATCGTAACCGATGAAAAAGAAGGATAGAGCTGTGTGAAGCCCCGCGCGCGTTTCTCATCGCCTTTCCCCTCAACCACCATAAGGATCACAGATTCATTCAGCTTTAGTCTGTCGGCTAAGAAGGCGCGTGCACCTTCCCGATCTGAGGCTGCTCCATAAAATACTCGATACTCATCAAATAATGGGATGAGCCGTTCTAAATCATCCAGAACCACTCGTTCTATTCGATAATTGTTCATCATCAGCGCTCACTTTCCGGCTTCGCCCGTTTTAACCTCATTGTAAATGGTTACCGAGCCGTTCACCATGGAGAGAACGCCGAATGATTTGGACAATTGAGCCTTATTCCTTTGAATCGTAGAACACATGCCGGGCACTAACTTTACCCGCTTCGATATCTAAAATTCCGAAAGAATACAATTTCTCACGTCGCTTATCTGTAGGAGAACCTGGATTAAATAGCAGGATGCCATTCTCCTCTCTTAGCAAGGGCTGATGTGAATGACCAAAGAGAATACAATCCACCTCATCATTCGCAAAAGCAAGCAGGGCGTTCCCATCCGTTCCTTTACGGGAATGTGGCGTATGTCCATGTACCATGCCAATCCGGATTCCTTCAAGGATAATGATCTTGCGCTCTCCGAAACGCGCAATGATCTCATCCCCATCATTATTTCCGGCAATCCCCTCTACCGGTGCTAGTTCTGACAGTAAATCATAGATTCCCATACTCACCCAATCACCGAGATGCAAGATTAAATCCACATTTTGAAACTCTGCTATCAACGCCTTTGGCAGAGACTTAGCCATTCTTGACATATGTGTATCAGATACGACTCCTACTTTCATAAATCTCAGCTCCTAATCTATCATCCTCAACTTTGGTTATCATACTTATTCATAAATCTAATATTCAAATAATTGTACGATTTGCTTAAGCGAGAAGCAAGTTCTGTGACTTCCTCCACTCCGCAACTAGTTCTCCCGATCCTGCCAATTCCACAGCCTTACTTCCCCAACATGCATTCTGCTGACCCATGTTTCATCCTTCAGCTTGAGCAGTTCTTTCACCGGACCGGTTACAACAGCTCCATAGAGCTTAACTCCATTCTTCTCTATATAACTAATGGAATCATCCAAATCAATGAATGGAATCACCCTTTTGGAGATGGATTTATACTCCTGCATCAAGTGCAGCGTCTTGAGGAAGTTCGCATTACGTAGTTCACCATCCCCATATGACTCAACAGATGGAGAACTACTTGAACGACTAGTCACCCCTCCAAACCATCCTCGCTTCTCCCTCGATTCCTGCGTCACTTTCATATCATCCGCATGCCAAATTGGCATATATGGAAAACCTAATGGATCATTAACTACTGGCTGTCGTGTCCGTGGACCTGTATCTGCCGCAAACCACAAAGGCTGAAGATTCTTAGGCTCAAACTTCTTCAACAGCTCATCTGTCGTAAATAATTGGTCAAAAGACAAGTACGCTTCCGCTACCGTCCCCTCAGGGAGCTTCTCTAATCTCTCCCACTCACTGCTATCATCCATACGATTTGCCGCATCCTTCTTCCCCTGTGGATATACAAAGTAATAACCAACACTTCTACTCTCATTTGTCCAGGAATAGTTGTAGAGCCTAGCCCAGCCAAATAGAAGCTTCATTGAATAATCTCCGACAGTGATTTGTTCATCTCCCACTTGTTTCTCTATCTTACTTGTCAGATTCATACTAAAAAATGGACCGGTACCACTGCTCAAATGTACAATCGTATTCGGCTGTGAGACAGCAATAGCGGAAGAAACAACATCACGGTATTTCTCTACTCTCTCCCCAGTACCATAAAATATCGCACTGATAATACTGCAAATAATCATGAAAATTAAGAACGCAGAAATTACCGTTAAAGTATTCGATATACGGGCTCTCCATTTACCGCGGCGGATGATCTTTTTTTCCTTGCCAGGTCTGTCTCTTTTACTCTTTCCGTATTTTATGCTCTTATCCTCACGTGAAGCCGGCTTTTCTTCACCCATGAGTTCATCCAGATAAGCCTGATAAGCTTCCATCTTCTCCAGTTCGCGCTCCACTACATCCCTATCCTCGTCAGCAAGGGTACCTTCGCCGTACCTTCTTAACTTCTCCTTGAACTCCTCACTCATGTTCATTCCTCCTCCGCTCTGCTTCACGCAGCTTCTGTCTAGCTCGAAAGATTAAGATCTTATATTGGGACAGACCCACATTCATAATGTCCGATGCCTCCAGATAACTAAGACCATGAAAATCATGTAGCAGCAGTGCATGCCTCTGATTGTCCGGTAGCTCACCTATCGCAATCCTCATCTCTTCCCAACGTTCCTGCCGAAGCAGCGTGCTTTCCGTGGTATCTGGATGGGCGAGCTGTTTAAAAAAATCCTCACTCTGAACAGTACTGCGTCCTTCCTTCCGCTTATAATCTACGAAGGCATTGTACGCGACACGGAACAACCACGGCTTAATCTTCTCGTCTTTACAATCCTCCAAATATAAATAAGCACGGTAAAAGGTCTCCTGCATTAAATCTTCGGCCGCGTGATGATCACCACAAAGGGAGCGCAAATAGCGGTAAATATCCATCACATACATCTGATATATTTCATCCAGTGAATTTCGCTTCATGCACTCCCCCCTTAACCTAACCACGTATACTCGCATAAAAAGTTACAGCTAAATTTAGCAACTAGTATGAATATACCAGTATTTCTATGGAAGAATGCTAAAAAAAGCCCGCTGACAAGGAGGTTAACTCCTGCCAACAGGCTTGTTAATAATTATCTGAATATTCATTGATCATTCAATTCCCCAGGTTACTCTGCTTACAGAACAACCTCAACTTCTTTGAGCATTTCACTAACAGAGATTAAACCGCCACCGGACAAGTACCAGTAGTTAGGATCAAGGTAAATGATTTTACCGTTTTTAAAAGCATTTGTGTTCTTCACGAGATCGTTCTCAACTGCATCCTTCGCTGAACCGGATTTGCTGCCATCACTCTTCACAGCCGCATCTCTATCTACTACGAACAGATAATCGGGATTCTTGTCGGCTACATATTCGTAAGATACGCTTTGACCGTGAGTGGATACTTCGATTTTATCATCCGCTTGTGCAAATCCGAATACATCATGGATAATACCAAAACGTGAACCTGAACCATAAGCACTGATTTTTCCTTCATTGGCAAGAATAATAAGAGATTTTTTACCATCCGCTTTAGCTTTCTCATTCAGAGCTTTAACGGAGTCAGTAATAGTCGCAAGCTCAGCTTCTACTTCAGCTTCCTTGCCAAAAATTTGGCCCAGCGTCTTCACATTTTTCGTGAAGGATTCCATGTAATTCGCATTATCTACAGCAACGTACAATGTAGGTGCAATTTTGCTGAATTCATCATAAGAATCTTGCTGTCTGCCGGAAATGATGATCAGATCAGGAGAAAGACTATTTATCTTTTCGAAGTCAGGCTCTTTCAAACCACCGACATTCTCATATTTGGCATCGCTATATTTAGAGAGATAAGAGGGTACATTGCTTTGAGGCACTCCAGTCACCTCTACGCCCAGTTTATCCAAAGTATCGAGTGTACCGAAGTCAAATACAACGACTTTCTGCGGGTTACTCTTAATCGTAATTTCTCCAAGTTCATGCTTAATAGTAAGCTCTTTGGATTCTGTATTCGGTGCAGTAGTAGCCTCTGTATTGCCTGCCGCTGCTGTATTATTATCTGAAGTTGCTGCATTATTGGAGCCACAGGCCGCCAAGATTACGGCAAGAAACACTGTCATGATTAGTAAAGATACATTCTTCTTCAAAATATTCACCCCTATAATTTATAGTCAAGCTATTTGAATTATTCGCGTATTCGTCAAGAAGCTGGCGCCTATCACTTCTAGCGTTACGTCATAATAATTTCCGAAATATAAGCGGAGTCTTGTTTAAAAATAGACACCAATTTTACGACCACCTATTGTTTCTATAGGGATATCCATGTCATATACATCCCTAAGCACTGCTGTATCAATAATTTCATCCACCGTACCCGATGAAGCTACCCGCCCATTCTTGAGCGCTACAATGTAGTCAGAGTAACAAGAAGCGAAATTAATATCATGAATGACGAGCACAATCGTCTTGCCCTTCTCTTCTACCAGTCGGCGTAACACCTTCATAATTTGTACAGAATGCTTCATGTCCAAGTTGTTAAGTGGTTCATCGAGCAAAATATACTCCGTATCCTGAGCCATAACCATCGCAATATATGCCCTTTGACGTTGACCACCACTAAGCTGATCAATATATTTATCCTGCATCTCTTGGAGGTCCATGTAAGCAATCGCTTCGTCAACGAACGCTCGATCCTCAGGTGTGAGCTTCCCTTGTGAATAAGGGAACCTTCCGAAAGAAACAAGTTCCTTCACGGTAAGGCGTACGCTGATATGATTGGACTGCTTTAGCACCGATATTTTACGAGCAAGTTCATTACTCTTACAGCTGCCAATTTCCTTCCCTTCGATCAGTACTTCTCCCGCGTCTTTGGAGATAAGTCTACTGATCATGGAGAGCAACGTGCTTTTACCAGCTCCGTTAGGGCCGATAAACGAGGTAATAGTACCCTTTTTAATGGATAAAGACACATCGTCAACGACGGTAATTCCGCCATAACGCTTGGTTACATGCTTAACTTCTACCACGACTTATTCTCCTTTAACAGCAGATAGACAAAGTAGACGCCACCTGCAAAATTAATGATTACACTAACCGTAGTAGTGAATCCAAACACACGTTCAACTAGAAACTGTCCCCCGACAAGAGCAATAATGCTTAGCAAAATCGTGCCGGGAATCAGATAGGAATGCTTATACGTACGGAACAACTGATGCCCCACATTGGCTACTAGTAAACCCAAGAAAGTGATCGGTCCTACTAAAGCCGTTGATATCGAAACGTAGATGGATACAATAACTAACAGCCTTTTGACTACATAGTCATAATTGATCCCTAAGTTAATGGCTTCATCTTTTCCTAAAGAAATAACATCTAAGTACTTCACAAATCGCATGAAATACAGCGTAGTTAACGCTAGAACAACTGTAGACAATATCAGTAGATCACTGCTGACGTTGTTGAAGCTGGCGAACATTTTTCCTTGTAGAATCAGGAATTCATTCGGATCAATGAGCACTTCCATAAAAGAAGATGCACTCTGGAACATCGTCCCCATAATAAGTCCTACGAGCAGCAGGAAGTATATGTTTTGACCCTCTCTTCGGAACATTAGCTTATACAGCACACCTGAGAACAGAACCATGATGCAAGCTGAGAACAAGAAATTCACATTTTTATTCATAAACGTCATATTTGATGAGCCTAGGGCGTATACACCGAACGTCTGGATCAACATGTACAAAGAGTCTAGCCCCAGAATACTAGGTGTCAAAATCCGATTGTTCGTAATGCTCTGAAAAACTACGGTAGAGACAGCTATCACCGCTCCGGTAATTAAGATGGCCGCCAGCTTTCTCCCCCGACTGGGTAGAACATAATCCCAATTTCCCATAACATGATAGGTCATAAACAAGACGATGAGAGCAACAGCGCTTAAGGATAATATAGTTAGTTTCGTCTTCATCACTAATTCGCCTTTCTTCTCATCAGCAAGTAGATAAATAGACCACTTCCGATGACGCCTACCGTGAGACTGATGGATATTTCGTATGGATATATAATGAGCCTGCCCAGAATATCACAGAACAGGAGGAACACCGCACCTAGAATGGCAGTATGCGCCAGATTTTTTTTCAAGTTATCGCCTATGTATAGCGTTACTATGTTAGGTACAACAAGACCCAGGAATGGAATCGTACCTACGGTTAAAATAACAACTGAAGAGATTAACGCTACAATCACCAATCCTACGTTCACTACCGCTTTGTAGTTCATACCGAGATTGACGGAGAAATCCTCCCCCATACCGGCAACGGTGAACTTATTGGCGAAAACATACGCGAGAATGACAAGTGGAATACTGATATAGATTAATTCGTATTGACCCTTAATAATCGTTGAGAAATCGCCAAGCATCCAAGACGAGATATTCTGAACCAAATCATTTTTGTAAGCAAAAAATGTAGTAATCGAGCCTACAATGTTCCCGAACATGAGTCCGACCAGCGGGATAAAAATACTATCCTTGAACTTGATCCGATCTAAGATTCTCATAAATATAAATGTTCCTAGTAGGGCAAAAACAAAAGCAACGAGCAGCTTCTGCATCGGTGTCGCCCCTGTGAACAGCATCAGGGACACGAGAATACCGAATTTCGCGGAATCCATCGTGCCCGCCGTAGTGGGAGAAACGAATTTATTTCGTGATAATTGCTGCATAATTAATCCGGCAATACTCATGCTTACACCAGCTATAATCAGTGCAGCTAAGCGTGGAATCCGGCTGACTAGCAGAGTCTGTATCTGAGATTCCGTAAGCGAAAAAAGATCCAAAGGTGAAATGTCTTTTACGCCTATAAACAAAGATATAAATGAGAATACTATTAGAAGTAGGGACAAATATTTTAGTTTCATGAGTTGTTCCTTATCTGTTTAATAGTTAAATAGTTTGACAAATAGATGATATTATCGGTATTGATAATGATTTTCATTTGCACTATGTTCGATTATACCTAAGCCCACTTTGAGGGTCAACCCTTTCGTATAGTAAAATTTAAAACAATTGAATTTTATAAATAACATTAAAAAAGAGACACCCTAATAGGCATCTCTTTATCACATGATCTATTTCCGCTAGCTATAGCAGTTATTTATACTTGTGCCAATCCTGATTACTGTTCTCCAACAGATGTGCAAAATCATTCTCAAGCCGCTTTTGCTCAGCTTTTCGCTGATCTTCAACCGCTTTACGAGCAGCTTCCTTGCGGTCATTCTCTTCCGCTTTCAACGCATCAGATTGTGCCTTCAGCTTTCCAAGAACATCACTGCTCAACAGGTCTTTTAGCGTAGCTGGTCCATCGGTCGCAGCAGGACGCGGAGTGGTAGGCATTTTCTTTTTTTTAGCCACTGTCAATCATCCCTTCTAGTTATGAATTAAATTGGAATTTGTTTAAATTATTGGTCTTTTCGTTTATAATGTTCACTAAGAGGTGAGCCATATGAAGTCCACTGATTTATGTCCCCAGCTACAAAAAAGTATGGATATTATCGGCAGGCGTTGGACAGGTTTAATTATCTACCAGCTCCTCCAAGGACCGCAACGTTTCAATGTGATTGAAGCAGCCTTGCCCATCAGCGGAAGATTGCTCTCCGAACGACTTAAAGAGCTGGAACTGGAAGGGATTGTCCTTCGAGAAGTATTCCCTGAGACACCTGTGCGAATCCAATATTCCTTAACGGATAAAGGACTTGCCCTGGAGACAGTTATCCGGGATTTGCAGCGTTGGTCAAAAATATGGATTGATTGTGACACAAATAGCGTAAGCTCAACACTCAAAATGTAAGCGTTTCAATTGTGGCAGTTAGATTTTAAGTCCAACAATCACTAAATCACGTTCTATACCATCCAATTCAGCTACACCGGGTAGTAATCCCCACTGCTTAAAACCGAATTTTTCTAGCAAACCAAGGCTTGGATCATTATGTCCGAACACAAAACCAACTAGATTCTTAATGCCGAGACTAGGTGCTTTCTCAATGGCCTCTTTCAAAAGAATTCTACCGGCTCCACCACCACGGAACTTTTCACTCACGTATACACTAATTTCTGCTGTTGCATTATACGCTGGACGACCATAGAAGGATTGAAAGCTGAACCATGCCGCAATCTCATCTCCCTGCCTAAGTACCCATAAAGGACGATGGTGGCTGTTATGCTCATTGAACCATTTTTCTCTGTCTGCAACAGTAATAGGTTCCAGATCCGCAGTTACCATCCGTCCAGCAATCGTTGAGTTATAAATCTCCACAATAGCTGTTAAGTCTGTAGGTTTTGCATCTTCAATCCTGCTATTCTCCCAACTCATCCCTTGATTCCTCCAAATGTGTTAATTCACTCAGGCCGACCTGCTCCTGGCTCCATTGCCACAGCCGCTGCGCCTCTTGTTTATTCTGTGCTCTGGGAGTCAGCTCCTGATTCTTTCGTCGATAATAATATTGACCGGTTACCTCTTGCAAATCCGATTCTGTAGCCAAATAGATCGCTGTATCGGCTCCTTGTTCAGGAGTTAAAAAGAAGTATGACAGCAGCTTAAGGATCGACTTGCCAAAGCCTGTCTCCCGGTTAACACCTATATTTGTGCCCACTGCTCCTGGATGCACGCAATTCACCGTTACTCTTGTCCCTCGCAGGCGTGCTGCCAACTCTTTCGTGAACAGTATATTGGCTAACTTGGATCGAGCATAGGCTTTTGCGGGATTGAAACGGCGTGCGAGAGTTGGATCTTCATAGTGAAGTGCACCTATATTGTAAGCACCGGAAGCAACCACAACGATACGGCCTTGCTCTGCTGCTTTTAAAGGCTCCAGTAACAGATTCGTGAGCAAAAAATGACCCAAATGGTTCACACCAAGATCCATCTCAAAGCCGTCCTTCGTAAGCTGACGCTTAATCGTGACTACCCCAGCGTTATTGATGAGTATATCTAGAATCGGATATTTCCGGGTGAATTCCTCCGCAAAACTGCGAATGCTCTCCAGCGAGGCCAGATCACACAACATCAGCTCGATATCCACGGAGTGGCTCTTTTGCTTGGCGGCAGCCAGTGCTTCCTCTCCACGCTGGCGATTACGGCATACCATAATTACTTTGGCTCCCTTGCGAGCCAGTTCAACTGTCGTCGCTAGCCCCATACCAGAATTTGCTCCAGTTACAAGTGCAATTTTACCTCTCATCCCAAGAATCACTCCTCTCTCAACAACCGTACCCCAATAAGCTTCCGCCTAACCTTACGAGAAGTATATTTAAGATTATGTTACACCAACTAGTAGGCTCAAGAAAAGCTTCTTGTCAGGTTTTAAAAGTATAGGTGATCAAATATGCATCCTTCTTTACGGAAAGCTTGCGAATAGGCATGTTATGATTAGCCAACGATAGATGTAGTCCGTCTCGTGCGTCTAGTCTATTTTTGATCTATAATAGGAATATTGCAGTTCTAATCGTGAAGTTGAAAGGGGAACACCAACTATGAATAATGCTCTGACAAGCCTAGAGCAGCAAATGACGGGCGAAGGCCTTGATGCCCTGCTCGTAACAGATCCCAAACATGTCTACTATTTAACCGGATTCGCCAGCGATCCGCATGAACGTTTTCTCGGTCTGCTGTTGATACGCGGAGAAGAGCCAATGCTCATTCTACCCGCACTAGATGCAGAAGCGGCTCAAGCAGCTTCTTCGGTCACCAAAATCATAACTCATAATGATACCGATAATCCCTATAACCTGCTTAAAGATTGTTTCGGCAGCAGTAAGCTAGGTACTCTTGGTATAGAGAAGGAACATTTCTCAGTAGCCCGTTTTGAGCATCTAACCGCAGCCGTTCCAGCAGAACGTTTTAGTGATATAGGTCCATTGCTGCGCAGCATGCGCTCCAAAAAGACCCCAGATGAAGTTAAACGCATGAAACATGCCGCTGAGCTAGTTGAGGAAGCTTTGCGCCGCGTGCTTACCCATGTGAAAACAGGCGTTACAGAAAACGATTTAGTAGCGGAACTGGAATATCTAATGAAAAAGGTTGGCGCTTCCGGCCCTTCCTTCGACACTATGGTGCTTTCTGGTCCGAAAACTGCTCTGCCTCACGGTGTTCCAGGCAACCGGGTCATTCAGCCAGGCGACTTCCTGATGTTTGATATTGGGGTGTATGCTGATGGTTATGCTTCTGATATTACACGTACCTTTGCTATTGAATCCGTGGACGACAAGCTAATCACGATCTATAACACCGTGCTGGCTGCCAACGAAGCTGGGATCGCTGCTTCCAATCCTGGAGCTCCTTTCGGTTCTGTCGACAAAGCTGCGCGTGATGTGATTGAGGAAGCCGGATTCGGAGAATATTTCTTGCACCGTGTCGGACACGGACTGGGTATGGATGTTCATGAATATCCATCACTCCATGGACAGAACGATGACATTATCGAGATCGGCAATGTATTCACCGTTGAGCCAGGGATTTATGTACCGGGACTAGCGGGTGTGCGTATCGAAGATGATCTGATTATTACAGCTGAAGGTGCGGAAACCTTAACAAGCTTCCCTAAGGAACTGACTATTCTTCATTTGTAGAAAAGAAAATATCAAGAGTATCCGAAAAATATTAGAATCAAAGATAGCCCATCCCTAATAAGTTGGAAAAGAATCACTTTCAACTTATTGTGATGGGCTTTCTCTTTTTTCCCGCACCATACTCGACTTGTTCAGACCCTTTCAAATCTATAATCCCTTTCAACCTTACAAACTCTTGTTTTATAAGTGAGTTTCAACATTTCATCTGCCATTTCCACATTATATTAGCGCTTGAATAGAAACGAGCTGTTCAGTGAAAATAAAGTATCAGACTGGAGCTGTTGATTTAGCGTGGTTTTTGAATTGAAGAATCGCCAGCTTTTGAAAAATAAGTAGACTGCTGCTATTGTCATTGAACTAACGTTTCCCGTTTGTTCAAAAACTTTGTGTTAAAATACATTCCTAACAACTGCAATTGTATTTTCCAGAATTCTCTCACAGTTATAAGTTTTCTAATCCCCAATCGCTGTAGGTGTATTTTTTATTATGATAAACGTGTTTGAAATCTCTACAAAAATTCAGAAGTTTTCGGCTTCTTGTTTCAAAAGATCTATCACATGTCACTTATGGTAAGGTTCACCGTAACGGGGCTAGCGGCGAAAAAAGTAAAAGAAGCTGCCGCGGCATGCTCCTTCGCTTAACGCTCTTAATGCTTCGATCGTCTTCTCAAGGTTTTTTGACGTGGTATGCTAATTTGCAAATGATCTTCACACAGGATAGCCTCCCTATCGTCAAGCTTGTTCCGCTGCCTTTAGCAATCGAAGCAACAGCCCCTTACGCGGTTCCTGCGCCTTTCGAGCCAATACAGCCAGCTTCTCCGCCTTGCCTAAAATCGGATACAGCACTCGTTCGGCCTCGTAATCCGCCAAAGCCTCGACATGCTGCACCAATAGCGATAGCTTGTCTTCACTTTCCAGTTCAGGCTGAATCCTCAGCTTCAGCGAATCATGAGAGCAACGCAGGCAAGCGATCAAGGCGGGCATCGAGCGTTCGGTTATGCCATGGGTCTCGGCGAAAACAGCCGTGAACTTGTCCTGCACCAGCTGATGCTCCTCGTCTACAAGGGCCATATAGGTCTCTACCAACGGAAAATAACGCTCGTCCGTGAGTCCCAACCCGAATACGGCATAACTGCCCGGCATGACGCTTTTCTCACCTTCCGTATCCTCGTACCACACGAACTCTTCCATCGCCTCACGAGCGTATTCCTCCAATAACGGATACAGCTCGGAATAGGCCAGTGCATTTGCGAAAAAACGATGCGTATCCGATTTGGCAAGTCCTTTAATGGGTAATGCCTCTCTCACGCTGGATTTTAGCTTGATTTTGTAGCTTTTTGGGAAACCCTTCCGGAGTAGGGAGAGAATGAACGAAATCGCCCGTTCGTACGCACCAGCCTCTTCTTTACGAATAACGACCGTAATGATGGAAAACACATCGTTAGCCTTGCATTCAGTCAACTCGTCACGCAGATGAATGTCTTCACGCGCGAAGGTGTCGCTACCTTCCTTCAACATGCGTTCGGCTTTGCCGCTGCCCAGCTGCCTCGCAAGCTCCAGAAAAGTCATGCCCTTGGCTTTACTGTAACTTGGCTCGTAACGAAGAATCATCACAGCGCCGTACAACAGCAGATCGATAGGCTGGTTCGGCTCATCCATATGCTTGAGAGCCTTATCCGGCTTGATTCCATTTTCATTGGTTCTGTATTCGGAAAGCGTAACATCATAGTGACGTGGCAGGAATACTTCCTCGGTCCAGTGGGTTAAAGCTCGAATGATATCGCTGCGATGCTCCCTCAGCGCTTGCGCCCGTTCTTTATTCAACGCCTGAATCCGGTCAAATATAGCAATCGTCCGTCCGACGTCCGGTTCGTTGAACAAATACGGGTCCAACAGATGGCGTGTCAAAAAGAAAGTTTCTAACGGCTTTGTCGGGTAAGCACCCTTCTCCAGTTTTTGCTCGATATAGGACTCAACCCGCTCCAGAAGCTGCCGCTTTTTCTCTTCATATATGATGTCAAACACCGTTAATCTCACGGGCCCGTCTGCCGTTGCGAATCTTCCCTTCAAGGTAAATCGGTAATCGATAAGGGCCGACGTATGCAACTTGTTCAGTTTCTCCCTTACGATGCTCGTCAACCGGGGCTGCACCTCATGCAAGACCTCCTCCTGCGTAAAAGGAGACGCCTTCATCGACTTGCGCCCTGAAGCATTCCTTCTAAAATCCGAACTGCCAACGCTAGTCCTACCCGGTCGATAATCCAGCACAATGTCGTTAAAAATGCCCACTTGCAGCGTGGTACGCTTGACAGCGCCCTCCACGTCCTTTCGTTTCTCTTGTTCCTCAAACCACTCATAAATTGCCGCTTTCATCTCTTCCAGCGCTTCTTCCTGTAGTGCGTTCATCGTCTCCCGCCTTTCCACATGTTTCTTCGCTGATCGCATCCAAAATACACCACTTGCAATCCATTTATCGGCTAGTTCTTGCGCAATATCCGTTACTGCCAAAGTTACTGCTACCACAAAATCCGATAGCATAGCTGCCTCAATCCACCGTTCAAAATCCGCCTCAGACATTACTTTAGGATCCGGGATCACTCCTGCAAAGTACATAGAGTCGTATTTCCATGTAGCATAGAGCGGCCAAGGTTGCTCCTCATTAAATCACTTATTTATCACCTAGCTTTATCCCCACTATTCAACCTGTTATGTACATGAAAAGTTACCTTTGTCCCTGTACCTAACGTACTTGTGATATGGAGTCCTGTTCCAAAGTGTCGTTTTAATCGCAGATCAGTATTAATCAATCCGACGCCTGAACGACTATCTGCTTTCCTTTCTAATATTCCTTGCAATTGGACCTCGTCTATTCCGTCCCCATCGTCTTCAACGGTTATCTCTGCATGCGTCTCATAGACAGAAATCCGAATAAGAATCGTTCCTCCACGATTGCGCTTCATTATGCCATGTCTTATCGCATTTTCAACGAGAGGCTGGATCGTAAGAAATGGGACTTTTATGTCCCCACAGTCATCTGTCTCCCAAATAACCTGTAACCTTTCTTCAAACCGAACCTTTTCAATATATAGATAAGAACGTACTAGACTTAACTCCTCTTCTATCGGAACAAGCCTATCCATGTTTTGAAATTCAAATTTATTCCTCAGAAAATTGCTGAATTCATCGAGCAAAATACGCATCTTATCCAAATTAATATCACTTAAAGCTGTTACAGCATTCAACGCATTAAATATAAAATGAGGCTGGATTTGCGCTTGCAGCCATGCAGCTTCTAATCGCAGTTGTTCTCGAACCGATTGTTTAATCGTAGCTAACGCCTCAATCCGCGATTTTATTTCTATTGCTTCCACTGGCTTCGTCACATAATCGTTTGCCCCCGCTATAAAGCCGCTCTGAATATCTTTCGGTTGGCTTCTTGCGGTAAGGAGCAATACAGGGAGCTCCGTGAGTGTAAACCGCTCACGAATCATTCGTGTCAGCTCATAACCGGACATCTGTGGCATCATGATATCGGAGATGACCAGATCCCATTCCTTAGTGTCCAGTACAGCTAATGCCTCTTTACCACTCGTTACCATCGTTAAATCATATTCGTCTGGTGGTAGTATGGCTTCAAGTACTTGAAGGTTGACAGGATCATCATCAACAACTAATAGAATCGGACGTTCACGATTCATTTCTATTAAAGTTGTTTGAATAGCTGGCGGAATCTTCACTTTTTCCATATACACTGAGGAGGCTATTTCTTGAATCGGCATGGATTGTAATGGTTCAAATGAGTTGGTCAAATCATTCTCTTCCTCCTCTTCCAAACCTGCTAGCCTTAATGAAAATGTGAATTTTGAGCCCTCTCCTAAAACAGAGGACACTACTAACGTACCTCCATGAAGCTCAACCAGTTGCTTGCTTATACTTAAACCCAACCCAAAGCCACCATCAATCATAGTCTCACTCGTGCTGGCTTGCTCGTACGGACGGAATAGGCGCTTAAGCATGTTCTCATCCATTCCGATCCCGGTATCAGCAATAACGATATAGGCTCGTCCATCTTTTACAAAAGCTTGAATCGAAATGACCCCATCATTCGTATATTTCACAGCATTATGAAGTAAATTGAAAACGATTTGAACAACCCGGTTCTCATCCGCTTTTACTGGAGGAAAATCTTCAGGAATTTGATTTGCAATTTTTACAGACTTCACATCTGCATTTAATTGCAGCATATCAAGTACTCCGGTCACAATTGGCTGAATATATATGACTCTTTTGTGTATGCGCGGATTGCCTTCCCGTAAACTCATCACATCAATTAAATCGTCTAATATCAATGTCATTCGACGTCCTACAGATAAACCTGTTTCAAGCTCTTTGATACTCCTTTCCTGCAACAAATGCCGCTCCCGTTTTAAAACGGATTGTGACATATTAAGAATACTATGAAGCGGATTTTTAAATTCATGAGAAGTATTTGCTAGGAATTGATCTTTATGGTCATTCATCCTTTGCAATGTTGTCGCAAGCTCTTTCGTGTTCGCATGCATGATAAAATAATCTTTAAACCATACAGAGGCTAAACAAGCTATCGCAATAATCAAATCGAACGGATAATAGACAAGACTCAAACCGCTATCCAGCAAGATTAACGACCAAAGAGCATAGTTCATCAACGCAAGAAAAGAGAAAAGCAGTAAAAGATTGCTCTTTAAATCTTTAATTACTTTTTTAAACATCGTAATCAGCGTTATAACTGCAGCAGTACCACCTAATACATAATAAATAGGGAAGAGCATGATCACCTGAGTTGGATTTAAAAACAACGTGATGCCGGCAGTCCCTAGATTCATTATTTTATAGACAGGGTACATCCTACGCCAATATGGAAGCTCGCGATGATTCGTACACTGGAGCAAAGCATAGGCTGCAATAACGAAAGCAATATTAGTCAGCCTAAAATCCCAATCAATTCCAATGTAAAATAACTGATGGAACAACTTCTCATCCGTACTAAAGACACTCGTGATCGTTACACATAATGCAAGCAAACTAAAATAAAGCAGCTTCTTTTCCTTATTTCCTATTAAATACAAAATAAGTGCATAGACAGCGTGCATAATAAAAATAATTGCTGCTAAAAACTGCATAAAAATGGAAGCCTTCATCTCTTTGGCAATGGCTTCTTCTGAACCGAATTTTATGGATCGGACAATGCCCCCGCTTCGACTATCCACATAATTTGCCGCCTGAATCACGAGTTCGATTACACCGTTGTCATCTGCTGTAAAGGTTGTAGAATAAGGTAGGTCCTTCGAAATATATTCATCCTTTGTTGTCGCCACCTGTCCGGATTTAGTAAGTAATCGACCGTTTACATATAATTCTGATGCAGTGCGTACACTGGGTACACGAATACTATAATTAAGATGCTTCGCCGGGTCTACATAAAGAAGCAAACGATAAGAGCCATACCCGTATGGAGATGGCTTGTCAGCATGCAAAACTTCACTCCATCCTCCCGGTACCTGAATGTGTCTTGGCGCATTATCGCCTAACAATTGTTGCCGACTACCATCTATCAACCATTGCGAGGGATAAAACTCCCATTCCCCATCAAGTAAGTGAATGCTGCCATCTTCTGCATTCCAATTGCGTAAATCGAATTGCCCATTATGAATTGACGCCTGTTTGGGATATTGAAACGCTTCCATCCATAAAATGCGAAAACCGGTTAAAATAACTAATATGAAAACTAGCAATAATATTATATAGCTCTTTTTCATTTGATATTTGGATGAGTGAGTTTCCACGAAGTATTTCTCCCCTAGTCATTTTCTTCTAAGACATTTAAATAAGCACTCTCCATAATTTACCACAGTTAATATAGGAGAAACAGACGATAAAGACATCTTGATGTCTATTATATAGAAATACCGACTTGGAATTTCGCGAGTTTGTTGTTCACAAGAAAACTATAGTATGTTCTGTTCAACTAATCTGCCCGTTAGTTGAACAAATAAAAAAAACGGCTGCCTAAGCAACCGCTGTTCCACTAACGTACCCCGTGAGCTCAATGATCTGAAGAAATTGTTTCACTCAAGCTACTCCTCAGAAATCTCTACGTACTATCTTAACCCAATTTGACGCTGAAATTAGGCATTAACCTTGCCTAGGGCGAATATCTTAACGGGGAAATACATTAAAAAAATGAGGCGATACACTTGGGATACTTCGTTACTGTGGAACCGGGCGTAAAAGTATTTATAGAGGACATCAATCCGAAGGGAAATAAAACGATACTTTTTATTCATGGCTGGCCGCTAAACCATAACCAGTTCGAATATCAGTTCAATTTCCTTCCTAAGCTCGGATATCGTTGTATCGGAATGGACTGGAGAGGATATGGCAATTCGGATAAACCATTCGATGGTTACGGTTTCGATAGATTAGCAGATGATCTTCGTATGGTCATCGAAGCGTTACAGCTAAAAAACATAACACTGGCAGGACACTCTACCGGAGGAGCGATCTCAATTCGTTATATGGCTCGTTATAAAGGGTACGGGGTATCTAAACTCGTCCTGATCGACGCTGCGTCTCCATCAAGCGTTCCAAAAGAATTTACGAATAAAATCATCGAAGAGACAAACAATGACCGTCCGAAAATGCTGCAAAACCAAACGGAGAGCTTTTTCTTTCAGTACATTTCTGAAGCGAAATCCGAATGGTTCTTTCTAATGGGTTTACAAGCTGCGAATTGGTCGACCTCTGCCATTATGGTCACGCTAAGAGACGAGAATGTTTACAACGATCTTGGACAAATCGATGTGCCCACATTAATTATTCATGGAATTCATGATAAAGTCGTTCCGTTTACCCAAGCTCAGGAAACAAATAAACTGATTAAAAATTCGCAATTAGTTCCATTCCAATACAGCGGCCATTGCCCTTTTTTGGAGGAGCGTGATAGATTCAACCAACTATTATCTTCTTTTGCATAACGCCTCGGATTAGCCGCACCATCGCTCCCAATAATATAGTCCGATAATGCCCGATGATTGAGCAAACCTGCCCGTTAGCTTAATAAAGCAGCGTCAATCTAATACCTAGCTTTCAGTTCATTAATTCATCTTTTGGATACAACTGCTCTGCTGACATCTTCACGCCTGCATTCCCCACATCCCGCGAATCGACTCTGCCTCTTTGACCATCCTGCCGACTAGTTCCGAGACCGTAGGGGTATCATGGATCAACCCTGTCACTTGGCCTGCCCAGCCGATGCCCTCTTCTTTGACATCATCATAAATCCAGCGCTTATTGGCTGCACCGCTAATATATTCTTTTAAGGCTTCATAAGTCGGAGTCACACGCTCAATTTCGAGAATCTTATCTATGTACTCACTACGTAGCACTCGCGCGGGCGCTCCGATAGAGCGTTTGATTACGACTGTATCTGACTCGGAGCTTTCTACTAGGGCTTTTTTATAAGAAGCAGCCGCATGAACACATTCAACCGTAGCAACGAATCGTGTGCCCATTTCAATTCCCTCAGCCCCCAGTGCATGGGCCGCCATCCATCCACGGCCATCCCCGATCCCGCCTGAAGCAATCACAGGAATATCAACCGCATCAACTACTTGAGGAACAAGCACCATAGTCCCTACATCATCACGTCCCAAGTGGCCTCCTCCCTCCTGCCCAACAACAATAACCGCAGAAGCGCCTAATTGTTCAGCTTTTTGGGCTTGTCTGCGTGAAGAGACGAGCACGAGCGTTTTAATATCAGTCTGCTGTAGCATTTCCAGTATAGGGGCCGGATTCCCACCGGTGAGACTCACCACGGGAACCTTCTCGTCGATGGCGACCTGCACCCGATCTTCATAACCAATACCATGCACACCGATGGCAAAATTAACGCCAAAAGGCTTGTCCGTCAAAGTACGTACCCGTTCTATTTCTGAACGTAAAGCCTCTGCACTCGGAAGACTCATCGCTGTAACCTGACCCAATCCACCAGCATTCGAAACGGCAGCTGCGAGGTCTGCATAACCTAAATAAGCAAGCCCACCTTGAATAATAGGATACTCTATGTGTAATAACTCCGTAATACGGGTGTTCCATTTCATCTTCATCTACACCTTTCCTATCTTTAACCACAGCAGAATCACAGCAAATAAAAGAGCAATTCCCCCTGCCAGATAATCCATTTTCTGAAATTGCAAAACCCTATAAGAAGTTCTTCCTTTACCATTTCCATAAGCACGCGCATCAATCGCATAGCTCAGCTGTTCAGCACGTTGAATTGTCGTGAAGAGCAAAGGAATAATGATCGGGACATAAGCAAATATCCGTTTAGGCAGTGATAATGCTGTAAGGTCATAACCTCTAGCCTTTTGTGCGAGCAGAATACGATCCAACTCCTCCTTGATGGTAGGAATAAACCGGATCGCAATCACTATCATTAAGGAGAATTGTTCTATGGGTACCCCTATTTTGGATAGAGGTGCAAGTAGCTTTTCAAGACCATATGCTAAGTCTAGCGGTTTAGTCGTTAACGTTAATACTGAGGCTAATAAGATGAGCAATATAATACGCCAAACAAAACGTAATCCTGTTCGCAGTCCCTCTTCAGTTACCTCAATAAAGGACCACGACCAGAGGATCGTTCCTTTGGTGAACACAGCATTATACAGAAGGGTAAACAGCAAAACAAATAATAACGGCCGCAGCCCCCGCCAGAAGAAATGAATAGGAACCTTCGACAGCAGCAAAATTCCGAATACAAAAACAGTTGCAACTGCATAGCTAAGCCATGTTCCAAGCATCAGAAAGCTAAGCATGAGAATCACGATACTAACAAGCTTTATACGAGGATCTAAACGATGGAAAATCGAATGCGTCTCCACATATTGACCCACTATTACGGAATCAGCCATGTAGACGCCCCCTCGAATGCCAAATTGGCTGAACAGCATCGAAGATATCCTGCTCTTTACAGCTAGCAACCTCTATTTTTTGGCCAGATAGTTCCTCTACTAGCTTCAAAAGCTGTAGGGGTTCAGGCATGGACAAGCCCAGCTCCACCAATAATTCTTCCTTTTCCATAAATAGTGTTCTGGGGTCAAAATGTCCTTCTAGCTGACCTTTATGGAAAACCAAAACCTCATCCGAGTACTCAGCAACATCCTCCATCTGATGCGAAACGAAGAGAATGGTGCGCTGATTTTGTTGCTGCCAAGTCTTCAGTAGCTTCAGCAAAGATACTTGGCTAGCTGGATCTAGCCCCGCTGTCGGTTCATCCAAAATTAGCAGCTTCGGATTCGTCATCAACACGGAGGCAATGGCCACACGACGCTTTTCTCCACCGCTTAATTGGAATGGATTTAACGGGAGAATGCCCTCAGACAGACCCACTTGCGGTAAAATCCTTTCAATCGCCTCCGTGATTTGCTGGCGTGAAGCACCCTGCAGATTCAGAGCAAAAGAAAGCTCCTTTTGCACCGTAGTTTCGAATAGCTGATGCTCTGGATATTGAAACACGAAGCCCAGCTCCGGGACCACCTTTAATTGTCCTTTGGCATCTCTGGGAGCAGGCTGCTGATCAATCCAATAGTCTCCTTTTACGGTGGGAATCAAGCCCTTCAGCACTTTGACAAAGGTAGACTTTCCTGCACCCGTGGGACCGATGATCGAAATCCATTTGCCCGCAGTAATGGTGCAGTTTATATTGTGCAAAGCCACATGATCAGCATAGTTTACACTTAAATTATCTAATTGGTAGACCATTGTGATCGAATTATCCCCTTCCAATCGGCTGTTGGCGGCACTTCTGAATGGAGCAATGCATGTACACGCACGGCAAAAGGCAGTTGTAATTGATAGTCCGCAACAGGCATCGTTTCAAAAAAAGCCAGTGGAGCACCATCATACTCAAGTCTCCCTTGATGCAGGAGTAATAATCGTTCTGCTGAAAGCACTTCCTCCATATGGTGAGTGATCTGAATAATGGTCAGACCTTGACGATGCAGCTCTTGCATAATGGCAAGCACCTGCTGCCTTCCCTGAGGATCAAGCATAGAGGTGGCTTCGTCAAATATAATGACTTGCGGGCGCATCGCCAATATAGCCGCAATAGCGACACGTTGCTTCTGACCTCCAGAGAGCTGATGTGGCATAGCGTCCAGGTAATCCTCCATATGAACAGCCTGCAAGGCATGCTCCAATCGGCTGCGCATTTCCTCCCTTGGCACACGAACGTTCTCCAAACCAAAAAGCACCTCATCCATAACGGTTGTGGTGATAAATTGATCCTCTGGATTCTGAAAAACAAAGCCAATTTGCTGATGAATATCTGCAAGATCAGCTGGCTTTGTGGTGTCTAGGCCCTTAAACTGTACAGCCCCTTTTCGCGGCAGCAGCAGTCCGTCCATGAGCTTTGCAATGGTGGATTTGCCAGAGCCATTCGCGCCAACAAT
Source organism: Paenibacillus sp. FSL E2-8871 (assembly GCF_038000345.1). NCBI lineage: Bacteria > Bacillati > Bacillota > Bacilli > Caryophanales > Paenibacillaceae > Paenibacillus > Paenibacillus sp. FSL E2-8871. The sequence goes on along the minus strand of NZ_JBBOBV010000001.1, from coordinate 6,057,110 downwards.
CGCCACAAACTCCCCCGCTTCTATTGTAAAGCTGATATCCTCTAGGACAGGCTGACCCTTTTTATAATAAAAATGAACTTGATCGAAGGTAAGCATTTATTCACTCCCCTTTTGACGATGCCAAGTAGCGAAAAATGCCCCAATGCTGTTCTCGGAAAATGCAGGTGCAGGCTTCTCCCATTTCGTCACTTTTGATCCATTCACAGCAAAGATTTCACCGGTTAAATCCGCGTCAGACTCACTCAATAATGCAGTCACAAAGGAAGCAATATCCTCCGGGCCACCTATTCGCCAAAAGTCTGGGAACGGATCATTACGGCTGGCATGTTTCGCTTTCAAATGATCAATGACAGGTCTGGTCATATCTGTTAAAGCGGCTGGCGAAATCGCATTGACTCTAATTTGATCACGTTTCAGCTCCGCTGCTAGTGTCCACGTCATTCCAAGTATTCCAGCTTTGGCTGCACTATAATTCACCTGACCCACAGAACCTGTTAGTCCAGCCGTAGAGGTCATCAACAGGATATCGCCACCTGTCTGGCGCATATATGGAAGTACGCGTTGAATGCTATAGTAGGTGCCATTTAGATGTACATCCAGCACAGCCTTCCACTCTTCATCCGTCATCCGTAGACATTTCTGATCCTGCAAATTCCCAGCGTTAGCTATCAATACCTCAATACGGCCATACCGTGTAATAACCTCATCCACCATTGCAGTGACCGCAACTGGATCTGCTACATTAGCAGAGTATCCTGATGCCTCACCACCCGCCTGACGAATCTCATGGACAACCTCATCGATTAAGACTTGTTTTGTACCATTTACAACCACTACATAACCGGACTTGCCGAGCTGCACGGCAATACTACGCCCGATCCCTCTGGTTGCTCCAGTAATTAAGGCTACTTTGTTCATCACTACACCTCTTTCACTGAAAAAGCTCCCGAAGCAATAACATCGCCTGCTTCTGTTGTAAGGGTCACTTTAACCAGGCAGTCATCCTCCGCAAAATCAAAAATCACGACATTATCGACCTCTATAGGCTTATGAAATTTCATATCATATTGAGTGATCCACTGTGCCTGATGCTCCTCGATATATAAGGATTGGGCTAATCCCATTAGATACATCCCATGCGCAATGGGCCGCTTAAATCCAGCCTCAGTTGCAGCATCCTCATCTAGATGAATAGCGGCCAGATCTTGGGAAGCTGCTGCATATTGCCGGATAGCCTCAGCCGTTATGCATTTTCTCATCATGATCATCACCTACCCGAATTAACACCGTTTCTGCGGTGACTATAAGCTCGCCTTCACATTTACAAACCAGCGTATGTGTGTAAAAGGTCAGCTTGCCCTGCCGGCCATCTTTTTGCACCTTGCTCGTTAATGCTAATTCACAATCTAACGTCATCCCTGCCGTAATCGGTGCTTGATATGAGAATTTCTGAGTGCCGTGAAGCAAGGGCTCTCCCTTGCTAAGCCAAGGAATATCGAAGACCTGCCAAAAAATAATAGGCATCGTAGAAGGAGCAATCAGATTGCCATTAGTCGTCTGCACGGGTGCCTCAATACTCTGTGCGTAATCCGATATCCACTCAGCAGTCATAAGAATCTGATGTCGGACGCTGTTCATTCCGTAACCTCCACAAGCGTAGCCAGCCCCAACCCGCCGCCAATGCCCAAAGTGGCAAGTCCCCTTTGATAAGGCGTATGCTGCATTTCAGCACATAAACGCGTCATTAAAATAGCTCCGGACGCCCCATATGGATGACCGATAGCTAATGCGCCTCCTCCAAGATTGACCTTTTCCTGTGGGATCTGAAGCTCATTCAGTGAGGCTAGAACTTGCGAAGCAAAGGCTTCATTAAACTCTACGATATCTAAATCGGCTATGGTCAGCTGTTGACGATGTAACACCTTTTGAACAGCTGGAACTGGGCCCATACCTAAATAATTCGGATCTACACCTGCTGCTTGCGCATCTACGACACGCAGGATAGGTTTAAGCTTGAGTTGCCGACATTTCTCACGGGACATCATTAATAGAAGCGCCCCACCATCATTAATAGGACAGGCATTTCCAGCGGTGACAGTACCCTTTTCTTCAAAGATTGAAGGTAGCTTTCGCAGCTTGTCCAGGCTCGTATTAGCCCTTGGACATTCGTCGGTGTTCACCCACTCCCCCTCAACCAGAAGAGGTACAATCTCCTGCTGAAACCTACCACTTTGCTGAGCATGAACGGCCTTCTGATGGCTTTTCAAGGCATATTGATCCTGCTCTTCTCGCGAAATCCCATACTTCCGCGCTACATTTTCCGCAGCAATTCCCATATCCGGATCACCGTAAGCGCTAGGTGTAAAATGAGCACGGGTATATAGCTGCGGAACCCCCATCAAGGTTTGGGGCTTAGCCATTTTCCAAGGGGCACGACTCGTGCTCTCAACACCGCCCGCTAAATAAATCTCACCAGCGCCGCTTTGAATAAGCCGTGCTGCTATATTAATGGCCTCTAGCCCAGAACCGCACTGCCGATCCACAGTAACGCCCGGAACCGAAACAGGCAGTCCCGCTTCAAGCGCAGCTACCCGGGCAATATTTCCACCCGGACCGACCACATTTCCAATAATCACATCATCGATCATATCGACGGGCAGGTTCGTCTCTGCCACAATATGCTGAATAAGCGGCGCCAGTAATGCTTCCGGCTCAAATGTACTTAATAAGCCGCCCATCCTGCCAATCGGTGTACGTTTTGCCATAACAATTACTGCTTCTATCATACCATCGCTCTTTTCACATAGTCTTTCATCGCTTGCCGGGCAATTTTGCCACTGCTTGTATAGATAAACTCATCAACTGTCAGCAGCTCCTTCGGCGCTTTGTAACTTGCTAAATACTGGCGACAATAATTCTTTATTTCGTCTATAGATAAATGCTTTGCACCATTCCATTTCACGAGGACTGCCAGCTGTTCTCCCCAATAATCGTCAGGGACGCCAAGCACCATTACTTCTTGTATTTCCGGAAGATGCTCCAGTACTCGCTCTATTTCCTCTGGATAAACGTTCAGCCCACCGGAGATGATTCTATTTTTCAAGCGACCCGCCAGATATAAATAACCAGCTTCATCCTGATAAACATAATCCTCCAACACAAGCCATCCCTCTCGAAAAGCTGCTGCGGTCTCCTTCGGCAATTGATGGTAGCCTAGAAATATCATATCACTTCGCACATATAACTGCCCAATCTCCCCCGTAGGGACTTCACGGAACTCTTCATCACGAATGGAAATTTGCACTCCGGGATAGGGCTTGCCTACAGAGTTCGGATTATGCTCTTCCAGAACATCCAAATAACTAATATAACTCGCTTCTGAGGAACCATAGGATTCATAGAGACGCGTTCCAGCGAACACTTCTATACCCTTTTTTTTGGACAACTCCGACCACTTTGCACCTGAGCTAATAATCGCATCAATCTGCGTCTGCCCAGGAACAGCCTGCTGCATCATGGATTCAAGCATTGTCGGTACAACAAACAACACCACACCCGGAATCTGCTTGCACAGCTCTAACACCTGTGTGGCGCTAAATTTTTGCGTAATATGAAAGTTTGCTCCACCATACAGACTCTGCATTACAGCGAACAAGGACAGCGAATGCACAAACGGACCCGGTGCTAAAACATCCTTCATAGAGTCTAATTCAAAGGCAGCACTCGATACCTCAAAGCTCTTTAACCACGATAAATGGGTACGCATATATCCTTTGGGTAGCCCCGTTGTGCCTGAAGTAAAACCGATAAATAATAACTCGTTCGTCTCTTCCAATTCAGCTTCTGGCTTCTGAGCTTTCAACCACTGATCATAGGAACCTGTTCGTTCATTTGAAAAAGTCAGCGTTGGGATGGCTTGGTCCTTGAAGACCAAATTCTTTGCAGCTTCCGGCTCGGCAAAAATCATTGTCGGCTGGCACTGCTCTATAATAACCTGCAGTTCATTTGCACTCCACTTGGGATCTAAAGGAATGGGAACACAGCCTGCATAAATAGCCCCCAAGAAAACCTCGACAAATTCAATGCGATTCGTAGATAAAATAGCGATTTTGTCATGCCTAAGGCCCTTTTGCTGTAGACCATTGGCAATTCTCCGCATCGCTTGCACTAATGTTGCATAGGTATGAGTTGCTTGGTCATGGGTTAAGGCAATTCTGTCGGGCTGTTCTGCTGCATGACGCAGTATAGGAACTACTAGATTCATCCTTCACCACACCTATTCGTAATTTCTGTGACTACCGATTATGTACTCTCTCTTCGCTCGGGATACAATTAGAATGGCTACGATAGCTTATTTTAGCTTTATATTAATTTTATGTACATATTTATATGGAACGATTGAGCCCTCTTACGACTGAAAAAATCAAACAGCGCGCATCGATTATGATCGGTACGCGCTGGCTGTATTGTTGTTTATTCCTTCTTATGAGCGGATGATGGTATTCCATCTTCAGCAAAAGTAAAAGTTCGGGCGATATATAAGATAGGTGTGCTTACTGCGGTTAGTAAGAATTTCGCTAGATACGTTGTAAGCAAAATTTCAAACCACACACTCCAGTTATACAACCCAGCAAATGCAATGGTACAGAAGATTAGTGTATCCACAAAGGAGCTAACCATCGTACTGCCGTTGGAACGAATCCACAACTGACTTGAGGTGCTGTAATATTTGCGAATCCAGGAGTACAACCGAACGTCTAGGAACTGACTAATGAAGTAAGCAGTTAGACTACCCAACGCTAGTCGAGGCATCAGACCAAAGATCGTCTCCAAAGAAGACTGAGCAATATCGGTCTCTTGCGGCTTAAATACTAGTACCATTTGCATAATGACTGTCGTCATAAGCAAGGTGAAGAAGCCAAACCAAACCGCTTTACGTGCTTCTGCTCTTCCATACTTCTCATTAAGCAAATCGCTGGTCATATACAAAGTGACATACATCGTATTTCCGAGTGTCATCACGATATCAAATGGCATAGCAATCGTCTTAGCTACCTGAATGTTTGCAATTACAGTAGCGATACCTACCCAGGCATACATTCCACTTTTGCCGAACAGGCGGTAACAGAGTAGAAAAAAAGCAAAATTGACAATAACAAATAAAACTCCCCACATCAAATTAAACATATTGCTTAAACTCCTCCTAGTTTTGTTTACGCGGGATGGTTACGAACCGCGGCTTACATTAAGTTTTGGAACAAAACATTAATACTCTATCACACTGTCGTCAAACAATCCATAAAAATAAACAATTTATGAAATGGGTATTTATACCCATTTTTATTAACTAAAAATAAAAGTGTCAGTAATAATTCATCTTTTTCAGAAAAATATGCTATATAAACTAAAACTTTCACTATTCATCCAGAGGTTAATTCTATAGAATAGTATCAAACACTTCATTCCCGATCCATTTAGTTGATATATTACATAACTATGGAATATATTGCAGGTTGCCAGTCAATAGCAGTCGGTAGGGATATAAAGAAATGGGGCTTCGCTGCCCATAAAAAGGGGGAGAACAATATGTTTCGTTTCAAGCAGTCGATCAGTCGCAGATTTACGCGTTTATTATTTGTAGTTCTATTACTCACGTCTCTTTTGTTAAGTACCAGCTTCTACTTTATATCCACCAGTATTTTCAACAGCTATGTCATGCCACAAATCAATCAAATTCTAACTGCAGCTGCTCAGGACGTATATAAGAATATAAATACAATGCATGCTCAGCAAGCACTAAAGAAGAACGAACAAGCAGCCACCAATCTTGAATTCTATTTTCAGGATAAGAGAAAGCAGCATGGGGTTGAGACTATTTTTCTACTCAATCTAAAAGGCAAGGAAGCTGAGGTTCTGTCCGTAGATCATGATGCAAAATTAAAGCCGGAGGAAATTGTTAAGGTATCCTCTGCAATGCAGCAAGCTCTTAAAGGAAAGAGTGGACTAAGCGATACATACAAGGACTCGCATGGTGTACATAAGTCAGCTTATATCGGAATTCCCGGAAGTACGATGGTTATCGGAATCAGCAGTGATGTAAGCTTTATTCAAGAAAAAACAGACAGTATTCTGTGGACCAGCGCCGGGATCACTCTGCTAACGCTGATTATAGGCTCAACTGGTGCCTGGTTTATGAGCATGCGGATTACTCGTCCTATCTCAAAGCTTGCAGCTTACAGTGCCCGTCTTGCAGAGGGGGATTTCACAGAGGAATTAACGGTTAAAGGCAGTGATGAGGTAGCTCAACTGTCCAGAAGCTTCCAAGCGATGACCCTGCGCCTAAAAGAAATGATTGGACATGTACTCGTCACCTCAAATACTGTGGTCACCGATTCCAATTCTTTAAGAGAACGTGTTGAGGTCCTAAATGAAATGGCAGACCACTCTAGTACATCTGTTGTAGAAATTGGCAAAGGTAGTACGACCATCGCGAGCAGCGCTCTAGATAATTCAAAAGCTATGGAAGAAATCAATTTCGGCATTCAGCATATTGCTTCAGCAGCCACCGAAGTCACTGAGCAGATCAGTGAAGCTTCCGCTGAAGCGATTGGCGGTAATGAGATTGCCCAAAGTGCCGTTCTGCAAATGCGCCATGTTGAACGTGCCTCCCTGCAGTCGCTGGAGCAATTACAAGTTATGAATGAACGTTCAGTAATGATCGGAGAAGTCGTTCATAGTATTACTGAAATTACGAAGCAAATCCAAATGCTGTCGCTCAATGCTTCGATCGAAGCAGCACGTGCAGGAGAACATGGACGCGGCTTTGCCGTGGTTGCCGGAGAAGTACGCAAGCTTTCCGAACAATCCCGTAATGCGAATGAGCAGATTCGTGATTTCCTACTCGGACTTCAGGAAGATATGAATCGCTCCGTTACTGAGATGAACCATGTGAATTCTGAGGTAGCCTCCGGGGTAGGCAAGGTGGCAGAAGCGGGCGATGCCTTCAATCACCTTCTGATTCTGATTCAAAGCATCAATCAGAATATTCAATCTGTATCTGCGGCTACGCAGCAAATCTCAGCAAGTACAGAAGAAGTTAGTGCTTCCGTTGAGGAAACCGCACAAATCACTTCAAGATCCCAAGAAAGTGCGGACACACTATCCGAGAACTCCGAGCGCCAACGTATAGAGCTTGAAGGACATGCAGTAACCGTGCAGCATCTATATGAGCAGGCTAAGAAGCTTCAGGAAGCTGTGCAACAATTTAAGATCTAAAGCTTAGGCTTAAATAAAAACAACCCGTTCACACGAAAGTGTTGAACGGGTTGTTTTGTTAGTGTCTCGGCGCCCAAAGAATGACCGAAACGCCGATCACACAAATAACAGCACCAACCCAGTCATATACATCGGGTGTTTTCTTGTCTACTAGCCAGCCCCATAACACAGCGAGCACGATAAACACCCCGCCGTAAGCTGCATACACTCTTCCGAAGGATGGAAACTTCTGCAACGTAGGAATAATGCCATAGCTTATCAGAATCAAAGAACCTACCAAACCGTACCAGAGAGGTCTTGATTCTCTTAGCCATAACCATACTAAGTATCCGCCTCCGATCTCAGCAAGGCCGGCAATTACAAATAGTAGAATGGCAGCAACCATGTCATCCCTCTTTCCTATTGAACTCTAAAAATATCAAATGATTCGCAAAATATGATACAACGTCATCACGGTTAGCAAGTATGTGTACAAGCAAGAATCTGGGCCACAAAACAGCTGGAACCACAGGCATCAAAAGAGGATAAAACCAGATTGAGCCAGCTGGCTACTATGCGTCACCCGCAGGAGCCACTCACATGAAATTGTGCTGGAGCAGCACTAATACTAGTAGGAGCACAGCCTCTAGCAGCTCATTCAGCGCGCCGTACACATCGCCGGTGAGCCCGCCGAGCCGGCTGCTAATCCGCCGCGCAGCCACGGTGCCGCTTGCCAAGGCCGCAGCCGGCAGCAGTAACGCTGCCGCCAGATGCAGCGGCCACGCGGCTATGCCCGCGCCGAGCGCCAGAGGCGCACCAGCTGCGGCTAGCGAGAGCAGCGCGGCTATCGCCAGCGCGCGCCGCTCATGCGAGGGAGCGAGGCCGGCGAAGCTTGCGGCCAGCCCCTCGTTCCCGCGGGCAATGGGATAACGCACCATTGCCCGCACCATATACCAGCGGCTCCAGATCGCTGGCAGCAAGAGCAGTGGCAGCTCGTAATAGGCGTAGCCTTCGATTAATGCTGCCACTAAAGAGGCCTTTAACAGCAAGAGCAGCACGCAGGCGAGCACACCCATCGCACCCACACGGCTGTCCTTCATAATCTCCAGGATCCGTTCCCTCGGTCGGTAACTTAACAGACCATCCGCACTGTCCATCCAGCCATCGAGGTGCAGACCTCCGGTGAGTCCTACCCATAGAATGAGAGTAATGACAGCGGCTGACCAAGCTGGTAAAATCCAACCCGTCAAAGCTGCTCCAGCAGCTACACAAAGTCCGATAGCTGCACCCACCACGGGATAGAACAGCACACTTCGGCGCAGCAGCTCAGGAGAAAATCCAGGGTCACTCTTTACAGGAAACCGGGACAAAAACTGAAAGGCAGCCGCGGCAGCATCCCTGCGCTCCCTCATAAACGATACTCCCTGCTCTTGAGTTCAATTGGAATGCCCGCAGTCACTAAAAAAACCTGCTCGCATTGCCGAGCAAGCAGCGCGTTCATACGTCCTGCCAGATCACGGTACAATCGGCCAAGCGCATACTCCGGAACAATACCGTCTCCAACCTCATTAGTGACCAAAATGAGGTTTCCTTGAAATGTGCGTACACTGTCTTCAAGTCTTGTAATCTCGCTCTCAATCAACTCTTGCCTATCCGTAAATCCTTCCATGGCTAGCAGTACATTCGATAACCACAACGTTAGACAATCTACGAGAACCGCCTTTTCACCAGATAAACGCTTAAGAAGATCTGGCAAATCATAAGGCTCCTCTAATGTCTCCCAAGCATATCCGCTTTGTGAGCGCTGTTGCTGATGCAGTGCAATCCGTTCATTCATTTCATCATCAAACGCTTGTCCGGTTGCAACATAGAAGGCCTGATCTGCCAGTGACGACATCAATTTTTCTGCAAAACCACTCTTCCCGCTACGCGCGCCTCCCGTTACAAGAATACTCATTGTTTCCCAGCTCCAGAGATGCCTGCACTTTCAAAGGTGGCCATTTCACTCAAAATGCGGCATATCGCCTCTATTAAATGAAGGGACAATACGCCTCCAGTTCCTTCACCCAAACGAAGACCCAGGTTAAACAACGGTTCAAGACCAAGCTGCTCAAGCATCAGCTTATGTCCTTGTTCTCCTGATAGATGGGAGCCTATCATATAAGCAATGGATTCTGGTGCAAGCGCCTTCGCCACAAGAGCCGCCGCGCCCGAAATAAAACCATCCAGAATGACAGGTACCCTAGCAGCGGCTGCGCCAAGAATTAGACCAGTCAAACCAGCGATCTCCAGTCCCCCTACTTTGGACAATACATCCAGCGGATCTGCCGGATTCGGTTGATTCACCTTTAAAGCGCGTTCCACAACTGCAATCTTATGTAGTAGACGTTCATCATCAATTCCCGTTCCTCTTCCAACGGCTACTTCAGGTGGTATTCCTTTTAGAGCACACAGAATGGCTGCGCTAGCCGTTGTATTTCCTATACCCATTTCACCTGTAATAAAAATCTCCGTCCCGTTCTCAATCGCTTCTTGTGCGATTCTTATACCTACAAGCACAGCACTCATCGCTTCTTCACGACTCATCGCAGGTCCCACGGCTATATTATCCGTTCCGCGGCGCACTTTACGATCAATCAGATCCTCATGACTAAGATCGCCGTTAACACCGACATCTACGAACTTCACCTCAGCCCCAGCTTGGCGTGCCAGTACATTCACAGCCGCTCCTCCGCTGAGAAAATTATAGGCCATCTGCATTGTGACTTCCTGTGGAAATGCGCTAACTCCCTCGCAGCATACACCGTGATCGGCAGCCATCACAACTACCGTTCGTTTGGTGAAACTAGGCTGCTCCGTACCCGAAATTCCGGCGAGCTTAACGGCCAAGGTCTCCAATTGTCCCAGGCTGCCTGGCGGTTTGGTTAGAATGTTCAGGCGGTGCTCCGCTTTTAGGAAAGACTGTTCATCCGCTGGTGTGATTCGTTTAATTACTTCTTGAATAGATGAAATCATATTTTAACCTCCAATTAAAGATATCCGTATAACCTATTCTATCTTATCTACACAGAAAAGCCCCCATCTATGATAGATGGGGACTACTAGAATTACAACTTCACTTTCATAAATCCTTCGATTCTCTCCAGCGCTTCCGTCAATTTTTGTAGGGATGCTGCATAAGAGCAGCGAATATACCCTTCTCCACCCGCTCCAAACACATGCCCCGGAACCGCAGCAACACCAACCTCCTTGAGCAGCTGCAAAGCGAAAACTTCTGACTTCATTCCGGTATTAGCGATGGAAGGAAAGACATAAAATGCACCCTCCGGCTCGTGGCACGGTAAACCAATAGATCGAAATCCACTAACCAGCAGCTTTCTTCGCTCATCAAAGCATCGTTTCATGTGGTCCTTATGCTCCATACCCTTCCGCAGTGATTCAATGGCAGCGATTTGACCTAGTATTGGAGCACACATCGCAGTGTACTGATGGATTTTGAGCATCGCAGCAATTAATTCCTGATCACCACAAGCATAGCCTACTCTCCAGCCAGTCATCGCAAAGGCTTTGGAGAAGCCACTAATGACAATCGTTCGTTCCAACATCCCAGGAAGAGAGGCAATACTTACATGCTGACTATCATAGGTTAGCTCGGCATAGATTTCATCTGAAATGACAAGTAAGTTATTCTCTTTTACAATCTGTGCAATGGGTAGCCAATCCTCGTAAGTCATTACTGCTCCTGTAGGATTAGTCGGAAAATTCACCATAAGAATCTTGGAACGCGGGGTAATCACCTGCCGCAACGCTTCAGGAGTAAGTTTAAAACCCTGCTCGGCTGAAGATTCAACCTCTACCGTAATCCCACCGTTCAAATGAGTAATCGGCGAATACGCAATATAGCTCGGAGAAGGGACGATAATCTCATCCCCGGGTGTAATAAAGGCCCGCAGAGCCAAATCCACGGCTTCACTGCTTCCCACTGTAACCATAATCTCGTTAGTTGGCTCATAGCGGAGATTGAAGCTTGTGTGCAGATAAGAGGCGATCTCTTCTCTAAGCTCCAGCAAGCCGGAATTTGGTGTATACATCGTCTCCCCATTATTCAAAGCACGAATACAGGCAGCTCTTACATGCTCCGGTGTAACGAAATCAGGCTCGCCTACACCAAGCGATATAATATCCTGATTCCCTGTACTTAGGTCAAAAAAAGCCCGAATCCCCGAGGGAGCAATCTCCCGTACACGCGGAGTAATCCATTCATTATGCATGACTGAGCACCTCTTCTTTCGGACTCTTTTCTGTTAGGGAAAGGGAAATGATCTCGTCCAGCAGTCCGCTGAAGCTGTAACCTGCCGCTTGCGCGCTTTTTGGTAAAAGACTCGCCTTCGTCATGCCCGGTAATGTGTTCACCTCCAGCACATATGGAATACCATCCTTAATGAGCATATCCACCCTTGCGTACACGCTGCATTTTAGTGCTTTGTAGCAAGTTAAGGCTGCATCACGTACTCGCTCATACACCTCAGCTGGTAGATCAATGACTCGTTCGTCTGCCCCGCCATCTTCGTATTTCGCACTGTAATCGAACCACTCCGCATGCGCCGAGGTGATTCCCAAAACGGGCAGCATCTCTCCATTTAGAATAGAGCAAGTGATTTCCTGGCCTTGAATGTAGCTCTCGATCAGAATCGACTGATCACAAGCAAAAGCCTTCTGTACTGCGCTCAACAGCTCCTCGCTACTGCTCACCTTTTCCATACCTATACTCGAACCGCCTGCACATGGCTTCACCATAACAGGATATCCCATCCGCTCTACGGCTTCTTGAGAATAATCCTTCATACTATCCCAGCACAGCCAATCCGCCGTATTGACGCCTGAGCAGCGCATAAGCTTTTTGGAAAGATCTTTATCCATACAAATGCTGCTAGACAAAACGCCACTACCCGTATAAGGAATCCCCATCGTCTCCAGCGTCCCCTGAACCGTACCGTCCTCTCCGTAAGCTCCGTGGAGCGCAAGCAGCGCGATATCGATTCCTTTTGCCTGCTCAATGAGCTCTTCACGCTTGGTGATCACTATTGGAGTAACCTCATATTTATTGGGATCTAGATTCTTCAAAATCTCTCTACCGCTATTCATGGATACCTCATACTCTGAGGACACCCCGCCCATAATTACGCCTACCTTCATCTTCATCTCAAGCACCTCTTTATCCCATTAGTTGTCGTGCTGTTCTACCAATAATCTCGATCCCCTTGCGGATATCCTCATCCGTCACTCTGGAGAAACCGATCCTTATCGTATTTTGACCTTTACCGTCTGTGAAGAATATATCTCCTGCTGTAAAAATAACCCCTTGTTCATGACAGGCCGCTAGCAGCGTCCTTGTATTAAAACCCTCCGCAAAGGTTACAAAAAGATGCAATCCGCCATCCCCTGATAACGCCGTATAAGGAATAAACTCCTTACAGCATTGCAGGGTTAATTCATATTTTCGTTTATATTCCGCTCTGGCTTTTTTCAAATACTTCTCTAAATGGCCACCTAATAAGTACTGATACAAAATGGATTGATCCAGCGTCGAGGTATGAATGGTACGTGCGCGCTTGACGCTTTCGAGAGAATAGATCAGCTCCTGATCTGCCAGCACCCAACCTACGCGTAGTCCCGGAAATAGTACTTTTGAGAAGCTACCTAGATAGATCACGCTGTTGCCGCTACCTGCTGCTGCGATAAGTGGAGCCACATGTGAGCCCGAATAGCGTAACTCCTCGTTAAAACCATCCTCGATCACCGGTATTTGGTACCGGTTCATCAGCTTCATTAGCCTCTGTCTTTTCTCAGGAGACATTACAATGCCGGTCGGATTATGATAAGAAGGGACAAAGTAGGCACAGTCAAAAGCTTGCTCCTGCAATGCCTTCTCCAGCTCAACCAGATCAATCCCATCACGCTCCATAGGAATCCCGGTGATCTCAAAGCCATTCAGCTTCAGATTTTTGATCGCCGTATGATGCGTTGGATTCTCACAGATGACCGAACCATTCTTTTTGCTAAGTGCAGACAATACAATATCGAATCCCTCTGTAAAGCCATTGGTGATCAATATATCCTTGCCTTTCGTTTCAACGCCTTTGTGCTCCATGTACTGCTTCAAATAGTCTATTAAAGGCTTATACCCTTTGGCATATCCATAATTTAGTAAGACGTTGCCTTCCACCGACATACGATCCATAAAGGAGCGTTTCACATTATCTAGATCAAAAAGACTCTCATCAGGTGCGATGCTCGTGAAGGAGATCGTCCCCTTCTCCGCTCGTATGCCGCGCTTCATGATATCCAGATCCTCCGCCAGCCGCGCATGATCATTGATACGCGTCTTCCAGTCCATCGTCCAGGAAGAGATTGTTTCACTGCCGGGAGGTGTAGGTGCCACATAACTTCCCTGACCCTGCACGGCATACGCAAATCCATCATCCTCAAGCTCTGCATAAGCAGAGATTACGGAGTTGCGGCTAACCTTAAGCAATGTGCTGAGTTCTCGTGTGGAGGGCAGCTTTTGATTGCCTTGCAGACCGCCTTTTATGATTAAGTGCTTCATATAGTCTTTAATTTGTATATACACCGGCCGTCCGGCTATGAGCTTAAAATCCTTAAACATCTCTCAATCGCCCCCATGACTATCATGGCACAATCACTCGCTTAAAAAAAGAACCACAGCCATGGGATTTTAATCCGGCTGTGGTTCTATAAGAGGACAAATGCCCAAAAAATCAAGTTATAGATCTATGCTTCGATCACAAGCTCCCCTTCTCCAGCAGGGATCTCAAAACCATTTAAAAACCGGGTTAGTATGTCCTCAGTAATCGGAAATGCGGCATTTGCGTCAAAACGTTCACTCCGAATGAGCAGTCGCTGACGCAGTTCATCTGGCCCAACCTTTAAAAAAATCAGCTCCCAATCGCCGCCATGCTCTTCAATTAACTGCTTATAATCGTTCCGTCTCTGACGTTGCCAGAAGCTGAAATCGATGACAACATGATGTTTTGCCTGAAGCAGATTCACCAGCTCCCCCCGCAGCTTTATCTCCGACTCTTCTTTATAGGACTCATAATTCTGCTCTGGATAATCCACCCCGAAACGTCCGTGCGTGGCCCAAATGTCCTCATCTATCGAAAGCCGTACGAATCCCTCTTTCTCCAGCTTTTTAGCAAAGGTTGTTTTACCCGACCCCGCTACACCGCACATCATCACTACGATGGAAGCAACACTCGTACGCTTTTGCAGAAGCAATTTTTCAATAACCAACTTTTCACTCAGCATTATAAATGCATCTTCCTTCCACTTGATCTAGTAAATATATTTTTAATTACGGCGATGATGATGGTATACTCATCGTTACAAAATACTTTCTCAAAGGATTGTGATAAGGATATGGTGAAATCAGTCCAGCAGACCTCCTAAAATGAAAAATGAAATAATTTTAGGAGGTCATAATAAATGATTTTCAACCCGATTGTCATTGATAACTGGAGTAGAAAACCCTATTTTGAACATTATTTAAACAATGTCAGATGCACCTATAGCATGACCGTAAATATTGATATCACCCTTCTACTGTCAGAGCTTAAGCATAAGGGAATTAAGCTGTACCCAGCACTAATCCACATGATAACTACGGTGGTGAACCGTCATAGTGAATTCCGCACATGCTTTGATTCTGAAGGTAGATTAGGTTATTGGGATAGCTTATCACCTAGTTTTACAATTTTCCATGATGATGATAAGACCTTCTCAAGCATCTGGACTTCGTACGGTGAAAAGTTTAATGATTTCTATAACCGTTATCTGGATGATATGAAAATGTACGGAAGCGTGAAACAATTTATCGCTAAAGCAAACGAACCACCGAACACCTTCCCTATTTCTAGTATTCCGTGGGTCAGCTTCACGGGCTTTAACCTGAACGTGTATAACGAGGGAACCTTCCTGCTTCCCATCTTTACTATAGGAAAATATTTTCATCAAGACAAAAAAATACTATTACCAATATCGGGGCAATTCCATCATGCCGTGTGCGACGGTTACCATGCCAGCATGCTGTATAATGAATTGCAATCACGTGCAGATAACTATAAGGAATGGTTACCTAACATCTAATTATCGCTGAGGGCGAACGATAGTTTAAACATAAAGGGTTCCACATATTAGGTATGGCTAATATGTGGAACCCTCTCTTTCATTTGATTTTCTCATCAATCTCCCGAAATATCTGCCGACCATTGCCCGTTCTGCCAAAATAGCCTGAGTACCATTGCTGTTCCCGGAGAAGGTGCAACTGCGCTGTAGAATGTGACACCAGGAATTAACTGTGCAAGGAAATTCCGAATAACACCACCATGTGTGACTACCAACACCCTGCTTGTTATTACCTCAGCCTTTTTTTCACTAATTGCAGCCTGCACAAATGTATCCTCAGCCCCTCGCCCCAGATCTGACAGGAAGCTACGCAACCGTTCGTCAAACTGCGCCCATGTTTCACCATCCGGTGGTGTAACTGTGGAAGGATTATCAATCCAGCTTCTATACAGTGAGTTATCCTTTAATTCCTCATAAGTACAGCCTTCGAAAGCTCCAAAATTCATTTCACGCAGGCGCGGATCGTAGACAGCCACCTTCTCTAAAGAAGGAGAAATATAAGCTAGAGTCTCCCGACATCTAAGCAAATCGCTGCAAAATACACACCAAAAATCATTCGATACTTCAGACTGCTGCTTAAGCTGAGATAGCTGCTCTACTTCACTAGATAGCAACGGGAGATCCGAATGTCCTAAGTAACGATGCTCAGCATTCCACTGAGTTTGCCCGTGGCGAACAAGTACTAATTCTAGCTCTATAGAAGGAAACGCCATGTCTAGCATTAGCCCCCGATCCATATCCATGCCACAACCGCGCATAAGCCTACAAAAATTGAAGAGGAGAGCATCATCATCCGCGAGGTCTGAATAATATCGTCCGGCTCCATCGCTCGTACCGGATCACCCATATAGGCTCGGAAAGAAGCGACACCATGATAGACGTTCTCTCCTCCGAGACGGATACCAAGTGCGCCCGCAACAGCGGATTCTGGATAGCCGCTATTTGGGCTTGGATGGAGACTCGCATCCCTCTTCACCATTTGCAGACAATTGCGCCAATCCAGACGAAGCAGCCATGCACACAGTGCCAAGAGCAATGCCGTAATCCGTGCTGGAATGAAGTTGGCAACATCATCAAGCCGAGCGGATGCCCAGCCGAGATCTCGGTATTTATCATTCTTATATCCCACCATGGAATCGAGTGTATTTACTGCTCGATAAGCCATAGCAAGCGGCGCGCCACCGATGAGCGCATAGAACAATGGAGAAATAATCGCATCGACGATATTCTCTGCTACAGTCTCTACTGTGCCGCGCACAATTTCCGGGGAATCTAGCGAAGTCGTATCACGCCCCACAATCATCCCCAACGCCTTGCGGGCAGCAGGGATATCGCCCTTCTGCAATTCCACGTACACCGCCATTCCTGCATCCTTTAGTCCCTTGGAGGCAATCGTGGTTGAAATCAACCAAGCCTCGGCTATCCAGACGAGCCATGGTGAGATATATGACAGCAGCCATAGCAGAATGGCTGTCAGTGCCCAAGCACCACCCGCCACACATAGCGGAAGTAACACCCCTGCTCTGCGCAGGCTTTGCGGGTGGGACCATAAACGACGGATCGCCCGCTCCAGAGCCGTGATTGCTTTGCCCATACCGATTACGGGATGGGGCAAGCTACGCGGATCACCTACGATCCGATCAATTACATAAGCCGCAAGCAGTACTAAAGCGATTGTCACAGGCGATCACCTCTGTACATTCTCCAGCAATTCCAGCTACCTATTCTCATTAGCTGTCCTTCCTTGCCTGAACCGATAGCAAACTCCCTGTCACAGCGCTATATACAAGACGCCCGATTGCGCCCCCAAGATCGGTAGCGGTTCCGGCGTAAACATGCTCTGCCTTGTATCGCCCACTTTGGCTCACAGCGAGCACTATCGCATCCGTAGTTGTTCCGGTAGCGATCAGCCCATTCTCGGGATCGGTAATCCCGAGATCGGCCAGAGCAGCAGCTTTTGCTTCGACAGCTGTCTGTACAGCATTGACCATGGCCGCCGGTGTCAGGCAGCCATCAATACCTAGCATTATGTTAATCGTACCCGGGCGATAAACAGCCAGCACATTGCGTTCCACACCCGCGCGCGCAGCATTTCCTGCGGCGGCAGTAACGCAAACAAAAATACCCGCTGAGCCTGTGTCTTCCTCAGCTACCGCTGCATGCTCTAGCGGTACTGCCGTCATCAGACCGGCACAGCCAGACATTGAATAACCCCACTCGCGGAGCTTATTCTCCATATCCTGAACAGGATCACTACATTCATAATTTCGGTCAACATATAAATTGACGGCCCTCTCTAGCCGATTCATTCCTCCACCATAGAACGCACTCGATAAACCATCTGCTTCAGCAGGTAGCTCTAGTAGCAGATGGTTTCCCTTCCACTGTAAAGCAAGCCCTGGCCAGATGGCCGAATGGTACTCTTTTACACCTCCTGCGAGGTTAAATGGAATCTTTACTTGCACCATATATCGATCTTGCTCCTTCCACAGCACATTACTTTTATCCATTCATCCAACCAGCTTCGCGGTCGCGCCTGTACTTCCCCAACAGTCTCACTTAGAAACTACCTAATTCTCTATTTCAGCAAATGACTATCTGCTCTAAAATCTACTCCAACACATACTCCAATATCCACCTAAAAATCCGTCCCTCACCCATCTATTGCACTTTATACAACAGATTCGGCTTTATTCACTGGCAAAAGCCATTCTGCTGTATTTCTTGCAATAGAATGTCACGTAAAAACCTAATTCACATCATTTTCCAAATTTCTATTGTACACAGTGCTATAGAATCGAATTGCTACGCCAGCAAAGCGAGTTTTGTTGTACGAAATACAACGAATGCACTTTGGAGGATGTCCATCAGAAGCTATCTCACCAAACTTTGCCACAACCCTAAGCATGCGAGCTGAAGCCCGCCATCCGGTATCAAATCGCAACTTCTGCGGTACTTGAGTCACTTATTCATTAGAATCCCTGCCTTCTCTACGCCGCGAGTGTCACTTACAGTAGACTCCCATCCCCCTGCGCTACACCAGACACTTTAACAGCAAACCCGCTGCCCTCTAAGCTACACAGGTCACTTATCCGCCAGAATTTCCTTCATCTGTTTTAGCAGCCGGACATTATCCTCATGTCCCTTAACGGCTACTCGGATATGCTCGCCTCCTAGACCGGGGTACATGGCACAGCTGCGCACCAGTATACCGACACGCCCAAGACGGGTCTGCATCTCAGCCGCACTCCACGGCGAAGGCAGGCCGCAGAGCAGAAAGTTGGCTTCGCCTGGCGGCACATCGCAGCCTAGCTGCATAAGGCCTTGCCGCAGCAGCTCCCGTTCAGTGGCGATCAGTTCGCGTGTGCGATGTCCATACTCGTGCCCACACTCAAGGCAGGCTTCGCCTGCCAGCAGCGCCAAACCATTCACGCTCCAGGTAACCTGCTTTCCGGTCATCGCCTTTGCCAACTCCGGATGCGAAATGGCAAACCCGAGACGCAGTCCGGGAATCGCATAAAATTTCGTCATCGACCGCACCAAAATCGTATGCGGAAACTGATCCAGATCCGGCAAAAGCGTATTTCGTTCTGCTTCTGGAATAAAATCAATAAAGGCTTCATCCACAGCCAAATACGTCCCGTAGCTTTCAGCCTTCTGCGCTAACCAGCGCAGCTCATCCACAGTATACTGAACGCCATTAGGGTTGTTCGGCTGTCCAAGGAACAGCAGATCAACCTTCTCCAGCAGCCCGGCAATCTCATTCACTCCAGCTCGGAAGTGCTGTTCCTTTGTCCCCTGAACAGATAATACTTCTGCGCCGAATTGTACAGATAGCTGCCGGTACTCAGAAAAACAAGGTTCTACGATACCTACCTTTTGCGGAGCAATCGCAAGCAGCAACAATGCCATAGATTCTGCGGCTCCGTTGCCTACTGTCAACCAACTACTATGTATACCAAGGTCCTTTGCTAGCAGACTTTTGAAGCGTCGATGTCCAGGGTCAGGGTAGGCAACCACCGTAGACATTGCTGTTCTAAGTAGCTCTAAGACGGCTGGCGGAGGCCCGATAGGATTGATGTTTGCACTGAAATCAAGAAATGTGCCACCAGCCTCCTCATAAAGTTCCGCAGCTGTTAGCAAATCACCGCCGTGGCCGTATTTTTCAAGCATATTTACACTCCCTCTATCCACTTTCGTTTGTTCGATATGTATCTCATTGCCACCATTATTGCGTCTTTGGCAGGAATACGTCAATGCTCACTAAAGGAATCACCTGAATAACCGCTTGCCTCAAATCGACATTAAAATCTACGAAGTGTCAAAAGATAATAAAGTTCTAGACTGGCAGCCTCATCAGATCTATGGACACGCTGTCCCCGAACCCGCTTCGGTTTGAAGATGGAAACGGGATATCGTCTACATGATCACCTGTACGAATAAAGAAAGATGCTATGCCGAATACGAAAAAAAGAAGTCGACCATTTCGTTGGTCGACCTCTAGTTTTTTCTCTAATTTTTTCTATTGCGCGGTCAAAATTTGTGGACCTTCAGCCGTGATGGCGATCGTATGCTCGTATTGGGCGGCGAGCTTGTTGTCCATCGTCCGTGCGGTCCAGCCGTCCGGATCGATTGTCATGAAGTAGGTACCTTCGGTGATCATGGGCTCAATCGTGAACACCATACCTTCCTTGATACGAGGGCCTTTTCCAGGCTTGCCGACATGCATATAAGTCGGCTCCTCGTGCAGGTCGCGGCCGATGCCATGAGCGAGAAGGTCGCGCACGACGCCGAAACCGTGTGATTCCGCATGCCGCTGAATCGCGCTCGTCACGTCGCCGAGTCGATTGCCGGGCTGAGCCTGCTCGATGCCCAGGTCAAGACATGCCTTCGTGACACGCATCAACTTCTCGGCCATCGGCGAGATCTGCCCGACCGCATAACTCCAGGCCGAATCGCCGAGCCAGCCATCGAGCTCAGCGACCGTGTCGATCGTCACGATATCGCCTTCCTCAAGTGGCTTATTGCTAGGGAAGCCATGCGCGATTACATCGTTGGCGGAGGCACACGTCGCATATTGATAGCCTCTATAGCCTTTCTGGTATGGCTTTGCGCCGTGCTTCAACATAATGTCCTCGAATATGCGCTCAATCTCGTTGGTGGTAATACCCGGTTTGATAAGCGGGGCGATTGTACGATGACATTCAGCCACCACTTGGCATGCCTTGCGGATAGCCTCAATTTCATGCTTGCTTTTTAAAATGACCATGTTCGTATCAGGACCCCTTCGTAATAGCTTGGATAGCGAGTCGGGCGATTCGATCGACGTTCAGATCAGAATTGCTCGCATAGTAGTGCAGCCCACAGCAACCGACCAGCACGGCAAGCATATGGTCGACGCTGTCGTCTTCGCACTGGGCAATCGATTGGAGTGGAACGTACAGGCGTTCCATAAACCGTCTCTTGGCGTGGTGTCGATCCCTTTCAGACAAGCCTACATAATGTTCCGCCGCCATTTTGTAGACGAGATATGCGCGGGCGTCCGACTGCCACAGCTGGAGCAGCGCTTTACAATACATCAACAACTGCCTGTCATCCGGTGGGCTGCCGCTGATGTCCGCCCATTTGGCGATAACTTGCTCACATCGCTCAAAGCCGCTTTCTAACACATCTTCTATTAATAAATGCCGGTTGGGATAATAATGGTATACTGTGCCGTAACCAAGACCTGCCTCGCGGGCGACGTCACGAATATCAAAGCTGCCGCCCGTGCGAAAGTAGGAGCGAGCGGCGACGTCCAGGATCTGTTCTTTGCGCTGTATGCGTATGAGCTCATTTTGTTCTTTGGTACGGGGGCACATAGCGTATAACCTCCTTATTTAGACCTGCAAATTTGTCAATATAAAAATAGTACCCCATGGGCAGAAGAAATGCAAAAGATTTGTTGATTTTCGATAAAATGAAGTACTAAACAATAAGACTGGGCGCTGGAAATTCTTCAATTTAAAAATCGCATTCATTCAACGAATCTAGTCTAATACTTTATTTCCACCGAAACACGAAGCGATCTCTTTTGTTAAAAAACTGCTTTTGGTTTAAAATGAGAACTGTAATCAATTTTGCTGCAACGGAGGAATTCACTATGATTTTTATTGATAACACAGGGATTACTGACGCTTCCATCAATTTGGCGATTGAGGAATATGCGCTGAAACACTTGCCGATGGACGAGAGTTACCTGCTTTTTTATATTAACAGCCCATCTATCATCATCGGTAAACATCAAAATACGATTGAAGAAATCAATCAGGAATATGTTAAAGAGAATGATATTAAGGTTGTGCGGCGTTTGTCCGGCGGTGGAGCGGTCTATCACGATCTCGGAAATTTGAACTTCAGCTTCATTACTAAGGACGACGGCCAATCCTTCCATAACTTCCTGAAATTCACCCAGCCGGTGATCGACTACTTACAAAGCATGGGTGTTAACGCTGAGCTTAGTGGACGGAATGATCTTCAAGTCGGCGAACAAAAAATTTCCGGCAACGCTCAATTCTCCACACGTGGACGCATGTTCAGTCATGGCACACTGATGTTTGATCTCAATTTGGACAATGTACAAGCCTCTCTAAAAGTAAATCCAGAGAAGTTCAAATCGAAGAGCACCAAATCCGTACGTAGTCGCGTAGCCAACATCAAAGAGCTGCTAGGTACAGACATGACCATTGAAGAGTTCCGCTCCGGTCTCCTACGTTCGATCTTTGGCATGGAGCCATCCGAGGTCCCTCAGTATAAGCTTCAGGAAGCAGACTGGGACAAAATCCACGAAATTTCCAAAGAGCACTACCAGAACTGGGACTGGAACTACGGTCTGTCACCAAAAAGCAACGTCAAACACACACGTAAATTCCCTGCTGGAATTATTGATATTCGTATGGATATTGAGGATTCCCTCATTAAGGACATCAAAATCTATGGTGACTTCTTTGGGGTTGGTGACGTAGTAGATGTTGAAAATGCACTTCGTGGCAAACGTTATAATGAGGCAGAGGTTAGAGAAGCATTAGCTGATCTGGATTTGAAGCATTATTTCGGACGTATTGAGCCGGAGGACTTTATCGGACTGGTTTTCTTAGAGGAATAGTTACACAAAAATAAAGGGGCCTGCTTATCCTATGCGCAATTTGCGTAAAGAATAGACAAGCCCCTCTTTCATATTCATTTTAGTTCAAGGAGAAAGTATAAATACATAGACAACGAACGCTAGAGTCAGCATGATGCAGATGTTCTCTACGGCTCCACCTTTTTTCGTGCCTGTACTCATTAGCTTTAGACGCAGCTTAAAGGGTATTGGCGGCAATGGTGTAATTCCTCTTTGAGTAAGGGAGTCTGCCAGTAGATGAAGTGCATACGACATACCGCCAGCTATCCACAGACTGCCACTATCATTTATACCCGCTGAGGCAAAATACAATAAGGCGCTCCAGCCCGCAACTCCATACAAGGTATGTGTCAGTCCACGATGAGGAACAACCGATGAGACTACAAGCACGCACGCTGCAATGTAGTTCCATGGATCATAGGCTTCCCCGAACGCAAAGAGTGCTATGGCAATCAAGATCATGACCAAATGGCGCAGCTTTCGACTAGGCAGGAAAGATACACTTCCGACTAGCAGTGCAAGCACAATATTCCAAGGACGTTCCACGATTCCGGCAAAATAGAGATAGATCGCTGCGCCTATCAAAGCAATTTGCAGCGCTCTTAATAGAAATTCTGGAATCGCCTTGCGCACAAGCAGCGAATTCGGTTCATCGATATCAGGCAGCAAAGAGCTTAACGCTGCGACTGCAATAACTGGAATCGTAATCTCGTGTGACATCAAACTCATTACAGATAGGGTAACCCCAGTGCTGATTATTAAATGGGATCTGCCCATCATGGTGAAACCGCTCCTTTCTAAGATGCAAAAACAAGAACAAATGTGCGGTTATCGAAGTATATCAAGACCCTGTTTTTTTGTCTAGCCTAATCCCTTAAATCCCTTTAAATATAAGCCTTTGAGCGATTCCTATCTTGTCCTCCCCATGAATATACGATACAATTTGGACAACTTGACCTTGTCGTTCTTACAAGGACGGCATTTGCCGAAGAGAGGATGACCTAAGAAGTGAAGCGTTCCCGTATGGCCGATTTCAGCCTGCTACTTGTGGCGATGATGTGGGGATGCACCTTTCTGATTGTTCAAAATGCTGTCAAAGTGCTCCCTCCACTCGCGTTTAACAGCATCCGCTTTACAGGTGCTGCCCTGTTGCTGGCTCTAATCACTTTTATTTTTTACCGCAAGGAGTGGAAACAGCTAAGTTTCCGCATGGTACGTGACTCTCTGCTGCTAGGCCTTTTTTTGTTTATGGGCTATGGCTTCCAGACCATGGGACTTCTATATACAACCACCTCCAATACCGGGTTTATTACTGGTCTATCGGTCGTATTGGTTCCGTTTCTCTCTCTGGCGCTACTAAAGCATGCCATTTCACGTTACACTTGGTTCAGCGCGGCGCTTGCCGCAGTAGGTCTTTATCTGCTGACCTTCACCGGCTCTGCTTTGTCCCTGAATAAAGGCGATGCTTTGATCTTGCTCTGCGCCATAGCTTTTGCGCTACAAGTCGCATATACTGGCGTTTATGCACCTCATTATCCGGCGTTGCCGCTGGCAACCTTGCAGCTCGCCTTCGTTGGACTGTTGAGCATTGTCGCTTCGCTTATCTTTGAAGGAGCTGCACCGCTGGCACACAGCGCAGAGCTTATCAAGGACCCGGACGTTCTCTGGGCACTTTTAATCTCTATTGGTCCTACCAGCGCTTTTGCTTTCTGGATTCAAACCGCCTGCCAAAAGTACACTACGCCTTCCCGGGTAGCCATTATTTATGCCACAGAACCTGTATTCGCTGTTCTGACAGGCTTAGCCTTTGGCGGAGAAACGCTTGGTATGTCCGCTCTGCTCGGTTGTGGTTGTATTCTGGGAGCTATGCTTATGGCAGAGCTGAGTCCGGAACCGGGTCAGAATCAACATAAAAAGAATTATTTTTCCAAATTACATTTATTTAGAAAGAGATAAGGAGAGAGACAAATGTACAAATTGATCGCAATTGATATTGATGACACTCTAATTAACGATGATAAGGAAGTAACACCCGCTACACAGACTGCGCTTGAAGAGGCTGTAGCCGCTGGCGTTGTTGTAACCCTTGCTACAGGCCGAGCTTATGCTTCTGCACAAGCCATTGCCCGTCAAACTGGACTTAACGTGCCAATCATCACTTACCAAGGCGCACTCGTTAAGAACTTGCTCGATGAAAAGGTACTATATGAGCGTTACGTACCACAAGATGCAGTACACAAGCTGTTCACTTACTGTGTGGAGCATAATCTGCATTTGCAAACTTACATTGACGACAAGCTGTATGCCCGTGAAGACAACCAGAAGATCAAAGATTATACAGACCTGAACAAAACGCCATATTATATTGAACCAGATTGGGAGAAGCTTGTCCCACAAAAAACACCAAAAATGCTGATTATCGATGATCCTGCATTCTTGGATGAGCTGGCTCCAATTCTACGTGAATTGCTCGGCGATTCCGTGCATATTACCAAATCCAAACCACAATTTCTAGAAATCATGCATCATGAAGGAACCAAGGGAATTGCGCTTGAATTCCTAGCCAATCATTTTGGTTGTGATCTCTCCGAGACTATGGCTATGGGTGACTCTTGGAACGACCATGAGATGCTGGAAGCTGCCGGTCTGGGCGTTGCTATGGCGAACGCTATTCCTGCGCTGAAAGAAATTGCTGATTTCGTAACCCTGAGCAACAATGAAGATGGCGTAAAATACGCGATTGATAAATTCATTCTCAATAAAGTGAACTAAATCGGCTGAACTTAATAGTTTTAGTGATAAAGTTCAGTTGCAACTACGGTGAATATTTGGACTTACGGTCGCTGTTAGGTTTGAATTTCATGATTTAAACCGTTGTCAACGGTAGAAATTCAAACCTAAAGGCGATCGCTTACGCTCCTACAGTTCCAAACTTTCCCCTCCATTGCTCCTTCCTTTACCTCAAGTTCTTAAGTTCAATCTATATAGATTCACTTTTTTAAGAAAAGGGTGTTGCTACGCCATATTTTATGACGTTGCAACACCCTTTTGTTATTTCAGCAAGCTCGGTATTCCTGTAGATGCAAACTCTAATGCCTCTTGCTCACCCTCCCCAGCCTCTTCCTCTTCCAGCTGAGAATAGTACAAATCATGATATCTTCCTTCTGCTGCAAGTAGCTCCTCGTGGGTACCACTCTCCACAATTTCACTGTTCTCCATCACTAGAATGACATCAGCGTTCTGAATCGTTGATAGACGGTGAGCGATAACGAGTGTGGTTTTGTCTCCCATTAATTTACGAATCGCTTGCTGCACCAGCTTCTCCGATTCATTATCAAGCGCAGCAGTAGCTTCATCCAGCAACAAAATTGGAGAGTTCCTAAGAATCGCTCTCGCAATCGATAGTCGCTGGCGTTGTCCACCGGACAGGCGTGAACCTTCCTCACCGATATCTGTATCGAGGCCCTCCGGCAACTCTATTACAAAATCATAAGCGTTCGCTTGTCGCAAAGCTTCCAGAATTTCATGCTCATCTGCATCTGGATTTCCATTTCGGATGTTATCACGGATACTTCCTGTATAAAGCCCGGACTCTTGCGGCACATAAGAGAAGTGACTCCTAAGTTTAGCTAAACTCATCTCGCTTGTCTTCTCATTATTTATAAACACTTCACCCTCATCAGGTTCATACAACCCAAGGAGTACCTTAAAAAGTGTAGATTTCCCTCCACCGCTCGGTCCCACAATTGCCATTTGAGCCCCTTTGTGAAGCTCTAAGCTGATTTTGTTCAAACTACGTCTCTCCGCTCCCGGATAAGAGAAGGATACCGAGGACATGACCATACGCTCAAATTCAGGCTGTTTCGTAGCTGCTTCGGGTAAAGCCTCCACTTCTACAGGGCTATCCAACACTTCAAAGATCCGTCCCGCCGCCCCAAGTGATTGCTGCATCGAATTGATCAGTCCTGGCAATGCCGAGAACGGCATCACTAAATAATTCATGAGCTGGATGAAAGCAATCATCGCACCGACCTCAAGTGATCCTTTTGCCACAAAATAACCAGCCACGACCAGCGCCAGAAGAAACGTAAAGTTTCCCAAAAAAGAGGAGAATGAGCCAGTAGCTCCCTCAATTCTTCCCCGTTTTAATTCTTCGGAAGTGATATTCTCACTATGTTCCTGATACTGCTTCATTAGTCTGCGTTCAATGCTAAAGGATTTAAACACCATACTACTGCCTAGAATGTCATGTAAAAAGGAAGTAATCTTGCTCATATTAGTCTGAATCTTCACACTGTTCTCACGCATCGCTGAACCGAAGATTTTTCCCGTAAGGAACATCAAAGGCCCCATTGCAAAACAGATCAATGCCAGTAGCCAGTTAATATAGAGCAAATAACCAAAAGCCGCAAGAGCAAGCAAAGGGTTACGGATTAAATCAATCATTACCTCGCCGGCAGCATTACCCACAGATTGATTATCATTAGTAAAGCGGGACAACAAATCTCCGGAGTGATTACGGTCAAAATAAGACTGAGGAAGAGCTAAAGCATGTCGCATCATATCTAGCCGCAGTTCATTTCTGATCTTGGCTGAGATTTTATTTTTGAGATAGCGATCGAAAAAACCGTTGATTGCACTCACTAATAAGTAGATTAATCCGAATATAACCAGCCCTTTAAAAGCTTTCACATCAAGTCTAACCGCCGCATCCGTAATTACTGAGAGCAGCCAAGCAATCGTTAAATCCAGAACAATCCCAAATAAAGTCGTAAACAATAAAACCGAATATAAGAGCTTGTGCCTTAACATGTATGTACTTAATCTTGAGAAAACACCTTTCTGCTTCAAAAAAAATCAGCCCTCTCCCCTATTAGCTACTTATTACTCCCTTCCTATCGTTGATAATTATTCTATATATGTAAATATAAGACGGCAATACTTTCTGATTATAAAGTATAAACATGATTCTGAATACCGAATGCAATAGATATCACAAAAGGAACATCAACTGTCCGAGATTGCCCGAGTGATGCCCCTTAGCCAAATCGTATATATATTGTTGCTGTCTTTTTCATGTATACTAGAACCAGTTTGACTATCTTAACAAAAAATAGAGGAGTAACTTCACAACATGATCAAAAGACTTACTGCACTATTTTCAATTCCCTCTTATGCCTTACTCTTTTTATGTATGCTACTTCAGGGAATGGGGATTTCACTCAGTTCACCCTTCTTATCCATTTATTTCACGGAACAGCTTGGCGTATCTGTCGGATTGTTTGGTGTTTTTCTAGCCACCACGTTAATTGCCGGAATATGGATCAGTACACTAATCGGGAGACGCTCTGACCTTGGCTTAAATCGAAAAAACATTTACCTTGTTGCCACACTCTGTAATGCGCTGGCATATAGCGGGTACTTGCTCATTCAGGATTTCACAATCTTGTTCATCTACATGATTGTGTTCACCGCCCTCGGTGCACCAGGGATGCCTCAATTGTTCGCCATTGCTAGAGAAGCAGTGAATAAGAGCAATTTTACGGATACTGCGTTTGCTAATTCTACCTTGCGTTCTGCTTTCTCTCTCGGCTTTATTACAGGTCCTTTAATCGGCACCCTGCTAATCGCTGCTGTTGGGTTTAAGGGGATTTTCACGGGTACGATCGGAGTATTCCTGCTTGTTGCCTTACTCGTTTTCTTCTTTCTCAAATCAAATACAGTTACAGAGCTGAGCAGCAACAAGGCTGAAGTAAAAGTAAAAACTTTCCGGCTCAGTCAGAACCGCAATATTCTGCTTCCTTTTCTGATTCTGATACTCATGTATGTAGCTCACTGGACGAGCAGCATCAATACGGCCCTCTTTATTACAAATAATCTAGGGGGATCGACAAGCGATGTCGGTCTAGTCAGCAGTATATGTGCTGCGCTGGAAATTCCGTTTATGATTATGCTCGGTCTACTCAGTGCGAAGTACAGTAACCGAGCCTTGATGATGTGTGGGGCCATTTTAGGAGGAGCATATTATCTCGTTGTCATTTTCTCAGGCGAGATGTGGCAGATGCTTGCAGCCCAAGTTTTACTCGCCGTTTTCGTTGCTGTGATATCAGCAATTGGCATTAGCTACATCCAGGATCTGCTCCCAAACATGCCTGGGTATGCATCCACGCTTTACTCTAATTCATCCACGATCGGTAGACTGATTGGGAGTCTTGTTGGCGGGGGCTTAGCCAGTATTGTAGGTTACCGGTATTCATTTGTGCTCTGTTTTATACTCATCATTGTTTCATTAGTCATGCTTGCGGTAAGCGGACGTCACCCTTTAAATGAACCAGAACAATTAACTGTTTAATCCGTTTATTTCTACTTGCCCATTCTCTTCTAAAGTGAAGAGAATGGGTTTTTGTATATTGGAATTCTCATACCTGTCTGGGCTAGAGTAACGTTCTCCGGTAAAATATATGCTTCTCTCATATCTACATCATGCGACATATGGGTATACACTGCCTTTTTAGGCTTCACGATTTGCAGTAGCTCCGCTGCCTCCGTCATGTCGTACACAGAGCGAGAGGATAGCTCCGCCGCTTCGTAATAGAAGCTTGTACCAAGGACCAGCAAGTCCGCTCCATGCATCAGGCGTGTCTCCTCAGCCCCAAGAGATATGGAATCAGGACAATACACCCATGTATAACCCTCCTTCTCTAGCCGAAAGGCGTACGAATATCCATTCTTACCATGGTTTACTTTCCAGGTATCTATCTTCCAGCCGTCCAGTTCTATCCCTTCATCACAGGGAATCATCTCGATGTGATTTCGCAGCCAAGGGTATTGCCGTTCGATAATAGGAATAACTTCTGCTGGAGTATAAAGTTCACCCTTAATGCCCGTCCATCGACAAGCATCTGCCCATTCCGGTAGCCCACCAATATGATCAAAATGAGCATGCGTCACCAGCAGTCTTCGCATATTCCGAACTCCCTGCGCCTCCATCTGACGTCGCCAATCTGGCCCACAATCAATCACTAGAAAGTCACTGCCATTATCTATAAGTACAGAGGAACGCAGCCTTGTATTGCTCCCATGCTCCCTTGCTTCTGTGCAGGTCTCGCAGCTGCAATATATCCGTGGGACACCCATGGCATCCCCAGTACCCAAAAACACCAACGTATCCATAATCTATCTCTCCTTCAGTTCCCATCAAGGAAGTCTTAAATTATCATATGTCTATCTTAAAGATGCTCACCAAAATATCCCCACAAAGTGGAGCTTTGCTTCGATGCGTACTCAGGTACTTTGCGGGGGCCCCAATATATACTTTCGTCAAAAAAGTCATCCCTTAAGCAGTAGCCCTGCTAGGATGACTCTATTTTTACACCTCTACCTATATTCCGGCAAGTACCTGATACCAAATCCCCCGCTTGGAATAAAGCGTACTTCGCACCTCATCCCAGCCACCTAAATAATTGATATCGAAGAGACCCGCTGGATCGGGGTAGCGGCTTTTGTTCTCCGCAT
This sequence comes from Paenibacillus sp. FSL E2-8871, assembly GCF_038000345.1. Lineage (NCBI taxonomy): Bacteria > Bacillati > Bacillota > Bacilli > Caryophanales > Paenibacillaceae > Paenibacillus > Paenibacillus sp. FSL E2-8871. Next base: position 6,026,974 of record NZ_JBBOBV010000001.1, on the reverse strand, counting down.
AGACCTGTTTATCTACGGGACGAAAGCCATATTTTGCAAAGATCTCTTGTGCCTGCGGGTTCATCAAGAAATCAACTAATGCTTCTGCTGCCGCGCGTGTCCCATGCTTATCCGCATACTTCTCTACGACAGCCGCTGGGTTCTCAATCAGCATTGTATTTTTAGGAATAATGACTTCATATTTAACACCCTGAGCTATCCGGGCCAGCAGTTCATTCTCATAGGTGACAATGACATCACCCACTCCATACTCGAAGGCAGCCATAGATGCACGTCCGCTCTTATCCAAAGACTCCACATTGGCATGTACACTTTCTAAAAAAGCTTTCGCTGCTGCTGGATCCTTAATGCCCTCTTGCTCCTCTGACAGCTTCAGACCAGCCCCATAGATCGCGTTAATATCCCACTGCGCACCACCGGATGTTTTGGGATTTGGGTATAACACTTTAATCCCTGGCTTGGCTAAGTCCGCAAAATCGCGAATTCCTTTGGGGTTTCCCTCACGGGTACCAAGTGCGACTACCGAACGTGTCACCATGCCTTGTTCCCCCTGCTCTTTCCACGTTGGCGCTACGAGTCCAGCCTTAACCAGCTTCTCGACATCACCTTCCATGGCTAGCAGTGTAACATCCGCTTCGAACCCGCCTACGATTGCACGTGCCTGTGTTCCGGAAGCTTCATAGGACTGCTGAAAACTAATCTCCTGTCCAGTATCCGCTTTCCACTGCGCTGCAAATAACGGCAAAATATCTTCCATCGCATCCTTAGCCACACTGTATGCGCCAACGACCAGCGTAACATCCCCTTGCTTCGAAGGATCTGCCATCGTCGTAATCGCCTTCTCATTCCCGCAACCGACTGCTGCCAGCGTAAGTATGGCCAGCATTAGGGCAGCAAAACATCCGTGCAGTTGTCTGCTCCTTTTGAAATTCATTGCGGCCCACATCCTTCGAGATAATGATTTTAATATTTCCTTGAAAGTAGCTCTTTGGCTGAACTTAAAATTCAAGTAACCGACGTTCGGTATTTGCCGTAATTACGCAGAATGTTTGGACTTCCACTTCATTACTTCATACCTTCACATCAGTTCCTCTAATCCTAGCTCATCACATTCGTTACTTACAAAAAAATTGAAAATCATTTTATTTATTTTTATATTAAATAAATATCGGCATCGGATCTTCTTTCAGGTTGTTCTCCTGGATCCAGCTTCGCTCATCATTAAACAGGTAGGCGCGGTGCACAAGAACTGAGATATCCTGTCCCGGCTGCAATGTTTCTTTCTCCAAGGAACGATAAGTGACCAGCTTATGACCATTAACTTCAACCTCAACGAGCCATTCACTTCCACGGAAATGCAGATGCTTTACGACGCCTTTTTCTGTAGCTGAAGCCATCTTGAACTCATGCAGGTTACCAACTTCAATATACTCAGGACGAATAAGTGCTTTGGTAGGCTTACCGTCTCCAGCGCCTTTAAAGCCCTTCACCTCAGAAGCATCTTCAATCAGTGTCGACTCCCCGATAAAAGTTGCCACAAATGGTGTTTTAGGCTCCTTATAAATATCCCAAGGTGTACCCTTTTGTTCCAACTGCCCTTGGTTGATGATCATAATCTCGTCCGCGACTTCAATCGCTTCGTCTTGGTCATGCGTTACGAAGATGGAAGTGATGCCAACACGCTCAATCAGCTCACGTAGCCAAGCGCGCAGCTCCTGACGGATCTTCGCATCAATAGCTGCAAACGGCTCATCTAAGAGTAATAGCTGTGGTTCAGGCGCGAGTGCACGAGCAAAGGCCACACGCTGGCGTTGTCCACCAGATAGCTGATGCGGATAACGCTTCTCGAAGCCTTTTAACCCCGTAAGCTCTACCAGTTCCATAACACGATCACGAATGGCGGTTTTGCTGGCCTTTTTAACTTTTAATCCAAAAGCAATATTATCAAAAACAGTCATGTGCTTAAATAATGCATAGTTCTGAAAGACAAAGCCGATCCCGCGCTCTTGAGGAGGAAGATTGTTAACTGTCTGACCATGAAAAATGATCTCGCCATTATCCGGTGTCTCCAGCCCTGCGAGCATACGAAGAATCGAAGTTTTACCGCCACCACTCGGGCCGAGCAGTCCGATCAGATGACCTTTTGTAATGGTGAAATTGACGTCCTTGACCGCATGAAAATCTCCAAAATGCTTATTTAATCCCCGCACTTCAACATGCATATTACTGCACTTCCTTTCTTCTCTTGGTCCATTCCATCAATAACAGTAGACCTGCGGAAAATGCAGCCAGAACTAGCGCTATTCCTCCAGCAGCCGTTACATTAAAATTCTCAACATCCTGATAGACTAGCGTCGTCGCCGTCTGGGTTTTGTTCATAATGTTACCCGAGACCACGAGCACTGCCCCGAACTCACCTAGTGAACGAGCCACCGTAAGGATGACCCCATACACAACCGCCCAACGAATCGAAGGCCAAGTCACCTTCCAAAAAATTGTCCAGCCACGAGCGCCCAGTGTAGAAGCAGCTTCCTCCTGCTGTGAACCAATCTCCTGAAGCACCGGCATTACCTCACGCACCATTAAAGGAAAGGTTACGAACAAGGTAGCAATGATCATTCCGGGAATCGCATAGACGATCTTCAGCCCAATCCCTTCAAAAATCGCACCCAAGGCGCTATCCGGACCCAGCAGCAGGACAATCATCAGCCCGCCAATGACAGGGGACACAGCATAAGGCAAATCAACAATACTGTTAAGCAAGCCCTTTAGACGTCTATTTATCCAGTTCGCCCGGACAAGATACAGCGCCATCATAATTCCGAACAACGTATTTAATAACGTAACTACGATCACAACAAGCCCAGTCATCATAAGCGCATGCAGCGCTTCAGGCCTAGTCAGAGCATCCCAGAAACCACCAAATCCTTCACTAAAAGCACCTATAGCCATTTTCCCTAGCGGTGCAGCAATTAGCAGAAAAAACACCAAGTAGGTGAGTCCGATCCACAATTTTCTCATGAGCGTCTCCCCCGCATCTGCAGCATATTAATGAGCCAAAGAATGAGAAAAGATAAGGTCAAGAGAATGACAGAAACCGCTGCTGCGGAAACCGGATTATCACTTTCAACTTCACCAAAAATAAAAACAGAAGATACGAGTGTACGACCTGGAATATTGCCTGCTACGAGGACTACAGCGCCGAATTCAGCAAGCGCCCGCGAGAAGGCGAGCATTCCACCGCTGATCATCCCAGGAGCCATAGAGGGGAGAATAACATGCCAGAAGACTTTAGTTCCCTTGGCACCCATTGTATATGCCGCTTCCTCTTCGGAAGGATCAAGTTCCTCCAGCAAGGGCTGAACCGCTCGAATCACGAAGGGAAAGGTTACGAAGACCATAGCAATTACGATTGCCGGTTGATGAAAAACAATTTCAAAACCAAGTGCTTCTGCAGCCTTGCCGATAAGACTACCAGGTCCGAGCAAGAGCAAAATCATCAAACCACCAACTGCCGTCGGCAGTGCAAATGGTAAATCCACAAGACTATTAAGCAATGCTTTACCAATGAATTGATAACGAATAAGAACCCAGGCAATCATTGTTCCTAAAAAGACATTAATTAAAGTAGCGATGATCGCCAGTTTTAAGGTTAACAGCACCGACTTCCAGGCAATCGGGTCGCTTATGCTTTCCACAAAATTACCGAAACCCAGTGAAAAAGAGTTGTAATAGACCCCAAGTATAGGCAACACAATCAATACTACAAAATAGAGCAAAATTGTAGTTCGGAAACCCCAAGTCCAACCTTTGTGTCTAAGCAGCGAATTCAATGATTTTGCCCTCCCACCTCCGGATAACCGGTCGGTATACTAACCAACATCTCCATTAATTATTCCTATTTATATACTTGGTTTTATATTATTACTACTTTACCAAATCCTTCTCGTTGTCGTCAATTACTTTCAAGTGAATTTGGGGTAAAATATATATAACAAAGGTTAGGAAAAAGTGGCACATCACAGGAAGGGGAATGATTATGCTGCATACACTGGAGATTACTACAACGAAACGGGATGAATTACGGGATATTACTCGTGAAGTCATTTCTTTTGTGAAAAAAAGCGGGGTGCGTAGCGGGGTGATCGTAGTTTATTGTCCACATACCACCGCAGGAATTGCAATCAATGAGAATGCAGATCCTGATGTGAGGCATGATGTTCTGATGCGTTTAGATGAAGTCTACCCTTGGGAGCATCCGAAGTATCGACATGCTGAAGGCAATACTGCCTCCCACCTTAAGTCTATTACATCCGGACCTTCCCAGAGCATAATCATCCATGATGGCGAACTATTACTTGGACGTTGGCAGGGTATTTATTTTTGTGAGTTTGATGGACCTAGACGTAGACAATGTTTCTTAAAAATTATTGAGGGATAAACGATGAATGGCCGCTTCCGTTATTGCTACGGAGCGGCCATTAAAATATAACTAGAATTAAACATTACTTTGACCAAGCAGAGAAGTAGTGTTATACCAATGCACAGCTTTAAAGTGTGAACTTATAAAAAAAACAGCATGTTAAAGGCTGCGACATAAAACCTTGATATGAGCTGATGCTGCCTCTTTTACATCCTCAAATGATACTTTATCTTGGATATAATAAGATATAAATCCGTGAGCGGATAAGAACAAGGTTAGCGGCACGTTCTGCCAATCCTCGGACACATATCCCTCTTCCTTCATATGACGGCGTACAATACTTGAGAATAAATCAAAACATCGTCCCTGCTCTGCCCTACAATAAGCCAGCAGCTCTTCATCACGAATCATGAACATAATTTCATACTGATAAGGATGATCTATTCCAAACCTTATAAACTCCATAATTAGCTGCTCTACTCGAGTCATACCCTCTTCAGGTGGCTTATTCATTACTTGACCAAGCAAAGTAGCCACATGATTAAAATCTTCGACAACAATGGCGTAGAACAATTCCGCCTTCTCTTTGAAATGATAATAGAGAGAGCCGTGGCTGTACCCCAAATGTTGACCGATGCTTCGCATTGAAATCGCTCGATACCCTTTGGTAATAAACAGATGCCTAGCGGCCTCTAATATTCTTTCCCTCGACAACTCCTGCTCCACTGCTCTCCTTGCCATATACCTAATCCCCTTCGCTGTAGTAAATCCGCCGCCCTTCTGTTACCAAGGCTTGCCCTTGGGTTAGATCTGTTATCCATGCCATAAATGCGTCTCCCTCATCATTTCGCGGTAAACATAACAACGTTACTTTATCGGTGAACAAAGTCTCGCCGGTCTGAATACCCCTTCCCCGAAGTTCGTTCTCAACCTTGCCTAGCCAAGTGTAATCAATTTCTACGAATACCTCTCGTCTTAGCACACGGGTGATTACTTCTCCTACTTCAAGCGCAAGCACTGCCCCATCCGTATAAGCTCTAATCAGCCCTCCGGCACCCAGCATAATGCCTCCGAAATAACGGGTAACAACAATTGCGACATTTTTAACTCCCTGGTTGCGAATTACTTCCAAAATCGGTTTGCCGGCTGTTCCACTCGGCTCCCCGTCGTCCGATTGCCTCTGGATTTCGTCTCGCTCCCCAATCACATAAGCAGAACAGTTATGCGTTGCGTCCCGATGTTTCTTCTTGATGTCTTCGATAAACAACAATGCTTCTTCTTCATTCTCAACTGGCATAACATGACCAATGAAGCGAGATTTGCGGATTACGACTTCCTTAGAACCGGAAGATCGCACCGTTCGATATTGTTCTAACATAATTATTCCAGTCCTTATATACATATGATGTCTTCATATAATGTCAGGAGCAGCCCCGGTATTGGATTACCTATGGACTGCTCCTGGTGACTTACACTAGTATGAATGGTCTCTAAATTACTGCTGCAATACTATTCTGTAAGTCTTGCTTCCAGCTCTGCCTTTTCTTTTTCGTAACCCGGTTTGCCAAGTAGCGCAAACATATTTTTCTTGTATGCTTCAACGCCTGGTTGGTCGAATGGGTTAACACCGAGCAGGTAACCGCTGATGCCGCAAGCTTTTTCAAAGAAGTAAACCAAATAACCAAATGTGTATGGTGTTTGATCAGGAATAGTAACGATAAGGTTAGGTACTTGACCATCTGTATGCGCAAGCATTGTACCTTGGAAAGCCTTCTTATTTACGAAATCCATAGTCTTTCCTGTTAAGAAGTTCAAGCCATCCAGATCATCAGGATCGTTCTCAATGGTCACATGATGAGCCACTTGATCTACTTGGATTACCGTTTCAAAGATATTACGGTTACCTTCTTGGATAAATTGACCCATGGAGTGTAGATCCGTAGAGAAATCAACGGAAGAAGGATAAATTCCTTTGAAATCCTTACCTTCGCTCTCGCCAAACAATTGTTTCCACCACTCCGATACAAAGTGTAAGGAAGGCTCATAGTTCACGAGAATTTCAGTTGTCTTACCTTTGCGATACAGAGCATTACGAACTGCAGCATATTGATAAGCTTGGTTAGTAGCTACATCTGGATTATTGAACTCATCCGCAGCGGCAGCAGCACCTTGCATCATCTCTTCAATGTTAATACCTGCTACAGCGATTGGAAGCAAGCCTACAGGTGTCAATACGGAGTAACGTCCGCCTACATCGTCTGGAATGATGAAGGATTCATAACCTTCTTCAGTAGCCAATTTCTTAAGGGCACCTTTTTCCTTGTCTGTAGTAGCGTAAATACGTTTGCGAGCTTCTTCTTTACCATATTTCTTCTCCAGCGCTGCGCGGAAAATACGGAAAGCAATGGCTGGCTCAGTCGTAGTTCCTGATTTGGAGATTACGTTCACGGAGAAGTCTTTGCCTTCTACTAAATCAAGCAAATGCGTGATGTATGTAGAACTGATGTTATTACCAGCGAAATAAACTTCTGGAGTTTTGCGCTTATCTTTAGAAAGGTTATTGTAAAAAGAATGCGAGAGCGCTTCAATCGCTGCGCGTGCTCCCAGATAAGAACCACCAATACCAATTACAATCAGTACTTCGGAATCGCTCTGGATCTTCTTTGCGGCTTGCTGAATGCGTGCGAATTCTTCCTTATCATAAGCTGATGGAAGATCAATCCATCCAAGATAGTCGGAACCTACACCAGTCTTATTATGCAACTGTTCGTGCGCTAACTTAACTGGAGCGGCAAGGTTGTCAATTTCTTGTTGGTTGAAGAAAGTAAGGGCTTTGGTGTAGTCAAAATTAATCTTCTTAGACATCGGTAATGGAAACCTCCTGTTTATCTCTTTAAATTTGAAACCGCTTGTTACAACTTTATAATTAGGATACTTTAATTTGCCTTGACTGGCAAGGTCTTAGGGCACATCCCGGGCTTTAGAACCAAGTTTTCGAAAGTTTCATGGAAGCGTTTCCCGCATCATTAGGCATGGCTGAGCTGTGGTGCTAGCCTAAGTGCCGTGATAGAATGAAGAAAACGGAAGGTGGCTATACAAATGAAACAAATCGGTTTTATCGGACTTGGAACAATGGGAGCGCCAATGGCTTCCAACTTGCTTCGTGGCGGCTTTCAGGTGACGGTGTACAACCGTACAGCAGCTAAATGTAAACCTCTTGAAGCAGAAGGTGCCCAGACTGCCCTTACGCCACGTGCCGCCGCTGAAGGTAAGGATGTTATTATTACCATGATCAGTAATGATGATTCGGTTCGTGAAGTGTTTTATGGTCAGGATGGTATTCTTGATGCACTTAAGCCAGGCGGCTTAATTATTGATTCCAGCACAATTTCTCCAGGACTAGTTCACGAAATTGCCACTGCTGTAGAAGCTCGAGGTGGACATTTCCTTGACGCGCCAGTGACCGGAAGCAAGCCGGCAGCTATTGAAGGAACCTTGGTGTTCATGGTTGGCGGCAGTGCTGAAGTTATAGAACAGCATCGCGATATATTCGATACTTTGGGCAAAAAGCTGATACATATGGGTGAGAACGGCAGTGGTGCTGTAGCCAAGCTGGCTCATAATGCTATGGTCGGCATTCACAACGTTGCCCTAGCTGAAGGATTCGCTATCGCTGTAAAATCAGGTGTTCCAGCTGACAAGTTCCTTGAACTAGTGCAGCTTGGTTCTGCGGGTAGCAAACAAGCAGAGCTTAAAGGCCGTAAAATCATAGAAAATGATTTCAGCAATCAGTTCTCCCTTGCATTAATGTTAAAGGATTTGAAGTTAGCCTCCGCCCACAGCGATTTCACAGGCGTCCCTTCTCCAATGCTGGGACTAGCTAAAAGCATGTTCCAAGCTGGGTTTACCCAAGGCTATGGCGACGAAGACCTCTCCGCTGTAGTGAAATGCTATGAAGAGTGGATCGGACAAAAAATGGGTTCTACTGTATCCGAATAACATTTCACTTACTCATGACCGTTTCCACATGATTTCCAATGTGAGAGGCGGTCTTTTTTAACGAATTTCCAATCTAAAAATACGAACGCTTGTTTGCAATAATAATACTAAATTATTCTTTGTAGTGCAAGAAAAAAAGGAAGCCCTGCTTTTCAGCAGAGCTTCCTTTAGTTATGTCTTTATAGAACCGGGTAAGAACAGCAATAATCAGTTACTTCAAATACTTCCAACGCAAATTTTGAGTTGCCAGGGACATTGAACGTTACCGCTCCCTTAATCTCCTGCCATACCTCAGTGCCGGGAAGCAGCACTTTAAGATCGCCGGACAGAATCTCCATAATTTCAGGACCATCCGTACCAAATTCATATACACCAGGCAACATGATACCAAGGGTGACCTTAGTTCCATCCTGCAAAATTACCGTACGGCTTGTTACTTGTCCGCCATAATATACATTGGCTGCTTTTTCAATCGTTGCGTTGTTAAACTGACTCATTACTTGTTCTCCCCCTAATGATTATTCAGTTAATTACAGAAGTGCTTTCACACGGCTAACTACGTTCTCAACAGTAAAGCCGTATTCTTTCATTACTCTGTCTCCAGGTGCGGAAGCCCCGAAAGTAGTGATGCCGAGGATATCGCCTTGATCACCAGTGTAACGTTCCCAGCCAAAGGTTTGTGCCATTTCGATTGCAAGACGAGCCTTAACTCCTGGAAGAATTACGGAATCACGGTATTCTTTATCTTGTTTTTCGAACAGATCCCAGCTTGGCAAGCTGATTACACGAACATCGATACCTTCTTCAGCCAAAGCAGCTTGTGCTTTAACAGCCAATTGTACCTCAGAACCAGTAGCGATCAGTTGTGCTTGTGGAGTGCCATTCTTGGAATCAGAAACAACATAACCACCACGTTTGATGTTTTCACGAACGCCATCAACTGTTCCAGCAAGAATTGGCAAGTTTTGACGAGTCAGAACCAAAGCAACTGGATTCTCTTTGTTTTCCATAGCATAAGCCCATGCTGCAGAAGTTTCGTTAGCATCAGCCGGACGAATAACAGTCAGACCTGGGATGATACGCAGGGAAGCCAATTGTTCGATTGGTTCATGCGTAGGACCATCTTCACCAACTGCAATACTGTCATGTGTCAGTACATAGGTTACTGGCAATTTCATGATCGAAGCCAAACGGATGGCTGGACGCAGGTAGTCTGTGAACACGAAGAATGTTCCTCCGAATACTTTAAGACCCGTGTGCAGTGCAATACCGTTCATTGCAGCAGCCATACCAAACTCACGTACGCCGAAGTAGATGTTGCGGCCATCATAAGATTCTGGTGTGAACGATGTCAAACCATTCAAATGTGTCATAGTGGAACTTTCCAAGTCAGCGGAACCACCTACAAGCTGAGGAACGCCAGCAGTCAGACCGTTAAGCGCACTACCGGAAGCTACACGAGTCGATACTGCCTTATCTTCAGTAGTGTAAGTTGGGAGGTTAGCATCCCAGCCTTCTGGAAGATCGCCGTTGATTACTGTTTCGAACTGTGCAGCAAGCTCTGGATATGCTTTTTTGTAAGCTGCGAATTTGTCATCCCAAGCTTTGTTAGCTGCGATTCCGTTTTTCTTCACTTCTGCAAAATGAGCACGCACTTCGTCAGGTACATAGAAATCTTCTTCGTATACCCATTTGTAGAAATCTTTGGTAAGCTTAGCTTCTTCTGCTCCAAGTGGGGAACCGTGAGTACCGCCATGGCCGCCTTTACCTTGTTTGTTAGGGCTACCATAACCAATTACAGTTTTCACTTCGATCAAAGTCGGTTTGCTAGTCTCAGCTTGAGCTTCAGCAATCGCTTTGGCAATAGCCGGAAGATCATTTCCGTCTTCAACGCGCAGTACTTGCCAACCATAAGCATCAAAACGTTGAGCCACGTTCTCGGAGAAGGAAAGGTTCAATTTACCATCAAGGGAAATATCATTTGAATCATACAATACAACCAATTTGCCCAGTTTCAAATGACCAGCGAGTGAAGCGGACTCGGAAGAGATCCCTTCCATCAGGTCACCATCACCACAAATAGCGTAAGTATAGTGGTCAACCACTTTATGTTCATCTTTGTTGTAGGTAGCTCCCAATTGAGCTTCAGCCATAGCCATACCAACAGCCATACCAATACCTTGTCCAAGTGGACCTGTTGTTGCATCGACACCAGCGGTGTGACCTACTTCTGGGTGACCCGGAGTCAAGCTGCCCCATTGACGGAAATTTTTCAATTCTTCCATAGGAAGATCATAACCACTAAGGTGCAACAAGCTGTACAGAAGCATAGAACCATGTCCTGCGGACAATACAAAACGGTCACGGTTTACCCATGTTGGATGATCAGGGTTGTGTTTCATTGTTTTTGCAAACAATTGGTAGCCCATTGGTGCAGAACCCATTGGCATACCTGGGTGGCCGGAGTTTGCTTTTTCAATGGCGTCAATCGCCAAAGTACGAATCGTTGTAATGGACAGGTTATCTACAGTTGAGTTTTCTTCCTTTTGAATCGCTTGTTCTTGTTCACTCATTTAATAGTTCCTCCTCTGAAATCTCAAGAATGTCATTTTGACTCTTATTGTATCATTAGTGTGGAAGCAATTCCAATTGTTTTTAAAAACTCTTTATTTGAACAGCTTATCTTTTGCAATATCGACGTATTTATATACACACAAGAACTATGAGACAAGCCAGAATTGCACTAGTCTATGGTCTAGTTTTTAATTGCGACTAAAGATTGTTTTACAATGCTCAAATATACAGTAAGATGGAGTTAGTTAAGCATAATTTTCATTCATTACCCAACATTTCCTAGTGGAAAGGAACTTTGAACATGAGTTCGAATAAGGACATCTTTATTGTGCTTACCGGTACAGGTACGGCCTTTAGTGGTTTTATTAAGTGGTTTACAAAAGCCGATCTGAATCATGCTTCGATCGCCTTTGACTGTGAACTGCGGGAGGTATACAGCTTCGGAAGAAAAAAAATGCACAATCCATTTGTGGCAGGACTAATCCAGGAGAACTTTATCGACCCTTTTTATAGCAGTGCTAATTGTTCCATCTATCAGTTGCGTGTTAGCGCTGAGGAATACGATACGATGTACAATCACGTCCAAGGGATGATGCAAAATCAGGAGCGTTATAAATACCATCTTTTAGGATTAATCGGTGTGCTTCTGAATATTAAAATCGATAGAGAAAATGCTTATTTTTGTTCCCATTTCGTTGCCTCTTTATTTGAAGAAACTGCAGTTCAGCCTGTGAATAAGCCTTCCTGCTTCGTTACACCGGAAGATTTCGCGCTTTCACTCTGTGCACATAAGATTTTTACTGGCAAGCTATCCTATTATTTACGTAGAGCTCAGAGAGCCTCTGCGCGCCCATCCTCTTTACCATTACATACTACTTCGGTTGCCGCACGAATGATGCGAATGAATGAAGACCGGACTGAAGGGGTCGTATAAAAGGTTCTATGCTTGTGAAAAAGGACTAAGCGGATTTAAATCCGCTTAGTCCTTTTTCATTAACCATCAAATAACAAATTGGACCATGTACTGTTTGCACATAAGCTCATAACCGATGGATTGATATAGAGAAATTGCGCCTACATTTTCCTCAAGGACATTCAAATAGACGTTAGAGGTAACCCTTCCCCCCGTTCGGGTGAGCTCGGCACAGATCTTTTTCCCGTAGCCTTGCCTTCTCCATCTTACATCCGTTCCGATGTTCCCCAATTCAACGTAATCTTCGCTATAAATATGGTATCCACCTACCGCAATCAGCTCATGTTGTTCCATCACACCATAGAACGGATACTGTAATTCTTCTTTTGAGAACGCCATTGTATCTAAATCGGCCATTTTCGACTCAATGAGTTCAAAATAAGGGGGACCCAAATGTAAAACGCTTGTATCCACCGGTGGTAACGCTTCTTGATGGATATGCTTCATTAGAAGCAGTTTTTTGGGTGACTTAACAAGTTCAAGCTGTGAAGCGAGTACAGCCATAACTTCTTCATTCACGATTACATTACCGACAGCATTGTCAGGTAAACTCAATTGATCTTTCATAAATGCAAGCACGGACCGGAGACAGAATGACTTCTCCACAGGGAATACGGAAAAAGCATAGAATGGAAGCCCTCTTAAAAAGGCCAATACGCCGAGCAATTCTCCCTGGTCAGTAAAATGTCCATAGTGTACCGAATTATGCTTACGAGCTGTAAGGTATGAATAGTATAAAAAATGCTGTTCCCTATTAATCGAACTCAAGATTGATTTCATTTCCGCTGGTGTTAACTCTCGAATCATGTCCCCTACCCCTATCAATGTTTGATACAATGCTTCAACATTAACATGATCCTGTGAAGTCACGCAAAAAAGATAGGGTGATATAGGCTCCTACTCTACTTAATTCGATGACTCTGAAAATACTCCGACCAATCCGTTGATATAACAACGGTAACTGTATCCGTTTTGGTGTTATACGCATTCTGAGCCGTAAAGGTAAAAGTAACAGGGCCATCTGGTAGCTTTTCAAAAGAGCTATCATACATTTCACCTGTCCAGAAGGTTTTATCGTCGTTAGTTGGGCTGAGCTGCGTAATGAACCCTCCGTTCATGGTTACTTGCACAGTATCCGGGAGACCTGTTGCTGTACCTTGCAGAACAAAACGTTCTCCTGCCCAAAATACGTTGTATCCTCTTGGACTTTCCTCATTTCCGCTTTTTTTCAAATTGTAGCCTTTACGGTTGTTGTTCCACTCTTCGGTGTGCTTAACGCCACCTTTAATACTCAGTAAATTCACCATGAAGTATTTACGTGAAGAGATATTGCTCCAGTTGTAACCATCAAAAACTTCCACTTCAACGGCATATTTTTCATTCTCAATCAGTGAACTGACTGGAATCTGCCATTGCTTAGCGCTTGAAACTTGTTCACCAGATTGTACCTTGATTGCACCGGTGGCCAAGTTAATAATTCGCACCTTATAACGTTGCTGCAGATCTTTGTCCTCATCTTGATAATCCCATTTAATGATCGGGGTAAGTGTACTTGCGATTGTCGGTTTTGACGAGTCCGTACTGGTTGGATACGTAATATTAACTGTTGGAATTCTATTCACAACTGTTATACTATGGGATATTTCACGGTACAGCCCCAGAGAATCCGTTACAAGCTGTCTAAAGGTGAATACACCATTACTACTAAACTGCTTCGTAAAGTCCTTTTGAATGCTTGCTAGGGCTTCTGTTCCACTTGATGGTTTTAAGAAATACTTGTGGCTTATTGTATCTCCTTTTGGTTCGTCCGGATCAGAGGCGGTACTCTTAATGTTCAGAACGTCCGTCCGGTAGATCGGTACCTTAGTCGCATCTTTACCAGTATCTGTGATCAGAGTGAATCCCGGCTTAGGTGCATTATCGATGATGAATGTTTTTTCATTTGATACATCTGACCATGAAAATTTGGAGTACGCCCGACCTTTCACTGTAAAGTATTCAAACCGTTCAAATGTATTATTTGGGATTTGATATTGTCTGAGTAGGCCAGTAGGATCTGGATTTTCTACAGTGGAAACTAATAGATCATCCTTCGTAAAAAACTCTAATCTATATTTCTCCTGTGGATCATTTTCTGGATCTGCGTAAGTCCATTTAATTAATGGATCGCCTTGTTCCGAGTCAATCACAGATGGGTTTGTTGCTGTACCTGAAGGGCTAGTTAAAGTCATAGTAGGTGCCAAATTCTCTTTCACTTGGACTTGCAATCCAGCGATATTCGACTTATCTCCTATTTGATCGATTGCCCAATGTTCTAGCGTATATACCCCTGGATCTGAGAAGGTAAGCGTAATATCGCGAGTAAGATATGATTTCACTTCACCATTACTGTTCGTTACTTTCCAGTAGTATTCTAACGAGCCTTGATCTGATGTATCCTCATCGATATCTCCTGATGTAAATTGTTTCGTATCATACTGATTTACGGATGAAGGTCCGTTAATCTTAGCGACAGGAACATGATTCTTAACCATAAATGTACGCGTCGCATAAGAGCTTAACCTTCCATCAGAGGCTGTGAGCTGCATTTCCCAACCATCAGAAATGGCCTTTTTATGTGAGATACCGTTACGATTTATAAGATCACGAATGGTCATTGATTGATAACGGTTGTTTCCTGCCCAGTAGTAAGGAGAATCATTTAATTTTGCATTCCAGGCGTAAGATAAAACATCTCCATCTTCATCCGGATCTGGTGTTAAGTTATCCATTGTGATGATCGTGTCGCGGTATATTTCGTTAGGCATTGTAAATGCTGCAGCCGGTGGATGATTAACTACCTGTACATTTTGACTGTACCAATCCGACCACAATCCACGATTATCATGTACTTGAAGATTAATTTGATAATTGCCTTCTCCAAATGAAGCGATATTCGGAGGTGTTGTTGCTCCACCCCAATGTTCCCATACTTTATTCCATCCGTCTTTGATTACAGTCCAGTAATATACATCCAATGGATCATTATCTGGATCGAAAGATTTGTCTGTAATGGTCGTAGATTTACGATAAGAAACGGTATTCGGATTAACGGTAAATAATGCAACAGGTGGTAGATTAACAGCAGCATTCCCCACAGTACGTTGACACCAATCGCTCCATACACCGACTCCATTATCTCCATCCACATCACGGACTCTTAAACGTATATCGTAACTGTCCTTTTCAAAAACTCCCCCAGGCGGCTGCCCGTCGATCCACATCTCATCTACACTCTTTTTATATTGCCATTGCCACTGCATAATCCCTTTATCAGAACTTGTAATATGATCTAAATCGTAGGACGTATCTGTTAATTGAACATTTCCGTTGATAAGCCTTGCTGAAAAAAGCGCTATTGGCTTGCGATGGACTTTAAAGCTCATCGTAGATGCGGCATCTTTACTCCACATCTGATATTCAGCAAAGCGAGCATCCTGTTTCGGTATATCCTTAGCTTGATAACTCACTACATATTGTCCGGTATACGGAAATGAAGTGTAAAGGCTCGTCCTCCATAGTCCCGAATCCCCTATAATCCCCATTGAGTTATCAAAGTAATTCGGATCATGATCATATCTCACTCGATCAGCGTACTTAGCATCCCACTCATAATCTTCGTAGGTGGTGCCGCTATTCTCTATAGGACTATTAACGAGAACAAAAGCGTTTCGCTTCAGTCGGTTTGTAACTTTAAAGGTCATACTCGCGGATTCTGACATATTTGAAGGATCCGCTACTTTTACAGTCATCGTATAATCGCCCGGCGGGATCGAATCAGCCACAGCGTCTACAGGGATAGAGAAATACTGATACCCTTTCGTCTGGGATACTACCGTCTTCCTATAAAATACATTTGGTATCTCAGCACTTACGATAAGATCATCATTATCTGGATCGTGAACATATCCCTCGATGTTAAGTATGTTTCGTCCAGGCTCGTTCTGCAGGACTTGATTATTAGGTGTATTTAACGAAATGGTAGGTGGACTATTAGGTATCAAAGGAAATACCCTTTGAAAACTCCAACCAATATACGGCCCTCCATATCCTTTATCTGGACTATATCCACCAAATGGGTCCTGTTGACCTGCACCAAAACTGTAATTAATAACTAATCCTTTTGGAAGTTCACCGTAACTTAAATTCCCTATATAGTTGTAGTAAGGAACATCTGTCACAAGATTAAATGTATGATCGAATGTATTCTCGTCAAACGGTCCATCAAAAAAGCTCCTATACAATGGGGTCCAATTGGTATTTGGATTTGACCAGTGGCTCGGACAATTATATTGGTAGACTGGTAAATCTAATGGTGCCCCCTCTGGTATTGCCGCCACACAGAGATCCGCTCGAACAACACGTCTATCTAGAGCACTGTTTGAACGATACAAGTTTACTCCTACAGTCAATGTTGCATCTGAACTAATATCAAATGTTAGTTGCTTAGTGGTACGATTATATTTAATATTCGTTAGCTTTTGGTTATTTATTGTCCCACGCATAGTACCATAGTTCCAACCAGCGTCATAAAAATCACCATCAGCAGGTATATTTATATCTTTATACGTGATGAAATTTGGATCACCCGTCGCAGCCTCTGCTGTCTGAAGATACACTCCCTGACTAGGAAAAACTCCGAATAGGATAGCGATTATAATTACTAGCGAAAGTATTTCTTTTGTCTTTTTCATTTAAGCACCTCTCCTACCAGGACCAATCAACTTCTGGCGCTCGATTTTTCACTTCTACAATCCGTGAGCTTAACTTTTGTCCATCTGAATTTGTAGATTTCCGATCAGCTTCTGTCACAAACTCATCAATGGTTGGTTGACCAAACTCTTCAAACACAGTAAGTCGGACTTCATATTTCCCTACCTCGCTCAGCTCTAAATTTAAGCGATCTTTGTTCTCATTACTGAAGATCACCCATGCTTCTCCGCTAAAACTCCCGTCATTATTAGAATCATAGCGATACTCCCATAGTCTCCGACCCACTACATCTTTATCAGGCGAATAGGAGATATCATCCAATGAAACCACCGCTTTATTACCGTAATCAGGACTTCGATATACCACTCCAGGCAGAGTAAAATAGTTGTACGGCGCTTCATCTGGCACAATATCAAAAGTAATCTCATCACTATCAGAATACCCAAGCGTATTTTCCACATAAATCGTAGCCTTATATTTTCCAGGTTTTTTAAATAAGATGTCTTTGCTTTCAAGTTCAGATAATGTACCACTATATTTAATATCTGCATTCGTACCGCCAGATACAGCAGTGATGGTAACTCGTGTTTTCGATGGTATTAACGGAAAGCGTGTTGGACTCTGGCTTCTATTGAACAATGTCGTTTTACGATTTTGTTTAAGTATTCCTTCTATATTTATAATTGCTGCTGGTTTCGGCTCAATGACGGTAACTTCTGTACTTGTACTACCTATTTGTCCATCATTGTCAACGACTGTGAGAGCTATAGGAAATGTCTCTCCAACTTGCTCTATGGTATACCATACATACCCCCTTGGGACATTTCCGATTTCTCCCTGCGCTCCAGATGTGCTCCAAGCATAATCAGTGATATATCCATCCGGATCATAGGAGGCATTCCCACTAACGAGCATATCAGACCCTGCTTTTATGTATCTAGCTGTTGATATTCTCGCAATAGGTGGCTTTCCTTCAGGTTCTGTTGGAATAGTTGGATTGGGAGGAAAAGTAACTTGAGGATTGTTTTTATAAACACCTGCTGAAATCTGTAGAGGCTGTTCCAGAGAGGTGATGGTTCCATTCTTTGTGACGATTGGCTTTTTAAAGCGGACGAGAACGGTTAAAGCATATTCCTGACTAAAATGTTCGCCCGTTACACTCGACTTTTTGATCTCAAAGTCAAATAAAGTGTTTACGTTAAATGTCTTTGCAGATTCCTTTTTCGTTTTGAGTGTATTATTTCTGTCTTTCTCTTTAGCATAGAACACCCACTCATCAATGTTTGAAGCATCATTGTAGCCTTGCAGCTGCCCCATTAATGAAATTTGTACGGGTTCGTCTTTATCTCCCAATTTTGTTGGATTGGGATTAGGTTTATTTAGAGTTACCGTACCGGTAAGTGTTGGTTCTGTAGGGAGAGTGTAGTCAAAGGAGACGTTTCCACTATACTTATACGTAGTCACATTAGCCGAACCTGTAAAGTAGTAGCTTAAATCTGTTCTATAACGTCTGCCCAACGCATGACCACTTTTATCAAAATTTGGACTTAATTGTTCAGGAACATAATTTTGCATATCTGCGTCAGTCTTATAGTAAATAATAAATTGATTCCCATTTACAATATTATGATTAACATATGTTGTTGGAAGCAATTCTTTAGGTACAACAATTTTGACTGTTGACTCTATGATTTGAGATGAATCTATTACCGAATTCACGTTTTGGTCGTACCATTTAATTCCCGAACGGGATACTGCTGATTGGGTTACCACCGTCATATCCGGAGGATCATTTCTAGGTGTACCATTACCTTGTCCATTTTTATCGTAATGTTTCTGACCATTAATATATGGGTCCCATTCATTTATCTGCCATCTTACTCCGTCCGAATATCGCCAAATAGAATTACCAGGAGTTGTTACAAAAGGGATATTAAACGAGGCATTATACCCAAGTACATTATCTATACGTTGTTTTGCTTCAACGCCCTTTAAAGTAACCTTTATTTTCCCATTCTCCAATGTAAGAGCAACTTTTTGATTAGTGCCATTATACTGAAGAGAAGAGACATTAATTGCCGAAGTGGATACTCCACTAGGAAGTTCTAAGTAGTAAGATTTTTGAGCATTTGCAGATCCACTAAGAATTTCTGAAGGTATTGCCACTGTTTTACTTTGTGAATTAGCTGCCTTAATGTTTTGTGGAGTATATGAAAAAACTAATATAACTGTAAGCAGAACAATCCAAATTTTCTTCATATAAATTACTCCCCTGGACGTTTAACAATGTATTTTTCTTCAAATTCCCCTCCGATATTCATATATATAGAGATATCTGTAGGATCTTTGATATACCCATACATCTGATAGCTAGATAGCTTTTCACCTGGTTTCAACACCCAACTCCACAATGCTTCTTTATTGTTCAACTCTAACATTTTCTTTTTAGGTGAAGGTGTAAGAAGATTATAACCATCCACTTTAAGATACCATTTTGCACTCAAATCATTAGAACTTAATTGAATGACTTTATTGCCCTTATTTTCAATGGTGAGTTTAGTCCATACCATATATTTAGTAGGTGTTTTATAAATTCGATCTGAATAACCATACATCTTCATTAGAGACTGTGCTTCTTT
The DNA here is from genome assembly GCF_038000345.1 of Paenibacillus sp. FSL E2-8871. Classification (NCBI taxonomy): domain Bacteria; kingdom Bacillati; phylum Bacillota; class Bacilli; order Caryophanales; family Paenibacillaceae; genus Paenibacillus; species Paenibacillus sp. FSL E2-8871. The sequence goes on along the minus strand of NZ_JBBOBV010000001.1, from coordinate 6,007,614 downwards.
AGACTTTACATCGTAAAACATCAGCTTTTCTAACGTGTACGTTAATCCTCCAGCGCTGATTGTTACTGGAAGATCCACTTCTTTTTTCAGACCAAATCTAAATAGATTATCTCTCATGATAGGTGCTGGCGTTGCTATAGGTTTCTCGGTTGCTGTGGGTACCGCGGATGTGGTTGGCTTAGCCGTAACTACTGATGTAATCGTTTCCGCTTTTGCAACCACTCCCTGCCCCAAAACCACGCTAAATAACATTGCCGATACCAAAGTCGCCTTTACAACTCTCTTCTTCATCTCCAAATCTCTCCCTAGTCTCAATTGGATTTTTCCTACTTATTGAACTTATACTCCTGAACTGCTGGTACTCTGATTGGCTCTTGTGTTTTGGCTCTGGAGATCAGCAGCGGATGTTCCGTCTCAATGACGGCAATAACCGAGGGACCCTCTATGTATTTGGTAATGCCATATTCACTATCCTCGTATAAAAGCGGAAAAGTTACTCCATCGGAATCATCAACAATATCAAACTTCACGATCTTTACTTGATTCTTAAAACGGCTGCCTACTTGGGGAGAAAGGCCATTATCAAGCCCAAGATTCGCCTGCAAGGCATGCTGAAAAGTATCGTAAGCAAGCGCGGGATCGATAATTAGACGACCTCGTGTGAGTTCAGTTTCATCTAATTCCTGCGCGGCATCGTGAACAGCGATATTGTTTGCATCTTTTAGCATGCTGCGCAGCATGTCCCACTCCTGATTCTGGATATGAAAGAACCAGGAGTAGATAAAGATCAGTAGGACAAATGCCAGCTTAATAATGTAATCCATAAATTAGGCTCATCCCTTAATCAATCGAGATATTCACTCATAATTGACCCATGTCCATAATATCGGGTCGGCTGCGAAACCGTGGAAAAGTTATACGGAAACAAATTTATCCGTGGTGCTGTTACATACACATCAATTCGTTGCTTGCGTTCTTGAATGGTATCTGTACTGCTCGTAATTTCTATAGAACCCTCTGAGAACCCAATCGCCTTCAGATTTGAAATCACTTCGTTCCGCATAGACGCTGTGACCATCCCCTCCGTTGCAGCTTTTTGTGTGATGTAGGACGTATTAGCTTTGACCTGTAAATCTAGCAGATAATCAATATAGGTGAATATGGGCTGCAGGATAATAAACAGGACAAGCCACATGAATAATGCCCGGAGGACGGTCTCCTTCAATAGAAACGCCTCCTTCTAATATTGCTCTACTTGCTTAGTATGTGTAATGATATCGTCTTGACTGCTGCCAATGATATTAGTAGCTACTGTGATAAACATCCCTGCGATCACAAAGCCAATAGCCAGAAACATTGCTATGGAGATAGAGTCTTTTTTCATAATCGAATTAAACCGAAGGTTGGGTTAAGACCCGAGCAGTTGCCGTTTGGCTGGAATCCAGCGGTTGAATAAGTGTCACACCCGGAATCGTCGGTTTATTATCATCCGTAGCATCAATTACATCTCGAACTACAGGAATCAAAACGGCAATTACGATGGCCACACATAAAAATCCAATAGCAATAAACAAACCTGTAGAAATAGCGTCCTTTTTCATTGTTAAAATCTCCCTTTTATTTTATATTTTTTAAATAATATTGAAAATACTATTTTTCACTGGAACATACCCACCCCATTAAAATTCCCTTTGATCAGTAAAATGTACTGCATCGCCATCGCGACGATCATCAAAAAAGTAGCAATCGATGGGATAACATTAATGATCGTAGATAGATCACCGATAAAAGACCACTTTTTCAAATACTGATCGCTGGAGATTTTGGAGATAATCTTACTTTGCTCACGCAAATAATTCGCCGCTTCTGTGTCGTCATCCATACCCTCAGTAGCCAGCAAAATGGACCGAATGTCATTAATAAAACTATGATTATCCGGAAACTTTGCACAAAACCATTCAATCGCCCCCTCCACACCCTCATCTACTGCTCGTTCTGACAACTCGTACAGATCCTGACGTATATATTGAAAATGTCCAGCCGTACTCCCGCAAAAAGTGCCAAATTGCGCATATCCGCGCTTGCGTAGCCGATTATTCTCGTATAGACGGATGAAAGAGATCAGCTCACCGTCTTTTTTAATAACCGTTTTTTGATGAAGCCATGCAAGCACCCAGCCAAACGGAAGATAGCGTATCGGACTGCTGATTACGAGAATAAGTAGAGCAATTAGAGGGTCATAGATAGAAAAAGAATTAGAACGAATGAAATCACTGACGACTTGAGTTATTAAATAAATCAGCGCTGCAGAGTAACGGAAAAGCGTAATTTTACGGGCCGCAATCGATAAACCAGAATCATTTAATAATTGCTGAAGTCTATCCCCCTGCACCCGTTCCCCAAGCTCATTCCACCGTAGTCCTAATCGGACAAGATATCTTTCCTGTTTACTACTACTGCTTACAAAGACAAGTAATGCGACATAAACAATCCCGATTACAGTAACTAATAGTAACAATCTGTCCATAGCTCATCACCTTAGTGGTAGTCCAGTTTAGGTCTGGCGAGAATAGTGCTGATCACAAAAGAAATAAAAAGACCGGAGACGATCACCATCAAAAAAGAAAGTCCTACTGTAGTCTCAAACTGCAATTGGAAATAGATATCAGGCTTCAGCATGTACATAAAGGTTCCAACCGTTGATACCAGCACCAAAAGATTCCCGTATAAGCCAAGGCTGATCGCATCTCTACTTCCCGCTTTTACAGTCAAAATCGTTTCTCTCTGTTGCTCCATAGAACGGTTTAACAGCATCAGTGAGCTTTTTAAATAACGGGTTCCTTCCTTCTCGGCATAGAGCAAATCCGATATAAATTCTAGGGCGAAGGTAGTACCAATCGCATTGGAAAATCTCCCGGCTTCCTCAACAAGCTCCTTCTCATTACTGTAATTGGAAAACGCAGCCCCTAGCAGCTTCAAAGGCCCCTTCAACACATTCTTATCCGTAAGAAAATCCGCTGTCCGATCGAGAACGGAATCTACCGACAAGTGAGTGAATTTGGTGGAGATTTTGACTACATCGAGTAAATCATAGCTTCCATGCACCTTCCTCTGCGCGTAGATGTATCTCATACGAAAATAAGGAATCGTCGCAGAAATCACAGCCATAAAAAGTGGAAATCTCCAAGCCCCCTGAATCGAACGCCCTTCGTTAAAAGTTATCCCTTCCAGAAAAGGATTGTTAAAACTCAATTGTCCAGGAAGCTCGCTTAGCGTCAGTAGTCCTGATAGAAAAACCGCGATAAACACTATTGCTGTACGCGTCATAAAACGCATAACGCTAATTCCCGGCTCATACTTTCGGTGTACGAAATATAAAAGATTATCTAGATGACGGTAGAGCCACAGCCTTTTTTTTACCGAGCTAACTCTTTTGCCAAAAATACTCATTTTATGTTTGACACGAAAATCGACTTTCTGACCTACCTGTCGTAAATGCCGTTCGATTAGCGGTTTAATGAGCAACCAAATTCCCCATACAATTAACAAATGAAGGACAAAACGAAGAATATACAATAATAAATCCACGGTTTCACCTCCTCACTCGTTAAGAATGATCTTAGATTTCAAGCTTTCTTTGATAGGCTGATCCATTGGTTTTGCTGCTGCAAGCTGTCCCAGCTCTTTCTGGAGCAACTGTGTTGCCTGCTCATTTTTCCTAGTCATCTTCAGAATCAGGTTCTTCGTCAGCCTGTCATTATAGGACCAACACATCTTCTGAGGTTCCCAGCGCATCAGATCATTCGCAAATACAGAGTTCTTTTCCTCGTCATAAAAGACTTCCGATATTCGCGTTAACCGCTTCTTCCCGTTCGGAACACTTTCCAAAATAAAAACCAGCTCGCACGATTTCAGTGCAGAGATCAAATGCCCCTTAAGGCTCCCGCCAATCCTTGTCGACACGGCAAAAGCGCCTTGATAAGGAATATCCTCCGAATCAACGGTGTGGAAGGTTCCGGTGATGCCGTCATACCCTTTTTCCCCACTCCAAAGATAAAATTCCCATTCGTTATACCGCATTTCCGTCATATACAAAATGTTGGGGTCATGCCGCAGCGATTCTACCCCTACCTCCATCAATTCCTCGTTCGCAGCCTGGATTGGAATAATTCGGTGCCCTTTAATCTGGTAAGGTAAAATCGACTCCGGATGCTTTTCTATCATTACTACACCCATACAGGATGAAGATCCGAGCAGTTGCTCACCGACGATCGTATTTGCAAAGGTTGTTTTTCCCGAGCCTACAGCGCCCGCAATAATGGTATTGCGAAAGGTAGACGATAACGCCCGAATCATTTCAACCGCTTCCGCAGGAATACATTCTGTACCCGCCTGATCTTCTAGACTCAGAAACTCTACAACCTGCCGCCGTAACGATATTGTGGTGAAGCCATCCCATACTCTCGGGGATACCCAAATGGCAAGCCTAATAAATCGACCAGGCCAGAGCGGGTCATCCATTTTAAACTCCACTGAAGGGTTGTCCTTGTTCAGCTTTTTGTTGGGATCACTTTTTAATAAGGAGCGCTTTAACTGTTCAACCCGATCTAGTGAAGGCATCTCATATGGATAAGCTACAAACTCACCTTTCTGGTTATAAAAGATCTGCTTTCCGATCATCTGTAGCCCGGTTGATTCACTGTATGCACGATCAGTAAACCAACGATACGCCGGACCAAAACCCTTCCATTCATGATAGAGCGCTTCTGCAGCCGTTCTGTATGCTTCTGGAACCTTTCCCGTAAAGGGTGTCTTCCGCAAGTATTTCTCTATCTCATTCATAAAAAAGCTAACCGCCTGCGGATCTCCAATTAGCGCCTTCGCATTTAACTCGAAGTAAGCATCATCCTCACGTTCCAGCCCTTCGTTCATATCGTTTTTCATTTTTTGTAAAAATGCATAAAAGTCTTCCTTGCCCGGTTTGCTCATGCGTAGGATACTTTGTTTTAGAGAGAACAACGGACGGCTCGGTTGATTTCCATTCATAGGAATATACCTTTCTTTTTAGCTTCTGGCGCCAGGCTCATGGACACTAGCAAAGAATGTACCTTATCATCCACATGCTGCAGCTCTTTTTTGCCTAAAGGTAAGCTTTCCTGCAAGGGCTGGTAATACGGTAGCTCCAGCAAGATTTCAGTCCCAAAGCGAAGCGCTAGATTTTTAGGAGAAGATATTTCTTCCACATTACTGCGGTTAATAATCAGTTGAAAATCATGTGGACGTAGATCCATATGCCCAGCAAGCTCTAGAAGAGGTTCGAGTCTGTATTCATGCTTTGGATGAGTGACGATCATACGCAGTGCCGATTTGTGCATTCCGACATACCACGCTGCGCTTTCCGGAATAGAGCCAAAGTCAGCAATAACCACATCTGCATTTGCCCCAGCTCTAGCCAAAAAATATTCAATCTCATCCTCCTGATAATCTTGTGCGCTCAAGTAATCGTAGTTGCCTGGGAGATACGAGTAACCGTCTTGCTTAATCAATTGCTCAAAATCCTCATCATGAATCATCTTCCCTGTGAGCCTTGATCGAAGCCTATCCAGACTAATAGTCGCTTTGCGGTCATATCCGGGATCATATAAATCAAGTCCAAGGACAATAACACGAAGGCCTGCCGCGGCAATTCGTCTTGCGAACAGCTTGGCTACACTAGTGCAGCCGATCCCAGGACCAGATCCAAAAAAACCAACCAGATTACTTCGTTCCTCCCCGTCCTCGTCTAGAATAAAGCGAATCTTCTCTATCACCACTGACGAGGTAGAACGAGGAGGGATAAAATAGATTTCTAAGCTTTCACACAGCATATGTACAGCTTGGTAACCACTGATTCCCTTTTGCAAATATACATATAGGATCGTTGAGCTCGGATAATTCCGGCGCAGTTCGCTAAGTGACTGAGCTTGAATCTGGTCACTGGTAACCATTAGCATATGGCCCTCTGCATGAGATGGATCAGGAAGTACGCTTTGTGTAATTACAATAAATCCTGCATTTTTGATATCATTAATGGTTAACTGATCTATGCCTAGACTAAATATTTTCAAGACTCTTCCCTCCTACTCGACCCGTACGATCCACAGCTTCTTTCCCTGCTCCAAAAATTGTCCTAGCTGTTGTCCATCGCTTTTCTTCAGCTTCAACTCTGGTGTCGCTACCTTGCCAGTCGAAGTGAATCGATTATTGTTGTTTCCCTTTTCTGAATCCAGCACATCATTATTGTCTTCAGTTCGCACATAGTTCACGGTGACTCCAGATAAAAACACCTCCTTTGCTGGTTCGCTAAGTGGACTTTGCTCTATCAGCTCTTGCCCTTCCTTCTTGTTATCTGTGCTAAGCGATTCACTCCGTTTCTCTTGATCAGCTTCTACAAGATAAATATCTACCTTATCCCGACTGCGCAGTGAACCATTGATGGCATAGATGGCCTCCTTCGGTATAGGAAAAATCCCTTCATCCTCTAGTGGCTCCAAATCACTAACATCCACTAGCGATGTCGTCAAAATAATTCCGTTAGTCAGATTTACATTCGTAATTTTGTGCTCCACTTGTGCAATTTCTGTAATTACACCGGAAGGTATATCCTTGGTCTGAACAGAATCCAGATACAAATCACTTGCTTTCAGCTCATAATTTTTGGGAAGAAGCTCCCCGCCTTCCACCTTAATTTTGACCACGGTTCGGGAGAGCACGTAGGGCTTGAAATAAAGATCATAGCCCAGCAGTCCGCCAACTCCAGTAATCAAAATGAGACTTGCGAAGAAATAATTGCGTTTCAACAGTTGCCTACGCTGTAAAGCCAAGCCTTCCACCTCCTCAAAAACACAGTTTTGAAAAACGACAAAAAGCAACTTGGCGTAAATAGCCAAGCTGCTGGTAAAATGCTTTTTTACCTGTAGAGATTTAGAGAGCTATTAGATTATAGAGTTCCGGTAAAAGCGCTCAGGTTCATACCATAGGCTCTCACCGGAAAATAACCTTTTATTTAAACACTACGGTCTTATTTTGATGGACGAGGATCCGGTCTTCGATATGCCACTTCACCGCACGAGCCAGAACAACCCGCTCAATGGTGCGTCCAATCCGCTTCAGCTCGATGACATCATCACCGTGACTAACCCGCTGTACATCCTGTTCAATAATCGGGCCACCATCAAGCTCTTCTGTAACATAGTGAGCAGTTGCTCCAATAATCTTTACCCCGCGTTGGTACGCTTGAGCGTAAGGATTACCGCCAATAAAGGCCGGCAGGAAGGAGTGATGAATATTAATAATTTGGTGGCGATAGTGCTCAATAAACGACGGAGAGATAATCTGCATATACCGAGCCAGAATTATAACATCAATGTCGTCTCCGATGACCTCAAGCTGACGTTTTTCCGCCTCAGCCTTAGTATCAGCTGTAACTGGAATATGGTGAAAAGGAATGCCGAAGGACTCGACATACGATTTCATATCCAAATGGTTGCTCACGACGAGAGCGATGTCAGCTTCTAGATCACCAGCTTGCCACTGCCAGAGCAGCTCCACAAGACAATGGTCTTCTTTAGAGACAAATATGGCTAATCTTTTCTTATGACGAACATTGAAAATTTTCCAGTTCATCTTGAAACGTTCAGCCACCCCGCCGAACAAAGAACGGATCTCTTCCAGACGATCTCCTAATTCGGGAAGGTCAAACTCAACTCTCATGAAGAACATTCCGCCATCTGGATCCATTGTGTACTGATCCGATTGCACAATATTCGCGCCATGCTGATACAGAAAGTGTGATACAGCCGCCACGATTCCCGGTCCGTCAGGACAAGAAATGAGCATACGCGCCCGGTTGGAATAAGACTCAACACCTGACGAATTGTTTCTTTTTACGTGTAATTCCATGATCCTCATCCCATCCTCTCATCTACATGTGCAATCTGAAGTCTAACTTATGCGTGAACGAGCACTTACTTGCCTGCTAACCATGCAATCAAGCGATGATTAATGGCTTCCTCGCTCAATTGCGGGAACAGCTCGGCAGCGATGACTTCATCAAATAGACGCTCCAGCGGTTCACGTGGATCAGCTTTTTTAGCCTTGGCATCGTTCTTCAGCATCTCCCAGACATTAAGCACAAATTGACGGGAATCGATCTCCTTATTAGCAAAAAACTCACGCAGTTTTTCAACATCCTCTATAAACTCCGGTCCAAATCGTTCCGCTACGTTACCACGGAGCAAAGCAATCTCTACCTCATACATCGGACGCTGTTTCTTCGCATCTTTACCAACCCATGGCGTCTCAAGAATGAATGGCAGACCTGTCAATTTCTCATGATGGACGATTTTGTTAATCGTATCAAAACCGATCCAACCCGAACCAATTGGAGTGTGACGGTCTTTACCTGCTCCACATGGATTTTTGCTGTCATTGATATGGATAACCCCAAGACGATTCAAGCCGATAATCTCATCAAACTTGTTAAGAACGCCATCCAAATCATTAACGATATCATAGCCAGCATCATGAATGTGACAAGTATCAAGACATACGGACAAACGCTCGTTATGTTCAACCTTATCAATAATAGAAGCAATCTCCTCGAAGCTGCGCCCGATCTCTGTTCCCTTACCAGCCATAGTTTCTAGGGCGATATGAACTTCCGTTTCATTAGTTCCCCCAAGAACCTCATTAAGGCCATCTGCAATCCGCTGAATGCCGTATTCTGCATCCTTATCAGTGAATGCACCCGGATGTAATACGATATGCTTGACCTCAAGCGCATGCGTACGGCGAATTTCCTCTTGTAAGAAATCAACGGCCAACTGATACGTGTTCTCTTTATAGGAAGCGAGATTAATAATGTAAGGTGCGTGGACTACAATCTCCTCCACACCGTTTTCTTTCATTGCTTGCTTTCCTTCAACCGGATACATGGCATCAATCGGCTTGCGGCGCGTGTTCTGTGGCGCTCCTGTATATATCATAAATGAGCTGGAACCATACTCATTTGCTTCATTTGCTGCGGTCAAAAGACCCTTGTCCGAGCAAGACACGTGTGAACCTATTTTCAGCATACTTCTTCCCTCTTTCCTTCACGAATTACCCCCTATTCTACCGTGATCAGAAAAATAAATCTAGACAAGGTCAATATGCTGGGTTCTGCTTCGCAAAACTTTGGAAATAAGCTATACTTTAATATGAGATTAAATTATGTGAGAATACTCATTGCCAAAAGGTGGTGTATGCATGTCTATCCAATCAGGACTTGGTTTATTATCCGCAACACCGAGCAATTGGTTCATGAACTCTATCGCTTTCTGGACATTTATGCTGCTGGGTTCCATGTGTATCGGCGGTTTTTTTATGTTCCGGAAATTCCTAAAGGTGTTGCCAAAAGCTGATGGAAAATCAAAGCTGGACTGGCAAAATTACTGGGTAGAACGTAGCCGTTCACTCTGGAGTGATGAATCAAAAGCTTTCTTAGACCAGCTTGTTCAGCCTGTGCCCAGCCCTTTTCGCGATATCGCCAAACATTCCATTGCTGCCGAGATCGGTAAGATCGCTGTGGAAAGTAATGCAAAAGAGGTTACTCGTGATCACTGCATTAAAGGTTACATAGTCGCCACTCCGCGGCGTGACAATCGTTTCCTCGTCAATTTTCTCGAAAAGAATAAAATCGACTACTCTGCTTACCAGCATTTGTTTAAGTGATTGCTAATCAAATGTCGCGTTCAGAACGGAGGCCCACCTTATGAAATATGTGATATGTGGCGGCACCGGTTTTATTGGCAGCGAACTAGCAAAATACTGGCTACTAGCAGGCAATGAAGTTGCAATCGTCGGTCGCAATCTACCTAAGGCTGCACCTTATCATCCTAAGCTGAGTTACCACACATGGGACAGCCTTAACAACGATCAAGTGCCTATAGAAAATGCGGATGCCTTGGTCAATCTCGCTGGTGCTTCTCTTAGCCAGCGTTGGAGTCCAAGTGGTAAAAAGGCAATCATGCAATCCCGTCTTGCAACCGTTTCCGCTGCTGCTAAGCTACTCGACCGTTTGAAACACAAACCTTCTGTAGTCATTCAGGCGTCCGCTGTAGCTATTTACGGAACCTCTTTGCAAGATACCTTTAGTGAATCATCACCAGCCCATGTCATGGACTTCCCTTCAGAAGTGGTTAAGACCTGGGAAGAGGCTACTGATGAAGCATACAAGAATATCCGTATGATCAAGTTGCGTACTGGGGTTGTGCTCGGCAATGAAAGCGGTGCTTTCCCAAAAATGAAGCTACCTTCTTTACTGGGCTTTGGTGGTAATATCGGCGCGGGAAACCAGTGGGTATCCTGGATTCACCTGACGGATATCGTCCGTCTAATCGATTTTTGTATTCAGAATCCCACCATCGCCGGACCTGTTAATGCGACAGCACCACATCCGGTCACGAACGAAGAGTTCGGTAGAACGATCGGCAAAGTATACAAACGGCCGCATTGGTTCCCACTACCCGCCATCCTGTTAAAAACAGCAGTAGGTGAATTGTCTGAGATCTTGCTCAAAGGACAACGCGTTCTTCCATCGGCGGCATTAGAACATGGCTTTATCTTTACCTTCCCCACACTTCAAACCGCTTTAGAAGATTTGAAAAGCCAAAAATAGCAGAATTAACATTCTTTGCTTGTACTCTTCATCCCATGTGGAATGTGTACCTTCCTTTTACAATTTTAAATACGGTCCCCTCTGACAGCGGGTACTCTTTGTAAGGGATCATGGCTTCGCCTTGAAAAAGCGTTCCATTTCTGGAGTCGAGATCCTTAAGTATGTATCCGCTTGGGCTCCTAGATATCTCCGCATGTACTCTTGAAGCTCCTTCTGATCTTTCTACATACTGAGCTACTTCTGCCGATCGGCCAATGATAAAACTAGTTCGGTTTAACGCTATAGTTTCCGACTCTGCCTCTTCCTCATCGCTTCTTTTGAGATAAGGAACATTTCGAGCTAGCTTCTCATTTCGTTTGCCTTGCTCAGGTGTTTCCTCCCGTGATAATAAAGCGGTTGGGGCTATTGGACCTGGTGGTATTACAGAACTATCCTCCTCTTTCCTTGATTCAGATCGCACAGACGGAATGTTAGATAAAGGGTCGGATGGATGCTGATCTCCCTTTGGAATCGATGCTGCTGGACGCACAGGGGTCACAGGATTCCTACCGAAATCCCACTCCAGTTCTCTTCGATTCGGACTCCGGTTTGTATCTTCAGAATCCTCACTCGTATGTTCCTTTTCTTCGTCACTTCCAAACCTAATTCTTTCGCTCCATACCATCCAGCTAAAAGTAGCCAAGGCAATCGTTGCGATCCCACAAACGGCTAGCCATAACGGTTTTGGGTTATTCAAATATAGGAATTTCCATAATAATGCATCACCCAATAAGAAACCTAGAATAATATAGGTTCTTGAGCTTGAGGGTTGTGAATTCGTCAACTTATTATCGTCTGTAGACCGAAGAGACCTTTCCTCTTCTTTCACCCTAAGATTCGGACTGGAATAGCTATTTAACCACGGAGCTGAATTCTGCTGCGTACGCAGACCCTTATCCTCGTTCCGCTCACTCATTTTTTTCTGGGGAGCAGGTACCTCATTCACAAACAGTTCCCTTACTCTCTCTTGCATTCGTCTTTCAGGCTCTGCCGGACGTACTTCTGTCAACTTAGGTGATGTGTATGCCATTTCTGCGTTATTACTGAATTGTCCTCTACTAGAGTCGCCCTCTGTCAACAGCTCTGAGAGAAGACCCTTTAAGCCCGCTGGTGTAAATTCTTCTTCCCCACAGTATTGCAGTACTCTTTGAACACCACTCCCAGTAAGCTCTGTGATAGAAGCCATCATCACCATGATCAGCGATTTGAGGGACTCTCCCAGCCTAGAAGCAGGCTCATTCCCCTGAACAGGGATATAGGTGAGATATACCTTACCACTCTGCAATGATCCTTCAATAAAAATATAATCTTCATGCAAAGCATACTGATCCGCCCGAAGCATATATAACCTGCCATCTTCCATCCCTTGCGCAATTTGCAGAAGTAATCCAAAAAATGAGGTCATGCTCAACTTCTCACTTTTGAGCAAATGACTGAGCATTTTTTTACGCAGAACAGCATATTCCATCGTAACCTTTAAATCAATTTCCCTAAGCAACAACCTTAAATGATGAGGAATATCAGTGTTCATCAGCATACGAGCTTGAACCATATTAAGCTTACCCACCGGCATCCCTTCTGGTTCGCCAAGCATCATATATATACCGTCCTGCTGCATAAAGTCACGGGATAATCCGTACAACAAGCATCACCACCTCCTATTTTAAAAATAAAGATAAGCGCAAATGGTACCAGGGACTACAGCCAGCATAAAGGGAAATCTCAACAGCTCATTATCTTTATTTCTTAATAGGAATGAACTCTTCAATAATATAAATCCGGAAATTGTGTTAAAGATCTTACGCGTACGCCTGCCTGTCTCCCGTCTCTTTAAGACAATTAGCCAGCCTATCAAGGCCCCAAACAGTACGGAGTACATCACGACCTGCAATGTAAATAGCATTCCTGTCCACGCCCCAATCCCGGCAAAAAGCTTAACATCCCCTGCACCAACCGCCCCTATCAAATGCATAATTAGAAGCACTGCAAATCCTGCAGCGGCACCCACACCAGCCTTAAGCAGTCCATCCCAGCCGTTCATCAGCGCTTGAGCAAGCAGACCAGCAAGCAAGCCTGAGACAGTGATCCAGTTTGGTATTCTCATCGACTTTATATCCGTAATAAATGCAGCTGCCAGAAACGGCAGACATCCCCAGAAGGCCCACTCCGCCATGGATTACACTCCTTTCCCCTTCACTCATTTCACTACTGTGAACATCACCTCAATAGATCTACCGTCATCGAGCTGAATTACAAATGGCCACGAGCCCGGTGTGGTATTCACACCAATTTTCCACTCCCACTCGATATATCCGTCCGCATCCGCTTGTTTCCAGCCTAAATATTTAGCAGTGCTTCCCCCGCTTTTATAAAAAACGGATAAGCTAGCGGAAGCATTCGGCGGAATTTTAGCACGAACTTTGCCTTGCTTATTGGCTACAGCTGGATTCGGTTTCTCCAAAATCTTAATAAAATCCTCTGGTTGACCAGTGCCGTCAATGCCCTTATTTGTACCCTCTCCTGTATCCCCGATCCAAAGACGTTCAACAGCACTTGCCTCAAGTACAATGCGTTGGTTTAGAAAGGGAACCTTCATCGGCAGCTCATAGCTAACCACCAATCCAAAGTAAGGTCGGGTACCATTCTTTAACTCAGGCACGATAATGTTGGATACATGAATTCGATCATAATCCAGTAAGTCTGATGACAGATACGGCTTTAATAGGGGTTTTATCGCTAGATCCAGTACACTTTCTGAGGTCTCAGCCTGTAGCTTCTGCAGAGGTCCCTCGCCCTTCTCTAAAGCTGACATGACCCACTCATTCAGCGGCTTAGGTAATGACATTGCATAACTACTGCCCCAATCTGTAAGTGACAAGCGAGGAATCGTCCAATTCGATTCGGCTTGATTGCCAGCGGATAGGTCGGTGCCATCCTTCACTGGATTAGCGCCAGCTTCGCTTGTTGCTCCCCATTTCTGCACAGCCAAAGCTGCCGGGTACATATGCGTTGAAATAGATTTCACAGTATCAGATGCTGTGCTTTGTAAGGCTGTTGAATACAAGGTCATCTGTACGATAGAAATTAGGAACAAAACAAACAGTAGGAAGATCGGAAGTACCATCGCCGCTTCTACTACCATGCTGCCTTCTTCCTGCGTCTTCCTCCTAATCCGGTACCCGTCCCCCATATCCTTACCAACCTCCTGCTAGTATGAAAAATCAGCCTGCACTGCTCTCATATATGTACTGCCTTGCACTTCTCCAGAATACCCAGCGCTATAATCCAATAGCTTCACAATACCCGGTAGAAACCATAGTCGCATTCCAAGCTTAATATTCGATGAGACATACGTACTTCTTTCATCTGGATTTATTCCTGTGTTCAGTCGAATGAGAGCCAGCATCCGAGATAATTGAACATTCCCGCCTCCATGCAGCATCATGAACAGACGCAAATGATCACGATAAGTCAGCTGGGCCGGTAAATATTTAGACAGTGGTATGGAATCTTTCTCACAGAGTAACAACATATCCTGAATAGCTTGCTGGATCCCATACAACAGTGCTGCGGCCAGAACAGCCAATGGGTTTCCTAAACTTGCCTTCTCAATAAAACCTTCCATCGTTCGAATAGACAGCCGCATGGCAAATATTTCAGCATACGCTGCGGCTACATTTCCAGCGGGATTATGAAATCCATAAAGAATGTATTCCAGCTCTTGCGCTTGAGGATTAAGCTGGTCTGTAAGTTCGGCTGTGCCCTCAGAACCTTGTGCTAGAGTAGCTAACTTGGAAACATCAAAATGTTGAAAATAGAGAGCAGAATACTCCGTTTGAAAAAGTCTATCTCTAGCCCCTCCCATAATGCCACCCATCGTTGCATAGATTCCGTCCATATCCTCCATCGCCGAACTCCCAGCAGTATACGGGTTAGTGCTTACTTCAGATTTAACAAGTGGATCTGATACTAATTCCTTATTAAACGCAATATTCTCCTCGTAATATTGACGAAGTGTTTGATAGCTTTTCAGAGAATCTGTCACTCCGTTACCCATCATTCGAATCTTATCAAGCAATGCTTTCGCTTCACCCAGCTTCGATTTTGCTTCTCTCTCCAATTGCTTACGCTCTTTATCTGAGCTACGGTGCTGTTCGATTAAAGCCAAATCACTAACGATAATACTTCCCTTCTTACCGTAATTCTGTAGATAGTTATTCACTACGCGTGAAGCTTCAAGAACAGAAGAGATCATTTGATAGGAGTCACCATATTCACTCAAAGCTTCATACAGCACACCCGACATTCCTGTTACGATAGGTTCAATGGCCTCGTAAGAACTTTGCTGCATAGATATACTATTCTCCATCTGACTTAGATCAGTTGAGGAGAGAATCAGTGCATCTTCCTGCTCACGCAGCTTTTTAAGCGGGTCTGAGCTTATCTCTCCTGAGCTCGCCGGAATATCCCAGTCATTAGCAGGATCATTTGATAGATCCACCCCCTCCATTCGTGACTGTTCCAATATATTTCTCATCTCGTCATTCAATTGCTCTGCCTTCTTTAACGCTTTATTCGCTCCCTCCATTGTTCTTTCATGATCTTCACGAAAAGCTGTTAATAAGGCAGGAAGCCGCGATAACATTTCAGTAGTTCGACTCCGGTAGAGAGACAATTGATAAGTGTACTTTGCAGGCTTTTTACTATCACGATAAAGATCATCGTAATATTTCCCAAGATAGTCACTATACTGTGCAGGAATATCCGCCGCCGATTGCATACTTCCGAGTGAACTGGCAGAAATGGACTCTTCAGGCGGATTCATAATCCATTGAAGTAACCTTCTTCCACTCTCCGCAGCCAGGCTTCTCTGCTCTAACATAAGATCCAAAGCCTCTTCTCGCTCGTCATATAACGGCTGCAGCTTACTGAGTAGTTCAGTAGCCCGTGAGGCCTCTGCCATTACTCCTGACATCGGCTTGAATTTACCTGCCAATTCCAAAGCAAAATCCACCGGAGCCTTATACTTCATTTCCTCCAGTATTTGTCGACTCACAACATCATAGCTACCCAGCGGTCTGCTCCATTTCAAAGACGACGATTCCAAAGCGAAGGGTACAAGATTGAACGCGTCACTCCTACCACTTTTATGCATATTATCATTGAGTACCTGAGAAAGCAGCATATCCCCGTCACTCTCTCCAAAGGCAAATAAACCATACTTTTCTCGTAGCTCAACATCGTAAGATGACATTACAGAGCGAACGCTAGCCCTCGCTAAACGTTCCTCCTGAACATTGAAGGCAGCAATCCGCGCATAGTCAATCAGCACAGCGGTAAACAGAAAGACGAAAGCCAGCACCATAATTAAAAAAATTGAGACTGAACCTTCCGTTTTGCCCTTACCCTGCCTCTGTTTCTTTCGACTCTTACCGCTAACAAGGAAACTGGTAAAGATGCTCCTCATCAAAACCTCCCTCCTTATCCCTACCTTCAATAGATACAAGATCCATTAGTAAGGAAATATTCACTTATCCTGAAGCTTGGTCATCATCGCGGATGCATCCTTCTTCTCCATGTGGACTCCAGACCCGCTAGTACCCTCTGAACCTCCCTTGAACTTAGCCCCGAAGTAACGCATCAGGTCGACCGTACGGATAAACTCAACAGGCTCAGCGATGATAGATTGAGTTTTTACAGTTGGCTTTGCCTCATCAGACAAAACTTCATCAAGTACAGGTAAGTGCAGTAGACGATTTAATTCAGCACTTACTTTCCGTCCTGCAAGTGAATATGCGTAGTTCAAATTTCCCGGCATATTATTCGGAATCATAGAGGACGAATGTCTGAGTTTAAGCACTGGTAGATCACTTTCCTCTGACACTTCACCAGGTAGCTCTATTGTCGCGCCATCACTTCCAGCTTCTCCGCCGAATAAAGAGGCTAGCAAAGCATCGTCTCCAATTCTCCAATAAAGGGAGTCATACTCACCTGCAGCATAGGAGCCAGAAACCTCTTTGTGGCTGTTGTCCCAATTGTAAGCCGCACGCTCAGTAGCCCCTGAGGCCACTTGCAGGAGCATAGATTTCTGGTAGCTATACAAACAGAAGAACAGAAGAAGCATTGTAATACACATGACCATTGGTAGCAGAATTGAAGCTTCAATAGTAAAGCTGCCTCGATCGTCCTTAAGCTTTTTCACTCGAATACTTCCTGGCTCTTTTCTCCTGCAGTTTTAATCAAAGCCTCCACTACTTCCTGAATTTTGTCCTTAAACAAAAGAACGACCGCAATCAGCACTGCAATAATCAGAATCATTTCCAGTGTCCCCAGGCCTTCCTCGTCCTTCCAAAAATTCTTCACGCTACCCAACATTGTCGTCATCATTAGTTTCACCCTCCTACATTTTTAACATCATGAATGCTGGCGTTCCCACCAGTACAATTACTATTAAAAAGATAACTACCATCGGAAAGACTAGTTTAGAGGAAGCTTGCTCCCCTCGCGTTCGGCTGATAGCTTTCCGTTTATCCCACAGCATCCGCGAGAGATCGCGTAGCGATAACACAAAATCCGCTCCACCTCTGCGATAATTCAGAAGAACCGTCGTCGTGAACAACGATACCTCCTGCACTGCACATCTCTTGCTAAAATTCTCGAATGCCTGCTGAAATGAATACCCTCCTTCCCATTCACTGGTCATGATTCTAAGCTCCTTATACAATGGATGATTAACATCACCTCGGTGGCTCTCCACACAGCGGATAATCGCCCGTTGTACGGTCTCACCTGCTCCTACCAGCAATACAATGCTGTTCAGAAGTTCTGGTAGCTCAAGCATAATATTCTGCTCTCTCACCCTCACCTTTTTATGTAAATCACTCACCATAGCAGCTGGTAGAGCTACCGCCAAGAAAAAACCTAGAATCAGACCTGTCTGATCGCCGCTAAACCCTGTGATCAAACTTCCACCCACAAGCAGCAACCAACTGTAGCTAAGCATCTCACCCATGAACAACAGGGTTCGTTCTGCACTGTAACGCATCCCATAACTTCGCTGCAGGGAACGTTGAATCCTGAACATCAACGATGGAAAACGACTGACAATGCCGGTTTTCTCAATGAGCAGCAACAGCGGTTCACCCAGCTTCCGAAGTCGTAATCCTTCCATAGGAAGTTCTCTTAATCCGTCATATCTTTTTCCGCATTTAATTCGTAACAGAGCCCAGACAACAAGTAAAAATATAGTGACTACTGCACATAGCCATCGCATGATTTCATCCCCTTCACAGCGGAATGTCCATTATTTTAGTAGTCCAGAGATAACATAAAAACAAAGCTACTAATGCAAGCGTCGATATGGCTATACCCGCTCCTGTGTACATGGGCTGCATATAGTCTCCTGCAGTCAAACTCATAAAGATCACCATAATTAGTGGAGATATTAACAGCGCTTTCGCTTCGAATTTCTTCTGTGAAATGCTTACAGTAATATCTTGCTGAATATCCAGCTTCTCTCCAATAATCGTAGACGTACGGCGCACTACTTCTACCAGATCGCCGCCTGTACGTTTACATACAGTGAACACGTCAGCGAACCGCTCAATATCTTCCATTCCTGCTCTTTCACTGAAATCCCGAAGCGCTTCCTCCACTGGCTGACCGTATTCCATGCGCGTACAGATAATATTTAGCTCCGAGATCATATCGCCGCCCCCCTCCGGGTCCAGCATACGTAAGTCTTGGACCGCTTCCCGGAAAGCATTCTCGACAGATCGCCCTGCTGAGAGTGAGGAAGACAATGAAAATAACGTCTGTTTAAACTGTAAATTAAGCATACTCCGGCGTCTTTTCAGCAAATAATTACGCAGCATACGAGGTGCATACAGCCCACCTGGCATAAGTAGTAACGACAGTATCCAATGATGATAAAAAAGATATCCCACTCCAAACAGCAGCAAACCACCTACTGCAATAGCCAGAGTTTTCTGTACCAAGGTCAACTCGTATACCGTATATTCCGGCAATAATGAATGGCCTCTGGAATCAGCTTTCTTAGGTTTTCCAGCAGCAAACTTAATCTTAAGCACTACCTCTTCCCCCTTTTAGAATTCAGAATCCAGCCTGTGATAACGGGTAGGAGGTTACACCAGCCATTCTAAGCTTTGCTGTATGCATAAGCGGGTTTGCGCAAGAAACCAGCCCTCCTTGTACCCGTCCCTCTCGTTCACCGGACTCTCGAAATTCATATAGAGGATTCAAGACCACTTCTCCATCTTTCAGGCCTGCAACCTCACTAATCTCCATCACTCGCCTAGAACGATCACGGAGCCTGGACAAATGTACGAAAATATCAATCGCCGATGAGATCTGCTGACGAACAACCGTTACCGGCAGGTCCGCAGCACTTAACACCATCGTCTCCAGTCGACTGACCATATCGTGCGCGCTGTTACTATGCCCTGTGGACAAGCTTCCATCGTGCCCAGTGTTCATCGCCTGTAGCATATCGAGGCATTCCGCTCCCCGTACCTCACCCACAACAATTCGATTGGGTCTCATCCGCAGCGAAGAACGAATCAAATCTCGAATAGAAATCTCCCCCCTGCCTTCCGTATTCGCGTTCCTAGTCTCCAGGGAAACCAGATTTGGTACCGTTACAATCTGTAGCTCAGCAGAATCTTCTATTGTGATGACCCTCTCCTGTGAAGGGATAAACTGAGATAATGCATTTAGAAAGGTGGTCTTCCCCGAGCCCGTTCCCCCGCTTATAAAAATGTTGTATTTAGCAGCTACTAAGATTTGCAGTAGCTCTGCTGCTTCCAGGCTTAAAGCTTCACGGCTCACCAATTCATTCATCGTCATCGGCTTCTCCGGGAATTTACGTATGGTCATCGCTGGTCCCTTCAGTGAGACTGGCGGAAGTACAATATTCACACGGGATCCATCCTTCAACCGGGCATCAACGATAGGAGAGGAGTCATTTACTACCCTGTTAACACCGGATACTACCGTTTGGATAATGTCTTCCAGCCTGCTGCTGGACTCAAATTCCAAAGGAAGACGACGAATCTGACCCTCCTCTTCTATAAAAATCTCAGTATGACTATTGATCATAATCTCCGTGATCGCCGGATTATCCACTAATGGCTGAAGCACATCCAACCCTCGGAAGGAGTCAAATAGTCTCTTAACTAACTCATGCTTCTCCTGTGCTGTTAAGAAACGGAGGCTTTCACTTTCTAGAATCGTTCGTTCGATAAACCCAGTAAGTTCACGGTTTCCTACTGCAGAAGTCACATCAAGCCCTGCACGAATCTCACTACGCAGCGCCCTGAACATCTCCTCATTCATGGATATTCTTCCCTGTAAAAACTAATGGGAGTGCTGGCTCTACAATCCGCTTGCACAACTGCAAGATCTCCTGCTGAAATTGTGGAGAGTTCAAAAAGAGCTCCTCACGGTGTTGCAGCGTCCATGATGGGATAAAGGGACATACGCCTTCAATGATAATTCCTTCAGGAGGCACCCACTCTTCCAAACGATCCACTGCAAAATTCACTACAAATTTACTCTTGTCCATCACATGGGGGGACATGCCAGAGTTAGGAGCGGTGCAATGCGACAGCCATCTCATAGTCTTATACATGCTTACATCATCATTTTTCAGGACCCAAAGTAGAATCCCACTTCGCTGCAGCACAGCCTTCGCACGCTCTTCCTCGATGCTGCCGGTGTCCACAATAACAACATCAAAGTTTCTCTCCGCAACCAGCCGCTCTAACAAATCCAGCGTATCTTGCAAAGTCATCTGCAGCATTTCCTTCACATTAATAACTGGTCTGAAAGCAGCAGTTCGGAGGTGATCATATCTAATGAAGTATTGTCCTAATTCAATCGTATCCGCTTCATCCTTGTCTCGATTAGCCTTTATTTCATATAGCAGTCGCTCTAGTCCAGCCGTATGACCTGTAGGGATTCTGAGAAACAACCCACTGCTGTCTACACTCTCAAGGTTCAGATAAAACACCGAAAGGCCCATTTCACCAAGCTGCTTCGCCATATTCAATGCTATCGTTGTTTTGCCCATGTTGCCGCTAGCAGAGACAACCCCCAGCAACAGCGTTTCATCTAGCACAGAAGATCCTCTACCTCTCTGAACTTCACATAACTGGAGAAATGCTCCCAGGAGGGAAGGAAGCGCCTGATATTTGGCAATCATCACTCCCCCTCCCAGACTCTTAACACTCTTACCGAGATAACCTCCATCCTCACTCAAAACTGCCCATGGAACCGTGCTTTTCCCCTCTACTAGCCAAGCCTCAATAAAAGAAGAGTCCCCCACAACAGCATCCGGGATGTCCTCCCCCCTCATAAATTCGATAAAAGCATCCATTCGGCTAAAAGCCGTAATACGCAGCATTTCTCCGTACTCGCTGTGATGAAGATAGTGCAGTAATGGTTCGATATATTGACTTTCACGCACTGCGAGCACAATCCTTGCCGCCATGAAACCACGCTCCTTTCGATAAGAAGTAATCCATTATTTCCTCAAAAAAAGACAGCAAAAAAAAGCACCGACAATAACCGTGGATACGGTAATTGAACGGTGCTTCCGTTACTATTCCTTTAATTTACAGCTATAGTAGCATATATATAAGAAGGCAGCAATAAGTTTTTTCGCACACTAGCTGGATACTATACTCTCATCTTATCTTCGCGCCAGTTCTTAATGGCAGACCGAATATCGGCAGGGTTGAGCTTCTCCTTCACCGCCCGCTGACACAGTGCTGAAAACTCATCATCACCCGCATAACGTAGCGCTATAATTTGGGCTATTTCAAGCTCTGGGCTCAAAGCTTCGCCTGTCAGACGGAAATAGCGAAACTGCTCTTCCACTCTCACCACGCGGTCCTGATTTTTTGTCGCATATATACGAATTCTTGTAATCGCAATAAGTAAGCATAAGGACATACCGAATAACAGCAATGGTACCGTTAAAGCACCATCATCACGTATCTCTTGAACAGCATAAATCGCCGACCACACAAACAAAATTAGCGCAAGCGGCATCGTCACAAAATGAAAAGGCCAATCAAAACGCATAAATCCCTTGGGCTTGCCTTTATTCATAATTCATCTCCATATTTAATATGACTTGTAGAGCGCTTAAAGCTCCGTCTCGCCGGGAATAGCCACGATAAAGGGCTTGTTGTTCTCCCAGTTCAGCGACTTCCCTGATACTTTAGTCGTTGCATCCGCATTAACGATTCCGCAAATAATCTGACTTCCCCATACACTCGTATAATAATAGGCATAGGATGGGGCTAAAACAGGGGCTTTACCATATTCCTTTGCAATGGGGTGTCCGAATATCGCGGTAAAATCTTTTTTATCAGCCTCTTTCGAATTGTCCAGATCTGCTTCCCATACGACTGTTCTAATGTTGTCTTTAATCTCATAATACGATACAAAATGCCCATAGATTATGAAATATCCATCAGATCTGCCTTCAGGAAAATAATACGACATAGACAACGCTTCATTATCACCCGTTAATTGGGACGGTTCTCTTTCTTCAACCGGGAATTGTAAAGCAGCAATGCGGGAAACTACCAAGTCCCTACTATTATAATTCTGCACAAGCTTCGCATTTGCACGTTCCTGAACCCAGACAGTATTCGTAGTAGCATCTACCGTTACTCTTGCTCCAAGAGCTTCCGCAATAAATCTCAGCGGCACCGTAACTCTTCCATCCATGATGCTAGCAGGTGCATCCAGTTGTACAGATTCGGAGTTCTTCCACGCCGTTCGAGAACCCACAGCAAGCATAATCTTCATGGAGTCTCTAACGATCGTTACTTGCTTTGTACGGGCTTCCCACTGAATAGAAGTATTCTTGAAGCTCTCAAAAGCCTTCAGCGGAACCATCGTCTGTCCAGAGACGATTTGCACGCTATAATTCACGCTCGAATTATTCACCATTACCTTGAGCTTAGCATCTGCGGATACCGTTCCCATCGTACCTAAAGAAGCTAGCATAACTATTAATAGATAAAGCCCTGCCTTTCGCAACATCCCTTCGCCCCTCGCTAAATGTCCTTAATTATACCAAATTATGGTTACATTATAACATCTAGCCAAATCCCAGATTACAAAAATCTTTGATTAATCTCCGGTGTTGGGAGTAGACACTGCTCATCGCGCCCGAACCAACGGTAACGATTCCTTGCAACATAGCGGTAGAGGGTATTCCGTATTGGGCGCGGCACTATAATGAAGATATACGCAGCAGGCCAAGGCCATCTCAATCTACGTGCAATCCGCAGTACAGCAGCCGACTCTGTATAATACACACCGTTCTCCAGCAATACAACTGTGTTCAACTGCCCAGGTTGGAGTCCAGCCTCACTCATTAGCTTAGCGGCAATTTCACTTTGTAAAGGGGCGAATAGAAATTTAGCCTTGGGATCACGCGGGATGATGAAACGAATCAAACCTTGGCAAAGATGACACACCCCATCAATCAACACAATGGACTTATTTTGCATAATGTTCAGCTCCTCGTTCATAGCTCCCCCTCCCTATAAAGATAAGTGTATCGCATATTTTGGGTAAACAAAAACGCGGGATAGAATCCCGCGCCAACATGTACCGTTCTTTAATTATTCAGCAATTGCCTTTTCAATCCATTGATCACCGATCATTTGTCCTTCGAAATCAGCAGTGAATGCCTCCATGCATTTACAGATGAAATCTTTGCGGCAAATTGGACATGGAGTTTTAAGCAGGCGGCTGATGTTCGTCATTTTCCATTCCGGAAACCGATTATAAAACGCACGGCACTCCGTTCCATCAGCAAGCTTGATAATGAACTCGTACAATCCTTCCTTATCGTTGCTGCTGGCTTTGGTCACATTCGTAATATTCGGTCTGTAAGACATCTTCATCACCCATTATTTAAATTTTTGGTTGTAAATTGCACACGCAACATATTCTCAGATACTTAGACATATTAAAGAATTTTAAGAGTGATGTCAACCAAAGACGCCTAACACGGAGGCTATTTATTGCTCTTTTCTGATCAACGCCTTTATTCAGTCATTATTTCCATAAAATATATACAGATACATTTAATTTATAATCATTCATTTTGCTGTGATTTGATAAACCGAATGGGCGTTAATGGTTCATAGAATTTTCTTATTTGGCTCACCCTCATAAATAGTGTACAATTAAATTGCGATAAATTAAAATTGGGAATTACAAAGGAGGTGGCATCCATGAGTATTTATGATTTTGAGGTCAACACTCTTCGGGGTGCAGAAGAATCATTGTCCAAGTACAAAGGTAAAGTACTCCTTGTTGTGAATACAGCTAGCAAATGTGGGTTTACGCCTCAGTATAAAGGGCTTCAGGAAGTGTACGAGAAATTTAAGGATCGTGGATTCGAAGTACTTGGTTTCCCAAGCAATCAGTTTGCTGGCCAAGAGCCTGGCGAAAGTGATGAAATTGCAGAATACTGCGAGATTAACTATGGGGTAACTTTTCCAATGTTCGATAAGATTGATGTAAAAGGTGATGAAGCACACCCATTATTCAAATACTTATCAAAGGAAGCACCTGGTGTTCTAGGTTCAAAAAGCGTGAAATGGAATTTCACCAAGTTCCTGGTGGATCAAGAAGGCCGTGTCCTTAAGCGTTTTGCTCCTAAAACTACTCCTCAGCAGATCGAATCCTATATCTCCAAGCTTCTGAAATAATCCATTCAATAAGAAATTTTAAAAAAGGATACTGGCCACATCACTCAGCCCACTAGGTGATATGCGGTCAGTATCCTTTTTGTCATTAATCATGATATCGTGATAAATCCCCCTCCTAACCCCTTTGGAATAATTTATAATATTGATGAAAAAAAATTACTGGGAGGGTCAAGCAATGGTTGAACTGCGTGATTTGCCAGAACTTCATGTTATCGGTTGGACAAATGTTAATGCCTCTGGAGAGCCTTATCCGAATCTTTGGGAATTTGTTTTTGGCGAGTTAGATATTGATGCTAAATTTGACTCCATCCCCTCAAAAGTTCAAGACAGCGGTTGTTATCTGGGTCTATTTCAGAATCGTACATCCGTACCCCGATTGTGGGAACAAGCTGCTTGGGATCATGAGTTCTTCCTTGCGGTCGAAGTGAAACAGCTCGGCTTCATTCCTGAAGGGCTTGTGCAGAAGACCTTTCCAGCATCAACCTATGCTATATTTACGGCAAACGGGGTGCCTCACTCGGCTTTTCAGGCCACTTGTAATCATATAAATAATGAATGGCTACCGCATTCCGAATATAATTTCAATCCTGATGGTGTCTTCTTCGTACAATATACGGAAAATTCCGGACCGGATGATGAGCGATTCGAAGCCTATTTATGCGTCCCTATCGCGAAAAAGCAGGATTTTCCGAAAGCTCGTTAAACACACAAAAAAGAAGCCTTGCATCGCAAGGCTTCTTCCGTCATTCTGTATGCGGTAGAGAGGACTCGAACCTCCACGGGTATACACCCACTACCCCCTCAAGATAGCGTGTCTGCCATTCCACCACTACCGCGCGGTGAGATAAAACATAAAACTTTGTTTGAGGTCAACATTCATTATTATAAATGTACATCCCCGAAATGTAAAGGCGTTGATTTAAGAATTTTCGTCGGCCCATTTCTGCTTACGATATTCAGTGAATGCTAGGTATTCTTTAATGAATTCCTTTTCCTCTGGAAGCAATTCATTCGTTCGATCTTCATTCAACTTCGCTTCTCCGAAATCATAGTCCTCATTGCTCTCTTTCAATATTTCAGATGTATTTCTACCTAAAATAAGCCAGTCCAGACTTACATGAAAAAAAGCGCCGATCTCAATTAATTTATGTGTTCCCGGAGTAGATTTGCCCCGCTTCCAATCTCCCATATTACCTGTGCTTATATTTAACTGCTCGCAGAATGATTTCTTGGTGAGACCTTTTTGCTTAATTAAGTACTCTATACGTTCGTATATGGTCTGCATCCGTAAACCGCCCTTCACAAAAAAATAAAAAAAGACTTATTTAAGTAATTTACTATTGCAAAATAACGCAAAAAAGTATATAATTGGTGTTACTATGTATTATCCGATTATATCATATGGCTAGAGTGACGATAAGAGGCGCTCAGGTGACAAGTGTCTGATGTAATGCCGTCTGACCCCCTTAATTAACATGTCATCCCGAAGGATCTCTAGGAGGGAGCGGTGACTTTTGTCAAAATGCTTATCATCTTCCATTATCCATTCACTTGAATATCTGCCGCACAATGCAGTGGTCATCAACAGCCAAGGAGTTATCCATTTCACCAACAGGAAGTGGAAAGCATTTAGTCATGAATATGGCCTCTCCCCTCACAAACAATGGATTGGAGCTTATTATTCGGAGCTTCTGCAAGATGTGATTATCGATTCCGATCAATGGGCCAAGCTTTATGATTCGGTGAAAATTATACTCCGCAGAGAGCAACAGATTTATACCTCTGAGTTCATCATACAAACCGCCTATAAAGGGACGCGAATCTTTCGTTTGGAAATCTATCCGCTGCTCTCTGATTATTACCTAGAAGCTGCTTTTATAATTTCTCTATATGATTTGGGTGTATTTATAGAAGGAACTAAGATGTCGGGGATCACAAGCATCTGTTCGACATGTCAGCCAACACAAGAGTTAATCCCCATCTGCGCTTCCTGCAAATCCATTCGAAATTCTAAGGATGAATGGATCAACATTGAACATTTTTTAAAACATCAGCTTTCTTTGCAATTCACCCATGATATTTGCCCAGACTGTGTCAGACAGCTCTACCCCCAATATGCAAGAGCCTTCAAGAACTAATCAACTTGTCTAACCCTATAAAAAAAAGTAAGAAAACCTCTGCGAAGCAAAGGATTTCTTACTTTTTATTTGTATGCGGTAGAGAGGACTCGAACCTCCACGGGTATACACCCACTACCCCCTCAAGATAGCGTGTCTGCCATTCCACCACTACCGCATAATATGACCCGTATGGGATTCGAACCCATGTTACCTCCGTGAAAGGGAGGTGTCTTAACCCCTTGACCAACGGGCCTTAGCAAGGTTGTCTAACGTGACAACAAAAATTATGATACCAGAAATAATAAGACATGGCAAGCACTTTTTTTTCACACCACTTCAGCCTGTAGCATTCTTCGATTCTTCAATCATCTCTATCCATCTCTATATTCCAATCAGATCTAATTCTGACCTTTATCTCCTCATATTGTTCCCTGGAGTGCTGTGTATCTCATGAACATAAAGAAGCTTCCTTCTAGGACCATGATCCTCGTAACGAATAAGTTCAATAGAAAAATTCACGCCGCAAGACCGTTATAATAAGACATATCTCCTTGATGTGTAAACGAAAGTATAGCTGTCTGTGTAAGAACGAGAGATATTAAGGAGGCTGCTAGATTGGATATAACATTTGTCTCATTGGTACATACAAAAAAAACTTATTCCCAACCGATAAACGGAAGGAGAATAAGCTGTAAGCTGTTCATTTTTTCCCTTTTAATTCTTTAATCTGCATCATATGATGCCGGTCATGCGATATAAAATCCTTTAAATAGGACTCAAAGGAAAACCTTCCGTCAACATATTTCCCCGAGTATTTCCCCTCTTCAAGGTTACTTATACAATTTAATAGTAAGTTACGATACTTCATAGTCAATTCTATTAATTCATCTTTGGTTTTTGTCTTACCATATGTAACAGCATCATTATTGAATTGATCGTAATCAATAAGTTGAAGTGTTATCGCTTTATCACATGCTATCGGTTCTATCGTCGATTCATAGAAGTATTTATCCCATAAAATAATATGACTAACAACATCATGAATTGTCCATTTTCCTTCAGCGATGGGTGTTTTCCAATCTAAATCAATAATTTCTAGAACAAATCCATTCCATTCCTTAAACTGATTTAGCAAGTCTGATCTGTTATTCATTTACATATCTCCTTTTTTATCATCATAATCCCAGAATAACTCTTTCTAAAAAGATTACATCATTTGATTTCATTGAATGTTGTAACAACCTTGCCAATAAGAACATCTCTTCACTATCAGCTGCGCCCACTAATAGACTATGACCAAGTTCATCTCTGACAGTAATGTTAATTTCGTGTTGCTTTAAGCTAATAGTTCCAACCTCTTTGGAACTCAACTTACTAGTAACTCGCTTTACAAAAACCGAAGCTGTCATTCCAAGAGCTTATTTTTTATATATGTAATCGATAAACCCTTGCCGTATCCATTCGCCTTCAAACTTTCTTTCAAGCACTCGATCTTCTTTATATATTAATTGCATATCAGAAAACATAGAGTCCGCCTCATCATAATCATAATAAGAGTGAATTACTAATTCATCATCTTCCATTTGCTCATACTGATGTTCTCCTAAATCAACTCCGTCACCGACTCGAAAATCCTTGATAGTTAAAAAATTAACAAATAATAAGCCACCAGGTTTTAGCACCCGTTTCAATTCATTTATTGCTTCTTTCACATCTTGTTTTTTCATATGAAAAATAGAATTATACGAATACACAAAACTCATCGACTCATCGTTTAATGCCAACTGTCTCATGTCACCCTGATATATATTTAAATTCTGCCCTCTTTCTGCTGCGAACTGATTAGCTCTGTTCATTTGTTCAACATTCATCTCTATTCCATATGTAGCGTATCCATAATTCGCAAACAAACTTAGTGGAGGAGTATCCCCTCCTGCCCCACAATCTAATATGGTCTTTTCCATGCCACTTTCATTACATAAAGCCAAAAATCTGTACAAGGGTATTTGTTTAAAAAGCTCCATGTTTGTTTCGCTCCTTTGATTTTAGGTTAATCCTTTCTCAAACCACCTTACTCATAACTAAGATCCTTCTTGTAGTAAAAGTGTTTACTTCCAAGCGGAGCATCTTCGATAGTTGCAATTACTTTATATCCATACTTCATATAAAATTCGGGCGCTTGAAAACTGAATGTATCTAATTTTATAAAAGTACATTTTTTTGCTCTTGCAACTTTCTCTGCTTCTTCCAATAATCTTTTCCCGTAACCTTGACTACGATAGTTATCATCCACCCACAAAACACCAATTTCCATCCAATTCCAACATATCGCACTGTTGATACCGGCAACAATATCTCCGTTATCATCCTTCAAGCATAAATTTACCTCCTCATAGATGCCATTTGGTACTTGTTTAGAATTAAATTCAATAAGTTTTTTTCTGACATAATCTGTTTCTTCATTTGTGCTATAAAGTATCTTAGGATTAATCGACATAAGTTCCTCCTGATGGTTTATCTCTTTCATTGAATCCCCGCAGTTCCAAAAGTCTCATTTATAACTTTCTCGTACTCATCCCATTTAAAATAAAAAGGCCCAACATCAATAGCTTTATTGCTGGGTTCCCGTTTGAAATCTCTCCATATGATAAGATCCTCTTCTTTCTCAATAAATACCGATATAAAGCCACACTCTTCATCTCCACACCAAGGGCAGACTAGTATTGGGTATCTGTAGTACATATATTCATGCATTTGGTTTAATAAAAAATAGTTAATCATTTTCCTTTGATGCTCTTCACTCCCCCACCCGAGGGATGGAACCATGTCATGTCTTTTCAGCATTTGATAAAGAGACCTGCCATCAATTATTATGTCAGCAAATTTGGTATTTTTATTTCCTTCTTGATCCGGATCTAAACTATCATATCTACTTGAAGGTTTAGTTTGTAATTGATTTATAGTTTTCATGTTCCCTCCGTTAAATTTCTTTCAGTAATATGAATGTTGCGTTAGCTGATATAGCTGGATTCATGAAACTTAACAAGTAAACATTCGCCTTTCCCACTCTATTCTCCTTCCAAAATATTGAATTTGATCACTGATAATTCAGATTAAAAAAGACAAATCACACATCCGCGTGATCTGCCCCCAATACTTCCACTAATCCATATATGTCGCATTTAGCCACTGCAAAATAATTTTACACAACAAAAAAAGAGCCCCCATAATGGAAGCTCTTCTTATGTAATTCAGAACGGAGAGAGTGGGATTCGAACCCACGCACCGCTTACGCAGTCTAACCCCTTAGCAGAGGGTCCCCTTATAGCCACTTGGGTATCTCTCCATAAAAATGGCTCCCCGAACAGGACTCGAACCTGTGACAACTCGATTAACAGTCGAGTGCTCTACCAACTGAGCTATCAGGGAACATTAGAAGTAAATTAGAAGTGAACATGAATTAATTTATCATGATTTCAAGGTCTAGTCAAGCAGGTAAAATAATTTTTGTGATCGTTTTCAAATTCATGCATTATTTCTGCCATTAGCTAGATTTAAGAGGGGATTAATCACCCCCTTTGTTTATACGTAACACCATTCCCCGTCTTGCGGAAGCTGTACTCGATCCTGTAGCTCCTCCTTCTCCAAGTGAGCTTTTAGCTTATCCCGGGTAACAAGGCAATGGTTGATGGCGTCCATGTGTACAGCGATCAACTTAGTAGAAGAAGCATATTCGCATAAGTCTACGACATCCTGCTCATTCATTGTGATATGACCTCCGGTTAAAAACTGCGCTCCACCAGCATTAACGATCGTCACCTCAGGTTTAAAGGCATCGAGTGCAATCTTCACCTCATCACAACAAATCGTGTCTCCTGCCAAATACACAACTGGTTCGTTTTCCGCCTGAAAGACAAACCCGGATACCTTCCCCATCAGCTTGCCAATCTCTCCGGTTCCATGCTGTCCACCGGTACGTGTTATAGTTACTCCTTGGAATGTCAGCTTATCGGCGATTTCCGAGACGTTCTCAAATCCCTGCTCTACTAGGGTATCCCTGTCCCCCTCCTGACAAAATAACGGTAGATTATGCGGCAGCAAGGAAACGGCAGCGACATCCCAATGATCCTGATGAAGATGTGTGATAAGAATTGCATTAGGACTCAGCCATTGTTCTACGGCTCCCGGCAAAGGAACGAGCGGATTGCGGCGATCATTTTCAGTATTTAAAATAGGTGGATTAGCACCTTGCTCACTCAACATAGGATCAATTAAAAATGTACTACCACCATACTCTAGCCATAGGGTCGCGTTGCGAATATGCTGTATTTTCATCGGAAGCCCTTCTTTCTTTCAGATATCTTCTGCTACAATTAATTATAGTTGGACCTTGAAACAGAATACATTGAGATTGGAAAGAGATTGGCCTGTTCTACTTTCACGCAGAAAGGATTTTAAATAATGACGAGTTCTTATTCCATAGATGATGTGGATTTTCGCATCTTACAGCTTCTAATTGATGATTCCACGATCAGTCATAGAGACATTGGGCAGCAAGTGCATATGACAGGCCAAGCTGTGGGCGCACGTATTCGCAAAATGCAGGACACCGGAGTGATTGAAGGCTACACCGTCCGCTGGAATCCAGATAAAGTTGGTGAGGCGATCAATGCCTTTATAACGGTCTTTCTAGGTTCGAATACGGTACATCCAGCCTTTCAAACATTCGCAAAGCAGCATGACAGCGTAAAAGAAATGCATCGCGTCAGTGGAGAAGGCTGCTATTGGATACGTGTTCGTACGGGAAGCCAAGAGGATTTGAATAACTTTCTCGACGAGCTGCTAAAGTTCGGAAATTACAGAGTCAATTTATCGATGGGGAAGCTTAAATAAGGCTGTATCGCCTATGAGGCCGCTATCGGAGCCAGTTGACCTTTTACGCAGCATAATCGAATATTTGGCATACTAACGGACCCTCTAGTCGCTATTGGCATGAAAATCACCAAATATGTTCTGGCAGACAGCCTTCGTCCAAAAAACGCAGAGCAGCTATCCTCCAATTACTGGAGAATAGCTGCTCTTTTAGTAGAAATTTAATTCAATAATCCGGCGGCTTTAAGTAATCTTGTTAGGATCACGGCTGCCTCTGCACGGCTAGTATCACTGCCAGGTGCAAAGCTATCTGCCGATTGGCCTTTCATGATTCCTTTTGCTGTTAAGACATTCACAGCCTCTTTAGCCCAAGAAGAAATAGCAGATGAATCTGTAAATGCATTTGTCGCAGGGTTAGCCCCAGATTCTCCTGCTCCAAGGTTTAACAGCTTCAGTGCTCTAGCTGCCATAACAGCCATTTGCTCCCGTGTAATAGGGGCGTTCGGACGGAAGGTGCCATCCTCATAGCCTTGAACCAGTCCTAAGGCTGCTGCAGCTCTGGCGTCTGCAGCATACCATGATAAATCAGACACATCACTGAAGGTCTTCGTTGTGTTCGCAGCGGCTAAGCCTAAAGAGCGAATTAGCATAGCTGCGAACTCAGCACGACTAACGGAATTCTGAGGTGCAAAGTTATCTGTGGATTGTCCGGTCAAGATCAGTCGACTGGCAAGCGTTTCGATCTCGTTCTTTGCCCAGTGTGAAGAAATATCTCCAAAAGTTACAGGATGTTGTGCAACGACGAATATCCCGCTAGCACTGCTGCTCTTAACAGTAACCTTGGTCATCCCACCTACGATCTCGAATAATGCAGGTACATAACGGAAAGAACCCGTCTGCTCATCGTAAATAAGGACTACTCCCGTCTTTGCAACCAGTGCTCCCTCCATCATAAATGTACGATCTACATACGTAGTGCCGAACCCATTAGCAGGTACAGTGTTTTTGCCATCTGTGACCTTTAAGGTGACACTTGCCGGAGTTCCTTGCACATTAAAACCTTGCTGCTTAGCCTTGGCAAGCAGTTGTTCCAATCCTTTTCCGCTTAGCGGATTTAGTTGGAACTCTAAAGTGCCTGCCGGCATTTGTGCCGCTTTCAGCACGCTCTCCACGAGTCCTAACGGGAAGCGATAGCTCATATCGCCACTGGCAATGACAAGCACCGCATTCGGGCTAAGTGCTGCTGCATTGCGTAGAGCTTCTGCGCTAAAGCGAGCTATACCATCTCCGTTAGCTGAAATCTCGATAAGAGCTTGCCCAGCAGTCGCCTTAGCTTTTAGCTGCGCATCATGATTAGCAGCTGGTGTTGGCGTTGGTGTAGCGACAGGTGTAACAGGATTTACTGACCCCGCCGGATCAGGAGTACTCGTTGGTTCAGTCGGATCCACAGGATCCGTCCCACCATTAGGTAACACCACCTCAACTGTATACACCCTCTTATCGTTGCCAACAGTTACCGTGAAGTCTGTGCTTCCCGCTTTAACTCCATGGATACTGTTGTTTGTAAAAGTAGCAATGTCACTGCTCATAAAATTAAGTGTAGCTTGTGTAGTAATATCCGCTCCTTCTTTGTCCAACACCTGAAGAATAGCTGACTTTCCTTGTTCTAGTACAACAGGTCCGCTCTGTCCATCTGCTAGCTTGATGGAGAAAGGTTTAACAGCTGTGGCTATCCCTTGGTTCTGTTCAATGATGCTAAATTCAGGAGATGCATTGGACAGGAGGTTCATCCGTTCACCACGAATAATCAAGTTGTCGACGAGCAGGTTACCTTTCAGATTTTTCGTTACTTCTATACCGCTCGTACCTGCACCGTCTAATACATTATTCGTCAGAACAACTCCATCAATCGTCGTGAGGGCACTTCCCTCCAGATTACCGTGGGCAATCAGGCCAGAATAGGTGCTGTCGAGCGCCATATTGTTACGGATGAGTACTTTTCCTTTTAGGTTGCTCTCACCAGCGTACAGCCATAACGCACCGAGGTTTACCCCGTAGCCCGAATCATAACTACCTGTGCGAAGCAATGTATTCCGCTCAACGATAGTCGTTCCTTGGAACGGCTCTGCGGAGAAACGGGTAGATACAGCGATCCCGGCTCCGTTAGTTACAGTATCTTTTACCACGTTATCTTGAACTTTGTTATCTTTACCACCGAAGACCACAATGTTATCGGCCAACCATGGCAGTGAGACGTTATTAAAACGTGCCGTATTGTTATAGCTAAATGTCCGTTCCGCGCCATTCACTTCATTCAATTTGGTATCTGTGAACGACCACATCGCAATACCATCATCCCCTGGATAGCGGATGTCACTTTGTTCCATCATGCTGTTGCCAGTGCCTACAGCAAAGTTAATTCCATCCGCCATCAGATTGCGGATTCGAAGACCTGCCATATACAAACCATTCGTACGAGCCTTCTCACCAATAGGTTGTGTTAACCACAAGCCTGCTTTGGTATGTTCAATCCATATGTTCTGAATGACCGAGCCTTGGCCAAAAGCACCATGGAAGGCGTTAGTGAACGCTTCATCGTCCCGTACATTAATGCCACCTTCAATCAATAGATCGTATACGCCAACCTTGCCACCGTGACCGTAAAATTTGGCGCCATTCAGAACCGTATACCACATGCCTGCTCCACGGATTTCGGCTGTATCCAGATCCAGCAGACCCTCTCCGACATTAAAGGTACCTACCGGGAACCAAACCCCTTTCCCTGTTGCCTTCGCTTCGGCAAGCGCTGCCTTAAAGGCTGCGGTATCATCTCCCTCATCATTGGCTACCGCTCCAAAATCCGTTACAGAAATAAAGCCGGCAGGGCGAGTCAACTCAGGGGCTACCTGCTCCATATCCACCAAGTCGATGACGTATGAAGTCGCTTGGTCTCCTGTTCCTTTCTCTAAACGAATGGTTGCTCCGGCAGGAGCATCGCCAATCAGAGCATGAATTTCATCAAAAAAGCGATGTCCACTACCTTGACGAGGATCATTTGACCATGGGTAGCTACCATATTCCCAAGCATATTTTGAAGTCAAATTAAGCTGTTTCTTAACTCCATTTACATATAGAGTCAGTGTTTCTTCAGCACCAGCACCATCCGAACTGTCCGGAATGGAATAGCGCAGAACAATAGAATTAGCTGCTTCTGCAAGCTTGAACTCTATATAGTCCCCAGTATTCTTCAAGGCGACGGCTTGTCGTCCAGAAGCCTCAGAAGCCATAGTGCGATATTTCCGCGAAGGACCGATTAGTGTTCCGTTAGTCACTGCATCCTCAGCTTCATAGCTAATATAAGGAACTGTTGCCCCGCGGTAAACTTTGTTCACGCTATTTTTTACTGTCAGGCTATCAATGCCTACTTTATTCCAATCGATATTGTCGTTGCTTAGAGAAACGGTGTTGATTCCTGCACGCAGCTGCAGCTTCACCTGTACAGTCTTCCAAGAGGAAGTCTTGACCACGTTAACTTTATCTGATTCCTTCAGGCCGTTCACCTCAAGCAACAGATCTGTTACATCACTGGAAGTATTCTTGTAACGAACAACGGCATCATATTCACCGGCTTGCTGGGCATTGACTGCAAACCGTATAACATGATCTCCTTGGAATGCTTCTCCTCCTGCATACATTGCATCTGTAGGGATAGGCAGGAAGCTCCAAAGAGTGCTATCGGTTCCCACAGCAGAACCAAGTTGAACAGCTGATGCGTCGTGAGTAAGATAGGCTGTATTATCCGCACTTAACAGGAGCTTGTAGCCTAACTTCTCTTCCAGCGTCCACTGGGAACGTTCTGTTTCCCCAGAAGCTAACAAGACGGCTTGGTCTGCTTCATTTAAAGAAAGATAATGTTTGGTCTGAACATTCATTATGCGTTTACGTCCATTTACATCTTGGATGATCCATTGGGTGTGAGCCGCCGTGTCGGAGGCTTCTGCATATACGAGTGCCCCTTCTTGTTCAGCCAATACTTTACCAGTCAGCCCTTTCGGCACGATCGTTATAATGTTGGTATCATTCTGAACTGGAGTTGTTGTATTGTTATTGCGCAGTTCTCCAGACGGAGTAGTAAACTCCTGCTGAGCCGCTTCAAGTGTCCATTGAGCTAAACCGTCACTCTCTAGTAGGAGCGCACGTTCAGCATATCCTGTCTTATTCGCAATGTTTATTAATTCATCGTCGTATTCTCCATAGAGACTACGAATGGTGTAGTGCGTATAATCGGAAGCCAAGCTTACATCCCAAGCAGATGCTCCGTCTATAGCCGGTTCCGCGCTACTGCTCTCCAAGTATGAATAATCTCCATTCAATGTTAAATAATGGCCTGTTGCTCGATTGATAATCGTTTGTTTGCCGTCCTGCACAGATATATTCCAATGCGAGAATCCATTCTCTGCTGACGGCTGCCCGTACAGAACAACTCCGTGTTCATTCTCGTATAAATACTCCCCGCTGCTTGCATTCTTAAATCTTACAGGGTAAGCAGGGATAGGTGGCGCAATCGCTTCAACGGCTTCAGCGGCAAAATGAGCACTGTTTCTATCCGCTGCATCGGGAGCCTTACTGATCTTTATAATCGGATTCCCATTCTCATCAGAAGCCCCATACATATAGTGGCCAGCCCATCCACTCTTGAAAGTAGTCAGACCTGAAGGCTGCATATCCACAATCCACTTAATGCTGCCCCATACATCATAGACGGTTTGCAGTGTCTGAACGGCAACATTAGGCTCAATCTCATCTACTGCACCACCTATATGCTCCAGGGAGAGGTAACGTCCAGTACCTTTATTTTTAATCTTCACAGATCCATTGCTGCCAGCTATTTCTTGCAGCTGCCAGACAAAGGTATCGTCATTCATATCAAGTGAACCATAAGTAGCCTGACCTACTGTTACATCCTCGTTCGCAGCAGCTAAAGCTACAGGATTTGGATCAGCGGTTGCAGATTCCGACTTATCCTGCGGCACCACTGCTTCAGTGTCCTGCGAATCATAGACAGCTTCGGTGACTGTCTTAGATTCTAGCAATTTCTCTAGTACATCTGGAGAAGTCAACAAAGGACCATCCTTAAGATATTGATCCTCACCATTTACAGCGTCTAGCTTGAAGCGGAACAAGTCCGGCTTTTTCTCAGTAACGGCAACAAATCGCCACTGTGGGCTGCCCCAGCCTGGATTGATCACACCATACTCGGCGTATTTAGTGAGATTTTGAAGTGAAATGAACTTCTCAGGGAATTTATTAGGTTCCTTATCGAGAACACTGCTGATTACGTATGTGTTGTCGCCAATATTTTTACCTGTCCAGATAAATTCCCGCTCCACATTATTCCTGTCTGGAAGCTCAGTGACCTGGATATGGCCATCTGGCATATTCATTGTGTTAATGTAGTGGCCTGTTTTCTTGTTCTTGAATAACTTACGGCCATTATATTTCTCAATCAGCCATTGATCGGAGCCATCCTTTTGCATATTTCCATATTTCAAGAGACCATCAGCAGATTCATACCAATAAAAAGACTTCCAGCCATTTTGAATACGATAATATGGAATGGTGCCATCTGTTGGTGTGTTAGGGTCTAGAAGCTGCCACTGGGCGCTTAATGAAGTCGCATCCCCACTCGCTCCAGCACTGTCTCCACCCAAGGTAGATAGATAGATGCCTTTGCTCTCTACATTTTCTATTGTCAGATAATCATCATAATCATCAGAATCTTTAAAATTCCATTGATCCGATGGGTGGCTTCCGCTGATCTGCTCAGCCTTGGCTGTGCCATCACTATACGAAAGGTAATGATTAGTTGCTGCATTACGGATACGTTTATTACCGTCATAATCCTCTATATACCATAGATAATCGGATGAATCAGCAGTATCTGGAGCAATTAATCCGTGCTTAAGTGCACCGTTTGCGGATTCATACAAGAAATCTGTAGCTACTTGTGCATCTGTATAAGTTGCCAAGCGTACCGGCTGCAACTCGGAAATAGGGACAACTGTCCACTGGGCATTATGACTGGTTGCTTCACCCGGCCAGCTGTTAGAGCGCACGTTGTTATCTTCCTCAAACTGAGGATTCAGCCATAATGGCTTAACTCCGTCGGTTAATCCTTTATTACTTAAGGTAATAAAACCCGCTCCATCCTCGCCTGGTGCATCTTCTTTCACCCATTCACTTAGCATCACCTTGTCCGGATCGATTTCTTGCGAAAAGACTCCAGCCCAAGTCACTTCATTTTGCTTAATATAATGACCCGTCTCACGGTTTCGAATCATCAGTGTTCCGTCGTCCGTTCCCGGCTCAAGAAACCACTGGGCAGCCTCATTCTTCAAAGGCTGTTTACCGTAAAGTACATTTCCTTTCTCCTCATACATCACCTGACCGGGACGCATCCGGCTTTCCAACCGTACAGGTACTGTTCCTGCGTTAGGATCGATAAAAGCCCACTGCGGACTCTCAAACGTAATATTGATATCCGAGCTTACTTGCGCATAACCAAGCTGATTCTCCTCGTGGATAACCAGCTTACTCTCAGGCACGCTCGCGCTTCGGATGATCATGTATCCGTTTCTATTGGAAGTATCGATCAACCATTGATCCGTAACACTTCCAGCTCCTTGGAGATCTGCCGCCTTAAGTGTATCCTCTTTGCCGTTGTTACCAGCCATTGTAATGTAGTGGCCCGTCTTCACATTCTTAATCCGTGACAAACCATTTACAGTCTCCACTGTCCAATGCGATGATGTGTCCGCTGGATTGGTCATGCCATAACGCACGATACCATCAGACGTTTCATATAAGAAATTATTTTTCCACTTATTCTTGATGAGTACTGTCCCTGATGGAATTAGCCCTGCGCCTGTTCCTCCAACCCCTTCTGCTCCTACGGAACCGCTACCGATTCCCATCACAGGCAAGCTTGAGAAAATCAGCAGCATCGCGAGCAGACCCGCCATCGCGGACCTGAATCTTTTCATAAATGTGCCCCCTCTACCTAATATGGACTTCCCTTCCATCTTAAGTTGGCAACGCTTACAAAACGATGTGTGATTTTATCCATAAAAAGGTGTATTTGTACGGATCTCCCGATAGGCCTGAGTACTACTGAAAATTGACAAATCCGCTGAACCCGATGATAGTTAATTTAATTAGAAACGAGCATTCATTAAATGGAGGTACATATGAAATTCAAAATGGATTCACCAAAAATATCAGATCCAGACGCCCTACTCCCTGAGCAAATATACTCGCTGCAAACCAAAGATGAATTCAGTCGTTGCAGCATAAGCGATACAGTTATTGATAATCAAGAGGCGAATAAAGTCAGCTTTGATCAAGTGGTTTTCAAAAATGTTACGATTATCGAGTCGTCCTTAACTGGGATTGAACTGATGGATGTAATTTTTGAGCGATGCGATCTATCCAATGTGGATTTTACGAATGCAATTATTCATCGAACCGAATTCAGGAACTGCAAGCTCATCGGTACGGACTTCACAAGAGGCAGATTCCAGAATGTTCGCGTGGTAGATTGTATCGGGGATTTCGCAACATTTCGAATGGCTAATCTGAAGCAGGTTGCTTTTGAGAATAGTTCATTGATGAGCTCTGATTACTACCAATCGAATTTCCAGAAAGTCAGCTTCAGCGAATGTAATATTGATCAAGCCACATTGTCAGGATCAAAGCTTAACGGAATCGATCTTAGTGACTGCGAGTTTAATGGCTTGATCGTGGATATACAAGATTTGGAGGGATGTATCATTTCGCCTCAGCAAGCTGTTTCCTTTGTTGGATTGATGGGTCTGGTTATAAAATAACGTGCTGTTCTACTTACTGGACTTCCAGCGCTAGCAGCTTCAGCTTACCCGAACATTTGCCGCAGCGGTAGCGCTTTGGGTCTACTTTTCGCTTACGCGGATACTCCATAGCACATGCTGTACAGATCAGCTTGTACCGGTAAGGGAGTGACTTTCGAGCTTTCGCACCCGGCAATGTCTGACAATAGCGACTCCCGCCGACTTGTGCCAGCAGTCTTTTGAAATCAGTGTCACGA
This sequence comes from Paenibacillus sp. FSL E2-8871, assembly GCF_038000345.1. Lineage (NCBI taxonomy): Bacteria > Bacillati > Bacillota > Bacilli > Caryophanales > Paenibacillaceae > Paenibacillus > Paenibacillus sp. FSL E2-8871. The sequence continues at coordinate 5,967,999 of NZ_JBBOBV010000001.1, read as the reverse complement.
TGCATATACCCTCGCTTCGCCAAATGCAGATGATAATGGCAGAGCTCGTGTTTTATAATCTTCTCCGTCTCTTCTCTACCGAACATAGCAAGCTGATGGGGATTAATCTCTATATTATGGCTCTTGGTAAAATATCGACCGCCTGTTGAAGATAATCTGCTGTTAAAGCTTGCCTTGTGCCTAAAGGGTACGCCAAAGCTGTCCCGTGATACCTGCTCAATCCACAGCTGCAGCTCTTCGTTGCTCATCGTTTCCATAGCGTTCTATCACAAGTCCTTTCCACGGGAATTAAGATCTCTACTTGAATTGTAACTTGTGCATAGGCTAAACTGTCAAGAAGGAAGACAAGTACGGAGGGAGAATGACCAATGCCGAAAATGCGGTATGTAATTTTGCAGCAACATCAAGAATTGCAATTCGTGGAAATGCCCGAGGAATATGCGTACCAGCTAAGTGCACTCAATTTACGTCTAAACAAAGAAATCGACAAGCTGACAGCCGATAATGTACCGGATCTGCCCTTAGCTATTGCTGAGTGTGATTCATTGGATCTGCTACGCGAAGATTACTCCCTGGAGTCCGGTCTGGATTATATCAATAGATTGGAACAGGCCTTTGCCTCTGTTCAGGAGCAAAAGAACTATCCACTCATCTCCCTGCTGACCGAGATTCGGGCGCTGCAAGCGCAATTAGAGCAATGGTACGAAGAGGAAGCAGAAAGCATTCTGTAAATCGTCACCTTTAGGCTCATTTCTCCATATGCTAACTTACGTAAGCAGTTAGAGGAGTGATACCCTTGCCACAGTGGCTCTGCCATCAACTGATGAAAGCCTATTACAAAAAAGACCGCCGTCAGATCAAGCTGCTGAACGAGTGCTGGTTCTTTTATCGTAATTCTGCGGAATCACCGGATTCCATCCAGAGAAATTTATAGGATTCGTTAAATTCAAAAATCCATCCCGCTACTTACAGGGGATGGATTTTTGTATAGGATTCGTTGGAATCCGAATTAGAACATAGGGAATACATATCTGACCAAGAAGAAAAGTGCTCCGAAAAAAATAATAATATAAGCAGCATATTTAATAAAGGTAGATGCGACAACACTGGAATCCGATTTCCGTTGCACCTCTGTATGCTCCACTTCAACGCTTCTATCTTTATAGCCCGGTTCCATCATCAATCTCTCCTTTCGAATATAGGCTGGTAGATAGTCTCCATTAACCCGGGGCTTTCAGAGTTGAAACACAATTCCAAATCGAACCAGTTATTTTCCGGCATCATGAAACTGCTTTATTTCTTTTATGATTCCAAGCACATCGCCTTGTGAATTCGCGCGCCTTGATGGTTCGGCTCCAAGTGCAACGCTTCTTCAAATCGTTCTTTCGCTTCTGCCATTTTCCCTAAGCCTAATAAACCTAAACCCATCATGAACAAGCAATGAATTTGATTGCGTCTATTCAGATCATCCTCAAATACGAGGAAATCAGGCAATGATACGGCAAAATAGTCAATCTTTACCTCATCAAAGAGATGTCTTTCTGCGAAATCAATCAGCTTATTAAAACGACGTTTCGCTTCCTTCGGATGATTCAGCTGTACCCATGCTAAGCCCTGATAGAAGATCATTTCTGGCGGCTGATCGTTGTAGTACATCGCGCTGGCTGGTTCTTTCAAGCCTTGAGACGCAATCGCCCAGTGTCGTGCAGCTTCTTGCATATTGCCTAATCCGTTATAAGCTACACCAAGCTCGTAATACACATTATTCTCTTGCGCACCATCGAGCTTACCCTCACCTAAATTCTCTGGATAATGAAGCGCACGTGTTAATAATGAGATAGCCTCTTCATATTGGCCTACCTGATTCGCCTGCTTACTCAGTTCAACAAGCGCCAAAACATATTGCCCCGTAGCTTTCCCTTCGCCACCTTCCCATGGATGGAATTGGCGTCGTAATAGAACTGACAAAGCCTCCTCATACTTGCTAAGCAAATTCAGTAGGGTCACATATTCAAGGTATAGATCATCCCGCTTCTCCACCAGCTCCATATGCTGGTGCAGTCTTGCCATCCGCTCCTGAGCAGAAACACCCATCTTCTTATACAATTGGTCCAGCTCGTAGAATACTCTCGCATCATTCGTATTGCACTGGAAAGCTTGTTCAAGTGACTGCAAGGAAGCCTCAGCATCATTACGCTTATTGTAATAAGCAAGCGCAAGATTACGATGAACCGTCGGGAAACGATCATCAAGCGCGACGGATTGCTCCCAATGGCGAATGGCATCGTCGGTACGTTTTTTATCATAGAATAGATTTCCTAGATAATAATGAGCCTTACTATCTAGCGGATTGCAGGCAATCGCGCTTTCTAATACCTGCAGCTCAAACAAGCTGTTCGGGAAGCAATAATCAGAAGATGCGGATTGAGCAAGCTGAAGCTGCGCTGTCGCATCTTCCTCACGGCCCATTTTCTCGTGTACATAAGCCAATGTGTAATGCACCATCGGATAATTGGGTTCATTCGATATCCTACGAATTTGCTCTAACACCTGTGCAGCTTCCGCGAACAATCCACTACCTGCATAATCGGAAGCTAAATTTAAATAGTTATGCACATCGTTTCGCATGAACCGTGCAAGCTTCATCTGAGCCTCAGCTGCTTCCTCTTGTCGCCCGAGCAATGTAAGCGTAAGCACTCTCTCATAGGCTGCCCCGAAGTCCGCGATATCTAGTTTCAATGTCTCCTCTGCGAATGTAATCGCCTCAGAGTAACGTCCAAGCTTGCGTAAGAATGCTGTTTTTACATGTCTTGATTTATAGTTTCTTGTGTTACGTGCCAAAGCTCTAGTTGCGAGCTCCAACGCTTCTTCATACGCCCCACGTTCACAAGCAATTTGACTCAATGCATAGTATCCACTGTCTTGGAATGCTGCAGACCATACCGCCTTGTAGAAGGCAGCAAATGCTTCTTCCTTGCGATCCTGCAGTCTGAGAACTACACCAAGCTGATAGTATGCTTCACTATCATATGGATTCGGATTGCGCCAAGTCAGCGATCGTATAGCCGTACGGAAATGATTTTCCGCTTGCTTGAACAATCCTCGACGAAGCAGCAGCGTCCCATAAGCCACATTAAGCCGAATATCGGATGCATCTCTTCTTAAGCCTTCTTCATAATAATGCTCTGGCTCGAACGTGGCATGACGGTATTGCTCCAGGTGAACTCCAGCCAAATATAACTGCTCTGTGCTTTTTAATTCTTCCGGTAGTGGAAGTGGCTTAGCTGCATCTGGAACCTGTTCAATGCTAGGCTTCGCTGGACGATAAGATATGAGACTGTTTCCGTTCACATCAAACACCGTTAGGATTAAGTGATGCGGCTGATCCACTTTATCTAACGTAATGACAGATTTATAGGTTAATTCTGGTGAGAGCGTAACGGTATCCTTCACGTACGTTCTATGCTGACCTCTAAGTTCAATAACGGCTCCCTCGAATACCGAAGTTCCATAGGCCATCACAGTGGCAGTCTGTAAAGTCTCATCCACCTCAAGATTAACGGCGGCATCAATAGAAGCATTTTTCACAACACCGATGTTCTTATATGGCATGAAATATTGTGTAAATGACTTCTCTTCATACGGCTGGAGCCAAGTGAAATCGGGTTGATTATCCGTAAATACCCCTGTCATTAATTCAATATAGGGTCCATCCTCATCGGTTAAATTACGGTCCCACGCTTGACCAAATTCGCCGTTCCCCCAAGTCCACTGCTTTTTACCCGGAGATACATGGTGATTCGCTACGTGAAGCAGACCCGCTTCAACCCCATGATCATAGCCACCCACGAAATTATATTCGGATTTGTACGCCATGTATGAGGTAGGAACAGGAATATTTTTATAGCGCGAAATATCTACACCTTCGGAATAGTCCATCTTGTAATACGTTCCTGTTGCAATAGGGAATCTGGACACATCACGCTTACCATGGTCGAATACGGCTGTGACATCCGGTGGAAACACCGATTGCGTATGGTCATTGACTGCAACCGCAGGGTTTGCCCACCATAAGAAGGTTTGTGGCTCCGAAGTTCGGTTATATAGCTGTGCTGTAACTTCGAGATAGGCTTTTCCAGGATGCAGCGTGAAGCCCGTTGTGACCTTCGTTCCATACATCCGGTCAATTTCACTCACCCATACGGTTGCACTGCCATCTTCATTCTCCGTAATTACATGCTCCACAGGGCCAAACGTGTTCGGACGATGATGCTGCGGCCAGTTAAATTCAATTCCACCTGAAATCCATGGTCCTGTCAGACCAACAAGCGCAGGTTTAATCACGCGATTATAATAAACAAAATCATAATTGTTTGTCTTATCCAGAGCACGATAGATACGGCCGCCAATTTCAGGCATGATCTCGATGCGTACATATTCATTTTCGAGCATTACCATCTGATACGATTTCATTTCTTTCTCATCCATAATTTTATCAACCACAGGATGTGGATATACTCGCCCCGAGCTGCCTTGATAGACTCGCTTCTCGAGGAACATTGGATTTTTATCGGGTTCACCTGTTTCATAGGTAGGAATTTCAGCCATTTCCTCCCATATGCGGACGCTGTTCGTTAAGATTGTAGAAGGCTCTTTCATACTCATTTCGTTCTCTCCTCCTTCGTGATATAGCTCTAATTTATCGTTGCAAGCGCTTTTAAACAATTGACGATAATCTGTAACTGATGGACAATATTCTTATCCTAAAAATAATATTTTCCTTATGAATAGGTTGTTATTTCAAATAAATAAATTATGTTCTTAAAAAGGAGGGTTATCATGACAGATATCTCATTAAAGCCGGATGGCTTCGATGAGCAGAAGCTTTTTGTGCTGCCCGATTTCATGATGAATGAATTAAATGAGAATCCGTTAACAAATTCCTTCTATGTAAGTGACATTGGCTGCTTCCCAAGAGCGAAGTTTCATTATCGAGAGCGTCCACAAGGATGTGACTCGTATATTCTTATGTATTGCGTAGAGGGTGAAGGGTGGATGGAGAGTCATCACAGTAAGCTGATCCAAATAAAAGAACGGCAAATAGCTGTCATTCCTGCCGGAACACCCCATCGATATGGTGCTTCAGATGTGAATCCCTGGACGATCTACTGGATGCATCTAAAAGGAACGCATGCCGCTGCGTTGATTCAAACTTATGCCATGGACGTAGAGCCGCTAACCTTTACACTGAACCTTCATACCCAATGGATCGAAGATTTCGAGCAATGTTATGCCCTGTTATCGGATAAGCCTTATGCCATGCGTAATCATATCTATGTGTCTCAGTGCATTCGTCATCTGATCAGCCACGTGGGGTTGAGTACCATGAACTCTGAGCAAGATAAAAAGAACGAACGTTATCTTGAGCAAGCCATTCGCTACATGACGGATCGAATCAACAGCTCCATTTCACTCCCGGATGTAGCGAAGCATATGGGGTTATCGAAGCAGCATCTAATTTATCTATTTAATCAAGAAACCGGGGTTCCCCCGATTGAATTCTATCTGCGCCTCAAAATGCAGCGTGCCAGTCAACTGCTAGCATTAACCGATTTACATATTAAAGAAATCTCTAGTGCTATCGGGATGCAGGACCCCTACTACTTTTCTAGATTGTTCAAAAAAATAATGGGATGCTCGCCGACTCAATATCGAAGCACCCCAAAAGGTTAAAATAAAGAAAAGCCACACGACCGCTGCACCAGGTAAACCAGTATAGTGGAGTGTGGCTTATATTTTTATTGTAGAGGTTCTAATTAAAACTACGGTTGCAAACCCAGGAGCCTTGCAGTTTACGAAGCATAATAATTTGTCCGGTGTGGTATGAATCATGCAGGATAAGACTCATTACCTCTTCCCCTGGGGCATGACCCGAACCACCCCAATCATATGCGCCTTCTTCCAACGCCTCAATGATTTCTCTAAGAGCAGCGTGCACGTCTTTCAGGTCTGCAACGGCCTTCGACCATGCTTCTTCCCCTTCCGTTGTTACAGTGAAGGTATCATCGTTGCTTTCAGCATCAGGTTGTTTGGGCAACCCTTTTAACTTTCGCAGCAAACGCACCTTATAATATGTTAGATGGTTAACCGTCTCCCAGATGGAATTGACTGTACTCCCCTCTGGCTTCCAAAGTGCCTGTTTACTGTCCACACCTTCCAGTGCATCACTTAATGGCGGGGCCCAATCCTCGATATCCATGCAATAATCCCAATTTTGCAGCAGAACCTCACTGATTTTATTTTGCATGTTCAACCTCCTAATACTTACTGAATTATGTAACTACTTAAACCATTATATAGTGGTTACACAAGAAATGTAGCATATTTCCAGCGTTCAATCAAGTAACTAGCTAATCACAATTTTAACTGTTACAATCGTTGTAATCGAGAGTTGTGCGGAAAGGATGAACAGGACGTGTTGTGGGAGGATTTCATTAATAGTTACTGGCGGGATTGGCGAACAGGAGATAAGAATAAGGATCGGGATGAACTCGAAGATCCGGAGTGGATTGCGAAATGGCTGAAGAAGCATGCTCTGCTAGAAACACAGCTGCCGAATACGATAGAACTGGAACAGCTAATGAAGCTTCGATCCCTACTATGGGACTGGGTACAGGCTATTGTACTAGGAAAATCGATGGATGGAGAAATGCTGAAGCAGCTCAATATCTATATGGACAAGGGTCCTGTTACGCGGCGAATGATATGGAAAAGTGACGAGCAAGCGGAGATTTCATTATTGCCACTACATAGCGGTTGGGAGCAGGTGATGGCGGAGATAGCGGCGTCTTTTGCGGAGGCTATGCTTGAAAAAGAACCCTCAAGATTCCGTATCTGCGAGAATCCCGATTGCCTCTGGGTCTATTACGACGATACACGCAACCGCTCTAAGCGGTACTGCGATGACAAGGCTTGTGGCAACCTCATGAAGGTGCGGCGGTTCCGGGCGCGGAAGAAGGCTGAAAAGGGTTCGGAGTGACTATCAAAGGAACTCTTGCGGGATGACGAATTTCGATCAACATTTATCCCCCTCAAACTTTTCAACACTCCTAATACGTCTTGCTAGTAAGTGCGCTAATAACACACTTATTACAACGAAATGGAGCGTGAACAAACAATGAAAAAGAGCCCTTTTAACGTATTGAAGTTTGGTGTAGTCGGATTAACGGTTGTGGGAATAAGCGTTGGCATGTTACCAATGAATGGCACTGCTTTTGCTGATGCAGTGAACACGACTAAGCCTGCCATCAATGCCCCGATTTCAGCTGTACCGATTTCCACCATCAATAACACTGGGATCCAAATCAAAGAAGTAATTCTCACATCTTCAACGGAGCTTCTGAATACAAATATTAAAGTGCCACAGATCGTAGGTATGTTGGACACTAAGGCTCAGGCAGAAATCAACAGTATCATTCTCTCTAAAGCGCAGAAAGACCTTGCTCTTTGGGAAAAGGATGCAACTGAAGCAGCAGCAGACGCTAAAAAGGCTGGTTTCGAGTATCGTCCATATGAGCTATACATTATTTATGAATTAAAAGAAAATGGATCGGATAACCCTTCTGGAATGATCTCACTTGTTGTTACTTCTCAAGGTGAAACTGGTGGAACGGGTATGCCTCGTGTAGATACATACAATGTATTTAATACGAAACAAGCGAAGCGGATTGCCTTGTCAGATTTCTTTGGAAACGACTTTAAGGAAAAGTTGAATACCGGTATCCTTGCGAAGATCAATGAGGAACCTGAGAACTATTTTATTGAGGATTTCAAAGGGATCGACGAAGAACAAGGTTTTTATATTGAAAATGGTGAGGTTGTCATCCTCTTCCCTAAATATAGTATCGCTCCAGGCGCCATGGGAACTCCTGAATTTCGTTTCAGTACCCATATTACGAACAACCCGAAGCTCGATTTAAGTACAATAGCTACATTTAAGAATGCTAATGGGGTTTCAATGGTGTCATTACGAGATGTGGCGAATCGTTTAGGATATGAAATCAAGTGGAATCAAACGTCGCGCTCAGCTGAGTTGAAGAAAGGTACACAGTGGACCAATGTTACCTTAGGTAAAGATTCTTACTTTTTTGCCAAAATGGCACCTGTCACTTTAGGTACTGCTCCTATCCTAAAGAACGATACGATATACGTTCCGGTTAAAATGGTTACCGATATTTTACGTGTGGAAATTAAGAACGGCTAATTAGGCTAATGGCATTCCAGAATGATTTTTTGTTCTAGAATGCCTTTTTAAATTCATAGGCACTTGTGTACCGATTTCTGATCCATTCATGGTCACTCCTTTATTTACCAAGAGAAGTTAAGAACTTTTTTAAGTTAGTCATACGTCTTGCTGACATAAGACAACTGATGACGAAGGAATGAACTACCATGAAAGAAATCAAGGTTACACCACCGACTAACTCTTTAGAACCTGACAATTCCACGACTAGAAGGCGTTATATGCCGGGAATAGATGGACTTCGCGCACTCTCTGTGATCGCAGTTATTGCGTATCATCTCGACCTCAATTGGGCTCCAGGAGGACTTATAGGGGTCGGAATATTCTTCGTTCTGTCTGGATATCTGATCACGGATCAAATCATCCAAAGGTGGAAGCAAGAGCGACGGTTCGACCTTAAAGATTTCTGGATCAGACGAGCGCGACGGCTATTGCCTGCTATGTTTGTCATGCTTTTTGTCACTGCTATGTGGCTTCTGATGTTCGATCGTTCACGATTAGCAGCATTACAAGGGGACTTTATATCTTCAACCTTATACTTCAATAACTGGTGGCTTATTTTTCACGATGTATCTTATTTCGAGAGCTTTGGACCTCCTTCTCCTATAGGTCATTTGTGGTCGCTCGCTATTGAGGAACAGTTCTACTTCATTTGGCCATTGGTTATTATTGTAGGGTTACGCCTTGCACCTCAGCGAGGTAAACTCATTGTGATGTGTCTAACAGGGGCATTCCTCTCGGCACTTGCTATGGCGCTAATCTATCAACCTGGAGTTGACCCAAGCCGAGTCTATTATGGTACTGATACTCGAGCTTTTGCTCTACTGATTGGAGCCGCTCTCGCTCTAGCATGGCCGAGTCAAAATTTGACCGATAAGATTTCACGCAGATCTCGCTATATCCTTGACTTCAGTGGTGCAATCGGATTAATCACCCTCATTCTTATGATTTGGCGGACGAATGAGTACGGACAATTTCTTTATTATGGCGGCTTGGTTTTAGTGTCGATCCTTTCCGCAATTGTAATAGCTGTACTCGCACATCCTGCGAGCCGACTAGCTAAAATCATGGGTTGCAAGCCCTTGCGTTGGATTGGCGTACGTTCCTATAGTATTTACATATGGCATTATCCAGTCATCATTCTAACTAATCCTACAGTAGATACAGGTGGATTCGATGGTTTCCGTGTTCTTTTTCAGCTGGGAGTTAGCCTCCTATTAGCCTCACTATCGTGGAAATATATCGAAGAACCTATTCGTCAAGGTTTATTAGGAAGATGGTGTACGAAATTAAGCATTCGTCTGCAATTCAAGATTCGACCCTTATTCATCTTTATTGCAGTCCCGTTAATCATATTGTCCATATCCTGCAGTAGCAACTTGGATACTAAGATATCCGCAGATCCGAATACAGGCACTAATACTAATCACGATAAGAATGAACATAATGTCACACTAGTGCCCCCTCAAAATGTACCAACACCTGTGCCTGTGCCTGTACCAGTAGATCCACCGAAGAAGCCAGAACCTCAGCCTCAGGTAGAAGAAGCAGGTAAAGGTGTTACTGCGATAGGTGATTCCGTAATCCTCGATGCCGCTCCTTATCTACAAGAACTTCTGCCAGGCATTGTAATCGATGGTAAGGTAGGCAGGCAGATGTCACAGGCACAAGAAGTGGTCGATAAACTTAGAACCAAGGGGAAACTTGGCACTCGAGTGATCATTAATCTAGGTACGAACGGAGCTTTTAACTCCAATCAATTGCGGAAATTACTTATTTCACTTGAAGATGTTCAGCAAGTCGTACTAGTAAACACACGTGTACCGAAAAAATGGCAAAATACTGTGAATACCTTGCTTAAGAAAGTGGCTTTAGAATTCCCCAATGCTATGGTTGTAGACTGGCATTCCTCAAGCGAAGGAAAGGATTCTTACTTCTATGAGGATGGCGTTCATCTAAAACGAGAAGGTGCCAAATCCTATGCCGCACTTGTAGCTAAAGCCATACAAAAGGAGAATCAATGAGAATAGTAATCTAACAAACTAAAGCTACGCAATATAAAAAGAGAAGGGTTTTACGAATATGCTTAAGAGGAATAAAGAGAAATTACTCACTCTTTGTATTACAGATAACAAGGAGAACATATACCGTCTAGCTTACAGCTATGTGAAGAACAAAGAGGATGCATTAGATGTTGTTCAGGATTCGATTTATAAAGCTCTCTCCTCTATAGGGTTGCTAAAAAAACCAGAATCCGTAAAGAGTTGGTTGTTTAGAATCGTAGTAACTACCTCACTAGATTTTCTGAGGAAACATAAAAGAGTTCAACCAGTAGATGATGAAGCACTCGACTTTTTTATCCCTGGTGCGGTAGACGTGTATCCAGATATTGATTTAGAAAGATCGCTGGATGATCTACCCCTTAAGTATCGAAATGTCATCGTCCTTAGATATATCGAAGATTTAAAGATCGAGGAAGTTGCGGAAGTATTAAATGAAAACGTCAATACAGTAAAGACTAGACTATATCAAGCACTCCAGTTATTAAGAGTCAACATGCAGGAAGAATCCTCAAAGGAGATCAATTAGAATGGATAACCAAATCAAAAAAATTATAGAAGATTATAACAAACTCCCTATTCCTGAGGAATTAGATTTCGTTGTAAGTAAAGCATTAAAGAAAAGGAAGATAAGAAGAATACGTTACCAGTGGATATCTGGAGTTTGTGCGGCAGCCCTATTTTTCGTGATTGGGATTAATGTCAATGTTAATATTGCCAATGCCTTCTCCGCTATACCTGGTGTAGACAGTATTGTTAAAGTGCTAACTTTTAGAGAATACAAAGTGGATGAGCAGACCTATAATGCAGACATAAAGGTCCCCATCATTACTAATCTAGAGAATAAAGAGCTGGAATCGACTCTGAATGAAAAATATCTCGAAGAAAACAAAAAACTATATGATGAGTTTCAAGCAGAGATGGAGTCTTTAAAGCAATCCGGAGAGGGTCATTTAGGGGTCGATACAGGCTTTGAGGTTAAAACGGACAATGCTGAGCTATTTGCTATTAGCAGATACGTGGTAAATACCGTAGGTTCATCGTCAACAACAATGCAGCACGATACGATAGACAAGAAGAATCAAATCCTGCTAAGTCTGCCTATGTTATTTAAGGATGATCGATATATCAGTATCATAAGTGAAAATATTAAGGAACAGATGCGCTCCCAAATGAAAGCAGATAAAGATATGTTCTACTGGATTTCAACAGATGAACCCAATGAGGACCTTTTTTATCAATTTGAAAATATAGCTAAAGATCAAGATTTCTATATCAACGATAAGTACCATCTGGTTATTTCCTTTAACAAATATGATGTGGCTCCTGGCTACATGGGCGTTAGAGAATTCATCATTCCAACAGATGTAATTGCAGATGTTCTGGTTAGCCGTACGTACATTAAATAAATCATTATGAGACTCATAAGGGGTATGCGTTTTGTATCCCTTATGAGTCTTTTTTTGCGTGAAAAGTCATTAATCAATCCCTATGCCTCTAATGTCTTGCCATCCTATTTTTATTTCTTCTAATAATTCATTCCCTATCTTAACTTCTATACTTGAGATAGACTCTCCCCCAACGCTGTGGTAGAAATGAATCGCCGGATTGCCCACCAGCACCCAAGTCATGAACGAGCTATAATTTTTCTTCAATAAATTCTGTGCTACACTTCTTATGAGCTGCTTCCCTAGACCTTTTCCTTGGTGTTCCTTAAGCAAATAAAGTGCGTAAAGCTCTGCATCGTAGAGATCCGACTCTCTTCGCGCCCCTCCATTTGCAAAGCCAATGATCATCCCAGACTCATCTTCAGCAACATACATTACCTCGTCTTTATTGGGATTTTCAAAATTCTGAATCCAGCGCTTCCTTCTAGCTTCTACTGTGAAATTATCAAGAAACTCGTCTGATATTAGTCCTTTATACGTGGTTTTCCAACTCGTAGCGTGGACGAAAGCGATCCCGTCTATATCAGTAAAGGTTGCTTTTCTGATTTTCAAATTATAACTCCCCTTTAGATTTTCGATAAAAGCTTCAGCAAGTCCATCATTGACATTACTATGAATAGCGAGTACTTATAGATTCCCTAAATACATCAATAGGCTTTTTATAATCGATAGGTTTATATATCGCAGTGTTCAACCAATGGCACCGCTCATGCAAATCATCGAATTCACCTATAGTTACCAAATTGTATTGCAACATTTCATTCATGGTTCCTATTACACTTTTACTATTCGTTCGAGATATAGTTACTTCTCCTGCTTCTAGAAAATACTGATGAATATGCTGCTTCTTAATCCCCTCTAGCAACAAATACGCTGTAAGCTCAGCCCTAAACTTCTCCACCAGTTTATCAGCTTGTCCGCTTCTTATTCCACCTAGCATCAAGCATAACTGAGTCGCATCATTAACAAAAAGTATATATTTTCTGTTGAGCTGCATGATATTTGCATGCCAACTAAAAGACGGGGGAACCTCTTCCACTTCCACTGGAACTATTTTCATATCTTTCAATAATTTCTGAGTATATCTAAGCGTTAACATCCGTTTGCACCCTCCTTATTTTTTCTCACTACCCGTTTGACCCTGCAAGCCCCTTCTACCTTACCTACCCCTGCAACGCCTTCCGCACGCTTAATATATATTTTGCCTGATCTAATGGGTTCACGCCCCGGCGGGTGCGCTCAGCGGATACGTCTGGAGGACATTCTTCATAGCCGGCAAAAAAAGAAGTGAACGTGCTACGCCCCTTCGTGTAGGAGCTTAAAGTAACCGGATAATCGAGCGACGTTGCCAGTGGCAGACGGCCTTCGATGATCATCCGCTCGCCTTGCAACACAGGTGGCTCGAAGGTGCCGCGCATCTGAACCAGGTCGTTCATCACTCGGCCGCCATTCTCCTCAGGGACAACGATGCGAACCTGAAGAATCGGCTCCAGTAGTTTAGTGCCTACCCGCGCGAGTCCATCCATAATCCCCATAGGAGTCGCTACGGCAAAATCCAGCGGATGGGTATGCCATACATGATGCTGTCCCTCGATTAAGGTCACTTTAAGATCAGTAACCTCCCAGCCGCACAAGCCCTGTTGCAAGGCTTCTGGTACACGGCGTGCGGTCTCGCTCTGATATTGCGGCAGCAGATCGGAACTCCGCACTACCGAATCATAAACTAAACCACTGCCAGGAGGTCCGGGCTCAATCTGAAACCGCAGAATCGCCCAGCACGGTTTCGGCATCGTATAAGCGATAAAGCCTTCCCCAGCAGAGGCTGGCGTTTCTTTATAGATGACAGAAGGCTGACCGAAGGTAACCTTCAGCGAATACCGCTCCTCCAGAACACTATTCAGAATCTCCAGCTGAATAGGTCCCATTACTTTGATATGCAGCTCTCGCTCATCCTGCAGCCACTGCGCATCCAAGAGCGGATCTTCATCCGCCAGCTCCTGCAATGCTCCGATAACCTTATGGTCATCCATATCGGTTCCCCAGAATACGCGCACCGTTAGCAGCGGTACAGCCAGCTTCGCTTCCTCCGGAATCGCCTCCGGATGGCCGAGTACATCTCCGATCCGTACCCCTGAAAGACCATAGATTACAGCGATATCCCCCGCTTCAAGCGATCCGACATCCTCAGTACGACCACCCTCGACCTTGCGGATCTGGGTCACTTTTCCCTGAATATTCTGCGTGTAGTTCATTACCGTATCGCGGTTACGGATCGTTCCTTCATAAAGGCGGACAAACGCCATTCGCCCCATGCTTTTATCACGCTGAATATTGTAGACAATGCCGGACACCGGCCCCTCAACATTGCCACCAGCTCGCGGAAAATACTCAACCATCGCGTCCAGCAATGCAGTAATGCCAAGCCCCTTGGCGGCAACACCATAAACCATTGGGAAGAAGCGTCCTGAAGCGGAAGCTGTCTTCATATATTTTTTCCAAGCTGCAAGATCAATCGAAATACCTGACATATACGTTTCTAGCAGGTCTTCATCCCGCTCAGCCAATGCCTCTAATAATTCTGTCTGTGCAGCAGGATCAGCATCACTTCCCCATAAATCAGTAGCTTCTATGTACTCCTGCTCTTTACCTATCGGTTGCTGAACAGGAATGATATCACTAGATAAATAATTTCTCGCTTGGGCCAGCACAGCCTCAGGGTCTGCACCTACACGATCCATTTTGTTCATAAAAATAAGCGTCGGTATTCCCAGCTTCCTCAGCGCGTTCCAGATCATCTCACTTTGAGCCTGCACACCCTCTACCGCCGACAAAATTAGCACCGCACAATCCATCACTCGCAAAGACCGTTCAACCTCTGACAGAAAATCGACGTGTCCTGGTGTATCAACGAGGTTGATCTGCACACCTTTCCATTCAAAAGAAGCTAATGCCGCCCGAACGGATATTCCTCGTTGCCGCTCCACATCCATAGAATCCGTCAATGCTGTCCCACTGTCTACACTGCCGAGCGCTCGAATGCGACCGCTTTCATACAAAATATGCTCTGTTGTTGTTGTCTTGCCGGCATCCACATGGGCAAATATCCCCACATTAATCCGTTCTGCTCCCTGCTGCTGAATCATCTATAGTACCCCTATCATGAGCTAGATTGATCTAAATATATATTGTACACATCCTTATGTCTCATAGTAATACATCCCTCCTTGTTGTTCCACCCTCCTACTAAATTGGTTAAATTCAGCTATGCCGGGTATGTAATTACTAAGTAAGAAGTCTAACGCCAAGGAGGAAATTCATCATGTTAGATCAACGTTTGCAAAATAAAGTTGCAGTAGTCACAGGCGCAGGATCCGGTATTGGGAAAGCTACAGCCATAAGGTTTGCCCAGCACGGAGCTAAGGTATATATGCTTGATCGCACCCCTGAGGAATCCTATGAAACTAAACGTGAAATTGAATCCATTGGAGGAACAGCTACAGTTATCGAATGCGATGTTTCCAATCCAGGTCTTGTCGAAGAAAGTATTCGTAAGGTTGCGGATGAGGCTCGGAAGATTGATATCATTTTTGCGAATGCTGGCATTAATGGTACATGGGCTCCAATAGAAACACTAGAAATCGAAGATTGGGACCAGACGCTAGATACCAACCTACGCAGTACCTTTGCCACAGTAAAATATGCTATCCCCCATATGAAAGAAAATGGCGGAAGCATCATTATCACTAGCTCTATTAACGGAAATCGAGTGTTCTCGAACATCGGCGCTGCTGCGTACTCCTCTTCGAAGGCTGGACAAGTCGCTTTTATGAAAATGGCTGCGTTAGAGCTGGCGCAATACGGTATCCGCGTAAATGCGGTCTGTCCTGGATCAATCGACACTCAAATTGGAGATAATACGGATAAGAGTGATGATCTTCAAGAAGTGAAGATTCCTGTAGAATTTCCGAAAGGCAATCATCCTCTGGAAGATGCGCCCGGTAAACCTGAACAAGTAGCCAATCTAGTATTATTTCTCGCCTCGGATGAGTCTTTCCATGTCACAGGAACTGAGATCTATGTAGATGGTGCCGAGTCACTCCTTCGCGGATAACGTTTTACTTGAATCTTTATAATATTTTAAATTGCCTGCAACATTTTGGTCTAATCTACCATCTAAGAGTATGGAGGTGACGCATAATGAAGAAATCATTATTCATAAGTAATGTCAAAACAATGACGATAGCCTGCGGTATTCTAGCAGCAAGCCTGTCATTTGGAGCATCTGCTTTTGCTTTTTCGGATTTGAAAGGTGATCCTGCGGAAGCAAAAATTAACTCCCTGCATAAAGAGGGGATTATAAATGGAGTAGACAAAGATAAGTTCGCGCCTAAATCTAAAGTAAGCTTTGCCCAAGGGATTCAGTTCATCGTTGGGGGTCTGAATCTGTCTCCGAAGCCAGAGGCGGGTAACAGCTCATCCAAAGCTAGTGATTATTTTGATAAGGTGAACGACAAATCCTGGTATGCTTCAGCCTTCCTGACTGCCAAGCAAAATGGTCTTTCACTTGATCGAACAGTAGATCCTAACGGAACCATCACCCGTGCTCAGTTCGCTCACTTATTAACGCAAGCACTGCAAAGTAAAGGTAACTTCCCGGTTACACTGATGTATGTAGACATTAAGGATGGCGATAAACTTTCTACAGAGGTTATAAATAGTCTCCAGATCCTGCTGAATACACATATCGCCACACTCGATAAGAACGGTAATTTCCGGCCAAATGATGCCATTACCCGTTCGGAAGCAGCCGCGATGACCTACGATGCAGCTGCTTTTGCCAAACGCGTAATTGTATCTAATGGTAGCCCTACTACTCCAACCTATGAGACTGAGGTTACACTAACCAAAGCGGGTGAAGGAGTAAACAAGGCTACATTGACCGTTAACAACTTACCGCATTCTGGATATGGACTAGTGATTGAGCGAATCGAATTTGGCAAAGACAAGACCGCTGTGATTTACTTTAATGTGACTGCTCCTGATCCAGGAAAAATGTACGCACAGGTGATCTCAAAAGCATCTGTTGTCACTTATCTGCCAGAGGGATATAAAGCGATCGCTAAATCGGTATCTGGATCTACATCTAGCGCTACGCAATAAAAGCTCCGGACTCGATTCTTATGGAACGAATCAAACGAAGGTGCCCCAAAAGCCGTAAAATGGCTACTGAGGCACCTTCGTTTTTTGGGTTCTCCCCCATGTTCTAAACTACCCAAGGACTAATAAGAATTTCTTACTTCTCAGGGTGTCCATTGATCGTGAATAATGCCTACTAGTGCATGATCCTCTCCAATCTTCTCGAAAACTAGACGCAGGCTGCGCCAGTCCATCCCTTCGACAGAAGGATCGATGCCAGTAATATGATATTCAACGAAATCATATTGCTCCTTGGGATACACTTCGTTCAAGTTATTGATCGTTGTACCTTGCCCAAGCCCCTTGTTCACAGCAATTTCGGCCGTCTGAATGAAGTCTGCATCGTAGACAAACCGCTTGTAGTAATCTGCGAATGTCAGCTCAATTAAATCACCCGATCCAGCAAATGTTCGCCAGACTCTTTTGGTAGAGTCATTCATTAATCCTTCCACTTCATCCTTGCTGAATACAAGATCATTCTTCGTATCTACGTATGCGTATGGAGAAAAACGTAACCCTTTATCTGAATGTACCCATGCGGCCAATTGCTTCATATCCTTATTTTTAATAGACCTTATGACTGTCGTCGCAGCTTCCTCTACAGTTGGCGGAAGTCCCTCCTGATCCAGTGGCTGATCCGTGCTTGATGGCTCCGTCTCCTGTAGTGGCTCCGTAGTAGCCGCTGGTTGTGCAGTTTGTGTCTGCTCTGGCGTTTGCTCAGGCATCTGCATTTGCGTCTGTTCTGGGGTCACCTTCGGTTCCGTTCCCGCTTCTGGCGTTCCTCTGCATGCTGTAAGCCATAACATAGCTGCTATCAGCGCCAAACCACCGATATTTCTTGCGAAGTACATAAGATCCCTCCTCGTTTTTGATCCCTCGCTCTTTAGACTGATTTGAACAAATGAAGGTTGCAGGCTTATACTAAAACTATCAGTCAAACAACTCTTATGAGAGGGCGGGGTTACTATTCATTTAACAGAAAAACTTAAAAGCCTTCCTCTGACTCCCGGCGTGTATCTCATGAAGGATGGCCTCGGCCATATTATATATGTAGGAAAGGCGAAACAGCTGAAACGGAGAGTAAAATCGTATTTTCAAAACTCGAAGTCTCATTCCCCAAAGGTAAAACAGCTCGTTCGCCATATTAAAGATTTGGATATTATCCTTACAGATACCGAATTCGAAGCTTTTATGCTGGAGTGCAAATTAATTAAAGAAATAAAGCCCATGTACAATAGAAAAATGAAAAATCCGCAGGCCTATACGTATATCGTAATAGGAGCAGACAACAAGATGCGTTCGTTAGACATAACCTATGATCCTCAAGTCCAGAAAGGGAACATGATTTGGGGCCCCTACACGAGCAGAAGTACCGTGGAAAGAGCCGTGCAAGGCATCAAGGAAAGCTCAAAAATCCTTTGCAGCAATCCAAGCTTCAAAAATTCTTTATGCCTAAACCATTCGCTTGGCTTATGCATAGGGATGTGTGCTGGCGGCGATGCTGCCGTTCAATATAATACAATCATTGATAAAGTCATAGCCCTACTAAACGGAACGGATTCCAGCCTCCTTGTGGAGATGGAGCAACAGATGACTGAAGCTGCACAGCAATTTGACTTCGAAACCGCCGCCAAATATAGGGATTACATGGGAGCCATCAGCTTCCTGAATCACAAAGAGAAGGTTATCGAATTCGCTGCAGAGAATCAGAATATTGCGATCCTTGAAGCCATGGATGAACAGACGCTTAAACTCATATTACTCAAAGGAAATCGCATCCTGGCGCATACTAAGCTCGAATACGCTCAACCCGATATTACCTACCTGCAAGCCGTTATAACATCAGCGATTATGGACACTTTCTGCGGTGAACTTAACCAGGCCCCGGCAGCAATTACTCGCCATGAAATTGACGAAGCACAAATTATATACAGCTATTTAAAAAGCAGCTCCTGCAGCTACATCATCGTGCAAGAGGATTGGCTTGCAGCTAACAATCATTCCCGTCTAGACACTGCGGTGGACGAGCTGTTGCGTATCTTTTTAAATGCTGCTCCAGCCCATTCGTATAATTAATCTACCTTGTAACTGCGGTGAATGTTTGGACTTCCGTCCCCTTCATCTCATCTATTGGCTCAACTGTTACTCTAAACTTACCCAAAGAGAGCAGGTCCTTCACTCCTTAAACGACAAAAAAGGTTTCTCCCCCCCATGTACAGAGCGGAAGAAACCTGTTTTGAAGCTTGCCTATCTCTCAACTATATTTACACAATCCTTCATCCAGAAGATTAACAGCAAAAGTTAATTGCTCTTCAGATACAATAAGCGGAGGATGCCAGGTGATGCAGTTCCCTCCTGCCAATTTAAAAGAAAGACCCTTCTCCAAGCAATAATACAGTACTCGCTCAGCTAATTCCTCATTCTTCTCTCTAGTCCCTATGGACTTCACAAGTTCAATAGAAATCAGTAGTCCAGCAATACGGACATCTCCTATGCAAAGATGTTTAGCCGACAGAGTCTCAAGCTTTTCTCTTACAAATTCAGACCTGCTGATACATTGTTCCTGCAGATTTAAGTCATCGATATAATCGATGGTGGCACAGATCGCTGCACTTCCTAACGCCGGTTTTTCATGGGTATAGTGCCCCAAAGAAATATCCCCCGCACAATCATATAGCGTTCTGGTAAGCACCGCTGCTTGCGGGATCACCCCTCCACCTAACCCTTTTCCGAGCACGAGGATATCCGGTTCGATATCGAAATTCTGATGGACGTAGAACCTACCGCTTCGCATCAGCGCTGTAGGAATCTCATCAAAAATCAGCAGAATCCCATATTCATCACATATTTTTCTTAATCTTGTGAAATAAGAGATAGGCGGGATATGCGTATCCGTCGCCCGAATAGGCTCAAGTAAGATCGCCCCGATCTCTCCCTCATGCTGAATCATATATTCCAGATAGTCGAGGTAGAAGGTAGCCACTGCTTCATGGGAATGACTTCCCAGCAGGTTACGGTATGCGTTAAAAGGAATGGCTTTCAGCATTCCTGGCATTTGCGGGCCCATGTCCTTTTTAAACACGTATTCTCCTCCGACAGCGATTGTGTCCAGCCCCGCGCCATGGAAGGACTCCCACATGGAGATGACCTTATGCTTCCCCGTCCATTTGCGAGCAATCTTAAGGGCCAGGCCTACAGCTGCACTTCCGGAAGGCGTAAATAATACTTTATAGTCCTTTGAGGTCGTTTTGTTGATTAAAGCTTCTGCAGCTTTCACCGCAATATCTGCCGTAAATCTTCTTGGAATGAACGGTAGCTCGTCGAGCTGTTTTTTCACAGCTTCAGTTACGTAAGGATTCTTATAGCCAATCTGATGAATGCTATTTCCATGAAAATCAAGATATTTGCGTCCATTCACATCTGTGATATAACATCCCTCAGCATCTACGATACTGTTCAAGCACGGCGTTGACATGGATTGTCGCATATATGCACGCTCATCCGCTTCGATCCTATCTATACTCACAGCGCTTAACTGGGTCATCCACTCTGTCCGCAAGGGGCTAAAGTTGATGTCACCTTCTCTTTTCAGCTCATGATTATCTCGCATAAGGTCTGATTCCTTGAGAAATCAGTACATTGATTCGCCCAATCAGCTGTGGCAGCTCACTCATCGATTGAATCGTAAAGTCTGCCCCGTTTTGAATAAAAGAGGTCTGTGTCGCTGAGATCACCGTTTCCTTCTCCACGTCTGAAAGTGCATTAAATTCCTCCTGGCTTAAGCCCATTTCAGAGCTTCCAATGATTACACCTACGGACCAGACGCCTGCATTAACACCTTCTTGAATGTCTGAAATCGTATCGCCTACCTTAACAACCTTCCATGCTGCCGATAGCTTTAAAGCTTCCATATTATGATAAATCATATACGGGTAAGGTCTTCCCAGTGAATGCGTTCCATCTGGCGTGATTACATAATCCGGTTGATAGCCCTTCCCAGCGGCATTCGGAATTACAACATCCATCATGGACTCTGTATATCCAGTGGTTGAACCAATCTTTAGTCCTTGGCTTCTGAGCACTTGGACGGTCTCAATAACCTGCGGAATCGGATCAGTATATTCGGATAAGGATGCCATCAGAGCCGGTTCGAATTCAGCATACAGGTTCTCTACATCCTGTTCAGTAAAAGCTCTGCCATACTTTTCTTCCCACAAGGCACCTACTCTTGGCATGGATAACATCGCGCGGATATGATCTATTTTCAGCATCCCCATAGGGGCTCTAGCTTCCTGCATCGTAACTTCAATCCCAGCCTCCCGAAAAATATCAAGGAAAACATTCACCGGTGCAAAGCAGCCAAAATCTACCGCTGTTCCTGCCCAGTCCAGAATTACGCCTTCGACTTGATTCATTGTGTCATTCCTCCCATGTATGCTTCGATAATATTACATAAGTTCTGAATATCTTCTTCGTAAATCTCACCAATATTCCCAATCCTGAAGGTGTCGTGCTCCGTTAATTTGCCTGGGTAGAGGACGTAGCCTTTTTCTTTCACATATTCATAGAAATCTTCAAAGCTGAATGTCTCGTTCGGAAAAAGAAAGGTGGTTATAATAGGAGACTGCTTATCGTCTGTGATATACGCCTCTATTCCTATTCTCGCAAGTCTTTCTCTCAGTATGCGGTTATTATTCTGGTATCTTGCTGCCCTTGCAGGAATGCCGCCTTCTTCGATCAGTTCTTCAATCGCTTTCGAAAATGCAGCGACTACATGGGTCGGAGACGTATAGCGCCATTTCCCATCCGCGTCCATCGCCTTCCATTGATCGTATAGATCAAGTGATAGACTACGTGCATTCCCTTTACATGTGAGCAGCTTATCCAGCTTTGCAATGACAAACCCAAATCCCGGAACACCCTGAATACATTTATTGGCGCTGCTGATTAAATAGTCAATTTCAAGCCCAGGTACATCAATCTCTATTCCACCGAAGCTGCTCATCGCGTCGATAATTAATGTTTTATCGTAGGCTTTTGCCAGTTGTGAGATCATCTCAAGCGGGTTAAGAATCCCTGTCGTCGTCTCGCAATGCACCATCGCAATGTGCGTAATGGCTGGATCCTCTTTAAGAATCCCTCTAAGCTCTGCCTCTTGGGGGAATTCATTATATAGGGCACTATACACACGATAATGGAGTCCGATATATTGCGCCATTTGCACAATACGTTCTCCGTAGGCACCGTTTGTAATAATCAAAAGCTTATCATCCGCTGAAATCGCCGTCGTCAGCACAGATTCCACTGCAAACGTACCACTACCCTGCATGAGAACTGCCGTATATTCATCGTTCGTTGCCCTTGCCAAATCCAGAAGTCTGGATCTGATTTGTTGTGTAATGTTCTTATAGTCCTGGTCCCAAGTACAACGGTCAAAGAGCATTTGCTCTTTGACCGTGTTAGTAGTTGTCAATGGACCGGGTGTCAGCAGTTTATAGTTGTTCATGGCCCTAACACTCCTTCTAATCTTATTTATTTTCTTTAAAGAATTGTTGATGTTGCTCCAGCAGTTCCACAGTCAACGGCTTAACAAATTTCATACTGTGTGCAGGCTTATGGATATCACTAACCGTTTCATCTTTATACAGAGCCACTGGGTAATTTGTAATTAAGTCTTTTCTAGCATCTTTAATAATCGTTTCTGCCATTTTCATAGCCAGCTCTGTTGTTGCATCGTCTTTTTTCACCACGGCTACGGATTCTGTAAGCGAGAAGTTACCTTCCGTTGGATCTACATAGTCAATCGGTGCGCCTTCTTCTTTAGCTAATACTGCCTGATGACGAAGTCCAAAGCCTGCAGCCACTTCTCCTGCTTTTACCTTTTTAATCGGACCGGAACCGGAGCTTTCCAGATGTGGGCCTACATTAGCAACTAAATCATGCAGAACCGTTTTACCTTCTTCTTCCCCGTATTGCGAAATAATCGCCTGAACCAACAACCAGCCTGTCGAAGAGTCCATAATGTTCGGAACAGATACCAAGCCTTTAAATTCTGGTTTTGTTAAATCCTTAATGGACGTTGGCATCGCCAAGCCCTTATCTTTAAGCACCTCTGTGTTTACAAAAATAGCACCGGTATTCGCCAAAATCGGCGTATAGTACGCTGGATAGGAATCTAGCGCGTTAGTCGTAAACGATAGATCTTTAAACATGCCATGTTTCTCTTGCGCACTTTCTACAAAATAAGAGCTCATCGTGATCAGGTTAGCCTCAATTTTGTCTCCCTCTGCCATCAGCTTTCCACCCAGCTCAGAAGTGCCCAAGGATTGAAAGAGATATTGCCCTTCGTACCCCGCACCTTTTAGCGCAGTCTCCATAGAGGCTACAGCTTCTTCATCCGCATTGGTCAAAATCACTACTTTACTAGCATCACCCGCTGCTTTATTTCCACAACCTGCTAATGTGAACACCAAACTCAAAGCCACGATAGACAACATAATTCCTTTGAATCCCTTAATTCTCTTAGACATAATTTCTCCCTCACTTTAACTGGTTTTTTTATATTTAAAATCGTTAACTAACGAGAGTTTGATTGCCGTTTCTGGAGATAGTCACCTAGGAGCTTAATGATAAGGTTGGTGCAAAAGATCAGGATCGATAGGACAAACACCTCATTAAATTTGGCGAAATGCTGCAGCTCTTTTATTTTGCTGGCAACTACCGAGGTTTGGGCAGTCACTAGAAAGATAATTCCGCTAATGGTCACCATCGCATTGATAAAATAGTAGCTGACCATCTCGATCACCGTGGATGCAGAGTTTGGTAGAATGACCCGGCGGATCGTCTGCAGCCAGCTGTCACCTAATAACTCAGCAGTGGTTTCCCACGATGGATTCATTTTCGCCAGAGAGTTCTTTGCCATCAAATAAGGAGTCGTAAAGTAATGAACAAGGGTGCAGAGCACAAGAATCGTAAAGGTTCCTTTGAGACTGCTGTTATTGAACAGAAGTAGATACGACAGACCAAGGACCATACCCGGTACCGTGTTCGTCACCATCGATAGGATGTCAAAGGTCGCTTTCCCTTTTATAGGCGTTCGCACATTGATGATAGCCGCAGCATAAGCTACGATCGTACCTACGATTGCCGTCAGTCCTGCTACGAGCAAGGAATTTTTATATACATTGATTAAATCACTTGATTGAAAAACATCCACAAAATGCTTGAATGTAAACGTAAGATCATAAGGATAGCCATTCATCAGTGGTGCAACGAACATGACTGCAAATACAGCCAGTAGCCCGATTAGAATCACGGATGAGATTAGTCCAAGAACCGAATCTCTGCCTTTATTCGGGATCATCTCGATTTCAGTCACCTTGTCATAATGGAAATTGAATTTTTCAAGATACGTTAACAGCACAACCCCGAACGCCGCCGGTATTAACATCAGTACAGCAATAACTGCCCCATTGTTGAAATCCGGTATAGCCCCAAGCATGACCTGATACAGCTGAGTAGCAACCACGTTATACGTCCCCCCCACCGATGCAGGGATCCCAAAATCCGTGAAGCTTAGGATAAAAGAAAGAACAAACGCCCCTCCCAAAGTGCCCCACAAAGGCCGAACGATCGTGTTCATGAAGCTTCGCAGCGTCCCATCCCCCATAAGCTTGGATACGACGATGAACTTTTTATCAATGTACTTGAACGAATTATGAATCAGCAGGAAAGCAGAAGGTAAGGTATAAATTACGTAGCCTATCAACAGACCATTAAATCCATAAATCTCGAATAAATTCCGTCCAAAGATTTTAGTAATCAGTCCCTGGTTGCCAAAAGAGTACATTATCGCAAACCCGTAAGTAATTGTAGGCAGCAGCATAGGAATCAGAATTCCAGTTCTAATGATGCTTTTTAACGGGCGATAGATTCTTGTACAGTGGATAGAATAGGCTAGGATAAAAGCTAGAACCGTCGTGATGAGTGCCGTAACACCGGAGACCTTCATACTATTTCCGATGGACTCTCGAATCTCTTGATCTGCCAGAATGGTGAGATAATTGGATACCGAATAACCTTGGCCTGTTTCAAACGAGCGGATAAATAAAACTGCCAGTGGCAAGATCAGGAAAACGATAAATAACAATACGATTGGGATAAAAATGATCCGCATTTCCGGTTTAGCTTTAGGCATAATGTTCACCGAAGAGGTTATAGATATTTTCCCGTTTCACTTGCAGTTGCCCCAGAATAAATTCTTTTACAAAATCATTGCTAGGTTGTTGAATGATCTCTTGAGGCGTTCCGAATTGGGCAATATGACCTTGATTAATGATGAGAATTTTATCCGACAGGGTTAACGCCTCTTCAGGGTCATGGGTGACGATAATCGTCGTAAGCTTATATTCTCTGGCGATGGATTTAATCCGAGCTTTAATAGATTCCTTGATGATTCCATCCAGTGCGCTTAGAGGTTCATCGAGCAGTAATAATTTGGGCTTCATTACGAGCGTTCTTGCCAAAGCCACCCTTTGCTTTTGCCCACCCGATAGAGCGCCGATCTTCTTCGTTAAATGCGGCTTTAATTCCAGAAACTCGATATACTCCTGAACCTCATGCTCCGACGTTAATCCCTTTTTATTTTTCAGACCATAAACGATATTTTCGTAAGCATTAAGGTTGGGGAAGAGCGCATAATCCTGGAACACTATATTAAATCCGCGTTTCTTCATGGGTACATTGCTTAAATCTTGATCATTAAAAATGATTTGCCCCTGCTCCATCTTAGCCAATCCCAAGATAATGTTTAGCAAGGTGGTTTTGCCACTCCCGCTGGGGCCGAGTAAGGAGACAATTTCCCCTGCTTGGATGTCTAGACTAATATCCTCTAGAACAACCTTGTTATCGTAATGCTTGCTTATGTTTTGTAATTTAAGCAAAGGTTCCACCTCCTCAAGTACAACCTCAGTATAAAAAGGTTTTGTTTTTGAGGATAAACAGTTACGTAAAATGTATGTAAATTATAAATAAGTTGTGAGTATATTATAAGTATATCATGACTAACTTAGAAAGGAGTAGTTGCTACCCTATATTAATCCCTTTATACTTCAACTATCGAAAGCGATATAAACTTTGAATGGGTGATTACATGTTTCCACTGGAAAGACAAAAGAAAATCATAGAAATCTTAATGTTCAAAAAGGTTCAGAAGCTGCCGGAGCTAGCAGAAGAGCTTAATATTTCTATCGATACCCTTCGCAGAGATATCAAACTGCTGGACAAGCAAGGGAAGATCAAGAAGATTTATGGTGGAATTAAACTGGTGGAATCGGAGTTTGCTGAATCTCCAATGGATGCGCGGATGGTCGGTCACTTAGAGGAAAAGAAAATGATCGCCCAAAAGTGCAGCGAATATATCAACGATGGGGATTGCATCTATCTGGACAGCGGCTCTACCACCTATCAGATCGCCAAATATATCAAGAATAAAAAGAATCTCACGGTCATTACGAACTCCATTCCTGTGGTAAACGAGCTGATGAACAGTGCGGTTGAGCTTATTATCATTGGCGGAAAGGTCCGACTAAATGAACAGTCTGTCATTGCATATGATTATCTATTTAATTTCAGTGAATTAAATATCCTTAAGGCTTTTATTTGCGCAAGCGGCATTACCCTTGAAAAAGGCATTTCCGACTATAATCTGGAGGAAGCGCAAACGCGCAAAAAAATTATCGATCTCTCCAAAGAAGTTTATGTTGCCGCTGATCATACTAAATTCGGGAAAGATGTGACCATCGGCATCGCCTCACTCGATAAAATTGGGTACATTATTACCGACCGTAATATAGATCGAAGCTTCCAGCAGAAATTTAAAACCAAACGCACGAGCTTGATTATTGCGGAATAAAGACTTTCATCATCCATCTAAAAACACAAAAAAAGCCTCTCCTTGGATTTAAAATGGTGGTGGTAACTCCATTTTACCTAGGGGATTTTTGTGTTTTTTAGAATCATAGACACTTACCTGATGCCTTGATGATAATTAGGGAATTTCTCCCTATATATCAGAGATTTATACGCATCAGACTACTAATTAGGGAAAACCTCCCTATAATTTAGGTGATTCATTGGTAAAAGTAGATATTTGCCTAATTTTCAGGGAGGAATTCCCTAATTCCATTGATTTTATGCAAATATCAGCTTTTTTCAGGGAGTTTTTCCCTAATTACTCTCCCAAACATTATTTTTCCGAACATCCCCGAACTTAACATCATAGACAGCATTTCAGGAATCTCTTAAACTAAAAAATCAGAAGTACACTATTACATTATGGAGTGAGAATATGGCTTTGAATCAAATGTCAGAGTTACACCGGCGCAACAAATTAATTATTTTCTTATTTTGGGGCTGTTTGCTGTTAGGCTCGCTTTCGCTGTACAGATTTCCACAAACAATAATTGCAATCATGACAGCGGCGGTACCTCTAGGCTTGTTGTGTACGGTACTAATTTGGAAACGTGTGGCTACACCCTATATTATGTACATAACAGCTATTGGCTTTAATATCATTACATACTTCTATATCGATGCAGGAACTAGCATTATAAGCACATTTATTCTATATTGGGGACTAGGCATCGTATCCCTCTATCACAACTATCGTCCGTTACTCCTTAATGGTGTAATTTCTTGGATCTTACTCAACTATTTCCTGATGACGAAACCAATTTACGCTTCAGTAGATGTATTAAGAATTAATACACTTCTCATCGTCATGATATTGGTTCTGATCTATCAGAGTCAGATTGGTACGAAAATGTTCAGAAACATGTCTAAAAGCAACAGCGAAGCTGAACGAGCTAGAGCAGAAATGGAGACCATCCTTACAGGTGTTACTGAATCCGTAGGAGTTCTGAGTCAATCTAGTAACCTAATACATAACAACGTACTGACAACAGATCGAATTTCCAAAGAAGTCGTAACCGCCTTCCAAGAGATAGCTAGTGGAGTAGAATCACAAGCACAGAGTGTTAGCGATATCTCAAATGCTATGCAGCAGTTAAACGAATCAGCTATGCAGGCAAATGCTGCCTCCGTCTCCATGAGCAAAAGAAGCCGTGAAACGGATCAAATTACGCAAGAGGGACAAGATGAAATCATTCGCTTAACTGGAACTATGTCTGAAGTTACGGATATCGTAATGAGTACTGCTAGCTTGATGACACAAATGAATGAAGAGAATCAGAAGATTGAATCGATTGTTTCCAGCATCGTAGGAATTGCTGAGCAGACGAATCTTTTGTCCTTGAATGCATCTATTGAAGCCGCACACGCTGGAGAACATGGCAAAGGCTTCGCAGTCGTATCCAATGAAATCCGAAAATTAGCACAGAGCTCCAACAATGCATCCGCAGACATTACTCAGATTCTCAGAAGCATTCAAAATAATATTGCTCAGGTTGGCGATATGGTTTCTAACGGGTTGCTAGTTGTAGAATCAGGAAGAAATTCCGCTGATGATATTGCTCGATTGTTCAAGGGCATTCGGAATAATACACACCAGGTGCTTGAACAAGCAGAAGACCTGAAGGATAGGAACGATCACATCCGGCACGCATCCACCCTTGTACTGGGCGAAGTTAATTCAGTGGCTGCAATTACCGAAGAGAATACCGCAGCTATTGAACAAGTCCTCGCTAGCGCTGAGGTCCAGCAACAACATATTTCTGAAACGGTGATCAGCATCAGCAATCTGAATGAGTTAGCTATTAAGTTAGACAATTTAACGAGATCTTCATAGATACAGCTGTTTGTTTCAATACCATTCAGTCAAAAGAAAAAGCCATCTACTCCTCACGAAGTAGATGGCTTTATTTGTTCATTTAGTTCACTTTAGCTAAGACTTCCTGCCTCAACACGCGGCGGACGCATGGTCAGGCTGACCCGGCCCTTCTTCAGGTCAACACCCATCACCCAGACGGTGACATTATCTCCTACGGAGACAACATCCATCGGGTGCTTCACAAAGCTGCCGCTGAGCTGGGATATATGCACCAGCCCATCGTTCTTGATCCCGATATCGACGAATGCGCCGAAATCGATCACGTTGCGGACGGTTCCCTGCATTTCCATGCCAGGAACCAGATCCTCGATCTTCAGCACGTCGGTGCGGAAGATCGGCAACGGCAGCTCCTCGCGCGGATCGCGGCCCGGACGCTGCAAGCTCTCCAGGATGTCGCGAAGCGTAGGCACGCCGACATCCAGCTTCACAGCCAGCTCCTCGGCATTTTGTGCCTCCAGCTGTGAAGCCACTTCTTTGCTGCCAAGCTTATTTACATCTAGGCTTAGCTCGCGGAACAAGCGATCCACCACCGGATATGACTCGGGGTGAATGGGTGTGCGATCCAAGGTGTTGTCTCCACCTGGAATCCGCAGGAAGCCGATACATTGCTCATAGGACTTCGCACCCAGACGAGGGACCTTTTGCAGCTGCTTCCGAGCCGTAAACTTACCGTTCTCTTCACGATATTTAACGATATTTTTAGCAATCGTACCGTTAACGCCAGCCACATAAGAGAGCAAGGCAGGAGATGCCGTATTTACATCCACGCCCACATGGTTAACCGCCGATTCTACGACAGCCTTAAGACTCTCTTCCAGATGCTTCTGGGAGACGTCATGCTGATACTGCCCGACGCCGATGGCTTTCGGATCGATCTTCACCAGCTCCGCCAGCGGGTCCTGCACACGGCGGGCGATAGAAGCTGCACTACGCTCTGCTACATCCAGATCCGGGAACTCCTCCTGCGCCAGCTTGGAAGCAGAATAGACACTCGCACCAGCCTCATTAACGATCAGGTAAGCCAGCTCTGGATCGCCAATTTCGGCGATCACTTCTGCCGTAAATTGCTCGGTCTCACGAGAGCCTGTCCCATTTCCGATCACAATGAGCTGAATGCCATATTTAGCGATTAGTTCTTTAAACTTAGCAGCAGCTTCAATTTTCTTGTTGTTCGGCGGCGTAGGATAGGTCACGGCTACTTCAAGCAGCTTACCAGTATCGTCTACGACGGCCAGCTTACAGCCGGTACGGTAGGCAGGGTCAACACCCAGCACACAGCGTCCCTTAACGGGCGGCTGCAGCAGCAAGCTGCGTAGATTACCAGAGAAGATCGAGATCGCTTGATTCTCGCCCCGCTCGGTCATCTCCCCACGAACCTCACGCTCCACAGAAGGAGCAATCAGACGTTTGTAGGCATCCTCAGTCACTGCCTCCAGCAGTTCCTTCACTGGGGATGGGCCTTTAATGATTTTCCGCGCAATGTAAGCATGAATTTTGTCAGTGACAACCTCAATGCCTACCTTCAGTATATTCTCCCGCTCACCGCGATTAATGGCGAGAATTCGGTGAGGTGGCATTTTGTGTACAGGCTCACGGTAGCTATAGTAGTTCTCGTATACGGATTCCTGCTCTGCATCCTTAGCTTCAGACACAAGGATACCCTGACTTGCCGTATATTGCCGAACCCAAGAGCGGATCGCAGGATCATCTGCAATGTTCTCGGCGATGATATCCAGTGCACCTTGAAGCGCTTGATCTGCGGTCTCCACTCCTTTTTCAGCATCTATATATTTCGTAGCCTCAGTTTGTGGGTCACCTTGTCTTTGCTGCTCCATCATCCAGTTTGCAAGCGGCTCTAAGCCTTTTTCCTTCGCAACACTAGCACGAGTCTTACGCTTCTGACGGAAAGGACGATACAAGTCCTCCACTTCCTGCAGCTTGACCGCATTGGTGATTTGTTCATGAAGTTCCTTGGTCAGCTTGCCCTGCTCTTCAATATTGCGGATAACGTCTTTCTTACGTTCGCCCAAATTGCGAAGATAAGCCAGGCGCTCTTCAATATCACGCAGCGCATTCTCGTCCAGCTCACCCGTCATTTCTTTCCGGTATCTGGCGATGAACGGAATCGTATTCCCCTCATCCAGCAGTCCAACCGTTGTACGCACCTGCTTCAGGCTAATGTTCAATTCCTTGGCAATCGCTACAGTAATCAATTCCTGCTCCCGCTGTGCGGCCGCCTCATCCGTAATGACTCCCGTATTGCTGTTATCTACCGTCATTAGTATCCCTCTTCCCGTACACAATCTGCTTATACAATTCTTGTTCTCATAACTAAAATAGTATCACAGATCGGCTCTGTTCCAAAGTCCAGCCTAGAGAGGAGGCAGATTGGGTGGTTTACGCGCGTTGTCCCATTCCCCTTTTTCCAGAACTAAGTGACAACATAAAACATAATGCTAGAACAAACGCCGCTGCCACATATGGAAAGTTAATACTTAGATCAAAAAGATACCCTGCAACGATAGGCCCTGCGATATTTCCAAGACTCGTATAAGCAGAGTTCATTCCTGCTACGAAGCCTTGCTGCGTTTCCCCCGCCATTTTGGATAACTGGGTGCCTACCGCTGGTCGAAGAATATCCATAGCCAAGAATACGACAAAGGTAATCGCACAAATCGCCCAGAAGCCACTTACAAACAGCGTCAACAGAATAAACATTGCAGCAGTTATAAGGCAAGTGGAGATTACCTTATTCTCGCCGAATTTATTCAGAATCCAGCCAAACGCGGATACCTGCACCACAGCACCGGCGATTGAGCCAAAGGTAATCACAAAAGCAATATCTTTAGGGGTAAAGCCAAATTTATGGTCTACAAACAATCCGAACACCGTTTCATAGTTAGCCAATCCAAAAGCCATAACAAATACAATAATTAAACCGAAAAAGTAAGGTTCACGATAAGAACGCATCAATTGCGTGAAGAAGCTCTCCTGATTATTTTTAGATAGCTTCGCTTCCATCCGTTTCTCTACAGACAGAGACTCAGGCAAGATTAAAACTGTGATTAGAGCTGCGATCCCAGCCGCACCAGCCGCACAGAAAAAGGGTACCCGCATGCCAAGCTCAGCAAGATAACCGCCAATCCCTGGACCGATAATAAATCCGGTAGTAATGGCTGCGTTAATAAGCCCCATGCCTTTCGCTCTCTCTTCAAAAGAGGTCGTGTCCGCTACATAAGCCATAACTGCTGGCATAATTAACGCAGCGCCTACACCACCGAGCAGTCTTGAAACAAACAAGAGCCAGGACACATTCGCCAGACCAAAGAGCAGCTCTGAAAAAGCAAACACGATCAGACCCGCAACGATCACTTTTTTTCGGCCAATTCTGTCGGATAACCTGCCGGCGAATGGCGATACTAATAATTGGGCAAGGGAGAATGAAGCCACTAACAGCCCAACGGTACTTCCTGTGATCCCAAGTTCATTCATGTAAGTAGGCATGATAGGGACTACAAGTCCGATCCCTGTAAAAGCAAGAAAAATATTAAGCATAACAAGTAGCATAGCGCCCCTGTTTCTAAGTAGTAATGACATTGTGTTAACCTCCGTAGTTTCTAAAGCCAAGTCTTCAAATAGTTTCCCTGTAGAGACCGACCATCCGGTCTAAATTATAGCAAAAAAAAAGTCCTTCCAATTCCGGTGCCTTTAAGAAGCTTCAGCCTTCTCGATTCCTGAATGTAAAGCTCCTTTCAAGCCCCATTATATCTTATCCCGTATATATCCCTTGTAATAACAATCGTACTGATTCCCGGTAATATTTTTTGATATCATCCGGAGTCTTTTCAGGAATAGAACATTCAGCAGCTCTTCCGATCCCTTCGAGCATACCATTTACAATAATCACATAATCCTCTAAATCACCCTTAATAAAATACCCCGTGTCCATGCCTTCCTTCAGAAGATCACGACACGCATGCGAGGCAGCCTCATATAAATGAGCAAGCCGCTTAGTGATATCCTCCGGATGAACTCTGCTTCTTGAGAATTCCTCAAGCGCCCGAATCAACGGATTCTGAAAATCATTTGCATAGTGCTCGGCTAAAGCATATAAACGCTCCTGAACACCAACAATTTCATTCTTCTTATCTTCCCACGCCTGTAACCACTGCGCGGTATCCTCTTCTACCACATATAGAAAAAGTTCATCCTTGCTCGGAAAATGATGATATAAGCTGCCCTTACTAACATTCGAGGCTACGCAAACTTCATTCATGGTTACAGCTGCATACCCCTTCTGAACAAAGAGCTGTGTGGCTTTAAGTACAATTCGTTTCTTTGTTTCTTCTCCGTCTGAACGTCCTCTGATTCTAAGCACCTCCTAAACCGACCGTACGGTCTAATACTATCAGATCATTTTGTAAAAGTGAACCCCTAATCCTTTTTTACCATGAGTTCGTAAAAATGCACATCAAAAGACGCCCGGATTCGTACCCGAGCGCCTATCTCATGGATTATCTATAACCCTGGGTGATTAAAAATCAATCAGTCCGAGGCTGATTTGCAGCGAATCATCCACCTTCTTCATAGTCTCATCATCAAGGTGGGTGATCTTGTCAGTTAAGCGTTGTTTGTCAATCGTCCTAACCTGCTCCAGCAGTATAACAGAGTCTCTGTCAAAGCCATGAGCTGCTGCGTCAATTTCCACATGCGTAGGTAATTTAGCCTTCTGGATTTGGGCCGTGATTGCGGCCACAATTACCGTCGGGCTAAAGCGATTGCCAATATCATTCTGGATTACCAGTACTGGCCTTACTCCGCCTTGCTCAGAACCTACAACCGGCGAAAGATCAGCAAAAAAAACATCGCCACGTTTAACGATCAATGTCTACACCCCGCTTACTAAGCGGCCAAGAGTGCTGTCTGCATCTTCCTCCGCGAGGAACGCCTCGCATGCCATGGTCAAGTTGATCTTAGCCATTTCCATGTAGCCGCGCTGCATGGACTCCCGGATAGAACGTTTCCTCCGTTCGCTCAAATACAGCTTCATGGCCTGCCTAATCAATTCACTCCGGTTGGAATTCTCCAATTGAACAATTCCGTCCACTTCCTGCAAGAGATGATCGGGCAAGCTGATCATGATTCTTTTGGTGTTCTGCAAATTGGCCACCTTCTCTTCCACCCCCACAAACCTTCTGCCCTTGTGTTCCAGTGTTGCAATATACAAGGAATTTTATACAAGGAATATATGCCGCCAGTATATCAAGTATGCTGCATCCCATTATAAACTAGAAATGGCGGTTCGTATAGGCTTTTAGTCATATCTCCTAAAACGATACAATTCCTTCTATTTTCTCCCTTGAATAACATCACTGTCAAGAACTTTAAGATTGTAACAGAGCATTTACTAATTTAGGAAGTGTGCCTTCACGGATATAAACGCGCGGCACCCGATGAGCCAGCATGCAAATTACCTCGTAGTGAATCGTTCCAAGATGGAGAGCCAACTCGTCTGCCGTGACCATCACGTCAGCTTGACGGCCGATGAGTACAACTTCTTCGCCTGCTTTAATTTGTTCCGCTTCTTCAGCGAAAGATTTGAGTGATACCATACACTGATCCATGCAGATTGTTCCGACGACAGGAACGCGGCGTCCACGTATTAACACCTCCGCTTTGCCAGTTAGCATGCGGGAATATCCATCTGCGTACCCCACAGGTAACGTTGCGATAATCTCCTCGCTGTCTGTGAAGTACCGAGTGCCGTAGCTGACGCCCCAATGAGAAGGCAGGCTCTTCACATATACAACCTGCGTCTTCAGCGTCATTACCGGATGTAGTTCTACCAGCTGACGGTTTACCTCAGTTGAGGGATAAAATCCGTACAAGCTGATGCCTACCCGCACCATGTTGCTGGATAAATAAGGTGAATCAATGGCCGTAGCGCTATTGCCCGTATGTATGATCGGGATCTGAATGTTCTGCTCCCGCAGCGTTTCCGCCACGCTCATGAACCGTCGATGCTGTTCCAGTGTATAGCTTTTGTCTAGTTCGTCTGCCTTGGCAAAATGGGTAAACATACCCTCCAGCTCCGCCTGCGCAACAGACTGCACTTCAGAGATAAATGCGGGTGCGTCATCTGGTAAAAGACCCAGTCGCCCCATCCCGCTATCAATCTTGATATGCACCTTCAGCCGATGTTCCGGATCTATAGGAAGCTGTCTAACAGCCTCTAATACTTCCGGTGTGAACAGTGTTACAGTTACATGGTTCTCCCAGGCAATGGCTATTCCTTCAGGAGAAGTGTAGCCAAGCACCAGTATAGGAATCAGTATTCCCGCCTGACGCAGCTCCAATGCTTCATCCAAAAAAGCCACACTAACATAATCTGCTCCGAGTCTTTCCAGTTCCCGTGTCACTTCCACTGCTCCATGGCCGTACGCATTTCCTTTGACGCATCCCATAAACTTTGTCTCTGCCGGCAAGTAGCGGCGAAAGGCTTCGTAATTGGCACGCAATTCATCCAGATTAATTTCGGCTACTGTCGGTCGATAGCTTGCTTGCACTTCAAAGTCACCTTCTTACGTTGTAGTAAAACGTCATAGCTGTAATGATCATTGTCTTAGTACTCATGGTAATGCTACAGAAGGTGGCTGTCAATGTGAGCTCAGTTATCTTTTCGCTTCAGTTCAAAGCGGCTGGAGCGCTGGCAAATATAGAAAGGCGGATACTACGTTGTAGAGGAAAGAATCCCACAAAACGCAGTATCCGCCTACTTTATATTATTTACCCGATTGTGCCTCCATAGAAGCGGCAATTTGCATCATTTCGTTAACAGGAAGATTAGCACTTGTAATTCGATATTCTATACCCTCAGACATCCAAGTC
This sequence comes from Paenibacillus sp. FSL E2-8871, assembly GCF_038000345.1. Lineage (NCBI taxonomy): Bacteria > Bacillati > Bacillota > Bacilli > Caryophanales > Paenibacillaceae > Paenibacillus > Paenibacillus sp. FSL E2-8871. Next base: position 5,932,257 of record NZ_JBBOBV010000001.1, on the reverse strand, counting down.
AAAGTCTGCTGCTCATCACCACTCAGAAGTCCTGCGGTAAAACCAAGATCTATCAGCGTTCCAGGAGCCAATGCTACTGCACGGTCCAATGGACGGGCTTCCATAATGGTGTATTGATAAACCCCATCATACCGGATGAGAACAGCATGATCCTTGTTCCCCTCCATTTTATGAGAGTCCTTCAACTCGACACCTGCCGGTACGTACCCCGGTTCGATGATACCAAAGTCACCCAGCTCAGCAGCGACAGGTTGCCCCTCTTGCTCCTGACCCTCAGGAACTACAACCGGATTTCCATTTTCGTCAACCTGAGCTACTGTACTTTCTGAAGCAGCACCTGTAGTCATATTCTTTTGCATATCAAAGGAATCCTTAGTGAAATCTGTATCGAATTTAAAGGTGTCAAACTTCACGTCTACAACTACCTTGGCTTCAGAATCAGAGACTTGAACCTGTTTAGGCTCATAAGTCTTTTTATCCAGCCAAATCTTCTGCCGCACAAGGGCATTGCTCTGATAATTCGCAGCTACCTCAAACACATAGTTATCTCCATCTTCCACAAATTGACGATTGTTATCCGAGACGATGCCCCGAACTAGTGTCTGATACAAATAAACCTGACCTTGATTGTCCGGCCAATCACTCTGGAAGCGGAAGCTCTTATTCATACTTGGTGTAAGTACGAACACTCCCTCATCATTACGAAGCACGATCTGCGTAATATCCTTCTGTACATTCGCCAAGCTGATCCGGTAATAAGAAGGGTTCTTGTACCATACCTCTACCTTATACTCCTGCGGCTGCTCGCCGGTGAATAGGGTCATAATGCCTGAAGCTTGGTACGTTCCCTGCTTACTCTCCAACTTGTCGGCCACATTGTTCAAATCCTTGACCACGGAAGCGGCATCCTTCTTCCCGCACCCCGTCATCACCAGGGCCACGCTCATAATGATCGCGAGTACCCATATTGTCCGGCGCATGACATCATCCCCTTAACCTGTTTTGAATGCATTGATTAGTACATGTCTATGAGGGACTTGGCCGCAATATGCAGACGGGCATGACAAGCTGGGAGTTAGATTTATTTTTTAGGAACATACAAACAAAAAAAGCCCACGCATAGCGCTGGCTTTATGTTTTATACAGAAATGTAATAACATTATGTAGGTCTTATCTTTTGAATAGAGAGAAAATTATACGATCAGTTTCTTGTTTCAACTCTCATTATCACTATGTATTGCTTTATTGTACTGATTGATTAATTCATCCAACCTCATCGACTGTCTGATCACATTTGGATGTAACAATCCACCGTATTCCCTTTCCATTAAATAAAGTTTGGCTCTAGCACCCTCTATTCTCTTTTGGATAATTTCTGGATTATTCATTACACTACCTCCTCAAATTAATATACTAGAGGTATATGTCAAATTCTATATTTTACAAATAAGTGCAGTACTATAAAGAAATGATTCTAATAAATACTAGAAGGAAGGTAATAATTACGTTACTATGCACTGCTAACAACAAAGCCATTTTTCTTTTCGTTGATTCGCTGCACCTTACTAATTAGGTTTCGGTATTCTTTTTGCGTTTCTAAAGATACCGTATGACGAAGCTCTTCGAACATTCCAACACATTTTATAATACATGATTCGCTATTGATTTTTACTGAATATTCTAAACTTTCCATTATATACTTTATACTAATCTCATATTTATTTCTTCTTATATAATAAAACGCTATCTCAGCCATCAAGTTGGTATACCTATCTTCGAAGATTTGTTGATTATAGGATCTAATCTCTAGCTGATGACGGTCTTTACAATCTGATATTTTTCCCTCAAACTGCAGAAGAATATCATCCACGTTAAATTGGTAATAATTAGCTGCTTGAAGGATTTTGAACAGACCTGAGAGGATCTCTTCCTCCCTTTGTTCAAGGTATGCCACATATTCCGGCAGCACCGTTATATCCCCTTTTAAAATTCGCAGCAAGTTAATATTAGCCCGTGCCCACTCCATACTTTGATTCATAAGCTGCAAAGCTTCTTCCGTGTCTTCCCGAATCCAGTTCATATCCATATACATGTTAACATAATGTAAAGCCCTATCATAATCTCCTAGCTCTCTATAAACTACTGAACGTAACATGTAAGAGTATTGAATATATGAGAATAGTGGTATTTCAGGTTCCTTTTGAAGCCTGCTTTTTCTGGCACGATCGTATTTAGCATGATATTGAATTGTTGCTTTATTCCCCATTTCCTTAGCCATTGCCATTACCTTGTCCCAATGTCGTAAAGCACTATATGTATTCGCCAAATCTTTCAGCGCATCAAGCTGGTCCACCTCATCAAGCCGGTTAACAAATCCTTCAAATTGCACAGCTGCTCGCAAATTAGCATCCCGATCTTCACCCAAAGCGATCGTGAATAGCCTGTATTGGCAAAGGGCCAGCCGCTCTGAATGTTGATACTTCTCACTCTCAGCCACACTCTGATATAACATCGCTGCTGCTTTGTGCTTCCCTAGCGTAAAAAAATCTTCTGCAGTATCAAATAACGAAGGCGTATAAGATAAGCTATCCATCATGATCCCAACTACCCGTGCAATACATTCCAGCTTATCCAGCTCTGCACAGCGATATAGAAATGGCCGAAGACGTCTCCAATTCGGATTGGAGTGAACAAAACACTCATCCACATACAAATCATAGTAGCAGCCTTCTTCTAATCCCATACCTTCTGTAATCCGATCTAATTGTTGCATGGCTATCGGGCGATTCCCATTGATGATATTACTGATCGTGCCTGAATTTACCTTAGACACCTCTGCGAACTGATTGATCGTTATCCCCTGCTTCTTGAGATAGTCTGCCAGTTCTGCACGAATGGTCATCTGCTTCATGATCAAAGCCACCTTCCGCCAACATAATTCATAGATAAGCAAATAGCATTTTAATAAATATATGTCTAATTATTCCAGTGGTCAAATACTTTTTTTCTATTCCTTTTCATTATGCAATTATTCGGTGATCAATGTATAGACTTTAGATTAGTAAAAGATAAAAACCACCAGAATACAAGGTGTAATAGACCTTTTCTGATGGTTTTTCTTATGATATTGCTATCGATAGTTATTCAATACATGCATTTAAATTCAACTAAGAGCTAGGTTTAATCATCATATCCAGCTTTTTAATATAAGGGTCTAGCATTTCAATTAACTTCTCTTGGTTTTGAATCTCTTCTTTCGAAAGCCGATCCATATGAACACTGCCATCTGCATCAAATACCTTAGCATCATAGCTTTGTAAGTCTATGATTAATCGTTCGATCTCCTCAAACTCTTTTTTAGTAAGCCTCTGTTCAGCTTTTTCAAGCAAGCCATTCCAGAAAGCATCACGATCTACGGATTGCACTGATTTCTTTGATGTTTTCGCTTCATTTATTTGTTCGAAATATGGTTCAAGCTTAGCCTGTAACTCTTTATATGCCTTCTGGTCCTTCACACCTAACTGTTCTAGGTGAAAGACGCCTTCAGCATCGGCCATTTGCAGATTATAAGATCCCAATTCCTCTAGTAAGGACATCAGCTTTGTGAATTCCTCTTCGTCAAAGCTTTGCTTCGCGTTTTGCAGTTTGGCTTCAAGCCTGTCATATTGTTGCTGGGTTACTCCTATCGTAGCAGCAGTTGCTGGGGATCCATACATGTTGTCTGCCAAATAATGATATCCGGCATAAGCTCCAGTAGGAATTAATAGTGCAGCCGCCATAATACTTGCCACGAGCCATTTCTTCATACGTCTTCCCCCTTGTTTGGCCACGGCCCTATTTAATATTTGCTCCTTCAGTTCCGGTGGGGCACTTATATTTCTCGCCTCTTCCTGCAGAACTGTCCGTAACTCTTCATTGAAATTCATGCAGGTCCTCCACCTTTCCCTTAAAAAGAGTATGATTGTCTGGCTTCTGACGAAGCTTCTGCAGTGCAGCGTGAATACGGGATTTCACGGTTCCGAGCGGAATACCCAGTATCGCAGCACTTTCTTCCTGTGAATATTCGTTTAAATAATGCAGAATAATCACCTGCTTCAGCTTAAATGGAAGACGATCTACACTTGCTAGCAGGCGGCGGTTAGATAACCTGTCCACAACATCACTCGTGAAATCATGCTCCAGCATTCGATCTGTTTGTTCTATTTTTTTCACCATTCGGAGATGCGTCCATCTCTTTCTTCGATAGGCATGAATTTGCCGCATGACCACTCCCATCAGCCAAGGCTTAAAGGGGCGGTTTACGTCAAATTGTTCAAGAGAACGGTGCACCTGAATGTAAATCTCCTGAACGATATCATCCACATCGGAGGTTTCGCGAACGAGGAAATGAACGGTCTGATACACATCCCGGATCGTTGCTTCATATAGCTCACCATACGCTTCACGACTGCCGGCTAGCGTAAGCGCAATGAGCTGAGAATATTCATTTGGATGTTTCATCCCTCTCAATCCCTCCTTCGGTCTTACACTATATATTGGTAAATCAAAGAGATATCGTTCGATTTATTTTAACGAATTAAACCCAGCCTTTTGAGCTGCATCAGGTTCAAGTGGTTTGACCGCCGTTATGGACCAAGCACCACGCGCTCTGGCATCACTCAAACTCTCCTTTCCAGCAAAATTTTACTTAGCTAAGTAAATTCGACTGTTAATACGCAATAATTCCAATTCCATTACAAGATACTATAAAGAAGAGAGAACCCCTTAACTTGACAAGCTTATTATAGCTTCTATATATTTTAGGAACTAAAGTAAATTGGAGCGTGGCTATGAGCACAGAGCAAGATAAACAATATGCTATCCATAAGGTTATGGAATCTATGGCAAATGTGCAGCAGAAATCCCAGTTCTTCATTGATATGATCACCAAGCAGGAGACCCTGACTCACAATCAGATCCTTCTGCTGTTCCAGCTCAGGCTTATAGGTAGCTTGAACATTACTGACATCTCCGAACGATTCATTATTACACCAGGAGCCGCTTCCTCGATGTGCGATAAGTTGGAAGATGCCGGTCTTATCGAACGTGTGCGGACGAAGGAGGATCGCAGAGTCGTCAACATTGTCCTTACAGAACAAGGGCATCAGCGGATTCTCCATATCTTTGAAGCCTTTCCTACCTCGGATTTGGATAAAATTTCAGGAACCTTAGAACAAATAAATGTGCTAATGGATAAAATGATGAACTAAAAGCTTTTGGGTTAAATATGCTGCCTGTCAGGAAACTGACGGCAGTTTTTTTATGCCCAAAATACTATATTGACTATATATTATAATGATTATATATTTTAATTATTAAAATATTTTTTTGAAAGGCGGCCCCTGTAAATGTCCAATGCTAATGATCTTTTTGAACGCCAGGAAATGATCGGTCCACCGCTGAAAGTAAGAGGTTCACTGACCCTCAAAGAAGATGTTCGTGCGGATACCATCGATGTTGTCGGCCATTTAAGTGCACAGAAGAATGTTACTACCGCTAAGTTAAAAGTATCTGGTGATTGTTCGATTGGAGGTCATTGTAGAGCCGAACAGGTTATTAATCTGGGAGGACTACGTGTTCAACACATCCAGGCAGACAGACTGCAATCGTCTGGATACTTTTCTGCAGCACAAGATGCTGCACTCGAAACCTTTTATGCCGAAGGTGCTGTGAAGATTCATAGGTTAACTGCTGAATCATCCATTGAGCTACGTTTAGGAAACAGAAGCACAATCGATGTCATAAAATCTAGCGGGACCATTACTGTTAAGCCATCTTTGAAGCTAATGAATGCGCTAATCCCCTACTTCCGGAAGCTTACCTGCAAAACGATTGAAGGGACTAGCATCATGTTATATCGAACGACAGCAGATCTCGTCTGCGGTGAAGATATTATCATCGGACCGGGTTGTTCTATTGGGGAGATCCGCTATACCAAAAGTCTAACGGTAGACCCTAAATCACAAGTTGCTCGGACCGTATTTTTAAATAAATAGCAAACGTAACAACCTTGTCTCTGCTTTGTTTACAGAAAGTGACCTACTACGCGCTGATTTAATCTATACTTAAGAGGACTGGACTTAATCCTCGGAGGTAATTATGAATAAAATCATCGTAATCGGAGCTATCACGCTCTTTTTAGCCGGATGCGGAGCATCGGCATCTATAGATATGGATACAACAATGGCAATTAACCAAACACAAACTACTGAAGCACCACTGAAGCTAATCGTTGATGGAGAAACCGTTCTTCCTTCTCTCCCACCTTTTTTCTCAGGTGATAAGGTCTATGTACCTGCAAAAGTACTCATGGAGTACTACTCATCTGAACAACAATGGGATAATGCTACGAAAACCTTAACCATCTCTGATGGAAGCAGTAAATATGTTTTGAAGCCAGGTAATGAGTATATGCAAGGTGACGGTTATCAAAATGAGCTGGGGGGACCTGCAATTCTACGAAATGGTATTTTTTATATTCCGGCAGACTCTCTAAACTCTCTCTCTGGTGCCACTGCGCAGCTGAATGCCTCGCAAAATGAAGTTTCCATTACATCAGGGGATGTTAGTACTACCGTAAGAACACCCAGCGAACCTCTCGCGATTGCTACAGAAAATGACCAAGTTAAGCTGTATACTGCCCTCAAAAATGGCGGTACCTACGAAGGATTTGTTGTAGAGGTGAACGGTAACAAGCATACGTTTAATTGGGAAGCACCAAGATTGTTAGGTTACACTCCTGAGATTCATTATGCCGATATAGATCAGGATGGGCAGGAAGAAGTTGTTGTCATACTGTGGCTAGGAACAGGTACGGGCATATCTATGCAGGAGCTTCACGTCATAAAGCCTGACCAGTGGAAAGAAATGAATATACCATCCGCGGATAAAGCTGTCTCAGCATTTGTTACCTCAAAAATCTCCAATGAAAAAGGCGATGCCTTAATTCAAATTCAGGTAAAAGGTTCCACTCCATCTATAGTTACTATGCGTTATCCGGATCGTGGCGAGGATAGCAATCTTGGCGAAAAAGCCGGGATTGGTGCTGTGACTTACTACATGGTAGAAGAAGGCAAGCTGAAAGCTGAAACCAATGTTTATATTGGATTTTTAGAGAGTATTGGCACATTAACCTTTTCCTACAAATCAGGGAATGATGGAATGGAACCTGAATCCATTCGTTTTGAGCCTCATGAGGAGTATGCCTCTTATGTGTTGGGTAAGCAGCTATGATTGATGCCCATGTACATTTAGAGCAATATGAGCCTGAGGTTTCGGAACAAATGTTGAGTGAGATTGCTAACTTGGGAATCGAAGCCCTGATTGCTGTCTCCATGAATTTAGACTCTTGCGTTCGCACTCAAAAGCTTGCCGCTACCTATCCCGGAGTGGTACGCCCAGCTTATGGTTTTCATCCAGAGCAACCCATACCGCAGAACGCTGAGTTATCCACTTTGCTGGAATGGATTGAGCGTCAAGACCGGGAGGATTTTATCGCTGTAGGTGAAATTGGACTGCCTTATTATTCGCGTGCTGAAGCACTGGAGCGCGGCGAAGCTTTTGATATGGAGCCTTACATTCAGCTTCTTGATCAGTTGCTTGAGCTTGCCGCCCGTATAGATAAACCAGTGGTCCTGCACACCGTCTATGAGGATTCGTTGATTGCCTGTGATCTATTAGAGAAACATGGTATAAAGCGTGCCCACTTCCACTGGTTCAAGGGACCCGAAGAAGCCATTGCCCGTATGATTAAGAATGGATACTATATCTCTTTCACCCCTGACATCCTTTATGAGACGGAGATTCAGGAGCTTGCCCGCCGCTATCCCCCAGAGCTTGTCATGGCGGAGACCGATGGTCCTTGGCCATTTGAAGGACCTTTTGCGGGTAGAGTCACGCATCCATCTATGATTCGAGATGTTGCTGCCGCTTGGGGAGCGCTACATGGCTACACTTCCAGCCAAGCAGAAGAGATACTAACTGCGAATACTAAGCGATTTTATAGCTTGTAAATAAACAAAAGGATGGTTCCTAGCGAATGCCAGGCCATCCTTATGAATAATCACAGCATTATCCCAATTTAGGAGTTCACAACCTTTCCACACCCACTAACGTTCCGCCTGTGAATTCCATTCTATAAATATCCGGCTTTGTGGTTTGTAGTAGAAAATCCAGATCATATTTAGCGTCAAAATAATTCATCATAAGCGTCATGACTGCACCGTGAGTGCCAATCGCAATCTTTTGCCCACTGTGTTGTTTCAGTATATCTTGCAGTACGCTAACTGATCGCTTCTGACACGCATAAATGGACTCTCCACCAACCGGAACAAAATTTGGATCAGCAAACATTGTTTCCAGTAATGGATATAGCTCCTGGTCAGGCATGATCATATTTCCATCCGAAAAATGGATTTCCCGAAGATCTTCAACACTTTCAATCTCTGCCCCTAACTCCTGCGCCAAGCCAGAAACCGTATGTATAGCCCGAAGATATGGACTTGAATAAAAGACTTCAATTCCTTCAAGACGTAATTTCTCCGTTATCTTACGGGCATCCGCCTCCCCCTTCGCTGTTAATCCACGTGTTCTCTCAGTTCCTCCGGGCAGTTTGGGTGACTCTCCATGCCTTACCATATAAATAAAAGTTGCCATTCTTTTCCCTCCTCTACCTCTACAATTTCTCGTGTTCTATCCGAACTCCTTCATAAAAAAATCCCTTACGGGCAAGAATCGATCCTAGCGAGCTAGGAAATCTCTTAATTGCACTCTATACAACTATTAAGCGTAAAAAGAGGTCTGCTGAGCAAATAAGTGTAGTTTCTGCAACTAAAAACCATCATTTCTACCCCAAAAGAGAAAAAATCAATTTATAGCTGCACTAAATACAACTAAAGTTCGCTTTGAACGATGGAACAGCATTTAATTGCAGATTCTGCAACTAAATGCTAGGTAAGCCCGCTAGGTAGTCTGTGCTACTCAAGCTTTCTAGTCTGGCTAGTTTGCCTGACCTTCACTCCCACTTTCGCAAGCTTATTTATGAATAAATCTGTAGCCTCAAGTTTCCACCACTTTAACCTTCCCCGGTTGCTCCGTTGAGCTATCACTTTTCTCTTTCTGCACAGGCCACAGCACGCGGCCAAATACTATCCCAAGCACACCTATCAAAGCGATTACGATACCAAAGTTTAAAAAGATTCGACTAGGCCCAGCAGCCTGAACCAGCATTCCACCGAGGAGTGGAGCGCCAATCATAACTCCGCTAAGAATGGTACTCTGAATACCGAACACACGCCCTGTCATGTGCGGGGGAGTTTCTTTTTGTAAACAATAATTGAAGGTAATCATAAACATTCCGTTTCCGAGACCCAGTACGAATCCTAGCAGCAATACAGGAAGGCTAGTAACGCCTGGCTGAAGCAGGCCAAGCCCTCCGACCGATACACCAATAAGTGCATAACCCGTACCTAGCTTCCAGCCGTAGCCTGTTCCCCGGTTCATTTTGTTCATGACCATGATCATCAATATTGCACCCACGCCAGTTGCCGCGACAAGCCAGCCCAGCATAGATTCCTCAGCAGGTGCGATAATTCTGAATAGACTTGTAAACTGAAAATCGATCATCTGAATAGCTAACGCACCAACTAAACCAAAGAGCATGCTGTTTAGCAGCAGTCTGCTGCGCAGCATAAAGCTCCAGCCTTCCTTCCACATCGTGCGGAGAGAAACATGCTCCTCTGGATCCCCCTTGCTCTCTGAGCTGACTTGTCCTGCTTCACTATTTTTAACAGTAAGTAGGAGCAAGTAAGAACAGCCTCTGAGACAAGCATTGATCAAAATACACCACTGTGGCGTCAACACAGACAATGCAAAACCACCCAGCAATGGCCCAGCGATTTTGGAACCCTGATTTACGATTCCATTAAGTGAAGTGGCTTGAAGCAGCTGATCCTCTCTAACCATACTGCGGGTCATCGACTGCTGGGCAGGCACATTTAACGTCGAGATAGCAGCACGCAACATCAGTAAAGGGAGTAGCCACACCATATTGGGAGCGAAAAGAACTAGTACTGTTAACAATGCCGTTAGTAGGTCACACATCCGCATTAGCTTTAGCTTATTTAGTCGGTCAGCGGCTACCCCCGCCACGGAGCCGAGCAGAATCCCAGGTAAAGCTATGGAGACTGGAATCAAAGCCAGCATTAACGGACTAGCCTGCCAGCGGTACCCTACGAGTACTTGAATCGCCAGTGCATCGAACCAATCCCCAAAAGTGGCTGTCGCATATGCGCTGTACACACGCATATACACTTTGTTTTTTAGCAGACTCGTTCCTGCTTGTGATGAAGCATTCATCGGACATTCCTCCAAGTTACGATTAAGAACAAGAACATATGAATCATGATCTTAATGTAACGGAGAATTGTCAGAGAATTATCAGAGAGCTGTCACGATATTCATAAGCACGTTTTCCAAGGATTGCTCCAAACGATGGAATCCCCGCTCTTCCTTCTCACGTTCAAATAAATCTGCATATTTCTGATGCAAAGCTGACTGGGGAGCAAACTCGTTACAATAGTGAACAATTCGGTATAACGCATATATCCGCATCGGCACGAATCCTGACATCTCTAGCACCTGAAGCGCCTCATCCAATAACTGCTCTGCTTCACGCCAAGACTTGCGCCGTAGACACCACAAGCCTCTTGCAACTTTATAACTGCCGATCTCACGCAAAAAAGGTTTCTCCTGCAAAAGCACTTCAATGTCTTTTGCCATCCGCTCCAATTCCTGATCTTTTGTCCCCATCCACAAGTGTACGAGCATTTCGGAAATGGCCGTTACAGGAATGAAGTTCTCATACCCAGGCTCTTTAATCACTTCATGCGTTAGCTTTAATCGTTCTATTGCTTTTTCCGGTTGCCCGGCAAATGTGTACAAGTCCAGAATATTAAGGATCTCCATTTCACGATGCTGGGGCGGCAAAAGAATCTTTTTCTCAAGGACTAGCTCACAGAACGCTAATTTCTTCTTCGGATCACCCAAAAATATATAACAGATCATCAAAGAATAGAAACGCTCTTCTATCTCAACTTCCTCTGTGTTCAGAAGCCATTCCAAATCTCCCTGCACAAAATGAATATAGATCGAATAGAACGGATCCATTTCATAACCCAAAACATCCTGTTGTCGCGCTAAAGTTAACATGGATCGTCCTTGGCCGTATTGATGATATTTTACGAATACCTCCCGCATCGTCTCTTGCATCTTTGCGTCATATGTAGTCGGATTGGTCATAGTTACTGAGGGTTCCCGCATCGTTAGACTATAGCCAAATCCACGAACAGTCTTAATATCCAAGCCTTGTAGCTTGCTTAGCTTTTTACGAAGGCGATAAATATGATCATCTACCGTTCGCTCTACTGGGTATTCTAGGGGCCATACCTTATCCAGCAGTTGTTCTCGACTGAACGTACGCCCTCTATTTTTGTACAAGAACTGAAAAAGCGTAAATTCTTTAGGGAATAATTCGATCGTTATCCCATCTCCGGTCACTTTATATTCACTTTCGATTAATTCCAGCTGCATGATAGAACCTCTCTTTCCCCCGAATCCGCTCATTGGTTACATTATATCAGCCCATCCAAGGCGTACTCCAGATTAAAAATAAACATACAAAAAGAGCAATCCACAGATTTCTCTGCATGATTGCTCCTTGCACCCATTGCTGGTCTTATCCAGCCATATTATTAGTGGAATCCTGTTCACTAAAAACAGAGATGTGACCTACCTTACCCGTCGAGTTTGGAATAATGAATTTCAACTGGAATTGATCATTGGCTTGATAAGTGTAGATCTTATCCTCACCGTTTACTTTGGTATCATCCGGCTTGCCCAGTGTGGACTCGATCTGTTTCAGTGTTAGCTCTTGCAGTGCAGCATCACTGGAACGAACATCGAAGATTAGGCTCCCTTTATTGAATCCGAATACGACATGTTCATCAGTGTAGGTAGCATAAATACCTTTTCCCGCTGACTCTTGTTGATCAGGTTTACCCCAATCGGCTTCTACCTCATCAATTAGTCCGGTATGAGCAGCATATTCAACACCGGGCACCTTACCCTTTTTAGCAAGCTCAAGTAATTCTTGAAGTTGTTTGTCGCTATTCTGCGGATTCGCATTGGCTGTATCTTTATTAGTCTCCGTAGGGGAAGTGGTCGCTGCTGGTGCGGTTTCCGAAGGAGTGGCTGATGGGCTAACTTCTGGTTCTGCGGTTGCTGTTACCGTTTCAGTTGGCGCCGTAGTTGGGGAAGCAGAATTAGCTTGCTCATTGTTCGAGCTGCATCCAGCTAATCCAATCATTCCTGTGAGCAAAATAGAAGCTGCTAAAAATTTAATCTGTACTGACATGATGTCATCTCCTTAGTAGGTTAGCTCAAAACCAGCTTGCAAAAAAATGAAACTGAAAATATAGACGATACTGAAATGAAAAAGTTTCATCAGCCAAGGAGGGCTTGGCTTGGTCTAAATATCATTTACCCAAATCAGCTGAACATCAATAAATTACGGGACATCATCTCGGGAGATACTCCCCCTTAGTAAAAATATTCCACACAAACGCAACCTTAATCCTCCAAGCCGCATCTTATTAGTAAAGGGAGGGGAGCTTCATCTGAATATTATAGAGAGAATCAAAGCAAAGGATGAGTCAGCTCTCCGCCTATTGATGGACGATTACGGCGATATGCTGCTCCGAACCGCTTGCTTACTGCTCAAAGATCGACAGAGTGCCGAAGAGGCGGGACAAGATACTTTTATTCAAGCCTATGCCAAAATGAATCAGTTGCAGGATCCGGAACGGTTAAAGGCTTGGCTCATTCGCATCGTAGTCAACCGCTGCCGCATGAAGCAACGGACTTGGAGCTGGCGTAATATTTTCCCCTCGGGTGGGTCAGAGCTACAAGCCAGCGATGATGCGGGCTTCACTGCCGGGGCAGAAGATCTTTTCATGGTGGAATGGCATAATGTTAGACTCGCCGAGTTCATCAGGAATCTCGATTATGTATACCGTGAATGTCTGACGTTATATTACTTTCATGAGATGAGCATCCGTGAAATTTCCGAGCAATTGAATACACCGGAGAATACGATTAAATCCCGGTTAGTTAGAGGACGGACACTCTTAAAAAAGATGTTGGAAAAGGAGGGACATTTCTTATGAATACGGGGAACACGGAGAATACGAAACGCGAAGCTATCAAGCAACAGCTAGATGAAGAACTACAACCCATACACTTCGAAGGACATGAACGCGTCCTCAAGATGACCCACCCTCCAACCTTTGGAGCTCGTCTCTTGGCTTTCTGGAATAAAGAAATCGAGATCCCTGTGAAACCTATAGGCGCGATTGGTGCCATTATTCTAGTCGTATCATTGACTCTGCATCAACCAGAGGTTAAACATCAACCACAACAAAACGTCCAGCAACATCCGAACCGTGAACTTATTGAGGCTGGAGGCAATACGTACTGGAAGGATATCTATGATCAGGCGGTGAAGAGACATGCGAATTAAGATCAAAGTCAAACATCTAGTTTCATTCGTGCTACTCCCTGCCTCCCTGCTCATTCTTCTATTTAACTTTCTGCCCTCCTCAAAGGCACAAATGGAGGAAAGCCCAGCTATTCAATCTAACCTGGCACGTACAGAACTTCTGAAAAAGCTAGAGTCTACAACTGGCAGTAAACGTATGGAGCTTATTCAAACCAATATCATTGATAAGGAGCACGGCTACGATCCCTATAGATACGACGTAAATATTGGCCCCTCTATGAGTCAGTGGAATCATGATGAACCGAGTATTTCCGGCTTGCTGTCAGAGGATAAAATCGCGTTGCTAGAGGAATACATCCTTGATGGGCCAGCGAATAATACACGTATATTTGCGGTTAAGCTGCTTGCCTACGAATATGATGCTCTTGGTCGTAGGGACGACGGAGATCAAGCGCTAAACACCGCCGCGAAACAGTTAGACAGTAATTCTAGCGTGGCAAAAGAACTGGCGCTGCTTCAAGCAGAACGTGCCCTGAATCGTGGGGATACAACAGCCGCTGAATCTATTCTTGAACAAACCACATTTCCATACGAGAATCAGAAAGATTTAGAAGCGCAAAAAGCATGGCTTACCGGGCGCCTGCTCTTCACGAAAGGCAAAGCGCAGGAAGCCCTTGCCGTAGTAACCAATGGCTTGGAGAGCTACAAAAAATACTGGCAGGATATTCATAAACAAATGAGTCTTGTCATTAGTAACTCTGATAAAGACAGCGAAGCAGCGGGCTCATCATCAAGTTCAGCACCAACGATTGGCACTTCAGAAGCCGAAATGCAGCTTGAAGCGCTAATATCTGCCATTCAGTCAGCTGTAGATATGGGAAGTACCTCAACAGCTGTCGTATCTGGAACCCTAACCCGAAGCGATGGGACACCAATCTCGCGCGCAGGTATTTTTCTCCGTGCTGAAAGCGAGGTTAATCACAGCATCACAGCTGCTGAACCGTACCGAATCGTTACCGACGATGAAGGGCGTTTCGAATTCCACGGTGTGATTCCGGGCTTCTATCAATTGCAGCTTGGACTTAGCTATGATCAGATCGACGGATGGACTTGGCCTGTACAGTATGACGATTGGATTGAAGTTAAACCGGATGATAGGTTGAATGAGAGCATTGTTCTACAACCTCTGCTTGAGCTTCAGTCTCCTATTAATCAGGAGACGATAACGGGTCAGTCTGTAGATTTCCACTGGAAGGCTGTTGAAGGTGCGGCTTACTATCGTTTAAGCGGTGGGGTCTCAATGGTGGGGAGCTCCTTCAGTTCGCAGATTCGGGACCATATCACGGACAATCAAGTCTCTATTCCAGTAGATGAACTCTATTACAATAGTGGTTTCTCCTACGGCAGTGGCGGAGAGGGCTTTGAATCGATTGATCCTCTATCTTTTCTCGTGTTCATGAATCCTGAAGCACGCTTTTCTTGGAATATCGAAGCATTTGATGCGGATGGACATCTGCTTACCCGCAGTAATGGCTACAGATTGAACGAAGACACCGTTGGTAATCTGCCCTTCTTCTATCTCAAGGAACGAGAATTAACCACAGCCGATAGACTATTGCTAAATAAGAAACCTGATCAAGCCATAGAAATTTACCAAAAGAATGTTGCAGATGATCCAGAGGATGCTCATGCCCTGCACATGCTTGTGAAGCTGATGCTCGCTAAATCCTCCCTGACGAAGGATGACTCATTAGAAGATCAGGCAATTCCGCTACTCCAAAAGCTCATACAGTTGCATCCTTATTCTAATTATGCCTTCACGTTGTCACAGTACTATTTTGACCATGCGGACTGGAAATCATATAACGAGTATTATTCCCGCTACATTGAGCTGAGTCAAACTAAGGGGGATGACTATGACCGCTCGATAAATGCTACAGCTCTCATGCATCAAGGCAAGCTAGAAGAAGCACGCGAACAATTCGCTATGGCTCTAGAGCATGATGGCAGCCATCGTTTTATTGGCAGCTATTTGGCGGCAGAATTATACGTTGGTGAGTCGCTCTCTTCTGTAATGACACTAGCTGAACATTACCCCGAACACAGCTTCGGTCATAATGGGTATCGTTGGCCGCAAATGCTTAAACAGCTCATAGCTGAACGAACGAAACAGCCTAACAACTTTGACCAAGAGCTGAAGGAAAAACTCGGATGGTATGTAAATGGTCAGACGGATGTGCTGAAGCAATGGATTGATAGCACAAAATCCTCAGCACTGAAAACCTTTATACAGGCTGTTTTAGCGGTAAGCTAACTTAGCCTAACTCACTTATACAAACAAAAATCCGGTCCCTCTCGATTAACACGAGCATGGACCGGATTTTTTAATTACGCATGATTCTATTTACCTTTAGCTTCCATCATGTAATTCTGGAAGTCCGTAATGCTCGGGTTGGACATATAGTGACCACCCTCTACTTCAATCGTTTGACCAGTAATGAATTTAGATTCATCCGATGCCAGGAACAACACTGTGTTTCCGATATCATCCGCTTCTCCATGGTAAGGCAGAGCGTTGAACTTCTGGAAAATATCCAGCACAGCTGGCGGCATATTTCTTGCAGCCGCAGGTGTTAAGATCAGGCCCGGAGCCACTCCATTGCAACGAATCTTATCTTTACCATATTGTGTGGCGATGTAACGAGTTAGGTTCACAACAGCTGCCTTAGAGGAGCCATAAGCCGTGCGCAATGAATCTCCAGCAAATGCTGACATGGAAGCTGTGTTAATGATCGAGCCCCCGCCCGCTTTAATCATATGTGGAATGGTAAACCGGCTGCCTAACAGAACACTTTTGGTGTTCACATTCATCAAGCGATCCCATTCTTCCAAATCTATGTTGACGACATCTAGGTCTTTTTGCAGATTAGTTAGACCTACATTGTTAAATAAGACTGTAATCGTGCCATACTGAGCGACTGTGAAATCAACAGCTTCCTTGATCGAATCCGCTTGGGATGCATCCAGGAAAAGACCTTTCGCCTCTCCACCTTCACTTTTAATCTTAGCTGCTGCTTCTTTGGCAGCCTCTACATTAAAATCGGCGATGACAACTTTGGCTCCTTCTCTAGCCATTAAAGTAGCGGCTGATAAGCCAATACCTGAAGCGCCTCCAGTTACTAATGCAACCTTACCTTGAACTCTTCCCATATTCATACCCCTTTATAATGTGATTAAGATTCTTAGATGACTTCATTTATGTTTCAGAGCTATCAAAGCTCGTTAACAACTTTTCATAGATTTTCAAGAATTGCTGCAGTTCTTCTTCATCGAGCTTCTGAAACATTTCAGCTCGGAGCTCCTGCCCTTTTAGCTGTGCTTCCTTCAGTACATCTCTGCCTTTGTCCGTGATAGACAGCAGTACATTTCGGCGATCATCCTCGTTATATTTGCGCTCGGCCATTTCCTGCTTAATTAAGCGATTGGCAATATTCGTCATCGCCCCCGGCGTATAACCTAGCTTCTTAGCCAAAGTAGTTTGCTTCTGGGGACCCTTTTTATTCAATTCTCCCAAGACGAGAACAGGAGATATCCCAATATTGTGGTCAAAAGCATTCATCCATCGAACAATAATTTCATTCGTGAATAATTCAACTGCATGTATGAGTCTAAAAATATCTGGGTTTTCCAAGACATCCTCCTTAGATATTCATAATTATTAGCTGCTTCGAGATATATTTTAACACTAAAATATTTAATAGTAAATTATTTAACAGTAAAATACTAAATATTAAAAAAAAGAATGCTTATAAAAGCATCCTTTAGATTGCGGATTTATCAACAACATAAGTACCAGCCATCATATCGTGAAGCGCCCGTTTACGGGGAGTAAATGCGACAAATAGATAATCCACAAGCATGATGAGGCCAAGTATTTTACTGAGGTCAGTAGCTAAAGGTGCCCATAAGTTAAGAGTGGTGGAAATCACAGTGAGATCGTAGAGGCTTACGCCAACAATCATTGAAAAAATCGTACTAATGATTCGGAAAATATTTCGAATTAGAGCTTCCTTCAACGTTGGGATATTCCCTTGCTGATTGACAATTTTCATCTTTAAAACCAGCTTCCCAGGCGTTCCGCCAAATCTAACGATCATAAAAATATCAAACACGACGAAGAAAATATACTCAAGGATGATGGGAATCTCCGAATGCAAGGATACAGCTAGTGAATTGAATATCCAGTATACAATAACCGCAGGTATCAGAATGATAAGGAGATCAAGAATAGTAGCGAGAACTCTTTTCCAAAAGCCTATGAAATCCTCCTGTTCCAAACGTTCAACTTTATAATTATCCATTTTAGGGCCTCACTCTCTATGCTTACTTTATTCATTCATCCTGATTATCCGCTCTTCAATAGTGGTTTCCAGTTCCTTATTATTCTTTAAAATCACCCGTCTATCAGAAAAATTATTCGTTAATTCAATTATTCTATGTATCGCTTCCTGATCATATCCCTGATGATTCTAATCCACATAGGCTTAGCCGAGCCCGATCGGCAGGATGATAAGTCCTAGCGATACAACCATTGTGATTCTCGTAGTGAAGATCGTTAGCTTTTGATTTTTCTGCGATTTGCACCAACCTTTAAACTGAAAATGATTCCGATACAGCATAAAAAATATCAATAAATTCCCGAGCGCCATACTCCAGTTATACACAGGCTGACCAAATATAGATTGATATATAAATCTCTCTACCCCGCCTAAAATAAACAAGGTCAACATAAGCAATACACACATTCGAAGTAATTCCAATATAAAAGAACCTAGTTTTGTCATTTCTAGAGCCTCCCCTTCAAAATTTTCTGTATGCAAAACATCCATATTCATCCAATTATACACTTTGACTGTGATGACTCCTAACGAAATATTCGAAAAAACAACCCAGCCCAAGATACCTTCTATCCTGAGCTAGGTTGTGTCGGTTCTTCCCTATGAGTGTATAGTTTTTTCCTTACCCTCTATTTCCTGAATCTGTGCCCTCAGATTAACGATTTCCGCCATTAACGCTTCATTCTCCTCCTCTGTATCCCTAGTTCCGCTCTGGATCAGTTGATTCAGACGCAGCTGCAGAAGAACGAGGTCGTCCTCATGGGCCTGTTCTTTACGGGTAAGCACTCGACTCCTGTCTTTCGAGGTGTATTCATCATAGGAACCTTGAAAAAACTTCGGTGCCTGCGTCGGTGCTAGTATTACCAAACGATTAGCTACTTTAGTGTGAAGGTACCGGTCATGTGAGACCATCACAATTCCTCCCGGATATACCCTTAGCGCTTCTTCTACTCGTTCCCTAGTGTCAATGTCCAGATAATTGGTGGGTTCATCCAGTACTAATAGGTTAGCTTTTCCAAAGTACAATTTAAGGAAAGCTACACGACATTTCTCCCCCAGACTTAAATCACCAATTCGTTTAAAGACATCCTCCCGCGAAAATAAAAAGCAGCCCAGAATCGTTCGTGCCTCCGTTTGGGTCATACCTGGCAGTTCAAGCAAACTATCCAGAATGGTGGACGACACCGCTAGATTATCGAGCTCTTGCGCAAAATAACCAACCTTTGTACGCGGATGCAGCCGCACTTCACCTTTGCTAGGTTGATGAATACCAGCAATCAGCTTCAGCAAAGAAGACTTACCGACACCATTAGGACCCAGAATAGCGAGACGATCGCCTCGACTCAATGTCAAACTGAAATTTTTCAGTACAGGCGCACTACCCTTATATGCAAAATCAATCTCGCGGAGTGACAGCAAAGTGTCCGCCATAAACGCTTCACTTTCCAGCTTCATCTTCAGCTTACTTGTCTCGCGTGGTAATTCCACACGGTTCTTATTTAAGCGTTCGAGTGCAGCTTCCTTCGCATGAAGACGAGATACGTTCTTCTTTGATTTCGCACGCAGGAAATCATGCTGTCCGGCAGCACGGTGTGCCTGTTGGAACCATTCGGAATACCTTCTGATGCTCTCCAGCAGCTTCTCCTTTTCCTGTTCCTGCTTCTTATATTGTCCCTCTAGCGTTCGCGCCTCTACCACCTTCTGCTCCCGATACTGCGTATATCCACCCGAATACCGGCGACACCCCTCTGGACTAAGCTCCAGCAACGCCGTCGCCGTTCGATCGATGAACGTACGATCATGCGAAACATAAAGCACAGTTCCGGGATAGGTATGGACCCATTGTTCCAACCACTCCATCGTTTCTCCATCTAAGTGATTCGTCGGCTCATCTAGAATCAACAGCTTCGGCTGCTGAGCTAACAATGCGGCCAATTGAACGCGTGTCTTTTGCCCACCGCTTAGCGATGGATACGGCACATTCCAAACCGAACGCTCAAGTTTGAGCTGCTTCAAGCATTTTTCCGCTTTTGCCTCCCAGTCATAACCACCAAGCTGCAAGTATTGATCGTACACTTCGGCGTATTCAGCCAATCCCGCTTCACTCTCGTCGTTCTGCTCCTGCAACCTCTGACTGAGAATTTCAAGCCTGCGCTTCAATTGGGGGAGCTCTGGCGATCCGGCGATTACGTAATCCAAGGCGGTCACTTCTTCGGATACTTCTAGCTGCTGATCCAGCACACCCCATTCCTCACGTGGCAAACCATGATAGATACTTCCCTCCTCAAAGAGGAGGCGACCGATCAGCCCCTTAAGTAATGTGGTTTTGCCGATTCCATTACGACCGAACAAGAGCACACGCTCTCCTTCTGATATCTCAAAGGACACCTTCTCGAATAACAGGGTCCCGTTCCATTCTTTACGTATATTTTTTGCTTTTATTAGGGTCATATTTCATTCCTCCGATTATATTGCAAATAAAAAACCGCAGCCAGCGGTCTGCGGTCAAATAGCGTATGATGGGGGGGGAAATATGCCATAACATGAATAGACTACGGCCGTGATCACCTGCTGTGTGCAGAGTAAACCAAACAATAGATCTATTCATATAAAAGCAACGTAAGGTTCCCGACCGACACACGTATCCCTGACCGTTATCACCCTGAACGGGTGATCCGTGACTTGTGCATATGCACTTCACAAGCTCTATGGTCTTCTTCTAGGAAACGTGTTAGTTATTCATTAGTCGGTGGTCCTCCGTCATTGTCCGAATTGGTTTGAATGAATATAGTATATACCCATTTAAGCCAGAATTAAAAGTTCAAGAATAGTTATAAAATAATCTTTACCGACTGAGACTGTGAACTCCATTGCACCTGAATACCAAATAATTCGGGCAAGATGCTCAGCGGAATCATCAATCGACCATTTTCATTACGGGACGCTGGTATCGTAAGCGTCTTTCCATTTACAACAGCCTGATCGGATAAAGGCTGATGTGCCACCGTACGATTTCCTATCGTAATTAGCAGTGCACCTGTTCCAGCTTTGCTCTGTAAAGTTCCACCTAACAAGGCTACAGATTCTCTCAGCGGAACAAATACACGGGAGTTATCCATTAAAAAAGGATCTTTTAGCTTTGTCGTGACTCCATCCAGCTCAAAAGCTCCAGCAAACATCTTACTTCCTACGGAATACCCATTTTTAGTCGCAATACTCTCCATAGCCAGTGTGCTTGTTGTAATAATGACCCTTGTATTTTTAGCTATTTTTGGGTACAGCCAGTGGATGTCATCATTATGCATTCGAATACATCCGGCGCTGACATACTTTCCTATGGAGGACTCATTATTATTGCCGTGAATCGCATATGTGGTACCATAAGTTCCGTTCACTTCTAGCCCTAGCCAGCGGTCGCCAAGTGGATTGGCCGGATCACCCCCGGGTATTTTTTCTTTGTAATAGGGTCTGTTCTTTACTTTAACTACCATTTTGAAGCTGCCTTCGGGCGTCAGTTCCTTCGACTTCCCCGTTGCGACTGGAAAGATCTTTACCAGTTTACCATCACTGAAATACGCGAGTTTGTTTGTTTTTTTGTTCACGATAATCAGATCTGATCCAGCAGCAGCTTCCGCCTTTCCCATACCTGTAAAACATGCAGCGAACAGAAGCCCAAACACAAGTATCAGCTTCACATACCGCTGTAATGAAGATTGAAACTGGCCACCCGAAAAAACGAAAAATCCCAATTTTCTCCACCTCCATATATAAAGACGAAATCATTTCAATTTTGTTGCATGCCAACCTGTACCTATTCTTTTCAACTCGTCCCCCACATTTGACGCAGAGATTGCAATACTGTAACCAAGTGAACGCACATTAAAAAAGCCGACCTTTGGATAACCAAAGATCAGCTCTATATTTTATATGCTCAGTATTTCATGATTAGACAACTAATGTTTCTTACCTGAACCAAATGCAATCACGTACCGCCCACCAATCATTCACTTCACAGCTTAACGCTGTAGCGTAAAATTCCTTGGAACGCTCCAGATTGGATACTAACCTTACTTGAACCGAGAACTGTACCTTACTCACTGTAGATCATCCTCCGATTGTCATATTTGGCTTGATCAACATTTGTAAATTTCATATTCCGATTTTATAATATCATCCAATATGAGGAAATTAAATCGAAATCAACGGACAAGCCTATCGGAGAATGAAATCAATAAGTACCGGTGAGGTTACTGCTCTTTTCTTTGATCCAAAAAGTTTCGAACAACCTGCAAGCGAAGAGGATCTATCGGCTTTAGCGCATCTCCATCTTCTCTAACGGCTGAACCGAAATGCACTCGGCGCACACCCGTTTGTTTTATAAAATCACTTAACCAATCTGCCGTTAACCCACTGCCAGCAAGAATAGATATAGATTGCTTTGAGGTAAGCTGCTCCAGCGCAGCAAGACGTTCCGCACCTTTAGGGGCTGTATTCTCGGCTCCTGATGTTAGAATGTCAGTAATTTGAGGATAACGCATCAATATTTCTAACGCCTCAAATTGATCCCTCACTTCATCAAAAGCACGATGGAATGTCACCTCCAAACCTTTTGCAGTACGAAGTAACCTTTGAAGTGACTCTTCGTCAATTGTTCCATCAGGGCGTAACATGCCCATTACGACAGATACCCCGCCGATAGATACGATATGCTGAATATCCTGCTCCATGGTTTCTATATCATCCTTATCATAATAAAAGGATCTGGCATGGGGTCTAACCATTACCCTGACCGGGATAGAGACAGCATTGCGCACTTTTTCAATAAGTCCCAGACTGGGCGTCAATCCCCCTTCACTGATCCCAGTGATCAATTCAATTCGATCAGCTCCATAACGCTCGGCCAGTACTGCATCACTTAATGTTGTAGCAATAACTTCTAGTAACATTGTTGTCTCTCCTTCATTCATCTTAGAACCTTGCTTTCTGCTATTTTCTTCATCCGCACATTATCCTAACCCACATCCATATAAACACGCAAAAAAAGATCTTGATCCTCTACAAATACTAGAGAATCAAGACCTTTCGTTCTTAAACTATCCTTACGCCCACCACATACCTTGTGGTTGATCGCGAATAAGAATGGATTGCAAATTGGTTACTGCACGATGGAAGCCTTCGTCTACCGTCATAAGAGGGTCTTCATGCTCAATGCTGACCACATAATCATAACCGTAAGTACGCAGCGCACTCATGATATCCGACCATTCAGATATGCTGTGTCCACAGCCAACGGAGCGGAAGGTCCATGCGCGGGTCTGTACATCGCCGTAAGGCTGCATATCCGTCAGGCCATACATATTAATATTGTCCTGATCCAGGTACGTGTCCTTGGCATGGAAATGATGGATCGCACCAGCTTTACCAAGAATCTTGATCGCGCCTACAGGATCGATGCCTTGCCACCACAGATGGCTCGGGTCTAGATTCGCGCCGATCGCATCACAGGTTGCTTCTCTAAGCTTCAGAATCGTGTAAGGAGTATGGCAGAGGAATCCGCCATGAAGCTCGATACCGATCTTAACGCCATGCTCCTCAGCCAACTTACCAATTTCCTTCCAGTAAGGGATCAGTTTATGCTCCCACTGCCAGGTTTTGATATCGCTGTACACGGTAGGCCAGGGTGTAACTGGCCAGTTCGGTGCTTTTGCATCGTCGCTGTCTCCCGCGGTTCCCGAGAAAGTGTTCACTACCTTAACGCCCATTAGCGAAGCTAGCTTGATCGACTTACGCAGAATTTCGTCGCCTTCACGAGCTTCTTCTTTATCCGGCGAAATCGGGTTATTATGGCAACTGAATGCACTGATCATAATGCCACGTTTCGTGAACTTCTCCAGATATTCCTTACGTGCTGATTCGCTAGCAAGCAGCTCATCTGTTGGACAGTGGGCATTTCCGGGATTGCCTCCTGAACCGATCTCTACCGCATTCAAACCAGCAGCAGCGATTTTATCAAGCATCTCTTCGAGAGTCAAACTTCCAAATACAGGATCAAATACGCCTAATTTCATTTATAATACCACCTTTTCTTTGATTGGCTCCAAAGCTTCAGAATGTCCGTAAACTGGATAATCACGCTTCGTTGGTGCACACCAGTTCACACCATTGATGATCACTCGTTGGATTTCTTTGTTGTAATAGGTTGGATAAGATTCATGACCGGGTTGGAAATAAAAGATCTTCCCGTTCCCACGACGATAGGTCGATCCGCTTGGGAACACATTGCCGCCTTCAAACCAGCCGACAAAAATTAGACTCTCTGGTGCTGGCACATCAAAATGTGCTCCGTACATTTCCTCTTGCTCCAAATCGATATATTCACCAATGCCCTCAGCAATCGGGTGACTTGGGTCCATGACCCAAAGACGCTCCTTCTCCCCTGCTTCACGCCACTTTAGATCACAGCTGGTGCCCATTAACTTCATGAATATTTTGGACATATGACCCGAATGAAGAACCACTAGCCCCATGCCTTGAAGCACTCTTTGGTGAACACGATTTACAATCTCATCACTAACTTCTTGATGGGCAACATGTCCCCACCAAATCAGTACATCTGTGTTATCCAGCACATCTTGTGTCAGTCCATGCTCCGGTTCATCCAGCGTAGCTGTCTGAGCGTCCAGTCCAGCTTCCTGAAGGAAGCTTGCCAATTGTCCGTGAATCCCTTGCGGATAGACCTTGAGAATTCTCTCTTCCTGCCGTTCATGGCGGAATTCATTCCATACCGTTACTCTGGTCACTTTGGACACACTCCTAGTTCATAGTTATCTATGTCGTTAAACTTGACTGTTTATTCAAGAAGAAACGCTGTTGTCATCCTTAGAAAATGACAAACGTTTCTCGTAGAAAAGTAAGGATTAAGTATAACGTGGAACTTATACTTTCTTACTTTTCAAAAAATACAGGCATGCCAGTTTCAGAGGATTTATAAATAGCCTCCAAGATGCGGGTAACAACGAGCGCCTGCTCTGGCTTCACTACAGGCTCGGTGTCATTGACGATGCTTTCGATCCACTGAGTAGCCTCGGTCAATGCAGGATCATCTCCCGCGCCATCATAAAAGTCAACGCCGCCGGCTTCCAAGCTGATATGCTTCTCGAATGTTTTGCCGTATTCTTCTCCGTTAATGCGCAGACCGTTCTCCATGTCCGCTCCACCTTCAGTACCGCAAAGCACAGTCTTAGCTTCACCAACATCAAGGGTATTCAGCGCCCAGCTTGCTTCGAGAACGATGCTAGCTCCATTCTCCATAGTAATGAATCCAATGGCGGAATCCTCAACTGTAAATTTCTCTGGATCCCACGGGCCCCAAGCGTTCGCGGCGTTTTTACGACCGGACAGCTTATGATAAGCGTTACCGACAACATATTTTGGTTTGTAGTTATCCATCATCCATAGAGTCAAATCGAGGGCATGAGTACCAATATCAATCAATGGACCTCCGCCTTGCGCTTCCTCGTCCAGAAACACGCCCCACGTTGGAACGGCACGACGACGGATCGCCTTAGCTTTAGCATAATAAATCTCTCCAAGACCATCATTCTCGCATACCGTATGCAGATAAGCTGAATCTGGTCTGAAACGGTTTTGGTAACCGATGGTCAGCTTCTTCCCAGTTCGTTTTGAAGCATCGATCATTGCTTGCGCTTCTGCTGTGGTCTTAGCCATCGGCTTTTCACACATTACATGCTTGCCTGCCTCCATTGCCGCAATGGAAATCTCTGCATGGGAAATGTTTGGTGTACATACATGAATTACATCTATACTTGCATCTTTAAGAAGCTCTTTATAATCTGTGTAAACCACGGAGCCCTCATCCCCAAACTCCGCTTTTGCCTTCTCAGCACGCTCTGGAACGATATCGCAAAAAGCAACCATTCGAGCACCTTCCACTTTTGATAACGCTGGCATATGTTTGCCGTTTGCAATGCCTCCGCAGCCGATAATTCCTACTGTTAATGTCATTTTTATTCTAACCTCCACTTGTTCCTGTTTTGATATCTCTATCATACAAAGCCCGGGGGCGTCTTTCTTCCTGCATTCTTGCTGTATTATTCCCGAATATTGTCTTATGGTATTTTAGGGGGGATATCCCCGTGGCATCTTTGAAAAAATGATGGAATGTCTTCACGCTGCCAAACCCGGCGGCTTCCGCCACCGCAGACATCGGCAAATCTTCATTGATTAAGATCCATTTAGCTTTGTTAAGCCGATATTCGTTTAAGAAAGCTATAAAGGTCATACCAGTATTCTTCTTGAATAGCTTGGTAAAATAATACGGACTAAAGCCCATATAGCTAGCTACCTCATTCAGCGTAATGGCTTCCTGGTAATGCTGCTCTACATAAATAAAAATCCGCTCTAATCTTTCCAGCGTTTCTCTAGACTGGTTCAGCGTATCTTCCGAGAACTTAGGCTGTTTATTGAGTGCACTCTTCGGCACTTCCCGTAAAATAACGGTCAATAGTTCAAACAATCTAGCTTTGATTAAGTAAGCGTACCCATCTCTTCGCTGCACGTCTTCCTCATAAATACTCTCAATCAGCCCTTTGATCTTCACGGCGGTTGCTTCGGGCCATTTTGAACTAGAATGCTCCATAAGCGTAAAAACCTCACGAAGCGAATAATCACTTCCGCTCAAAGCTGCGACTTCCTGAAACAGGTTAAGATCGAATTGAATTACTACCCGTTCGCTTTCAGGTGAGGCGAGAAAATAATGGACATCCCCACCGTTGATAAATTGAACCTCACCCTGCTCCATGTGAATAGGGGTATCATTTATTCCCAGATTTAGACTTCCTTTAGTTACATATATAATTTCAATTTCTTTATGCCAATGCGGATAGCACAGCGTATCTCCTCCACATAGTAAACTTCTAAAAGGAAAATGCTTATCCACATCTGGAATTTCGAGATAAATATTCATAAGCGCAGCTCCTTATCCGGTTAAACACTAAACCAACGATAAACATGTCAATCCGATTTCACGTAAGCGTTTACTGTCTAAATGTTAGTCCTCTAATATTCTTTTGTCAATTCTGGGTCTCTGTATTGTTAATATCCTGCTCCAACTACATTTCTCCCTCTTATACACCACTTTAACAGAGATTTTCTGGTAATTTAATCGGTCTCATTCTATTAAAAAATAATTACCTTTCATGGTTCTTATCATTCACATATTTTTTAAGTGGAGTTGACAAGCATACCTGTCAGGATTTATATTCAGGGTAAGCGTTTACGTAATACTTTTTAATGAATTTGATTTTCGAAGCGTAAACGTTTAATCTAAGGCTAACCGTAATCTAAGGAGTCGTATGAATGAACCCAACAATTAAAGATGTTGCACAAAAAGCGAACGTTTCCATTGCAACAGTCTCTCGCGTGCTAAACAATTTAAGTGGGTACTCCGACAAGACGAAACAAAAGGTAAATGAAGCTATCAAAGAACTCGGCTATCAACCTAACGCGATTGCTCGTGGCCTAATCAATAAGCGTACGCAGACGATTGGTGTAATGTTTCCAAGTGTTTCTGGAGCGTTCTCCTCCGATCTGCTTAAAGGCATTGAGGAATTGGCCAATGATCGCAATTATAGTGTAATGGTCTGTAATACCGACCAGGATGGTAAACGAACGTTAAAGTACTTACAACTCTTAAGGGAGAAGCAGGTCGATGGCATTATTTACTCTAGTGAGGTCTTGAAGAAAGAGTATTACGATGTGCTAGAAACCATGAAGATCCCAGTTGTGTTGGTTTCTTCCCAAACGGAATTTGCCAGTGTACCTTACGTGAAAGTAGACGATTACCAGGCTGCTTATGATGCTACCCTCTACTTAATTTCCAAAGGTCATAGCAAAATAGCCATGATCAGCGGAAATCCAAGCGATGCTATCGCTGGTGCACCCAGAGCCGAGGGATATCGTAAAGCGCTTGAAGCGAGTGGGATTCCTTTCGACAGCCGCTATCTCACCTTTGGAGACTTTCTGTATGAAAGCGGGAGCATTGCAATGGAAGCTCTCTTGGAGCAAGCCCCTGATGTCACTGCCGTCTTTGCCGCTAGTGATGAAATGGCGATTGGTGCTCTTTCCACGGTCATCAAATATGGTTTAAGTGTTCCCGACGATATATCCATTATGGGTTATGACGATCTTGGAATGGCGAAAATGATTATTCCTCCGTTAACTACAGTGCGTCAACCACTGTACGATATTGGTAAGATCGCCGTGGAGAAGCTTATTCAGATGATTGAAACAGGCGAGACTGTAGATAGCAAAATTGTCGATCACTTAATCGTGGAAAGACAAACGGTAAGATCACTTACCTGAGTCTTTTTACCCCTTTTACGTAAACGTTTACTCTCTCTATTGGTGATGCATATCTGCCGCCTATAAGTAGCAGAATATCAATTAGTTTTCATTTACGTACATGTTTAATCTCTTACATGTTCATAATACCAACAAATTATTAGGAGGATTTAATCATGAAAAAAACAATCAAACCCGTAGTGGTTAGCGTACTGGCTATGTCCGTACTTAGTGCCTGTGGTAGCAATGCGGCTGACAACAGCGCAAATAGTGGTGGAAATGCCTCCTCCGGTGAAAAGGTAAAAGTCGAGTTTTTCCAAAATAAAACCGAAGCCAAAGCCACCTTCGACAAGCTGGTTGCGAAATTCAATGAAGCCAATCCAAATATTGTTGTCACACAGGTTAACCCGCCAGATGCTGAAACCGTATTGAAAACTCGTGCAGCGAAGAAAGATATTCCTGACGTGGTAGGGATCGGAGCAACTGACACCTACAAGACGTTATCTGGCAGCGGTCTTTTTGAAGATTTCACAGGTGATCCACTCGCTGAGAATATCCAGCCAGCATATCTCCAAATGCTAAAAGACCTGACGGGTTCGGACGAACTGAATGGTCTCCCATTCTCTTCAAACGCAAGTGGTGTTATTTACAATAAAGCGATGTTCGCTGAAGCCGGTGTTACTGTTCCAACAACTTGGGATGAGTTCATGGCTGTCGCTCAAAAGTTCAAAGACAGCGGTAAAAATGCTTTTTACCTGACACTGAAGGATTCATGGACAACACTTACGCCGTTCAACTCCCTCTCCACGATCATTAAAGGGAATGATTTCTTCAAGGAGCGTGCAGCAGGCACTGTAACCTTCGCAGACAGCTTTAACGAGGTTGCTGAAAAGCTGCTTAAGCTGACGGAATACGGACAAAAAGATATTTTTGGTAAAGGTTACAATGACGGAAACACAGCATTCGCTAAAGGTGAATCCGCAATGTACCTGCAAGGCGTATGGGCGATCCCAGAAATCGTGAAAGCCAATCCATCCATTGAACTTGGCGTATTCCCATTCCCAGCAACAAATGATGCTGCCGATAACAAAGTCATTTCTGGCGTAGATACGTTGCTGACGATTTCCAAGAACACTAAACATAAAGAAGAAGCAAAGAAATTCGTAGACTTCCTGCTTCAACCTGAGAATGTTAGCCTATACATCAATGAGCAAAAAGCATTCCCAGCTGTAAAAGGTGTAACACAAGATGATCCAACGATGGATGGCTTCAAAGAAGCGTTTACCGCTGGCAACTTGGCTGACTTTGCTGACCACTACATCCCAAGTGCGATGAAAGTGGATACCATCAACCAATCCTTCTTGCAAAAGAAAGACATTAAAGCTTACCTAGAACAGCTTGATAAGGAATGGGATAAAGTAGCTAACCGGAAATAAACTGATCAGACAAACATGAACCGCGAAAGAGAACGGGGCTTCCCCTCTTCTCTTTCGCTTTTACAATGAGGAGGATTACATGATGGCCAAACGCCGAGTCGCCTTTTATCTGATGACTATACCGGCATTACTTCTTTTCTTTGCCTTCCATACCTTTCCTGCAATCCAGGGTATATATTATTCGTTCACGAACTGGGACGGCTTTAGTGACAGCTTTGATTACGTAGGATTTAAGAACTTCATTAACATTTTTCAAGATGAAAATGTGTTGAATTCATATGTGTTCACTTTTAAATATGCCATTCTAACCACTATTCTTATCAATATCATCAGCTTGTTGATTGCGCTTGGACTTAACGCCAAAATTAAAGCTAAAAACTTTTTCCGTGGCGTATACTTCTTGCCGAATATCCTCAGCGTATTGATTGTTGGTTTTATTTTTAACTACTTGTTCGCTAATGTATTCCCTATTTGGGGTGCGAAAATCGGCAGCGAATTCCTATCACAGAACATTCTCGGTAACTCCGACTGGGCTTGGATCGGTATCGTCATTGTAGCCGTTTGGCAGGGGATTGCTTATAACACGATTCTCTATCTTGCGGGTCTTCAAACCATTCCTCATGATCTTTACGAAGCTTCCAATCTGGACGGCGCTAGCCGCTGGAGAGAATTCTGGAGCATTACGTTTCCAATGCTTGCTTCCTTCTTCACCATCAATATGGTGCTCGCGATGAAGGGCGGTCTAATGGTATTCGACCAAATCGTTGCCTTGACAGGCGGGGGTCCAGGTCGTTCAACGCAATCCATTGCCCACTTAATCTACACAGGCGGCTTCCAAGGCGGAGAATTTGCCTATCAATCGGCGAACGCCGTGATTTATTTTATCGTGATTGTCGTTATCTCCGCCCTTCAGCTTAAATTTCTGCAGAAACGGGAGATGGACTTATGATCAAAAAATCAACCAACTGGCCTGTAACGATTCTTATCGCCCTAGGCTCAATACTGATCCTGTTTCCGCTGTACATGACCATTGCCATCGCACTCAAGAATCCCGAGGAAATGGCTCAATCTATCTTCTCGCTGCCAACTGGCCTGCATTTTGAGAACTTCTCCAATGCAATTAAAGCAACGAATTTCTTCAATGCATTAGGAAATAGTACTGTGATTACCATTACAACAGTCGTGTTCATATTGCTTACCAACTCCATGGTAGCCTATGCTATTGCACGTAATATGAAGCGAAGATTTTTCAAAGTGCTGTACTTCTATTTTATCAGCGCAATGTTTATCCCTTTCCAGATTATCATGCTGCCTGTGGTCAAAGTGACTACGGATCTGCACATGAACAACATTGTAGGGATTATTATTCTATACGTCGTTTATGGTCTGGCCTTTAACGTGTTTGTTTACACCGGTTATATCCGTTCCATTCCGTATGAACTAGAAGAAGCGGCTACAGTAGACGGTGCATCGACCTTCGGAACGTTCTGGAAGATTATTTTTCCGCTTCTTGCTCCTGTTAGTGCAACGATCGGTATCCTGTCTTGTCTATCCACTTGGAATGACTTTATGCTACCGCTGGTTCTGCTCGGCGATCAGGATTCCTACACACTTCCGCTGGTACAATATGTATTCCAGGGGCAGTTCAGTACAGATTTCAACTTAGCTTTCGCTTCATATTTGCTCGCATTAACCCCGATGCTCATCGTCTATTTGTTCGCACAAAAATGGATTATCAGCGGACTTACATCAGGATCCATTAAATAAAATAGTAAGATCTATATAGAGATAGGAGATTACAACCTTGGATAAAAAATGGTGGAAAGAAAGCGTAGTGTATCAAATTTACCCCCGCAGCTTTAAAGACAGTAACGGGGATGGTATTGGTGATCTGCAAGGGATTATCTCGAAACTTGATTATTTAAATCATCTTGGTGTCGACGTGGTGTGGCTGTGCCCAGTGTACCAGTCGCCTAATGACGATAACGGTTATGATATCAGTAATTATCAAAGTATTATGGATGATTTCGGAACGCTCTCCGATTGGGAGGAACTGCTTGCTGGTCTTCACAGCCGTGGCATGAAGTTGATTATGGACCTTGTGGTCAACCATTCCTCAGATGAGCATGCTTGGTTCGTAGAGTCCCGCAAATCGCAGGATAATCCTTATCGTGATTATTATATCTGGCGTCCGGGTAAAGACGGACAGCCGCCGAACGACTGGGGCTCCTTCTTCAGTGGATCAGCTTGGGAATACGATGAGAAATCGGAGGAATATTACCTCCATCTATTCTCCCGTAAACAACCCGATCTAAATTGGGATAATCCAAAGCTCCGCAAGGAAATCTACGATATGATGACCTGGTGGCTGGATAAAGGAATTGACGGATTCCGCATGGATGTAATCAACCTGATCTCCAAGGTACCGGAATTACCTAGCGTTTCTGGGGAAAGTAACGGAGAACAGCCTACGTACCACTTCGGTGGAGACTATTTCGTTAACGGTCCACGCGTACATGAGTATATGCAGGAAATGAACCGTGAGGTGCTATCTAAGTACGATATCATGACAGTGGGCGAAGCAGTTAATGTTACTCCAGAAGAAGCTTCACTGTATGTTTCCGAGGATCGTAACGAGCTGAATATGGTATTCCATTTCGAGCTCATGGACGTCGATTCCGGTCCTGGAGGTAAATGGAATGTACAACCTTGGAAGCTGGCGGACATTAAGTCCATTATTTCCAAGTGGCAAGTCGCACTCGACGGTAAGGGTTGGAACAGCTTGTATATGAACAACCATGATCAGCCGCGTATGCTATCCCGCTTTGGAGATGATAAGCTGTTCCCGAAAGAGTCTGGCAAAATGCTAGCAACACTGCTTCATACGCTCCAAGGTACACCTTACATCTATCAAGGTGAAGAAATCGGCATGACAAATGTACAATTTGCTTCCATCGATGACTACAAGGATATTGAAATTGTAAATATGTATAAGGAATACTTGGCTGCCGGACACTCGGAAGAAAAAATCATGAATTCCATTTACATCAAAGGTCGGGACAATGGCCGTACGCCGATGCAATGGAACTCGGAACCGCAGGCAGGCTTCACTACCGGCAATCCGTGGTTGGCTGTGAACCCTAACTATAAAGATATCAACGTAGAGAAGGCACTGGCTGATCCCGATTCTATTTTCCACTACTATAAGAAGCTAATTGAACTGCGTAAGCAGCATGAGATTATCGTATACGGAAACTATACAATCTTGGCCGAGGAGAATGAGCAGGTATATGCTTATCTACGTACTCTTGGAGAAGAACAGCTACTGGTTGTATTGAATTTCTTCGGAGAGCCTGCAACCTTCGAACTTCCTTCTACTGTGAAATTCCAAGCGAAGGAATTGCTTATTGCCAACTACGAAGTAAATCCAGAAGAAGAACTAAACACAATTCAGCTTCGTCCTTATGAAGCTCGTGTATATAAGCTTAAATAATAAAATCCATCCGATCTGTCAGCAAAGGTCAATGGTAGAACTATAAAAAGGAGCCCTTCGGCTCCTTTTTGTTTTATATGCTTGTAAAAACTTTAAAATTCACTTTATGTAGCTTAATCCTCAGAGTTAATAATTCCATAATGAATAAGGTCATCATATTTATTTTCTTTATAGATATGTTGCATGAATATGCCTTCCTCCACCATTCCACATTTTTGCATTACCTTCCCAGAGCCGGGATTTGAAGCAAAGTGTCTTGCAAATACTTTATGATAATGCTTTTCTGAAAAAGCAAACGCAATGATCGCTTTTGCTGCTTCAGTCGCGTATCCTTTCCCCCAATATTCCTCACCGATCCAATATCCAACTTCACCATTTCTATTTGTTTGATTATTTGTCAGACCTATAGCTCCATAAAGCTCGTTTGTACTTTTATCAGTAATCGCAAACTCATAATACATATTATTGATAAAATTCTCTTCATGAGCTTCAATCCATGATATTGCACATTCGATAGTGTAAGGATAAGGTAGAGTCAACGTACTTTTGTAGATATTATAATTATTGCAGAGGTCAGAGACACGTTTTGCATCAGATAATTCAAAGGGTCTCAGTATCAATCTTTCGGTCGTCATTGTTCTTTTCTCTTGATTAAACATTGTTTTACCTCCGCTCAAGTATCTCCTGCACCATCGGCATCGCCAAACTCATAATTCTCAGCTGAAAGCTATATACTATCATCTTACACTCTTCCTCCTACCGACACTGGATTTACCTGTACCTGATGATCTGCATGCAATTTTTCAATAATCGCCAACAGGAAGGTTTCGGCTAGACTATTCTTTTTAATGACTCTAGCGGCCTCTTCCAGAGTAAACCATTCTGCATGATCGACCTCAGCACTCACCTGACTTAAGTCCTCTGAATCTGCAACACCTATGAAGTTCAACATTAACGTATTAGAAGGTGCGAAATACAAGCTGCGCATATATTCATAAGCTACAATATCAATTCCTACCTCTTCTTTCACCTCACGAATAAGTGTGGTTTCCGCATCTTCACCTTTATTCACGTACCCTGCAAGCAATATATAATCTGGTCGGTTATACTGCTGAATCAATAGAATCTTATTCATATCCCGATTTAATACTGCTGTACTGATCGCCGTGCTAAAAATAGGGAATCTGAACGTTTCACATGCATTACAATAAGGTACCTGCCCTTCCCCATCGCTTTCTTTCATTACTAACGCCGTTCCACATTCAAGACAATATTTCAAGCTGATCTCTTCCTTCTATAATAAAGTAGTCAATACCTAATCCAGTTGCGGTGGAACACGATGCTGCGTAGCTTGTTCAAACCCATAGGCTATGGATAGGAGCGTAGGCTCACTATAGGCTTTTCCGGAAAAAACTACACCAAAGGGCCCCCGAGTAGGATCACCGTCAGCATCAATAATGCCCTGTTCTACATACCCTGCCGGAACGGTAATTAACGGATACCCCAAGCGTGCCGCAATATACATACCATCTACATCACCTGGCAGTAATAATGCATCCAAACTATATTGTTCCAGCACGTAATCTATTCCTTGCTCGAGCGCTAGCTTTCTGTATTCTTGTTTCTTTTGCTGATATTCTTCTTCGGTTAAAGTTACTTCCTCTGACCTAGTTAATGTGTCTTGCCCATATTGTAATGCGATTTCAGCATGGAGCTCATTATACGCTATCAGTTCTTGCAAAGAGTGAATCGGAACGGAATCATCTACCCCAGATAAATACGCATTGAGCCCCTTTTTAAATTCATAACAGATCACATCATTATTCCAGTTTTGTTGTTCAACGTAAAGCGTAACCGGATCTATAATCGTAGCCCCTTCATTCTTCAAAGTCTGGATACCTGCTTCCATAATTGAAAGTCGCTCTGCATCTAAATGGTTATAATAATGCCGTGGGATGCCTATTCTTGCTTGCCGTATAAAGCTTTTATCTAGAAATGGAGTATAGTCCGTAAAAGCATGCTTCTCGCTCGATAATGTTGCTTCATCCTTGTCATCTACTCCCGTTAATGCCCCCAAAATAATCGCCGCATCCGTAACCGTTTTAGCAATAGGTCCAGGAGTGTCTTGGCTAACTGAAATAGGAATCACTCCAGTACGACTGACTAATCCGACCGTTGGTTTG
This sequence comes from Paenibacillus sp. FSL E2-8871, assembly GCF_038000345.1. Lineage (NCBI taxonomy): Bacteria > Bacillati > Bacillota > Bacilli > Caryophanales > Paenibacillaceae > Paenibacillus > Paenibacillus sp. FSL E2-8871. The sequence goes on along the minus strand of NZ_JBBOBV010000001.1, from coordinate 5,896,792 downwards.
ATCCCGACGAGTGCATGCTGGCAGGCTGGCCCAACAATTGATCCCGCGGTTTCTGTTCCGATCGATGCTGCTGCCAAATTCGCCGCAATAGCTGCTGCAGGTCCAGAACTAGATCCGCTGACAAATACGCTCCCAGGTCCATAAGGATTCAGCACTAGCCCTCCCCGGGAACTATACCCAGCTGGCATTGAACTAGACATGAAGTTAGACCACTCCGACATATTCGCCTTTCCAAGCAAAACAGCTCCTGCCGACCGAAGTTTCGCAGCTACGAAGGAATCTTTTGCCGCGAATGATCCTGCTAAAGCTATTGACCCAGCACTCGTATGCATTTTATCCGCGGTATCTATATTATCCTTCAACAATATAGGAATACCGTGTAGACTTCCCCGACTTCCTTGTTCCCTACGTTCAATATCCAGTGCTCTAGCGATGTCTTTAGCCTCTGGATTGATTTCTAAGATTGCGTTTATGTCTATATCGTACTTATGAATCCGTTCCAAATAGGCTGCTACCAAATCTTCTGAGCTGACTACGCCTGCTTCCATAGCCGCTTGCAGCTTTGCAATATCCGCTTCTATTATCCATTCCTGAATTTTGATCTTCATCAGAACAGCTCCTTCAAGTATAATCGCCTTCGGCGTCCTTATAAGGACGGTAAGCGTTTAGCGAGAAATATAAGGATAAAATATAGCGTGAAACGTATACTTTCTTATATTTCAAAATAATGTAATTCTCCCTAGCATAAACCTACCATAAATGATTAGCTCAAGGACATGACGAATTTGACTATAATTATTTAAACCTGTGATTTGACTCCCTCGGCTACAGATGATAGGGTATTTTCGAAGTTAAATTTTTCCGGGAGGGAATGCCCATGACGGAAGTAAAGCTTAGTATCGGATACGACGAATTCGAAGAAGGCCAAAGAATTGGCACTGAAATTGAGAAACTTAGTAGCAGCCCTGAAAGTTCTTCGCTGACAAGTCTAATTATCGGTGATTGGGGGCAAGCCTACGAAAATAGTTCAGAAGAAGTTGTAGAGTCACTGGTTACGCATAGTGCTAGTTTCCCTGCTTTGCGCAAGCTTTTCATAGGCGAGATGGGCTATGAGGAATGCGAGATTTCTTGGATTACCCAAAGTGATCTATCGCCGTTGCTCCCTGCTTTTCCAGAGCTACAGTCACTCACGATTCAAGGTGGGAATGAGCTGAGCCTCTCAGAACTCAAACACGACAAGCTAGAAGAACTGATTATTATAAGTGGAGGCTTAGGTAAAGCCGTTCTTGAACAGATTGCAACTAGCCAATTGCCGAATTTGCGCAAGCTGGAGCTATATCTCGGCGTAGATAACTACGGATTTGACGGCAGCCTAGCAGATCTTCTCCCTCTTATAGAAGTAGGAAAGTTCCCTAAGCTTACTTATCTAGGTTTAAAAAATAGCCAGATCCAAGATGAGATCGCAGGTGCATTAGCAAATGCTCCTATTCTGGATCAGCTAGATACGCTCGATCTATCACTCGGTACCCTAAGCGATGAGGGGGCGGAATTGCTTCTAGCCAGCGACAGAATCAAAAAATTAAAAGCATTAAACCTAAGCCATCATTATATGTCTGACGAGATGATTAGCCGCTGGAAGCAAAGTGGATTGCCTGTTGATGTTAGCGACAAGCAGGAAAGCGATGATGAGGAAGACTGGCGTTATCCTTCCATCACAGAGTGAGCCACTCATGAGGCCGATGATCGTTATCGGTATTCCCGGTGATAAACGGACTAGCGGCATCCAGCAAGCGCGTTCCGATCTTGGAATGCCCCCTGCCATTATTTTATCGTACGCTGAGTTTCTGCAAGGAAGATCGTTAGGTGATCTTATGGAAGAGCAGAAGAAACAGATATCCCGTCAGCCCTCCGTTTATAACGGAGTAGATCTCAGTGCAGCTCCCCCGCTACTGAGACTGGAATCGCCTGGCAGCAGCTTCGAGATAGAACGAGCCATTATCGCTCTGGGTGCACCGGATTCGGATGATATGGACGATTCCCTTCATCCCTTCGCCGATAGACCTGATCCGCGACCACTCCGCGTGAAGGTAGCCCGTCAATTGAAGGAAATGCAAGGTGTCCTGCATCATCCATCTCAATGGTTCCGTGGCTACTGCCGAATGCTGGCTAGACTACAGCGAGAGGCCAACACCGCGTGTCCAGGTTCGCTGTGGTTAAATGACCCTACTGACATTGCGGCCATGACCGATAAACGCCAGACACAACAGATTCTGAGCGAGGCAGGGCTTCCAATCCCTCGCCCAGTAGGCGAAGATCAGCAGCCTACGGATTATGACTCTCTCCGGGAGATGATGTTATCTCGGCGCATGCACCGGGTATTCATTAAGCTGGCCTTTGGTTCTGCCGCTTCTGGAGTGATCGCCTATCAAATCCATCCTGTGACGGGGGCCGAAATTGCCTTAACAACAGTGGGGGTCGAGGATTACATCACTCGACCACCCATTTACTATAATTCCGGTAAACTGCGACGGTACACGGATACCGTCACAATCTCGGGAATTATGAACTGGATCTACCAGCACGGTGCTTATGCTGAGCAATGGATCCCTAAAGCGGGGCTTAAGGGAAAAGCATTCGATATTCGCCAGCTAGTCGTTCTCCGCGAGGCTTGCCACGCGGTTGCCCGGGTCAGCCCTACACCAATTACGAATCTGCATTTACGCAACCAGCGGATGTCTCTTTCGGAAGCCGGTCTGTCTGAATCCGTACAGGAGCAGGTGCGGAATACCGCTGTGCAAGCACTGGCTGCTTTTCCCCGTTCCGGGGTAGCCGGAATCGATGTACTCGTCTCCGGGGGTTCACAGCAATGTTTTGTCGCGGATGTCAATCCATTTGGCGACTTGCTGTACGATGTGAAATACCGCGGCTGCAGCACCTACGAATGGGAAATGAAGGTATTGTCGGCTAGAGACTATATCACACCTCCCTCCACACCGCTTATAAAGGAAGGATTATCTTAATGGATATGAACACCATCGTCGGCACTCATGACATTCTTATGATCACACTCGATACTCTTCGTTATGATGCTGCTGTTATGGAAGAATCAAACTGCCCGAACTTGTGCGGAACCGGATCATGGGAGAAAAGACATACCCCAGGCAGCTTTACCTATGCGGCTCATCACGCCTTCTTCGGCGGTTTTTTACCTACTCCAGCCACAACGGATAAGACGGAACATATCCGAATGTTCCATTCCCGAAACACCGGAATGAAGACGCATCCCCATACCTGGCTGTTCGATACACCCGATATCGTATCTGGGCTTGCTGCCGAGGGCTACCGTACGGTTTGTATTGGGGGCGTTATTTTTTTCACCAAAAAAAATCCACTCGCTCGTGTGTTACCAAGCTATTTCCAGCACAGCTACTGGCGGATGACGTTCGGGGTCACCAATCCGCGCTCCACAGAGCATCAGGTGAATCATGCCTTGAAGCTGTTGAAGGATACTCCGGGCGAACAAAGATTGTTCATGTTCCTCAATGTCTCAGCCATCCACGGGCCGAACCATTATTTTATACCCGGTGCTAAAAAGGACTCCGTAGACAGCCAGCGCGCCGCACTCCGCTATGTGGATGGTGAACTGGGCCGGTTGTTCGATGCCTTCCGGGAACGCGGTAATCCTACCTTCTGTCTGGCGTTTTCTGATCATGGAACCGCTTTTGGCGAAGATGGCTATCAGGGGCATCGCTTGGCTCACGAGACCGTATGGAACGTCCCTTATCGGGAATTCATTTTATAAAAGGAAAGGATGGAGAACTGTTATGACGTTATCGTCCTTCTCTTTAGAAGAGCTTCACCAATGGAAAGACAATATTACTGCTAACCCTTACCGATCTTATCTGTATTCCTATCCACACAAAACAGCTTACAGGGATCTACAGCCTCCGATACCACTAGAATCCTTATGGCGAGATGAGCCTGCAGAATCTTTTTTTCTATATATGCATATCCCGTTTTGCGGTGCTCGCTGTGGATTCTGCAACCTGTTCACCCTGCCTGATAAACGCGCGAATGTTCACGCTACATACGTAGACGCGCTAGAACGTCAAGCCAAGCAGTGGGCCGCGTTCACCAAACATAAGCCGTATGCCCGTTTCGCGATTGGTGGGGGTACGCCTACATTACTGGCGGCAGATCAACTGCGCCGTTTGTTCCACATTGCCGTTGATACGATGGGACTGGATACGAGCTCAGCCTCCATCTCAGTGGAAACTTCACCGGAGACGATCAGCGAAGAGAAGCTAAATATTCTAAAAGAATATACGGTGGATCGGGTCAGCATGGGCATTCAAAGCTTTGTCGCCGCTGAATCGACGGCCATCTATCGCCCACAAAATCCGGATGAGGTGTATCGCGCACTAGAGCTGCTGGGAAAATATGATTTTCCCATTCTGAATTTGGATCTGATCTATGGTCTTCCGGGGCAGTCCGTCGACTCTTGGCTGTATTCGCTAAATCAGACGCTTAGCTATGATCCTGAGGAAATCTTTATTTATCCGCTCTACACCCGTGAGCATACCATCGTAAAGCCAGGGGATATCCAGCGCCAGGAGGATATTCGCCTAGACTGCTACAAGGCCGCTGGGCAGCTGCTTAAAGCCAGAGGTTATCGCCAATATTCCATGCGTCGTTTCGCTAAGGAAACCGCAGGAACGGATAAACGCATTCTTGACTACAGCTGTCAGGAAGAAGGAATGGTTGGGCTAGGCTGCGGAGCTAGGTCCTATACTCGCAATGTGCATTACGCTTCCCGTTATGGGGTGAGCCGTAAAGCAACCGAGAGCATTATTGCCGATTACGTCAGTGCAGATCGTTACGATACGGCAGATTACGGAATTGTGCTAAGTCTAGAAGAACAGAAGCGCCGCTTTATTCTAAAGGCGATTTTACATAGTGAAGGTCTGGGGCTTGAAGATTATAGTCTGCGCTTCGAAAGTTCACTCTGGAGTGATTATCCTGAACTGTCTAACCTGCTTCATACCGGCTTAGGGAAAGAAGAAGATGGAGTTTTACGCCTCACTACTGAAGGCATGGGCTACTCCGATTCCATCGGTGATTGGTTTATTTCAGGGGAGATACGAGAGCAGATGGAAAGGTTCGTATTGCCATGAATGCGGTCCTCTACTACCGTGGGTCTCTCACCTCCTGCAACTATGACTGCCCCTACTGTCCTTTCGGCAAAACAAGAGACAGCGCAGCCACTCTCGCGAAGGATCGACAAGGATTGGAAACCTTTGTCGAGTGGGCCTCTCTGCAAGGTACAGCGGGCCATCGGCTGTCTATCTTTTTCAATCCTTATGGCGAAGGTCTGATTCATCGCTGGTACAAAGAAGCGATGGTCTTGCTCTCCAATATGGAGCATGTGGAGAAGGTAGCGATTCAGACGAACCTTTCAGCAAATCTTGACTTCATTCATAAGCTGAATCGAAACAAGGCTGCCTTTTGGGCTACTTACCACCCCGGACAGGTGAGCGAGGATAAGTTTCTAACGCAATGCATGACTTTGTATGAGAATAATGTGCCTTTCAGTGTAGGGAGCGTTGGGATCCGCAGCGCCTTTCCTGCTATAGCCTCGCTTCGCGCAGCATTACCGGAGAGTGTATATCTATGGGTCAATGCTTATAAAGATAAACCGGATTACTATACTGCCGAGGACCTTTCCATTCTGAGCAAAATTGATCCGCATTTTGCTGTGAATGCTATGGATTACGAGAGCCTTGGTCAAACCTGCAACGCTGGAAATGAAGTCTTTTATGTACAAGGCGCTGGACTGGTGAAACGCTGCTATAAGGACAGAGGTGTCATAGGCAATCTCTACCGCGATGGCTTGGAAGGCCTATCCGCTGTAAGAGCCTGCCGAATGAAGGTATGCGATTGTTATATCGGTTATATTCATATGCCAGAGCTGAAGCTGCAAGACATCTATGGACCAGGTCTGCTGGAACGGATTCCTTATGGCGCTATGAATCATTAAAGCGAGAATTGCTGTAAGGTTAACTGCATGTTAAATTTCAAGAAATAGAGCCCTGTCAGTATTTCTAGACAGGGTTTCTTGTCTTCGTGTGGAATATCAAAAGTAGCCCTCGTCTACAGGGCGACAGCAAACACTAAGTTGGAGGGATGAATAGCTGATGAAAAACATTATTAATTTTGCGCATCGCGGCGCATCGGCAGTGTGTCCGGAAAATACTATGGCAGCGTTCCGCAAAGGTCTTGAGTTAGGTGCAACCGGGATTGAAACCGATGTACAAATGACCAAGGATGGCGGACTTGTTCTTATTCATGATGAAACCCTAAACCGTACGACAAGCGGAAGTGGCTATGTGAAGGATAAAACCCTTGCAGAGATTCTGGAAGTGGACGCGGGCTCTTGGTTCAGTCCCGAGTTCAAAGGCGAGAAACTCCCCTTGCTAGAAGATTTGTTAGATCTGCTGCAAGGTCGAGATACAGTACTGAACATCGAGTTTAAAAATGGTACTTTCTTTTACCCGGGTATGGAGGAAAAGGTTATCGCGGCTGTACGGGAGTTCAAGATGAGCGATCGCGTGATTTTTTCAAGCTTTAACCATTATTCATTAGCTCACAGTAAAACGATCGCACCTGAGATCAAGACAGGAATTCTATACGGGGAAGGTCTGTATCGTCCTTGGGATTATGCAGCTACGCTTGGCGCAAACGCACTACATGCTTATCATCAAGCAGTACTTCCTGAATTCGTCGAAGAAGCCGCTAAGCATGGCATCGCTTATCATCCTTGGACCGTTAATGATCCAGAGCGGATGAAGGCTTTAATCGAAGCTGGAGTGTCAGGTATTATTACAGATCATCCAGATGTGCTGGCTGGGCTTCTAGCTAAATAATAAGGGAGTGTGACTGTGTGAAAAAAGTCTGGTTGCTCGGATTCGGCTTTTTCAGCATCAGCATTACGTGGAGTCTGTATAACGCATTTGTACCCTTTTTTCTAGAAAAATACGTACATAGTGTGGCACTTATCAGCTTCTTGATGACGATTGATAATTACTTTGCCTTATTCCTGCAGCCTTGGATTGGCAACCGTAGTGACCGCACTACCTCGCGTTTTGGACGCAGAATGCCTTATCTTATGATTGGTATGCCTTTCGCTGCCGTGCTAACCATGCTGATTCCGTTTCATACCGGACTATTTACACTTCTGTTGTTTATGATGCTAATGAATCTGGCCATGAGCTTATACCGTTCACCAACCGTCGCCCTCATGCCGGACATTACGCCAGAAGAGCAGCGTACGAAGGCCAACGGGCTGATTAATTTCATGGGTGGGTTCGGTTCTATTCTCGCGTTTGGCGTAGGTTCTATCCTGTATAAATCAAACCCAGCGCTACCGTTTATCGTTGCTGGACTGATTACCTTATTATGTCTGTTTATCGTATCACGCTTTATTAAAGAAAATCGGGATGGCGTAAACGTACAAATGAAGCTTCCTTCAGAAGCAGCTACTGCCACCAAGCCCTCTCGTATTTCCTTTCGAAGTCAGCTTGACCGTACCACAGTATTTTTGCTAGCGGCGATTTTCTTCTGGTTCGTAGCATATCAAGGCGTTGAGACACTGTTTACCTTATATGGCAAACATCATCTCGGCCTAAGCGAACAGGCGGCCTCCTTCTCGCTCACTTTCTTCTCTTTGGCCTTCGTGCTGTTCGCCATTCCGAGCGGTTGGCTGGGCGGAAGATTCGGGAAGAAAAAAATGATCATCATCGGCGTATGCGGACTAATGACCATTTTTGCTCTCGTCGGTTTTGCAAAGGACTTATTGCTCCTTCGAGGGTTACTGTTGCTAGGTGGAGTCTTCTGGGCTTGTATTAATATCAATTCCTATCCTTATGTTGTGGCAACAGGGACAGAAGAGAGCATTGGTACACGAACAGGGATGTATTATCTCGTCTCTTCCCTTGCGGCCATCAGTTCGCCTCCACTATTGGGACTTATGATTGATCTCTTTGATTACTCGATCCTGTTCTACGTGGCGGCGATTAGTATGGCAGTTGCTCTTGTCTGCTTGTTCCTCATGAAAGGCCGCAAGGATGTGACTAACAGCATTCATTCGCCTGGCGCATAATTTCATTTCAAAGGGAATAGTTAGTCCAATAAAAATAGCGGCAGTCTAGGACCTATTGTAGAGGTCCATGGCTGCCGCTTGTATTTTACACCAACTCATTCTAATTCTTATAGACGGAGTAACGCCCCGTACCAAGCTGTTTGGCAGCGTACATCGCTGTATCTGCTTCATTTAGCAGCCTAAAATGATCCACCTTACCATGACTTATGCTGATCCCTATACTCATGGATACGAACAAGTTATGTTCGCCAAGCTGGTAACTCTTAGTCGTCTTCTCCAGAATCCGCACAGCAAGCTGCTCCGCTTCCTTCTGAGTGCTACCTTTGGCGACAATCACAAATTCATCCCCACCGACGCGGAAAATATGACGTTTTCTTTTGCTGGAGAATTGAATTAGGTTTTTACCCACTTCTTGCAGCAATAAGTCCCCCACATGATGCCCCAAGCTGTCATTGATCGATTTGAAACGATTCAGATCCAGAAACAAAACAGCAAGCTGCTCATTTACTTTGCATCGATCCCAAAAATGATCCATTCCATTCTTATTCAATAACCCCGTTAAAGCATCCTTATACGCCAGTTCTTTCAATTGCTCTCTTTCAGCCAATACTAGATTCATGCGTGTAAGTAAAAACATACATAGGGCTATCGTAAGACTATAGACCAACAGCGGTATAATAACCCCATCATCGGCCACTTCATTTCCCAGTAAGGTTTCTACACCTAGCTGGTGCATGATCCATAGGGAGGCGACGATAATGATCACGGAAAGACCGGTATGAATCGCTCTTTTTTGAGGCGTTTTAGATGAAATATCCCGGTAAAGTCTTAGCACTAAATAACCGGCCGCTGCTGCGATGAGAATGGAGAATAACGTTTGTAAGTAAATCTGGACCTCTGCCACCTTAAATTCGCACATCCTTCTGACTACAAAAATGATTAACTATCTGAGCAATTACTATATTAAAATGCTCTGAACATTATCTGAACACTAATTATATCTTCAAATGCCGTGCACAATTGTATAGTTCGCAATTCCATGTCGAATCGGATTTAATAATCCGGGTGATAGATGTATTACTCAGCAAAACAGTTACATTCAGTTCTGGAAAAAGTCTTCTAAGACTACTCCGTAAAATCGCACCATGGCTAACGACCAATATACGACTGCCCGGATGTTTCTCCGCGATATCTTCGATGGCCTGACTGCCTCTGATCTCACTGGCCTCCGGACTTTCCAGTCCCAAATCTAACTTCTTCCACTCACTTCCCCATCGTTCAACGCGATCTTGTTCCGTAGTACCTTCAATCTGCCCTGCGTTCATCTCACGGATCCCTGGTACTAAACCGGCGATCTCCATGCCAAGCCTTGTTGCAATTACCTCTGCTGTTTGTCGCGCTCTAAGCAGATCACTCGAATATAAATAGTCCCATTGTTCAGTGCTGAGCCGTTCAGCAAGAAGAACCGCCTGCTGCACACCCTCAGCATCCAATGGATTATCCGTATGCCCTTGCGCTCTGCCTTCTTTATTCCACGCGGTACTTCCATGGCGAATTAAACCTATTGTAGTCATAAAGATCTCCCTTTAGTTGTTGAGTTCTAGTACTATTCTTTTTATGGTATCTACATTCTATCAGAATCTTTCCATGGATATTTGAAAAATGAGGTTATCCATGTTTTAGAACTTGAGGTATAATAAACCTTACCGCTTTTTACATCAGCTATAGGATAAGGAGATTTTGGTTAATATGAAAAAGTTATTGTTTCCGTTCTTTCTCGCATTTCTACTATGTTTGGTTCCGGTTTACACAGTTTGTTCCTCCACTGTTGATGCTGCTCCGGTTCCGAAAAACACCGTGTATGTGACCAAGAATAATCACTCGTACATCCCGCTGCGTCTCTTAAATAATTTCACTGGTATACATGCTGAAATGAATGCTAGTGACAAACGTATAACCATTACGAACGCAGACACTAAGATTACACTTACTTTAGGACAAGCAGCTGCGCTAGTCAACGACAAGCCAGTTACACTAACCGATTCCGCTTTTAGTGATAACGGTACGGTATATATCCCTTTGTCCTTTATCAGCAAAACGTTGGGCTTTCAATTAGAGTGGAATCAGGAAGCCTCTTCTGTAACCCTTACTAATAACGGGATTTCATCAACGGTACCTGTACTGACTGGCGCACTTATCAAAGCAGATTCTTCCCCCGTTGTCAGTGCTAGTAAAACTTTCAAGGTGGGCGGAAGATCCTTCAAAGCCCAAACGGTTACGGTATCCCTACTGCATCCTAAAGTGAAGCTCGACGTTGTACTAGCAGGAAATACGGTAGGAAAAGTGGAAGACCTGAGCAGTCTAGCCAAGCGCAATAATGCCGTAGTGGCTATTAATGGTACGTTCTTTGATGCCTATACTAAAGGGGCCTACAAAGCTCCTTACGGTTACATGGTCAGTGGTGGAAAAATGCTCAAAAACAGCTCTGGAGATCGCCGCACGATTTTCACCTATGACAGCAATCACTTGGCCTCGCTTATTCCCGGACTAGAGTTTACGAACCATTTCGCTTCCGGATCTATGGAAGGGGCGCTCCAAGCCGGACCACGTCTGCTTGTGAATGGTAAGGTATCTCTTAATGTTGCGGCAGAAGGCTTCAAAGATGCCAAAATCTTAACAGGCGGCGGAGCCCGCAGCGCACTCGGCCTCACTCGCGACCATAAGCTAATTCTGCTAACTACTGGTGGAGCTACTATCCCACAGCTGGCAGAAATGATGAAGCAGGCTGGAGCGTATCAAGCCATGAATCTGGATGGCGGCGCATCGAGCGGATTATACTACAATGGCAAATATCTCACGACCCCTGGGCGTCAGATTAGCAACGCAATTGTGGTTAAATATCAATAGAATGATCTAGCCAGCGGCACGAACGAGCGTTGTGCTAGGTTCGGCTTCTACTTCTAAGAATACTTTTTTTGATGCATCTATTGCAGTTTGTGCAATAGATGCATTCTTTTTTATAGGAAAATAGGATTCTGTTGTACTTTGTACATTAGAATTCGACCCATTTGTAATAATAAGACGTTTTGGTAACCAATTGGTTGCAGAATGTGCAATAGAATCAAATTCCAATGTCTTTTTGATAGAATCTATTGTACAAAGTGCAACTATTCCTCATATTATTTTTCGGCAGCTAGACGTCCTTTTTGCATAATTTTCCTAGTCCGTGTTACTGTATAACCGTGTGAACCATTGCATTCTTATATTTGATCAAAGGAGCACAACTATGGAGACTATTCTAATCATAGAGGACGATGCTAAGCTCGCAAGCCTTCTAAGCACGTATCTATCTAAATATGAATTTCGTACGGTGATAGTAGAGGATTTCAACAGGGTACTGGAGATTTTTAATGACACCCATCCTGATCTTGTTCTGCTGGACGTCAACCTGCCTAAATACGACGGGTTTTATTGGTGTCGCCAGATTCGCACTACCTCACTCTGCCCTATTCTTTTCATATCCGCTCGGGATAGTGGAATGGATCAGGTGATGGCGCTAGAAAATGGCGGGGATGATTACATCACCAAGCCTTTTCATTATGAAGTCGTACTTGCCAAAATCCGCAGCCATTTACGCAGAGCTTACGGCTCTTACTCACAAATTCAAGAGGAACGGACGCTCCAAGCCGGAGAACTAATTCTTTATCCTGAGCGGTATGTGATTCAATATGGCGGGCAATCCAGCGAACTGACACAGAAAGAGGCGATCCTGCTCGAAGCTTTAATACTAAAGGAAGGACGTGTCGTAAACCGAGAGCGCCTGCTTGATCTTATGTGGGAAGATCAGCATTTCATTGATGACAATACATTAAATGTCTATATTACCCGTGTTCGCAAAAAGCTTAAAGACCTCGGTCTTGGTGATATTGTGGAAACCGTAAGAGGTGCTGGCTATAGGCTTAATGCTACTAAGGATGCGCCATGAAGCTATTTTGGAAAGACCAGATTTCGATAATCCTTTTCTATCTGCTTCAAATGCTGCTTGTTCCACCACTATATTGGCTGACAGGTGAGGACAGACCCCTCTCGATCATGCTCTATGGCATAGCCCTGAGCACTGTAGTTCTTCTATTATATCTCGGCTACCGATACGCTCAGCACCGGAGATTATACGCAGCCTTAAGTAATCCCAAGAATATGCTAGAGGAACATCTTGTTTCCTTAGGAGACACTCCGCTACCAGAAGCTATTCATGAGCTATTACAGCTTATTGATCGCCAGTATCAGGACCAGATCAACCAGCATGTGCGCCGGATGGATCAGCATATCGTATTCATGAACCGCTGGGTTCATCAGATGAAGACCCCACTTTCAGTCATTCAGCTTTCGCTAGAGGATGTTGAGGATGAGGCTGCTATAAGTATTCAGGAGGAATTGGAACGTCTGCGCAGAGGGCTGGAAATGGTGATTTATACTTCAAGGCTGGATCAATTTGAGGATGATTTCCAAGTGGAGCCGCTAGTTCTCAGTAAAGTGGTTAGTGAATCTGTAGCTGAGAACCGCAGGCTTTTCATCCGAAGAGGCATAAAGGTAAATATACAAATCAATCCTAACTTCACCGTATATAGTGATGCCAAATGGTTAATGTTTATGCTAACCCAAATCTTGACCAATGCTGTGAATTACACCTCCGGCACCGATAAAACCGTAACCCTTTCATCAAAGCACATCGGAACGGATTTCTTACTTAATATTACAGATCAAGGTATCGGCATTTCTCCTGAAGACCTCAAACGAGTGTTTAATCCATACTTCACCGGTGAACGTGGACGCCAATACCATGAGTCAACAGGAATGGGACTGTATCTAGTGCGAGAAATTTGCAACCGGCTAGGACATACTGTGGAGCTTCAATCTAAGCTTGGAGAAGGCACTACAGTCCAAATTACATTTCACAACAGTGACCATTTACAGAAATAAGATCGGAGGGTACTTCTAGTCATACTTAACTTATGGCTACGGAGTCCCTCTTCTTTATGTGGCCTACTCGCTTCACGTACGAACATAACCTTAAACGGGTTGTAAGATAACGTTAAGGTAAATCCATAGCAGCACATAGCCCGATCTTGTAAATTATATACATAACACGTCCCCGCTTAGGGACGGCTGAAATCACATTGTAATGGAAGGAATGAAAGGAATGAATGTTTTAGAAGTCAAAGGACTTAACAAAGTATATCCGGGCAAAGTAAAGACACAGGCCCTCACCGATATTCATCTTAGTATTGAAAGTGGCGAATTTGTTGGCATCATGGGCCCCTCAGGGAGCGGCAAAACCACTCTGCTTAACATGGTGTCTACCATCGATCAACCCTCCTCAGGTGAGGTAAATATCAATGGCAGCAACCCTTATCTTTTGAACAAAAAAGACCTTGCTCACTTTCGTCGCAGAGAACTCGGTTTTGTATTTCAAGACTTTAACCTCCTGGAGACTTTAACGGTAGCCGAAAATATCGTGCTTCCTCTAACGCTGGATAATCGCAAGCTCTCCGAAATGGAAGCCTTGCTGCAAAAGGTCGCTGCACGCTTGAACATTACGGAAATTTTGAATAAACGCACCTATGAAATATCCGGCGGACAACGGCAGCGGACAGCGATTGCCCGTGCGATTATAAGTTCGCCTTCGATCATTCTAGCAGATGAACCCACAGGGGCACTTGATTCTAATTCCTCACGAATTGTGATGGAGTCGCTAGAGGATATTAACTGCAAAGAAGGCACTACGCTAATGCTCGTGACACATGATCCGCTGGCAGCGAGCTACTGCAATCGGATTATTTTTATAAAAGATGGGAAGCTAGCAGCCGAAATTCACCGGGGAGATAACCGCCAAGCCTTCTTCCAAAAGATTATCGACACTCTTTCATTCTGGGGAGGGAATAGTCATGAACTTTCCTCAATTCGCGTTTAACAATGTGAAGCGTAATTCTCGGGCGTATTTTGCCTTTTTCTTAAGTAGTGCTTTTATGGTCATGATCTTCTTCTCTTATTCCGTCTTTATTTATCATCCTGGGGTTGCCAGTATCGAGCTAGGTACAAATTCTGCCGCTGGTATGAAAATCGCTTCTTATATTGTGTTTGTCTTTGCTTTCTTTTTCGTTCTTTACTCGATTAGTGCATTTCTGAAACTTCGTAATCTGGAGTTCGGCATACTAATGATGTTAGGTGCACGTTCAGGTCAGATCAACAAACTGATTCTTATAGAAAATATGCTGATCGGACTGCTGTCCATAGTAACAGGTATGTCTTTCGGCATGCTTTTATCCAAGTTATTTTTGCTGCTCAGCACGACCATTATGGGAATGGATCATTTACCCTTCTATTGGCCTGTAAAACCACTGATGATCACATCTATTTCTTTTATATCACTGTTTCTAGTCATCTCTATCTTCACACTCTTATTTATCCGCAAACATCAAGTCCTTGATCTGTTAAAAGGGAGTGTTAAACCTAAAAAGGAGCCCCGTGTATCATGGCTGCTATCACTCCTTGGGCTTCTGTTATTGACGGCTGGGGCACTCGCCATTCGAAAGCAATTGTCTCCAATTACGTTATTAGTTGCTGCTGTCACGGGGATCGCAGGTACCTATTTCTTTTACTCTCAGCTGTCCGTACTCGGAATACGCCTGCTTAAACTAAGCCGCAAGCGACTTTGGCGCGGAACCAACCTGTTATGGATTTCCGAGATGAGTTACAAGATCAAAGATAATGCAAGAATGCTGTTTCTTGTAACGGTTGTAACCTCGCTCGCTTGCATGGCGTCAGGATTTATTTTATCGATGAATCAAGCAAACGTAGAACTCTATAAAAATAGTCCATTCGCCATGGAGTATTCGATTTATAAACCAGGGAAAACTCCCCCTGATTTAGAACCCATTCATAATAAATTACAAAACGCCAAAGTGGAGTATACAGAGAATAAACTTGAGCTGATCTCTGCCTCCATTCAGAGTCTGGGTAAAGAAGCTACCCAAAGCATTGATTTAATATCCTGGTCCCAGTTTAATCAGTTATCTTCAAAAATGGATATGTCCGAAGTAGCTCCCTTATCTGACAAAGAAGCTGTCTTACTGCTAAACCCTCAGTTGAATTCACAGAATTACACTACTAATCAAAAGATTCTGTTGAAGGTTCAAAACGATACGGAGCTTATGCTGAAAGAGGTACAAATTCCGAAGAGCCATCCCATGGGGCAATATACAAGCTCACTCTTAATTGTAGATGACAGCTTGTACAAGAATATCTCTTCTTCAGCAGCGAAGTACACGAGATCATATGTGAAATATCTATATAAAATCCCTGCTTGGGACGGTCCACCGCCTGTGGAAACCTCACCTGAAGCCATCATCACTAAAGAACTGATCCAGTGGAGTAGGGATTCCAACAATACCAATAATCAATATATCTCCATATTAGATGCTCGAGCAGATAATTATCTAATTACCAAACAAGGTATGGCTATGCTTAGCTTTATAGGGATCTTTATCGCGCTTATCTTCTCACTTTCTTCGGCCAGCTTCCTCTTCTTCAAGCTTCATACTGAGCTGAATGCAGATAAGCAAATGTATAATGCCTTGTCTAAAATCGGTCTAAGCGTCAAAGAAATGTCTGCTTCTGCCACCAGACAAATCTCTGTGCTATTCTATATTCCGATCATTGTCGCCACCATCCAGACGCTTGTCGTAATCCGACCGGTATTGAAGCAAATTAGTATCACGAATGTAACGGTGCCTGTGCTGATTACGTCTGGAGCATTCCTTGCTGTGCAAACTATATATTTCATCATAGCGCGATCACGCTACATTCAAAGTCTCAAGAAGATGATGGTATGAAGAATATGGTGAAAAGAATCATAACACTCGATGTACTCCGTGGCTTTGCTCTAATGGGTATCATCTTCATAAACATTCGTCAGATGGTATTCGGTACGATGGAATTTAACTCGCTCGATTTGCAGATTATTCGTTTTCTTGATGTAGCAGTGGATCACCGATTTTTTGTAATATTCTCATTTTTATTCGGTGTTGGCTTTCAGTTATTCTTATCCCGGGCTGAAGCTAAAGGGGAGTCTAAGCCCTGTTTATTATTTCTGCGTAGGCTGTTCATTTTATTTCTAATCGGTCTGGTGCACCATTATTTCCAACCCGGTGAAACCTTGCTCATCTATGCAGTCATTGGACTGATTCTCCTTCCTTTTTATAAGTTAAAGTCAAGTTTTGTATTGGTTGCGGGCATTGTGGTCACCCTTGCAGGTCTCTACTTAGGCCCGATAGTGGTAACGTTTGGTATGTTTCTGCTTGGGCATTGGAGTGGTCTGATTGGATTATTTCAGAATCCATCACGGTATAAGCAAGGATTAAGGATCACACAAGTGGTTTCTCTGCTGCTAATCATTCCTATGTATTTTGCACAGCAGAGTATCATGAATAGTACGGGCGCTCTGGATGTAGCTCTCGCAGTAGGCGGGCTTCCAGTCAGTATTTTTTATGTGACAACGCTAACCCTACTCATGCGCCATGGAGTTGTACAGAAACTACTTGCGCCCCTTGCTTCTCTAGGCAGAATGGCTTTAACCAATTATTTAATGCAGACCGTTATTATTTTAATGCTATCCAATCTGCTAGATTGGCCTGGTACAGTGCATGTATCGACGCAGATGATTGCAGCGGCGGCCATACTGCTTCTACAAATCATATCTAGTACCCTTATTCTCAAACGGTTCCGGATGGGACCGGTAGAATATTTATGGCGACTCGGAACCTATGGTAGACAACGTATGCTTAAACAGCGATAAGATCATACCGAAAGGATTCTGGCTGATCTATGAGCATTTTGCTATAGTTGAACTACTAATTCCTACAGCAAGGAGGCTCAAGATTTATGTCCAAGGCCGATCATATGTTATCCATTCTTTGGATGCTTAAGCAGCGGGGAAGAACCGCCGGAGAACTAGCGGAAGCGTTAGAGATCAGTGTTCGGTCTGTGTACAGATACATCGATGCGTTATGCATCAGTGGTGTACCCGTTATTGCGGATAGCGGGCCTGGTGGCGGTTACAGCTTACCGGAACATTTTATTGAGGCTCCATTATTCTTTGACTCCGAAGAGCAGCGTGCCCTTCTACAAGCTTCTTCTTTTGCCAGGGGGACCGGATATCCTTATGTTGAAGCTCTGGACCGAGCCCTATCCAAGCTAAAAAGATACAGCAATGCCCAGCAATTAGAACAAATGGAGCGCCATGAGAATGGTATTGAGACGATCCATTCTCCTTCCCCGTCACTTAGCCATCTGATTCAAGAATTGGAATTGGGGGCAGCGAACGGATACACCCTGCAAATGGAATATCGTAAGGGTAATGGAGAAACCAAATCATCCCGTGCCATTGATCCTTACGGACTTGTACTCTGGAAGGGCCAATGGTACACCGTAGCTTACTGCCACGAGCGACATGAAATTCGTAGTTTCAGGGTGGATAGAATCATTGAACTACATCGTACAGAAGCTGTGTTCGCTCGTCCTGCTGACTTCTCTGCACGTGATTTTTTGTTAAAGAGCTTACTGCCTGCACGCAATACTGAAGAGAAACTAGTTACAGTAGTCATCGCATCCGACGAGGGAGTCTTGAATGATCTATGCAGTCATTGGTTGTTCGGACATACGCTGGTACAGCGCATGGAAGGACAAGCCCGCTTTCAAGTGGACGAAACTTCTTTACTGACTTATGCACCCTATTTCTTGTTGCCTTATGGAACCACATTACGCATCATGGAGCCTTCCTCACTAAGAGAAAAACTAGCCTCCATAGCCTCCAATTTAGCAGCTCATTATAAGACATAAATTACTTTAGGATCACTGACCGTAGTTGTCAGTGATCCTTTTGTATAGTGTAAATGAGTCTGAGGGAATAAATGAACCTATAAATCAAGGAGGAATAACGAATGAAGGAACTACACTATGAATTTTATATTGGCGGAACACCTGAGCAGGTATGGGAAACCTTAATCTCTCCGGAAGGTACGAAGCAGATTTATTACGGGAGCGTTATTCGTTCAACCTTCAAAGAAGGAGAATTACTGGAATACATCGGACCCGGTGCAGATGGAGATGAAACGCTGCATGTCTATGGGACTCTGCTGGAGTTTACTCCGCAAAAAGCATTGCGTTTCACGCATAAGGTAGGACCTTCCTATCATAAAGGACATGAAAGATATGAGTCGCGTATTTCTTGGCTGCTTGAACCAGTGGGTGGAACTACTAAGCTCACGCTTATCCATGATGAATGGCATCCTGAAGATCCTTCGTATGCAGGCAGCATCAGCGCTTGGTGGCAGGTTCTAAGTAATACCAAGACTTTAGTAGAGACTGGACGCACGCTTGATTTTGGAAGCTGGACATAACTTCACGACTAATAAAAACTTGGATTAGACTATTCCAATTAAAGACAAGCCTATAAGTAGACTCAACCTTAGCCCCTCGGCTGGAGAGCGCAAGCCTTCTTTCCGTTAGGGGCTTTTTTGCGCCTAAATTAATTTTGCCTTAGGGAAACATTCTTGTTGCAGGGACAAAGTTGTTCACATATACTAATATTGTGTCAGACCACAAGAAAAATTCCAATGCACAAAATAATAACCATAAAAATACAAATAATAATAAATGAAAGAAGGGGATCTAATGTCTGGAGCTAGTATTCCTTTATCAGAAGCGGCTAAAGGAAGCACACTGCGTATCAGCGGCATTGAAGTTCAGGGCGTGCTTAGAAGAAGATTACTGGATCTCGGGTTTGTAGTCGGTAATGCCGTTGAGGTGTTACGGCGTAGTCCCTTAGGAGATCCTATAGCTTTTCGGGTAAGCAACACGACCATTGCATTACGTAGAGAAGAAAGCTCTTTAATATTTGGAGAAGTCATCGGAGGTGTAGAAGCATGAGTCATTTCACAGTCGCTTTTGCAGGCAATCCTAACACTGGCAAAAGCACGCTTTTCAATCTGCTGACCGGCATGCGCCAGCATACAGGAAACTGGGCAGGTAAAACCGTCATTACCGCTGAAGGCGAGTTTAAGCATAAGGACCATACGTACCTCGCAGTAGATCTTCCTGGTACGTATTCGCTGTACTCGAATTCTGCTGATGAAGAAGCGGCTAGAGATTATATTATTTTTGAACAGCCCGATGTGACACTAGTTGTTCTCGACGCTACCTCGCTAGAACGAAATCTCAACCTTGCCTTGCAAGTGCTGGAGATTACCGGGCGGGCTGTAGTCTGCATCAACCTCATCGACGAAGCCCGTAAACTTGGTATCGACATCAATCTGAAACGTATTTCCAAACGTCTCGGCGTGCCTGTTGTAGCGATATCAGCTCGCAATAAAATCGGTATTGAGGCGTTATTGGATCAGGTGGAGCGAGTGGCTACAGGCGCATTCACTGCACAGCCACTGCGTATTACGTACAACGAGGAGATTGAACGAGGAATTGCAGAGCTTACACCGCTGGTAGAACAAACCATTGGCAGCAAATACCCGGCCCGCTGGATTGCATTGCGCCTGTTAGATGGTGATGACAGCCTTCTTACCTCACTTAAAGAGAATATGAAGAATAAAGAATTACCTGAAGTAAAGGAGGTCATCGGTCATGGAGTCACCGCATATCACTAAGGGATTAGATCCTCTAGATTCCTTGCTGTCCACAGCGAAAAAGCTCGCTGACGGCGGAGCGATACGGGATGAGATTGTCAGTGGTATCTATGGCGTATCCGCAGGCATCTGCGGGGATGCAGTCACCTATAGGGATAAGAAGAAGCTGAACAGCACTTATAAGCTAGATAATATCGTAACTTCAAAAATATGGGGATTCCCCATTATGCTCGCCATCCTCGGTATCGTATTCTGGATTACGATTGCCGGCGCCAACTATCCTTCAAGCTGGCTTGCTTCCTTCTTCGGCTTCATCGAAGGTTATCTCACTGCCGGATTTGAGGCGATCCATGCCCCCGCTTGGCTACACGGTGTACTTGTTCTGGGATTATATCGAGGAACCTCTTGGGTCATCAGCGTCATGCTGCCGCCAATGATGATATTTTTCCCAGTGTTTGCGCTGCTTGAGAATTTCGGGTATCTGCCGAGGGTTGCTTTTAACATGGATCGGTTGTTCAAAAAATCAGGTGGTCACGGCAAGCAAGCTTTGACCATGTCTATGGGTTTCGGCTGTAATGCCGCCGCGATCCTCTCCACACGAATCATCGAATCGCCGCGTGAACGGATGCTCGCGATTTTGACCAACAATTTCGTTCCATGTAACGGCCGCTGGCCAACATTGATTCTATTGTCTTCCTTATTCATGGCAGGAGCGGCTACGACAGGCGCATTCCGTACCCTCACCACCGCCTCCGTACTTATGGGGATGGTACTGATCGGCATCATCGTTACCCTGACGGTTTCCTGGGTCATGTCCAAAACTGCGCTACGCGGTGTTCCAACACATTACACACTAGAGCTCCCGCCCTATCGTCGTCCACAAATTTGGAAGACCATACTTATTTCCTCTAAAGATAAGTCCCTTAATGTACTTACTCGTGCCATCGTCGTTGCTGCCCCTGCCGGTATTATCACTTGGATTCTTGGCAACCTGTTTGTTGGTGGAGATTCTGTCCTGAATCATATGGCTGCATTCTTCGATCCTTTTGCACACATGCTCGGCATGGATGGCTTTATCATCATGGCGTTTATTCTTGGACTTCCTGCGAATGAAATCGTACTGCCCATTCTGCTTATGGGCTATATGTCCTCAGGTGCTATGGTCGATATCGATAGCTTGGGCAGCATCAAAGATGTCTTTTTATCACATGGCTGGACTTGGCTGACCGCACTTAATATGATGTTGTTCTCCCTGCTCCACTATCCTTGCGGCACTACACTCGTGAACATCTATAAGGAGACGAAAAGCATGAAGTGGGCTGTTCTCTCAGCAGTCATCCCACTCGGTATCGCCATTGGAGTAACCTTTGCTGTCGCTCAGCTTGCTCGGTTGTTTGGCTGGGTGTGACGTAAGCTTGTAGCATGAATTCATCTTACAGCAGCGAACTTTAACTGATTTCAACTTACATTAGCTAAATTTACTTTGTCTCACCTTACAACATCTAATGTTCACCGTATTTCACAAAATTCTGCCCTCCTTGAACTCATAATTAGGGAAATTCTCCCTCAAATTCGAACTTTATAAGCGCAAATTAAACTTTTTGCGGAAATTCTCCCTAATATATAGTCGATTATAGGAAAAATAGGGCATTTCCGCAGAATTTTAGGGAGGAATTCCCCAATTATCGATTATATAGAGTAAAATACGATTAAATCAGGGAGATTTCCCCTAATTATCGATAATATCGAGTAAACCACGACAATTTTAAGAAGGATTTCACTTACTTCGAGTTTTGATGACCCGAGCTATACTTAAGCACCAGTACCCACACCGCCCACCACCTACTTAAGGTCAGCTCAAACAAATAAGCGGTCGCCCGAACAACTCCCGAGCGACCGCTTATTTCATCACGACATAACGTGAACCTACAGTTAAAGCGTTATTTCTTACGCGTTCCACCATCTCTACGACGGTACAACACAGCGCCAACTATAGCTATCAGAACGATAATGATTCCACTGATCCCTACATTCACAAGTGGAAAAGAGTCACTCTCCGCAGCTGGTTTCCCCTCAACTTCAGTCGCCCCATTATTCCCAGTTTCGGATTTCGGCGAATGGTTTGATGTTACCTCCGGAGAAGCTGTAGGAGTACCTGCCGATATACTAGGTCCAAGCTCCTTCAGATCCTCTGATGCCGAGGCAAGCAGCTTCGTTCGGCTGCATAAACTGGCCTCTAATTTACCAGAGTCATCTTCGTCATTAGCATACGCATAGACGATATAACTTTCCCCTTCCACGAATTCAAACCCACAGCTGGCAGACGATAAAGCAGTACTCAAGGTAACTTTATTCCCCTTAATTCCTTTCCAGCTGGAATCGACTTCAAAGGTTACTTTTACTGGATCCGCAGATGAGATTATAGTCCCCTTTGGCTCCTTTTTGTCCACTACTTTCCCAGTAAAGACAGCTGAACTTGACTCCAGCGCCTCAAGTGGCTCCGCAGGTACAACACAGGAACACGCATAAGTAACGGAGGGACGCACCGTCAGTAAGGCCATAAATATTAACGTTATACTTAGGAACATCATAAGTGGACTGCGGAACTTGGTCTTAAACATCATAATAACCTCCTTCTTTACTCTACAGACGGAACAGAAGAAGAAAGTGTTACAACAATTTCCAAACAAGTTATACAAGTCTAATCTTTTCCATCCTAAATAGTCTTCATTAGTTCCTCATGTCTACTGTACCTACTCATAACCCTCGCGCAATTGCAATCATCCGCTGAATCCCCTCACGTAGCACCCCTTCGCTTGCAAAGGAGTAACTTATTCGAATCCTCGACCTCATCTCACCAAGCGGATCAAACAACTCTCCTGGCACAAAAGCAATCGACTGGGCCATACTTGAGACAAACAGTCGATCCGCCGAAAGATGGTCCGGCAGCTTCACCCATAAATTCAAGCCACCTTGCGGAGGCGTCCACTCCCACCCAGTCCCAGCCAGCTCCTCCTCTACAATCTCCTTATGCACCTGAAGTGCAATGCGTAGCTTACCGAGATGCTGTTGCAAACGTGATGACGTGTAGTAATGTAGGAATATCTTCTGGTTAAGCAGCGGAGTACCATTGTCCGCGAGTGATTTGGCCGTGATCAAGCGCTCCATAAACGGATAGCGACAAGCCACCGCACAGATCCGTAAGCCTGGGGCTACATATTTACTGAAGCTGCTAATATAGATCACCCAACCTTCGGTATCGTAAGCAAAAAAGGGCGGCGGGGGCTCCTCTTCAAAATACATATCGCGGAACGGATCATCTTCGACTAACAGACAGCGATAACGCTCGGCAAGCTCGACCAACAGTTTACGTTGCTGCGCTGGCACCGTATATCCAGTTGGGTTATGATGAGTCGGATTGATATAGAACATGCGCGGTCTATGCTTTTTCATCAGCGCTTCAACTTCCTCCAAGTCGTAGCCCATCGGAGTGATCTCCACCGGAACCAGCCTTGCCCCCTCCCGGCGAAAAATATCCATGGCCACACTGTAGGTTGGTCGCTCCACAAGCACCGTGTCCATAGGCCCGAGCACAATTCGTGCAATCAGATTGATCGCCTGCTGCGCACCTGAAGTAATAAGCAGCTCTTCCGAAGATAACTGTAGCCAATGCTTCTTCCGAAAATGACGACTTAGCGTCTCCCGTAACTCCTCATCTCCCTGAACCGAAGAGTACGTCCCCATGACCTTGGGATATAAATCGAACACTTTTTTGACATAGTCGGATAGAAAAAGATTTGGCAAAAGACCTGGATCAATCAGCGCCTGTGAGAACTGATACTTAGCAGGCATTCTCTGTATATCCGAAAGAGGATTAGTGAGCGCATAGGCAGTCACTGCTGCTCCTTTTTCTACAATAGGAACTAAGCTAACAGGCGATACGTAATAACCTGATTTATCTTTTACATAAACTTTTCCATCCTCTGTCAGCATTCTATACGCTTTGAATACTGTCAGTCGATGTACCTTTAATTCCTCCGCCAGCAGCCGTATAGAAGGAAGCTTATCATGTGCCCCCCACTCCCCTCGCTCCATGCGATTCACTAGAAATTCATATACCTGCCGAAACAAGGGATGATTATGCTCCACGTTCGCTGACTTTTTCACCTCACTGCAACTCCTCTCCGAACAACTCCTATTTACAGTATTGTACACGATTTTCGAAGTCATCTGTTCTACTCAACATCATCTGTTCTGTGTTCTCCCCTATATGATTAACGAACTGGTTCAAGGATCGCTATATACACACACTAAAGGGGACTTTCAAAATGATCTTATTCGCTTATGCACTTGTATGTCTGATCTTCGGCACGACCTTTCTAGCTATCAAAATCGGTGTGGATGCCGGTGCGCCGCCCTTCTTTTCAGCAGGCTTGCGATTTTTTGTTGCAGGCGCTGTTCTATTTCTATGGATGGTCTGGAAACGAAAAGCTAGCTTCTCCCTGCTCCTGCGTAAAGAAATGCTCTTCACCGGATCTGCGTTAACCTTTGGCACCTTTGCAGGTCTCTACTGGGCTGAACAATATGTATCTTCCGGGTTAGCAGCTGTACTCTCTGCCACGGGTCCGATCATGATTCTGTTGCTCCAAACTTCTATTCTTCGTCAAAAAGCACCTGCCATCTCACTATATGGTTGTATCATCGGGTTGGCTGGCGTACTGCTGCTCGTTCTTCCTAATCTTGTCGTTGATATTTCACCGTTATGGCTCATCGGCTGCGCAGCTGTCCTCATTGGGGAATGCTGTTACGCAGTAGGTGCGATTTATTCTAAAAAAGTAATCAACAGTATGCCTGAGGTCTCTCCAATCGCACTAAATGCAGCCCAAATGATGTATGGTGGAGTGCTGTTATTCATTCTTTCCTTAGCCACCGAAAATGTACATCCTGAGTTTCTGCTCTCTTACGAGATCGCAGGTTCACTGCTCTATCTAATCGTAATCGGCTCGATGGTCGGTCATTCGTTGTTCTACTGGCTCGTCGCTAAGACAAATCCTGTGTTTCCCTCTACCTGGCTCTATATCTCTCCACCGATTGCCGTAGGTGTTGGCTTTTTCTTTTATCATGAAGCCGTGAATTGGGTTACGATCCTCGGTGTATTCACTATCATTGCTGGGACCAGCCTAGTCAATGCTGATGCCTTGAAACAATTAATGTTAAAGCGTAGGGTCCGTACATCTGCGTCAAAAAAAATGAATATATGACGTACTATATATTGCATTTATGACCACTATTGCGTATTATATAACCAAGTTAAATTAAAACATCTATATATGACTCATATATGAAAGGAGGATTCGCTTAACGGCGCTTCTTTTCTAAAGAGGAATGCCTTTTTATCTGAAGTGGAGGGAATTGCGATCGAACTGACATCACGTCAACTAGAAATCATTGATATTGTGAACAAAAGAGCTCCGATTACCGGCGAACAGATTGCCGAATGTCTGAATTTAACACGGCCAACGATTCGCTCCGATCTCTCTGTTCTGGTTATGCTCAAATATATCGATGCTAAACCTAAAGTCGGTTACTTCCCGGGACTCAAATCATCTAATCGTCTGGGAAGCAATTATTTGTTGCAGGAGACAAAGGTAAAAGAGATTCAAAGTGTACCTATTATTATCCGTGAGACTACTACGGTTCAAGATGCCGTAGTTACGCTATTTCTACAGGATGTTGGCACCCTTATTATTTGTGACGAAGAGGGCAAGCTCACCGGTGTTGCTTCACGTAAGGATTTCCTGAAAGTAACCCTTGGCAATCCGGGTGCTGTCTCCATGCCCGTAAGCATGGTCATGACACGCCAGCCCAAAGTAGTCACAACTTCACCGGATGAGACGGTGCTTGATGCCGCACATAAAATGATTTTTCACGAGGTAGATAGTTTACCGGTAGTTGTTCCCAGCGTCACAGAAGACAATGGTACGAAACTGGATGTCATAGGACGCTTGACGAAAACTGCTATCGTAAAACTTCTCCTCGAACTAGAAGCCAAAGGATAACAGGAGGAATTCATGAGCATTGAGCAATCTTCCAACCTGATAACGATCTGCTCAGATTCTATAGGAGATACGGCGGAAGCTGTCGTGCAGGCCGTCATTCATCAATTCCAGAATCAGCAGATCACCATCAAAAGATACGGGAACATTAGAAACGAAGATGAGCTCCGGAAGCTTATGGAAGAAGCCGCACAGCATAAAGGTTTTGTCGTCTATACGCTGGTGCAGCCGGAGCTAAGAGAAATGATTAAAGAAGAGGCTGTACGGCTTGACCTTCGTATCGTCGATATTATGGGTCCAATGATGCAAGCTTTCATTGATACGTTTGACGACGCTCCTCAACAGCGACCGGGTTTATTGCACCAGCTTGATGAGAACTACTTCCGACGTATGGAGGCTATCGAATTCACAGTTGCCTGTGATGATGGCCGCGATCTCGGCGCTATGCTGAAGGCCGATATCGTTCTGCTAGGGATGTCCCGTACTTCGAAAACACCACTTAGTATCTTTTTGGCCCATCGGGGGAAAAAGGTCGTTAACTATCCGATTATTCCTGAAATTGCTCCTCCGCAAGAGCTGCTAAGCTTGCCGTCGAACCGACTGATCGGACTAACCATGAAGCCGGAGTATATGCTGAAGATTCGCTCCGAGCGGCTGAAGGCGCTTGGGTTACCGACTGGCTCCCAATATGCAAGTCTGGAGCGGATTACAGAGGAGATGGAATATGCCTCTTCTCTGTTCAATAAGCTAGGCTGTCCTGTAATCGATATTACCGACAAAGCTATAGAAGAAACCGCTGGTATTATTATGGGTTATATCTAACATTCAGATTAAAATATATGGGATGTACTGGAGGGAATTAG
The DNA here is from genome assembly GCF_038000345.1 of Paenibacillus sp. FSL E2-8871. Taxonomy (NCBI): domain Bacteria; kingdom Bacillati; phylum Bacillota; class Bacilli; order Caryophanales; family Paenibacillaceae; genus Paenibacillus; species Paenibacillus sp. FSL E2-8871. The sequence goes on along the minus strand of NZ_JBBOBV010000001.1, from coordinate 5,870,022 downwards.
AATGGATCGCGAACTGGCTCTTGAGATTGTACGGGTAACTGAACTAGGTGCATTATCCTCAGCTCGCTGGATCGGGCGGGGAGATAAAAATGCGGCAGATGATGCAGCCACGACTGCCATCCGCTCCATGTTTGATTCTGTCTCCATCGACGGAACGGTCGTCATTGGTGAAGGAGAGATGGATGATGCTCCAATGCTCTATATTGGCGAGAAAGTCGGGAATCAAAAGGGTCCTTCTGTCGATGTAGCCGTCGATCCTCTGGAAGGCACTGAAGTGGTGGCCTGTGGTCTTCACAATGCCCAATCCGTGATTGCCATAGCAGATAAGGGCAGCCTGCTGCATGCTCCAGACATTTATATGGAGAAACTCGCTTGCGGTCCTGAGCTTGCCGGGAAGCTTAGTCTTGAAGACCCTGTGGAGGTCACTCTCCAGAAAGCATGCCTCTTCAGTGGCAAGTCCCTCTCCGAGCTAACTGTAATGGTACTTGACCGCAAACGGCATGAGCAGCTCATTCATAGTCTTCGAGATGCGGGTGTACGGATTAAGCTACTCGGTCACGGCGATGTGGCTGGCGCTATTGCGGCAGCCCTGCCGGATAGCGATGTCGATTTGTACATGGGCTCGGGCGGAGCACCTGAAGGCGTCCTTGCAGCTGCCGCACTGAAATGTCTTGGTGGAGAAATGCAGGGCCGTTTGCTTCCCGATGGACCTCTTGAGCAGCAGCGCTGTGTCCGTATGGGAATTTCTAATCCTACGCGAGTGTTATACATGGAGGACATGGTTGGCACAGGCGACGTACTCTTTGCCGCCACTGGCGTAACCTCAGGTGAATTTCTGAACGGTGTCCGTTTTATCGGCAAAGAGCGCGCTGAGACGCATTCGGTCATCATGCGGGCACAGAGTCGAACAATCCGCTACATCCGTAGCATTCATTTCCTGCCTGGCAAAGAAATACCGGATGGACTAACCGTTAGACAGAATGTTGCCTCTCTATAGCATTACACAAAAAAACAGGCTATCTCACCAGCTCACCCTTGGCTAGTGAAATAGTCTGTTTTTATTACTAAATAGATAATCATCTCTTATTTATTTCTAATGCGCTCACTAGCTAAGGTATCCATAGCATCCAAGGTTCCGGTAGCTTGAGCTAGATTTCTCGCCTCTTGTTGATCAGCTGCCCGGAGCGCATCACTTTCCTTTACACTACCATCATAATTTCGATTTTCAGCTGTATTCATATTCGCAATATCCTCAAAATGGTCCGCATTCAGACTATTATGCTGTACGAAGATCCGCTTCACTTCTTCCTCTTTCTGCTCGCCCTCCACATCCACCATTACAAGAATATGGCCTTCATCTACGTAGTTATCGTAACGCTTGGCTTCCTCTTCAGGAATGCCAAGTCCAATAAGACCGCCAACTAATCCACCGCTGCCTGCACCTATTGCCGCTCCAGCAAGTGTTGCCGCAAGCGGTCCGGCTGCAATGATCGGCCCGATGCCTGGAATAGCCAAAGCGCCTATCCCCATCAAGAGCCCAGTTAATCCACCCAGCAGACCACCCGTAGCTGCACCAGTAGCTATTCCTTCCGGCGCTTGGGTCCCTGATTCATCTCTAAGCGTATCCGTACTCTCTGAATTTCTCGCGATAATCGATATGTCCTCTGTTCTGCAGCCTTGACGTTTCAACTCTTCAATAGCCCTCGAAGCTTCGTATTCGGCAGCAAAGACACCCACTATTCTCTTATTCATCTCCATTACCTCCTAATGATCGAAGTTAGCTCATACGTTCAGCTTCATAGCTTACTTAACCAAACTGAGCTGGGATAAACTTCTATCACAGAATTCGCAAACCATTCCAAGTAATGTTCCCACTAAAATATGCTGTATAATAAAAGAAAGTGGGCACAATCCCCCTTAGTTAACTCTATAAAAGAAAGAGACTGAAGCATTCATGGCGATATTTAATTATAATTCTGAGCGTCCCTTCAGAGGTAATCCCGATCTGCATCTCCATTACTGGGGGCGGGAGCAGTGTCTACCTGGGCATTTTTTCGGACCTGGAGTTCGTGACGTTTACAAAATACATTTCATTCATGAGGGAACTGGAAAGGTATCTGTGGGTGAACAAACCCATATTCTGCAAGCGGGACAAGCTTTTCTTACCTACCCTCATATCGTTACTTCTTATGCAGCGGACCTGACCAATCCTTGGATCTATTCCTGGGTAGCCTTTACCGGAGAACAGGTATCATATATTTTATCCAAAACCTCCTTGACCCCTGAGCAGCCAATCTTCCCGATGGATAAACAGCTTATGCCTAATCTCTACGAACGCCTGACAGAAGGAGCCGACAATTCAGATTGTCTTGACCTGCCGCTAAAAGCGATCATGTATGAGTTTTTCTCCCTCTTGTTACAAGCGGTGCCAGCTGTTCCGGATGTACTTCCTTTACCGCGTCAAAAGAGTATTTACGTCGAGCAAAGTCTCCACTTTTTGCATACACATTATTGTGAGAACATTTCGGTGGAAATGCTGTCTTCTTCTCTCAAGCTGGATCGCAAATATTTATCTTCCTTGTTCAAACGGACCATTGGTATGCCACCGCAGCAGTATTTATTAAATTACCGAATCGCTAAAGCATGCGAGCTTCTGACAGAAACCCTTTGTACTATCGGTGAGATCTCGCGTTCTGTCGGCTATCAGGACCCCTTACTCTTTTCGCGAATGTTCAAGAAGGTGAAAGGTTGTTCTCCAAAAGAATACCGTATCCGTCATCTCGAAAATGACATTGTGCTATAAACTTCTTCCTTGCTGACATACGTTTGTCCGGGATCTTTCGCTACAATAAGGACGTAACGTAATCAGAAATAAGTCTTTTTAGGAGGAAATAATGATGTATAACGCAAGCGCTACCAGATATGACAATATGAAATATAACCGCACTGGAAAAAGCGGTCTACTCCTTCCGGCGATCTCGCTAGGACTTTGGCATAACTTTGGCGGAAACGACTTATTCGAGAATGGTCGCGCCATGGCAAGAAGAGCTTTCGATCTTGGAATCACTCATTTTGATCTCGCTAATAACTACGGTCCCCCAGCTGGCTCCGCAGAAGAAAGCTTTGGTCAAATCCTTAAGAAGGATCTTGCTCCTTATCGTGATGAAATGGTCATCTCTACTAAGGCTGGATATTATATGTGGGCCGGTCCATATGGCGAATGGGGCTCCAAGAAATATCTCGTCTCCAGTCTAGACCAAAGCTTGAAACGTATGGGCCTTGATTATGTAGATATTTTCTATCACCACCGTCCAGATCCGAATACACCACTGGAAGAGACTATGGCTGCGCTGGATCTTATTGTACGTCAAGGTAAAGCGCTGTATGTTGGGATTTCGAATTACAACCCTGAACAGACACGCGAAGCGGCACAAATTCTGCGTCGACTTGGAACGCCATGCCTGATTCATCAACCTAACTACTCCATGATGTCCCGCTGGATTGAAGATGGCTTGCAGGATGTATTAACTGAGGAGGGTATCGGATCGATTGTGTTCTCTCCACTACAAGGAGGCATTCTGACCGACCGCTATCTTAACGGAATTGCTCCTGATTCTCGCGCTGCTGGACCAAGTGTATTCCTGTCCGAAGATGCCATTACGGAAGAGAAGATCGCTAAAGTTCGCAAACTGAACGAGATTGCTGCTGCACGTGGACAAAAAATGTCTCAGCTAGCGTTGTCTTGGGTACTCCGGGGAGGTAAAGTCACTTCTGCTCTGATCGGCGCAAGTAAGGTGAGCCAGATTGAAGATGCAGTCGCTTCCTTGAATGCACCGGAGCTAAGCGCAGAAGAGCTGGAGCAAATCGAGACGATTTTGCGAGGATAATTATAGATTAAACCATAAAGACGGCCAATGAGGTCAGGCAGCTTAAGCTGCTCTGGCACTTCATTGGCCGTTTTTTTAAAACTTTTTAGATTAGAGTTTAGAAATCAATTGTACCGCTTCAGCACGGGTAGCATTCTTATGAGGCTCGAGCTTATTGCCGTTGCTTCCTTGCAAGAATCCAAGCTTCTGTGCGGCAGTAGCATAAGGCTTAGCCCACTCTGCGATATCCGAACCATCAGCAAACGGACGATCTGACTCTCCTGCATTCAAGGTCGTGTTGTTCTTGTAGACATAAGCCTTCATCAACATCACAACCATTTCCTGACGGGAAATCGTACGCTCAGGCGCAAACTTCGCCTCTGACTGGCCGCTAACAATTCCCGCTTCAGTTACTGCTGCTACTTCATCCGCATACCACTTGGAAGAAGCTACATCAGCAAACCGACTTGCTCCAGTAGCTTTCAAGTTCAATTTACGAGCAATAAAAGCTGCAAATTCAGCGCGTGTAACCTGCTGATTCGGTGAGAAGGTAGTATCGCTTGTTCCAGTTACCACCTGCTGTGCTACCATAGATTTGATCGCTTGAGATGCCCAATGTGTAGAAGGAACATCACTAAACGATTTATCATATTGCAGTACGGCATATTTGCTGAAGTGACTAATAACTACTGTTATATAGCCATTATCCAGCTGACCACCAATATATTGTAGTTCCCCTTGTTCACTCAAGTAATAGACACCCGTCAATTTCGAGTTACTACCTTCGTTCACTTTCAACTTCAGGGTAATTGGAGCATTAAACTGAGTAAGCTTTGTCTCTTTACCGTCTGTCGTAAGGAGTGACAACGTAAAGTCATAAGCTACACCAGCTACTGTAATTACAGTATTCGCTGATTTTCCTGTAATCTTGGCGATATCTTCAGCACTTATCGGAGTGAATCCTACTGAGATTCTCGCATTTTTCAATTGCTCTGCTGAAATGGAACCCTTCAGCTGTTCCAAAACCGAACCCGGAATTTGGAGTGATACATCATCTTTTGTTACAATTAGTGCATTGTCTTTATTAATTACAGCTGTTGCAACAGGTAGTAATAATTGTTTGACGTCAGTTGCAACGGAAACCGTCACCTTGTTGTTCTCACTCTTTAATACAATGTTGAGAGACTTTGTGACTCCAGCTTTGTCGACCACGCTTAAGACAGGAGCTGTAGTCGTTGTATCGGTTACGGTTGGAGTTCCACCGCCACCTCCACCAGGACTACCTGGATTACTAGGTCCACTAGGGTTACCAGAAGCCAACGGAACTGGGAAGATATAGGCTTGTAAAGAGCGATTTCCGACTTTATCTACAGCAGCAACGTTGACATGATATGTTGTGCCATTCGTTAATCCCTCAATTTTATAGCTAGTTTGATGAATGGGCTTCTCTGTAAGCAGCTTACCATCAAGCCATACCAAATATCCGTCCAAATCCGCTTCCTTATTACTTTCCCATGTTACATATAAACCACCATCGCCAGATGCTTTTAGCTCTGTAGGCTTGGCAGGAGCATATGGATCACCTATAACGATATTGTTTGCTGAGTATCTGTAGTCATAAGAATATTCATTAACATTCTTGTTATATACATCCACGTACAAATAGGCACTGAATTTGCGAGAATTCGCATCAGGCAGCTTAATCTCTTTACCGGAAGCTGACGAACTGAGTCTCAACGTATACTGTTTATCCATTTTAAGTTCTTCATCGAAAATAAAGAAGAAATAACCATCAAAATTATGAAGATAATTCACCGAAATGATAGCTCCATCATCTGCGACCAATTCAAAATCAGAAGCATTAACTTCATTTTTATCGACCGTTAATTGCGAAAACTTACCTTCTGAATAAACACCCCCGAAAGAAAGTTGTAAGCTATTCCAACCTTTTGTTGTTCCATTTTGCGAATCACCCGATAACTTCAAGGTAGCGATCTCATCACTAGGTTGAAGCGCATATCCAGCCTCTTTTCCACTAAAAAGAAATTCAGCCTCATTCATGGCTCCTGAAACACGTAAAGTACGGGGCGTGGAATAAGCAGACTCTCGGCCCAACAAATCTACTGTAGTAACCTTGAATTCTTGCATGGAATGATAAGGTAGATCGGGAATCGTAACATATGTCTCTTTAGTCGTTGCAATCAGCTTATCTTTGCTATAAACATTGTAAAATAAGATTCCTATACTGTTTGGTTTTTCCCAAGAAATATGGACATCCGCTGAGCTTTTATCAATATTAATCCATGAACCCCAAGACTGAATAATTGGAGGCAATGGTTCATCTGCAAACGAATACACATTACCCGTCACACTTGCAGCAAAATCTTTTGTATCCCCCGCCGTAACGATGGCTTTCCCTGGCTGTAGACCTGGAGCAATAGTTCCTTTAACATCAGCCCAATGTAGATTATTACTTTCGGAATGATATACCTGTCCGAGTACCGACGAAGGTACTTGATATTTCTCTCCTCCTTGATCCAGAACTAAATCAATGTCCTTCTGATCAGAGTAAATAACCCCGGAAATTTCACCTGTTGTTGCGTTATAGTACACTTTCAGCATACTAGCAGCATAGGTCAATACCGGGGCCGTTAAGGTTAGCAGCATTAGAACTGCTAGTGAAGCGCTAATTTTGCGAATGGTGTTTCGCAGATAAACTCCTCCTATTCTAAATATGTATTTGTTGGAAATACTTCCCTATATTAAGGTAGAATCTAACAAATAACAATGTATTTTTTCATATAAATCATGCTATTATCGACTATTCTCCACTTTCTTCAACATCTCTATATACCTTCTATTGTCCGGAGTCATAGAGGAGGCGATTGTGAGTTCTTCTATAGCCCTTTCTAGGTGCGCCTTGTTCCCTTCCAATTTCGCTAGATGCGAATAAAAAGCCGCTAATTGATAATGTACCTCATGAGACCACGGAAGAATTTCTTCTGCGAATTGCAAGTTTTTTTCTGCCTTACTCCAGTTGCCCTCGGAAATTGCCGATTCTCCCTTGACAAGTTGCGTATATCCAACAATCATCCAAACCAAACAGCAAGAAATGATAGTTCCGAATATCGCACAAGATACAAATAACAATCGTTTTAGTTGAAACTCCTTCTGCTTATATCCCTCCATCTCCATACTGGTCAGCAGCATAATAAACAACCCGAATACGAGAGGATATGCCAGATCAATATCGAATGCCAGATGGGCACAGAATAGTAACAATGCTAGGATTACCACAACGCCTTTTCGTCCTTGACGCGTTGCCGCATTTAACGCAGAACCAATCATAGCGATGAACACCAATACCCCGAACACTCCAGCATCCAATGCAACCTGCAAAAATTGTTGATGTACATATTTCACATACACAGACGGGTATAGAATCGCAAAACCGCCACCGCCAATACCTGCCAGCCAATGCTCTTTCCATAAATGAAAGGCATCTAACCAATAAATACGGCGTAACTCAAACTCCGAAGCATTCCAAGTCATTTCTCGGACGCTTCCACCGCTGTTCATGATCATTCCCGCAACAATCACCAGGATTAGAACGATTAGTGCTCCACCACCTAACAGCGCTGTAGGTTTGTTCTTCCTATTTATGCATACAAAGGCGATGGCCCCCATCACAACTAGGATCAGTACCGCTCTAGAGCCCGATAATAGTAATCCACATAGCTGTATTAAACATAGCAGAACATATTTTTTTTGGTTTGAGCGCATATAAGTACGCCAGCCCGCTGCCAATCCCGCCGCAACAATCACAGCAAAAACATTCGCATAACCCAGCGTCGATTCCAGCCGTCCCTCCCGAAATAAACCAAATACCAGCCCCCAAAGCGCTAACCCTGCGCCACTCCAAGCCCAAGTCGCCCAGATCTGATCACGTCGTCGCTCGGAGAGACTTGAGAACAATACAGACACGGGCAAAAGTAAAGAGACCTTGATCGCTTCCAGCACAGCCTGTTCTTGATCAACAGCACTTCCTACTGCAAGCCAATATAACAGAATGAATGCAAGTAAGAAGCCATGGATCGGTAGAAGCGTAAGCTTTCTAGCATTAAAAATATACAGGGCCGTTACTCCATAGAGCACAGCAGTCAACGCCAAAAAGGAACGGGTATAAAAATACCCCGCTCCAATAGATCCAGCAACGATAAAAATAAGTAAGGTGTAAAAAGGTAGCTTTTCAAGTTTATGTGTTGTCATCATAACTACTCTTGTTCGACAGGATTCACTGGAATCCCTTCTATCCTATTCACCCAAATATCTGCGTGATATACACCATAATTAATAATCCAAAGATAAACGAATACGTCGAAGGCCGTTCGTAACCATGACCATGACTCTCTGGAATAAGTTCCTTATAGACGATGAATAGCATAGCCCCGGCGGCAAAAGCAAGACCATAGCCCACTACATTCTGTAGGTAACTCGCCGTAAAATACCCTATAACCGCAGATACCATTTCCATAAGTCCGGTAAGCGTAACGATTCCCAATGCTTTTAACTTAGTTGTTCTAGAGTTCATCAGAAAGACTGCGAGAATCAATCCTTCAGGCATATTTTGTGCACCAATCGCTATGGCCACGGTGGGACCCAGACTCGCCTGCTCACTGGCATAACTGAATCCCGTACTAAGACCTTCTGGTATATTGTGAATGAACAACGCAATCAAAACGAGCAGCGCCTTGGAATCCATATTGGTATAGCCGGGTTTATTCTCCACATCGATATGTGGGATATTATTTTCAATTAAATCAAGCAGCAGCACCCCCGTAATCAGGCCTAAGGTTAAAGCGATAATGCCCGATTCTTTGATCGATTGTGGCATGAGTCCAAACGTGGAGGCTGACACCATAATCCCTGCAGTGAAAGCTACGAGAATGTCTTTCCATTTCTCAGATAGCTTGTTCACGAACAGGATCGGAAATGCTCCAAGAACGGTAGCCATTGCCGATACAAAGCTCCCAATAAGCGCAGATTCCAAGCCTTCAACTCCTTTGGTACAAGTTCGGATAGACCAACATATGTAACTAAAAAAAATATTATTACTTATATATAGCTTTTCCGAATAGTACGCTAATCATAAAAAGACCCCCATAGGCTCGATTCATACCCTAAGGAGGTCTTTGTCTAACATGTAGTTATGCGATTCAGTTACACCAGCTTCTTCCGAATCATGCCGGAAATCAGATCAATAATCGTAATCATCGCAATGATGCCTAGCAGGATAATTCCGACACGATCCCAATTCCGTGAACTGAGTGCGAAGATTAACGGTGTACCAATCCCACCTGCCCCAATGACACCCAGAATCGTAGCTGAGCGAACGTTAATTTCGAATCTGTATAAAGTGTAGGATAGAAAGCCTGGCAATACCTGCGGCACAACAGCAAACCATAACACCTGCATGCGGCTGGCACCAGAAGAGATTAAGGCTTCGAGTGGACCGTTATCAATATTCTCAATCTCATCCGCGAACAATTTGCCGAGCATACCGACGGAATGCAGTCCTAGAGCCAGTACGCCTGCAAATGAACCCGGCCCTACAGCCTTGATGAATAGCAAAGCCATAATGATCTCAGGGAATGTCCGTATAAAGCTTAACATCAGCTTGCCGGAGCCCGAAATTGCCTTTCCCTTGCTCATGTTGACCGCAGCCCAAAAAGCAAATGGGATACATATGAAGGTCGAGATAAAAGTCCCTAAAATTGAAATAGCTAACGTCTCAAGCAATCCCCGAAGCAGATCCTCCCCATCTGGTAAATAAACGAAGGCCCAGTCAGGTGAGAATATCCCGGCAAAAATTGCCTTAGTAATGATCCCGGCAGTTTCTTTAAATCCATTAAACGGCACTCCCGAAAAAGCCCAGATGTACACTGCCGCTAATGCTACATAAATCAGCCATCGGAAACGATTTTTACGAGGTTTGGGGACTAGGGTATTCCATGATTTACTCATATTAATTTCTCCCGCAGCTTAGTGCTTACATAATCAATAATCAAGACTACTGCTAATGTGAACAAGATGATAGTGCAAGTCTTATCGTATTCTAAAAAGCCTAATGTCACTTCATAGTAATGGCCGATTCCACCCGCGCCTACCAAACCCAAAACTGCTGCAGCACGGACATTGATCTCAAAGGCATACAGCACGTAAGACATGAAATGAGCCTGTACCTGAGGAATGACGCCGAACATAATTCGTTGAGTCTTATTCGCTCCGACTGAAGTCATTGCTTCCAAAGGTCCCTGTTCAATCGTCTCCAACGATTCATAGGTAAGCTTGGCGATCAGCCCTAGCGAAAATACCGTCAAAGCAAATATTCCCGGAAGCGCACCGAGGCCAAAAATGGCGACAAAAATAGAAGCCAGCAGTAGATCGGGAATTGTGCGGATCAAATTCAACAGCATACGTACCGGATAATGAAGCCATCGGCTTTGCGTAATATTGCTTGCACACAGCAAGGCAATGGGAACCGCCAGAATGGCACCAAACGTTGTACCGACCAATGCCATCCGGATCGTCTCCAGCATCGCATCTATAATATTGTCAAAATACCCCCAGTTTGGAGGGAACATTTCCTTAAGCAGATCCAGCATATTTGGCAGACCGGAGATCAGCTCTCCAATGGATGAATCGGTCAAGACCGCACTTCTCCACAGTAATACTACTAATATAATGGCTGTAAAATAATGCTTTATCTTCCTTGGCGGTTTGGGATGTAGCTTCTCTGCATTCACACTCATATCACATGCCTCCGCTTACAGGCTCACCTAACAACTCATCCTGATGAATCGGTCTGCCGTAAATCTCAGCAAATTTCTCATCGGTTGCCTCGGATACAGGACCATCGAAGACCACTTCTCCTGCCCGGAGCCCAATAATCCGAGTGGCATATTCTCTAGCGAGGTCGATAAAATGCAAATTGACGATGGTCGTAATCCCAAGCTCCATATTAATCTTTTTCAAATCATCCATAACCTGCTTGGTCGTCAGTGGATCCAGTGAAGCGACAGGTTCATCTGCAAGGATAATTTGCGCCTCCTGCGCAAGAACACGAGCAATAGCCACGCGCTGCTGCTGACCTCCAGATAGTTGATCTGCACGTGTGTAGGCCTTCTCAGCAATATTGACCCGATCGAGAGACTCAAAGGCTAAATCAATATCTTTCTGTGGGAATTTGCCAATTATCGTCCGTATTGTGGAATGATAGCCGACCCGCCCTGCCAATACATTACGAAGCACAGTCGTACGTTTCACCAAGTTGAAACTTTGGAAGATCATTCCGATATTTCTACGGATCATTCGGAGCTGGCTTCCCTTTGCCTTCGTGATGGATTTCCCATTTATAAGAATATCGCCTTCTGAAATATCATGAAGCCGGTTAATGGAACGTAGCAGGGTTGACTTTCCCGCACCCGAAAGACCAACAATAGCTACAAATTCTCCAGCTGGAATAGTCAGGTTAATGTTGTTTAAGCCTTTGGTTCCGTTTAGATACGTCTTGGACACATTACGAAGCTCTATCATGAAAATCATTCCTTTTTGTGTTTTCGTATATTCGTATAAAAGAGATAGCCAGGTCCGGGGGGGAATCCGGAGCTGGCTATCCTTAGTTCCTGTTATACACCAACATCGTTGTATCCTTGAACGGCCTGAACTACTCTGTTTTTACTTTATTGTTGTATTCACGAACAATGTCAAAGTTGCTATCTTGTGACTTCACATAACCTTCATGCGAGTAAATATCTTTGATAATCTCATGTCCTTCTTTGTCAGCAGCGATATCAATAAACGCCTGCTGAATCTTCTCAATCCATTCCTTATTCATATCTGAACGGACCGAAATCGTGTCGTTAGGGATTTTATCAGTAAAAGCGAGAACACGAGTATCTTCAAATACTTTCGGATAATCCTTAACGACTATATTACGAGCATCCTGGAAAATAGCTGCGGCATCTACATCACCGTTCAGTACAGCAAGTACGCCTTGGTCATGTCCCTTAACCGTGATAGCTTGTACATCCTTCAACGGATCAAGTCCTGCATCCATTAGTGTTGCAGCCGGCCATACAAAACCTGCTGAGGATGTAACGTTTTGATAAGCGATTTTTTTGCCTTTCAAATCGGCAACGGATTGGATCGCAGAATCTTTCTTAACGATAATCATAGATTTATAGAAGTCAGCCAATTCATCTGTCGGAGCACCCGTTTCATCATTTACACCAAAACGTTGAGCTTGAAGAATAACTTCAGCAGCTCCTTTTTCTTTTGCCAATACGTAAGCTGTTGGAGGAAGGAAACCTAAATCTACTTTTTTGGAAGCCATAGCTTCGATAACAGTGTTGTAATCAGTAGAGACACTTACTTCTACAGGAATACCGAGTTTATCACCCAGTAATTTTTCAAGAGGTTTCGCCTTAGCTTCGAGCGTATCCGCATTTTGAGAAGGGACAAATTGTACTGTGAGCTTCTCTGGAACATAACCCTCTGCTACAGGAGCTGCCGTTTCCTTCGGTGCATTTGCTCCATCCGTCGATCCTTGGTTTGCAGTATTGGTAGTATTGTTAGCACCACAACCACTAAGCAAAGTAATAGACATCATTAGCGGCAATACGAATTTACTTATTTTTCTCAAACGAAAGACCTCCACTGTTCTCTTTTTTTTTAGTACTTCTAGACTATAAATATTTTGTATTAAATCTAAGGCCTCTAACTATTAAATATATGTAAAATTTATTTTAATCTCTTAAAATTTCCAAATTATCTGATAGAATGAGGTCTGAACTATTATCCGTAGGAGGCTACCCATGAATAAAGACAACACCTTAACCTGCGAAATCCTCATAACAAGTGATCTACATGGGCATTTAGGGCCCATTGATTACCGCACGGGTGAGAAACGACAAAAAGGCTTAGCAACCATTGCTAGCCTTATTAAACAAGAAAGATCCCATTGTCCAGAGCTAATACTTCTCGATAACGGTGATCTTATTCAAGGTACACCGCTAGCTTATTATGCAGCCACACAGTACAGTGACGAACTAAATCCAGGCATAGCTGCATTGAATGAATTGAAATATGACGCTGCAATTATTGGTAACCATGAATTTAATTTTGGTAAGCCACTACTTAATAAAGCCATTCAGGATTCCAAATTTCCTTGGTTATCTGCTGGAATTATAGATCGCGCGACATGTAAACCTGCATTTGGTAGACCCTATATCATCAAATGGATAGACAAAAAAATCAAAGTAGCCATTCTAGGAGTTACCACACATTACATTCCCCACTGGGAGAATCCTGTCCATATAGAAGGACTTCAATTCAAGGATTCGTTAGAGACTGTAAAGCTTTGGTGTGCCACTATTAAAGAAGAAGAACAGCCCGATTTACTCGTTGTAGCTTATCATGGCGGGTTCGAGCGCGACCTCCTTAGTGGTGAACCTGTAGAGAGACTAACTGGAGAGAATCAAGCCTATGCAATGTGCACAGAGGTTGAAGGCTTAGATGTATTAATTACCGGACATCAGCATCGATTCATAGCTAGTGAGCTAAATGGTGTGACGATCATACAGCCTGGTTGTAATGGACATTCCCTCGGTAAGATTTCAGTAGTCTTTCAAAAAGAAAACGAACGTTGGAAGATTAAGAGTAAACAAGCCGAACTCCTTGCTGTAGACGACAAGACCGCTGTAGATGATACAATTCTAGAGCTTAGCAGCACGCTTGAATCAGAAACAGAAGCCTGGTTGGATGAGAGAATAGGTACAGTTATCGGTGACCTTTCTATTTCTAGTGTAGATGAATGCCGATTGGCTGACCATCCCTTTATAGAATTTATGAATAAGGTACAAATGGAGGCTACAGGTGTAGAGATCTCGACAGCAGCTTTACTCAGCAACGATTGCAAGGGCTTCAGTAACACCATTACCCGGAGAGATATTCTTTCCAACTTCATTTATCCAAACAAGCTAACTGTGCTAAGACTGACCGGACAAGATATAAAAGAGGCACTGGAACAAACCGCCAACTATTTTCAAAAGGATCTAGAGGGAAATGTAATTGTTAACCCTGCTTATGTAGAACCTAAATCGCAACATTACAATTATGATATGTGGGAAGGCATCCACTACGAGCTTCATATCAATAAACCTGTAGGCAAAAGAGTCCTCCATCTGCTGCATCGTGGGCAGCCTGTAGAGGACTCTAAGGAATATGATGTTGTTATGAACAACTATAGAGCAAGCGGCGGTGGAGATTATGAGATGTATAAGGGCAAGCCGATTGTCAAAGAAGTACTGATCGACATGTCTGAAATTGTCACGAATTACATTGAAAAACGCGGCCAAATTGAAGCTACCTGTGATCACAACTGGAGAGTTGTTTAGGTCGTACTGATGAATGCCTCAATATCGGTTTCAATCAGCATTAAAGCACCTCTCCAAAAATCAATGGAGTGTACATCAATATCCATAAACTTTGCTACATCTGCAATATTATGCTTGCTGGTAGCACTAAGGAACTGACGATACCGGGCGACGAACTCCTCGCCCTTTTTTAAATATTCTGCGTAGAGTCCTTTAGCGAATAACAGTCCGAAAGAATACGGGAAGTTCATAAATTCATAACCAGCCATAAAATATCCGGCCTTGTTCATCCACATGTAAGGATGGATCGTATCAGGATCAATGCTCTCACCGTAAGCTTCCACCATACAAGCAATCATCAATTCGTTCAGCTCTTGAACAGGAAGCGGACCCGAGGTTCTTCTCTCATATAATTTAAGCTCAAATAAATAACGGGCATAGAAGTCTACAAGATAATACCCAGCATCGGAAATACTTCTCTCCAATAGAAGCTGAGCTTCCTTCTTGGTCGAACTAGTGAGTAGTGCCTGATTTACGATCGTCTCGCAAAAGATCGAAGCCGTTTCGGCAATCGGTATCGGATAATCTGTGTTCAGCATCGTTTCTTCTCCCAGACAGGAGCTATGATATGCATGGCCGAGCTCATGGGCAAGAATACTAATATCTATAGCATTTCCAGTGAACTGTGTCATGATTCTGCTCTCGCCTATCGGAAAAATATCAATGCAGAGCCCATATCCACCCTTACCCGCTCTAGGTTCTGCATCAATCCATTGCTGATCAAAAGCCTTTTGAGCTAAATTGGCCAATTCCTCGCTAAAGGTTCCGAAGCTAGAGACAATTGTTTTTTGAGCATCTTCGTAAGAGATTTTTACACTTTCTTCGCCAATCGGTGCAAAAATATCGTAAAAAGGCAGCTTTGTGGAATGTCCCAGCAGTTCGGCTTTCTTTTGATAATAGGTATGAAAAGCTGGCAAACTCTCCTGAAGAGCGGCGAGCATTGCCGATAAAGTTTCACTGTCCATTCGCGATGCCACTAACACCTTTTCCAGAGAAGATTGATATCCACGCATGCCATAAATCGTTAGCGCCTCACCACTTATTCCATTCATGCAAGCTGCACAAACCCCAGCAATACGACTGCAAGCTTCAGCCTCGGCTTCATAAGCCGCTTTTCTTAATGTAACGTTATTCTCATAGGCCATACTCCTTAGTTCTGCAAGCGTTACTTTCTTAGTTTCCCCTTGTACTACCACATCTGCAAGTGTACTCGATACGCTCTCCATGTAGAGCCTTCCCCACGCTTTGGAACCCGTGCTCTGCATTCTGGCAATCGCAACTTCCACTTCCTCATTTAACACATAACGGGATTGCAGAAGAAGCTCCTTTAAATAAAATTGATGTTTCAGAAGATAAGTTGAGCTAACGATAAGCTCATCTATGTGTTCACAAGTGCTAATCCATCGTTTAAAACCCGCAACTACCCCAGCAATCTCTGAGCTCAAATGTTCAATATCATCAGCAAGATTCATGGCTTCCTCAGAACTGCTGTCTGCGCTAAGCGTTAACTCTGCATAGGCTAATAAACATACATATACGCTTTTATAATCGTTGTAGAGCCTTAGAAAGTCCTCGATCGCTGCGACGGAAACACCCTCAAGCTTTAGATTGCCCTCAGCCCAGGCTTTTAAATCTATAATAAGTTGACCGAGTAGCTCACGATCGCCTTTTAACTTCTCTGACTCAAAGGAAGGATATAAGCTATCCAGATTCCATGTCATATTCATTTGTGAACCTCTCCTCTACTTCTTTGGCCATCCCTGATTTCTTCATTATACCGTCCTTAGTGGATAAAATCTGTATACTACCTATGTTTTCGGGATGGTGCAAGAACATAAAAAAAAAGGACCCTGCCAACGTATGGCAGGGTCAAGGTCTATATTATAAGGGGGTTATGTGATTACTATAACCCTCTTAGCTTAAAAGAATATGAATAGTAGATAAAGATTGGCTTAATCTACAGATCTCTGTCCTCTTCATCAACAAAAAAGGACCCTGCCAACGTCCGGCAGGGTCAAGGTCTATATTTAAGGGGGTTATGTGATTACTATAACCCCCTTAGCTTAAAACGATATGAATAGTACCTAAAGATTAGCTTAATCTGAAATCATCCCTTATTGACTTAACGCTGAAGGGTTATTTCTGGCCTTAGTAATCTGAATCCCAATATAAATAATTAAAAACAGCACCATGAACCCAGCAGAATAACGATACATCATCCCATAATCGGATGCCGCCGAGATTGCCCCAAGAATAATGGCCCCACTGGCTACCCCTAAATCTGTTGAGTTATAAAACATACTGTTCGCCATGCCATACTGTACAGGTGTAGACGTCCGAAGCATCCATGCCTGTATAGTTGGCTGAATAGCTCCAAAGCCGAGTCCATAGAGCAATGCGGATATAATGAGCATGGGCATGGATGTTGTATACGAGAGCACTGTTAAGCTCGCGACGACACAAACCGCTGCTGGAATCAGAACAGCAGCCGGACCTCTTTTATCAAATAATCTGCCGGAGATAGGTCTAATAATAATGATTGTTATCGCGTTAAATAAAAAGAACAAACCCACTTGCTCTAAATGTACCGCTTCGCCGAACAAAGCGATAAAGCTAAGCAATCCACCATAAGTGATCGCGAGTAAGACATTCAGTATTGCAGGCAATACTAACTTTGTATTAAAAGGAACCTTGATTGGTTTGGATGGTGCAATGGATCGCTCAATAGGCTGTTTTTTCGGTACAGCTGGAAGTGAACGTGAGAACAATAGGACTGGAAAGGCAAGAAGCAAGGTGAATGTTCCGATCATCGCCAGTGTTCCAAACCCCGATTGCTTCATTACGTTCAAACCAATCATAGGACCAATGGACATTGCAAGACTGGTTGATAAGCCGAAATACCCGATCCCTTCGCCCATTCTTTTGCTAGGAATAATCTGTGAAACAATCGTGGGAATAATCGTGCTGGCAATCCCGAACCCAATCCCATAGCCTACCCGCATCAGCAATAGTGACCCGATTGAGTCTGCTACCACATAAAGACCGGTTATGGCGGCCGCGATGGCTAAACCAATATATAATAGTACATTGCGGCTAACCCTCCGCATCAGAAAAGCAGTCATAAAACGTGAAGCAATCGCAGTTAGCGCAAATACACTTGTAACCAAGCTGACCATAATATCTCCGGCTTGAAATTCACTTTTAACATAAGACGGAAATGAAGATAGCAGCATCTGTAAATTCATAAATAAAAATAAAGCACTAAACGTTAAAGCAATAAAAGACTTGGTCCATAGTTTCGTACGTAGTTCTTGTTGTTCTGGCATAACTTACGTTCCTACTCTCCATCATTTATTTGATCAATATGATTGTTTATTCTTAGCAGCAACCCCATGAGCAGCTCATATTCATCACTGGAAATACAGTTCATAATCTCATCTGTGACTTGATCCTCAATAGGAAAGGTCTCCTTTATCAGAGCTCTTCCTTTTTCCGTAATATAAACCTTAAAAGAACGCCGATCATTCTCCCCGGTTCTTTTATAGACCAGCCCTTTTCCCTCCAAGTGATCCAGAATTCGCGTCGTAGTTGGTTTATCCTTACCCGAACGCTTCGCGATATCCTTCTGAATCAGCCCTTCCGTTCTGTCGACTTGAAAAAGCACTGACCATTGCTCAGGTGTTATATCATATTCCTTTAGCCCATTTTGGAATAACGCGCTTAATTTACGATAGGTCGTTCCCATCATAAATCCTAACGTAAGTTCGGATTGGTTATGCTTTGTCGTCATGATCAGACCTCTTCTCATTTCATCTTCTTTTTAATAGTTGCTTAAACAATTATATTCTAGACAACTAAATTTGTAAAGGTGAGACAAAATTATAAACTAACTATTATTAAGTTGCTTGACAAAGTAAACTAAACACGGTATTATTATCTCATGTTAAAGATACTTAACTTAAAGACAACTAGAGCGTAACACGCTTAATATTATTTATTTGAAGGTTGTGTAATTCATGGGATTTCTAGACAAACTATTTGGTAGAACAAAAATCGAGGAGGAACAAACAATGTCTAAATTAAACATCGGAATCATTCTGGGAAGTACTCGTCAAGGTCGTTTAAGCCCACAAGTAGGGGAATGGGTTAAAAAGGTAGCAGATGCACGTGGAGATGCTAATTATGAGATCGTAGATATCGCGGACTTCAAACTTCCACTAATGGGAGAAGTTGATGCTACTGAACAAGCAACTGCTTGGAATACAAAGCTTGCTACGTTAGACGGTTTCGTATTTATCGTTCAAGAATACAACCACAGTATTTCCGCATCACTGAAAAATGCACTCGATTACGCGCGTGAAGCTTGGAACAACAAAGCAGCGGGTATCGTGAGTTATGGTTCTGTAGGTGGCGCTCGTGCAGCTGAGCATTTACGTGGAATCTTGGGAGAACTGTCTGTAGCAGATGTTCGTGTACATCCAGCCCTGTCCCTGTTCACTGATTTCGAGAACGGTTCTGTGTTCAAACCAGCGGATCTTCACCTGACCAATGTAAATGGCATGCTTGATCAAGTATTGGCTTGGAGCGGTGCGCTCAAGACGCTTCGTTAAGATCACCCGCTTTAATATTATGAAATACACCTCTTGGAATAGACATTGATAAACCTATGGTTTGTCCGGTCTATTCTAAGGGTGTATTTTTTGTGTGTGATGAAATGACCACCTTGTATAGAATCTTTTCTCGCATAATCGGCGAGGATTTCAATCTACAACAAGGAGCAATGATCATATGGTTTGTGCTTGCATTATTAACAGCTCTCGTTTGGGGATGGAGAGTGTTTGGGGTGAAGTGCCCGGGCCATCGCATCCATATAGCTCTGAACGGCGCGCTGACTCACTTCCGCTTCTGGAACGAATATTTCGAAAAGATGAAAACATCCGGGATACAGGTTAAATTCGATATCTACACCTGCTTGCGCAAGTCGTGTTACATATTCGATCGTCTCATCTCGGAATAGATCAAGCTGACCTACACAGGTATAGGTTGGTGGCAGTCCAGCTAAATTCTCCGCTCTCGTTGGTACCGCATAGGAAGATATCCTGCTGGCATCGTTCTCCTCGCCCAGGTACATGTTCCAAGCCGTTAAGTTGTCCGTCCGGTTCCAGATTGCACCTTCTTCCGTAATCTCATGGCTTGATGGCGTAATGTTACGGTTGTCGAGCATTGGGTACAACGGCATCTGAAAGATAATGGAGGGTCCACCTTTATCTCGTGCCATCAGCGCAAGTGCTGCTGTCAGCCCGCCGCCACCGCTTGCACCAGCAATCGCAACCCGATTCTCATCAATGCCAAGTGATTCCGCTTCCTCCGTCATCCATACTAAGCCAGCATAACAATCTTCGATTGCAGCTGGATAGGGGTGCTCGGGTGCCAGCCTATAATCAACCGACACGACAACACATCTAGCCGTCTGAACAAAGCGTTCACACAACTCGTCGTCCATATCAGGATGTCCTAACACGTATCCGCCCCCGTGAATCCACAGCATAGCTGGAAGCTTGTCAGCATTTCGCCCAGCAGGTTCATAAATTTTTACCAGTATCTCCCCTGCAACACCCGGAATTTTTCGACTGGTTGTGTTTACATGCTCTGACCTCTTCAGTGACGGAGCCGACACTAAACTTCTGCTCCACTCTAAATTCTCTTCCAATTGAAACCCTGGAAATTGTGAATATGCCTCTCTTAATTCTGGTAGTATACGTTTATCGATACTCATGAAAATCCTCCAATACAATAATGATTGCTTGTATAATTCCTATTCCTTCTCAGCTTCCCACTTGGCAATTTCCTCTCGTACTCGTGGAGCAACCTCCGTTCCGAGCAGTTCTATAGCCCGCAACACCTGCTCATGTGGCATCGTGCTTAGTGGAACATACATCATAAAGCGTGTAATACCTACATGCTTCCGTAGATGAATGATCTTCTGAGCAACTGTTTCTGGATCTCCAACGTACAATGCGCCATCAAAGCTTCGGGCCGCATCATAGCTGGAACGATCATAATACGACCATCCTCGTTCTTTGCCGAGCTTGTTCATGCCGTACTGGGTAGATGGAAAAAAGATATCTGCTGCCCGTTCCGTATCTTCTGCGACGAATCCAATCGAATGAGATCCCACCTGAAGCTGCGATACATCATGTCCAGCGCGGGCCGCCGCCTTCTTGTACAGCTCTACAAGCGGAGCAAAATTCATTGGATTCCCGCCAATGATCGCCAACATCAATGGCAGACCCAAAAGTCCTGCACGAACGGCAGAGCTTTGCGTACCTCCGCTGCCAATCCATATTGGTAAAGAGCTTTGGACGGGCCGCGGGTATACGCCCAAACTATGAATTGCTGGCCGATGGCCTCCCTTCCAAGTTACTTTCTCGGAACCCCGTATTTTCATAAGCAGTTCGATATTTTCATTGAATAGCTCCTCATAGTCATGTAAGCCATAACCAAACAACGGAAAGGATTCAACGAATGAACCCCTGCCCGCTATAATCTCGGCACGTCCATTGGAGATGCCGTCAAGCATAGCAAAATCCTGAAACACACGTACAGGATCAGCAGATGAAAGGACCGTCACAGCACTAGCCAGGCGAATCCGTTTAGTCAAGGACGCTGCAGCGGACAACACGATTGCTGGTGAAGAAGCTGCATAATCTTCACGATGATGCTCACCGATACCAAAAACATCAAGTCCCACCCGATCCGCAAGGACGATTTCTTCGACTACTTCTCGTAATCGCTGTGCATGACTCATCACAATTCCAGTCTCAATATCAGGCTTTGTTTCTACGAACGAAGTAACACCTATTTCCATGATTTATCACACCTCTTTTAATTTTTCTCCTGCACTACAACCAACAGATATTTGGGGCAACCCTATTTTTTTAAGAAGAATGCTCTAGACAACGGATTAAAGCTGTCCAATCCATCTCACCATAACCATGGGCTATTCCTTCAGATAAATGATGATGGATAAGTTGGCCCAAAGGTAGAGGAGCTTGGACGGACTGCGCTGCCTCTATAGCCAGTGCAACATCCTTCAGCCCTAGCTTCATTTTAAAACCAGCTGGTTCAAACCGCTGTTCTGTCATTATCGCCCCATAGTTCTGATATAAGGGAGATTGAAAAAGAGCATTCACCACATCCATAAAACGGGCTGGCTCTATGCCATACTTTCCTACCATCAGCTGCGTTTCTGATAAAGCTTCCAGCATAGAAGCAATTAAAAAGTTTACGCCTATTTTTACAACATTTCCTTCTTCGCTATAATCCCCAATCTCGAATATTTCCTGACCTAATTGTTCTAAAACAGGAATTAACTGTTGTCTGGCTTGCTCCGGACCTGCCAAAATGATGCGCAATTTAGCTGCTTTAGCGGCATCCGGACGCCCCAGCACTGTGGCAGACACAAAGTATTGCTTTCTCTCCGCATGCGCCGCGGATAATTTCCGAGCCAGATCTACACTGATCGTACTGGCAGATATGTGAATTCCTTTTTCTGATAATCCATTCAAAATTCCATTTGGACCCTCAACAATCTCCTCCAAAGCGGCATCGTCAGAAAGCATGGTTATGACCATATCGCTCTTTTGTGCTGCCTCCAATGGTGTCTCGGCATAATGCGCTCCCTGATCTATTAGGGGTTGCGCTTTTTCACGAGTACGATTAAAAACGATTAATTCATTACCAGCTTTCAACAAATTTTGGGCCATTGGAAAGCCCATTTTCCCAAGCCCGATAAATGATATTTTCATAAGTCTCTTCTCCGCATTAAGGATGATTTACAATAACGGAACGATCGTTCCAGAATAACCAAAAAAAATTTATATTCCTGCAATTACAAAGCTTATCATCTCTTTGGCACGCTGCTGATCTTGATCTGCTTTTGCCATAATATTTATGCTTTGATGTAAATTCAGCAATAAATAAGACCACGCTTTGACATCAGTGGTTTTATCAAGTTCGCCTGATTGTCGGCCTTTTTCCAAAAGCTCGCAAAAAGCCTGTTCTAAATTCAAAAAACTAGTCTTTATCAATTCATTTATTTTTTCATCCCGCGACTCTAGTGTTGTAGCTGCATTCGTTACAAAACACCCGCCGGGTAGGCTCGTATCGTACGCTGAAGTAATATGTTGCTCAAAAAATTGTTGAATCCCTGCTCTAACGCTTGACGCCTGTTCAAGAATGACCTGTCTATTGAAGCTAACCTTTTTGTAATGTTCCAGTGCGGCAATGTACAACGTTTGCTTGTCAGAAAAAGTATCGTAAAGACTAGATCGGCTAATGCCCATAACCTGCAGCAAGTCCGGTATGCTTGTTGCCTCATAACCCTTTTTCCAAAACAACAGCATCGCTTGATGTAGTGCTTGATCCTCGTTAAACTCTCTTATCCTTGCCATGAGTAACACCTCCCGTAATGGCAATATAACATATCTGGAACGATCAGTCCAGATAAACTTCGAGAGAAAACCTAACGTTTTGCTTTGCATAGCTGATGAACTCTAATTTGCACACAAAAAGGCCTGTTCGGTAGGCTTCATCGCTTACGAACAGGTCTTAGTTTATTATTCCGGTCTCTCAATTTCAAAAATCTCACCAATCGTAGCGTAATTAGCTCCCGCTAAACGACTTACTGCATTTAAGGCTCTAGGGTCAATCCGCCCCTCCTGATAAATCGATTCATCGATATGAAACTGAACAATTTCGCCGATGAACAAATCACTCCCAGGTTCTTCAGCTCCTAGAGGTATCGCTTGTACAAGCTTACATTCCATTCGAACCTTTGCTTCCAATACACCAGGTACAGCTATATTTTTACTTGGGACCGGTGTAAGATTGGCAAGTTCAATTTCACTTTCTGCTCTTGGCAATGAGGCAGCGGTTTGATTGATTTTTCCAACATTCTCATCATCTACAATATGCACAACAAACTGATGATTGTTATAGATATTACGGGCTGTATCTTTTAATCGTCCCGCTGGTCTTTGAATAGACAGTGAAACCATCGGAGGATTAGACGAGACGATATTAAAATAGCTAAACGGCGCACCATTCAAAATGCCATCTTCTGATTGAGTAGTGACAAAAGCAATGGGCCTAGGAATTACAGTACCAATTAATAATTTATAGTTATCGCGCTCACTATTTTGCTTCGGATCAATCGAAATCAATCTCCCCAGCTCCTTCTTCACTCTTTCACGAAATCGATCGTGCTTCTAACGGTATCAATAGGGCGTACTAACTTCTCAATTTGCTCACGTTTAGGTTCCAAGAATGGTGGCAATGAAAGCTTTTCTCCAACCGTTTCGTATTCCTCGTCTCCCATAAATCCAGGTCCATCTGTCGCAAGCTCAAACAGGATTTGTGGAGCAACACGTGTATACAGCGACTCGAAGAAATGACGATCCACATAACCTGAAGTACGGAATCCAAAGTCTTCAAAATGCTTAGTCCACTCATCAAGCATCGCACGGTCTTCTACTCGGAAAGCCGCATGGTGAACCGTACCAAAGCCTTGACGCGAATTCGGTAAGTCCTCGTTATGCTCAACAATAATTTGCGCCCCGTTTCCGCCTTCGCCGACTTCAAACAAATGATAAGCATCTTCCTGACCGATTTCTTTAAACAGCATGACTCTTTCCAACATTTCTTTAAAATAGCTGAAGTCAGCTATGCGTACAAAGATCGGTCCCAAACCAGTGATCGCAAACTCTAAAGGAATCGGTCCTTTTTGCCATGGTGTACCTGATGCGACCCCTTCATTAAATTCATCAGAGATAAGTTGATATTGCTGGTCATCAAAATCTACGAAGGATAAAGTCTTTTTGCCGAATTGCTCTTTAATTCCATTATGCTTCACATTAAGGCGATCAAAACGCTTTACCCAGTAGTCTAATGAAGCATCTGTTGGTACCCGGAAGGATGTCTTGGCGATCTCATTGGTTCCGTGTACGCCTTTAGGAATGTTAGGAAAGTCAAAGAACGTCATATCCGTTCCGGCACTGCCCTTATCATCTGCAAAAAACAAGTGATACGTTTGGATATCGTCTTGATTGACGGTTTTCTTCACTAGACGCATTCCCAATACGTAAGTGAAGAACTCGTAGTTTTTCTCTGCGCTGCTTGTGATAGCTGTTACGTGGTGAATCCCTTTTAAATTTCTCATGATTATACACTCCTAAAGTTAGTTTGATTTTGTACTATAATTCCCTAGATCAAGAAAGATTAATTGAATTATCTTAATGTTAAGATATCATTCAAAAAAAATCTCTTTCCAACATTCGATTACATGTATCTTATATATTATCTTTACATTAATTATCTTTAACTTAAGATAAATTTAACACACTCCTTTGTTGTTGTCAACAAAACACTATAAAAGATAACAGCCTTGTTCAGTATGTAAATAGACTTACTGAACAAGGCTGTTTTGTTTTGGTGCTTACTCGATCACAAATTTACCAACCGTCTCATTCATCATTTCCGCAATATTCGCCTGGTGCTCAGAAGAAGCAGCCACATCTTCAAACGCTTGTAATGTATCTGAAATGTGATTTCGAATGCCACTTACATTGTCCGCAGACTGTTGAGATACTGCGGCAACATTCGTCATCGCTTGATCTACCTCTGCCATTGATAGCTTCAGTCCGTGCATTGAAGATACCATTTCACCTGTGATCTCATGAAACATATCGGCATCATTTTTATATTGCATACTTACTTGCTCGAAACTCTCATAATCACTTATCACCGTCGAATCGATAAAATCCAGTAGCGCTTGTGATTGAAAGGACACATTCTCAAAAGCATCTTCCACTAGCAGTGTCATTTTCTGAATTTTCCCCACCGATTCCTCCGACTGTACAGCAAGTTTGCGTACTTCATTAGCAACTACAGCAAATCCTCTTCCCTCATCCCCAGCTCTTGCTGCCTCAATGGAAGCATTCAAGGACAATAGATTCGTTTGAGCTGCAATCTCCGAAATGTACCCGGCCATTTCTCTTACTTCATTAACAACTTTCCCAGCCTCGATCGCGTGCATAATGGAATTTTGTTTCTCAGCATACAAACTTGTCGCATATTGAATCGATGCTACAGCCTTTTCCTTCGCGGAAGCTGCCTGTACCAGAATTTCTTCGGAGGTATTTAGTGCTACTCCCGCCTTATTACTTAGCAGATCTGCATTGGAGATAATCTCTTGTACTGTTGCATTTACTTCTTCTGTTGTAGCACTTAAAGATTCACTTCCAGAAGCAACCTCTTGCGAGGAATTATAAATTTGATCCATTGTAGCATTTACTTCCTCAACTGTTGCAGATAATTCTTCACTAAGTGCACCTAACTCTTGTGCTGAGGAAGAAGCACTAGCTACGATGGTTTGTACTTGCTCTGCCGAATGATTAAGCGACTTCACGATTCGACCAAATTCATCTTCAGCATCAAACTTAGCTCTTTGAGTCAGATCTCCTCGACCAAACGCCTCTGAAAAGTTCAGGATAATGGTTACTGCTCGTGAGAAATATCTTCTCAAGGACAAATATGAACCGATTGAAATCAGGATAACGAGAAAAGCAACAATGATATTGACCGTAAGTCCTTTTTGAAATAGCTTCTTATTCTGAACATCTGCATTTTGGGCACTTCCTAAGTTCATTCCAACTAATTTTCCAAGGTCTTCATTTCGTTTCGTATTTAACGCTTCAAGATTTGAAGTGGTATCTTCACTAGGATCATATGTAGGTGTATTCAGCATCTTCTCAAGCATCGGAAGCTGAATTTGCCGATACTGTTTCGTTAATGATAAAACTTCAGCATAAATCTCCTTTTCGTTTGGGAGGGAACGTGTTTCTTCATACTTATTCAAGATTCCATTGTTTTCAGCTTGAAGCTCAACAACTTTCTGATAACTCTCTTGAAGTTCGCTTGGATCATGACTAGCGATCATCTTATTCGTTAAGGTTACTATTTCATGATTATTTGATTCGAATTTCCCAAGTGCATAAACTGACGTAAGATCGTTCTTATACATACTTCTAGAGTTCGCATACATATTGCTGAAATACACACTACCAACGATCGCAATGATCAGAGCACCTAACAGTAATATTGAATTAGTAACAGTAATTTTGCCTACGATAGTCCAATTTCTCATTTTCCTCATGCTTTGCACTCCCTATGTACTTTTAATTAAGCTTTCATATTCTACTACTGGCATTGGTTTCGCGAAATAGTATCCTTGTGCGATTTCACAATCTATTTGTTTCAAAAAATCAATTTGCGCCTCTGTCTCAACTCCCTCTGCCACAACTTTCATATTTAAATCCCTAGCTAGTTTGACCATACTGGCAATTACTATCTTCCCTGTCTCATCATTTGACTTACTCATCAGAAAAGCCCTGTCTAACTTAATGACATCAGCAGGGAAATATTGCAATACATTTAAGGAACTATAACCTGTCCCAAAATCATCGATAGCTATGGAAAATCCTTTACGTTTCAACTCCAACAAAATATCTCTAACAAACTCTAAATTTTGGAATACAATAGACTCGGTCAGCTCTAACTCTATCAATCTAGCAGGTACCTGGTACCTGTTAATAATATTCGTCAAATGGAGCAGGAAATCATTATGGTATAGGGTTATAAGCGATATATTCACTGAAATCGGAAGTGGCTGGATTCCTTCCTGGATCCATTTACTCAACATGATACATACTGATTTAAACACCATTAAATCTAATTTCACAATAAAGCGATTCCTCTCAAATATGGGGATAAATACTGCAGGAGATATAAGTCCCTTCTGAGGATCATTCCATCGAACCAATGCCTCAGCGCCATGAAAACTGTTCACTCGCAGATCCATTTTAGGTTGTAAATATACTATAAATTCACCATTTGTCATGGCAGCATCCATCTTTCTTACGATGTCTTGCTCTTCGTGTATCTGCAATAGCAATTGTTCGTCAAAGAAAGTGCATGAGCTCTTGTATCCACCTTTAATGGACTTACAAGCGATTCCTGCTCGGTCAATACATGTGAGGATATCGCTCTGACGATCATCTATACAGTAAATTCCACAATTAATCACTAGCCTAAAACCTTCTTCATTTCCAAACGTATAGTCGCTCATTTGTTCAGTAAGTACTTGTATACGGATGAATAATTCCGCCTTATTGTCATACGAAGTGAAAAGAATAAAACGATCACCCCCTAAGCGTCCAATGACATCCTCGTCTAATGTGTTTGCTGTTAAGCTATTAGCCACTTGAATCAAAATACTATTTCCTTCATGAAAACCGACAATTTCATTTATGTATTTAAATTGTTCAATATCAAATTGCAACACAGCAAACTTTGTATTCGGTTTCTCTTTAAGTAAATACTGAGCATCTATAACAAATTTATTCGTTCTAGAAAGATGTGTTAACTCATCCTCAAAGGCAATCCTCTCCATCTGTTTCCTAATTTTGCTCTTATTTAATAGAATGTTAACAAATATGATCAATAGTAAGACAAACATGATTACACATAATAGAAAAGTCGCCTGACTCATTTGAGACGCTTTGGCCATGATCAAATCTTTCGGTATCACGGAGAGAATATACCAGTCCTCAACCCCCTGGATGCCAGAATAACCAACCATTTTGCTATCTCCGTTAATCCAAAATATTCCTACTCCAGATTTTTTTGCGGTTATGTTCTCTTTAAAGATTTGCAGTTGTTTCTTATTTCTAGAATCAATACTTATACTTTCGAATATGTTATCAATTGTCTTATCCTCTTCGAGATTCTTCGATTGGATAATGACTTGTCCCTTTTGATCAATGATTTGAGAATAACCATGACCTTTAAAGAAGGAAACTGCAAGAGCATCATAAAGATCCTGTGTATATTTGCTGGCAGATAAAGCACCCTTCACTTCACCTTTAAACTTAAGTGGACTATTGATCGTGATAATTTCTTTATTGGAGATCTTATCTAAGAATGGATCAGAAATACTGCTAATACCCTGCAGAGCCTTTTGGAACCCTACTTCATCTGATACATCAAACATTGTCCCATCTGATGCGTAAGCTTTACCATCTGGGCTGTTGATGCTAATTCGAATAAAATTATATTTTTTATCAAAGTGATGCAGATATTTTTTGGTCTTATCCCAATCCATATAATTGATTTCCGAAATAGAATCAGCAATTCCATCTAATGAATCTAATCCACCCTGTATCATATTTCCAATCGATCTACTCGCATGTATCGTAGCTTCTGATGTAGCAGCAACCGCTTCTTGCTCATAAGAGTTAGCAGTCCATTTTATGAAATAGTAAGAGCACCCCCAAAATATCAACGTTGCCATTATGACGAGGCCTATCATTCTCCATACTCTCAGTGGTTGTGTCTGATCCATGTACTATCATCCTTTTTCCGATTTATTACGTTTTTTTATTAGAAAACGAGCAAAAAAAAAGCCGCTATCAGAATGATAACGGCTGCATATGCATCAAAAAATAAGAGCATGAAACTCCCACTGCATGCAACCGGCTGTCATATCTATAAATAGATTTAGACCCTATGGCTTTGTGTCCCTATTTTTCAATAGGTTTACCAATATTCTGTTTTACTATTTTTAGTCCTAAATACTCTATTAAAAATAGGCTACCACCAAAAGACCTATCTCCGCTGTGATTTAATTTTTTTCAATGGGAAATTTTTCACAAACCTCAATGTTAACTTTAATATAATATTTATTAATGTAAAGCAACAATTCTGCGAACAATTATAAAATTAGATACTAAAGCCCAATGTAACATTTATATATGTCACATTGGGACTTACTTCTCAACACGAATTATGTTTGTCTTACAAACGCATAACGAAGAACAGCTTCTTCTAAAATATCAATCCCCATAATGATATCATCCAAGTCTGTATATTCATTAGGATGATGACTAAGTCCATCTACAGAAGGAACAAAGATAAGCCCTACTGGGCAAAGTTTGTTCATGTTCATGGCATCATGCCCTGCACCACTGATCATCCGTTGACTCGATATCCCCTTCTCTTCACAAATGGATTCTAGAACATGAGTGATCTCATCCGATAATAGGACTGGTTCCTCGGAGATGATTTCCGTACTCGCAATTTCAAGTTGTCTGCTCTCTTGTACTGAGGCTATCGTCTGATATAAATGATCTAACACACGTTGCCTGGATGCCACTGAAGTAGATCTGATATCAATTTTAATTTCCACTTCTCCCGGAACCACGTTCATAGCGCCATTCAAGATATCTATCACCCCTAGCGTCGCAACCGTTCCAAATTCTTGTTCGAGTTTGGCTCCCTTCTCAAGCTCAAGTGCTATTTCTGAGGCACCCAGAAAAGCATCTTTTCTCATATTCATAGGTGTCGTTCCAGAGTGGGATGCCTTCCCTGATATTTGAATATGAAGCCTCACGGGTGCAGCAATTCCAGTCACAATTCCTATTCTTTTATTATTGTTTATTAAGACAGGACCTTGCTCAATATGTAATTCAAAAAACGCTTTTAATTCTTCATTCTCTCTACTCGCCTGATCAATACTGTTATAATCCAGTGCACATAGCGAAAATGCCTTTTCCATTGTAATACCGTCTTTGTCCTTCAAAGATCTATATTTCTCCTTCTGAAATAACCCTGACATTATTTTGCTGCCTACTGTTGAAATACCAAAACGCGAGGATTCTTCACAGGCAAATGAGATAATTTCAATCGGATGATCCGTTTCAATCCCTTTTTCGTTTAGACGTTTGATCACTTCCAAAGCAGCCGTTACACCTACTACCCCATCGTACTTCCCACCTTGGTATACCGTATCCAAGTGAGAGCCCATTACAACGGGTGGGAGCCCTTCTATCTTTCCATTTCTTCTAGCAATCACATTTCCGCAATGATCCATCCGAATATCTAAATTTTCAGCCTTGCACATCCGCATAAAAGCACTCGTACATGTCTGCTCTTCATTTGTATAGGCAATTCTAGTGATGCCCTTCTCACCCGAGTTATATTGATTAATATTATCAAATAAAGCCTGATATCTTCTCTTTCTATCCATGCTAATATCTCCAATCCTGGGTATTCATGATTATGGTTTCATCAAAATTCGTGAATGATATACAATAGAGGTAGTGCTAGTCTTTAAAAATTACTTACTTGATGAGGTGTAATGGGTAACTATGAAGAAGACCATTATTTTTAAAGAAAATGACTCATTTACAATTAAAGCTGATTTTTATGAAACAAATCGTCCCCAAGCCCCTGCTATTGTGTACATTCACGGAGGCGGCCTGCTTTGGGGTGATCGAGAAGATCTATCCGAGGAAATGATACAACTTTACACTAATAATGGCTTTGCGCTATTTTCGATTGACTATAGATTAGCCCCTAGGTCAACCCTATCTGACATCCTTGAAGATGTCCAAGATAGCCTTCTTTGGTTAGAAAAGGAAGGACCAAAACAATTCTCCATTGACCCCTCGAGGATCGCTGTAGTGGGAAGCTCAGCAGGTGGTTTCCTTGCACTAAGCACAGGAATGTTTACCCATAAGCCACGTGCGATTGTTTCCTTCTATGGATATGGCGATATTAGCGCTCCATGGGCACTCGAACCAAGTAAATTCTATTGTGAAAAGGATATCGTCTCCATGGAGATTGCAAAAGGTACAGTGTCCGATCAAATCATTACGAGCGCAAGCGTTGACGAGCGTTTTCTTCTCTATTTATATGCAAGACAATCCGGTCGTTGGATCGAAGAAGTGACAGGCTTGAATCCTTCTCTACATAAGGAAGAACTTCTCAAATTCTGTCCTATTCATCATGTAACTAAGGAATTTCCCCCTACATTGTTACTTCACGGAACGAACGATGTAGATGTGCCATATGAACAATCGGTATTCATGAGAGCTGCGCTAGTGAAAGAAGGAGTAGCGGCAAAGCTTATTACTATTCCAAACGGAGAGCATGTATTTGAAAAAGATTTCGATAACCCTGTTGTGCAAAAAGCTCTTCATCAGGTGATTGATTTCCTTCAGCTTCATCTTGCTGAGTAGGTCTGTAGAAGAACAGGAAAATCCGGCACTAAAATAGTGCCGGAAAATATAGGAGACCGCATGAATTATTTCTTGTTTAATTCGTGGAAATGCGTCCATAAATGATCGCAATCTTCTCTAGCTTCCACTTTAATCATATTAACAACACTCTCATCATGCCCCACAAAATATTCGCGAAGGTGAATGTCAGAGAAGCCATGCTCTTTCGCATCATCTCTTGTGCTGCAATAATGAACTTCCTTAACCCCTGACCAAATAATAGCGCCCATACACATCGGACACGGTTCACAGGTGGCATAAATTACACAATCCGATAAGTCCATCGTGTCTAGCTTTTTGCAAGCTTCTCGGATAGCTACCATTTCCGCATGTGCAGAAGGATCCGTATCTCTCATCATCGTATTGCTAACCGCTGCAATTACTTCATCGCCTCGGACAATCGTTGCACCAAACGGGCCTCCAAATTTCTTGTTCATACCCTCAATCGTTGCGTCTACAGCCAATTTCATGTAATCCATTTCAAATTCCTCCTCTAGTTTAATTGGGATGATTTTAGTGTTTTGCTAAAGATGGTGTATAGAACAAACGAAACAATTAAGCCACTAAAGAAAGCAAAATCATTCATCCTAACTAGGAAGGGGATACCCTTAAGAAATGCACCTGACATAGGAAGGATGAAGCTGACTGCTAAAACAGCCATCGCAACAGGATTGTAACCATTCTTATATTCACCATTGCTACCTGCTGGGACATAGATATTATCAAGATTTAATACTCTTTTCCGATGAATAAAGAAGCTTGAAAGCATAATACCCGCAATTGGACCAAAGATGGACCCAATAAAGCTATAGAAGTAGAATAAAGTGGTTGTACTTTCTACCAGCTTCCATGGCAAAATCAAAGTTCCAACAACGGCTGTTAAGACACCTGCAGTCTTTACAGTGAATTTTTTCGGGAAAAGAGATGACATTTGCAAGCCAGCTGGCAATAGGTTTGCAAACACTACGAAGGCGATTGCTCCTACGTTTAGCGCTAGAATCAATACAACAACCGCGAAAGTGTTTTCAATTTTATCAATGGCATGAACGATATTGAAAATCGGTTCACCAAACGCAATTTCTGTACCCGCGATTAAGGCCACACAAGTGATAGCAAAAAGAATATAAGACAAGATAAACCCTACTGGCAATCCAATCATAGCCGCTTTTGGTGATTTCGCACGATGTGTGAAGTCCGACATATTCACAACAGGACCCGCCCAGTTAGATACCAATGCACTCACGCAAGCAATAAAGACTAATGGACTTGAGCTTGGGTTCGCTGGTACATACTCTAAAATCGGACCAAACCCTCCAGCAATCTTGATCGCCCAAACAGCAGCACCAATAATAAACACATACACTACCGGGGAAGACCAGTTACCGAACTTACCTAATGTTTTCATTCCACCTAAGAACAACAGAACCGTTGCTGTCCAAAGAATCGCATAGGAGATCATTGTCGGGAATGCTAACCCGAATAGTGTGAAGCCACCGCCTAAATCCATATAATTCGGAATAAATCTAGCAAATATAACATTTAATGATTCTGCACCAACAACGGTAGTGGTTCCAAAGAATACTAATCCGGCAACAAGTCCTCGTATCAATGCCGGTATAATTGCTCCTTTTACCCCAAATGAATCACGAAGCAACATCGCGAATGGCAGCCCATATTTGGAGGCAGAATATCCGTTTAAAGCATAAAATGCGGAGACAATAATGGCCGAAAGCATAACGGCAAAGAGCACCTGTGTTGTATCCAATCCTAAGACGAAGAAGCCTGCAACTGTCATATACGACATAATATTATGAACAGCACCCATCCAAAGGGTTATATAGTTGGACATTCCCCAGTCTCTTTGCTCAGGCTTCTTGGGCAGTAATTCCTCACCGTAACCGTATGATTTGTACCTATCATAATTTTGTTCCAACTTTGCTTGATCCATATCTACACTTCCCCTCGCTTTAAATTACTTCACGATATGAGTGCCTGCCTGTTCATTGATCGCATCTTTCAAGCTTTCCGGATTCGTAATAATAACTCGCGTTCCGCTGTTCTCTAAGAAGCTTAAACTTGCCTCGATTTTAGGCAGCATACTTCCTGCTGGGAAGTGATTTTCTAGCACATATTGTTTAGTCTCATTAACCGTCATTTTGGAAAGCTCTTTTTGATTCGGCTTACCATAGTTGATGCATACTCTAGACACTCCCGTTGTAATAATTAAGGTCTCCGCATGAATTTGCTCTGCTAAAAGACTCGTTGCAAAATCCTTATCGATGACTGCATCAACACCTTTGTACGTGTTATCATCAGACTTCACGACTGCGATACCTCCACCACCTGCAGCGACAACGACAAAGCCCCCGTCGATTAATGACTTAATCGCGTCTTTCTCCACAATATCTATAGGTCTTGGGGATGGAACTACTCTACGGTATCCTCTGCCAGAGTCTTCTACAAAGCTCCATTCCGGATGTTCTCTTTTCATTTCTTCCGCTTGCTCTTTGGAAAAGAAGGATCCTACTGGTTTCGTCGGATTCTTGAAATTAGGGTCTTCTGAGCTTACTTCGACTTGTGTAATCACCGTAGCCACATTCTTGTGTATCCCTCTAACTGCAAATTCGTTAATTAAAGCTTGTTGAATTAAATAACCGATTCCACCTTGTGTATCGGCTCCACAATTCACTAGTGGAACAGGAGACATGCCGGCAATTTCATGTGCAATCTCAGATCTTCTTAGCCCAAATCCTACCTGTGGTCCATTACCGTGTGTAACGACGACATTGTAGCCCTCTTGCACCATATCAACAATATTAACGACAACTTCTTTTACTGCTTCAGATTGGTCATGAATTGAATCCAGGCCATTTTCCTTGACCAATGAGTTCCCGCCAATAGCAACGATTACAGTCTCTTTCATCTGATGCCTCCTATGTTGCAATTCTTATGCGCTAACCGAGTAACTCAAGAGATTGCTTTTTGTGTGAGTGGTATAACGGATTTGTTGGATCATTTTTAATTGCGTTCTCGATAGCCTCAATGGCCTCTTTATGCTTACCAAGCGATCTTAGACTGTTCGCCTTATGGAAGGAGAAGTCATATCTATTCGGCTGAAGCGCTAGCAACTTATCCATCTCGATAACTGCTCCTTGGTGTCGCCCAAGTTCTCTTAAATAATTGGATTTGTGGTAGCGATAGAACGTTTCATTAGGCGCCAGCTCACAGGCTTTATCATATTCCTGAAGAGCTTCCTCCGGTTTTTTCCACAGTCTTAAACAATTCGCTGTATAGAAATAAAATTCTAAATTAGTAGGTTCAATAGATAAAACGCTTTCATAGCATTGAAGTGCCTCTTCGTATCTCTTTAATTCCTGCAAGAAATAACCTTTATAATAGATGAAATCCAGGTTGTCAGCATCTACTTCCAGCGCCCTGCCTATGACAGATATAGCTTCTTCATATTGATCGTTGTTAGCGAGAGCCTTTGCCTGCTTCACATATTCATTATTTTCTTGGAAGCTTTGTTCTAGAATCTTCACGACTTTATGCTGACCGTTCTCTTCAGCACGTTGTAGGGATGAGAGCCCATCTCGATCAGGCAAATGCACATCTGCCCCTGCATGAACAAGCGCTTCAATAATGTCAGAATATAGTCTTCCGCCATTCCCCAATATGACTGCTTCAAGTAGGGCTGACCAGCCTAAGTCGTTGACATGATTCACTGGAACCCCAGCACCAATACACACTTCTACTGTTTTTAAATAGCCCTTTTCGCTCGATGGTAACAGCGCTGTACCTCCAAATCGATTCACGCTCTTCAAATCAGCTCCACCAGTAATCATGAGACGCAGGATTTCATAAAAGCCATTTGCTGCTGAGCAAATAAACGGTGAGAGTTGTGTAATATCTCTAGTGTTCACGTCACTTCCTGCTTCTATTAATCTTTTAGCAATCGCGATTTGATTGTTTTGAGTTGCCGCCATTAACGCTGTTCGCCCTGCAGCATCTTTATAATCAACACTGGCACCTTCGCCTAATAGTTTCTCAACAGAAGCCAGTTCTCCCTGTTCACTCGCCTCAATAAGTTTTGTATTCAAGGATAGACTATCCAAAATTGTTCACTCCTTCACAGCCTAGCACGAAGATGTTCGTCTAGTTCGAAATAAGAATGGTGGGCTAAGCAAGTTAGCCCTCTTCTTATTTAATATTTTCACTTAATGCAAGTAATGCTTGTTCAAATGCTTCGATTGGAGGGTTAACGATACCTGCACCAATCATTCCAATCCCCGCATCTTTATGTGCAATGGCTGTATTAATAATCGGCATAATTCCTGTTTGGATGACTTTTTGAATATCAATACCTGTTGGAATCCCTATAAAGTCAAGCATTGGAATCGTCACGTTAGGATTTTCAGTGGTTGTGATTTCCGCCATTTTTGTGGTGTAGCTGATTGCATCATCAACGGTACCCCCCACAAGCGAAACAATAGCCGGTGCAGTTGCCATAGCAAATCCGCCAATTCCATAGGTCTCCGTAATCGCACTGTCACCAATATCAAGACCAGAATCCTCAGGTTTGTAACCAGCGAACATAGGACCAATTACTTGTTGTGCAGGACCTGTAAACCACACGTTTCCAGCGATTCCACTCACGCGGATACCGAATTCCACTCCGTTACGAGCCATTGTGGTAACAATGGTACTATTCTCAATACCATGCGCAGCATCAAGGGCACATTTACAAAGCGCCATCCATGTCGGACCCGAGAAATAATCGCTGCTGCTAACGAATTCAAATACTTCTTTTTTCTGTTCAACAGTGAAATCGGTTTGGATAATATAAGGCGTTAGTGCTTGAATGAGCAGGGTTGTTCCAGCTACATTTCGGTTATGACACTCGTCCCCCATATGAAGGGCTTGTGAGAGCATTAGGCGCAAGTCAATCCCATTTGGATTAAGTTTCATCGCATCTCTTAAAATAGGACCCAATACATCTCGCATCCAAATCAAACGCTGGATAACACTCTCGTCATTGGCACCCATACGAAGGATTTTGGACATTTGTTCACTTAAATTTGTATAGGCAATATTTCCATAAGTTTTATTCTCAACAATATGCATAAACATGGAAGCCGATGTTACACCTGCCATGGAACCAACACAGTTATGTTCATGACATGGCGAGAAAATAATCTCTCCAGACTCGGCTAGTACAGCTGCTGCTTCAATATTGGGGGCAAGTCCTTCAAATACAATAGCCCCTGTTACCGCACCTTTCATCGGACCATTCATTCGTTCCCAAGTGATTGGCGGGCCAGCATGTAAAATCGTATTTTTCGTCATACCAGGAACCACATTGATCGCTTGGTCAAAGCCAATCAGTACCGGTTGCGAGTTAATAATTCGCTCAACAGCCTCTTTGTTAGCAGCTTCAATCTTATCTGTAACACTTGGGTCTTCAAGCTTATCCAGCGCAGCAATTAATTCTGGATTCCCTCTGCCTGGCGGCGTCCACTCCAAGTGAGTTACATTCGCGTTTTGTTTTAACAAATCATCTCTAAAGTTCGCAATGCCTACATTTATGACATTTAGTTTATTCGTAAAAAGTTCATTGATTTTACTCATGACTATTCTCCTTTCACAACGAATTCTCTTGCTAGTAGACCTGCGTTCTGACTGCTGCTAGCATGTGTAGCACCAGAAGCTAACAATTTATTTATTTGACCTTCAATATTTTGACTATCTAGCTCTGTTCCAAGAATGTATCCAATAATCTCTAGATGTCTTCCTTCATCTTCAGCGGCTTGCTTCGCTTCGATAATCGCTGGAAGCATTGCGCCTACAGGATCTTCGTGCGCTCCGAAGCCTAGAACAAAGTCCATCACAATAACACCGACAGAAGGATCTTTTGCTTCTTGAATAAATCTTTCAATCCGAGTGGATGGATCTATCATTGGATGTGGTTTGCCTTGTGTAAATTGGTCGTCTCCGAAGTCAATAAAGGTATGATCTTGGCTTACTCTAACATCTTTTAAGCGATATTCAGGATCTCTCTGAATGTTACTGTAGACATTATCGAATTTCTCCATAGCAATGTGCATCGCTTCATCACAGAGCGTACCGCCACTGAATAGTCCACGGATATATTTTTGCTGAGGATTTAACTTCGCACGCACTTCTTCAATAAGCGGAAGATTTAACGCACGTTTGTTAAGCTTCGATTCGTCTGCTCCAGCTAAAAGTACCGCTTTAAGTGCCGCTTCTTTTGACATTTTTGCAAAATGACCGCCAGCTTGGGTGACCTTTTCTTCATTCCCACCCACAAACCAAACCACGACTGGTTTCTTACATTGTTTAATTTGTGCAAGTACTTTCTCTTCTACACTTGGTGCTGGTGGTTTAGATACGAGAACAATAACCTTTGTTGCATCGTCCTCTTCTAACGCTTTAATTCCGGCCAGCATCATAATGCCGCCAACCTCTTCACTTAGATCTCTACCGCCTGTACCTATCAACTGTGTGATTCCACCGCCAAATTCATGAATACGAACCGTTACCTCTTGGCTACCTGTTCCTGATGCGCCAACGATCCCTATATTGCCTTTTCTCACGGCATTCGCAAAGCACAAAGCGACATTACCAATAATCGCAGTTCCACAGTCTGGCCCCATCATTAGCAAGCCTTTTTCTTGGGCTAAAGTCTTTAATTCAATTTCATCTTCAATACTTACATTGTCGCTAAACAGCATGACGTGAAGATTATTTTCAAGAGCTTTTCTTGCTTCTCTAGGAGCGTAGCTCCCATTTACGGCAATAATCGCTAAGTTAGCTTCAGGAGTACCGTTTACAGCTGAGGTAATTGTTGAGTATTTAACCTCACTCTTTCCTTTAGAGGAATCTTTCTTTTTCGTTAACAAATCATTGATGCTTTCGAAAGCACCCTCACATAGTTCTTCAGAGGCAGCCTTCACAATAATCACTAAATCACTTGTTTTGGCACTTTCTACTTCAGGGGTCATCAAGCCCACATTTCTAATGACCTCTTTATTCATTTCAGTACCCATTGCAATAATGGCTTGTTCTACGATTTCGATCTGATTCGCTTTTGTTGAGAGTGACATCAAAGATACGGAATCGATATAAGTGTTTGGTTTTACTAAAACTTGTACAGTCATATTTGTACCTCCCATTTACATGTTCATTTCCAGCCCTGCAATAATTCCTAGGGCTATATCTGTACCCGACGTGGAGCCTATAGCCAATACCCTACGTAAAGATGAGATTAATTCTTCTTCACTACCTCTAAATAAAGCCTCCATTAAATCAATAATGGACTCTCTTACCTGGCCTGCGGCTGCTTTTGCTAATGCCATATAGCTGATATCATTGGTTAAAGCTTTCGCATGTAAGACGACTTCTTCACAAAACGAATGGTGTGAAAAGTATTGATGATTCTCGATGCCCATGACGGTAAACAATCCCACCAAGAAATCATCACCGGCTGGCGTTAAGCCTGGTCCAAGGCCTATGAGCGAAGTTGCATGTGTGATTGCAGTAGAGATTCGCTTGTTTTGCAATTCCGATACAAGTAACTGCGTCCGTTCATGAAGCATTCTAGACATTTCATCGTCAAAAGGATTGCCGCTCTTGAAAGCCCTTTCAATTCTGCTGTTATTTCCGTGAAGTTTGATATATTGCTTCATGGTGGATACATTCATTATTAAGACATCAGCTTCTGAAGGATATTTAGGCAGTTTACAATTCCATCTCTTAACACCATTCATTGTGATAGACATCTTATTAGCAATTGATAAAACGGAATGATCTGAACTTACAATGTCATTCACCCTGATATCTGCTTCTTCAAAGTGTTCTAAGTCAATAATAAGTGTATTAGGAGCGTTATCGATTCCCTTACACGCAATAGTATACAAATCTCCACGATCCAAACATTGAATATTGATTGTGCGATTAAACGTGCTATGAACAAAACCATGAAACTTATGATGAATGATTCGTTGAATAAAATCGCCATCACCGGATTTCGCAAACCTCACTAGAGTCACCTCTGTTTTAATTCCTTATATTTTAAAAAAAGGTGATTGACCTCCTTTTCACTTCAACAGATGGATGAATGCATTGAATAATATGATTTGGTTACATCATACAAAGGTAACGACGAGCGTAACTACCTTACGCACTTAATATATAATATACTGGTAGGGATCGTCATCGTTTAAGCGAACCAAAAAGAGTGCATCCTATTTGTGCATGTTATACAAGCGAATGTGTTAAAAGTGTGTCTGAGGAGCGTGCCAAAAATTGCTAACTGTTAAAGACTTAATGAAGATCAAGGCTATAGAGGGAATAAAAATTGTTGCTGGAGAACAAGGCATTGATAAATCCATATCCATCGTTAACATTATTGAGAATCCTGACGCCTTTGACTGGCTTTCACCTAACGAACTACTCTTATCAACAGGCTACATTTTTAAAAATAATGCAGAACTACAAAATCGAATTATTAAGGAACTTGCGGAGCTGAACTGTTCAGGATTGGTTGTAAAAATGAAACGGTACTTTGACAAGCTTCCTCAGAACATGATTGATGAAGCCAATAAGTATGGGTTGCCCCTTTTAGAACTGCCCTTTGAATACACACTCTCTAACATGATCTCGATCATTAATGAGAAGGTTTCCGGAAGATATGATTTGCTCAATAGAAAGACTTTAGATATACATAACTTGTTCTTCAAAATCACCCTCGAAGGCGGTGGTATTGCCAAAATAACTTCCATGTTATCCGAAACGATTAGTAATCCTATTATTGTCGTAGACAAGGATTGGCGATTATTGCATCACACTGAACATGCTAAGAACAACAGTCCTCTTGAGTATTATCTTGATTTTTCAAATCGACAGCCTGTTTTTAATAAAGCATTCATCGATACTATTCCTACCAATCTAAATGAAATGAAAAAGTCTATTAAGAGGACCTATCATTCAGAAGGTGCAGAAATAAAATGTCGAGTGATTCCTGTCGCTGCTTCTAACTATATTTATGGCTATATTGTGATTTGGCAGACAGTGCAAGAGCTATCAGAATTTGATTACATTATTTTGCAGCAAGCCTCCACCATCATGGCACTCGAGCTGATCAAAGCAAAGGAAATTAGCGAACTTGAAATAAGAATTAAGCAGGACTCCATTGATGATTTACTTTCGGGGAAAATATCATCCCATGAAGCGCTGCAAACCTTATGTTATTTACATGGATTAAATCCAAGTTATATGTATTACAGTATGGTGATAAATATTGAAATGAATGAAGCAGACAAGTTTGAAGATATGATTATCGGAAAGTACAAAATGGAGTCTATTGCAAAAAAATGTGTGGACATCATTTATGACTTGTCGCATAAAGCGATTGGAGAAATAAAGTGCTTTTATAGAAATAATAGAGTCATCATTCTAGTAGGGCAAAATGAAGAAAGACCTCCTGTTGCGATTAGTGATGCCAAGTTATATGCAAATGAACTGCTTGAGGTACTTATTGATAGAACGAAGGAAACACTCCTAATAGGCATTGGTCAGCAATACAGTACAATCAGCTCGCTGCATAATAGCTTTTCTGAGGCGAACGAAATGATTAAATTGATGCAACAAAAAAACCTTCAAAACAAGGTCTCACATTTCGAAGATTATTCGGTTTACCATCTGTTGGAAGCTAATATCAAAGTCGTTGCCTTAGAAGAATTTTTTCGGAAGTGTCTAGGTAAAGTGTATGATCATGATCAATTACATGGTACAAGCTACATGTTAACTTTAGAAAATTACTTTATTAACAATCTGAATGTCACCGAAACTTCAAAGGCTATGTTTTTACACAGAAACACACTTATCTATCGCATTGAGAAAATAAAGGAAATCCTAAATCTGGACTTAAAGCATTCAGAAGAATTACTACGAATTCAAATAGCGCTAAAGATATTTAGTATTTTAAATAAAACGATTTAAAAAAACTCCCCATACAGCAGCAGGGTTCATTATTACACCTGTCTACTACATGGGGAGTCTTTTTTATACATACTTATCTCGGCCAGACAACATTCCAAACGTTGTAACTACTCCAGAGATAACGATCAGTGTGATCAGTGGAATCGTCCACACTTGGGTCATATCGTATAAATAACCGATCAATATAGGTCCTATGGCTGCAAGCATATATCCAGTGGATTGAGCCATTCCAGATAATTCTGCAGCTTGATTTCCGTTTCGGGCACGAATTCCGATATAACTTAGCGCCAATGGGAAATTCCCTCCCAAAGCGATACCAATTAAGATAATACTTAGGATCATTATGGGGTAAGATGAGCCCATCCATAGGCCACCATAACCAACAATGGAGCACATGCCTAATGCGAATGCAATCCATACTTGAGAGCGTAGTCGTCCTGCAAGAATAGGAACAAGAAAACTAACAGGTACGCCAACAATTTGTGTGAAGGATAATAACCAGCCTGCTGTACCCCTACTTATGCCATAGTTATATAAGATTTCAGGTAACCAAGACATCGTTATATAAAATAATGAAGACTGAAATCCCATGAATAGCGCTATTTTCCAAGCGAGTGGTGAACGCCAGATTTGCTTAGCACTGATCCTTACACTTTTTACTGCATTATCTTTGGCTGGATTTAATCTAATTAGAAGGATCCATACCACAATCGCTATGATTGTCGGAATTCCCCATACGATTAAGGCTCCGTCCCACCCAAGCTTCAGACCATGGGCTAGAGGAATACTAATACCTGATGCTAACGATGCGAACAATCCCATTGAAGTGGAATAGATACTTGTCATTAGACCGAACTTTTGTGGGAATTTCTCCTTCACAACTACCGGCAATAGAACATTTCCGATGGCTATACCTACTCCAATCAATAGCGTACCAACGAAAATAAAGAGTGTCATTGAAATGGAACGAATTGAAATACCGACCAAAAGAATAACCAAACCTAACAATAGCGTCTTCTCGTTGGATAAACGAGCAGCGATTCTAGGAACGAGAGACGACATAACAGCGAAGGAGATCAAAGGTATACTCATTAATAAACCTGCACTCCAGTGTGCAAGCCCTACATCCTCTTGAATAATTCCCACTAGTGGACCAACCGATGTAATAGCGGGCCGTAAATTAAAGGCTACCAGAACAATCCCCGTAATAAGTAAAATAATATATAACGAATTCTTGTTGTCTTGTGTCTGTGGTGAATGCAAAAACTAAATCTCCCCTCAAGTAATCAAAGCTACGCAAATGATCTTCAGAATGTAGCATTAGTTATAACATATAAGAAAGTAGTTTAAAAGTATAAAGTAGCAAGGAGGCGTGCCCGTTTCGCATACAAAGAGATAAAAGCGGAAGCGTTCACCTAAGCGAACACGTTAATCCTAATTAAAAGACAAAGCTGTACCAAGTAGCCATTTTCATGACTTTGGTACAGCTTCTTTGTGCTGATTTTATGTTTAGATTTCGTACCACTTGATCTCATTCGCTTCCAGCTTGAGTGAGAAGCTAGAGCCATCACCACGATAAACGACAGTTTCCTGTGGCTCATAAGTGTTGTTCACGACGCAGTATTTACCATTTTTAACATAGGCATGAACCTCAACATTATAGTTTTCACTGAACCAGCGATTTAGCTCGTGGTCGCTGTGAGTGCTCCAGAGAATTGCACGGTAAAGTAAGCGACTGTTCTCAAAACTATAAGGCAATCCACTGATGTAGACAGATCGTCCACTACCGAATTCATTCACTGCAAGTTGAACTTCTTTATCAACCTGACGAAGGACAGTGGTGCCTTCGAGAGCGAATATATTCTTCTTTCCTTCACCGAAATCGATAATCTTCTTTCCTTTATCATCTACTCCGAAGTCTTCAGTAATAAAATGATCCTGCTCTTCCCAGTTATATTTATCATAACCGAGAGTGAATCCTTTTTCTTGCTCTACACCGAGGATGCTTGCAAGCTGGAAGTACCTTCCGTTCGCTTGATGAGCTGCGGGTTCGCCCACTCCAATGAATCCTCCGCCCTCATGAACAAATTGCTTCACTGCTGTTACAATATCTGTATCCAGCCACCAATCCCCACCTGTGTAGGCCGTATCGCCATCCCCTACATTCAAAATGACATCGATTCCTTTAAGGATAGAGGGGTCATTCTTAATATCATCAAAGCTAATGAATTTGACATCAAAGGGTGCACCAGATAACGTCTCTATGATCCCTGCATAGCTATAATTTTGTTTTTGATAAAGGGCATGATGAACCATATGATTACCCCATGCACGCATTTTACCCCAGCAGTTGAGTACTGCAACGGTTTTGACACTGTACGGTGTTGTTCCGTGTACATTATCATACAAAGTACGGAATTCATCACACACACTCTCGATGTAGCTCATGAAATCCGGAAAATCCAGTGCCAGCTTCAAATATCCACCATAACCAATTCGGTCAATCGGCTTACGAAGGATCGCTCGTCTTGCTGTGACCCAGTTTACTTTGGCTTCACGTACAGGATCTCCACCCTCATAGAACGTATCCGGGAAGAAATACGGTAGGAAACGTCCCTCTGTATAATTCACACCAGGTATATCGCTAATCAGCCGAAGGGTGGAACCATTGCCTACACTACCGACAACAGCATCTACCCCAATCGATGAGAACTCTTCCATAAAT
This sequence comes from Paenibacillus sp. FSL E2-8871, assembly GCF_038000345.1. Taxonomy (NCBI): domain Bacteria; kingdom Bacillati; phylum Bacillota; class Bacilli; order Caryophanales; family Paenibacillaceae; genus Paenibacillus; species Paenibacillus sp. FSL E2-8871. Next base: position 5,825,738 of record NZ_JBBOBV010000001.1, on the reverse strand, counting down.
GGCTCGGTACCAATCCAGTGATCACCAAGAAACATCATGGCTGTCTTTCCATATTCGTGAGTAATATCGACTAATTCCTTAGCAAGCACGGCGACCTCACGCCGCTGAAATGCCTGAAAGTCTTGGAACTCCTTGGTCGGAATGCGATAGTTATTATTATAGTAGCCCTGATCAATGATATATTCGGCTCTAAACGGATAGCCCATCTCTTGTTCAAATTGTTCAAGAATATAAGGACTAACCGATGCTGAATAACCATACCAATCCACATATTTCTCACGTGCAAGCTCATCGAAGACGAGTGTGAATTGGTGGAAGAAAGTCGTAAATCGAATGACATTGACATATGGATGTTCATCAATAAATTGACGTAGTCGTTGCATTGTGAACTCACGCGACTTCGGTTGGCGAACATCAAAGGTGATCTGAGGCTCAACATTTTCCCAACCATTCGTGACCGCATTGTACATATGAACGGGATCCCACATAATATAGGCTAGAAAACTAACCGTGTAATCGTGGAAGGGACTTGCTTGAATAATAACACTGCCCGTTTCTTCGTTATAGCTCCATTGCTCAGTCGATAGCACATCTCCTGTGGTACGATCGATAACTTCCCACCAGCGCTTGATATCGTCACGAGTATTCACTTTCAGCATATCTGGATAAAGTCCCTTCATTAAAGGGATAATTAGACTAGAGCCTTCAGCTGTATAAAAAGGCGTCATAAGATACATCTGCTGGATTTCATCCGAATTTGCTTTTGCCCATCCATTTTCTTTACGAGTGGTATAGTAAGTAGAATACACCTTAGCATCGATATCCCGTAATTCTGCGGGAAAGTCAGTACCATCGCAATCACGTACTGCATCCGCGCCCCAGCGCTTCATAACTTCTATCGTTTCAGGAATAACATCCAGATCTGTGGGTATCGTGACCCGTCCTTTGTTCATCTTTCATAACTCTCCCTTTACTTAAATTTCCGATTATAGAACCAGAGAAGACCTATTAGAAGTGCCAGCCCCAGTAGCATAATTCCGAGCCCGGGTGCACCAATATTTTTTTGCCCAATAATAACGAGTACTAGCGCGAAGATGAAGACAATCAGCATCAACAAATTGCGTAACGGATTACTCATGGTATCACCTTAACCTTTCAACCCGCCCATGGTCATGCCTTGGGTAAGCTTCTTTTGTACTAACATATAAAGAATAAGGGTTGGCAGCATGACTATTACTAGACCTGCATACATTTGTCCATATTCGACAGCTGATTTCTGAGCAGCCATGAGATTCATTAAACCAACTGGTAATGTTCGAAGTCCTGGCTTCGTCAGTAAAGTCATCGAAATGATATATTCGTTCCAGAAGGAGAGGAAATTAAACAAGATAACCGTTACAATGCTAGGTTTAGCCATTGGCATAATAACCTGCACCATCGTTCGGAAATAGCTTGCACCATCTACAGAAGCAGCTTCTTCAAATTCCCTAGGTAATGATTTAAAGTAGCCCCCCAATAGATAAATCGTGAACGGAAGCGCCATTGCAGCATAGACAAGTGCCAGAATGAATAAATTATTCAGGAGTATCGGCTGTCCAAATAAATTGCGAGCGACCTTGTCACCGTTATTGAGCATAAGGAAGATCGGAACAACAATATAATTCACATTGATAAATAATCCTGCCATAAACATCAAATTCAAGATGACGCTTCCCTTGAATTTATAACGTGCAAGCACATATGCAGCAGGTAAGGCAATGACCAGCAGAAGCGCGATCGCAATCACAGTTACGATTACGGAGTTGAACATGTAACTGCCCATCTTAGCTTTCTGCCAAGCATCCGCGAAGTTTTGTAGATAAATTCCTTTTGGAAGAGCCCAAGGATTAGCATAAAACTCTACATTCTGTTTGATGGAGGCCATAAACGCCCAAGCTACAGGGACGATGATGATAATTGCTAGTAGGATCAGCACAACATAGATGAGGACCTTATACAACTTATCGCCGGCTCCATGATGTGTGAGATTATTATTATTCAAGTTGTCCCCTCCTTAATATTCCAAATGTTCACGTCTAGTGACTGCGTTTAGGATAGCAGCTAGTGCGAATGAGAACAGGAACACAATTACACCGATTGCCATACCGTAACCATACGAAGAGTTGGTATACGCCTCTTTGTACATATAGCTCAAGAATACCTCAGTAGAACCGTCAGGCCCGCCTCCGGTCATCGCCACAACAAATAGGAAGCTCATATTGATTGTGCTGATGACGAAAAAGGTAAGGGTTGTACGGATATTTGTCCAGATTAAAGGGATCGTAATAGTGAAGAATTGATGTATCCTACTTGCACCTTCAAGGTCAGCGGATTCATATAAGCTTTCAGGGATATTTGCCATACTTGCCATATACATAACCATGTAATAACCGATAGCCTGCCAGATCATAGCGCCTGCGAGTGAGAAAATAACGATTTTCTGATCACCCAACCAAAGTGTTGGGTCTGATGTTGCTTCGCGGAATAAATTTAAGAATGCATTTAGCAGTCCGCTATTTGGATCATAAATTGCAGAGAATATTGCACTGATAACAACAACAGATAGAATGTTCGGGATGTAGAAGATAACTCGTAATACATTTTGTCCTTTTAGATTTTCTCGTGAAAGCATGGACGCGAACACTAGAGCAAAAGCAAACGTAATGATCGTAACTAAAATGATAAGTAGAAGACTGTTCTGAAACGCTTGATAAAATTTATCACTTTGAAAAAGCTTCTCGAAATTTTGCAGCCCTACAAAGGTTTTGTCATCTGTGTATCCACCCCATTTGTACGTGGACATACGGAATACATTGATTGTAGGTATAATTAGAAAAACAACGAATAGGATTATGGCGGGAGCAATACAGAAGAAAATAAAACGCCCTTGTCCTTTCTTGATTTCCATTGGTCCATCTCCTTCTTAAGGTAAAAATAATGGTGGCAGCTTCGCGCATGCCACCATTGTTCACAGATTGAATTGGTATCCAGCATTGCCTTTAATTATTTCAACGCTCCACGTAACTGATCGCTTGCTTTCGTAATCGCTTCAACCCACTGTGCTTGTGTCTTAGCCTTAGTCACAAGGGAATCCACGGTACCAAATACGGTATCCGAAATACTTACCCCTTCAACCGGATCTGTTGTAGCAAATGCCCCCATAGCTGCCTTTGCACCACCATCATAGATGCTATAGAAGAGTTTATTGTCACCTTCCAATTTGCCTGCCATACCGTTAATAGGTTGGACTGCACCTACTTTAGCAAAAATGCCTGCTGCTTCATCTGAATAAAGATAAGCAATAAATTGTTTTGCAAGATCTGCATTTTTAGCTTTCGCAGGAACCCAGATTTGTTCAAAGAAGGTGTAGGAGTATCTATCACCACCAGCTTTTACAGCTGGTAGAGCAGTGAATCCCCATTTAAATCCTTCAGCACGAGGTGCTTGACCCATTTCACCAACAACCCATGTACCGTTTGGCATGAAGATAGCTTTGTTATCAAGAATAAGCTGTTGATTCTTAGTGAAGTTGTCTTTATTTCCATTCGCCGGAACTGTTTTTTCAGTATAGGAAGCTAACTTATTAATAATATCAAATGCTTGTGTTGCTTCTGGTGTTTGCCATATTCCTTCTGTGTAATGCGTCGCTTTGGTGAAGAAATCAGGACCCCCAACTTCGTTAAGCAAAGCATAGAAGAATGAATCGAAATAACCGGTCGTTGGATAGGAGAACAATGCAATTCCATCAGCCTTAGCTTTGTCTCCTAATGCCCACATTTCATCCCAAGTCGTAGGGACCGCCCAGCCTTTCTTCTCAAGTAAGTCAGCATTGTAGAACAGACCCGTTGGGCTATAGAACATTGGCATTAGGAAGGTTTTCCCATCACCATAAGGGTTCGTAATAGTTGTATCCGTAAACCCAGGAATAAGCTTGTCCTTTACGGTAGCACTCTCACCGGGAACAGTCATTGAAAGTACGTCTGTAAGATCAGTGAGGTTATTGTCCTTAATGAAGGTTTCTGTCAAACCTTTAGGCTGACCTACGGCAAGATGGATGACGTCAGGAAAATCTCCTGATTTCATACCAGGTCCGATAACATCTTCAAGGCTTTTGTCGATCGTTGATTCAACTTTCACACCAGGGTTAGCTTTTTCGAATCCAGAAATTACCTCTTTCCATACATCAGATCCGTAAGCGGTTTCTAAAGCGGCTAGCTTAAGAGTACGAGTTTCGGCAGTCGAATTAGAGTTCTTCGATGTGTTGGTGGCATCTGTAGATGTGGAACTAGAATTACTTTCAGTATTACCACCACAGGCCGCAAGACTTAGAGACAGTGCAGCTGTAAGTGCAAGGCTAAGAACTTTTCTCATAATAACCCTCCATATTTATCTTTTTATTGATGCTGTAAACCGCATACATAGGAGCTTTCTTACTCATTCATCTTATCCGATCGTTCGAGTTTCTTTCAACAAACATGTTGCCGTTCATTTTATATATCTTGCTTTATTAGAATTTTTTTATAAATTATTGACTATTTCAATTTATTGTTATGCAGTCTAGTAATTGTGGTAAAGTAAGCTTATATCAACGCAAAGGACTGACCTTATTTGGGAAATGTACGTTATTCGCTACCTGGTAAAGGACGTGGAGAAATTCCCGCCAAGTTAATCTATGTCAGTTCCTCTATTTATGAAGGTGATTGGTACAGCATGCGTCATTCTCATAATTTTTCCGAGCTTTTTTATGTCCGAAGCGGGCGGGGAAACTTCATTGTAGAGGATGAAATCTATCCAGTGAAGCAAGACGATCTAGTTATTGTGAACCCGAATGTGGAGCATACCGAGCTATCGGTTAGTAGTGATCCACTTGAATATGTCGTGCTTGCGGTTGAGGGGATGAGCTTTGACTTTGGCGATCGAAGTGCTAGCCGTAATCATGAGATCATCAATTATCGTAATCAGAGGGATGAGTTATTCTTCTATTTCAACGCCATGCTTCGGGAAACGGAAAATAAAGATGCAAACTATGAGGCCATTTGTCAAAACTTACTAGAGGTTGTAGTCACTATATTAATGAGAAACTCTGGCCATCCATTTTCCGTCGTGGCTACTCAAAAGGCTAACAAGGTATGTAGCAGGATCAAACGTTATATTGACTCTAACTATTCAGAGGAGATTTCACTTGACTATCTGGCAGAAAAAGCACATTTCAGCAAGTATTATCTGGTGCATACCTTTGCAAAATATTATGGGATGTCACCCATCAATTATTTAATTGATGTCAGGCTTCGTGCCAGTAAGGAGTTACTAGAAACCACGGATCTCTCCATCTCTCAAATTGCGGAATCTACTGGTTTTTCTTCCCAAAGCTATTTCTCACAAAGCTTCCGCCGAAGCTGTAATCTAACTCCACGCGATTACCGACTTCAGACCAAGAGACGAGTTCAATGACGGGCGTAGAATTGTTTAATAATTCCGCGAAAAAATCCTGAAAATCCAAACAAAAAATTTATATCCCTCATGGAACAGCGCGCACCGATTGAGTATCGGCACGCGCTGTATTTCTAAGCTAGATAAAGAGAAATATTTAATTGTTTGATTTTCTCAATCCACTCTTCTGATAAACCTCTATCGGTTACAATCGCATCAAAATCATTTAACGAAGCAAAGTAAGTGGATTTAACCATATCAAACTTAGAGGAATCAATCACTAAAATTTTCTCAAGGGCACAATTAATTGCCGCATTCTTTGTGTCCACTTCACAACTGTTCGTGCAAGTAATGCCTAATTTAGCATTAACTCCAGCAGCAGAAATAAATGCTTTTGTTGTTCGTGTTCTACTTATTAAATCCAACCCTTCTCTGCTTTCAAACATTTGAAGTTCTGGACGGTAATGACCACCAATAAGAATAAAATCCTTAAATCCTTTTTTATGAATCTCAATTAATGCGTTCATAGTACAGCAAACAATTTCCACAGAATGATTTGACGGAATATGTTCGATGATTTGAGCGGTTGTTGTACCAATATCAATAAAAATAATATCGTTAGGCTCGATTAGTGAAGCTGCTAACTTACCTATATTATATTTTTCTGATGCTCGATTATTTTTTTGAGTTGTCAAATCATATTCATCTTGTTTATTCTCATTAGGGTCAGAACCATTATAAATAACCGCACCTGAAACAACTTGAACGATTTTATTTTCTTTTAGATATTTAATATCTCGGCGAACAGTCATTTCTGTGACATCAAGTTGATGTGAAAGTTCTTTGATGGATGCGCCACTTTTATTTTTTAGGATTGATACAATTGTATTTACTCTCTCTTGCTTATCCATACCGGTTCATCCTAACTACTAATAATAAAGTATAATTATCAGAATTATACCATATCTAATACCCCAATACTTCCTGCCCTTTTACAATTTTAACTATGGCACTAGTTCCTAAACGGTCTGCACCCAAATCGATAAATGCTTTAGCATCATCCAAAGAGCGAATGCCTCCAGCTGCTTTAATCTTCACATTCTGACCTATGTTCTGTGCAAACAGGCTGACATCCTCTTTAGTTGCTCCAGCTTTTGAAAATCCAGTGGATGTTTTGATATAATCAGCACCAGCTTTTGTAACAAGCTCACATACTTTCACTTTTTCCTCTTGGGTGAGCAAACAGGTTTCAACAATAACCTTTAATACTCTACTTCCACATGCATTTTTAATGGCACGTATTTCGTCGCAAACTTCCTCATAACGTCCACTTTTTAAGAAGCCCACATTGATTACCATATCAATTTCCGATGCTCCATTTGTAATTGCATCTGTTGCTTCAAATACTTTAACGGCTTGTGTACTATAACCATTCGGAAATCCGATAACTGTACATATTGCTATTTTGCCCTCTACATAATTTGCAGCTTCTCTAACATAAGCACTTGGGATGCAAACACTGGCCGTCTGGTATTTCATCGCATCATCACATAAATTCTTTATATCATCCCATGTAGCAGTAACATCAAGGAGGGTATGATCTACTTTTCCTAATATATCTTTAACGTCCATTCTGTTCACTTCTCCCTTAATAATTAATTATAAAACGTTTAAAATGTTAATATTCTAACAATTGTTATTGCACTACATGTAACTAGTTTTTCCATAGCCATTGAAGGTGAAGAACCGAGCTCTGGGTGCGTGCAACTGCAACTAATAAGTGCTCCTAATATGTATCGGTTTAAGTTGCAATTCCTCAGTTTCCGCTACAAATCAGGTTTCCCCCCAATAACTCACAGGAACAACTACTGTTCTGAATCACACTCCTCCTTCTAATAACTCCAGGATATTTCATTTGTTACATTACCAATATATATTGTTATATTAATAACATATGTTTGAATTATAACACAATTATGAATATAGTCAATTAAAGTAAAGTTGAAGCCCTTATTCGTGTCATACACCAATACATAGGCAGGAGCATAGACTTTAGGTATCTGTTAATTAGAGGTATCTAAGGAGGTTAATAAGTGGGATATTTTTACTTCAGAAATCCGTACTATGTGTGCCCATGTCGTAGTTTCCCCCCATTCCAACCAATGACTCCAGGTGGCATGCAATCAGGCGGACCCATGCCCATATATCCTGGAAGCGGCACCCAACAACCAGGAATGCAGACGCATTCTAGTGGTGGCCCAGTATTTGCATATCTAACCATCACTGATATTCAACCTTTCCTCGGAAAATGGGGGATTTTCACCTTAAGTAGTGGTCAAAAGGTTGTAGCCTATGTCAATACAGTTAATGCTGATTCAATTAGTGTGCTATTTGCAGATGGCAAAAGTGCTGTCATTGACGTAAAAATGATATCCATGGCCGAAGGGCCGTTTCCCACAATGCCAGCTACTCCTGGTAGTGGATCTGGCGGGGGACCTGGTAGTGGTTCCGGTAGTGGCTCTGGTAGCGGCCCTGGTAACTGCACTTGGAAAGAAATCCCCGGCCTTGGTTGGATTTGCATATAATAACTCACGATCCGTCTATGGAATTTTTCCTTCCGACGGATTTTTTGTGTTGTTTTACTAGATTACTAGTTGATATACGAAAAGGCCGCCGGATTATTTCCGACGACCTCTATAACTTCTCTTCAGGTTAAGTTATGATGCTGAGCAATAACCCCTTCTTGAGTTTGCTGATCCAACTTATAACATATCAAAGCAATCACACATGCTGATATCGCCAGGATGGAAGCAGCTATAGGAAGGGAGATTAATCCTCCATGCTGGGCAACCACTCCACCAATTGCGGATCCTCCTGCGATTCCCAGGTTAGACGCTACTGGATTCAACGATGCAGCTAGGTCCTTCGATCTTGGTGAATACTGCTTGGCCAAATCTATCAAATAGAGCTGGGCTGGTGCGCTAACAATACTCGACATTACGGCTAGCATCATTAGTACGATCATTCCTAGAATCGAGATCGATGCGGTCAAACTAAAGACGATATAGACCACAGCTTGGATAAGAAATACGAATCTAAGCTTACTTACCGCATTTCCGGTTGCAACCTTGCCTCCAATCCAGTTGCTGACAATCGTGGCAATCCCGTATACAAACAGTACGCCACTAACCGAGCTCTTAGGAATATTCATCACTTGCTCCAGCAATGGTGTAATGTACGTGTACATCACAAACACCGCTCCCACTGCCGTAACTGGAATGAGAAACGCAAGAATAATGCGTCCATTCGTGAGCAGTTCGATCTGATCCTTAAGTGAGCTAGGCACAGGCTTCGGTAGTTTGCGTGGAATATAGGCATAATTTAGCGCTATGGCAATTCCGGCTAATACCCCATTTAGAACAAATGCTGCAGGCCAGTTGAAATACTGCCCTACAAAAGTGCCGATCGGTACACCAAATACATTCGCAACAGCGAAACCGCTCAAAATTGTAGCGATCGCTTTGCCTCTTTTCTCCGGGTCCACCGCTTCATTCGCTACCGTAATGGCTACAGAAAGAACAAAACCACATAGTACGGCAGTAACTATTCTAGTCACTAGCAGCATACTGTAGGTTCCAGTTATAGCACTCCACAAATTCAGCAGCAGAATCAATACAAGCGATACAAGAATCGTAATCCGTTTCGGGATACGGCTGAACAAAGACATCATAATGGGTGTGCCAATGGCATAAGCGATTGCGAAACCAGATACTAACCCCCCAGCTGTCGCAAGCGTTACTCCTAGGCTCGAGGATATTTCCGAGAGTAAACCAACAATAATATACTCCGTCGTACCCAAAATAAACGCCATAAAAGTAAACGAAAAAATCAATGCGTTCTGTCGTGATGTTGTCATGGTGCTCTCCATCCTATTTATCTCTATTTTTATATGAACATACTTACTCATAATACTCATTTAGACTATATCGAGCAATCCTATTTTTCATAAAAAAAGAAGCTTCACACAAGTTCAAAGAACTCATGAGAAGCTTCTAGTTTTACATCATGGAATTATTTTGCTTCAAAGAGCTGTTCAAAAGGTCTCTAACTCATTTTACCTACAACCTTAACTCTTAATCTGGTTGCATTTTCCGGATGATAGGCAAGTGGCGTCTCTTCAACCTCAACCAATTTAATCGTAGTAGGATCGGCTCCTGCCAATACCGCTTGTTTCACCGCTTTTTCCTCAGCATCCCTTAACGACTGCTCTCGCGGCTCTCGCGAATAAATATAAATTTGTTCATACTGTCCGCTAATTTGAGAAATCGATGCACCGATGGCATTGGCAACTCCACCGTTCTCTACTTTAATAATGCTGGCTACTCCGGGAATTCCATCTGGAATAATAACACTGCCCCCGCCTACGAGTACAATCTGTACATCTTCGGAAGAAGTTTTCATCTTATCAATCGCCTTGGCTATGATCGAAGAAATTACGGATAGGACTTGTTTGGAAAATTGTTCATCAATGTGACTTACTAAACTTTTATCTCCCACGTCAGCTAACCCAAGGCGAACCGCAATATCCGTCGTAGTCAAGGTGCTTCCACCAAATACGAGTGCTTCTTCTGTGATCTTATAGCCCACGCTATCAGGCCCAACTGTAATCTTGCCATTGTCTACGCGAACAATACTTCCGCCGCCAAGTCCTACAGAGATAATGTCTGGCATTCTAAAGTTCGTGCGAATATCTCCTACTTCCACTGCTACAGAAGACTCTCTTGGAAATCCATCCTGTAAGACACCGATATCCGATGTGGTGCCACCAACATCGAGTACCATCGTATTTTTAATGTTCGCTAAATAAGAAGCTCCCCGGATGCTATTTGTTGGTCCACAGGCAATCGTAAGGATCGGAAATTGCTTAGCATATTCAATCGACATAAGTGTACCGTCATTTTGGCATAAGTACACCTCAGCGCCTTGAATCCCTTCTGCTTCTAACGCATTTTCAAAACCTGTGCTAGTGGTCTCGATGACTTTGCATAAAGCCGCATTCAGTATGGTTGCATTCTCACGTTCAATCAGGCCAACAGACCCGATCAAGGAGGAGCAAGAAACCGGATAATTTGTCCCGTATGCTTCCCAGATTAAGTCTCGAACCTTGAGCTCCTGGTCATTTTTGATGGATGAGAACACACCAATGATCGCAATAGATTCTACTTTATTTCGCCATTCTACTAGAAGCTCTTTAATCTCCTCCTCATCAAGCTCACTGAGCAACTTACCATCATATTCATACCCACCATGAACTAATGCATAGTTTCCTGATAGTTTTTCCACCATGTCTTTAGGCCAAGCCGTATATGGCAGAACAGAAGCGGTAGCAGGGAATCCTAACCGAATCACACCAACTTTGGCTAATTTCTTCCGTTCCACAATGGCATTAGTACACTGCGTTGTCCCAAGCATTGCATGTGTGATTTTCGTTTTATCAATGCTCGCTTCCTTCAATACATTACGCAGTGACGTCTCAATCCCCGTTTTTATATCCAGTGTCGTTGGGGATTTAACGCTATGAATTAATCGGTTATGCTCGTCCAAAATAATGGCATCTGTATTCGTGCCACCTACATCTATTCCAATTCTAAACATGTTTAGCCACCGCCTTACTTACCAATTCTTCAATAGGAGCATAATCGTAATCATACCCAAAGTATCTCGGTCCTACCGTTTCGATTCCTTTTTCCGTTCTCCATTTGGGATGTGCTGGCAAGCCAATGACGCGTACGCGTTTTCCATATTTCAAACTTTCTGTTGTAACAGGCAATAAAGTTTCATAATCGACTAGGCATATTAAATCCGGTGTCATGGCTATAACCTGACCATTCTTCTCGGCAAGCAAATTCTCATTTTGGAAATAAACTTTCATTTGCTCATCTTTATTTCCTTCAATGCCCTCTAGGTTCATTTCCCCTAAATTAAAGCCACCCTTGGTTTCCCGGATGACATCTGTTATTTTCCCTTGGAACAGCTCGTGACCGGATGTCAGGTTTAGAAGCTCTTCAAGCTTCACTTTTGCATCTCTGTTGTTGGAAGAAATGATCTCTCCGATCTGCTCAGATAGCGTCACGATGTTATGGACACCGCTGTTCTTAATTTGAGCCCCCGTCGTTGGATACAGACTTACCAAAGCACTAGCGCCCATCTCCACTGTAGCTGTACGGGCTAACCGTTCGGTCCATTTATTATCGATCGTCTCAAAAATACCAATGTTTCCTTTTTCATCCGAAATTGCGAGCGGCGCAGCCGAAATACCATCCAGGTTAAACGTCACCATCTGCAATTCAGGAAATGCCCTCCCCATCCCATCGCAATCAATAAGCGGTAAATTCAGCTGTGCTGCAACGACGATCGGAATCATCGAATTGACTCCGCCTGCTTCCATCGGAAACGTGCCTGTAATTTTTTCTCTGCCTAAATATTTGGCCAGCATCTGAAATACCTTAACAAACTCATCGCCTTTCGGAAATTTCTCCACTAATACAGAAGGAGCACCCATCATGGCGGAAGGAATGAAAAAGTCTTCATCCTCGATTTCATCCACAGAATAAAGTCTTACAGGTCCGTACTTTTCAATAGCCGAAAGAGCCATGAGTTTACCGATGTAAGGATCTCCTCCTCCACCTGTGCCTAAAAATGCAGCGCCTACGGCAATATGTTCAATCGATTGTTCATCTAAATATCTCATTTATTTCCCTCCAATATGACAGTTTTTGAGGCAGTAAATCGGTAGCAGACAATATATAAGACAAATGAAATGACGATACCGAGTAATGGCTGATTTGATAATTGAGGTAAGCTTGGGAAAAAGGACAGCACAACGGGCATACAAGCAATAATGGATCCGACCAGCCAAGAAAATACCCCTAGACGATTAACTCCCTCTGTTTCCTTCCAACGGTTCTTATCGCCTTTATTCATGATCCAATAGGATGCAATCATTACCCCTGCTACCGGCGGAACCATAGCTGACAAGATCGACATCACTGGCGTGAAATAATTCAAGATACCAATCACAGCGAGTACAGTCCCGATGAGTCCAGCAATCCCTACTGCCCATTTTTCTTTTTCTTTGGAAATATGCAATACATTGGTAAGCGCAAATCCACCCGAGATTGCGTTGACCATATTCGTTTTCCAAGCAGCCAGAATCAAAACAGTACCCCCAATAAAAGGCGTTGTAATATTTATAAAGACGGCCGCAATATCGCTAGTCTGGTAAGCAATCGATAAAATAGCACCCACACTAATCATCAGTACGCCAGAAGGAACAATTCCGATTAACGCTGCTTTTAATACGTCAGAACGTTTTCTTGAGAACTGAGAGTAGTCGCCTGCAATGACAGCCCCTAAGGCAAATGAGCCTATTGTTACAGCTAAGCCATCCATGAAATTCATATGCTTCTCAGGCTGGTAGCTCCAAATGTTCTGCACGGAATCCATAGTGAACACTTGAACTAAACCATATATGCAAATCACGATTAATAAAGGTACTGCAATATAACTAAGTACTCTCAGCACTTTCATTCCGTACATTGCTGAGATCACCATAACCAAACCGCTAATTAAAGAAGCAAGGGGAACTGGGACTATCACTCCATACTCCGCCAGCAGGTTCGCCAGTGCCGCCCCGCATACATTAGCCTGAATCCCGAACCAACCGAGGCAAGCAATAGCGAGAATAATGGATAAAATCGTTCGCGAGCCTTTTTTGCCAAAGACTTGGGCTGCGACTTGAACGGTTGTTTTCCCAAGATCCGTACTCTGAATCCCCTGAAGTATCATAAGGACAACGATAATGGCGTACCCTAAAAAAGCGATCAATAATGTCATAGGTAAGCTCATACCAGATATCAACGTATTCCCAACCAGGAGGCCAGGTATACTGATCACCGCTCCGGCCCATACCATCCCCAGAGTGAACCAAGACTGAGGTGCTCCGTCCTTTCTCATGTTAGTTCTCCTCCTCGAAAAGTAATTTTTCTTATTATAGAAGGAACCATGAGATTACGTCTTTTTCTAAAATAAAAAAAAATCCGTGATTTTTGTCTTATTCGACAAAAACTACGGATTATACTAGCTATGTGTGAGTCGATAAATCATGCAAGCGATATACACATCGTAAGATTCGGAGTTGACGGTTACATCATAGCCAATTAATTCACTGATCTTTCTAATACGATATTTTACTGTATTTTTATGAACAAACAGCATTTTCCCACAGTTATCAAAATTCCCCTTTGCATCTAACAAGAAGGTTATGAGTGTTTTTATCGACTCTGGATCACCTAGAATGGGGTCAATCACAGACATCCATTCTTCAAGTATTTCTTCTCCCTGTTCACTTAACTCAATAGCTTGTTTCATAGAACGCATCTCGGCTGCTGTGTACAATTTACGATGCTCATACATCAGATGGACTTTCCGTCCCACACTGTTCACCAGCCGATACATGCGTCGTACATCTTGTGTATTTCTCATTCGGGGAGCATAGACCATTTCGGAAATAAGCGGGGCTGAATTCGTCGTGTCAATATACTCCCCTGCAATTTCATACTCATTGTACTTGTAAGAGCAATTTCCCATAAGGGCTATTATACAATGATCGATAGTTTGAATGACCGCCGTTTTATAATATTTGAACAAATGCTCTTCCAGCTCTTCACGAATTTGTTTCTCTTGCGATAAATCGTGAATATATACTAACCACATCATCTGAATGGAAGAGACATCAATGTGGAGAAAATGAGCCAGTCTTCGCATTTTTTCGCTTTCATCATTAATAATTGCTTTTACCAAGGCATATTCGCTAACCTCGTTATGCTTATCCCCCCACAAATTGATCGCTACTTGTACAACCTCGCTGATTTTATCGATGGTCTTCGCAGGTAATTTTGAGTTCTCTTTAATCAAAAATAAATGCAGCGCTTCTCCGTTTTTTTGATGAATACTCTTGTATTCCACATAGCAATTTGAAACAGGCTCTGCTTGTCCTTTCGTCATATTCATCAAATAGGGGGCGTAGGTCTCAATAATATACCCCACGTTTAACGATGAATTACGGGGCCACATTACTTGATTTACGATATCTAACTGGGTGTTCGTCAGGATGACGTTCGCTTTCAGCCGATCAGACAATATTTTCAGCGTAATTTCGACGCTCCGTGAGTGTTCTGGCAAAAGGGATACTTTCTCTAACGCTTCATTTACAAAATTATCATTGATCGTCTGATTGTTCAGAACAATTGCTTCCATCACTTCATAAATCACTTCGTTGTAACGAAGTGAAAAATCATTTTCCGGCATACAAATGATGATGAAATTTTTGGACTCTGCTAATTGCAGTACCTCGTCAGCTACTTCAGGAATGATAATTCCTACATAGTATAAGATCAATCCTACTTCTCCAAGCTCGTGCAAGTACTCAATCGTTTCACACTGTTTCTCTACACTGTCCTTAATGGAGTAAAAAGAGCTGATCACTATCTCTTCCGCATACCACTCTTCTTGAATGGAATGGACAATTCGAGAAGAATAATCCGCATTTGAAACCTCTAGTACGGATAAAGAAGAAATGGTGCGGTGTAGATTATTATTTCCAGTTAGCACCTTTGCTCCTCGAAAGGAAGGAAGTTGCAGCATATTTTTTACAGTTATCCCCATATCTTCACCACTTCTACTGTATTGTTATCTCATGTTGCCATTAATAAAGCTTTATACATCTTATTTTAGCACTTCAAGCTATAAGCTATGTATATTGATTTCGCTGTATGTATTCTCCTTTCTTCTGTGCAATAAACGAAAAAAAATGATAATATGTATGTTGGGTAAAAGGTCTTTGCTATAACTTATATGTTTTTATATATCGCAACAAGAGGAGATAATATGAGTAACGAACAAAACTTTTGGCTTGATTTACCGAAGCCGTTTTTTATATTAGCACCAATGGAAGATGTCACAGATGTTGTATTTCGTCACGTCATTAGTGAAGCTGCCAAACCCGACGTGTTTTTCACAGAATTCACTAATACAGAAAGCTATTGTCACCCTGTAGGAAAAGACAGTGTACGTGGTCGATTAACGTTCACAGAAGATGAGCAACCGATTGTCGCTCATATTTGGGGTGATAAACCTATATTTTTTGAACAGATGAGTATTGATATGAAAAAACTTGGTTTTCGCGGTATTGATTTAAACATGGGATGCCCCGCACAAAACGTCGCATCCAATGGAAAAGGTGCTGGATTAATACTACATCCTGAGGTTGCAGCAGAAATTATTCAAGCAGCAAAAGCCGGTGGATTGCCGGTTAGTGTTAAAACAAGATTGGGTTACTCTGAGATTGATGAGTGGCGGGATTGGTTAACACATATATTGAAGCAAGATATTGCGAATCTTTCCATTCACCTTCGTACAAAAGAAGAAATGAGTAAAGTAGATGCACACTGGGAGCTAATCCCTGAAATAAAAAAATTACGCGATGAAATTGCTCCAAATACGTTATTAACTATAAATGGAGATATCCCGGACCGCGCAACAGGATTAAAGCTAGTTGAACAATACGGCGTTGATGGTGTCATGATTGGCCGCGGCATCTTCACCAATCCATTTGCTTTTGAAAAAGAACCTAAAGAACATAGTCCAAAGGATTTTCTCAATTTACTTCTATTACAGTTGGATCTTCACGATAAATATTCAAATGAACTCGAGCCACGTTCATTTAAACCACTTCTTCGCTTTTTCAAAATCTATGTTCGTGGATTTAGAGGCGCAGGCGAATTAAGAAACCAATTAATGGATACAAAATCAACAGATGAAGTACGTCGTTTAGTAAAAACTGTTTTAGAACAAGAATTAGAATGAGGCATATTAAACTGTGAATTGCCCCGTCAATTAGACAGTACAAAACTATCTAATGCTTAACAGAATGAAAGGCCTCTCGTATTCCTACGAGAGGCCTTTCATTTTTACCCTATACGGTCAGAAAGTAGTCCTCAATTCTAGTAAAATCAACTTACCCCCATATGGCAATGGAGATGATCCCACAGGTAATCACAGCCGACATGATAATCCTGCGCACTCCTTGCTTCTCTTTTAGTACAAGTATGCCAAGAATCGTACCTACAACCGTTCCAATTTCTCGTATTGGCGCAATTGAAGCTAGTGGAGCAAGCTTCATCGCCATCAGAAACATAAAATAAGAAGCTGGCGAGCAAATACAACCAATCAAGATCATTTTCCAGTTTTGTTGCCATTCCCTTAAAATTTGTGCACGACCGGCTCTTATAACCATGAAGAAAGCGACGATTACATAATTAATATTGGATAATTCAAGCGTTGATAGTGGAGATAATTGCTGGACAATTAGTTTGTCCATTAATGTATAGCCCGCAACACACATCCCTACTACAATTGCATAAAGAATGGATATAGAATGAGTCGTTTTCCCTTGATTTGCATGACGATTAACGATTCCACTAATAATAAAGAGCCCTACTATGATACAACAAAAGCCTATCCAGCCTACTAGAGTTAAGGAATCCCCGAATAACACAACACTTAACAAGGTCACTAGCATGACACCAGTACCTCGCATGATTGGATAGGTCTGCGATAAATCACCATAGGAATACGATTTAGAGAGGAAAATGAAGTACGACCCTTGAAATAAAGCAGATATCGCCATATAGCCAAGTGTCTCCGCATGAAGCTCAACTTGGAGCAGCTCAATAATAAAATAAGGTAATAGAGCAAGTGTACCAACAATATGAATCGACCAGAGAAATACGTATTTATTCAGACTTTTCTTTGTAAATAGGTTCCATACCGCATGGGTAATACCTGAAAATAAAACTAAAAAGAATGCCATTGAAATCATAGAAATATCCTCATTTCACTTATGCGCTAACTCATATGTCCAGTTGCATCCCATCAAATGCTACTGTAATCCTATTCGGTTCAAAAATATGAACCAAATCTTCATGCAACAGATGAGCATTATGAGAGAAATGAGTGACTACGATTCGCCCTTCTGCTTTCATAACAAAATTCTCGATTAACCATTCCCGTGTTTTTAGAGTATCTTCAACATTCATGTGAACTTCACAATTTGGGGCATTCCCAGTCGTACATTCTAGAATAGCAAGATCCAGTTTTTTTCCTTTCAACCAGTCCCAAGTCTGTTTGGGAAACCAACCGCTGTCGTGACCATAGAAAATGGCTTTTTCATCCTTTTCTATGTAATACAATAAACAAGTTTCTTTAGAATCATGATTGGCAAGCAATGGCGTAATCGTAGCTGTTTGTGTTTGTATGGTTTCAAAGGGCTTCAAGTTATGAAATTGGAAGCGATGCCTTTCCGTGGCAAGCAATTGACTACAGTGCTTAATAGGCAAATCATGACCGTATAGATGAAGTTCTTCCTCTTCATTAAATTGAGCATAACCAAGCGCACGAATCAGTAAATCTTCAGGATACAAATGATCGGAATGTGAATGTGTAAACAATAAATCGCGAACCTTATCCATATCTACAGAATCACGAATGGAATGATGTAAGGTGTCCGCCGGAAAATCAATCTTAAGTATTTCATCAATCAAGACCGAAGTGCGTGTACGAATATTTTTTCCACCACGTACTTTGGCATGCTTGCAAGTCTCGCAATGACAGAATAACGAGGGAATCCCTTCAAATGCAGCCGTTCCATGAAAAAGAACCTTCATAAATATTCCACCCTTGTTAGTAGAGAACAATAGGATTATCGTCCTATTGTTCTCTCTGAGTAACTCTAGCCTTTTTTACTGAATGTTTGAATCATCCAAATACTTTATCCACTGCTTCTTGTATTCCGCTTGAATTTTATCGAGACCCGCTTTTTTGGCCTTTTCCATAAATAACTTCAAGCCGGCTTCAACATCCTTAACCATACCATCATTCAAAGGATATAAGTATTGCTTTTCAACTTGTAGAAGGGCCGCCTTCTCTGCTTGATAAGACGTCCAATCCTCTCCGAAACCTTGGAAAATATTCGGTTTTGCTATCTTATCCATTTCATCGAACATGTCTAGCACAGCTTGATAGCTCTTATCAAACAACATGAACTCCGGATTTCTCCATGCCCATCCATTCATACCTTCTCTTGTGAATCCATTTGATTGGGCATCACCAAGCATTTTATAATATTTTCCATCTTCAATTTCAAAATTCTTGCCTTCAATACCGTATTGCGTCAGCCAATTGTAGCGTTTATCCGTGACCAATTTCTCATAGAAAGCAAGAGCTCTCTCTGGGTTTTTGCTGCTGCGTGGAATTGCAAAGCCATTATGAATCGGGTGAACGGGTGAAGAGAATCCTTTCATGTTCGGATACGGGGAATAGCCTAGCTCCCAATCCGGATGCAGTGATTTCACTTTGACAACAGCATCACCAAAGCGGTTAGGATTCTCACTTCCCAAAATTGCTGCGGCTTTACCGGCAGCGAATATATCACTACCACTATCTTTAATGTTCAGCATATTCTTCATAAAGTACCCTTTTTCTTGCCAACTCCTGAACATTTTTAAATCTTCCAAATGCTGCGGAGAGCCCCAATAGCTGGTTACGTCTCTTGGAGTGTCATACATGATGCTAAGTCCATATGGAACTTTATCGTTGGTAT
Source organism: Paenibacillus sp. FSL E2-8871 (assembly GCF_038000345.1). Classification (NCBI taxonomy): domain Bacteria; kingdom Bacillati; phylum Bacillota; class Bacilli; order Caryophanales; family Paenibacillaceae; genus Paenibacillus; species Paenibacillus sp. FSL E2-8871. The sequence goes on along the minus strand of NZ_JBBOBV010000001.1, from coordinate 5,806,549 downwards.
TCACAGTTTTAGTAGTCATTTGACGGATGGAATCTACATGACTAACCTCAGTATCCGCCAGAGGTAGCATATCCGGTTCATTCTTGCGTATGCCATCCAAATACTGCTCTAGCGTTTCGAGTGATTCCGGCTTTGGCAAATTATACTTTTTACGCAAATCTTCCCGATAGGCAATACCATCATTTACATACTCCTTCCAGATAGCTGGAACGGTGTAAATTTTCTTGTCAACCTTGACTGCTTCCCAGAAATCCTGTGGTACATATGCTTGTAGCTTAGGTGCAGCCTTCGGTATGAGATCATCTAGCGGAAGGAAAGCCCCTTTCATCGCATATGACTGGTAATTTGTCCATTCTGCCGTAAAGATCAGGTCAATCGGCTGCCCTGAGGACAATAGAAGCTTATACTTCTGGTCCCAGTCTGTCCATGTTGTGAAGTTGAATTTGACGGTTGCATTCAACTCTTCTAATGCCATTTTGTTAACTTCATCTTCAATGATCTTTAAATCCTTTGGAGCATCGCCCAACATATAGAACTGAAGCTCCACTTTCTTGGATGTGTCGATTCCAGTCACTTCTGATGTTTCTGGTGCTGGAGTACTGGTATTTGAATTCGAATTCTTTGTTGGTTCTGACGATGCCTCCTTAGTATTCGTGCTGTTACTACTGCAGCCAGCAAACAAACTTGCAGTTAATAATAAAGAAGTGCCGATTGTTAACAATTTATTTCCTTTTCTCATACTAACCCTCCCCTTAATTAAATGATCTATGTCAGCCGATCGCATCCGAGCTTCTTTCGTTTGCTTTCGGTACTAACCCTTCACCGCACCAATCGTTAATCCCTTCACAAAATATCGCTGCACAAACGGATATAGGAAAATAATTGGTCCTGTAACGACGATTGCCATTGCCATTTTGGTCGACTCTGTTGGAATGTCACGTCCTAGGGATACCCCAGTTCCAGTGGCCATTTGAGAAACGAACATCATCGTATTTATCGTGTTATACAAGTAGTATTGAAGCTGATACATGCTAACGTCATTAATGAACAAGGAAGACATGAACCAGTCATTCCAGTACGTCAGAGCAAGGAACAAACCGACAGTCGCTATGCCAGGCATCGCTAGCTTCAGCACAACACTATAGTAAATCCTGAAGTCGTTCGCGCCATCGATTTTGGCTGATTCGAATAATTCTTCCGGAACTGCAGCTTTGATAAAGTTTTTCATTAATATAATGAGAAAAGGTGTCATAAGACCAGGTAATATCAGTACGGCATAGGTATCTGCCAGCCCAAAGTACGTAGTCAGCATGATATACCAGGGTACAAGTCCCCCTCCAAACAGCGTTGTGAAATAAATGAAGAAGGACAATGGATTGCGGTACTTGAAATCTTTCCTCTGCAGAACATAACCTGCCATCGTAATGAGGAATAATCCCAACAGCGTTCCAACCACGGTTACAAAAATCGTAACACCATAAGCCTTGATTAGCTGAGTTGGGAAGATAAACACCATCTCATAGCCTTCCAGCGAGAACACTTTAGGAATCAAGTGAAAACCATCGCGAATAATGGATTCATTGGCTGTCAATGAGCCAGATATAATCAGAAGAAACGGAAACAGACAGAGCAAAGAAAAAAATGTAATGATCAGGTAAGCCACCATGCGGAAAACCCTAGAACTTAGAATGTTGTCATCCAATTTAATTCCTCCTCCCTATGTTAGAACAATGCATAATCATCATTTATTTTCTTGATGATATAATTCACTGTCATAATCATTACAAATCCGAAGATAGACTGATACAAGCCAGCTGCAGTTGCCATACCAATATCAAAATTAACTTTCAAAGACCGATAAACATAAGTATCGACAATGTCCGTAACGTCGAAGAGCACTCCATTGTTCCCGACAAGCTGATAGAACAAATCGAATTGACCTTTCATAATACTTCCGAGAGCAAATAAGAGCAGAATAATAAATGTTGACTTCAGCATTGGTATGGTAATAAACCAGATTCGCTGAACAATATTTGCGCCATCAATTTTGGCAGCTTCGTAATACTCATCGCTAATTCCCATGATGGATGCAAGATAAATGACCATAGAATAACCCAAGTTTTTCCATATATAAAATGCTGTAATCAGAAATGGCCAGAGCCATGGTGTGTTGTATATGTCTACTGGATCAAGTCCTAACGATATTAATAACTGATTAACAAAACCGGAATCAGCATTAAACATGTTGAACGCTAAAACACTAATCAGAACAAACGAAACGAAGTAGGGTAGAAACATAATGGATTGTGATAACTTTTTAAATAGCTTCCCTCGGACTTCACTTAATAGGATTGCTGCCCCTATAGATACCACGTTACCTAATATGATAAAAACCACGTTGTATCCAAGCGTATTGATTGTCAACTTCAACAGAATTCCAGATTGCGTTAAAAATTTAAAATTATCTAATCCTACAAACGGACTTCCAAATAAACCACCTGCAAAATCATAACTTGTGAATGCATAATAGATGCCGACCATTGGAGCATAAGAATTAATTAAGAAAAAAAGCAGTGTCGGTGCTATCATCAAAAACATGATCTTATTCTTATTTAATTCATATAAAAATCCTTTCTTCTTAAACATGACTGACCTCCTTCTGAAATGGAATTCCTCGTGAATCTTTCCTCCAAATCATAGAAGGAGCCGATTGGATAATATACTGAACAATGACACAGATCGCTGTAATCTCAGTACTTGTGGAGTATGAACTTTCTGTACTTTTGTGAATATTCACTACATTTAGCCTAATTTAGGCTGCTGATTTATAAATTTGATTGAAAGCTCCAGACTGATGAATTATACTCAGACCACAATGAAAGGGGTTTCAAGCAATGGTAAACCAGTGGTCTAAAGAGCATAAAAAAGTTTACAGCCGCATACTGCTTGGCTCTATTGGATGTGTTGTTATTACCCTTTTGATAACTACAACTATTCTTTATATGGACTTCACAACCATCGCACTTAAACAAGTGTATCGTTCCGATTCTAATAGTCTGAATCAGATTAAAACAGAATTATCTGTTATGACAGAGACTGTTACCTCACTGTCCTCCCAGATTTACTATGATTCCGCGGTATCTAAATTGTTGTATTATCCGGACTTAAATATTTATGATGTCATTTTTGCACAGCAACAGCTTGATAACTATCGCGCATCTTTACCATTCATTGAATCCATTTATGTATATAATGCGAAATCTAATCAGTTCTATATTAGTTCCAATAATTCACGAAGCGGAATTCAACAGAAGAACGAACTTGATGATGATGGAATTCTAGACCTTTTTAAGAATTTCAAAGAACATCGTCCCTTTCAACCGATTCCTAGAACCTATAACATCGGTTTGACTGAGTCCACTCCAGTATCAAGCTACACTTACTTATGTTATAGCGTCATTGATGATAATAACGATTTAAACACAGCTGTTGTTGTCAATATCTCGGCATCATGGTTAGGCCTGCGAATGGATCAATCGGGGGAAGAGATATCGGAGAATAACACGTTTATCATTAATCAGGATGGAATATTATTTTCCAATAATGACAAGCAAGCGATGCTAACTGATCTATCCGATAAAACCTATATACAGAAAATTATTCAGGACACTTCAGAATCGACTTATTTTCTAGACACTGTAGATGGAGTTAAATCTTTAATAACATTTACTTCACCGGATTCATTAGGTTGGAAATATGTTCGAATTACCCCTTATAGCAATATCACTCAAGAAATAAATGAAATGAGATATCGAATACTCTTTATCTGTATTGGCATTCTTCTCTTAGGATTATTGGTATCGTTAACGCTGTCCCATAGTGTTTATCGCCCGATTGACAAAGTCATACGCAAGTTCAAAACCCTGGAAACAGAAAGACGTAATCATCAGCATATTCTCAAGCAGGATTTCCTTAGAAATACAGTTTTAGGTAGAGAAACGAATAATACTGAGATGTTGCAGCAAAAATTACATTACTTCAATTCAGAGCTTATGGTTAATAATAATTCACTAATTATTTTGGTAAGGATCGATCAGTTCCCCTCAGTCCTTGAGAAATACAAAGAAGATATAAAATTGCTTAAATATGCCATAATGAACATTTGTACGGAAATTGCCTCACCGAAATTTCAAGTCGAAGCCATTGATATGGGGGATGATAGTCTTGTACTACTGCTAAACTTCCATGATCTGCTTTATTCAATGGAACGAGACTCGCTGATTGAACTGGCGGAGCTTATGCAGCTATCAATCACCAAACATTTAAAATTATCCATTACAATTACCTTTAGTCCTGTGAAGGAATCCATCGAGCAATGCATTTTAGTCTACAAGCAAGTACTTGAAGCTTCTTATCATCGACTATTCAAAGGATACGGCAGCATCCTCTTTTCGGTTGACATTATGAATTTAAAATCTAAAGAATATTTGTTTCCCGTTCACAAAGAAAAACAGTTCATTGAATCCTTAATGTCAGGAAATGTGGAGAAAGCACGTAGCATCTATATCGATATCGTAGGAGAAATATCAGAATATTCATTTACTGTTGTTCAACTTGTCATATCGCATTTAGCACTTACAGTTAATAACGTCTTGCGAACATTAAAAAAGAACAACGCAATTTTAACATTACCCGAATTCGATACAACTTTTTTACTACCCAATCATGTTGAAACCATGGAAGAAATCAATGCTCCATATTTCAAGATATTTGAAGAAATAAGTCAAAAGCTTGAAGAGAAACGAAATACAAAGCAAGAGGAACTCGTTAAAAATGTACATCATATTATTGAGCGAGATTATAGTAATTCCAACCTATGCATAAATTCAATTGCAGACGAGCTCTCGATGTCTCCAATTTATTTGAGCCGGTTATATAAGCAGTTAACAACAAACGCTTTATCAGATAAGATTAACGAACTGCGGTTGGATAAAGCTAAAGAGCTGCTGAAGACCTCTGAATACACCATTGTTGATATCGCCGAAAAAACTGGATTTACTAGTAGTTCATATTTTTATCGTTTATTTAAAAATAGTACTGGTATAACCCCGAGCGATTATAGAAAAAAGATAAAGGTCCTCCTATAATTCTGTGCATTAAACGAAAAGAAATGATACTATGTATGATGGGCAAAATGTTGTAAAAGAAGGAGAACTTATGAGTAACGAACAAAATTTTTGGCTTGATTTACCAAAGCCGTTTTTTATATTAGCACCTATGGAAGATGTCACAGATGTTGTATTTCGTCACGTGGTTAGTGCAGCTGCAAAACCCGATGTGTTCTTCACGGAATTCGCAAATACAGAATACTACTGTCACCCTAAATTAAAGGTAAAGGAAAGTGTGCTTACTCGATTAAGGTTCACGGAAGATGAACAACCGATGGTCGCTCATATTTGGGGCAATAACCCGGAGTATTTTGAACGAATGAGCATGGATATGAAAAAACTTGGTTTTCGTGGTATCGATATAAACATGGGATGCCCAGTAAAAAACGTCGCAACCAATGGAAAAGGTGCTGGATTAATTCGACATCCTGAAGTGGCAGCAGAAATTATTAAAGCGACTAAAGCTGGTGGATTGCCGGTTAGTGTTAAAACAAGATTAGGATATAGCGAAATTGATGAGTGGCGCGATTGGTTAGGAAATGTATTGAGACAAGATATTGCGAATCTGTCCATACACCTCCGTACAAAAAAAGAGATGAGCAAAGTAGATGCACACTGGGAGCTCATCCCCGAAATCAAAAAATTACGCGATGAGATCGCCCCAAATACGTTGCTAACCATTAATGGGGATATTCCTGACCGTGCAACAGGCTTAAAATTAGTAGAGCAATACGGGGTTGATGGAGTCATGATTGGCCGCGGTATTTTCAAAAATCCATATGCTTTCGAACTAGAACCTAAAGAACATAGTGTGGAGGAGCTTCTTAAGCTTCTACTTTTCCATCTAGATCTTCACGATAAATATTCAAAAGAGGTTGAACCACGTCTATTTAATCCACTTCGAAGCTTCTTCAAAATCTATATTCGTGGATTTGACGGAGCCGACGAACTAAGAAATCAATTGATGGAGACGAATGCAACCGATGAGGTACGGCAATTGGTGCAACCTTTCTTAGATAAAGAATTAGAGTAATTCGTAATAAAAATTAACGGCCTCAGTTCTGAATTTCATCAGACTGAGGCCGTTTTTATTAAAGATGTCTTACTTCCACTCCAGCTTTGGCAGTATTTCTTTTTGCAGCTCACACATTTCATCGATCATCGCACAAGCTTGATAGTAGGTTGGTGCTTGCGGATCAAGCAGGATCGCTTGCAGCAATTTTGTTCTCGACTCTTCAAGAAACGCCTCCAGCAACAGCTTATGGATTGTACCTTGAATATGGATCATTCCGATAATGGCCGTTGGCAGTTCAACCGTCATTGGCTTAAATACGATACCCTTTTTATTAACGATCGCTTTTGTTTCAACAACCATATCCTCTGGAAGTCCTTTAATAGCGCCGTGGTTTGGCATATTAACAGCATTCAGCTCGATTTCATCGTCGAAGAAGATCGCTTCAATAATTGGTATTGCGTATTCATTACTGATTTGAACCTTATCTTTATCGAATATATAAGCCTGCTCAGACCACTGCTCTTGATTCAGCGTATTCTCGAATAAGCCTTTATCCAAAGTACTGCCACTTGCACAGTATACAAATTCAGGTGTACTGGAGTCCTTCTTCCACAGCTGCTCACTCATTGGGTCGTAACGGAACTGCAAGGGTAGTCCAGCATAGAAATCTTCAGCCCATGAGATATACTCACCGCAATGGTTAGTACCTGGGTAAGGATAGTATCCGTACGTATGATACAACGTTCTGGATAATCCAATATGATCGAAATGTGCCAAACGGTTAGCTAGCTTTTCTTTCTCGTGGAATAGAGGATATAAATCTTCTCCCGTGTTCTTGTTCCATATCTTCGTGAAGAAGCCAAAGTGGTTCAATCCGCCGCCTTCAACCGCAATATCTTTACTATCCATCTCCAGAAATTCAGCTAGCTGATGAATACCCATGTCTAAACCATGGCACAAGCCCACCACTTTGATTGAAGTTAATTTGGAAATGGCTTCCACTAGCTTTGCTTCCGGATTCGTATAGTTAATTAGCCAGGCATTTGAACAGACCTTTTCCATTGTCTTTGCAATTTCCAACATCGGACCTAGATTTCTCAAAGTGTGGAACATTGATCCTGGACCGCCGTTCTCACCATATAGCTGCTTGCTGCCGTAACGCCGTGGGATATGGAAGTCTTGTGACCAGTAGTGATATCTCTCTACCTCAATCGCAACGATAGAGAAATCAGCATCTTTTAAGGCATCTTCCAAATTCGTCGTTTGCCAAATCTTCGCAGGATGAGAAAATGCCGTAAACATTTCGGTTGCATACTTATATGTTCTATTCACGTTTTCTTCTACAATGTCCATAAGCGCAATTTCGAGTTCTACTTGATTTCTCAAACGTTCTGATAACACGAGATCTTGAAGTGCTCCTAGTCCAAAGGAAACACTTCCTGCTCCGATTAACGCAACCTTCAACTTTTTCATGATCTTCAAGCTCCTTTTGTCTTTTTGTATATGTTATATCCAGCACCAATAATTCCAGCATCAGGGCCAAATTCAGTTAACACGATTTTAATGTTCTCTTTTAAATGTGGAAGGACTTTCTTTTTAGCGCTTTCTATAACTCTATCAATCAGCCACTGGTTGTGATGAATGACCGCTCCTCCGATAACAAAAATATTCGGATCAATTGTTTGCATCAAAGAAACAATTGCGTTGGAAAAGTACTCAACCCACCTGTCGATCACTTCAATCGCTTGCCGATCTCCCATATGATATCTTTCAAACAACAAACCCGACGTGGCATCAATGCCATATAAAAACTTACTTTCCGCTTCAAGAGCAATGCCGCTGCATAGGGATTCCAAAGTGCCGTTATACAACGTTGAGTGGTTTCTTTTGCTATCGGAAATAATCATGCTTCCGATCTCGCCCGCATATCCATGAGCCCCTTGAATAATTTTCTTATCAAGTATGATACCGCATCCAATTCCTGAACTAACCGTTATATAAATGGATTGATTATACGGCTTGGCAGCTCCATGATCCGATTCAAGCACTGTGATCACGTTTACATCATTCTCAAAAAACACTTCATAATTCGGAAAGAACGCCCTGATAGTTTCGATACTAACATTCTCTAGGCAAGGGATATTGGTTATATCTCGAATAAACTGTGTTTGATCATTCCAAGGAATCGGCAATACAATACCTATCTTGCTTGCTAGCTGTTCATGATCGATTTTCGCTGTCATTTCCTTGACGGTTTTGAAAATTTCATCAGCATTTTGGAAATCTCTTGTTAATGCCGACTCCTTCTGAACAAGTTCAAGGTGCTCATTCACTAATCCAACCCTTATATTTGTACCTCCAATATCAACACCAATAACGAAGTTACCCATATTACGCTCCTCAACTATGATGACTGATCCATATATTTGGCGGCTGCAGCATCTAAAAAGAAATCTATATGATCATAGCCGAGCAATTGCTGAGCAGGCAGCCGTGCGTCAGAGTTTGTGAAAATCTCCTTCACGATATCAGCTTTGCGCTCTCCAGTTATGACGACAACCACTCTTTTACTACTTGCAATCTGTTCCAAACCTAATGTAATGCCTTGCTTTAATTCAGTCTGCTCATGAAAATATTTTTGAGCGACAGTCTTTGTTGTTTCCGACAGCTCCACAACACTGCTGTAATTTAATACTGGGCTACCAGGTTCGTTTAATCCGATATGCCCATTCATACCTACGCCCATCAAGCTGAATGTAATTGGGTGTTGTTCGATAAAGTGATCAATTCGCAAGCATTCCTGCTTCATATCCGGCGATGTTCCATCAAAAAACACAATCTGTCTGCTATCCAGTGAAATCTGCGAGAACAGATCTTGATTCAACATCTGATAGCAGCTTCCTTCAGAGCTTTTGTCAATGCCAACCCACTCATCCAAGCTAACAATGTTAAGTCTCTTGATTTTCAATTGGAGGTCCGCATCATTGGAAAATTTCTGATAGCTTTTTTGTGGAGTACTCCCTGAAGCCAGGCAGAACACGGGATGCTGATCGTTAAATAAACGATCTTTCATCTCTTTGGCAATTTCGTTTGCTACTTCTTCTTCGTTATCAAAGATTCTGATCATATTGTTCACTTCCTTGTTGTTTAATCCGAAATGACGTTCATCATCTCTTGCTGGAGAATAAGTATCGCTGCTCCCATTGCTGTTGATTGATGTAAGTCACTCACAGAAATTTGTGGAGTCCACTCCGTATATTGCTCGACATAGCTTTTCGTACGATCCAATATACGTTCCGGGAACAGTGCTACCGTTTTACCGCTAATAATGACCTGATCGATATCCAGAATGCTGATTATATTTGTAATCGTTAAAGCCAGATTCTTCGAAACATAATCGATGCAAGCTTCTACGTCATTAGCTGAATTCAAATCATATGCGCTTAGCAAGTACTTAATGGCTAATCTGCTTTCCAGCCAACCGACTGATGATGGAGTCCGCTTGTATTCTGAATCAAAGCACATATACTCCAGCTCGCCTGCTCTTGCATTAACACCGCGGTGTAGCTCTTTGTTAATGATCAAGCCGCCCCCAACGCCATCACCTGCAGCAACATGAACGAGACTCGTCGGTGCTTGATCTGAGTTTTCAAGATTCCGAAATTCCGCCACAGTCGCTGCGTTCGCATCATTCTCCAGAAGAATAGGCAAATTCACTTCACGCTTGAGATTTTCAATAATAGACTCATACTCAAAATCGTTTTCTTTATTGTGATGAGTTCTCATCCGAATCGTTTTCTTTCTTATATTGATCGCGCCATCAACGCCAATACCAATCCCCAAGACAACACTATTCGTTTCCTTCGCTTTATTCTTTAAATGTTCCACAAGCTTTATAAATACCGAAGTGAACTGTTGACTATGGAACGGAATATCTGTTTCAATCGAATACGAATCTATGATCTTGCCGTGTAGATTAATAAGTAATGCCGTAATCGTATTGCCAATAATCTGTATTCCGATTGTCGTATAGCTGTTTTCATTAAATCTGTAAACCGTACGTTTTCTTCCCAAGCCGCCAGAACCTTCTCGACTTTCACCAGTGGCAGTCAATAAACCAATCTGTTCAAAAAAGGTAACTATCTTGCTTACAGTAACAAAGCTCATTGCCGTTTTTTCTGTGATCTCGACTTTCGCCAGTTCAGGATATTGAAGCAAAATATCGAAGACTATTTTTCTATTCTCATCTTTAATATCATTGGGCAAAAATGATTTCATATGTCCTCCTCGTTATATTATTAATATAATTAATAAATGAAGTTAAATAATTAATCAAAAAAATCAGGTCAGCACTGACCTCTTGAATTCATTATATATTCACTGTAGTGAACGTTCAAGTGTATTTATTTAACTTCCTTAAATTTATCTATTCTCTATCTTAATATCACCAACTAGGCATGCATTTGGTTACGCCACAAAAAGAAGCCTCTCATGAGTTCAATGAACTCACGAAAGGCTTCTAATCAATCCTATTTCAAGGCTTAATCAGCCTTATTACATCATGCCGCCCATTCCACCCATGCCGCCCATATCAGGCATACCTGGTTTTTCTGGTTCTGGCTTGTCAGCAATTACTGCTTCAGTAGTCAAGAACATAGCAGCTACGGATGCAGCATTTTGAAGCGCGGAACGAGTTACTTTAGCAGGGTCAACGATACCTGCTTCGAACATGTTCACCCACTCGCCAGTAGCAGCGTTGTAGCCGATGCCGATAGCTTCTTTTTTCAAGCGATCCACGATAACGGAACCTTCTTGACCAGCGTTAGCTGCAATGGTACGAACTGGTTCTTCGAGCGCGCGAAGCACGATGTTAACGCCTGTCTTCTCGTCGCCAGTTACATCTACAGCAGCAACAGCATTATATACGTTCACAAGAGCTGTACCACCACCAGAAACGATACCTTCTTCAACCGCAGCGCGAGTTGCGTTCAGGGCGTCTTCGATGCGAAGTTTACGCTCTTTCAATTCAGTTTCAGTTGCAGCGCCAACTTTGACAACGGCTACGCCGCCAGCCAATTTAGCCAAACGCTCTTGCAATTTTTCTTTGTCGAACTCGGAAGTTGTTTCTTCCAGTTGAGCACGAATTTGGCTTACGCGAGCATTGATGTCCGCTTTGTCGCCGCTTCCGTCTACGATTGTTGTGTTTTCTTTAGTTACGCGTACTTGACGTGCGTTACCCAGTTGTTCAATGGAAGTGCTCTTCAGATCAAGACCGAGCTTCTCAGTGATCACTTGACCACCAGTCAGGGCAGCGATATCTTGCAGCATAGCTTCGCGGCGGTCGCCAAAGCCAGGAGCTTTAACAGCGACAGCGTTGAATGTTCCACGCAGTTTGTTCACGATCAACATTGCTTGTGCTTCGCCTTCGATATCTTCAGCGATAATAACAAGCGGTCTAGCTTGTTGAACGATTTTTTCAAGCAATGGAAGGATTTCTTGAGTGCTGCTGATTTTTTTATCAGTGATCAAGATGTATGGGTTCTCCAGAACAGCTTCCATTTTGTCCGTATCAGTAATCATGTACGGGGAAATGTAACCGCGGTCGAACTGCATACCTTCTACGACTTCAAGTTCAGTAGCGAATCCACGGGATTCTTCAACAGTGATAACACCGTCTTTACCTACTTTTTCCATAGCTTCAGCAATCAATTGGCCCACTTCTTCGTCAGCAGCAGAGATAGCAGCTACTTGAGCGATAGCTTGGGAATCTTCGATTGGCTTAGCGATTTTTTGCAATTCTTCAACTGCTGCACGAACTGCTTTGTCGATCCCTTTGCGAATAACCATTGGGTTAGCGCCTGCAGTTACGTTCTTCAGACCTTCACGGATCATAGCTTGTGCCAGAACCGTTGCAGTTGTAGTACCGTCACCGGCTACATCGTTAGTCTTAGTAGCAACTTCTTTAACCAGTTGAGCACCCATGTTCTCGAATGCATCTTCAAGTTCGATTTCTTTAGCGATAGTTACACCATCGTTAGTGATAAGCGGGCTACCAAATTTCTTCTCAAGTACCACGTTGCGACCTTTTGGTCCAAGTGTAACTTTTACCGCATTTGCCAAAGCATCTACACCGCGCAACATAGAGCGGCGTGCTTCTTCACTAAATTTAATTTCTTTAGCCATTGTGTAATTACCTCCTAGAATTTTTTGTATATCACGTTACTTTAAGTAGTTTAGATTTAGCTTATAATCGACTCTCGCTTAGTCAAGAATCGCGTGAATGTCGCTTTCTTTCATAATCAAATATTCTTTACCTTCGTATTTGATTTCTGTTCCTGCATATTTAGAGAAAAGAACACGGTCGCCTTCTTTTACTTCGAGCGCTACACGTACTCCATCTTTCAAAGCTCCGCTACCTACTGCAATAATAGTTCCTTCTTGTGGCTTTTCTTTCGAGGAGTCCGGAAGCACAATCCCGAATGAAGTGGTTTCCTCCTGCTCGCTCGGTAGCACCAATACGCGTTCACCTAAAGGTTTGATCATGAAAAAATAGCCTCCTTTAAAATTATGTTATTTTGCTTCAAAACATAGTTTAGAACTTACCTGTCTTACTTCAAAATCTCTGGTGTTTATGAAAAATATCAATTGGACGCTATGAATATCTGGTCCATCTCATATTTTCCATAAGCATTAGCACTCGACAGCTTGTAGTGCTAACAACAATTTTTATGATACTCAACTTGAGCCCGGATTTCAAGTCCTTTTACACAAATTCGCATTTGTTTTCGTAAAAAATAACGTTTCACTGGTTGTCCTAGGCACACACTCTATACATTCTATCCACAGGGTGTGAAAATATGCGTATGATTTCAGTAGTCTCAACTGTACCACCTACGCCCGAACATTTCAAAAAACGGGGGTTTAAAACAAAAGAACTGTCTCTTTCGTAGAAAAATCTACTTAGTGACAGCCCTCTTATCATCATTCCTCACTCTTGGTGTACTGAGCTTCCCTTGCCGCATCCGCAGCAAGCTGTTTGCGATAGACGAAGGCGGACAGGAATACGCTGAACTCATACAACACAAGCAGTGGAATCGTCACCAGAAAGTCTGAGATGAAGTCCGGAGGAGTGATGACTACAGCAATAAAGACAAGCGTGAAATAAGCGTATCGACGCATTTTACGCAAGCGTATCGGGTTAAGAACCCTCAGTTTGGTCAGAAACATCACCAACAGCGGTAGCTCAAACAACAGCGCTAAAGGTAGCACCAGACTGAACATGAAGTTGAAATATTGCGCAATTCCGTAGGTCTCTTCCAGTCCCATACTCCGGGTGATAGAGATTGTGAACGAAAGCGCCATTGGAAATACAACATAATAAGCAAAAGAAAGACCGATTAGAAAAAGAACAAAAACATAGGGTACATAACGTAGTGTTGCACTACGCTCTTCCGGTCGTAAGCCCGGACTAATAAACGCCCACAACTGATAAGCAATAAAAGGAACTGAAATGACTAATGAAACCGCCATTGCGATCTTCATATACATTCCGATACCATCCCAGAATGAGAACGCATGCAGAACAAACCCTTGCGCTAGATCTGTACTAATTAAATAATCGTAGATTGGCTTGGCACAGAACAGCCCCCCTACCAATCCCAAAACAAATACAATCAGCACATAAATAATCCGTTTACGCAGCTCGGTGAGATGATCCACCACCGACATTTCTTCCGATTCGAGAGACATCCTGACACCATCCCATGACAAGAATAGAAACGCCACACCGACTTTATGTATAGCTGTGCCCGTTTCTGCAGAAAGCAGCAACCAAATTGAAAAAGGGACATCTCCTAAGTCTATTAGACTTGAGAGATTGCCCCATTGTTAAATCTTTTATTATTCCGGCAGGCGTTTGTCCTGAGGAATATCTGCAGCGACCGTCTGCGGGGCCGTCGGCACAGGAGCTTCGCTCTTCTTCACCGGATCACCATCACCAATGATTTCACGTGCGCCTTCTTTAAATTCACGGAAGGTTCGTCCAACTGCGCGGCCTAACTCTGGCAGTTTATTCGGTCCAAAGAGGAGCAGTGCCAGTATAACCAACAAGATAATACCCGGAGTACCAATTCCACTAAACATTATTATTCCTCCTTGTCCGTCTATCCGATCATGGTATCGATTACGATAATCTAATAATACCATAACTTATGTCACAGTTACATCCACTATCTTCTATAAATAGTTTATCCTTGTGACGTGACAAGAATATGACAATGTTATTGGCGGTATTGGCCAGTTACCATGAGTAACGCTTCAGGTAGTTGATCCATAATGGCTGCTAAATTCTCATGAACACCCTTCGGTGTGCCCGGTAAGTTGACAATCAACGTGCGTCCACGAATGCCGCATATCCCGCGGAACAGCATCACCGCACGGTTTTTTTGCATCACCGTACTTCGCATCGCCTCAGAAAGTCCAGGCACTTCCCGTTCGATTACACGCCGGGTTGCCTCTGGAGTCACATCACGTATCGCTAAATCCGTACCTCCGGTAGTCAATACCAGATCTGCTTGAAAATAATCTGTGAGTTCTATCAAAGCTGCGATAATCTCATCTTGTTCATCGGGCACGATCCGATATTCAACGATCTCGCCTCCAAGTTCCTCTTCCACCAGCTCCCGAATAACCTGGGCGCTCGTGTCTTCCCGTTCGCCCCTGGCCCCTTTATCGCTGGCCGTTAGGATTGCTGTTTTCCACGCCATAGGTTTGTCCTCCCTCTCTATGTATAATTGGCTGTACAGTGCAGCCCACTTGCTTCAGCGCATCGAACGTCAGCTCTGATCATGGTTCAAGCGCGTAATCTCCATTCTTGCCCCCACTTTTAGATACTAAGAGCGTCGGTCCGATAATCATGTCCTTCTGAAGAGCCTTGCACATGTCGTACACCGTTAGTGCTGAGGCAGAAACAGCGGTCAATGCCTCCATTTCAACTCCGGTCTTTCCGGTAGTATGGACTGTTGCTTCTATATAAAGTTCATCTTCGCTGTTATCGGAGAAGCGGATGTCAATACCGGTAAGTGGGAGCGGATGGCACATTGGAATCCAGTCAGACGTCTTCTTGGCCGCCATAATTCCAGCGATCTGCGCAACGGCAAGTACGTCTCCTTTACTGATCTTGCCTTCCTTGATGGCACTAAGCGTCTCAGTTGCCATCTTGATCTTACTCCGCGCGACAGCTGTCCGCTTCGTAATCTCCTTTTCGCTCACATCCACCATACGAGCTCTTCCCTGCTCGTTAAAATGGGTCAATTCCACGGCTCACTCTCCTTTTCGGCAGTGCACTATGCCATTTTCAGTAATCAGCATGTCCATAAAGGCATCATGCTCATCCATGGGCACTTTCGGAACCAGTTGCATACCAAAGGCTAGCCCGATCCAGACAGGGGGCTTCGCAGCGGCATACTCTTCCGTCTCCCATGACGCACGCAATCGATCATAGTATCCTCGGCCGTAACCAAGCCTGCCTCCCTGAAGATCAAAAGCCAGCCCCGGAACAAACACAACATCCGGTAGTGTAACAACTTCAATCTCTTGTGAATCTTTGCCGGATACAATAGGTTCATGGATACCATACGCCCCCGGCTCAAGCTCACTCCAAGCGTTTACCATATGGACACTCATTGCACCACTTGCCGGAATGACACGCGGCAGCAGTACCATACGCTGGTCCTTCCACGCCTGTGTAAGAAGCGCGTTGGTATCGAGTTCAGAACGGAAAGATACATAGGCCATCAGTGAGGCTATGTCTTTCGTCTTCAGCCACTCTGATGCATGCTTGCAGACCAGAAAAGACAATTCCCTTCTCTGGTCCGAGGAGAGCTCGTTTCGGGCGATGGTCTTCTCAGTTCTTAGTTGTTGCTTTGCTTTGGAGATCACCGACTCCTTGCTTGACATCGCCCGGCAACCCCCTATATTTATCCCAAGCTTATCCTTGTTTGTAAATCCAGTTTACCACTCTTCTCCCCGGTTCGCCAAGGTGGATAGGACTGTGTTTCTGGGCCAGGTCGTTATTCTCTGCTTCCGATATATCGAGCTCTCGCTTGGGAAACGCTTTTCATGTAAACTATAGAATAAGTTGTTCATACGGCTGAGGTATAAATGCCAAGGCGAAATATGCAAGGGTGGAGGTTTCATCGTTATGCTTCTTCAAGCGACAGGAATTACAAAATCATATGGTATACAGAACGTACTAGACGGCATAAGCCTTCAGGTAAATGAAAAGGAACGTGTCGGACTCGTGGGTGTTAATGGTGCCGGCAAATCAACTTTTCTGCAAATTCTGGCTGGTGAAATGTCCTATGACAGCGGTCAAATTCATAAATCAAAAGAAACTACTATCGGGTATTTAGCCCAAAATAGCGGACTTCAATCTGACAAAACCATTCATGAAGAAATGATGGCAGTTTTCGCACCGTTGATCGAAGCCGAGGCTGAGCTAAGAGAGATGGAAGTACGCATTGCCGATCCTAAGCTGGCAGAGGACCCAAAACGGTACGAAGAACTGCTCGAAAGATATGCCCGCCGATCAGATTGGTTCAAGGACCACGGTGGTTATGAAATGAATACACGAATCCGCAGTGTCCTGCACGGCATGGGCTTCGGCGAGTTCCCACCGGATACACCTATCTCCACACTTAGCGGTGGCCAGAAGACTAGACTCGCATTAGCCCGCATTTTGCTTCAGGCTCCCGATCTTCTAATGCTGGATGAGCCGACGAACCATCTGGATATCGAAACATTAACATGGCTTGAGGATTATCTTCGCAGTTATGCTGGTGGAATTCTGGTCGTATCTCATGACCGTTATTTCCTTGATCGGCTTGTAACTACTATTGTAGAGATCGAGCGTCATCAATCTCGGCGTTATACAGGCAATTACAGCCGATATGTAGATTTGAAGGCTGCCGAATATGAAGCACGGATGAAGCAGTATGAGAAACAGCAAGATGAAATCACAAGAATGGAAGATTTCGTTCAGAAAAATATTGTGCGAGCATCTACCACGAAACGTGCGCAGAGCAGACGCAAAGCGCTTGAGAAGATGGACCGTATTGATCGACCGATGGGCGATCTGAAGAAAGCCAGCTTCTCCTTCGAGCCGGACTTCATGTCTGGTAAAGAAGTGCTGCAAGTCCGTAATGTTGCGGTTGCCTTTAATGATGGTCCACCTTTGTTCAAGGACGCTTCTTTCGAACTGCGCCGGGGAGAAACTGCTGCACTCATCGGTCCCAATGGTATCGGCAAATCTACACTGCTGCAGTGTATGACCGGAACCCGCGAGCCTTCAACTGGAACTGTGAATTGGGGGACTAAGGTAAAGGTCGCTTATTATGATCAGGAACAGACCCGCCTCAATCCAAAGAACACAGTAATGGAAGAGCTATGGAGTGAATATCCAATGATTGAGGAAGCCAGAATCCGTACGATCCTTGGCAACTTCCTCTTCAGCGGTGAAGATGTTCTTAAGAAGATATCCGCGCTGAGCGGCGGCGAAAAAGCACGCGTTGCATTATCAAAGCTCATGTTGCGCGGCGCAAATATGCTCATCCTAGATGAGCCAACCAACCATTTGGATTTAGTCAGTCGTGAGGTTCTAGAATCAGCTTTAATTGATTTTGAGGGCACATTGCTCTTCATTTCTCATGACCGTTATTTTCTCAATAAAATGGCTGAACGGGTGCTTGAGCTTCATCCCGAGGGGATCGATCAATACCTTGGCAACTACGATGACTATATCGAGAAAAAACGAGAATTAGAAGAAATTGCGAAAGATGCCGCTGAATTAGCCGCCAAAAACGTCAACAAGGACGCTGCAATGCCTGAAAAAAACGCTGTTTCCTCCTTCGAAGCGGACAAGCAAGCCAAGCGTGAAGAGCGTAACCGGAAGCGGCGTATTGCTGAGCTAGAGGAAGGCATTGCCTCACTAGAAGAGTCGATCGCTTTTATAGAGAATGAAATGACTAAACCTGAAGTTTATCAGGATTATTTAGCACTTCAAGGTCATGAAGAGGATCTGAAGAACAAAAAAACTCAGCTTACCGATTTATTTAACGAATGGGAAATCCTTGCTGACGAATAATGTAAAATCCGCTTCATAAATATTTTTTCATATTTCTTATTTTGTTCATAAAGAGTTATCCACAGCTCTATGCACAGGTTTCGTGTATAACTCCCTACTAAAAAAGCCCCTTAGGGGCTTTTTTTATGCGTTAAATCGGTATTTTCGAATTACAGGAATTATTATCCACCGAATTATCCACATTATCCACAATTCACACAAGGTTTCATTGCTAACAAAAATGGTTATAAGGCCATTTTAAAAAGAGCTGACATTGCTGATTTTACGCACTTTTTACACAATTCGTAGAGAATATGTGGATAACGTTGTCCACAACTTGACAAAAGACATAACCCCACCTAAAACCTGTCATCAAAAGCTAAAAAAGAACCCGCTATCTCTAAATCAGACAGCGGGTCGATGTATATTAAACGATTTGTGTAGAGAGCAGGGCAGCGTTACAGGCTGCAATATAGGCAATCCCTGCTGCCATGATAATATCTTGATGCGTAGCTGTGCCTCTAAATTTAAGACCTTCCCACTCTACCATCACAGCCGCCTCCGCCTGGGCGTTCTCTCCACTTCCAAGTGAATGCAGCTCAAGTCCCGCAAAATCGATATCCTCTGAGATGCCTTGCCCAATAGCAGCGATAATAGCTTCAAGCGGACCATCTCCAGTACTAGTATGAGAAGTTTCCTGTCCAGACTTCAAATGGCGAACCGTAACCGCGGCCACCCGGCGCTGGGCACTGCCTGCCAATACCTGAACCTCACCCAGTTCATAGACCTGAGCTTGCTGTCCAGTTGTACTGCTCACCATTTGCAGCAACTGGTCATCGCTCACTACCTTTTGGCGATCAGCGGTCTCTTTAAAAGATTCATAAAGTGCATCCAGCTCCGCAGGCTCCAGCGTAATACCATACTTCGCCGCCCGGTCCTTTAGCGCATGTCTGCCAGAATGCTTGCCCAGAATGATCATGCTACGCGGGATACCCAGCCGCTCTGGGTCCATAATCTCATAGGTGCTTCGATCCTTCAGCAAACCATCCTGATGAATCCCTGACTCATGCTGGAAGGCATTTCTTCCGACGACTGGTTTGTTATAGGCGATTGGAAAATGCATCGCTCCGCTGATCAGCCGCGAAGTATCATACAGCCTATCAAGCACAATGCCTGTTTCTGCTCCAATCGCATCTCCGCGGGTTTCGAGCGCCATCACAAGCTCTTCCAGTGCGCAGTTCCCGGTACGCTCGCCGACTCCGTTCACAGTGACTTCGATCTGCGTCGCACCTCCATCAATTGCTGCCAGACTGTTGGCTACAGCCAGCCCCAAATCATTGTGACAGTGGGCACTGTAGCTTACCGTTTCTCCACCTCTTGCTCCTAGCCGCACACGTCGGAACATTTCCCCATATTCATGTGGCAATGCGTAACCGACCGTATCGGGCAGATTGATAATAGAAGCGCCTTCCTCAATAACAGCTTCAATCATTTCAATCAGATCATCGATTCCTGTTCGCGCAGCATCCATCGCCGTGAATTCAACGACATCAGAGAATTGACGTGCATAAGCCGTCATCTCGCGGGCTTTGGCTACGACTTCAGCTCTGCTCATACGCAATTGATGCTGCAAATGAATATCAGAAGAGGAGATGAACAGGTGGATCCGCCGGCGTTCAGCATCTTGGGTTGCCCGGACTGCCGCGTCAATATCCCCTTTAACCGCCCGTGCAAAACCGCAAATTTCCACATTTCGCACCTTACGAGAAATCGTCTGTACTGCTGCAAAATCACCAGGGCTCGATATCGGAAATCCAGGCTCCATCACATCAACACCCAGATCCGCAAGCTTATAGGCCAGCAGTATTTTTTGCTCTGGGGTTAGACTTGCACCCGGAGCCTGTTCACCATCTCGCAGAGTCGTATCGAAAATTTGTATACGTTTCTTTACTGGAATAATCATCTGAATTCCTCCTGTTTTCCTCTTATTAGATTCCTTACCCTAACCTATGCTTCAGCGCAGATCCACACGTCGACTTGTGGTCCTGCTAAATTCCCCACCCACTGCTGCCGGCAGCTGATACGAATGAATCCTCTGCACAATTTGGAATGTGCAGAAGGTTCACTCTTGGCGTCTTATATAGCGCCTGAGTCCATAACCCGAGTCGCTTCAATAAGTACGCAAAAACCCGCCGTCTCTAATAAAGAGACGGCGGGTTACCCCTCCGCGGTACCACTCTTTTTGACGCATAGGCTATTCATATAATCAAGCCGTTAAGCTGCGTCCAGCTCTTCTTCCCGGTCCATCCTGAGGGAGTCAGGATATCTGGAAAGGTCCGATAACGGGGACAGCCGTAGGCAGCGTACTCTTATTTCCGCCGCTCCGCTCCCGGGCGAGATTCAAGACTTTCGGTGACTGCGTCGCACCACCCCGCAGCTCTCTGTTCACCGTCATTCCCTACTACTCCCGTTCTTAGCGTGTATTATATACATTCTCACTACTCAAAATCCATACAAAAAAGCCTGCCATCTCATTCAAGAGACGACAGGCTGTTAACCTTCGCGGTACCACTCTTGTTGATGCTCTGTACCGGTTAAGTTACTGCCGATTCCAATTGAACATCCACTCTACGGTCCAGTATGTTAGATACTCGACCACCCTTTCACGGAGGTTACCCGTAGACGGTGTACGAACGTTCCGGCGACAATTGCCGGTAATGCTTCCACCGTTCCGCTCCCAGACGAGTTCAGGTCCCCTTCGACTGCGTCGCACCTACCCGCAGCTCTCTTATCCCAGAGTATCCTTACTACTTCCGCTCATCGCGTTTCCTTGTATAATTGAACTGATTATACTCGTTAGCTCCAAATGATGTCAATAGGCGGATACAGACCATTGTTCCAATGAGAATCCAGGGTCTGCAACCATATCCAGCGGAGTACCGCCATCATGCTGCCACTTCACGTATGCAGCAGCTCCAATCATAGCTGCATTATCCGTGCAGTATACCGGAGGTGGAATAATAAGCTCAATGCCCTCCGCTTCACAGCGTGAGATCAAAGCCGAGCGCAGGCCAGCATTAGCAGCAACACCTCCACACAGCAATAACTGCTTGGAGCTAGTAGCTTTAACAGCGCGTACCGCTTTTTCCACCAGCACCTCAACCACAGATTCTTGGAACCCGCGGGCAATGCCTGCGACATCTGGCGTGAGACCCTTCATCTTGCTCTGATTCACAACGTTCAGCACAGCCGACTTTAAGCCACTGAAGCTGAAATCATAAGAACCCGGCTCCAGCCATACTCTTGGTAACGGTACAACCTCAGTCGCCTCGCGGGCCAGACGATCCACATGAGGTCCGCCGGGATAAGGGAACCCTAGTGCCCGTGCTACTTTATCATATGCTTCGCCTACGGCATCATCACGGGTGCGCCCGATAATTCGAAACTCACCCTCCCGCTCCATATGAACCAGTTCAGTATGTCCACCGGACACCACTAGTGTCATGCATGGATACTGTAACTCTGCCACTAAACGGTTAGCATAAATATGTCCTGCAATATGATGTGTACCAATTAGCGGCTTACCCCATGCGAGTGCAAGGCTCTTGGCAGCTACTACCCCGACAAGTAAAGCCCCCACCAAACCTGGGCCTTGTGTAACCGCCACCGCCGACAACTGATCTGGTTTAACCCCTGCTGTAGCGAGTGCTTCTTCTATCACCAGTGTAATTACTTCCACATGCTTACGGGAAGCTACTTCTGGTACTACGCCGCCGAAGGCGCGATGTGTCTCAATCTGACTCGAGATGATGTTGGATAACACTTCAGAGCCATCTTTGACTACAGCGACCGACGTTTCATCACAACTCGTCTCAATAGCAAGTATTAGTACAGGCTGAGCTGCGCCCGTTTCTGTCTTCATTTCAAGTCCACGCTTCCTTCCATATTCCCATGCTCCTCATACTCTGGCAGATCCGCCCACATAATGAGCGCATCTTCGCGATTATCGGAATAATATCCTTTGCGTGTGCCAGCAGATCGAAAGCCTTTTTTACGATATAAATTCTGTGCTACCTCGTTCGATACCCGTACCTCAAGTGTAATAGACTTCATCCCCACATAAGATGCCGTCTTCATCAGCTCTTCGAGCAAACGCTCGCCCCATTTACGTCCACGATAGGCTTCGAGCAGGGCTATATTCGTCACATGCGCCTCATCCACGATGGCCCACATACCGGCATAACCGATAATATGACCTGCCAGCTCCATAACCATATATTTTGCAAAATGATTATGCGTCAGCTCGTTGCGAAAAGCTTCCTCTGTCCAAGGCATCGTGAAGGCTTCCCGTTCAATGATAAGAATGTCAGGAATATCCGTAAGCTTCATCAAACGAAAAACAAGTTCAGCCTCTTGAGCTATCATTGATTCCGCTTCCGTCATGGTTTCTTTAAGCCCCCTTCTCTGCTTAACCGCAGATTGGCCTCCGCTTCTGAGATCTGAGTATAGTTAGGGATCAAGCTATGGATATCATCTTTCTCTACCTGAAGCCGCGCTTCTCCAAGAAATCCTGTCCAGCGGCCTTCCATTTCATAAGGAACTGCAATAGAAACACCAAGATCCTTCAATGGACGAAGCGATTCCTCACTGCCATGAACGGCAGTCTCCCCAACAAACCAAAGAACAGCGGGCTTATTGCCCTCGACTGAAGCCTGTCCTAAACGTTCAGCTAAGTACTCCACCCAATCTGCCATCAGGCGGATGGCATCAGGCTCAAGACGGCTAGGAGCATTATTTCCCTCAGCTGCGAATAATCCTGTATACACCTGTCCTCGGCGCGCATCCATTAGTGGAATGATCCAATCAGGCCCGTAGCTGCTATTCTCGGTAGTTTGTTCCGACGCTTTGGTCATCACGTTATTCTTGAGGGCTGTTTGATATCCGCCCCATGCTACTGCATGTAGACTCGAAATACCGACAACTGGGACATCCCATGCCCATGCCAGCGTTTTGGCAGCGGTAACTGCGATACGCGTCCCCGTATACGATCCAGGACCCACACCAACAGAAATCCCGCCCAGCATTGCAGCAGTAGTTCCTGTTGCTTGCAGCGCCTGCTCAATGATCGGGAGTAAATGCACCGAATGATTCCGTTCTCCGGAAGCATTTATTTCATGCAGTAGTTCCCCATTCTCTGTAACTGCCACGCCTAATACTGCAGTTGATGTATCCAGCGCTAAAAGCCGCTTGCGCGGCTCTGTATTCTGATTCGTCATAATCCTTAACCCCACTTCTGGATCAGCTGCCGGCAAAGCTCACCATACGGCTCCCCGATTCCGGTCACCGTAATCATTCTTTCATCTGGCCCCACTGTTTCCATGTATATATGCATATGCCGCGGCGGCATTAAATCCGTAATAATACTGCTCCATTCCACCAAGCAGACCCCTTGCCCGTAGAAATACTCATCAAGTCCAAGCTCGTCCGCTTCCTGAAGCGAAATCCGATATACATCCATATGATATAGGGGCAGACGGCCCTCGTACTCTTTAATAATTGTAAAAGTAGGACTGTTTACGATCCCCTTTACGCCGAGATGCCGAGCGTACCCTTGCGAGAATGCTGTTTTTCCTGCGCCCAGATCGCCGTCCAAGCCGATAATCATCCCTGGCGTTGAAGCAGTAGCTAGAGCAGCTGCAAGCAACTCCGTATCCTGGAGGCTGTAAGAACGGTAAGTGAACACCGTTTCGTCTGTATTGTCCAACTACAACTACCACCTTTTAAAATATACCTGCCAAAAACCATTACTATTAATTATATCGGTATGCTCCATCCATCGCAACAACTGTCCCAATTCAATCTCCCATGCCAGTATGCCAACAATAGAAAAAGAGACCTCTACGCAAAAATAAGCATAAAGAGTCTCTTTTATAAAAGTGTAATTTAGCTTATCTCAGCTTTTTGAACAAACCTTGTTAATGATCTTGCTCTTCTAACCGTTCAACGCCTACCGTATGCGTATTCGTTGGTCGAGAGCCCACTTGAACCGTAGCCATTCCGTTCTGTGCATCCACATGCTCAATCCATACAGGTTCTCCATCCAAATGTACACTTACCGTCTCTTTAGAAGCATAAATATCCTGTGCTCGTTTGACGTCCACCACTGTTCTCCTCCTTTATTTTACCTAAATCTCACGATTCTAATGGCGAAGTTTCTTCGAGGGTTGATTCCGCATCAAGCTTCTCCGAGTCCGAGACCTGACTTGCTTCCGGTGGAGCTATAATGCTGTCCCAATCCACAACTGTCGCTGGGATATCCTGCTCGCTCAGCGCATCGATCCACTCGTTTCCACGCGGTTCCATGACTTAGTATTCTCCTCCTCAGCTTTATTAGCCTGATTTTATATTTTCCCATGCTTCACAAAAAATGCACCCGGCTAGAAAAGCCTTTCCTGCCTCATACTAACCCAAAGCAAATAACTTAGATCAGGAGGCGTTTCTCATGCATACCGTTTGGAAAGGAGCCATCAGCTTCGGGCTAGTGCATGTTCCGGTTAAAATGTTCTCCGCTACGGAAGACAAGGACATTTCTCTGCGTTATATCCATAAGGAATGCGGCAACCCACTGTCGTATGTACGTAAATGTCCGGTGTGTGACAAAGAGGTGGCTTGGGAAGAAATCGGCAAGGGTTATGAATATGAGAAAGGGAAGTTTGTTCTATTCGACAAAGAGGAACTGGATCAATTGACCGACGAAAGCAGCAAAAGCATTACCATACTCGACTTTGTTGATCTGACGGAGATCGATCCAATTTATTTTCAAAAAACCTATTACTTATCTCCGGATCAGGCTGGGACAAATGCATATCGGCTTCTTATGGAGGCCATGCGTCAAACTGGTAAAATTGGCATCGCAAAAATATCGATTCGTTCAAAAAGCAGTCTGGCTGCTATTCGTGTGCTGGAGGATTGCCTCGCCATCGAGACTATTTTTTATCCTGATGAAGTGCGACCGGTCTCGCAAGTGCCTGGCCTGCCCGAAGCAGGGACGGTGAATGATAAAGAGCTGGATATGGCCAAGCTGCTCATTTCACAGCTATCCACGCCTTTTGATCCGGCAAAATATACCGATGATTATCGCCAGCGTATGCTTGATCTAATCTCACATAAAATCGCAGGCGAGGAATTTCATATCGCTCCTGCCAAACAGGAAAGCAATGTAATTGATCTAATGGCAGCATTGCAGGCCAGTATTCAGGCTGTACAGCATATCCCTACAGATCCGGGTCCTTCATTAACAGATACTAAGAAAACAAAAACTAAAGCGGCTCCGGCTGCCAAAAGAAAAACAGCCAAGTCTAAAGCAGCAGCTGAGCCTGCCGATCAGCAAAACGAGGCTTCCGGGCCGATTCCAGTCATCGCACCAAAACCGAAACGCCGCAGCCCAAAAAGTAAAACAACCGTATCTTAGGAGGCTCTGGTGATGAAGCTTCAGCCTATTATTCCTTTTGAACCCATACTGGCTGGGCAGCTTCCAGCAGGCAACCAGTGGATCGCACAGATTAAATGGGATGGCGTTCGCATGTTGTCCTATTACGACGGAAGCACTACTCAGCTTATTAACAGACGTGGTAATTACCGTACAGCGCAATATCCAGAACTTACTGATGTATCTGCTTACTGTAAAGCTGACTCCGTTATTCTTGATGGTGAGATCATTGCACTGGGGGACGGCAAGCCCTCATTTCACGAAGTTATGCGGAGGGATAGCTTAAAGAATGGCTCCACCATTTCCGTCGTTAGGTATCAGGTTCCTGTCATTTATATGATTTTTGATATTCTGTTTTATAATGGCCAATCGACGATGGATCAGCCTTTATTCTCACGGCAGCAGCTGCTAAACGATATTCTGCTGCCGCATCCCCATGTTCAGGCCGTACCCAGTTATACCGATCCCACAGAATTATTCGCCGCTGCTCAGAGTCAGAGCTTAGAGGGAATCGTCTGTAAGGATATCAACAGCACTTATGCTCCCGGTGGAAAAGATAAACGCTGGCAGAAACGCAAAATCATTTCTGATCTTACGGCAGTAGCCGGGGGTGTAACGTTCCGAGACGGCATCGTCAATGCGCTACTTCTTGGGCTGTATGATGATAAAGGAAATTTGCATTATATCGGACATGCCGGGCCAGGAAAATTGACTGTACAGGATAAACGCGACTTAACTGCAGAGGTACAGCATTTAAAAATAGATCAAATGCCCTTTACAGCTGATCCCCAGCGAGGGAAGGGTGCTTTTTGGATAAAACCGAAGCTTGTCTTCAAAGTTCATTTTTTGGAATGGAATACCTCAGGCACTCTTCGTCAGCCAGTTACTCAAGCTATGGTAGATCTTCCTCCCGAATCATGTACTATGGAGCAAAAAGGATAAACTCTTTCCAAAGAAACGTCCTCCCGAATTTATCGAGAGGACGTTTCTTATTGCGCTGTAAGATTCGTTACAATGGTCTCCAGCTTTGCTTTTGTCTGCGCAGTATTTTTCGTATTCGTAAGCTTGTAATCAATACTTCCATCCGCACTGGACCATACAAGCTGGACTTTTAGATCTCCATGGTGAGGACCAAACACCGTGTAAACTGCTTCAACCCCGTTGATGGTCAAATTTTCATCCTGGTCACCAGGCAGCTGCGCTAAAGTAACCCCTTCCGGAAGCGTATATGCTGGAGCTGATTTTAGATTCAATCTCTCCCCATTTCGCAGATAAGTGATAGAGGTTTCTGTATCGCTCCACTTTAAGCTTTGTGAGAATACTTTTTTACCAGCAGCTTGTGCTTTAGCTTTTACCTGATCTCTGAGGGTTTTATACTCTGTACTGAAAAACTTCGGAAGCACTGGATTTAAAACGACATCCTGCAGCTTATATTCGTCTGGTAGAGCAGCGGGTATCAGGAGTGAATTCCCAGTTAATGAAGATAGCTTCTGTGCTGCTTCGTTTATAGAGCTGAATCTGTATGGCATATAGCTTACACTCAAATCTTCCTCTGGATTAGATTTTTTGTCATTAACATAGAGAGCCTTAATTTCTCCCGCTTGTAGGGGAACAGCATATTCTTTGGCAATCAAATCCTTAATCGTTGGCGATACCGGTGGTGATTTCTGCTCAACCGGAACCGTACCTTTACTTTTATTATTGCTCCCCGCAGGCACTGCGCCTGCTGTTCCACTTACCGCACTCATTAACACTATCAGGCTCAAAGCCGTGATGGCCGCACTTTTTTTAATCATCATTATAATATCCTCCCTTAACCCTTGGTTATTTGATCATGCTTTTAGCTACAGCCAACATTTCATTTGTCGTCAGCTTACTGACCCGATTGTCTGAAAGGGTATATTGTATTGCGCCTGATTTATCCAGCCACACTAGCTTAGTGTTGAAACTTGCTTCTTTAGCCGAATCGGTTGTAAGAATTACTTTCCTACCGTTGACCGTCAGTTCTTTCTTAGTTTCCGAAGCTCGTACAAAAGGCACCGCTCCTTCGGGAAGTTTGGCGGGCGGCACTCCAGTTACAATGCTAAAATTGGCTTTTCCTTTGGCATACAGCTGCATAGACAAGTTCGTCTGGCTCCAGCTGATGATCTTGCTAAACAACTGTTTGTTGGGATCACCTGCCGCCGCTGCTGCCTTTAGTTCCTGCTCTAATTGCAAATACAGCTCGGAATCGTTTGCTACAGACGGTGGATAAATGATGGCTGTCGCCAGAGCAAAGCCCTTAGGAAGTTTTCCAGGCTGTGGTGTAGCTGGACCCTTCAACGCTTTGAATTTAGCAGCAAAGGATTTGTAGTCTTTAAAAACAAATCCTTTGCCAGAGAAGCTGATCGTATCCTGAGGGTTAGAGACTTTGTCACGTACGTAGTAGGCCAAGTACGTACCTTCCTTCAATCCCGCTACCAGGGCCTGCAGTTCCTTCTGGAGCTTCTGATCGGTTTGTGCCGGAGCCTGCGCTCCTGATGCCGCCGCAATTGTAAGAGACAAGCCGGGTACATCCACACCCCCGACCACTCCTGTTCCCAACAAGGTTGCTGCCGAGAGCGCGATCAGTGTTTTTTTGAGTTCATCATTTAGCTTCAATTTCTAACATCCTCTCCTTCTAATAGGGTGAATGTAAGCTCACCCTGTTTTCAACTACACTTCTATAACACTCCAGCATGAGAAAAAGGGACTTTTTCTCACAAAAAAAGAGGCCGCCCCAAGCAAACATCATGGCTTTTGGGACAGCCTCTTTTTTTGTTCTTAACATTACAAGTGACGCGCCAAGTGATGCAATATGTGAAGCACCTATAGAGTAATTGGGGAATTTCTCCCTAAAATTCAGAGATTTCTGTTCATCGGACTTATAATTAGGGAAAACTTCCCTGAAATTTGGCCTATTCGGCAACGAATAAAGAAATTCCTATGATTATTAGGGAGGAATTCCCTGATTTCGTTCATTTAGAGCGAATATCGGTTATTTTTAGGGAGTTTTTCCCTAATTAGTTTAAAGCACGTAAATCACACATAGCACATCGCCCACCGCCCCAACCAGTAGCATAGAACACTACGGGTGGCATATCGTCACATAGCACAGTAAAATCCATTACTTTTCCTATTCCATAAAAAAAGCTGCCTCCCAAGTAGATTTCACTACTTTTGAGACAGCTTCTCATATTGTACGGATAGAACAACAGTAGCTAGCGAATAAAACTATTGGCAATCACTTGCCATTGTTCACGAGTTAAACTGTTATTCAATCCATCATTTAGACTACGAATCGTCTGGCTGGCTTCATCATACCAATACAAACGATTCTGGGAAGACCAACCTTTCGACCCTTTTTCAGTACCCGCCGCGATAAATACTGCCTCTTTCCCCGTGCCTGTCACAGACCATTTTTCGGCAGTCTGACCTTCCAAGATAGACACTTGCGTTGGATAACCCCTAAAAGCGCTCTGCATTAAGGATAGTATAATTCTTTGATCCTCCTTATGGTAGGAAACCTCAGCACTCTCTATGGCATTCACAGCGATCTTCTCTATAAATAGCTTTTGGCCTGTTTTATCGACCTTTGCTTTTTTTTGAAATTGTTCAAGCATTTCTTTATATTCCTTGTCTATCGGCCAGTAAGGAGGAGCGGCTTTAAAAGTGGCATACTCAAATTCATAACCATTAGCGAGTATGGAAGGCAGCTCGGGCCAGAAATCGCCAGTCCCTTTTAATTCTTTTACGAATTCTTGATATTTAGAATACACCGGAGAACTGAAAGCGAACTGCAATTGATTTCCATAGCCTAAACCTTTGGCTAACTTTGTAAACTCAGCATCATTCACATAATAAGCAGCCATTTCTCCAGCATTCAAGTGAGCAAGCACCTGCTCTTTATAAGTCGCTAATAAACTCAGATACTTCTCTATCGCAGGAGAGGTCGAAGGAATAGGGGTATTATAGTGCACCGTCTGTACAATAGCCTTCCCTCCGCTGTTCACTAGCGTAATAGCTCCATCCGGAGGTTGCGTGATATCAATTGTAGACTGGCTACCATGCTCCGTTAAACCTCCAAGTCCAGACAGCTGAAGGGCACCAAATCCGATCATCCCCAGCAATATAGCTGCGGAGACCCCTGAGAGAAGTCTTTTCCTAAATTTAGATGGAAGCGGGATAGTCTTCTCTTGCATCTGCATAACGGGAGCTCCCGGTTCTCCGAATGACTCCAGCTCGTCTCTGAGGTTCGTCATTTCTCCGTCCATCGTTTTCTGTTGATCATGAATTGCCATTACCCGATTCATAACTGCTGCTTTTACATCTAGTTCGTCGCAGTTCCCCAATGCGTCCATTTTCTTTATCATTTTCTCTTCAACACAGCTTCGTTGCCCCACCATTCCGTCCCCCCTTTTTGAGCATCCATCATTTTGCCAAGCTTCGTAATCGTACGCCTGTATTTCTTCTTCACAGCATCAGTATTCTTATCGAGGATCTCCGCAATCTCCGGGAAGCTCTGTTCCTCAAAGATTCGCAGAACTAACAGATTTCGTTCATCTAATTTCAATTTCAAGAGGGCAAAGGTGAGATGTTCGTTAAATATGTAACGGTCCATCAACTGTTCCGGGCTTTCTGCAGGAGGATCCGGTTGAAAAAGCGCCATAATCTTCAAATGTCTTTGGCGTTTGCGGATCAGACTGAGGCAATGATGATAGGCAATTTTATATAGCCAAGAAGAAAAGCTCGTGATAGGGCGATATGTGCCTATGTGCTGATATGCCTTCACTAGAATATCCTGTACCGCATCCTCCGCTTCCGTACGGCTCCCAAGCAGCCGGCAGCAATAGCGGTAAATCGGCTTTTGAAAAGCTTCGACGATAAGGGCATAGGACTCTACCTCGCCTGCCTGTACCCGAACGACGGTGTGTTCGATCCCGTCCAAAATCAGCAAACTCCCCTTTCACATAACCGTATAACCTTATAACTCTTATGATCATCCAAAAGGGACACTTTGGAAATATTTTTTTCATGAAAAGGAACAGACTGGCACATAATACCCTCATTCCTATAACAGAGAGGAGGTTCAGGATGCCAGCAGCCATCAAAGGCACAATTACTGTAGACGGCCAAGAGATAACCATCACCAACCCAGAGAAGCTGCTATGGCCGGATTGCGGGATTACGAAGCGGATCTATCTGGAAAAGCTCGCCGCCCTCTCTCCCTACCTGCTGCGTTATTGTCGAGATCGGCTGCTAACCGTAATACGTTATCCGCATGGTATCTCTGGAATGTCCTTTTATCAGAAAAATGCACCTGATCCTCTTCCAGCCTTTGTCCAGACCGCTGTTCACGAGAATATTAACTATATCAAGCTGCAAGGTTTACCTGAGCTGATCTGGCTGGGTAATCTGGCTGCTTTGGAGTTTCATCCTTCTTTGCATTATGTAGGTAGCGAGCTGCCTTGTGAATGGATGATTGATCTAGACCCGTCACGTGAGGTCGAGCCCCGTATCATGGAAGCAACTGC
The DNA here is from genome assembly GCF_038000345.1 of Paenibacillus sp. FSL E2-8871. NCBI lineage: Bacteria > Bacillati > Bacillota > Bacilli > Caryophanales > Paenibacillaceae > Paenibacillus > Paenibacillus sp. FSL E2-8871. Next base: position 5,775,204 of record NZ_JBBOBV010000001.1, on the reverse strand, counting down.
AATCGTGGGGACGGTCCTAACCTCCCTTGGTTTATCCTCTGTGCCCAAAACCTCCGGGGCTACCGGGGTGCAGATCATCGTTCCTATCGAGACTGGTGTTACTTTTGATGGATTGAGAAAAATCGGACACTTTGTGGGGCGTTATGTCACTGAAAAGCACCCCGATTTATTCACCTTGGAGCGTCTGAAGAAGAATCGGGGAGATAAAATCTATTTTGACTACCTCCAGCATTACAGTGGCAAAACATTAGCTGCACCTTATACACCACGTGCCAGGCCGCTTGCTACAGTATCCACACCATTGCTCTGGAAAGAGGTTCAGCAAAACGTATCTCCTACTGATTTTCATCTGCTCAATATTGAGGAACGCCTGCAACAGATGGGAGATCTTTTGGAAAAAGTGCCACCGCAGCCCGTCAAACAACTCATTGCTAAGCTTCCATAGGGATGGAATGCCACGAATAATGAGCCCAAAAACAGCAATAAGCCCGCAGCATCATTTCATGCTACGGGCTTATCAGGCGTCCCACTCAAGGACAGAAGGTATATTGTATAAGAATACGGCATATCGAGTCTTGTTCACCGTATTTATTGCTCCATTATTCGTAAAAATACCTTCTTTCAGTTAATAGTACTAAAGTGCCAAGCTAAAACGCCTGCGGCGTCCTTTTAGGATGGTAAGCTAATGAATTGCTTTCTTCTTGAAACGGCCACCTTTAACATCATGAATGTTACCTATTGCGATGAATGCACCAGTATCCCAATCCTCAACAATGGATTTAAGCTTAGCTTCTTCCAAACGGGTGATAACCACGAAGATCACTTTCTTATTCTCCCCGGAAAATCCGCCTTCTCCATCTAAATAAGTAACACCACGTCCAAGACGTTCCGTCAAGGCTTCACCGATATCACGGAATTTATCACTAATAATCCATACCGATTTCGACTGATCCAGACCCTCAAGTGTAATGTCAATTACCTTGAATGCAATGTAATAAGCAATTAGTGAGAACATCGCATTATTCCAACCGAACACAAATCCAGCTCCGGATAAGATGAACAGGTTGAAGAACATAACAACTTCACCTACAGAGAAGGGAAGCTTCTTGGCTACTAGAATCGCAACAATTTCTGTACCATCTAGAGATCCGCCAAAACGTACAACTAGCCCTACACCTACACCAAGAATGATCCCCCCAAAAACGGCAGCAAGCATTGGCTCAACCGTAAAAGCATTCACATGATGCAACATTGAAGTACCAATAGACATAAGCACAATTGCATATAAGGTAGATAAGGCAAAGGTCTTACCGATTTGCTTATAACCGATTAACAAGAACGGAAGGTTTAACAGCGTCAATAAAATCCCCAAAGGAATGTCGAATAGATGTGATAAAATAATGGAGATACCGGTAATCCCACCATCAATCATTTGATTCGGTACGAGGAATATCTCAAGTGCAACAGCCATCATTGCTGCCCCAATGGATAACATGATCATTCGCTGCGCGAACTTAGCCATTTTATGTGTTCCGGTCTTCTGCAGCTTGTTCTTTTCCTCTTTGGCAATCATTTGTGGACTCACATTCATAGAACTCCCCCTACAATTTAACAGTATAGTGTTGAAACATTCGGAAGTATAATTATAATCTATACTTTCTTACATTTCTTCTTATACAATTATTATATCACAAAATAAGCCCTAATAATGAATGGAACACGTTATATCCTTCGAAAAAATCAGATTTAGTCCTCTTTCCGCTCATAATAGCGGAGATAACAACTGACACAGCCCTTCACCGAGTTTGACAATTCGCCCTCTCTCCTTAAACTTTACAGGATCAATAAATTCACTGTGCTTTTGATCCTTCTCAAACCCTGTGACTAGAGGGGATATAGCATCAGGATCTAGCAGCACAGCAGTCAATTCAAAGTTAGAATAAAAGCTGCGCATATCCAGATTTGCACTCCCCACTGTAGCGAGCAGATTATCGATAATCATGATTTTGGCATGCATAAATCCTTTAGTATAGCGGTAGAATTTCACTCCAGCGTCTTGTAAATTTTCTAAATATGACAAAGAAGCATGATAGACAAGCACATTATCAGGCTTCGCCGGAATGATAATTCTTACATCCACTCCACGAAGTACTGCACTTTTCAAGGCCCGGCAGATGGCAGGATCAGGAATAAAATACGGTGAAGTAATCCAAATCCGCTGTTTAGCTGCACATAAGGCGGCAAAATACATCTCTTGAGAGGCGTCCATTGCAGCATCCGGACCACTCCCAACAATCTGCACGGCTTCTTGTGACTCACAATTATGTTTTGGGAACAGACGCGGATGGCTTGTGCTTTCGCCAGAGGCCAATCTCCAATCCTTTAAGAAGACATACTGAATATAATATACTGAGTCTCCTTCGAGACGCAGATGGGTATCACGCCAGTATCCCATTTTGAGATCCTTCCCCAAATAATCATCCCCTATATTCATTCCACCCGTGAAGCCAACGAGGCCATCTACCACCAGGATCTTCCGATGATTACGGAAATTAAAACGACGGTCTAACAGAGAACTAATCGGAGGTAAAAAAAAGTGGAACTCCACCCCAGCATTTCTCATCGTTCGAATAAACCTACGACTTAATTTATGACTGCCCAGACCATCACAAAGCAAGCGTACCTTAACGCCCTGTCGCGCCTTCCGAATCATAACATCTTGAAATTGCTCACCGATCTCATCATCACGATAAATATAAAATTCCATATGTATATGTTCTTTTGCATCTTCCATAGCTTCCAGCATAGCATCATACGCTTCTCTCGCAGATGATAATACCCTGCTCTTGTTATGACCAGTAATTGGTCCTTCTGCGATCTTAGAAAGCAAACCCAATAGACCCTTATTATTCTCAAACTGAGCGTTCCCACTCTCAGTAACATCCTTCACTACCTTAATATTGCCAGAGACATGCGAACGAATTTCACGAAATAGTGTAGTACATCTTTTGTTTGATTTTCGATTCTGTCTATAATCACGGCCCAGAAAATAATAGAATACCAGACCCAGCGGCGGACAACAGAATGAAATGAACAACCACGCCAAAGCCCTTTGCGGGCGACGAAACTCCATAAATACAATTACTGCGACCTGAATAATAAAAAGACTTAGAATTATCGCAAAAATCTTCAATTCCCTACCCCCTTCATTAATAAAACAGTTACCAATAGACTCGCTGCGACGATTCTATTACTGGTTTTGCCGTAACTCTCTTTCTTTATTCAAACAAACCGTTGTCATGTTCCTGAAAGATATGGAATACATAGAGTAGTAAGACAATTCGGGATGAGCCTAATGGAAGTAAGGTCGTTAGCTTCGTGTATCGTAAGGCGGCTGCCATATGCCGCAGAAAGGAGAAGCCATGAAGAGTCAGCCAGATCATAACCGGATTACGCTGCTCGTCGTAAGGGATGCCGGACGCCCAGTCAAACAACTCCAGATCTCCAAGCCACTTGCGTTCGCCCTACCGGCAGCAGCAGCCCTGTCCCTCTCCAGTCTGGTCACCTCTATGCATTTCCATGCCTCGCAGTCGATCTCACAACTGGAAGCTGAGGCAGCCGCACTATCACTAACCAATCTCCGCATGGAAATGAAGGTCGCTGACAAGGATAAGGATCTAATGCAGCTTCGTACTCAAGTCAGCGAGCTATCAGAAGAGGCAGATCATATTAAAGACAAGCTGAAGAGTGTAAATGCGCTGGAACAGGAGTTGCAGTCTTTGATCAACAAAAGCAAAGGCTCCGCCGCTGAAACAAAAGAATCAAAAAAGGGATCAACCGCTTCAAACTCAACCTTAGGCTTATCGAGCCGTAACGCTGTGCCAATCCCAAATGAGACATCTTTTAAAGCTACAATCACATCACAGGTAGGCGGAGAATATATCGCGTCTTATCAGAACGAATCGCTGAATCTAGTGGAGGAAACAAAAGACGATTTCGAAGAGATCCACGGTATGCTCGATGAAATGGTGGAAAGTATTACTCAAACTATCACTCTGGCGGAGCATGCGAATAACGTTCAAGCAAATCAACAGGCAAAAAAAGCTCAAGCTGAAAAAGCCAGACTAAATGCAGCGGTACTCTGGCCTACCGATTCTAGGGTCATCTCCTCAAGCTTCGGCTACCGAACAGATCCTTTCAAAGGCTTATCCGCGTTCCATTCAGGTGTCGATATTGCCGGGAACTTAGGCGATCCTGTATATGCCGCCTTAGACGGGGAGGTCGTTACCTCCGAGCAGATGGGTGCGAGAGGCAAGTATGTCGTGATCAAGCATTCGAACGGGCTTGAAACCTGGTATATGCATCTACAGGCAATGAATGTATCTGCGGGAGACAAGGTTAATAAGGGGCAGAAGATCGGCTTGCTTGGAAACACTGGTCGAAGCACAGGACCTCATCTTCATTTCCAGGTAGTGAAGCAGAATAAAACTGTGGATCCATTGGATTATGTTAAACCCTAAACGTTAATGTAAAAATATATGAAACAGGAGGAATTTATACATGTGGAATAAGCGGCAGCAGCGTGCCTCTATCAAGTCTACTGACTCTCTGATTGGGCATGGGGGTACGCTCGAGGGTAAAGTACATTGCGATACGAACCTGAGGATTGAAGGTACCTTTAGCGGAGAAATTATATGCAGTGGTATAGTCACTGTAGGTGAGGAAGGCACGGTGCGCTCCAGTATTAGAGCAGAAGAGATCGTTATCGCTGGTAAAGTATATGGAGATGTTACCGCAGACCGTAGGCTCATTATGACCGGTACTGGCGAGCTGCACGGTAATATTTCTGCAGGAGCACTCAGTATTATGGAGGGCAGCCTGCTTAATGGGTCCATCGCCATGCAAGAACAGCCCACCTCTGAACAAGCAGGTGAGCTCAAAAGTAATACGAAAAAGGACAAGACAGCAAAACGTTCCTCCAAAGCAGAAGAAACGCTTGAAGCCGGTTAATCCTATTTTTATCCAGCAACGTCCCTTTTACGGAAGACAAACCAGGAAACTGCTAAGAATATAACATAATACACTGCCAGCACAGCAATGGAGAAGCCTAGTGTAGCACCACCTGGACCAATATCAGATCCCATGTAGACCCTTAGATCCATATGAGTGAAAATTAAATATCTTGCCCATTCGAACACATCTGGATTAAGCAAAGCAGCGAAAATACCTTGGGCAAACATGATAAACATAGATAACCCTATCGCCAATCCACTTGCACGGAATACGGAAGAGATCATAAAAGCAAGCGTAACCGTCAAGAAAAGAGTGACATAGCGGCATAGGAGATCTATAAAGGAATACTCAGCAGGACTCCAAGCTGTAATCGAAGACAGTGTGTCTCCAGTTGGAGAGGCGAAGATAAACGATGAAGCTAAACCAAAAACAATCAATACTGCAGTACAAAGCAAGCTAAACAACACAATGCTAATGTATTTCGAGAGCAGGATCTGGGAACGGCTCCACGGGCGAATCAGCAGCATTTTGATGGTTCCCCAGGTAAATTCGCCCGCTACGGAGTCAGCGGCTATAACAACAACGAAGATCGTATTCAGGAAGAATACAACACTCACTATCATTTGGAAGCTGTCCCAAACGCCTAAGCGTGATGCAGGGTTATCCGTTGTGAAATACATAAGAGCCGGAAGAAACGCACTAAACACTGCTAGAATAATCAGCATAATCCATGTGCGAGCACGACTATATATCTTGATATTCTCATTATGTATCAACGCTGTAAAATTACTCAATTCCTTCACCTCCTGTAACCTCTAAGAATTGATCCTCTAGCGTACGGGCAAGTGATTTGATACTGTACACTTTAATCCCACCAGCCACTAGTCTGGCATTAAACTCAGCAATTTCTTCACGTGCCGCCTCAACTACAAGCCCGCCGCTCTTTAATGTTCCTTGTCCAATGAGTGCAAGTGCAGCTTCGGCATCGTCAACCTCAAACAATGTTTCTCCGATAGGCATTGTAACATTGCCTACCTCTTTTAGCTGTTTTACCTCAAGCAGTTGCCCATTCTGAATAATGGCTACACTGTCACACATGAGCTCCATTTCGGAAAGTAAATGGCTGGAGACAAATACGGTTGTTCCTTCTTCACGACAGAGTAGGCGCAGATAGTCACGAAGCTCACGTATGCCTTGTGGATCAAGCCCATTGGTTGGCTCATCTAGAACCAGTAGCTTAGGTCGGTTTAGTAGCGCCTGAGCTACTCCAAGTCTCTGACGCATACCTAGGGAATAAGTCTTCACTTTGTCATGAATTCTTTGACCAAGCCCGACCAGCTCCACAACCTCATCAATCCGTTGCTTACTGACTCCCGGTACCATCCGTGCAAATTGTCTAAGATTCTGATACCCGGACAGAAACTTGTACATTTCAGGATTCTCAACAATAGCCCCAACACTTGCAATAGCCTCTTTATAATTATTTTTAATACTATGACCACTAATCAGGACGTCCCCACTGCTAATGGAAATTAATCCCACCATCATTCGTATTGTTGTCGTCTTTCCTGCTCCGTTTGGTCCCAAAAACCCGAATATTTGACCCGGTGGGATATCCAGCGTTAAATTGCTCACCAGCGTCTTAGAGCCTATTTTCTTGGTAACTCCCTGCAGACGGGCAACAGGTTCAGACAGTATTTCTGTATTTGACACAGTATCACTCCCTTTCATTTACAAACAAGTTTACCATACCGTTTTTTTCAGAAAATTACAAAAAAGAAACAGTCTAACGTTCTTTAGACCGAGGATTCGTTTCGATTTGAACAAAAAGGACCTGGCCTCCCGCAAACGAAAGAGTCCAAGTCCCTTATATCACTTCATTCAATATTACCTGTTTTCAGAATGCAGGTATTTAGCCACCTACACGTGCAAGCTCGCGCATATTCGCTTCAAATGCAGCCATCAAAGCAGCCTCGCCGGTCAATCCGGTTTGCTCCACTTTGCGAATCTGCTCCATCATCCGTTTGTAATCCTTCGGAATGACACGAACAAACTTCGGCAAGCTATCTGCCCACTGATCCAATACCCGCGCTCCCGCCTTACTGTCTGTAAGCTCTACATGACGGCTAATCAGCTCGCGCAGCTCTTCGATCTCTTCTGGCTCTTCCACTCTCTCGAGAAGTACCATCTCGAGATTGCAACGGCCGATGAAGGATCTCTCTGGATCGTAAACATAAGCGATACCACCTGACATCCCTGCCGCAAAGTTACGGCCTGTTTCACCAAGAACAACCACACGGCCTCCAGTCATGTATTCACAACCGTGGTCACCCACACCTTCTACAACAACCTTCGCTCCAGAATTACGAACGGCAAAGCGTTCACCGGCGATACCGTTGATATAAGCTTCTCCAGCTGTTGCTCCGTAAAATGCAGTATTTCCGATAATGATATTGTCCTCAGCTGCAAAGGTAGCTTTTGGAGATGGTTTGATAATAATCTTACCACCCGAAAGTCCCTTACCAACGTAGTCATTGGAGTCGCCTTCCACCGTAAGTGTGATCCCCTTAGGCACGAATGCACCCAAGCTTTGACCAGCAGAACCGGTGAAATGAAGACGAATCGTATCATCAGGCAAGCCGGCTGCCCCGTATTTACGTGTCAGCTCGCTACCAAGGATGGTTCCAACGGCACGATTAACGTTCGTAATCGGTAACGATGCTTCTACAGCCGTTCCTGATTCCAGTGCAGGTGCAGCCAGATCCAGCAGTTTAGAGACATCAAGCGTCTCTTCCAGACCATGATTCTGACGTTTACTGCAGAAGCGTGTGCTTCCCTCTGGCATTTCCGGTACATGCAGCAGACTACTCAAATCTACGCCCTTCTTCTTCCAATGCTGCGAAGCTTGAGCAGCGTCTAAGCAATCTGTACGGCCAACCATCTCTTCAATCGTACGGAAGCCAAGACTCGCCATGATTTCGCGTAAATCCTGTGCCACAAAGGTCATAAAGTTAACTACATGCTGTGGATCACCCGTAAAGTTCTTACGAAGATCTGGATTTTGTGTCGCTACACCAACCGGACAAGTATCCATTTGGCAGACACGCATCATGATACAACCCACAGCTACTAACGGAGCAGTAGCGAAGCCATACTCTTCAGCACCTAGTAATACAGCTACGGCTAGATCGCGACCGCTAAGCATTTTTCCGTCTGTTTCCAGTACAACGCGGTCACGCAGATTGTTCAGCATCAACGTCTGATGCGTTTCGGCCAAGCCAAGTTCCCATGGCAGACCTGCATGACGAATGGAGTTCATCGGAGATGCACCTGTACCCCCGTCATAGCCACTTACCAGGATAATATCAGCGCGCCCTTTGGCTACGCCAGCAGCAATCGTACCTACTCCGACCTCAGAGACGAGCTTAACATTAATATTTGCACGTGGATTGGCATTCTTCAGATCGTAGATCAGCTCTGCCAAATCCTCAATCGAATAAATATCATGATGCGGCGGAGGTGAAATCAAGCCCACACCAGCTGTTGAACCACGCACTTCAGCCACCCATGGATAAACTTTACGTCCTGGAAGCTGTCCGCCTTCCCCTGGTTTAGCACCCTGAGCCATCTTAATCTGGATCTCATCAGCGTTAACAAGGTAGTTAGATGTAACTCCAAAACGTCCGGAGGCTACTTGTTTAATCGCACTGCGACGGGAATCGCCGTTGCTGTCCGGGATATAGCGGGCTGGATCTTCTCCACCCTCACCAGTATTACTCTTACCACCGATCCGGTTCATTGCAATAGCGAGGGTCTCATGCGCTTCCTTACTAATGGAACCAAAGGACATCGCACCCGTCTTGAACCGTTTCATAATGGACTCCACTGGCTCTACTTCTTCTAATGGAATCGGTTCATAAGCTGACTTGAACTGCAACAAGGAACGAATTGTCAGATGCTTCTCACTTTCACCTTGAACAAGTGCAGCATATTTCTTATACAACTTATAATCCCCACTACGCACGGAGTGCTGAAGCAGATGAATGGTCTGTGGGTTGAACAAATGATCTTCCCCATCGTTTCGCCATTGATAATCACCACCGGAATCAAGCACTTTATCATTTCCGTCTTTTTCCGTGAAAGCACGGTTATGATGGATAAGTGCCTCGGTTGCTACTTCCTCCAGACCAATACCGCCAATGCGGGAAGGTGTCCAAGTAAAGTAACGATCCACGAATTCCGAGTTCAGACCCACAGCTTCAAAGATCTGCGCGCCCCGGTAGGATTGAATAGTCGAAATCCCCATTTTGGAAAGAATCTTAACTACGCTCTTAGTCGCAGCTTTAATATAGTTCTTCACAGCCTTCTCATGCGAGATTCCCCGCAGTAAGCCTTGGCCGATCATATCATCTAAGCTTTCAAAGGCCAGATACGGATTGACTGCACTCACACCATAACCAAGCAGAAGTGCATAATGATGGACTTCACGAGGTTCACCGGATTCAAGCAAAATACTAACTTTTGTCCGTGTTCCTTGCCGGATCAGATGGTGATGCAAGCTCGATACCGCAAGTAGAGCAGGAATCGCAGCATTCTCACGGTCCACACCGCGGTCCGTCAGAATCAGAATGTTATGACCTTTAGCCATAACGCGATCAGCAGCCTCGTTCATACGATCAAGCGCGATACGCATTCCTTCTGCTCCGAGCTCAGCTGGAAAAAGAATCGGAATAGACATCGACTTGAAGCCTGCACGACGAACATGACGAATTTTAGCAAAATCTTCATTCGAAAGAATCGGTGTGTGCAGCGAGATTTGGCGACAGCTTTCTGGTTCTGGTTTAAGCAAGTTACGCTCTGGTCCAATTGTAGTCGTAGTAGAGGTAACCAGCTCTTCGCGAATAGCATCGATTGGTGGATTCGTTACCTGAGCAAACATTTGTTTGAAATAATTATATAGACGCTGCGGACGGTCTGAAAGCACAGCGAGCGGCGCATCATAACCCATGGAACCTACAGCTTCAGCGCCAGTAGATGCCATTGGTTCAAGCACCTTGCGCAAGTCCTCAAAAGTATAGCCGAACGCTTGCTGCAGCTGCTGCACATTATCATGCTTAGGATTTGGTAGCTCAGGCGCATCTGGAAGCTCTTCGAGACTAATCAAATGCTCATCCAGCCACTGGCGGTAAGGCTTCTCAGTGGCGATAGCCGATTTGACTTCCTCATCGGAGATAATACGGCCTTCCTTCGTATCCACGAGCAGCATGCGTCCAGGCTTCAGGCGGTCTTTATATAAGATGTCCTCTGCTGGAATGTCCAGTACACCCGCTTCGGAGGATAGAATAATCATGTCGTCCTTTGTTACATAATAACGAGCAGGTCGCAAGCCGTTACGGTCCAGAATAGCGCCGATTTGCACACCATCTGTAAAGCCCATTGCAGCAGGTCCGTCCCATGGCTCCATCAAAGTGCTGTGGTATTCGTAAAAAGCTTTCTTGTCGGCGTCCATACTGTCATGATTGCTCCATGGTTCAGGAACCATCATCATGGCTACTTGTGTCAAGGAGCGTCCGCTCAAATAAAGAAATTCAAAGGTATTATCGAACATTGCAGTGTCCGATCCATCCGGGTTTATAACAGGTTTGATCTTGCTCAGATCTTCGCCGAACACTTCACTCTTGAACAGCGACTGGCGGGCATGCATCCAGTTCACATTTCCGCGCAAGGTATTGATCTCACCATTGTGGATCATAAAGCGGTAGGGATGCGCACGTTCCCAGCTTGGGAAGGTATTCGTACTGAAACGGGAGTGAACTAACGCGATTGCTGATTCCAGCTCTTCGTTCTGCAAATCCAGGTAGAATTGTCCGACTTGTTCTGTAGTCAGCATGCCTTTGTACACGATCTTACGACATGACAAGCTTGGGATATAGAAGGCTTCAGCCTCTTCTACACCACCGTAGCGAATCGCAAGCTCTGCACGTTTGCGGATGACATAAAGCTTACGCTCAAAAGACAATTCGTTCGTAACCGAGGCCGAGCGACCGATAAACACTTGGCGCACAAAAGGTTTTGCAGCCTTCGCGGTTTTGCCAAGCATTTCATCATAGGTAGGTACATCACGATAGCCGAGTACTTCCTGACCTTCTTCAGCAATAATTTTGCTTAAGAGAGCCTCATGTTGAGCCCGAACTTTCTCGTTATGAGATAGAAAAATCATACCTACGCCATAATGGCCTTGTTCCGGCAAAGCGAAGCCAAGCTTCTGGGCTTCACTAGCAAAGAAACGGTGCGGAATTTGAAGCATGATACCTGCTCCGTCACCAGAGTTGGGTTCGCTACCTTGTCCGCCACGATGCTCCATATTAAAGAGCATTGTTAAAGCGTTACTAACAATATCATGGGACGGTTTGCCTTTAATATGGGCTACAAATCCCATGCCGCAAGCATCTTTTTCGAACTGGGGATCATACAGGCCCTGTTTTCCGGGCAGTTCAGTGTGTCTCATCGAACGCAACCTTTCTATTATAAAGTATGGCGTAATCTTTGGAAAATTTTTCAGATTAAAATTTTAATAATTATTCAAGCCAGATTAGTGCTATTATTTTATCACCGGGGTGACAACAGCGCAATTTAAACTTTTTTATGATGCTGATTAACATTTCTTTTTGCGACACAGCTTTAGTGGACAAAAGTTTAAAAAAACTCATCTATGTATAATTATGCATAAATGACGCATAAGAACTTATGCAATGAAAGCGTTTCAAGAATTTTCATCACCCTTGAATGTTTGCAAGAAAAAGGGTTCTATGATTTAAACTCAAAAAAAGCGTCTCCCGGAGGAGACGCTTTTTAATTACTTTTTTTCAAATTATACAGTCATAGCTTGTTCACTGTTCATTCCAGCTTCATTGTCCCGACTGCGGGTCATGAAGTAAGCGAAAGTAAGAGCAAGGAACCCAAGACCGAAGATTGCAAGAACACCTACGTCACTCCACATTGCACTGAAGTCCCCTGTAGAAATTACTGATTTAAGACCACTAACTGTGTAAGTCATAGGAAGCAGTGGGTTAAAGAATTTCATCCAGCTCGGGATCAATTCAAGTGGGAATGTTCCGGCACTAGTTGTTAATTGGAAAATAAGAATAACGATAACAACAAAACGTCCCGGTTGATCCAGCCAAGTAACAATGGATTGAACTACCCATGTGTAAACTAGACTAGTCAAGAATGTAAATAGGAAGAATAGCGGTACACTTTGTACTTCTAGTCCAAGTCCGTACAATACAACCACAGCAGCCAGCATAGACTGGATAAAGCTCATGATTGAGAACGTAAGCGTACGGCTGATAAAACGATTCATACGGCTTGCGCCTATTACAGCTGATTCACGCATTGGAATAACAATCGTAGAAATCAGAGCACCTACGAACAACCCAAGAGATAAGAAGTAAGGAGCAAATCCTGTTCCGTAGTTTGGTACATGATTTACTACTTGATCCTCAACCACAACCGGTTGTGCGAACATTTCCATCATTTTATCTGACTTATTCACGCTGCCTGTTTTTTCAGCAGCATCGCTAAGCTTAGTTGCCAGTTCTGTTGATCCAGATTTCAGATCATCCATACCATCTTTCAGCTCGCCTGCACCGTCAGCCAGTTTTTTCGAACCATCTGCTACAGCACTGATACCGGAACCTAGTTCGCCTACACCGCTTAGCAGTTTTGAGGTACCATCGCCAAGTGCTTTACCACCTTCAGCCAGCTTGCTGCCTCCAGCTGCAGCTTCTTTAAGCTTCGCACCAAATTGTTGCATCCCTGCATTCAGCTTATCGCCACCCGTTACAAGTGCAGATGCGCCTTGTGCCAGTTTTTGCTGTCCTGTCAAAAGCTGTGTGCTACCAGCATTTAATTGTTGCGCTCCATCATGCAACTGAGTTACACCAGCAGCTACCTGCTGTGAACCTGAGTGCAGTTGAGTTGCACCTTGTGCCAGTTGCTCTTGCCCACTGTGGAGTGCAGTAGCACCCTGTGCCAGCTGCTCTTGACTTTGTTGCAGTTGCTCACTACCTTGTGCAACAGCTGCACTAGCTGCTAGGAGCTTCTGTACGGCCGGATTCTGTGCCAACTCAGGACTAGCCTGTGCCAATTGCTGCAAGCCTTGAGCGACCGCTTTAGCGCCCTCAGTAACCTTTGTGCTACCTTCTGCGGAAGCCTGCAAGCCTGCCTCTAGCTTCGCGCTGCCATCCACGGAAGAGGTTAAACCTGCTTCCAGCTTCGCGCTGCCGTCAACTAAAGATTGTGTTCCTGCTTGTAATTTAGTAGTACCATCTACAGCAGACTTCGTACCTGCTTGAAGCTGTGTGGCACCTGTTACAGCTTGCTTCAAGCCGTCACTAAGCTGTTTACTGCCGGCAGCGCTTTGTGCAACGCCATCTTGAAGCTGTGTATGAGCAGCCGACAATTGTTGCAAACCGCCTGCCAAAGTGCTAGAACCCGTTTGAATTGCAGTAGCACCTGAATTTAAATCAGACACACCTTTAGTAAGTGGTTCTACACCATTTTGAAGTTTACCTGTACCATCTGTCAGTACAAGAAGATTATCTTTCAGTTTCAAGGCTCCGTCATCTAGCTTACCAGCGCCATCTGCGATCTTGGAAGCTCCATCTCCCGCCTCGCCCAATCCATCAGAAACTTCTGTAATCTGATTGAATACAGACTCCACATAAGCCTCTGTTACCTTAGCGGATACTTTAGATTTAATTTCTGATACAGCCGTTCCACCGATCTGTCCGGCCAGGAAGTTGTAGCCTTCATTTGGCTCATAAATAATTTTTGCCGGTTGTGGTTCATCATCCAAAAGCGTTGTTGCTTTAGCAGAGAAGTCTTCTGGAACAATAATCGCCATATAATAGGTATTGTCCTTCATTCCTGCTTGTGCTTCTTCTAGTGAAACAAAGTTCCATTGAAAGCCATCGGTTACCTTAAGCTCCTCAACCAGATCATCTCCGGCCTGAAGTTGTTTTCCTTCATAATTAGCACCGACGTCTTGGTTGACCACAGCAACCGGTAACTCATTCATCTTGCCATACGGATCCCAGAATGCCTTTAGGAAGAATCCGCTATACATCACCGGAATAAATAGGATGGCAATCATCGGAATCAGCACCTTTGGATTTCTCAGTGCTGCGCCAAGATCCTTGGTAAATACGGATAATGATTTCATTCTGGTTCTCTCCTTATGAGCTTATGCTCTCTTTAAAATGCTTTGTTTGCGAAATATTACGTAACACTAGGTGACCGTTTTCCCCATTCGGTCAATTCAGGGGATAAAAAAACGCCTTTCGGCTCTTCTTCAATGCCTAAAACAGCTTGGAAATTGTTAAGGGAAAGCAATCTAATCACGCCATCCCTATCCTGAATCAACGCTTACTGTGCCAGTCCTTCGGCGAGAAACAAATGAAAGTACATCTTGATCTGTTCCTTGTCCAAGGGAGTATGTGTTTTATTCAGTTCAGCAGTCAATACAATATATAGCCTGAACATGACTACAGATACGATTTTAGGATCGCAAGGTTTGATTTCTCCCTTTTCAAGGGCTTGTTGCACCTCCCGTTCTAAATATTCTAAAACTAAGTTCTCGATCTTCTCGAGCCCTTCTCCTGCCTGCGGCGTTCCGAATTCGCGACTCTCCTGGGAAAGCTTGATGAATAGCTCCTGCTCACTTCGAAATTCCAGCAGGGCATCCAGCACACGATGCAGGTTATCAAAGAAAGGTCTGTCTCGCCTGATCTCGCGATCAGCAATCATCTTCATTTCTACCATCATATCGCGCAGGATCTCATCAAACAATTGCTCTTTGTTTGTAAAAAAGGTGTAGATGGTTCCTTTCCCGACATTTGCGATCTTAGCAACCTGATCCATGGTAGTCGCCTTATAGCCGAATAATGAAAATGATTTTGCTGCGGCCTGAAGCACCTGCTGTCTTCGATCCACCACTGCCACCTGTGCCCACTTCCTTTCTCCAGAAAATATCATTACCGCTGACTATCTGACCACTTTACTAATCCGGTCAATTGGTCATTCATTACTTTAACATGTAGCTTTGCAGTTTGCAATACTTTAGAAAATCTTTTATTTTTTTATTTATTGCAGGGTTTTAACTTTCTATTTACGTCTTATTTGTATAATGTGAGTAGAGAACAGTTTTCCCTCATCTATTTAAGAAGAAATTCCGCATTTCTATTGAAAAGGAAAGTAGCAGGTGAACTTATGCGAAAGAAAAGAGTACTGCTGTTTTCGGAAGGCTTCGGTACGGGCCACACAGGAGCAGCCTATGCTCTGGCCGAAGGAATAAAGCTGCTGAATCCGGATGTCCAGTGCCGAGTCATCGAGCTAGGTAAATTTCTTAACCCGATGGTCGCCCCATGGATTCTTTCCGCTTACCGAAAAACAGTTAGCAGCCAGCCTAAGCTGGTCGGCATGATGTATAAGACACAATATCATAAATCATTGAACCCGTTGACTAAGATGGCACTTCACCGGATTTTTTATACACATGCCTCTCAAGTGATCGAACAGCTAAAGCCTGATTTGATTATTTGCACACACCCCATTCCGGCCGCTGTCATTTCCAGACTAAAGCGTCGTGGATTGGAGGTTCCGCTGTATACGTTAATTACAGATTATGATGCACATGGTAGCTGGGTAAATTCCGAGGTCAATCGATATCTCGTCTCTACCCCACGCGTCAAATCAATTCTAACAGGCCGAGGGATTGCTCCTGAGCTTGTAACGGTCACAGGCATTCCTGTGCATCCGAAGTTCTGGGAACGATCCAACAAGACGCTGCTCCGCAAGGAACTAGGTCTAGCCGATATCCCTACTGTTCTCATAATGGGTGGAGGCTGGGGACTGATGTTCGGCAAAGAGATTATGAATTCACTCACAGCCAGAATGGATAACATCCAACTCATCTTCTGTATGGGCAGTAACGAGAAGCTTATAGCCAAAATGAAGTCCAATCCAAGGCTTAATCATCCTAACGTCAGGATTCTTGGATACACCAGTGAAATCAATAAACTGATGGATGCTTCCGACCTTCTAATCACAAAGCCTGGCGGTATGACCTGTACCGAAGGTCAGGCTAAGGGAATTCCAATGCTCTTCTATAAAGCTATTCCAGGTCAGGAAGAGAAAAACTGCCAATATTTCGTAGAGCTAGGACTAGCAGAGGTACTTGACTGTGAGGTAGTGAACAAATGGTTCTCTATGATGCTTCGTGAGTATTCTGTTCTCGAAGAGCAGCGTAAACGCCGTCTAGCCCCTGATAAACATCAACCGCAAAGTTGCGCGACTACTGTTCTGCAGATGTTAGGCAACCCCGCAGACAAAACAGCTGATATCAGAGGAGCAAGATCTCAAGCCCGAGGCGAAGAGCCTGTGTGCATTACACCATAAAGAAAAGCAGGTAGCCAGGGAAATTCCCGGCTATCTGCTTTTTTTGTATAGACATGTAATCAGGATTTATTAAATTTCTATACTTTCACCAGCTTTAAGCGGGAATCCCTCTATCCCCTCTTGTCGCAGACGATCACAGAAATCCACAGCATCCTGAGCAATATCCGGAAATGTATTGTAATGAAGTGGTATGACCTTGTCCGCTTGAAGCCAGCGCGCAGCAAGGAGCGCATCGTCCGGTCCCATGGTCAGCATATCGCCAATTGGCAGAGCCGCCAAATCAATCGCAGTTCTTTCACCAATCAGACGCAGATCGCTGAATAGTGCGGTATCACCTGCATGGAATAACGTCTTCCCCTCAATCGTCAATAAAATACCTGCGGGTTGTCCAGCATAAATCCAAACGTCGCCTTCCTGAATCGATGAGGAATGAAACGCCTGAGTATATTTAACGGTAATGGCATCATAAATATGACTGCCGCCTATATTCATATGTTTAACCTTGGCACCCTTCATTCGGCAGTATTCTGCAAGCTCAAAAACTGCAAAGATCGGACAATCATTCTGTTTGGCAATTTGCACAGCATCACCTAAATGATCCGAGTGACCGTGAGTCAGCAGGACAGCATCTACAGTAATGTCATCAGGTGAAATACCGGAGTTCGGATTTCCTGACAAAAAAGGGTCAATAATAACTTTCGCTTGCTCTGTTTCTACCAGCAGCGCTGAGTGTCCGTAATAAGTGATCTTCATGACAATTCTTCCACCTCCAGGGTTATATAGTCTAGTTTACCCTATAAATAGCTGAGGTTCACAGATAAGGTCAATTATTTATAAAACGTATGATTACCAATGGTCTTCACATACTCCTGCGAATGATGTACGGTAAGATCCTGCGCAAGCTTAAGCGATAGGAAAAAATAAGTACTATCGGGAACTTCCTTCACCCCAGAGAGCGCCGCGTTCACCGCTTTAATACTATCATCATTAGGCTTGACACGTTTAAGACGCCCGTTAGCTACAGGACTGAATTGATGCTTTTGATAAATGACCTTATATATCGTGTCGGGGAAATTGGCTGACCGTAGCCTATTCAGAACAACGTTGGCAACTGCCACCTTGCCCTGGTACGGTTCACCTTCCGCCTCTGCCATTACAATTTTTTGTAGCAGAAGCAGTTCTTCTTCGGATACTGCGTAGCGCCGGGTTGCTTTACTTTGCTGCTCCTGGCTTAATAGCTCGGTCCGAGAGAAGTATAATGTTGTGAGGGGATTTTTCTGAGATGCCGAGACTGTCTTAACTACAGTCTGAGCGCTCTTTTTCGCTGTCGCTTTCTGCGCAGCTGAATTAGATTGTGCTACATCAGCCTTTACCCGAACTATGGAAGCCTGCGATGTATTTTGTGGCTTTATTTTATTCTTACTAAGCCATTCTACACTCTGCTCTGGTTTCCAAGTGGAACTAAACAGGTTAACTGTGCTGTAAAGCTTATTCGTTTGTGAAACTTTTGTAGTGCCCCTCGTCTTACTAGATTTTGATTCTTCTTGCAAATAATTAATTACCGATGCTCGGCTGGTGGATTGCAGCTTATCCATCTGCAGATTATCTATTTTCCCCTCGGCAACCTGATTAGGCTGCATTAAGCTTATGGCAGAGAAACACACTAGTATAACGCCAACAAGCAACGCGATACAGCGGTTTTGTTTAAAGATTAACATGATATTCCTCCTATTTCACGGCACATTCCTATTGTATGTAACCGAAAACGGAAGCTTTGAAAACTTAAATACCGATTTTAAAATGTAATATTTTCAATCATTTCATACATAGGAATGGCATACATTCTGGTAGCATACAACACAAAACTATCAATCGTCCAGTCTCTATGAAAGATTTTTGATCTTTTTTCATCATCCAATTTCAGTAAATTTTCCAGCAATTTATCATCAAATGAAATTTTTCCAAGGTACTTTCGAGCCACTGTGAGATGTGGTTTGTACTCCCTGGATTCGGCCGAAAAACCTAAAGGAAGTGTAGCAGTGTGTACTCTCGCAGCCAGTAAATTCAGCTCTTCTAGTTCGCCAGAAACCCCTACCCATAAAACTTTTGGAGCCTTTGGCAGACCAAATGTATTCCATTTGTCTAAGGATAGTTTGAAGGGGCTGCATTGCTCTGACATCTGCTTCAACGACATGATTAAATCCGGGATTTTCGTCTTTGGGGTGTCTCCTAAAAATTGCAGGGTAATATGATAATCCTCTGGATGAGTCCATTTTGCAAAATGAAACTTTTGAGATAGGTTAGAGCACTCTTCCGCCACAACTTGCCCAAGTTCTGAGGGTAATTTCACAGCAATAAATAATCGTTCTGAATCTTTATCCGACACGTTAGCATCCATATCAATTTCACCTTCTCCTATAGATTTGGTATCCTTATCCTATAACATTATCCATTTTCATCAAACCTTAGAGCAGGAGGAATACATCATGACTAAGTCCATAGTATGTTTACAACCACTTACAGCCGAGCAACAAGAAAGGATCAAAGCAGCAGCCCCCGGTTATACATTCATACAAGGAGACGGCAAAAATCCGGATTTACAGCTGCTAGCTGATGCTGAAATCGTAATCGGCTGGGCTAAAGGCATCGCCGATACGCTTCTTCGTCCAGATTCGCCCCTTCGCTGGGTCCAATCCTGGTCTGCTGGAATTGAGAAGCTCCCGTTAGAGCGTTTTAAGGAACGTGGAATCCTATTGACTAGTGGGAGCGGAGTGCATGCCGAGCCTATTTCTGCGGTAATCTTTGGCTTCATGCTTCTCTTCACACGTAATTTGCATACAGCTGTTCGCAATCAGATGAACCGCTACTGGAATTCTGACGGAAGTGAGAGTGAATTGTTCGGAAAGACAGCCGTTATTGTTGGAACTGGAGCCATCGGCAGCGAAACTGCCAGAATCGCTAAAGCTTTCCGGATGAAGACGATCGGAGTAAGTCGCTCAGGCAAGCCACTCGCTGATTTTGATCAAGTATATACCACTGACCATCTGCCAGAAGCTGTGAGCCAAGGCGACTTCATCATCAATATACTCCCTATCACCGATGAAACTAAGCAATTATTTAATACTGCTATCTTCTCTGCCTTTAAACAAGGCTCTTATTACATTAACGTTGGACGTGGAGCGACTACTGATACTGAGGCTCTAATCCATGCACTGAATCGCGGTCACCTTCGTGGTGCGGGATTGGATGTATTCGAAACTGAACCCCTCCCGCAGGATCATCCACTTTGGACTATGGAGCAGGTAGTCATCACTCCTCATTCTGCTGGCATAACCGATCAATACGCTAATCGAATCGTAAATATTTTTACCGAAAATATAAATTCCTATTTATCTACTGGCACTCCATCCCTAAATCTCGTTGATTATGCCCGCCAATATTAAATTTAGTATTTGATTATTAAGAACACTTGTTCTATAATAAAAAAATCCAGGAATCAAGCATAAAGAGAGGTTAGCGAAATAGATGTTACTGTCACACAATACAATGAGGAATGGAATCTTATCTTCCAAGAAGGATCTCGTAAGATTAAAGAGATCTTCGCTGATGCACTTATTGATATTCACCATATTGGCAGCACTTCTGTTCCTGGGCTAAAAGCTAAACCAATCATTGATATGATGCCTGTTGTACGAAATATCGAAGTCATTGATGACTTCAACGCGCAAATGACAGAGCTCGGTTACGAATGTATGGGCGAGTTCGGTATGAGTGGCGAGGCAGCAGAACAATACGGTAATCTAAAAGAGGATCTTGCGAATCAATTTCCGAAGGACATTGAAGCTTATATGGATGGGAAAGAAGCATTTGTCACCGAACTAGAAAGAACAGCGCTTGAATACTATTCAAATCATTAACTATAAACTGATCATACAAAATAGTCCCTGCATGTCTATTAGACAATCCTAATGGACATGCAGGGACCCTTATTTCACACCTGGATCGCAGCGCTCTTAATTAGAAGCTATAATCTCGTCAATATAAGCTGTAGCGGTTCCAGCCGTAGAAGGTGTAACAAACTGAATGCCAATGGCATCCACTTTCTTCAAATTCTCAGGCGATAGATTGGAATTGTTGCTGAGATCAATCGTGAACTCCGTGAATCCATCCTGAGCAGCTATCTTCGCACCCGAATCTACCCATACTGCATAGCCACCTAATTGAAGAAACAGCTTCGCTTGAACATCAGGCTGGTCAGAGACGATTCTAACTTTAGCAGTAAGCTTGGAGAATGAGCTCAGATCAAGTGCAGCTACTTTTGATGCTGCTATAAAAGGATCTTTATCCTCTCCATTCCATGCGAAATCAAGCTTCAAAGATTGATTACCTTCAGCATATACATCAGAAGTTACTGTGGCTGTACCAGAATTGATAGCCCAACCGTCGTTACCCGTCTCGAAGCCATAGTGAACATCCGGGACAGCTTTCTCCAGAGATACTTCCTTCAAATAAAGCTTCGCAGTTCCTCCATCATTGGAAACATCCTCAATTTTAATCCCAATCGTCTTTACAGCAGCCAAATCTACGCCCACCCCTGCTGCTGCAGTAGGCAGTGAAATAGATAAGGTCGTATAACCCTTAGAATCTACAGGCACAGGATCACCGCTGTCGCTCCATTTCCAGTCCTCACCTGTCTTGATGAATAGACGCGCTTTAGCTGCACCACTCGAGAGCTTAACCTTAGCGCTGATCGTATCCAGCCCTGTAATATTCAGTTTCTCAGGATTAATAGCAAGTTCAAAGGATTCTTTGGAGCTGCCATTTGTATCATTGCCAGTATTAATCAAATCAAATTGTACACTTGCCGCTTCTTCATTGGCATCAAATACTGGAGGTTGAGCGTTGGCAGACGAACCGTTTGTTGTAGCCCATCCTGCAATATCAGCTTCTGTAGCGAAGGCGTATAACACGCCAGGCGCATGTCCCTGCGAACCTCCATTTCCTTCTTCCGACATATCCGGAAGTGTCCCGTCATAGACCGCTTGAATATCGTCAAAGTAGAGCGAACCTTCGTGGCTCTGTCCGTCCATCGCATTCACATACAAATTAAAGCTCTGAACTTGCTTCAATCTTTCCTGTGTAAGTTCTCCGGCTTTTCCCCAGCTCATCTCCGTCAAATTCTTCAAACTTAATACTATTTTACCGTTCTTGTCTGGATTAATGACCGGATAGGCTTCGAAATATCCTCCATCAATGACAAGCTGCACCACTAGCTTAAGCGGCTCACCTTTCTCAGCGTAAGCGTTGTCTCCATCGGAAGCTACCCACATACTGAGTGCATTATAGTCGGACCAGTCCATCGAACCCAGACTTTTACCTACCCCGGTATAACCTGCATTATTAATCGTATAGTGCAGTTTCATTCCGTAATCCCCGGATGCCTTATGTTCGGAGCTTAAAGATACGCTCACATCATCTCCGCCAGCCTTAGGATATTTGGCCACCAGTGCTTCATCGCTTGAGCCATAAGATTCAAAATTATCTACCAGTGCTTTGTCAGCAACAGGTGCAGTATACGTATTATAAAGACCGATATTATCTACATAGATTGGCAATTCACCTTCCACTTCCAAACCACTGCCAACCAGAGATATCGCTAGACCAGTGGCTTCGGCTGATTTAGTAGCATTATCCAGATCAATCGAAATATCAAATTTATAATATTGTGATCCACCCACGTTAACTTTCTCAAGATCGGACAAAGATTTATAGGATGAGTCCATGCCATACTTTGTATCCCAATCTGGTGGCAACTGAATGACACTGCGTACCGCAGCATTGTTAGCCTCATTCTGAGCAGCCTCCGGAATTAACACGGAGAACTTCACACGTGTAACTTGAGACAGATCCACTCCATCCAATGCAAGATCATTCAATTGCAGCTTCAGTTCCTGCCAAGTATCCTCAGCAGACAGCCCTTCAGTAATGTTAATAACAAGCTTACCGTTAGCATCTAGTGACGCATGCTGCAAGACCGTCTTGATCGTCTCTGCGTTATTGGCGAGCCCTGACCAAGTACCATTGTTTTGGATTTGCTCCAAATCCTTGTCAGTATCAAAAGTAAGTACCTTTATTGGCGCTTCATTGATTTTTAAGAATACAGAATTAGTCTGTGCAAGTGTAGCATCTCCAGTTCCATATGCCCTCACTGTAATCTCTGCTGAACTGCCATTCAGACTAGCGTCTGGCTGCCATGAAGCGCTATAGTAACCGTCCGCACCGAGCGTCATTTCCACCTCTACTCCAGAATCACCCACAGTATAAGTCGCTTTGCTAGGCACTGCATTTAATACCTTGGCCCGAATAACGGTTACGGCATCTGTTATTGTACTGATATTATTCGGAGTTACGATGTGGAGGAAAGGTTTCTTTCCTGCCACTTCAACCTCGAGATTGTACTTATTATCATCTTTCACATCGCTCGCAAAAGCCGTGAAATCATCTTTATAGAAATTCACGAAATCAGGAAGCAACTCATGATTTGCTTTGTTAGGAACATTCTTATAAGGAACATACAAATTATTACCTTCACCAAAGTTCGCCCAAGTCAGCATATAAGATATTTTTGCCGCATCAGGGTCAGCCTTGATCGCATTCAATACTTTAGTGAACCATTCCAGCTCATTATTGCCTGTTGTTTTCATACCAGCAGCACTATAACCATACTCAGATAGGGTAACAATCTTACCTTTGTCTTGAGCAAGCTGAGAAATCATCTTAAGGTCTTTAACAAGACCACCCAGGAAAGCCTCCGAACCCGCATTCTCCTTGTTGTCATACTGATCCATTCCAAGAATATCAACAAATTGATCACCTGGATAAGTCGTTAAATATTCACTTTCATTTCCATTAAAAGATCCGTTTGGTGAGAATACATAAAGGAAGTTATGAACGCCTTTAACATCACGTAGGTATTCAACTGTATATCTGTACAGTTCCGCGTATTCACTCTTTGTCGTTGTAGCCGCACCCCACCAGAACCAACCTCCATTTTGTTCGTGGAAAGGACGGAACAGAACTGGAATCAGGTTGCCATCGTCATCCTTAAGATTGTTCGCAAAATCAGAGATGCGATCCAGATATTTATTAAACTCTCCATTCTTATCTCCGCCCGGCAAAATACGTGATACTACCGAGCGCGTTGCTCCTTTGGAATTCCCTGTATCGTTAAAGCTTCCACCCGTAACAAAATTGTACGGATGTGTACTTAGCGTTACAATACCACCCAAATCATGAGCCTGCTTCATGGCAGCAGATAATCCTAATCTACTCGCTTCATAATCTCCGCTAACTCCAGGAGGATTCTCATATCCATCTAAACTAAGGGTGTCCCAACCAAAAACCCCAGGATAATCACCAGTGGAGCTGTATACGTCAGAAATAACATTTCCGTTCTTATCCTTTCCGGCAAAAGAGACGGTAGTATCATGCTGATGACCGAACATAACTTGTTTACCGCTCATGCTATCCAGATAAGCAAATAATGATTTGGTAGCAGTCGATGCATCTACGTCAACGATATGAACCCCAGCTTCTGGTGTTGCCGTTGGAGCAGCCGTTGCTGTAGGTTCCGGAGTAGCCGTCGGTACTGGCGTTGCTGTAGGCTCTACACTAGTTCCACCTGAGCCCCCAGGCGCCGGTGTGCTTGTTCCCTGTCCTACAAGAACTCCATCCTTCACAGTGTATGTTCCTTCTACTATAGTCACTCCATTTAAGACTACAGAGGAAGCACTTACTACAAGCTTGCTAATGGTACCTTTTGTTGTAATCAACGTTCCCGTTGCACCATTACCAATCACAAGCTGATCGATTGTAGAACCTGAGCCTACTTCTATAATAGAAGCACTATCAATAGTCAGTTGAGTGATGACCGTACGATCCTCTATAACGACCCGAACTTTTCCTTCAGGACGATTCACTTTTACAACAGCCAATTTAGAATTTTTTAAATGAATCGAATGCTCGCCACCACCAGATATAAGTACATTACCTTGTACTGTTACATTCTCCAAGACACCCTCACCATCACCAATACCGGAGGTAAGATAAAGGTTGCCTGATGCAGCTACATTCTTTAGTTCAACCCCACTTTGGTTAATGACAATATTCCCATGGATATCTCCCCCAGTGAATGTACCGGCTGTGTTGTAGTAGCCGCTAACCAATCTGTCAACGATAGTGACTACCTCTGCCCTTGTAATTGGTTCGTTCGGACGAAATGTACCATCTGGATAGCCGGATAGAATTCCACTCAATGCTAGGGTAGCCTCTTTAGCGTAAGCGCTGATGGATGCTTGGTCTGTAAAGGCACTCGCTTTAGTGCCTGGCTCCAGTGAAAAAACAGAAGCAATTAATGTTGCAGCATCTTGACGAGTTACTTCAGTATCCGCTTTCGCTTTATTATCAGGAAAACCTTTGTAATAGCCAGCTTGCTTCGCTATAGATAAAGCGCTTGCATACCAAGCTTTAGCAGGGACATCCGAGAATGACATTTCCGAAAGAGTGCTAAATCCAAATAGCTTATTAATAATACTTACAAGCTCAGCACGCGTTACTTTATGATCCGGCTTAAAAGAGCCGTCCGGATAACCTTGAATAACACCATTACCCTGCCACTTCTCTACACTTTCTCCAGCCCAGTGCGCCTTGAGGTTTTCATTTGTTTTTCCGTTAGCTAGCGCAGGCACAGCCATTGTAACGAGCATTACTGCTGTAAGAAATAGAGCAAAGCTTTTTTTGAACCTCTTCATTCGTTTTACCCTCCCGTTTTGTAAAGGTTTTCATTATTACTCAAGCAGAAGATTCGACTTCTTTATCAACCTCCCCATTTATTACCAATAACAATTTAGTTATTATATTAGCACTAAAGTGGCATACAAACAATAACTTATTTATATAAATAGCTAT
The DNA here is from genome assembly GCF_038000345.1 of Paenibacillus sp. FSL E2-8871. Lineage (NCBI taxonomy): Bacteria > Bacillati > Bacillota > Bacilli > Caryophanales > Paenibacillaceae > Paenibacillus > Paenibacillus sp. FSL E2-8871. The sequence continues at coordinate 5,749,764 of NZ_JBBOBV010000001.1, read as the reverse complement.
TTTGTTATAAAAAACACTGAATATCAGGGTTAACAAGCATAAATATAGTCGAATAAATAATAACGAAATACTAACAAAATATTCCCCGTTCTATAAAAAACAAACAAAAGGCCAGTCTCCAATGGATTGGAGGCTGGCCTTAACTTAATCTTATCTTTTATCTAATCCAAGTCATAAATCGATCCGACTTTCAACCCGTATAGCTCATTGTATATTTTCTCAGCAAAGGCATCCGTCATCCCTGCGATATAATCAATCACCATATGTTCCCACGTCCAAATAGGATTCGCTTGTTTCTGATCCTTCTCAAAGCGTTGCAGCCAGTCCGATGGAATAATGGCTTTGGATGTCTGCGGATCAAGAAAAGCTCCCCATAGACGGCGCAGAATCCATTCACTACGTTTCTGAAGCCGCTGTACTCGTAAATCACGAATCATCGTGACCCAAGCGAAGCTTTTCAGCACACTTACGGTCCGTAGCATATCCTCATCTTCTTTTCCTTCCTTTATAAAGGTGACCTTCTTCCAGTCTCCATCAGGAATCACCCCAAGACTTGCGACAAAGGTGCTAACCCAATAAGCCTTAACTTCACGCCGAGTTCTGGAATAGTCGTTCTCGCAGGTTGGCATCTTTTCCATCCATACTCGAAGAAATGAACTAAGCACCTCTTCGACCTTAGCGCGGATACCTTCCTCCTCCCAACCCTTCCAGAAGAAATCCTCTAACGTTGTAATTTTCTCTACGATCAGCCGCTGAATATAAGAATCATGCATAAAGTGTTCATGCACTTCAATCTTTCCAGCCTTAATTCCATCCTCCAAATCATGTGCAGAATAAGCGATATCGTCGCAAAGGTCCATCAGCTGAGCTTCCAACGTTTTCTTACCTGCTGGTATTCCCCACTCTTTGCGAATCTCCGAAATATATGCCCATTCGTGAAGGTACATTCCCTTCTTAAGTGAGGTACCGGGAAACGGATATTTATTTATTCCGAGAAGCACTGCATCCGACAGATTTAGTCCATCAATGTTCTCACGCTTCTCCAGAAACATAATCAGCCGATAATTATGAGCATTGCCTTCAAAATGCTCATAGCGCTGCTTCATCTGCTCATGAATGAGCAGCCTATCTGCACCCGTTGCTCCAGATTGCAGGGCAGCCTCATTCGTCTTCTTTTCAATAAGCTGGTCCAGAATGTTATCCAGTACCTCTTCCCCTTTATGCCCGAAAGGAGGATGACCAAAATCATGAGCAATGGCCGCGCATTCCACAACCTCTGGATCTATTACAAGTCCTGGGTTCTCAGCTTTACTTGTCTCCACCTCTGGATAAGATCTAAGCAGACTTTTCGCTGCCTCACGTGCAATCTGAGCGACTTCAAGTGAATGAGTTAGACGCGTCCGGTAATAATCACCCGTGCCAGCCCCGAACACTTGAGATTTGCCTTGCAGCCTACGAAAAGTAGGCGAATGAATCAAGCGTGAATAATCACGCTCATAAGCAGCTCTCGACGTTTCTAGGCGGGTAATTTCCGGATATTGCCGGTGTTCTCTTTTTTCAATAAGTGTCATATTCCCACCCCTAACCAAATGTCTATATATTGAACTTCATTATAAGGCATTTTCATAACAATTTTCACATCAAAATACAACGTTATCCCAATCCCAAACTGCAATGGAAGCAATCCACCAATCTAAAAGCAATTGAAATGGAGATATTAATCTTCGTAGGCAAAAAACATCTAGGAGGAATCTACTAAATGATAATGAAGAAATTGTCCGTAGCACTTCTATCAACTTGCTTAATGCTATCCGTTGCTTCTGCGGCTTCTGGAAATGGATACATTCATTAATCTTAACATTCATTAATCTTAACATTCATTAATCTTAACATTCATCACTATAACCACTGCCAGTTGTACTGACTCATACTCGCAGGAAAAAGACTGATCATTTTTTACAAAACTGAAACTATGAATATTTTAACCCTCCAAAGGAGCATTCTAAAATAAAAAAAAACAGGTGAATTCATGAAAACTAGCAGCAAAATTATGATGACTACCCTCTCTCTCTTGTTATGCTTCACGAACTCCGCTCTAGGTAGCCCGAGCAAGAACCGCGACTACTACGAAAAAAGAGGAGACATGATTTGGGAAGTACATACTAACCAAAAAGTGATTGCATTAACGTTTGATGACGGTCCTGACCCTTCTGAAACCGATCAAATATTAAAGGTATTGAGTCAATATCATGCGAAATGCACCTTCTTTGCCATAGGAAAAAGAATTGCAGCGTATCCAGATGTGGCGAAACGAGTCATTTCCGAAGGACATGAATTAGCTAACCATACCTACAATCACGTCTATTTTAGAAAACCTATTAATAAAGCCCAGTTTGAGCGGGAGCTTAATTTAACCGAAGAAGAAATTATAAAGGTTTCTGGAAAGCATAGTGCTTTGTTTAGACCCCCGGGTGGCATGTATGACGAGACACTAGTTGATACTTCAAACAACATGGGCCTAAAGCCTATTTTGTGGTCCTGGCATCAAGATACACGTGACTGGAATCGCCCTGGTGTGCAGAGTATCGCGAACAAGGTTATTCGAAATGCACATAACGGTGATATCGTCCTGTTTCATGATCATGTGCATGGACAATCTCAAACCAGAGAAGCGCTCAAAATTATTTTGCCGGAATTAGAAAAGCAAGGTTTTCGATTTGTCACCGTTTCAGAATTAATCAAATTATCCAATACACAGCAGGCAGGTAAAGCACAATAGCCTAATTGCACAGGACTTCAAAATAAGGTAGTCTTGTCCTATTATGAAGTTCTGGAGGCTTTTGTTATGTCTGATAACATATCCTATACGACTGAGGAAATTGCCCGTTTACTGAAGATCTCGAAATTAAAAGTATATGATCTGATTAAAAAAGGGGAGCTTCCCTCCTACCGTGTAGGAAAACAGATGCGTGTGGATCAATCCGATTTAGAAGCCTACAAACAGAATGCTCGAAGTGGCATGACCCTATCGACATCGCCGCTGACTTTTGCTGGAGCAAATCTAACACAAGTTGCCACATATTCTGGCCAATTTAATAGTAAAGCTACAGGACACAGCCTCGTGATTACGGGTCAGGATATGTCACTCGATATTCTGGCCACCTATTTGGAGCGTTGCCTGCCCACTGAGCGCCCTCTTCGTTCATACGCTGGCAGTCTAGATAGTCTGATTGCCATGTATCAGGGCGAGTCTGACATCGTCAGTACGCATCTGCTCGATGGGGATACTGGAGAATATAACCTTCCCTATATTCGTAAAATCCTTGTAGGCTTCTCTTATGTTGTAGTTCGTCTGTTGACCCGAAGTGCAGGATTGTATGTTCAAAAGGGAAATCCTAGAGGTCTTCATGAATGGTCCCATCTGCAACAGGATGGACTTAAACTGATCAATAGAGAAAGAGGCGCTGGTGCACGTGTGTTATTGGATGAGCAACTCCGATTGCACGGCATTCCTGCTACAGGGCTATCTGGATATGAGCAGGAGGAGAATAGCCATTTAGCGGTCGCCGGTAAAGTGGCACGAGGGGAAGCTGATGTGGCCATCGGTACCGAGAAAGCTGCTAAGATTGTCGATGGCATTGATTTCATTCCCTTGATTCAGGAGTCTTACGATCTAGTGATGCTTAAGAAACCGGAGCATGAGCAATGGATCGCCATAGTGATTGATATTTTACGCTCGCCAGCCTTTCAAAGTGAGCTTGGGTCCATTCACGGATATGATCTCACGGAAACCGGGACGATTATTTACGAAACCTGATAGTCATAGGCTTGCTTGCTTCTTATTAAAGAGGTTTTGTTTTAACGGTGCGTTTCTAAAGAAAAAAACCTAGTCCATCCAGGTTACTCCTGGATGGGCTAGGTTTTTTTAATTTATCAAGATTTCCAATCGACATTCCCATTGAAGTCAGCGGAGCGATCTATGTCGAGCATAATTAAGTACGCCGGTTCACAAACATCAACATCACAGCAGACATAACAATAATGGAGCACACCCACATCCAAGCAAGAGTCATGTTGCCGCCATCCACCGCGACATAGATCGCTGTAGGTACAGTCTGCGTGCGGCCAGGAATATTCCCAGCTACCATGATCGTTGCGCCAAATTCTCCTAAACCGCGGGCAAAACCTAGAACATACCCAGCAGCGAGTGACCGACCTGCAAGGGGCAATGTGACATAACGCAGTACCTGCAGTTCGCTCGCTCCTTGCGCACGCGCCGCATCTTCAAGATCCGCTTCCACGCCTTCAAAGCCCGCCTTCACCGTACGGTAAACGAGAGGAAAAGCTACGACAACCGCGGCGATAACCGCAGCCCCCCATGTAAAAAGGATCGTATGCTCCGTCACTTGTTCATACCATCTGCCAATCCAGCTGCGACGACCTAAGACGACCAACAATACAAATCCGACAACTGTCGGCGGTAATACGAGAGGAAGAAGCATTACAGTCTCAACCAAGCTATAACCAGGAAATTTCCGACCTGCCATAGCCTTGGCCCCGGCCGTTGCAAGAATAAATACAATGATGCTGGTAATTACTGAAATTTTAACGGAAAGCCATACCGGGGCGAAGAAATCAGTCCAATTTATTTCCATCCTTATTCACCCCGCCTCTACTCATGATTTCTTATTTAAGGAAGCAAGAAGCCATAGCTTGCAAAAATATCACTAGCCTCTTTGCTTTGAAGATAATTGTAAAATTCTTTAGCTTCCTTCTGATTCTTCGAATCCTTCACGATACCCGCCGGATAATTAATGGCTTTGTGAACATGCGGGCCTACGGTAAGAGCGATCTTCGTCTTTTTCGAAGTCAACGCATCAGTCTTATATACAAAGCCTGCATCGACATTCCCCGTTTCGACGTAAGACAGAACCTGACGTACATCCTTCGCAAATACAAGTTTGTTGTGCAGCGTATCCCATACCTTCTTCGCAGTTAACGATTGCTGAGCATATTGGCCTGCGGGCACAGATTCAGGCTGCCCTACCGCTACCTTTTTAAAGGATTTGTCCGTAAGTTGAGTGATCGTATTTAATGTAGCTTTTGAATTCGAAGGCACGACTAGAACCAACTGATTCTTAAGCAGAACCTTATGGTCAGAGATCAGTCCAGCATCCACTAACGCATTCATCTGCTTATCCCCTGCAGAGAAGAACAGATCCGCCGGAGCACCCTGCTCAATCTGCTTCTGTAATGTGCCAGATGCAGCATAATTAAAGACCAAATCAATATCGGGATGCTTCTTCTCATAGAGAAGCGCCATTTTATCTAAGCTATCTTGCAAGCTGGCTGCAGCGGATACTATAATCTCTGTCTTCTTGGCGGCTGCCTCCACCTCCAACCCTGTGCCCGCAGATAAATTCACAACCAAAAAAATTGCTAATACACCAAAGATTCTGACTGACCATTTCTTAAACATTTCCATTCCTCCCATTTTCACATGTATATATGTAGATGCTATTCTAGCATACGTTTTTTCGATTTTCTATAGATTGAGTTGTGTTTGGATATGTTTAGTTATATATTGTTATAATTAGATAGTTAGAAATGAGTATCTTGGACTTACTCGCAAAAAAAGGATGCCACCGGCAACCATTTAAATGGTTGCTCAAGCACCCCATCTTTCGAATTGAACGAAGGTCAAATGAGCGTATCACTATTTATAGTGCGAACTCCATTTTTCCAACTGCTGCCTGATTACTTCACGATAATAGTACGGTTCAATGATTTCCGCTTCTTCTTCGAATCTCTTAATCCAGCGGACAAATCCTATATCTTGTTCCACGGCAACCTTAAAGTGAAAACATCTAGATTGACGATCCACTTTACTTGGCTTAAAAGGCAATTCATCCTTCTTAATTCCTTCCATTACCCGTTCCGAGAATTTCACTTTGAATTCTACCTGTAAACTATCCCTATCGAGTGACCATTTCTGCTTCATAAAGGCTTGCACATCAAACGCTTCCTTCGAAAAAAAACGATTTAATGGCTTCACATTAGAAAAATCGTTGATATGATATGTACGAATAACACCCTGACGATGACAAAATCCAATGAGATGAAAACGACTTTCCAGCGGGACCAGACAATAAGGATCAATGGTGATCCCTTTCTCTTCTAATGCATTCTCACTATAATTCGCTTGAATACTCTTTTGCTTTAATAAAGCCTCCAGGATCGGAGTAAGAAATGAGTGTTGTTCCATATGCGAACTGCTTCTTTCTGCCCACCCCACCCCTACTTCTCTTCTTGCACGTTCTATTGTTTCTTCTCTCTCCGCCTTACGTTTATATTCAGCGGCAACTATTTTTTCATACGCGCTTTCAAAATCTATGGGTAATGCTGGTTTTATATCTTCCATAATATAGCGTAATTGCGAAAAAGCGTTTGCTTCTTCTTCCGACCAATCCAAGGGATAGAGTGCAAAATTCCCAATAAAAGCATAACCTTTTCCATGCCCCAGGTGGGTTATGGGAATATGCATGGCGCTAAGCGCGTCCATATCCCGGTAAATCGTTCTCTCGCTGTTGCCGCAGCGTTCCGCCAATTCACGGGCTAATATCCCTGGCTTGGCTTGAACAAGTGTAATAATGCGCATCAGTCGGATTAATCGGTCTGTCATATTCAGTTCCCCTTGATTTATGGTTAAATAGACCCATTATTTTATGAAAAAAAGTAAAATTGTGATAGAACTTTTTTACTATGTTACCACATTTTATATTACAATTCTTCTTATAATTTTCCGCCGAATCCGCTGAAAAATCCAATTTATGTATAGGTCTTTTTTCGCTTATGTGCATCCTCGTGCAGTGAGTCCTATATTAAATTCCACCAACGGCTTTACTTCGTTGCTGATGCTCGAACCCGATCTGTTTATACAACATTTCAGCCTCTTTAAGCAGCAAAGGATCTCCAGAGCGTACTGCGAGTAGCAACATCTTATCCGCATGTCGATTGAGCATTTCGTGAGCTTCACTATGCTGGCCTTTACTTCGTAGTGCCTCTGCTTCTTCAACCGTTTCAGCCGTCTTCAACAATTCCAGATGCTTCTCAACATAAAAGCAGCAAGTATCGCTCAGAATGCGTGTATGATGCGCGTACTCCAGCTCAAGTACCTTCACGGGAAGTTCACGAACGCGCTCTACGGTTGGTTTTTTATACTTCCACTGTAGGGATAATGCTTCATATTTACCTGCTACAGAACTAGAAGTAGTGAACTCCAATCCTATGAATTTGCGTTGTCCTGTTTTTATTTTTCCAAGCTTAAGCAAGAGTGAATTTCCTTCTCCAGCCTCCATTTCACATCCATAACAGCGCTTAAAAGTTACATGTGGCTCAAGCCAAACTCGTAGTTCAATATCACGTGCAACCACTTTGTGGCTGCTTGGTCGGCTATTTTCTGAAGGCAAATTTCCTTTCCATTCGACAAGTAAAACAACATCGCGATTTCCACCTGCAAAAATACGATCTTGACCCCACGTAAATATAGGAGTAATACTTTCCATCATATTTTCCACCTCTTTCTTTTTTTGGGTCTTCTATTAATGTACCAATAATGGCGGACAACTCCATGTCATGGAATGTATGTTCGGTTCTATATTATCGACAAAAAAAGAGCCATTCTACATACTAAGTAGACTGACTCTCGCAAAAACAGCCCCTTTTGTCTGTTTATGACGAAAATTTTATGTTTTTAACTTTAACGACTCTGAAGTTTAGGCTGCACTCGCTCCCGCTTAAAAAATAGTCCCAGCGCCCATTTGGCGCAAAGCAGAGAAAATATAAAAAATAGGACTGCCCAAAATATGGCCGGCACCGATGTCATCCTTGCCAGGTTACTGGCATCTCCCGCGCGAGATGGGGATACAACGGCCGCATATACGAGAAATAAACTTCCCATTACAGACTCTTCCAAGGTCAAAAAAGCTAATAACAAATAATAATATTTGCTGGCCTTTTTCCACACCACCAGCATTAAAACATTCAGCGCAATAAACCCGCCTAACCACATCATTCCGAAGCTTCCCCGCACGTACATTACCAGCATAATCAATGCTACAGTAGTAGCTAAGATAAGTCCCCAATCATGCCGTCCTTTACTGTAGAGATAGAAGAGCAGCAATGCGAATAAGGAAGCAAGCACATACCCGGATAGCGACACCAGTATCGCTCTGCCTCCATCTTGAATGGCTGAATAGGTGACCCCACTATGATTCGCGTATAGTTCAATCCGCAGCACACTGCCAGACAGCAGTAAAGTCACCAGCGCATGACCAAATTCATGAATCATCGTGTCCAAATTCCGAAACAAAGATGAGAATGGAATCAACCTCGTCAAAAAAGCAGATCCGACCAAAAATAACATTGTCTTAAGCCATTTATTCATTCCGCAGCAGCCCCTTTCCGTCCAAAGTATACGATAAATAGTCCCTCTTCTCAATCATGTTGAGCACAGTCAAAATCGTTCTTTACAATGAAGTGTAACCTCACTTTAAAGAGGCAAATATTACTGACCCAAGAAGCCCTATTCACGTTTAGCGTACGCTGTCAGAAGCTGTCAAGCTGTGTTAAAATAAAAGAAATACAAGCCTAAATTGGGTGGTGATTATATAGATGAAACAACGTAAATACCGTAAATATCTACAGCTGTTATGTTCGCTCCTGCTTCTGCTGACCCTTTCCATATCTCTTCCGGCCCCAGTAGCACAAGCCAATATATTCAGTGATATCTATAATGGATTCAAAAGCTTCTCTGAGCTTCCAAATGAAGTCAATGAATTGAAAGAAGGATTTCAGCAGACAGCTGAAGAGCTACAACAGGCGAAAGATAAGCTTACGAATACCATGCAGGAAATGGAGGCCTACCGGACACAGAACGAAGCCCTGCAGGAGCAGAATCGCCAACTAACGCAGATGGTTGATGAGTTGCAAAATGACCGGACGGCACGCGAAGAATATTATCATAAAATCAAAGTGACTATTTTTACAGGGATTGGTCTAATTCTGGGGTATTTTATACTCATCCGTATTGTTCGTTTCAGCATGCTTCACCGTTCTAGAAAAGGAGACCGCCTGCGCTAATCTTGAACATTCAGTAAAGATCACGTCTACAGCATGAGGGAGATGAAATATGAACATCGATGTCCAAGATGAAAGCGACAGCGGGAGCGGACAAGCCGTAGCCTTCACCCTTGGGGAGAAGGAAGAGGTTCATGTGCTGCACCCACAACAAATTATCGCTTATCAAGGGCCTGCCACTGGACGGGCAGACAGATTTATGGATGTAAAGGGCATCTATCGCAAGCGAAAACTGATTCGTTCGGATATGTCTGGCCCTTGCCATTTTGTCGCCGCCCTTCCACCAGGTTATCGGGTAAAGATTCTGCAGCTTGATGGAAAGAGCGATTTATTGTACGACTTTAAACATCTCTTCTTCTACAGCAAGGGAGTTACGATGGATACACGAGTGCTGAGTATGAAGAATGTGCTCGTTACACGAGATATTGTGAAAGTGAAATTTACGGGTAACGGCATCATTGGCATATTAACCGAAGGTACGGTATGTGAAGCTGAGCTTCATCCTTACAATCCGCTCTATGTGGATGCAGGAAGCATTATTGCCTATCCTGAGAATGCGAAGCTGGAGCTTACCGTTTACGGCAACCATTTAGCTAGCCAGCATATGAGTTATCATTGGAAGATGACGGGCCACGGCCCTGTGTTGTTTCAGGCCGGACGCCAGAATCGCCGATTTGAAAGAGATAATAACGATGATGGAATTATTAAACGATTTCTGCGCGAAGCCGTGCCATTTGGTGGAGTATTTATTAAATAGAATGCTTCAAAAAAAAGAGCGCCATGCGTTAACAATACGCAGGCGCTCTTTGTGTATTCTATCCCTATAAGGATGTTGTCTTAGCCGATAAAGGCATTCAACATCCAAGCATGTTTCTCAATGCTGCTTCTGATGCCAATCAGCAGATCCGCAGTTGGTTGATCGCTCAATTCTTCAGCAGTAGCAATTGCATCTTGCAGTTCTTTAGCAACAGTCTTAAAGTCTCTCACAAGCTCAAGTACCATACCTTTAGCATCTTCGCCGCCGCGGGCTTCTTGTAAGTCGGACAATTCAAGATATTGCTTCATTGTGGAGGCTGGTTGTCCACCAATAGAAAGCAAACGCTCAGCCAAATCATCTGCATAACCCGCAGCTTCATTGTATAGCTCTTCAAACTTCTCATGAAGTGTGAAGAATTGAGATCCGCTAACATACCAGTGATAATGATGAAGCTTTACCCCGAGCAGGAACCAGTTCGCAGTTTGGCGGTTCAAAGCAGCTTGCAGTTCAGTATGGTTCTTTAATTGTGTTGTCATTAATAAAACCTCCTATGGTTCATTTATTATAATTGTATTTAGACTCGTTCTAAATCTATATACAATTTAACACACTCTTTCGTGTTTTGCAACTATTCTGGAGATTATATGTTGTGCCGATTCTAGCACAGCTTATGTTATGAAGCCTATTATGTGTGTCACACTTTGGTAAAAGAGTCTCTTCTCTAGATTAAAGAAACATCCTCCTCCGCGGTCTTTCCTTTCCTGCTGCGGAAGAAAGCCCTCATCTCATCACGCTTACTCTTTGGACTTAGGACATACACAGTATCCCCAGGCTCAATAACAGTACTGCCATGCGGAGTGACAATCTTTTTATTGCGGATAATTGCCGTAAATAAGATATCATCTGGTAGACCTATTTCTGAAATCTTCTGTCCAGCAATCGGCATATAAGGGTTAATTCCAATATGGTTAAACTCCGAGTCTGTCTTGCCAAGAGCAACCAGCTCCATCAGGGAAGGCTGATCTGAATCTTCTTGCCCCACAAGCTTCAATCGGGATGCTAGCGGGGAAATACTAGTTCCCTGAATCACCGCCGAGGTCAGTACGACAAAGAATACAACATTAAAGAATAGTCGTCCGTGAGGCAGATCAGCCAGCAGCGGATAAGTCGCTAACACAATCGGAACGGCTCCACGAAGTCCGGCCCAAGAAATCAAAGTCTTCTCGCGGATCGTAAATTTGGAAAAGTGCAGGCTTATAAATACACCGATTGGTCTAGCTACAACCATCAGAATGACGGATAACAAGATACCTTGCCATGCCACTTCCGCCAGCTCCTGTGGAAATACTAACAAACCAAGCAGTATGAACATAAATATTTGCATCATCCAAGCAAAGCCATGACTAAAATTCATAATGGTACGGTGATACATTAGCTCGGAATTCCCAAGCGTAAGGCCCATAACATAAACAGCCAGCAGCCCGCTGCTATGTACCCATGCTGATAAACCATAGGTCAGAACAGCAAAGCCAATCGCCATTACTGGATAAAGACCTGTAGAATCCAGGTTAATTCGATTGATACAGAAAACTGCGATCTTCCCCAGCACAAAACCCAGTACTAAGCCAATGCCCATCTCCCATATAAAAGACAACAGCAGCCCCCATATCGCCATATCCGGATGCTGTATCCATTCGATTAGCGAGACTGTCAAGAATACCGCCATTGGATCGTTGCTTCCTGATTCTGCTTCTAACGTCGAGGTCAGACGTTTATCAATGTTCTTACCGCCGAGTACCGAGAAGACTGCAGCCGCATCTGTCGATCCAACGATCGCTCCAAACAGAAAGCTTTCTGGCCATGTCACATCAAGGATCAGCTTAGCGAATACCCCTACAATGGCTGTCGTCATGATTACGCCTACCGTTGATAAGGATAATGCTGGCCGAATAACAGGTTTAATATCCTTAATATTCGTCTGCATGCCACCTTCGAATAATATGACAACCAATGCGAAGATCCCGGCCATTTGCGTTAAGGAAGCATTGTTAAAAAAAACAAATTGGCTTAGCACCATCCCCGCAGCAAGAAACAGCACTAAAGCTGGCATTCCAAATTTAGTGGAGAACTTGGTGGAAAATACGCCTACAAGCAGGAGTGCTGCCAGTAATAATATAATATTATCTGCAAGTTGGGACACCGATTATTCACTTCCCTTTCTCTTCTAGCTTTAAAATATAAGAAGCTTCCTTATTTATGTACTTTATTACCCTTTTCGATATCCTTTTGAGACATTGAATAATATAAACAAGATTGGAGATTTCATTCCCCGGGCCTTATACTTTATGTAAATGCTTTCTCCCCATCGTGTGTACATATAGGAGGTTGAATGTTATGCAATTGAGATTAATTAAACCTGCGGAGCTAGACCAAGCGGCTCTGCTCGCAGATTCTGTCTTTCGTGAACCGGGTGCCACTTCAATGAAAGAACTGTTTCCACTTATTTTCCGCCCTGGACTCAGTCATTCCTACGCGGCTATTGCCGATGACGGAACGGTTGCCGCTTTCATGGGGCTCGTACCCTCCACGATCAAGACTGGAGATGCTTTCCTGAATGTATTCTCCATAGGTGCTGTCTGCACCGATCCCGCTTTTCGGGGCCATGGACTGGCGGGCCAACTTCTACAGCTATGCCAGAGTCATGCTGCCGAGGCCGAGGCATCGCTGATTTTTGTCTCGGGTGATCGTTCGCTATACACCCGAGCAGGGTGCGTACCGTTCGGAGGTACGCAATTTGCCGAGCTGAACGCAAGCTCAGCTCAGGCACTTGCAGCCGCAGCAGGAGAAGAATGGACGCTGCGGCCAATGCAGCCGGGCGACTTCTTCGCCGTCTACCGGCTGCTCAATGAACGCGAAGCCGGACATGTATATAGTCCGGGTGAGCTGGCGCTGCTGCTAGGGACCGAGGCTTACGCGGGTGTGATGGGCTTAGCCCAGCGCACACTCGTAGCCGTTCGGGACGGCAGCATCGAGGGGTTCGCCGCGGTGGCTGTGCCCGCGGCTGCGGACGTACCAGCGCCGAACGCGGCGACGGCGGTGGAATGGGCCGGCCAGCCGAGCGCGGTAGCGGCATTGCTGGCCAAGGCGGCCTTGTGCGGCGGCGTTGGCACGCTGCAAGTGCCTGTGCCGTGGCAGGAGCGCGGCTTGCTCGCGCTCCTGCGGGACGCCGGCGCCAGCTTAAGCGGTGGCGCGAACAGCGGAACGGTCTGCATCGCAGACCGGGAAGCGCTATTGCGGCAGACCGAAGGCTGCCGCAAGGGCCTCGACTTGTCGTCCGTGCAGGACGACAAGGAGCTGATCTCGCTGCTCTTTGATCCAGCGAGTTCAGAGGATTCTGATGCCATTCCTTTACCGTATATGTCTGGACTTCGTTTCATTTAACGGATTTAAACAAGAATAAACGGAAGCCGTCCTTTTAAGGACGGCTTCCGTTTCTGCGAGAAAGAGAAAGATAATATATGCCGTGGAACATATACATTCTGATCTATGAGGATATCCCAAACTCCCCCACCTTCTGCACTCAGTCTAAGAAATTGTGATGGGGCGTTGGGGAAGGAGTTTTATGGGGAAAAACTCCCTCTATTTAGGATGATCTCCTCAAATTGCCCAGTTATGCGGAATTTCTCTCTATAATACGGAGGATTTTCTAAAAAACGGCGATATCCGCTGGAATACAGGGAGAAATTCCCTATATTCCACCTGTTCAACCCTAAAACACAAAATTTATAGGTAAAAATCCCCTATTCCATTGTAGATCTATCTCACAGTAATTTAGTATGCGCTATAAATGATTATATAAATTCAAATGATACCCTTATTCTCTGGAATACACCTGCAGCTCTTGAATGGACCAATAATTCCCGCCGGCTCCGTTCTGTACAATTTTGACATACCTCGTCTTCACTTTAGAAAAGGATATCTTAGTAAGCTCTTTCGTACCTTTACCAGACGTGAGTTTTTTCCAGTTTTGAGCATCGTCAGAAATATAGACTACATAGTCTCTTGGATAATCAAAAGGTGATAACGTGCTATCCAAATCTATTCTTTCAATTTCATGTGCTTCACCCAGATCAATCTGAAAATACTCTCCGGAAACCTGATGTTTCCCCGTATCCCAGCGCGTGCGCCGATCCCCATCGATAGCCAGACTCGGAGCTGATGCTGCCGTATTCACATTTGAGGATACCTTCCATTTAGTACGATCCAGAGGAACCAGTCCGGTTGCTGTAATCTGAACTTTATCGGACAGTAAATTAGAGCCGGATACCCTTACCGCGTAGGTATATAACGTCCCTTCACGTAAATTATGATCCGTATATTCTGTAAGCTTCACATCGGTGGCTACCACCTTCATATCCCCGCCGCTACCTTCAGCGCGAAGCAGCTCATAGCTTGCTCCTGGGGCCTCCAACCAATTTAATTTTACAGCTAAACCTTTTGTTGCTGCGGTTTTGAATCCTTTAGGGGCCGACGGCTTTACTTCAGAGGAAGGCTGCAAAATATACTGCACAGCCTCTCCTGGAGCAAGTGTCTCCGTAAAGGTTAACGTGGGAGTAGCCTTTTTACCTGTTACATAACTTCTTGCTTTTTCATAGGTATCCCCGTTTCCAAAACGTTCCCCTTCATACACCCCGTTTTTCGGCATAGTCACATTTACACTCACAGTTTGTGGAGTAGACTCAAAGTTAACGAAATTAACCAGCACCTTATTTGAGGTCGCTCCACTTCCCGCAAGAGGCTTCAATGTAGAAGTATCCACGGCCCGAACATAAACCAGCTTGTCGGCTAACACATCTTTGTTTGCAACTTGGTAAGTTAATGGAGCTCCATGCGTAGCATAAGCAAGACTGAGCCTTCTCATAATGCTGACACGTGAATCCTCGTTCTCTTCTGTATAGTAAATCTCTGTGGTTGCCGGATCATGCTCTTCTAAATTAAACCCGTATTTAAATAAACTGAAATCCTTAAAAAAAGCAGCATGCTGCACAAACATATCTGCATAACCAATATGCGCACGCATGATCCGGTCGAATACAGCCGCTGTCCGCTCCGTCGCCCCGTATTGATAGGCATCCACATGACTGTCCGAGGTACCAAATTCAGTGGTCAGCATTTTTTTACCGAGTCCATTGTCTGCGCCAGTGAAGGTCTTCAAATTCTCAGTAAAGCTTCCTCCATTACTAAAAATATAAGAGTCGCCGTAGGAGTGTCCATTGGTCAAATCCGTAACCTTCTCCAGCTCCATACGTTGCTCTGGATCACGTTCCCAGCCATCCGGATCTCCACATTCCTTCCCGGTTCCCTTCTGATTACCACAGGAATCTTCACTGTAGCTCGGCCAATACGCCCAGCCCGGAGCAACTGTTTGTAAATGGGGCGCGATTTGCTTACCCTTTTTATTCAACCAGTCCGCAATCGCCAAGTTAACTGCCTTAGAACGATTGAATAACCCTGGCTCATTATCTACCTCATAATATTGAAAATAAGGGCTATATTGTTCAAAATAATCTGTCAGCTTTTTCTCCGCATCAGCAGGCAACGATCCATCTGCCTTAAGCTTAATATCACCAGTATGCAAATACAGAGCAACCGCCTGCATGTTGTAATCCTGCAATACCTTGTAATATTCCAGCATATCTGAGCAGGATCTCCCGACATCACTGGCACAGCTGGTACGCATCACATTGCCGCTATAAGCCATCCCTAGCCATTTGATAACATAAGGCAAGTGCGTAACCGCACCTTCATCAAAGTAAAACTGCTTATTATTCACTACTGTTCCGGTCAGTGTATAGCTGCCATGAATAGGCTCGGAAATTGGAGCGTTAAGAGATTCTAAACGGAGATTATCCCAAGTCCACCAGGAATATTCGTCTTCTTTGTCACTGCAATATAAACAGCGAACCGTTTGCAGCTTCAATTCGTTCGTTCCCAGCTTCAATTGCTCCTTGGGAATGTATAATTCATAGGATTTTTGAAAGCTATATTCACTTTCTGTGCCCGATACGCCCGCAATTTGAATGATCCCTGACAATTGATGATTGGAAAACACACTCATTTGCGGCACGGATTTATAAGCATCCAGAATTCCTACGCTAAATAAGACCCCATTCTCCGGGATCTTATTTAGCTGATAAGTGATCGTTAATTCCGGCTGGGTCTTTCCATTCAAGCCTGCAGGCAAGCTCTGAAGAGCCGATGATTTGAGCGCTGAGTAAGGAACATTAAATACCTTCTTACTGCCAGAAGTGCCACTCGCAGCGAACTCAGCTGCTGAGCCATCATGTTGTCCCAGATTCCAGATCACAGTACCATCCGGTATTTCTGCTGCAACATCACTTCCTGTAGATAGTCTCGGTATATTGGCACCTACCTTATAATCGTTTGTCTTATTCGTTCCGAAAACAGAGACAGACAACAGAAACAAGACGGTTAATGCGGTGAATTTCAGTAATAACAGTAATGGTTTGTTTGCAGTTATCCTATTTTTTCTATTAGATATTCTCCTCGTTATTCCCATCCATAGGTCCTCTCTTTCTTCCGGAATGTCTAACCCTATCATTTCATTAGATTAAGGAAGGAACAATGCCCCTTGTGGAATCACCTGCTGCTTCTGGCTGGAACTCTCCCACAGCAAGCGAAGATTAGCATCTCCTTCATTCTCATAATATTCAATTTGGATATCATAAAGTGTTCCGGCTGTGAGCGGGATACTTCCTTTATGAAGGGTTGCACTTTGATTTTTCCAATTATCGATGATCAGCTTTCCGTCAATCCAGACACGGACTCCATCATCAGAGGATGCCGAAATCGTATATTTTTCACTGAATTTGGGTTTGAGCTTCCCTTTCCAGCGAACAGAAAAATGATCTTCATCTATCTCCTGTGCAGGTGACCCGCCATGCCAATTAAAATCAATCTTACGATCATCGCGGATAAGTACCGCTTCTCCCTCTAAATCAGTATTGTTATAATATTCTCCAGTCAAACCCGTTGGAGTTACCGGGATTACCGGTGCTATCGAAGGGCCTCCTGTTGTGAGAACGTAATCCTCTCTCGATACTATAAACGAGTCATTCATAAAGCTTTTAATTGACTGTAGCGTATTATTTTCTGTCAGTAATTTTCCCCAGGTCATCATATAGACCCATTTATTTTGTTTCTCAGTTAATACATCCGGGTTCGGCAGCTGCCCACTCTCCCCGATTCCGATAGGTTTACCTTCAGCAAGTGCGAGCAGATCTTCATAGTAGGACTGCTTATAATCGTTATTGTAGATATCCGCAGCCAGAACATCGAGTTTATCCGCACCGGGATAATATGCAGCATAAGGATCTGCCCATTCATTCGGCGCATTTGGATTCCACACCCACAGTAGATTATTCAGTTGATGTGTGTTTACAAAACGATCATAGACAATATTCCAAAGCGCTGAAAAATTGTCCTTTTTCCCCCACCAAAACCAACCGCCGTTCATTTCATGGTAAGGTCGCCATAAAACTGGAACTCCGGCATCACGCAGCTGTCCCAAATAGCCAGCGATCTCGTCTAGATCAGAGATTAGACTCTTATACTGAGCCGTCCCAGGCGTAACATAAGTATTAAACTTCTCTTGACTGAGACTTCTGTTTACATTGGACCACTCCGGAGAAGTCCCCGGCAAACTCTGATGGAATGTCATGGCTACAATGCCACCCTCTTGATGCCACTCCATTGCACTGTCTATAACAGCTTGTCGCTGTTCTGCGATCGTCCCTTCGGGTTGATTATTAATTGCCCCCAATTCATAACCATGTAGAACGGCATTTTGTCCCGATGTATTCTTCAGCTTATGAACCAGTTCATCTGGACTTTCTAGATAATCATGCTGGCCAGACAGGATTCCTTTGCCACGTAGATTCACCAAATTACTCAGCAGTTGCTTGGCTTCTTCAGAAGCTGATGGATTGCTTGGTATAGCCGGAGGAAGAGCGGAAGAAACACTCATAGCCTTCGGAAGACCCTTAACCTCTCCCCAAGGCAGCAAGGAAAAAATAATAAACACCGGTAATATAGTAAACAACAATCTGTTTTGCTTATAATATTTACGCAAATAAATCCTCCTTTCGGTAGCTGTACTGCCTCCACAGGTGCTAAATAAACATACCTGTTATCGGACAATCGTCTTCTGACCTAATGAGGACTATAGCTTAGTAGCTCTGCAATAACGCAGAGCCACTAAGGATCGACCTGTAATTTTCATCAATCAGGAGACATCCGGAAGATAAAGTGCACTTGCTGGAACTGTCTCTTTAGCTTGACTAGCACTTTCCCACATCAAGCGGACTCTCGCATCGCCTTCATTTTCGTAATACTCCACCTTGATATCGTATAGCTGACCAGCCTTCAGCGTTATACTACCCTTACGCTCAGTACCACTTTGCTTAGTCCAACTATCAATCACGGATTGCCCATTCACCCACACACGGATGCCATCATCTGAGGTAGTGTAAAATGTATATTGCTCATCATATAATGGCTTAATTTTACCGCTCCAACGTATGGAGAAACGATCAATCCCGAGGGCGGCATCCGGCGATCCTTGCCGCCAATTGAAATCGATAATTGCATCAGTTCTAGTAAGAGCTGCTGTTCCCGATAGCTGTATGTTGTTGTAATATTCTCCTGCAAGCCCCTTCGCAAGAGGAATGGCTGCCTCCCCCTCTTCTTCGGGAGGTGCCGGCGCTGGTGCAGCGCTAGGTGTCGGTGCCAGACCAGTATTTAATTTATCTCTGGTCAGGGTATAGTTGCTATTCATAAATGTTTTGATTGTATCTGCACTGTTATTCTCGTAAAGCATTTTTCCCCAGCTCATCATATACGTCCATTTACTTTGTGATTGCTGAAGCTTCTCCAGATTAGGCATTTCACCATTCTCCCCGATCGCAATCGGTTTGCCTGCGGCTAGACTCAACAAGCTGTCATAGTATTTTTGCTGGTAATCATTTTCGTATATATCTGCTGCCAGAATATCTACTTTATCAGCACCTGGATAAGTTAGCGCATAAGGATCTGACCAAACATTGGGAGCATTCGGACTCCATACCCATAACAAATTATTTAATTTATGAACGTTAACAAAACGGTCATACATAATATTCCAAAGTTTAGAAAAGTTATTTTTCTTCCCCCACCAGAACCAGTTCCCGTTCATTTCATGATAGGGTCTCCAAAGCACCGGAACATTGGCATCGCGCAAGCTTTTTAGGGAGACTGCCACCTTATCAAGTTCAGCGATCAGATTGTTATATTGCTTGGTACCCGGTGTAACGTAACTATCGAACTCATTCTGACTAAGTGTTTTTTTCACATTATCCCAGCCATAAGAGGTGCCCGGCAGGTTAGCATGAAAAGTCATAGCTACGATCCCGCCCGCTTTATTCCAGTTGATGGCGCTGTTCACCACATTTTGACGCTGCCAGGCCATCGTTCCTTCTGACTGACCGCTGATCGCGCCCAGTTCATAACCGTGAAGAGCGGCATATTGTCCGCTGGTTCCCTTCAGCATATTGTTAATTTCATCTGGACTTTCTAAATAGTCATGTTGACCAGCAATAATACCTTTTCCTGAGATCGAGTAAAAATAGTTAAGCAGCTTTACGGCTTCAGGTGAGGCTCCTGGGGTAACTGGCGTTCCAGAATTTGAAGCAGCTATGACAACAGACGGCGAAATTCCAACAGTAAGCGGAAGTGCAGTCAGAAACAAGACGAGTGACAGAAATGCGCCAAATAATCGATACGTACGGTAAGCTTTCAAAATAATCTCCCTTTCGGTAGCCAGGCTGCCACTCTTTCGAAGGCCCTATAGCTTTGCGTCCCTACCTTTCGATAGGTTTGCCTTTTCAATTTAAGAGAAATAATCTCTCTTACCGTAAGTATCGACGACAATTAATGATATATTTAGTGTTTTTATGACTTTTTTTGATAATTGAGTCAATTTACCTGTTTCAAGAAATTTTGGATTGGTTAAATAGATAGGTTAGACCTATGAAATGAATTGTTGTAGTTCTATATCATTCCAGTCTAAAGTAATACGAATGTTATCTTCTTCTACTAATTCAGAACCCGTTTGTACCTCTATAAACTCGACATCCGTCAAAGCAAGGATCGCGTGCTTCGTTCCTTCCGGTATACGTACCACGTCCCCAGCCTTCACATTATGTTTTTTCTCATTCAGCACAATACTTGCTTCGCCGCTGACGATTGTCCAAATTTCACTACGCTTGCGATGTAATTGATAGCTGATATTATTCCCCTCGGATATAAAAATCCGTTTGGTCAGCACTTCATTGCCTTCATCATATTTCACATAATCAATAACTTTGTAATGGCCCCAGCGGCGTTCCTCGTACATCGGTCTTTGTTCAAAGGTCTTCAGCACTTCTTTAATCCGTGGGCTCTCAGCTTTATGGGTAACTAGAATCCCATCCGGGCTAGCCGCAATGATCAGATCCTTCGCACCAATTACCGTAATCGGAATATCCAGCTCATTAATCAAGCAAGTCCCCTCAGAATCCGCCGTTACAAAACCTTTTCCTACATGCTTGCTGCTCATTTCCTCTGTCAGCGTATTCCACGTTCCAAGATCCTTCCAGAATCCATCATACGGCTGCACCACAATATGTTCTTCTTTCTCCACCACTTCATAATCAAAGCTGATGGAAGACAATAGCTTATACTGCTTCTGCAATTCTTCATATCCTAAAGGCAACCCTTTACGCTGCAAAATATCTAACAAGTACCCTAAGCGGAAGGCAAACACTCCACAATTCCACAATGCATTTTGCTCGATGAGCTGTTCTGCTTGTATACGGTCTGGTTTCTCTTGAAAGTGACTCACCTTCATAAAACCATTTCCCCCCGCCTCTTCGGTGGTAGGAATAATATATCCGTATTTCTCTGAGGCATGTTCAGGAACAACACCCATTAGGGCCAGATTTGCTCCACTTTCCAGCATGGTCCCCTCAAGCATAGCTATGGTATCAAAAAAGGATGCTTCTACATAAGGGTCAACAGGCAATATTGCTACCGTCTCCGCTGGAGAAACACCTGCCACTGAATAAAGATAGGTAGCTGTTAAGGCGATAGCCGGAAAAGTATCCCGACGCTCCGGTTCAACGATAATCGGCACATGACTTCCCAGTTGGCTTTGTATCATTTCTACTTGGCTGCGGCCGGTGGCCAGATAAGATGATTCTGCCATCCCTGCTTCCTCCAGCTGTCTCCAGACACGTTGTACCATGGATTCTGGTTCACCTTGAGGGCTTTCAAGTACCTTTAGAAATTGCTTTGAACGTGAGTCGTTGGACAACGGCCATAACCGTTTACCTGAACCGCCTGATAGAAGTACCATTTTCATAGAATGAACCCTCCTTGAATTGATATCAAAACCTATGTCTTCCGTTTGGTGGTCGTTGGAATGGATGCACTTACAAACTTTGTTAGGTATGAACCACTTCAAGGGATTTTGGACTTCCGATCGCTGTTATCCTCAGATTTCCTTATTGAACCGCTTCTAGCGGTAGAAATCCGAGGATAAAGGCGAACACTCCGTTTCTACAGTTCCAAATTCCCTTTCCGTTCTTAACCTAACCAACTACTTTTTAACACTGATCCGTGCGCACCGGGCTGTACCAGCCAGAAGCAAGCACGTTTTTCTAAAGACTCGCTTCTGCTCCGGGGGAGGCAGCAGCAACTGCAAGAACAACTGCAACTAAAAGAGCAAGACTAGTTGCCACCACGGAGACAAAGACGATGACAACTATAAGTGCTACTGCTACTGCTGTTGCGATAAACAATCAGAGTACACTAACTATATAAATTGCTTAGAAACTTAAGATAAGGGAACGAAGTGGCGGAGAAGAATTTTGGAACTGGAGGAGCGATAGCGTCCGCCTAAAAGCTTTCCGTAGGAAAGCTCACTTCGTAAGCATAAGCTTTTCCGGATTTCATCCGCTATTAAGCGGTATAAATCAAGAAATCTGGAAACAACAGCGGCTGGAAGTCCAAACATTCACCGCAGTTGCGACTGACACTTAACACAAAAATCTCAAGTTCAATATATATAGATTAAACCGCTCCAGCCACACTAGCAGAATAACCGCTCAATCCACCCATCTGCGGGCGGCCGACAGAATGATAAACGAGTCCGGTACCCTCAATTTGCTCCTTGGAATACACGTTGCGTCCATCGATCAATACCCCATTACGCATGCTTTTCGCCAGCTGATGCAGATCAATCTCCTTGAGTAGGCTCCAATCAGTCAGGAGGCATACGGCGTCGCTGCCCTCAGCCGCTTCCTCTGGCAGATTGCACCAGCGAAGCTGCGGATGATCATATTGCTGCCTGAAATTTGTAGCTGCGATTGGATCATATAGTTTGACTGTTGCCCCTTCAGCCACCAGTGCCTCAACAATCTCTCTGGCTGGAGCTTCGCGGACATCATCGGTATTAGGCTTAAAGGCAAGCCCCCATATCCCAATCGTCGAACCGCGCAGGCTGCCAAGTGATTCATGCAGCTTGGAGATGATCATAAACCGTTGTCCCTTGTTCACTTCGACTACAGATTTCAATAATTTGAATTCGTAATCGACGTTGCCCGCAATTTGAATGAGTGCATTAGTGTCTTTCGGGAAACAGGAGCCTCCATAACCGATACCAGCCTGCAGGAAGGATGACCCGATTCTTTGGTCCATACCCATTCCTTGTGCTACCTCGGTTACATCAGCTCCCACTTTTTCACAAATATTGGCAATCTCATTAATGAAGGAGATCTTCGTGGCCAAAAATGCATTTGAAGCATATTTGATCATTTCAGCACTGCGTATATCTGTTACAAATACATTTTCTGTGAAACCCTTATGAAGCTCGCGCATGGTTGGTTCCAGCTCTGGATTATCAAGACCAATGACAATTCTGTCGGGATGGAGGGTATCGCGAATCGCTGACCCTTCACGTAAAAACTCGGGAGCAGACACGATATCAAAAGAATGATGGGTAAACTTAGAGAGCATTTTGGAGATTTTCTCATTTGTCCCTACGGGAACTGTAGATTTAGTCATTATAATTTTGTGCCCGTCCATCGCTTTAGCGATTTCAGCAGCTGCACCCTCAATGTAGGTTAAGTCAGCTTCACCATTAGGCAGCGATGGCGTACCTACAGCAAGAATGATAATATCTGAATGCCGCACCGAATCCTGAAGATCTGCAGAAAAAGATAACCGTTCCTCACGAAGATTCAGTTCAATCAGTTCCTCGATTCCCGGCTCATAGATGGGCGATTCCATCTGTTTCAGTTTCTTAATCTTTTCCTCGTCCTTATCCACACAGATGACATGATGTCCGCCCAGTGCAAAGCACACGCCAGATACAAGACCCACATACCCAGTACCGATTACTGTCAGCTTCATACAATCATCCTCCTTTTAGAAAATTGACGTAGGCCTGCTCAACATACTGCTTGAACTTAACCATAAACGCCTGCTCATCGAATTTACGTGCATGCTCCATAATTTGATCGATATCCCAAGCGTAGGACTCTACCTCATAAATAGCCTTAAGCAGATCCTCCACTTCTTGATGCTGAAAGAACACACCATTTACATAAGGAATAATAGTATCCAGTGCCCCACCTGCTTGATAAGCAATTACCGGTCTTCCTGCAGCGTTCGCTTCCAGCGGTGTAATTCCAAAGTCCTCTTCTCCTGGAAAAATGAACGCTCTACACTGTGCCATCATTCCAGTCACTTGCTCATCTTCTAGCCGGCCCAGAAACGATACATTATCCTTAGCCATGCCTTCGAGACGCTTGCGATCCGGTCCATCCCCTACGATATAAAGCTTAAGACCATTACGATTGAAAGCCTCTACTGCCAGATCAATCCGCTTGTAGGAAACAAGCCGGGAGACAATTAAATAATAGTCACCAATGGTAGAAGAGCTTGTAAACCGGGCTGTATTAATCGGTGGAAATATGACATCTGCATCCCGGTGATAATAATTCTGAATCCTCGTCTTCACTACTGAAGAATTGGCTACGAACTGATTCACATTTTTGGAAGTCCGTTGGTCCCACGTTTTGAGCTGCTGCATGTATACCTTAAGCATTTTTTTGAACAGCCCGGAATTGGACTGACGTTCCATGTAGGTGTCGTAATCCCATGCGAAGCGCATAGGTGTATGGCAGTAACAAAGATGAAACGTATGTTTAGGAACCTGTATACTTTTCATAAAAGCACTGCTGGAACTCAGGACGATATCGAAACCGCGAAAGTCCAAATCACGGATGGCCATTGGATAAAGTGGCAGCACCCCTTTAAAATTGGTCTTTACCCCCGGAATCTTTTGCAGCCAGGAGGCACGGATATCCGCATCTTTGAGATTGTCAGTAAGGCGGCTTCCGTTAAAAACCGTTGTGTAGATTGGAGCCTCGGGATACATGTGATGAAAGACTTCCACCACTCTTTCCGCGCCGCCCATTTGGATTAAGTAATCATGCGCTATCGCAATTTTCATGTGAATCATCCTCAAAGTTTTATGGAGCATCATCTTCAGAATTACCGCGTCATATCATCTGTCAGGTGCCCGCCAACAAACCTTTATAGTAGTCAACGATGTCCTTGACCGTATTCTCGATAACAAAATGCTCTTTCACTCGTTTCATCCCATTGTCCGCCATCCGCCGTCTTTCCTCTGGGTGATCCAGCATCCATTTAATGGAGTCTGCCAGTATCGCCGCGTCACCAGGCTCTATCAGTAGTCCTGTCTCACCTTGAACTACAATTTCTACCGGCCCGCCTTCATTGGAGGCGATCACCGGTAATCCCGCTGCCATTCCTTCAACGATAACTTGGCCAAAAGGCTCAGGAGTTACCGAAGTGTGAATCAGTAAATCAGCAGTATTCATAAGGCCTTGAATATCATCCACATGCCCTAGCATGCTTACATTAGTAAGCTCGTCGTTTTTTATCTTTTGCAGCAATTCCTGCTTATAAGCCTCTTCTCCAAACAGAGCGTCTCCGGCCAGCCAGAACTTCACACGAGGTTCGTTCTTAAAGCTTTTTGCGGCTTCCAGCACAATATGCTGACCCTTCCAATGCGCCAATCGACCAACTAGCAATACGTTGAAATCCTTCTGGTCCCGCATGCCGATCCCATTACCAATCACTTTAGCGAATGCGGAGTATACGACCAGCGTTTTTTTCGATCGCGGCAGCTCCAAAGCATTCAGTGTAGAATGTGAATTCGCGATGACTCCATTGGGGAGCAGGCGTGACAGCAAACGAATGCCTTTGGCAACGATAGGCTTTAAATAAGGGGCCCCAATATGATCCCGGATGTGCCAGATCAATGGAACGCCCGCTATTTTTGCAGCGATGGCTCCGTATAATGCAGATTTCAAGGAATTGGTGTGCACGCAATCTACCTTCTCCGCTTTTAAGAGCGGCGCAAGCTTGCGGCCATAAGCCAACAGCTTGAAGGCTGCAGCAGGTGCTCCCAAGTTGACTGCATTTCTCCCACGACTTCTGATGCTCTCATCCAGTGGAATAATACGGACATCCATCCCTTTTTCACGTAGCCGTTCAGCCAGCGCACCATCCTCAGCCAGAATTACCAGTGGATCGATCTGTTCTCCAATATGGGTAAGGATGTTAAACAGGGCAACTTCTCCACCACTCCATTTAGCAGTGTGATCTATATAGGCCACTCTAAGCATTACGTGGTCACCTCCTCTCCTAAAGCTTGCAGGAACACGGATTCTACTTGATCCGTAACATGCTCCCAGGTATATCTCTCCAGTACATGCTCTCTACATTCATCCCGGCTCGGAAGCAGCTTTCGATTGCTAAGCATATGGATCATACCTTCAGCCATGTGGTCACTACTTGAACTCTTAAATAGTAATTCCGGCCGGAAGCCTTGCAATATTTCCTTATTGCCGCCAATCGGTGTAGCCATCACTGGCAATCCTGAAGATAAAGCTTCAACGGTAATTAAACCAAAGCCCTCCAATGCCTGTGAGGGAACCACGAACATATCCGCTGCCTGATAATAAGAGGCTAGCTCATGATCGGGAATGTAGCCTAGCAGTCTTACCTTATTGCTTAAGCCATAGTCGGCGATCTTTTCTTCCAGTTCCCCCCGCAACGGCCCTTTACCACCAATCAGCAGAATGGCATTCGGGAAACGCTCCGCAACTTGCTTCCAGGCTTCAAGCAGCTGTAGTAGTCCCATCCGATTGACCAACCGCCGGACAGTCAGCACGGTTGTTGCTCCCTCAGGTAAATTTAAGCTTCGGCGAATCGCCAATCGATTCGTAGCGGGGATAAAACGTTCCACATTAGCTGCGCCTGGAATCACAATAATTTTGTGTAGTGGCACTCCGTGCAGCTTATGGAGAATATCGCGGAACGTCTCACTAAGCACGATGAACTTATCCGCTAGTTTATAGGCTCTATGTTCAATGGATTTGGCGATGGTTGTTTTGACCCGGTGCTTAATGCCTTGACCTTCGATTTTCATTTCTTCATTCCATGGGCCATGAAAAGTCATCACTACAGGAATCCCGCGTTTCTTTGCTTCCAGGGCTGGACCAATACCATAAGGAGCAAAGTGAGTGTATAAAATATCTATACGGCCACTGCCCTCTCCCATCAGATCGGCCGCCTTACGCTGGAAAGCATCCTTACGTTTCCAGATCCCATCTTTTGGATCTCCGGCATTGTGAATAATCAATTCCTCAGGGGTAGCAGGCGTTTCTTGACTGCAAATCAGCGCATGCACCCGATTACGTGAGGAGAGTTGCTCGCAAACGGATTTGAAATACGTGTTAAGCCCACCCGGCTGTAGCGACGGCCAGCTAAGGCCAGTCGTCATAATGTTCAATCCGTCACTGTACGGCATAGCTTCTCTCTCCTTTATTCTCCTTCTCGGTCTGACTCGTCTTCGCATTGTGCTGAGTCAGCTTTCCCGATCTAATTAATTCGTAATGCTTGAAGCCGACCATGAATTCATACATGACCCAGAATACGGATACTCCGAAACCTGACATTCCCTTCTTGAACAACCCGTGTAAGAAATATTTTTGCAGGAAACGGGCTGGTGGTCTTAACAGCAGATGACTGACCCGAAATCGTTTGCCCTTGGCATACGCACTTTCAGCTTCCAAGTCAGTATACTTATTGAAACGTGCCACATGATCGTTAATACTGCGGTAACCATAATGCCAGAGGGTTCCTGTCAAACGTATGGTTCGCTCTTCAGAGACCTCGGGCATCTCGTGCACCAAGCTGTTTCGAATTCCATACGCTTTGCGGTTGTATAGGCGCACTAGATATTCGCCACGATCCAGCCATCTGCCCATAAAATCACCGATCCGGTAGATAGAATAGGCAACCGATTGATCCATAAGCCCCGGTTTCAGTTCAAGAATACTTGCGGCCAACTCGTCGCTGACCACTTCGTCAGTATCAATAAGGAAGACCCAATCATGAACCGCGCGTTCTACTCCGAATTCCCTCTGTTTCGCATATCCGGGCCATGGGTTGACGTATACACGACAATTCAAGCTTTCGGAAAGCTGAACTGTCCCGTCTTTGCTGCCTCCGTCAATCACAATCACCTCGTCGGCGAATAACCTGCAGGATTGTATGGCCTTAGATATTCGAACTTCGTCATCCTGAGCGATGATGACAGCCGATATTGGATAATTGTTTTGGCCGCCTACCACGCTTTTTACTGAATCCATGAAGGTTTCCTCCTTTGTCTTTCGCATTATCCATTCATATCCATCGGTTTCTTGCGAATGTAAGAATTCATCGTCGTCTTCATCCACTGGATGTCCTCCCGGGTAATGAGCAGCCGGGGTAGTTTAACTTTTAAGGTGTACTTTATATTGAGAACAATGAAGAAGAATCGCAGGATTGCTGATGACAGCATCGCTATCCCTGCTCCGAGTAAGCCAAACTTAGGGATGAGCAGGAACAACATTGGGATAACCAAGAGTAAGCCAAAACCTTGAAGCATCGAAACAATTTTCGGCTTCCCTAGCGCCATAAAGGCCTGCGCCAGAATGATCGTCCCCCCGCTAATAGTCACTTCAAGGAGCAACAAGCGAAACACGGTTAATGCCGCATTGAAGTCTTTGCCGTACATCAACGGAATTACTAAAGGGGCTAAGAGCATCAGGACTACTCCGCCAAGCATGGTGAAAGTCGTACTTATTCGAAAGGCTTTGAATGTTAACTCAACTGCTTGTTCTTTGGACAGCTCAGAAGCCTTAGGAAACAACACGATCGTAATTGAGCTTGAGAAAAAATTAACCATTCGTGATAGACTCACAGCCACTACATACAGCCCCAGATCAGCAGGTCTTAACAAACCGGCAATTACGATCTGATCGATATAGGTAGAGAAATTTCCAAGCAAGTCATTGCCGTAGGAACCAAGTCCGTAAGTAAACAATCTTTTTAAACTCTGAAAGGCCCCTCTCATCTTCACCTTATAGGTGCGAAGCAAGGAAAACGTCATTCCGATAAATAGCGGCGCTCCAGGAAGGAGATAGGCAACTGCAGTTGTAAAAGGATTCATCTGATCCAGCGCGATCAATATCCCGATCATCGTCAGTGTAAGCAACGGCACTAGATAGCGAATCCAATTAAACCTCTTGTATTCACCTCTGAATTGAAAAGCTGCATTGTTAATTTGAGAGATCACTATAATCGGACACAGAATCATAGACCACTGAGCAAAGGTCACGACCTCCGGACTGAAGGATTTCAGCCAATAAGGCAAGACCACGATACCAATAATCATCGCTATGACCCCAAAAATGGTACCGAGCAGCAATGCCATACGATAAAGCACTCCGGCATCATCCGGGTTTTTCTTAGCGTTATAGATTAGAGCTGATGGAATCCCAAAGCTCATGCTAAAGGCCAGAAACTGTGACCAGTTAATCATTGCCGTCTGTTCCCCACGTCCTGTCGGTCCAAGATAACGGGCGGTCAGTACACCCGTTAACATGTTAATCAGTAGGATCATGACACTGACAAACATTGTCTTCACGGCTGCCGAGCTGTTGTCCTTACTCTTCGCGAACAATCTAAAAGATGACCAGATTGTTCTAGCGGGGAGAGATTTTGCATTCAACTGCTGCATACGGTGTTCCCTTCCTTCTACTTTGTGTAATCTCCCTTGCGCTGAGGCCAAGACCGATCAGCATCCAGATTAAGTATCCCTTGAGTCCGGGAAACCCATTATCTGATACCAAACTGACTATCGCACCGGTCCAAGTAGCAAGAGCAAGTCGGGCGTATGGCTGCAATTGGTCCCTGCTGATTACTCTAGCGAATATCTGTTTGACAACTGCGCCTAAAGCTCCGAAGAAGAAAACAGCACCCAGAATACCAAAGGTAAGCAGTAAGGCGATAACTCCGTTATCCATAATTCCGTACTCTCCAAGCTCGCCGTCATTACCAAGCTTAGTCCCTTGGCCTACACTACCGATTCCCTGACCTACTGGATTGGCGGCGACCATCGGCAGCATGTTTTGCCATAAGCTTAGCCGTTCATTATAAGAGTGATCTTCCTGAACAGAAGAAAGTGTCTCTACCCGAGCAACCAGTCCTTCGGCGCCAGGCAATTTCGGCACAACCCAGAACAACGCAGCAGCCACAAAAACTAATTGGATCAAAGTTTTCCATTTCCCCTTAGAGGGAGATGTTCCAATGTACATGAGCAACATCACCAGAAGAATCAGCCATGCCGCGCGTACTAAAGTAGTCAGCAGGCAGATTACAACCAGCAGCACGCCGATCCAGCGCAATGTTCCCCGCCATTTTTTCTCCAGTATCATCGGAACTAAAGCAAACGCTAAGAAGGTTGCAGCCGGTCCGGGCGAATTCAGCGTAGAGAACACTCGAATTTCCAATGGATATGGATTTCCGATGGACATCATGTCCGCATGTTTCATCCAGAACACATCCCAAGGTGGCACCGTCAAATACTGAACAATCCCGTAAATGGCAACTAGGACAGCAATATTGGCAAAAGCGGTAAGCAATCGATCGATATCCTTTGGCCTGAACTTTGTAACGGCAAAGTACGGCAATAACAGCAGTGGCACAATATAATTTGCTAAGTCATAAACTGAGCCCATGCCATTCTTAGCCAAACCGATTAAAGCACCATAACCCAGCGCTACTGCGAACATTAACATGATCCGCGTGGAGGCTTTTTGAATATTATGAATCTCCTTCAGCAGCGGAATGATCAAGGTTACACCGGTTAACAAGGGAGCTAAACTCAGCAAGGATACAGAGTGATACACTCCTTCTGACCAGTCAGCAATGCGGCGCAGCTCTGGAGCTACGGCCCAGATTAGCAAGGTATAAGCAACCAGCATTTTCGGTCTAAGTATGGCTAACAAGAAAGCCGGGAATAGGATGGCTGAGAGAATGGCTCCCTGCAGACTGTTCGTTGAACTCAGCATCGCACTGGAGAAGCCGATGATCAGCGGAAGAGAGACACCTGCAGCAGTAGTCCCCCCTATTAATCCAGCTGTCTTGATGAACCTAAGTGATGGGGGCGTAAATACACTCATTCCAAGCCTCCTTCCTTCACCTTATCCCGCTTACGCAGTTCCTTAAGTAATAAAAGTAGAAATTGTGCATCATCCACAAGATATCTTTTCCAGAGCCGGCCCGGCTCCTGGCTAAGCCGCCAGAACCATTCGAACCCTGTTTTTTGCATGAAGCTAGGTGCTCGTTTCACTGAGCCTGACAGAAAATCAAAGGTCGCTCCCACTCCGATCGATATCGGAGCTTGATAAGAGGTATAGTGGCGATAAATCCACTTTTCTTGCTTAGGCGCTCCTACACCAACAAACACGATATCTGGCTGGCACTCTGTAAGCATTTCTATAATGCGTTCATTCTCCTCCTCATTGTGCTCGAATCCATAGGATGGAGAATAACAGCCAACCACATTTATTCCGGGATGCGCTGTTTTTAGATTCATTGCTGCCCGTTCCGCCACGCCTTCAGCTGAGCCTAAGAAGAACAGCCGGTACTTCCTTTGCTCAAAGGCGTTGCCCAATCGATTAAATAGATCCGCGCCGGATACCTTCTGCTTAAGCGGCTTGCCTAGCATTTTGGATGCCCAGATCAGTGGCATTCCGTCAGCAACAACTGCGCCTGCCTTCGAATATACCGTTTGAAATTCTTTATCCTTACGAAGCTTGATTACATGATCTACATTGCAAGTGAGGATATAAGACTGATTCCTCTCCTGAATGGTTTTATCAATGTAATCAAGCAAATCCATGAAATCATAGTTATCAAAATTGACATCGAACATATTCACTTGATTCATCGTATCACTTCTTTTTGTGGGGAATCGGTTGGCTGTGAAGATCGATACAGGCAGTTCAGGTACCAACAGAACGGAATAATAAATTGGACCGTCGACAGCGTGTTATCGGAGAATGAGTAGATTAAAAACGCTGCAATAAATAACAGATAATAAGGTTTGATCGGTGAAGCCAATGCTCTGTACACCAGAATAAACACAGCCAATAAAGAGAACATCAACAGAATAGCGCCAATATATCCCCCATCGAAGTAAAAGCGGATATACTCGTTGTGCGGAACCACAAAACCTTTGTACAATGTTCCATCATTTGCTACCGTAACCGCACCAAGCCCTCTACCAGACCAAGGAGAATCTGCAGCTTTGTTCAAGAAATACTCCCATGCCTCCGACCTTCCTGATAAATCTACAGCCGTATCTGTCTGTCTCTCAAAGGAACGTTTCTCAAAATTATCGAGCTGCCAGAAGACGGCGACCATAATCAGGAAAAATGCACCCATCAACGGAATTAGCAGATAGGTTCTGCCCTTCAAATATTGGCGGAGAATATCATAAAAGTAATAGAGAACGGTAAGTCCAAGTGCCAATATTGGCCCTCTTGTTCCTGTTCCAATCAAGATAAAGAAATTTAGAACTAACATGATATAGAAAAAGCGTGCTTGCTGCGGATTCCGCTTCACCTCTATAAATGGAATCGCTACTCCCATAAAGGCCAGCATCGCTAGATGCGCAGGAATATTAGCCCCCTGAATCCGTACAGCGCCTGTATACTCGATGTTGAGAAAATTATGAACATGCGCAAGCTGCAGCAACAAACCAACCACTACACTAACAAGGGGAAGCATACAGATAATTTTGATTTGCAGCTCAGCTACATTCTTTTTCCAATTGATTAATAAAAATACGAATGGAATGGATAGACCGATAAAAGCTTTAACTGCAATGGATGAGGTCATTTCCGGCAGCCAGATCGAAGATCCAAAGGTAATCACCAGCAGCGCTACCATTGCCCACAAGGGGTGACTCAGACGAAACCGCAAACCATTGACCAGAATACAAGGAACAAGCAGCATCACGATAACCAATTTATAAAGGGACAGTATCTCCATTCCGAACATGCTGCCATCATATAAAAAGTTAATCGATATTGCCGTCGTGATTAGAACGAAATAACTGATCAGTTCAGGCCGTGAAATCGAGATTCCCAGCAAAATAATCAGAAGCACGGCAGCTATCGCAATCATCGGCTGGTAGATGACCGCCGTTCCAAAGAACAGGGCCGACATGAGATAGAGCATCCCGTATGGCAAAACATTTAATTTGGAGCCCCACTCAAAATTTGTCATGTTAATCCCTCACCCCGCTGCGGAATGCCTCTCCCGATTGAGAATCATATGAAGCGTTCCACGAATACTCTCCAGCCTGCATTTGTTCAAAAGCCTTCTTCCTTTACTTCTTGAGAGGATCGAATCAGCCAGGATATACACGAGCTTAGCGGCTGTCTTTCCCACTAGAAGCAGCTTGCCTTTTAGTCCTTCGCTTTTCATAGCGTTAGAGATACCTTGGCTATAATAGCGCCTCATAATCCAGTCTTCCGTCAAACGGGCCGCCGGAACGAAATGGTCAACCGCCATTTCCGGATGATAGAGGATGGAATGCCCTTCTTTTTGAATCTGTCCGAATAACCAGGTCTCTTCACCGGAGAGTAGAGAATCACCCTTTCTTCCGAGATCCAGGGGAAAAAGACTGATGTCGAATACGAGCTTCCGCATCGCCATATTGGCCCCACAAGGATGAAGTTGCTTGGGATATTCCTTAATCCGGCTACCTAAATCAACAATCGTATACGGAAGCTCAAAGGGTTTAATCAACCAGTCCGGACGTTTACTTTCGAATATCGGAGCGATTTTGCCTCCCATAGCCATGACCTCCGGTTTACTCTCGAAAGTACTGACAATCGTTGTTATCCAACGCTGGCAAGGTATCGCATCATCATCGAGAAAGGCAATCAGCGGCGATTTGGAAGCCAGAATTCCTGTATTTCTAGCCGCTGAAAGCCCCTGCATAGGTTCCATCATGTAGCGGATATCCATATCAGCTCCATGCTTTCCTATAAACTTTTTGACGCAAGCTTCAGTATCATCCTTGGAACAGTTATCCACAACAATGATCTCCGCCTGCTCTAAGTGATCCAGCTTTAAAAGTGACTGAAGCGTCTTGATCAATAAAGGTGCTCTGTTGTAGGTACAGATGATAATGGAAAGCTTAGGAACGTCTCCGTATTCACGCATCGGCATTCACCTAATTTCCACATTATTAATAAGCATCTTTTGAACCGAGTAACATCAGTCCGGTTTTAGCAATGATTTTTAGATCCAGCATGGTGCTCCGAATATGGATGTAGGTTAAGTCCAGCTGTACCATTTCGTCGAAGCCGACACTGTTTCGGGCATTTACTTGCCAATATCCGGTACAACCTGGAGTAACCGTCAAACGCTGTTTGTCATATTCCGTATACTGAGCCACCTCTTCTGGCAGCGGAGGACGAGGACCGACCAGACTCATTTGACCTATCAGCACATTCCACAGCTGAGGCAGCTCATCGATGCTCGTCTTGCGCAGGAATCTCCCTATCTGTGTGATCCGCGGATCGTTCTTAATCTTGAACATGGCACCGCTCACTTCGTTATAGGCCATCAGGTTTTCTTTTAACTCTTCAGCGTTACTAACCATGGATCTGAACTTATACATCGGGAACTGCTTTTCATTCTTCCCAACCCGATTTTGCCGAAAGAACACCTTTCCTTTCGGATCCTCCAGCTTGATCAGAATCGCCACGACAACAAATAATGGCATTAACACGAGAAGACCAAGAGCGGAAAAAAAGATATCGATCATCCGTTTCATTATCAAATAGGACTCCGCTTCTTTCCTTCTCTCATCGGTATGCAGCATGTAAAGTTTCGGCAGGACCGCCTCGTAGTCTTCCGGCAGTTTTTGCATGCTCATCCTCCTCATCTAAAATTTTGCGAACTCAACTTAACTACTCAAGCTGGTTTGTCCCATTTTATTCAGCCATTCCGCCATTGCATCCATCACCGGATAGCGCAAATCTTCGCTCTGCAGTGCAAATTCAAGTGTTGTCAAAATATATCCAAGCCGCTCGCCGACATCATATCTTGTTCCGTCAAAATTATAGGCATATACCCGTTCGCTCTGATTCAGCTTCTGAATGGCATCTGTCAACTGGATCTCTCCGCCAGCGCCTTCTTCCATCAAATCGAGATACTTAAAGATCTTTGGAGTAAACACATAACGGCCCATGATCGCCAGATTAGAAGGTGCCGTACCTAGTGGCGGCTTCTCTACAAAATTGTTAACCCGATACAATTTACCGTCCTGCAAATCCGGTTCAATAATACCGTAGCGATTCGTGAATTCATCAGGAATCTCTTGAACTCCGATAACCGAGTTTTGTGTTTCTTCATATTGATCGATCAGCTGCTTAAGGCAAGGTACGGCTCCTGTGACGATATCATCGCCTAGCATGACACCGAATGGCTCATCTCCGATAAACCGTCTTGCACACCATACGGCATGCCCCAGACCCTTCGGTTCTTTCTGGCGGATATAGTGAATTTCTACCTTGGCTGAACGCTGAACCTCTTTAAGCAGATCCAGCTTTCCATCTTCCAGAAGCCTAGACTCCAGCTCAAACGCATTGTCAAAATGATCCTCAATGGCCCTTTTACCTTTACCAGTAACAATGATGATATCTTCAATACCGGAAGCAATAGCTTCCTCCACAATGTATTGAATGGTTGGTTTATTGATAATCGGAAGCATTTCTTTAGGCATGGCTTTCGTTGCAGGAAGAAAGCGCGTACCTAGTCCTGCCGCGGGTATGATTACTTTTTTTACCTTTTTCATCGCACTTTACCTCCTAAAAGTTTTGTAAGCATTAGCTTCAATGATTTGACTTCGAGCAAAACTTACTTCGAAAGCATAAACATTTACTTCGCCTGGTTCATGGCAATTCCGATTAGATTAGAGCCGGTCTGTTCAAGCAGCGTCTTCGCTTTGCGGATCGATTCCCGTTTGGACTTTCCGTATCTGGCCACCAGGATCACGCCGTCCGCTTGAGGTGCCAATATACGAGCATCACTGAAATCGACTGCCGAAGGAGAATCCAGCAGGATCAGATCGTAGTTTTCTTTTAGTTCCTCAAGCAAAGCGGTCATTTTAGGGTTGCCCAGCAAATCCGGCGGACTAACATGCGTTTTACCCGCCGGGATGACCGAAAGATTGGCCAAATTTCCGAGGACAGCGATGTTATCCGCTTCCTCTTGCCCACTTAAATAAGCCGCAAGCCCGTCACTACCCTCTACTTCAAACACTGTATGAAGACCGGGATGTCGCAGATTGCAGTCCACCACCGCTACCTTCTTGCCATCCTGGACGAAAGACACCGCTAGATTTGACAAAATCGTCGTCTTGCCTGCTCCAGCTTCTGCTGACGTAAAGAGTAGCACTTTTCCTCCGCTACCCTGCGCTATTCCAAGCTGGCGTATATATGTGCGTAGCGATCGGAACGATTCCGAGATATGCGAGGATGGATTAACGTCCGTAACCAGACTCTTATTTAGCCGCAACATAAGCACCCTCCTTCACTCTTGTGTTGCCGCCTGCTGCCTTACCCAAATCGCGTTTACGAATGGTTGCGATCGAAGCAATTACCGGTAGACCAAGGTCATATTCCGCTTCCTTTTCAGACCTTAATGTGCCGTTAAGAGTTTCCATCAGCAAAATAATTCCTAGGGCTGCCATAAGCGATACAACAAAGCTGATGATGAGATTCATCGCAAACCCGCCGTTCGAGGGCCCTGGAACATCAGTCGGATCGGCCGGTGTCAGCAAGGTCACATTGTCTACCCTCATCAGCGATGGCAATTCACGAATGAATGTCTGCGAAACCGCATTTACGATCCCGGCAGCTTTGGTGTAGTTTTCATCCTGAACATTGAGGTTGATCACCTGGCTCTTCTCTGAAGTTTTAATCTCAAGCTTCTGACTTAGTTCATCAGCCGTCAGACCAAACTCCGGGTGATTTTCTATTACGCTTTTCATGATGGTCGGTGATTTCATAATTTCCTTGTAACTCTCAATTAAATTCAGGCTAAAGCTCAAATCGTTAAGATTGTTGCTCTCGGGAGCCTTGGCAATATTGTTGACAAGCAGCTGTCCGGAAGCGGAATAGACGGGTTCAACGAAGTTTTTACTAACGTAGTAAGTCGTAGCACAGGAGATCAAAACGAACACCATGATGAGCCAAAACCTTTTTTTAATCAGGTTAATGTAATCCAGAATCGTCTTTTCCACAGTAACCCTCCTTCCGCTAAAATTACATTCTGAAAGCATTCATGAAAGTTTCAGTTGTTGCTTTAATTCTATCAATCCACACCATTCGCCACATGGCTCATATCATCACTTTCCTCTTCACTTTGGAGTAAGACGTTGTACTCCTTAAGAGGGGGGTGAGGTATACTTTAGCGCCATATTTAGGGCTAATTTAAGTTTTGACGCACAAAAAAACACGGACATCGAGTCCGTGTTTATGTACAATGCTTATAAATTAGTTCAACTTTCACTCATAAGACATTTCATATTTGGTCAATCCGACAGCATTTGCGTAAAGCGCTGCCTGTGTACGATCTGCCACCTGTAATTTCGCTAAAATCTGACTGACATGCTTTTTCACTGTAAATTCACTAATAAAAAGACGTGAGGCAATTTCTCTGTTGCAAGCGCCCTGTCCTAGTTCGATTAAGACTTCCTTCTCTTTCGGGGTCAATTCATCTGTCGGACTGCTTTCACTCATTCGCATCTTATCTTCCATCAGACCAGGATCATAATACTTTCTTCCTTTATGGACCAACTGGATAGCAAATAGTAACTCTTCTGGCAATGCCTCTTTCAGTACATATCCGTCTACCAGCACTTCCTCAGCTTTCAGAAAATCCTCTCTGCTTGCAGATGATGTCAGCAGAATAAACTTACTAACGATTCCACGAGCACGCGCTTTCTTGATGACATCAAGTCCTGATTCATCCGCTAGCTTAAGATCAATGAGTACAAGGTCAGGCTGCGTCTCCTCAATCACAAGAAGCGCTTCTTGGCCGTTCGTCGCCTCTCCAGCAAACTTCACATTCGGTTGCATCGAAATAACGGATGCCAGCCCTCTTCTAACTAGAGGATGATCATCTACAATGACGATTTTCATTAGAAACGACCTCCCGCCCTAAAGTTTATGCATTCTTTAATTCAGCTACACCCACAGGAATGGAAATCAAGATTCTCGTTCCCATATTTTCATTACTGGACAGCTGGAAGTCGCCACCTAGCGACTGCGTCAAATATTGCATATTCTTCATGCCAAGCCCACTCGCACTATCTTCGGATTCAATCCATAACAAATCAGTATCAAAACCAACACCATTATCACAAATCAATAATCGAATCCAAGTCGGCTTCAGAGACAGTTCTACATCCACTCGACTGGCAGCACCATGCCTGATGGCATTACCAGTGGCTTCGGAGATAATTCGAAAAAGCGCCTTGTGGTAAGGATAAGGGAGACTGAAATCATCTCCCGTTATTTTTAATTCAATATCAACATCATTTAATCTGGATAAGCTCTTCAAATGTGATCTTACCATACCGAGCCATGTAGGCCCGCCACTCTTCTTGGAGCTAAGACTGTAGATCGTGATCCGCAGTTCTTTAGCAACCTTTGTAGCAGAGTCATGAATAAGCTCAATTTGTTCTTCTAGCTCATGATCTGACATTCTCTTCCACGATTCCTTCAGCGAATGCGTCGCATACACAATACCAAAAAGGCTTTGGGATACACTGTCGTGCATTTCATCCGCAATCCGGTTCTGTTCGTTCGTGATGATCAACCGGTTCTCAATCACACCAAGCTCATGCCTTTCAAGAATATTCGCACTTAGCTCAGATAAGAATATCAATTGTTGAATATACCATCTGCGGCCTTCCAGCCCCTCTGTAGACTCCAGCTTGAGTCCAATCATCCCTACAAATCGGGTGCTCATCCGTACAGGCATCAGCAGGAAATCTCCTAATCCCGGAAGATTTCTAAAAATAGGCTCTCGCTGCAATCTCCATTCATGTTCATGTTTGCCCAGTTCTGAGAATAAGAACTGTTCCTCTTCCTGCTGCCAGCCGGTCTGCCTGCTCTGCGGTGCTGGTTCTCCGCTTTTCTTGGCGAACCAAAACAAAGCCTTATCTAGCTTCGTTAGCTTAACAACATAATCGGTGATCACTTGACCGATATTCATGAAATCATGTTGGCTTGAGGTTTCCACGATATGGTACAGCGATTTGATATGCTCCATCGTCTCTTTCGTGCGAGCATTCGATTCTTCACGTTGCCGCTTCATCCGATTAACGATCTGCATTATTATAACCGTAAGTACCAGTGTTAGAAACAGATTCCCATTTACAAATACAATTTCCAAAAAAGTTTTGTTCGCAGAATTGATAAAAAAATAACAGAGCACCGCAAAAATACTGATGTAACTTAAAAGCAGCGACCATCCAAAATAAATGGACAATGAGCCCGCAGCAATCAATACAGGGTTTAGCACATAGAGCCTAAAGGAACTCTCGTACCCACCGGTAAACAAGGTCAATGCAATAATTCCCACCATCTCTATACTAACAGCTAGGAAGAGAGTCTTTGGCCTGCTTCGTAACCTCCGATAAAAAAATGAGAACGTTTGTGCAAACAGAAAGAGTATGGCTATAACAAGGGATTTATAAATTACGGAAGGTCCCGTTTTATCTAGAAGATACATGAGCGATGTGAGGGACAAAGAGAAGTACCTGTAATACTCAATCAGTTTGTCTTCTGCAGTTGGTTTGATTTTCATCCCACCACCCTATTCTCCAGTTTTTTTGGAAAATGCGAGATTGTACTGTGCTCGATAAAAGCATCATACATGAGAAAAATCACAATAACAAGTTGACATCTTCCATGTTTGCGCTTCCATTTGAAAAATAGTTACAAAAAATTTATTATTTTTTTAGAAGGTTTTATACCTAAAATTTGTCATTTTATCCACTATAGTTATTAAGAACTAACGTATTTATGTAATATTAACCCATAATTTTCAACATATCTTATAAAACGACAACAATTATACAATTATAACAATTCTCATTGGGACTCTAGTAGTATGATGTCGATTTAAATGTTACTACGACAAAGCTGTGGCGCAATCCCCATATACTTTTTAAATAAACGTGAAAAATAGAATGGATCATTATAATGAAGCATGCCCGATATTTCTTTTACTTGTAATGAGGTGTTGAGAAGCAGCTTTTTGGCCTCAGCCATTTTAAGACGGTGAATATATTCATGAAGCGGATACCCGCTACTACGCCGAACAAGACGACGAAGGGTAGACATCGAGATATGATGTTTTGCCGCAATTTGCTCTAGGTCCATTTCACCATAAATGCATAAATTCAGGTCCTCCCGAATCTGACGCATATAATCTGCCTGAGCATTCCAACTTTTTTCTTCTATTATAAAAGAACACTCCAATAGCATCCTTTCAACGAGTAGTGAGGCCCGATCCGCATCTGCAGGTTCTCCACTCTCCATTCGTTGTAATACCTCTTCAAATAAGGTCGAAAGACCCATGATCGAATTCGCTTGGAACACATTCCCGCCAGAGATTAGACCCGACTCCAGCCATTCCGATACACGTGTCCCATTAAAATTAATATAATACTCATCCCAGCTCCCTCCAGGTGGTGGACCGAAATTGTAACTGTATCCTGGGCGAAAAAAGAATAAGCTACCTTCACGCACCTGCTGTTCTTTACCTGAAGTCTCCATATAGGTGCCACCACCTGATACTATGTAAACAATAGCCCAGTGTTCAAAAACTACGCCTGAACGGAATAACGTTCTTCCAGGCAAATGGCCGGCTTGTCCTACTCTAATATTTTTAAGCTTCAGCTTAGAGGACTCAACCTTCGGATCAATAATTCGTATTGGATATGGACTGATCATATAATCCATGCGCTTGGACATTATAGACATTCCCCCCTCTGTTTAGTAGTGATAAGGTTATTGTGAAGTTGATCATATTCTACATGAATAAGAGGTGTCCACGCTATGCTTAATCATTCTACACTACTGCTTCTGCCTAATCCGCGTGAATTCACATTGTCACAGGGCTCATACCGTTTCCCAATAAGCGGAAGCATTGTGCTTCCTAGTACGGGAGAGGAAAGTTCAATGCCTGCTGCACAAAAGCTGCAAGCTGTGATTAAACAAGCCTTAAATCTTCATTTGACCTTATCTATTGGCACACGTCCAACGGTCGTATCCGCTTGTATCTTTAGCTATGTGCCGTCATTATCTGAGCAGGCATACGAAATAGTTGTTGATCAGAGCGGTATCGTTGTCTCCTATAGCTCACCTGTCGGTGCCTTCTACGCAGTAGCCACTCTGAAACAAATCATTGAACAAAGCGGCAGATCTATTCCTCATCTGCATATTCGCGATGAACCTGATTTTGGAGCTAGAGGGATAACCGTTGATATCAGCCGCAATAAAATTCCAAAGCAAGAAACCTTGTACCGAATCATTGACCTTATGGCCGATCTAAAGATGAACCAGCTTCAGCTATATATAGAAGGTACGCCGTTCGCGTACGAATCTTTCCCTCAAGTGTGGGAGCTTGAGACTCCAATCACAGGAGAGGAAATCTTGCTTCTAGATGCCTACTGTAAGGCGCGTTATATTGAGCTTGTTCCAAACCAGAACAGCTTTGGACATATGGAAGGCTGGCTTTCCCGTCCTGAATTCAATGCTTTAGCTGAAATTCCAGAGGGATTTATGCTTCCCAAGGAATTGTACATGGGAGATGTATATCCAGAAGGACTATTTATGCATCCCGGTACGTTTGATACCGAAGATCCTGCCGTGCTCCCTCTGCTAGAAAAAATGTTCGACGATCTGCTTCCATACTTCTCCTCTAATCAATTTAATGTAGGCTGTGATGAGACGTATGAGCTTGGTCTTGGCAAAAGCAAAGCGCTGGCTGAATCACAAGGTAAAGGTCAGATCTATTTATCTTTTCTTCAGAAGATTTATGAGCTTGTTACGAAACGCGGCAAGACGATGCAATTCTGGGGTGATATTATTATCCAACATCCCGAACTGATCCCTCACCTACCTAAAGATATTATTGCTATGGAATGGGGTTACAGTGCGGAACATCCTTTTGAGTCCGATACCCTCAAATTCCGTGAAGCAGGCATTCCTTTCTATGTCTGCCCAGGTACCAGCTCATGGAACTCCATTACAGGGCGTAGCGACAATATGTTTGCCAATCTGCGTAGTGCAGCTATTCATGGCAAAAATAATGGTTCTATCGGCTATCTCATTACCGATTGGGGTGATCATGGGCATTGGCAGCATCTCCCAATCAGCTACACTGGATATGTTTATGGTGCTGCGCTTTCCTGGAATGTAGATAACAATCTAGATGTAGACACTGCAAAATATTTAAATACATTCATCTTCGCGGATCGTTCCGAGGGTATTGGTCAACTACTCCTTGATCTCGGCAAT
Organism: Paenibacillus sp. FSL E2-8871; assembly: GCF_038000345.1. Classification (NCBI taxonomy): domain Bacteria; kingdom Bacillati; phylum Bacillota; class Bacilli; order Caryophanales; family Paenibacillaceae; genus Paenibacillus; species Paenibacillus sp. FSL E2-8871. Next base: position 5,707,728 of record NZ_JBBOBV010000001.1, on the reverse strand, counting down.
TACTATCAGCTTGAATCCGAGATTATTCGTTCAAATGATACGGAAATGTCCCTGCTTCTTCGTACTAATCTCGACAATTTGTTAATTGTAGAGAAGCTTACCGAAGAGCATTTCAACAATCTTGAAGAATACATGCTCTCTATCGAGGCACGTCTCTCGGGGCTTGATCTTCAATGTGATGATGCTGATCTTGTTCTTAAGGAACTGAGTAACGGAATCCATTTTGTGAAGCACGCTGTGCAGCTTGGAAGAATTAAACTGCAGCTGGCATCCGCGCCAGATTCGATTGACCCTAATCTGATTACGGAGCAAATCAATGATTTGAATGTTCTTCTTCATCAATATCGTCTATTGTGGACCGAGCGCAACCGAATCGGTGGCTTAGATCAAAGTATTTGGAGACTTCTACGTCTTAGAGGTCAATACGAAGCATTGAAATCGAAGTAATTTCCTTTTCATAGCTGCAATTGGCGAGTCGAACGTTGAATTCAACGTTTCCGACTCGCTAAGCGCAGCTCTTCATATTGATTTTCAAGCATTTCCCGCTCCCGCTTTTCATGCTTTTCTCTGCCGATTCCCTCTTTCATGCTTTCCTCATCCTCATAGATTTGCCACAGATCAGAGAACAAATAATCTTTGATTTCTACTGTTTTTCCATTCAATATCCCATTGGTCCAAATAAGTCCCGCAGAGGTACGCATCACAATGCGGCCGTCTGGCGTTTCAGCCTTTTGCCCCATTCGAATAGTCATAAGCATTTGTCCAAAAGTAAAGCACTCCATTCGTCCTTGAACCTCCTAAATTTTAGTTGTAATGGAATAAAGAGAAGGATATAATCAGGGCGAAAGAACCAGTTTTTTGCAATTTTATTGTAGGAGGGATGCAATGGATTGGCTAAATGATTACGAAGAAGAACTCCGCTTAGTATTTCAAGAAAGTAGAAAGATTATCTCCGAATTTCCTGAGCCTCTAAATTCACAAGGCATGTCCTATCTTGAACATTTTAACGTATTCAATGCGGAAAGCCACAAAAATTACATATGTTATCTATTACCCTTTTGGCTTCAGAAAAGCTGTGGGCTCTCAGCAGAAATTACCCGTCAAATGTCGATGGGCAATGTCTTCTTCATGCTATATTTTTTCATACAGGATGACCTGATGGACAGCAAAGAATCCTCTACATACGAAAGATTACCTTTAGCGAACCTACTCTATGTTGAATTTTTGAATATCTACAGACTTTTATTTCCGAATGACTCCTCTTTCTGGACATCGTTCAATCGTTATATCGCTCAATGGGCAGACAGTGTTAGTAATGAAACCACCAGTGATTATTTTCTTAATGATCGGATCAAGGTCCCTTATAAAGCCAGTCCGCTCAAACTATCCAGTACCGCTGCCCTTCTGCTATCTGGTAAGGATTCTCTTGTACCGCAGTCTGAGGAAATGATCGACTCTGTTCTACTTACACTGCAAATGCTTGACGACTATGAAGACTGGAACCAAGATTTATCAGAAGGCAGCTATAATTGTCTCCTCTCACTCACACGAAGCTATCTATCCACTGATAAAGCAACCACACTCACATCAAAAGAGGTCGAATTCTTCCTGTTTACAGCAAACGGACTACGTACCTATACTGAGCTAGCGCAGGATACGCATCGCAAAGTAATGGCTTCCAGCTTAGATATACCTCATCTCCTAGCATTCCACTCCATGTTGGTGACGAACTTACAACAGATCTCAGATTCTATAGAAGCAGAAAAGCAGCTTTTACAAGGTGGAGGCTTGTTTTACTATTTGTCAAAAAATATACAATAAATCTATTATTTTGTAATAAAAAGAATAGATTTAGCACAATTGCTATGTTATATTATTAAAGGTAAATATATACATTTTGGAAAGGGTGATTATTATGTCAGAAGCAGTTCTTAGAAATCAAGTCATTCAAAAGGCATGGGAAGATCCAAGTTTTAAGCAAAGACTACTCGCAGATCCAAAAGCAGCTCTCCAAGAAGCGCTAGGCGTAATCATTCCCGACAGCGTTACCTTGAAAGCCGTTGAAGAAGGTTCAAATGAATTCTATCTTGTAATCCCACCAAGTCCATCATCAGATGTATTGAAAGCAACCGCAGCACCACGCGGTTCTTGGTAAGACAGCAGGATTAACCTCATAGGGAGTAGGAATCATCCGGAGCTTCTGCCAATGGCAGTATGGTAATGGATTCGGTTCCTACTCCTTTTTTGCTTGTAAATCTTACTTCACCTTGCATAGTTTCAATGATGCGGAAGGTGACCATCAAACCTAAACCTGTTCCTTTATTTTTCTTGGTGAAATATGGTTCTCCGAGTCGATGCAGAACATCAGGGTCCATTCCTTCCCCGTTATCTTTGATGTGAATAATCACTTTATTATCTTCACCGTACACCGACATATAAATGAACCCTTCTTCACTGAATGATTCAATGCTGTTCTTGATAATGTTAATGAACGCCTGCTTAAATTTCGAGGAATTTCCTTTTACCCATAATTGGCCGGATACATCCAGAATCATTTTCCCTCCATTGATGTGACACAGGGGCTGCATAATACTCTCAATATGCTTGAATTCATCATATAAATTCAGACTAGAGATCGTCTCAAATTCTGGTTTAGCAAAGGTTAAGAAATCTGTAATAATATTGGATGCACGATCTAGTTCACTTAGGGCCATTGACATATAAATTTGCTCTTCGTTAATGGATTTCTCGCTAAGCAGCTGAAGAAATCCCCGGGTGACTTGTAGTGGGTTTCTTACTTCATGAGCTACGGATGCAGCAAGCTCGCTAATGATCTCCATTTTTTCCGAACGCTCCAATTCATTGTTGAAACGCTCTAGTTCTCTAGAGTAATTAACAACCTGTTGATGGTTATAGGCTAATCTTCGTTCCAGAATTACGATCAAGGAAATAATGAAAGCAACCAGCCCCCACTTCCACAAGAACAAATCATAATTCCCTTTTTGGATGTAATACCATAATAGCTCTGCAACTACAGTAAACGCAGCGGTTCCAAATCCAATGGCAAACACAATAGCATCTTTATTTCCTTTAAGAGAGAACATAACCACACATGCGATCAGCAGGATGAATTGGAGGATAAGGATAAACCCTATAATGGTGGTAGAAATAAAATAATAGAACTCAATATAGCGATTATTTGATAGGAGATTGATTATAAGACATAACAAACAAAAAGAAGAGTAAAGCACTTGAAATTGACGAAATTTTCGAATGATACTGAATTTACCACTACCGAATAATTTCTCAAATAAAAAGGTAAGCGCTGGGAGAAGTGAAAAAAGGGCTAAGTCTAGGCAAACGTTACTAATTGGCCCCAATTTATTGTAAAAGGTATAGATGAAGGGGGAGTAGGTTATAGAAAGGATTCCGGTAGCCGCTATAACCACTGCTAGTGAAGCAACACTGGAGAAATAATCTCTGTTTATGTATAGAGCACTTATAAATAGAACGATAGCCACCAGAAAAAAAGCGCAGCCCAAAATCACATCACTTAGTCCATTCTCAATATATTCATTAATTAATTGACTATGTTCACCGATCATTACACTTTTTTTAATTCCAATTCTGTCTTGCATGGTTTCTGTCCAGATATATAGTGTTTTCCCGTTATCTTCTTTACTTAAAGGCAACAGCAAAGAATAGTTATCCTTGATATATTTACGATTTTCCTCGAAGATCAAACGATCCTCCACATACACTTTCACATGAAGAGCATATAAAGTATCGATATACACCGAAGGAGACACATAACTTAAATCGGGTAAGGAAATGCGGGTCCAAGAAGAGGATACTCCTGAAGGTAACTCTGGGAGTTCCTTCTTAGAATCTACGTTCATCCAGCTTTGCTGGCCTTCACTCCAAGGAATCTCTTGTCCTGCATTTCCTGTTTCATCCACCCATTTCATTTGCCACTTTGTAATTTCTTGAGATGAATTTGGGTTCGCTGCCGATACAATAATAGAGCCACAACCTATCAAGAGGAGTGAAAGGGTGATTGTAATGTGGAATATTCTAACCATCAAGCGCATATAGGCACCTCAGAAGGAAGTTTCAGAAACAATATTCTGTGTGTTACTACTTCGCTCACTATGCTACCCTTTCCTTCTAAAAAACGGAATAATCATTAAATTCTCCTAATTTTTTCTAGCCGTTGGCAATTTAATGATAATCTCCGTTCCTTCCCCCTTCTCACTTTGAAACTCAGTTGTCCCTTCCATCGCCTCAATTATTCGGAAGGTTACCATAAGTCCAAGTCCTGTTCCTTTTGTTTTATTAGAGTAATAAGGCTCACCCAATCGGGCCAGTTCACTACCATTCATCCCTTCTCCATTATCACGTACACTAATCATTACATGGGCTTCGGATTTCCAGGCCGTAACTCTAATAAGTCCATTATCCTGCAAAGCTTCGATGCTATTTTTTATAATATTAATAAACGCTTGTTTAAATTTGGCAGATGATCCAATCACGCAGAGTTCCGACTGCAGGTTGAGTTCAATGACTCCCCCTTGCAAATTCGCAAGCGGAGCGAGAATACCCGACACATGCCGTAACTCCTCGGATACATCAAGCCTCTCAATGGTCTCTAGCCCTGGCTTAGCAAAGGTAAGGAAGTCTGAGATAATAACCGTAGCTCTATCCAGTTCTGCGATAGCCATCTGCATATATTCCCTCTCCTTATAATCTGAGCGTTCTCCTAGGATCTGAAGGAAACCACGGGTTACCTGTAAAGGATTCCGTACCTCATGCGCTACAGAAGCTGCCAATTCACTTATAATCTCCATTTTCTCGGAACGCTGTAAATCATTATTAAACGTCTCAAGCTTACGAGAATATTCAACGAGTTGTTCATGGTTTCTCGTAAACCTTCTCCCCAGAATGACGATTAAGGATAATACGAAAACCATCATCCCCCACTTCCACCAATATAATTGATAGGATTCTCTGGATATGTAGTATACGATCAATTCGACAAGAGATATAAATGCAAAGATTGTAAAACCTGTAGTAAAAACAATAGCATCCCTATTGCCGCGATAAGTATGAATAAACGCTAAGCTTAACAGCAATATAATTTGCACAATCATAAAGATGCCTAGAACGTTAGCAGTCATCAATCTATAAAAGTCTTCCAGCTGATAAGAAAGAAGGATATTAATAACCATTAGTGAAAGACAGAATATAGAATAAACCAATTGAAACTTACGGAATCGGGTGACGATTTGCTTTTTCCCTGAACCGAATATTTTCTCAAAATAAAATGTTAAGGATGGCAATAAGGTATACAAGGCTAAATCAAAGAAAACAAGCACGACTTTCCCATAATCCCCAAGGATAATTGGCAAAAACGAAGAATACGTAACCACTATGACCCCAATGGATAAGAGAATTAACACCAACAAAAATCCGGCCGTAAAAAATCCTTTTCTCAAGAATAATGAACAAATAAACAGGACAATAGCTATAAAGATAAACGTCATCCCAATGATGATATCCATTAAGCCCTGCTTCACATAAATGGACAACAGCTCACTGTAGCGATCTACCCTTATTTCGCCTTCTATTCCTAAATCCTTGCTTCCTCCGTGTGTCCATATGTATAGTTCCTTCCCTCCATCTTCTGTGGATAAAGGAATTAGAATTTTGCTGCCGTTGAAATTGTATTTATTCTCAGAATCATATACTAACGCGTTATTCACATAAGCTTTGACGCTATTTCCATATACCTTATTAATGAATAATGCGGATTTCTCGCTCATTTGCGGCAAAGAAAACCGGAGCCACGCTGAGGATGTACCTTTTGGCGTCTCTGGTTTGTTATTATGAGGCGTTACGCGAATCCATTCATCATCTGAAGCTGCTACAGCTTCTTCGACAGTCTCTGCTTCTGTATTTCCAAATCTAATCTCCCAACTTGGCAGCGCAGAGTCTGATGATCCAGCACTCACTATCGCCGCACCGTAAGGCACTATTGCTGTTAGCAATAGAAATAATAGCAAAGTAGCCGCTATCTTTGGTTTTGGCAACTTCATCGTAGCACCTCAGTAATTCATTAGTTGTTTAAATGATCATATATGATTCTTAATTTCGACAACCTTCGCACTATTCCTGCCTATTCTTGTAAATTTTCTCGAAAAAAGACGTTATTTATCGGCGTTATTTCCCTGATTATTTATAAAACGATTCGATCATAGGCAATCGGGTAAAGATACATATGAGAAGTCCAAATCTTAACCTACCGAGGGAGTGAACGGCTATGGAAGATACACCTAATAAAACTGAAGCCGATTTTGCATATGAACGTTATATACAAGCTGATATTGATGTAGAGGATGTTGTCAATGAAGATGCCGACCCCGTGTTGGTTGGCGATAAATATTTGGCGGCGGATATTGGTTTAAACCAACCTGAGGAAACACTCGAAAGAAATGACTTACTGGAATCCGATGCATTCCTCGCCGCTGAAACGGCAGGACTAACAAGTAGCGATAATGCTGAGGACGAGGAGCTGCTAGAATTGGAAGAGGAGGATCCGCCATTGGAAGATATTCCTGATGCAGATGAGGTGTATCCTGGATCCATCATCGACCCTGCTTCACCACCAGTAGATGGCATGCCTGGAACGGACGTCTTAAATGGATCACAGGGAGATTAGACTATATAAAGCCGCCGGGCTAGGATCCGGCGGCTTTATTTGTTTTTCAATATGAGCACTTTCCTCAGTAAGGGTTACTCTTGAGCTGCCGGTTATTCTACTGAACGCGCTGCTGCAATTTGGGAATCCAGCTTACGGGTCTTAACCAATACCGCTGCTACAAGCAGCATCACCCCATTGATCACAAACACCCAGCGGATCTGGATAAAAGCCCCAAGTAATCCGCCTATAATAGGCCCGGCCATTGTCGCGAGTTGAGATGCCGCTTGGTTGAGACCAAAAGCACGTCCGCGAAACCCGGGCTCAATCACTTGTACAATCATTGCATTTACAGATGGAAGCACACCTGCATAGAACAAGCCGTAAGCAAAACGAAGAACGGCGAATTCTACATACCCTGTAACAAAGAATTGCAGAATATTACCGATACCTCCACCGATTAATCCAATGAACAAGATCATCCCGAAGCCCTTCCGGCTTCCGATTCTCCCCCACTGAGGAGCCATTAGCACAGTAGCAATACCCACAGCGGAGAATACAATTCCTGAGCTTAGCGAGGCGCTGCTTTTGGCGATTCCCATGTCTAGCAGATGTATCGGAATAAGCGGCTCCAGAATCATAACAGAAAAGGTGCTTATCCCCGCCAGCGATAGCAAAGTCATAAATGCGCGATTGCTTCGCGCTTCCTTGATATCATCACTTACATGAGACCTCGGAGCAGATCGGTCAAAATTCTCTTCTTTAGCAAAAAAAGTAGCGATAAGTGCCGAAACGAGTACAATACCTGCTGAGAATAAAAAAGCAACCCGATTGCTTGTGTAAAAGCTCACTACACCGCCGATCAATGGACCAATGATACTGCCCGTTGCTCCGGCTGTAGACATAATACTCAGCGCATAACCGGTCTTATCCTCAGGTGTGTTCGTAGCCACCATGGCTATCGCAGCCGGAACAAATCCAGCAAGCAATCCTTGCAGTACGCGCACGAGCAGAAAGACGTAAGGATCATGCACGAAGTAATTAATCAGATATAAGGCTGCCAAACTGAAGCCCGAGCGAATAAGCATCGGCTTCCGACCATATTTGTCGGCGAGGGAACCCCAGTAGGGAGAAATTAAAGCGCTGGCTAGAAAGGTTATGCCAAAACTAACCCCAGACCAAATTTCCAAATGATTCGTAACCCCAAGCTCGTCACTCAAAAAAATAGAGAGGAACGGAATAGAGATCGAATACGCCGTACTACAAAAAAAGACACCCACCCAAAGCACGATCAAGTTCCGTTTCCATGAAAAGCGCATGATCTACACATCCTTTCTTGATGTTCTCGCGGAAACATTCCTATTATTGTAAACCTCTTTTGAGAATGTGCCAATCCCACATGTCATAACTGACCTTTGCATGTAAAGGGACAAAGAGGTTATTATGAGAAGTACCTACGAGATTATTCAAGAAAAAGGAGAGATTGATTAGTGAAGTCTACACGAGCAAGATCTGCTATCCTAATGGTCATGTTATGCCTGGTGATGGTTATTGCAGCAGGTTGCGGTAATAAGCCTACCAATAACAATGCCAGCAGTAATAATGGAAGCAGCAGTGGAGCAGCAGGAAATAACGCAAGCAGCGAGACAAATGCTGGCGCTAACGAAGGACTCCCTTCAGCTACAGCAAGCCACCCCATTGTGACTATTGAGATGGATAACGGAGGCATCATCAAAGCCGAGCTTTATCCTGAAGTTGCCCCTAACACTGTTAACAACTTCATCTCACTGATTCAAAAAGGATTTTATGACGGCACCATATTCCATAGAGTGATCCCTGACTTCATGATTCAGGGCGGTGACCCTGATGGTACCGGTATGGGTGGCCCAGGATATAGCATCGCTGGAGAATTCTCTGGAAACGGATTTACTAATAACCTGTTGCATACGGAAGGTGTTCTGTCCATGGCAAGATCACAGGCTCCAGATTCTGCCGGTTCCCAGTTCTTTATTATGGATGCAGCTTATCCTAGTCTAGATGGAAGCTATGCCGCTTTTGGTAAAGTTACCGAAGGCATGGACGTGGTTAAATCCATTGTTGGCTTGAAAACAGACAGCTCAGATCGTCCAGAAGAACCACCAGTGATGAAGAAAGTAACCGTCGACACTCTGGGCGTCACTTACCCAGAACCACAAAAGGTACAATAATAAGCAAAAACGCCGTTGGCGTCCTTAAAGGACGCCAACGGCGTTTTTGCTTGTGAAAGACTAATTTAAGTACCTATGCAACTTATCCCCGTAGTGATCTTCTGCTAAGAGCATGTTGACCGTTACGCAAGAAAGTACTACGAGTATTTCTTAATAAGGAAATCCGCTCCTCTGCAAGCTGATTTGCCGCAACAGAAGTAGGAATTCCATTTAGACGTGAGATTTCCAGCACGCGGGTGATGTTATCGTAAATTTTTGAAACCTGCTTAAACGCACGTTCCTTATTATAACCATTCAGTTCATCCGCAATATTAATAACACCACCAGCATTAATCACATAATCAGGAGCATATACAATGCCCATTTCGTGCAGAGTATCGCCATGATAGGCCTCTTTTAACTGATTGTTGGCTGCGCCAGCGATCACCTTCGCCTTAATTACCCGGAGGGACTCATCATTGATCGTTGCTCCGAGTGCGCATGGAGCATAGATATCACAGTCTGTACTGATAATATCTGCGGGATCGACTGCTTTGGCGCCGTAAGCCTCTACTGCGCGCCCCACAGCTTCTTTATGAATATCGGTTACGATAAGCTGAGCGCCCTCTTCATGAAGATGCTTACACAGCGAAAAAGCCACATTCCCAACGCCTTGAACGGCTACAGTCTTTCCTTCGAGCGAATCACTGCCAAACGCTGCTTTGGCCGCTGCCTTCATCCCTTGGTATACGCCGTAAGCCGTAGCTGGTGATGGATTACCCGAGGAACCATAAGTAGGAGATGTACCTGTAACATAATCTGTCTCCTGATAAATAATGTTCATATCTTCTTCTGTAGTGCCAACATCCTCGGCTGTTATGTAACGTCCATTCAAGCCCTGTATGTATCTTCCAAAAGCACGGAACATCGCTTCATTCTTATCCTTCTTGGGATCCCCTATAATTACTGTTTTCCCACCGCCTAAATTTAGGCCGGATACTGCATTTTTGTACGTCATCCCTTTCGCTAATCGAAGCGCGTCAACAATCGCTTCCTCTTCTGTAGCATAGGTCCACATCCGTGTTCCACCCAGTGCGGGCCCTAATGTCGTGTCATGAATGGCGATGATTGCCTTTAATCCTGATGCTTTATCCTGACAAAATAACAGTTCCTCGTAATCGTCCCGCTCCAATGCTGTAAACAATTCCATTCTTAATATCCCCTATCTCTTTGTTATATTCCAGATGTTGGTTGTTACTCTTACCTCTCAAAGTATTGTAGCAGAATGTGTCGTAAAACAAAAAGAACCACGTCACCCTTATAACTTTCAAAGGATGACGTGGCTCTTATATGAATGCTACTGCACCGAATAGAGTGCAATTGTCAAAATGCGTTACAGCTTAGCAATTGTTTCTGTAAGAACAGGAACGATTTGCGATTTACGGGATACTACACCTCTGAGAAGTGCTTTATTGTCATCAAGCTTAACATTGTACGCCGTTTCTACTGCACCTGCAACACGACCCAGAGCCAGACACACAGAATCGTTATTGAGGATATCTGTAACTACAAACAAAAACAGATCCAATTCTTTTTCAGCAATAATGGAAGTAAGTGCAGTTTCCAGTTCAGCTTGTTTGGAGAGAACATCATTAATATCCACCGCGTTCACTTGAGCGATTTCAACTTTGTATTCACCCATTTTAAATTCCTTTGCATCTAAGGAAATCAGTTGAGCGATACTCTTGTCGCTAAGATCAGCTCCAGCTTTCAGCATGTCGAGACCGTAGCTTTCTGCATCTACACCAGCGATTTCAGCAAGCTCACGTGCTGCAGCTACATCTTCCGCAGTGCAAGTTGGTGATTTAAACAGCAAGGAATCAGAAATGATCGCAGACAGCATCAATCCGGCGATTTCTTTAGGAATAGCAACTCCGTTTTCTTTATACAACTTGTTAAGAATAGTAGCTGTACAGCCTACTGGCTCAGCACGATAGTATAACGGATGTGCAGTCTCAAAGTTTGCGATCCGGTGATGGTCGATAACTTCAACCACGCGCACTTGATCAATGTCATTCGCACTTTGTTGGCGTTCGTTATGGTCAACAAGAATAACCTGATTTGCTTCACCAGCTACGTTCTCTACCAGACGAGGAGCAGCGACTCCGAAATGATCAAGCGCAAATTGCGTTTCACCACTAACCTCGCCCAGACGAACGGCCTCAGCATCCCAGCCCAATTCCTTTTTGAGTGCAGCATAAGCAATTGCAGAACAAATGGTATCCGTATCCGGATTTTTGTGTCCAAAAACCAAAGTTTTTTCCATTTCCAATCTCCTTACTATGTTTTAGTGAGATTAATATACCATACATTGATAGCGGCTTCCAGATTGTGTGGTTTGAAAAATGCTTTATCGGCATTCAATTAGCCTCTTCTAAGGTTGCTCACGCCCTAGTCTTTGGAAGTGGTACCGGCTTGTCCTCCCCATGCAGTGGCTCATTATCCGAGAAAAGGTCCGGATTCTCTGTCAGCATCTGGCTTAGAATATCCGTCGTTTCTACCGTCCCACATACCCTGACTAACGCGTCTCCAAAGTTACCCTTGCGCATGGCACCGCCCTCTTCAAGCTCACGCTCCACCTTCCAAAAATGCTCCGACCAAGAGAGGCCACAATGTCTGCGAGAAGGCACCATGATTTCATCTCCACCCGGCGTCACCGTATATAGCTCCTCATGGGTATCCGTCATTCTGCCTGGAATATCGACCCACTCTTCAATGCCATGGATGAACGTATTCCGCCGAAGATCGACTCCCAGCAGTACAATTTCCGCCTTTCGATCAAGTAGCTTGCCCCATGCTGAACCACGGGCGCACGGCGTATCCCAGCGTTCATCCCCCGTAGTGAACTCCTCAGCATCTGCTCCTAAAGCCGCTACAGAATGTGTCGGATGCCAAGAGCGAATAACACCTGGACGTTTACGGAATAACTCCGGTAATATCCCTACACAAGATGGGGAATCTTGAACAGAGAACCTTGGATTGTCTGCATTAATATAAGCCCATGTATGAGTTGGCAATACGAGCAGTCCATCTTTCATATATTCACTGAGTACATCCAGTACTGTGTTCGCGCCTCCATCTACTTCCCCAATGCTTTTTAATGACGAATGGACCAGAATAGTCCCGTGTGGATCAAGCTTTAGCTCCTGCAATTGTTTCATCAAACTAGTTGTTGTGTGCATTGTACACTCTCCTTATGTATGAACTGGATTTTATGATGCATAAACATCTACTTGCAAAAATCGCATTTTACTATTAAAATTATAGTAACTTAATAATACTCACTAAATCTTTTAAAGATCAAAATATAACTTACTCACATTTAGCATTTACATGGAGGTAATTACACATGACATTAACATTAAAAGGACTGCATCACGTATCCGCAATTACAGGTAAAGCGCAAGAAAACTTTAGGTTCTATACCGAAGTACTTGGACTGCGTCTCATTAAAAAGACAGTAAACCAGGATGATATTTCAGTGTATCATTTATTCTATGGTGATGAGAAGGGTAATCCCGGAACCGAATTAACTTTCTTCGAACTCCCGATGACGGGCCGCAACCGTGCAGGCAATAACAGCATCTCCGCGCTCTCCCTTCGAGTGCCAAATGATGCTGCACTTACCTATTGGGAGCAGCGTTTCACCGAGCTTAACGTAGAGCATGAAACGATTCAAACAATCGGTGACCGCCAGGCTTTAGCCTTCCGTGATCACGAAGGGCAACGTTTCATTCTAGTATCCGACGAAAATGATAATGGTGTTGCTGGCGGCATCCCTTGGGCTAAAAGCCCAGTACCTGCTGAATATGGGATTGTTGGCCTAGGTCCTGCACATCTTACAGTAGAAAGTGCAGAGCATACGGCGGTTGTACTGGAGCAATTGCTTGGCTTCCGCCGCAAAGGCACTTATCCTTCAACCATTGCGGGCCAGCCAGATGTGATTGTATTTGAGACTGGAGAAGGCGGATCAGGTGCAGAGGTTCACCTAGAGGAACGTTATGATCTAGAGCAGGAACATCTGGGACGAGGTGGTGTGCACCATGTCGCATTCCGCGTGGATAACGAGGAGGAATTGAAGCAATGGGTCGAGCATATACGCACAGCTCAGCTTCCTAACTCCGGATTCGTGGATCGTTTCTACTTCCGCTCCCTTTACTTCCGTGAGCCTAACGGCATTCTTTTTGAGCTAGCTACAGACGGGCCAGGCTTTGCAACAGATGAGCCAATGGAAAGTTTGGGCGAATCTCTTGCACTGCCACCATTTCTGGAATCGAAACGCCAGCAAATCGAAGCTTATCTGAAGCCGCTGGATACTCGGCAATAAGATTCTTCAGCTCACTTAATAAAAGGTGTGAGTCGCTGATGCGCTCACACCTTATTTTTTATTGAAGATCCGTTGTCTTGCCTACAATGTCTAAGAGCTCCGACAGAACTCGAATTTCATATTTCGGTTGAACACCCGACGTATTCTCTTTACCGAGCGGGTTAAACCAGCAAGTATCGATCCCATAATTGATTCCGCCTTGAATATCAGAGGTTAAGGAGTCCCCTACAATCAGTACTTTTTCCTTATCCGAAATTCCCAATTTAGCAAAAGCATAATCAAAAATCCCTGTCTCCGGCTTCTGACAACCAGCCTCCTCTGAAATAATGATCTGCTCAAATGTTTCACTAAGCGGTGATCCTTGAATTCTGGAAGTCTGCACTTCTTTAATTCCGTTCGTAATGATTGCTAATCGACAGCCGGCAAGCTCCTCGCACAGCTCGATCGCTCCCTGGATCAGAAAGGTTCCCTCGCCTAAGAAACGTAGATACGCTTCACTAAACGCCTCAGGATCTAGCTCCAGCGCATTCGCAGCGAATAACCGATTAAACCGTTCCACGCGTAATGCAGCAGAACTAATCTTCCCCTGCTCCAAATCACGCCACAGCGCATGATTAATCTCCTGATAACTGGCAGCATAATCCTCAGCACCTGTGGGCATCCCAACATGTAGAAATGCGTTAGATAACGCGTGACTTTCTGCCATTCCGTAATCAAACAGTGTATCGTCAGCATCGAATAAAATAACGTCGTATTTCATAAATATCCCCCAAAACTCTTTTCTCAAAAAGGTACTACAGTGATACAATCAAGTCAACTTATCAGTCAGACGACAAAAATTTACTTTTTTAAGGTAGTTTTAAGCGAATTGTGTTATTTTAAAAAGAAAACGGTGGTGAGCGTCATATTATACGTTTTATCGTTTCTAATGTCTTTTTCTATCGTCTACTTTCTAATTCCGCCGCTCGGCAGACTAGCTTTCCGACTCGATTTTGTGGACAAGCCTCGTCAGGACGTTGAGCGTAAAATTCATAGAGAGCCTATACCGCTTACGGCCAGTTACGCCATATTCATTGGATTCTTCATTACCTATCTGGTATTTGCCCGTGAATTCTCCATGGAAACCGTCGCGCTGTTTGCAGGGGGCGTACTACTGCTGACCATAGGTACCATAGATGATTGGTACAAAACAAAAGGTAAGGATTTCCCGGCACTGCCCAAAATGATTGTGCAGGTTAGTGCGGCTGTTCTTGTTTATCTTTCCGGCAACGCATTTACAGGCTTCTACAACCCATTCTCAGGGGATTATATCGTTCTACCCGTTGTATTACAGTTTCTATTGACGATTATCTGGATCTTCGGCGTAACCACTGTCATTAATTTCTCGGATGGTATGGATGGTTTGGCTGGCGCCTTAACTGCTATTTCGGCCATAACACTATTTATTGTCGCATTAACTAAGGGGCAATCCTCTTCTGCGATTATGGCGATTGCACTCGTCGGTGTCACCATTGCTTATCTGCGCTATAACAAACCGCCTGCCAAAATCTTTATGGGCGACGCCGGGGCTACCTTTCTAGGTTTCATCCTTGCGGTAATCGCACTCGACGGCGCGTTTAAGCAAGCTACGGCCCTGTCGCTGTTCATCCCGATTCTGGCGCTGGGCGTTCCGATCTTCGACAATATTTTTGTCGTCGTCAAACGCTTTATCCAAGGCAAGTCCATTTATCAGGCCGACGCTACCCAGGCTCATTACCGCCTGCTTCGTGCAGGTTTGAGCCAGAAGCAAGTCGTTGCCGTGTTATGCTTGATCAGCGTTTGTCTATCCTTATCCTCTATCATTCTATTGTTGATCGAGACTTGATGTATTATTTGCGGATTAGTATCGTACAAGAACAATCGCATCGGCTAGTCCATTGAAGTAATAAAAACGAGCAAGTTTCCAATCTGGAAACTTGCTCGTTTATTGTTTGAAGTTCATACTTCTTCAAGCCCATAACTCTGCAGCCAAACACATCATCCAACAACTCACCCATTATTCTCTTGCGTAAACTCGGCTAACCTACGGTAAATTCCTATAATTTCCTCCATAGGCATCCTCACTAATCCACTGGAAGAGGGAGCTACAAATTCACGTACACCGTCTACCTTCGGAGGTACATCCCCTTGAAATCCCCAGTTTGCTTTAGTCCTACGACTAAACTCTGTATATACACCTTTTCCTACAAAACAGGCGACCTGTGGGCGATACAATTCCAGCTTGGAGCGAAGCAATTCTCGGCCCTCATTATATTCCTCACGGGTAATATCGTCGATTCCGTGTGTAGGCCTGGAAACAATATTTGTAAAACCATAACCCAGCTTAAGTAGTTCCCCATCCTCAGACGCGTCGTATAGTCGAGGAGTAAGTCCTGAATTGTGCAAGATTCTCCAGAAATTATTTCGTGGATTCGCGTAATGGTGCCCTACCTCACCTGAACGAATACTCGGGTTAAAACCAATAAATACAATCTGTAATCCGTGATCTAGGTGATCAGAAATTCCATCCATGTGAGTATGCCTCCTAACCAAACGATGTTCTAATTCTACAATGGGGTATACACTTTAAGACAGGAAGCCGGAATTGGGTCCGCCAGCCATACCTCATTACCCGCACAATAAAAAGTTACACCCATTTGACCAGCGCTAATCGTATCAACAGTCAGTAGAATCAATTTCCCTCTGCGGCTTCCGGCCAGACTGGCAAAATGTGTCCCTTCGGACAAATGAACATATTGACGTCCCATCGATTGGAGTCCCTCTTCCAAAATAACTGAAAGAACGCCAGCATGAGTTCCGTGATAAAGCGTAGATGGCGGAGTTCCCGGATCATAGGAAATTTTGGTATGACTATGCCCGTACCGAGCTTTGATTCGATCTCCATTGATTTCAAATCGTTGCTTCTCGCATCCTGCAACCACTTGCTGAATATCTCCCACAGTCACCTCAGACCATCTAGGAGCTTTCACAAGCACGGACAACAAATCGTCCAATGTACAGGAACCATCCTCCGGGTCCAAAAAAAGGCCATACTGCTCTGGAGTATGCCGGAGCAATTTAGTCATAAATTTGCTTAACGACACTTCTGTAGCATTGCTTAACATTATATTTCTACCTCAATTCATAACTCATTTCTATTCTATTCTCTACAGCCGTGGATCTACAGGATCAGACTCCAAAGACAGCGCAGCAAGCACACATTCATGTACGCGTTCTATCGGCTCTTTACGAATAAAACGTTCCACCGATTCCCGGCTAAGCGCACATTCCATTAAGGCATTTCGCTCTTTTTTGCTTGTTTTGCGCTGCTTGAGGCGTACAAGATTGTCCGGCTGTAAATAATCTATTCCATAGATAATATGCAGATATTTACGCCCTCTCACCTTGAGTGCAGGCTGAACCAGTTTATCTCCATTACGTGTTATAAATGTTTCCGGTTTGATAACAATCCCTTCATGCCCATCATCCGTCATCTCTTCCCACCAACGGATTATCTGTTCCTCGTCCGCTTCATTACAAATCGTGCGGTATTCAGTCTCCATAAATAAAGGTGACAACTCCGCTAGTTCACGATTATGCTCCATATGCCAAAGATGGCTGTGCTCAAAGAAAGTTTGTCCGCTATGCGCAAGCGTATGGAAGGGAGCAATCTTAATCCCCTCTAATCCACTTACGTCCCAGCAATACTTTTGGAAAGCTTCCTTAAAAAGATGAGCATTCTGGAGCTTCTCCTCCATTTCCTGTATCCACGAGGTAACATCTCGCCCTGATCTTTCAGCCTCACGCAGCTTCTCCAAAAGATGCTCCCGATCTAACAGTGCTGCTTCAGCCACATGTGCATATTGGGAGGAAATCAGCTCACGCGCTTTCAAGTTCCACGGTACGATCTCCGCATCTAGGAGCAGCAAATCCGTGTTATTTTTCGCAAAATAATTCGCCTGCACGAGATCCGCGTTCAGCCTACGTAACACTTCAGATTCAGTATCCCTGTCAAAAAAAGCTCTGCCAGTACGTGTATAAATCGTGCCTAACGACGGCCTGCCCACATACGGTAATGCTGCCTCTTCATCCCGGAATAACAATAGGATGGCCCGGCTGCCCATATGCTTTTTCTCCGCGATCATTGTCTTCACACCTTGTGCGCGGAAATAAGCAAAAGCTTCACGCGGATGCTCCAGATAGTTCTCATCTATAGACACTGAAGGCGGCGGACTCATGGTCGGTGGGATATATACCAGTTCCTCAAGTGGAACCGTAAAGTGGGAGACCGTGTCTATGGCCGCTTTAACGAATTCTCCGCGCACAGTTATTTCACCATAAAGGTCAGTCTGGACTGAGTAGCCTTCCACGAATTTACGCAGGTTAGGCGGTGAGAATCTCCCCCGCTCCCAACGTATTAACGGACTGTCCGGATCACCTGCATAATCGTGTTTCGCTTTAACACTAACAAATTTCCCTTCAGGGTAACGGTACGCAGTTAAAGATCCGCCAAATACAGCACCCTGGTCGATGTTCACTGTATTTTTTACCACGGTTGGGAAAGGTCTAGGATCATGCCCCCAGACGATGATCTCCCCAGATTCGTGTTCGACATACCATTCTTTCCTTACAGGAGCACCCTTGCCATCCATTCCATCAGTGTCCCCATACCGGCAGAAGTCCTGAATCCGTTTGGACTGCTTGCCGATAAATTCATCTCGAATTCCGGCATGGGTAACTACGACCCGCCGCACGCCATTGCGGCCAAACAACAAGTGGCTAGGCGCGGACAACAGAAACTGTTTAAGTTCATCCCTAAGCCTTTTTGCTTCCTCATCGCCTGCTTCTAGCGCAAATGCCTCCAGCTCAGCGGCGATATTCTCGTCTCCGTGACTTAATGTAACTTTGCGACCATCCAGGTAGCGGGCGATTTTCCAGCCATGGTTGCTGTCGATCATGCGGGCGATTCCAGCATCTACATGCTTTTTCCAAAACCTCATCGTCTTCAGCGATTCCGGGCCCCGGCTCATCACATCCCCCACAGAAATTAACTGCCTACCCTCGGGGTGTTTGTACAACCCTTTCTCGTCTTCCTTATATTCCAATCTTTCGAGTAGCTCGATCATCTCTTCATAACAACCATGAATGTCGCCGATTATATCAAGTCCTTTATCGATTTCAACCCAAAGCGGGTTCTGCTTACGTTCAAAATGTACTGACTCCGTATTCTTCAAAAAATAAGTCGAGGCAAAGCCCTCGTCCTTAACACTCCGTAGCGAACGCTTGAACTGTCCATATTGTTGCTTGACCCGCTGGCGTCCTCGTGGATGCTCACGCTGTACATCCCGCTCCAGCAGCGTTTCCTCTGGAACATCGAGCACCCAAGCCATACATGGAACATTATACTTATCTGCTAAATCTAAATATTGCTTACGGTATTCCTCTTGCAGATGTGTAGCATCCACCACCGTCAGTTTTCCAAGTCGGCAGCGCATGGCAATGACTGAATTCATTGCTTCAAAGGCTAGACTTGAGAGCAGCTGATAATCATTAAAAATAATATCTGCTTCTTCGCGGGGGCGATTCTTCCAATCCATAAAATCAGTGTCGCCAAGCATGCTACGGAAATCATCCGATGAGACGATTTCTGTCTGCAACAACGCACCTTCATCTACTAATCTACGCAGTAAAGTGCTTTTGCCGCTATTGGAGGGACCCACCAATACAATAATTCCTGCATGCGGAAAAAGAATGGTTCGCTGCTTTTCTTTTTGCTCTTCTGTATTCATTACAATGCTCCCTCCTTCCTAAATATCGCCATCTGCGTCGGGTATCCAAAAGCGTCAGAACCCTCGCCAATTCCTTTAAAATCAACCGAATAATCAAAGGAGCTCGTCCAGCGCATACACCACTCGGAGAACTCTGCTCGTCCCCATTCAAAACGGTGATCACTATGCCGCATTTCTTCCGATTCCATCTCATACACCTCGTTATACTCCTTGTTCGGTGTAGTCAGGATCAATACCTTAGGACTATATTCCGCCAGAATAGTCTCCATCACTCGAGCCAGCCTATATTCGTCGATATGCTCAATAACCTCACATAGAATCATAATATCCTTGTTCCGCAGCGATTCATCGAAGTAGAACAAAGAACCTGTAACAGGCGTCGGCACGGTAACTCCTTCTCGGTCTTCAAGCTTCGAGAAGCGGTCTATTGCGCGTAGCTGTGCGTTTGCGGAAGGCTCAACCGCCCAGATCTGCTTAACGCCCGGCACACTTCCGAGCCTTGCCGAAAGTTTTCCTTCGCCGGAACCAAAGTCAACAATACTACTCTTGAAAGCCAACCCTTCTACTATTTCTGCAATCGCCGCATAACGCAGATCATTTAATCTAATTTTAGGCTCAGCTGAAACCTCAGCAGGAGTAACAGTCACTTTTTCAGAAGAAGGGGTGGATTCCTCACCATCAAATTGCTTAATAAGATTAGCAAATCGTAGTGACCGCTTGAGAATTAACGCACGCAACGGATGACTATCCAACCAGCCTTCGCCATAACGCCTGATTTTCTCAATCTCATCATCACTGATAAAATAATGCTTATCATCATCTAATGCCGGAATCAGAATGAACAGTTGACGAAGGGCCGTTTGCAGCGTCTGTTCTCCCCGCAGCCTAATGTATCGAGCAGAACTGCGGCTTTTTAAATCAAAAGAATACACAGCATCTCCTCTTTCAAGCTCAAGCTCGTAGCCAAGTGCATGAAACAGTTCCTCAATCGTGTGATCAGGCAGGTTCGATGCTACTGGGCCAAAGGACAGCTCCAATTGAAATTTGTGATCTACCCAAGGCAAAAATACTTCCTTAGGCTTTCCATTAAGAGCTGTACCTAGCGCTGGACGGATATAAGAGCAGAACCGGCTGCTCGTAACAAACTCCCGATCGTTAATATATTGTGTGATGTCATTATGAGCTGTATTTCCTTTAACTAGAGCTATTGGATCTGGTGTGACATAGATAACGGCCTCTGTCTCTTCGTCGGAAGCTGCAGTGAATACTATACGCACTCTAGCTTCTTTATCGCTCCTGTCATATAAATTATGCGGGTTTTTAGCCAGCAGATGGGACAACATCCCTGCTCCTGACCCCGTCGCCTTGATAATCAAATGCATAAGCTTCATCTCTCCTTAATTAACAATTATTGAATTGTGAACTTACCAGTTCCATTGCCCCGTTTCTCCCCAGACCTCTATCAGTGCTGATCGGAACAAGATATCTAACGCTTCATCCATAACACCAACACTCTGTTCAAAAGCAGAAGCAACCGCCTCGTAATGAGCAATTCTCTCCTCCAAATAAGTATTGATAACATCCAAGCGCGGCTCCAGATTTAGTTCATCACCGGACATTTTACGAGATAACAGGTTCTGCACGGCTTCCTGTAATTCTGAACCTTGTGGAATCAAATCCTGTACAAGCACATTAAAATCGAGCGGAGGCACTTCGTTGTATTTTTCAATCCAAGCGCATGCTAAGAGTGGTCTTAATACGTAAAAATATTTCTTAATTTTAACCTCACTGCCTTGCAGATAATCCCGGTAATTTCCTCGCGCCATGTTCAAATAGTGGTAAATGCATGATTTTGGCGAAAAGCTTTGTGGCGAGAGTTCACGGATACTTTCGGCTACAGCGTATTTTTCTTCATAGCGAATCGGTGATTCTAACCATTCCAGCAGAGGCGGATTAGATTTCCGAAATAGATTAAGCCCCTTCTTCAAGTCCCAACCGTTAATATCAAGCATGTCACTGATCGGCCGTTCTATTACATCCCTGTGCTCAAAAATAGATAAATACGCCTCAGGTCTTCGTATGTATAAGAATCTAACATCATAATCACTATCTTTGGATGGAAATCCCCAAGCCCGGCTCCCCGATTCACACGCATACAAAATGCGGACTTGTTCTTCAGATTCAATGGTCCGAAGTTGCTGAATGATCGATTGATGTATTTCCGACATATTAACCCCTCCCTTAAACCTTCTAAATATGCAAAAAAGACCATGGACTCCATCGTCCATGGCCGGGCTTCACCTAAATACAGAACTCCTTACCGGTTAATATAGCGTTGTTGATTCACCGGAAATGAATACACTGATTCTAAGGCTGACCTGTAAGCCAAGGTAACAGATGGACGCAAATATGGATAAGCATTATACGATGGCTGATTATTCATATTGTTATTCATCTGTCCTTACCCCCAAGTCAAATTATATTTTATTCAGTACCATTTCATCCTTAACCTATCTCCAAAAGCATAATCCAACTATCCAGTTTCTGTCAACCAGTAGTCTTTTTCTGTAATCTTCTACTCTCCTTATTCTTACCTTATTTCAGTAATACCTTCAGTTCAGGCGTCATATCCGATGCTTTTAACATTACGAAATCACTATAACCCTCCTTATACAGCAGCTTCACAATGTAGTTGCCATTCTCAACTCCATAATTGAAACGATGATCTATAATATCCGTTAATAGTGCCTTATCCTTCGTAACAACTGTAAGATTCTTTTCACGTGCAAGCACTAATCTTTGTTCAGGACTCGTAGGATTCTTAGGTGTTTGCTTATCCATAAAGTCATCTTTTACAATCTCTGCCGATTGGATATCTTCAGCGGTTGTTCGTATTTTATCGGCATAGCCTTTTTCGTTCATCCACTTTTCAAGCTCATGGAAAGAAGACTTCCACGGATAATAATAACCATAACTTGAAGAAACTTGGTTGCTGTCATCTTTTGCCTTTACCTCTGTTTGGATACCAGCCATATCAGGTTTCCCGTCCTTATCTATCTGTACTTCGTAGGACATATTCGAAATTTCGCGTTTGATAATCTCTTTTAGCTCTGAAATTTCCTGAGGATCAGAGATGGCTACTTTTTTATTCCTGTTAGTAACCCACATATAATCCAGGTCTTTGTCTAAGAGAGCTAAATTATACTTTTCATACTTGTAAGCTTCGGTATCCTTAACCGCCTTGAGCTCTGATTCAAACCCCTTATTAGGGATCCAGTATTCCCTCACTAGCTTGTGACCGTTCTCCAATTGATAGGCGATGGTAAAATATTCATAAGCGTATTGTTGTGAGGTATGTTCTGGACGTACCGCAATTACCGCTTGATGAAGTTTACGGACAACTTCTATATAATCTTTATCATCGGAAAAAGGGTCCTGCCCCATATAGGGTGTAGTAGTGTACAAATCATCCGTGGGGGTATACCAACGGTAGTTAGATCCCATATACACACCACTAATCTTATCACCGGAAGGTACTCTAGCTTCATATCCGGTAACACTTGATATCGGGATATACAGAAGTAACCCCAGCATTACTGCATAAACCGCAAACTCTGCTAACACTTTACGCGTCATAATCTGCCATGTTTTCCGAATAATCATTTCCGCAGCAACATAGCCGATAATGGCTCCAATGGCATATCCACTAATTACCCAGCCCATTTGCTGTTGCTTCATTTGTGCAAAATAATTCCCGGAAATAAGCATAGTACATAACATAACCCCTGCTTTAAACAGCGGGTTGAAATATCCAAAAGCAATAGCTTGACCCGCTTTTTCCGTATTACGTTTACGGTATAACAGGTAGGATAATCCAATAAATAAAAGGGACAATACTCCATAAATCCACAATTCTGTATTAGTAAATGGTTTGCCGGTAAAATAATACACGATATGAACAAACGGAGACCACATCTGCAAACTAGAATCACGGAAGTTTACATTTGCATTTGCATAACCATAAAGATACATGACTAAGTGGCTATTGATTAATGAGATCAGTACAACAGGAAGAATAAGCAAAATATAAATGATAATTCCCTGAAGAATAGATTGGCCCGTGCATATTCCCACAAAAACACTAAAGCAGAAGAGGAACAAAGTCAGAATACTAACTGTGATACACCATTGCCAAATATCTGCGCCCTGAAAAATATAAAAATTACCACTCCATCGCTTAACAACCGCAACCACCCCTGCAGTTAACCAAACCGGCACCAACAGTAAGGTAAGTCCACTTGTCAGATGAGCCGTAAATAAATGCTCTCTGCGTAAAGGCAGGCTATGCCATAGATCTGATGGAGATTTTGCCTGAAGGTATCGGAATAAAAAGAGTCCAGCAGCAACAGGGATCGTAATAATGAACAATGCTTGCACATTACCAGAGATGCGGAATAAATGATCGATTTCCTGCGGTTTTGCATTTGGATCGATACTCATAAACAGCTGCAATGGAAGTGCGAACATTAGGCCAAGTGCATATATAATCCCTATCCAGCCATGCTGGCGGAAATTCTGGCGAATAATACTGCTATTAAAGTAGTATCGGCTGCGCGTCATATCCGACATCCCTCATTTCATAAATAAAGATCTCTTCTAACGTTAATGGAAGCAAATCGAATACGTATGGCTCGTACACTTGAAAAGTCGCTTTAATTCGCTCACGATCCCCTTTTACTATGTACAGGTTCACGCTCCCCCGGCGTTCTTGATGTAATATTTGCAGCTTCGCTGCTAACGGAATTTCATGCCGTTCATCCCGGAAGGCCACTTGAATCTTATGTGTATCCGCCTTAAGATCATCCAGATCCTTCTCAATCAGCATCTTCCCACCATGCATAATCCCAACATGATCACACAGATCTTCGATCTCACGAAGATTATGTGAAGAAATGATTACCGTCAGCTCGCGTTCAGCAACCTCCTGAAATAGCAGGTTTTTGATCTGGCGTCGCATTACCGGATCTAACCCGTCAATCGGCTCATCCATAATAAGCACATCTGGCATACAGCTTAAACATAACCAGAATGACGCTTGCCGCTGCATCCCTTTGGAGAAACGACTAAGCTTCCGCTTCTTATCGAGCTGAAAGACGGTCCCCAAATCTTCAAAACGCTTCTGATTCCAGCTCGGATAGATCGAGCGATAGAAGGCTGCCATTTGCAGCATGGTGGATTGCGGGAAAAAGTAAGGAGAATCCGGCATAAAAATAACCCTTTGCTTAGTCGTCGGGTGTTCGAATACCGCTTCACCATCCACCTTCACGGTTCCCTTATCTGGAGAGTAAATGCCTGCCAAGGTCTTCAGCAGCGTAGTTTTACCCGCGCCATTAGAGCCGAGCAGCCCATAAATCGTCCCTTTACGTACTGTTAAAGAGATATCGTCTACTGCCTTCTCCCCTTGAAATAACTTACTGACGCCTCGAATCTCAATCATCACTTTTCCCTCCTTCTCTCTGCTTCTCCACTTGCTCATACAATGAACTAATCTCAGCTGCGGTGAACCCAAGGTATACCGCTTCCGCCATCAGTCTAAGCAACTCAGCACGTACTTCGGCTTTTTTAATCTCATTCTGTTCTTTTTTCATTGGGGCTACAAAACTCCCTTTCCCCTGCAGTGAATAGATATACCCCTCACGTTCCAATTCACGGTAAGCCTTCTGAATCGTATTGGGATTCACGGTTAGCTGCTGGGATAATGTCCTTACCGAAGGCAGTTGTTCATCAGTCTGCAAAATACCATGTAAAATCATCTCCTTAACCTTATCGGTCAGCTGCTCATAAATCGGCTTGCGACTGCGAACGTCCAATTCGAACATAACCATCCTCCTTTCACTGTCTTCCCTTAGTCTATGATGATGTGTATTAACTGTACTACTATTATTAATACAGTTTAATCTTTATGTCAACGCAAAAACCCCCACAGTTATAAAAAACTGTGGGGACTTTTTCTCATGAATAGACACTTTATTAGCCTGAGGCGGTATTCATACTCTCTTCTCTTGATTCAGAAAAATTCGAGTGCGCTCCTGCTGTGGATTATCAAAAATCTGTTCTGGTGTTCCAGACTCCGTAATCTCACCGTTGTCCATGAAAATCACACGATCAGCCACATCACGAGCAAAGTTCATCTCATGAGTGACAACAATCATCGTCATATTCTCCTCAGCAAGTTGACGGATGACGCGTAGTACCTCGCCCGTGAGTTCAGGATCAAGTGCGGAAGTAGGTTCATCGAACAATAGAATATCAGGGTTGAGCATTAATGCTCTCGCAATAGCAACCCGTTGCTTTTGTCCACCCGACAGCTTTGCAGGATACACATCCGCTTTTTCAGCAAGTCCTACCTTAGAAAGTAAGTTCTCACTTCTAGCCGTAATCTCCTTCACGCTCTCCCGTTTCAACATCCTTGGAGCTAGCTCTAGATTGCCCCGCACCGTTAAATGTGGAAATAGGTTAAAGTGTTGAAACACCATTCCCATGGACGCCGTGATCTCACGAATACTTGCTCCACTAGCATATTTTCCATTCTCCACGAGCGGCTTGCCTTGGATGAAGATGCTTCCACCCGTAATTTCCTCTAGATGTACTAGACTACGCAGCATCGTACTCTTACCTGAACCTGAAGGCCCGATAACAGCGACGGCTTCTCCCGCCTGGATATTGAAACTAACCTTCTTCAACACATCCAATTTGCCGAAGGATTTCTGTAAATCACTTACTTCTATCATGTTACTCATATTCAGACAGTCCCTCTACTCGAATTTAAAACGTTTCTCCAGTGCTTTGAAGAATAAAGTGAGCACCAGCGTCATCAGTAAGTAAATCACTCCCGCCACTACAAAGGGGGTTACAGTAAAGTCTCGATTTACTGCTGTTTTGGCATAGTTCAGTAGCTCAGGTACAGCAACGGCATACAGCAGAGCCGTATCTTTGACCAAGGAAATCGATTCATTGGCCACGGCTGGCAAAGCTACCCTAAACATTTGAGCTAGAATTACCTTGCGCAGCGTTTGCCATTTACTCAGTCCGAGTACTTTGGCTGCTTCATGCTGCCCTTTATCAATGGAGAGCATACCCCCACGGAAGATCTCCGCGAAATAGGCTCCATAGTTAAGAATAAATCCAAGACTCGCTGCAACGAAGCGGTCCATGACCAGATATTCCCCGATCACCGGAATCTGTGGTAAACCAAAGCAAAAAAATAACAATTGTAGTAAAAGTGGTGTTCCCCGCATGACATAGATATAGGTATGTGCAATCCAAGCCACGGGCTTGATCACACTCTTCGCCATCAAAGTGACTAGGAACCCGAGCGGAATCGACACCAAAATAACAATAAGAAACAATAAAATAGTTGTACGCGCGCCTTCTAACATCGGCCCGGAAATTTGTATTATATAATCCATTTTCATTTCTCCAATAAACTCTGTATATTGACCTTCTATTTTAATACCTTATTCTCACCAAACCACTTCGTGGAGATCTTCTCAGCCGTTCCGTCGTTGTTCATTTCATCCAAAGCCTTTTGAAGTTCTTCCAGTAGTGCCTCATTGCCTTTCTTAATTCCAATACCGTACTGCTCAGGAGCAAGCGATTCATCTAGTAGCTTAAAGGTATTAGGCTCTTTTGACATATAATATCTGGCTACCACTTCATCAATGACTACACCGTCCAGGCGCTTAGTCTTCAAATCTGTGAGCGCTAGCACATTATCCGGAAATTCCGACAGATTAGCAATTTGGTCTTTAATCGGATTAGCATTTAATGCATCGGCAGCGGAAGACAGACTTTGAAGTCCTACCTCTTTACCAGCCAAATCCTCAAGCTTTGAAATAGAGGAATCCGCTAATACGACCACAACCTGACTATTCTCAAGATAGGGCTTAGTGAATAACACCTTTTCCTTACGTTCATCTGTGATGGTATAACCATTCCAAATCATATCAATGCGCCCGCTATTCAGTTCTGACTCCTTAGCTGACCAGTCAATAGGCTGAAAAGTGATTTCTTTGCCCATTTTCTCAGCTGCAGCTCCGGCATAGTCGATATCAAACCCAACAATTTCATTGTTCTCATCTCTAAAGCCCATCGGAGCGAACTTATCATCAATCCCGATCACCAGCTTTCCATCCTTGCTCCCAGAAGACGAACAGCCTGATAAAGCTGCAATAACCATGATCATAAATAAAACTAAAAGTGCATTTTTCTTCATCTCTTTTATCCCCCATCGTTGACACAGTGCTGTGTGCTTTAGTTCGCTAATACGTTATCAGAGTATCATGATAACACGACAAATTAACTACGTCGATAGATTAGAGAAGCCTACATGTGTCAAATCTACAAAGATTTCAGACATCAAAAAAAAGACGGCAGATCATATCTGCCGCCGTAACAATATAAATGATTTAATTTCACTATCAGATTTAGCGCTTATCGTTCCAAAAATTGTTAGGCTCCATATCTGAAGTAATAATATGAAACGCATAGCCTTCTTTCTTCAGCG
Organism: Paenibacillus sp. FSL E2-8871; assembly: GCF_038000345.1. Lineage (NCBI taxonomy): Bacteria > Bacillati > Bacillota > Bacilli > Caryophanales > Paenibacillaceae > Paenibacillus > Paenibacillus sp. FSL E2-8871. The sequence goes on along the minus strand of NZ_JBBOBV010000001.1, from coordinate 5,680,085 downwards.
CCGCTAGGATGCGTGGAAGAACTTTAAGTGTAGCCTTTTGATCATGCATTAGAATCACCGGGCTGCTCTTCTTCAGACTATGAACTTCTCTCATAACCGTATTATAGATGGAATTACTATCGTTCTTATATCTCCAATCCTCAGAGTCAACGTTCCAATCCCACAGATGGTACCCTTGAGCTAGTATCTTATCTCTATAAGCTTTTGTTAAATAAGGTTTACTACCATAAGGTGTACGAATCAGTGTTGTACTTTGACCTGTAATCTTCTTCAGAATTGCATTATCGTCATTCATCTCTTTCAACGCAGAAGCTGGAGAAGCATAAAATTTATCTTTCACATGTGTCATGCCGTGCAAAGCAGGTGCATGTCCATCTTTCACTAAGCGTTTCACTTGAGACGCGTGTGCGTTCATGTTATTTCCTAACATGAAGAAGGTTGCCTTCGCATCATACTTCGCCAAGATATCAAGTAGTTGAGAGGTTGTAGCGGATGGGCCATCATCAAAGCTAAGATATACAACTTTCCCCTTTGTGCCTGTCGTCCCTGTAGGTACATTTTGTTGCAAAGCCTTTTTATGTTGATTCACGAATGCAGCATCGTCTAATTTAGCCCCGGAATTATACACTCTTAATAAAGATTGAGCTGGCTTAAACGAAATTGAAAATCCAAGATGAGAGGTCATCTTCACAGGAACCATCGTTCTACCATTTTCCACAAATGTTTTCAGCGGAATAGTCTTTCCATTAGGGAGAAGAGCTGTTGCGTGATCATTCAGCAGTTCGATGGAACCGTTGTTCCCTTGAACATGAATGCCAACACCCTGAAGGGTAAGATTCAGATTCAGTTCTAGGGACAAATCACGCAGTGAAACATAATATGTATCCTTTATCGACACTGCATCAATTTTAGTTAATTTATCGTTCACCCCTAATTTCAGGGATCCTGCTGCACCCGCTGCATTCACTGTATCTATCTCTCGTACCAAACCCGTACATACGAATAATACTACAAATAATAGCCACACTTTCTTTTTAAACATCTCAAAAAATCTCCCATCTCGTATATTTACCTATAACATTATCATAGATTAATAGATAGAAATTTGAGAGATTGTAACTTAATACAGAATAATTTGTTACCCTTTTTAAGACTTGCAGATATTTCGACAAAATTCATCAAATACGGATTTCGGCCAAATCCTGTCACACCAACAAAAAATGGTTAAATTCCAATCCTTTTGCACAAAATAGATGTGTCCAAATTAGCAACTTTAGTAAATTATTGAACAAAGTTTGAACAGAAATAAATAACCATTAAACAGCGTGGCTACAGTGATCTTTATCATATCATTAGGAACTTGTAACAAATTGATCACACATATTTAACTTGATCGCCATTATTAAGGTCTATTATGGCTCAGATGGAAAAATAAGTCTTTTGCTTTCTTTCTCATTAGTTCTTACTATATATGAAGGTAATGATGAGGGTTAATTAATAGAAGTATTGAAGGAAGGAGCTTAAGCATGAACAAAAAGGGACCGTTATACGCTTTATTTCTCAGCCTAATTTTACTCTTGCCAGGATGCAGTTCAATCGCTGTTCTGAATCCGAAGGGGCCGGCTGCGAGAACTCTGTCTGACACGATCATCCTCTCCATTGTTATGATGCTCGGTGTTCTAGCAGTTGTCTACATCTTATATGTCTTTGTACTTTTGAAGTACCGCGCTAAGAAAAGTAATGAAGATTATATTCCTCCTCACGAGGAAGGAAACAAATGGTTGGAGGCCATCTGGATTACAATCCCGATTATTATCGTGGCATTCCTCTCCGTGGTCACTGTCAAAACGACAGTAGATGTAGAAAACGTTGCAGCGGATTATAAAGATCAGAAACCGCTTGTAATCTACGCTTCCTCCTCCAACTGGAAATGGCATTTCAGCTATCCTGAGGAAGGTATTGAAACCGTAAACTACGTGAACATTCCAGTTCACCGCGCTGTCGAGTTCAGATTGTACTCTTTCGGTACGATCTCAAGTCTCTGGATCCCTCAATTGGGAGGACAGAAATATGCGATGAGTGACATGCTTACCACTCTGCATCTTTCAGCGGATACTGTAGGTTCTTATACCGGAAGAAATGCGAACTTTAATGGTAAGGGTTTTGCCCACATGGAGTTCGAAGCCCTTGCGATGACTGATAAGGACTATCAAGAATGGGTAAAAGACGTTAAAGAAACAGCAGGTCCATTAACCGAAGACGAATTCAAAAATCTTTTGAAAATGGAATATGTCGGACGCAAAACATACACCAACACTCACTTATCCTTTAGCCCTCCTCCAGGAGACCATGGCGACCATATGAGTAATAATGGTAAAGAAATGGATATGGATAATGGAACTATGGAACATCAGGATAATAAAGAAATTCATCCGTCTCCTGCACCATCTAGCGAGACAGAATTTAACAGTGAACCTAATCCAGAACTGGATGAACAGAGCACTACACATGAAGGACATTAGTCCATGTTAATTGAGCAACTTGAAAGGAGCGATTCCTAATGGATTGGGATAAATTTAAGGTCCATGGCGAACCCCTGATTTACGGGGCTATGGCAAGTATTGTTTTAGCTACAATCGGGATTATCGTCGGCCTAACCTATTTTAAAAAATGGGGATATTTATGGCGCGAATGGTTAACTACTGTTGACCACAAACGTATCGGGGTTATGTATATCCTTGCTGCGCTACTAATGCTTTTCCGCGGCGGCGTTGACGCTATTATGATGAAGCTGCAAACCGCAGCCCCAGACATGAAATTTCTTGACGCACAGCATTACAACGAGGTATTTACAACACACGGCTTGATCATGATCCTTTTTATGGCCATGCCGTTTATTATCGGTCTGATGAACGTTATCGTACCGCTACAAATCGGTGCCAGAGACGTTGCCTTCCCACGTCTTAACGCTGTCAGCTTCTGGCTCTTCTTCTTCGGAGCAATGCTGCTTAACATTTCGTTTGTTATCGGGGGATCACCAGATGCTGGTTGGTCTGCATACTTCCCACTAGCAAGTATAGAGTTCAGCCCAACGGTGGGTAACAACTACTACTCGCTCGCGCTACAAATATCGGGTATCGGTACACTCCTCACAGGCGTTAACTTTATTGTAACGATTCTGAAGATGCGTGCTCCTGGTATGAAGCTGATGAAAATGCCAATGTTTACATGGTCCGTACTAATCACGAACGTAATTATCGTATTCGCTTTCCCAGTGCTTACGGTTGCGCTCGCTTTGATGATGTTCGACCGGTTATTCGGCTCTCAATTCTTCACGATGGCCAACGGCGGTATGGATATGTTATGGGCCAACCTTTTCTGGGTATGGGGACATCCAGAAGTATATATCGTTGTACTACCTGCCTTCGGTATTTATAGTGAAATTATCGCCACCTTCTCCAAAAAGAACCTGTATGGATATACATCCATGGTCTTTAGTATGTTGATCATCTCCCTCTTGTCCTTCTTAGTATGGGCTCACCATTTCTATACAATGGGTCAAGGCGCTATGGTTAACAGTTTCTTCTCGATTACTACTATGGCCATTGCCGTTCCAACAGGTGTGAAAATATTTAACTGGCTATTCACCTTACGAAAAGGGCGAATATCATTTACGACGCCGATGCTATATTCGCTCGCGTTTATCCCGATCTTTACGATTGGTGGGGTAACAGGTGTCATGCTGGCCATGGCCAGCGCCGATTATCAGTACCATAATACAATGTTCCTGGTAGCACATTTCCACTACGTTCTCATTCCAGGTGCTGTATTCGCCGTTATCGCAGGTTTCCACTACTGGTTCCCTAAAGTATTCGGCTTCCGTTTGAACGAACGTCTTGGTAAACATGCCTTCTGGTGGATTATTATTTCCTTTAACGTATCGTTCTTCCCACTGTTCCTTCTCGGACTTAAGGGAATGACACGTCGACAATACACTTATTCTGCGGATACCGGATTTGGTCCGCTCAGTATGGTCTCGTTCATAGGGGCGATAGGTCTTACAGTCGGATTTGTAATTCTGGTGTATAACATCTACTGGAGTACACGTTATGAACCAAGAGATACAAATGGAGATCCATGGGATGCACGTACACTGGAGTGGGCAACGAAAAGTCCGATTCCAGCTTACAACTTCGCAGTGGTTCCAACCGTAAAAACACGCGATGCCTACTGGTTCTCTAAACAAGACAACGTACCTCTATACGAAGACAAGATTACTAAGATTCATATGCCTAGCAATTCAGGCAAACCATTTATTCTGGGTGTTATCTTCTTCATTGCAGGATTCTCTCTGGTATTCAGTCTCTGGATTCCAGCCATTCTCTCTGGAGTAGGTATCCTCATCGTTCTAGCTGCTATGTCCTTCGATCGGGATCATGGATTCTACATCCCTGCAGAAGAAGTTATTGCTACTGAAAAGAAATTGCGGGGTGAGACAATATGAAAATAGATGCGTCTAAGCCGCTTGAATACTCAACAGAAGAGAATAGTAATAAAATCTTTGGCTTCTGGGTCTTTCTAGGAGCAGAGATTGCACTGTTCGCTACGTTGTTCACTGTTTACTTTGTAATGGTAGACCGTTTTGCCAGCGGCCCTAGCGGGCCGGACCTTTTTGAAATTGGTCCCGTGATGATCGAAACATTACTGCTGTTGACAAGCTCATTTACGATCGGTCTTGCAGTTCATGCTATGCGGCATGGTTACCAGAAAGCTATGATGGTCTTTTTCGGACTAACCCTACTCATGGGTCTCGGCTTCCTTGGTATTGAAATCATGGAGTTTGTCACTTATGTTCACGAAGGGGCTACACTTCAAACCAGCGGATTCCTATCCAGTCTCTTTGTACTGCTGGGAACACACGGAGCTCACGTATCGTTCGGGTTCCTGTGGGGTGCGGCTATCTTAATCCAGTTGAAGCGTCAAGGTATTACTCCGGCTACGGCCAATAAATCCTTTATCTTCTCGCTGTACTGGCATTTCTTGGACGTTGTCTGGATCTTTATTTTCAGCTTCGTCTATCTGAAAGGACTGATGTAGCATGATGAAGCAACTGTTTCCAATTCGCCATGTGATGGGTTTCTTAGCCTCTCTTGTCCTTTCTGTGGCTGCACTTGCTGTAATCTACCTTGATCTATCTAATAGTGCGAACATGGCTATCCTGCTTATTACAGCGCTCATTCAGGCTTCCCTGCAGCTCTTCCTGTTCATGCATATTGGAGAATCAGCTGATACCAAGAAAGAACTCTACCTCAATATCGCCTATGCCTTATTCGTTGGCTTAGTTACGATCTTTGGTACGCTCTTCATCTTCGTATGGGGCTGGTATGCTTAACTCCATTCAATAACACACAAAAGGACGTCTCCAAAGCCTAAATGGCTCTGGGACGTCCTTTTTTTCATTTCGCGTTATAATTTAAATCGCGCTAAAGTCTTCTGCAGATCTTCCGCCAGCACCGCTAAATACTGAGCTGATGCGGACATTTCCTCCATAGCAGACAGTTGCTGCTGACTAGCTGCGCTGGTGTCCTGAACACCCACTGCCCCTTTATTGGATATTGCATTGACCTGTTCCATTGCTGCCGCTACACCTTGTGACTCTAAGGAGACATGCGCAACCGCCTCTCTAATCTCTTCCGTCTGCAGCGTAGCTTCTTTAATAGAACTTTGAATCTCATGAAACGCTTGAGATACGAGCTGACTTTGAGCTACGCCGTGAGAGACTAGCTCGGAGCCGAAAGCCATTGATTCTACTGCTCTTTCAGTTTGCTTTTGAATATGCGTAATAATATCCGTTACTTTCAGTGAACTGTTTCGCGTCGCTTCTGCAAGACCCCGAATTTCTCCAGCAACTACAGCAAAGCCACGTCCATGTTCTCCAGCTCTCGCTGCTTCGATAGAAGCATTAAGCGCCAGCAGGTTCGTCTGTGTTGCAATTCCGTTAATCGTAGTAATAATTGTATTTATATCCTGAGACAGCTGCCCAAGGTTACTAATAATCTCTTGGCTCTGAGTTACGCCGGAGTCGATTTCCTTCATCTGTTCAATGATGTTATCTACGGCGATTACCCCTTGATCTGTTGAACCAGAAGCGACTCCCATAAGGTCGGACATTTCAAAACTGCTACTTTCTACGGCCGAAATATTATTGGTCATAGCTTGTATAGACTGAGATGTACGATTAATGCTTTCCGTCTGTTCATCAAACCCTGCTGCAATCTCTCCAGAAGCTTCGGCGATCATTTGCGAAGCCAACGAGGTCTGCTCAGCACTAGCGCTCATCTCTTGCGATGAGGCTGATAACAATTCTGCACTCTCCGCAATGCCTTGCATCATCTTACGTAAGCTCTCCAGCATATTGTTAAAAGAGCTATTAATTTGGCCGATTTCATCCTTGGCGGTATACGTTGCTATCACGGTTAAATCCCCATTTTCCGCCCGCTTCATTAAACCTTGCAGTTCCTTAAGAGGTTTCGTAATCAGCCCAATGATTGCAACACTAAGCACGATACAAATGATCAAAGAGAAGGATATCAATACTATACTTTTAGTCTTCATGCTCTTAGCGGTATCCGCGGACTCTGAATTATGATCTTCAGCTCCCTTTAGCAGCGAATCGCTTATTCCTTTAAGCATATTGATCATTTTCTCACGGGAAATACTAAAATCGCCTGTGAATACTTTATAAGCCTCTTGACTCCCTTGGGTATCCGCAACCTGAATGATATTCTCTCTTTGTACACGATAGTCTGTTAAGGAGGACTCAAATTCCTTTATTTTACTCACTACCGTACTATCATTGTACTGGACGGTCTTCAGCTTGTTCAAAAGATCATTATTTTCCTGAACTTTCCTCTTAATGCTCTCTGACAGTTCTTTGTTTTTGTTTACATCAACGCTAATCAAGCGCTCCAAGAGAAAAGCTTCGATGGCCCGATTGTTTGTACGCATTTGCCCCACGTAAGAAACAGGCAACAAGTTTTCATTATACGTCTCTGTTGTTTTTTGGGCCATTTTGTCCATGGTAAGAAAGCCTGTTACTCCCACGATATTTAACATAATTACAGAAAACACCAAAAGAATCCCGATTTTGAATTTTACTTTCATATTCCTCATCTACACTCCGCCTTCACATGATCTTACTAACTATCTATTTTTATCGGTTGGAGAGGCGAATAGTTTGATGATTTCCAAATAAAATAATGAATAAAATGTCGAAAATAAGTTTATGTTGTCAAATATTGCAACAAAAGAAAACAAAAACGGACACTCGATCCGCTAATACTCCGAATCGTAGTGCCCGCCTAACAAATAATCAATCGTACTTATTCACCTGATGAATAATACCAATATAATGTATCACCGTTCTCTAAAATGTAGCTGTCCGCGCTGATACTTGGATCAGCATCTCTATTCGTCCTATACTTCCATCCACTGCTAGGTCCGCCATCAAATTCGGACAAACCATCTATAGATTTAACGTATTTACTTCCAGCGTTTCCGGATGATACTACCTTATCGCCCAATTGACTAATCAATAAGCTATAAGCCGTTTCACCTTCTTTTAGCGATACTGTTGTACTGTTCAGAATGGTACCCTTCTTGTTATCCCCAACGACTGAAATGTTAGCCGTAGCTTTAACAGGAGCAATAACATCTGAAGCAATGTTTAGTGACTGAGTATAACGCGCCACACTAGGCACACTATCTTTAGCATATCCGGTAACAATGATCGTATAGGTATTCGCTGGTAGACCTTGGTCAAATGCAGCTACACCCTTAGCATTTGTGATCGCCTTCTGATCACCGATCAAGACCTGCACGCCAGCGGCTGGAGAAGTCACTGGATCGGAAGTAAAGGTATCCTTATTCCACACCCATTTTTTCTGAGAAACTTTTACTGTGAAAGCTTCACCCGGCTTCGGCTGTGCAGAGGATACAACCGCAGTATCAACAACCTGTGTGGTTTCTCCGGCATAATATACAAGAACACGGTCGGATTCCTGTAATTCAAAAGCGTCCATACCTACACTTGGATAGATCCATTCACCGCTACGCCATACTACGAAGCTCCACCAGCCATCATAAAGGCCTTGAGTAACTCCATGAATGCCTGATACAAAATTACCATATGACGATTTCGTGATATCTACTTTAAAATCATTCGAAGACCCCAATTGCTGCAAAGCTTCAAGCGCATTGGAAGCCTTTAAAGTCCCCTCACCGATCAGCCCTTGCGGACCCTCAACGGTAAGTGAAGCCTTAACATTCTTAGGAATTACCTTTAGCTCTTGAGTATATTTAGCTATGGATGGCGCTTTTCCTTCACGATAGCCTGTTACAGTCAGCTTGTAATCACCTGCTGGAACATTCCCTGTGAATAACGCCTCGCCTTTAGCATTCGTTGTTATGATGCGATTTCCAATTTGGACCTGAACGCCAGAAGCTTTGGCGTTAACTGGGGAGGACGTATTCGTTACAGCGTCCCATTTCCATGTCTTACTATTTACTACAACAGTAAAAGAATCGCCCTCTTTAGGGCTTGGTTTGGACACCGTTACCGAATCTACAAGTTTAGTATCATCTCCAGCATAATAAACCAGCACCTGATCTGAATCTTTAAGCGCAAAATCACTCATTCCAACATCAGGATTGATCCATTGACCGTTACGGGATACGGCATACATCCATCCGTCATAGCCGCCGTAGCTTCCAGCCGGAATGCTTCCAATTCCTGTGACATAAGCACCGGAAGGATTCGTGATCGGCAGGTTCGTCTGAAGAGCCAACTTCTCTAGTGCACCAAGCACGTTGCTGGCATATCCATATCCCTGTGCTAATGTACTCTTAGGACCCTCTACAGTAACAGGTGCATAGATTAAGGCATTCTGAACGGATGACTTAGAAAAATCGTATAACTTGCTGTTGCTGCCTTTATAGAGCAGATTGTAGGCTACAAGCGCCTGAAGGCCTTGCTCTGTAGCTAAAATATTGCTGCTTCCGCCACGGTTATGAGCGAAACTGCCGTCAGCGAGACGGTAGCTCAGCAGGTTACCGATCAGATTCACTTTATTCTTGGTATATTCTAATCCACTTGGATCTACACCGAAGGATGTGAGACCTAGAATAGCTTGTGCAGCGCTCTCAGCACTATCTCCGTAACCTCCATGACTATCCTGAGCATTAGATAGCCAAGATACGGCTTGTAGCCCTGCTGTGTAAGCTTCTGGATTACGCTTATGTGCCGCTAGAGCGGTCAAAGCTATCGCTGTCATATCTGGCTCACTAGCGCCTGTCGTTAAGGCAAAGCCGCCATCTTGATTTTGCTTGGAGAGAATCTCAGCAATGAGCTTATCCGCTGTCCATTTCGCGTTATATGGAATGTTATATTTACCAGAGTCCAGTGCGAGCAAAGCATATACTGGATTATTAAGTGTCTGTCCACTGATTTTGTCATGATTATAGATCTTCTCTATTAAGTTATAGCCAGGTGTTGTTCCGCTTCCAGCAAAGTTAGTAGGATCAGCACCTACCGCTCTTACTGCGAGTACAATTCTCGCATAATCCGTTACGTTCGCGAAATTCCCCTCTGCATCTTTCACCTTTTTCTCAAGAGCTAGACGGTAACCTGCTGGCAGTTTGTATCCCGCTTGAGCCAGCCCAATCGCTTGCCAATCCGACTGCACGCCACCCTTTAGAATAAATTCTGCAGCTGTATAGGTCGCATCCGCAACATTAATCCGCTCCGCCTGAGCAGCTGCATCGCTAGATTCATCTAGTCCGGTGCTAACACCTGCCTCTGCGAAGATGGTTCCTGCCGGAGCAAGGGATGTTCCTAAAATTGAAATGACCATGAATATGGCCAGTCCAAGTACAAAAAACTTGGAGGTGACTATTTTCTTCATTGTTCAACCTCTTTCTATAAAGGAATGGATACTACATAAAATAAGAGCACACAACATAAAGACCGCCCCTAGAAAGGGCGGTATAACCTTATTTTCATAATCATATCTATTAATACATAGCATGTCTATAGAAAAGCTTTGTATGATTAATAAAAAAAAGAACAGCAGAACCAAACCTTTCGGCATCGTCCTGCTGATCAGAAATTCCTTTATTCAGCTGTTCCTTCCGGACTTGCAGTTGGAGAAGGTTCAGCACTTGAGTTAACACCCAGTGTATCCTTTGGAGCAGGATCTACAATCAATGTAAATCTTCCCGCCTTGATCATACTTTTCTCTACGATGGTCGCTCCCGGTTCTAAGGTAACCTCCACCTGATAGGATGGCTGTACCCCTTCTGTGACAGCTGTCGCGGATGGATCAACTGTGTTATTCTCCGCATCAGATGAAGGCGTTGGAGAAGGTGTGGCATCGGCTCCTGAGTTAGTAGCGTCCGCACCTTCAGCCGTTTCAGAATTAGCGCCTGTGGCATCCGCTGACGGAACTGGACAAGTTCCATGGCTAGCAGCGACTTTAAAGCTCTTATCCACCACATTGGATGAAGTCATCAGACTAATCTCCGGCGGATTAAATTGCACACAATCATCAGCTTTGGCAAACGTGAACACCAATATGCTGCTCCCCTTATCTCCTTCGACGCTCTGATCCTTCAAGTATACTGAAGCCGGAGGTAGCTCATTGCCTGCACTCTGAACGGGTGTCGGCTCAGGGCTCGTCCCCGGCAGAGCCGTCTTTGGATCATCCGGACGCAGCATACTGAATACGATAATTGCGATAATCACCAGAATGCCCGTGATGGAACCGGAGATCAGGAGTCGAAATCGACTGCGGCTGATCCAGCGCGCCAGCGGGGAAGCGAGCTGGGAGCGAGCTTCATTGTACACATTTTGAAGAGCAGGCCGTGCTGTAGTAACATAGCTTTTACGGAACTCACGATTCTTGAAGGCTTCGCGGTCACTGCTCTGGAAATACTTCAGAATCGCCCGGCGGTAACCCGGATAAAGCTTTTTATTCGATATCGTAAATAAAGAATTTCCTTGAGACCATGCAAAGAATCGATAGATAACATCCTTATCGGTACCGGCTTTATGCTTTACTAATTCCAAGAGTGCGTCATAATCCAGTGGACCACCCTCGCGCTGACTGGTGTAGTAGAAAGCTAGAGGCAGACGTTCAAAAGGCTCTAGCACTCGGGCTTCCTTCAGTAAACGGCGACCGAGCAGTTGTACATCGTCCAGCTCCTTTGGAGATAAGCCTGCAAAAATCTCTTCATTCGGCTTCTCTTCACCAAACCAGCGATAAGCAGCGCGGAGTGCATTTTCTTTCTGCTTGCTAATTCTATCTAGTGGCGGCTGCCAATCCACGACATTGCCATAACGTAAGAAAACAACCTCCAGTAAGTCCTCCTGCGTCATTTCAGTAAGGGATAGCCGGTTCAGCAAGAATCTGTCTGCAGATGCTGCCAGATCCTGCATGAGCGAGAGTACTTTAGGAGATACGCCTGTCCCTCTACGTCGATCTTTCTCCGCTTTATCTACAGTGCCATGAATTTCCGCCACCGCAGCAACCGGATCAGTCTCCAGTTGTAGCTTTTCTAGCAAATAATCCCTTACTGCATCCTGAGCAAAAGGCTGCTCTAACGCAGCTGGCAGAAAACGGCCCCAGTGGAGTACAAAATTCAGAATATCCACAGATTTAGATGCAGCAACTAGTCTTGATTCCATATAAGGCTCTAATAGCTGCTTGCGGAAATACGTTTCAGACATTACCCGTTGAAAAAAAGCAGCACTTAGCTCATCAGTACCCTCAATGATGCCGTAAGCTGCATTGAGAACATCTTTGCGTCCTGCTTCCACGCTGTGAAGCATTCCATTAATGAAATAATCAACGATTCTAACTTTGTAATTATGATCCTTGAGCAGAAAATAATCCTTAAAGCACTCCATAATCTCAGGATCCGGGACATTCCTTTGCCGGACTAAATCAAATTCTCGGTCGAATCGCTCCAAGAAAATATCATTCAGTCGGATTCTGGAATGAATAGCCCCCTCCGCTTTAAGATAAGAGAGCAATCCACTCAGCACCGCGCTCTTGTTCTCTGTATATAAGTGCTCATTCCCCTGCTCAATCTCATAAAATACGGCTAACTCATTATAGAGAGCGAGCGATAGTTTATGCTCAGAGCTTTCTCCACGCAGGATCTGATCGGCAAAACTTACGAAATCGTCGAGATCTCCTGGATTCAAAAGTAAAAGCTTCCAAACCAGATCAGCATACGGCTGACGGGACTCGCCAAAATCTACATTCCCCATCCGACCTGAAACCAAATCGAATGTAAAGTCCTTCTCGATGCTGCGATCACCGGGACGGAGCGAACCTTTTTCCACAAAGCTAAGATGAATATATTTACGGCTTTGCGGTTCATTCGCATACGTAATCACACCTAATCTGCGGCGGAATTCATACGGCAGCACGCTATATAAAATCTCTGTAAGCTCCACCGCACGTGCGGACAGCTCCGTGATAGGTACATTTAGAGCGATATAGATTTTTTTCTTACCTGCCACAGAGAGCATCACCGCTTGCAGCAATGCCTTAAATATCCCTTCATCAATCCCTAACAAGCGTAATCCCGCTATAGGATCAGGTCGGCGATCCGTACGTATAACTGGAATAGCAGACAGCTCCGGCAAGGTTCCGCCCAGCTCTCCTTCATAACTTTTTGCGAAATCAGCATGCAGAAAGTCCCCGTAGCTCTGAATAATCTCCTCTGAACGTGAGGCCGGAACTACAAAGTTATGTGCAAAAAAGGCGCTCCGCTGGCCCGTAAAATCCGTCGCTTGATAACGACTCGTCCCAAGAACCGTGTCGCCATTCTCTGCATGGAACAGGTGCAGCGCACTAGGATATAGAGTCTCATCCTTCTCCCCACGCGCGGCCAGCTCTGCTGGAGCATCGTAAAGACAGAAGGGATGCAGTGTTTTTTTGATAAAATTATTGTCCAGACTGTCCGATTTCGCTACTGTATCAAAACCTTCAGTGGAACGAAATAATCCGCGGCGTTCGCGGGTATACATTTGTTGGGCGATCTTAGACCCTGAGAAAACATTCACGGGCCGTCGCTCCCCTCAATATACTTCAGCTTATGCAGCAGCCAAATAAACGGCTCGTCTACACGAATCGGGCTTACTACACCCTCAATCTTCTGATTCACAGGATTACTGCCCAACGCAGATACCGCAAAATAGCCTGTATTCGAGAAGTACACATCCATCGTATCTTTAAAAGGTCTGTCCACCTTACCAATAAATCTGCGGATTTCTCCGTCGATGTTATGGAATTCATCCATATTCAATGTTTTGCGATGGACATAGTTATTGAACACATTACTGTTGGACTTGATGTAATCGCCATCCTCATCCTTCAGCGAATGCAGCATATCACTTTTCGCAAGAACGACTGCTGTTGGAATGTCAGTTTTGCTCTTTTCCTGATAGGCAATAAAATCACCGAACATCGTCAGCACAACATCACGCGGCTCGTCATATTGCGAGACCCATTCGCCCGGGCGATCACCGATATTAATATGAATCTTCTCACGGATCGAACGGATTTGCAGCGGATCGACCATAAACAGAATACCGGCAGAGTTCTTAATATGTTGACCGTGTAGTCCGAGATAATCCTGATCCACCATGCCCTCACCCGCTACATCAAAGAACACAAGTGTCAGCGGCGGCTTTTCTTCATCCTTAAAAACAAATTGAAAGATAAACGGCTCCTGCATTTTCTCCTTCTGTGTGGAAGCTAGCAGATCCCCGCGTTCAAACAGCGGTTCTTCATAGAGCGTACGGAACTTACGGCTAATCTCCGCGTTGAGCGGCATACAAGCGGCATCAAAATGACCTGCTGTCGTATGCTGCAAGGTATGAATCAGCGCGGTCATGTATACCGACTTCCCGACTTGGGAGGCTCCGATAATCGAGATAATGTTACTTGGAACCTTACCTGCAGTCACAGGCAGCTCGTTATGGCAAGATGGACATAGCCGTCTGCGTGTAAGCACTCCATAACGATCCGTAAGCCCTGTTAACACATGATCGGTATAATGATGGTATTCTTCCGGAATATCCGCCGGATTAATGATTGCTTCTATGTCATCCACCGTATCGAGCCCAAAGCGCTCACGGTATTTATTCAAGGCATCATCCTCGCCCAGCGCGTAATTCTCATCGTCCTCTCGGCTATGCATAGCCCGAAAGACTACATCCTCCGGAGAGAACTTAGTGAAGCAATACGGACACACAATATCATAAAAAAGCGGCCTTGGCTCCGGCTGATTCTTTTTCATAAAACGGCTAAAAAAAGACATCTACTCATCCTCCCAAAAGTTGTATCTGCGTATCTTGCTATGGACAGGCATTGTCCAACACTCGCTTGTACGCATAGACTGATCTTACTCCGGCACCAGCTCGTAATAAAGCCCATACCTAGGACCGTCGGTGAAAAAGATGCGTACAAAATCATCCTTACCGATCTCAATCGGCGGGAGTACATTGCGTCCAGGGGCGAAATCCTGTACAAAGGGAAAGAGAATACCATCCTCTTTCCCTGCCGGATGTCCTCCCCGTTTCTTAACATAACAGAGGACATCTCGAGCCACTGGAACTTCTGCCGTAATCGCCATATGTACGGTCTTTTGTTTTCCGAATAATCCTCTTTTTTGTTGAACGGAATAATAGATTCTGGCTTTGCCTGCACTGACCACCACACGGTTCGCACCGTCATTTTGCCTCACCAGCAGTGTCTCTCCGTTCTCAGCAAGGCGAGCGTATATGGTATAGGAGACTAGGCCGATCTCATCCAATCGATCACGGTATCCATTGTTAGATTTGTATTCCTCACGAGTGTAGAGCTTCATTCCGACCGGAGGAATATCCCCGGTGCCAATAGAAACCTCTTCTGCGGAGGTCTTATGGATGTACACCGCCTGCACGCCGTCCGGCCAGCGCCATCTCAGCGTACAGAACCGTTCATCCACTTGAGATGTCACATCCGTTATTACCAGAGCGGAAGCATTATCCTCGGCGTACCTCATCACTGTAAACCCCTTTCAACTACTAGAATCCTTTGCTATTCCGATTTCTCCGTCGATCAGGAAAGCTTTCTGACGGTGGATTAGGAGCTGCATTATTTCTTCTATTACGGTAAATACGTCCTTCACCTACCGGAATGACGCCTGTAAATAATGAGATGATTGCAGCCAATATAAGAACAGCAAGGAGGCGAATTAGGCCGTCAGTGAAATTGTGCCCGCTAAGTCCAAATTCCAGAATAAGCCCTGCGAACAACCCTGAGATCACACCGCCAATCCCGAAGCTTTTTGCTAAATGACGGTTATCAAACATAATACCAAGACCGAGTCCAAGTGCAGCACCGATTAGCATCAGCGACAAAATACGAACTGCAGCATAGTATGGACTATCTGCCGTAGCATCACTACGCACCGTAAGCAATGTCCGATCTCCCAAACGATCATAGATTTGCTGGAATACATCACCCAAAAGAGCCGTATCTGTCACATCATAATAGTGACCGCCCGTTATTTTCGCAATATCCTGCAGCAACTGGGTACCGGCAGGATCCTGCATCCCCAGACCAATGGTATTTACGGCAATTCCACGATCTATATAGGTCTGTAATTCTCGTGAGGTGTCGAAATTACTCACTCCGTCCGACAGCAAGATGACCATAGCGCCTTGATTTTTTCTGCCGTCACTGTCTATCTCCTTAAGTGCTTCCGAGATCGCACCACTTATGTTCGTGCCACCCTCAGTTGGTTTCAGATTATCAATGGCAGTCAACACCTTCTCACGATTCTGCGAATCCGAGAGTGGTGTTAACGGCTGGACGACTACAGCTTCGTGATTAAATGTCACCACCGCTACCTGATTGTCATTGTCCATTCTCGCAATTAACGCCTTAGCGGCTGAATAACGGCTGTTATCAGGATCACTCTGCGCCATACTGCCAGAGTCATCGATAGCCATTACAACATTTTTAACCGGTTTAGCACCGCCAAAATTCAGCTCATAAACGAATTCTGTTAATGCTCCAACTCCAAGTGCAAGGACAATCATCAGAGGCAGGAGCTTCCAGGATAAACCTAGGTAGCGCTGCTTCCACGAGGCTCCGTTCAGCCGTGGCGAGATCATTTCTGCAAGCAGACAACCGATGCCGATACCGAGTGCTACTATGGCAAAATAAATGCCTACGAGCAAGATGGAAGGCAGATCGTTGTACCAGCTTAGCAGCCACTCGCCAAAAAGAAAGGCGACCCCGCCGCCGATCAGACTGAAGAAGAGCAGGAGCAGATTGATTTTTCTCTGCATCGTTATACTTCCTTTCCGGGAGAAACCTGAATTGTACTCTTATGGCCTTAACATTGTTCGGGGGTTATGTAACCCGATTAACGGGCTGCCCGGATGTGTAATCATCCCCCAGATTGCACTTTGTGCAATAGAATGGAATAAAAGAAACATCTATTTCTATTCTATTGCATAATGTGCATTGGAAATAAGGAGAAATGTCCCTATTCCAGAAATCTACTTAAATCTATTGTATCAAATACAACAGAACTCTAATTAAAGGTTATATCCGATGAATCTATTGCACAAAGTGCAATAAAGAGACTCAAAGTGAGGGTACCCATCTATTACGCCATCAGCGCATCTCGGGAAGCTGCTCTTCACTCACCCCATGAAGCTGATAGCCATTCTGAGCATAGGTTTCATAATAAACCTTACCATTACGGTAATAGAGCAGGTCTTCTAAATGGAAACCACCCATCAGATTTAACTTCTCCACTCCGCTCCTGCGCTGTTCATGCACAAAGCCTAAGCGATAAATGCGGGTCGTCTCATCCACACCAAATGCATAGCGCAGGAATTCAGATGCGCTGTCTCCGAAGAAATATTTTTCCTCATGACGATGCTCTTGCGTGTATTCGAACAGTCGAACATTGATCGTCGCGCTATCCTCCAGATTATGGTACAGACGCTTGAACAATTCTTCCTTGGATAGAACCTGACGGTTCTCATAAGCAGCCGCAACATTTGCACGCCGCAGCAATTCTTCTTCGAAAGATATAGCAAACGGATCAGCCGTTAATATTTCCCGCTGACAAATGCCAATCAAACGCTCCGCTACCGCTTCTTTGCCTTGCTCTAAAAGCTTAGAAATGCTACCCATGTACTTGTCACTAAAGAATATTCCTGGCCCACGCCGGGTCTCGATCTCTTTCATTACTTCTTCTGTGACAACTCGATAGTATTCCATCACGTTCTGGCCAGTGGTTTCGTTCGTTCGCCCAATGCTGTCCATCACAGTAATACGTAGCTCTTCTTCGAGCGTCTCCATAGCTTTCACACGGGCCACACATTCCACGTGAAGCTGCTCAAGCGCAGATTCCAAACGACTGCACAGCGCAAGCTCACTTTCCATACATAATAGCTCATATTTTTTGCCATATACCGCAGAGAATAAGTAATGAATGAAGTTGCGTACCGTTCGTTTGTCAAAAAGCGGCACACGCTGGAACGGTTGGCGCTCCACACTTTCCGCATAAAGATCCTCAAGCTCATCCTGCGCGGAGACAAGTGCTGAACGCAATCCAGTCATATGCTGACGCAAAGCATGCAGCACACTGCCACCCTCATCGCGATCAGCTGTCCACTCCGCAAGCTGATAGAATGTTACTGCTGGCGTAGCTGTTTCCTGTGCCGCCAATAGGGTGCGCCATCCACGAAGAGGATGAATACCTTCTACTCTCCGGTTAGACTCTGCGACAAAATTATTACGGAAATAAGCTTCGCCCCCATCACCGAACAGCTGTTGTTCAGCTTCACGAAGTGACAACTGCTTCAGCTCATTGTAGGACGGACGTCCATGGCTCATTAGCCCCGTCATTTCACTAAGGCCGTCTTTCTCCGGGACTAGCTGCGCCCTATGCTCCCGCAAACTATCAGGATCCAGCCCTAATAGAGATTGACGCTCGCGCATAGTCCATGGACTACCCTCGCGCATATCCGCTGCAAGGCGCCGGAAGGCGTGATACAGCACGGCCAAGGCAATTTGGACATTAGGTCTTCTCACGCCAGAAAAGCCTGCGGAGGCGTAGCCTTGTCTTCCTGTGCTACCTCTAATACCGCTTTTGAAGGTCATATTGTTATAACCACCGTGTCCTGTAGCTTGATCAGAAGTCGGGCGGACACGATTCTTAAGTAGGCTAATATGGGAGATGATCTCATAGTTATCATCCATGCCGTGAGCCGACATCATGCCGCGCTCATTCTTATCGGAGAGCAGATACACAAGGTCAAATAAAGCGGAAGGACCATGACTTACTGGAATCGACAGACCATCCTCGGTTACAAGCAGCGGTGCATTAAACGTATAGTCCGTAGCTTGCATTCTGTCCAATTCACGCAGAAAAGCCAGCCCTACTGAGCTGGAATATCCAAAATTATCCCCTTGCTCCCGCTCATTGATTAAAGCGTAGAGATCCGTCTGTACCGACTTGAAGGACTGGCTGAGTATTGCTCGAGCCAGTAGTGTAATTTCTGGCAACAATACATTAAGCGGGTCATCGACCCGCGTAATGATAGAGAGATGGATCACGTCAAAAGATGAATATAGCCGTCCATAATCCGCTATACTGTTGCTCAGCCGCCGGATAACTTTATTCATGTCAGCAAGGTAACGTGTATCCTCATGAAACTTGCGGTATAGTTCATGACGCACAGTGCGTGGATCTGACCCTGCCATATCCGGCAAGGCCATGGCCAGCACCCGGTCTTTTCCTCCTGCATCAGAGCCCTTCTTACTTCTGTCTGTGTCCTCACTCTTCGTGCCTGACACAGCATGTAATGCCATAACACCGCCGGCGTTATCCCATTTTCGTTCGCAGCTATCCAGCACCGGACCGATGGCCGGAGCAACCTTGTCGCCTACGAACAGAAACAGGGCAGGGTAATGGATGCTGCTGCGTCCATCCCCTTTACTGCGCTGTGCCTCTTCCTGTACCGCATATTGTTCACCATAAGATAATGCCAGTGTTTTGATCATAGGCCTATTTCAACTTTCTGCGGATGCTGCCGAGTTTGCTAGTCATACTCTTGTAGAAACTATACATCTCATCGCCGCTCTCATACTCTACCCGTTCATACTCCAAGCTGTCGCGTGCTTCAAGGAAGGATACATACAGCCCTTCCAGCTTATAGAGCAATGGGGTTACGTCTTCAGCAGCAGTCATTTCACTCGCACGACGAGCTGCCTTACGCAGCAGAACGCTGCGGCTCTTCTCATCCAGCTCCCGGAAATGACGGTACACGGCATATTCCACGTAGCTACGTTCTTTCATCAAGTTGGCAAACGGCTCCCAAGCGTCCTCTTCTTCATCACGATCATAAACGTAGAGTGCGCCTTTCTTGATAATGCTGTCCGTATACAACGCCTCGATGAATTGGTCCATCCACTTGTCTTCGTCCAGATATTGATGGAGCAGCCCTTCAAGCTCCGTTGCTTTTGCAGTCAGCTCAGCATATTTGGCTAGCTCAACACGAACACGAGAAATCAGCTGCGGTGAACGAATTAGATTCTCCTGTGCCATTTCTTTGTTAATGCTGCCAAAAATATCTTTAATGCCTTCGCGTTCCAAGCCCTTCTCGCGCAGATTCTTAAGTTCATCAGCCGCCTTCTTCACTTCTCCGAGATTCGGACGTGAAGAATTTAACTGCATATCAAATCCACTCAATAGAGCATCCATATCAAATGGTTTCGTGAACACAACAGAGTATCTGTTGCTTGTGTTCTCGTCTACACCTTTTTCGATGATCACTCCGCTTGCCAACGCCTTTGCAAAGTCTGCACGCACACGTGCGTTATAATCACGTACACGAGAATTGACGTAGGTGTCACCCCATGATTTTTCCGGAATCGGAGAAGGCAGATACGTCCAGTTATTCTTATCCGTCATCACCAGATGGCGGCCGATCCCTTCCTTATCGAGAATGGTCCGCTCATAGTTCTCTTCAAACACCCGCAGCGGCGTGTATACGAAGAGTGGCACACCGTTGCGGGTGTTAAGCCAGAAAATACGGTTTTTCACTTGGCTTTCTTTGATTGTAAATTGTGATTTTCCAAGCGCATTATTCTGATAATTACGAATCCCTTTCAGGATGCCAGGTGCTTTAACAGGTACGGAAACGAAGCCCCATGATGGGAAATGCAAGCTGCCCGAGCTGTTGCTAAGGTGGAAGGTAGGCACAGCCTCTTCGTCCAATTTACCGGCAATAATCCGCTCTACGAACTTATCCAGCGGCTCTTCATGGCCGAATTTCATCACAAGGAAATCTTCCATCGAACGGGTGATCAGATCCCCGAACTTATCACTAAGGAACTCTGAAATCGAGCGAACGATATCAATCTCCTGTTCCTTAACCCAACGTCCGGAATGCTTCAGCATTTCACGGGTGAAGTCGCGAATCAAGTCGTCGCCGTCCTTCTGATCCATGATTTTGGAGATCGTCGCCGAAATATCCGGCACGTTAACAATGTTCCAATAATAAGTTTTGTTTCCTTTATAATCCGCTTGCTCTTCACCATTGATAAGGATGTCCCCATTCTTGGCAAAAATCGAGCTAAGCGCACTAAGAATCTCCGTAAACACACCATAAATCCGGCTGTTTTCATCGTTTAAGAGCTCGTATAAGTCCTCATAAAATTGAATCATTTGCTCAGTACGTTCTACATCGGCATGCAGCCAATACTCATTGATTTTAGCGTCAATATAGGCATTTTTCTTCTTCTCTTTGGATACAAAAGCACTGCGTGCATCGCTCAGCTTCTCATCCGCACTGTCCTGTGCCGTCTCGATATCGCGTGGCAGACGCAGCAAGCTTTCACGTAAAGCCTCAATATAAGACTGAATCAGCTTCAAAATACAGAAGCCCTTCTCGGTGTACAGCAGGCGGGAAACGTAGAACGGCCCTTGCTCTGGGTGCAGGAAGATGCGCTCCAGCTCTTCACTGAAACGTCCAACAATTTCGCCAGGCAGCTGCTTTTTCGATTTAATATATTCCTCACGGGCACGAGCCAGGAAGTTCTGCTCCAGCTCTGTATCCATACTTACCACTTGATTCTTGACTACATTGGCATGACTCAGGCGTTCGCTGTTCTCGTAACCTGGCAATGGCTCAGGCACTCGGGATTCAAAGGTTTTAATCATACTGTCGAGATCAATCCCAAGCTTACGTGCGAATTTCTCTACATCCTCTTGACCAGGCGCCTGCTGGAACATTTTTTCCATTTTATCAAACAAACGGAAGGCCAGATAAGTCGTCATTTCCTCAATCGGAAGCACGGCAGACGAGGCACCGATAATGTTGTACTCATAGTTAGCTGGATAAGTCTTATTCATCTGCGCAATATTGGTGCGGATATTACTGATATAGTCATGGATGGCGAATTCTTCGCCAGACGCTTTTTCTTCACTCGCCATAAAGTTCGTGATGTTCTCAGCTGTTACATTCATACAGTAATCATACGCATTCTCTAGCAGTTTACCTTCGGTATTCGTTGCAGAGATCAAATGGCATAGATTAAATGGAGCCAACGGTGAATTTACCGTTAAAATATTTCCGTATTGCTGCTGGAATCGCTCGCCACGGCTGTCCACATTCATCCAGTAATCCAGCTCTTTTAGCGCCGCATAACCGTTCTTGCGAATATATTCACGCGTGTGCTCGCTTAGGCTTTTATTAGACAGGTTCACGTCCGGTGTAAAGAGATAACCCAGAGTGTTCACACGGTCAATACCGGCTGATCCATAATCACGTTCAATAATACCGCGTACGATATAGGCAATATCAAGGAACGCTCCACTACCTGTACCCCCTGACAGACCTGTCAAAAGGAAGACCATCAGCTTTTTGTTCGTGCCTACGGATAAGGTCTTGATCTTCTTATCAATCGCTCCTACAACCTGATTAATCTTGGTGAACAAGAGCAGACGTCCAGCCTGCCGCACACCAGCGGCACCGTTCATACCATCTGTGATACTCAGCTCGGGTGACAGCCAATCCGTGATGTACGAATCAAGGATACTGCGGTTCTGCAGCAATCCGCCGATTTCAGCATTCGCCAGCAATACAAATTCATTCTGTGGATCGAGTCCGATCCCTTTGTATTTTTTTCCGCGATCCTGTTCATTCGTTTCAAAAGCTAGAAACTCTACATTATCCGGCTTGTCCCGCTTCTTCTTGGATATCGGATCTTCCGGCAGCTTAAAGCGGCGGTTAATCTGATATTTAAGACGCAGCAGGGCATCAATGCCCGTGCCGCCTAGTCCAATAATCAGGATCGGATTATCAATCGTATCCACCCTGATTTTATCGCTGACAATCCCGCCGCCTAGTGATACATCCAATTGCTGTATATGCTCTCTTACTACTGGTTTCATATGCTTTATCCTCCTAAAAGTTTTGCGGAAGCTGTACTTCAGATTTCTTGCAAAACCACTTCTATACTAAATATTCGAGATAAATCGTCTTATCTACCGTGTGCAGGGACACTGAAACGCGGTCACCACTCTTCAGCTCAAGACCACGCGAGGCATCCGCAGCACGTCCGGATCTCTCTACAGTAATACCTTCTCCACTGCGTAACAGCAATCGGTCATTCTTAGCTGGTGTGAAAATAATGCTCTCGCTTTCCTTCAGCTCAGGCGCTAATTGCAGCAGCTGATGAAGGGTGAACTTGCCTCTGAATCCAGCAAGTTTCTTATATTGTGGGTAGGTCTTCTCACCCGTATTGCCGTCTTTAACCTCAATTACCAGCTGTCCAACAAAACCACGTGCCGATTTCTTATTCAGAACATACCATGCGGCAGCGGCTGCCAACACCAGAAGAATACCACCAATAATGTAATACAAGGTATTGGACGAAGCTTCTTTCAGAGGTTCTTCTTTGCCCGTTCCTGTCGAAGGACTGGTAGTTGCAGCGCCACCTGCCTTCGCGCTGATTTTTACAGGAGCACTTTCACGATAGAAACTGCTTTCCTCTGCACGAACCTTCAGCTCATAGTCATGGCTTTCTTTTACCTCGAAGGTGCCCTTAAAAACATCCCCGGAGTTATCCAGTTCGATTTCTTGCACATCACCTGTATCGATATCTGTAGCAAGCAGTACCGCCTTCATATCTTGATACAAATTACTGAGTGTTACCTGAGTACCGTTGCTGAACAGATGCGAGGTGATGTCGATTTTATCACCCTTTTTATAGGTTGCTGATGGCAGCGCATCGATCTTAAGCTCCAGGTCATAGTTAAAGACTAGATTAATATCAATCTTATCCTTTGGCACACCTTTAACCTGAAGCTTCCAATCTCCTTCCTGCGGTGACAGTAGCTTAATCAAGCTATAAGTAGAAGACTTGGACAGCAGGACATTGTTTGAGGGGATCGCAACTTCTTTCCCTGACGGGTCCGTTAATTTCGCGGTCACAGGCTGTGACGACATAATTGAGATATTGGCTTCCAAAACACTGCCGTTAGGCACGTTAACGGTCACATCCTGATAATCCCCATTTGCAGTGATCGACTGCACAGGTACTACCTTTAGCTTCAGATGACTAGCAAAAATTTCACTAAGTATTTGCGGAAGATCATCTGCGGAGTCCGTCGAAAATGCTTTACCACCTGTCTCAGTGGACAGATCAGCGAGTTTCTGTTTATTCAGCTTGCCGTCTGCATTAAGCCCAATCGTATAAATGGGATAGCCATTCTTCTTGGCAACCTCCACAGCGGCGTTCAGTTCTTTATCCGATTCGCTTTGCGTCCGGCCTGTTGTTTTGTTGAAATCGTTATTGCCGTCAGCTAGCATTACGATGATTGGCTCATGTTTCGGATCGCTACCATTCTGGAGCACCTTCACAGCTTCTTCCACACCGACAGCAATGTCGGTATAAGCTCCACGGTCCAGTCCATCAATAAAATCCTTCAAATCCTGTTTATCTGTCTCTGAGTTAATTTCCAGCAGGGCCTTCTCCCGCTGTACCTTGTCGGTATAGGCAACAATACCTACTTTATCACCTTGGGTGGATAGCATATCTATGAACATTTTCATCGCTTCGTTCGCGACTTTATTCTTGTCACTAGTCTTCATGGAGTTGCTGACATCGATAAGAAGCACCGCATCAATGTGAGATTGCGCCGACGTTGCCGCATAGGCCTGAACCGCTGCAAAAGGCGAGGCAGCTAGACAAAGAGCCAGGAGCAATGCCGGAAAGATACGTAGAAAGAGAGTCTTGGTTGTTCTAATACTTTGATATTTACGAAGCATAAATAGGGCTCCTCTTGTGTTATATTAGGCACATATGACAGCTTCAGCACTGTCGCTAAAATCTGTAAATAGTATGCCATTATGATATAATTAAACCTTGTAAACTTCAACTTTAGGACCGCCGGACCAAAGTAGCAATGATGCATAGAGTTATCATTCTATGAGACATCCGGTCTGCAAGGCGTCCATGAGAAAGGACTGTTCCATGATTTCATACGTCATTCTTGGGATTACGTTCCTAATTGCCGTAATTCAGATTTCCATTTATGCCGCACATCAGCGCAAACCACTGACACGTGATGATATTAACGATCGACTGCTAGCCGCTTTGAACGGAGGCGATAAAGGCCGTGAATAAGAAAAGACCCGTTACCTTCCGGCCTTTCAAGGCCCCGCGTTACGCTTATGACAAGCTTCGTATTTGTCGCCACTGCGGACAATACACCGCTCTCGGTGAAGATCGATGCACCAAATGCAGTAAAGACTCACTTATTACGGTAGAAAAGCAAGCTGCATCTATTGCAGGAAGAAAAATGCATACGCGCCTCCTATTCATCTTACTGCTTACACTAGCCTCCGTCTATTTTGGGAATAGCATAGAGCAGATGATGTTATGTGGTGCCGGAGGGATTCTCCTCGCTGGACTATTGTACTATACGCAGCGAAAAGCACGGCAGAACGAGAATCTTCGTTCTCTTAACGAGCTGCTTGGACGAGGGATTGGCATCATCAAAGAGGGACTGGAGATCAACCGTCAGGAGGCTGTCTCCGTACTCCGTGAGGATGATGTGCTTGCCTACGAGAAGCTACGCGAACTCTCCATCCTGCTTCGTGGTGACCGGATCGCACGTCAACGTATCGCCTTGCTGCATGGATTTTTGCTTCGCAAAGATATGGATTTAGAACTGGAGCAGCTTCTTCTTAAGGATTTCGAGCCGCTACTAGCCGAATATATCGGCGAGATCGCTAAGGTCCGTCCTGATCTGATCAAAGATCGTACACTGCGATACGTAAAGAACTATGAAGTAGAAATTCGTCATATGAATAATGGTATGACCATCCTTACGGGAGTTGCCGGAGCTGCAGTAAGAATGAAGCGTTATACCCTGCTCTATTCCAATATGATCGGCCGATACGTGCAAGATCTGCCTAAAGACCGCTTTATGCGGTTATCCAAACTCATTGCTGCGAATCCCCATGAACCATGGAATGGCTTGGACCAAAGAGTAGCGGACATTCGTGAAGCCAAATACCGCTGGGACCCGGAAGTTCAATAGACATTCTTATATTTCAAGAAGAAACGGCATTGGCATCTTATTGATGGCAATTGTTCCTCGGTGAAATATAAGGATAAAGAATGATGTGAAACTATGCTTTCTTATATTTTGAAAAAAGAGGCTACTCTATATGACGTTCAAACAATTAATAACCCTGCGAAACTTTATGATCATTTTGTGTATAAGTATGTTTGTGATGCTTGGACAGAAGGTTTTTCTCATCGCCGACAAAATACAAATAACCAAGGAAGCCGACCGTCTCTATGCTGCTGGCGATCTGATAAGTGCAGAGAATCAGTATCACCTAGCGGCGGCAAACCATTCCATTCTTTATATGGAAGAAAAGGTTGCGAAGCGACTTGATGAGCTGTCACCAATCACGGCCATCCGCCAAGGTTTGAAGGCCTTGGTATCTTCCGCTAAAGCACAAGCTGCGACTAAAGATTTCACCGGATTTATGAAAAGTTATGATACTCTCCTCAGCTTAAAAGCTACATATATGAAGCCCGGTGGTCCTTATGAATCCTATTATCGCCAGTTATCGACCGATTCAGGCATTTCTGACCAGTTCACAACCTACTTCCGAGAATTTAAGGAGCAGTTTCTTACCGAACTTGCTCAGAGCCAAGACGGAAACAAGAGTGAAGAATACACTTTTAAATGGAATCTGTTGCAGATTCCCGATGCCTATTACGGAAGCGCTGCATCCAAGGAGGAGTTGCTAGCCTCCAAGTTCAAAAGTCATGATACAGCTAAACTAAAAGCCTTAGCAGGCACAGGAAACTTTACAGGCATGCTGGAGAGCACCCTCTCCATGATGAATGCTTACAGCCAGCATAGTTACGAAGCGCCATGGGTACTTGGGCAGGCAGAAAGTAGCGGAAAGATCATCCTGAACAAAGATCTAGAGAGCGATAACATCACCGCCTTTGCTGGGCATGCTGTTGCTTATCGTAATTTTGCAGGATCGGCAGGGATTACTTCATCTAAAGTACTAACCTTAGTAGATACTAGTAAAACTAAACTACTTAAAAATGCCAAGCGCATGACCAGTAAAGGTCAATATGCTGAAGCTATTCAGCTATACAGTGATCTTGCTCCGTTAGAGGATACTTCTTCAATCATTGCCGTTACAAGATTGGCTTGGAATATTGCCGAGCCTGTGCGCCTTCTCCCGGGCGGTGAAGAGCAAGGCAGATATGGGAACGTCATCTCCAGCAAGGGACTACACGATAAGAAGGTCATTGTGGCTGGAACGGATAGCAATGGTGTCCTCTATTATGCAGCAATGAATAGCGACGAAAGTGTCATAACTTTAACTGGAAATATTTTACCGAAATTCGAGAGTCTGCGCAGTCTAACTTTTAATGACCAGCTTACTGCCTCTTCAGATTCTGGTGCCCCTGTGGTTCTAGCTGAATCTGAGGTCGAAGGTGGACGTACCCTTTTTACAGCATATGAAATGAAATCGGATGGTATTTCGCAGTTGTTTTCAGTGTCTGGAGATAGCTATGAACTGCAGTCCGTTGATTCCTTACTCGTATCTAACGCGGATCTCGGAGACGGTGTCGTTGGACAGACGGCACGTTATCGTAAAGCAGATGGCAGCTATCAATTTGCTGAGATTGTTCAGGAGTATGCGGTAATTTCAGCTTCCGATGTAGCGCTTCATCCTTTTGAAAAGGTATCTTTTCACTGTGAAATCGTCGCAGATAACTTCGGTAATAAGCTGGCTTACTCGAATGGGGTTTATATTTTGCTTCAAGGAGACTTGGGTTCCGTTACAGGTAACGCGTTAGTTAGTGGTCAATATCAGAACGGTTATCAGCTTGTTGGAACGGACATGGGAGAGCAATATGTGCCTGTGTTTGTGGTGGAATCCGTGGGTAGTATGAGTTTTGGACAGTAGAATATATGAGATAACTGCTTAGTCGAATTGAGAGATCGCTCATCGTGACGAATGTGAAACTTTATATATACATGAACCTTGGATCACCATGTCCGCTTAGTTTTTTTGTCCAAGGGGTGTCGGTAGCCCGTCTATACTTGTGGTGTTCTTCTCTTGTCTATATTCTTTCAGACCTGCTTCGCCCTTTTGGATAGACCAACGTTGTAACGTATCTCGCTCACCATCATAACTCATGAATGGGACCGAAAATCCGCAGGAAGTCTGTACCTTATGAACATCAATTAAAATGATCTGTCTAGCTCCAGGCAGAGGTGTAAAAATAGGGTACAGTGCTTCCCATTCAAATGAACCAGGCAGGATTACTGTCCCTGTTCCATACAGTCTCAGAATGTTCGGCGGTCCTTCAAACGCACAAAACATAACCGTCACTCTTCCATTTTCCAGCAGATGCGCGCTCGTCTCATTACCACTACCGGTCATATCGAGATAAGCCACTTGATTAGGAGACAAAATCCGCAAGCAATCATGACCCTTAGGTGACAGGTTAACATGCCCTTCTTCAGAAAGCGGCGCTGACCCTACGAAAAAAAGATGCTGCCGAAGAATAAACTCCTGATGTGCAGGTAATATAGCCGTGAATTGTTTTCCCATTTGGTGTTCTCCGTTTCATTTTGGTTTGTGTGTGATTTGTTGGGTGGGACTGTCATGCTCCATTGAACATATTAACTCAACCAGCTACTTCGTCTACACTTCCTTAGTTCAACTCCATCAAAATTCATCCACTTCACTCAACAAGTTATTTCATTTACACTCCACTTGCTCCATCTCCTTCCAAACGGTTTGGAGCATCATTAGAGTAAATGTAGGGTATTTTTACCCTTGAAGATTGCTACTTCGGCTAGACGCAGCTAATGTGGGAGATTTTCACCGTTCTGTTGCACCACTTCGGTCTAACACAGCGAATGGTACGAATTTTTTTCCGTTTACTGGTTAACAACACATCCGCATTTAAATATGAAGCGTATTTACTCATTCCTTCTATTGATATATATTCGTTTTAATCGTTGAGTAACCCTTCACCCTCACCCAAGGGATTCAGCTCATCCGCGAAAAAAGGAACTGCCTCTCGGCAGCCCCCAAATCCCCACGAAACATTTCTTTTAGCTAAAATATCTTTCACCCGATCTACTCAATCGCAATATAAATCTCAACCTGTGTGTTAGCAGGATCAAAATTCCGCGAATCGTAAATTTCAAAATCGCCCGTATAAGTTCTTATCTCTGTAGAGCCCTTAAAATACGTCCAAATCTCCCCCCAAGCTTGCGAGACTACTTCAAATACCGGACCTTTTTTCGTCGTAAAAACCATATACTTGCTCTCTGGAACAGCCGCACTCACGATGCCGCTATCCGCTAAATGTCTCTCCCCAGCCACTTCATGCCCAATCACAACGGTATATGCACCCGACGCATCACTCTCATAATCTGTATACAAGGCATAGATATACTCAGGTTTAACCGTATCCATCTGCCCCGCAATATTACTTTGGAAATACGTTTCCCACAGCCGCGACAAGCCCCCATCAGGACCTATTTCCACTTCATTTGTCGTACGTATGCTAACCCCAGCCAAGGTCATTTTCGGTTTTTGTACAAAATAAGTATTCATCATTATCCCTCATTTCATGTGATTGAGTTCAGTATACACAGGAGAAGTGGACATCTGTCTGTCTAGTTAGAGTAGAATCATCGATTTGGGTTATAAAAGCATCATTGGGGTAATTAATAGTATGGAACTACACTCGAAGGGAATGACTACAGCATGTCAAAAATCAAATTAGCCGTCATCTACTACAGTGCCACAGGAACTAACTACCAGCTAGCACAGTGGGCCGCGGAAAGCGCCGAGAAAGCAGGAGCTGAGGTAAAACTGCTGAAGGTGCAGGAACTGGTTCCCGAGGACAAAATTGCGGCAAATCCGGCGATGAAGGCCCTGGCTGAGAAGACAAAAGATATCCCCGTTGCAACACCTGATGATATTGTGGAGGCTGATGCGATTATTTTCAGTTCTCCAACCCGTTACGGTAACATTGCTTCTCAAATGAAGCAGTTCATTGATACAACCGGAGGGATTTGGGGCAAAGGACTCACCGTAAACAAAGTCGTCAGCGCCATGAGCTCAGCACAGAATCCACATGGCGGACAGGAAGCAACGATCTTGGCACTCTACACATCGATGTATCACTGGGGAGCGATTGTCGCAGCACCAGGTTACACAGATCCCGTCACATTTGGAGCGGGAGGCAACCCGTACGGAACAAGCGTCAGTGTAGATGGAGACGGTAAAATGATCGAAGAGCAGGATCGGATCCGTGATGCTGTTTTTCATCAAGCGAAGCGTACTGTTGAAGTGGCTGGATGGGTCCAAGCAGGCAAAAGTAAAAACGCCAATAGTCAGAACTAGACGCCCACCTTCGATCGATATATCAAACACCCCTCGGAGCTACCTACGTAGCATATAAATCGAGGGGTATTATTATTTTTAAAAATTACTCTCCAGGATACTTAAGACCCCACTGCGCACGTACTTGATCCAGCAGTTGCAGAATCGCTAACGACTCATCCAGTGACATCACAGGACTCTCTGTAAATCCCGCTTGTAGACAACGCCCTACTTCCTCCGCTTCAAAACAATATCCAATAGAAGCTCGATCATCCACAAAGCTCTCTACCTTCTCATCCCCTATATAAAGCGAAGCAGATTTCGGGTTCACTAACGTCCCTTCAACAATAATACGGCCCTCTGTTCCAAACACATGTGCTTCCTCCAGCGTATTAAGACGAATACCCCCGTTCAACGAAGCGGTTTTCCCATTGCCATAATCCAGCAGCATGGAGAAATGCTCATCCACTCCAGTCTCACCAATATGCACCGTACTAGAGATAGATTCAGGATGAGGTCCAAACACCATCGAGGCAAAAGAAACCGGATAAATCCCAACATCCAGCAGCGCCCCTCCGCCCAGCTTCAGATTCAGCAATCTGCTTTCCGGATTCCAGTCGGTGCGAAATCCTAAGTCTGCCTTCACCAAGCGAACTTCACCGATTCTACCCTCGGCGATCCATTCTCTAACCTTCACAATCGCCGGGATGTAACGACTCCACATGGCCTCCATCAGGAATAGCTTATGATCTCTAGCGTAGGCCACTACTTCTTCTAGTTCTCCGCTATTCACGGTAAAAGGCTTCTCACATAGGACAGCTTTGCCTGCACGTAGCGCCAATAATGCATTTTCTTTGTGAAAAGGATGTGGCGTTCCAATATATACCGCGTCTACATTCGGGTCATTTACCAATTCCTCATAAGTAGCATAAGCATGTGGTACTCCATGATCCCTCGCAAATTTATCTGCACTTTCCTGTGAACGCGAACCCACGGCATATGCCACGCCATTGCTGGCGTGAGCTAAATCAGTAACAAACTGATGGGCAATCCAGCCTGTACTGAGAATTCCCCATCTTACCTTGTAAGCGTTATCCATTTTCATTTGCATGTTCCTCCTAATCCTTCTGCTAAGCCTCTTTAATTCTATCAGACCATTCTAATAAATGTATAGGAACTGATGCCAGCAAACACCACCGTCACCACCAAAATAGCAATATTCCAGATCCTGCTCAAAGCCGCTGAATGCTCGTTCGAGCTCTGAATAAACGCTTTTTTCAAAAGGAACTGCAGGAGTTTCATGATCATAAATCCCAAACATCCAAGCCCGCTTTGCAAAATAACCTCCAGACTAGACTTACTTACAAATCTATCAGCCATGTTCCCATCGTAATGAATCGGGACCCTATCAGGCATTTTGGAATATAGGAATAAATAAATAGCTACAGGGATTAAGGCTACCACACCGCTTAAGATCATCATCAGTTTGGTTTTGGACAACATTAATAACCTCCTTATACAGAACAATAATCTCTAGTTATTCTCCTTCCACTTCAATTAAAAATATCCGTTCCTTAAATCCACCACGACGTTCAGCTTTCTCCGCACGAAGCTCCTCCAGCTCTGCGCTGTTACTTCCATGGGTCTCCGCCAGCGCTTGAATTACTTCCAGCATGTCGGCAAGCTCCTCTAGAGCTTCTTCATTACTCACTGCCCGAAAATACTCCTCCGACTCTTCTTTCAATTTTTTACGTAGTTCAGTTATGTATTCTTTGGACTCTAATATCCTTGTTTTAAAGTCTTTACCTTGAGAAGCTATCAGGTTGGGAATTCCGTCACGCACTAGCTTTTCATATACGGGCACTTAAGTTCTTCCTTTCTACTTGATGTTCAGACTGCCTTCACACTTGATTTGCCCCCACCATTAGCCGTTCTACAAAAGGAATATCTGCAGGAGCAAAAGTGAACTGACCGAGTTCAGCTGGAAGCATCCACCTATATTCATCGTGATCGACAAGATCAATTACACCTCCCTGATACCGGGCTTTCCAAGCAAACAGTCTGATCTCGACACTTCCATAGTTGTGCTCGTTCACGCCAAAGCTTTCATAGGGAAGGATTGTTATCCCCATCTCCTCCTGAAGCTCTCTTTGCAGACAATCTGCGATGCTTTCATCCTGCTCTATTTTGCCGCCAGGAAATTCCCACAGACCTGCCTGAGATTTACCTTGCCTGCGCCGAGCAATAAGAATCTGTCCTTCTTCATTATGTATAATCGCTGCCGCCACCTGAATCACAAGGAACACCTCCTTTATTGCTATTTATTAGACAGATACTTCTATTAAAACATACATTTCATTCCAAACCAAAGAGACTCTCCCAAAAGCTATTAGGCCCGGGAAAGTCTCTTCCGTAAAGTTTCTCTATAAATTCACAGCAAAGTCTTCTTTACGGAAAGACTGCTATTTCGTCAATACAAGCTCTAATCGAACCTCAAGATTGTTCTCAGTATCCAGCACAACGGTGTGTGGATTGCTTAAGCCAAAATCAGAAAAAGCCACTGTTGTTGTACCCGACAACATCAGCTGTCCACCACTGTACGCTGCTTGAGACTGGAAGGTAACGTCCTTTTCCACACCCTTCACTGTAAGCGTTCCTTGCATTTCAACCGGCACAGTGGCTCCTTCGGTCCATTCCGTTGGCAGCTCCGAGAATGATTTAACGACAAACGTAGATTGTGGAAATTCCGTAACGGCTAGAAAATCTTCCCCTTTTACATGCTCATCTCTTTGACCATTGCCAGAGTCCAGAGTGCTCATATCTACTGACCCTTCTCCAACCATCGAAGTAGAATCATCTATATTAACTTTCCAGGTACCTTGAACTTTGTTATCCACGAAGTTTACTGTTTCTTTAGAGGTGGTTACTGACCAATATACTTTAGAAGCATCCGTAACCGTCCAATCACCGTTTAATTGATCGGCTGTGACCGTCGCTCCTGCTGGTGCTCCAGTGTTATTCGTGCTTTCTCCATTACCGGCTGTTGTGGCTTGCCCTGGAATCACGGACTCGATCTGTACATTATTGCCCAGCGATTTATCCAGCAATGTATAACCTGTGACTACTCCTACGATAATGACTCCGGCAGCGATCAAGGCTATTCTTTTTCTCTTCATCCTGTTCCCTCCAATATTCAAAATATTCTGTATATTTTCAAGCTCGTCCCTCATTCTAACAAAGCAATAAGTCGGGAAGAAGTCAGAGCAGAGCGAGCTATGATGTGTTAAACTTGTCGTAATTTTATAGATTGGAGGACCACCACTTGATGAGATCCATTCTAATTGTTGAAGATGAGGAAGCTATCTCCAGGGTCCTCAGTGCCTATCTGAAAAAAGCAGGCTTCCATGTCACCCGTGTAGCCGACGGACGTGCTGCGCTGGAGTCTTTTGCTATAACACCTCCCTCATTAGTATTACTCGACATCATGCTGCCAAACATGGACGGCTTTGAACTGCTAAAGCTGATCCGTGAAAAAAGCAGCTGTCCCGTGATCATGCTCACCGCAAGGGACGGGATCAATGACCGACTAGCCGGTCTCGACGGTGGTGCGGATGATTATATGTCTAAGCCCTTTATTCCTGAGGAAGTGGTGGCACGCGTGAATGCTGTGTTACGCCGTCCTTCGCAGTGGTCCGATGGCAGCCGCAAACGGCATTATGGCAGTTTGTTTATCGACTTTACTGCACGAGCTGTCTTTTTAAACGGGGTTGAGCTGAGTCTTAGTCCACGTGATATGTCGGTCATGTTATTTCTGGCTGAAAGACCTAATCAAATATGTACTCGCGAGCAATTAATAGAACATGTCTGGGAGATGGATTACGAAGGAAGTGACCGAGCCGTGGACTTGTCTATCAAAAGACTTCGCCAAGCGCTGTCGCATTGGCCAGTAGATGAGGGGGAAATCCGTACCCTGAGAGGGACAGGATATCAATTATGGACAACCTAAAGAAAAGCAGCCCCAAACGTACTTCGATTCTCTCCTATTGGACGATTCGTTATCTGATCATCATTAGTGTTGGCCTCCTCCTAACTGCACTAACGACGTTCTGGTGGATCCAACAAGAAGCTATGAGTAACCGGATGCAGACTACTGGATTATTAGCACAGGAGATTGCCGACCGTAGCGTAAATCGTGAGGGTTCCATAGAGATCAGCCAAAATCTTGGAATGCTCATTGAAGACCGAAAACGATTCTTCAAGTTAACCGTAGAAATGTGTGTAATCATTACGGATCAGCAAGATCAAATGCTGTACTCTATGCCACCACTAACTGAAGATGAGATGAGGCATAAACTTAATGATAGTCTTAACGACTCTCGCAGTCCGGAGTTCAAAGCTGCAGTAGCGTCCATACAATCGGATGGGAAAACACTGGGACAGGTGATTGTCCTTCAATCCAAGAAATCGCTGAGGCATATTCCGCAGGAGGAGATCATTTTTTTCTCCATTCTTTTGCTATTTCTAATCATATTAAGTTGGCTAACCATTTACCTCTTGTCTCGCAAACTGGCAAAACCGATCCAGAAAGTAGCCAAAGCAGCCGCTCAAATCAGCCATGGCCGTTATGATATCGTTCTGGATAAGGATGCCAAAGAACGAGAAATCCATGAACTGATGTTGTCTTTTGAAGAGATGGCAGGCAAGTTACAACAATTTGAGCAGTCCCGTGCGGTTATGTTAGCCGGTGTATCCCATGAACTAAAGACACCAGTAACCTCTATTAAAGGCCTAATCCATGCCGTTCGTGAAGGGGTCGTGGAAGACGATGAGGCGGTGGAATTTCTAGATATTGCTTTGCAGGAAGCTGGACGATTGCAACGGATGGTTGCCGATCTTCTGGATTACAACGCACTGACTGCAGGAATCGTTTCTGTCCGTCACGATCGACTGGATGCAGTGCCACTGTTATCTGAAATCGTGTATCAATGGAAGCTGACACAAGCAGATGAAGTTGCGGAGCCTATGCTCCATATGCCAAGAACTCCCTTATTTTTGTGTGGGGACCCGCTACGTATCCAACAAATCATCGTCAATTTACTTAATAACAGTGTACAAGCCAAAGCCCCAGACCGAATGGTGCAGCTTACAGTAGAGCTGCTTGAACAGCAAGGTCATGGCATGGCGGAGATTCGTGTTCAGGATAATGGACTGGGCATCTCATCAAATCATAGTGAGCATGTCTTCGAGGCTTTTTTCCGGGGTAGCGACAAACAGAGCACACTACGTGGTCTGGGACTCGGTCTCACCTTCAGCCGTCTTTTGGCCGAATCTATGAACGGAAGCCTTGTGCTTGAGAAGCACTCCCAGGAAGGCTGTACCTTCATGCTGTCTCTGCCGCTTGATCACTAAAAAATAGTCTGCGGGCCATCGTCATGGTATAATCATGTGCACAATCACACCGAAAACCGGAGGCTGTATATGCTTACTTTTGAACAAAAATTAGCGATTCTCGACTCTTACCCCCAACTGGAACGTAAAAACGTATCCCTTGGGCGCGTGAACTATCACTACGAGGAAAGCCAGCATGATAAGAAAACCGTTGCTTACCACCTGCATCCTAATGGGAATGGTTATGTGTTCGCAGGCTTATTGCGGGGCTATGAGACAGATGATAAGGGCTTTGTGAACATTCGCGACTACTCGGAATCCGAGCTGCGGAGTCTGCTGGATGCCTCCATCACCTCACTGTCCATTTACATTCCGGACGTCCCTGTAGCCAGCAAAAGAAAGAAAAAGGCTGCGGCAACTGCCGACTCACTCTGGACTAATGATGAGGGCCATACCCTAACCCTGAAGCTTGAGGATGATTTATGGTATGTCTATGCCAACCTTAATCTAGAAATGGCCTTTGAGACCCTTGAAGAAGCTAAAGAATATTTAGCGGAAGAGGGATTTACAGCACAGGGGTAAGCAGGGGTAATAACAACTCCTATCAGAAAAAAAATAAAAAGAGGTGTCCTAACAGCCATTTGTTTTGGCGATTTGGACACCTTTTTTCAGTTGCGCGCTTGCAAGCTCTACCCAAAACTTCGCTAATAAAAAACATTAATATCCCCCCTAACTGCCGAGACCATCATTCAATAATTTGTAGTATAAAAAGAATACTACCACTAAAACCCAAATTATGGTTAGATGAAGGGGAAGCTATATCCTAAAGGGAAAGAAGCGTGAACGCACATGAGTTTTGAAATCGTAGAAGCCACTATACCGGAGATCCAAGCTGCATTAGAAGCCGGAGAACTTACGTCAAAACAACTAGTTCTCATGTATTATGAACGCATAGCTGATCATGACAAAAATGGCCTGACGATTAACTCTGTGTTGGAGATCAATCCGGATGCATTATTTATCGCAGAATCTCTAGATGTTGAACGTACGATCAACGGCTCCCGGGGACCCCTGCACGGCATACCTGTGTTATTGAAGGATAACATCAATACAGGGGATAAAATGCATACTAGCGCGGGCTCGCTGGCTTTGGCGAATTCTTTTGCCGGGGAAGATGCGTTTATAGTTACCAAACTGCGTGAAGCCGGAGCAATCATTATGGGTAAAGCCAATATGACCGAATTCGCCAATTTTATGACAACCGGCATGCCCTCCGGATACAGCTCCCGCGGCGGGCAAGTCCTTAACCCCTACAATATATCTACACCAACAGGTGGCTCCAGTGCTGGTTCCGCGGTAGCTGTCGCTTGTAACTTTTGTACAGTTTCTGTTGGCACAGAGACCTCGGGATCGATCCTTAACCCTGGTAACTTGGGCTCCATTATTGGCATTAAGCCAACCGTTGGACTGCTCAGCCGTTCGGGAATCCTTCCGCTATCCAATACACAAGATACTGCTGGCCCTATGGCCAGAACCGTTCGTGATGCCGTTCTGCTGCTAAACGCATTGCTCGGCAATGATACTCAAGATGCAGCAATGGGAACGAATATAGGTAGAATCCACAAGGATTACACTGTATTCCTAGACGAGAATGGCTTGCAAGGCGCCCGAATAGGTATCCCGCGTGATTATTATTTCGAGGAGCTGACAGAAGAACAACTTGCACTGTTCAATGCTTCTGTAGATAGAATGAGAGAGCTTGGAGCTACTATTATTGATCCTGCGGATATTAAGACCGCCCGGGAAATTAGTTATTCTTCTGTGGTATTGAATGAATTCAAAACAGCTTTGAACGCTTATTTATCTCGTTTGGGCCCTGGGGCACCGATGCGAACGTTGAAGGATATTATTGATTTTAATCATGCACATCCTGTGGAGACTTTGAGATATGGTCAAGCTACGTTAATAGATGCGGAATATACCTCTTCCGGCACACAAACCGAACCAAAGTATTTGCTGCACCGTGCGACTGACATAAAACTATGTAAGGAAGAAGGCATCGACGCCACCATGAAGGAGCACAATCTGGATGCCCTGCTGTTCCCCGCCGATTTCGGCGCCAGAATTACCTCCAGAGCAGGATATCCGTCCATCGTTGTGCCTTCCGGTTATACATCAGCCGGCGCCCCCTTCGGTGTAACTTTCTCAGCGAAAGCTTATCAGGAGCCTACACTCATCAAGCTCGCCTATGCTTATGAACAAAACTACAAGGTGCGAAAAGCACCATCGCTAAAGAGTTTTATCTGATCACTTCTTATATCAAAAAGCCCGTAAACGGTGATGGTCTCATTCACTGTTTACGGGCCTTTACTTTTCCAAAATCTACATATACTTACTCATAGTCACGTTGATTCTCTTCATCGGCAATATTCTGAATTTCATCAGAGTGAATTAGAAACAACTCATACTCTCCTTCAGCATGCAGCTTCAGCGCCCGCTCTTTAAAAAACTTCGGACTCCCCTCCGCTGCATCCTCATCATAAAAGAGCAATATTCCGTCACTTTTGCGGAACAACAAATCGTCTCTAGCCCGAAACTGCCAGCTACCGTCATAAGGAGCATTACTGACCGCCCCGAAGAAATCCGCACCCGCAATAATACGCCGATACTCGTTCTGCTTTTCTTCTTTCCATTTCTCTTCCTGACCAGTATGCGCTGTAATGATCCCAAGCTTCAAGTCCGGATATTGCAGCTTAAGTTCGCTCACCACTTCGCATGCCCACAGATCCACACCATACTGGCCGGGCGTAATCACCCATTCCACGCCTTCTTCAATCAAAGGTTTTAATCGGTTAGCTAGTGCCTTTTTAATATAAGGAATCCCTAGATGCTTATTGTCAAAAATACCGAGCTCGTGCGCACGATACCCTGTTACTAGTAAAGTCTTCATGTGCTGCCTCTT
This sequence comes from Paenibacillus sp. FSL E2-8871, assembly GCF_038000345.1. Lineage (NCBI taxonomy): Bacteria > Bacillati > Bacillota > Bacilli > Caryophanales > Paenibacillaceae > Paenibacillus > Paenibacillus sp. FSL E2-8871. Next base: position 5,641,689 of record NZ_JBBOBV010000001.1, on the reverse strand, counting down.
TCCTGGTCGTTGGCTTATCCTTTAAGTCTACATATTTGTTCATTATATAACATTTGCATATTTCATTTCTTTAGGCAAACTCTCAGCGGAAATTAAGCAAACTTTCAGAACTGTTTGTTATATTTCTCCTAATCTATCTTTAACCTACTAAGGAGGAATAAAAAATGAGAAAGTTCGTCCCTATTCTAATATCTGGAGGCCTACTCGCTTCTCTATTATTGGCTGGCTGCAGCGCGAATTCGGAGGCCGAAGGAACAACTGCTGCAAATGACCAAGCAGACAGGGGTTCAGCAGCCAAACAACCACAAGCAAACGGCGATCAACAGAATGGCGGACCTAATATGTCCATGAATTTCGGTAAGATTAAGAGTGTAAGCGATACTACCCTTACCATCTATAAATCGGACATGTCTATGCCCCCACAAGGTGCTGGAGAAGGTGACGGGCAGAACAGTCAAGGCGGTACCCCGCCGGAAAGACCTGATGGCGATCAAAGTACAGGAAATGGCGCTGCGCCCGAGGGTGGGATGCCACAAGGGGAAATGCCGGAAGGTGGCGGACAAGGCGGTGGGCCACAGGGAGGTAGAATGCAGCAAAGCTTCTCCGATGAAACCACAGACATTACGATTGATGCGGATACTAAAATCGTAGCGGTTACCTTCGACAATGGCACGCGTCAAGAAAATGCGATCACCTTAGCAGAACTGAAGGCTGATGATATTATCCAATACACACTTAAATCAGATTCCACCGTGGCGGAGAGCATTACATTAAGTAATGGCAATCTCGGTGGAGCTACTCCAGATGACAGCGCGAGCAGCAGCAGCTAATGAAATGCTGCACCACAAAAAAAGATCTCCGGGGACAAGTTGGTTCCCCGGAGATCTTTTTATATATACTACGAATTAGTTCTTATCCGACAAAATCAATACTCCACGGGCTGGCACAACACAAGAACCGCTAACCTTATTGCCAGTCAGAAGATCCGTACGCTCATCAGCACCAATATCCGCACTCAAATCACCAGTGGTGTGGTTCAGCAAGAATAGGTAGGATACGCCTTCCTTCACACGTTGCACAGATTCGATACCTTCCGGTGCAGTTACTAGCGGCTGAATGTTCTTGTCGGCACACAGATTGGCTAAGAATCCTTTCAAGAATCCCGCTTCTGGGCTGGTAGCCACGTAATACGCTTTACCTTCACCAAAGTTATTCACAGTCAAGGCTGGCATTCCTTTATAGAAATCAGATCCGTACTCTGCCAAAACCTCAGCGCCTTCGGCATGAATCAGATCGCAGAGCAGATCACATTTGTAAGAACCACTCAAATTGCCCCACGCTTTGTCCATCACAATCTCATTGCTCATCCCTGGCAGCAGTGCATCAATTTCCTCTGCCCAGATCCCGAGTACGTTGCGCAGTTCCCCAGGGTAGCCACCTACGGTTACGAGGTCGTTCTCATTAACAATTCCGCTGAAATAAGTCGTAATGAATGTACCGCCTGCTTTTACAAAAGCTTCAACCTTCTCAGCAAAACCCGGCTTAACCATATACATCACAGGTGCGATTACAATCTCATATTTGAACAGATTCTCTTCTACACCGATCATATCGGCTTCGATATTTTGTTGGTAGAGTGCATCATAATATTTATGAATCTCATTCACATAATCCAAGGCTACGGATGGTCCGCTTGAAAGGTTGATGGCCCAGCGGTTTTCCCAGTCATAAATAATCCCTACTTTAGCTGCACTCCGCGCATCCAATAGCTGATCTCCAAGCTGTCCCAGCTCTTTACCTAGCTCAGCGCATTCACGGAATACACGCGTATGCTCATGTCCCACATGCTCAATAACAGCTCCATGATACTTCTCACATGCACCAATTGAACGACGCAGCTGGAAGAACAGAACAGTGTCTGCACCACGCGCAACAGCCTGATAACTCCACAAGCGCATAACCCCTGGACGTTTCAAAGAGTTATATGGCTGCCAGTTCTGCTGGCTTGGCGTTTGCTCCATCAGCATGAAAGGTTGTCCATTCTTCAATCCACGCATGAGATCATGCGTCATGGCTGTGAAGCTGACTGGTGTATCCAGTGAAGGATAGTTGTCCCAAGAAATGACGTCCATATGTTTAGCCCACTCAAAATAGTCCAATTCATCATAAAAGCCCATCAAGTTAGTGGTAACAGGTACGTTAGGACTGTGCTCCTTAATCGCATCGCTCTCAATTTTGTAGCATTCCAGCAAGCTATGAGACATAAATCTACGGAAGTCTAATGAAATGCCTTGGAAGTTGGTGCGGTTGCCATCCCATTCTTCACTCAGCTCACTAGGCAGTACAATTTCTTCCCAATCATAAAACGTATGTCCCCAAAAACGTGTATTCCATGCTTTGTTTAATACATCCAGAGAACCATAACGATCCTTCAACCAGACACGGAACGCCGCTTCAGATAAATCAGAATAATCATAGTTACTGAACTCATTCGAAACGTGCCAAGCTACAAGCGCCGGATGATCCTTATAACGTTCAGCCAGCTTTCCTGCCAGCTTCGCTGCAAACTTGCGGTAAACCGGACTGTTTGGATTCGAGTTATGACGTCCACCGAACTTGCGTTTTCTGCCCTTCACATCAACACGAGTAACTTCAGGATAACGATGAGCCATCCAAGCTGGGTGCGCTCCTGTACCTGTTGCCAGACATACGTAAGTACCATTTTTATATAGTCTATCCATTAATTCATCTAGTGATGAGAAATCATAAGTGTCTTCGGAAGGTTGGATCAGCGCCCAGGAAAACACATTAATTGTGGCAACATCAATTCCTGCCAGCTTAAACATACGCTCATCCTCTGCCCATACAGGCGCATCCCATTGCTCTGGATTGTAATCTCCACCGTACCAAATCTTAGGTAATTTATCGTTAATCACACTTCGCACATCCTTTATAGTATAATTATATATATATTGTAATCGGTTAACCTTACGCTATAAATATAAAATAATCTTCCCAGCATATAAGAATATGGAACCAAGAGGAGATGGAGTCATTGAAGGGAATCGTGCATCGTAGAATTGTGTTCCCCCATGAGGGTGGACAAGATCTACCTATCACAATAGACAGTATCGGTCACAATCATCAACAGGAAAAAGTATCCCGCTTAGATGGCTACGAAACCTATCATTGGCTCCAAACGGCGTCTGGTGAAGGGGTGATTCATTTTGAGAATAAAAGCTTCTCCCTTCCCGCAGGCAGTGGTGTATTACTTCTCCCCTATACTCCACATCGCTATGAAGCTTCGGCTGCTAACTGGAGCACCTCTTATTTAACGTTCGGAGGCAGCTCTGCAGGGTCTATTTTGGAGACGCTGGGGATGAATATGAATTCTTTTTACCGCTGGGAAAAAGAGGCGCCTCTCTCCAAGCTGCTAAGAGAAATACTTGATCAGTATGATGCCTCACAGGACATGTTTGGTCTGACTGCCTCCACTGATGCTTATCGCTTTCTGCTTACTTTAAGCAAATATGGGCAACTGCATAACAACACAACGATATCCCGCAATGTGGATAAGCTGCAGCCGCTTCTGAAGTGGATGGACAGCCATTATGGTGATCCTGATCTCGGACTTAACGATCTAGCCGATCAGCTCGGCGTCTCAGGGCGATATCTCAACAATCTATTCATACAAACCTTTGGGCTATCTCCTTATGCCTATTTCGTACGGCTACGTATCCGTAAAAGCAAAGAAATGCTCGTAAGCCAGCCGGATCTTACTGTAAAAATCATCTCGCAGAGAGTCGGCTTCCGTGATGTTAGCCATTATGTTGCCACCTTTCGCAAGCAGTCAGGGACTACACCGGAGCAGTTTAGACGACTTCACTAATACTCTAAGGTGTACAGCTTAATCGCCTCCTGCGTAGTGAAATGCTACATAAGGTTGTGATGATAGAGCTTATCGCTGTGTGAATCTCATTAGTATGGGCATGTGCGTCAGAGTAACTGCATTTTGTACACTTAAATCAGCCTGTTCAGCAGAAAATATCCATATAAGTGTATTCTGTGCAGTTATATTCTCAGCATTTGGCTGTGAACCGCGATACTTCGCATTATAGCTGCACTAAATACAACTAAATCCTTTTCATAGCCCGAGAGCATAAAATAAGTGTAGAAAGTGCAGCTATTCTGTATCAAACCAACTCTCCATTCCTTCTAGTTCAGCTATTCTGCATCGTACCAACTGGCTTGTCTCGACAGCTACAGTCCCCGTAAAACAGTGTATTCTATTGCACTTAATACATTAGAATGCACTTTTCCATCTCATTTCGAGCATTCTATTGCACAGAGTGCAATCACAAATCTCAATCTCAATCTCAATCTCAATCACAAGGGTTAACCCCCAAGGAGATAAAGCCCTCTCCCCATCAGCAATTACTTAAAATCTTTTACATCTCCAGAATATCCACACCATACGGCTCAAGCTGCAGCTCTCCTGAACAAATCAAGTGATTCAGCAGACTGTTATACTCCTGTGGCAACGGGATCGTCACAGACTCCCGGCTCAGATTAAGCAAGAATAAGAAGCTTCCTTGATCTCCCGAACGCACAGAGGTCTGTACTCCATCCGGCAAACCCTCAAATCTAAACAGCCCCTGCTGTTTGGAAAGGCGCTCCAATAAAACTGACCAGAATCTCTCTTCCATATGAGTCCCAAAGTAATAAACCTGACCTTTTCCAAAAGCATTGACGGTTACAGCCGGAGTTCCGCTATAGAAATCATCGCCATACCAAGCAATCGGCACTGCCACAACAGGCCTTAGGATGTCGCACCACTGCGTGCATTCATATGGGTTACCCTCAGCATCAACAACCTTATGGGTCTCAGTACCAATCGGATCATACTCCAGCACTTCAACCCCTGTGCAATAGCTCAGTAGCCCCGGTAGTGGCTGCATGACTGCGATGTTATTTGTAGTTTTCACGCCACTTCGATTGGTAATAAGCAAAGTTCCGCCAGCGAGTGCAAAATCCTCCAAACTACGTACGATCTCCTCATCCAGTAAATACAAATTTGGAGCAATCACTACTTTATACTCATCCAATGGTTGTCTAAGATCGATAACATCACAACCCATACCAAGCTTCGTCACCGCACGGTGAATCTGCTTAATATTCTCATAATAATCAAATCCCTCAGCCTGCGGCTGAATATCTAGCGCAGCCTTCTCTTCATGAGAATGGAGTATAGCTACTTCATTCTTTAGCGTCGTTCCAGTCAGCTTCTCCCCGAGTGTATTAACCTCATGGCATAACTGAGTGAACTCCGCAAACCTGCGTCCTGGGACATTGCTGTGATCAATCAGTCCGTGCCAGAATTGCTCTGCTCCCGCGACTGCACTACGCCAGCGGAAATGAACGACGGTATCAGCACCTCTGGCTATCGTCTGCCACGCATAAGCACGAATCATCCCAGGATACGGCGTTCTCCACATCGGCATCCAACAACCTGGTGAACCACTTAGCTGCTCCATGATCCAAAAGTTTTGACGTTTAATACCACGGGTTACATCTAGTGAAAGTGCTCCGCTATATGGTGTTGTCGCTTGCTTGGTTGGAGAAGTATTCGGATAATAGTCAAATGCAGCGACATCCAGATCAGCACCGACTGCGTACATATCCAGACGCTGCGGATAGCTATGAAAGTTATGAGTGATAAAATGCTGCGGACAAACAGACCGCAAAATATCAATCTGCGTCTTCTGGAATGCTACCACCGAATCCCACTGAAACCGCTGATAATCTAGCAGGAATGATGGATTCTGGTGTGGTGATCCGCCCAGTGGAACAGTAAGCTCATTCCAATCGCTATATTCTCCACTCCACACAACCGTTCCCCACTCTGCATTCACCCGATCAAGGCTGCCATATTTGGCTTTCACCCAATTGCGAAACGCTATATTACAAGCATCACAATGACAATCTAACATCCCGAATTCATTATCAGTCTGCCAACCAATAACGGCCGGGTGTTCACTATAGTGCTCCGCAAGTCGCTGCGTGATACGACTTCCGTATTCGCGCAAAGATGTACTATTATAGCAGCGGTGTCCGCGTACCCCTGGATGAAAGGTCTCTCCCTTCGCAAATACCGGCAACACGTCCGGAAATTTCGTAGTTAACCATCTAGGAGGTGTAGCTGTGGGCGTACCAATCACAACCTGTAATCCATACTTATGAAAAAGATCCAGCGCGCGGTCCAGCCACCCGAACTGGTAATTGCCCTCCGCTATCTCTAACCGGCTCCATGCAAACTCGGCGACTCGAACTACCTTGACACCTGTTTCCTTCATTAATCTGATATCCGGTTCCCACATGGATTCTTCCCAATGCTCCGGGTAATAGTCCACACCTATCTGAATAAGATCATATCGTTTCATCGACGTCCTCTCCCCCTATCTTGTTATCATCAAAATAAAAGGCGCTCCCCGTCTCATAATGATGAGGTATACGGAGAACGCCTTTGTTAACCACTAGTCCATTTTAATCTTCTTTATGAACGAGCTTCACTTATTTCTTAAGCTTGTCCCAAGCTGCTTGCATGCCTGTCATCCAGCCATTCACATCAACCTTGCCAGCGATCATCTGTTGAATCACACTAGCAAATTCTTGAGTTACACCATCAGGGAATTTAGAGGATTGCAAACCATACACTTTGTCTTCTTTTACATAGTTCCATACGTCAGATCCAAGCTTACCGATATCTTCAGGAGTTGCTTCGATGGTGGACAACGCAGGGATGAATTTCCATTTTTTAACGATGTACTCTTTACCCATATCTGAAGTTACCAACCAGTTCAAGAATGTTTTAGCTTCTTCTTTAGATCCGGAATCTTTGTTGATAACAAGGTTTGCAGGAATACCTACAGTCATTTTGTCATTCTTTGCAGCATCTTCATTGATTGGCATAGGGAACATACCGATGTTCATGTCAGGTGTAATGTTATCAACAAGGGTTTGTGCCCAGTTACCTTCTTGCATCATTGCAGTTTCACCTTTAGCAAACATAGCCAAGTGAGTGTTAGCATCTGTAGTCAACGGATTTTTTTGTCCGTATTTCAAAGTCAAGTTGAGCAAGTTGCTCCAATCTTCAAACACTTTGTTACCTACGATTGTACCCGTACCGTCATTCAAGCTCTTAATGAAGCCATTTACATCATCTTGTTGAGCAAATGCTACGCTGATCCCTTGGTTACCAAGGAGCCACCATTCTTGATACGCATTACCAAAAGGAGTTACGCCAATCGCTTGCAATTTCTTAGCTGCATCTTCTAGTTGTGACAATGTTTTAGGAGTTTCAGTGATGCCTGCTTTTTCGAACAGGTCTTTGTTATATACAAAACCAATTCCTTCAAGGTTCATTGGCATACCGTACACTTTACCGTCTTTAGTCATTGGCTCTGCTGCCATAGGAATCAGATCTTTCACCCAAGGTTGATCGGACAGATCTTCCATCTTATCTCCCCAAAGCTCCATTTCAGCATATCCACCATTTGAGAAAATGTCAGGCGCGTCGCCGGAAGCAAACTTAGTCTTCAGTGCTGCAGCGTAATCGGCACCACCACCAACGGTTTGAATGTCCAGCTTGATGTTAGGGTGTTCTTTTTCAAATTCAACCTTAAGCTCATTAAGACCTTCAACGATTTCAGTCTTGAATTGAAAGATCTTAACCGTCTTTACTTCACCTTTATCTGTGCCAGCGCTTCCATTTTGTGAGTTACTAGAAGCGTTATTGCCTCCACCGCATGCTGTTAATGCTAAACTCATAGCCATTACTGCCGAAAGTGCAACTGCCGAGCGTTTCTTATTCATTATATTTTCCCCCTTAAGATAGTGGACTACTTATGAAATATTTGGAACGGAGGGCTCGGTGTTAACCTTTCACCGAGCCAGCCGCTATTCCCTCAACAATGTAACGCTGCATGAACAGATAGAAAATGATAATTGGAGCAATCCCGATTACGAGAGCCGGAAGCGCCATATCCCATTGTTTGGTGTATTGACCAAAGAAGGAGAAGGTCGCCAGCGGAATGGTCCGAAGTTCTGGTGCCTGAAGAATCAAGGAAGGCAGCAGATAGTCATTCCATATCCCAAGTGCATTAAGCACGATCGTTGTCATTACCATTGGCTTCAGCAAAGGAAGTACTATGCGGAAGAATACGGTAATTGGATTACATCCATCAACTGTAGCCGCCTCTTCAATTTCAAGCGGAACGGACTTGATAAAGCCGTGGAATAGAAAGATTGCCATTGGAACACTGATCCCTAGATTCGTGATAATCAAACCCAGAAAGGAGTTGTTTACTCCCATTACATTTACAACTTTCAAGATTGGAATCATGATCGTTTGAAACGGAACAACCATTGCGGCTACGAACAACAGTAACAAAAACTGATTAAATTTCGTATTCGCCCGAACCATACGATAAGAAGCCATCGCACTAAACAGAGAGATTAGAATAACACTGATAACAGTTATGATAACCGAATTTCGGAAAGCTTCACCGAAACGTGCCAATTTCCAAGCACTTGTATAGTTCGACCACATAAATGTCTGTGGCCAGCTTGCAGCATCACTCAGAATTTCACCGAACGATTTCACTGAGTTTGCTAGCAAGAAATAAAATGGAGACAGGAAGAGCAGGGCCAGAAGAATCATCAACACTTCCACGCCGATATTCCATCTGCTTTTTGTCTTGGCGTTCATTAAGCTTCTACCTCCTTGCTCTTCGTAATACGGACTTGAATCAGGGTGATAATCGCCACGATAACGAAGAACAGCAGCGCTTTAGCAGTACCCAGACCGTAACGATTGTTCAGGAAGGCTTCATTGTAAATATTCATAGCAACCGATTCAGTAGATTTGAACGGTCCACCTTTCGTTAAGGAAAGGTTAAGGTCGAACATTTTGAAGGACCAAGAAATGGCTAAGAACAAACCAATAGTTACAGCAGGCATAATTAATGGAACTACAATGTTGCGTAGTACCTGCCAACGAGAGGCACCATCAATATCAGCTGCTTCCAGGACTTCTTTCGATACGTTACTGAGAGAAGCGATGTAGATAACCATCAGATAACCGGAAGACTGCCAAACAAAAACCATTACAATCGCCCAGAAGCCGGTTGTTGCATCACCCAGCCAAGGAAGATTAAAGAACGACCAGCCTGTGAGTTCTCCCATTGTTGCGAACCCTTTGATGAAGATAAATTGCCAGATGAACCCGAGCAACAATCCCCCAATAACGTTCGGCATAAAGAAGATCGTCCGAAGCATGTTACGTGTCTTTAATGGTTTCGTTAACAGATAAGCTAGGAAAAACCCTACCACATTAGTCAAAATTACACCTAACACAGTAAATCTTACGGTAAACCAAAAGGAAGACCAGAAGTCGGGGTCATTCGTAAATATAGTGGTGAAGTTTTGAAATCCGACCCAACTTACATTACCGGATACACCGTTCCAGTCTGTGAAGGAGTAATACATCCCCATGATAAATGGGATAATCGTTATTAAGGTAAAAAACAAAACTGCAGGACCAACGAAGAATACCTGTTGACCTAACTGGGACAACTTAGTGCCGCGCATTTATTGTCCCCCCCTTTCTTTTGCTCACTTACTTGTTTATGCTTTATACACATATTATCTGTTTTTTTGAGCGCACCTCACACCTACGGAAGTGATCTTTCAGGTGTAAAATATTGATCGGATGTGACAAATTTCGATGAAATGGAACACGATTCGCACAAAAATGATCGTTTTCATCCTACTTCCAACACTAATTTGTATTATGGCCACGATGTTTATAAGCTACCACTTTAGTACTCAATCCTTAAGAACAAGAGCAGTAGATGAGAATACGAACCTTCTCTTTCAAGGTACTAGAAACATTGAAAGTCTGATTCAGGAAATCAATCGACTCTCCCTTATCGTCTATTCAGATTCAGAATTCTACAGATCTCTCGAAGCTGGATACGAGGATATGCTAGCAAATGCACGAATTTATTCTTCTCTAAATTACATTTCATCATCTATGCCTGACATATCTCAGGTCTATTTATACGGTGTCAAGGACAGCAAAGCCACTCTGCTCACCCAAAATACACCAAAACGTTGGCAGGGTGTTCCACCTTATCCTGACTCCAAGATATCTACCGATTCTGCGGTATCCTTACAGAGTACGCATTTAAGTCATAGCTACGGCCTAACGGCACCGATCCCGCAATTTATACCGGAGCCAGTGTTTACCTTACACAGAAGAATCGAAAGAGTCCCTACCACAAAAGCGCTTGGCTACCTGTCGATTGATGTCAAGCTAACGGCTCTAACCGACATCATCAGTCAGTTATCTGATCAGAAGCAGGAGAAAATCTGGCTGCTGGATGGCAACGGAAACATTGTCTACGGGGACAATAGTGAAGAATACGGCAAGAAACTGAATGCAGCTTGGTACGATACGAATATCAGGGACAAGCAAAGCTCACAAGGATACTTTGAAGAGGACAAAGCTATGTTTATCTACCAGAATATCGAAGGTCCAGGGTTAAATTGGACGCTGGTGAAGCAGATTCCCGTATCTTATCTTTTCCGAGAAGCCAATGAGGCGGCAACGATCAATATAGCACTGATGGTCCTGCTGCTGATTACAATTACAACGTTAACGATCCTAATCTCTTTTCGAATCACCGCCCCGATTAAGCAGTTGACCCGCTATATGAATCAGGTCCAGACCGGGAAGCTTGATATCGATATCCGCCCCATGGGCAAAGACGAGATCGGTGTCGTTACAGAACGGTTTCGCAGTATGATGGATACGATCAACAATCTGATCCTGAGAGAATACAAGCTGGAATTAACTAATAAAACGAATGAATTGCGGGCTTTGCAAGCGCAAATCAATCCGCATTTCCTTAACAACACCTTGCAGATCATCGGTACGCTTGCCTTGGAGCTTAAAGTACCCCAAATCTACTCACTTCTTTCTGCACTAGCGAAAATGATGCGCTACAGCATGTACAATGAGGAGAAGATTGTCACGGTTAAGGATGAACTGGATCATGTCAAAGCTTACATCGAACTACAGAAGGAACGTTTTGAAAATAAATTCAGTTTCCGTTACGATATGGAGGAAGCTCTTTTAGAGAAATTTATGCCTAAGATGATTCTGCAGCCTATTGTAGAAAACTATTTCAAACACGGTTTTAACCATTCCCGCTCAGACGGATTTGTTGAGATCACCGCGGCCAAATTGGGCGACAAGCGAATGGAAATCTGTATTCAAAACAACGGAAATGCTATTCCTTCAACGAAACTGGATCTTTTGCGGCAGAAGCTTCAACATTCCACTAGAACAGATATAGATTTATTAAGAAATACAGAGCAAGACAAGGAAGCTACTGGATCTGGTATTGGTCTGCCGAACGTTCTGGCTCGGCTCAAGCTCGTATGCGGAGATAGCGCCATCTTGACGGTGGACAACCTCAGAGCAGGTGGAGTGGTTGTAAGACTGGAAATAGACATTATAGCGGAGCGTGAGACGATATGAAGGCGTTAATTGTTGATGACGAGGCGAGAGTTAGAAAAGCTGTTAGACTTCTTGTCGACTGGGACGCACATCAAATCAATGAAATTCTGGAAGCCGGAAACGGAAATGAAGCTATTGAGATCATTCGGCAAGCGAAACCAGCCTTGGTCATTATGGACATGATGATGGAATCCGGTAATGGCGTAGAATTAATGACATGGGTTAACGAATTTGCCGGCAACATCAAATTCATTGTGGTCAGCGGACATAATGATTTCGAGTTCGTGCGCCAGACTGTTCGTCATGGTGGAATTGATTATATCCTTAAGCCCATTGAATCGGAGGCAATCAATGTAGCAATCGCTAAGGCAGTGGCTGCTTGGCGTTCAGAGGAAGCTGACCGTAGCGAACGACAGAAGCAGAACATTCAGCTTAATGAGTTCAAGCCCATCTACGGAGAAAAACTGCTATCCGCGCTAATCGATGATCCGATCAACTCGGAATTATCTCTTCGAAGGTTGCGAAGCGATGGCATTATCCCGGACAACGTCCTCTCTTCGCGCCTAATACTGGTGCAGACAGATACAGGAAATAATCTCCTACTTAACCGTTTTGGAGGAGACACCGGTCTCCTGAACTACGCTATCGTCAATATTTGTAATGAATTTTTGCAAGGTCAGCGTAAGGGTGTGGCTTTTCGTTACTGGGGAGGTCCTTCGGAGATTGCCATCATTCTATGGGATATCCAAACGTCTGTTTTCGAGCTTATAGGGAGAATTAATCAGGGTATCTACTCTACTTTGCAGGTCCGAATGCATTTCGGAATTAGCTGCATCGGCAGCCTGCCTAAGCAATTATCTTATCAGCGTGCAGAGGTGGCTGAGGCCTTACAGCGTAGAAATTTATTAATTCATGAGGATTACTGCCATTTTTCTACTTCCTCCGAAGAGTTTAAAGAGCGCAATGAAACCGCAAAGACAGAAATTCAAGGACATGCATCGCCGACGATCTTCGCACATGTGAAGGAAGATTGGAAAATGGCGGTCATCAGCGGAAGCTCTGATGTATTGTCCGCGGCAGCACAGCACTGGGTGGACGAGCTTAGCCGATGCGGAATTGTTACACCGGAGATTCTAAACTCGTGGAAGAATGATGCACTCTTATTTCGTTCCCAGTTGGTACGGGAAACGTTAGGTCCTGATGCCGATAGCGCACTTGCCGAGTTAGAACAGGCCGACCAGCTTCACCCAGCTCCTTATACGAATGGTTACTCGTTCTCCTTATTTGCTTGGCGTGACTGGTCATTTGATCTGATGGAGCGAATATCAGAAGTGATAGCCGCTAAACAAGCTAAAGAAAGCAATCCTATGCATGATATCGTGAAATATATCGAACTTAATTATGCCTCAGATCTATCCTTGCAGGAGATTGCCGGAAAGTTCTTTGTTAGCCGCGAATATATTTCACGCCGATTCAAACAGGAATACGGCATTAATTTCTCCGATTTCATCGTTAACGTCCGGATAGATAAAGCTAAATTGCTTATGCAGAACCCTCGTCTAAAGCTGTCGCAAATTTCCGAAATGGTGGGGTTTCATGATGTGAAGTATTTTAGCAAGGTATTCAAGAAACAGGTTGGTGTATCACCCAAGGACTATCGAAACCAGTTTTAAATTTAATTAATACCACGCTACGAGAAACGGTTGTCTCCTTTATGGAAGACAACCGTTTCTCGTAGAAATATAAAGATAATGTATAGCGTGAAACTTATATTTTCTTATATTTTTAAAAAGGCGTCCGCAACCGTCTTACCGGCTATGCCGTTCGGATGCGGGTCGTCTGTTCCACTCATAAACTCTGGTCTGATCCGGTGATCGTCTGGTGCTGGCAATGACAATAGGCTTGCTATATCAAACACCCGGCTCACACCTATAGGCGGATTAGACAAAATCTCACGATTCACCTTGCGCCAAGTTTCTTCTCTTTCACCCTGAAAATTGAACGGTGGCACCGTACTTAGAATAATATTTGCTTCAGCATTTGCCCCCTTGATCTTAGAAATAATGGTCTGCAAGTCACCAAGAAGCTCGTCCGCCGAACGGCAACCAATATCAATATCATTTACTCCAAGTACGATCATCACTTCATCACTTTGCTTAGTTTTGTTTAGCCATGGACCATCCGCGGCGACATCATAAGCTCTAGCCCAGCCAGAGCCAAGATTCCATACACCAATATCCGTGCCAAGGCCTTCCGCAATTCTCGCGACCCAATATTCGTACTCATCCTTTAATGTCCGCACACCTTGAGTAATCGAATCCCCCAAGAATATTAGTTTCTTGGTAACAGATTTCTTATACCCAATGAAGCTTGGCAGTACCAAAAGATTATCAGACGCTGTAAAACCATCCGCTGATTGTTGTGCGGCAAGATTTCCGGGCGCGTCATAAGCTGAAACCAGCATCCCTTCAACATTGAAAGGAATCGATTTACCTGCAGTGAGTGTCTTAATCGTCCACGTAAACGCCAAGTAATGCCCCTCCGGTAGAACAATGCTTGTCTCATCACTCCAGAAACATTCGCCAGCCGCAACGGTTTTTGAGGCTTTGCCCTCAAAGGTAAGCGCATGCTGTGTATTTTCAGTTATCGTTCCGTCTGGTTCTGTTCCTCCGTCAGCGATATAAGCTGTCTCGATAACCCAGTCGCCTCCAGGTTCACTGCCTACAGCTTCTTGCCCTTGATCCCATGTAGAATCCACCGCGTTGCTATGCCAGAACTTTAACTTCAACGTACCATTTTCCCTTAAACGAATATAAGTCCGGAAGGTATGCGTAAACAGTTCTTGCCTATTCATTATAAAATTCGCTGCAGTTGAAAGAACCGTTGCTGAGGTATATTCCGTCTGGTTCAATACTCCACTTCCCTTTGTTAAATTAGTATCCATAACGTTCCCCCGTTATTCAGTAAGATTGTAACACTAAAACCTCTCCAATAAACCAAGGGAACAGATCGTCCACCCAGTTTACAAGAGAGGTAATGGCTATATCAATATGCTTTAAGAAACAATCTTATTTCAATGTAATCGTAAACGATACGGTTTTTGCACCTGCGTTTACTTTTACTGTAGTTTCATCTACTTGCTCTGCACCTTCTACAGAAGCGATAGCTCCCAGATCTTTAAGTGAAAGCGAGAATTCTTTACCGCTACCTTCCGCAGTAACTGTTACCGTACTGCCTTTACGGTCAGCCTTCACAGTCAATTCAGGAGTACCTTTGAGATCACGAACGGTTGCAGAAGTCGTAGTGACATCTTCAAGTGAATATAAGCCGAATTTAACGCCATTCGCATAGTCGTAATCCGGTTTGTTATCCACACTGCCGATTGCCAGCAAGGAATTCTGGCGAACGAATAATGGCAGGCTAAAGAAATCATATTTCTCTTTGCGCCATGATCCACCTTGTACGGTTTCACCAGTAAGCAAGTGAGTCCAGCGACCAGCCGGCAAGTAGTACTTCGCCTCGCCGTTTTCTTGGAAGATTGGGGCTACAAGCAAGGATTCACCTAACATGTATTGACGATCCAATACCTCACAAGTAGGATCTTCCGGGAATTCCATAACCATAGCCCGCATAGAAGCCCAGCCATGTTCATGTGCCTGTCCTGCTACATCATACAGATAAGGCATCAAGCTACATTTGAGTTTGGTGAAGAAACGGGTAACATCACAAGCTTCATCATCATAAGCCCAAGGCACACGGTACGAAGTGCTACCATGCAGACGGCTGTGACTGGACAATAGTCCAAACGCCAACCAGCGTTTAAATACATGTGCCGGAGCCGTGTTCTCAAATCCACCGATATCATGACTCCAGAAACCGAAACCAGACAATCCTAGAGACAATCCACCGCGAAGGCTCTCTGCCATGGATTCATAATCTGCGTAGCAGTCACCGCCCCAGTGAACTGGGAACTGTTGGCCACCGGCAGTTGCAGAACGTGCGAACAATGCCGCTTCATTTTTACCAAGCTTCTCTTCTAGCACTTCAAATACAACCTTGTTATACAATTGAGTGTAGTAGTTGTGCATTTTCATCGGATCAGATCCGTCGAAGTAAGCTACATCTGTAGGAATACGCTCGCCGAAGTCTGTCTTGAAGCTATCTACGCCCATATCTACCAAATCACGCAGGTAGCCGGCATACCATTCACAAGCCGCAGGGTTGGTGAAGTCCACCAGTGCCATACCTGCTTGCCACAAATCACATTGATAAACGTCACCATTAGGTTTTTTGAGCAGATAACCATTTTTCTTGCCTTCTTCAAACAAGCGGGAACGTTGCCCGATATAAGAGTTGATCCATACGCAGATCTTCAACCCTTTATCTTTCAGGCGTTTCAGCATGCCTACTGGGTCAGGGAATACGCGCTCATCCCACTGGAAATCGGTCCATTGATATTCACGCATCCAGAAACAATCGAAGTGGAATACGCTCAGCGGCAGATCGCGCTCTGCCATACCATCTACGAAGGAGTTTACGGTTGCTTCATCGTAGTCGGTAGTGAAAGAAGTCGTCAGCCACAGGCCGAATGTCCAAGCTGGAGGAAGTGCAGGCTTGCCAGTAAGTGATGTATAGTTGCTGATAACTTCTTTGATGGTAGGACCATCAATCACGAAGTATTCTAGGCTCTCTCCAGCTACGCTGAATTGCGCTTTTTTCACTTTTTCCGAAGCAATCTCATAAGAAACCAACTCAGGATGGTTAACAAATACGCCATAGCCTTTGCTGCTTACATAGAAAGGAACATTCTTATAAGCTTGCTCGGAGCTAGTACCACCGTCTTTGTTCCAAAGATCTACGGTCTGTCCATTCTTTACAAAAGCGGTAAAACGCTCGCCCAAACCGTAAACGAATTCACCTACACCGAGATCCAGCTCTTCACGCATATACGTGTTGCCGTCTTGATCCGTGATATAAGCCATGGACTTGAAACCGCTGCCTGTAATTCTCTCGTCTCCACGATAGAAATCCACAGCCCATTGTTGGCCTTTGCGAATCACTACACGCAGTCCGCCGCTGATCAGCACAGTCTCGGAATCGTTTTCTTCAATCTTAACGTGATCTCCAGTACCTTTCGTGAGTTCGAAGACTGGACCGCGTTCTTGTACGCCATCATGATGAATAATCTTAACCCCTACCACACCTGGAAGCGGGGAATGAAATTTTACAGTAAGCAGGGTTGAATTCAGCGTCGCTGAACGCCCTGTGATTGGAGTTGTTTGAGTAATTGCTGTTAATCCATCTGGAGTCTTTTCTACAACATAATTTTGAACTGCACCGTTAATCGTGATACCATCACGCACCAGCCAGAGACCATCAGTAAATTTCATTGTGTACTTGCCACCTTTCAATTTGGTGTTTATAGTTGCATTATACCGATAAAAAATAAACAAAACTAATACTATATAGCTCATTTATAACACTATTTTGATGTTTTATCCGAAAGGAGTGGCATTTATGGACCGTACAACCCAGAGTTTGCTAAAAGAAAACAGAGTGCATGGCGATAGCATGTTTCCGCTTGCAGCTTATTGGATAGAATTACCGGCTGGAACACATGTCCTCGATACCCATTGGCATGAAGAAGCGGAGTTTTTTATGCTGCTCGAAGGAGAAATTCTGTTTCAGGTGGATACCGAATATTTCCCACTTAAAGCCGGTGAGGCTGTATTTATCGAGTCTGGTGATATTCACGCTGCCTATGTACTGAACGAAGATACGCCCTGCAAATTTTGTGCGCTCGTGTTTCTTCCTGATCTTCTCGCTAGTGCCCAATATGATACGATCCAGCAGAACACCATCTTACCCCTTCAGGAGAAAAGACAAAGCTTTCCTCGCCACCTAACACCGGCTGTGAAATGGCAGCATGAACTTCTCGGGCACTTAGAACGCATGATGGACGCCTACGCTGCGCAATCTCCCGGGTTTGAAGCTTTTATTAAAGGCACGTTACTCATCATGCTCTCGCTGATTGCTCCAGAGGATCGTTTTGTAAACCGCAGCCAGCTGGATGACGCTGATACTACTAAGATCAATCGACTTAAGAAGATTATTCTCTATATTCAGGATAACTATCAGGAGCCGATTCGAACTCGGGACCTCTCCGACCTTATTCCCATGAGTGAAGGACAGTTCTGCCGCTTTTTCAAAGAAATGACCCGTAAGACTCCAGTAGATTACATTAACTCTTACCGAATTCGCCAAGCCGCCGATCTACTGCAACAAAGCAACAGAAAAATATCCGACATCGCATTCGAGGTCGGATTTGATAATGTGAGCTATTTTATTAAAGTGTTTCGCAGAGCGATGAAATGCTCGCCTTCGGAGTTTAGGAAGGGGTCCCATTAACATCTTATTGTTCGACTTCTATTCATCGGTCGTTCTGAAGCTAACGGCTCTCTTTATTAATTCTTCCTGCTGATTTTCCGATATATTATAGATAGATCTTATCGTCGTAGGAGGAGAATGAGCTATGCATATAACGAATATGACCTCTGCTATGGGAACGAGACTTAATGTAGCTGTTAGTCACCAAACTAACGATAAAACCATAAATTCAAACAGCAAGACAAGTGGTAGCGGAGACCACTTATCGATAAGCAAATCTGCAAAAGCAGCTTTTCAAAATCAATCTAAAATGAGCGGAATGGTTGATTCTCTACTTAAACAAAAACAGAGTATCATCGATAGCAAGAACAGCCTAATTGAAAGAACCACCAAAAGCTCACATAACCTTGATTCTATTCAAGATCAACTTAAGGAATTCGATAAACAGCTCCAAACGATTGACCAACAAATTGCGAAGTACACCTTTGAAGAGCAACAAAAGAACTTAGAAAAAGCTCAAAAAGAAGATCTATCGGATGAACCTAAAACCGAGCAAGAGATACAAAACGAAAGATTGAATACGATTGTTGCTATAAGCCAAAATGTTTCACAAATGGAGGTAGTTTCTTCTACCCATTCTAAGATGCATGGCGAGGCAAGAGTTCTGACCAAGGAAATCGAATCGGATGAAGCTCGTTCTACTCATTCTGCAACAGCCAAACGTGAGCAGTTATCCAAAATCGAAGATAGAATATCGGAAATGAATGAAACGTTAGGCGATACCATAAAAGACACCGGAGATAAAATTAAAGATCAGGAACGGACTGAGAAATTAGCCACCTACCAAGAAATTCAGCGTTTAGCCGAAGATTCTGATAAGTCGCAGCTAGAAATACTAATCTAACAAAGACAAAATTCTCTATATAGAAAAAGCAATCGGACCTCTACCACATCAAAGGGGTTGCCGATTGCTTTTTTATATGCAGATGATGTTATCTTTCAACTATTCCTTCCGAATCACGATAAAGCAGGTGCTGTCTGGCAAGGCCACTTCCTGTCCGCTCTCATCCATGAACCTTACTCTATCGCGCAGCGCTTCGGTATAACCTTCTTGCAAGTAATGCCGGAAGACTTCAATCTTCGCCTGCTTTCCTAAAGTCTGTTCAATAAATGAGGCAAACTCCGTTGGGGTAAAATAACCAAACTGTTCTTGGACCTCATGAATGTAGGCCTCCTCGCCCCAGGTATACGTATATAAAAATTCCATGGCATCATTAACAGGCATGAGTACTTCTTCTTCCCCTAATCTCTGATACTGAAGCTGACGTCCGGCAAAATCCTTCGCATAACGCTCCAGCCACGCCATACCGTCCTCCTCCAGAAAACGAACTTTCCGCAGCAATGCTGTGGGTTCGGTCATAATCCCATCACGGATAATGATAGCCCCGCCCACTGACAATACATCAAAGGCAATTCGCAGAGCGGCCGAGACGGTGTCATGATTGAACTTTTTACCATTAAGCGGTACATAAGAATATAGCTCATGCAAAATCGAAGAAAAAATTACCGTACCCACCGTTCCAGCCTCTACGAAATCTTCAAGGTTCAACGCATCTCCCTGCAGGACCTCCCACTGACGACCTTCCCGTTGCTTGCGCTGCCGCAGAGCTTCCACTACATTGCTCGATATATCAATGCCGATAGGGGTAACCTCTGGCATCCTCTCTTCCAGTAAATCCAGCAGCACACCGCCGCCTGGGCCGATATCCAGCACTTTTTTCCCAATGACATGCTCCAGAATCACAGCCTTATAATCTGCTGTATTATTCATTTGACTTAAGTAGGTATCTTCATTATGAAAACGGTCGAAGGCGTCCCTGCGTAGCTCGAACAAGTCGAATAACAGCAATACAGCACGTTCATACAAGGGCGATTTTTCAGCTTCCATACAGAATTCGATCAGCTTCTCTGCCGCTGCCGAGAATTGAAACTGAAAAAACACCGTGTCTGGCAGATGTTCCTTAGCGTATGGACGAAGCATTAGATGAGGATTCTCATCAGGTAAAGTCCCTTTTTCGATATCCTCCCATCTAAGCTCCGATAAATATTTTTCTATAATCCGCTTCTTATAAACATTGATCTTCTTAACACCCTTGTAGTCATAGTAAATACTGTTCATAACCTGCTCGAAGCTGATATGACGTAGGGGTTCATTCTGAGCCCTTTGAGCTGCAAGCAACATCACCTTCAGAAATTGCTCCAACGAGAAGGTCTGCATTGCAGATTCCACATACCAGAAGATAGTGTTACTTAAAGACTCCAACCGTTCCGCATGGAAGCCTTCCTGTGTCAGCTTTGCCCATTCCGTAGTGAAATCCTCTCCTCTAGAGATCGGACCTAGCCGCATTCTGCGCAGTCTTTCTTTCATCGGCATTGGACTAGCAAGTTCACCGGTTGCGATCAGAGTAATAAGCTGTTTCACTTCATGCTCTACATTCAGCCATAGCTCGGGGGATACAGCTCCGATGATGCAATGATTGAGTACGGTTAGCAAGCGTTCAAGTTCCTCGGCAGTCAGTAACTGTTCCTCCACAAGATCACGAAGCGGCTTATTTACTTCCGGAGGCACCTCCCCACGGATTTGCTGTCCTATCAGTCCATGGGTTTCAATAAGCCGATGAACCAGTGCACTTTTGTCAGAGACCGTACCGCTCAAATGTTTCCCGTATAACTGTGCGGAGCCAATGTTATGTACAAAACAGTTAATGCCTTCCTCCTGCCAAAGTAACCGCTCCTTCAATGTGCCACCCTTAGCTGCTTCTGACCAGATTAATGTTTCTTCCACAAGCTCTTTGATCCAAATCGAACGGGGAAGCTGGTCTAGCAGCTGCAAACTGCGTTCCACATAATCCAGCACGGGATTCCTGTGGTCCAACTCCTCCAGAGATTCCACACGCTCCAAATTTACAATCTGCTCCTCGGCTTGGACAATAAGCTTCAGCCAGAGGTTATCCTCCAAATGATCTTGTATTCCTTCACGGTATAAGGTGATGGCTTCCAACGATTTCAGCATATACTCCTCCTTCGCTCCAAAGTGGAGACTATAAAGACTTATTATTATATATACACTCCCGTTAATTAAAAAACAGAACCAGGATTCATGAAATTGCCATGTCCCGATTCTGTTTATATTCCAATCCTCAAGTTCCGAACCGTTGCCGATATCCGCACTTGCGGCACAGCTCTTCTACTGCCTCTCTACGAGAGAACCCGTAAAACAGATTGTTCGCTCGCTCACCCTCTACGATTTCTGAGAAAGGAGTCTCATGAATGTTTCCTAGGTTAATGACTCCTTCACCATCCAGACAGCACGGTACAACGGTACCATCCACGAGGATTGCCGCTTGGCTGCGTAGTGCATGACAGAACCCTTTTCCGTCATCTTCCGGCTCGTTCAGTGCAGGCCAACGGAACTCATGGTCCTGATTGAGATATACCCGTGGGGCAACCTTGACGCCGCTGCCAGGTACAACCTTTTCTTCGATCTTGAAATCAAGGTTAAAGGCTTCCTCCAGCACAGCAAGGGTCTCACGGTTCCGATTCTTCTCCAGATTGGTCAGATTATCCTCCGTCAAATTCCACAGCCGGAAGGAAATAATGACCCCTTGCGCGGAGGCTTCCCGTACAAAAGAAATAATCTCCGACAAATACCCTTCGCGGTTCTCAGATCCTTCATGCCCATCAAAGCTATGCAGAGAGAAGTTCATCTGTCGAAGTGCAGGTTTGCCGAGAATCTTAGGGCCAGCCTTATGAATTAACGTACCATTGGTAGTAATATTGACCTTGAACCCTTTGGCATGTGCCGCATCCAGCAGCTCACCAATCTTGGGATGCAGCAATGGCTCACCTTTTACGTGAAGGTAAATATGATTACTATGTGGCTTAATTTCATCTAATATCGTATTAAAAGTATCGAGCTTCATAAAGTTCTTCGTTCGGGCGGTTGGTGGACAAAAGCTGCAGGCCAGGTTGCAGACGCTTGTTATCTCAATGTATACCTTTTTAAAAGTCTTCAAGTGCTGCTCCCCATTCTATTTATAGATCTGCGGCATAGCGGAGGCCGATCTGTGCTCTGGCTTCCTCCATAACTTCTGCTACTGCCAAGGAATTCGCATGTGTATTAACTCTGCTTTCCCGTTCACCATTCTTAATTAAGTTGATAAATTCCTCAACCTCATAATACATAGACTCGAATACTTGAGGCTGCGTAAGCTCCTCGACGGTTCCGTCGCGATAATGAATCTTCACTTGGTAGGGTTGGTTGATCTTATCGATCACCATTGTACCACTTTCCCCTTGAATCTCGGCTGGCAAATAGGAATCAGCGATCTTGGAATGCATCACAACTGCATCCATATCATCATATTGCATGACAATACTTCCTTCTCCATCCACTCCAGAAGAGAGCATTAGACCCACAGCCTTTACAGACTTCGGTTTCCCGAACAACACTACCATAGGATACAGGCAGTAAACACCAAGATCCATCAACGAGCCATTAGAGAAGGCTGGGTTAAAAGCATTTAATACCGTTCCCTGTCTATAGGCGTCATATCTCGATGAGTATTGACAATAGCTCGCAAAATAACGACGTACTTGACCAATCTTATACAAATTGTCTCTGATCACTCCGAAATTCGGCATGAAGGTCGATTTCATCGCTTCTACCAACAACACATCATTGTTCTGAGCGGCTTCAATCATTGCTCTAAGCTCCGCACTGTTTGAGGCAGCTGGTTTCTCACAGAGCACATGTTTGCCATGATTTAAGCACATAATCGCCTGCTCAGCATGCATGGAGTTCGGGCTTGCAATGTAAATAGCATCGACATCTTTACTGGAAACCATATCTTCCAAATTCGTATAAATTGTAGCTCCAGCATATTTTGCAGCAAAGGCCTGACCTTTCTCCATTGTGCGGGAGTACACGGCTGTCAGGATAAAGTCCTCATTCTCCAAGCCGGCTTGCACGAAGCGGTCTGTAATAAAGTTTGTTCCAATGACCCCGAAACGAATTGTCATGATAATCCCGTCCTTTTTAGTTCTTACTAAAGCTCTATATGCTATTTTCTCACTCTCAGGGTAGTCATGTCTACTTTTCAGGACAAATTTCCGACAAATTCCGATAGATCCACCTTGTGAAAAAAAGCACCACCCCTTCATCTTTTGTCGATAAGAAACTATTCCTGGTAGACTGCGACATGATTTGTCGAAGGATGCAGTAAAAAGGCTCCCATTCTTAACTTAAGAACAGGAGCCTGCTGAGCCATATGGATTTACAACTTATTTATAAAAAGCCTGCAATTGACGCACAATTTCATCCTTGTCATGATCCACTACGGTTTGGTGTTGTGGCATCTCGAACAACGCTTTAATTTGTGCCGGGAATTCCTGCTTAATGTCAATCAGAGTAATCGCCTCATCAAACTTAGCTGGATGTGCGGTCGCGAAGGTAATCCCAATCTCATCCGAGCCATTAAAAGCTTCGTAAGCTGCGATTCCACATGCAGTATGCGGATCAAGTAGGTAGCTATATTCTTTTTGATACTTAGCAATTGTATTCAAGCATTGATCATTCTTCACGCCAAGCGCTGCAAAATCCTTCTGCACCTGCTGAAGCGCCTCGCCTTCAACCGTAATCTTGCCCTCGGTTTGCAGCTTGGACATATACGCGGATAGTTTCTCGGAATCCTCGCCTACCAAATAATATAGATAACGCTCAAAATTGCTCGCCACTTGGATATCCATCGAAGGACTGTATGTGCTTGTGAAGCTGCCCGGTTTGTATTCACCCGTGTTCACGAAACGCTCCAAGATGTTATTTTCATTTGTAGCAATAATCAGTTTGTTAATTGGTAATCCCATTTGCTTCGCCAGATATCCGGAGAAAATATTACCGAAGTTGCCGGAAGGCACGCTGATGTTAATCTTCTTCTCGCTACTGCCATCGACATGCAAATACGCATAGAAATAATAGACAGTCTGCGCCAGAATACGTACAAAGTTAATGGAGTTGATCGCACGCAGATGATAGCGACTCTTAAAGTCGAGATCCGCGAACAGATCCTTAATCACCTTTTGGCAATCATCAAAGTTACCATGAACAGACAGGTTCAGTACATTGCTGTCATCAACCGTAGTCATCTGCAGCTCCTGCACTTTACTAACCTTACCATGCGGATGAAGAATACAGATCTTGATTCCTTCTTTGCCGCGGACACCCTGAATCGCAGCCGCTCCAGTATCCCCCGAGGTTGCTCCGAGGATGTGGATGATCTTGTTCTGCTTTTTGGAAATATACGAGTACAGCTCACCCATAAACTGCAGTGCTACATCTTTGAAGGCAAAAGTAGGGCCATGGAACAATTCCAGTACATACAGGGAATCATTCACTTGGTGAATAGGCGTTACTTCCGGCGTGCGGAAATTGCCATAACTAGTATTGACCATTTCCTCCAAATCTTCTAAAGGAATCTCATCATTAGTGTAATAGGCGAAAATCTTCAGGAACAATTCCTGGTAGCTAAGACTTCTCCACTCTTCTAAAGTAGCTGCTGAAACGACAGGAATCTCGGAAGGAACCATCAATCCGCCGTCATCGGCAAGTCCCATCAACACCGTATCGATAAAGCCTTTAGGTTCCACATTGCCTCTTGTGCTTATATACTTCATGCTCATCCTCCTGAACCCCTCTATATACTATATATAAATATAAGTTTCACTTAATCGTTGCCTGTTTTCCCTATATACTACCACGTTTACGCGCTAAAGTCCGTTAATTCTTTGTCTTATTTTGCAGCTCTTTCCAGACGGTTTTGTTGCTGTACTGCCGTTCCGTGCTGACATCCTTGCCGAACCATTCCGGCGCCTTGAAGCTTTCCGCTTCCTCCAAAGATTCAAATTCAACCTCCAGAACGGACAACTTCAACTGAGAATAGACGTCGATCTCAACCGTTGTGCCATTCCACACCGCCGTAATCCGCTCTTTGACCAAGGCTACCGCATTAACCGCTTCAATCATCTGATTATATAAACCCTCCGAGATAAAATATTCGATCTCTTCGCGTTTGATCCCTTTGCCATCCTTAAACGTGTGTGTATACGTTACCTCACCTGAGTCCAGATCCGTAATTTTACGCACACGCAGCTCTTGTCCACCGTCTATCGCCAGATACGTCTGATCGATATTATGCCGGGTCACAATCTTCAATTCGCCTTCTTGAATAAGCTGCTCCGGAAATTCCGGCAGCAGAAACTTGCGTTCGATCTCCAAAGCCATGATGTTTCGCTCCTCTTCGTGCCATTTATTTTATATTAATAATCATCATAGGGGTGAGACAAACCCAAGTCAATGTAGATTATGGGGAAAAAGTTCTTGTTCTTATCGAATTACCTCAATAATAGAAACAGCGGCAGTCATGGACGTGGAGACAAAGCCCTAGACTGTCGCTGTTTAGTTGAGCTATAGTTACCCGTTAGATTAACGAATAGTGGTTAACTTTACGTTATCTAAAGATTTCCTAACAAAGCGGACATATTTTTTTGATTTTCCGCAAGCCAAATCATTTCCTTCGCAAAGCGAGCTGGCGGTACACTATGTTGATCCATGTTAGCATTAATCCACCATGTGCTTTCCATATACCACAACAACTGTAATGAATGTGTTAAATAGCCCTCTACCACGTCGTGTTCCTCACTGTACCCTTCCATAAACGCCGAAGCCAGGGAGACATCTAAATTATCATCTAAGGCACATGACATCACAGCACGAGCTACATCAAGCTGCGGATAGTCATATTTTAGTCGATCAAAATCTAGAATTGCAGATAATCCGTTATCATTAAATAAAAGATTATCTACCCAAAGGTCACGATGTGCCCAGCCTGTTTGAAGTAATTCGAGTAGTTCTATATTCATTTCTTCAGTAGCTTTAAATTGAGTTTCTATATCAGCAAGCAGCTGAGGTTTACCAAGTCCCTTAGTCTTTTCCCAAACGGAGTTCCAATGTGCTAAACGCTCCTCACGACTTGGAGGAATAAATTGTGGACTATTTTTAATGCCAAGTGTCCCGTCATTTAACAATCGATGCATTTTTCCTGTTGCTCGACCTAAATCATATATTTGATGGACATTGATTGTACCTGGTGAAATTAGTTTTCCCTGGCAATACTCCATCACCAGGAAGCGTTCTCCATTATCAGATTCAAGCAAAATACTTTCATTCTGTGATAGCACTTTGGGGCACGCTAGACCTTGGTCATACAATCTAATCTGTTGAGAGAGTGCTAACAATATCTCCTCTGACTTATATAATTTATATCTTTCTTTATTGTATTGTTTAAGTAACAATTCCCCTGCATCCGTCGTAACTTTCCACTTTAAGTTTAACCAGCCTCGTTTTATCGAAGTAGTTTCAATTACATTCAAACCGAATAAACGATGAAATGTTTTTAGTAGGTCATCCAAGATCATTTCCTCTGTTAATATTGTCTCCATCTGGTCAACTCCTATATTTATAGTGTATAAGTTTTTATTCCTTATGGAGACCTATATAACCTCTGGGATAAATCTAAGTTTTTGCGTTAAACTGCCTTTAATAATCAATCTGTTATTAATTTTGAATACATATTGAGATCTATAAACTTCCCGTTTACTCTTTCATACCTTCTTAAGGTTCCCTCAAACATAAAGTTCAGCTTTTGCAAGACTTTTACTGAATTCACGTTTTCGGGTTCCACTTTTGCTTCGATTCGATTCAGCTTCAAAGTTGAGAATGCGTAATCTAACAAAGCACTTATAGCTTCTGAAGCATAGCCTCTTCCCCAAAATGCTCTAGCAATGTCATATCCAATCTCCGCTTTCTCATTTTCAAAGTCTAAGGAATTAAAGCCACAAGAACCTATGATTTCATTGGATTCCATTTCAATTATAGAGAAACGAATAGCTTTGTTATCTAGAGAAAATTCTTCAAGAAGTTTTATCATATCTTTAGCCTGATTTTCATCAGTAAAACTATCAATATTCATGAACTTCGTAACCTCTGGATCAGACCAAATTTTAAACATACTTGGCGAATCCGATACCTTCATTTTTCTTAAATGTAATCGTTCTGTGTGTAACTCTGTAGTTAACATTATTTTTACCTCCATTAAATTTTAATAGTTGGTTTAAAAATAATGATCTCTGCGCATAGTTCAGTCCCTTCATTTTTCATTCCCCATTAGAATATCACACCATCGTTAAAACGAATAATATACCTCTTTCCCCTCAAGAAAATCCCGACATAACGTGCTGCATATTTTGGAGGCATGCTCTTGAATCCAGCCGTTCCTCTCAGGGTCATGAATAAAAAATACGTAACTAATAAAAATATCCATAAATATTTGTCCTTCAATGTACCGAATCTCATCAAGCGAAAAGCTTGATTTAGAAGCATAACCATCCAATAGCGTTTTACGGAGCTCACTTTTCAGCATGGAAGATGCAGAGCCCAAATCAAACAGGTAGTAACCATAACCAAATAAACAATAATCTATTAAGATAGGATTTTGTTCTGACACAACGACATTACCCAGTTGAAAATCAGCATGAATGAATCCCCATGAGTTGTCCCTAGCGTCTAGCTCTGCTAATTGTTCTTTTACTACGAGTAGAACGCTACTAATAACTTCGTAATCCTCCTGATTAAGGGCTCCATTGTCTGTTCCCTTTCCAAGTTCTATTAAAGTTTCATCAATCTTTGTGACATTGTATACAGGTCTATGTAACTCCAAGGGCATTAGCGTTCGTGAGAATTCATGTAGACTGGCAAGATTTCTACCTAATCTATAAACAATCTGTTCAATGTTATCTTCATCTTGGGTTAGCGTCGAGCCTTCGATCCATTCTAAAAGAGTGGCCAAACTAGTACCAAATTGCTCTGAACTATATTCAGTAACCAGTTCCCCTTTTTGATTTAGAACAGGTCTTTGAACTTTTAGTATGTTCTTCTGATCGATTTCTCGCAGAAAAAACATTTCTGCCTGTAATCCATCTCGGGTATGTTGTAAGCCTGAGAACCCTTCAGATATTGGTTTATGTATACGTAACAAATAATTCTTGTTATCCGTTTTGTCGGTCACTTTAAATGTAATATTCTCATTATGTCTAATGAATTCAATGATGGGATCGATGAACGAATACTGCAGCAATACTTTCTCAGCTTCAATGATCATAAGACTTCCCTCCTTCAAATCTAGAATATTCTTTATATTGTACCTGTTGCTCGTTGTATTTTGTTGGAATTAATAACTATATTTAAAAAGTATCCTTTTGAATATCTTCTATAAAAAAATAGAGTTACATATTAGTTCTCTAATACGCAACTCCATTAATATCATTATTTATTCATAGCGTTAATGTAATATCAATACACCAAAGCCTTCCATAGTAACCTCACCCGATAACGTTGTCCCGCTCAGTAAATCCATTTTGGTCTCATGAAGATGGATCGCGACAGGAGCTTCACTATAATTAAGCAAAAAAGTATAACTGGAAGAAGTCCCGTTACGAACTTGCAGCTCTACATCTTCAGGGAGCACCAGCCAATCTACTGGCGACTGCAGGCTGACTTGATCTATGATTATGGACGCTGCTTGTTCATTAAAGACTGCTCCGTAATACCAAACCTCGCCTTTGCCGCGACGATTTCTTGTAACCGCCGGTTTTCCCGCATAATAGTCCGAGGCATAGACCGCCATGACTTCGACCGAATCATCCTCAATCCGGAGAATATCATTAAAATCATCTGCCCCAGTAACCCCTTCTGCCGCACCCGACCAGCTAATCGTCGTTGGCTGACGACTACCTTTAACCATTGTGAATTCTTCGACTGTGATCCCGCATAGATCTCTAGCAGCACCTGGGAAAGGACGCATATAACATTGACCGCGTTCATCCTTATAGCCGGTTCTGCATCCGAAGATCAGTTTTCCACCTTGCTGAACGTATTCATCCAGAAGCGACGCTGTCTCATCTGTCATAATTGCCGGGTGAGGATAGATAAGCACATCGTACCGTGCGAGCTCTTCCAGCGTCGTCTTTTTGCGTAAATAGAGTACGTCATTCGGGATATGCTTCCGCTGGAGTGCCTTGTACCACTCCTTATTGCTCTTCCACATAAATGGACCATGCCACACATCATACTCTCCATCCCACTCATTAGCATAATCACGAACAATAGCAACGTTAGCCTGATTACGGGTGCCGATAAGTGCTTGCCCTGCCCCCGCCAGCTCTTGACCGATCTGTCCCGCTTCCCGTACTCTTCGGTTCGGCTGGTTATGGTAGTCGTTAATGCCATGCCAATAAATTTCATTGCCCATCGTGGCTGTCCGCCAGCGGAAATACAGCACCATATCTGCGCCATGAGCGATCGATTGATAGGTCCATAACCGCATCTGTCCCGGCTTCGGAGATGGCATATCCATCCGGTTCACCCAGCCACCCGGTCCCGACTGCTGCTCCATAATACAGAAATTAGGGGAAATAGAACGGACAACAGATAATGAAAGTCCCCAGCCTCTGTCATTCAGCGTATTCCGCTCATTCGGATCATAAAAAATAGTCGAGAACTGCGGATAGGAATCATAGCTGAAGAAATCCAGTAATTCATCCGTCAATTCATGGCTGTCGAGATGCCCGAACAGACCGTTCGTTGTTACCCACTGCTTAGGGGCAAGTTTACGGATGATATCCGCTTGGTTTTTGGCAAAAGAAATCGTATTGTCCGATATAAACCGCTTTTCATCCAAAGCCTGATGGGGATTGGGCTGCTTGGGTGACGGGGTAGGGCGCGGAAGATACACCTGAGACCAATCACTATAACTCTGATTCCAAAAAACAGCCCCCCAAGCCTCGTTTAGCCGCTCAAGCGTGACATATTTCTGCTGCAGCCATTCCCGGAAAGCCTTATGGTCACTCTCTGAATAAAATTCACTGATCTCGCAGTTGAGCTCATTATCAATTTGCCAACCGACCACACCTGGATGATTGCCATAATGTTCAGCCATCTGTTCCGTAATCCGAGCACACAGCTCACGGTATTTTGGGCTACTGTAATTATAATGACGGCGCATGCCATGCTGTAGGGTAACACCTTCATACGTCACGTTTAATACTTCTGGATACTTATGGGTCAGCCAAGCTGGAGGTGTTGCCGTCGGCGTACCGAGCACAATCTGAAGACCATGTTTATGAGCTAAATCAATCGCCCGATCAAAGAGCCCGAACTGAAATTCACCCTGGACTGGTTCAAAAATAGACCAAGCAAACTCCCCGATCCGAATGATTGTAAAGCCTAGTTCTCGCATCCGGCGATAATCGTCCTCCCACATGCTTTCCGGCCAGTGTTCCGGATAATAACAGACGCCAAGCTCGAATTTTTCTGTTGCGACAGGTTTCTTCATGATTACCTCCAAAGTATTAAAAATATGCTTTCAGTATTTCATAATTCTATTGTAGTATCAGTATTAATAAGGCTTATATAACAAAATATTGCGATCATATAACTATCTTGCGTTAATTACCTTAATCCAACTAGCGCTCTGATGCGCGACAGAAATGAGTGCCATATAACATGAAGAAACAATGGTATTTGCCGACGCCAGCTTTTTCAAAATATGTCTGTTATCCTGAATTTTTGGGACATTACAGTCACTTTCCACAGCATACCGAGAGAAGAAGTGAAGGATTCCTGGGAAGCTATAACCTGCATTTAATCTTTGGTGGGGAGGGTTATGTCTTCCATGAGGGCGAACGTATTCCGATGAGCAGAGGACGAGGGTTTCTTTACCCTAAAGGGGCCTACCAGCAGTACGGCTCTGATCCCGGAGAGCCTTGGGATGTTCGTTGGGTTCATTTTAGCACTCAAATTGTACTCCCCTTATTAGAAGAAGTGGACCAATCTAGTGCATACCTGTTCACTTTTGATTTGGACGCTAAGCTGGACGAGCTATTCGAGGAAATGTATTTGCTGAGCGCTTCCTATGTAACACGTAGTGAACCAAGACTATCCGCGCTTCTGTACGAGCTTCTAGTGAAATTGCTGCAGAACTCCGAACCGCTTCACGGCTCAGTACCGCACGAGGTCAGGCAGTCTATCCGCAGTGCCGCAGATATCATTCATGTCGAATGTGCCCGTCCTTGGTCACTGGAGTCGATGGCAAGACTAACCGGGTATAGCAGCTATCATTTTCTACGGCTGTTCCGAATGGTTATGGGCAAAACACCAAACCGTTATTTAACGGATTGTCGACTGGCCAGAGCCAAGCTTCTACTGGTTTCTACTGGACTCTCCATTGCTCAGGTTGCGACTCAGTCCGGTTTTGCCCAGTCCAGCTATTTCATTAAAGTGTTCAGAACGTTCGAGGGGATGTCCCCCGTAAAGTACCGTCAGGCTTTTGGATCATAATTCCTTAAACGTTAAACGAGAAAAAACCGAACGACAATCAGAGAAAACCCTGAAGTTCGTTCGGCTCAACAGTCATTTACTTAGCTTCTTCCATAAATACTCTGAAGTTTTCTACGATCCCTTTTGCTTTAGTACGATATAAATAATGACCTTCTTCAAATGTCAGCACTTTTCCATGTACAGAGTCTTTTACTTGCTTTTCATGCTCTGGTATCCATCTATCCGTTGCTGGTTGATTCGCTTGTATAAAGAAAATAAGAGGAAGATTTTTAGGAAATGTTAAGCTTTCAGCTGATTTAAAATTAGAATACATACTTCCAGCTTCATTTAATTGGGTGGGATTAAATATGTTTTTGCGATTGATCAGTCTCATTTGTTCTTTTGTTTTATCATCAAATGGTAGTTCAGCAATTGGGTCAGCACTAAATTTCATTTGCAATCTGATTAAACCTGATTTTTTGAGCAGATTTATAGTTCTTAATTCCGAAGCTTCGATCTTCCTCTCGCTTATCGATGGAACACTACTATCAAGCCCGACAAATGCACTCACTTCATTTTCATATTTGTTAACATAATCTAGTCCATATATGCCTGAAATAGAGTGGCCCATTAGAATATAACGGTCAATATTAAGAGCCTGTAAAGCTTCATGAATTTCACTTACAATATTCTCCGTGCTGCGCTCCTTTTTGGTCAGATCACTTAATCCATACCCAAAAGGCTCAATCATGACAACTTTGTAAAACGGCGACAGTTCATCTATTAATGCTTTAAAATCAAGAGCTGGCGCTGCTGTGCCATAACCCGGTAGTAGCACGACTGTTTCTTCACCTTTTCCTTGAATATAAACATTCATGTTTTTCCCATCTACGGGTACTAACTGACCATAGGGTTCTATTTTATTTTGTTCCGATTTATTGCTGATCAAATTAACTGTATAGACAATAGCGAGAAAAAGCACGATTGCGATGATTATTGCTCCTACTACTTTAAGTAGTATGTTTAGTATTTTACTTGTTCTCGTGCCCGCCTTCACACTCATTACCTCTCTTAGTTTCACTCACATCTTCTCCTGTCATCCTCTGTCTATTGGACCACCATAACCGACTGCTACAGTAAGGTTAACCAATGAAGATGTACTCCTCATGTCTTCAATATGAACGGAATATGAATTAACGAAAAAACGATACAGCATCATACTTTCATGAGTCCTCGAATCACTCACACAATGAAAATATAACGTGCTCTAAATCATCCATATCCATGCCCTCCGCAGGACTAGAGACTGGAGACTAGAGACCAGAGGCCAGAAAAATCCTGCAATAATACAGTTTTTTGTTAAGAAATCCTGATCACTATGTCCAAAAGCTGCGAAAATACAGGAATATCCCTACATATGGCTCGAGGGCTTTTTCTAGAGCAAGAATAACTGCAGATTTGCAGGAATATATTACTTTTGCCAACTTAGTACCATTAAAAACTGTACTTTTGCAGGATTATACCCTTGACCAGTCCTTGCATCTACATTAAAAAGCCAAGAGCCGGGCTCTTGGCTTGCTTTTTATTGAAAAAATAAAATATCTATTGCCACATCTTCAATTTAAAGCATCCGCTAACATAATCCTGCTGGACATCTGGCAGTGCCAGTCCTACCTGCCTTAGACCGTCACCGCCGAAGAAATAATCCCTCATCTTCCTGAATTGAAATCCCCATGCGATAGTCCTTCTCTCCTTAAGATTTACAGTAAATCTTCGCTCACAAAACCAACCATCGATTGAACCCTCAGCCCCTTAGGAGTGCCTGGAATCCAGTCCCTTCCATCGTTCCCGCGTTCCGAGAACGTTATCGTCTTGGGCTGCCCTGGGAGAAGATCAAAGTAATTGTCAGAGAATATTCCTTCATCTTCTGAGGTCAGGTATACGCCTCTAGCTAATACATCGCTTGTCACAGTGAAGCTTAGACCTCCGCTATCTGGAGTTTCCGTTATATTAATTACTGAACGCTGCAACCGAATTTCTTTTTCCGGGATAAAATAGTGCACCTTACGATCTATCATCTCGCCATTAGCCTGCAAGCTGATCTCAAGCAATACATCGTTCGATCCATGACCTTCTAACAATTCCGCCACTGGAGACGAGAATACGATAGCCGCTGAATCGGCTCCCAGCTCAACAGGATATGTCCACTCTCGCAGTACCGAACCGTTAAACTGATACAATTTAAGCCCCAAATCAGCGGTGACTGCTGTTCTTAAATCAGATACGACATGAACGTCTATCCGCTCGTGGTCGGTACCATCAATAGACAACAGAACATCTTGAAAGCTTGAGCGCACGGTATATTGCAATGCTTTCCAGCGTCCGTTGTAATCCATCCCCGCCCAAGAAGCGACCGGCCAGCAATCATTCATCTGCCAGTATAAAGTACCCATACAGTAAGGTTTATTTCTTCTGTGACTTTCAATCGCGATTCGAA
The DNA here is from genome assembly GCF_038000345.1 of Paenibacillus sp. FSL E2-8871. Lineage (NCBI taxonomy): Bacteria > Bacillati > Bacillota > Bacilli > Caryophanales > Paenibacillaceae > Paenibacillus > Paenibacillus sp. FSL E2-8871. The sequence goes on along the minus strand of NZ_JBBOBV010000001.1, from coordinate 5,607,732 downwards.
TCGCTTCGGCCTGCAGAATTTGACTCATATACAGAAATGCTTTAAAATCCTTCGGCTGCGGCAGATACATATCCATGTATTCCTTGATCAGCAGATTTCCGCGTCCATTCTTCTGATGAGCCAGCATCACCTCTGAGGTAAGCTCCAAATCCTTCTCTTCAGCATAGCTCATTACGGTCTTTAGTTCCGGGAACGACTGGAATCCGTATTCACTCATAAAGCGGCCAACCTTGGTATTATAATTCTCAAAAGGCTCAATCCCGTGCCACACGCCCCAGTAATGAACATCCCCATCGCCCACAATCCGCGTCGCGTGTTGATTCATATCTCCAGTCAAATTCCGCATCGGTGAAGACGGCCAATAGTCCACACCTGGATGGAACGCGGCTACAGCCTCCGGTAGAATCCGGTGGAATATTTCCTCATAATCAGCCCACATTGTAGCTCTTTGCTCCGCGCTGAGTTTTTCTTTCCAGCCCCAGCCCATATTTTCCTCGAACTGTGACCAGGCCGAATCAATCTCGTTATTGCCACACCATAGGGCGATGCAGGGATGATTGCGCAATCTTTTGACGTTATACTCAGCTTCTTTTTTCACATTCGCAAGAAACGCTTCATCCCCCGGATACATGCTGCAAGCGAACATGAAGTCCTGCCAGACCAACAGCCCGTATTCATCACAGAGCTTGTAAAATATCTCCTCTTCATAAAAACCGCCGCCCCACACTCGCAGCATATTCATGTTTGATTCTGCGGCCGTGGCAATTTCATGCCGATACCGCTCCTCAGTTACTTCTGTGATGAAGCTGTCATTCGGAATATGATTGGCACCTTTGGCGAAGACCGACACACCATTCAGTACAAAAGAAAATGAAGTCCCTTTCGCATCACGCTCCCGAATCAATTGAATGCTGCGGAGACCGGTTCTTACACTTTTGCTAACTTCAACTTCCTTACCTTTCACCAAATCCGCTTGGAATGTATATAAATGTGGCTTGCCCAGCCCTCTACACCACCAGAGCTGCGGCTGATCTACCACGATATCCATCTCTATTTGTTGCTTGCCACTCTTTAAGGAAACCGCTTGCATCGACTCTAAACCATCAGCACTCATTCGCAGCATTCCCTGCCATGCCGCAGGAGCATCTACTTCAATAATTGCGGTTAATTGAGCCTCTTCCTTTGTGATCACATTTTGGCGGATATAGAGATCTATGATTTGAACTGAATCACGTCCCTTAAGGGCCGCCTTACGCCATATTCCACTGGTCAAGAAACGCGGACCCCAATCCCAGCCGTAATGATAAGGTGCTTTGCGGGCAAAAACACTAATCCGCTGTTCCTCTAGTCCCCCAAGCTCGGATTGATCATTCGGTGCAGGTAACGCATACCCCAGCTTCTCTAGCTTAGGTAGATCCTCTTTAACTACAGAGCGGAATCTCACTAGTATATGGTTTTCACCAATCTTCAACTGATCTTTAACATCCACTCTCCACGCCAAAAACATATTGTCTGCAGCGAGCACATGTACATTATTCACATACACGTCTGCATATGTATCAAGACCTTCAAAAATCAGTTCTGTGCAAGTAAGCTCCAACCACTCTTCACCAAGCTGCAAAGTGGTTTGATATTCCCAATCCTTCTTATCAATCCACTGTAGGTTATGTTCATTTGTTCCATAGAAGGGATCTTCAATCTTTCCGTTCTTCAGTAAATCCGTATGGACCGTGCCTGGCACAGTAGCCGGAAGCCACTCCTCGTCACCACAGCTTCTAAATTCCCACTTCGCAAGATTTATCTCTAGATGTTTCATAATATCCTCCTAATTGCTAAAAGTTTTGTAGAGCATATGCTTCTCCAAGTGACTTCGTACAAAACTCACTTCGAAAGCGTCTGCTTAAGTTTTGTAAGCCTATTCATCTTTCAAAATAACATACCTCTTCTAGCATTTCATTGAATCCACTTGTTATTCTTGGTATTTTGTTATCCATTCGTTAGGTATACACTAATTATAATCGTTCAAACAAAACAAATAAAGACAATAAATAATAATACAATACATTTCTAAACGCTTTATTTAAAGCTATAATGTTCATGTAAACGCTAACAAAATAATGAAAAGGGGATTAAGTTATGAGAAATAAGTTATTTTCGTTATCTTTTGTTATGGTTATGGTTTTATCATCAACGCTGGCTGGCTGCGGCTCGAACAATGGCAACAGCACCAATAACGGGGCTTCTGCAACCGATAAGCCCGCAGCAACTAACACAGAGACTACCGGCGGTGACACGACAAGCAACGCAACAGCCGAACCTGCAGCAGGAGCTGACATTAGCGGCAAAATCATCTTCCTGACTAACAGAACAGACATGATTGGTAAAGAATACGATGAATATTTAAAGCGCTTTAATGAAAAATACCCGAACGTTAAAGTCGAATTCGAGGCTTCCCAGACCGACTATAATCAACAGGCTAAAGTCAGAATGGCCAGCGGCGAGCTTCCTGACGTTATGTTCATTCCTACCATTCCTAACTCCGACCTACCGAAATACTTCGCTTCACTGGATGATCTCGGCCTGAACGATCAAATCACCTTTAAAGACTTCAAATCCTTTGATGGCAAGCTGTACGGAATTACCACAGGGAACTCTACATCCGGGATTGTTTATAACAAAAAAGCATTTATGGATGCTGGCATCACAGAAACCCCTAAGACTTGGGATGAATTCCTGGCTGCCTGCGAAAAGCTGAAAGCAAAGGGTGTCATTCCGCTGTCCTCTAACTTCAAAGATAAATGGCCACTGGGTACATGGGCTTATGACACTCCGCGCCTAATTGCAGGCAACCCCGACTTCCCTAATGAGAAGCTGAACTCTGAAACACCATTTACCATGGACAACGGCTATGGTAAAGCCTTTAGCCTGCTCAAGGTGCTCAACGAAAAAGGGTATCTGGAAAAAGACATCAACTCCACCAACTGGGAGCAATCGAAAAAAGACATCGCTTCTGGTAAGTTCGCCATGTACTATCTCGGCAACTGGGTCATTAACCAAGTTATTGGAGTAGGAGCTCCTTCAGACGATGTTGGCTTCTTCCCGTTCCCTTATGACAATTCAGGTAAACCATCCGCTACTCTTAGCCCTGACTTCTTCTATGCTGTTGCTAAAAACAGCAAAAATTTAGAAGCTGCCAAAGCTTTCGTAAAATGGATGATTGAGGATTCCGGCTATGAGGACTTCGCGGGCTTTATCTCCCCACTAAAAGGAAAAGAATCTAATCTGGCTCAGCTAAAAGAATTCCAAGCTACCGGAGTAGAGTTAGTAGAAGGAACAGTTGACGATGCGAAGGTTACAGAAATCGGCAACAAGGCACAATTAGATCTCCCTGCTGTTGTACAGGAATTTGTGCTTGCCAAAGATCCACAAACTGTATTAGACAAATGGAATAAAGCCTGGGCTAAAGCTAAGAAAGATCTCGGCTATTAATACAAACTTTTGACCAGAAGTACAACACGGTGCAAAATGGATTATCGCCCTTACGGATAGTCCATTTTGCCTTTCCATACCAAGCTTTTATGAAAGAAGGGCTAGCGATGTTCGGAACACTTTCCTATAACAAACAAAAAATGATAATCATTGTATCATTCCTTACGATCCCATTGTTGCTCCTTGCGACATTCACGTATTATCCAGCGCTTAAGCTGATCTATTACAGTTTCACCAATTGGGATGGCTATAGCCCAGAGAAACCATGGGTCGGACTTGCTAATTACCGCGAGGTCTTCTCTAATCCTGATATTTTCAAAGTATTTACACATAACTTTGCTTACTTCGCTATGGGAATTGTTCAGAACATAGTCGCGATTTATTTTGCGGTTGTTCTGAATAGTAAGCTCAAAGGGAAAAACGCATTCCGAATCTTACTTTTCCTTCCTTACATCATGAACGGAGTTGCCGTTGCTTTTATGTTTGGTTATGTCTTTGACACTACTAACGGATCTCTGAATATGTTCCTGAATAGCATCGGTCTAACCGGACTAGGACAGACCAGCTGGCTTGGAACAGAAGGACTGGTCAACTATTCTCTGGCATCCACAGGATTTTGGCGTTTCATGGGTTATAACATGGTCATCTACATCGCCTCCTTGCAGGCCATACCAAACGATATCTATGAGGCTTCAAAGATTGATGGTGCTGGACCTTTCCAAACCCTTTGGAGAATTACTTTACCGAATATTAAGCCAGTCATTCAGCTTAACTTATTTCTTACCGTCACAGGAGCACTGGAAGTCTTTGATCTCCCGTTCGTATTGACCAAGGGTGGTCCTGCAGGCGCCAGCGAAACTTACGTACAGAAAGTTGTAGACACTGCATTTGCTTACAACAACTATGGTCTCGCTTCTGCCATGAGTATTATCTTGCTCTTCTTTGTCGTCATCGTACTATTAGTACAGCAACTAGTTCTTAGCCGGGGAGGAGACAAATAGACATGACAAACTCCAAATTCCGCTTTACAGATGTTATTAAATACTTCTCGCTAATCATCGGCGTATTTGTCGTGCTTTTCCCTCCTTATGTAGTTATCGTAAATGCCTTCAAATCGACTGATGAATTTAACAGTAGTAGCTCCATGGCACTGCCAAAAAGCTTTTTTAATTTCGATAATTTCATTGCGGTGTTCCAGCGTGGAGGTTTACTTAACGGATTTGGTAACGTATTAATTATTATAGCTATTACTTTAATTCTGAACATTCTATTTGGAACTATGGTAGCATTTGTACTGGGACGCTTCTCTTTTAAATTAAAACCTGTTGTCTTTGGTGCTTATCTAATAGCCACTATCATTCCTAGCATCACGACGCAAGTAGCCACTTTTGGTATCATCAAAAGCATGGGGCTTTATAATACACTCGGCGCCCCTATCGTGCTATATATCGGAGCAGATGTGATTCAAATTATTCTTTATTTGCAATTTATCCGTAACATTCCCGTGGATCTAGATGAGAACGCGATGGTAGAAGGTGCATCTCTTTTTAAAATCTATCGCTCGATTATTTTTCCATTATTGACGCCGGCTACGGCTACTTTGATTATCTTGAAGACGATTAGTATCTATAATGACATGTACATCCCTTATCTATATATGCCAAAACAAAGCCTGGGCGTAGTTACGACGATCCTGATGCGTTTTCAAGGGGTCAATTCGGGCGAATGGAATTTGATCTGTGCGGCCATTCTGCTTATCCTGCTCCCCACAATAATTCTGTATTTCTTCCTACAACGTTACATCTTTGAAGGCGTAACCAGCGGCGCTGTTAAATAAGGAAGCTCACTTTAAGAAAGGACAACGCAAATGGTATCATTCATCCGGCTAGCCTTACGAAAAATGTGGTTGTTCCTTGCCAATCTTCCGATGGAGCGAAAACTGATCGTCGTATTTGTCTTTCTGATCTCGCTTCCAATCACTTATGTTAGTTATTTGTCCTCCCGCTCCATGTTCAATTCTGTTCTTGTGAATGCAACGGAAGGCGCGAACCAAATGACATCGAATGCCTCTGATACCATTGACCGTTATGTTGCCGATCTAAAAAGATACACAGCGCTACCGCTGTATAACACCGATGTACAATTCTACCTAACCCAGCAAAATACCGACTGGGATAAAAGTACTGGCATGGCGATGTTCCTGAGCTACTTGAAGCATACGAAGGAAGAGATCATCGCCGTGTACATGGTGGATCAGTACGGTTCTGTTTTTTATGATAGAGTCCCCGGGATTCACGAGCTGTATCCTGAAGAACGACTAGCCGAATGGAGAACCTTAAGTGAAGAAGCTGGGGCCGCTCCTGTCATTCAAGGCAGACATACGATACGTATAAACTCCAATGTCCATAGAGAGGTTTTCAGTGTACTTCGCACCATTAATTCTGTAAGCACGCTAGATAATATAGGAATTCTCGTATTTGATGTAGACATCAACTTGTTTAAGGGGATCATTGATCCCGTAAACGCAGTTACACAAGGCAACACACTAATTGTAGATAATAACGGAAAATTGATCTATGACGGTGAAGACGCCTCAAATTCGATGCAAACCGGTGAGGGGCAAAGTCTGAACAAGCAGCTTTTGCTGCAGCATGTGAATCAGCAACAGGATCATTTTCAAATAGAAATGAATGGCCAGTCTTATCTTGCAGTATATACTGTCTCGAAACAGACAGGTTGGACGACTATGGTTACGATTCCTTTGGCCCGAATCCTGTCACCTGTACAGAAAAATCGCAATGCTCTTATATTAACTACACTGATCATTATTGCGTTTGCACTTTGTGTTGCGACGTTCATCTCCCATGCGCTGACCAAACCCCTTAAATCTTTGGTCCGTCTAATGAAACGGGTACAGCACGGTAATCTAGATGTCTGGCAGCACTCCAAATATAATGATGAGATTGGAATGCTTGGCAGTCATTTTAATCGAATGATCATAAGGGTCAAGGATCTGCTGCAGGAAGTATCTCTCACCGAGAAGCGTAAGCAGAAGGCTGATATGAGGGCACTTCAGAATCAGATCAATCCCCATTTTATTTATAATACGCTGGAGTCTATCCGTATGCTGGCAGAGAGCAATGATGACCCCCGTGTAGCGAAACTCACCTATTTGCTTGGACTTCAGATGCGTTACAGTATTGTCCGAAGCGAAGAAGCCGTTACGATCAGACAAGAGCTGGATCATGTACGAAATTATTATCATCTGCTACAAATCCGGTTTCCAGATAAGTTCAAGCTACACATTGATGTGCCTGAGAAATATCTACATCTTCCTGTAATCAAGCTTGTCTTCCAACCCATTGTGGAGAATGCAGTTTTTCATGGCTTAGATCAAAAAGTAGGTCTCGGTACCTTAAGCATCACCGCATGGAGTGAGCATGGAAATGTCGTATTCTGTGTAGAAGATGATGGCATCGGTATGGATGCAGCTACTCTTCGTTCCTTAAATAATAGTCTGCAAAATGGGACTGAAAGTGAAATGTTTGGTATTGGCCTACGAAATGTGAATGAGAGGATCCGTCTGCATTACGGCAGCTCATTCGGGCTCCTTGTAGAGAGTAAGCTCGGAGTGGGTACTCGTGTTACGCTGCGTATTGAGGACATTACCTTCACTACTCCTAGTGAAGATGATATGAATTACAGAGAGGAGATGCTCTGATTGCTGCGTATTGCAATTGTTGACGATGAAATCCTGATCCGCGAAGGTCTGGCCCGAATGATCAGCAAAGAAAATACTGAATTTCTGGTCATCGGCACCTACTCCGATGGGAAACATCTACTTGACGAGTTACCTTCACTTCAACTTGATGTTGTGATTACTGATATTCGTATGCCGCAAATTAACGGCTTGGAATTAATAAAACAATTAAAAGCCAGTCACCCACAAATCCGCTCCATTCTAATGAGTGGATTTGTTGAATTTAATTATGCCAGAGAAGCCATACGCAGCTCTGCAGTAGACTATTTATTAAAGCCAATCGATAAGGAGCAATTATTCGAGCTGCTTTATCAATTGGAGGAAGAGCAGCAGTTCTCTCGTGACAAGGAGGTACGTCACCGTTCTGGTCTCTTACTGACCCTTCTTCAAGGCGACGAGCCCCCTTCACCCTTGCTTTTGTCGAGCCTTACTTTGCCCCAGCCTTATTTCTCAGTTTTTGTGTTCAAAGGAAGATCAAGAGAACCCGTCTGTTTTTGTGTAGACCGTCTGCGGCAAGAGATGGCATTTAGTATCGACAGCTTAGAGATTCAAAATGGACTACATGTCTGTATCCTGTATTCTTCAAAGCAACTCTCAGATAGCGATAGGAATGAAATCGGCGACAGAATCCGTATCTCTGCCAATGGTATGATACTGCATGTAGGTACTAGCAGTTCCTATAATGATACCGCCAAGCTTAGACAAGCATATCTAGATGCTAAGTTAGCCTGCAGCGTCGGCATTTATAATCCTGACCGATTGCACTATGCAAATATTCAGAACATTCAGCAGCCAGAGATAAAAATTCTTGAGCCTTTTAATGCGATCAAGGAACCATTAATCCATGATCTGCAGATCCTGAATATGGAGGGTGCTTTAGAGCACGTGCATAACTTATTCTCAGTGCTGAAATCACTACAAGCTGCGCCTGATCAAATTCTCCGTGTCTGTCGATGGATTGTTGAATCTGCACAGAATGAATTGCAAGAATTTGAGGCCCTCTACAAAGGTGCACCCTATCTTGGGCTGGATGAAAGCATCGCGTCCAGTATGAGCTTCAGTGAAATCGAGCGTAGTTTCACCAACCATTTCTCAAGCATTCTTTTTGAGATCAGAGCCCATCGCCTAGAGATGTCCGGTACAGCTGTAGAAACCATAAAGCGCTGGATATCAGCCAACTATAATCAACATGCGGATCTGAACACCTTAGCGAATATGGTTTTTTTGACACCAAGCTATTTAAGTAAGCTGTTCAAACAAGAGACTGGACTTACATTAACAGACTACATCACGGAAATCCGGCTACGTAAAGCCAAGCATCTGCTCAAGAATGCCCCTGACCTAAAGATTCACGAGATTGGTGCAGAAGTTGGATATAGCGATCCTGCCTATTTCAATAAGCTTTTTAAACGTGTAGTCGGCGTTACACCCAATGAATATAAACGAATTTCTATCGTATAAGGAGTTTGATCACTTGCAATCACAGATTCACACAAGTAGCGATAATCATGAAATCACCGTCTATGACACCACCGAACTATACGGTGAACAAGGTGCGTTCCGCGTCATGCAGTTTTCCAATCAGGCCATTCAAGGTGCGCTGGATCTCAATCACCCAGAACGAGTTGTGTTTGAATATCCGCGAGCCATCATTCACTTGATGGAATGCAATGCTCCCTCTTTCGAGGATGCCTTTCTTATTGGTCATGGGATTGGAACGATTGCTGGGCATTTTCTAGACAAAAGATTTAAAGTAGCTGAGCTAGACAGTGAAGTAGTCGAATTAAGCCGCCGCTATTTTGGATACATGCAAGATAACGTAGTGATCGGTGACGGACGTCAGATCCTTGAAGGTGAAGAACCACAGAAATATGATTACATCATCTTGGATGCTTTCACCGCCGCGGGCACGCCGAGGCACTTAATCTCCAGTGAATTTTTCAGCATCGTGTATTCAAAACTGAATACTGAAGGGTATCTCCTAATGAATCTAATGGGAAAAGGTGAAAATGACCCACATATTAACGCGATTCACACCACGCTCGCGGAAGAATTCACCTATATCAAATCCTTTTCACTGCCTTCAGATGGGGCTGCGGATATCAAAAACATCATTATTATAGGTGGATTTAAGCCGATCCGCTTTCAAGCTCGCCACATGGCAGGCTTTAAAGAAATTCAGCTTGGGCAAGGATATCTTATTCGGGATTAAAGTTTTGCAAATAAAAATGACCTCATCCTCCACTTCACTGTGGGTTTTGAGGTCATTTTTGGGTTGTTACTATCTGATATCCTTTACACCGGATTAGGGACAAAACTGCCACCTCGGCAATACTTCAAATAATTTAGCGCATGTACTTGTCCAGTCATTTCTAGTTCACCCTGATAGACAGGATCATGCCAGCCTTCAATATCAATAGTTCCCTTATAGCCGGCTTGGCGCAGAATCGAGATGATATCCACCCAGTTCGTATCTCCGAAGCCAGGTGTCCGGTCCCACACATAAGACTTAGGTCCGTGAATTCCGTATTCCTTGACGATATCCCAGGCAATAGTGGCATCCTTGCCATGTACATGGAATACCTTATTCACCCATTTGCGTAGCTGCGGAATCGGATCAATGAGACCTATGAGCTGGTGGCACGGTTCCCATTCCAGACCCAGATTGTCTGCTGGTACAGCATTGAACATTTTCTCCCAGGCTGAAGGATTGTGAGCGATGTTCCACTCTCCGGCCTGCCAGTTTCCACCCATAGAGCAATTTTCAAAAGCAATTCTTAAACCACGATCGGCTGCCCTTTTGGACAATTCACTAAACACCTCTGCAAATCTCGGAATCGACTCGTCAATCGAAGATCCTGGAAGGCGTCCGGTGAATCCGCCGATAATATCTGTGCCGAATAAATGGGCATGATCAATCAATCGCTCCCAGCTGGCGAGTGTGTCAGCGTTGTCGCCTGTTCCTGAAAGTGGATTGCCATAAATCCCAACAGAAGAGATGACAAAATCATGTTCAGCAGCCAGTTCCCTAAGTCGTGCAGCTGTTTCTACAAGATTGGTTTCACCTGTGGTCTGCCAAAAGTTCAGGTTAAAGGATTCAAAACCATGCTGAACGATTTGCGGAATCACGGTGACGGCCTCCCCGCCACGAACCAGAGTACCTATTCTCAATGTGTCTTGCATTTGGGTTACCACTCCAATGATAGCGTTTATAGTCAGTATTAAACCTTAAGTGTTTTGAGCATCTTGCAAGAGCCTCGCTTGAGCAATACCGCATCGTAGACAATATGCTGATGACCTGACCGTCCAGAAATTAGATCAAACAGAACGCCTACACTGGATAAAGCCATTTCTGTACCCGGTTGGCTGATCGTATCAAGTGAAGGATGAAAATATTCAGCCATTTCGATCCCGTCAAAGCCAATGATTGAAATATCATCCGGAATAGACAACCCCGCGGTAAGCACCGCTTTGGCAGCACCGATAGCAATCGTGTCGGAGGCTGCAAATATTGCGGTTACTCCCTTATCCCTTTTAAGCAATCTTCGCGCTGCATCAAATCCAGAGCTAGGACTGTATTCACAATCTTCCACAAGCTGTGCATCATAAGGCAGATTTTGTTCTTCCAGTGCTTTTTTGTAGCCCAAATAACGCCGGTTGCCTGTCGTTTCATCCAGTAATGGGGACTTGGCTAGAAAACCAATATTCTCATGCCCAAGTGATATCAAGTAATTGGTGGCCTTATAAGCTTCCTTCAATTCATTAATGGTGACACTGGAAAAGATATCAGGGTCCACCTCTTGTGTAGAGGTGATCGTCGTCAGTACAAATGGGACCGTCAGCTGCTTGAATTTCTCTTCGGAATGATTGTAAGTTCCGCCCATGAAGATGATCCCGCATAGATTCTTTTCTTTGGTCAGCTGAATCGCCGCATTAATTTCATCCGTTCCATCCTCTACCTGATGAATGAGGAAAGGGTACCCTCGCAGATTAGCCTGCCGCTCGATTTCTTTGATCATATTAGAGAAGAACGGATTCGTAATCCCTTTAACCATGAGCGCAATATTCTTAGACTCCGTCGTTTTTAAATTTCTTGCATTGGAATTAGGAATGTAATTGTATTCCTTAACAACATTCAGAACCTTTTCCCGTGTAGCCTTGCTCACCAGCCCCTTATTGTTGATGACCCTGGAAACCGTCGAGATGCCCACTCCGGAAATCCGCGCGATATCCTTGATATTTACGTCCACTATACTCCCCCACTTATAAGTAAGGGAGCTATATGCTACTATAGCTCCCTTACACCTTTTAACGTTCTTTAGTTCACTGGAACAAACTCAGCCAATTGCTTTTCTACTTCGGCAATAACCTTGTCAATTCCTGCTTTTTTCAGTTGCTCACGGTATTCCGCTACAGCAGCTTTAGGATCTTTGCTTGTTTTACCAAGCATCAATTGAACACCAAGCTGGGAATTTACGTTGGAGATCGAAGCAATCTCTGTAGTAACATTCGCTGGATCGAAAGTAAAGCCGTTGTATGGATCATTGATAGCCACTTTATCCCACTCTGCGAACAGAGAGTTACGGATTGGGTTCTCTGTGTCCGTAGGAACTACGAATTTGTCATTACGAAGTGACCAAGCAGCGAAACCTCCGCCGTCTGTTTTTTCGTTGAAGCCTGCAGGCTGCTTTTTAACTCCATTTTCCATGACATATTGCTTACCTTCAATACCGTTTTGGATGAGGTTGTAGTAGCTTTCGTCAGTCATGAACTTCTCGATTACCATCAAAGAACGCTCTGGATTCTCAGAGTTGACACTAATTACGGTAGAGTTATCAACACCCATTTTACGTTTAATCTTCTTGTTAGCTTCTGCAAAAGTATAGAAATCAGTTTCTACCCCTGGTAGTGCCGTCTTATCCCCGCCATATTGACCGAGCCAGTCCTGAGTATGCGTCAAGTAACCCGCGGAGTTTGCTGCTCTGAAGTTATCCTTGCTTCCAAGTGATGAGGACAGTACATCTTTGCCCCAGTATCCCTTGTCTGCCCATTCACGCATCTTCACAGCCCAATCTTCGAATTCTTGGGTGTAGGCTGGAGAGAACACTGTTTTGTAGTCCTCTGCGCTCTTAGTCACTAAATTGATTTCATTTGTTGAGATCCCTGGTGCATTAAGCCACTGACCAGTAGTATCTACGAGCATTCTGAACATATTTTGTGCATCTTCAGCTTTACCATTAATAGGTGGGAATGATTCATTGGCAACTACATTGTCCATGTATTTAACCATATCGTCGATAGATGCAATTTTTTCCATGCCGTATTTTTTCAGCAAGTCTACACGATAAGCATAACCGCTTGGTGTATATTCGCTATAAAGACTCGGAACACCATAGATTTTACCTTTGACCTTCGTATTTTCCCACACACTTGCTGGAATTTCTGCCTTCAGCTTAGGAGCAACTTTATCGAGCATGTCAGTAATGTCTACCAATGCACCTTCACTTGCTAATGTATAGTAGTTTACCGGTGCTCCAGGAGAAGCATGTGACAAATCAAATGTTTCACCAGAAGCAAATAGCAATGGATATTTCGTTGCAATATCTGGCCAGTCGATATATTTAATTTCTAAAGTTGTATTGATATCTGCCTTGAGTTTTTTGTTAATCTCAGCTAGAATCGCCTTATTTTGAACACCTTCACTGCCCCACAAGTAGTACGTCAGCTTAGCTTCTTTGGAAGTATCGACTCCTCCTGTATTGTTAGCAGATGTTTCTGGTGATTTAGTAGCTGCTGCATCATTGCTAGAAGCATTGTCTTTGGATGATGAGCAAGCTGTAAGTGCCCCCGTAAGCATTAGGACAGCTAGTAAAGAAGACGCCGTTTTTTTACCTTTCATTAGGTAAACCTCCCTTTTTTTCTGTTAATAATGATTGCTTGATTTATAATAAACGCCCTATGAAAAGGAAACGTCCATTAACCCTTTACTGCCCCGATTGTGAGGCCTGTTACGAAGTAACGCTGCACAAATGGATATAGAAGAATAATAGGTCCAGTAGCTAGCACAGCTGTAGCCATTTTAATGGATTGCGTCGGAAGATCAGCAGTATTGATTACCGCCCCCGAATTGACTAGCGCTCCGAGATTCGCCTGATTGACCATTCGCTGCAAGAAGTATTGAAGCGGATACTTCGTCGGATCGTCGATATACAACATTCCGTTATACCATTCATTCCAAAAACCCAGTGCCGAGAACAATCCAATCGTAGCTAAGGATGGAACTGCTAGTGGAATGAATATCCGCCAATAGATGCGGAAGTCACCGGCGCCGTCAATTGTAGCGGATTCATATAGAGAATCCGGAATAGCTTTCATAAAGTTACGCATTAGGAAGATGGACCAAGCGCCCACTACACCCGGAAGGATCATGGCGAATAAGCTGTCCTTCATATGAAGATGTTTGACCATCAGGATATACGTTGGAATCAAACCACCGCTGAAAAGCGTTGTAAAGTAAATCATAAAGGAGAAGAAATTACGATATTTGAAATCTTTTCGGTTAAGTACGAACCCAGCCATTGACATCATGAATAGTCCAAGTACCGTACCTACTACGGTGATAAAAATCGTAACCTGATAAGCACTTACTAGTTTGCCAGAGTTATTTAACAGCAATTCATAAGCCTTTATTGAGAATTCCTTTGGCCAGAGCTTATAGCCTTCACGGACAATTTCCTGTTCATTCATGAACGAGGAAGAGATCATTAATGCAAAAGGAAATACACAAAATAGTGCAAAGATTGTAATGCAGAGATAGCTGACCGCTTTAATGAGAATACTGCCAGAATCCTGCTTGATTTTTGATTGTTCCACTGATATCACCCCTATTTCGTTTCTGAATTTAGAATAAAGCGCTGTCTGGTTCGACCTTACGAACAATAAAGTTTATCACCAGTACCAGAATCAGACCGAATAAGGATTGATAGAAGCCGACTGCCGCACCCATGGAGAAGTTGAATTGCCCCACTAATGAACGGAAGACATAGGTATCAATGATATCCGTCTGCGGATACAGCACGGAGTTAGTACCAATCAGGTTGTAGAATAGGTCGAAGGAGCCTTTAAGAATGCCACCCAATCCGAACAACAGCAATAGAATAAAAGTAGGCTTCAGAATTGGAAGAGTCATGTAGCGAATCCGCTGCCAGGTCGTAGCCCCATCCATATAGGCCGCCTCATACAAATCATGATTAATTCCTGTAATGGTTGCCAAATAGACAATCATACCGTATCCAGTTCCAGCCCAAATCTTAAAGGCAACAATGATATACTTCCAAATCCCAGGGTCAGAGTAAAATTCATAACGATCTAACCCCAAGCTTACAAACATCGTATTAATAAAACCTGAGTTGAAGTTGAACAAGTTGTAGGCAAATACACCGACGATAACCATTGAGATAAAGTTTGGAAGAAGAATGACGGACTGCGTTATCTTCTTGAACCACTTACCTGCTATTTCAGATAACATAATGGCGAAAACGATTTGAATAATATTCCCCAAGGCAAGAAATACAACATTGTAGAGTAGTGTATTTTTGGTAATATTCCAGAGATCACCGTTTTGAAACAGGAACTCAAAGTTCTTAAGGCCAATGAAATTACTACCGAAAATTCCCTTGTTTAGTTTGTAGTCCACAAATGCGACGTAAGCGCCAGGCATTACGGCATAGTGAAAAATAATGAAGTATAGGATTACAGGCAGCAACATTAGAAAAAGCACTTTGTTCTTAATGACTTCCCGGACAATATTTCCACCTGCAAGCTTAATTCTTGACAATGAGCCCACCTCCAATTTGAAAGATGCATTTCATCACATGCATAACTTAGCTTCCTTTCTTGTCCCGCAACCAGCTTAAAACTGATTGCTCATCCTTTATGATAAAGCGTATCGGATGATATAGAAACGTTTCCATAATTTCTTTGAAACTCCCTGTACGAAAATCATACTCCCTAGATGTATGCGCTGTCAATTCATTTTATTTTTGTTTTTCTAGTAATAAAAATCACATTTTACAACCTAAATATAATGAATCGGCCGATTTCGCGAAGATAATTGACTTTTTATGGTCTTCGGACTAAGATCGATATGTATCGTTAATGGAAACGTTTCTATCTGTTCTTTCACAGACATGTCAGTCTTATATATGATGTCTGACAATGAACTCCCCGTACCGATCTATTACATGTCTCATCCAATAATATTAATCTGCGTATGCACACGGAACAGGGTATTGAAAGCTATCCTTTACTCGGAATCCTCTCCCGCTTAAAGTAGCGGCGAACAGAAATCGCAAGCGCTTTCTTATTGGTATAGCACATCTAATTTTCACAATAACTTTCAATGCGCTCACGAGGAAGGTGTTAACCATGACTAAACTGTTTATCCAAGATCTTGTGAACGATATGACTCTAGAAGAAAAGCTGGCCCAATTAACCCAGCTAGGCCCTCACTATTGGGGTTTGGATGATACCGTAGATTTAACCGGTCCATTCAAGGAACTGAACATTAAGCCGCAGGTAATGCAGAACATCGGAAGCGTTCTGAACGGTATTGGAGCCAGGAATGTGATTGATCTACAGACCCGGCATTTGCAAGCCAGCCGTCAAAAAATCCCCTTACTCTTCATGGCGGATGTGATTCATGGTTACAGAACGATCCTACCGATCCCGCTTGCGATAGGTTGTAGCTTTGACATGGAGGCCTGTGAAAGGTTCGCTGAAATTGCAGCCAAGGAGAGTGCAGCTGCCGGTATTCACCTCACTTTCTCGCCTATGACGGATCTTGTACGCGATCCGCGCTGGGGACGGGTGATGGAGACATCCGGTGAGGACCCTTATCTGAATGCTCGTGTAACTGAGAGCATGGTACGGGGCTATCAGGGCAAAGACCTAAAAGAAAAAGGTCGTATCGCTGCCTGTGTGAAGCACTTCGCCGGTTATGGCGCTCCCGAAGGCGGTCGAGAATACAATACGGTAGATATGTCCCTCGGCGTATTACGTGAGTTCTATCTACCAGCCTATAAAGCTGCTGTTGATGCTGGTGTAGCCATGGTGATGGCCGCATTCAATACGATTGATCGTATACCTGCAAGCGGTAATTCCAAACTTCTCCGCGGGATTCTGCGTGAGGAATGGGGCTTCAATGGCGTTACCATCGCCGATTTCAATTCCGTAAATGAACTAATCCCTCATGGCGCTGCCGAAGATGGCCGTGAAGCAGCGGAGAAAAGTCTGGCTGCCGGACTAGATATTGAAATGATGTCCACCCATTATCTAAACCACGGTGCTGCTCTCGTCGAGGAAGGCAAGCTTGATATCTCCTTGATTGATGAGGCGGTCATACGGGTGCTAGAACTCAAAGACGCGCTCGGCTTGTTTGACAATCCGTTCAAAGATGCAGATCCGCTGGTAGATGAAGCGCCTACACCAAGCGCGGAGCATTTGCAAGCCGCGCGAGAGCTGGGTGCCAGCTCAGTGGTGCTGCTAAAAAATGACAATGATGCTCTGCCCCTTAAACGCGGCATGAAGATTGGTATGGCAGGTCCCTTCGCCACCTCCATTCATGTGCTAGGCGGCTGGTCTGGAACGGAAAAAGATCCTGCCGTATCACTCTACAATGGCGTTTCTCAAAAAACATCTGCCACAGATATTATTACAGCCATGACTGGTGAGCTGGGAAGCATGTTGGAGGGTATTTTTGATGTGGAGGATGAAATCGAAGAAGCCTTCCAGCGCCTGAAAGATTGCGACGTAATTCTCGCTGCTGTCGGTGAGAATCAGCAGGATACCGGGGAAGGCGGAAGCAAAACCAATCTGCGCTTGTCGACCAATCAGGAGAAGCTGATCTGGCGTCTAAAAGATACCGGCAAAAAGATTGTTACCATTGTATTTAGCGGCCGACCGCTGGAACTAAAGCCTGTTCTTGAGGCCAGCGATGCTTTGCTGCAAGCCTGGTTTCTGGGTACGGAATCCGGAAATTCATTAGCTGATGTGCTGTTCGGAGATTATAATCCGTCCGCTCGTTTATCTATGAGCTTCCCTTACTCGGTTGGGCAAATTCCTGTTTATTACAATGCCTATCAGACGGGACGTCCCTATGATCCCCTATATCCCAATGTGCGTTATGTAACCCGATATCTGGATTGCCCTAATGACCCTCTTTTCTGTTTTGGCTATGGTCTGAGCTATTCCAGTTTTGATTACAGCAACTTCAAGGTTGATGCTGCCGAGCGGGTTGTTGCCTCCATTGAGGTGGAGAATACTTCAGACATCACCGGCAAGGAAACCGTTCAACTCTATATCCACGATGTCAGCGCAAGTGTCGTCCGCCCGGTCAAAGAGCTAAAAGGCTTCCGACAAATTACACTCGCAGCGCATGAGAAACAAGTAGTTTCTTTCGAGATCACTAGAGATATGCTGATGTTCTACGGAAAAGACGATCAATTGGTCTTTGAACCCGGGGAATTTGATATTATGATTGGTAGAAGCTCCGGAGACCATTTCACCCAGCGGATCTGGATCGGCTAACTATATTAGACAGTAAGGGAGATAACCCCAATGAGACACAGCTTATCATTTCAGCAAGATGGAACCTTGAAAATTGTACAATTCACTGATCTTCACTGGATGGATGGAAGAGCCGAAGATCAGCGTACCCGTGAACTGATGGAACGCGTGCTGGAAGCGGAACAACCTGATCTTGTCGTTTTCACGGGAGATCTAATTTACACCGCCCCTGTATCACCTGGTGAAAAGGCTTGTGAAGACCCCGCCCAAGCTTTTCGGGATGCTGTCGCTGCTGTAGAAAAAACAGGTACCCCTTGGGCCTTCGTATTTGGTAACCATGATACAGAAACCCTGATTTCCCGTAGTGAATTGATGCAGATTGCCTTAGAACATCCCCACTGTCTGGCCGAAGCCGGTCCAGAGGATCTTGAAGGTTCAGGCAATTACACGCTTGAAATAAAAGATCAGGATGGCCAAGCAGCCGCTGTCCTTTATTTTGTTGACTCGGGCAGTTACTCCGAGATGGAGCATATCCCTGGCTACAATTGGGTTAGCCGGAATCAGATTAACTGGCTAACTGCTGAATCCGCTCGGTTGAATCCTAAAACTGCTGAGAACAGGCTGCCTGCATTGGCTTTCTTCCATATCCCGATTCCGGAATATCGTGAGGTCTGGTCTACACAAGTCTGTCATGGGTATAAGTATGAGCGTGTATGCTCACCTGAGGTTAACTCGGGATTATTCTCGGCTTTGCTTGAAATGGGTGATGTGCTTGGCACCTTCTGCGGACATGACCATATCAATGATTTTACGGGCAGCCTGTATGGCATACGTCTTTCCTATGGCCGTGCTACCGGCTACAATACTTATGGAAAAGAAGGCTTTATGCGGGGCGCACGCGTCATCAGACTGACCCAAGGCACCCAAGACTTCGATACCTGGCTTCGTCTTGAAGACGGATCTGTCCTGCTGGAACAGCCAATTCATCAGCCTGAACCTGCTGCCGGTTCAGAACATTAATCGTCTTACTTTATTGTCTGCAATCTTTTTGCTCATTAATAGTTATAAAAAAGAACCCGCATAGTGCTGGTTCTTTTTTATGTTCCAATATTAGCTTGTTCCCATACTCCCCATTACATCGCTTTTTTTGTTAAAATAGAGTAGTCGACGTATTAAGCACTACAGCGTCAGTCATGGAACGGAGGCAAGTACCTGTGGATTATATTATTCTGGACATCGAATTCAACGGCCGTAAGTTTGCCAGCGAGCACCCTATGGAGGTCATTGAGATTGGAGCTGTCCGGTTAGACTCTTCATTGCAGTATAAGGATGAATTTTCTTCCTTGATCAAACCCATATATTTCTCCACCCTTAATTCTTTCATTAAGAAAAAAACCGGTATTCCTCAAGAGGAAATCGATATCGCAGCCCGCTTTCCGAAAGTCATCACTGCGTTTAGAGAGTGGCTCGATCTAAGTACAAACGGAGTTCTGCTGCTTACTTGGGGCGGCGAGGACATGAAGCGAATCATTCAGGATGTGCGTATGCACAAGATGGACGAATCCTATTGGATGTCTGCTACGTATTTGGATTTGTTAAAAGGTGTGCTGCGAGCACGTGGGCTTAGCAATGATATTAGTGTCGAAGGCGCTATGGCATTGTTCGAGCTTGAGCCTTCCGGCTCCGCTCACCGGGCACTGGATGATGCACGAATGACATCGGAGATTTTCCGTGCGGTGTTTAACGAGCTAGATTTCGAGCGCTCCCAGCATTATGTAGATACCTTCTCCAACGCAAAGGAACGCAAAACGGTCAAAGCTGCCATCAAAGCCATAACCGCGCAAAAAATAGTACCTACCTGGGAGCTTGTTGTTGAGCATTACTTCTCAGACCCAGCAACCCTCGCCGATCCACGTAAACTAGAGGAATTGCATAACTATTTCGCAGCACAAATGGGACTTAAAAAGGTTCAATAGTCTACTAAAACAGCATGTAGGACAACCTAAACAGCGGCAGTCTTCCCAATGAGCACTCAGAGGATGGCTGCCGCTATTTTGAGTTAATATAACAAAGTACTAAGGAACTTATCTCTGAAACTGTGGTAGAAAGTCGGCATTCTGCTCTAGAATATCAGCTAGCACCGCCTTGGCAATTCGTTCATCGCCGACCAGCGGGTGGAGCGTCAATGCCTGAAGAGCAGAAGCATAATCGCCTTTCACCGCAGCTTCAATCGTCAGCTCTTCATAGGACTTCACCACCTGAAGCAATCCTCTGATCTGTGGAGGCAGTGGCTTAACTAGTCCCAAAGCATGTGGGCCATCCGATTTAATGACACAATTGATCTCAATGGATACATCATCCGGAAGACAAGGTATTGCCCCTTGATTGCGAACATTTACAGTCTGAATATCGCCTGTATCATTATAAATAGACTTCATGAGCTGAACGGCCGCTTCAGAATAATAAGCTCCGCCACGTTTCTCCAGCTGGGCAGGCTTTTCATGTAGTTCCGGCTGTTTATACAGCTCAAACAGCTCCGCCTCTACTTCCTTCACATCATCTGCACGAGTTTTGCCTGTCGCCTGATAATATTCTAGCATCTCGCCGTACATTTCTTCCTTCATATAATAGTAACGGTGATAAGCGCAGGGAAGGGCACCTACCGAATGAATAAACTCAGCATCCCATTCCAGATCGGGAATATTGGCTGGCGAAGATTGACCGATGCTGCCAAGTCGGGTCATGAAATCCTCTGTCACATCATCACCATCAAGCACTACCCGGGTCGTCCAATTCAAATGATTAATTCCGACAATCTCAATGAACATCCGCGTTTGCTCCACCCCGTATAGCTCGGCAATCTGCATTTTTGTACCAATAGGTAGATTGCATAACCCAACGGACTTAACCTTAGAATACTTGGAGACAGCTTCTGTAATAATACCGGCAGGGTTAGTGAAGTTAATCATGAATGCATTGGGCGCTAGCTCTTCAATATCACGGCAAATACCAAGAATGACTGGAATGGTACGGAGAGCTTTGGCGAAGCCACCTGCTCCTGTCGTCTCCTGACCGATCAGCTGATGAGACAACGGTATCTTCTCATCTCTTGAACGTGCGTCTAACATCCCTACCCGAATTTGTGTCGCTACAAAATCAGCATCTCTGATCGCTTCGCGCCGATCCAAAGTCGTATACAATGTAATCAGCTTTCCACTCGCATTAATCATCCGCTGAGCCAGTTCGCCAATAATCCGTAACTTCTCTGCCCCTTGCTCGATATCGGCTAAATACAGCTCAGTGACCGGAAACACTTCATGATAACGGATCAGCCCCTCAACCAGCTCCGGTGTATAGGAGGAACCTCCCCCAATAACTGCAATCTTTAAGTGTGACTTCTTCATTTATTGTTCTCTCCCTCTTGCACTCAATTAGTTTATAGTAACATCGTCATATCTTGTTCCTACAATTTTTTCTTTTGTCTTCTAATAAAATACTTTGAACAAGGTTAGGAACATTCACTATTCCAATATTAGTAATTTATTCGTCGTTTTCTTAGTTAAACCGCATTTATTTTATGTTTCCTCCGATTCTTCATCCGTGATATAATATAACAAATATGTAATCGGAGGATGTTTGTAATGACAAAGAGAATAAATAACTCATTATATTCCATCATAAAAGAACAACTTCTGAAACAAATTCAGTCTGGAGTATACGCAGTTGGAGACAAGCTTCCTACTGAGGCTGAGCTATGTGAGATGTTCTCCGCGAGTCGAACAACAATCCGCCTTGCCCTTAGCGAGCTTGAAAATCAAGATATTTTGGAGCGGTATCAAGGGAAGGGAACTTTCGTCAAACGTAAGGAGCTTCAGCTCAACCAGGCGCGCAGCTTCACTGAGGATGTGCTGATGAGTGGCAAAGAGCCCACCAGCAAAATTATCGAAGCCAAAGTAATACCAGCCGAAATGCCGATTAATGAATATCTTAATATCCCTTTAAAGGCACCCGTGAACCACTTGCTGCGGATACGTTATGCCGACAATGAGCCATTACTTTATGAAAATACTTATATCGCTTGGGATCTGGCACCTGGTCTTATCAATGACTACAAGGAGGGTTCGCTGTTTTCCTTTTTAGAGACAGAGCATAATCTAAAAGCCCACCGTTCCGTTGAACAGTTGAAACCCGTTCTAGCCAATAGTACCGCCAGCAAGCTGCTTGGAGTTAAGGAAGGCTCGCCCTCTCTGCAGGTAAGGACATTTACTTATTTAGCTGATAACTCCCCACTGGAGTACAGCTTTGGCGTATTCCGTGGTGATTTTCCCATCTATACAATTGAACGACAATTTTGAGGCTCATCACTGGCATCAGCTAATAATTAGCTAGAAGTAACCTGCCTTGAAGAATGCGAAGCGCCCTTGCGGGCGCTTCTTTCTGTACTCACTCTTTTATAATTTCAAAGTAGCGTCCCATCCAGTATGGCAGGGTGAATACCGACCCGGCTTCTATGCTACCCGTGCGATAGTTGTAGTTTGGATTGACGCCAGTGGATTGGCTCTCATTAGCAAACGGATTGGAATTGTGCTTAATAATCCGACGCTCATCAGGAGCGAGTGCGTAATTTGTCTGTTTGGCTTTATCGCGGTCTCCAGGTTCAATATAAAATACATCCTGGCGATCCCATTCAACAGGAAACTCAATCTGGAATTCAGGGAACCGGTAGAGGAATCGAACGGCCGACTGTAAATCTACATCTGTTTTGTCAGGATGCGCGAGCTGATACAGGAAGGTATAGAACGGATTCTCCTCCCGGACTTCGTTAGAGTACCACTGATCATAAGCCTCTACGATCTTGGCGTGTCTAAGCTCATCCTGTTCCAGTGTGACAAGTATAAATACCGGGAACCATCCAAGCTCTTCATCGGAATAGTTGATATATTGGGTCCAGTCATTGTGCAGCGTAGCATTGGCGTTGGTACTGTCGCCTGCATTGTCCATGGTTACCACCTCATTGCCGTTATCACTGTAAGCATTGGTAGCTTGGCGCACAATTCTCCGTTCAACATATTCCAACGCCATATCTATATAGCCCAGACCGTTCACATACGGATCTTCCTTACTATAGCTGCTAGCAAAAGCCTGTTCATATGCCATCTCGTATTTGAGCGAGTCCGCCGGATATCTTTTTTCAGTGACGAAGCTAGCTGTTTTCAGTACACCCATTACCTCGAGAGCATTGAGCGGTGCATCTTCATAGCCATAGGACAGTGCATCGTTCCCATCCTTATCGACACCAACACTGAATTCCCACTGTTTCTGCTTCTCCATAGTGCTAAGACTGTCGTTAAAATACTTCCCGAGCCATCTCGACCACTGTGTCGATTTGCCAGTAGCATCCTCAATATAGTAATGGTCATCCTTCAGAATCAGCTCTGTCATACGGTGCGTAGTTTCTTCAATAAAGGATTTCAGCTCTAACAATTCGGGATCATTACTGTCCCCTACCAGATATTTGAAGGCTGTATAGAACATAGCATAGTGGCCAATCACTTCATCTGATGAAGTATCCGCTTTATAGACGATCTGATTCATATCAATATGACCATCTACAATTACGCTACTAGGGAACAAATCATTGAAGAAATCAGGAATTTGCTCATACACAGGTGCTGTCAGCTGAAACAAAGGTTTATTCGTTTCGCTCGTTGTCTTATCTTCCTTTGCGGTGCTGTTGTTGGTGGCCGCCGTAATCACTGGAAGCACTTGATATACCGGACCGCTTTCCGTTGTTTCAACGATGGTTTTAATATCAATGCCTAGCTTCTGCCCCTCGGGACGTGTCAGGTTGAGCTCATCGATTGATGCTTGACTAAGACCGAGCCCATTATAATTCATTACATCAGTACCACCACTCGGGAATAACGTCGAGCCTTTTTTGTTCTCCGCATCCTTAGTCACCCTGACCATCGAATAGCCTATGGGTTCTACACCGTCATTGCGTTGCATGCTTGGAATAATCCCATTTGGATTATTCTTATCCGGACCGACGAAATTCTGGAACCAAAAACCATTCGTCGATTGATACCCATACACTGTATTTCCCACCGTAGCTGCAGTCGCCTCGCTAGTTAGCATATAGGAACGAACTGGGAAGCCATTTCCGCGGCCCGACACATAATCTAGTAGCAGCACTGCTTTGGTGGCACGGAGTGCAGCAGCCTTTGCGTCATTTATTTCCGCCACCTGCTCTGAGGTCGGATTGGTGCCGTATTGCTCCTGCAGCGCCTTATAGCGGAAGACCTCGCCCATCGCATACATTGTCGTCCATAAGCCATCATTATCACTGGTCGTAGGTGTTGAATTGAAAACACCAGTTGCCGAATTGTAGTTTACAGCATCTGTTGTGTTGTCCGTGTCAGTAAAGGTAAAGCTTGTGCCATGAACCATACCGCGTCTGTCCAGAATAGTCTGAACTAAATCCTCATAAATGAATGATTTCTCATGCAATGTTTGCTCCGGCATAGCAATATGCGTCACACCACTTGCTGTCCGCGCCCAAATACCTCCCGCTTCGTCACTAGCTAAACCAGTAACATGATTATCTCCGCCATACAAATATCTTGGACCTGCCATGTATTGAACGATATCCTTTGTATCACTTGCATTAAAATCGACCCGCTGTAGTCCATTCTGCGTACCAATCCAATAGACGCCTTCCTTATCGAGAACGACACTTGTCACATCACCGATCACTGACAGCGGCAAAAATTTCAACGCACTTGCGTCCGTAATCCAGTCAAGCGTATTCGGAATGGAAGCTGAGCCATTTTTATAGTAGGTCATTTTCTTTGACTGCACGGCCTCCAGCTGAACAGGTGAATAGCTAGCTCCAGGCAGCTTTGCTGCCCCTACAGGTATTGCCGACAGTGTGAATAACGTAACAGCAAGCAATGCGCCTGTTATTTTTCGAGCGCGTTTCTTCATCATTTGCATAAATTCATTCCCCTTCCCTTATTGATAAATATGCGATACACCTGTTTCCGTAATGGCCAAAACACCTGTGCTGCCGTCAGAGATTAGCAGAAGCACTTTATTATCCGTTAACTGCTTAGTCTCAGCTGTATAAGCTAGCATTTCATTGGTGGAAAGCTTAATTCGAGTAACCCCACTATCGGTTCCAATCCATAGGTACGTCCGATTTTTATCTAAAACTGAGCTGTTAATTCCTCGAAGGGAGGCAAAAATAGAAGGCTTAGCGTTGAATTGGTAGTTTACGAAGGTAATAGCGTTGGTGAGATCAGGCATAACTACTGCTGAGTTAGCGATTGAAGGTTTATACGAAGGATCTTGAAGAAAAGTTATATATTGCTTAGCCGTTCCTTCTGCCCCAGTAGAGCTAAAGGATTTAAGTACCTCTTCATAGCTGTACAGTACGGTAGCTTTTGGTTCGGGATCAACCGTACCAGGTTCTCCCGTTCCAGGATTTCCTGTACCCGGGTTTCCTGTACCGGGATTCTCTGTTCCCGAGCTACCGGAACCAGAACCGCCAGAACTACTCGACGTATTAGGCACCCCATTACCGCTGCCTTTATAATCGTGACCGTTTATTGTCACTTTACTAGCATTCACCGTCAGCTTGTTCGGCATCGATGCCAAGGAAACTCCCTCAGCATTCACTTCAGCTTCTGCAATTGTTCCTTCACCAGTTACTTCAGCCCCACCGTTAAAGAACAACTTCTTAATGCTCGCACCTTTCACAAGCTGAATTCTTGACTCTGCTGCTAAAGAGGCGACCTTAAAACTAGTGATTTCGCCACCATTAAAGACAAAACGTGTCTTTCCGGCAAGATTTAGCTGATTTACATTTCCATTCAATGAGACATCCGCAAGCCCATTTGTTAGTACATTAATTGTATCAATTGGGTTATTGGATTCATTAACAACCTGCGATTCCGAGAGGACATCTATAAGTGGGAGTGTCGTTGTCCCTTTAAGTACAACTCTTATTGGAGAGGACGGTTTATTGATTACAATTCTTTTTATTTTACTGTCCGTAATTGTGATACTGTTCGCACCCCCGCCGTTTATGTAAACGACGCCTCCGATTACTGCACTTTGCAGACTCAAATCTCCTTCCCCAACACCCGGAGTTATATATAAATTGCCTGTAAGGTTCAGATTGGATAGGACTGCTCCGGGCCTGTTGACAATCATACTGCTGCTAGAGATACCGGAATGTTCTCCGCCATCGGTGATCAGAATCCCCATAGCTCTATTAATCATCTTCACTGCCTCTGCACGAGTCAGCTCCTTCTTCGGCTGAAAGGTAGCCTCTAGTGTGCCTTCCACATAGCCGGCTGCCTTCATCGCATAGACCGCTTCCTTAGCCCAACTGGAGATTGCTGCATCATCAGCAAATGCGACACCACTGCTTGCCGAAGTCGCAACATTAAACACTCTGCTAAGAATAAGAGCAGCCTTCTCCCGGGTAAGTACCTCTAGCGGTTCAATGCCTCCCTCCCCATTGCCGAGAATTGCCCCAGCAGCAACCGCCTTGCTAATTTCTGGCGCATACCAAGCAGTCAAAGGTACATCCTTAAAGGTTTCACTACTCACTGCACTGAAATTAAAGATGCGATTGATCAAGGTAACGAATTCTGTCTTTCGAATTCCTTCGTTAGGCAATACCTTGCCGTCTTTATCACCTTTGAGTAGCCCCATTTCCTTCCACGAGGCAATTTCTGTTGCAGCCCATTTTGGAATAACCTCCGTCGTGTCTGCGAATGCGGCTGACGTGTACGCCATAGATGATGTAACAGCAAGTATAGCGAGTGCCTGCTTCAAGCTGAACTTCATATGCGCTCCTCCTTCATATTTTTGCTTTTAGTTTCACCATATAGAAAACTCAAATGCTAATATTATGTCACCTCCATGTAATATTCTCATAATTTGTAGTAACGTTTAATCACATTCTATTTTTAATCATAACAAATTGTCAATAGCTTATTTAGAGTGCATTCATTTTAATTTTATTCAGCATAATTCAAAACCCTTTAGAATATAAACCCTTATACATCCACTTTTGTTTGCGCTTTCATTCACTAATGTTAATTTTTAAAGCCCCCGGATTACAGTTAGCATTCCTGCATTATTTTTCTTATTAAAATCTCAAAAGTGATTGACATCACATTAAATATAATCAATAATGAGAACTAAGTTGTTACTACATTTATTTCATCCAATTTATTACTCCTCTTAGCTCATGCCAACATCGCCCTCCTGTGTTAACTTAAATCACACGAAAGCTAATGGAAGAAGAAACTTAGGCACTCTTAGCAGTATAGGAAGTAAGCACGATGTCAATTTCATTATTGTTTCTATTAAACTCAAGGAGAGATGATCGATTGAGAAAATGGATGATTGGACTAGTTGCATCAATGCTGATTACTACTTTGGCAGGCTGTTCCTCCACCTCAAACAAAGAGAGCACAGCAGTAAACACAGGCACTACTGAGGGAAAAACGCAGACACTTCGCATTGCCATGGGTTCACCAGGTGAAGGTTTAATTAAAGTCTGGGAGGACATTGGAAAGGAATTCGAAAGCCAACATGCGGGGATTAAAGTTGAGTTCAACTATCAGGATGATGATACATACCAGACCATCGGGCTACCCAATCTACTCAGCGGCAAAAATGCTCCCGACCTCTATTTCGAGTGGGCTGGACAACGGCTACAGACAAGAGTAAGCGATGGTTATGCCGCAGATATTACCGAACAACTACAAAGCTCAGGCCTGAAGGATATGTTTGCTGACGGCACCTTCAACGGTATGATTGTCGACGGCAAGACGTATATGATTCCAACAGCAGGCGATGTGACAAATGTGATCTTTTACAATAAAGAAATCTTCAGTAAGCAAGGTCTTGAACCGCCTACCACCTGGGAGGAGTTCCTTACAGTGTGCCAGAAGCTTAAGGATGCCGGCATTACGCCGCTTGTTATCGGTAACTCCGATCTATGGACAGCCGGCAACTGGATTGCCCATGTCATTTCTAGAGTAGTAGGAGAAGATGCTTACAGTGAAGCGCTGCAGTTAAAGCAACCGTTTCATTCAAAAGATTTCATTAAAGCATACACCTATGTACAGGAGCTATGGGATAAAGGCTACATCAACGACAATGTGAATGCCCTCAACGACAGTGAAGGTGACATGATGTTCCTGAACGGTAGCGCGGCCATGCACCCCATTGGTAGTTGGCTTGTCCCAACCGCTGTTGAAGAAAACCCTGATCTTCAGCTAGGCTACTTCAATACTCCAGTCATGCCGGAAGGTAAAGGCAATCAGGATAGTGTAATCGGCGTACTTAATGGTATGGTCGTCAACAAGAACTCTAAGCTGATCGACGAAGCCATTGATTTTATGAAATTATATAGTTCAGCTGAATCGTCTAAAAAGCTATCCGATGCCGGGGCTGTACCGATCACTAAAGATGGTATTAATACCGAAACGACCCACCCGCTCTCGTTAAGCTTAAATGATCTGATGGAAAATGCACCTGCTCTAGTATCGCCTCCTGATACCGGCTATTCCATCGAGGTTGCAAATGCCTTAAATATGGCTACATCTCAAATAATTGGTGGAGCCAAATCCCCGGAAGACGCATTATCCGAATTGGAAACAACCATAGCCCCACTTAAATAAACATTCCTCATCCTTTATATAAGTCTCATCAGACCGCTCATCAGCAGTATACCTTGGGCGGTCTCCTCATACTTATGAACTGGAGGTATTGTCATGTCCGGCAAAAGTAATAAGCTTTCCCCTTACTTGTTCACAGCCCCCGCTGTATTGATATTTGCCTTTGTCGTGCTTGTGCCTGTTCTCATGACCTTCGTATTCAGCTTCTATGACTGGAACGGGATCGGCGCAATGACCTTCACAGGCTTCGACAACTATATTCGGGCTTTTCATGACCGTATTTATATTAGCTCCTATGGACATACACTTATCTATATTGTTGCTACGGTATTTGTGGAAGTATTAGTCGGACTTGGACTTGCAGGTTTAATAACAATGGGTCGCAAAGGCAGCGGACTATTCCGACTCGCCTTCTTTGTTCCTGTCATGTTACCAATGATTGTTATCTCCTACCTGTGGAAATTTGTTTACAATTCCGATTTTGGGATCGTCAATATGCTGCTGGACACAATCGGCCTGGAGAGCTGGACACGCGTCTGGCTAGGCAACCCTGATACCGCACTATACGCAATTTGTATTGTCTCCGGATGGGTATATGCTGGATTCTATATGACTATCTTTTATTCTGGCATACAGCGTATTTCCAAGGAGGTCTATGAATCTGCTTATCTGGATGGTGCAGGAGAAAGACATATTTTTTTCAAAATTAAAATTCCAATGATTCGTAATTTGGTGGAAACGGGAATCCTGCTATGTGTGTTAACTGGGTTTCAAGCCTTCGACCTGTTCTATGTTATGACCAATGGTGGTCCTTATAACTCAACGGAAATTGTTACTACCTATCTCGTCAAAGTCGTGTTTACTCATATGAGCATCGGCTATGGCTCCGCGCTGGCTGTCATCATGACGATTGTTATCGCTGTGATCGGACTCGTTACCGGCAAATTAACTAAGAAGGACTCCGACGCGCTGGAGTATTGAGAAAGGAGAACTGTATATGCCCCCACTAACCACCACTGTCATTCCTATTAAAAAAAACAGCAACTCCGTCAAAGCTACGTCCAACAATAAATGGTTCTCGCATATTGGATACTATATCTTCATGATCGTGCTCTCGTGCTTCTATTTCTATCCGATTGTTTGGCTGATCCTTTCATCCTTCCGTGAAAATAATAAGATCTTCTCAACTCCGTTTGCACTACCGGAAACGATTAATCTACAGAACTGGTCAAAAGCCTGGAATATCGGCAATATGAGTACCTACGCTAAGAACAGCATCATTGTCACGATATTAACTGTCATTGGCATTCTGCTATTCGCAAGCCTCGCAGCCTTCGCCTTTAGCAAGCTTCGCTTCCGTGGAAGCAGCCTCCTAATGCTGATGTTCGTATTCGGTCTGTTTATGCCTCTGCAATCGTTTTTTATTGCACAGAGCTATATTTTTGAGCAACTGAATTTGAAGGATTCTTATTGGGCACTGATTATACCTTATATTGGAACTGGGCTGCCACTTGCGGTCATCCTGCTTAAAGCCTATTTAGACTCCGTTCCCAGAGAGCTTATGGAGGCTGCACGCATGGATGGCTGTGGTGACTGGTTGCTCTACCGAAAGATCATTTTCCCTCTGTTGATCCCTAGCATGGCTACGGTTGGCATTTTCTCGGCGTTAAATTCCTGGAATGAACTATTGCTTGCCATGCTGTACATCCAGAATGATGCCTTAAAAACCATCCCAGTCGGACTCTTGGCGTTCTCCAGCAGGTATATGACCGATTACAAGCTACTGTTCTCCGCACTCGCTATCATTACACTGCCGATGATTATTGTGTATATCTTCTTTCACCGCTATATCGTTGCGGGTCTGACCGAAGGTGCACTTAAATAGTCTCCTATCACAACATAAATAATATAATTAAACAGCGGTAGTCTTCCCAATGATCATTCAGAGGGTAGCTGCCGCTGTTTTTGGTAACTATAAAATAATATTTGACCTTTACGCTACGTAAAGGTGTACAGTGAATTTGTGGGAGGTGATACTACGGAATACACAGTGCAGAAGCTTGCGGAGTTAGCTGGTGTTAGTACACGGACCTTGCGATATTACGATGAGTTTGGCATTCTTAAGCCGGCTAGAATCAACTCTTCCGGGTATCGTATTTACGGTCAGCGTGAAGTAGATTTGCTGCAGCAAATTCTATTTTATCGAGAGCTTGGTTTAAGTCTAGAGAACATCAGAGAGATTGTTACACAACCGTCCTTTGACGGAACGAGAGCACTACGAAAGCATCATGATAAGCTACTGGAAAAGAGACAACAGCTAGATCTATTAATTGCTAACGTCGAACAGACGCTGGCTCATAAGGAAGGACAAATTATAATGAGTGATAAAGAGAAATTCGAGGGCTTTAAGCAAAAGCTGATTGAGGATAACGAGAAGAAATATGGTCAGGAGATTCGGGAAAAATACGGAGACAGCACGGTAGATCAGTCCAACAAGAAGCTGAAGGGTATGACTGAAGAACAGTATGCGGCTATACAGCAGATCGAGTCGGAAATGTTCGAGTTCCTGTTGCAGGCGATGGAAGCTGGAGATCCTGCTAGCGTATTGGCACAAAAGAGTGCTGACTTGCATCGCCAATGGCTCTCCTTCTACTGGAATTCTTATACCAAAGAAGCACATGCGGGTGTAGCTCAAATGTACGTGGATGATGAGCGTTTCACAGCTTACTATGACAAGCACCGTCCTGGACTTGCAGCGTTCTTAAGAGATGCAGTGCATGTGTATACAGGAGCAAAATAATGAGATAAAAATAGAGCAGTGCCGGAATTCCGGTCCCTGCTCTATTTTTTCGAATCTCTGTTGATACCTCTTACAAGCTACGATGCAGCAGCGATAAAACATTCCGAAGCTCAGCTACAGCGACCTGGCCTGGTGCAGACGGCTTATGCGTGGCCCCAAACGTTAATGCTGAACCGAAGATTTCACCCGACAGACGGCTGACTACTCCTGCTCCTGCCATGGACATCGTAATAATCGGGCGATCTGCATGTTTAGTTTTCATAATATGAGTGGCTTCTAGCAAGGTCAGAACGTCACCTGCATCTTGAGGCATAACTGCTATCTTAGGCAAGTCCCCACCAAGCTCCTGCATCTTACATAGACGCGAGATTAGCTCCTCTTTGGGAGGTGTTTTATGAAAATCATGATTCGATATGATAACAGCTACGTTATGAGCGTGAGCAGCCTCAACTAATCCTCGTACATCCTGTTCCTCATTAAACAATTCAACATCAATAATATCTACTAGCCCACTCTCAGCAGCAGCAACATTAAGAGCTATGTAATATTCTATACTGACCTGCTTCTCTCCACCTTCCTTCGCACTACGGAACGTAAAGATCAGCGGAAGATCCGGAATGATCGCGTGAATATCACTTAACGCTGACTTCACTGCTTCTAAATCCTCCACTTTTTCAAAAAAATCCGTACGCCACTCCACCAAATCAGGATTTAGCTCTTTTAAGGCTTCAGCTTCCTGCTTCAGTTCAGTAAGGGTAGCACCAATTAACGGGACGCATATTTTAGGTATTCCTTCACCGATCACTACATTTTTAACGATTAATGTTCTGCTCATGATTTTAGCTCCTTATCATCCGATACATGCTTTATAAAATTTTCAACCTCAGGCAAATACGGCAGTGACGGTATTGCACCTGCTTTCCCAACAGCCAAAGCACCGACAGCATTCGCGAAGCGTAACGCTTCCTCCAATGACTTACCTGAGACTAACTGCTGTGCGAGTGCACCATTAAAGGAATCTCCCGCAGCAACTGTATCTATTGCCTTTACCGGGAACCCAGGAACTAACTTGGTCCCCTCAGCATTAACTAACAATGTGCCTTTAGCACCTAAAGTTACAATAACGTTCTTAACACCCTTTTGTAGCAAAATACGGGCAGCCTGCTCAGCCGTCTCTATACTATCGACAGTCATCCCAGCTAGAATTCCTGCTTCCGTCTCATTTGGCGTCAAATAGGTTACTTGACTTAACATCTCATCCTTAAGCCTTCTGGCTGGTGCAGGATTTAAAATGATTGGAATCCCATAACCATGGGCAATAGCAACAGCCTGTTCGGTCATTGCTAAATCCATTTCAAGCTGTAGCACGATTAACTTAGCTTGTTGAATTACAGGCGCCAACATCTGAATATCTTCCGCAGAAAGCTCCATATTCGCCCCAGAAACAACTATAATACGATTCTCTCCATCTTCTTCAATAACGATTGAAGCTACACCTGTTGCCTCCGTTTCACTCACTGAGATATGTTCTATATGAATACCTTCCTGCTTAATAATCTCCAGCATTTCGCTTCCAAAGGTATCTTTTCCGACGCTGCCGATCATACTAACCTCAGCACCCAGACGTGCTGCGGCAACGGCTTGATTCGCTCCTTTTCCACCGGGAGATAGAGCAAATGCTTGTCCCATAAGCGTTTCTCCTGCATTCGGTGCCCGGTTCGTACGTACTACCATATCCATATTTAAGCTTCCAATCACAACTATACCCAACTTAAACACCACCAATAATTATTTCTTCAATCTCTTTATCTTAGGGTCTTCCCTTCACTTTATCAATCACTTCCGTTGATTTTGCCCCTAATTGGCTATTTTCACCAAATTGACGTTATGCTTTTGTAGATAAAGTGTGCTAGAATGATGGTGCAATCGCTTCCACAACGATTGATGACTGTTTTTTGAGCAAACGTTTGCATCGTAGATAATGCCAGCAGCTTTACTGCAATTCAATCTAATCCGCGATTAGGAGGCTTATCAAGTGAACGAACAAAAATTACCATCAGTAGCTTATTTCAGTATGGAGTACGGGTTACATTCCGATTTTAAAATGTATGCCGGAGGGCTTGGAATTCTCGCCGGAGACTACATTAAGGGAGCTAAAGACATCAATGCTCCTATCATCCCTATCGGGCTGAAGTGGAAACAAGGTTATACGGATCAAAAAATTGATGCGAACGGTAATCCATACGACTCCTATCACAATTATGTTTATGATTTTCTTGAAGATACAGGGGTGAAGGTAACCGTAAAAGTCAGAAAGACCGATGTGGTGTGCAAAGTATGGAAGATTGATTATTTTGGCAACAGCACGTTGTATTTACTGGATACGGATATCCCCGAGAATAATGATGCTTGGATTACTGGACAATTGTACGGCTGGTTCGGTGAGGAACGGATCGCTCAAGAGATCGTACTCGGGATCGGCGGAGTAAAAGCTATGCGTGCTCTCGGCATTCCGATTGATGTCTATCATTTCAATGAAGGCCATGCAGCCTTAGCAGCCATCGAGCTCATTCGTGAGAAGATGTCCGGAGGCAGCACCTTTGAGGAAGCTTGGAAAGCTACTCGGGAAGAGGTTGTGTTCACTACACATACGCCGATAAAAGAAGGCAACGAAACCCATCCGCTCGACCGCTTAGAGTATATGAGTGCATTCAATGGCTTAACCCGCGACCAGATGGAGCGTATCGGTGGTGAGCCGTTCAACATGACGGTTGCCGGTCTGCGACTCTCCCGTATTTCCAATGCAGTGGCTCAGCTTCATGCGGATACAGCCAATAAGATGTGGAAAGAGGTTGCCGGAAGATCGGACATCATTGGCATTACTAATGCCATTCATACCCCTACCTGGGTAGATGAAAGAATGACACAAGCCTATGAACAAAATGGCGATTTATGGGCAGTGCATAAAGAAATTAAGGGTGAACTGATTAATTTCATCAAAGAACGGTCCGGCATTAGTCTAAATGCTGACAATCTACTCATTGGCTTCTCACGCAGAGCCGCTCCTTATAAACGCAGTGACCTGATCTTCTCGCAGCCAGAAATTATTGAGCCTTATCTGGAGTCCGGCAAAATACAAATTGTCTTCTCTGGCAAAGCTCATCCACTCGATGATAACGGCAAAAAAATCGTCAGCAATTTAGTGGCGATGATGAAAAAATATCCGAAGAGTGTTGTCTTCTTGGAGAATTACGATATGACTATCGGCGCACAGCTGACACGCGGTTCTGATATTTGGCTCAACAATCCGCGTAGACCATTGGAAGCAAGTGGTACCTCCGGGATGAAGGCAGCCATGAACGGCGTATTGAACTGCTCTATTCTAGATGGCTGGTGGCCGGAAGCCTGTATAGATGGCGAGAATGGCTGGCAGATCGGAGACGGCTTCGAGACTACTGACTTCGAGGTTCTGGATAAGCATGATAGTGATGCGCTATACGACACCCTATTGAATCGAGTACTCCCAACCTATTATGAGAATCGTGAACAGTGGGTACAAATGATGAAGAAGAGTATCGAAACCACTCGCACCGAATTTGCCACCAAAAGAATGCTGGATGAATACTATAACAGAATGTACATTAAAAACTAAGTACAGAAAACGGATATTCCTATATCAAAATAGAACAGCGCACCCTCCAGTGATGGTAGAGGTGCGCTGTTTCTTTTTTAACTCTGCTTAGTAATTAATCACTCTATCTATCATATATATCTGAATGGGACGACGATTACCACATACTGTAATGTGTCAATTATTCAAAAAGTGTTGCATTTTCCCCAAAAAACATTAATATAGAACTTATACTAAATCTAAAATCAAATCTTACGAGGTGATTCTATTAATGAGCTCCAATAATAATAATCTTACGACCAGCTGGGGTGCTCCAGTAGGCGACAATCAAAATTCAATGACAGCCGGTGATCGTGGTCCTACTTTGCTGCAAGATGTCCATCTGCTTGAAAAATTAGCCCACTTTAACAGAGAACGTGTTCCTGAACGTGTCGTTCATGCTAAGGGTGCTGGCGCTCATGGGTATTTTGAGGTCACTCAGGATTTAACTCAATATACAAAAGCTAATTTTTTATCTGAGGTAGGCAAGCGTACCCCACTGTTCATCCGTTTCTCAACGGTAGCTGGGGAGCTAGGTTCTGCTGATACTGTAAGAGACCCACGTGGTTTTGCTGTGAAGTTCTATACCGAAGAAGGAAACTATGATCTCGTAGGTAACAATACACCTGTATTCTTCGTTCGTGATGCAATCAAGTTCCCCGACTTTATTCATACACAGAAGCGTGATCCACAGACACACTTAAAGAACCCTAATGCGGTTTGGGACTTCTGGTCTTTATCGCCGGAATCTCTACATCAGGTTACGATTTTGATGTCAGATCGCGGAATTCCAGCTACGCTAAGACATATGCACGGGTTCGGAAGCCACACCTTCAAGTGGGTAAATGCCGAAGGCAATGCTGTCTGGGTGAAATATCATTTCAAAACAGAACAAGGCATTAAGAACCTTGCTCCAGATCTTGCCGCCAAAATAGCTGGGGAGAACCCAGATTATCATACAGAAGACTTGTTCAATGCTATTGATAAAGGAGATTTCCCAGCGTGGAAGCTCTACGTGCAGATTATGCCGATCGAAGATGCGAACACTTACCGCTTTGATCCATTCGATGTAACCAAAGTATGGTCGCAAAAAGATTATCCATTAATTGAGGTAGGCCGCATGGTACTGGATCGTAATCCAGAGAATTACTTCGCGGAAGTAGAGCAAGTTACGTTCTCTCCTGGCTCGTTCGTCCCTGGTATTGAAGCTTCTCCTGATAAATTGCTACAGGGTCGACTGTTTGCTTACGGCGATGCTCATCGTCACCGTGTAGGTCCTAACCATAACAGCCTGCCTATCAACCGTCCAAAAGTAGAAGTGAAGAACTATCAACGTGACGGTGGCATGGCACTCGGCAACAATGGCGGATCCGGTGCCTATTACGAACCTAACAGCTTAGGTGGACCTAAAGAAGCACCACAGTACAAAACATCACCTTTCGAAGTATCTGGAAATGCCGAAAGTGTCTCCTACAATAGTGATGACCATTATACACAACCTGGTGACTTGTATCGCCTGATGAGTGAAGAAGAACGTACCCGTCTTGTTCAAAATATCGTAGGCGCTATGACACCAGTTGAAAGTAACGATATTAAACTTCGTCAAATTGTTCATTTCTATAAAGCTGATCCGGAATTGGGACAGCGTGTTGCATCCAGCTTAGGATTATCCGTTCCAGACGGAATATAAGACTGTAATTGCACTTATACAATCAAAGAGGACCTTTACCCGTAAATGGGAAAGGTCCTCTTTTTTCATAAGAAAAGCTAAAACATATAATATATAAGAACGATCACAATGCATAGCGTGGAGACAACAGATAAGCACGAAAAAAAAGTATTCCAGTTATTGCCCTTCATTTGTCTTATACACGACCAGTATACTGCTTCTTTGATGCTCTGCCCCATCACGTGAAGATTTAACTACCGAACCGTAACAGATATTCACAACCTGTTCCTCACGCAGCCCTGCCAAGAACTCATTAGCCTTATTCTCAGCATACGAATTATCAGCATCTACAAACTCTTTTACTTGAATCATCCTGATCTCTCCTTTAATAAATTATAGTTACTTTTTATGTCTAGATTCTATAGGTGAACTCAACGAAATGTACATGGCGTATCACTCCCCTGGTAACATTTAATGTAAAATTATCTTCGAAATATAGTATAGGCATTCCGCAGTTTTCTACGAAATGCCTATAACATCAGCCTATCATAGCACCCAACTATACAATAGTCAAACGTTTTAAATACAATATTTAGTAAGAATTTATTGCCTTTGCAAAATGGATTGGATTTACATATAGAAGCTGTTATACTGATCAGAAGGTTCCCTCTAGGGGACCTCTATTTGTATAGGGGGGATTTTAATATGGCAACGCGTCATAACAAATTTGCAAAGAATGTGCTACTTAGAGGGGGTGAAATCTACTATGAACCATAGTCTAATTTATGAAGGCTCAAGGACACAACTGGTCCAGCAGCTTATTTATTTTGATGAGGAAAAAATCGCATTTCTAAATCAGTATTTCCCGGAACGAAGCAAACAAAGAAGTAATGCTGAAACGCTGTTGTCCCATTATTGCTCCGAGCTGGAACAATTACTTTCCCGTTTTAATGGTGAAGAATTGAATTCACTCGTATTGATTGGAAGTCAGCTTCAGCTACGCTACTTAGACGACAATACTACAGATACCTACACCATCGTATTTCCAAACCAGGCAGAACCCAATGATAACAAGATTTCAATGTTCTCGCCTATTGGCATGCAGTTGCTGTTAGCTCAGATCGGCAGTACATGTCAGCTAGCTATTCCTTCAGGTGAGTTATCAGTAAAAATCGAAAGTATTAAGTTTGTGAATTGTGGTGAGGTAGCCGTTCTTATTTAAGCCCACTCGCATATATCACCAACATTAACAGCGTCCCTTTCCAATCTTATGGAAGAGGACGCTGTTAATCTATTCAGCCTGCTAAGCACACTTCATACTTTTATTTGAGCCTCAATCCTTCACCCAGTTTACTGACTGATTTTTCGATACGAGATGCTCTGGTCTCAGGTCTTTTCGCCGCTTCGATCCAAGATACATATTCCTTCTGATAAGAATAAGCCAGACCGTTATAATAAGCTTCTGCCTGCTCATGGCTACTCAACGCATCAAGGAAATCCTCTGGGGCTTCTACCTCCCGTAATTGATGATCTTGCTCCATCGTCACATGCACAATATCACCGGGTTGAGCTTTGGCTAGATCCCGTAGTTCTTTCTTTACCACCATAAAATGCTTTCCGTTTCCATGGGGCATAAGCGTTCCTCTATAGGGGATTCCATTTACACTTCCTTTTACCTGTATTCTGGACTTTGTTTCAAATATTTGTTCGGCATCAAAAGGGACGTTAAGATAAGTCCAGCTCCCACTTGCATCAGGTCGCACTAATTTAGCTTCAAATTCAAACATTGCTACCTCCTCAACTAAAAGCCCTAAGTTCTATTGTATCCATATGAATGTAACTATACAAAAAAACACCTGCCTATAATAGACAGATGTTTCTTAATTATAAGCGGGTGATGGGAATCGAACCCACGCTATCAGCTTGGAAGGCTGAAGTTCTACCATTGAACTACACCCGCAAAGGTATAAAATCGGGATGACACGATTTGAACATGCGACCCCCTGGTCCCAAACCAGGTGCTCTACCAAGCTGAGCTACATCCCGTCAAAACATGTAATTACTTAGTAATAAAAATGGCGCGCCCTGAGAGATTCGAACTCCCGGCCTTTTGATTCGTAGTCAAACGCTCTATCCAGCTGAGCTAAGGGCGCAAAAATTATGGAGCGGAAGACGGGAATCGAACCCGCGACCCTCGCCTTGGCAAGGCGATGCTCTACCGCTGAGCCACTTCCGCAAAATATGGTGCGCGTGAAGGGACTTGAACCCCCACGTCGTGAAACGCCAGATCCTAAGTCTGGTGCGTCTGCCATTCCGCCACACGCGCACACTTTAAAAATAATGGTGAGCCATGAAGGACTCGAACCTTCGACACCCTGATTAAAAGTCAGGTGCTCTACCAACTGAGCTAATGGCTCTCATAAATGGCTGGGGATATAGGATTTGAACCTATGCATGACGGAGTCAAAGTCCGTTGCCTTACCGCTTGGCTAATCCCCAACAATAATTAACTAAATGGCGGAACCGACGAGATTCGAACTCGCGATCTCCTGCGTGACAGGCAGGCATGTTAGGCCAACTACACCACGGTTCCATAGACATAATGCATAAGAGTAAATTGGTTGCGGGGGCAGGATTTGAACCTGCGGCCTTCGGGTTATGAGCCCGACGAGCTACCGGGCTGCTCCACCCCGCGTCATTTAATAATTATATACTATTCATTCACACTAAACCAGCTAGTCCCAAAACATCATGCTTAAGGAAAATTTGGTTGCGGGGGCAGGATTTGAACCTGCGGCCTTCGGGTTATGAGCCCGACGAGCTACCGGGCTGCTCCACCCCGCGTCGTTCTTAAATGAATATGGTGGAGGCTGAGGGGATCGAACCCCCGACCCTCTGCTTGTAAGGCAGATGCTCTCCCAGCTGAGCTAAGCCTCCATGTTATGACCCGTATGGGATTCGAACCCATGTTACCTCCGTGAAAGGGAGGTGTCTTAACCCCTTGACCAACGGGCCATGCTAATCTTATGTTCCAACGAACCACCAAGGCTTCTCATCCCTAACAGGGAAGTAAATTCATGGCGGAGAGAGAGGGATTCGAACCCTCGAGACGCTTGTGGCGCCTACACGATTTCCAATCGTGCTCCTTCGGCCAAACTCGGACACCTCTCCATAAATGGCTCCCCGAACAGGACTCGAACCTGTGACAACTCGATTAACAGTCGAGTGCTCTACCAACTGAGCTATCAGGGAATATGGTGGGCCTTAGTGGACTCGAACCACCGACCTCACCCTTATCAGGGGTGCGCTCTAACCAGCTGAGCTAAAGGCCCTTTTTAAGACACATCAATATTAAGGGCAAAAAAAATACCACGGGTAATGTGGTTGTCCGCTTGGCGACGTCCTACTCTCCCAGGACCCTTCGGTCCAAGTACCATCGGCGCTGGAGGGCTTAACGGTCGTGTTCGGTATGGGTACGTGTGGAACCCCTCCGCTATCGCCACCAAACGGGCATTTACATCGTAAATGCTCAGGCTTGATGCCTGAAAACTGAATCCGAATTGAATTTGCGTTCTAAGTATAGGATAAGCCCTCGACCGATTAGTATTGGTCAGCTCCATGCATTACTGCACTTCCACCTCCAACCTATCTACCTCGTCGTCTTCAAGGGGTCTTACTAATTGGGAAATCTCATCTTGAGGGGGGCTTCACGCTTAGATGCTTTCAGCGCTTATCCCGTCCGTACGTAGCTACCCAGCCATGCTTCTGGCGAAACAACTGGTGCACCAGCGGTACGTCCATCCCGGTCCTCTCGTACTAAGGACAGCTCCTCTCAAATTTCCTGCGCCCACGACAGATAGGGACCGAACTGTCTCACGACGTTCTGAACCCAGCTCGCGTACCGCTTTAATGGGCGAACAGCCCAACCCTTGGGACCTACTTCAGCCCCAGGATGCGATGAGCCGACATCGAGGTGCCAAACCTCCCCGTCGATGTGGACTCTTGGGGGAGATAAGCCTGTTATCCCCAGGGTAGCTTTTATCCGTTGAGCGATGGCCCTTCCATGCGGTACCACCGGATCACTAAGTCCGACTTTCGTCCCTGCTCGACTTGTAGGTCTCGCAGTCAAGCTCCCTTATGCCTTTGCACTCTTCGAATGATTTCCAACCATTCTGAGGGAACCTTGGAACGCCTCCGTTACTCTTTAGGAGGCGACCGCCCCAGTCAAACTGCCCGCCTGACACGGTCCCCGTACCCGATTAGGGTACTAGGTTAGAACCTAGATACGATCAGGGTGGTATCCCAACGGCGCCTCCACCGAAGCTTGCGCTCCGATTTCTACGGCTCCCACCTATCCTGTACAGATCGTACCCAAATTCAATATCAAGCTGCAGTAAAGCTCCATGGGGTCTTTCCGTCTTGTCGCGGGTAACCTGCATCTTCACAGGTATTAAAATTTCACCGGATCTCTCGTTGAGACAGCGCCCAAGTCGTTACGCCATTCGTGCGGGTCAGAATTTACCTGACAAGGAATTTCGCTACCTTAGGACCGTTATAGTTACGGCCGCCGTTTACTGGGGCTTCGGTTCATAGCTTCGGGTTACCCCTAACCACTCCCCTTAACCTTCCAGCACCGGGCAGGCGTCAGCCCGTATACTTCGCCTTGCGGCTTCGCACAGACCTGTGTTTTTGCTAAACAGTCGCTTGGGCCTTTTCACTGCGGCCCCCTCGTGCTATTCACACTACCGGGGCACCCCTTCTCCCGAAGTTACGGGGTCATTTTGCCGAGTTCCTTAACGAGAGTTCTTCCGCGCGCCTTAGAATTCTCTTCTCGCCTACCTGTGTCGGTTTGCGGTACGGGCACCTTCTCCTGGCTAGAGGCTTTTCTTGGCAGTGTGAGATCATGACCTTCGCTACTGTAATTTTCGCTCCCCATCACAGCCCAGCCTTAATGATGTGCGGATTTGCCTACACATCAGCCTCACTGCTTAGACGGACATATCCATCAGTCCGCGTCACTACCCTCCTGCGTCACCCCATCGCTCATAGCGGATTACGGTGGTACAGTAATTTCAAACTGTTGTCCTTCGACTACGCCTTTCGGCCTCGCCTTAGGTCCCGACTTACCCTGAGCGGACGAGCCTTCCTCAGGAAACCTTGGGCTTTCGGCGGATCAGATTCTCACTGATCTTTTCGTTACTCATACCGGCATTCTCACTTGTATGCTGTCCAGCGCTCCTTACGGTACACCTTCAACCCACATACAACGCTCCCCTACCCCAGATACATACGTATCTAGCCATAGCTTCGGTGGTGTGTTTAGCCCCGTTACATTTTCGGCGCAGAGTCACTCGACCAGTGAGCTATTACGCACTCTTTCAATGGTGGCTGCTTCTAAGCCAACATCCTGGTTGTCTGTGCAACTCCACATCCTTTCCCACTTAACACACACTTGGGGACCTTAGCTGATGGTCTGGGCTGTTTCCCTTTTGACAATGGATCTTAGCACTCACTGTCTGACTCCCGGCAATAAGTATATGGCATTCGGAGTTTGACTGAGCTTGGTAATCCTTGCGGACCCCGCACCCAATCAGTGCTCTACCTCCACTACTCTTATACCGAGGCTAGCCCTAAAGCTATTTCGGGGAGAACCAGCTATCTCCGAGTTCGATTGGAATTTCTCCGCTACCCCCACCTCATCCCCGCATTTTTCAACATGCGTGGGTTCGGGCCTCCAGTGCGTGTTACCGCACCTTCACCCTGGACAGGGGTAGATCACACGGTTTCGGGTCTACGTCCACATACTCATTCGCCCTATTCAGACTCGCTTTCGCTGCGGCTCCGTCTTCTCGAC
Source organism: Paenibacillus sp. FSL E2-8871 (assembly GCF_038000345.1). Classification (NCBI taxonomy): domain Bacteria; kingdom Bacillati; phylum Bacillota; class Bacilli; order Caryophanales; family Paenibacillaceae; genus Paenibacillus; species Paenibacillus sp. FSL E2-8871. The sequence continues at coordinate 5,565,221 of NZ_JBBOBV010000001.1, read as the reverse complement.
TTAACCTTGCATGTTAAACGTAACTCGCCGGTTCATTCTACAAAAGGCACGCCATCACCCATTAATAGGGCTCTGACTTTTTGTAAGCACACGGTTTCAGGTTCTATTTCACTCCCCTTCCGGGGTGCTTTTCACCTTTCCCTCACGGTACTGTTTCACTATCGGTCGCCAGGTAGTATTTAGCCTTAGCAGATGGTCCTGCTGGATTCATACGGGGTTTCACGTGCCCCGCACTACTCGGGATCCGTCTCGGAGAGAACACAGTTTAGGTTACAGGGCTTTTACCTCTATCGCGGGCCTTTCCAGACCTCTTCACCTACCATATTCCTTTGTAACTCCATGTGAGACGTCCCACAACCCCTAAGAGCAAGCTCTTAGGTTTAGGCTGTTCCGCGTTCGCTCGCCGCTACTGACGGAATCACTATTGTTTTCTCTTCCTCAGGGTACTTAGATGTTTCAGTTCCCCTGGTCTGCCTCTACATCTCCTATGTGTTCAGAGATGAGTAACTGCGAATTACCACAGCTGGGTTTCCCCATTCGGACACCCCCGGATCAAAGCTTGCTTACAGCTCCCCGAGGCAGTTTCGTTGTTCGCCACGTCCTTCGTCGGCTCCTGGCGCCTAGGCATCCTCCGTGTGCTCTTATTAGCTTAACCTTGATTTTTCCGCAGGAAAATATCATACAATGACATTCTCTTTGGAATCATCTCACTAATAACATTTACTTGTTTGCACAAGTTGCTAAAAGATGTTCTAAAACGCAAATTCGTTTCGGTATCCAGTTTTCAAGGATCAAGTCTTACTGAGAGCTTAAACTCTCAAAACTGAGCAACGAGTGAGTTGTGGAAGCTTAGCTTCCGATTTGAATGTCTTCATTGCAGAAGACGATTCTCCATAGAAAGGAGGTGATCCAGCCGCACCTTCCGATACGGCTACCTTGTTACGACTTCACCCCAATCATCTACCCCACCTTCGGCGGCTGGCTCCCTTGCGGGTTACCCCACCGACTTCGGGTGTTGTAAACTCTCGTGGTGTGACGGGCGGTGTGTACAAGACCCGGGAACGTATTCACCGCGGCATGCTGATCCGCGATTACTAGCAATTCCGACTTCATGCAGGCGAGTTGCAGCCTGCAATCCGAACTGAGACCGGCTTTGATGGGATTGGCTTCACCTCGCGGCTTCGCTTCCCGTTGTACCGGCCATTGTAGTACGTGTGTAGCCCAGGTCATAAGGGGCATGATGATTTGACGTCATCCCCACCTTCCTCCGGTTTGTCACCGGCAGTCACTCTAGAGTGCCCAACATTACTTGCTGGCAACTAAAGTTAAGGGTTGCGCTCGTTGCGGGACTTAACCCAACATCTCACGACACGAGCTGACGACAACCATGCACCACCTGTCTCCTCTGTCCCGAAGGCCGCCACTATCTCTAGTGGATTCAGAGGGATGTCAAGACCTGGTAAGGTTCTTCGCGTTGCTTCGAATTAAACCACATACTCCACTGCTTGTGCGGGTCCCCGTCAATTCCTTTGAGTTTCAGTCTTGCGACCGTACTCCCCAGGCGGAGTGCTTACTGTGTTAACTTCGGCACCAAGGGTATCGAAACCCCTAACACCTAGCACTCATCGTTTACGGCGTGGACTACCAGGGTATCTAATCCTGTTTGCTCCCCACGCTTTCGCGCCTCAGCGTCAGTTACAGCCCAGAAAGTCGCCTTCGCCACTGGTGTTCCTCCACATATCTACGCATTTCACCGCTACACGTGGAATTCCACTTTCCTCTTCTGTACTCAAGTCACCCAGTTTCCAGTGCGACCTCAGGTTGAGCCCAAGGTTTAAACACCAGACTTAAATGACCGCCTGCGCGCGCTTTACGCCCAATAATTCCGGACAACGCTTGCCCCCTACGTATTACCGCGGCTGCTGGCACGTAGTTAGCCGGGGCTTTCTTCTCAGGTACCGTCACTCCGGTAGCAGTTACTCTACCGGACGTTCTTCCCTGGCAACAGAGCTTTACGATCCGAAAACCTTCATCACTCACGCGGCGTTGCTCCGTCAGACTTTCGTCCATTGCGGAAGATTCCCTACTGCTGCCTCCCGTAGGAGTCTGGGCCGTGTCTCAGTCCCAGTGTGGCCGTTCACCCTCTCAGGTCGGCTACGCATCGTCGCCTTGGTGGGCCGTTACCCCACCAACTAGCTAATGCGCCGCAGGCCCATCCCTCAGTGACAGATTGCTCCGTCTTTCATTCTTTCTTCAGGAGAAAAAAGAAATTATCCGGTATTAGCTACCGTTTCCGGTAGTTATCCCAGTCTAAGGGGCAGGTTGCCTACGTGTTACTCACCCGTCCGCCGCTAAGTTATTTTGAAAGCAAGCTTTCAAAATAACTCCGCTCGACTTGCATGTATTAGGCACGCCGCCAGCGTTCGTCCTGAGCCAGGATCAAACTCTCCAATTAGTATTGAAAAGAGCGATATGCTCATTTTGAAACATCTGACGAGAAAATTAATTCTCTAATTTTGGATTTCACTTTCGTGATTTCCTACTCACTCGTTGTTCAGTTTTCAAAGATCAAGTTCTCGTTGGCGCCGTTTAATGTCTCAGCAGCAACTCTTATACTATATCATGTTCAGCCGTTTAATGTCAAGCTCTTTTTTCAACTTCTTTTTCGAGCTCGGCATGTGTGTTTCTCGGCCAGAAATAGAATATATCATGTATAGAGATTCATTGCAAGCATTATTTCAAAAAATCATATTATTTCATATTCCGTTACTTCTCCATCATAATACTCCGCTAACTTTGGTAGCTTCTTGGTCAGCGTAAGGCTTCAAATAAAAATCTTATTAAACACAAAGGGGCCTCAGCCGATTAGCTGAGCCCCCCTTTGTTCGATACAAACTAGGCTTGAGTTCATTTCACGCAGATAATAGTTTACTTTTGCCCTTTTTCTAATAATGCAAGGATTATGGTAACCGCCTCTGCTCTTGTTGCCTTCTGGTTAGGTGCAAATTTATTCTGCCCTACACCATTCACAAGGCCTGATTTCGCTGCTGCTGCAATATATGGCACTGCCCATGCTGGTACATCCTTAGCATCATTGAAGGTTAATGTCGCTTTAGGATCTACCGTAATACCAAGAGCACGAACAATCATAACTGCTAATTCTGTACGTGTTAGCTCCTGCGTAGGACGGAATGTTCCATCATCATAGCCACTGATAATTTGCAGAGATACAGCCTGTGCCACAAAAGACTTAGCCCATGCTGGAATCTTCGCAGAATCCTTAAAGCTTGAAGTGTCACCATTCTCCGGCAATTGCAATGCACGTGCCAGCATTGTGATAAATTCAACCCGATTTACTTTCTGATTCGGACGGAAAGTATCATCCGGATAACCACTAACGAAGCCAGCTGCTACTGCTTTCTCGATAACAGCAGCCGCCCAGTGATTGCTAGTATCCGTTAAAGATGGCTTACTAACTGGCGTCGCAGTTGGTGAAGGCGCCGTTGTCGGTGCTGGTGTAGCTGTTGGCGCTACTGTTGGTGTTGGTGTTGGTGTTGCTGTCGGTTTTGTTGTTGGTGCTGTTGTTGGCGCTGTTGTTGGTGCTGTTGTTGGTGCTGTTGTTGGTGCTGTTGTTGGTGCTGTTGTTGGCGTTGGTGTTGGTGTTGGTGTAACTCCACCATTCTCATCGCCCTTAACAATACCGAACTCTTCAAGAACATATGGTTTAGCCTCATTAACATTCTGATCAATCTCATAAGATACAGCTGTCAGCTTCCCTGCATCTACAGTAATACCAACAAAGGTCTGAACTTGACCGCGCATTGGACGCGTAGCATCACTTGGGTCCGCTCCGTATTTAGCTGCTGTATTCTCATTGGCTACTTCAAAGAGATTATAGTAAGCATCTCCCAATTCTTTCTTCATGTTCTTATAGTAAACCTTCGCTCCTGCCGTAGCTGGAATCAGATATATTGTTCCATCTGGGTTTACTGTGTACTCTACCGTTTGACCATTGAAGCTTTCCTTGATTTTCACTGTGTCTGCTGCAGTTCCGTCGGCCTTGATTGGCTTCGTCCGTGCATAAATATGGTCGTGGCCTTGAAGAACCAAGTCAATGCCCAGTTCAGCCATCATTGGAGCGACTTTCGCTCTTTCTCCATTAGCGCCCATAATATCTTTGTCAGTAGCATGGTTAGAGGTTGTATATGGTCCTTTATGCATAGCGACGATAATCCACTTCGCTCCAGCAACCTTCGCTGCTTTTACATCGGCCTTCATCCAATCCAACTGTGCTTTGCTGAAGTTAGCATATTCATCCGAATTCTCATTCGTGTTCAAGACTACAAAGTGCGCATTGCTGTAATCATAGGAATAGTATGCTCCTGTTTCTGTTGGTGAGCCTGCAGCTTCCTTAATATTGTAGTGCTCATAGAAGGCATTCGCTTTATCCTCATGGTTCCCCGCAACTGGAACAATAGTCGTATTGAGCAAGGTTTCCTGCGAATGGCCAAGCAACCAATTCCATTGTGATTCATTGGTTCCAGTATCTACGATATCTCCGTTAATCGCCACAAACTCAGCATTCGGGAATGTCGTAAGTGCTTTTGCCATCGTTTCTCCAGAAAGAATAGCCTCATCTTCGGTCTTAGCTTGTGTGTCCGCCAGATCGATGAAAGTAAATGCACCTGTCTTAGCAGCTGTTTCGAAAGTTCCCACTGCACTCCACAATCCCAGTGCTTTATCACCTACACGGAAGTAGTATTTCGTATCAGCCTTAAGGCCAGAAGCTTCAGCTTTATGAACTAATTCATCCTTTGAATTTCTGGAAACAGCTGAACGTCCTGTAAACTCAGCAGCTTTTGTAAAGTCTGGAGTAACGCCCGTGTTCTCTACAACCTGCAGGTCGCTTCCTGAAGATTTCAACGCTGTGTACCAAGTGAATCCTTTTGCACTCACTGGGTCGCCGTTAAAGGTAACTGTAACTTTTTTGATAGAGTCGGTAGAAGCAATTTTAGCTTCTGAATTGGTTCTGTCACTTACAGCTTTAATAACAAATTGATAGGTTTGGTTCGGATTAGTATTTTCTACAGTGTAACTATAAGAAGTTTGACCTTCCGTATTAGGAACACTGAGAGTCCAGTTTGCAGATATCAGATCATTTTGCTCATAAATGCGATATCCTGATACCGGTGCACCGGATGCAGGCGCATCCCAAGTTAACGTGATTTTACCGCCATCTGCTACAGTAGCTTTTGCATTTTGCACAGGTTTAACAGCTACGTCAGACTTATGAATGCTGTATTTATCATACAAGTCAGTAGATCCACCAGTTGTCGTGGTGTAGGCTTCGTATGAAAATTCATTATTCGTTACAGTCATTCCTGTGAACATTTCCTTACCAGGCTGCTCGTATTTAGCTGCAAAAGGAAACGGACCTGCGCCAACATTATATTTTTTATTACCCGCTGCATTTGTAATCAGGTATAACGTACCCTTAGGATCAGTTACCACTCCGTTTTTGTCCGGCTTAATATCCGTCAACGGCTGATTGTTGTACATTTGATAGCTTCTAGTATAGGTGTGGTCATGTCCTCCGATAACCATGTCAATACCAAGCTCATCAAATACCTTTGTCAAATTAGCTCTGTAATAGAGTACATCTGTATCATTTGTGTGACTGGCAACTGAATAAGGTGATTTATGCAAAAGCACAACCTTCCACTTCTGATCGCTTTTCGCGGCTTCACTGCGCAGCCACTCTACTTGTTTTTTGTAAATTTCGTTATTCTCAAGACTCGAGCTAGCACCATAATATTCTGTATTAATAACCATAAAGTGTGCTGAACCGTAGTCAAAAGAATATACAGAGCCATCTGGTTTTGCGCCCGTATTCGAGACATTAGGTAAATTAAAATGAGTTGTGTAATTGCTATAACTCTTACTTTCATGATTACCTACCAGTGGAACCAATGGAATATTTGCTAGAATATCCTTTGGTTTATTGAAGAACCATCCCCATTGCTCCTCAATATCACCGTTGTCTACCAAATCACCGGAATTCAGAATGAATTCGCTTGTCGGGAATTTAGCCAATCCTTCTTGAAGGGTATGATTCCAAATATCAAAATCACCTTCAGTTGTTCCTTGAGAGTCCGTTGTATATAAGAACTTAAATGCCTGATTACTGGAGCTTTCTGTTGTAAACGTTCCGATGTCACTCCAATTGTCAGCTTGTCCATCCCCAGCACGGTAAGCATACTCCGTTCCCGGCTGCAGGTGATCAGCAATGACCTTATGACTAGTCAGTACTACTGGTTTCTTGGCTGACTTATCCGCTTTGGTCATATACACGCTTGTTGTAACCGATGTTCCTTCGTAAGTTTGAGCACCTACCGGGAACTGACCGTCCACTAATTTAGAAGCTTCTAATACTTCAAGCTTGGTACCCGTCACACTCTCAGGTGCATACCAGTTGAATCCCATACTAGTCTGAGGGTTTCCGTTAAAAGTAAGTGCGATAGACTCAGGCTTACCAACTCCAGGTTCTACAGGCTCTACTACCGGATAAGCAATCAGGTTCATATCCCAATAGAGGTCAGAGCTACCATCACTCGACTGATGCACCTCAGCTGAAAGCTCATTACTTCCATCCTTCAAGTTAGCCTTTACTACTTCGGTAAGGTCTACCTTGGTATATTCGTTTGGATCACTTAAGTTAGTTGAACTTTTTGTTTGAAAATTAATTTCGCCCGCTGGCATAGCCTCACGGTAGATTTCTTTGCCGTTCAAATATAGTACAGCTCCGTCATCAAATGCGAAGTTACCCAAGATTTTATCTGATTTCGCAATCTCTTCCTTATTCACCGTTACGATTGTACGGAAGTAAGAAGTACGATATTTCATACTCTTATTAGAACCGTAGCTTATATTTGTATTCAGAGCACCAAATTGCTTGCTGCTGACTCCGGATCCACTATCTTTATAACCAAGCGGCGCTTGGCCAGACGCCCATGTTGAATCATCGTACACGGACCGCCATACCGTCCCTTGATCTGTTCCGTGATCTAGATACTTCCACGTAGAATTCCCTGCCAATAATGTAACAGGCTCTAACGATTGTAATTGCAGTAGTCCAGCATCCCCATTGCTGTCTTCAGCATAAGCTGGTATTCCTGTGAATGTAATTCCCAGTACCATAACGAAAGCTAAGGTCATGGATACAGCTTGTTTAAATAACCTGTTCATAATCAGTCTCCCTTACTGTTCTATGAAATGCTTGCATCCATTTATAGTAACTATTAAATATTTTCGCAATGTCTTTATAAACATAGAAGTTTGTAAAGTACATCGTGTATGTATTCTTACAAAAGTGGTTACAGTAACGGCAAGGTTGCCAATCAAGGAGGATAAACATGGACGATACTCATGCTTTTGTAGAAAAAGTACACGACACCCAAAAGAAAGCTGAAAAGAATAAAGAAAATCACGGTAAAAGTACACCAAGTCAAAAGCTGCCAAATAAACAGCACAGTAAGTAAAAGCGTTTAAATCATTGGCTCCCAAACACGAAAAAAAAAGCAGCAAGCCTCTTCAACTACGGGAGACTTGCTGCTTTACTTTTTAAGGCACAAAGATAAGTGCTAATGAGGGCTTATTTCGTCCATTTCACTACATTTACTGCTACTTTTTCTAATTGCGTCTTACTCAGTGTTTTATTCGGGGAACTAATAGTAACAAAACGATCATCCAGTTTATAGGTCAAGAACAACGAATCGGTGGATGGACTATACCATTTAGCTTCGGTTCCGTTAGAGAGCTTTACGGTTTCACCTTTATATTCGTAAGCGTAATCACGAGGAGAAATGTTCACCTTCATCTGCTTAAACAGAAAGTTCACACCATCATCTGAACCCACTACTTTTTGAAATGCGTCTCCACTCACCATTTGAGTAGGTGCATAGGCTGTTTCAAAACCTTGGAAATTGGCGAAGGCTTTAACAATCTCTTCTTTCTGAGTGTTGCTGTATTGTACTGGAGTCAGAGAAATAGTGTCAGTCACCGAGCCTCCTGTGCCAAGAATAACCTGATTGTTCACCGCATCAAAGGTCACAGGCACCTTCATCACATCAGCAATCGCACGTACAGGAAGATAGGTTGTATTGTTATACGTAATTGGTGCCAGTGCATTTCCTTTATTATCAACTGGCGTATAAGCCGTGCCATTCACCTTAAATCCAATGCTGTGATTGAGATATGCCGTAATTTTCTGAAGTTTAGTTCCTGCGTACACACCGGCTGATCCTGTGACTACCATCCCAAACACCATTGTTGCTATAATTTTTTTTTTGTTTTTCATAAGTAAGCCCTCCTCGAAAGTTCAATCTTTGTTCTTACTTTAGCTCAAACAAAATAAGATTATGTCTCTAAGTTGTTTCTTACTTGTACCCATTTTGTAATTAAAAAAATCAAAATATCATTAATTCAAAAAAAATAAAAACAGCAACCCGCTTGTCCTAAAAAGGATCGTACGGATTGCTGTTAGATTAACTTTGATACGGCGTTGTAACCTTATACACTTCTGTATATAAAATTTCTCTATAAAGATTGAATTCTTCTACATCGACAGGGTTAGGGTAAGTCATAATTTGAAGCGGTAAATCCGCATTTCCCTCACGCAGAGGGGGCTGCACATAAGCATAAGGATTCAAATGGAAGCCCAGTCGCTCATAAAAGCCAATTCTCCGTTGTTCCATTTCACCCAGTGGCGGCTCTACTTCAAGAAGCACAGGCTTGCCCGACTGACGGATATATTCTTCCATCAGCTTTTTACCAATGCCCCCACCTCTTATACTTGGGTCCACGGCAATATGTTCTACAAATCGAAATCCTGGAAACTCCCAGCAAGCTATAAAAGCAATGATTTTCCCCTCAGCATTCACTTCGGTAATCAATCGATAATGTGGAACATCCAATAACTCCTGTTGCCCCTCATAGGTTCTGATCTCGGAGGTAGGAAAAGAGGCTTCCATAATAGCGAATATTTCATCAAAAGTTGTGTGATTCATAACATAGTTCTCACTTTCTGGATTTATATTTACACAAGTTATCTTAACCTTCTGAACCCTATGATATCAAATTTAGGCATCAAGGTACTAGTACCTGGTACTAGGATAACGTGCTATACTAAGCATAACAGTTATACACATCTTGTTTTATATAGGAGAGGTTCATATTGAATAATCAGCAGTGGATCGCACCTGAGTACTACAATCTCACTTCGGAAATGGAACGTCATGCTCCGGAAAAGATTGCGCTTAAGTGGTTGAATGAACAAGGAGACTACGAGGAGATCACTTACGGAGATCTTCGCAAGCAAGCTAACCAGCTTGCCGGAGGGCTCGCAGCACTCGGCCTTCAGCAAGGGGATCGTGTTCTTGTAATGGTTCCCCGTCGAATCATCGCTTATGTCATCTATTTAGCATGTCTGAAGCTAGGACTTGCCATTATCCCTTCATCAGAAATGCTTCGCGCCAAGGATCTATCTTATCGTCTGCGGCATTCCGAAGCCAGAGCTGTTATTGCCTGGTCCGAGGTCACTGATGAAGTTAATAAAATCTCGGACGATCTGCCTGCTCTGGATTACCGTCTTTCCGTATCCGGCGACCCTGACGAGCTCGGTCATGGATGGCTAGATCTGGAAGGCCTAATGATTGATCAGCCAGATAAATTCACTGCAGTCGAAAGCCACCGCGACGATATGGCGATCTTGGCATATACCTCTGGAACAACTGGCAACCCTAAAGCAGTCGTTCACAGTCATGGCTGGGGTTATGCTCACTTACGTATCACATCGCCTCAATGGCTTGATATCAAAGAAACCGACACCGTTTGGGCAACAGCAGCACCGGGCTGGCAGAAGTGGATCTGGAGCCCCTTCCTAACCGTCCTTGGCAACGGGGCGACCGGCTTTGTATATAGTGGATCTTTTCATCCCAAAAAATATTTGCAGCTGTTACAAGATCACAACATCGAGGTATTATGCTGTACGCCAACCGAATATCGCTTGATGGCCAAATTAGAAAATCTCAATCAGTATGACTTGTCCCACCTTCGCTGCGCGGTTTCCGCTGGAGAGCCTTTGAATCAAGAGGTTATCAACACCTTCCAGCGGGAATTCAATATCACGATTCGTGATGGTTACGGTCAAACAGAAAGTACGCTTATTATCGGTACTCTCAAAGATACACCTATCCGAATAGGTTCTATGGGTAAGTCTATTGCTCCGGGTCTAATTGAAGTGGTAGATGAAGACGGCATTCCGTTACCTGCTGGAGTTGTTGGAGATATCGCAGTGCACCTAAGCATGCCAGCGTTATTTCATACCTATTACAAAGACCCTGGCAGAAAAGAAAGCTCTACTCACGGCGAGTTCTTCATAACTGGTGACCGGGCACGGAAAGATGAAGAGGGTTATTTCTGGTTCGAGGGCCGTGGAGATGACATTATCATTAGTTCGGGCTACACCATAGGTCCTTTCGAAGTAGAAGAAGCCCTTATGAAACATGCTTCGGTTAAGGAATGCGCGGTCGTAGCAAGTCCGGATGAAATCCGCGGACACATCGTTAAAGCTTTTATTGTACTAAAAGATGAGACCGCCGCTTCTCCAGAGCTTGTGAAGGAGCTGCAATCCCATGTTAAAGAGTGGACCGCTCCTTATAAATATCCACGCAAAATCGAGTTCATTCAAGATCTTCCGAAGACGACCTCCGGAAAAATACGGAGAGTAGAGCTTCGCGAGCAGGAGAAACGTGCTGCACAGGAGTAACATAACAGTAGATATTTAATATACAAAGAGCAGCTAGTCCGTAATAGGACTGCTGCTCTTCTTTATAGGGTATCAGCTTGTTACTCGGACCAATATTTCGCATCCGGGTTTAGAGCCGCGCCTACTTCGCCCTCTTTTACTAAATCGCAATCGAGGTAACCCTCTTCATCCAGGAAATAAACCTCCTGCTTGTAGAACTCACATAAAGTCTCCATGAACTTTTCAGGTGATTCATACATGACAATCAGATCCCCAAAATCATGCAGCAGGTCACATACACGTTCCACACCATCTGCAGATTTATAGTAACAAATGAAGTCGCTACCGTAGTTCGTTAAGATCGGCAAGATAACGCCATCCGCTTGATGGCCTTTTTCCTCCAATATTCCAGCTAAAATCTTCATCTCTGCTTCATATTCATTAATATGAATTAGACGATACCCTGGAATAAATTCGATCAGACTTGGTTCTTCTTCCTCACTGCTTGTACCCGAAACTGTGTTATAAATGGCCTTCAGCAGTTCAGGGGCTTCCGGAAAAATCGCCGTAATCTTCGCTTCATTATCACCCTTACCTAAGCTGGCAATATAGTCAGGACGTAAGTCAGCGGAAAGCTTGAGATATTCTTGAAATTGTTCTGTCAATTTGTTAGTTTGCATGTTGTCATCCTTTACTTGTTCGAGGAATTCCACATCTTCATCAGCCAAGCGTCAAAGTCAGCGCCCTTTTCGCCTTCGTAAATATCGTACACGTCGATTCTCATCTTCTTCAGTTTCTCTTTGAAATCTTCGTACGAATGATCTCTTGGCAAGCTCTTCTTGATTCTCAGGAGTATTTTGGATACGCCTTTTACTAGCTCCGGTTTATTCTTGGACGGTGCTTTAACATCTTCGCCGAATGCCTTCAGTTTAAGGTAAGCCGCTTCTTGAACTGTATATACAGGATCGCTCTCCATTAAACGCGTCAGGATATCGATAATTTGTTTGTGGTTAGTCTGTCCCAGTTCTTCAACAGCTTCTAGACGGGCTCTCCAATCCGCAGAGCGGTTGGCAGCTTTCTTTAATTCCTCGTAATTCTCCGGTAGTCCATTATTGTTCAGTTCTTCGATCATTCCGTTCAATCCCCTTCTATTCAAAACTATCTATCTAACATTAACAGTATAACCAACCATTGCGCAAGCTAAGAGAGGAAGATCTTTGCATGACCTTTTCCTTCAAACATATTTCCACAAAATTGGGGTAAAGTATTCGAAAGAAAGTGTCCCGCAACATTCTATATACTCTTTACGTTAGTTAACTAGAGAAACGTAGATCAAACACACCAAGGAGAGTGACCTAATTGAAAAAACATACCTTCATTCTAGCGTTAACTATTGTATTAAGTGTAATGCTTAGCGCCTGTTCCAGTAGTAACAATGAAGCCGTTATCGAAACCAATCTGACGCCGAAAGAAATGATCGACGAGATGCTCACAAAAGTGGAACAGCCTTCATTAATGGAAGTTGAAGAAGATATGGTGGCTCAGCTGTACCATCTAGCTCCATCATTACTTGAAGATTATAGCATTAGAATGCCAATGATGAATGTGAAAAGTAACGAAATTGCCATTTTAAAAGTTAAAGATGCAAAAGATATCTCTACTGTCGAAACCGCCGTCAAAGAGCGTGCAACTGATATTCAAAAGCAATTCGAACAATACCTTCCGGATCAGTATGAGAATGCCCAAAATTATAAGCTGGTCACAAAAGGCAATTACATCTTATTCGTGATTTCGGAGAGTGCTGATCAGCTGGCGACTGAATTTGATACCTTGTTTACTAAAAAATAATTAGCGATGGTATTCAGCAGCCTACTGTTCCTATTCCTGTTCCTGCCGGCTGTCCTTGCACTCTACTATGTTTCGCCTTGGCGAATCAAAAACCTCATATTGTTCTTAAGCAGTCTGGTGTTTTATGCTTGGGGCGAACCCGTCTACATTGTAATTATGTTGCTGTCCACCATTACGGATTACGGCTTTGGTCTACTTCTTAGTAGACCGAAGCTAACTAAGGTACAGCGCAAGTGGATTGTGGTTAGCTCTATGCTTATTAACCTGGGCTTATTGTCGTATTTCAAATATGCAGATTTTCTCATCCAAAATGTAAATGAACTCCTCGGTACTCATATCCCATTAACTGATTTACCACTACCTATTGGGATTTCGTTCTATACCTTTCAATCCATGTCGTACATCATTGACGTATACAGAGGAACTGCTAAAGCACAGCGAAATTGGATTGATTTCGGTACGTTTGTAGCCTTGTTCCCGCAATTAGTAGCCGGTCCTATCGTTCAATACAACACCATTGCAGAGCAATTACGAGCGCGTTCGGTGGATATCTCCATGTTCGCAGAGGGTGTACGAAGATTCATTATCGGACTTGCCAAAAAAGTGCTGCTTGCCAATAACATCGGTTTGCTCTGGCACACCATTTCCAGCTCCAATCTAGATTCTATACCTGCTTTAACCGCTTGGATTGGCATTATTGCATTTGCTTTTCAGATCTATTTTGATTTCAGTGGATATTCAGATATGGCGATTGGCCTCGGACTTATGTTCGGCTTCCGTTTTAACGAGAACTTCAACAAACCTTATATTTCACAGAGCATTACCGACTTCTGGCGGAGATGGCATATTTCCCTTAGCAGTTGGTTTCGTGACTACGTATATATCCCGCTTGGAGGCAACCGCCGGGGTTTAGGCATTCAAGTGCGCAATATCCTAGTCGTCTGGCTGTTGACGGGAATCTGGCACGGAGCAAGCTGGAATTTTTTACTCTGGGGATTATACTTTGGGATTATTCTTATCTTTGAAAAATGGTGGGGATTAAAGCTACTTAGCCGCCTACCGCGCTGGGTTAGGCATTTCTATGCCATTGTACTCATTCTCATCGGATGGGTCTTGTTCGCCTTTGAAGAACTTCCACTGGTACTTAGTTACTTGCAAGCGATGCTCGGCTTTAACGGTCAGCCATTGTGGAATACCACTACTTTATACTTTACTTACACAAACGCGATTCTACTTGTAGTACTAACTTTAGCATCTGTACCTTTGAAACTCTCCAAGCGTATGGATAATAGAACGATTCCTTCTCTGGTTTGGTATGGCGTGCTGTTCTTCCTATCTGTCGCGTACTTAGTGGATGCTACCTTTAACCCATTCTTATATTTCCGATTCTAGGGGGTGATTGTTTATGAAGCAGAGGACGGATCGAATACTAGTGGTGGGATTTGTCGCGACGCTGTTTCTGGTGGGTATAACCTTTTTCTTACTGCCTGTTCAACGTTTCTCCGAGTTAGAGAATCGATATTTGCAAAGTGCTCCCCATTTGACATGGGACAATTTATTATCCCACACCTACGCGGAAGAGGCGGAAAGCTTCGTAACCGATCATTTCCCTTTTCGCGCCAAATGGGTATGGGTGAAATCGGCGATGGAGCAAATGAGGTTGCAGCAAGAAAATAACGGAATATATAAGGGGAAAGACGGCTACTTATTCGAAAAATTCGAGGCACCTGATCACAATAAGGTTCAGCAATATGCAGCGGCTGTGAAGCGTTTTGCCGATAAAAATGCTGAAGCCAAAACGACCTTTCTGCTTGCGCCGACATCGGTAGGCTTGTACAACGAGCGTCTGCCCTGGTTAGCACCCGTATATTCGCAAGCCGAGGTGAATCAAACGATTGCTGAGGATGTAGGGGATAGCCTTACTTTTATAAATGGATTTGATGTTCTTGCTCCGCATGCCGCAGAGGACATTTATTATCGGACCGATCATCACTGGACAACCTACGGCGCTTATTTGGCTTACGTAGCTTATGCTAAAAGTATGGGATGGCAACCTCTGTCCCAGAGCGAATTCGAGATTGAGACGGTAAGCGATTCGTTCCTTGGAAGCTACCATACGCGGAGTCAATTTATCGGAGTGACGCCAGATTCCATTCAAATGTATAAGCCAGTTCATGATGTATCCACCAAGATGCATATTGTAGATACGGGTGAGAATTTAACAAGTATGTACGATCCAAGCTATCTGGAGAAAAAAGATAAATACTCTTATTTCCTAGGCGGCGTTCATGCCCTTATGAAAATCACAAGCCAGCTTGATCCAAAAGTGGTCAAACAGGAGAAGCTGCTCGTCATCAAGGACTCCTATGCGCATAGTGTCATCCCTTTTTTGACTCAGCATGTACCGGAAATCCACGTGATCGACATTCGTTATTATAACGGGAGTATCAGTGAGTACATTGCTCAGAATGATATTAAGGATGTATTGATGCTGTTTAACACAGCTACTTTTGTTGATAATTCGGCGATTTTAAAGCTTAATTGATGATATAGTGATGGATTAGGTGATGGCTATGGAGATAATACGATAAATCTGGTGATGGGACGTAACTGCGGGAATGTTTGGACTTTCGGTCGCTGTTGTCTCCAGATTTCTTTATTTATACCGTTTCTAACGGTTGAAATCCGGAGACAAAGGCGAACGCTCCGCTCCTACAGTTCCAAAATTCCCTCCGTTACTTTCCACCATATTTATGGGTTAAATATCAAGATCAAAAGCACCAAATAAACTACACGATTTTTCCAACTGCACTATGCCCCACCAAACAATAAATTAATTGCCATCTTCTAACACGTATGTCCTTATTACTGTATCACCATCAAATACATAAATCCTTTCGCAATCAATGCATCTCCATATATCATATCGGGGAAACGGTATTGTAACCGGGTCAATTGAATCTCCTAAATTTATAATTTTGTCCCATTCTCTATCTGTATAGACCCTTAATTCAACGTCATTGGGTGCATTTGAGTTTGAAAGTGCTTCACCACATTTACATTGTAATCTTGCCATTGACGCTCCTCCTTTTAAGGAATTGTGATAATTCCTTCACTCATCCAAATTTTCACCTTGTCGGGAATTGATCTGCATCTTCAACATCAAACCAAACACTAAAACTAATATACGAGTCCGCTAATGTGGCTTCATATTTGAGATCATTCTTAGCTAGAATCTCCGCGACAATAGACAGGCCAAGTCCAGTTCCGGAAATTTCTTTGTTTCGAGACTCCTCAATAACATAGAACGGGTCCCAGATATACGCTAGATGCTTCTCTTTTAGGCGCGTGGTTTTATTAGTGATGGTGAATTTCAAAGTGCCGTGGGTATCATTCGCTACTGAGATTCCAAAGACATTCTCTTCCCCATATTTAATGGCATTACTAATTAAGTTGTTGAATACAATTTCTATCTGGCTAATATCCTCTTCAACGATGGATTGTTCAACCGAATGGAAGTCGGTCTGTAACGTCAGGTTTTTATTTTTAAGCGTAATATTATATTGTGAGATCACTTTGAGCAGAAGCTCTTTAAGATCGAATTTTTCTTTATACACTTCGGTCTTTTGAATCTTGGACAGCTTAATTAAGTAATCTACCATATCCGAAGTGTATTTCACCTGCTCCAAAATGATATCGGTATACGTACCATCATCCAAATCGTCTTGAATGCCAATGGTATACGCCTGGATTAAGGATAACGGTGTTTTTACCTCGTGTGAAATGCTTGAGATCAGTGTGTTTAAGCTTTGATTTTTCTTTTCCAGCTCTGCATGGGCGCTTTTCAAACGCTGACTCATCTGGTTAATGCTTTTGGATAACTCTTCGATTTCATCCCCCGACTTAATCGTCACTTGTTTAAAATCAAGATTGGAGATATCCTTCGCTACATCCTGCAATTGCTCTAACGGAGTAATGATTTTCCTCGAAAAATAAGCCACTAACAGCAAGCTGATAATAATCCCCAAAAGAATAGAATAGAAGCTGAATTGATTTACGATGTTTAAAGCATCTGTATTATGCACAACCACAGTGCCGATGAGGATTAGACTGCCATCCTGCTCGTATATTTTCGTTAATAGACTGGACTTCAATTTCCCCTGATTAAATAATAGATTCACCGTTTTTCCTTCATTTACCTTTTGCAAAACTTCTTCCGTAATCCAAAACTTATTAAGTGCCACTTTATCTTTGTACAACGCAAATTGAATGTTCTCGTTGATTATTGTTGCGCTTCCGTTGTTCTCAACCCTAACTATCGTTACATTGTTATTGTTCTCGATCGCTGTTTCTTTCTCCATGAGCTGATCCAGACTGAGATCCTTTACTTCGTCATATATGTCGTTAATTTTGGTTTTCATTTTGTAAAGGTAATAATCAGACGAGAAAAAATTGTGCAATGAATAGGACGTCCCAAATACAATCAGCAGAATAATACTTACCATAATCAATAACTTCGTGCTTATTTTATTGATTTTTATCATGGAAGCTGTACCCCATTCCCCTGTGTGTAATTACGTGGTCAGCCCCAATCTTATCGCGTAATCTTTTGATATGTGTATCCACGGTTCTCTCTTCACCAAGATAATCCATCCCCCAAACGGAAGATAACAAAGAATCTCTGGACAAAATCCGCCCTTTATTCTCGTATAGGAAGGTTAGCAGTTCAAACTCTTTTTTATATAGGGACAGCTCCTCCCCATTCTTGAACACTTTTTTTCGCTCAAAATCAATTTCTAAGTCCCGTATAGCAGCTACTTTTTCGGTACCCAGCATTTTTTTGATTCTCAGCATTAAGATCCGTGGATCGAATGGTTTTCTTATATATTCATCTGCACCGATATCTAATGCGCTAAATTCATCGTCATAGGAAGATCGAGCGGTCAACATGACCACCTTAGCTAAACTAACCTGCTTGATTTCATTGCACACCTCAATCCCGCTTCGCTTAGGCATCATCCAATCCAGTACCACAAGGTCGATTTTATTCGAAAAAAAGAGCTCCAGCGCCTCCTCCCCATCCGCCGCTACCCAAACGTTATAGCCCTCTTTTTCGAAATAAGTCTTCAATATAGTGGTCATATGTTTCTCATCATCGGCAATTAGAATGTTCAAGTAGCATCATTTACTCCTTTCCTTCAAGTCCTTTCTTCAATACTTCCCATATCGGGCTATCGACTACTTTTCGAGGAGGCTGTTCGCCATTCTCTATCGCTTGCCAATATTCCCAGGTTGGGGGCTTACTTCCCAATTCATAATCCATACCGTCCCAAGTATCCTCGCGGAAAGCATAAAACGCCCAATGCCAGCCGAAATCATCAAAAATCGAAATTAAATCAGCCATGTATTGATCTGCACCTTTTACTAATCGATTCGTTCCAAACTCTTCTGCAACAATCCGATTTGCGGGGATGTTATGTTCCTTTGCCCACTGCGCAACAGGTTCCAGAAATTCCTTTAAGGCTTCCTTGTTAAAAGCTTTTTCCGTTTTATCTTCTCCGACTTTTATCGTTCCAGGATATTCATAGGTTAACCCTTTTTTCTTATTTTGACTGGTTAACTCGTAAGGCTCGTACATATGAAAAGCATACAACACATTCTCATCATCGATCGGTTTTAAATATTTAAAAGCCCAAGGTGTAGCATACAGCCCAGAATTTACGATAATTGGCGTCTTGGTATCTACGGTACGAATAGCGGTCACTATCGTCTCATATAAAAGATTCAAATCCGCAGGGGTATTCTCTACTGAGCTATACCATTCGCTGTAGTCCTGTGTCCAGAAGTCATTAAATCCCGTGGCGGTCTCTGGATGTGGCTCATTTATCAGGTTATAACCGATTACCGCAGGATGATCTTTCAACCGGCTTGCTAGATCTCTCCAAAACACTGCCGCTTGTTCATGATAACTGAAATCTTTCCATATCCGATCATCATTTTTGTAATTATTGAACTGTCTCCAGCGATCTCCGGGGAGACTGAGGACGGTCAGCACCACTTTGGAGCCCCGAGCTTCGGCTGCATCTAAGTCCGCTTTTAACTCGGCAAAATCCTCCTCAACAATCCCTTCATACTTATCTGCATTCCCTATTAGAAAATCTTTATCCGGGTTCGCATCCGGTTTGTCATTAAATAAATAGTCACTGTCTTTTGCCCATTTATCTGGTGCCAAACGAATGAATTCAATATTCTGCTCTTTGGCAGCATCATAGTTTTCCGGTAAAGATTTTGAATTCATGAAATTGGTTCCTGTTCTCTGGCCATCCCAGAAGGCTAACTTCTCATTCCTTTCTTTCGTTTCTTCCTTATTCTCTTCTTTCTTCAGTTCTGGATTGGCTAGCGGTGGTACCGAACTGCATCCGACAACCAACAATAAGATCAACACGATAAAAGCTTTAGAATTCTTCATTTTCTCACCTCGTAGCCTATCGTAGCGAATCTCTGTTACAAGAGTGTCACAAGGGGTGGAAATCAAACAACAGATCCAAAATTCGTTCATCCGCTTGGCGGTTCTTGCCTTTATAAGGATAACAATGAATATGAATCGCTGGATTAAAATTGATCTCAATAATGCTGTAATTGGTACCCTTCGCCTCTTCCCTAATATCATCAATCATCATGTCTACTCCACAAATAGTGGCTCCTGCAGCTTTAGCTGATTGAATGGCTAGATCTTTATAGCTGCCCGGAATCTCATCAGTAAAGTCTAAGCTATCTCCACCGGTACTAATATTCGAATTCTCCCGCAGGTAGATGATCTCATTCAATGGAGGGATATCGCTCCAAGTCATAGTGTGATTCTTTAAAAACATCTCTTCTGCTTCGCCAATCCGAATCTTCTCAAGCGGAGTTTTGTAGCCACGACCTCTTAGCGGATCCTTATTCTTTTCGTGGGCCAGCTCTTCAATCGTATGTACACCATCACCGACCACATTCGCCGGAACCCGGTGCAATACTCCGACTACTTCATCACCCATGACTAGAAAACGATATTCTTTCCCCGTCATAAATTCCTCAAGCAGCACTGTTCGATCATGCTCGAAGGCGATTTCGAAGGCTTTTTGATAATCTTCTTTGGAGAAATCATCTGTAAAAATAGTAATGCCGAGTCCAAAGTTGGTTGATTTGGGTTTGATCACTATTCGCTTATTACGATAAGTGCCATATGCATTCATTGCCGCTTCCAGATCTCCAAATGCCTCACCTGAGGGAACACGAATGCCTTGTTGTTTGAGAACTTCCTTCGTAACAATTTTATTCTCCATAATTAGTACCGTGCTGTAAGAATCCAGGGATGTCTTCGTAGCCTGCTTAACGTATTCTTTATGATCGCCTTTCGTAAGTACAACGAAGTTCTCTTCCCGATCGAGCAATTGGAACTTAATCCCACGTTTAACCGCTGCCTTCAGTAGAAGCTGTGTAGATAGCTCCAAATCCTCATATCCTACAAATCGGTATCCATTCGCAAGACTTTCCTTAGCATATTGTTTGGCTTTATTCAGATGATATTTAATAAAAGAGGATTGTTGAACTTCCGACTTCACAATCCCCGCAAAGCTCTGATCTGGATTTAGAATCTTATCCTTAGCCCCGTTCAGAACGTTCGAGAGCTGTTTATCCTCTGGGTTCAATAGCTGAATCATATCCTGCATTTCTTGCATACAAATTAAAGCCTTCTGTTCCATTGTCCCGCAAGAATCTCCGTAATCATGCAAACAGCCTTTGATCCCCTCCATGATCAATTGATCATGATTAAGATTCGCCATCTTCTGATCCTCTACTCCGAACGGTTCATCCTCTTTTAATAGCATATACAGGATAAACAGATGAATGAAAGTCATTGATTCTTTGCTAATTCCTATTTTATAGAGTGGATTGAGATCAATAAAACGAAGCTCCAAATAGGCAATCCCATCCTGCAGCAGCTCCTCTAACGGATGTTTACCTCTTGCCGTCTTCACTCTAACCGGGCTATAGAACTCTTTTACACTTAATAATTCTTCCGATTCAATCAACGCATGTAAATCATGTACATATTCCGTAAGCGAGTCAAAAGACACATAGAGAGGCTTTTCATTCCGATACCCGCATTCGCTATTTCGCAGTGAATTCATATTCAGATAATAGAAGCTTTTATCATCATCCGATTCACCACGTGCCACACATTGCTCCATATAAGTCTTATCAAAAACAGGACTAGCACCTGTTAAATAGATTAGAAGCCAGCGGTATCGCAATAGGTTGCGGGCTATTTTTAAATAGGTCGCATCTTTGAAATCTTTAAAACTCTCTTGTGGATCAGCGATATCATGAAGCTTTTTTAGAAATTGTTCATCAAAAGAGAAATTATAATGGATCCCACTCAGCAATTGTCTTTTACGACCATACTTATCGGCTAGCTGATGTCTATACTCGTCCTCTACCGGATTACCCATTTTGGCAATGGGAATGTCCTTATCATTCGGCAGCATGGGAGGATTACTACTCGGCCACAGATATTCTTCATTAAGCTCTAGCGACACAATATCCTGCAGTGCCTCCAGAAAGTTATAAGTCTCTTCAATAGAATCAAAAGAGGGTGTCACCATTTCAACCTGACTCTCTGAGAAATCCGTTTGAATATAGGGGTTCTCCAGCTTGTTTCCAAAGGCTTTTGGATGTGGTGTCAGCGCAAGTCTTCCCTCTGGATCCACTCTGACATTTTCTTTTTCCAGTCCAAATTCTCCGTGAAAAATCTCCTTATTCAAATGGTTATCCTTTAAAAGCTGTATGAGTTTACGATTTAATAAAGCCATTCCTACGCTCATCCTTTGCTTAGTAGTTTGCCTGCTGTTTATTCATTCTGAACAAAGATCTTCTAAACCAGAACACAAGAATAACACCCTTGAACACACTGCTTAGCGCAATCGACATCCACACCCCATTCAAGCCAAAAGGTTCGGATAAGAGTAAGGCTAGTGGAATTCGGAGTGCAGTAAATGAAATACTAAAGATCGGTGGGATGTGGGTTTGACCCATGCCGTTAAAAGCACCTACTGTCATCAATTCCATACACATGAATAATTGTGAGTAACCGATGATCCGCATATAATCTGCGCCCAATTCCAAACTTGTCTGGTCTGATAAGAACAATGAAAATAGCTGCTGCGGGAACGCAATAAATATAAGCGACACGATCACGCCAAAAATGGAGGTTAAAATTAAGGCCTGACGATACCCCTGCCCAATACGATCGAAGCGACGTGCTCCATAATTTTGACCAAAAAAGGCAGCAATAGCTCCCTGTAGTCCGCCAATGGTCATATAAGAAATGGATTCAATTTGGATTCCTACTTTTTGAACCGCAATAGCATCGGCTCCAAATCGTACAATGATCTTGGCAATGATGATCGATATGATCGTAAAGGTGACCCGTTGGATCGTTATTGGTAGCCCCATGCGGATGACTTCTTTCATTTGACGACTGTCCCACGCGGATGTGTTTGAAATGAGTTCTGACTTTCTTGTCTTCACGATAAAAAGAGCCGTAACCAAAATGTTCGCCGTTAATGTTGCAATAGCTGCCCCTGCTACTCCCCATCCTTCAAAACTGCCCCAGCCAAAAATCAAAAATGGATCAAGGACAATATTAACCATAAGACCAATGGAGAAGATCTGAAACGGTTGTTTACTATTTCCCATAGCGTTTAAGAGCGTTGCGAATAACGTATTCACGATGGAAAATACCGATCCAAATATCGAAATCACTAGAAATTGTCTAGCCATCCGCTCTACTTCATCACTCCCAAGATCAAAAAAACCAATCAACTGATTCTTAGTTAGTAGCACTAAACTCATATAGAGAAGTCCTAATAAAATAGACATCATAAATCCGTTCTTTATATAAGATTTAGCCTTCTCTAACTGACCAGATCCCATACAATGCGCCACCTTAATCCCTGTGCCGATCGTAACCATAGTCGATAAAGCAATCGCTAGATTAATGAAAAAACTCGCTGTACCAATCGCGGCAACCGGACCACTTCCTAATCTTCCAACCCAAATCATATCGACTAGACCATAAGTAGTAGAGATGAAATTCGTCGCAATAATCGGAAGCGTTAATTTCATTAAGGTAGGCATAATAGGACCCTGAGTCAAATCGTTTGTGTCCTTCAAGTCTAATTACACCTTCTTCATCTAATTTCAAATCCATTATATAACCATAAGCTTATATAAACAATTGATTATATTTGAACAATATTTTGAGTTCGGATTTTTCGGCGAAATGGCTATTGAAAACAACAAGAAGTTCGTTTACAATAAAACAAATAATAAGTTCTATATTTATCGAACTAGTAATTAATTCAGTATCTCACTGAAAGAATGGAGCAGCTCATGGATTATAAAGTAGAAGTCGATTTTGCACCCATGTATGAATGTGTTAGTAGTATGACTGTCTTTCTGAGCAAGCAGAACCATACTGCCATGGATTCCGGTAAGCTCTGGGTACGGGATGTTCAAGCAAGATTTGCACCCCTGCTACTTCGTAAAATGCAAGAGGTCGTTAAGAAACTTGATGATTTCAGTTTGGCTCCCTACATTTGGTCTTGTCCGGGCGAGCGTTCGGTAGAGGGCTTTTTGGTATGGTTCGATGCTTTAACATCTGGAGAGCTATATGAAATTTCCGGACGTTTCGGCCAATCGGTTCCCTCCAATCTTGCGGAGCTTAGGGATACTGCTTCTGATATCCTGCGCGAATGGAACGCGGGATACTTCAGTGGAATCGATCCTAATATCATTAAAGGACTTGAGCAGGAAGCCGAATCAAGACGCGCGATGCTAAACGGGAACAATGATATGGAGATCTTTGAAGCAGCAACTGCTGGAATGCGACTTTATCCAACCGAACATCTGAAGCAAGTCATTATCATTCCGCAATATCATGCTCGTCCACTGGTTACGACCGCTATGTATGATGAATTCGTATTCACAAGCTACTCTTGTGATGTTCTCCCTCCAGAAGCTGGACGGCCTGCGCCTGCATTACTCCGCCTTACCCGTGCGTTGTCAGATGAGACCCGGCTGTATATCCTTCGTTTGCTCACAGGCAAACAGCTCAATTTCACAGAAATCGTACGTGAGGTAGGACTTTCAAAAAGCACAATCCACTACCATCTTATCGCGCTGCGTGCAGCTGGGCTGGTCATTGTCCATACCCATGGTAAAAGCGCTTCGTACAGCCTACGTTTAGAAGCCTTAAATGGACTGCCTCAGCAGATTGGGGCGTATCTGGAGAGTTAAGCATAAACGTCTTTGGCGTCCTTATAAGGACGGTAAGCGTATTTGCGAGAAATATAAGATAGTATAGGTGCAAAACTTATACTTTCTTATTTTAAGAAAGGAGCTACCAAGCAATGATCAAACGCAGCTATTATGGTCTACTCTCCACCATCACTTTAAGCGCTTTTGGAGATGCTTTTGGCTTACTGGCTATGGAATGGCTCGTCTATGAGCTAACCGGTTCTAAGCTAGCGATGGGAGCACTCGCGCTCAGCTCCGGCATACCTGAGCTGCTGTTGCGCTTGCTCGGTTCACCGTTGTCCGATCGGCTGCACCGGGTCCGTTTTATGGCCTGCTTGGCAGCCATTCGCTTGCTGGCTATAGCACTGCCACTCGGCATGGGCCTGGCTGGCCAATTGCAGCTGTGGCATCTGTTTGTCGCCGCGGGTCTCAGCGGATCTTGCGCCGCATTGTTCATGCCAACAGCAATGGCTGTTATTCCTGGCGTTGCCGACAGCCGTAAGCTGGTGCGGGCTTTTGCTATCATTGATGGCAGCAAAAGCGCAGCAGTCCTGCTGGGGCCTGCATTAGCAGGTGCGTTGACCGCTGCTAGTGGAGCACTGCCCGCCCTTGGCATCAACATGATATGTTACGCAGCCGCCATCACTACCTTGCTGTGCTTACAAAAGCTACCGCAACCTTCTCCACCCCCAGGTCGTTTCTCCATCACCGTTTACGTTCGCGAGATAGCCGAGGGTTTTACCTTCTATAAACAATTCCCTGCAATGCTTACGATTATGATCATGGCCTCCATCAGTAATTTAAGCTCAATTGCCGTCTGGACGATGATGGTCCCTTTTGTACGCGAAGTGCTCCGCCGTGATGCGGCGACGATGGGCACGCTAAGTACAGTTCTCGCCCTGGGAACGTTAGTCGGGCTAAGTGTGATTTCCATAATAGGGGAAATTAAAAAAAGGCGGCTTGTTATGCTTGGCAGTCTGGGGACCATAGGTTTAGTGACTACCTTATGGGGGTTATTTCCTAGTTTTTCTTTTGCTCTCGCCGCCGTATTTGCTACCGGAACGTTAGGTCCCTTCTTCGGTTCGTTAAGCTCTTCACTCCATGGACGTCTAGTTCCGAGCCATCTGCAAGGAAGAGTCAATTCTATTCGCTTTCTGATCGGTGGCGGCTTGCAGCCTTTTGGTGCTTTTGCCGGTGGCGCGATTGCCCAGCATTATGGGGTGCCCGCACTTTTTGTAATCGCCGGACTGCTTCCAATGCTCTGTGCTAGCGCAGCCTTACTGCTCCCTGGACTAAAAGCACTGGATGGTGACCTTTCCACCCTTGAGGCTACCCATAGACGACCCGTTGTGGAAGTTCCGTCACAAGGTGTTGTAACTGAACGATAAGTGGGGATAAGTAGAAGAGTTCACTGATTCTAATAGAAACAGCGATAGCTTAGGACAAGGAAAGCACGTCCTAAACTACCGCTGTTTGAAAAATATTGTGTCCCGTTAGCTTAACCTACGAACTTCGAATAATAAGTATCCTTATTTTTTTCAATAATTTCATCGAGCAGATACTCCTCAGGCAAAATATACAGAAATTCATTATACGGTGTTTCTAACCCTTCAACTAAACAAGTGAATTTATGATGCAGATAGCTATAATGATCCTCCTTGGCTAGCAATAAGCCTATTTCGATCCATTTTCTGTTCTCTTCTAAACCATAATCGAGTAGAAATCTAGCATAGAAATAAATCGCTTCAGTGTAATAGTATCGAATAGGCTGCAAATCATGAATCGCTGACTCATAATATTTAATGGCTTTATTGAAATCCTTCTCTATGAACGCTAACATTAATGACTTAAGACCAGACGTATATTTGTTCGTAACAACTAACTGATTAATCGTTTTTTTGTCTATTCTCCCCATTTTCGCTTTAATATAATGGGTTTGCATCAGTTGTACGTACTCTTTTCTATACAAACTCTTTAATGTTGATTCCAACTCATTATATTCCAGCTTATTCAGATTAAACTTCATTTCCATGAATATAAATGGTAAAATATTACTGTATGAGATTAACGTCTCTAGCTTACTGTATTCCCCCGCCAAATACAATAAGGACGCTACCTGATCATGACTGTAAAAATTGCTCCTGATAATAAATTGCCTTACCTCATTTATATTACCGTACTGATAGATTTCAAGCGAGTATAAAATAATCTTCCTCTCTAGATCCTGGGTGTGATCAAGTTTATACAAATCTTCAATCGACACAGTTTTCTTTAATTGATCAAAACCTTCCTCAAATTCGACTTCATTGTATTTTGCATTTGCTATCATTGCATCAAATAGAATGTCAGATCTTTCTAAATCAAAATGATGTTTTATTTTTTCAAGTTTCCTACAGAACTGCTGGCTTTGCTCAATTTCGCCGAAAAATGAATAAATTATATGTATAAAGTTTATCTTCTCTTCTTGTGAATCTTTAAAATCAGTTATGTAATCAAAACTTTTAATGAAGTTCTCGACATTTTGATCGAAAATGCTCAATCCTAATGTTCGATCATCGTCATAAATATTATCAATCGTATTTGCCATGAAGTTCATAAAATCAAACGCCCGTTTATAAAAGTCGACCTTTTGTACTTCCGGCCTCTTCACAAACTGATGCTCCGCAAATCTCCCAATAATCGATTGTAGCTCAATAAAGCCCCGGTTGATCTCAATCAACGACTTGTTCTCCAACGAAGTGATTTCACGGTCCGTAATTTTTTTTGAATCTAATTTATAAGTATCTTGCAAAAAGAAAGTTTTCATATTGTTCATATGTATGCCATCCGGGAATAAATACAGCAATTCGAACAGCAGCTTTTCATTGGATGTCAGCCTGTTAAAGGAATACGCAATGGACTGGTACAGTGACTTTGAACGTTCGATATTAGCATCAGACTCGTCATCAAAAATGTCTTCGTAGCCATCCTTCGTAATATTAAAGAAATCTTTCTCCAGCTCATTCTTTAAAGCGATCATGTTCTTAGATTTGGGCAGGTTTCGGGCTGTAATTTTGATAGCTAGAGGGTTGTTGTTCAGCAGCTTTCCCAATATGTCATCCTTAAGAATTTTGTTTTCTTCCGGATTCAACCCTGATTTGTAATACTTGCCGAACAGTTGAAACGCTTCTTCGTTCGTAAAAGCCCTCAGCTCATGACGCTCCTCAAACTCCAGCCGTACCCACTCCCTAGATGTGATAACGACATTTGCTTGGTCGCATATAAAAGCCACGAGAGACTTGATCTCTTCTCTATCGTTGATATAGAGCAGTGGCTCGAAATTGTCCAAAATAATCATGGCGTCAAGTTCGATATTATTTTGTAAAATATGTTCCTTCAGATTAATCGTACTCTCGACGCTGAAACACTGAGCTATCTTGTATTCGAAGGATTTATAGTTTGTGATAAACTCGCAGTCGATGAAAAAAATCCCATCTGGGTAATATCCTCTCTCATATAGCTCCGTCGCAACCTTTTTAACTATAGTTGTTTTGCCAATGCCGCCCGACCCTTTAATGGTCAAAACTTGCTTATTGGTATCAATGATCTTTCTAGTAATATCCTCCAGATCTGTTTTACGGCCTACGAAATTGACCAGATTTTTAGTATCAATATTTTCGGATAGAATTCGTTTTGAATGGTCGACTCGTGTTACAGTTCTCGAAGCTCCCTTTTCCACCGCCTCTAAATCAAACTTTTCCTGATTGATGATGAACCCGTCTGTGAACTTATCCAATGCTTTCTTTTGGAATAGCTTAAAAAACACGCTACTCAAATCTTTCTCCCACAAGACTGCCATTGGTATTGAAATAGGGGACTCCGACAGCCGAATTTGCTTATCGGTAAAGATAAATAGCCCCTTTAAATGGTCCGTAATAAGATTGTCCTCGATCTCTTGCGGTGTTATCAGTTTACTTTTCAGGTACTGATCCTCAATGAGGAATTTATTCTTCACCGTCTGGGAGAGAATCATAATATAATCGAATTTCTCTAAATTTCGTAAAACCTCAATGGAGAAGTAGAAGCACTCGACGGTGACCTTAAATTTAGCGAGATGCTTGGTTACTTTCTCAACATGCGGCTTATTTTCTTGATCAATGGGGGCCGCTATTAACAGCGCAATTGATACCTCTTTGGCTTCTAAAGAAGTAAGTGATGCAGTCGTAAAGCTGGATAAAGTTTCTGATGCTACGCTAGCTTGGGTTGAAGCTTCTTTAATTTCAATTAGGCTGTCTAAAAAAGACCCTAGTTCATCCCAAGCGTTCAAGCTAATGGGTTGCACCCCATGTACCTCACTTGGGGATTCGTCTACGGTCAGATAGAAATGCTGTTTAGAAAACCCTTTGTAAATGGCATGAATGTATTCAAATTGTTTCTTAACATATTCGTCGGACAGGCTGAATCCAATAAAAAGGATCGTATGATCCGAAATCAGACTTTTAAGCTTTTCAATGGCGGCGGTATTATTGTACAATTCCTCATAATCCTCCTGAAATAAAATGCATTTCTCGGGATTTTCTATGCAACCGTGCAGCTTAAGAAGGAAATTTTCTTTGTCCTGCAAATTTGCAATATGATAGGTATTGTCAAACACAACCTTTTTAAAACTCGTCGCGGTCTCCAATAATCGGTCATAATTTGTTGTAATAATTTTAGAGGAGAGCTTGCCAACTTTTCTGTGAAGCTCAAGATTCAGCCCGTCCATTGGCCTGTCAATTTCACGATCCAATACCTCATATATCTGCTTCTTCTTGTCTTTGATTTTATCCAACAGTTCCAAGGAGGTGAACAGACCGGTATTTAAAACGTCATCTAATCTTTTATACTTGTCATCTTCCAATCCTAAATCTTTCAAAACAAGACTGATAAGTCCGTTCCAACTTGGAAAACCCAGTGGCTGTGAAAACCCTGCGCCAATGAACAATAGCAGTTTATCTTCTCTGATAGCCTCGATAATTTCCCGCTTCATAATGCCCCCCGTAAATTGAAGATTAATCGAATATTGTTAATTAATTCTTATACTAACTTATCTATCACTATATTACATCTATGGAAAATGAATAATTTAGCAATTGTCTGATATGATTTCATTCTCAATAAGAGCTTTCAAGTAACATTTTCGACTATATATTGGTAATGAGTAGGCGTGTCTTATTTTAAAAATCAAACTTTCTTACCATTCTTATCTATCGAAAATACCAGCCTCTAAAGGGACTGGTATTGGCTCACCATTTAGATATTCTGAGGGCTGACAATTTGAGTTTGATACTAACTATTCTCAATCAAATAGTTACTTACTAAGTTATAAATCTTCCTAGCGGCAGCAAAGACAGAATCGACAAAAAAAGGCGACGCCGATATTACCGGATCATCACCTATGGCTGCATTATTAAATATGATTCTAGGCCGACTAGAATCATATACTGTTAAAAAATACCACATCTTCTTTAATAGTGGCTTGATTCGTAGCCACTATCTGTTTTCTATCCCCCTTCGGCTAAAACCGAAGGGGGATGCGTTGAGCCTTTTGCTTTTTTATTTGTGCTTGTGTTTTAGTTTTTCGCGCTATGGCAGCGGAGAGAACGGACTGATTGTGGAAAAGCGGAGCGCTCGCCTTTGTCTCCGGATGTACACTACTAAGTGTAAAATCAATACATCTGGAGACAACAGCGATTGTAACAACAGTCCGTTCTCGGAGCGTCCGCCAGCGCAAAGCGACAGCACCCAGCACAAACACCCTAAGGCTCAATCAACCCATACTTCGTTTTTATCCGATCCAACTTTTCAATCATAGGGTTAGCAATGAAAAAGAGGAACACCACCGTAGAAATTGCATGCACCATATCAAACCAAAAGGCGGAAACATAAGTCGTCATCAAAGCCGATAATGAGAACTCAGAAGTGAACATCATCAGCGAGCCTATATTGATAATGCCACCATATACCAAGAATGTCGCTAGCCCTCCGAATATACACAGCGATAGCTTAGTCTTTTTAAGCAGACCCTTCTTGAAGAAAATGCCCGCCAGGAAGCCAATGATGCCAAAACAAAACATTTGCCAAGGCGTCCAAGGTCCCTGCCCAAAGAAGAAATTGGAGACGAAGCCCGCAACAGCACCGACCAGAAATCCTGCCTCAGCTCCCAAACTCACCCCTGCGATGATGACAATGGCAACAACCGGCTTAAACTGCGGCAACATGAAAAAGGCTGCGCGTCCAGCAACGGCAATAGCTGCTAGCACCGCTATGACGATTAGTTCCCTTGCCTGCGGCTTCCGATTCTCGAACACCAGCGCAAACGGAATCATCGTGTAGAGGACGATCAATAGGCTGATAAAGTAATATTTGCGATCGTCTAGGACAAAGATCCCTAACAAAATTGTAGCTGGAATAACTATAAAGATTAGCAGTCCCGCTAATAAAGTTCGACGACTCAAACGACGACCCGTTACCTGCTTCGTTGACATAAACCAATCACACCCTCTATCGTTACTCCCTCGCTCCAGACATGACGCGCCATTCGGTTGGCGGCAGTCGTATAGAAGCTGTTTCCAGCAAAAAACTTCTGGGCATCATTCGTAGTGATGATACTTCCATCAAAGAACATCGCGCAGACCTCCGCATATTTGGCACAGAATTCAACATCATGCGAAACCATTACGATGGTAACACCTTCAGCATTAAGCTTCTGTAAGAATAAAGCTAATTTCTCTTTAAAAGGTCCATCCAGTCCCTTCGTCGGTTCATCCAGCAGCAGAATCTTTGGTTCTAACAAAAGCACCTTCGCTAATGCCGCACGCTGCTGCTCTCCACCACTAAGGTCATACGGATGCATCGAGAGAAGATGTTCCAGTTCTGCGAACTTAACCACAGCCTCGACTTTAGCCACCTTTTCTTCCTTCGTTAAAGGAAGCTGGGATAACATTTCGAATAGATCTAGCTCGACTGTTTTTTTCACAAATAAGGTTTGTGGATTTTGCGGGAGAATACCCATATTGTTAGTAAACAGTTCCTTTGCGTTCATCTTCGCTGGATTCTTCCCACCGATTAGAACCTTCCCTCTGTACGGCTGAAGAATGCCACTCATCAGCGACAACGTCGACGTCTTCCCCGTTCCATTTCCACCAACAATAGAGTAGAATTGCCCCTGCTTCACTTCAAAAGACAAATCTTTTATGATATCGGGTCCGTGTTTATCATATTTAAACCATACATCTTTGAACTTTATGACAACAGGGCCGTCCTCTTTCATGCTTGGCTGAGATTCTGTCATCAGTGCAGGTGTCTTATCCTTCAAAAAAGCATCCAGCCATTGGCGACCTTCCTTCACAGTAACAGGCCATGCTAAGCCATTTTCTACGCCTGCGTATATCTGCATCGGTGAGGGCATGGACAGGAACATCGGATGATTCAGCTTACTTAAAGCCTCGCCCACCCTTTGTGGGGTATCATCAGCAATCACGATGCCCTCATTCAGCACAATCAGCCGATCTGTAAGCGGAAGAACATCCTCTAGACGATGCTCGCTCATGATAACGGTTGTTCCAAGCTCGCGATTAATCTTTTTGACCGTCTCCAAAAAATCGGAAGCGGCGATGGGATCTAGCTGAGAGGTAGGCTCATCAAGGATTAGAACCGAGGGATGCATAGCCATAATCGCTGCTAAATTGAGAAGCTGCTTCTGGCCACCCGATAGCTCTGTCACACTTTTATGGAACCAGGTCTGAATTCCGAAAAAGCTCGCCATCTCAGCCACGCGCAAACGAATCGTAGAATTGTCATAACCTAAGCTTTCAAGGCCAAAGGCCAACTCATGCCACACCTTGTCTGTCACAATTTGATTGTCCGGACTTTGGAGTACATAACCGATTTCCGCTGCTTGTGTCCGTTGATCGATCTCCTCTACAGGTTGACCCTTATAATAAATCGACCCTTGGCGTTTGCCATGTGGGGTTAGGATTGTTTTCAGTTGTCTTAGTAAAGTACTTTTGCCGCAGCCTGACTTTCCACACACAGTAATAAAGTCTCCGCTTGAAATCGTAAGATTAATATTCGAAAGAGCCATCTGCTCTTGTTCAGGAAAAGCAAAGCTTAGTTCTTCGATTCGATAGATTTCCATTTCATTGCCTCCACCATATTGATGAGCACAGGGATCATACATAGCGCAAAATAAGCGATATATACAAGGATACTAAAAGGTGTAATTGCGCTCGCTTTAATCGACGGATAATATCTCATCGTGTTCTCACCCATCGCTGCGCCGATGGCTACCATCGCAATTAAGCCTGTCATGATCAAGAGGGCTACTTTGTCCCGGGCATCTAGACGGAAGATCGAAAAGCTTGTACGTCCAGGCAATCCATATCCTCTTGATTTCATGGAATCCGCCGTCTCAATCGCATTTTCCAGAGCCCAGGTGGTCATTATCGATAGGATCGTAATCCCATTGCGCGCTCGAGCGAGGAGATTTCCCTGTGTGACATCCCGGCCTATGCAATTTTGGGCATTCGAAATCACCTTGATTTGCGCTAAATATCTAGGAACAAAACGAAGCACCATCGAAAAAATCAACGACAGTGCCGGCAGTATTTTTCCGAATATATAAATAAACTTATCCGAGGTCATCACGACGTTATAACAGGAGAACCATATGATTACCGTCACAAACATGCACGCCGCTGCTACACCATAAAGAATGGATTCCTTCGTAATGGGATTTCCATTGTTCAAATAGAACAAGATCGTTACCCCTTGATGATTAAAAACAGGGTTCATAATCGCCATAAATAGTAGAAAAGGAACCATGTACAGCAGATTAAACCGAACGGCTTTCTTTCCTTTTAACATAAAGGAGTAGACTACTGCACTGATAAGGGCAATCACCTGAAATATGGGATGCATGAACACCATGCTAAACAGCAATACAACGACAAAATATAGAAAATTCACAAACGGATGAAAGGTAGAAAAGCTATCCTTCATTATTTCTGAGCTCCTCCTGTGGCTACATAACCACCTACATCTCGACCTAAATCACAAGTGTATACCCATTCAACGACATCGCCATCCTTGAGAACATAACGACTACTGCCGTAGTTAGGGAACCAGCCATTTACTTTGTACATCCATCCACTAAGCTCTCCAGCATCAAATTCATAAAGATTATTTATGCCTTCAATATAATTACTGTTATAGATCGGAGTCATACTGAATTCCATATGGATTTTATTCTTCTTCATCTCTCTTAGCAAAACATCAAACACAGACTCACCTTCATAAAAGGTTACCTTCTGCGCTTTATAAATGATACCATCTGCCGGCAATACTTCAACCTTATCCTTATTGAAAATATCCATATTATCTAAAATCGTTGTTGCCGACACGGACAAAGTAGCCGTTAATTGCTTCTTCTTATCTACCGTTGCATCTTGCCATTCCACGGGCTTAGGTTTCCCGCTCGGCACTGGATCGGTAAGGAATTTATCCTTTTTCGGTTCCTGCTTTGTTTCTGTTGTCGCTACTTTTGAATCCGGCTTGGTTACTGGTTTTGCCGTCGCCTTCGTTTCCGGCACGGACGTTTTAGCCGCTTTCGGTGTTGCGGTTGGTTGTGCCTGTGTATCCGATTTAGGTGTTGCGGTCGGCTTTTCAACCTCTGTTGCCGCAGTTTCGGTTGGCGTTACCTCTTCAGTTGGTTTTACCGTTTCAACGGGCTTAGCTGTTTCATCAGGTGTAGCTGTAGGAGCTATCTCCGTTGTCTTGGCATCACTTGAGGTTGTAGGCTCTACATCAACATTCTGATTGGAGGTCGTATTGGCTGATCCTACAACTTGAGACTCAACACTGTTACTCGCAACCTTGTTCGGGCTCTTCTGATAATTCCCGCCCCAAAAGAAGGCAATCGCCAACACACCAATAATTAGTATCGCTGTTAGCCATTTTTTCTTGTTCATTTCTTAAGTTCCCCACCTTAAATAATAAGCAAGGGTATACATGCTACCCTTGCTTATCTCTTTAAATAAAGTTCTATTTAACGTCTGTCATGTCATAAAGACTCGTCTGACCCTTAACGAACCGATCATAAGCAACCAGTGCATACATCGCTTGATCCGTAGCCATAAGATCTACTTCTCCGGGTTTCGCGCCTCCGTTGCCTACGCCACCCTGCTTCACGTGATAAAAACCACCTTCAGGTGCAGCAAAGCCAAGCAACGCATCTACCGCTGAACGGCCATTTTTAATAAATCTGGAATCCTTATGCGGATCTATACCAAGTCCAGTTAAAGCTACAATAACCTGAGCAATGCTCTCGGAGTTCGTAGATTCCCAGCTTGCAAAGCCACCATCTGCTGTTTGCGTTTTGGATAACCAAGCAATTCCACGATCCACAGCAGCCGTTACTTTGGCATTCGTTTTGTAATAAGGGGTCAAGCCTTGAATAACCATTCCCGTAATATCCGGATCGGCCTCAGTAGCATTACTGCCTAGTGCCCATCCCCCGCCGTTGATCTCTCTGCCTAAAATGTAATCAATGAGCATCTCTCTTGTTGTCTGCGTCTTAACATCCTTAACCACTGGAATGTCGTAATGATTACTATCCAGTGCAATTAAGGCAAACACAGGTCCATTAATACCTTGCTTGATTACAGTATCAAAATCCGCGAGCGGTTCCAGTAGGTTATAACCCGCCACTTTATCAATATTTTTGCCGATTGAAGTTAATGCCAAAATAACTCTATCATATTCCGTATATTTTACGCTATGCAGCTTCCCAGCTTTTTCTTTAAGGGTGGCTTCTACATTCGCATAGTACTTAGCGTAATAACTATCTGGAACCTTCACACCAGAACGTGCCAGCCCGAACACTGTCCAATCCCCGCCAACCGAGGAGATGACCGGGTTTGTTACTGTTTTTTGCAAAAAGGCTGCTGTGTTTTGAATATATGGACTAACTGCTTTGTCGCCACTCTTATAATCATGGGTTCTAGAAGCTACAACAGCTGCCATTTCTCTAGTTACAAGCTCTTTAGGCTTAAACTGATTATTATCACCTAACATAAGTCCGGTGGCAACAATGGTTTCCACATCTGCTTTTGCCCACGCAGACACTGTATTGATATCTTTAATAGCTGTACCTGGCTTCGTAGCCGGGATTGATAATGCTCTGACAATAATGGCTGCCATCTGCTCGCGAGTAATCTTGTCATTTGGCTTAAATTCATTATTAAAACCTGTAATTAATCCTGCTTTATGAGCAGCATTCACATATGGATAGAACCAGTCACTTAGAGCGACATCCTTGTAGGTAATTCCTTTGTCACTCTTGATATCCAGTTCCAATGCTGATACTAGGATCTTAGTAAATTCTGCTCTTGTAATATGATCTTTCGGATTCACCTGACCATTGTTACCTTGGATGTACCCTTTTACTGTAGCTGTTTCAATCGCTGAGAATGCCCAGGATGAGATCTTATCGGCGTCTTTATACACTTGCTTGATATCGTTAGGAGTCGCTGTTGGAGATGGACTCGCTGTCGGATTACTGTTATCTTCCGGAATAGTTACATCACCCGGAGCAGGAGTACCGCTAGGTTTAGGCGTTGGTTTTGGAGTCGGACTCGCTGTTGGTATCGGTGCATTTAGATCCACACCCAAATTCGTAGTATAACGCCACTGAATTCTATCCCCGGCACTTAGATTATATGAAGATGCACCATAATTAGGATATTTTCCATTTACATTATACATCCATCCACTACCGCTACCATGGTCGAATTCTCCATCACCAGCTATGGATTCAACATACACACTTCCAAATGTACTGTTCCAAGAATATCTATAGTCGATACCGCGGCTATCTAGTACTCTTTCGAATACAGACCACACTGTGTCACCAGATAGTAGCTCTACCTGTACAGATGGAATAACATATCCTTTCTTAATCGTAAGCTTATCCACGGATAGGGTTACGTATGGCTTAGATGGAGTGGTTCCTCCATCGCCGTTACCGTTACCATTACCGTCACCACCAGGTGTTTGTACTGCAGTGGAGGAATACGCAATGTAATCAGTGAAATGATTGGTTTTTACGATTAAATCATTTCCATTATCGTAGGCATACTCTGACTTGCCGCTTGCCAAACCTAAGTCATCACTTGCAAATTTTTGAATCGCATGAGGTGTGCCGTTTTGAATATAAGCAGCATCTTTTCCTTTAAGGTCCTTAAAGGTTAACGTAATAAATTGACTGAATTCTACTCTTGCGCTGCCTCCCATGGAAAATGCTTGAACGATGCTATCAAGCTTCTTGTCCCCAGGAATAATTTGATTCAGACTATCTTTTAGTGCAGATTCTGTCCTTGTTGTAGGTGAAATCAATTCAACCTTTGAAGAATCTCCCTCTATAACCTGTG
Source organism: Paenibacillus sp. FSL E2-8871 (assembly GCF_038000345.1). NCBI lineage: Bacteria > Bacillati > Bacillota > Bacilli > Caryophanales > Paenibacillaceae > Paenibacillus > Paenibacillus sp. FSL E2-8871. Next base: position 5,528,777 of record NZ_JBBOBV010000001.1, on the reverse strand, counting down.
TACCCTTAGGGATGACTACAGATACGTCACCTTTGGTAACCTCTAATTTAGGCAGATTACTATTGCTAGGTAAATTAACACTTACCGAGGATTGCTTATATTTCGGGATTTGCACTGTAATTTCTTTGTTGCTATCCCCTGAATTTATCGGAAGAATATATTTATTATTATTTTGAAAAATGACAACTTTGGGTGTATCACCTGAGGGTAACTGTACTTCTATTTCTTTCGTTTCCTCTGGTTGCTGAATTACTATATTACTCATATCAAATAGACGGTTCTTATGATTGATCAGACGATCGTAAGCAATAAGTGCATACGTACCTTGATCCGTAGCCATTCCATCTACTTTTCCGGTTAGAATATGCTTAAATCCGCCATCCGGTCCAGCGAAGGTAAGCAACGCATCAATAAGCGAATTCCCTTTTTTCACAAACTTAGGGTCACTGTGTGGATCTACGCCTACGCCAGTTAAGGCTACTATTACCTGCGAGATACTTTCACTGCTTGTACTTCCCCAGCTTGTAAATCCGCCTTGATCATTTTGCGTACTCGATAACCAATTAATCGCCCGATCCACAGCAGCTTTTACATTTGGATTCGTTGCGTAATAAGGTGCAAGTGCTTGCATCGCCATCGCGGTCATATCAACGTCCGCTTTGGTTACTCCTAAAGCCCAGCCACCGGCATCTGCTGCACCTTTTTTAACCTCTTTATCCAAGATGTACTGAACCAGATTTTCTCTTGTGCTTTGGTATATTACTCCCTTTTCATCAGGATTAGGGAATAATACCGGGATGTCGTAGTTATGACTATCTAAAGCAATCAGAGCAAATATAGGACCATTATTCCCTTGCTTCTGAACATATTTATAATCAGCGAGTGCATTGATTAGATCATAACCCGCAACATTCGTGATATCTTTTCCGATAGAGGTAAGTCCTAGAATCGCTCTGGAATGCTCTGTGCTTTTAGTAGCATCGAGTTTTCCATCCTTCATTAATTCTTTTACTCTCTTAGCTACATTGTTGTAATAGAGATCATAATAACCACTTGGCACTTCGTAGTTGGCCTGTGCTAGTGAAAGAATTGACCATTCTCCGCTACCTGTTCCAAATGACGGATTCTTTACGGTGTTTAGAATATAAGCAAGGCTCTTATCTAACTGTTCTTTGACTCCCGTTGTAGCATTTATTTTGTAGGTAACTTGATAAGTTTGTGTTGTTCTATTTTCTGCTCCGTCTACTGCTGTGACAGTGATTACATTACCACCTGGGTTAAGAGAAACCTTATACTCACCATCTGTAGCAGATAGAGTGACTCCATTTAGTTTTACTACTGGAATGATACCGTTATATACATTATCTGTGACAGCTACTCTGAAACTTAAATCTTTATCGGATACTTCCTGTTTATCCTGCATACCACTTACAGTAATAATAGGTGGCTCAATATCTAAAGAATGGGTAAGCCCGACCAGCGCATGATCTACACTTAATTGAGAGCTTTCCATATTTTCTAGCACTGAATAAGCTTGGTAAACTGCTTTTTGTACTACTGTTTTGCCCAAAATACTTTCTTTATTCGGATCACTGTTAATTTCTGCGATTTTCGCAGTTAATGCATCCTTATTGGCAAATGGAAATGGAGGTTCTCCCCAGCCACCAAGATCAGAACTATAGCCATAAGTGGTGAACTGTGTTCGGATGATGTCACCGTCTTGAGGGTGATAATCAGACATCCCGAACGGAGGAAATTCATTATTTACGGCATACATCCAACCCGACATGTGAGTGTAGTCAAACTGACTTAGCCACTCTTGGTCTGCTTTAGTTCCGACTGTATTCCCATCGGCTGAAATCATATCTAAAATATACTGCGGTATATTGACTTCACTTCTGCCACTATCTTTAACTTCAGATAAATAAAAACTACTAGCTATACTTCCAAAGTTTCTATAATTACCTTCTCCTAGCGCACGTGTTATTAGTGATGCGCCATTATCCCCTTCGTAGAATGGAACTTTAATAGGATCCTTAATATATCCTTGACCCAATGTGAACTTCTCTACGGATACAGTGACATACCCTTTAAGTGTAGAGCTTGCTTCATTCGCATGAGCCGGGATTACGCTTGTAGAGAACGTCGTGATAAATACTGCTACAATAAGTAACCAAGCTAAAAACTTATTTTTCTTCATGTTTCCATAACCCTTCCCTTCTCTTTCTATGTTAAAAAACAGAATAAACTTTCATAGCACTACAAAAAAACCACTCAACATAACGTCAAGAGGTTTAAGATAGTGAACCGCAACAATAGCAGGCATATACTATATCAAACACCTCTCTATCGCTCGTAGAGTTTAACGGTGTATCAGAAACAGGCAGATATTCTGGCTCAAGTATCATCACCCTTGCTACCTTCCCAGTTTCCCAGTGGTACCTTGCAAGGACTCCTCTTTCACAGCGGCGGGACCGCGCGGGATTCACACCCGCTTTCCATTTAACCAATCTATGATTGTATTTCCGAAACATTCATAATTGGCACCTATTGCTAATATTAATTTTTCCATGCTTCATCATATCTAATATATATGCTTTTGTCATGCAATATTTGTTTTTTGTATAACGAGTAGTTAGCGATAATCCTATTGAATATCAAATCATTTTAACCACAATATACTCTTTTTCTCTCAGCTCAAAACCATCCTCCAGTGACAAAGAGGCCAAATCAAAGATTCGATCATACTTTTTATTACGTGGGAGTCCTTCTTCCTCAGCCCAGCATGTATAAAGCTCAAACTCGGCACCAGATACCCCATAATCTGTCATAAGCCTAAATAACTCCCGACAACACTTGAGTGAGGCGTTATACGATCCCGGTAGAGTATCTTTTAGCTTAGGGGATACAGAGAAGCCGCCCCAATTCGGTGAAATCCGATACACATATGGACTCCGAAAATGCTTGCGAATCTCATCGTTCCAATACCCAAGCTCCTCTATAAAAATACCCGCTGCATCTTCTTCCGAGTCGTATAAAAGACAGTCCTCATCTCTTAAATGAGACAGATCTGCGATGTCATCCAAAGGAATTATACCTTGCAGGCGCAGAGCCTCTCTTTGTTTCTTATACTCCGGGGAATTTTTCACTTCATTATATGTCTTTGCTGACGGTACACTGCCTCTTTCTCCTAACGGAAGCTCTGTAGCCGAGCCTATGTAATGAAATCTGCTCACTGGATTGCCCTCCATAACTTTGGAATCACTGCAAATCACTAATTCATATATGAATTTACCACAAATTAGTAAGGTACTCACAGCAAATGTTCTATGTTAGGGTATTTGGTAAGCGTTTACAACAGATTATTGGAGGTGTACGTGTTCATCTAAGCACCAAAGTACTAAGGAAGGTCAGGTTTAAGCATCCTCAAAAATGATCTTACAAAGGAGAATTCAATGACTACTCGAATCCAGAAATCCTTCTTATCATTGACCCTTGTCACCGCTCTTCTGCTCTCTTTGTTCTCATCCATTGCCGCCGCTGCCACTAAGGACGAGCAACAAGCTAAGGCAGCACCAAAGAGTAAGATCCAATCCTATGTAGACGATATGCAGCCCGGATGGAACCTTGGCAATACTCTAGATGCTACAGGTGAGGATGAAACCTCCTGGGGCAATCCGCGTGTGACCCAAGAACTGATTAAGAAAATCGCCGCACAAGGCTACAAAAGTATCCGGATTCCTATCACTTGGGATTCACACATAGGTGAAGCACCGAACTACACCATTGATCAAGCTTACCTCGACCGTGTCGAAGAAGTTGTAGGCTGGGCGCTAGACGCCAAACTATATGTAATGATCAATGTCCATCACGACTCCTGGTTATGGGTAAGTCATATGGAAGAGAAGCATGATGAGACGCTGGCGCGTTATAATGCAGCATGGACTCAAATTGCGGACCGCTTCAAGGATAAATCCGATAAGCTGATGTTCGAAAGCATTAATGAACCTCGTTTCACGGATGGCGGAAGTACGGATGAAGCGAAGATGGAACAGATGCTTGCAGAGCTCAACAATTCCTTCCATCAGATCGTTCGAAACTCAGGTGGAAAGAATGATGTCCGTCCGCTAGTGCTACCTTCATTAGAGACTTCTCCTACCCAACCTAGAATGGATCAGCTCTACAAGACGATTACAGCTCTTAACGATCCGAACATAATTGCGACCGTTCACTACTATGGCTTCTGGCCGTTCAGTGTGAATATCGCTGGTTACACCACGTTTGAAAAAGATACAAAAAACGATATCACCCAAACTTTTGATAACGTTCACAACACATTCGTAGCCAAAGGAATCCCTGTTATCGTTGGTGAGTTTGGACTGCTAGGATTCGATAAAGATACAGGTGTGATTGAACAAGGCGAGAAGCTGAAATTCTTCGAGTACCTTACCTATTATTTAAAAGAAAAGAAAATGACCTCCATGCTCTGGGATAACGGGCAGCATTTCAACCGCAAAACGTATAAGTGGTCCGATTCTGAGCTGCAGGGTGTATTAATGTCTGGTCTGAAGGAACGTTCCTCCAGCATTGAAAGCGATCTGATCTATCTAAAAAAAGGTGCAGCGATCAAAGACACCAAGGTGAAGCTGAACCTAAACGGCAATAAGCTAACCACGATTAGTGCAAATGGGAAGTATCTAACAAAGGGAAAAGATTACACCTTGAATGGCGAGGAGCTCACACTCAAAGCCAGTCAACTCAAAAAACTCACAGCTTCCCAAAAATACGGTGAAAATGCTGTGTTAACGTTGAAATTCAACAAAGGTGTTGCGTGGAGACTAAAGATCATCGTGAATGACACTGCCAAATTAAATGATGCCAAAGGTACGACTGAATCGTTTGCGATTCCAACTACCTTTAATGGTAACCAGCTTGCCACGATGGAGGCTGTCTATACCGCTGGTGGCAATGCAGGCCCGCAAGACTGGACACCATTCAAGGAGTTCGGCAATACGTTCTCACCCTCTTATAACACGAAAGAAATCAAGCTGCTTCCAGCCTTCTTTAAAGATGTTAAAGATGGAGAGATCATCTTGAAATTCCACTTCTGGAATGGTGATATCCTTACGTACAAGATCACGAAGAGTGGAACAAACGTTGTAGGAAAGTCTTCTTAGCTTTCGCTGTATAATATAAAAAGGAGTGTCCCTTCACGGGGACACTCCTTTTTTAACTACATCATACATATACTTCTTCATACGTCATCAACATCAAGCGATAGACCAGATATACTCCAAGATAAGCTCCCGTTAAAAGGAACATTGGATTCAAAAAAATCGCATGGATCGAGGTCATAAATACCGTGTTATCTCTTAATATTTCATATATAGCTAGGGCAGAAATATTACCTAAAATAAGCGTAGACAACACAGAAGCTACATTAAAAACAATACGCCACTTTATCCATTTCCGTTGTATCATTAGCATGGCGACGGGAACCACTATACTGCCAAATACGATTAGAAATTTCATTTAGCCAGCCACCTCAGTATCTCTTTAATCCTCCAGTTCAACACTTTCGATTTGCCCCTCGGCATTCACTGTCCACTCGATATCAACACCTGGCATCAGTCCAAGCTTGTCCTCATCTTCGATCACTACATGATCGGGGATGGTTAGGGTCTGCTCTCCCCCACCTTCGACTTTAACGGTAACCTGTTTACCATTAGACGTAGTAATCTTCCCATCATATTCAATCTGCTGCAAAACAATCTTTTGGCTCGGATCCGTAATGGTAACCCGCTTGCCGCCGTCTGTCAGCAGCTCAATCTTTTTATGATAACCATCCTTTAAAGTGACTTCCTTAATAACTCTCTGAACGCTAACATCCGCCGGAAGTCCCTCTGTATTTGTACCGGATGATGCATTGGGTTGTTCTGTTGCATTGTTCGTAGCCGCAGGTGCAGTGGCTTCTGTTATAGGCGTTGGAGTTACTTGTGTGGTTTCATTGGCAGCTTTAGAGCAGCCACTTAATAGGACGGTGCAGGCACAGATCAAACAAAGAATTGAAGTTCGAATCTGGCGTTGTGAATTTCCTTTATTCTGTATCATCATTTACCTCCGCATTTAAATTTCTTCCAGTTCTATTTTGTGAACATAGTTTTACCTCTTCCCTTCCTTTTATTCACCAGAAAATGGACCATCTGAATTACTCTCTGATTATCACAGCGTCATAGCACGCCCATATCTAGCTAAATACTCTTCCTTCTCCTTATAATCCGGCATGAGACTTCCAACCTTTCGCCAAAAAGAGCGGTCATGATTCATATGAAGTAAATGACACAGTTCATGAATGATTACATAATCGATAACATCCACTGGAGCCATCGCTAGGCGATAGTTAAAGGTTAGCTTTTTATCCGAGCTACAGCTTCCCCACTTGGTTCTAGATTCAACAATATCAATCGTCTTAGGCTTTACTCTAAGCTGTGTCTGATATTTATTGATCCGTTCAGCTACAACCTTCTTACAGCTAGCGAAATAGAATTTCTTCAGCTTAAGTTTAAGCTCTTCCTCATTTAAATCCCCTGTCTCTATTAGCTCTTGCAGCGAATAATATTTGCCTAGATAGAGGAACTTCCCCTCGTCTTCATACTCTTTGAGCTTTGGTGTTTCTCGGTTCGCTTCAATACTTTGCAGCTTCTCCACTATTAATTTCCCATTACGCTCAACCACGCCTTTAATCGTCTCTTCACTTGTTTTCTTGGGAGCTTTGAGCGTTATACGCCCTGAAGAATCTATGTGAATGGAGATTTTCTTGCCGTTTCCATATTGAACATTAAACTCGATCACCTGATTGTCGTACTCAATCTTCATACCCACCATCGTTTCTATAAGGTTATTCGCAAAAAAAGGAGAACGCGTTTAAGCGTCCCCCCCTATTTTAACATGATTCCTCAATACACTGGATATCCTGCCACAAACATCGCTAAATACAAAAGACTCCCCGCAACAGAAACTACAGTAAGGATAGCATCCTTTGATTTCTCTTCAGTGATCGCGACAGCAGCAAAAGCTAGTGGAAATGCAACAAGCAAATACCGCGGGGCTGACAGCAGCCAGGTAGCTCCCACTACGAACGCAAAATACACGATGAAATAGGCGGTGTATGAAGGTCGTATCTTTTTTGCACCCATGAACATGATAATTAGTGCTGAGAATATAGCGATTAAATTAGGCAGCCATAAGCCGAGAAAAGAACGACTATCTCCACTCTTAAAGGTGCCCACAGCGTATTCCATCTGATATCTTACCGTATCAAAAAAGAGATAAAACCGCTGAGACCAATGCTCTCTCTGGTAAATACTGAACTGAAACGCATTTCCCGTCACGTGATAATTAATAAACAGATAGGCCAGCAAGCCCGTTGATATGATAGCGAGAAAACTTACAGCGCTGATGATTCTATGTATAAAGACTTTTTTACTTAATAGCTTATAGTTGCCCATCAGATCCCGTCCAAATTCAATCGCAACCGGTACAATCAGAAGCACTCCGGGAGAACGTGTATAAGCTGCAAGTGCACCGCATAAGCATCCGATCAGCCATTCCTTTTTTCTCACAAAATATAAACACATCAAAGATAATGCCAGAAATAGAGCCTCGGTCATCGGAATGAAGAAAAAGAACGCGGCAGGGAATATGAAAATGTATTTCACGACCCGCATGGCATTCTTTCGATGCATGTCTAGTGCAGCAAGCTCATAAGCGACCAGGGCTGCGACAATTGAAGTGATATTTGAAACGATGAATCCAGAAACGAGATAATTCCCTACGAATGCCTGAACCACTCTTATTAAATTTGGAAAAAAGGGAAAGAACACGATATGGAATCTCGCATCACCCTCGGTCACGTATCCATTCTCAGCAATGCCCAAATAACTAGAAGCATCGATTCCAGAGATATGCCAAGTCTCTGCCATTTTGCTAAGCAGACCACCTGAATAGCCATTCTGTATGATCAAAAATGAATACCCGATGAGCATAAGCAGGATACGACTCACCAATATCCATCCAATAATATAAAGCCAAGCCTGTCTTCTATCCTGCTCCTTACACTTCCAAGTCACTTCAGGTGCTGGATTCGTCAAAACAAAATCCGTCAATACAGGTATAGTGCGGAGCCCCAATAGCGCAAAAAGCCCGAAACAGACCACAGAAGCGAGGGTGCCCAACATGGTCCAGCTCTGAGTCGAAATGGCCCAGTAAATAGCCGTCACCATCATAACAAGTATGAAGATGAAGGAAATGATTTTGTCGTGCTTTTTCATTTGATCCTCCAGTTATTTAGTCCGAACAATTGTTTAGGAAAAAAAGGATAGAATTACCTATAGAAATATAATAGTCTTTGTGTATTTTTTTGTAAATCACATCTTATCTCTTCGTTACTTACTCCTCTCATAGCTGAAATAAAAGTTCAAAGGCAATTCATCATCACTTTGAAAACTGTTTGACATCCTGTAGGTTATATACAATTTATCCTCACCCTTGCCGCATGACCATGATTCTTCAATAGAGCCTATTGATGGCTTTAGCGGAAGAGCCATCCTGTCAATCGTTTGGACTGATTTCTCGACTTTCTCAGCCTCTTCATCTTCCACAGGTTTGTAATGCTCCAGAAAAGCGCGCACCAGTTCTCTCGCATTTTGATAGCCGCTTTCCGATCTGGGAAAGACCGTTCCCACCCGGTAACCAATGATTTTATTGGTCTTAACATCTACCACAATCTGCTGTATAAACTCCTTTTGATTCACGGATAAGATATCATCCTGCATAATTGTACCCAAGGTTGTATCGTATTCACCCACAGCATCCGCAATTTGCAAAGCAGCAAGCCCCTCTTCACGCGGCTGCATGAACACAGCCCGATGCTCTTCCACATGTGTGAAAAGCTCAGCATACTTGGGTCTTTCCTTACTGCATGCAGTGAATACCAGCAAAAGAATGACTATTCCACAAATGAGATTGAAATATGCTTTTTTCAAACGAATACACCTCCTGGCCTGACGAAACCGGTTTGGTTGATCCCCCATAAACCTTACCATATATTTGAAAAAAGACACAGATATTCATGCCTTATATTAGAAAAATGAAGCCTGCCCACGGCAGTGGGCCCCAAAGAAAAAGCCCGAGCGTTTATGCTCGGACTTAATATCATTCAAATGGATAGATCCAGAAATGCTCTGTTCCAAAACGATCTTGGATTTCTTTATCCTCTAGCGTTTTGCTGCCTAACAGTTCAGCGGCTTGGAATTGGGATTTATGCGCCTGAATGGATGCCATCTTTTGCTTCAGGAAATCTTTCACTTCAATGATAACCTGAGGCTTTCCAATCTCTTCAATATTATTGGCGAAAGCTATACAGTGAACAGGAGGTCTCTCTGCCTTGGGCATTCTTCCAACCGTTCGAACCACTGCAGCTCCGGTAGCATCATGATCGGGATGAACGCTGTACCCCGGATAGAACGTAATGATCAGTGAGGGGTTAAGCTCCTTCAGAAGCGCATCAATATGGCCCTCAAGCAGAGCTTGATCCTCAAATTCAATCGTCTTATCGTGGAAACCAAGCATTCTCAAATCCTGTATTCCAATCGCTCGGCAGGATTCTTCCAGCTCCTTTTTACGGATCTCTGGGAGGGTTACCCGATTCGCAAATGGCGGCACGCCCATATTCCGGCCCATCTCTCCAAGTGTCAGACAAGCGTAGGTGACTTGGGTGCCGTTTTGCACATGTTTAGCTAGTGTTCCAGATATACCGAAGGCCTCATCATCCGGATGCGGTAATATAACTAGAATATGTCTTTCCACTGAACTCCTCATCTCCTCTACCATTAGAACGGCTCCCGGCTTAATTGCAAGGATACGACCAGTTTGCCTTGGCTGTCATGACCGGCCAGAATTAATCTTTCGTTCTCACTCTCTTCATAGTGAGTTAGTCCTTCCGAGTACACCCAGCCTTGTGACATTTTTAGGCCTACGCGATAAGGTCCATGACCGGAAATCGAACCATGAGAATATCGGATCACAGCATTAGTAATGAAAGTAGCCGCTGGGTGCTTAGAACTATCGAAATGGGCAGCGTATGCTCCCGTCGTCATCTCAAGATGGATATATAGATCCTGATCTTTAAGCAGGTCGATCCTCTCTTGTATTTCGGATTGATTGATTAGCTGCAAGGTTGCGCCTCCATATCTGAATGAAAATATACCTACGAAAAATAAGATCCCTGCCTTATTAAGGACGGATCTGTTAAAGGATAAGCGGGTCCGTATTTCTCATCAAAGTATAACTTGCATAGCTTTTTTATTCAAATAGAAGCGGTACGCTGCAAGCTTAAACATTGTATTCAGCCATTCATTCTTTCAGCCTTTTATCCAGAATTGGGCGGATGAACCAGATATAATAAACCAGACAGAGAAGCAATACTACAGATGTCAGAAAAAAGGGGATTTCATAATCCTGTCCAATCAAAATCCACCCCGTAAGCAGAGCGGCGCCGGATGATCCGAGGCTTCGAAATACGGACCTCATCCCTGCGTAGAGATTCCTCTCCCGCTCCTTAAAGGCAGACATCAACTGACTATCCAGCAGATTAGACAGCATCGTAAGCCCTCCCCCGCGAACCAGAAACACGATTGTGAACATCCAGACTGGCATAGCCCAGGATAATGAGGCGAACACGAGTATGTTAACCAAAAAGACAGATACGATGGCCACATTGTGGCCAAAACGCTCTAATACGTAAGGCGTCATTAAAGAAGCTGCAAACAAAACAACTCCGCTTACCGCCAGCAGAATGGACACTTTATCATCCATCCAGTTCAGTCTATACTTCACAATTACATTAAGAAATGACCCAGTGATGGCTATCGCTCCTCCGAGCAGGGCCATGAATACCGAGAACAGCCAGAGTGTGCCGGAAGGCAGATTTTTCCTCAAACTAGAGACTTCACGGTTCACTTCCAGAACTTCAGAGGTTCTAACCGTTTCGCTTTCCTTCCCCTCAGAGGGAAGCCAGAGTCCTCTAATCATACTGTGAACAACGAAAACCAGTGCAGCAAGCAGCAGCGTAAGCCCATATCCATCCCCGCTATCAGCCGAATTCGGCAAGTATCCAGCAGCCAGGGTTCCTGCCCCTGTAAATGCAGTAAACACGGCAAACATCAGGGAGAAAGCACTTGCTTCTTCCTTGCGCGAGGCACAATAGTGAAATAACAACTGCACCTCCGTCGTCTCCACAAGAGTAAGGCCAATCGAGACCAAAGTTTGAGCCAAATAGAATATGCCGGAATGATTACCAATCGCATAAAGTGCACTTCCTGCCGCTATAAACATGATGCCGGATACTAGCAGCTTTTTACGACCTATACGGTTTGCCGATATGGATACAGGAATAGCCAATGCACCCATGATCAGTATACCTATGGACATGAGCAGCCCGATTTCATCCTCCTTCATTCCTTTGGACAGCAAATGCAAATTAAGAACTAGCGAATACATACCGATGCCGATGCCATACATGGCTTCGGTCATAAGAAACCGGCGGACGCCGACAGACAGGCGCAGCAAGTTCCTCATATACCCAGACATACCCATAACCCCTTTCTTTGGTGATACAGTCAAATAGGAAGGGCTCCAAACGGAGCCCCTCTACTTTCAAATGTATATTTTAATTGTAGGGACCAAGCCCTATTCCGGCTGTGTCTTCTTTAGATAAGCCCGCCATGTAATACACCACTTTGCAGGATCATCAAGAGAAGATTCCACATTCCGGTGAACGGTGCTGTTGTGCGGAGCTAATTTGACGATATGCGGCTGCGTGTAAGCTTCATTCGAAATATGGGTCAGCGCCTCGATATATTCATCAAGATCTTCCTTCGAATAAGATTCAGTCGGCTCCAGGGTGAACGGCTGCGGAACGATGTACGGATGATGGGAAGTCCAATAATGCAGGCCGAAATCACACATCCGGCGGGTGATGTCTTCTGTCGTTACCCCAGTCTCATCCGTAAGCTGCTTCCAACTGTACCTTACCTGTTCAAGACGTCGACCTTTGATGTAAGGAGCGCTGGCTCCGCGGATTTGCAGAATTTTGTGATACAGGTAGTTATTATTCAATACAGCGATTTGGGCCACATTCTTAAGACCGTCTGGCCCCAGACTCATAATCCAAGCGTAGGAACGAAGTACAGTCTGGGCCACGCCGTGGAAGCTGCGGACTTTGCCGATGCTATCACCGCTTTGCTCTACAAGGACATAACGACTGCCGTCCCAGTCAACAAGCGGACCGGGCAGGAAACGCTTAAGGGAATCGGTTACCCCAAGAGCGCCTGTAGCCGGCCCTCCACACATGTGAGGTGCGGCAAAGGTCTTATGCAGGTTGAAGAAACACATGTCAAAACCGGCTTCCTTGGCCCGGGTGATACCCAGCAGCCCATTCGCGTTCGCCTGATCGTAGAAGCAGATTCCTCCTGCTTCATGAACCACGTCCGTGAACTCACGGATACGATGATTGTATATACCTGTGTCTTCCGGATTGGCCACGACGAAACCCGCCGTGCGTTCAGAAATGGCATTCTTCAGCTTCTCCAGATCCGGGAATCCGTCTTCGTCAGGATGCAGTGTAATAATCTTATATCCTTTAACAGCTGCGGTCGCCGCTTGGGACGGATGTGAAAAGATCGTCGTAATGATCTCATCCCGCTGTTCTCCCTCGCCACGTGAATCATGATATGCGCGTACAATGGAAGCCATGGCCAGCAAGGCCTGGGTGCCACTGCTTGGCTGGAACGAGAAAGCATTCATCCCTGATATTTCACGCATCGCCTGGTCCAGCCTATAGTAGATTTCCAGAATTCCTTGAACGGATCCAGCATCCTGCAGAGGATGCAGTTCCATCAGATTTGGGGTACGTATAAGCATTTCATTGATACGGGGAATATATTTCATAGTACATGTCCCCTGTCCGATCTCTACATTAAGGTCGGAACCCAAAGTCTCTTGAGAGAGTCTTAAATAATGCCTAAGAACTTTGGCCTGACTGATCTCGGGCAGCGCCGGTGCTTCTTTTCGCCGCATCGCTGATGGAATTCGGGCGGAGCCTTGACCGACAACCTCGGCAATCCCAGCCTCGGTGCCCGGCGGGATCACTCCGCGCTCACCCGATCGGTGAAGCTCGAAGATCACCGGTTCATCCCATTTGGCCTGGTGAAAGCGGCGCACCTTATGATCTCTACGAATCCGTTTCATGGCTTTCCTCCTACTCTTCTGTACTATTAATTCTTGCAGACAATGTTCTCGATAGCTGAGGCAAGCCGGTCCAGATCTGCCTGCATATGAATTTCAGTTACGCAGTATAGAGCACATTGTCCCCACTGGGGATAGGCGGAGGATAGATCCTTTCCTCCGAAAATCCCTACTTCCAAAAGACGCTTGTTAATCTCAGCAACAGATATTCCAGTCTCGTTGAAATCTAAGACAAATTCTTTGAAAAAGGCTGTATCTTTAAAGCGCAAAGAGATCCCGGGAATGGCACACAGCTTATTCGCCGCATATTGAGATTTCTGAATAATGGTCTCCCCTACTTCCTGCATCCCCACTGGTCCAAGCAGGGATAGATAGACTCCGGCGGTAATTCCCCACAGGGCTGTCTGTGTTCCCACCGACTCCTTCCCCTTCTCCCGTTGGGCAAAGGATGTACGCTCATAGGCTACATCACCGAAGCCATATTCACCTTCCACTTCAGTAGGAACAATACCGAACAGGCGGGACGGATATTCCATCACATAAGTCTCTTCATCCCGGGTAGCGATGAATCCGGCTTGACCCCCACCATAGTTCATATGCATGCCCAGCGGCTGCAAATCTCCACAGACAATATCAGCACCGTAGCGGCTTGGAGGTTCCAGTACGCCAAGGGAGATCGGATCAACGCCCACAATAGAGATAGCATTTACCGCGTGCACAAGCTCAGATATTTCAGCACCCTGATCCTCAATAATTCCGAGATAACCTGGATTCTCGAAGTAGAACGCCGCCGTTCCTTCCTCAAGCTTGCCCTGCAGATCATCCAAATCTATTTTTCCTGTCACCGGATCAATCTCCACGTACCTAATCTCCATTACAGGTGTACAGTAATTGGTAATGATCTTGGCTTTATCCGGATCGACGGATCTGGAGAGCAGCGCAATCCTGCGGCCTGTAATCCGGCCAGCCATTCGGATGGCCGTGGAGGCGGCCTGTGCCCAGTCGAAGGTAGGGACGTTAACTACGTCCATATCGACGAGTTCGGCCATCAGGCTCTGATACTCGAACAAGGACTGAAATCGGCCGTGGTCTTCGTAAGGCTCTCCTGCATAAGCCGTCACGAACTCCGAGCGCTGATTAATTTCGTCGCATACAGCCGGAACGAAATGCTGCCAGCAGCCAGCCCCGAGAAAGTTGATATAATCGGCGCCATGCTTGTTCTTCGCAAGCAGAGCCTCGATATGTCGACGAAGCTCATATTCATTCATAGCTGGAGGAAGATTCATCTCCCGCTTAAGCTTCAGACTGTCTGGAATTGCATCATGCAGCTGGTCGACGGAGCTCAGGCCGATTTCCTTCAGCAATGCCTCACGGACTTCCGGTGCTGTATTCGGGATATAGGGATGGGCATAAGTTCTGTGTTCAGACAAGGTTAACGCCTCCGTCCTTAAAAGGTTGATTTAAAGTATTTATTTCTTTAACCGTTAGGCAATGCCGCCGCCATCCACAACAAGTACGCTTCCGGTGACCCAGGAAGACAGATCGCTAGCTAGGAACAATACCGCATTTGCGATATCACGTGGTGTACCCAATCGCTCCAATGGACGTCCCCCAGCAGAGGCTACGAGGAAGGTAGCTTCGTCCTGTTGAAGCTGCTTGGCTTCATCGCGTAAAAGCGGCGTATCCGTGTCGCCTGGGGACACGCAGTTCACGCGAATGTTCGCGGGACCGTGGTCAATGGCCATGGCTCGGGTGAGATTGACCACTCCAGCCTTGGCTGCACAGTAGGAAGCGGCACGGTCCCCGCCTTTAAGGCCCCAGCCGGAGCCGGTATTAATGATACTGCCACCGCCTCCGTGCTCCATCACCGGGATTATATATTTGGAGAGTAGATAAACTCCCTTAAGTGATACATCCATTACCAGATCCCAGTCGGCTTCCTCAAGCTCGACAACGGTCTTACGGCGGATAATCCCCGCATTATTGAACAGAATATCGACTTTGCCGTACGCGTTCTCAATCTCTGAGGCAGCACGCTTACAGTCCTCCGAAGAGGAGACATCGCAGCGGTGGAAGCTTGCTTTCCTTCCCCGCTCTATCATCTCATGAACAGCCTGCTCCCCTTGCCTTACATTGATGTCCAGCACAACCACATGTGCTCCGAAATCCGCAAGCAGTCCGGCCGTAGCAAGGCCAATACCTGAAGCACCTCCGGTAACAACAGCTATCTTTCCGCTTAAATTGAGTAC
The DNA here is from genome assembly GCF_038000345.1 of Paenibacillus sp. FSL E2-8871. Lineage (NCBI taxonomy): Bacteria > Bacillati > Bacillota > Bacilli > Caryophanales > Paenibacillaceae > Paenibacillus > Paenibacillus sp. FSL E2-8871. The sequence goes on along the minus strand of NZ_JBBOBV010000001.1, from coordinate 5,513,223 downwards.
ATCCTTTGTGTGGAGCATGCTGTCCCCTCCTCTCATTGATGCGATTGTGGTAACCCGTACAGCATTTGTCTACCAAGCCACTCTGGCGTGGTATCTTCTGATAAAAACGGAGTGAGCAGAATACGGAATGTAAAAGCTTCCGATGTTACCTTATGATCCGGCATCTGGGCAGGTCCACAACTGTTGCTGCCCAGCCCATTCTGCCGGTAATCCAGATTCAGCGTGACGAAGTCACGCGGAACAAGCTCGCTTGCATGTTGTGCCTCTTCAAGATCCTTGTCCGTATAACGGCGCGCGCTGAATTCAAGCGTCGGACTACCTGCAGCAAGTAGACCAAGTCCGGATGCGTCTGTGACGGATAACCATCTGACATCCATCCGGTTCCCATTCTCCTGCGGATATATATATGGAGTGAATAGTCCATCAATTGAAGCTGTGTACACTCCAACACGGCATGCCTCTTTGCTGTCCGAATAATTCTCACCAGGTCCCCGGCCATACCATTTCACTCGATCCATGTCGCCTGGAATCTCCATCTGAAGTCCAATCTTAGGCAGCATTTCTGGCGGCTTGCCCTCCGGTGTGCCCTGCACATCCATAGTGATTTGCCCTATACTGTTTACGGTATAGGTGTTTACACACCGGAAACCCCAATCAAAAACTGGCGGAGCAATCCTTGAACTCACAGTGATGCGGATGTTCCCTTCATCAAGCCAGGCCCAGCTAACCTCATCAACACGTTCTGTTAGCCGGTCCAGGTGTGCTTTGCGCCAGTCCGGTAGCACATACATGTCATTGTCGATCGGTGCACGCCAGAAATTCAGCCGCGGTCCGGCTTTCATTAGTTCCTTGCCATTCAGACGAAGCGAATCGATTCGCCCGCTCCGCGTGTCAAAGATCATCCGGAAGTCCTCATTTGCGAGAATGATCTGTCCAGCAGCTTCTGTGCAGTGAAGATTCCGCCTGATCTGCTGACTTCTCATCCCAATAGCAGCATTGGAATGGTCATCTGAATGCCCTGTATGATTTTCGCCAACACGATTTCCCAACTCATCCTGCATTAGAAACTGAGCCCAAGCCACTTCATGCCCCTGCTCCGCCCAAAGACAGTCAGCGGCGATCGAGAAGCTGATGTTCAGCCACTGTTCCGCATCCTCACTGCGAAGGAGAGCATCAAGACTGTGGTCATAAGGAATCTCCACTTCTGCCTGTCCGCCCGCTTCAATCTCTGGCAGTGCAAGAACCCCGCTTTGAACGGTACGTCCATCCATGGTAATGCTCCAATCAGCATATAGGTGATCCAGTGTCAGGAAATCATAGCGGTTAATCACATTAACCTTGTTCCTGCTTATATACTCGACGCGAACCGGCTCGATAATTTTCTTATATTCAAGCAGGCCCGGTGATGGCGTTCGGTCCGGCCGGACTAGACCATCTATGACGAAGTTGCTGTTATTGGGCACATCCCCGAAGTCCCCGCCATAAGCATAATCAGCCTTCCCATCCGCCGTCTTCCAGCTCAGCCCGTGGTCAATCCATTCCCACACAAAGCCGCCCTGCAGTCTATCGTACTTGTCAAAAGTATCAAAATAAGGTCTTAATCCACCGGGGCCGTTGCCCATGGCATGCGCGAATTCACACAGAATATGCGGCTTCGGATGATCAGTCAACTGACCGAAGCCTTCCATCTTCTCAACGGAGGAGTACATCGTGCTTACCACATCACAGACCTCAGCTTCGCGATCTTCTTCGTAATGAATAAGCCGTGTTGGGTCAGCTTCTCTGCACCACTGCGCCATCGCCCGGAAATTGCAGCCGAAGCCGGACTCATTCCCAAGCGACCAGAAGATCACGGAAGGATGATTCTTGTCGCGCTCAACCATTCGCTGAACGCGCTCCACGTAGGCTTCCTGCCAGGCAGGATCATCGCTGAGTCTGGAAATGTTGCCTAGCAGTTCGAATCCGTGTGTCTCCAGATCGGTCTCTTCCATAACATATAAGCCGTACTCATCACACAGATCATAGAACCGGGGATCATTCGGGTAGTGCGCGGTTCTTACAGCGTTAATATTGTGCTGCTTCATCATCTTGATGTCCTGTAGCATGGTGGAGACGGTGACTGTGCGACCTGTATCCGGGTGATGATCGTGACGGTTGACTCCTTTGAGTTGAATCGCCTTTCCATTCACCAGGAATTGTCCGCCGCGCACCTCAACTGTGCGGAATCCAACCCGCTGAGCCGTCATCTCTACCGTATCTCCACTTTCATCCAACAAAGTGATCTTCAGATGGTACAAATTGGGGGATTCCGCACTCCACAGTTCCGGCTGTCCTACCGGCATTATAAGCTGCACATTCTTTCCTGCAGTAACCCGATCCTCAGCCCATGCAACAGATTCACCACTTCGTTTAAGCAGTTCAAGCCGCAGACTGCCCTGTTCAGCAGCTTCCCCTTGTATGTTCACATGAACAGACAAGATCCCATCACGGCTTGATTCATCCAGTTCCGTTATAATCCGATAATCGGCAATGCGGAGCGAAGACGGCTCGGAGAGCAGATACACATCTCTAAAAATTCCGCTCATCCACCACATATCCTGATCTTCCAGATAACTGCCGTCCGACCATTGGTACACTCTAACGGCTAAAGTATTGTGGCCCGGTTTCACATAAGGAGTGAGATCGAATTCTGAGGTTAGGCGGCTGCCCTGACTGTATCCGACCGGTTTGCCGTTTACCCAGATATGAAACGCACTATCCACCCCGTCGAACTTAATGGCGACATTCCGTCCGTTCCAGGATTCAGGCAGCATGAACTCTCTAACATAACTGCCTGTCGGATTCTCGTCAGGCACATGCGGGGGGTCTGCCGGAAACGGATAATATAGGTCCGTATAATGTGGAGTTCCGTATCCCTGTAGCTGCCAGTGCCCCGGAACCTGAATCTCATCCCAGCCGGAAGTATCATACGCCTCCTCGTAGAAATAATCCGGAGCCCACTTTGGCCCTTTTGCATAATTGAACTTCCATATGCCATTCAAGGATTTGAACCAGGGGGAGCTTCCCCTATTGTAAGTTAGTGCCCCTGACCAGTCAGAATAGGGGATGAAGTAGGCCCGGCTTTTGGCCCGCCCTCGCTGAAGGATGCCAAGATCATCCCAATCCCTCCTGATAGTTTGCTGTGACATGGTTCATTTCTCCTCTCTTTTCTCTACTCTACTCTGCGCTGTGTGCTGTTATTAGATTTTCCGAACCCGCTGCGGCGAATTAACCTTTAATGCCCGTAGTCGCAATGCCGCCAACGATGTAGCGTTGAGCGAAAAAGAAGATTGCCAGCGGCGGAATCGAGATCAGAACTGTAATCGCCATAATGGACTGCATATCCACACCGTACATCCCTTTGAACTGTGAGAGCCCTAGGGTCAATGTGTATTTCGTCTGGTCGTTAAGGAAAATGAGCGGACCCAGATAATCATTCCAACATCCCATAACCTGGAACACAGCGACCAGGATCAGCGAAGGCCCCATCAGCGGGACAATAATCCGTGTTAATACGGTCAGCTTATTGGCTCCGTCGATTGTAGCTGCTTCGTCTAGCTCCCGCGGGATGGTGAGAATGAACTGCCGCAGCAGGAAAATGAAATAGGCGGACCCGAAGAAAGACGGTACAATAAGAGCTTTGAGCGTATTAATCCATCCCAGAACGTTGAACAGCATATACTGCGGGATCATAGTGACTTCCCAGGGAATCATCATGGTTGCCAACACAACCAGGAACAGAAAGTCCCTGCCCTTGAACTGAAATCTGGCGAATCCATAGGCTACGAGCGTGCATGAAATCAGTTGACCAAACGTCGACAGGATGGTAATAATCAGTGTGTTTTTCAGAAACATATTGAAAGGTTGAATGTTCCACGCCTCTGCAAAATTGCTGAACTTCCATACAGAAGGAATCCATTTAGGTGGAAAAAGATACAGCTCGGACTGTGACTTGAGCGCAGTCGTAACCGCCCAGAACAGCGGGGCTATGAACAACAGTGAAAAAAAGAGCAGCAGGACGTATACGAGTATTTTCTTCACAAAGAACGTCTCCTTCCTTGAGCCTTCAGCTTCTCCTGAGGATTCTTCTTCATTTCACCTTCGTAGAACACCCAGGCTTCCGAGGATTTGAACACAAGAAAGGTCAAGCCGAGCACGATCAGGAACATGAACCAGGCGTTAGCTGCCGAATATCCCATTTTGAAATACTTAAACGCATTCTCATACATGTACATGGCATAAAAATAGGTTGCTTTCATTGGACCGCCTCCGGTCAGCAATAAAGCCAGGGTCAGCTGCTGGAAGGCTGCAATGATGGATGTAATTAAGTTAAATAAAATCGTCGGAGTGATCATCGGAATCGTCACACTGAAGAATTGTCTGAGCTTACCTGCCCCATCAATGGAAGCGGATTCATAAAGATCTCTCGGAATCCCTTTGAGGCCAGCCAGAAAGATCAGCATCATCGAGCCTTGTCCCCAGAGACTTGCGACCACCATCGCTACTAATGACCATTGCTTATCGTTGAGCCAATCAGGGCCCTGAATTCCGATCAGGGACAGGAAGTAATTCAGAATCCCATAATCACCGCTGTACACCCAAGACCAGATCATAGCCAGAGCGACACCAGATATAACAGAGGGAATATAAAAGGCGGTTCGAAATATAGCACTGCCCCTTGTCTTCTGATTCAGGAGAATCGCAAGCCCAAGCGCCACAATGATGTTCAATGGAACGAACAGAGCCGCAAATTTGAGGGTGACCCCGAGTGAGGTCCAGAATAACGGGTCATCCGTAAACATTTCCGCATAATTGCCAAACCCGATAAAGTGCACTTCGCCGACAATCGGCCAATCAAAAAAAGAGATGATAAGGGAAAATAACAATGGCCCCAAGGTGAACACGAGGAATCCGAAGATCCAAGGAAAAATGAAGAGGTAGGGAACAGCCCTACCCCAACTACGTTTTCGTGTAGGCTTGAGCTGGGCCATAGGCTCCCCTGCTTGATGCAGAAAGGTCTGAGCCATCTCTTAACCTTCTTTCTGTAAATGTGTTATTTCAAATAACGTTGACTATCTTTAACAGCCTGATTTAGCACTTCCTGGGCATTGCTGCCGTGCATAACCGCTTCCACCGCAGCAGAGAGCTGGCGGTTCACTTCATTCCATTTCGGATTGAGCAGGAACGCAGGTGTATTGCTGGAGCGTTCCAGCATCGTGTAATACGGTTTATAGAGCGGATCCTGATCTTTCTTCAGCTCGTTTACGACACTGACCCTTACAGGCAGATCTGCCACACGCATCTTGATCGAATCATTAGACACATAGAATTTCACGAATTCCCAGGCCAGATCTTTCTGCTTCGAATCCTTGGCGATGGACAAAGCGGACTCCGCGAGCACGCCTTTGACCGGTTTGCCCGGGAACGCCGGGATTTCGACCGTACCTACATTTATGCCTGCTGTCTTGAACGATTCCAGCGGCCAGATACCGCTCTCCCACATAGCGATTTTACCCGCTTTAAAAATGTCATCTCCGCTCTGCTGGCCTTTGCCTCCGGTCAGCACAGCCGAGCCGTTCTTAACCATGTCGCCGAGCATCTGGATGGACTCAGCTGTCTCTTTGCTGTTCATAAATCCTTCAATCGTTTTGCCATCATCAGAGATGAACGAGCTTCCGTTGCTCCATACGAAGCTCTGAAGGTCATACGTATCGTTCTCTGCGCGAACCCCGAACCCGTACTGCTTCTTCGACTTATCGCTGAGCTTGGCCGCGATGTCCTGGAACTCCGCCCATGTCCATCCATCCTTCGGATAAGGGATCTTGGCATCATCGAACAACTTCTTGTTGTAATAGACGACGCGTGTGGTGAATCCTGCCGGAATGCCATATAGCTTGCCGTCAATTTTTCCATAGTTGAACAATCCCGGATAGAAATCTTCGATGTTCAATTCTTTATCTTTGCTCGAATAGCTGTCCAGTGGTTCCAGGGATTGATGATAGGTCGGAAAATCCCACATATACATCACATCTGGCGGATTGGTTGCCCCGAATCCGGCGGCAAGCTTCTGGTCAAAACCGTCTGCATAAGCCTCTACCTGAACCTTCGTACCCGGATGGGCTGCTTCAAATTTCTTGGCGATGTCTTGCTCAATCTTGAGCGCGTCTCCGGTATCCCATGTCGCAAAACGAAGCGTCTTCGTCTCCCCTGAGCCTGCAGCACCTGTGGATGATGAAGGCTCACTGTTCCCCCCGCAAGCTGTGACCATAGTTGCCATTAACGTAGTGGCAAGTACAATAAGAGAAATTTTCTTTTTCACTGTGGCAGCCTCCCCTTTGAATGAGGTAATAATAATTGAACCGCTTTCATATTAACTTTTATGAAAGCGGTTCAAAACCGATATCTATTCGAATGTTTGCGTACTTTTGTTCGATTTACAGATCGGGGTGTCCATCTGTTCGAATCACGGCGTCTTTTTGTTGTATTCGGTAATGACTAGGCGTCTGACCCGTGCAGCGCTTGAACCATTTGCTGAAATATTTGCTGTCGCCAAGCCCTGTCCGCTCCGCAATATCCTGCATCGTCAACTGCGTATCCCGCAGCAATGCCTTGGCAAGCTTAAGCTTTCTTTTATATTGAAAAGCCACAAAGCTGTCGCCAACCGTCTTCTTAAATAGGATCGAGAAATGGCTTCGGCTAAGTCCCACCTGGCTCGCCAAATCGCTAACCGACCAATCCGCTCCAGGGTTCTCATGCAAAAGCTTCACGGCCTTCCAGATCGGTTCAGGCCAGTCCTGAGACGAAATACCATGCAGCTTCTCCACTTCCGCTTCCTTGTGAAGCGCCATGAAGGCCTTGCTTAAATCTTCAGCGTTGCCCAGCGGTCCTCTCTTGGCCCACTTCAGCTTCTCGATTTGGCTTTTCATCTGAACGAGCAGACTGTCCGCAATCTCCAGCTCGTCACCAGGTACAATCCAGTAGCAAAGGTCCTCACCGTAAGGGATGATAACAGATGCGCTGTGGCGCATACGGCTATTCTCATCCTCATTAAGCTTGACGAGATCCAGGTAAGTACAATCGCATCCACAGGTCTTGATCAGATAAATGTACAAGGGTTCCCTATTCAGCGGCAGCTTCTCCCTAATGAGCTTATCTATTTCGTCAACAAATTTGCTGCTGTGTCCACTCTGCCAGGCAAACAAGAGAGAGCCTAGACGTTCTCCATAGATTTCGCTTGTTTCAGCATCCGCTACGGGAGCAGACGATGTCAGCTCCCTCTGGAACTTCTCCAGCATTCCTTCCAGCTCTTCATCTTCAAAGGCCGTCTTAAGCAGATATCCTGAAGCCCCAAGCTTAATTCCTTGCTGAGCAAATTCGAAGTCACGGTGACAGCTCAGCAGAATAATCCGGGTATCCTTATCGACCTCTTTAACTTTGCGTAACAGTTCAATCCCATTCATCTCCGGCATGACGATATCGGTAATCACTATTTGAGGCAGGTGAATCTGATAGGCCTCCCAAGCTTTAAGGCCGTTCGGCGCATCAGCCACCACTTCCATCCCATACTTATGCCAAGGAATTGTAGAGCGAAGTCCTTTTCGCACGATACTCTCATCATCTGCAATTAACACTTTAATGGTCTTGGTTGTCTCCATGCGGACTCTCCTCCTTCTTGGGCCACCGAATTACGATAGTAGTGCCTTCACCTTTCGTAGAATGCACCGTCAATCCATACTGCTGTCCGAAATGAAGCTTGAACTTCTGATTCGCGTTCTGAACACCGAGTCCTCCGCGTCCCTTCGGTTTGCTTTCCGGCTTTGCACGCATAAGCGCCTTCAGCTTCTCTTCAGTGATCCCTGCACCGTCATCAGACAATGTTAATAACAGATGATCGCCTTCCTCCCGTACACTTAACGAGATGTTACCCTCCCCATCTTCAAATCCATGAAAAAAGATGTTCTCGAAGAGCGGCTGAAGGGTCATACGAGGAATCAGATACGGCTTAAGCTCTTCGTCACAGGTCTGTTCATAACTGAATGCGGACCCGTAACGGATCTCTTGTATTTTCAGAAAATGCTCAATCATGCGGAGTTCACGGCCTAACGTGATCAACTCCTGAGAGATATCCAGATTACCTTCGAGCACCATCGTCAGATGATAGAGCATCTGGCGGATATCCTCTGCCCCTTGGAGCCTTGCCTTCCACTGGATAGAATTCAGCGTATTGAAGAGCAGGTGTGGATTAATTTGGTAGTGAAATGCCTTAAGCTCGGCCTCCTTCTTCAGCCGCTCACTCTGCTCCACTTCCTGCACAAGGGATTGAATTCCCCCCACCATACGGTTGAAGCTGGTATCCAGGCTGCCGAGTTCATCCTTGCCTTCCACCAGGGTCCTCGTGTGTAGCTTGCCAAAGCTGACCTTCTGCATCGAGTCTTTCAGCCTGCGAATTCGAGCTGTGAATTTCGATGAGAATATATAAGCTAACCCAAAGGCAAGCAGACAAGAAACAATGGCTACAAGTACTGTGTTGGAGCGGATCAGGCTCGAGGAAAAATAAAATGCTTTGGCCGGCAGCCTTGCTTCAATCTTCCATCCGTTGGCTGCCAGTGTCCTATTCCACACCACGTCACTATCGTCTGGAGTGAATGGAGAATCTGACTGGTAAATGGGTTGCCCTTCAGAACCAGTTATCGTCAAATGCGCTTTGGTATCTTCCTCAAACATATGGAACATATCAAGAAGAACCTGCGCATTCTCTTCTATTAAGATTGTGCTTCCATGCTGGGTTCCAGCCGGATTATTAATCCGTACAGCGAGCCCCAGTATAGGTTCTCCGGTATCCGAAGCTTCCATGCCATGATTCATAGGATAGAAGCCCAGCCAATAGGGCCCTTTAGATGAATAAGTAATGGCCCGCCAGGCGGGGATATCATTAAGCTTACTGACATCCAGATTATTCTCTCCATAGTAATAGCCAGAGCGGGTAATCAGATAAATACCTCTTGTCAGATCCGTCTTAAGTGATTTAAGCAGCGCCTCGAAGTCATCTTTATCCATAATCTCCTGATACGTAGTTGGAACGTGATCACCTAGTCCCACCCGTGCAGGATCAAGGAGATACGAATAGATTGTTCCTGTCGTCTGATTCATCCGGTTCAAAGCGGAGCTGATCTGCTGATCAAGTTGTGCCACGGTGTTCTCCCCGTATTTCCCGAATTGAGAGTTGATGACTATAGCGGATTGATAATAGTTCAAGGCTCCCAGTGACAGTAGCGGAATAATCGCGACAATAAGAAAGCAAAAGAGCAGCTTAGTCCGGATGCTGAAATAAGAGCGAATAGAGAAGCGATGATATAACTTCTTAAAGAAATAACTCCACATGACTTCTCATCCCCGCCTTATAAATTTCATTTTTATAGTTGAAGTGTAGCACGGACTGGCACACTCGGGAATATCTCGGAAAATGGGAAAGCACTTCCCCTCACGCCGATCTTGACCAGGAGGAAGTGCCCGTATGTTTTTAAGTTGTATACTCGTGCCCTAGGATTAAAAAGACACTTGAGGTCCAAGTAAATGCCCTGTCGCGAAGGCCTTGACCCGTCAGGGCATCGAAGTTCTCGGCCATGCCACTCTTGTTCAGCATATTGCAGAATCGGCGGGCTACCTCGCTTGCCAGTTCAACATCCCCTGCCGCGGCCACACCTTCCACGAGCAACATGGTTGATGGCGCCCAAATCGGGCCCCGCCAATAGCCATCCGGCGTGTAGTAAGGGCTCTTCACACTCTCTGTAGCCCAGCCGTTCGGCGTCAAGAAGCGGCTCTCATCCCGCAGGCCATCCAGCAGTGCGCGCAGGATTTGCTCCGGCAGCCGCTTGCCAAGCAGAATGGGCACGAAGAGCAGCAGGCTGTCGCCGTCGGATGCTTCGTGAGTTCCAGAACGGCAAGCGGTGAACCTCCCATCCTTCCAGAAATGACGTAGCATTTTCTCCAGGGTCTCCTCGCCTAATCGTCTCCATGCGGTGCTTTCGTCGGTAAGCCCCAGAAGCCCAGCAATTTCGGCAAGCAGTTCAATCTGCAAGATTAAAAATGCTGCCAGATCCGGACTCTCCACCGGAATCCCGTTATTAAAGGCAGTACTGTTGTCCCAACCCGAATCGTTTCCATGATTGTACTGTGGTATACCGTCCTTGTCGTTATCCCGGTAATGGAACCACCAGTTCGTCCACTTGCTCAAGGGCCCATACACTTCACGAAGATGGGATTCCTTAATATAATCCGTCCGCTGCATCATCCAGGCCAGCGTCCAGCCATGAATAGGCGGTTTGTTGCAGTTCCAAAGCTCGTACTTGTCGTTGATAAAGTCCGGAATCAGGCCACTCTCATCCTGGCGGTCGAAGAAAATCATAAACTGGTCCCAGGCCAGCTCCGGGTGATGTCTGACCAGAGCCATCGCATTGAAGCAGTGATCCCAGCTCCAAATATTCGTCATCCAGTTCTTCGACATATACATTGCTGGCCGGGTCAAACATCCTTCCGCGGGAACCAGACAGGACCAGGTAATATAAGCCGCCAGTTCACGGCCGTCTTGCCAGCGTTCGGGAACGGTCAAGCTGGCACCCAGCCACTGGTCATATTCCTGTTGCACCGCTAGTACCGCTTCCTCCCATGGTGTCCAGGCATCACGCCGTTCCCATACCGTGCGGAATTCTTCCACCGCGAACTCGGCAATTTCCTTACCCGCTTCGGGGGTGAACTCCGCCACAATGCGGGAACTTTTAATTTTGTCCCAAGGTACCTCCATCCGGAGAGCCCCGGTTAACCGGGTGAGCATGAACCGGCATTCATGGGTGAAGCTGTTTACTTCAAAGCTGCCTGCGCTGTGTTCATAAGCATAATCATAGGCTGAGGTACGAAAGGTGAGGCGAATGCCACATCCTCTGCTCTTGAAACGGACCGTACGGCCATCTGTGATACAGATCTCCGCATAGATATTGTCGGTATCCGTATTCAAACGAAGCAGTGCAGGCTCTGCCTTAGCCTCGTACGGAATATACTGATTACTCTCGTCCAGCAGTTCAATTTGAAAAGCTTCACCAAATTTATCATCCCCACCACGCACGGTCCGTAAGTAAAGCCCCTCCGCCCTGACATCCGATTCAGGTAGTTCAGAAATAGCCAGAAAGGTGCCTCTTCGGCTGAAGGGTACCGTGTTAAGATTAAAGTTCATATCGTTGGACTCCTTTCCAAAGGAAGTATGCGCTTTCAGTTTATCCAAGGCGTCAGAATTACGAAACAGACAGGTGTTAGCGATGGGGAGTCATATTGTTGGAGTGAGAAGTCTGAGGCGTACACGGGTGTCTTTTTGTTAGATGATCAGGGGGACAAATGTTAGCACGTCTTTGTAAACGAGCATGTCGATAGGGAAACGGCATATGAGTTTGGTAGAAAAAAAGGTTATCCGTAATACCTCATGTAGGCATTAACGGGATAACCTTCTGCTGGTAATTTAATTTAATTTAATTTAATGGGATCGAATAAAATAGTCTAGATCCTTTGTTGTTGGTATACCATACAATTTTGTCGCCGCTAACAATAGGGCTGCTTTCTGATAGTACAAAGTTCTTAATCGTTTGGATACCGCCAGTGGTTGCACCCGCTCCATCTATAAGAACATATTTCAGGTCACCCGGATGATTCTCTTTATCAAACTCCTGCCACAGCACCATCATTTTGTCGTCTGTGATTTTTACTAGTTTAGGGATGGACGCGATCAGGTTCGTACCAACATATTTAGCCAAGGTGATGTGGTTCACTGCTGTGCTAGACAGGTTGGCTTTTGGCAGAACACTAAGAACGATATCTCTCTGATCCTTCTCTAGTCCCACCATCTCATAAGACGTATATTCTTTGACAAGCGAATGGTCAATCGTATTCATAGCGACAATATAGTTCGCCGAAGACATCTCAAATCCGCCTATAGAAACGCCTGTGGTGTTCGCTCCGATTTTGCCGGGAATATTAAACAGGTCTACCTCGTTATAGCTGGTTCCATTTCCTTTATTCAGCACAATCGAACGAGGATAGGCATCACCATGATCCACTAGAACATGCGTAGCACCATCAAACAATACATATTGATCAAAAGAGTGGCTGACATGATTCTTCTGGAATCTTCCCAGATCATTCGTCACGGTCATTGTTTGGGTATTCACGATAATGGTCAGCTGGGATTGATGATTTAGTTTATCTTCTGTCGTGTACCTTGTACGTGAAGTGTGGAATACAAGCGTATCACCAGTCTCGGCCATACTACCAGAGCCAGAATCAAAAGGGCTAACCGTATAACTCTCGCCACCCTTAACGGAGACACTATCTACTCTATTGAAGCTTTTATCATAACGGACAATACGAATCACTTCTTTGCTATCATTCTCTTCGCGATTCTCTTGTCCAAAAGCAATATAGTTATACTTCTCCCCACTATAGAAACCACCAAATATCGGAAGCTCAAAAGGGATACTCTTATTTCCAGTTAGTTCAAACTTCTCATTATATGATTCAATCGTAACTTCCTTATTCGCCTCAAGGACACTTACAGTCCCGTCATTATTATTCACGAGATAGGAAGTGGCCGTACTTTTCCATCTGGGAAAATAAGAAGATACAGCGTTACTTTCGGTTTTCACCGCCGTCTTTACCCGGTAAGCATGATCTGGAACTTTTGAGAACAAGGATATTCGATCAGACTGAACGTCATATTCGATATCGAATGGAATTTTCCCCGCCAAATCTCGCAACTGAACATAGTTATTCTCGTCAATATTGTACGCCGTAATCGACTGTAGCTGTCCGTTCACTAGCACTTTAGAGGTCGACAGCGTAGCTGAATAATTTCTATTGCGACTATAGTAGTTGCTGCTAGCTTTCTTTTCGGGAGTATAGGCTTGCCCGGTTATGATCTCTATCGCATTGTTTGCTTTATTCCAAGTGATATCAAATTGACTGGCTGTTCCCGAGAAATACTCCGCTACATCGCGCAGCCGGAAATAATTGTTGTTCGAGATATTGAATCCGTTCAGGTCCCTTTGTTCTCCGTCAAAATATGTACTGCTCTCGGTTACCTTAGCCTTCACCGTACTGCTCGCAAAGGTTGTAGTGCCGAGCGCTGGTATAACCAGTAATACAATTAGCAAAATACTAAAAATCCTCTTCATCCAACTTTTCCCCCATTTATATATAAATAAAAATACTATAATTTTTATCGGTATTTTATTCCTATTCCTCCACCACATAACTTACAAACGCCAAGCGCTTACTATCCGGAGACCACGAATTCACGTTAATCGTACCTTGTCCTCCAAACAATTGTAATAGTGTGCGATAATCTCCTCCCGTGCTTGCCATCAATCGAATCTCAACATCCTTATTCGCAGGGTGATCGCCAGGATCTACATCTCCTTTGCGGTAACTCAGGTAGGCTATCGTCTGACCATCTGGCGATACATGCGGGAACCAGTTATTACTCTCATCAAAAGTCATCTGTGTTTGCTCACTGCCATCGGCATTCATTCGCCATATCTGCATCAGCCCTGTACGCACCGAGTTGAACCATATATGTCCCCCATCTGGTGAATATTCAGGCCCATCATCCAGCCCAGGCGAATCCGTCAGTTGTACCTCTACTCCCCCGTCTACTGGAATGGTATAAATATCATACTGACCATTGCGCTCTGCACAGTAAGCTAACTCAGCACCGTTTGGAGACCAACCATGTAAATAGCTTGGAGCATTCGGTGTAACTAGAACCGGTTCGCCACCCTCCATGGGAAGAATATATATACGAGATTTACCATCTTCTTTCGTATGGTGACTAATTGCGATCTTACTGTTGTCAAAAGACAGAACATGATCGTTATTACATTCCGCAGCAAACCCCGAGTCAATTTGAACAAGCTCACAGGTTGCGATGTCGAACGAATAGAGACAACCTCGACTATTATAAATAAGACGCTTACCATCGCTAGTCCAATTGGGTGCCTCGATTAAATAATCAAATGAGCGGAGCGCAGTACGTTCTCCAGTCTGTACATCTACGATTTCTAATGTGCTAATCACTTTCATTGTCCTCTCTCCCATCGTTAAAATATGTACATAACCCACTTCGACAGCTATTCTAAATCCCCTTTCTTTCTTGGTAATGCAATTATAAAGACAAAAAGATCTGCCTCGAAGAGAGTTCACTCCTCAAGGCAGATCCATAATCATCTTATAAACGTCCAGCCGCTTTTACTTTTACCAGCAAGGCATTGCCCGGCAAGTATGCAATCGGAATATCCTCAGACAATACGATCTGAACGGTATTGCGATCTGCACCGGCTAGAACAGCTTGCTCTATTGCATGGCTGCGGGCATCTTCCTTAGCTTCATCATAAGACATTTCGTCCAGGGAATAAATGCGCTCTGTCTCCCCGCTCACCTCACCTAACGCAGCGCCAATCGCATTCGCAGCATCATAGTGATCCGGTCTTACAATCCGTGATACACCTTCAAGCTTGTCTGCCACAAGAATACTTCCGCCACCGACCAAAATGACGTCAACAGGATCTGAGCTTGTCTTCATCCGATCAATCGCTTCCTCGATATCCCGCGTAATGATCTCATCTGCTCTTTTGCAGATCGATTCATCAAGTGCCTCAGTCTGCGCATCTTTCCACTCGTATCGATTAAGCTTCACCGCCACATCAGTTGCGGTGAGCGTATCACCACCAAAGATGAGGCCGCGCTTCAATAGCTCGTACCCCACGCTATCCGGACCCACTGTTACCTGATCCTGCGTTTCATCTAAGCGAACGATTGTACCGCCGCCGATCCCGATCGATAAGATATCCGGCATGCGGAAGTTCGTGCGAATCCCGCCAATCTCAACCGCAGCGGAGGATTGACGCGGGAAGCCTTGCATCAAGACGCCGATATCTGTCGTGGTGCCACCAATATCAACAACAAGTGCATCATTCAGACCTGACAAGTGTGCCGCACCCCGAATGGAATTCGTCGGACCGCAAGCAATCGTCAGAATCGGGTAACGAAGCGCATATTCACTGTACATCAGTGTTCCATCGTTCTGACAGATGTATAGGCTCGCGTCAATTCCATAAGTGTGAAGCGCCTCTTCGAAGCCCTTTACGACTCCAGCAATAACGTTAAGTAATGCGCCGTTCAGCAACGACGCGTTCTCACGCTCGAGCAATCCAATACTTCCAATCTCATGAGACAACGTCACAGGCATATCTGCGCCAAGTACTTGCTTCGCAAGTTCTTCGACACGTTTCTCCTGCGAGGTATTCACGGGGGAGAACACACCACAGATCGCAACCGCTTCGACTTCACCCTTCATTTTCAAAAAGCAGTCTAGAATCTCTTCTTCATCCATTTCAACAATCGTGCGCCCATCATATTCATATCCACCATGAACAACATAAGCATGTGGGCAAACCGTTGCCTTAAGTGTATCGTCCCAATCCGCAAGTGGAGGAACCGCAGTTGTTGCCGGTGCCCCGATTCGAATCAAGCCGACTTTCCCCAAGTGCTTGCGCTCCACAATAGCATTCGTACAGTGCGTAGTTCCGAGCATTGCATAACGAATCTGCGCCGGATTCACACTACTCTCTGCTAACAAACGACGGATGGATTCAGTAATACCTTCATTCACATCACGTGTGGTATGCACTTTTATCGTATGAATGGTGTTTAGCTTGGAGTCGAGCAAGGCTGCATCTGTATTTGTCCCGCCGACATCAATCCCAATGCGGTATATTTCTTCCATGTTGTTTACATTCGTATGAGACATTACTCTGCTCCCCCTTTCTCTGCTGCCAATTGTTCAATTGGAACATAAGGTGCATCATAGCCAAAATATTGTGGACCTACCGTCTCGAGGCCCTTTGGTGAACGCCATTTCGGATCACAAGGGAAACCAACCACACTCACCCGGGCACCGTATTTCAAATTCTCAGTCGTGATTGGCATACCGGTATCCTGGTCAAGCACAGAGATCAGGTCAGGAGTAATAGCAATTGAATGTCCATCTTCTGTGGCAAGAAGGAACTCATTCTGGAAGAACAAAGTCATCGTACGTCCCTTTTTAGCATCTGTACCTTCGAAGATCGCTTCACCGCGTGTAAATCCGCCTTCTGTACGACGGCGAATGTCTACTGCCTTCCCCTGGAACAACGCATATCCATTCAGCTGCTTCAGCAGCATTTCAATTGGATTCTGCTTCAATTCCTTGGACTCGAACAATGTTTTTCCGATTTCATACGCAAGCGTCAAGGTATGTGGGATTGCACTTTGCTTTACCTGCGCTCCAGTTACCGGATAATCACAAATCGAAGCTGATCCGCCCATTTGAATCGTAACTGCACGCGCCATCCGCTCTTCCCAAACACCGTCGATCGCATGCATAAGCACACCGTTGCCGCGTTCATCTGCCATCGTAATCGGACTGCAGTCAATACCGTCCAAGTAGAACGTCACCATTTGCGATTCTGGAAAAGCCCGTCCCATGGCATCCGCATCTACGATAGGAATATTGCGTTCCGCAGCCGTAATTACGGGAACCAGAGAGTTACCACCACCGACCTCAATCGGCATAATGGCGCTCACCTTGCGTCCAAGCTCTTTCTCAATCATATCTAAAGGCTTGATCATTTGCTGAATCGAAGGAATCTTCTCATTCATAACCGTAGGTGCGCCAATCATGGATATAGGAACAACCAATGCATCGTCCTCCAGATCCTCAGGACTTACTAAACGAACAGGACCATATTTGCGAATGGCTTCCATCGCCATCAATTTACCAATATGCGGGTCACCGCCCCCGCCTGTTCCAAGAACGGCTGCACCAACAGCAATGTATTGCACCGCTTGTTCATTTAATTCTGTTAGTTTGTGATTTGTCATGTTGTTATCCCTTCTTTGTCATGATTTTGCCGATAATCCACTGCACAATAAAGGCGAACATAAACGCATCTAATGCCGGAACGCTCGTGATTTGGAACCATCCAAATCCATCTGGCGCTGCGGTTGTCATAAAAGCGAACAACGTAGCTGCAACCCATACCGCTAAGGAGCGAATCACCCAGTTTTTGTTGCGATCCAAACCTTCAAAAGTGAATTTTTTTCGATCTACAAGCAAAAATTCGGACGTGTAGATCCCCCCGATTGGAGAGACAAACACCGTAATAATATTTAGGAAAGATAAAAACTTATCATAGATGCCAAGTACGGCAAGCAACGTAGCAAAGATACCTGCCACAATAGTAATTAGCTTTTTCGGAACCTTTTGGAACACGACAGAGAACCCTAGCGAAGCAGAATATAAATTGTTCGTGTTTGTCGTCCATTGGGCAAGGGTTAAGACGATAATGGCTGGAAGCCCAAGTCCTAGCGCAATGAAAATATTCGTCAGATCATCTGTGTCCATAATTCGAGATAGGAAAATAGCTACAATCGTCATGAAGCTGTTACCCACAAAGAAGCCGATAAAGGCCGCGGTTATAGCATGCTTAGGTGTGCGCGCCCAACGAGCGATATCCGGTGAAAGCACCGTGCCGACAATAAAGATACCAATAACAAGCGAGATCGCTGTCCCCATCGGGATCGCTGCTCCGCTAATCGGTTCCCACACGGCTGAAGCTCCTTTGGTGTGGAACGCGGAATAAATAGCCACTCCGATAAACAAAATAAGCAATGGTACGGACCAGGTGCTTAGTCGTTCAATAGATTGATATCCCCAAATAGCTGTCGACATCATTAGAAGCCCACCTATGAATGAAAGCAGCCCTAAGGACAGATGAATATCCCATAATTGACTAAAAGCAGTCTGCATATTCGAAGCGAAGAACCCGACCTGCACCCCAAACCAACCGAGTGAGAAAATACCGAGGATAACTGCTACGACACGTGCACCCACATTTCCGAATAGAAACCGAGAGATCATCGATGTCGATAACCCTGTTTTCGCTCCTACATACGCACATAACGCTCCGATCACCCCTAGGATTAACGAACCGATTATTGTTGCTGTGAGGGAATCCGTCAGATTCATTCCATTGCCAAGCTGAGCACCCAAGAACATCGCTGATAGGTCAATCCCGATGGCGATCCAGACGAGCGACATAGATAGCCATTTTTTACGCAAATGCGCTGGAACCGGCTCTCTCTCAAAATCCCCCGAGCTAAGCTCGTTCCCCTTTACTTCACTTACTTCTGCCATTCTCCCCATCCCCTTGTTGTTATCTTCTTCTGTAGCGCTATGAGGACGCACCCTTCCAATACATTTCAAACGCATGGTTTAGCTTACGCTCATAAATTCCTTTAGAAGTGTAATAGAAATACTGCATGCTTAATCCATCCATCAAGTTGAGAAAAGCATCTGTGAGAAGCTGCACGGATTGATCGCGAATTACGCCCTCTTCCATCCCTTTTGAGATGAATTGTTCAATGATCTTCGTCAGCATCGCGTCGGACTCTAGGAATGCTTCCTCAATCGTTTCCTTTAAGAATGCCGGTGGGAAGACCACATACCTCAGCACAATTTTGCTTGCTTCAGGACTCTTCTGATAGAACTCATACTGTCTAGACAATATGCCTCGTAGACTTTCCTGGGCACTCAGTACTTTCTGTTCTTCCGACAGCTCTTGAATATAAGTGTTATAGGACTGCATAGCCTCACGAAAGACCGTCATAAACAAATCCTCTTTATTCTCAAAAAAGGCATAGATCGCCGGAGTCTTCACGCCAACTTCCTTCGTAATTTCAGAGAGAGCCGTACCCTCGTAACCCTTCTCTCCGAATAGTCGCATCGCTACTTCTTTCAACTTGTTTTTGGTCAAGACATTCCACACCCCTTACTTACTTAATTAACGTTAATTAAAAAACACTATACATCTTTATGCATAATAATTCAATGTTTTTCATAAAAAATAGCCATCAATACATACAAAAAAGCCGACCAACATCAGGATAGTCCCTGAATTATGATCAGCTAAACGGTGAACTGGGTTTACTTTAGAAGCAAAGTTGTTAATGTAATCTTTCATCAAACATGAGTTGAATTTGAATACCAAAGGGATCTTCAATGATACCGTAGGCTTTACTAAACACATTACTAGATAAAGGAGCAATAATTTTTACGCGCTCATCCGTGATTAAGCTTTTATAGAAGTGTTCAATTTCCTCTAGGTCAGCACTTTGAATACATAATGAAGTGTTATTACCCACTGTATATTTCTCATTCGTATTCATTGTATCTTCTGCTATCATTATTTTTGTTTTTCCGATTAACAGGACAGAGTGAGTAATATAATCCTTATTTTCATCCGTAAGCTGTATGGAGCTGTCACGTTCTGCTAGTTGTTGATAGGTGACACGTAACAATTCCTCTGCGTTAAAATGTTTTTTGTAAAATTCTATAGCTTCCTTGGCTCTTCCCTTCATCGATAAGAAAATAGCTACTTCTAATGTTGTACTCATAGTGTAAATCTCCTTCGTATATTTGATATGTGATCTTAAACTTATTATCATATATAAAGGTATCAAAACATGACACCTTAATAAGGAGTTTTTTATATGAAGAAATCAGAACGCTTAAATGACATGATGAGATACTTAAACGGGCGAGAGTTTTTTAATCTAAGTGACCTTATGGAGAAATACAATATTTCAAAAAGCACAGCGCTACGTGATGTTACTTCATTAGAACAATTAGGTATGCCTATTTATTCAGAACATGGCAGACACGGACGTTATGGTATTTTGAAAAATAGATTGTTATCTCCTATTATTTTCACGATAGATGAAGTCTATGCACTGTACTTTGCTATGCTGACGCTAGAATCTTATCAATCTACACCTTTTCATTTAAGTGTTAATAAGCTAAACGAAAAGTTCGAGCACTGTCTATCGAGTACACAAATCAACCAGATTCATAAAATGAAAAAAGTTCTACAATTCGAAATGTATCAGCATAAGCATGTCAGTCGTTTTTTAGATAAAATCCTGGCAAGTATTCTAAATGAATGTGCCTGTACCATTGAATACACAAAAAATAACCAGACAAAAAGCTACCCTGTACAATTCTTCAGAATTTCCGCGAAGTTTGGTCAATGGTATGCTACCGGAATAGAGTTAAATACGAATACATATAGGGTGTTTAGATGTGATCGAATAACCTTCATTGAAGAAGAGGAAAGCAAAGCTCGTTATTCTATAGAAGAACTTCTTAGTCGTTCCTTAGAATTTTATCAATCCGAGAACAGTATTCACTTTGAAGTTGAGATTGCGGAGCAAGCCAAAGATATTTTTTATAAAGAGCATTATCCCTCTATGGAAATAGAAGCTGGACCGATAACCGTCATTAAGGGATTCTATAATCCAGGCGAAGAAGAATTTCTAGCTAATTATTTCATGCGTTATGGTCAGTATGTTAGAGCGGTGAAGCCTGATGCCTTGAAACAAATGATTCAGGATAAAGTTGACAATCTCTTAAATCATTATCAGAAATTATAAATTGGAAAAAGAAAAGAGGGGCCTACGCCCCTCTTTTTTGTATGAATTATGATTTTATTTTTCCAATGGATAGACTCACTCGATAATTGCCATGCTTCAAAAGTTGTGCCAGAAATGCCTCAAGCTCCTCATTCGTAGCAAAATGTCCAGTTAACACATAACATCCTTCTCCGCTAATTCGATGTACTTCGGAAATAGCTTCCTCCTCCATCACGAACTTATGGAATAAAGGATGATTGGTTGATTCCACAAAAAATGTAATAAAGGCCGTGATAGAAAGACCTAGCTTTGCTTTATTAGTAACGATCGTATATTGTTCGATAACCCCTAAATCTTCTAAACGCCTAATGCGATTTCCGACCGCTTGGCCGGTCATGTGTATCTTTTGGCCGATGTCCTTCCACTGAATTCTGGAGTTTTCTTTTAGTAATGCTAGTATCGCAAAATCGATATGATCAAAAATAAAAATCAATCCTTTCGTCATGAAAGCAAATGGATATATAGCGTTTCGCCAACTTATTCAGCATTTAAGCATGAATATCTATACTTAGTTATATCCTGATTCACTAGTTAGTAGCCATTGAAACAGTGATAACTAAAACACTTCAAAGGAGGCCCAAGAATGCTATTACAAGAAATTTTGGAGTATAACGATCAGTTCGTAGAAGACAAGGAGTATCTACCTTATGAGGGAACGAAATTCCCTAAAAAACGCATGATTGTCGTAACGTGCATGGATGCGCGACTGATTGAACTGCTGCCTAAAGCCCTAAATATACACAATGGGGATGCCAAAGTCATCAAAACAGCAGGTGGAACGATTACCCATGCATTTGGAAGCATCATGCGCAGTATCGTAACGGCTGTCTACGAACTGAATGCGGAAGAAATTTATATCATCGGTCACCACAATTGTGGCATGAGTCAAAGTAACCCTGAAGGAACACTTCAAAAAATAATGGACCGCGGAGTCGCGACACCAGAAATTCTTTCTTCACTTGAATATGCAGGTATCGATCTTCATAAATGGTTGTTCGGCTTTACGAATGTCGTAGATTCGATTAAAGGAAACATAGATCTGGTGCGTAATCATCCGCTCATTCCGAAAGAGGTAGCTGTTCATGGTCTGGTGATTGCACCAGACACTGGTAAACTCGATCTGATTGTAAATGGATATGAACAAATAACAGGCCACGACAAGCACTAAGCGATACTCATTATACTAAACTAAAGGGAGCAATGAAAATGAATAGAAAAGAAGCGACACAACAGATATTGGACGCTAAATTTGCAAAAGGATTAACTTGGGGCGAAATCGCAAAGGAAAGCGAGCATTCAGAAAGCTGGGTTGTAACTGCACTGTTGGGCCAAGCGACAATGATGCGTAATGAAGCAGATAAAATGGGGAAATTGCTTGAACTCGACGAACAAGTTGTTCAAGCACTCACACAAATCCCACACCGTGGCGATGTCATCGATATGCCGCCTACAGATCCAGGACTGTATCGCCTATACGAAATGCTGCTTGTATACGGTCCAACGATTAGAGAACTTGTTTTGGAGAAGCTTGGCGAAGGTATCATGAGCGCGATCGATTTCCAATTCGACGTACAAAAGCAAGAAGATCCAAACGGTGACCGCATCATTCTGACGATGAACGGAAAGTTTTTGCCATATCGCAAATGGTAATAGATTAAGAAGCGAGCCAGCCACCTTTTAACGATTTCACATCGAAAGGTGGCTTTCATTTTCCGTATAGATTGTATAGTTAACAATAGTAAAGGTGAGTTGATATGGAGAACAAACGTGTTACCGATAGTCTCAGCACTGTACAATGGTTCATTTTTTTGCTAGCCAATGCAGTGGCTCTGCCCATTGTCATTGGAGGTATTTTTCAATTGTCGTTTGAACAAATTTCAACCTTAATGCAGCGGACATTTTTCGTTGTAGGAATCAGTTCATTTATTCAGGGATGGTTAGGACATAAATACCCTATTGCAGATGGTCCTGCGGGATCATGGGTAAGTATCTTTGTCATATTAGGCAACTTAGCCTTAATTCAAGGGCAAGATCAAATGTATGCATTACAAATTCTAGAAGGAGGATTAATCGTAGCCGGGCTTGTTCTCTTCGTATTAGGAACTACAGGGCTAGTTTATAGGCTTCAATTTTTATTTACACCCTTAGTTTCGGGTTCATTTTTATTCATTCTCGCCTTGCAATTAAGCGGTGTATTAGTCAAGGGCATGCTTGGGTTACAGGGAACAAGCGCCGAACCAGATGTTATGGCAGCACTCATATCCTTTTTTATTTTTGGACTTGTTATTTTTCTCTCTATTAAAGGGAGAGGATGGATTAGTAGTTACGCCGTACTGATTGGAATCGGCTTGGGTTCGGCATTATTTGCAGCATTCGGGAAAGTGGGGCCAACATTTACAGATTCAACTTCCGTCTTGAAGTTCCCTCATATTTTTGCTTGGGGAGTACCTCAATTCGATCTAGGGATCGTGATTACCTCACTGTTGTTTACGTTTTTGTTAGTATCCAATACAATTTCTTCTATTTCCGCTGTAAAACATGTAGTTCCGGTTTTACCGAAAGATGAAAAAACAGCATTAAGTCGAGGGATTTGGACGGGAGGGATCTCTCATATACTAGCCTCCCTATTCTCAACGATAGGAGTTGTTCCATTGCCAGCCTCGGCGGGCTTTATGAAATTAACAGGGCAAAAGCGAATTGGGCCATTTCTTATGGCCTGTATGTTACTAACCGTTATCGCGCTTATACCATCCGTTGTCAATGTGCTAGCGTTACTTCCAGCTCCGGTAGCCAGTGCAGCACTTCTAGCTACTTTTGTACAAATCGTAGGGATTGCATTCCAATCCTTGCTACAGGAACAGCTTGATCATCGCCGATTAACGATACTAGGAATAACGTTGTTGGTAAGCATTGGACTTATGTTTTTGCCTCCAGCGGTATTTCAGAGTCTTCCTTCCACACTTCGATATATTTGCAGTAATGGTCTGCTTTTCGGCACTATACTGGCCATGCTTTTAGAGCAAATTTGGAAAGGTGAAAAGAAAATAAGCCACTATCAGAAATTATAAAGCTACTCAAAAGTGGTAAAAAACACATCTTGAAGAATGGCCTTAGCTTTCTTAAGATTGCGTGTATCAAGTTGGTTAAGCATGTCTACGATTTGACTCATTTCATCGATTTCCATTGCCTCAAGAGATTCTCCAGCATTTAATGGTTCTTCTTCAGCAACCGATTCCGGATGAACCCATGATGCTTCTAAAGTATCCTCGAACGCTTGGATCAGAAATAACAATTCATCTGTGTTATATCTCTGTAGAAACCGATTTATCCCTTTATTCATCTCCTTATGTAGTGCTTGATGCAAATCGAATATTTCTTTTCCAAGAGGTGTTGTAAGAAACAGCACTTCTTTTTTATTATCGGGGAGAAACTCCGTGCGAATAATTTGCTGCAGAACTAATTTTCTAGTGATTTTGGACACGCTACCTTTCGGAATTCCGAAATGCTTCGAAATGGTAGTGCCATTCACCGGCTCAAGCTGTCCAATTGCATCGATTACATGCAGCATCATGACTGTGGAGTCTTGGAGGAAATCAATGATAAGGGGATTACTACAGTTCTGAATCAACCACGCCTTCTCTTCATCATCCTCCGATTGAAATCGCTTTTGTAATTGGGGAATCATATCTATCAATTTTTTTATCATAATATCCTTATTAGGTAAGTTCTCGAAAGAATGCGTCACTGTTAAGTCTCCTCGTAAATTCATCTTATGCTCATTTTAACAAGACACAGCTCATAAATAAAGTTTCCTAGAAATAATATTGACAACAAGGAAACTTAAAACGTATTATTGTTTCCATAGTTAATATTTTATTTCTAGGAAACAATAAAACGAAGAGAAGGTATTATATGAATGTCTTAATTATTTTTGATCATCCATATGGAGCATCAGCGTCCGAGAATATCCCCCATCAGCGAAGCTATTCCGCAGCCTTATTAGCCTCCGTAATGCGAGGTCTTACCACCAAAGGTCATACGATTGATCTTATCGATCTGCATGCCGATGGATTTAATCCAGTCATGTCGCGCGAAGAACTTGCTGCTTGGCGACAAAAGAAAACCACCGACCCCCTAGTCGCCAATTATCAGCAACGGCTTATGGCAGCAGATCATATCGTCTTCCTATTCCCCATTTGGTGGGAGGCCATGCCCGCTCTTACCAAAGGCTTTCTTGATAAGGTATTCGCAAAAGGTATTGTCTACGAGGAAATTAAACCTGGACGGCCCTTCAAATGCTTGCTCACGAATCTTAAAGGAGTGTCACTGCTGACCGTAATGAACACGCCCGACTTCTTTTATCGCTGGATTTTTGGCAACCCCATCACCAAAATTCTGTTCAGAGGGACCTTCCGCAAAATGGGAATACGGAAGAACCTCCGTTGGTATAATTATGCCGGGATGTCAGATCGCAGCTTAGAAGAACGGGTGAAGCATCTTAATAAAACAGAACAACGTTTTGCACGACTAGAGTAGATTAGATTACTGAAGCCGGGACTGATTTCGAGAGCTGAACCTCAGGTTTGTTCGCCTCCCTGAGCACCAGCAATCCGATGAATAAGGATACAACACCAATAATGATCAGCAGTGCTCCCAGCTCCTGACTGTAGGCTGTTAACGCCACATCCCGAAAAGCCATCCCGCGTATAAGACGATTAAGCCAGTTCATCGGCAATGCCCAAGCGGAAATTTGAAAAAACTCCGGAAACGCTAATGGGCTCAATTGGATTCCAGTGGCAAGAAACGACGGATACAATACGAAATTAGTTCGTAAATTTACTTTGGATACGTCTTTGGCAGTATAACCAATCAACAGGCCCATAAGTGACAGAGCAGAGGCATACACAAACAGCGGAATAATAAAAAGATAGGGCTCTGCTTCAAAGCGCATTCCCCCCACCTGCTTTAACAAGCCATAACACAGGAGCAGCGAGATCGTTGATAAAACAGCGTAAGGTACACTGCGAACCCAAATCTGCCAAGGAGACTTCCCGATTGCAAAAAGTTTCCCCTCCTGCCGTAAGCGAGGGGCAATTGAACCTGCTGCGCTTGTTGTAATCATCAGCACCACAATATTCACAAATCCAATGACCATAAAGCTCACATAACTTGTGGTCGGATTAAACAACATCCGCTGCTGCAGGGACAACGGAGAAGCAAGTCCTTTAGAGGTTTCGGCATCCATCCCCTTTTGGAGGAGACGGGTCATAGAAAGAGTCATATTTTCCGTCTGGATGACTTCCTGAATCGCAGTTCGGATGCCGGTTAGACCTGATGGCATGGTGTTATCCATTAAGATGCCGAGATTCGTTGATATCCCCTGCTGCTGATGCAGCCCTAACGCTTTGGGAAGGGTGATGACCGCGACAGCCTGCTCATTTGCCAATAATGTTTCTGGATCTAAGGGGCTGGCATACACATTAGTTACCTTCATATATGGAGAAGCATTTATTTTAGAGATCAGCTGTCGTGAATACGAGCTGTGATCCTCATCAATGACTACAACATGCGATTCGCTGATTTGATTCTTCGAGAACATCAAGCCAAAAAATATAGCCGCGATAAGCGGACCAATAAAAATCAGGCGTAAATACTTACTGCCCGCCACGTACTTCCACTCGTCAATCAGTGATTTCATCGAGCTTCACCTCCGCTGTCATCCCCGGAAGCAAATCAGCATTCGCATCCATAGCTATACGGACAAGAAACATGCTTAAATCGGCTTGCCCTTTTTCACGTGACATGCGTAAGCTCGCAAATTGAGGGGCGGCTGCGATGGAAGTAACCACACCCGTCACCTCGGCTTTATGGTCCAAATACGGAAAATGAACGTCGATACTTTGATTCACCTTTAGCTTTTGGATTTCGCTCTCCTGTATGTAAAGGTCTGTATAAAAGTTGTTTTTTTGCAAAACCGCCATTGGCATTCCTAGCTGTATTTGATCTCCCGGCTTTACAACAATCCTGTTGACCGATCCGTCCTCCGGCGCGAGTACATCTGTTTCTCCTTCTTCAGTGGATTTAACCTTGAACAATACCTCTCCCTGTTTTATAGAATCACCTACAGCCACACTGACCTCTACAATTGACCCTGGACTGTTCTGATAAAATATAGTCTTTTGCTCTGCATCAAGAATCCCTTGTTTCCTGCTCTCAGCTTGACTGACAGCATCCTTTCCTTTTATAGCAAGTAGCGAACCTCCAACGATTAACGCAATCGCAATTCCAATATATAAACCTGCTTTTATCTTCATTTCCCACTCTCTCCCCTTACCATTTTTTTAGCCGTATTTTCGGCAGCTTCCATAATCACTTCTCCCAATGTGGGATGAGGGTGAATGGTCATCGCCAAATCCTCTACAGTTGCTCCCATCTCAATGGCAAGGGCAAGCTCCGACACCAGTGTAGATGCTTCTACTCCAACAATTTGGGCACCCATAACGATTCCCGAGGTCGGGTCCGCTACAATTTTGACGAACCCTTCCGTTTCCCTCAAGGCCAATGCTCTCCCGTTAATCCCAAAAGAAGATTTGCCAATAACCAGCGGGATGCCTTTTGCCTTTGCTTCTGTTTCACTTAAGCCAACACTGGCCAGCTCTGGATCAGAAAAAACAACAAGCGGAATGGCTCTATAATCAACCTCGGAGGAAAGACCTGCAATGGCTTCTGCCGCAATTTTGGCTTCATAGGACGCCTTGTGAGCAAGGGCAGGACCCGACGTAATATCCCCAATTGCAAAAATATTCGGAATAGCCGTTCTGCACTGTTCATCTGTCTCAAGGAACCCCCTGCTCGTCACTGGCAAACCTATACGGTCCAGCCCTAAATTGCCATCTGTATTTGGTTTTCTGCCGACAGTGACTAACACATATTCCGCTGTCACATGCAGCTGCTCCTGATTTTTCAAATAATGCAGTGTAATGGCGTCTGCACTCTGCACTACGTTCACAGCTGTCGCTCCGGTAATCATCTTAATCCCATCAGCTTTCAACTGCCTTCCAACAGGGCTCACAAACTCCGCCTCAAATCCAGGCAGCACTTGATCTCCTCCCTCCAGAATCGTTACCGTTGTTCCAAATTTGGCATACATTTGCCCCAGCTCAACGCCTATATATCCACCGCCAATAACTACTAGGCTAGTTGGAACTTCACGGAGCGACAGAGCTTCTGTCGAAGACAAAACACGTCCGCCAACTGGAAAGGCTTGCAGCTCAATCGGACGTGATCCTGTGGCTAAGATGGCATTTTTAAAAGAAATGCTTTGCTCTTGTCCGGACTGACTGATAATAGCGGTATGCTCATCGACCAATCTGGCCTCCCCTTCCAAAATGCTCACACCTGCAGTCTTTAATAAATAGCCAACTCCACCTGCCTGCTTATTCACAATTCCTTGCTTGAAATCCTGAGCATTCTTAAATGACACTGCCGCATCCGCAGAGCTGAACGGTCTAAGCAACTCGTAACGATGGGATTCAGCAATTAATGCTTTGGAGGGAATACACCCAACATTAGTGCAGACCCCACCTAGCTGATTACGTTCAACAATCGCCGTTCTCATTCCAAGTTGTGAAGATCGCAGCGCCGCCACATACCCACCCGGACCTGATCCAATGACCAACGTTTCTACGAACTCAAGTTTCCCCATCTCCTGATACCTCCTGTACCTGCTATTTTAAAATATGATGATCGTAATATATTATTACCATCATATTTTAAAACCGTCAACAACCGTGTTTATCCTTTCATAAGCAGACAGTGCTCAGAATCGTTAAATTGACAGGCTTTATTATGATGCATATAATATTTTAAAAGTAGAATTATGAAGCTATGGAGTGATTATGATGCCCTATCCCAAAGGCCATAAAATAAAAGTACGGAATACGATTGTTGAAAGTGCTGCCCAGGCTTTTCGCACCCATGGCATTCATGATGTAAGTGTTCCATTCATTATGAAGGGAGCCGGATTGACTCACGGCGGGTTTTATTCACATTTTGACAACAAAGAACAACTCGTCGCCGAAGCCTGCCGGTATGCCATCAGCGATACCATCGCACTTTTGCAGAAGGTCGCGGACCAGGAAGAGCAGAACCCCAAAATCAATGCGGTCATTGACTATTATTTAAGTCCGTATCACCGCGACAAAACGGAGATGGGCTGTATTATCCCTGCCCTTTCTGCCGAAATATCTCATTCTTCCGAAGAAGTTCGACAAGTATTCACCCAGGAACTAGAGCGGATGATTGCTTTTATCTCCGATCTGGCGGGAATTGAGCCCTCCAAAGGTAGCGCACTGTTCAGCACCATGGTTGGCTCTCTAGTTCTTGCAAGGACTGTAAATGACCCTGAACTGAGCGACAGCCTTCTTTCGTCAGGCAAACGGTATGCTAAAGAGCTGGTTATGATCTAAAAACAATAAACACCCCAAACAAATGAATCCAACTCAGAAAATTTTCGTAATATTATGAATTATAGATAACTGAGGGGTGTATCCAATGAACGAGCAGTATGCTGCAAGGGTTGAATTGTTCGCAGAGAACGCGCAGAGGATCAAAAAGGCTTTTCCTTGGCATAATGCAATGGTTAGCCGTTTGGCGGGGTTACTGTACACAGCAGAGAATAAAAGGGCAGATGAGGATGCGATTCGTGCGAGCCACGAGCTTATTAAAGAAAATACCGGAATGTTTTCTTCGTTTAGGGGGAACTCGGCAATCAGTATTGCTACTATGCTCTCTCTTTCTGCTGACAAGGAACAACAGCTTGCAAACACACTGACCGTGTATGACTTATTGAAGGACGTCAAATTTAGAGCCTCTGATTATCTCGTCGTTGCCGCTTATCAAATCGCCGCTAATACGACAACAGATCAGTATCAGCGTACGGTAGAACGCGCAAAGATGTTTTACGATAGTATGAAAGCGAAGCACCGTTTCCTTACCGGACATGATGATTATATCTTCTCTGCCATGCTCGGCCTTTCCGATATCGACGTGGACAGCGGCATCGACCGGATGGAGCAGCTTTACACTACACTAAAGCCTGAATTTATGTCGGGGAACAGTGTGCAAGCTCTGACACAGGTACTGGTTCTTGGAAAAGAAGCTTCAGAAGCAGCGGATCGTGTACTGGCATTACGAGATGCGTTCCGTGCACATGGCATCCGGTTAGATAAGGAATATACCCTTTCTTCGCTGGGCGTGCTAACTTTGCTCTCCTCCAACAATAAGGACATGGTTACTGAAGTCTCAGAGACCTTCGAATTACTGCGTACCAAAAAAGGCTTTGGCAGCTGGTCCATTGTAAAGCAGGAATTGCTACTGCTGTCAGCTGCGCTGGTAGCCTTCAAATATGTAGAGGATGTGCAAAGCGGCATTGTAACCTCGATGCTTTCCACCAGCATCACTAATATTGTGATCGCACAGCAGGCTGCTCTTGCTGGGGCTGCGGCTGCGTCGGCTGCGGCTGCAGCTTCATCTTCTTCGAATTAAGTGGAAATGTGAGGGAAGACATGGACTCGATACAACCAATCACCGCTAGAAATGAAGAATGTTTATACCGTCTACTGAATATTTGGGAGTTATCTGTGCGGTATACCCATCTATTCCTGTCTGAACAGGACATTGATACGTTGCGGCCACTGGTTATACAAGGGATGGAGCATATAAGTCATCTGCTTGCTTTTATAGATGACCATGACCAATCGCTTGGATTCATAGGGATTCAGGATAACAAGATTGAAATGCTATTCGTAGAACCTGCTGCAATGGGAAAAGGAATTGGAAAATCACTCGTTGCTTATGCTATACAGACACTGAACGTACGCTACGTTGATGTAAATGAACAAAATCCGCAGGCCTTAGGTTTCTATGAACGTATGGGTTTTCAAGTTTTTGAGCGTTCTGCACTGGATGAACAGGGGAGTCCTTTTCCTATCCTGCATATGAAGTTATCGATCGGCTCACGTTAAAAGATTCCATCGCCTCTCAAAGCAAAAGAGACCGCTTCGAGTAGCCATAACAATGGCTGTTCGAAGCGGTCCTTTGTGTTTAAGTAGGATCAACTTTTGTTTTTGGTGTGGAAGCTCCGCTTATTCTACCGACTTCAACGCCTCAATCATATGAATCCGTTTGAGCTTAATGTGCATGAAAGCCATGACTATCCCTGAGAACAGCAGTGTTAGGAGTGCGGCATACACATAGCTTGGCCACTTAATAATCGGCGCGAACATCGTCGCATCCAGCTCAGCTGTATTCAAGACGAAGCTGTGCAATATAATGCCAAGACCCGATCCGGCTACAATGCCAAGTAGGCTTAGCAGCATATTCTCACGGTAAATATACAACGTTACTTCCTTATCATAAAATCCCAATACCTTGATGGTTGATAGTTCCCTGATCCGTTCAGAGACATTAATATTGGTCAAATTGTAGAGGACGACAAAAGCCAAAGCAGCAGCCGATACAATGAGTACCAAGGTTACAACATCCATACTCTTCATGGTGTCATCAAAGGCAGTACCTACGTTGCTGGAAAAGCTGACCGCGGCCACTCCCTCATTGTCCGTTAGCTTCTCGCCGAACTTGTCCTCCCATGCTTTATCGTGCGTGGTATAGTTCAGCAGCTCTGTGTTGAACACCGGTTCTTGTCCAAATACGGAAGAATAATACGCAGGTGTCATATAAACATAGTGCATTACATAGTTCTCTGTAATCCCTATGACCTTAATCTTGAATGTCTCGTTATCCTTGTCCACCACATTCAACTGGTCGCCGGGCTCAAGCCCGTATAATTTAGCCAGCTTCTCCGAGATTATAGCGCCCTCGTCCGAAAGCGTGCGTTTTTCTCCACTCACTCGATCCCGCAGCTCCACATAATCGGATATCGCATCAACAGATGCAGGGATGAACATATGCACATCCTGATCATTTACACCACTGCTGTGCGCTTTCATCGTTTCCTGTGCCACACTTAGTGATCCAGTTATAGTGGACTCGCCAGTGATCAATTGCTCGTAGGCATCCCGCGCATCAGCAGACGCATCTTCATGCAGCGCTACAAGTGCATCATATTTCATAATCGTGCCGAACTGCTGAGGGGCAATGCTGCCGATCGAGTCTTTAAGACCAAACCCGGTCAGAATCAGCGCCGTACAGCCGGCCACGCCGAACACAGTCATGAACATCCGCTGCTTGTAGCGGAATAAATTCCGTGCGGTAACTTTCTGAACAAAGCTCAGCCGTTTCCATACAAACGTAACTCTCTCCAGTAGAATCCGCTGCCCGCTCTTTGGCGCCTTCGGACGCATTAACACAGAAGCATTGCTACGCAGCTCTACACGTGCGGCAATCCAAGCCGTCAATGTAGTGCAGATAAGCGCCACTATAATGGAAATGATGGAATACGACGGATAGAAGCTTTTGATAAGCTCCGGCAGATTATAAAGCGAACTGTACGCATTATAGATAATGGTTGGAAACATGGTAAAACCGAGCGCAAGTCCCGCAACCGAAGCCGTCAAGCTGGCAAGTGTACCATAAACCAAGAATTTGGCCATAATGTCACGGTTGCCATACCCAAGCGCTTTAAGTGTCCCGATCTGCAAACGATGCTCCTCGACCATTCGAGTCATAGTCGTCAAGCTGACCAGCGCAGCAATCAGGAAAAAGAATACCGGGAAAGCACTCGCAATTGCCGATAATCGATCAGCGTTGTCTTTATATTCGGCATATCCCGGATTGGCACTGCGGTCAGTGACATAGACCTTCGGGAGCCCTAGTTCTGCAAGCTTTTGCTCCCCTGCAGCCAGTTCCGCCTTGGCAGAGACCAGCCCATCAGCAATGGCTTTCATGTTTGCAGCTTGTCCCTGCTGCACCACTTCTGGCTGGCGCTTTAAATCGGCGAGCTGCTTCTCGGCGGCGGCCACCTTGCCTCGTCCACTGGACAGCTCTTTCTCACCTTCCGCGCGCATCTCCGCAAGCCGAGCTTCCGGCACACTGGACATCGCCTGCTCTACAGACTTGGTATGCTGTTCGATCAATCCCTCATACTCTGGTGAATAAGCC
Source organism: Paenibacillus sp. FSL E2-8871 (assembly GCF_038000345.1). Taxonomy (NCBI): domain Bacteria; kingdom Bacillati; phylum Bacillota; class Bacilli; order Caryophanales; family Paenibacillaceae; genus Paenibacillus; species Paenibacillus sp. FSL E2-8871. The sequence continues at coordinate 5,480,457 of NZ_JBBOBV010000001.1, read as the reverse complement.
TTCACTCCGGTTGAATCCTTGAAGGATAGATAGGCTTCCGTATAGACCGGGAGCTTAAAATCTGACTCTGGGATCGCTGCGAATGCATCCGCCGTCCCTTTACCAATTCCGCTGGTACCCCGGGTACTCTTCTCTATAAATTGAGGACTTCGCACAAAGCCCACAACAGTAAAATTCAAAGTTTCAAAGTTGTTCGACAACTCCGCATCCGTTCCAGCTCCGCTGAACGTTATTTTGTCGCCCAGCGCATACTTTCCAGCCAGCTTGTCATCCAATACGATTTCTCCGGAATCCTCTGGAAGACGTCCTTCAATCATACTGTACTGGTTAAGAGGCTTATCTGAATTGTAAGAATGGACTTTGAGTATCAAAGCATTATCGCCGCTGAACACATCTGCGCTGTAACCCGGCTGGACTTCATCGATCCCCGGTACATCGCTCAGCAGTTCGATGTTATTTTCGGTCAGACCATAGTTGGTCTGCACCTTCAGATCCATTAGTCTAGTCTCTTGATAAAAGGTTCCGGCTGTATCCAGCATATCTGGACCGGCTGACTTGATGCCAGAAAAGAAACTAACGCCCAGCATGATAATTGCAAAAATCGAAATAAATCGGGCCTTAGTGTGCCTAATTTCACGAAAAATATCTTTCCATAACGCACGCTTTTTCATAGATGCCTTCTCCTTACCATTCGATATCTTCAACGGATACTGGCGAAGGATTGGTTACCATCTTCCGTACCTTAGCATTGTTAATCTCAATAACCCGGTCTGCCATTGGCGCAATCGCCAAATTATGCGTGATTACGATGACCGTAGTGCCTGTGTTACGGCAGGTATCCTGAAGCAGCTTAAGCACTTGCTTACCAGTATTGTAATCTAGCGCACCAGTTGGCTCATCGCAGAGGAGCAGCTTCGGCTGTTTAGCTAGCGCTCTGGCGATAGCGACACGTTGCTGCTCGCCACCAGACAGCTGAGCCGGAAAATTATCCAGCCGTGCACCTAATCCCACATCCTCCAGCACCTTACGCGCATCTAGTGCACGCGGGGAAATCTGAGAAGCAAGCTCAACATTCTCCAGTGTGGTAAGATTCGGCACTAAGTTATAGAACTGGAACACAAAACCCACGTCATTGCGGCGGTAGCCCGTCAACTCCTTGGCACTGAACTTGGCAATGTCCGTACCGTCCACAATGACCTGGCCTTCGTCAGCAGAATCCATCCCGCCAAGAATATTAAGCACCGTCGATTTACCCGCACCGCTGGGGCCGACAATCACTGCAAACTCACCTTTATTTATCTCAAAATCAATTCCGTCGTTGGCAACAATCACACTTTCACCCATTTTGTAACGCTTGTACTCATTTTTGACAGCAACAAAGCTCATTTTCCATCCTCCTGTCTCTATCCAAACCAAGCCTAATCACTTTACATTGTTTCAGTTTATCATAATTAGAACGCCCAAGCCCGAATGGCAAACCCTCATTACTCAAGGATAAATTCACATCATTAATAAGTTCATTTTTTTGTAACAATAATGTAACAAGGAAATTTTACCGTAAACGATACTTAGTCAATTGATAATGTTATAATCACTTTGTTTTATTCACTCTTTTCAGGCAAGAGTGAAAGAACAAGAACAATCAGAAACAGGTGATCAGATGTTCGAACTGAAATGGCTATGGCAGAATTTAGAGGGCAACCGGACACGGTACATTCTAGCGCTCTGCCTCTCAGTAGTGGGTTCAAGTCTTACGATTGTAAACCCTTACATCAGTCAGCGCATTGTCGATACGTTTATAGCAGGTGACAATGCGCTGCAGAATCTTACACAAGAACGGCAATTATTGATTATGCTCTGTCTGGGCATGATTGGATTTTCTCTACTGCGCACAGGACTTGCTTATATTACAACCATGCAGTACGAAAGATCCTCGCAAAACATGATGTACAATATCCGTATTTTTTTGTACAACAAGATTCAAGGACAGGACAGAGAATATTACGACCGTAACCGTACCGGTGATCTCATGACCAAGATGACCGGGGATCTGGACATGGTTCGGCACTCGATGGCATGGATTTTCAAAACGATCATTGAATCGCTAACGATCTTCATTGCTGCTGTTATCTATTTTTTCACTATAGATGCTCAGCTAACGCTGTGGATGCTAATCCTGTCACCGCCCATTTTTATCGTGGCTTACATATTCGCTAAACGCGTCCGTCCTATGTATATTGACCTGCGTGAGCGGCTGTCCCAGCTTAACACGACTACTCAGGAGAATATTTCAGGCAACCGTGTGGTTAAGGCTTTTGCCCGCGAAGAGTTCGAAGTTCAAAAATTTACGGAGAAGAATGTCAATTACTCTACAGCGAACAAAAAGGCCGCTCTTGTATGGCTTGATTACTTTCCTTTTCTGGAATCCTTCGCTCAGGGCTTCAACGTCATTCTAATGCTGGCAGGTGGTTTGTTCCTGATGAACGGCCGGATCACCTTCGGTGAATTTACAGCTTTCTCTTCACTGATCTGGGCTATATCCAACCCTATGCGCAACATTGGTATTATTATCAACGACATTCAGCGCTTTTTTGCGAGCTTGTCCAAAATCATTGATATCTATTACGCAAAGCCTAATATCGTAAACGAGCATAAGTCTACTGACAAACGCCGTTACGAAGGCCGTATTGAGTTCGATCATGTTCGCTTCAAATATGACAGCGCTATCGTACTTGACGATGTTAGCTTTACCGTAGAACCTGGTGAGACCATAGCAATCATGGGCTCGACCGGATCAGGCAAAACAACAATCATCAACCTGATTCCTCGCTTCTATGACGTAGCCGAAGGACGTGTACTCGTCGACGGCGTTGATGTCCGAAAGCTGGAGCTCGATGAGCTGCGCGATAATATCGGCATGGCGACCCAAGATGTGCTCTTGTTCTCTGATACTATCGATGGAAACATCGCCTACGGTGATCCTGATCTTCCGGAAGAAGATGCGATAAGCTTTGCCGAGCTCGCAGCCGCACATGACTTCATTACCAAAATGCCTGAAGGTTATGATACCGTTGTCGGAGAACGAGGAGTCGGCTTATCTGGAGGTCAAAAACAGCGTATCGCTTTAGCACGTGCTTTGGCAGTTCGCCGTCCGATCCTCATTCTGGATGATACGACCTCTGCTGTCGATCTTGAGACGGAGGAGCATATTCAGAAAAGTCTACGCGAGCTGGATTATCCTTGCACGAAGATTATTATCGCGCAGCGTGTATCTACGACCGCGCAGGCTGACCGTATTCTCATTCTGGATAACGGGAAGCTGGTTGAGGAAGGCACCCACGCCGAACTGCTAGCGAAACGAGGCTACTACTACGATGTGTTTAAACTGCAGAACGAGGGTATTGGAAGGCAGGTGACCGCAAGTGGCAAGGAATAAATTCGACGTCGATGAGAATCTGGAATCGCCGTTTAATATAAAACACTTCCGGCGTGCGATGGTATACATCAAACGAAAGAAAACGCCAATGATTGTTGCATTTATCCTCAGTGCACTTTCAGCGGCCATTTCACTATCAGCTCCACTGATCATGCAGCATGTGATCGACGTGACCATTCCGGCAAAAGCGAAGCTTGCGCTACTGGGCTGGGCTGGACTGATGCTTCTGACCATTGTGGTCAGCGTTTATCTGGCTACCATTCGTTCACGTATCATGACGAGTGTTGGGCAGGATATTATTTTTGACATCCGTACAGATTTGTTTAAGCATCTGCAAGAGTTGCCCTTCAAGTATTATGACGACCGTCCACAGGGCAAGATTCTCATCCGGGTCGTAAACTACGTTAACGCCGTTTCAGATGTGTTATCCAACGGTATTATCAATTTTATTCTAGAAATCGTGAATTTGCTCTTTATCGCAGCCTTCATGTTCGCTGTTGACGTACGTCTATCATTTGTCATCCTTGCAGGGCTGCCAGTATTCTTTGTCATCATGATGCTGATCAAAACTCGGCAACGCCGGGCTTGGCAAGCAGTATCCAATAAAAGCTCCAACCTGAACGCCTATTTGCAAGAAAGTATCAGCGGTATTGGTGTGACGCAAATGTTCTCCCGGGAACAACGCAACGAAGGAATCTTCACACGTCTCGCGGGTAGTTTCCGTACAGAATGGATGAAGGCTCAACGTTACAACTTACTTATTCCGTTCTCCGTAGACAACTTGTCGACGATCGTTACTTCATTGATTTTCCTTGTAGGCCTACTAACACTGAGTCCACAAGACATGACCCTCGGTGTCATTCTGGCAATGAGCAGCTACGCTGCCCGCTTCTGGCAGCCGATTCTGAATCTTTCGAACCTGTACAATAACTTCATCAACGCCGTTGCCTATCTTGAGCGTATCTTCGAGACGCTGGATGAGCCCGTTACCGTCAGTGATATTCCAGATGCGAAGACACTAAGACCTGTAGAGGGTCATGTCACTTTCGACGATGTGACCTTTGCCTATGACCCAGGACTCAATATTCTGGAGAATATCTCCTTTAAGATCAAAGCGGGAGAAAGCATCGCTCTAGTGGGACCAACAGGTGCAGGCAAAACTACAGTCGTCAATCTGATCTCGCGCTTCTATAATATTTCTAGCGGTAAGATTCTTATCGACGATCAGGATATCTCGCAGGTTACGCTGAAGTCCCTGCGCAGCCAGATGGGGATTATGCTTCAAGACAGCTTCATCTTCTCCGGTACGATCTTGGACAATATTCGTTACGGTAAACTCGATGCCACCGAGGAAGAAGTGATTGCTGCGGCGAAAGCCGTGTGCGCCGACGAATTCATCCGTGAATTCGATCAAGGCTACATGACAGAGGTCAACGAGCGTGGCTCCAAGCTGTCTCAGGGACAGCGGCAGCTCATCTCGTTCGCAAGAACGCTTTTGGCTGATCCGAGAATTCTCATATTAGATGAAGCCACTTCATCGATCGATGCGAAGACTGAGCGTTTGCTGCAAAAAGGTCTGAATGAGCTCCTTAAAGGACGTACCTCATTCATTATCGCGCACCGCCTGTCCACCGTAAAAAACTGCGACCGCATTATGTATGTGTCTAACAAAGGCATCGCTGAAAGCGGCTCACATGATGAGCTTATCGCACAAAAAGGTCTTTACCACCGCCTTTATACAGCGCAGAAGATGGAAGCTTAATTGAATAAACACCAAAAAAGCTCAGGCCGAATTGTAGCCTGAGCTTTTTTGGTGTTTATATTTTATTAAAACTATGAAAACTAATCTATCACCGTCCAAATATTTAGCGCAAGTGAGCGAACCGCAATATTCGTATGATTTCTGTACACCCTCAAACGCTCTGCAGGCTCTGGACTCCAGAGTAGAGCACTTCCGGCAACCTCAAGCAACGAAAGTCCAATATACTGAGATTCGTAACTCCCCTCAGACCCTAGCACATCTACAATTTCCAATAAGGTCTCCGGACTCCAGTAGCCTGTGCTGTCTTTTAAATTATAAGCAACCTGCTTGTAGGCGTCGCTCAACAGCTGCGGCTGATTTGAAATACAGTTAACCATCTGATTCAGATAAGCGGCGGATTCCTGCACATTATTCCAGTCTATTACTGCTATATACAGCTTCATCACAACTTGCTGTAAAGTCTCATCCGATGTTAGACACTCAATCAATCCCGTATACAAAGGTTTAAGGTGCACCCGGGTGATTGTTGGCAAAGCGTTCAGCTGGTTGATAAGTTTCAGGAGACGTTGCCGATGAGGCAAATCTCTACTGGTAGTTGCATTCCATTCATCCCTTATCGCCGCACTAGCTAATTTCTGACAAACGCCGATTACAACCTCATTGATCTTACCATCGCGGCAGGTTTGTATTAGCGTGTTCATGGCAAATTCCCATCTGTTGCTGTCTTCCAAATCCATAATAGCCTGAGCGGTGGCAGCTGCAACAATGCCTTCATTTCCATTGGTCCACCACATCATAGAACTGAAAGCATACTTGCCGACAAACCCATCCGGATGATTTCCGATTTCAATGATTAATTTTAAATAGCGAAGTCTATAGTCTAGCGGAAGATCATTAGGCTGTTGGGATAACAAGCTTCTTGCGATATCACTTTCTGATGAAGCAGCCATTGCACTTAAAATCTCCCAAGCGCGCTCATCATCTAAAAGCTGTTTTGCAGCATGCCCTATGGCAATGATTACATCCTTGTGTGCATTTGGTTTCTCCAACTCGTTCATCAATAGCGGAATGCTGTTATCGCTTCTATAGGCACCCAGTAAGCGGATGGCCTCTTTTCTGACAGTGATCTTCAGCTTATCCCGATTAAGCAGCTCTTTCAGCATGGAAACCAGTAGTACCGGATTCACTCTACGGATGCATCTGGGTATCGAGTACATGGCTACACGGGCCCGGTCCCCATCCAGATTCTCCAGCAGAACGGAAAGTGCCTTCTCCGGTTCTTCCATGAGTGAAAGGGCATGAAGTGCAGCTTCTACTACAGTTACTTCCTTATCCTGCATAAGCCCAAGTAACCTATCCGAACCGAGATCAGGCATGCTTGCCATGATCTTAATAACTCTCGAACGCTCCGAATGGTTACGCTTAGCATCGAAGGCGATTTGTTCTAATAAGGAACTTAATGCTTGCTGCTGGCGCGGTAGCCACCTGTTGAATCCGTTCGTAGCTGGCACAAGATAGATCGTTTTACCTGATAAAAATTTACCTTTAATGGCAGCCCCCGAAATAAAGGGATCTAGCCATTCTTGACGTTTTAGATGGAGATGCTGGAATACTTCATGGATCGTAATATACGATTTATCCAAAGCTAATAATTCCTTAACTCTGGCATCACGTGTTGTACGAGGCGCAAGCCAGTATCTGGCCGCTTGTATGGCTGTAGAATCTGCCTTTGCCCTCGTTGCTTCCTTTAACAGATTCTGAAGTTTTATGATGCCGTAACCTCTTTTACCAAATGAGCTAGCCAGGCTAAGCACCAGATTGTAGTCTTCTCTTTTGTTGCCCTGTACAGCTAATGTATAGATTTCATCAAAGATAACCTCTTCTACTCCCTGTGGTAAATTCTTCTCCAATGATGGAAGTGAAAGCTGTCCGTTCTGCTGGGCCAGTTTCCGGATCGTATTTAAAGAGAATTTGAACAACTCACTGTGAGGATTTAGTGCGTTATGCCGGAGAATAGCAAATGCCAGTTGTTGAACGGAAAACTTCGTACCATATGAAGTATCTCTGGCATCTATAACACTATCAACAAGCATAGTAAGTTCTTGTACATGGGCATCGGTGAACACAGATGCAGGACTTTCTGAAAGCTCCTTAAACACAAAACCTCGAACAGGATCTTGCTCATTCCTAATCCGGCCCAAAAATACCAAAGTCTCATGCATACCCTGTCTCGACAGAACCGTACTTCTGATCAGTTGCATAAGCGCCGTGGAACGTTCTTCTGAACTGGATACCTTTGTTGCTTGTTCAAGCCCCTCTCTTGAATGAAGAATAGAACGGCAAGCGGTGAGTCTGATTGTTCTCTCCCGGTCATCATTGATTTCACGAAGGCCAAGCATCCGGGTGGCTTCCTTGTCACGCAAGGCATGCGGTAATACATAAAGTAATCTTTCCGGAAAAACACGGTCTTGGCGTTTATCTTCTTCATACACGGCATCAAAAATCACTTGGCGGTTGGAAGGTGCAATATTATGCAGCAACTTCGCTAAATGCATCGGGTGATCTGCGAGTAATTTCGCTATCTCAATCCATTGCTCCATGGATAAATATTTTTTTCTTTTTAGAACCCCTTCAGGCACACCATAAGAAATCAGATCGCTCCGCGACTCCGTTCGAGTCAGCAGCTGATACACCTTATTCGGATTTTGGCGTACAAGTGTACCAAGTTGTTCCTTTAACGCAGGATGTATGACACCCTCGGGTCCATGATTCATCGCACACGCAAGTACCAGATCCGCCTTCAGATTGCATAGGATCTCCATAGCAGATGAGAACCTCCACCAGACATATCCTTTTTCCCTGGGTGGTGTGCTTCCCAGCGTTGTTTCAAAGTATTCCGCTACTACGTCAAGATGCCTGCTGGCTAGTTTCTTCCAGTCTTTTATGGCATATCCTATATCAGTAAGCCACTTACTAACTGTTTCCGAGTAACAGGCCTGCAGTATAATCGCTGCCTCCTCCGCTCCCCACCGGTCGTACACCACAGGCAATAAACGTTCCGCCAATTCCTGACGGTTAATCTGTGAAATACTGTGCAGCAGCTTACGGCGGCAATCATATGATAAATGGGGGAGCTCACGTTCAATATCAGCATCTGAAGCCACCTTTGCCAAAAGACCCGCAGCCGTATTTCTGATACTTGCCATGGGATGCCGCAGGGCTGACAGAATAATAGGGGCATCATGTGTTGCAATGGCACCGATTAAGGCAAGACGTGCTTCATAAACACCATCCTCCAGCAAGGAAGCTAGTAATTGGGAGTACTGGACAGATCCAAGATGATCACGGCCTAATATTGCTACTTTTTTGACTCTGTCTGAATAGCCTAGTGAATCCAATTCTTTAAGTAAGCTCTGTTTGTCCAATGGATCTCTTTTAAAAATCATAAGCCCTCCTCTTTCACCTGTTCTTATTCCATCCGAACTTTATTCTCTATACTGCAATCTATCCCCTTTAAAAAACTAGAATTTCCCATCTGGTTTCGTTGACCAAAAATAAAGGTAACCCTGAAGCTGGTTGTTCAACCGCCTCCAAGATTACCCGTAGTACTACTAACTCTATTCATTCTTTTTTTGTATAAACACATACGTACTCTCATCCGACAGCTCATCAGCAAAGCTGAAATCAAACCCGTCGAAGCCTTTGATATCCTCCACACAGGTGATTTGCCGCTCAGCCATGAAGCGTACCATTTCACCTCTGGCCATCTTGACCAGGGTCGCTCTCTCAACGATCTTACCGCCGATTTCCTGCCCGAATACACAGCTAATCATTCGAACGTTTCCGCCAACATACGGGGAGATGCACTTGCTATATTCCTTGGAGGCCAGATTCAGAATGATGTCACTCTCCGAAAATAGCTGATCTGCCAGCTTCCTGTTCCAGAACTCATAGATAGACTTGAAACCTGGTCCGCTAAGCTTAGCCTGCATCTCCAGTCTGTACGGAACAACGCCGTCAAACGGCCGGACGATTCCATAGAACCCGGACAATATCCGCAAATGCTGCTGAAGATATTCCAGCTCCTCCATTTGAAGAACCCCGGGTGCCATGTACTGGTACTGGATGCCTTCATAGGAAAAGATAGCCGGTGTAAGATTCCGTGTTACATCCATATCCCGAATCCGTTCCACATTTAGCGTGGCGATGGCATCATTGCATTTCCATAGTGATTTGGCTTCTTCATAATTCAACTTTTGTAATAAGGCCAGAAGAGTCTGTGACTCGCTTATGAATTGCGGCATCTGGCGGCAATCCATAAAATCCGTATCCATCTTCATCTTCTTGGCAGGCGATATAATGATTCTCATGTTGCTCCCTTTTCTCTTTTCTTACCCCTGCGGGGAATTTAAATGTAATCTTATCCTATCACACTTAATCTTCGTAGGCTTGGGGCAAGTTCATGAAATTTGTTCACTGTCGCCCACTTTGCCCGCTAACTCCTCCATCTGTACCTTGGTTGCCGTTTCTTCTTGTCCCACCATTCATGCCGGGAGAGCTCCCTCCATCTTTACCCCGGCCACCGTTAAAGCCCTGTCCCCCGTTCACCCTTGAACCAGGATCTGTACTTGATATCTTCTGAGCGGTGATGGCGTCACAGGAGACGAGCACCATGGAACAACTAAGCACTACTATGAGCAAAGCGAGATATCGCTTGATCCGCATCTTTGAACCCCCTCTTTCCGAGCAAAAATGGTCAACGTGGAAAATATCTTTTTAACATATACTCATATATATCTTTAAAACCCATGTAGGATAACACGATCAGCAGCGGATATACCGGATAAATATACCGGGACTTAATCTCCCATAGTAGATAGAAACCGATAAAGCCCAGCACCACAAGAATCACAGAGGTTTCCTCATACCTTTTGGCTCTTATTCCACCGATTAAGCGAACGAGTATAAAAACATACATCAAAAAATTCAGGACATACAGCAACCACAGTAGCCCGCTTCGGTAGCTCGAATCCCCCTTAAATAGATCCGTAGCAGCATTAGTGTAGCTATAACGGTCCATGACAAAGCCCATTCTTCCACCGTTACTGGATGATCCATCATTCCCAAGTCCATATCGTTCCATCTGGTATGTTCCTTCTGTCCAGGTCCAAACGATTTTTTTATAATACATTTTCACTACGTCGCTTAGGCTCGCCTCGGAGAGTTTATGGCTGATTTCCTCTTTAAATAGCTGCGTACTTTCTTCCTTATTATAATTGGCATCCTGCTGGTAGATCGTATAGCTCTGCCAGTTATCCCAGAATCCAAACGTCTCCAGATTGATCCCCATATTCAGCCACATATAGACCGGTGCGGAATTTTCGTTAATTGGTTCATCTACGACATTCGTCGCCTGCAGCACAGCATTTTGCGTCCAGCCTGGAACATTAAACATTAAAGCCGTAATAAACAACGCGCTCAGAGCTTTTTTTACCCCGATCGCACGCAAGTTGAACAAAAGACTGACTACCACAGCAATCAGAAAAATAACACCGATACTTCGGAAATAGTTCCCGACTGCCAGAAAGATGGCTGCGAAGACAATATCCTTTAAGGACTTTCTTTTGATAAATTTCACAGCAAAATATAAAGCACTTGTCAAAAAGGCAGTCGCGATCACATCGTTATAAATTAAATTACTCATAAACAAAGAAGGGATATAGGTAGCGGCAAACACGAGAATGCCATAATCATGATCCTCAGACTTACCCTTGAGCTCTTTATACAGCAGGTAAATCATTAACGAGGTTAAGAGTGTAAATAGAATATTGAATATTTTGATTACCAGATAATTATCCGGAAATAACTGTAGCAACGTCTTTAAGTACACAACAATCGAGAAATTAAACGGGAACATATGCAGATAACCCGTCGTGTCAAAAGATGAATAATCATTCCTGTACATCATATCGAGTGCCAGTGAAAGCACCGTCTGCGAATCATCCGTCGGCAAGCGAGGAAACAGAAAAATGATCACGAGCTGAATGGCAAAAGAACATAGCAATATGACTGGAATGACGATTTTCCAACTGTACTGATTAAGCTTCAGGCATATTTTATACAAAATAACGCTTAACGCCAGCACCACCACAATCCCTAGAATAAAAAGGCCGAGCTGTTGCTTCTCCAAAACTGGTGTGTCCCCATATACGAAATAATTATATTTCGCTCGGATAAAAAAGGAGGAAGCGATAAACAGTCCTATGAAGCATGCCAGTATGAGATACAATGTTTTTTGAATTGCCCTTACCATGGAAAACCTCCTTTTCACAGTAGAAGTCTATACAAGCACATCCCCCGATTCATAAAAAGCATTATAAACACCCAAACTGAATATTGAATGAAAGCAGCGAACAAACGTAAATAGACCGCCTCCCTCGCAAAGGGTTGCGGTCTGTATTGTAATTTTTTTTAAGATGAAGTTCATTTAAACCCTTGGAAATCCAAATCTTTCATGAAGCGATTACTGCCCAGTATGCTCTTTACCCTCTTCGTTACATTAGGTCCTTTAGGTGTACTGCCTCGTCTATTCAGTAAGATCCATCTTAGACAAGCCCATGCTTCGAACACCTCAAGCTCTTCCAGCTCCATAAAATTCTCCAATAGATAAGCAGAACGGAACATATCAGCGTAACGCTCGGAGATGTGGATTTTCAGCAGAATAAGTGACCATTCAAAATCATATCGAGGGTCTCCCAACTGGCCGTTCGTCCAATCGATGACGGTAAATCGCTGTTGTTCCTCTACTATATTTCCTAAATGAAAATCTCCATGAATGATACGATCTTGTCTCATTGGAGTTTGCTCCACTAGAGAAATCAGAGCTTGATTAAGGTCTGTATGCTCTCTCACTTCAGGAAAAAAGTAGTCGATGAAATCGTACTTAGGTAGTTGTATATGTTCCAGCTCAGCGATATCTATTTGATGAATTCTGGCTAAAATGCTCGCGAGCTCCTTCATTGTCTTATTATTCACTTTATGAATTGGCGTTCCGTCAAAGCTTGTTAACAACACCTTATTCCCGTCCGGATTGATTCCCCAACCCACTGGTTTAGAGACGGCTACCCCTCGTTCGGACAGGACATCCAATAAACGATATTGAAACTGAACATCTGGTTTGGAGCTCTTACTCCATGTTTTCAAGACATAGCTTTCCTGATCTAGATTGATCTTTAGAACCTCAGCTTCAAAGCCATCATCCATCGGATGCGTGGTTAAGCTGGCTTCATGATAGAGTAGCTCATCCATGATTTCATGGTGTTCAAGCCAGTTTACATTAGTTATAGGGGTTCTCAAGAGCAATTCTTCCTTTCGGGTGATTGTATATATCCAATTATTCTTGTGGAATATCAGCTACGATCTCAATGCCACCATCCCATTCTATAACCATATTCATGACGTCCCGATAGAATATGGCCATCTTTTCCATGTCTTTTACAATCAAAGTTACAGCACCGATTTCCATGAAATCCACCCAATATTCTAAATTATTCCTTTTATGATCGTAGATATAGTAGCATAGGCGGTAAAATATTGAAATGAATTACAACAATAATAAAAAGCTCTGTAGAAACTCTACAGAGCACTGTCAGCTTGAATCTAACTTCTCTATCTATGTCACTGAATAAAATGCTAATCCGATACTTGAAAAGATAAGCAACAGTATGGTAATAAAAACCGCGGATCCTATATACTTATTCTTCCTAGGCTTACCCGTAATTGATATTCCTCTTTTTCCAATAAGAGAATATAAAATGAATCCCAATATGGGAGTGGTCGCAATCATTAAGAATACCCAAATCCAAGGATTTATTCCTCGATACAAACAATCATTGTAGAGCCATAGACATGATAGCGTTATAGTCAATAAAGCAAATACAACCACTAATACAACTAATGGAATCATAACGTTCTCCCTCCTTTCCTATTTGATTTAGAATTCACATGTCCCAAAAAAGAAATGGATACAGTTTGCATAATGAAAGCCCGCGCAATGGCGACTCTTTGCTCCCCCCTATTTCACTTTTCTTTTGTACTTTGGAATATTCGTGCCCTTGATAACCTACATTGAAATCATAAACCAAATTTTTTTTGTTTTTTGATGTTCGTTGTAATCCGCACAATACTCGTTGTAATCTGCAAAATAAAAAAGCGATTTCTCATTCTTTTGAATGGAAAGTCGCCTTTTTTTTATTTTATGGATTTGGTAAGACTACGATTGAATTAAAATAGCCCTCATCGTACGAAAAGTCTGAGTATCCTTTTAACTTTTTGACTCGTTCATTGATGCTGCTGATTCCAATGCCGTACCTATTTTTCCCTTTTTCAGAAATTAATCGCCCATAGGAGAAATCCACATTCACATGATTCGACGAATTTACAATGATTATGAATAATTTATCCTCACTAAATTTTATTTTGATTTCAATTTCCTTTTTTATTTCTTCTGTTAATCTAAGCACTGCTTCTACTGCATTATCTAAAAGATTCCCTAAAATGGCCGCTAGATCAATGGTATGTTCTATAAATAAATCATGAGGAACTTGGAGGTCTAAAGTGCATTCTATATTATACTTCTTGGTTTGTTCTAGCTTACTATGAAGAATGGCATCGATGGGTATACACCCGGTTAATAATCTATATGAGAATACATTGGTTTTTAATAACTCCTGTAGCTCCTCTTTTACCTCGTCTGTTCTATCCCTCTCCAATCCATAGGCTATATTTAATAAAATATTTTTCAGATCATGTTTTAGCTTAGACATTTCCCTTTGATTCTCTAAGCTCTCTTCGTAATATTTATTTTGTGTCTCCATTATGGAGTACTTATGTATAAGAAAATTTTTCCCTTCTAAACTATTGTAAATCAGCATAATGCACACATTCACAATTAACAAAAAAACACATGGAACGAATTGATTGATATCTTTATACTGAAAAATCCAATATATACTCAATAAGGATAGACAAGGCACTATACTTAATAACAAACATTCCTTATTACTTAATCCTATCTCATTATCAGATCTAAAATAGAGTAACAGCTTTGCCGACAACATCACAATTAACAACGATAAAAAGTTTGCACTAAAATATACGACTAGCATAATGAATAACTGACCTTCAAATTTTTGATCATAATTATATGTAATAATAGACAACGCCAAGTCTGCAAGTGTAGTGATCAGCGTAAAAAAGATAATGTGGTAGATCCTTTGAGCCATTGATCCGTAGAACGAATACAGTATACAGATACTCAAAAGAACAACAAATAAAAACAACTTAACCATAGAGTTTGTATCACTAGACAATAATTTTATTACTCCCATAGCGAGAAATGTTAAGGAATAAAATTTATACTTTGAAATTCTGAGGTTAAGAAATCCATTGAAATAAATAGAGATCGATGTTACCTGAACAAGCGTATAGAGAATAGCTAGAACTCCAATGCTAATAACCTCAATATTTCTCAATAGCCAATCCTCCTTTTTATGAAGTTGTTATAAGCATCTTTAACTACCTTTCTCTGACCTCTACTAATTGCGAAATTTTCTTTATTGGTGAGAATAATATCGGTTCCCGAAACAATATGTACATAATTTAGATTTAAAATGGTGCCTTGATTTACTTTTATAAAGGACAAGGGATCAAGCATTTCTTCAATCTCTTTTATCGTGCCATAAAATGAAAACTCGTCATCAACGGTTACAACATGTATAATCCTACCTTTCTCAGATGAAATGGATAGAATCGTCTCACTTTTGATTTGATAGTTAAGATTTTGAGTTTTGAAGAATAAATACTGGTTATTCCTTTTAACCTCATCAATTGCGTGGAGTAATACTTTACTTATTTGCTCTTCTTGTATTGGTTTTAGTATGTATCGAAAAGGAGAAACTTCAAAGCTTTCCATGGTGTAATTGTCATAGCTGGTAACGTAAATGATAATCATATTTTTATCTATTTTTCTAATTTCCCTAGCGACCTCGATTCCATTTAAAATCCCCATTTCAATATCTAAGAATAATATTTGATACTCTTCGTTTCTAGCTTTTAAAGCATTCAACAATGATTTTCCGGATTCATAAATGTCTATATCTAGCTCTATGTTTTGATACAAACCTGCACTATCTATAATAATCTTCTCTAACTTGGAACTATGTAATTGCTCGTCATCACAAATGCAGATTCTAATCATTCCTCTAAACTCCCTTTTCAAATAAACATATTATTTTGAAAATAATACCTTATTAGTAATAATTCAATAAAGAAGATCAGTAGTCCTTGTAAATAAAAAAGACGACCGAAGTCGTCTAGTAAATGCTTATTAATCGATTTCATAGCCAACGGTAAATCTTGAACCGCACAACTCATACCCGATCTGAGTATATAATCGAATAGCTTTCCTATTATCTCCATGCGTGCCCAAAGTAGCGATTATTTTGCCCTGCTGCTTTAGATAATTCAGTGCGGTGCAGATGATGTTACGAGCGACACCTTTTTTCTGCCATTCAGGAATGACGAATACATTCTCCGTTGCACTTCTCTCGTCGGTGATTCTCCAGGTTGAGGTGTTGCCGATCAATTGATCGCCATGAAACGCGCAGAAATTAACGATTTCGGGAGATCCCTGCATCCACCCCAAATGGTTCAGACTCCACGCCACACCGTCAAAGGCTGCGAGTTCAGCATGACGATATTGTTCCTGAGCTTCACTATTGTTCAGTGCAGTTGGCTTCACCAGAACCCCTTCTGGTAAAGGATACTTAGGAATCTCCCTACTCAAGTCAAATTTATACACGACAATCGTATCGCAAATCGTAAATCCACGCGCTAGACAGAAGCTCAACTCTTCGAGATCATCTGTGTCGAGATATTGAGCCATGATAATGCGCTTCTCTTGATACCCAGCTTTAATTTCTCTGACCCGTCCGATTAATACTTCAATCAGTGCAGCTTTGATACCTTCATCCTCGGCGTTCTCTGCAAATATAATTTCGTAATTAAGATATCGTTTGAAGTTTGGGTCTTCATCATGTCCAACCGCATGAAAAGTATCATGCTCCATCAGATGAGCAACGGCCAGAACCTCTCCGTCGCCACTCACTGCACAGAACATATTTCGCTTATCCAGATCTCCATGATACAGATATAGCATTTTTAGAACAAAATCCATGCTTTCAATTTGCTCCGCATCTTCATCCTTCGGATTTCGGATTACAAAGTCCCTCATGAATAAACATCGTCTCCAATCTTTTATGGCGCTGCAAATCATTTCTTAGTTAAATAATGGATGAGGCAGGCCATGCTCAGCAAGGGAGAGTTTAGTTATAGTCATTGTTGCGAGGGATATTGTGAACATAAGCGTTGGCAGGATAGCCACAGCTTGAGCTTTTTATTCAATCTTACTAGTCCCCAATCGTTCTAATAATCGTGTCATACGGATCTAATTCCAAGGTTTGCTGTCCATATTCCGTATGAATCGTAGTTTTTTGAAGCTGATCGCTATTGTTAATGACCACGAGTATTTTGCTTTCTGGATAATAAGCACACTCTGTATATAAGTTGTCCGTAATGTACTTGATCTCCGTGAACTCATTACCCGCCAAACGAATCAAATTCAGCAGCAATCTTGTATTCTCAAAGCTGAATTGGAAAGATGGAAGGTAGATCCCCTTTCCTTTACCGAAAGCATGGGTGGACAGTGTTATTAGACCATCCGTTTCAGTCACAACCGCTGCTGCTCCATCAGTAAGATAAATGTTATTTTTGTGTGTTATGCTAGCCCCAATAGGTACTACACCAAGCTCATCCTTCACTTCATATGTCCATTTTCCATGCGCTACTCTGGAGCCTGTATCCTCATCTACACCGAGCACATGTGCCATTCTGAAAAAGCTGTCATACCCTTCAAGCGCTGAAGGTTGATTCACGCCTATAAAAGTACCACCTTCATACACCCACTTTGTCAGTAAGTCCACACACTTGTTGTCCCTCCAGCGTTCTCCACCACTCCATGCTGAGCCAGCAGATCCGGCATTGATCACTACATCACAATCTTTTAATATTCCCTGACGGATATCCTCAAAATCAATGAACTGTACTTCAATCGGCAATCCGGATAAAGCCTCGTTGATATGAATCAAATCATGCATATACGTTTCGTGGAAATGCCCAGACAAGGTCCACGATCTCAATTTGCCCCAAGCGTGCAGAATGGCTACCTTCGTCTTAATATGATACGGTTTGCCTTTATGATGCAGCTCTTTAATTACTCTGAACTCATCCGCAATCTTTTCGATATAATCACAAAAATCCGGATAAGGCTCTACAAGATGCAAATATCCACCCAATCCAATTCGATCTATAGGCTCTCTGAGTAGAGCACGCCGAATATTGATCCAATATTTTTTGGCATCTAGTGTAGGGTTCCCTCCCTCCATAAAGGTAGGCAGACCACCTAAACCAACCGGAAACAAGTAGGGATGCAGCCGAATCTCATGGGTATCTACTTTTACACCTGAACACATTCTTGCCTCGAACCCTGAGAACACACATTTAATCATCCCGTCGAAGCCAAACTCCTCGAAACGATCATTGTAAGGCTCCATGCCAACCCAACTGTCATCATAGAAGACATATGCCAGCTTGTCGTGCCCATGCACAATATCAATTAATTTCTTACTAAATTCGATGACAAAATCATTGATAAATGCCATCCAGTCCAGTTTGCGCTGCTGCGCCGGGATATGACTGACACGATATTTTCCACCATTCACAAAATCCTCGGCCGTGAGCGAATACCCATATTTTTGAGCAAACAGATCAAGCGCTCTTGAGCTTACCGTAAAATCATATGAACCCCAGTCCGAGAACAAATGGCGATTGCGCTCATTGCTGCCCCAGATCCAGGCGAAATTATAAAATAGGGACGTAAACCGAACCACCGTTGTTTCCTTATGCTTACGGCACCAATCTTCAAGGAAGTGGAGCAAATACTTTTGCGTTTCAACATAGATGGGATCAATCTGCATTAGATGTTCTTTTTCCCAGTGATTCGTGGTGTGATTGTACATGGAGATCTCTTCCCAAATCCGGTAAACCATGAAGCTGACTGTGTATTTATGCCAAGGCGCAATTCCAGTAATGACTACATTTCCTGATTCCCGCTCATAATTCCACTGTTCTTTTGGAACCTCTTCACCAGTAGTTCGGTCAAAAACCTGCCAGTACTTAAACGCCTCTTTGGAATCATTCACTCGGAATTGTTCAGCGAAAAAGTCCTCCATCAAATAAATGGATAAATAATCTTCGACCGCTACCTTCGGATTAGTAATTAAAAAGCTCTGCTGTAGCTTATCAGGGTTCTGGGATGCCCATTCGTTATGATCTCTGATGATACAGATTGTAGAATAAATGCCGTATCCTGCGTTGATAATCTCATCGGACAACTGTGTGCCGTCACTGTCACGGATGACATCGGCACCCCACCGTTCAGCTAACTCTAAGGTCAGTGCCTCATAACCGGATTCGCCCGGTAGTGTAAAGGCCCCCGTTGTTTGCTTGGACAACTTGGATCCCTCCTATTTGAGCATATCGGACAGAAAAGAGAGTGCTAAGCCTTGACCCCAGCCTTGAATCCAGTCTTTTGGAATATTGCGATAGCCTTCCCGGTCCTTCATAACCGCTGTTCCGCCCGATACTCCCAGTACACGTCCATCCTCGCTGATATTGCTTAGGATACCCTTCAGCGCCTTTTGCACATATTTGGTATGCAGCGGATTGCCGTTATTGATCATTGCAGCCGCTATCCCGCAAGAGGCAGATACTTCTTCATAAGATTCTTCGTCATCAAGCACTGTCCGCCACAAGCCGTTCTCCGTTTGCACAAGCTTGAGTGCCGCCAATTGATCGCGCAGCGAACACTCCACGTCCATACACGCCGGATACAAATACCATTCTTTCAAAAGCTTTTTGACTTGCGACATGGTATATGCGCCCCAAGCATTTGCTCTGCCCCAATATAGTCCGGACATATGATCCTGCTTCACATTATTGTAGCCATGGTACCAGAGGCCGCTGCTAGGGTCTTGCAGGTATTTGATATGCCAGTAATATTGATTCAGGGCATCCTGGATCATTTCCTGATCGTTTAATTTACTTCCTACGCGTAGCAGAAAAAACGCCGCCATAAACAATGTATCTGCCCATGCCTGCTCTGGAAAATCATTCGAAATAGAAACGGTATGCTGCAGCACATGATCTCCGAATCTAAGCGCATGGTTCTGCAGATAATCCACCTTGCTCATTACAATATCCCAATACTTCTGGTTGCCTGTTTCTTCATACAAGGTAATCAGCATATGCCCCATGGCACAGGTGTTTACCGTCCAGTCCGGCAGGCCCAGCTCAATATATTCATCTGCCCACTGGACAAGCATATCCAAATACTCTGTATTACCTGTCGTTTTATAAGCTCTGGATACCCCATAATAAGCCACACCACAAGGCCAGTCCCATGTTAAATCCATCGTCATTGTTTTTCTAACGACTTTGTCGATAACGCTTAGAATCTCTTCTCTGTCATAAGTTAATTGAAGCATCTTGATTCTCCTCTCTTTCGCACACGCCCCCATTGGCGCTTGAGAGCTGTCCGTCCTATGTAAACGCTTTACTAACTCTATTGTAAGGAGTAAAATGGTCTGATTCTAAGCATATTCATAACTAAACTGTGCAATTTCAACCATTAACTAGTGGTTCTTATATTTCGGGATTGGCCGTGACTACAGAGAATGTTTGGACTTCCGGCCGCTGTTGTCTGCAGATTTCTTGATTTTATACCGCTCTTCGCGGTGGAAATCTGCAGACAAAGGCGGACGCTAACGCTCCTACAGTTCCAAACTTCTCCTCCGCCACTTTTTTCCCAAATTGTATAATATCAAATTCTCTTTATATAGTTGAATTTGGTATAACGTTAACCTATAATCTACTCAACCTACGTAATAAGAACGGGAGTATTGAGATTATGCCCAGAAAAAAGAAACCCGTCATCGAATACCGCCACTACAGCTTGCCGATAAACTTCCCTATTTTACTGTTAAGCGGTGAACGTTGGAAGATTTCCGATATCAAAAGTGAACATCTCCATTTTCATAACCATTTAGAGATTGGCATTTGTCATTCGGATAGCGGCATCATGGAGATCAAAGGTGAATCCGTACCCTTTAAAGCCGGAGATGTGACCTTCATCCCTAGGTATCTACCTCATACAACATATAGTTCTCCAAAAGAAGCCAGTCTGTGGTCTTATATCTTTTTTTCACCTGAGGAGCTCTTTCAGCATTCATTCAAAAGCGCTTATAGTGACTTCGAGCCAAATTTGTGGGCGATCAAGGGGATGAATTGTATTTTGAACAAGGAGGAACATCCCAAGGTTTATACCCTTGCTACATCGATTGTAGAGGAATTGAAGCACAAAAATCCTTACTATCAGGAAAGTGCCTACGGCTTATTATTATCCCTTTATATAGAACTACTTAGAATACATTCCCGGAATGAACCCTTAGCAGAGCAAGAAACAGAGCATAACCTGAAAGGTGATTTTGTCATCTCTCCGGTTCTGGAATACATCACTAAAAACTACATGATACCTATTACCATCAATGACCTAGCTGATCTGTGCCATCTAAGCACCACTCATTTTCGCAGAAAATTCCATGAGATCATGGGGACCGCACCTCTAGATTTCCTAAACAGCACCCGCATTGAAGAGGCCTGCAAGCAGTTAAAAAGCACGGATGCTTCCATCCTCTCCATCTCTGAACGAGTCGGCTTTCAATCCATTTCCAGCTTCAATCGATGCTTCTCTAAGCTTATGGGCGAATCTCCCAAACAATGGCGTAAAGCCGCACATTCCGAAGCCCAATCTGCAAAAGCATCTATATTGGAGTTTACGGGGTGGGTATAGGGAAAGGGAGTCCCTGTTTACCTCACTTCACAAAATCTACTTAACACATGAATGATTTGCTCCTTGCTCATAGGGGCATCGTGCCCTGGGATATACGTAGTGAATGAAAGATTTTTTAAAAACTCAACATATTCCTTCATTTTTATGGGATCAATCTTACCTTCTCCATGATAATAATCTCCACTATGTGCATCACCTGCAAATAAAACCTCCGTTTCTTTAACATATACAACACAAGAGTCTGCTTCATGCGGCCCTCCTACCTTGAGGATTTGGCAAGTGATGCCCCCTAAATCCAATGTTAAAGAATCCTCGAAAATAATCGATCCTGTGCTGACCGAAATCTTATCGAACGTATCGTATTCTTTTTTCATACAGTTATAGGCGAATTCTATTTCTTCTTTTGTCCCTAGACGTTTTATAACGGACTCTTCATCCCATTTCCACGCTTTCAATCGCTTTAGTACCTCATTCGTTGCTGAAGATACTATGGTTTCCCCCTCAAAAGCATGCATACCAAAGGTATGATCCCAATGCCAGTGCGTAATCAAAGCATATTTGGGACGTGGTAGATTGTGATCATCCAAACCCTTTATAAAGGCATCAAAATGCGATTTTGAATTGCCACAATCAATCATAATTGAAAAGTTCTCACCTACAACATATCCCAAAACAGGTCTGTCTGTTTCCCTAACATTTTCTAAGTAATAAATAGATTCATTTATTTTTTTCAGTTCCATAAGATTGTTTTCACTCCTTTAGAATAGCGGGTCATTTTGTAATTTAATAATGGATCCGCAAGACTTATTGAGCAAGGGAGAGTTTAGTTTTAGGTGTTCTCACCAAGAGCATAGTCAATCTTACTCAAAAAAATCAAAAGGGAGTCCTCCGGTAGCCACTTTTTATGACTATCGGGAGACTCCCTCAATGAGATATCTGTTATAAAATTATTTAAATTTCTTTACAGTCGTCGATTTAACTTGAAATGCTCCATTTTTGTAAGCAAGAACAGCGGTTTCTTCGCCTTTAATTACGGAAGTAGCTTCACCATGAATCGTTTTTGTTGCAACAATCTCATAGACTCCATTTTTATCTACATCAGATGCTTTCATTGTATTGTAGAGTGAACGTTTGCCATTCACTTTCACGTACTCGTTAAGAAGAACTTTCACACCACTATCTTTGAAGGATACTACGTAAGCATTAGTGCTGCCGTTGTTACCGCCAGAGTATACAGTAATCATGACATCTTTAGATTTATCTCCGTTGAAATCTCCAACGAAGTTAATTTTTGGCTGGTAACCCGTGAAGTCTTTGATATTACTATTAATCACTTTTTTAGTTTTTCCTTCTAGAACGACGATGTTGATATCTGTAACCAATCCACCATTAGCGGCATCCTTGTTACCAATCAGTAAGACATTATCCGCAATACCATTACCAGTTACATCCACTTGTTGTTTCGCAAGCAGGATTGTTTTTGCTGTTGTTGTAATCCCCTTAAGCTCAAAACGTTTGCCAACGGTGAAATCACTTGTTGTAGTTGATGGTGTAGTCGCTGGTTTGCTATCGGACTTAATGGTTTCTGTACCTACAACCTTGAAGGCACCGTCTTTGAATGTGAATGTTGTTTTTTCCTCACCTAGAACTATAGCTTCTGCGTCACCGCGAATTTTTCTAGTCCCCACCAGATCATATACACCATCTTTATTGAGATCTACTTGCTCTAAAGTGTTGAAAAATGCTGGTTTACCATCCACAACAGGTTTTACACTCAAAAGTGGTTGTACCTTATCACCTGTGAAAGACAATATGTAAGCATCTGTTGTACCATTGTTACCACCGGAGAATGCTGTAAACATTACATCATTTGCTTTGTCCCCGTTGAAATCACCAATCCATTGAATTTCTGGTTTAAAGCCATCGAAACCGCTGATTTTTGCATCCTTCAATGTGTTTGTTTTGCCATCGACAACAACCAGGTTGATGTTGCTTACATAACCAAGCTCATCTGCTTTGTCACCGATCAGATAGATTTTATCTTGGACACCGTCTTTATTAACATCGTTAACTTGTTTTCTGATAAGAACAGTCTTATCTGTTGTGTTAACACCTTGCAATGCGAAAGGTTGGCCAACAGTCAGTTCACCAAGTGCAGGTTGTTTAAATGGGTCTTCTTTAGTAGTTTCTGTTTTGCTAACTTGGAATTCGCCGTTTTTGTACGCAAACCATACTTTTTCATAGCCTTTTACCTCGGCATTAGTATCACCATAGAGGGTTCTGATTCCAAGTAGGTCACTTACACCATCATTCTCTACGTCAACCGCTTCTAATGTTTTGAACAATGCCCGCTCACCTTTGATCTTCAAGTCCCCGCCCAGAATAATGGAAGGTGTTTCGTTCTTGAAGGTTACGATTCTAGCATTGGTAGATCCTTTGTTACCACCTGAGTAAGCGGTAATCATCACATCAAGTGCATGGTCATTATTGAAATCACTCACATAGCTGATTTTCGCGTTCAAACCACCAAAGTCTTTAATCCCTGCGTTTAACACTTTGTTTGTTTTGCCGTTTACAACGATGAGATTAATGTTGTCGAAATCAGGAGATTCATTTTTGTCACCGATGAGATATAAAGTGTCCTTCACGCCATCCAAATCAAGATCAACCGTGCTTGTTGCTATCAATACTGTATTGGCGTTCGTTTTAACACCAGCTAGTGTAAATTTTTGTCCAACTTGATTAGTGGATGATGCTACGGTTGAACTGGTTGGCGTTGCGACAGGATTGGCCATTGCTTGGGAAGAGAAAGATGCGACTGCTGCTACACATAATGCAACGGATAATGTTTTCTTTATTTTCATTGTGTTACCTCCGATGGTCTTTTAAGGTTGGTGTCGATTACAGACTTATTATAATCCTAGAAACATAGGACAGAGTGACGGTAAGGTAACATTATCCTATTGAAATAAAACAATAACTAAATAAAATATCCAAATCAGAGGAACTTCAAGCACTAAATAATGCCAATTTCTTTCGGGGATAGCGGTCGCAAAATTAATAGAAACGCTTTCATTCGCTATACCATGGGATTTGAACAACCCTACTTTTTTTTAATAGTTTGATAACAATTCTGTAAAATCAGTTTGATTCAAATGACGCGCAAACCTATTCAAAGGCTACAACGCTTGGAACTTCATTTCAAGCGAGCGATGAAGAAATTAATACTAGTGCAAAAGAATATATCAATTATATCTTTAAGTACCATATTTGATACAAAAAGGGCTATCCCAAGTCTTGATCAAAGACTTTAGGGATAGCCCATAACGTTGGCGAAGCAGTCTAAAGCGTTTCTGTAGTGAGTGTAAATCCTTCGATCACAGCATCTTCGTCAACCTCAATCAAAATGCAGCGTCTACCTTGATAATTCACTTGCTTCACATATTTCAAATCCTGCGGACTGACCGAAATCGTAGCTACCTTTGTTTCGATCTTTATCGATTTTGTAGTGAATTTCGGCATCACACTACTTGCCTTCATCTCATAGTGCTTGTTGTCTACGATGGTTTCAAACGCACGTTCCACTTTTTCCATCGTCACGTCTTCAACACCGCTTACCTTCAGCACACGTTCTACATCTCTATAGTCGAGCTTAGGAGGTTCTTCTTCATCTTGGTTGGTTTCAATGACCTGGTGGATTTCCTCGTACAGCTGAGCAATGGTGGTCGCGTCAAGTTGTTCGCCCGCCACTTCCTTCACGATGTCTTCGAAAATAGCTCTCTCTTCCAGTGCCGTCACGGATCTTTCGGCGTTCAAGACCTGCTCGATGAAATGCGGATCTGGAAAATTCGATTTTCCCGTACAATACAGAATGCGGTTCACATCGGAATAATTGTCCGTCACGCTCGGGTAAAAGAAGCCCTGCTCCGGTGTACTTAACTTAACAATCGGATCTACAATGACGTTGTACTTGAATTCCCTTTCCACATAATCAAATAAGAGAGCTTTCCGTTGCTTCTCCGTGGAATTCACGCTGCATAGAATAAACGGATGCGCGAACATTTCGTTTTTCTCACTTTCCTCGGCTTCATCGTTTCTATCTTTGGTCGGGCGGTAATACTGTCCGCGAACGAAAGTGATCACCGTATCCCGTTCATAATGAGTATCCGCCATCATTCTGTCCACCAACAGCAGCATCAGGTCCTGCCATTCATCTGGATCCCCTGTCACCAAAGCTTGGTGAAGCATCACCTGCGCTGGTTCCTCCGCTTCCCCCTGAAACTTCAACTCGAACAATTTCTGATCCAGTTCGCCGGTCAAGAGCTTTTTGAAATTGCCCATATACAGCTCCTGCTTCTCTCTATCCACCATTCCAAACGGCAGGCGCTCCCAATGATAGATCTCGTTACTTTCCTTCATAATATACACGTTGAGAATATCGTAAATATTCATTAAATCGTGATCCAGCTTAAATTGCTTGCGTATATGCGCGACTTCTTTCTTTATCATGATTCGTTAGACAACTCCTAGGAAGATAAATTGGTCTTTTCAGTATAAAGGATAAAAAAAACCTTCGCTATATTAGTTGAACTTAAAATTTTTCTATTAAGGTAAGTGCGTGACTGCGGTGAATGTTTGGACTTCCGGCCGCTGTTGTCACCAGATTTCTTGATTATTACCATGTTTCATGGTTGAAATCCGGTGACAAAGGCGGTCACTACGTTCCTACAGTTCCAAACTTCCCCTCCATCACTTTTCCTTTTCAGAATACTTTTAGTTCAACTTATATAGAAGGTTTTTTACGTGTTGCTTCTAATCAATTAATCGCATGCTCTAATGCATAGTCTTCAAGCGGAATATCTACCTGTTGATCCATGGCTAGCTTGGCTAACTGCTCACCAAGAAAGGGTCCCATCGTTAATCCGGATGACCCTAGTCCATTAGCAACAATTAGTTTATTCCATCCTTGAACCCTGCCCAACACGGGCAGAAAATCTGCTGTAAATGGACGGAACCCTACTCTTATTTCATTTAGGCTACAATCTGCAAGACCGGAAGCCATTTGAAGACCTTTATTTAAAATTTCTTGCATTCCACCTGCGGTTACAGCAGTATCATAACCTACGACATCATTTTCGTGAGTAGCACCTACCACGATATTTTGATCCGCAAATGCGAGTATATATTGATCTGTAGGCGGCATTACCACAGGCCATTGCTCTGTACTCGCTTGTTGAGCAAGCTTCAAGTGCATAATTTGAGCCTTCTGATAACGCACCTGGAGCATGATCCCGAGCGGATGAAGCAAAGCGTTAGACCAGGCCCCTGCACACACAATCACTTCATCCGCTGTGAATGTCTGTTCTCCTACGCTAACCCCTTTAATTTCATGATCAGCATGCTCAAGAATAGCATCTCCCTCAATCATTTGCGCACCGTTACGCTGTGCCGCTCTTAGCAAAGCATCACGTAATTCACGTCCGTCCACTCTTGCTGCACCCGATACATGCAGCGCATGATAACCTTCCGACAATAATGGAAACTTCTCTTGCGCTTCAAGATCCGTCATTATCGTAAGCTCACCTATTTCAGGGGCGTCCTCTCTGCGAAGCTCCGCTCTTTCTTTCATCGCGAGTAACTTTTTCAAATCATCATGGATACATATCGCTCCAACTTTTGCGTATCCAGTCTCGGTTTCTCCAGCCTCTTCCAACTCTTGAATAAGTGCTGGATAAAAGCTTGCTCCCGCTTTAGCAAGACGATACCATGCTTTGTTTCTGCGTTGAGATAACCATGGACAAATAATCCCTGCTGCTGCATCCGTTGCTTGCCCAACATCTTTACGATCTATAATTATGACCTCAGCGCCTAACTTACTTATCTGATAAGCTGCTGAAGCCCCTAATATCCCTGCACCAATTACAATAACCTTGTTCATGTCCGAAGTCCCTTCAGTTATTCACTTTTAATCAATACATTAACACATCCACTATATATCAATGTAACAACCCGAATGATGATTCATTCACTACTTACCCATTGTATCTTAAATTTGACATTTATAATGAATTATCGTACTATAAATCTCACTCAGTTAAAAGTACTTTAATTAGAGTACTAAAATAAAAGTGTTGTTCAGAAGAAAGAAGGTATACAGTTGAAGTTTTCACAGTTTTTGAAGTCCAAAGGGGCCATTGGTTCTATTTTTATGGGTGTGTTCTATGCCATTGCTATGCTAGGTATTTTCTTACCAGGGTATACAGCACTTCCAGGGAACATGGATGATTTAAAAATTGCTATCGTCAACGATGATGCAGGTCAATATGGGGCTCAGATTTCGAGTCAGTTTTCGGAGAGCTTACCATTCAAAACGATAAAAACCGATGTATCGAATAAAGAGGCAATGGATGAATTAGAGCATAATAAGTTAGCTCTAGTTGTCCATATCCCAGAAGAATTTTCCGCCAACGTTCAAAGCGGTAAGGTATCCGCAAGTATTGATTTCACAGTCAACGAAGCTTCTGCCACCATGGTATCTTCAGCCATGTCTTCCGTTGTAGGAGAAATTAACAAACAATTAAGCGCGAACTTCTCAGAGCAAACCGCAAAAGGTGTGTTAATGAACTTTAACGTACCAGAAGAACAAGCCACCGCAATGGCTACACAAATTGAAAATAGTTATGTCGGGAATTATGTTGTCATCAATGATGTTCCGGACGGCATGCACAACAACATGCTACCTATGTTCTTAACTATGGCTGGATATGTTGGGGCAATGATTGCCTCCATGCAATTAGTTGCTTCTTTTAAAGCGAACCGCGGGAAAGCAAGCAAGACAAAACTGTTTATGTTCGTTCAATTAACAGCTTTATTAATCGCTGTATTATCAACAGTCGTTGCTTTAGCCATTGCATTCTCTATTGCAGATGTAGACCTATCCTTACTGTTACCAGTTGCTGCTCAGCAAATTCTAATGTATATGGCTGCATTTAACGTATGTGCGATTATGGTCTTCCTAGTTGGCGAAGGCGGTATGGTCTTAAATATTCCAATCCTGCTCATGCAAACCATCGCCAATGGTGCTACCATGCCTCGTGATATGATGTATACACCATACGATTGGTTCGGCCGCATCACACCGATGTATTATTCTGTACAAGCTTATTTGGCGCAAATGTTTGGTTCCATCAGTCCAGCACCCTTCTTATGGGGATTAGCAGGCGTATTTGCCGGAGCTATGATGATTAACATTGTAATCGTCCGGTTTGTTCATAAACCTGTACCTCTGACTAAAGAAACTATACTGCCCGTTGAAGTTAAAAATACAGCTGAAATAACCGCCTAGGTTTGGTAAGATAGAGTTTAGCCAACAATTAGGAGTGGGTTCTGTGATGTCAATTCAAATTTATATCTTAAGTAAGTTAATGGATGAAAATAATTATCCTTATAAATTAAAAAAAGAACTATCCACCCCTATTCCTTTTGATAAATTGCTAAATCTATCTGAAAGCAAACTATATTATCACTTTGAATCCCTTACGAAACAGGGCTTAGTTGAACAGGTAGAGATTATCAAAGAAGAACATCGCCCAGACAAGCAGGTGTTTTCCATTACTGATAAAGGGCGTAAGCAGCTCCCGCTCAAAATTTATCAGGTAATAGAAAATGCAGAATCTATCTCAGATATGATTGTCGCTCTTGTGAATCTTCGTTTTGTAGAGACTGACAAAGTGATCCCGATTATCGAGAAGAAAATTGAACAGTCACTGATAAAAAAAGATCATTTAAATCAAATTTACCATCAAATAGATGTGAAAAGCTCCTCTCGTGAAGTCGTAGATTTCATGGAAAGCTACTACGCTTCTCAACTAGAGCAATCTATTCACTGGTGGAAGGTTCTTTTAGAAAAGCTGAAAACGAAAACGATATAAAGAAGACGCTCAGGGTAATCCCCTAGCGTCTTCTTTATATGTATCTATGGGCATCTCTACCCTGAGTAGACCATCTTATTTTGAATCTACAACCGGAACCGAAGCTGGAGCTGCAACTCCCCCTTCATTCTTCTGCAGGTTCTCCTTCACTTGTTCAGTCCCTAAGGACTTCACAGGAGCACCGATGCTAAAACTGTCGATGATCTTCCCAAGTGTAGCTTGGTCAAAGTCTTCTTGAGCGTAAAGTTCAACGGTAAAGCCATCTTTTTCCCAAATCACAATTCCATTTGCAAAATAAACTTTAGTCCCGTTGATTACTTCTGTCTTCACTTCTTCTGTAGTGCTGATCCCATTGTCGCCGCCCTTGGAGATTAGGAAATTAACAGCTTTATCCCCGGAGTTATACTGCACTTCAGCCATGCTGGTCCCCTGAAGAACAACATTCACAAACTCATAGTCAGCCATCCAGGTTGGTGCCGGGAAGTTCATTCCAAGCTCCGCACGTGCTTCATCCAGAGTCAACTTGGCTGCAACCGGCAATTCAATGGCAACATTTTCCCCGCCTTTCCCCTCTTCAGATATTGACTGTCCAGCCGAAGGGATTTCCTTATCGTATTGCGTGATTTCGAGATTTCCTACTTCAAACTTTGCCATGATCGATTGGAACATATCCTGTGCATAGGAGGTTGCAGAGAATGCTCCACCTAGACAAATTACTGCACTACCAATCACTATTGCATTTCTCCAGCTGCTTTTTTTCATCGTTATCCCGTCCTTTTTCTCTGATTTGGGTTCAAGAGCTCCGTGGTCCAGCTTGTATACTAAACGGTTATAAATTCTTTCTTTGGCGGCAGTGTTATCCTGTTCAACATTCTCAAGCAGCTCTATGGTTTTGCTGAATTTTGAGAGATCATTTTTCTTATTCATGGTTGAATCCTCCTGCTTTTAAGGAAATATGCAGTTTCTTCAGACTTCTATGCAATACGACACCAATATTGGACTCACTGACGCCCATGATCTGTGCGACTTCGGAATTTTTTAGTCCAGC
Source organism: Paenibacillus sp. FSL E2-8871 (assembly GCF_038000345.1). Taxonomy (NCBI): domain Bacteria; kingdom Bacillati; phylum Bacillota; class Bacilli; order Caryophanales; family Paenibacillaceae; genus Paenibacillus; species Paenibacillus sp. FSL E2-8871. The sequence continues at coordinate 5,450,253 of NZ_JBBOBV010000001.1, read as the reverse complement.
CCCATATTTCATTGCAATGATATTACGTTCCTTCTCACGCAGCTTGGAGAGCGCCTTGAACAGTGCTTGATTATTATCCTCACGAATCGCCAGTTCCTCCGGAGACGGCTTGGGAAATATGAGCTCCAGCAAAGAATCTAGTGAGGTGTAGCTTCTTTTCTTCTGCCCCCGGAAGTAATCCGTCACAGCGTTCCTTACAATGGCAAACAGCCAAACCTCAAAATTCGATTTTTCTTCTGAAAAGCTATAATACTTACACATCACCGTCTCAAACACCTGACTACAAATGTCCTCCGACACGTGGTGGTTATTAATACGATAACTAATATATTTGTAAACACGTTTGTAGTACGTATCGTACATCCGGGTAAATTCCTCTTTTGACATCATGGCACCACGTGATCTTTCGATATTTTTGTAACGGTCCGCAGTACCTTGGATAACTTCCATCTTCACCCTCCTTCCACCTCACCTTCATCGAAAAGCTAAACAAATTGCGCAATTTGTTGTGAAGAAACTTACATAAGTTAATACGTAGAAAAGCCCAAACCATTAACAAATGTTTTGATAATTGTGGGATGGTGAGAAACGGGTGAAAGATCACAATCTGCGAAAGCGGCGATACTTGAATTGCGGGGTGGATATTTGTGTGGGAGAAACTGTTATCATAACATGCTCATTCCAAGTATTGTCTATCAACAGGATGTTTTGTATTTGCCCAATTTAAAAATCCTGCCATTATCCAGCGGGATGCTTGATAAATGGCAGGACAATAACCTTACTTCATTTTCACTAACTTAAATATTCCGAACTTCCACAACTTTTCCTAAATCCACAAACTGCTCATGATCGACCTTCACCTTCACTCTGCCCTTTCGGCGCTTCTCACGCCATTCACGAAGATCTTCCTCCGTTTCTAAGCGAAGCTCCGCGATTTCTAGCGATCGGTCTAGGACATATTTGCTTGTATAAAGGACTGTATTTATTCCCTGTCCCCCTAAAGCAATGTGAGGCTTTAAAGGTATCCATTCCTCAACAGTGAATCTAACATAATCTTTCTCTTCCTTATGAGGTTCAGGGACAATCTCCTTTATTTCCTTCCGTTTCACCACTTCCCAATCTACCACTTTACCCACCCAATGAATCCCTGTCTTTGCAGGATCGAAGAATTTCCTTCTCGATTGGCACATCGCTATATATTCGATTTGGGTTATTATCTTCTGGCTTGCAAGGTTCTTCAAAGGTACATGGTAAAAAGAGTGCTGCCTCGCCACCTCCACTTGTTTGGGGCCACGAACAGAGCCGACAAGCACATTTTTACCCGTAAGCTGGTTTGCATAGTATTCTTTCGTACCGCGTGGACGAGTAGATCGTTCATAAGCCTTTTCCGGACTATCCTGAATAATCTCATCCAAGAATTGCTCCACCAGGCTTGTAGAATTCGGTAGGAACGGCAAAGCGCCTATATTCAATAGCTCGATGCTTTTGTAGAATTGGTGGGTCTTATACCGCTCCTCATCCGGATAGGGAAATAACACATAGGCACCGAACATGCTTCGTTCGTATTCCCCCGAGTCTTTCTCCTGATACACTATGGCGTCCCGGTAGCGGTGCATCGTATTGATATCATCCTCTTCAGGGCCAGGTTGTCTATAAGTCCCGTGATAGGAAGTGCCTTCATAAGCCGGATTTAACCGGTATTTCGCATCAAAAACATACTTATACTCTTTGATTTTGCCAGCATCCTTCTTCTTGAGTGTCAGTACATTATCCGGACGCTGATTGAGTGTCGGTGTCCTATCCGAGCCAGGAATCGTATTATAATACAGGATGAACTGCTCCCCGTTAACTGGATTCTCGTACACCATCTTAGCGCTTTGCGAGCGGTCAAGCGTAACAAAAATGCCGTTCCGATTCACCTTAATGATATCCTGCTTCACAAGCTTATACTTCTGACCCAGAAGCTGATTCAACTTGAGGAAGCACCAGTATTCATAGAGCTGCGCGACATCCTTCATAGATAGGCGAAGCAGGTCGCCTTGGATCGACAGGCCTTTGAGCAGCATGAGATAACAGCGGTAGACTTCGCGGTATCCAGGGGCCATCTGCAGCACCAGCGTAACGGACATCTGCTTCAGCACTCCAGCCTCACGCAAGAAATCCATCTTAAGCACCCGCTCTAGCTGAGTGAGCATGGTGTCTAACCTTTTTATAAGTAATGGATCTGGGGTTCGGTTTTTAATTTTCCAGCGACTCTTGAGCTCCTTCAGCTTTCCATGAATGCGTTCCAGCATCCAGCGGATGAACCGGTTCTCATTAGTATCATAGGCGAGGCGTCTTCGTGTCTCCATTAAATGTGTGGCTGTGTAATTTCGACTGCCGATGGTCAAGAATCCATGGTTCATGTCTTCTCTTAATCGTTCGGGATGCTTCGAGATCTCACGAATATTCTCTATTCCTGCCTTTTTGACCCGATTGGCATCCACTAGTCGGCGATCCTGGAGCAGAGCATAATTAGGATTCTTGTTAATCCGCTCAACTGCATCCAGAAGCTGTCTAAATACATGCTGAAGTATAGTGAAGAACTCCGTTAAGCTCTGATGCTGCGTCTCCCGCAGGCCTGTTAATTGGTAGGTTTTACGCAAAAAATCAAAGGCCAAATTATAAATCTGCTCATTCACTTCATTTAAAATATTCTGGTAATCCAGCTTGTAATCCATTTTAGAGGGGAAGATCTCCATCTCTACCCGCAGCAAAGCCTGTCCTGAACTACGAATCTCCCACTCCGTCAAACCTACCTCATTCCCAAAGTTCAGAACACCCGCAAGAATAGTCTCACCTAGAGGCTTAATTGCCTGCCGAAGTAGCACATTTTCATGATAAAAAGATAGGTTAGCCGCGGTCTTCTTCTGAATCACCAGCTCATACGACTGTGTCTCATAAAAACAAGGAAAAACAGACTCCCTCTGCTGCCAGTCCACCATCCCATGGGCTTCAGGGGAAAAGACTTTAATCTGAACATTACCAAGCCGTTCGGAGCAAAAAATCCCTAGCTGCGCACTCACCCATTCCTGACCTGAAGAACGATGAAGCTGCAATGTCTCCACAGTAGGATGATAAGGCCGTCCTTGAAGAAAAAGCGTAAAAAGCTCCGTTTCTACACGGAGCAATTCTACCGTCTGATTAAGAGAGCCAGTAAGAGGTAAATCCATCTTCCTCTAACCTCCTAAGCATAAAAGCCAATTTTCGAGCACTTTGTGGATGTTTGGCCGTAGGTGGAGTTTGGCCAGCAGCCCATTTCAGGTAGAGTGGAGAAGCATCATCCATAAAAGCTTGGAAGTCTACTGTAACACCAGATCCGGTACCAAGAGCCCCTTTCATCAAGTTCAACAATACCCGGCGAACCGAAGAATGGCTCCCTTGAATACGCGGCAGTATCTTTTGCAGCAGTTGCCAGTCAAAAGCTTCTTCCTCACTCATCAGCTTGTACCGTTCGTTATAGATCATATAGAAGCAAATCGCATCCCGTACCCGAAAACCTACATGAGCGTGGATATCCTCAAGCAAGGCATTGATCTTAACCAATCTCTCTGTCGTCCGTACAACAAGCTCTTTGTTGGTATCATAGGCATCCACTAGCTGCAAATAATCAGAACGAAGAAATAAATGATTTAGTTTGCTGGCGTCAGAACTATCACTGTTCTCTACCTGCTCACCCAAATCCGGATACTGTTGCAGATTGATGTAATTGAATTCTAGTGTGTTGGCTCGGTCTAGTACCTTTTTGCTAAAAGGATGTGTCGTTTCGTCCATGTTCACAGTCCCGATTAAGAACACATTCTCCGGGATACCCAGGCTGCCAAACTTCATTTGATCCTCAGGCGCTTCCAGCATAGTAGAAGATATGAGATCCTGTGTTTGGATCCTCCCCTCCTGCCAGTCCTGTGTTTCCAGCACACTTAATAGGTCACTGAAATAATGCTCTACCCGCGCGAGATTCATCTCATCCATGCAGATAAAATAAGGCTTATGCTGATTCTCCGGATTCCGCGCCTCTACTAATACTTCCGTGAGCGGACCCGGTTTGAACCTGCCCGAAAGATCCTTGTACCCCAGCAGATCCGCAGGATCACTCCAATCCGGCCGCACTGGGATCAATGTAAACTGACCGTTAATCCCCGTTGCACCAAGAGCTTCTGCAAACAGCTTCACCAACCGAGTCTTTCCTGTTCCCGATATACCTGCCAGAATGACAAAAGGCTTAGTCTTAAGCGAGAGGTAAAAGTTTTCAATAAGGTGCTCAGGGAAGAAGAAACCTTTGCAGCGGATGTGGGATTGGATTTGGTGGAGCAATGTTGTAATACTAGAATCTGATGGCGGTAGAATAGGAATCACCTCATGCGGGCTCTCCGTATTGGAGGCAGCCTCATCTTGATCTAGAATGGTAAAATCAGGCCAAGTGACCTCTGGAGTTAGCGATTGAAGCACTTGAAGTCCTTGTCTTGAAAAGCGAAACAAATATCCTTGATTAACTCCGCCTCCAGAATGAAGTGGACCTTGGGTTAAGTTCACTTGCATAATTTGCTGATTAAACTGTTGTAGCACAATGGGCGGAATGAGTTCCACATACTCCGTTCGAACCAAACGACCATCCTCTTGCCAGTTCGTATTGGCCATAGAGCCTGGTTTGGGTGCTTCCACCGCAGCATCTGTTACCTGGCTTACATAACGAATAGCTTTATTTGAATAATGGAGGATGATATCTCCTTGTTTAACTTCCTTCATCGTCTCCCAATGATATAGCTTTCGGCCTTGCGAATTCAGTAGGGGCGCCCACAGAATCCCCTCTTCCTTCTCCGCTTGAATAGTCGTTCCCTGATTCACCCACCAAACATTAGGCTTCGACTTAAACGTTATAAACTCTAAACGGTATTCGAAAGGAACTCCTGTGGCAAAGAAATCTATGTATTCAGCTTGATCTTCAGGAACAACAACCTGAGGTCTCTTCGCATCATCTGCTTGTTGGTTCGTTCTCTCTTGCATAATGTAGGAATAGGAATGCGAGAAGGTTTCAATTAACAAATTCTTCAACGTTTGATTTCCGTTATAACGGAGTTGAAGAGCTTCCCGACCAGCAGATACTTGATCAATTTTAAATAATGTGGCTTCATAGTTCCCATCTTCATGGATCAGCTTAACTTTTCGCCCTTCACCTAAACTAGGCTGTTGACCTTGGTTAGCTTCCAAAAAATCTGGATGAAACTCAACTGGAATATGAGTGCCATCACGAAAAATGGAAAAGTCCACCTTTTTCCGACCGATTAAGTTAGGGATCTCTGTATCCTTCCACCAGCTTCGTAGTTGTTTGATCATTTATGTTAACTCCCTTAGTCCAATGATAGGTAACTTACAGGTACTTCTAGTTTTTTTGCTTTATTCTCTGTACGTGAAGCTTGCGAATCTCCGCATCGGTTATATTGGCCTGAAGCAAATGCTCATAAATCGTTTGTATTTGCGCCGGAGAGATAGAAGGTTCAGGAGTTCCTGTTTTTAAACTGATCAGCTTCCTAGAGATAAACTCACTTAGTTCCACATCATAGACAACCAGTTCGTCCGAGTGGATTTTCCGAAGATCCGGATCAATACTGAACCGACATCTCATCGTGAATGAAATCATAGAGATAAATTTCACTACAGCTATACCTTCTATCTGGCTCTCGATGGCCTTAATATGTCCATAGTTTTGCTTCAGCGGATTATACAGCTTGTAACGATTGCTCACTGACCATTGTTGATCCGTTCGCCCACCTTTAATTTCTCCATTGTAGTTTTTCGTCTCAATGACAAATAAGCAATACGGGGAAATAACGATATGATCAATCTGGGTGTAGCCTGTTCGAGACTTGGGATTAGGGAGCATTAGATCGCTTAACGATTTACACTCCTTAGGCAACTGGTCGAGTTGGATATTGATTTTATGCTCACCTAACTCTCCAATTCGTGTGGAAGCAACCTTCGGTTTCGACTTGGGAGTTTGTGCCTTACGCACTGCCTGTGGTGGCTTAGTGTCGGATTTTTTAAAGAAGGACTTTAGCGCTTTAAACATAGCAAAACCTCGTCTGATCTAGATTTACAATATGTATGGTTATTCGACAATATGGGAAGGTTTACCTTTATTCAAATTATGAATGGAAGCTTGCTCACTTTTTGGATGAACAGCATCGAAAAAAACAAAAATTCCAAACATATATACAAGAAAAAAGACTGTCGCATGGACAGTCCGAAAATAAAGTATGCGTTTATCCCCTTGGTTCCGATACCTATGTGCTTTTCCATTAGCCACAAGACATGCCTTAGTCCGAGAGAACTGAAGGGGCAGTAAAGGCATTTGCAAGCTGCATGCCATCCTTTAGTCCTTGAAGATATAGACGTTCATAAAGAACGGCTTTCTTCAATTGAAGCTTATCCTCCCAGTGTTCAAACTCTGGCATACGTGCAATATCCATGGAGTCAAACAACGTTTGAAAAGCTTTGCGCTCTTCTTCAAAAACATGCCTAGGCTCGGATTGATGTTCAATCTGTGCGGTCACCTCATCCAATCGACCTTGAATCGTCTGTAAAAACCATGCAGGAAAGCTCAACATATCCCCTCCAAGATAGAAACTCAAACGAAACGACGCTGCATGTCCGTCTTTTTCTTGGTACATCCGATTAATGAGTTCGTCTACCTTACGGCTCTGGGCCTGGACCGCTTCATTACTGCTTAACGGAATTCCCTGCTCCAGTGATTTCTGTCCGAGTTCATTCAGCTTGCGCTTTTCCTCCTCATATTTGTGCTTCAGATGTTGCATTGCACCCCCACCTTCCTGGAAAAGCTATGTCTGTAGACGATGTGCAGAGACTTTAATGCGTTTATCGGTTTATTTTATTTTAATTCGATATTCGCATTAAAACAACTGTTACCTCGCATACAATTTGGTTAAATTGTGAGGTGACACCAAAATGAGACATCGTAAAGAGCCCCAGGGTGACAAAAATATCATCGGGACCCGAGTTATAGCTATTCGAAAAGCTAAGCAAATGAAGCAAAAAGACTTCCTCGCCAGGTTGCAAACCTTCGGCTTAGACATCAGCCCAACTAGTTTATCGCGGTTGGAAGGTCAACATAGGCTCGTGCAGGATTATGAAGTGGTTGCCATTGCGAAAGCATTGGAGGTTTCTGTTGGGAAGTTGCTGGGGGAGAATGAGTGAAGGGATAATGGAGAAGGCTATGGCGCTGAAAGAGATTTGGCAATCAAGCGTAAGTACGTACCTATAACGTCCAAAAAGATGGAGAACTAAAACAATATTTGACCCCAACTTTCTATCCTTTTTGGTCCGCTTACAGGTAACAATTATAGTGCTAGGTAAAGCACTTTGAGCAGAACTTCTTTGGCTGAAGAAACAACGTATCGTTTAAATTCTTACATCCGATTGCTAAGAAAATCTGATATTTATAACAAAAACACCCCTTTAGCTGTAATGCTCCCATAGTGTCCTATGAATTTAATTCTTGCTTCCTTGTGAGGACAAAAATACCCTTTCAATTAAGAAAGGGCAATCCCAAAAAGTGTATTTTTAGCAAAAAATAAGTTTGAATATAATTTCAAGTTATAGCTTATAATTTTCGTCACCTTAGATAGCACAGTGTAACAAAGTCATGTGGAAGATACTTTGTCACTCAACTCCCAATATCCGCTATTTTGATGTTTTTTAAGAATACCTTTTTTTCTTAGTTCTGTCGCCTGCCATCTGTAAACATATTGCCAAGTATAAAACAGGTCTCCAGATTGTCTGAGTTCTTTTTCATAATTAGTCCATATATATTTACTTACTTCTAAAACAGATGCTCTTCCATTATTCTGTTTAATACACTCAATAATGAAATTACTGAGGTCATATTTTGTTAACATTAATTCCCTCACTTCATTCAGCCATAATAATAGCATTATCTTTTGAAACATTCTTCCTAACAACTATTATATGTTCTTGCATCATTGTTTTAATTTCATTCTTTCGAGTGATAGTAGAATTAATATGATGTGGCAACCGTTTAAATGAATATTGCCTATGAAGGGTTGTAATTTTATTATATCCTAAAGATACGAACCAATCATTGAGTATACCCGCCATATCTACTGTAATTGAACCTAAAACAGTTCTATGACCAACAATCCAGGCTTGTATACCTTGATCATCTAAAACTTTGTCTGTTTGCTCTACAACTAAATACAGTTCTTTAAAAAAATGAATAACTGATTTAATTCGACGTGGAATTGCTTTAATTCTTCTATTTATTGTTTCTCGAACAGCGGGTATTCTGTTGATTATTTCATCAAGTAGTATTTCATTTTGAGGTTCTTGTCTGAGCTGTTCAAAAAATTCATCCCTCATGCTTATTGCGGACTTTTTCACCTCCCTGTTCTTCAGGGTGGTTTCTGCATTTAGCTTTCTAAAATACTCCAATCGAGTTCTTTCTTTCAGTAATTCGAAGACTATGTTATCCCCCTCGAAATATTGAAATTCAAATACTCCCTTTTCGATGTTGTCTTGCATAATATTTAAACTGATTTTCGCATTAATTAAATCTTTAATATCTATCTTACAAGTATCCCTCATTGTTTTAAATAATTCTTTAAATGTATTAGATCTACGTAAAATCATCTTTAGTGAAATACTACTTAATGATTTTTTTCCACCTAAAAGATGCTCATCTACATTTTCTGCCTGTGTTCGGATATCTAAATACTTAGCTAAGAGATCTTTTGACCATTGAAGTGAAAGTTTAGAGAATTCTCCATATGCGACAGTGCTTTGAGAATCACCGTAAGGAGGAGAAGTAAGTATTAAGTCAATTTTCTTATTATAGAAAACTGAAAGATCTTTAGCATTTTGCATCTTTATTTCTGTTAATGCCTTATTATACGAATCTTTGTTTGCTTCAACTAACATACTCATTAGATTCGATACCTTCTCTTTAAAAACTAATAAAGAGTCAATTTCAAATTTTTCCACGTCATTAGGAGACATACGATATAGCTTAAATTCATTATTTCTCGTTAAAGAACTTTCTCTAATTGTAGAGCTAAAGGCAGTTAACAGAATCAAAGCATATGTTTCCCTGTTTTTCTTGGGACAACTCCCCAGGAATTTATCACATTGTGCTTTAATGAATGAAAGTTCTTGAATGTTTTTCGATTTAAACCAAAAGTTAATCTTTTCAAAATAAACTAAATCAACTAATTTATGATCTGCATAAGTTATGATTAGTTTCTCAGAAAAATTAATTAATGCCTTTTCTACATCAGCAGCGTTATTAACAGTTAAAGCTTTGGTTCTCGATAATAAAATTGACAGCGGATTAAGATCTGAACCGTAAAAATCCAGACCTAAATATCTAGCTTCTAGTGCTACAGTTCCACTTCCCATAAATGGATCCAAGACTTTTTTTATTCCATATTGTTCTTTCAGTTTCTTAAGTAATGAGAGTATCATGTCAGGAACAGCCTTAGCTGGATAGGTATGAATATTTCCCCCAGAAGAAAAGAAAGATGCGAAGTTGTTTTCACCTGAATAATTTAGATCTAGATCTTTCCACCATTCAAATTCAACATTGGTTTTCATTTATTATCACCCCTAAATGCATCCAGGGATGAGCCGTACATCTCATTGATGTACGGCTCATCTTAATTTAATTATACTTCTTTAAATAACACAAGATCAATATAAGTATGTAAATCTTTTATATTACTGAATTAAGGATGTAATCGCTACAGCATCTTCTTCAAATCCCAGAACTAACTCATACCTGAAATCATCAATTTTTTCTATAGTAGCAAGTATTGTTAATAGTTTCGATCCACCATATTCGAACACAAAAATGTTATCATTAAATTCTGTTTTTTTGAAAGTAATAGCTTCATTAATATTAATCATTTTTTTCTCGACCTTATAAATCTTTTTAAACAAGTTATCTTTTGATAGAATTTCACTATTTTTTGATATTAATTCACCAAATCTATTGCAACTTTCAAATATTAGTGTAGTTGGAATCTTTAGATTATCTTTTTTTATAGTACAGAAATATTCGGTTTCTTTTATAGAAATTGGGAATAAAGTATTCTCTAATGTCAAAGTATCTCCTTTACTACTGTATTCCAATTGTGTGATATCCGCAGTGGGAGCAACTTGAAGTATTACCTTTTGAAGAGCATCTAAAATCTGAGCTTTATCCTCTAGGTTTCTTAATAAAAGATTAGGCAAAGGCAAAAGTGGTGTGCTTTCTTTACCAAAAAAACCACTCGGATCTTTAACAGTTAACTTATAATTATATGTTTTGTATTCTTTCGCATAATCTCCAGGTAATCCAATGCGTGAATTGATAGTAAAATGTTCGAATGAAATACTAGTTGTTACTGACTCCTCCAATCTAGTTAACCTCTTAACTTTATAGCTAATATAATTAGCTTCTATTTTGAAGTTATTAATATTTATATAACCCTCCCAAGTCTCTTGCTCTCTTTCTTTATAGTTACCGATAAGATCAGCTATATCTAAACCACTCTTAGACTTGATGTCAGAATATTCCTCAATTAGCTTTTGAAGTGCATCTTTTGAAGAATTTTTCTTTTCATATACTGCCCTTAATCTTTGAAGGACTATTTCTAATCGTATTTTAAGTCCTTTTGAAAAAAGATAATCTTTTTCTATTAATAAAGTATTTAAAGTATTGATAGGTACTTTTGCACAACCATTATTATTAAGCGAGCATAAATCTAAGATATCAAGATCAATTTGTAATTCATCTTTCAAAATTACAAAATGCTGTTCTCCTTGCTTATAATAGCTTAACCTTACAAAGCTCTCATGGTCAGGTTTGCTATCGCTTATTTTAAGGAGCAATCCATTCTTTATTTTTCTATCTCCACCACCACGAATTGTAACATCACAAGGTTGCGATACAAATAGATACTCTTCATCGTTTATTAAAAATATATCACCGAATCCAACAGGGTAGTAAAGCTCGTTAATCCAATCACTATACTTTTCCATTTTCCTAAAGCTATTTACTTCACTTAAATTCTGGAACTCATTTTCCTGGAGAGATATAGTGGATAAATTTTCATAACCGGAAATAAGTTTGGCAATATCCTCATACTTCCCTGAGATTTTTTGATTCAAATCATATTTTGTCAAAACTAAAAGCACCCTTGTTAAGGTTTCAACAATTGATACTCCTTCGTCATTACTAAAGTTCAATACAATATTATTGAACGTCGATTGTTCAATATTTTTAAAACTTGTTCCTGCAAGTTCAATTCCTGCTCTTAAAGCATCTGTTAGAAAATTTGTAATTCGATATGTATAATTTCTTCTTAAACCATAATTGATTTCATTTGCAAATACTAGATAATTGTTCTTATCAATAAATTCCTTATTTATCTTCCAGAACAAATTTTTACTTGTTGATAGATTTGAAACCGCATCTAAAAATTTATTGAATTGATTTTCATCTTCAATATCATCAGTGCTATGTGTAGCTAATATTGCTATATTCCAGTTGTATTCATCATTATTAAATTCTTTAAGTAACTCCAAACCTTCATTTTCGGAGCCAGGGCTTCCAAAGTCTCTATCTACTAACCACAACACCTGATTATTTTCATCAGGATGCCACATTTCATTAATTTGAGATTTCAGAAAATGTTTAGCCTTGTGAATAGAATCTAGAGGTATATACTCGGTGATTATTTCAGAGTCCTTTAATTCAGAAAAAAAAGTTAACAAAGTATCCTTCTCACTAATCAATAATTGGGACCCTTTTTGATCACCAAACAACTCCAGTTCTTGAGAATCTAATGTTTCAACCCAATCCGTTATCATTCTTCTCAATAAATTTTCTGGTAATAATTCTAATACGCCTAAATCAAATTGATATTTCCCTATGTTTTCTATGATTGGGAAATACGAAGAGACATTTTCAACAATTTCATCAATTAATTCACTTAGTTCTACAGTCTCATCTTGCACTCCATAACAATCATCAACACTTACTATATATTTTATATTATTTCTTTTAAATAACTCATTAATCATACTGATATAACCCTCTCTCACAAATATATCCGTAAACACTTAGAAAAATCCAATTCAAATTTATATAAATTATTAAAAATATTTCTCTCTCTAATAAGTCTAATTGTACATGTATGGCTTTGTAATAATTTAGAGACTATATATAACCCTAAACCACGACCATTCTTTTTATTTGAAACAAATGGTTCGAATATCTGGTTTTCAATACTTGGATCAATTCCAATTCCGTTATCCCACACATGAACAATTCCATTTTCTTTAACCTCTATATTATATTTTTTACTTTCAATTTTGTGCATATTAAAACTATGCTGTAACCAATGTTCAGAGTTTAAATACAAATTATCAAACACTTGATGAATCATCCCTTGGCTTACATATATCTCGTAATCATTAGATATTTTGAAATTCAAATTTATATCAAATCGATTTGCCCTATCCGAATAATGTTCAATATGCTCACTTAATAAATCACTAATTCTCAAATTATTTTTCATTGTTCTTACGCTTCTAAATCCTGGAGACAAATGACTTACTTGTTTTCTTATCGAGTCAGAAGAATATTTAATAAAATTAAAATATCTATCCATCCTTTTATCTGAGCCATATTGCTTTTTAAAATATTCTATTATTTCATCAGTATTTTTCTTTGTGTTACTAACTAATGTATTTAATTCATGTGTAAGTGTTTCTGCAACAATTCCTAAACCCGCCAACTCTGATACTTCTTCCATTCTTTCAATCAATTGTTCATATTCATATTCCATTACTTTAATATCATCCTGAAGAGTGGCAATTTTATTGATATATTTAGTTGCTTCCATTAACGTTTGATTAGTCGAGTTAACGCCTTTCTGTAACTTGTTTAGTTGGGTTGCTAGTAGTTTCTTTTCCGTATCTGGCATATTGAACTTTCCAATCGCATCCTCAACGGAGGCAAGTAGCGTATTGTTTTCCAAAGCTTTTGTTGAGTTATCATTAAGTATTCCAGCTATTCTTTGATTGTTTTCAGTTACTTCTTTCGCTTTACTTACAGCTACTTCATGAGAAATGATTATCGAATCATTCTTTTTAGCATTTTTCTGCAACATATACTCGCTAAATTCTTTTTTTAATTTTTGTCTATTTTTATTTATTCTCTTTATAGCAAACTTAATAATTAGCTCAAAATTATGATAGTTATCATCAGCTATAAAGCCTTCTCTGTTCGTCTTTTCTCTAAGATTGTAGCTTTCTTTACCTGGCAATTGGATAAAACCTATAACCGTATCATTTTTTAAATCTGCATACTTGCCTTTAGTAACTGCACCAGCGCTCAAAGACAGCCAGTCGTTATCACCATATCCATACGGAAGAATTGAAAAATCATCTCTAAATACCTTTATTCCTTTATTATTTGATATGTAACTTCTAAACTTATTTAATTCATCCAAAAACTCGAAATTTAATTTTTCAATTTGTGATCGAACCGACTGAGAATCAAGAGAATAGGAATATATCTCTCCACTGAGACTACCCGGAAACAGAATTTCATTGTTACTTATGTCTATTTTCAAATCACTGATACTCTCTAAAGAAATAGATTGTTCAAATTTTATAAAATACCCATCGTTGGAATTGATAAATTCACATTCTTTAAGATTATTTTTTTTCAGTTGCATAAATTCCTGAAGATAATCTATATTATCAATTCTTTCAGACTTACTATCAAAAAAATTCATTTTATAAGATCCTGTGATTAGCAATTTATCTCGTGTTAACGAAATTGTATATTTTGATATGGCAGCAGTTAAAGCTTCATCTGAAATTTTACTGAAATTCAAATCTTTTTGCCCAACTTTTGCATACAAAAAGAATGTATTATTAGCCGTCTTAAAGGGTGAAACTATCTGGGAGAGTTCCTTTTCCAACTTCAGAACGTTAACAGAATTAGTCCACAATTCAGGATTCAATAGATCCTTTATAGATAGTTCAGTATATCCTTTATTAATATCCTCACCATTTACAATCTTCTCTGTTATTTTTACAGGCACGTTGTCTATAGTTGTATTCTTTCGAAAATGTCCCCAAGGAATGTAGACTGTGTATTCCTTGGTTTCGCCTTTTTTCTTTGTCTTCATAAGCATATAATTCCCTAATTTTTGAACAGAAAGTCTACCTAAGCCTTTATCTCCAAGAGGCATTCTTTCAAATGTTTTTGTCACCTCTTTATTTTTTTTCATTTTTTTCTTTATAGAATTGGAAATCGTTAACCATCCATTAATTATATCTTTTTTATCCATACCTTCCCCAGCATCTGTAATTGTAATTATACCTTTTAATTTTCGACTAACTATCCGCCCTTTAAACTCCTCAATTATTTCTTCTGAGAAGTATGGATCTACTATTAAATTAACAAACGGAGAATCAGCATCATATGAGTTTTTAACTAATTCAGAAATGGCTGTTACTTCATCGGCAATTAATTCCTCACCTAATTTGTAGATCAAAGAAGCATGTACTTTAAAACCCACTTTACTCATATCAATAGAGTCTATATTCGGATCTTCGTAAAAGTCATCAAATAAATCCATTTGCTCCATAATAATCACCGTCCAAATCTTTTACTAAAATCTGACTCATATAAAATATTAAATAAATAATCCCAATTTCCTTCTTTTTATCACTTTATTCTAATTTAGTTAATAAACAATAGCTCCAATTTTCACTATTGTCACTCCTATAATGCTTAACCTTCTCTATCTCCATCCCACTATAGCGATCAAGAACATACTGATCCCAATGCCCGTCTTTTTCAACCAGTCCTTCTAGAAGCAACTTGATTTTTAGCTCGGTTTTCTTAAGTGATAAGTCCTGATTAGGCTTAAGAATCAGAGTAGAGATCGACAAATTATCGGGTCTCGTCACCTTAATGTTGTAGACCGAAGAGTTTACACCTTACAATCTGAAAAATAGCACATGTACGACGTGATCCATTGGAGCAGGTAGTGAAGCGCTTCCCATGGGGGATTTTCAATACTTATAAATTGATCTTAGCAGACATTGTTTCCTTAATAACTTGAACCATTTCAAAGAAAGATTCCAGACCAAGAGTCTCAGTAACAGGTAGTATCGTTTCAAGAGTCTGAAAATCGATAGGGGCCGTATCAGGCCAACAGCAGAATCTTGGGTACTGACTTCTTCCGCTGAAGCTGCGTTTTCACCTCCTCTTCCTGTTGTAATTATAGTATCGTTTTCTCTATTTGAACGCTTAGTGTTTTTGCTTTCGGTTAATCTCATTTTCCACTACTCCAAGATAACCTTGTTGAAGTCCAGCCCTCTTTATAAGTTTCCAATTTTTCAATGGCAGCAGATCATAACTATAGAATGAGATGGATTGTTCTCGTCTTTATACGTTCTGCTGCAGTTAGAAGACCAAATTTAGACAAGCGCGATAGCAATAAAGTTTGGAATAATAAAGTTCTCGTTCTTCTTTCATCTGTAAGAACGCTTAGATGACTTTAGCAATGGCTAATAAACTGCTCAAAAGTTACGTTCACTAAAACCGGATATTGTTGAACATCTTTGTGATAACATGAAAGACATATGTGTAATTTGTTATTTCGAGCAAAAGTGATGGAAACTATAAATTCAAATAAGGCTTAAGCCGAGAGGATCTGGTGCATGAATGCGATGTGGATCAATTCTATATTTCGATGATCGAGGTTGGCAAAAATGAGCTGTATGTTACGTAAATATTCGTCCTCTATAGCGGTCTAAAAATTAAACCGTCCACTTTTCCAAACTGGTTGAGGATGACTATGAGGTAAATAAGAGCGGGGGGCGAGACTTCGTAGCCTGCGGTCCCGCTCTTATTGTTGATACTCAATAACTATAAAAAATGCGTGCCATTTGCATGCCGTCCTTCAATCCGGTACGATATATCCATTCTTTTTCAATGTCGTATCGATAGTTCAGTGTTTCTTACCATTTGAGAATGAATTGGAACTACCTCGGTGTAAGTTCTTGTTTTAACAGCTGCTCGACTTAAACAGCTTCTAGTGCGAAACTACAGCCTCATCAAGTTTTCCGGCAGTTCTGACTAACTCATTAAACCGCCCGTCCAGCATAGGTTTCATCTAATCCGATAAAGACTGCCGCGACAACAACCCCCCCTTACAAGGTAATTTGTTGTTGATGTTACCTTAAGAACGGGAAGGTGCAACATCAATTAAATAATTCCTTGATCACTTAATAAGTATGACAATGTGTGTAAAGGTAAAATAATATCGTTAGCTACTTCAAGAGCCAGACCTTTATCAATTTTTGAAGGATTATGCGTTAATGAATGTAGAAATTTATCATAATTCTCATTAGCAAATTTAACGTTCACACCCACTAAGAAGTTGTTTAATGCATAATGCCCTTTGAATACCTTTTTTACTTCCTGTTTCTGATTCTCTAGTGGATCATTTTTTTTGATTTTTAATACAGACTGAATATCAGATAACATACATGTGATATTATCTTTAAACTCACTATTAAGGATGAGAAGTGGCCTTTTAAAGTAGTATTTCTTTACTATTTCCTCAAGAATAGCACGGAACGAAATGACATAAAGCAGATATTTGTCATCATATTTCAAACCTACTAGTTGCTTAACTAAACCACTAATATCTCTTAAATCAATGGTACCGTTAAAATGGTTACTTGTTGTAAAAAAATCATCATCATTGATCATGCCTGTAACTCTTCTTTTTTGGACTTTTATTAATAAAGTTTCTTTTAAATCACCTTGATAGTAATCAATGCTATAATCTCCATGTGAATTTTCGTGTGAAAACACATTATCAAATATTAAGCAAGCACTACGTGATATTATTCTTAAACCATTGGTAAATCTTAAATTAATAATAGTTGGATCTAACAAAAAACAATTTTCCCCTTGTGAAATATTGATTTGAGGGGTTTTTAATATTTTGTTTTCTTCATCCTCATTTGGGTTGGCCTGGCTTTGACCTCCTTGGCCTTGACCTTCTTGGCCTTGACCTCCTTGGCCTTGACCTTCTTGGCCTTGACCTTCTTGGCCTTGACCTCCTTCGCCTTGACCTCCTTGGCCTTGACCTTCTTGGCCTTGACCTTCTTGGCCTTGACCTCCTTCGCCTTGACCTCCTTGGCCTTGACCTTCTTGGCCTTGACCTTCTTGGCCTTGACCTCCTTGGCCTTGACCTCCTTGACCTTGACCTCCTTGACCTTGACCTTGACCTTGACCTCCTTGGCCTTGACCTCCTTGGCCTTGACCTTGACCTTGACCTTGACCTCCTTGGCCTTGACCTCCTTGGCCTTGACCTCCTTGGCCTTGACCTCCTTGACCTTGACCTCCTTGACCTTGACCTCCTTGACCTTGACCTCCTTGACCTTGACCTCCTTGACCTTGACCTCCTTGACCTCCTTGACCTTGACCTTGACCTCCTTGGCCTTCATTACTGGATTGAATGAAACAATTGTTTTTAATCGCAAAATCTATATTTATTGTGATGTACAGAATATACATGTATAAGATATCCATAAATTTATGGTAGTTGATGTTCTCAATGAATCCACCACGTTCATTCGATATCATTAAGCTAGAATCTAGTTCATTGAAACGATCGAAATTCACATAACCATATACATTATGTTGCCTAAAGTTATTATTCTTCTTAACTTGGCTAACATTGGTTAGTTGAAGCCAATCATTATTTTTATTCAAGTAGTTATATAAAGCGAATTTATTAACATAGAGGCGAATCCCACTTTCAAATTTGTGGAATTTCTCACCTCTACGATCACGTTTCATAAACCACTTTCCTTCAAAATTTGGAACAGCTATCTCCTTACGTTCTACTAATCCATTCGTTAAAAAATCCTCAAAAGACAGTCCAATTGGCTTAATTGAGTACTCTTTTTTTAAAATATCGTTTACATTAACTAAATTACCTATTTCAATCGCCAGCTCAGTATTTTTAACCCTAGTATCGTCTACATCATATTTATATTTTAATGTATTCGTTAAATGTTCATAGCTAAATGAAACAACTGAATTAAACTCTTCTTTAAAGTCATTAATGTTTTCGACATCCAAATCAAAACGAACTCCATCTTTGATCACTATTACTTTTGGAACTGTCGGTTTCTCTTGAAAGTTATATAATGAGATATGTTTAAACTTACTTAACTCTTTTTCTGAACCCAATAAAAGAATGTTATCTTCTTCAACTCCAGAAATCAGTATCTCGGTTCCAAATGTGTAGTTTTCATCATCAACCTGAGTATAGTAGTATCTCTTTTCACCCTTTAACCATTCAACGTAATATTTTTGTCCTTGGGCGTTCAGTGACTTTACTTCAATTTTGTCTCCTAAGGAAAACATAGAATAAAACGCAAGCCCCTTACTTCCCAGTAACATCTCCCCATTTTTGTTATAAAGATAGTCGTCTCTTTTTTTACTAGATGAAGCAATATTCCCAATACTTAATATGTCATCAAGCGTAAAACCGTCACCATTATCAATTACCTTTACCGTTTTTTTCAATGTATCAATATGAACTGTAACTGATTTCGCATTTGCATCCACACCATTTTTAATTAATTCAGAAAGCACGACAAAAGGACTCGCTACATTCCCAATAACCTCGACTACTTTCTCCTCTTCCATTCTAATTTCGACACTATTCATCTTTACTTCCCTCTTTTCTAAGTATCAGAACTGTTTCAGCAGTCATAGACTGAACTGGGCCTAAGTTATTCACATGAGAAACTCTAGTAGGCATCCTCTTTCGAGAAATATTCCTCACAAACTCGGCCTCCAATTCTAGTCCGTTATTAATACAAAACTCTTTAGTAATTTCATCTAACTTTATCTCCTTGTCATCGACTCTCCTATTTCCTAATGTCAATACCATCAAATGTCCCGATTTAAGAACACGTATCATATTACATATTGCATTAAAGTAATCATTAAAGAAGTTCTTGATTTTCTTTTGCTTATCTATACTAATTCCTTTAAGAATATTGACTAGAGTCACCGATGGAATTAATTCGGATTTAGAAATATTCGGATTTATTCTCCCTCCTAGACTTAAGGTGTCAATAGACGAAAAATTCTTGATTAATTGGTCATTGGATATATTTAAATCTATCTGATCTATCCAGAACAAACTTAATATTGAAAACTGCCCATATGTCACTGTAGTCCCATTATCACCATATGGAGGGGAGGTACAAATAAAATCAATACTTTCAGGCTTCATTTTTATCATTTCCTCTAATGAATCCCCTTGTATTAACAACGTGTTGTTTGACTTTTCTGATTCAAAAGAGTTAATATTAGCCTCTACAGAATTAATAAAATCATTAATTACATTGTTGTTCATATTTATGATCTTACCATCTTCTTTAATATGTAATTTAAACGTTGAACTTCTTGTATTGCTATATTTTCTGATAAGGTCACACATACATGTCCAGTAATACTCTCTATTTCTCTTATCTTTTTCTTCAATAATACTTTTTCTAATAACTGATAAATCATATATCACATCTTTTCTAAACCACTTTTCAATTTTTTCAAAAGAATGTACTTCTACACCTTCTTCTTTGTATTTCTTTATATTTAAAAAGAGTTCCTCATTACAATTGTAAATAGTATCTTTATTAATACCTTGTAATTTGACTTTTGTAATCAAGTTAGCGAGTGGATTTATATCAATCCCTATCAAATCTAACCCAAAACGTTCCCCTTCCACTAGCGTAGTGCCTGAACCATGAAAAGGGTCAAATATATTAGATATATTTCCTTCCATATTGATAATATCCTCAATCAATTTATGTTGCATTGGAGCAACCATCATTGCAGGATAGCTAGCTATTTTATGAATTCCATTCCTTTTTATTTTCTCAAAGTTCCAATATTTTTGCCCGTAACTTTCCAGCTTCTGCTGTAAGTTTGTTTTCATAGTCGCACTTCCCATTTTTTACTTATATTTTCCAATTAAGAAGTAATTTTTTCTATAATAAAACATAATTTTACACAGCTTTGTATATGATATCATATTCCAATGTCGAATACAGTCGAATGGCGCCAACCTTAATTTTAATCAATCATAAAGATACTTATTCGTTTTATCCCAGCTTTTCCTGAACTTTGGTACAATATAAAGACAGTCCGTTCTCTCCGGTATTAATATAAAATGAAAAAGCATAAGCAACTTTTGCTATATGCTGCTTCGATAAATGCCCTTGGTAAAGGGAGCTCTTCTCTGCTCCACTGCTAACAATATATTGAATTTCCATTTGCCGGATGTCCTCTTGCCTCTACGCTCATTCACGGGTAAAAATCATCCATTTCACAACGCCCCGCCCTCCACCGCAGTCCATAAAAATACCGCACAACCAGATGCTTCAATTCCATCTTCTCCGATATCCCTAAAATCCGCTTCTTCCCAGCCCTCCTGTCCACCAAAGCCAGTATATTCAATACCGTATCATTGCTCTCTAAGCTCTCCTCTATAAGAGTAGTTAGAAACTAATTAGTCACCACGATAAAATTCGACTTTCTTAATACGCTTGTGTGACCTCTTCAATGTCGTCCTTGCTGATAGGAATATGCGGAACGTTGGATACCATCTGATCGCGTTCGCTTTATTACCCATAATGAGCATTTTCTTTTATCTGCCGAGATATAACAGATCCCTGATTTATCAGGCAGATACCGGTAAGCTGGCACGCGGTACTCTACCTTTCCATGCAACGCAGGATTGAGAAAGTCCTCCAGTTGCTGCTTCAATTTGCTCCAGGACATGTAATTCCACTCCACAACAAAACAGAGGAAAGGCTGATTGGCTCCGGGTTTACCCCCTTTCCATTCATCCGATCCTCTGTCTTTTCAAATCAATGATATAACTCTTCATCGCCCTCAATTGGCCTTATCCCGAAATCACGACCGAACTTTGGATAGCCAATCGCCTTTGCAAGTATGCCTTCAGATGAGGATCCACACAGTAGATATAGCATCCTTTCGTTCCCCGGGTCATTAACGTCCTGTAGGTGTTTCGTATAATTTGATCGGCCATTCGGAGCGCCTCGTCCTTATCTTTCTTATACAAGGTCTTGAAGCCTGAAAGAGACTTATCCGTTTTCGCACGTTTAAATGGGTCGGTGACGATACGGTTATTCTCAAAACGCATATCTTCACCAATGATAACTCCGACATAGTCAAATTCAAGTCCCTGTGAGGTATGTATGCAGCCCACTTGTTCGATGGATTCAGGGTCGATCGCCCAGGTCGTCGTATTGTTAAGGTTCCAGCTCATGAAAAATTGATAGCGATCTAATTGAATGTCATGAACGCTAGGATTGTTCTTTCCATCCGTCTTCCAATCCCAGCAGTATCCGGCAAGCATTCTTGCCTTATTATTTATCTGATTTTTGCTGAAGATTTCATCCCGTAATTCATTCGGATCATCATAGAGTCGAATTTCATAATCGAAATCGAAACCATCTGCGTTTGCCGTTTCACGGATATCGAGTACATCGTCGAGCCATGCCAGATATCCATCGGATCCATTGCACCTGAATTGAGAAGCCAATGTCAACTCCGTGATATCAGCATCCATTTGTTCAGCATACCGTCTAATCTGCTCTTTGCTGCCCACATCGTGCATCGCGATCTTCTGATATTCATCGATAAAAAATATAGAAAACCGGGCAGCGCGGATAATCTCCATGGTTTGATTAATTCCTTTGTTTTTGAACAAACCCGACTTTTCATTTAAGCGATGCGCCTCGTCAACAATTAAGCAACCGAATTCATCAGGCAATGCTTCATAGTAAACGCCTGATCCCTTAAACAAGTTATCAATGACTGACCTCTTCACGTTTTGCTGCAGCTTTTTCATGTATACGGCACGAGGCGCGCTATTCTTGGTTACATATTGGCAGACTAGTTCTCGTGCCGTAAGCTCTACCAAAAGATTAATTCCGAGAACCGACTTACCTGTCCCTGGTCCGCCTTCGACAATCAAGACTTGTTTCTTTCCCGACTGGGCTTGCTGCGCCAATCTTAACGCTTCCTCATATACTACCTTCTGATCGTCAATCATGATGAATTCTTGATTCCCCTGCAGCATGCTGACGAGTGAATCCTGTAGTGATTTAGAGGGTTTAATCTTGCCATGTTCAATGAGGTAAAGCGACTTGCTTCTATCGGTTTTTTTAATGAAGGTCGAAATAAACCCTCTTAACTTTAGAGCATCTCCCTTTGAGAAGATGGGAGCTTCCTCAATGTATTGATTGTAGACAGGATGCAATATAGGGTCGTTATCGGTCTGTACATAGTTATGTAAATAAGCACAAGGATAGAGTTGAACCGCTTCGTTCTGCACGGTCTCGTTATATTCGCTAATCAGTTGAGCATAAGACCATGCCTGAAAAGAAGGATGCGGCGTTCTCGCCTTCGTTCGGTTAAAGTAGGTTTTAACAAGGCCATCCGCATCCTCGACCGTTTCAACTTCTGTCCATTGCTTAAGCTCAATAATGACGACGGAATATTGATCCTTTTCGTTCAAGCCTGTAATCATGAAGTCGACTCTTCTGGAAGACGCTGGAATTTTATACTCAATCGCGATTCCTGCGTCATCTGGAATAGTAGATGTGTTTAATACTTTATATAGGTAGTTCATTGAATTATTCCATGCATTGATTTCGCCCATGGAAACCCTGCCGGCTTTTTGCACGAACTGGTTATGAATCTTTACCGCAATGCTGTCTTCGGTCACATCATTCATAAATTGCTGCTTGGTCGATTCATAAATAATCATGGAGCTCTCCCCTATTCGTTCACTGCCGCGTACTTTTTTTCGAACTTCCCCTGAAACTGGATATCGGATATTTCTCCGCATTTTTGTTTATTTTCTGAAGGATGGCATCCTTTACGTCGATATTTAAATCATGAACGAGCGTTAGCGTGTAGATGAGAATGTCAGCAATTTCGTCCTGCATGTCGGAATAATTTTGCTCTATAGCTTGCTGGCTGTTCTTCCATTGGAAGAGTTCCAACAGTTCACTCGACTCCAACGAAATGGAAAGAGCCAGATCTTTGGGATCATGGAATTTCTTCCAGTCCCTTTCGTCGCGGAATTGGATAATTCTCTCGATTAGTTCGTCCATTTGTACCCCCGTCATGTTGTTCAAATTTAATCTCTAACACTTGCTCTGCACAAAACAATGATAGCCCAATCCCCAATGTAAATCTATGAATTTTCTAGAATTAAACAGAAAAGGACTCCTATTAATCAGAAGTGCTTATTAAATCATACAGCTAATTATGGATTTGAACCCTACAACGCCCCCCGCCGCAGTTCATAAAAATACCGCACATCGGATGTTTTAACTTCATCTTCTCAGACATGCCCAAAATCCGCTTTTTCCCGACTCGTCTGTCTACGAATGCCAGAAAATTCAATAAGATATCATTGCTCTCTATGCTTGCCTCTACAGAGGTAGATAAAAACTTATTAGCCACAACGATAAAATTTGATTTACTTAGCGAAGCCTGCGCTGCCAAAAGCTCTTTTGAATGTTCTGTACTTTTTTCTGCTTCTGGCCATTACTATTAGACGATCCTAAGGCACTGGCCCCTTGGCAGCTTGTCTGACCGCTTCAATTTCGTCCTTGTTGATAGGGATTTGAATATCTGAGATCATTCTTGATTTCCAGCTCTGTCTGATACCATCTGATAGTGTTCATTTTAACACTCATATTGAACACGTTCTTTTTATCTACCGAGATATAACAGGCCCCTAATTTATCAGGTAAATAACGGTAACCGGTATTCTACCCTTCCATTTAATGCTGGACTAAGAAAGCCCTCCAGTTGTTGGTTCAATTTGCTCCAGGTCATGTAATCCCCCTCTATAACAAAACAGAGGAAAGGCTGGTTGGCTCCGGGTTGGTTCCCCTCTCCATTCATCCGATCCTCAATCGTTTCACGTCTTTTTTTCTTGGCAGCTTAATCCCCACGTTCCCCCGCCCCGCCTCGTTCTGCTCCTTGATTTCAAATCCATCGAGTAGCGCACGCACTTCACTCGTTGACTTTGTGTTCATTAGGTTATTTCTTAATTCACTTGCCCCCCGGAATCCACGGACATAGATTTTTAAGAATCGCTGAAGAGGGCTGAACGAACGTGGTTCCAGTCCTGAATATTGATCATGGAGATCCAGATGCAGCCGCAGCAAATTAAGCAATTCCTCACTGCTGTGATCCTTCGGCTCCTACTCAAAAGCAAATGGATTATGAAAAATACCGCGCCCAATCATAGTACCATCCACACCGTATTACTCAGCCAGCTGCAAACCAGTCTTACGGTCAGGGGTATCCCCGTTAATGGTCAGTCAGTGTATCTGGTGTCAACCTATATGTAATAGTTACTTCAATTCCAAACATAGCAATTCTCCAATGATAAACCATAAAATATCCCACCCAACCAAAAAAAGCAGATTCAGCCCTATGCTGAATCCGCTCTCCCATTCTCATCACGATCTAATCAATAAGACCCGACTTCTGCAGCAACCGCTGAATCATAACCGCCACTTCCGCACGGGTGACATTAGCCTTTGCCTCCAGCTTATTGTCGCCTCGGCCGCTGATTAAGCCTGCCTTGGCGGCTAGCGCCAGACTGTCCTTAGCCCAAACACCTATGTTGCCTGCATCTGTAAAGGCAGCGAGTACGCTTGTCGCATCCACTGTGACAGTCTGGTCCGCAAGACCTGTTAACTTCATCGCTTTAGCGATAATGTTCATGGCCTGCTCACGTGTGATTGGAGCATTCGGCTGGAATGTCCCGTTCTCAAAACCGGTGATCAGACCGTACTTGGATGCCGTTTCAACTGCTCCTGCATACCAGCTATTCGCTGGTACATCCGCAAATGCTGTCTTCCCTTCCCCAAGTTTTAGTCCCAGACCGCGTACAATGATCGCCGCAAACTCTGCGCGGGTGATATCTGCATTCGGGTTAAACATCGTTTTGTTCACTCCATTAATCACTAGACGAGATCCCATATTGTTCACTGCGTCCTTCGCCCAATGATTCTCCACATCCGCAAAAGTCAGCGGATGCCAGACCACCGAATACGAACTGTTCGTCACACTCTTAATAACTGCGTAGTATTTGCCGTCCTTAAGAATGAATTTGGTCGGTACATGGCGCACTGTGCCATCTGGCTCCACAACGACTCCAGTCGTAATCCGATTCGGAGCAATACCACCTGGAAGTGCCACTATCCGCTCTACGTAAGCATTGAACTGACTTACTTCCACTGTCGATGTACCGTAAGTAGCGGTAACAGTGAAATCTAGTGACGGTGCAACGAGTGTGAAGCCACCTCTACTTGCCGCACCTGTCACTACTTGGTTCATGGATGGCGAGGTCTCACTGATCGTAATCTTCAGTGTGATATCTTCCAGCTTCAAACCGCTTCCAAGTTTTTTAGCTAACGCATCAATATTGATTTCGTCGGCTGGCAAAGTATAAGTACCTTTACTTGTCTGAAACACTAGGGTAGCCGATGCGTTCTCCATGTTCTTAATTATTTGACCGTTTAACTCAGCGACGATGATGTTGGAATCCAGCGTCACCGGAACGGTCACCACCGCCCCATTACCTTCCGCGTCCAGCTTCGCTTGGAGTTTAGCTGGGTCGACGACGATAATAGTTGTTGCCACGTTTCCTAAGGCCGTTGTTGTTGCTTTGCCCGCGTTCTCTTCCTTACCGTTAACTAGTACGATCACATCGGTAACAACTGTGTTCGCATTACCGGGGGTTGTTCCGCTATTCGAGTTACTTCCGGTTCCTGGGCTGACCGGATCAGTACCAGGTGTTACGGTATCAGCCACCACAGCTGCTGTTGCACTACCGTATTTTACCACCTTGCCGTCAGCATCTAGTTCTGCAATCCCAATTGTATCCCCATTGGCCGCAGGAACCAATCCTTCAATGCCTACAAGCGTGTATCCAATCAGGACATCTCCCACATTTGGTACGATGGTGCTACCAGCGCCAAAGTTCTTATAAAAGAGCTTATGTCCTTCAGCCAGTGCAGGCGTAACGGTGATTTGCGTATAGCCGTTATTTGCCGAGCCACTTGGATCGATGGCAATCACGTTCAAGCCACCCGCAGGGTTAAGCATATTAATTGTAAAGGTCAGCGTAGTTGCCGGTCCTGCCGGAACGGACCCGCTAGCTACCACCCGTACCTTAACGATGTGTTCACCACTCAAGTCTGGGAAGTTAGTTCCGTCGTACCGTACGTAAGGTCCGTCGTCCACTGAAAATTCCATGCTTGTGTCCAGACCAACAATCGTATTGTTCTGATCATCAGCCGTGACTTCAGGCGCGGACGGGATGACCGCATTCGAGTCATGAACGATAACCTGAGCGGCAATTGAAGCGAATGCTGTTGCCGTTGCCTTTTCCCGAACATAATACGTGTTCGGCGCAAGGTCAGTAATCATTGTGTCTGTAACTTCTGTCCAAAGACCAGTGCTGCCTATTTTGTATTCCATTTGGACTGTCAGATTCTGAATGGCGCCATTATTAGCCCCATTGTACGTTACATCCGTAACAGTCACACCTACCGGAGCCGCTGCACGAGATGGAATGCTTAATGTCTGTACCGCACTGTCTGTTGTTGTTGAACCGTCACCTTTCTTAAGGATGCTTAGTGACGTTCCCAACCAACTGCTATCTATTTCCAGCTTGCCATCTACTGACACCGTAATCGCTGTATCGTTTACCATGTATGAGCCACTCGGTGTCAGGCCTGCCAACTGTTCAGTAGCATAGTCGATGACGGCCACTGGTGTCGCTTCTGGTATTTTCGTGAATGCCGATACCGTCACTTGCACTGAATCCGAGGTAAATGAAGTCGCTGTTGCTTTCGTCCGCACATAATACGTGTCAGGAGTAAGCCCCGTCACGCTTGTACCAGGTACATCTGTCCATGCACCTGCTGTACCTTTTTTGTATTCCATCTCAGTAGTAACATTCGTTAATGTACCATCGTTTGTGTTCAATCCCGTTTCACCCGTTGCTGTTACACCAGTCGGCGCCACTGAACGTGACGGAATGCTTAGCGTCTGCGCCGCACTATCCGTTGTCGTCGAGCTGATGCCTTTCTTCACGATGCTTAGCGATGTTCCTATCCAACTACTATTAATGTCCAGCTTACCATCTGCTGTCGCCGTAACCGCTGAACCATTTACCGTGTACAAGCCACTTGGCGTCAAGCCTGTCAACTGCTCTGCCGCATAGTCAATGATGGCTGTCGGTGTTGCTTCCAGCGTTGGCACGAACGTAGCCACCGTCACAATCTTCGCTTCTGAGGCAAATGCTGTCAAAGTCGCTTTCGTCCGCACATAATATGTGTCCGGAATAAGTCCTGTCACGGTTGTGCCCGACACATCTATCCATGCCCCTGCTGTGCCCTTCTTGTATTCCAACGCGTTTGTTACGTTCGTCAATTTGCCATCGTTGGCATTTATCGCCGTTTCATCCGTCGCCGTTACACCAGTCGGCACCCCTGCACGGGACGGAATACTTAGCGTCTGCGCTGCACTATCCGTTGTCGTCGAGCCATTGCCTTTCTTCACAAGGCTCAGCGACGTTCCTAACCAACCGCTATCAATAGCTAACTTGCCATCAGCTGTCGCTGTTACCAAAGCTCCGTTTACTGTATACGAGCTGTTTGGCGTCAAGCCTGTCAGTTGTTCGGCCGAATAATCAATAACGGCTGTCGGTGCCACTTCCGGTGTTGCCACAAAAGCAACCACCGCCACTTGCACTGATGCTGACGCAAATGCCGCCCCAGTCGCTTTCGTCCGCACATGGTACGTGTCCGGAGTTAGTCCCGTTACGGTTACACCCGTCACATCCTTCCATGCACCTGCCGCACCCTTCTTGTATTCCATCTCGGTTGTCACGTTCGTCAATGTACCATTATTAGCATTTATCGCCGTTTCGTCTGTCGCCGTTACACCTATCGGCGCCCCTGGACGGATCGGAATGCTCAGCGTCTGTGCTGCGCTATCCGTAGTCGTCGAACTGTTGCCCTTCTTCACAAGGCTCAGTGACGTTCCCAACCAACTGCTATCAATAGCTAATTTGCCATCAGCTGTCGCTGTTACCAAGACGCCGTTTACCGTGTACGAGCCGCTTGCCGTCAAACCTGTTACCTGCTCAGCCACATAATCAATGGTGGCTACCGGTGTCGCTTCCGGCGTTGGCACGAACGTAGCCACCGTTACACTCTTCGCTTCTGACGCAAACGCCATCGCCGTCGCTTTCGTCCGGACATAATACGTGTCCGGAACAAGTTCCGTTACGGTTACACCTGCTACATTCGTCCATGCACCTGCTGTACCCTTCTTGTATTCCATCGCGTTTGTCACGTTCGTCAAAGTACCATTGTTAGCACTGATCGCCGTTTCATCCGTCGCTATCACACCAGTCGGCGCCTCTGCACGTGACGGAATGCTTAGCGTCTGCGCCGTGCTATCCAATGTCGTCGAGGCATTGCCTTTTTTCACGATGCTCAGCGACGTACCCAACCAACCACTGTTAATGGCCAGCTTACCATCTGTTGTCGCTGTTACTGCCGTACCGTTCACCGTATACGAGCCGTTTGGCACCAGACCGGTTAACTGCTCTGCCGTATAATCAATGATGGCTGCCGGTGTCACTTCCGGTGTTGCCACGAACGTAGCCACCGTCACGCTCTTCGCTTCTGACGCAAACGCCGTCACCGTCGCTTTTGTCCGGACATAGTAGATGTCCGGATCAAGTCTCGTTACGGTTGCACCTGAAATATTCGTCCAAGTACCCGCCACACCCTTCTTGTACTCCATCGCAGTTGTTACGTTAGTCAATGTACCATCGTTAGCACTTATCGCCGTTTCATTCGTCGCCGTTACACCAGTCGGTGCCCCTGGACGGAATGGAATAGTCAGCGTTTGTGCCGGGCTATCCGTTGTCGTCGAGCCATCACCTTTCTTAACGATGCTCACTGACGTTCCCAACCAGCTGATGTCTATAGCCAGCTTACCATCCGCTGTCGCCGTTACCGCCGTACCGTTGTTAACCGAGTACGCGCTGTTTGGCGTCAGTCCGGTCAGTTGCTCAGCTGCATAGTCAATGATAGCCGCTGGTGCCGGAGCTCCCGTCTCAAATATTTTAGCGGTTATTCTATAATGATCAGCATCCGTATTATCGGTTGTCACCAAGACAAGCTTGTCACCAAAGGTGGGATACAATTTGAAGCTTGGATAATATTCCACAGCGTACATCCAAGTGGCTTCATTGAAACCCTGCATAGCAACCGGAGCGGAATCCACCGGCTGATCCGATGTAAAGACTAAGTTACCGTCATTGTCATAATAATTCAGGTAAGCATACTGCGTTCCCGACCATTCTTTAAAGTTGTTGTACGCATCATTGATGGCATTGGTAGAAGTGGGGTCCGTACTTACGGTTACAAAGCCCGGATTTGCACCATCCCTATAAATAGCAGCCGAAGATTCACCTAGAGAGCCGCTTACTGTAAAATCACCCTTACTCGTACCGTTCTTATCATATAAAGAAACCGTTGATGAGTCGTTTCTATAGTTATATTGGCTGAACATGAAATTCCCGTTGTTCAACGTGGATAGAAACAGCTGTTTTTCATCCGTTCTTATTCCTTTATCAATCGTTTTTAACAGAGTCCCACTATTACTGAATATCTTCAGATGAATAGTATCTGTCTGGGGCCCTACTCCTGAATTGTAAGCAACCATATATACACCGTCTCCAGCGGATACATTAGACATGCTCGCATTATGGGAAACCAGAAGTGTTTCTCCCGAAACTGGGTTACCCTCAACAGTGAACACACGCGTAGCCGTGCTAATATTGTCGTTTCGTTGCCAGGAAAAAGCTATATTGCCGTCAGACAATTCCGTTATAGAGACAAAGCGCGTGAGTGCCGGGGTACTGGCGGCAGAGTATGTATTAATCTGTGTCTGACCGACCACCTTTTGTCCTGACTGGTTTAGCACCATGAAATAGGCATTGGGAGTACTCTCCCTAACGGTTCCCAATTGCAAATTGTTATCGCCGCTGTCGCTTTTATGGTAAGTAATCAAAATCCTTCCATCACTTAGCGCAAGCATATTCACATCAATCATTTTGTAATAGGTATCCATTAGACTACTCAGATCAACATCTGATCTAAGTGCTCCCGTGCGGTCAAAAATCTTTAAAAAATAAGAATAAACATAGGAATTGCCTTGATAAGCGAATGTGTTCAACACTACTGCGGTACTTCCGTCAGGAAGAACATCAACATCAGAAACATTCTTACCCGAGGCGTTTGTAACTGGAGTCTGAATGGGAAAGTCCACCGTTTTGGTGAATGAGGGGATGGCAGCGTATGCCCGGAGTGAAATCATCGGTAGCAGTCCAATGACTAATATAAAAGCTAATCCAATCTTGCCTAACTTTTTTAACATTGCTTTCCTCCTTGTCGAATGACTATTCATATAATTGTTAACGCTTCCGTAATTGCAGTTAATACAGAAAAGCAGATTTCTATCCTATTATATCGACATTTCTTAGAAAATAGTTTATTTTTCGACAAAAAATACGTTAAATCACGAATTTAATATGACTTTAGTCATATTAAATTCGTGATCAAAGAAAAAATCATAGAATTCGCACATAAAAAAAGCCCTCTCTGTCTATTAAACAGATTAGGCCGTCATGTTTTGAATTCCTCATCCTGATTGCCGATGGAGAAGACGATCTATGATCATAGTTCTAGTTAATACAAAAAAAACCGAGAAAGGGCACTTTATTTAAAAGTGTCTATTTCTCGGTTATAGTTTATTCGTCCGTTACGTTAACTAGCTAGATTGCCCTTCCATCGCTCTAATAGATTCATCAACCTTCACCATCATGGAACATTCGACTCTTTTGCGGAAGACGTCACAGCTGAAGTCATAGGTTCCGACCAGAGAACCCGTCGCGTGCAGCGCATTGGCAGGACAACCGCCGCTGCAGTAGAGTTTCGCCCAGCAGTCCTTGCATTCCGGCTTCGAGTAGCAGTTGCTCTCTTTAAATTGACATTGCAGCTCAGGTTGTGTGATCCCATCCCAGAGGTTTCCCATGCTATATTCTTCATCCCCGACGAACTGGTGGCAAGGAAAAAGCTCTCCCCAAGGGGTGACGGCAAGATATTCGGTTCCTGACCCACAGCCAGTGATTCTCTTCTGGATGCAAGGCCCTTCTGAGAGGTCAAGCATGTAGTGATAAAAGGTAAACCCCTTGCCTTGTTCACCGCGACCGATCATTTCCTTGGCGAGAATTTCGTACTGGTTATATATCTCCGGCAGGTCCTCCTCGGTAAGTGCATAGGGTTCCTTTGGATCACAGATGACCGGTTCCATAGAGATTTTGTCAAAACCAAGGTCTGCGATATGAAATATATCGTTGGTGAAATCGACATTGTTACGAGTGTAAGTTCCTCGAACATAGTACTCTTGGTCCCCGCGCTTACGAACGAATTCCTTGAACTTCGGAACAATAAGATCGTAGCTGCCTTTTCCGTTAACCGTTTGGCGAAGCCGGTCATGAACCTCTTTTCTTCCATCCAGGCTTAATACGACATTGTACATTTCCTGATTTAAAAACTCGGTGACCTCATCGTTCAGCAGCATTCCGTTCGTCGTGAAGGTGAAGCGGAACTTCTTTTTGTATTCTTGTTCTTTGCTTCTTGCATAAGCTACGATCTGTTTAACCACTTTCCAGGCCAAAAGCGGTTCCCCGCCGAAAAAGTCGATGTCCAGGTTTCGATGATGACCCGAATTTTCAAGCAGGTAATCGATAGCTTTTTGTCCAACCTCATAGCTCATGATTGCCCTATCTCCGTTGTATTTCCCTTGGCTAGCGAAGCAATAATCGCATGACAAATTACAGGTATGCGCAACATTGAGGCAGAGTGCCTTAACATAAGTTTTCCGTTTTTTTAAATCGAGCGAGAGGTTCTCATACTCATCTTTCGTAAAAAGCTGACCATCATTTATAAGCGCCTCGATATCCACGATGGTTTCTCGAATGTCGCTCTCAGAAATACTTGAATCATGCTTATATTTATCCAACATCAATGTCACGATTTGTTCGACAGAAGTTTCCTCATAAAGCGCTATAATTTCATATGCCAGGTCATCAACAACATGTACCGAACCACTGTAAGTGTCGAGCACGATGTTATATCCGTTTAGTTTATATTGATGAATCATACTTGCTAATCAAGCTCCTTTTACACACAAGTAGAAACGGCTTCGCCATCCTTTAGGGATAGTATCCATTTCTTAAAAATAGCCGCCCATCAGCAGAGCAATGGGCGGTAAAATTCCGAATCCTATCTGTTCATTGCATTTTCACACTTCTGGTTTGCAACGCCGCAGGAAGTTTTACAAGCGGATTGGCAAGATGTCTGGCATGCGCCACATCCGCCATGTTTTGCGGTATCCATCAGTTTGCGTGTGCTCAGTGTTACGATTCTTTTCACGATAAATAACTCCTTTTGTAATTTCTTGTGATCACTTTCACTTAATTTCCATGAAACATCGTAGCAACATCACACAAGTACGTCTATGATTCCCGTCACCTAGCTGAGCAGAGCAGAGAGAGCTCGAACATAAGCATCAACGCTAATTTTGCTGCAGTCTTCATACTTGTGATCGTAAGATGCGGTAGCGGGAACCAGAGTCAGCGCAATACTAAAAAAGTGAAACAAAAAAGAGACGGCAATGATGTCATCTCTTTAACAACGATTTTTCCTCATACTTGTCCGCAAAGTCCAATAAATATAAGGATCTCATAACACTGTATCCTTCCTTACCAGTAGAGCGACACTCTCCGATTCCATATGCACCATATGCGAACATCCCTCTCATTATCATGGCTATTGTTATGGTGGGAAGAAGTCACGTAGAATTAGGGATTTTTGTAGAGAGTGTTTCTTGAATATTCAATGAAGTTATTTATTGTTATAATATACTACGCCTTAGTTCATAAAAATATTGCACACTTGGATGCTTTAACTTCATCTTCTCGCTCATGTTTAAAATTCGCTTTTTTCCAACTCGTCTGTCCACTAAGGCTAGAATATTCAATAAGATATCGTCACTTTCTAAGCTCTCCTCTATGGAAATAGATAAATACTTAGTTGCTATAACAATAAAATTCGATTTACTTAATGACGTCTGTGCTGACAAAAGCTCCTTTGCAACTTCTGATATTTTTCTGCTTCTTGCAATGACTATTAAACGATCCTCCGGGATGATCCCCTTACTATCTTTTCTAACCGCTTCAATGTCTTCATGGTTGATAGGAATTTGGAGATCTGAATCATTCTTAATCTCCTGCTCCGTCTGATACCATCTAATTGAGCTAGTTCTATCATTCATATTAAGTACGTTCTTTTTATCTACCGAAATATAACAATTCCCTGATTTATCAGGTAAATAACGGTAACTGCTTGCGCGATATTCAACCCTGCCGTATAACGCAGGACAGAGAAAACTCTCCAGTTGTTGCTTCAATTTGCTCCAGGACATGTATCCTCCTATGTTTTATGTTATAAATACCTGTTGAGGCAGTCGTTCTATTATACAATACATAATACAATCCCACTAAAACCTGAATAATATCTTGATACTGTACATAGAAACAAGCCGATTAGGTATAGACCCCGTGGTCTGGTACCTAATCGGCTTGTTATGTTACGCCTCAAACGTTTTTACTTCGGTTATAAGTCTTCCTCGGACAGATAATTCGATAACCGGTACAGGAAGTTTCAGCGCGGGTCGTGCTTGGATGGATTATTTCTCCATTACTTATCGTGACCTTTACCCGGGTTTTCTTTTGAGTATTCAAAGATCACTTTTACAGGCTCGCTCATATAGCCAGTCGATAGATACGCCTCATTGGTTCCCTTTAAATTACCCGTAAGTTTGAATGTGAATTGGAAGCTTCCCGCGACGGTACTCTTCGTCTCATCTTCGATTTGAACCTTGCCTTTCGGATCAAGCACCTTCAACTTCACATTTGTAAGGACGCCATTCATTAGCAATCCATCAATCGTTACTTTTTTCGCTTCCTCGTCAACCTTTACTTGTATGCCCTCAATGCCCTTCACGTCTACAGCGCCCGAGAGGTTATAGACACCAAACTCGTAGATGGAATATCCGTAATCGGTTGCTCTTTTTATGCCTTGTAACTTCATGTATCTTGCCTTGACCGGGTTGAACTGAATCGTTTCTTTGCCATCATGCGCGGTAATAATTCCGTCATTTGGCATGACATTGATCCAGTTCTGCTTATCGTTCGACACAAGAAGTTTGTATTTATCGGCACGAGCATATTCCCAATCGATTCGAACCGTATCCATTTCCTTCACTTCATCGAGATCGACCAGGAACCAAGTATTGTCCACGTATTCGCTCGCCCATCTTGAAGCAGGGAATCCATCGACGGCTTTAGCCGGTGCATAATTCACATTATTGCCTTCGGTCGACGAAGCTTCTACCGTTTTATTCTGCGCCAAATTGCCTATTAGGTAATAGACGCTTTCCTTCAGCGTATTGTACGCCTCATCTTTTATCGTACCCACCTTCTTGAATTCATCCAGCTTTGCGTTAAAGCCTTGGAGATACTTGGTGACTTGCGCTGCATCGTTCCCTTCATAGCGCTTCATCATTTCCAAATAGTTGTTCAAAGAACGCACCGTTGCAGAATTCGTAAATTGCTTCGCTTTTTCGAAGCGCTCGACTAACGCTTTCATACCAGATGCATTCGTCGTTGCTTCGATAACATATGACTTTGTCACCATATGCCCCGCCGTAACGGTAATGTTAAGCTCATGCTTGCCAAGCTTGCCTGCGAGCGGAATAACGGTACCTGCTGTATAAGGCTTGCCGTCATACGTCGCCGTCACTTTCGTCAGGCCATCATCAGTTCTAAGCTTCCATGTAAAGGCTACGGATTCTGAATCGGGCAGCTTCATCCCGCTCTGGAACGGCTTGCCGTTCATCTGCACGTCTACCTCGGAAGGCGGAGCCTCGTTGATCTGATACGTTCCTTTAACAAATTGATACAGCCAGTCGTAAAGAACGCGTGTCGCTGGATCTTTACTTACCGCGGTGTTATAGACTGCATTGTTGCCTTGGTAATACGATTTGAAGCCATCCTTCATAAGCCCTGTCTTCGCACCGCTGTTCAAGTAATCGATATACCGCTCGCGGAACACGCCGTCCGTCAGCATCCGATCATCGAACTCGAGTTCATTGGACATGCCATACTGCTTCGCCAGATTCGCAGAATCCTCCAAGCGCTCGATATCCGTCGGCTCGAAGAAGTAGTTCGGTTGGATCGTCACCGCATCGAAGCCGACATCCTTCCACATGAACGCTTTATAAGCGAAGAAGTGCGGAATCCAGAAGAACTTCAGGTCCTTGCCGCTAATTTGCATGTCATGCAGGGTGCTGCTCACCGAACGGATCAGATCCGGTCCGGATTGGCTTGTGCTGATTTGCTCTTCGAACCAGTACATACCTACAAGCTCGAGGTTAGCGTAACCTTTTGCTTCCCATCTCGATTTGACTTGCTGCAGCCACCATTGAACTGCTTTTTCACGGTTCGCAAGGGCTTTCTCTTTGCCAACGGAATCATTGAAGTTCAGCGATTCTCCACCTTGTTCAATAGCTCCGAAATTAGTGATCGATTCACCTGGATCCGGAATCATGAGGACAACCTTTTCCTTCACGCCAGACTCGTTCAGCGCATCGGATACTTCCTTAGCCGCTGCGTTTAACGCATCCATATCACCGCCTACCGCAAAGGTCTTATCCAGATACCATTGCCAATCTTCCAGATAAGCCCGCCCGCCGAAATCACGACCTGGATTTGGAGAGTTAATGCCAAGATACAGGACGCCGTCGAAGAGTCGATCCTTAATCTTGCCGTCCTTATCGACATAACTAATGTTCGGAATGATCCGTTCTTTTGTCCAGATGCCTAAGTCATTCGCATATTGCCCGTTATACAAAAGTCCAAGATGCTCTATACCCGCTGTCGCTTCGCCTGCCGCCAAGAATTTCGGCGTATGCGTTGGAACAGTTACGGCTCCGGCAACTTTGCCCTCTTCACCGAGGATTTCAATCTCATCCACGAAGGTCATTGCACGCGTATGCATTGTGAATGTTACTTTCACGTACCGAGCATACGCGATTTTCGCATCTGGGCCGATCGCTTTAATACCGTCCTTGTTGCCATCCCACACATAGGTCTCCGTGTATTTACCATCATTCCACAGCTTCTGCGTGGCATTGTCTTTGAGCAGTCCCCAGTTCACCTTGTCATCGGAGACGTACATCGATACCGTGAGTGGCACGAGTACATTGTTCGTTGGCCAATCTTCGAGGAAATTGGCTTTAATACCCGTGAGTGATTTCTTCGCCCCCAAATCAAACACAACTTCGCGTGTCTTACCCAAATGATGTCCAACCCATGCTACGTCGGATCTATTGCTTGCCCCATATATACCATCCGTAAGTTTGTTGCCTTCATCCGGATTTGAAGCTTCCGGCTCTTGCGACCACTCATAAGATAAGCCCGCTGCAAGATTGTGATATACCGCCCCATACACTGACGCAATAACACCCTCCGTACCCGCTCCCGGTAGGTCTGATGGATTCGTCACCTCGACCGGATCGGCTTCGCCCGGCGGGTTCACTGGTGTCTGTTCCTCTGTCTGTGTAGGCGGCAGCGCCTCTTCCGCTTGCGCGATCGGCATCATCGTTACGATCATGATCGCAACCATGACGAGAGCTACCCATTGTCTACTCCTCTTCATATCGTACGAACTCCCTTCTGATTCTTGAGTCAAGAAACATCAATCTCCTAAATGGTATGCGCTTCCATTTGAGCTTACCTCGATGCTCTTTCCTCCCTTCCGAGATTCCGACACGCCATAGAAGCTTATAACATATGTCAATGTCCTTATAGTAACATTATGAAAAGTGGCCTTTCTTTCAAATAGATAATTAATGACATTGGGTATACACTTGTTGACATGAAGGCCTTCACGTCACGTTTTTATAGGTATAAAGATAGCGCTTACCTCCTTAGGTCCTACCTATTTTCTATCAATGTCCTCTAAGCAATCCTCCAAATAAAAAACGCAACCCTCTCGAGGTTGCGTCGTGTTTATATATGGTGGCGCCTAATTGCTGCGGCGTTCTACTAACTTGATGCCCTATCCATAACCGAACGGATGCTTTTTGTACTCTAAGGGGCTTGAACCGACTCTATTTTTGAACACACGACTAAAATAGTACTGGCTCTTATACCCTACCTTCACGGCCAGATCCCCGATTTTGATATTCGGCATTACGTCATCCAGAATCTCCTTCGCCTTCGATATCCGAAGCTCGGTGACATAGTCAAGGAATGAAGCACCGATTTCTTGCTTCATACGCTTGCTAAGATAGGTTTGGTTGATATGAAATAGCGCTGCTACTCGAGTAATAGACAGCTCCGGATCCTGATAATGACTGTCAATATACTCGGTCACTTTTTGGATAAGCACTGTTCCATCCCCTGTATACCCGGGAAGCTCCAGCTCCTTATCCACCCTGCTTTCATGTGAATGCAAAGGATATTTTGCTTGAAGATGCTCATCGATCCGATGAAGCAGCTTGTTCAGATCACTCTTCGGCACAGGTTTTAATACATAATCGAATGCTTGCAGTTGCACGGCTTGACGCGCATATTCAAAGTTATCGTAGCCGCTGATGATGACAACCAGAACCGACGGACAGCGTTCGCGCAATATATTTATCAGATCGAGCCCATTCATATTCGGCATGTTGATGTCCACAAGACATACATGTGGTGGGGCTTCCTCCACCATATTCAATGCTTCGTTTGCACTTTTCGCTTCTCCTGCAACTTCAAAAAGATACGAACTCTCCTCAATGTATTGTCGCAAGCCTTTGCGAATGATCGTTTCATCATCGACGATGACAATCTTCCACATCTTCATTCCGCTCCCCTTCCAAAGGTATTCGAATGACCATAACGGTAATGCCATCTTCGCTCTTCACTGCAAGGCCATATGGCACCCCGTAAGCTAGTCGAATGCGATGGTTTACACTGTATAGCCCAAAGCCCGTGGCAGAACGATCATCTTTATCATCAAGAAGGGCTTGATTCATCTGTTCAAGCTTCTCTTCAGGAATCATAACCCCATTATTTTCAACCTTAATGACCAAATAATCGACCTGTTTATATGCTGTAATCGAAATTTTGCACTTTTGATCCCCAAGTGGCTTAATCCCGTGATAAATTGCATTTTCCACCAAAGGCTGCAGCATGAAGCGAACCACTTGGCACTGAGCAAGCTTTTCATCATATCGAAGCTCGTAGTCCAGAATCTCCTCATATCGCACGCCTTGAATATGAAGATAACTCTCGACATGGTACAACTCCTGATCAAGCAGAATGTAGGGACTGCCTGTGCCAAGCCCTACTCGGAAATACGCGCTAAGCGCTTCCACCATCTCCACCACATTATCTGCTCCATGTTCCGTTGCCATCCACTGGATCGTATCCAATGTGTTGTATAAAAAGTGCGGCTTGATCTGCTCATGAATCAGTCTGAGTTCCATCTCCTTTCTGTCCTGCTCCACAGCGTATAATTGAACAAGCATGTCATTGAAGCTTCGCCCAAGATCGCCGATCTCATCCGAGCGCGTAACATCTGCTCGTATGGTTTGGTTGCCGTTCTGCACATTTTCCATTACCTGGCGAAGCGACTGAATTGGACGAATAATGGAAGAAGCAAGCAGCATCAGAAAGACGATAAACGCACTACCGATAAGAACGCCTACCAGCAATGCAGTCCGCTGGGTTTTGATCACCGCTAGCGATAGACTTGAATTCGGTACTTCGAGTACTAGCTTCCAGCCTTCCACATTTTGAATTGGAGCCTCAAATACACTCATGTTCTTCTTATCTGCTGCATCCTCCGCTCCATCTCCTTCACCCAGCTCTCTGCAATCGATGATAAGCTGGCCTGACTGGTCATATAGCATTACATCTTGAGCAATCTCCTTCATCTTCTTGACGGAGACGGCTGCGGCAATATAAGCTACCTCATCATTCACCGATGGATTCACGCGGTAGAGAATGACGACGATTTCAACTGCATTCGCTTTGGATACGATCGGATTACTCACCACATAATTGGAATCTGAATTTAGCAGTTGTTTTCGATAGTAGGGTCGGTTTAGTATCGAAAAAGGCTTGTCCTTTGCTGACCAGGAATTTCCGTGAATATCCACCACTCGTATGGATTCGTACTCTACTTGCTTCTTCGCCTCGAACTTATCGATCTCTTGCAGCAATTCATCTCGTGTCCAATGATGGTCCGAAGCTAGAGAAGCAAGCATGTCTATCTCACCGATGCGCTGATTAAACCAATAATCGATCTGGTCGCTGCGTGCATTAACCACTTGCTGCGTTAAGTTCTTATTCAAAGGGACAACCGTATGGTTCATCTCCAAATATATTGTTACAAGCAATGCAATGAACAGCAGCAAGAAGCAGCTTCCTGCGATTAACGTAATTTTTAAGTGAATTGATCTCATTGTAATCATAGCCCTTCACAATATCCGTTTCTTACATGCCCGAAAAAGACAAAAAAACGCTAATCTGTGCAAATACATAATGCAGTACTAACTCTATAATAGGTCTTGTGC
Organism: Paenibacillus sp. FSL E2-8871; assembly: GCF_038000345.1. Taxonomy (NCBI): domain Bacteria; kingdom Bacillati; phylum Bacillota; class Bacilli; order Caryophanales; family Paenibacillaceae; genus Paenibacillus; species Paenibacillus sp. FSL E2-8871. Next base: position 5,410,241 of record NZ_JBBOBV010000001.1, on the reverse strand, counting down.
ATATTTTCACATGAAACACCATTCATGTCTAGGCTAGAGATAAGGGATTTGCCTAGCAAATCTGCCTCTCCCTAGTGTATGTAACCAATTCACAACAGAATGAAGGAGATATTATGCGAACTCACACGAAAAAGCTGTTATCTATTCTACTAGTCCTCAGTCTTATGTTCACGCTTGCTGCCTGCGGCGGTAAAGATGCAGCACCCGCTGCAGATGCAAACGGAGTTCAAGTCTTTGAAGGGGTTGGGCAAGGTAAACATGGTGATATTAAAGTACAAGTTTCCTTATTAGATAACAAGATCACTGACATTAAAGTAACAGAGCATAAGGAAAATGAAGTACTTGCAGAACCTGTTTATACGCAGCTCAAGCAAGATGTCATGGCAACTAACAGCGCAAAAGTTGATGCCGTTAGCGGATCTACGGTTACAAGCAAAGGATATCTCGAAGCCATTCAAGATGCAATTACGAAATCTGGACTTACCCTTGTCGCTGGCGCTGCAGTCAGTAAAAGCAAAGACAAAGAAGAAGTCGAGCAAACCTATGATGTTGTCGTCATCGGTGCCGGGGGTGCTGGCTTTAGTGCGGCTATCGAAGCGAAGAGCGCTGGAGCAAATGTAGTTCTGCTCGAGAAAATGCCAGCTGTTGGCGGCAACACATTGATCTCCGGTGGTGAGATGAATGCTCCTGACAACTGGGTTGAACGTGCTCTAGGCATCACAGATGACACGACTGAATTGTTCTATAATGATACGATGAAAGGCGGAGACAACCTCGGGGATCCAAAGATGGTTCGTATTCTTGCCGACAATGCTCTATCATCTGCCGAATGGCTGCGCGATGAGATCAAGGTAGAGTTCTTACCTGATCATCTGTTCCAATTTGGAGGCCATTCCAGAAAACGTGCGTTGATTCCTGTAGGTCATACAGGTGTTGAATTGATTACTAAGTTAAAAGCCAAAACAGACGCTGATCAAATCACGATCAAAACGAATATGAAAGCCGAAACCTTGCTGAAGGACGAAAGCGGCAAAGTAACCGGTGTAACTGCGACTTCGGGTACTGGCGACAAGATCACATTCCATGCGAACAAAGGCGTCATCATCGCTACCGGTGGTTTTGGATCCAATGTAGAGATGCGTAAAAAGTATAACCCTAAAATGGATGAAAAATATATGTCTACCGATACACCAGGATCTACAGGTGACGGTATCGTTATGGCAGAAACGATTGGCGCCAAACTGACAAATATGGAGAGTATTCAAACGTATCCAATCTGTAATCCTGAGACAGGTGTTATTTCCCTGGTTGCAGACTCCCGCTTCGATGGTGCGATCCTGATTAACCAAGAAGGCAAGCGCTTCGTTGAGGAATTAGAACGTCGTGACGTTATTTCTAAAGCAATTCTTGCCCAAACGGGTGGATATACGTATCAATTATGGAATCAAGGCATTGAGGATATTGGTAAAACGATCGAAGTTCATCAAGACGAATACGATCAGCTCGTTAAACAAGGCTTGCTCTTTAAAGCCGATACGATTGAAGAGGCGGCTGATTTCTTCAAAATTGACGTGAACACTTTGAAAGAAACGATTAATAAAGTAAATGATTATGCGAAAACAGGTAAAGACCTTGATTTCAAACATCGCGGTGGATTGAAATCTCTTGAAAAAGGCCCTTACTACATCGAAAAAGCTGTACCATCCGTTCACCATACAATGGGCGGCTTGGTGATCGACGAGAAGACTCGCGTATTGAATGAAAAAGGCGAAGTCATCCCTGGGCTGTTCGCTGCAGGTGAAGTAACAGGGGTCATTCATGGTGCAAACCGTCTTGGCGGTAATGCTATCGCTGATATCTTCACCTTCGGCCGGATTGCAGGTAAGCAAGTTGTAGCAGAGTAATCTTATGTTTGTGTAAGTGCTCTATTAATAAGTTAGCCTTAAAAAAATGCAAGATAGTTTGTTGAGTGCAGGTTGACTGATAACTTTCAAGTTTCCCTCTATGACATAGTAAACCGCCCTGTCAGCAACATTGCGAACAGGGCGGTTTTTTATGGTGGAGCCTAGGGGCTACGCTCGTCTAACTCGCGGCTCTTTTATCGTTCTCCGTTAGTGGAATTAATATTGTCCATTTCTTTCCTGGTACTATCACTAGAACTATAGCAATTATTTAGTGTCTACTTGACAAGGGTTCCTCACCAACAAAGCTACCGATTCTACATGCACCGTATGCGGGAACATATCCACCGGAGTTACCTCCACTGTCTTATACCCTCCATCTTCGAGCACCCGCAAGTCCCTTGCCAGTGTCGATGGATTACACGATACATACACCACACGTTCCGGCTTCATCGCCAGAATCGTCTCCAACAACCGCGGATCGCAGCCCTTTCGCGGAGGATCGACCACGATAATATCCGCCGTAATCCCCTGCTCTTTCCAGTTAGGGATCACATCCTCAGATGCACCTACCTCAAACACTACATTATCCATACCGTTCAAAGTGGCATTCGCCCGAGCATCCTCAATCGCTTCACGTACGATTTCTACACCGTAGACCTGCTTAGCATGCTGCGCAAGGAACAATGAAATCGTCCCGATACCGCAATAAGCATCTATAACAGTCTCGTTTCCCGTAAGTCCTGCATATTCCACCGTCTTACCGTAAAGAACTTCAGTTTGAGCCGGGTTAACCTGATAAAAAGAACGGGCAGAAATCGCGAATTTCACATCGCCGATATAATCGTAAATAACGTCGTTCCCCCAAAGGGTACGTGTTGTATCACCGAAGATTACGTTCGTCTGCTTAGTATTCACGTTCTGGCAGATGCTTGTAACAGCTGGGATTTCACGGCGGATCTCAGTGATCCATTCGTCCAGATGTGGGATGCGTTCGCCATTAGTGACGAGTACGAGCATCATCTCACCAGTACGGAAGGCTTTCTTTACTACGACATGACGCAGTAAGCCTTTGCCGGATTCCTCGTCGTAAGCAGTAATGCCGCGCTTCCGTCCGATTTCTTTCACCTTGCGCACAACGTCATCGTTATCTTCATGCTGAATCAAGCATGTTTCCATATCGATGATCCGGTGGCTTCCTCTCGCGTAAAAGCCGCCCACAAGGCCGCCTTCTGTTACGCCAATCGGCACCTGAGCCTTGTTGCGATATCGCCAAGGCTCGTCCATGCCCAGTGTTGGGCGGACGAGAATGCCCGCTGCCTGATCCGTTCCAGCGTCTCCGCCACCACCACTCACCCGGAGCTTCCCAATCCGCTCCAGGTTGTCCACCACCAGCTGCCGTTTCCACGCCAGCTGAGCCGCATAGTCCATATGCTGCAGCTGACAGCCGCCGCATTGGTCATAGATCTCGCAAGGCGCCGCGATGCGGGCGCTGCTCGCCTCTACTAAATTCAGCAGCTTGGCGTAGCCATACTGCTTTTTGGTCTTGAGCACCTTTGCCCGGACCTTCTCTCCGGGAAGAGCTCCCTGCACAAAAAGGGTAAAGCCTTCTACGCGGCCTACCCCTTCACCTTCATGGGTCATGCCGATAATATCGAGCATAACCTCATCATTTTTATTCACAGGCAGTCCGGCGACAGGCGCCTTGCCGACTGGGCGGCTGGTGCTGCGTCCACTGCGGTGTTTACTCATTATTTATAGTTCACTTCTTTCATTATCATCGCTGTATAAACCCATTTATCATAACTATATATCCCACAATAATCTTCAATGGCTCTTAGCTTAGTTATTTTCAGCAAAAATCCGCAAATGCTGTGGCAAAATCCGGAATCGCCCTGGCAATTCTCCACCCAGTTCGCCATCCAAGTTCAATTGGACATGTCCTGGAGAGATTACATCCATCGCATCCGTACGGAAATAAATAACCTTCTTATCATTCAAATGCTCACCGCGAAGAGCCAATCTGACCAAACGGACAAACTCTGCCAGGTTGCATTTTTTAACCGCTATAACATCTAACAGACCGTCATCGATACGAGCGCCAGGAGCAAGCTTTTCGAAGCCGCCAACAGAATTCGTATTTGCAATCAGGAACAGCATGAACTCATCATGAATAACTTCCTGCCCATTGGCACGAATGATTAGTTCCTGAGGAGACAGACTGACCATTTTTTCAATACCTTTTAAATAGTACGCAAGCTGCCCTATCATGGTCTTCAGCTTACTAGGAACTTCATATGTCAGTTCGGTTAGACTACCGCCGCCTGCTATATTAATAAAATAACGGTCATTTGCCTTACCGATATCAATCGGACGTGTCTCTTGGCGAATGATCAGATCACAGGAATCTTCCCAGTTCTTCGGGATCCCCATTGCGCGTGCAAAATCATTGGTAGTACCAAGCGGCAAAACGCCGAGCGGGGGAAGATTAGGCTTCTCCGCCATACCATTAATAACCTCATTTAAAGTGCCATCGCCACCGGCTGCTATGATCAAATCATAACCGCGTTCTACTGCATCTGCAGCAGCTAGCATAGCATCGCCTTCTCCGGTTGTTGCATGGCAGGTAGCTTCAATGCCACCAATATCCAGCCGGTCCAAAATATCGGCGAGCCGCTTCTTCATTTCTTCCCGTCCAGAAGTGGGATTATAAATCAATCTCGCAGTTTTCATTACCGGAACGCCACCTGTTTTTATAATAGAATAACCTAATTGATTATACCTAATTCGGACCACTACAATCAATGTTAAAGGCCCTTTCATGCAAATATTCCATTATACAGCAATTAATGACACTAAGTTAGAGAAAAACAACTATTTATATGTGTATGCAACAAATCCCGTATTATCCACGGATATGGGCACTTTTTTATGATTAAGTGTGTTCAAGGGTAGGTGCTTTATCGTTTCATTCGAATCTGTTCGAGGAGTATCTCTACCTGTCTCTCAATCCAATGCGGAAGAAGGGGATGGGGCAGAAGCGTTTGACCAGAATACTTATAGGTTAACCCTTTAAGTCTGTTCGGAATCACATGCTTAGTAAAATAGCCTTCACTCAAAAAAAGCGGCGCCACCAGTACCTCGTGACCCTGCTCCTGCCAATACTCTACCTTGCTTCTTATACTATCCGGACTCAGCAGACCATAGTCGGCCGCCGCTACGCCACTTACCTCACTTACACGTCCCGCCAGCGAAGATATACCTTTCTGCCAGCGCTGCCGGAAGCCATCATATACACTGCCATGACCCACAAGCAAAATCGTCTCTCGCTTCGGTTCCGTAGACAGCTCACGTAGCTTGTCCCAGATCATTACAGCGATGTCCGGATCATCGTCGATAGGATAACCGTAGTGAACTTTAGCCTTCACTGAGAACAGCGCTAAATCCGTCTCACGTTCAGGCTCAGGTTTGGCGCCAAGTGCATATTCTATCTCATCGACATGTGTGCTTCCTGAGGAAACGAACAATGGGATCACAATAATATCTGTGATCCCTGCGTGTTCCAGCTCATTTATTCCATCTTGAATCAGACGGCCCTCTACCAGCTCTAAAAAAGAGACCACAACAGGAATCTCTTCACCTAGCGATAATCCGCTTACGGCTTCCTCTACGATTGACACCCAAGCCTTATCGCGAGAGCCATGACTGATAATAAGTACGCCCGGTACCATAAATTAGCGTCCCAAACGTTCCAGCGTTAATTTATATCCGTCATTGCCGTAGTTCAGGCAACGTTTTACACGGGAAATCGTAGCTGTGCTTGCACCTGTCTCTGCTTCGATCTGGTTGTAGGTGGAGCCTTTGCCAAGCATACGCGCTACTTCCAGTCGCTGCGACAGCGATTGAATCTCGTTCACAGTGCACAGATCATCAAAGAACACGTAACATTCTTCCATATTTTTTAACGTTAAAATAGCTTCAAATAATTGGTCGATACTTTTATCATTTAACTTCTTAAGTTGCATCAGCTTTTCATCCCCTAAAAGTTCTATCAGCATTAGTTTCTCTAATTAAGCTCCGTACAAAACTAGCTCCGGAAACATAAACCTCATGCGACTATCCTGCCTTTACTATATTGCACTGGAGCGCATTTTTCAAGCATTAACGATTTCACGCTGTAAAGAGTGAAATCGATGGACAAACGTCCACCCATGGCGCACACTCAATATGTACCAAACTACGTTTGTTTCTTCCTACATAAGAAATAGCACCTACACTATAGTACTACATAAGCGCCGAAAATCAAGCATGTACACGCTTTTTTCACTTCTTAAAGACGATTATAGGCATTCGCCCTTTTCCGCTCCTATCACGGGTAACCCGGGCATTCGTCTATACCGTATGTTCGCCCATGACATACAGTATAGCAAACCACTAACAAAGGAATGTGATATTATGCCTGATCATTACTATAATCATTCCCGCCGGAACCAGCGTTCACTGACCGATACTTATAATGCATCTGCTTACCCCGGGCTCAGTCCATATGCGCCTTCATCCCCCCCAGGAGAGAGCGGAATCCTTCCCGCTTTAGGAGCAGAAGCTGCCACTGAAACAGCTCTAGCGCTTCCTGCTGCTGAAGCTACAACAAAGGCAAGCGGCGGGCTTGCCGGATTGCTTAGCGGCTTAGGCGGATTAGGCGGCGGGGGCGGAATCGGTGGGAATATGGAGCAAATTAAAGGTATCATCGACCGAATGGGCGGTATCGACGGGATCGTAAACTCCATGGGTAAAGTGCAGAAGGTGATGTCCGGCTTCCAGCAGATGGCTCCGATGGTTAAGCTCTTCATGGGTAGCTTCGGCAAAGGAAAAGGAGCAGCAGGCGCACTGGCAGCCGAAGAGGATGCCGCAATGTTCAGTCCGAGTCGGCGCAAAAAAAGACGCTCCACCTCTGGGCGTCGTAAATCTACTACAACCACACGCCGGCGCTCTACTCCCTCTACCGGAAAACGTCGCCGCAAATAGCGGTGACGTTTTATTTTTACTTAAACCATCCACTACGCCGGAACCATCTGAACATGCTAACACCCACCACCAGCATAAACAGCAGAACGCCAAAATACCCATACTTCCATTCGAGTTCAGGCATCACTACAAAGTTCATCCCATAAATTCCTGCGATCAGCGTCAGCGGCATGAATACGGTGGTGATTACTGTTAGTGTTTTCATGATCGAATTCATCCGGTTGGAGTTAAGAGAAATGTAGCTATCACGTAGATCCGCAGTCATTTCTCGATCTGCCTCAATCATATCCGACAGTTTTAACAAATGGTCATAGATATCGCCAAAATAAATCCGTTCCTCACCGTTGCTCTGGACATGCTGCGAATTCACGATCCGGTACATCAAATCACGCATCGGCACAATCGTCCGTCGCATCTTGAGCAGCCTTCCGCGCACATTAAACACTTGGCTCATCAAATCCTCCACCGACTCACTGCCGCCATTGCTCTCCAGATCCGCAAGCTCGTCCTCTAAACTGTAGAGGCATGGAAAATACTTATCTACCAGCTTGTCCATTACAGTATATGCAGCCGCCATCGGACCACCCGACCAGCCTTTACGACTATGTATTTCACGCTTCACCTGCTCCCAAGCTTCATTCATCTCTGTTTTTTCCTGATGATGATAGGACACGAGGTAATTCGCACTCAAAAAAAGGTCAATCTCTTCAGCATCCAGCGTCTCTTCATTCAGCGCATGCAGCACAAAAAACTGTACTTCCTCATAATGATCCAGCTTCGGCCGCTGCAGCACATGCATACAGTCCTCAATCGCCAAAGGGTGAAAATGAAAATAGTGATCCAGCAGCAATGTCTCCTCTGCCGTAGGTGTAGCAAAATCTGCCCATATCCATGCATAATCCTCCCGCCGGATATCCTGCAGAGGTATGTCTGTCAGCACCTCACCTGTATGCGTCACCGCAAGTGTACGTATCATAAATGTTCCTCCGCTTCATCTTCTTCCACGCATCTATTGTACCGCAAGAAGTGGAGTCTTCCAAAAATAACAAAAAAGAATCTCAACCGAGAAGTCGTAGCTCTGAGGTTCCATTATTCTATAGCGTCCCATTCGGGAAAGGATGGAATACTCTTTAGTAAGTTTCGTTCATCCTCTTCTCCCTCTGATCATTCGGCTCATTATGTATATAACGATGCTCCTCAGATGGCGGGGAAAGAATGGATAGAGTAAATAGGGTTGGGTTGGGTTGGGTTGTCACCGAACTTAATCAAATCATATCTAGTGATTTGTTTAATGATTAGTTAGTTTAAATTCTAACCCGCCGCCTAGATTCGACAGATGCACAAATAGCTACGCCCAGACATAAGCTCATACGCACCTTATCCAAGCTTTAACCACTCTCGGTTGTACGAGCTAGACTCTGCAAATTTAGGGCACTTATACCCTTCTTTATGCTTCTTCGACGTCATTCACCAATTCTGGGGTATTTATACCCCTCTTTATGCTTATACGATGATATCTCGCCAATTCTGGGGGATTTATACCCCTCTTTATGCTTCTTCGACGCTATTTCACCAATTCTGGGGTATTTATGCCCCTCTTTATGCTTATACGACGCTATTTCACCAATTCAGGGGCATAAATGTCCCTCTTTTCCCTCTTCGTCGCTATTTTTCCAATTCTGGGGTATTTATGCCCCTCTTTATGCTTCTTCGACGTAACTTAGCTAATTCTACGGGATTTATACCGCTCTTTCTCCTCCAATTGCCCAATTCCATCATTTCTACGGGATTTATACCGCTCTTTGCTCTCCAATCGCCGAATCCCATCATTTCTACGGGATTTATACCTCTCTTTCCCCTCCAATCGCCGAATCCCATCATTTCTACGGGACTTATACCGCTCTTTCCCCTCCAATCGCCTAATTCCGTCAATTCTACGGGATTTATACCGCTCTCGCCCCTCACCACCCAAACAACAAAAAAAGATGTCCGCAGCCAAAGGCTAACTGACATCTTTTTATTAAAGGGATTTAAAAAATGATTTTGAAAATCAGACCGGCTAATACCGCACTGATTGGAATCGTAATAAACCAGGTAACTACAATACGTCCAGCTACTCCCCATTTCACGGCAGAGAAGCGTTTTGCGGAGCCAACACCCAGGATCGCTGAAGTGATAGCATGTGTGGAGCTGACTGGCAAATGCAGCAGTGTTGCCGAGAAAATAACGGAAGCCGCGGAAATATCAGCCGCGAAGCCGTTGATCGGCTCGATTTTGAAAATCTTCGTACCCATGGTCTTGATAATCTTCCAACCACCAATGGAGGTACCGAGTGCCATAGCCGTAGCCGCAGCAACCTTAACCCATAGAGGGATTACATCCATAGTCTCTTGGCGTCCTGATGTAACGAGGGCAAAGGTAATGATCCCCATCGCCTTCTGCGCATCATTCGTACCATGAGTAAACGACTGTAATGCCGCCGTCACAACCTGCATGGAACGGAAGCCCTTATTAACCGTATGTGGACTACGCTTTGCAAAAATCCATTTCAGGACTGTCATGATGATATAACCGATAACAAATGCAATAATTGGCGAGAAGATCAAGCCCTCGACAATTTCCACAAATCCGCCCCAGTTAATATGCGACGAACCTGCACCCACATATACTGCACCAGCCAAAGCGCCGATCAGTGCATGAGAGGAGGAGGACGGAATTCCGAGCCACCAGGTGATCAAATTCCAAATAATCGCAGCAATCAGCGTGGCTATTATGATATCCAGACCATTTTCCAGCAACGTGGGGTCTGTGATACTTCCGCCAATTTTCTTAGCTACACCTGTAAACATCAAAGCTCCGACAAAGTTCATCAGTGCCGCCATAATAATAGCTGTTCGAGGTTTTAACGCACGTGTAGAGACAGAGGTAGCAATCGCGTTGGCCGTATCATGAAAACCATTAATAAAGTCAAACGCAAGCGCGAGAAATATAACAATTCCAAGAATCCATATCGATGTTTCCATATTCTAGTACCCCTTATGAGTTGCGCATGATGATCGATTCCAACATGTTGGCTACATCTTCACATTTATCTGTAGTGGTCTCGAGTCGCTCATATAATTCCTTGCGCTTAATCAGCTCAATCGGGTCCTTAACGGTTTCAAATAGAGCTTTGGTACAAATACGAAGGACTTCGTCCCCTTGATTCTCAAGGTCATTCAAACGGATCGTATATTCACGAATGGCCAGCAGCTTCTTCTGGGAAAGCAAATGAACCGCTTTTTGGATTTCATAAGCACACTGACGAAGGATTTCGGCAAATTGTACAATGTATTCATCCGGGTCAAGAAGGTTGTACATATAGAAACGTGAGGCAGATGCCTCCAAGCCATCAATGACATCATCCATGCTTGTAATCAAGTCCATAATGTCGTCACGCTCAAGTGGCGTAATGAACGTCTTGTTCAATTCCTTAATTACGGTGTGCGTGTAAGTATCACATTGGGATTCGTACTTCTTCATCTCTGCAGCGAAACTATCGACATTATTCTGGAGATCAGTGATATTCTGAGCAAAATAATCTGCAGCTTGGACAATGGTATCCGCCATATTTTCCAGCGTCTCAAAGAATATGTCCTTTTTTCTCAACTTCATTGTTTTAAACCCCTTTACATAATATTACCGTGAGTACAGAGTCACCCATATGTAAAAAGCATGAAAATGAATGACAACCCTTGTTATCTTAACATATCCGTAGAAGGTATAGAAGCTATAGAAATGAACTTTTTTACACTCTATTAACACTTACCCATAATTCCGAACACAAATCTGTATATCACTGGATATTCCGACTTTCTTAGGTTGCACTATCTGCTCCACCATATACCACATGACTGCTAAATGAAGGTGCATTAGGGACGACCAAAATATGGGTGATTCCTGGATACATTAGCTCTTCTTTACCATCCTTCACAAACCGAATCACATCACCTGGCTCACGCGACCATCTGCCCTTTGTGACCTGTCCCCGCTGAAAGAGCAGCGCTTCTCCACCAAGCTCCACGTCAACCTGAAGTCTTCCAACATCATCAAGGACTTTATGATCGGAACCCATCACCATCACATTTGCAGCTTCTACTGGCTTATTGTTATTCAGATCCAAATGTGGCTTACCATTCACGTAACGCTGATAGGTCTGGAGCTGAGTATCGTATTTATAGTCAATTTTATAGCTTTTAAGTAAGAAGTTTATGCTAAACTCAGCGGCCTGTTCTCCACCTGTCGGTATGTAATCTGGATTGTTAAAAAGATACCCTGGCACCTTCACACTTTTCTCATAACCCAGCTTCTCGGCACCTTCCCGCAGCTTCGCTGCATTACTGTAGAGATTATGAGGGGCTTTACGCGCTTTGTCCCGCCAGAAATAAGCTCCGGCACGACCGATTTCGTCCATATCTGCTTTTTTCTCTTTTTGCAAAATAGCATAAGCCGCGAGGCTCCCCCCGGCATGCACCGTCACACCACCGTAGCTCTCACCAATATCGAGCAGATAAGGGCGAATACTGCGAATCGGTCCGATTTTGACCACTCCAGTATGACTTTGAAAAATACCAATCAACCGCGTAATGCCACCTTCAGCAAGAACCTCATATAAAATATCCGCTTCACTCACCCCCGATTGTGGCCGGGCCGCTGGAGCATTATTAATCATAACAGCTAAGGGACGTGGGAGACTGTTTTCAGAAACTGGAAGACCTGTTAACCCGGAAACAAGTTCAGCAGATGGATCTGCAGTAGGCGATGGCTGGATCGTTTCAATAGGCGCGGGATCTGCTGTAGGTTGCTGTGTCGGGGCAATTACATTATTTGCACTCTCTGTTCCGCAAGCGGAGAGCAATAGGGTACTTAGTACAATGGCAGATAATAGACGGGAAGAAGAGCAGTTTACTTTCATAAGCTTGTAGTTCCTCCTAAACGTTTTATGTATCTTAACTGGTTTCTTCCATTTAATCACAGCCAGTCCCATTTGTCTTGATCCGCTTGCATCAAGTGTAATCGACTTCAGCGTCCTTATTAGGACGATATACGTTTAAGCGAGAAATATAAGGATAATGCATAGCGTGAAACTTTTACTTTCTTATATTTTAAAAAAGGGCACAGCCGATCTCCGGCTGTACCCTACGTGTATCTTATCCATTTAGTCTAGCTTCCAGCAATTGAGGCTTAATGTCCCATATTGATACGCTTGAAATATTCGCTCTGCCTTCCTGCTGCCATCCGCTGTTCCCATCGCATAAAAGAGAGGTGCGAAATGCTCTCTTCCGTAAGACGGAACCGCATCACGAACATGCGGAGCTTTTTTCTCATAAGCAAACAGTGAAGGTAAATCCCAAGATTCTAACCCCTTGGCAATCCACGCATCGAATTCAAGCGCCCACTCTTCAGGCTGATCACTTTCATTAAGCATCCGCAAATTGTGAACAAGTCCACCGCTTCCTATCAGCAGTATGCCTTCGTCACGCAGAGGGGCTAACATCCGCCCGATATTGTACTGTTCCTTCGGAGAACGTAGTGAATCGACGGATAAAGCGACTACCGGAATATCGGCTTTCGGAAACATTTTTTTCAGTATTACCCAGACTCCGTGATCGAGTCCTCGCCCCAGAACGGGCTGATGTGAAAGATTGTTACCCTTAAAGAGCTCGGAAATCCGCTTGGTTAGAGCTGGATCGCCTGGGGCTGGATAGGTCAGCGTATACATTTCTTCAGGGAATCCGTAGAAGTCGTGTTGTGTTTCGTGCTTCTCATCCATGGTGAGTAGCTGTTCTGGGCTATCCCAGTGCGCTGAGAATACTACTATACCCCGTGGTGCTTCTAGTTCTTGACCAAGCCGCTCCAGAAAACGGGTATACTCGTTATCCTCCAGTGCGAGGAGCGGAGAACCGTGCGCGATAAAAAATGACGGTAATTTCATAGGATGCCAACCTCCATAACCCAGTATATGGTGTGCATCTTTATTTTACCGCTAATTTCAAGTTATTGCGAGTAAAGTCCATCACCTATATCATCCAATTTTGCCACTCTGTCTGCACATGCTCCTGTTCGTTCATCCACTCTCTTGTCCGCTTAAGCAGCTGCTGCTGTGCTGGCCCAGAAGAAAAGGTATGATCACCTTGAAAAATGATCTCTTTATCGCATCGTCCCTCAGGACGTGTCCAGAATAATTTCTGGTAAAGGAATGCATAATCCACGGGGATGACATCGTCAGACGTACCATGAATAACCAGCACATCACCGCTGAATTTACTAGCCTCTTGGAAAGGCTGGAAGGCCGCCAAAGAATTGAAATATACCGGTGTGAACGAGTAGCCCACGTAATCCGCCGATCCATTCTTCACCGAACGATCATACGCCTCCCGCCCTACGATCTTCACAATATCATTGAAGGGGTAACCCACGGAGGCCCACAGCACAAGATTCTTCACGCGGCGATCACGAATACTTGTCAGAAGCGCAACCGCCCCACCCAGACTGTGGCCAATAAGCGTCACACGCTGTGGATCCACATCGGCAGAGCTAATTCCGTAATCGAGCACCGCTCTAGTCTGAGCGATCATCGACTCCATATCCTCCCCGCCGTAATTACCGCTGCTCTCGCCGCAGCCCGCATAGTCAAATCGAATGACCATATACCCATCTTGCGCCAGCTCACGAGCTGCTTTGACAAATATCCGATCGACTCCAATCCGGTTACCCACAAATCCATGGCAGATTACAGCTAATGGCAATCTGTCCTTGCAACGTGTGGAAGTTCCCTTCTCTTTACTCGGATAATGGATGCTCGCTGTCAATTCTTCGCCGTTATGCCGAATTACAATATTCCGTTCCATTGCCGTAACCTCCTATATTTAATCATTATTTTAATTTATTAGAATTCCGATTAACTTAGTATGAATTAATTCTTATTATAAAGATTTCGTTCATATTGTCAACAGGAACGGGACAGATCTTAGTAATTTGCAAGAACAAATTCGGAGTATAAATCGGAACGTCAAACAGCCAGTCTCCAAAATAATGAAGACTGGCTGTTTTTCAATCGCATGATGAGCTTCCAGGGCCGTCAATCAATCATAGCTGTCGTTAAACATCTCATGGGTTTCTTGACTGCCTTCCCAATCCTTAAGCGCACCCTCTGTTGCTGGTTCTTCTGTGGAATTCCACATGCTGAATCCATCAGAGCCGCCCCAATCCCCCATTGAATGATTGGGCGTAGGCTCGAAACCGTTGCCCATGACTCTTTCCTGTTCTTTCTTGTTCTCATGTTCCATAAAGCTCCCAACCTTTCCCAAAGCTATATTGATCAAGCAACAACATTATCAGTGTTCACTCTTATAAAAGGATTATGCATAGGAAAATAGAAATGCTTGTCCTTGCGCTGACCTGTCAGGCAAACGTATACTCTAGGTTAAAGACTATACCGATTAACACTACTGGAGGTTTACATCCCTATTATGAAAGTGAAAGATATGATTAAGGAAAATAACGCCCTGCGCGAGCAGATGACGCCTTTCAATCGATCCTATTTTGAAGATATGATCCTGACGATGCGCGCCAGTAGGGTAGAGGCTCTCCGTGCTGAAGAACTTTTACTGGATGCAGCCAAGCTGCTTCTGAAAGAACAAAAAAAAGGTAAAAACGCTAAACAGGTGTTTGGCGAGAATCCGGATGATTATTTTAAAGAAATCATAGACAGCGCTCCCACACGCTCAGCACGCAGCAAATGGAACTATTACTTGATGATTCCCTGCGCGGCTCTAACCTGTTTGTTCGGGATCTTTGCTATAGGTGGACTCTTCTTGCAATGGACTAACAGATCACCTGGGATGTTCGGAGAGATTAGCCTCTTCACCCTCTTCGCTGTTGGGGCAGGTTCCATTATCTTGATCGAACTTATTATGAAATGGTTAACCTCCTTGTCTGAGGGGGATGCACCTAAAGCCAAGCCCTTTGATATCAAGGGCCTTGGCGTCTATATCGGAATCGCCGTAGTTGCCGTATTCATTGGCTTGTACCTCGACCGATTGTTTCCGGTCATTACTTTATCCCCGTGGGTAAGCTTAATTGTTTCCCTGATTGGGGCAATTGGACTAAAGTTTATATTTTTTAGAAAATAAAAGTCATGCTCCACCCATATTTCATCCGATAGACAGGGGGAACTTTCATGAATAAGAAGCAATATATTCTCTATTCTGTTCTAGCAGTAACATTGGGACTAGGCGCGGTACCTATAGGAACGATTCAAGCTGAAGGCGCTGCCAGCCCTCCTGTGGGAGGCACTAAGGCAAATCCTATGACAGCAAACAATAATCATGCGGAGGCTATCTATAAAGCAGCATTGCCGCTGTTGTCTTCCTCTAACAAGTTACCCGAAGCTATTAAATATTTGAACGCCAATATGTATGCGGTAGGTTCGTATCGTGCCACGATAATGACACTGAAGCTTGAGAATTTGCACAAGGCGGCGCTTCCGGCGTGGGAGAGCAAATTCAGTACCAGCAATGTCCAGCGGAAGCTCACCGCCATCTATAAGGCTGGCGCTAGTATGAAGACCCTTGCTGATGCCACAGAAGATCTCACTCTGCGCACACTGCTGAAGAGTGCCAGCGAAAATGGATATAAACTGGAGACCGCGGAAGGCACTTTTTTCCCGGTGATCGATTATGAGGCTTACCGCAAATATAAACTTTATGTCACTGACGATATCAGCGCGTATCTATCCATTATGGCTACGGAGTCTGATCTGCCCTCCTCCAAGGATAACGGGCTTGTCATTGGTTGGACCGATGTAGCTGCGCGAGCACTATCTCAAGAGCAATTTATTCTAAATTATCCGAAATCGAACCGAATTTCAGCCGTGAAATCCTTATATTCTACCTATGTTAACAATACGTTTTACGGCCAGAATAACACGCCCCTTTTCCATTATGACAATCTTGAAATGGACTTGGAGGCGCAGAAAGCCTACTCTAGCATTCTCACCAAGAATAAAGACAACAGCCCTTTCCTGCAGAAACTAGATGGCTTCATGAAATTGATGAAGGACAAAGATTATAAATTAACAGATGAAGTCGAACAATACCGTAAGACTGAATTACCTCTCTAGTATGATATACAAAAGGCCCGTCCCCATTCATTCTGGGACGGGCCTTTCTATGTTCATTAACGAAATGATTAAAGTGATGAAAGAAATTAAATAAGGATGTTAAAGAGATTGGAATCCTTATTGATTTCTACATAATCTACACCCTTCTGCTGCATCCGTTCGATAAGTGGTTCATAAGCTTCAATGGACAATAGCTCTATGCCTACAAGCGCGGGACCATTCTCTTTATCATGCTTCTTGATGTACTCGAAACGGGTAATGTCATCCTCTGGACCGAGAATTTCGTCCAAGAACTCACGCAGGGCACCTGCCCGTTGTGGGAAGTTCACCATGAAGTAGTGCTTTAAGCCTTCGTAAATCAGTGACCGCTCTTTGATCTCCTGCATACGGTCAATATCGTTGTTACCCCCACTAATGATACAGACGACCGTCTTCCCGCGGATTTGATCACGGTACTGATCAAGTGCTGCGATAGGTAAGGATCCCGCTGGCTCAACCACTATAGCATTCTCGTTATACAGCTCCAGAATGGTGGTACAAGCCTTGCCTTCAGGTACCATCACGATGTCATCCAGATGCCGGGAACAAATATCATAAGTCAGTCCGCCAACGCGCTTTACAGCCGCTCCATCCACGAACTTGTTAATTTCTTTTAGCGTTACCACTTCTCCAAGCTTGATCGCTTCAGTCATTGAAGCAGCACCAAGCGGTTCCACACCAATCAACTTAGTAGATGGACTCACCGTCTTCACATAAGTGGCTATTCCTGCTGCCAGACCGCCGCCACCAATCGTTACAAACATAAAATCCGCAGGGTGATCCAGGTTCTCCATCACTTCCATCGCTATCGTTCCATTGCCTGCAATAATTCTCGGCTCATCAAACGGGTGGATCAACGTCATACCATGGTCTATACAAGCTTGCAGCGCTTCATCATAAGCATCATCGAAGGTATCGCCCTTCAGAATGACCTCAACAAACTCGCCACCGAACCGCCGTACTTGTTTAACCTTCTGGTTAGGTGTTGTGCTTGGCATATAGACCTTGCCCTTAATCCCAAGTGCCTTACAGGAATAGGCTACACCTTGTGCGTGATTTCCTGCACTCGCGCAGACAATACCTTTGGCTCTATCTTCTGCGGATAGACTACGAATCATATTATAAGCTCCGCGGATTTTAAAAGAACGGACAATCTGCAAATCTTCGCGCTTCAAATATACATCGCAATCATACTTGGCCGATAGTACGGCGTCACGCTGTAGTGGAGTCCGGATGATGACCTCCCGCAGTACGTGATGAGCCCGTACGATATCTTCCATTCCTACGATTCGGTCTTCCTCTTCTCTCATAACCCTCTCGCCTCACTATCATCTATTCATTCTACTTCTTGTAAACATACTCTCCCAAAGACATTTTTTCAAGCATTGTCCGCTGTATGCAATACAATTATTGATGCAAATCTTATACTTTCTTATACATGCAAAAACGCCTTCATCGTCCCTAAAAGGACGGTAAGCGTTTATGCGAGAAATATAAGGTAATTTATAACGTGAAACAAATAAATTCTTATATTTTAAAAAAAGAGACTACAGGAATCTCCCATAGCCTCTTTAAGTTCATGTCCGTCCAAGATCTAAATTCTACTAATCCTGTTGCTTCAGCATCCACTTCAGCAGATCAGGTAGGCTTGTCCACAAACGCGAGTGTACAATCACATATTCGATAGCTTCATTAGCGTCGCCCATTCCCACAAAATCCGGAAGGTTATGCGGCAATCTTTTGATCCCTAACAAATAATCCGGCACATGCTTGTTCACATTCCGCGCTACGCGGTACAACATTTTCAGTTGGGAAGTAATCCCATTCTTCTTATATTCTAAGACCATCCGGTCGTAAGCTACTGTCGCCGCTGCATCATTGCCGAACTTTTCCAGCACCTTTTCTGTCTTCTTGAGCTTGTTGGTGTAGAGATACGCAGCCGTTAAAAGGTAACGCGCACCAGTGTTATCTTCAGGATTCAGCTCTAAAATGTGCTCAAGTACTTTTTGTGCTTCTTCTGCATTTCCGCTAAACCAACAAGAGTCGGCGTAGCTTTTGCAAATTCGAATGTATGGACGAGTCTCGTGGAGGTTCCAGAAATGTCCTTTGTTCTCAGCGAAAAAGGCTTCTCCAAGCTCACGTTCACCTGCATCCATCCCTGCTTTTAGAAAAGCACGAGCATCTGCTTCATTCTCTGCTTCCTCAGCCAAAATGAGATAAGCATCCGGACTGTCCGGATAAACCTCTAATGCGGCTTCAGCTAACTGTATCCGGCGGTTGGATGAATTGGTTTGCATAGCCTTTTGTAATAGTGCTTGCTCCTGATCCTTCGGACTGCCTGAGATATTCAGCAAAAGTAATTCTTCTTCCGCACCACCCATGCCGTATTCCTCAATGTAATTGAGCATCTCTTTGACTTTTCTAGAGATGGTAGGCGTAGTAACCTCATGTTTGGTAGCAAGATCCGCTTGTGTTAGGGAGAAGCCATATTCTTCAGACAAAATAAATTCGATCGCCGCGCAGAAAGAGCCCATTTTCTTCACAGCAGGCTTAGTCTTACGGGAATAACCATTCCACAGAACTAGAGCTTCCCAAATAAGCTCTCTATCATAGCTTTCTCTCATGCTCTCAATAAGGTGCAGCGCCAATTGTTCATGTGCTGGATGCTCCCAATTCAGATCACGTGACACTTTTTTTCTGAGCGTAGCAAGAGTTAGCTTCACTTCAGGTTGTGCTACGGGTTCCTGTTTCTCAGCCACAGTCTCGCTAGCTGCCGCTTCTTCCTTGTTTACAAGTTGCATGATGGACTCTACTGCAGAAGTTTCTTTACCAAGGCAGCATTTCTTATATTTTTTCCCGCTTCCGCAAGGACACATATCATTTCTTCCAATCTTACTCAAAACGAATTCCTCCTTAAATCTGTGAGTAGCCATTCGCCATAAGCGTATCGCTAGTATGCACTATAAGTATCATCATTTCCAGGCACGAGGCATCCTTTATAAGGTTACTTCACAAAGTCTGAAGGACTCCGATTTAAAAAGGCCTTCCCATGATCGGAAAGACCCTTATCTGTATATATCCGCACATTTTCCCCCGTACGTGTAGTATTATAGCACTTCTTCTATCACTTGTCAGTCCTTTTTTAGGACTTTAAGCGCAAAAAATGCTAGATACAGTTCTTTATCCTTATACCAATGCTTTCATAGCGATGTCGCTGCGGCTTTGTTTTCCGGAAAAAGAAATTCCTTCGGCTCTAGCGTAAGCTGCAACACGAGCTTCAGCAATCGTAGCACCTAGGCCTACCACGCCTAGTACCCGACCACCATTCGTCACCCAGCTTCCGTCTTCACCACGCGCCGTACCAGCATGGAAGATCAGCCCTCCTTGGCTGTCTTCAAGACCTTCAATCGGTACACCCTTTGGATAAGGGCCTGGATATCCTCCCGAAGCGAGAACTACGCATACAGCCGCTTCGTCGCTCCATTCAATGTCGATATCTGCAAGTCTGCCCTCTGTGACCGCCAGAAAGATTTCTAGCAAGTCGCTCTTGAGTCTAGGCAACACGACCTGAGTCTCAGGATCACCGAAACGAGCATTAAACTCAATCGTCTTTGGTTTACCCTCAGGAGAAATCATCAGTCCCGCAAATAGTACACCGCTAAAGGGACGACCTTCGTCCACCATAGCTTTTGCCGTCGGCTTAATGATGGTCTCAATCGCTTCTTGGATAATAGCCTCATCAATATGTGGTAAAGGCGAATAGGTACCCATTCCGCCGGTATTAGGACCCTTATCCCCATCAAATACGGGCTTATGATCCTGGGCAGCAGCCATAGGACGTACCGTCTCTCCATCGACAAAAGCCAGAATCGACATTTCCTGTCCAGCTAGAAATTCCTCAATAACAACCTGAGCGCCTGCCTCACCGAATACCTTAGTGACCATAATATCAGCGAGCGCTTGCTCTGCTTCTTCCAACGAATAAGCAACCGTCACGCCTTTTCCTGCAGCCAGACCATCTGCCTTGATTACGATCGGCAGCGGCTGTTCCCGCAAATAAGTTAGCGCAGCTTCATAGTCGTCGAACTTCTCATAGGCTGCTGTCGGAATATTATATTTATGCAAAAGATCCTTCATAAAGGTTTTGCTGCCTTCGATCTCCGCCGCATTCTTGCGTGGGCCAAACACAGGAATATCCTGTGCTTCAAAAGCATCCACAATCCCAGCAGCGAGTGGATCATCTGGACCGATTACAACAAGACCTACTTCCTTCTCTTTCGCAAAAGCCGTCAGACGATCGAACTCAAATACTCCGATCGGCACACATTCGGCTAACTGCGCAATCCCGGCGTTGCCGGGTGCGCAATAGATTTTACCTGCCTTGGGGCTTTGGGATAGACTCCAAATCATCGCATGTTCCCGGCCGCCGCCGCCAACCACTAAAATATCCATCCGAATATGATCCTCCCAGTGCTCTAGTGTTTGAAATGACGGACGCCTGTGAAGACCATAGCAATACCATACTCATTAGCGACCTTAATTGACTCTTCGTCTTTAATGGAGCCGCCTGGCTGAATCACTGCAGTGATTCCTGCTTTTGCTGCCATTTCAAGCGTATCGCCCATTGGGAAGAACGCGTCGGAAGCGAGTACGGCTCCCTTAGATTTTTCACCAGCTTGTTCGATTGCAATTTTAGCTGCACCAACGCGATTCATCTGTCCTGCACCTACGCCAACGGTCATATCATCAGCAGCCAGCACAATCGCATTAGATTTCACATGCTTAACTACTTTCCATCCGAACAACAATTGTTTCAATTCTTCCTCGGTTGGTTTACGGTCCGTAACGACTTGTAGATCATCTGGGTTCACAGAGTGCACATCGCTCTCCTGTACAACCATTCCTCCATCGATGGAAGTTACTACGAAGCTGCTCTTACGCGCACTGGCCGTACTAAGGTTACCGATTTTGAGCAAACGGAGACTCTTTTTCTTCGTAAGGATTTCCAGTGCTTCTTCCGTAAAGCCTGGTGCCAACACGATTTCGAGGAAAATATCTTTCAGCAGGTTCGCTGTGTCTGCATCAATAATGCGGTTTGCTGCTACAATCCCACCAAAGATAGAAGTTGGATCCGCGTTGTAAGCTTTTTGATAAGCTTCGTATACACTTTCACCCACACCTACACCACAAGGGTTCATATGTTTAACCGCCACGACAGCAGGCTCTTCAAATTCTTTCACAATTTGCAGTGCTGCGTTAGCATCGTTGATATTGTTATAAGACAACTCTTTGCCGTGCAATTGTTCAGCCGCAGTGAGTGTATCCAGTGCCGCCAATGGCTTGCGATAGAACGCAGCTTTTTGATGCGGATTCTCGCCATAACGCAGATCCTGAATTTTCTCATAAGTCACGGTGTAGCGCTCTGGCAGAGGCTCGCCAGTAACGTTAGCCAAATAATCGGAAATCAAGGCATCGTAAGCCGCCGTATGGCGGAACACTTTTGCCGCAAGACGTTTGCGTGTTTCTAACGTTGTATCTCCACCTGCGCGAACCTCTTCAAGTACAGTAGCGTAGTCATTAGCATCCACCACTACACTGACAAAAGCATGGTTCTTCGCCGCAGAACGCAGCATCGTAGGTCCGCCGATATCGATATTCTCGATGGCTTCCTCGTAGGATACGTCAGGTTTTGCGATAGTTTCCGCGAACGGATAAAGATTCACAACAACCAGATCGATGTAGTCCAGACCAAGCTCCTTCATTTGACGCGTGTGCTCCTCATTATCACGAACCGCAAGCAATCCACTGTGTACAGCAGGGTGCAAGGTTTTGACACGTCCGTCCATGATTTCTGGGAATCCTGTCACATCGGAAATCCCGATAACTGGAACACCTTCTTTAGCCAAAAGCGTGCTTGTTCCACCTGTAGAGATAATTTCTACGCCTAATGCAGACAACTCGCGGCAAAAATCCACGATACCTTGTTTATCCGATACGCTGACTAGCGCTCTTTTGATACTCACTTTGAATAGTCCTCCTTCAGGTTGTACGTGCGATTTAATATGAAGAAAACCCACAACGCGACACATAACGCCGCTAATGCAATATTTCCCGAGAAATACCCTGAAACATCTCGGTCTGTCACCAAATGTCGATCCAAAACTTCGAATGGCTGCGGTGCAGCTTACTTTTCGCGGATAATCGTCTTTCTTCCACTCAGTTCCACTTTCCCGCTGGCAAAAGCACCAACCACTTCGGGATACAGCTCATACTCAACCTTATGAATACGTTCTGCCAATGAATCGGCCGTGTCGTTATCCTGCAGGGCTACGCTGCGCTGAGCAATAACAGGCCCGGTATCCATACCTCCATCGACAAAATGCACAGTAACACCCGTCAGCTTTACGCCATAATCCAGCGCTTGTCCGATTGCATCTTTTCCTGCAAAAGCAGGCAGCAGCGATGGATGAATGTTAATAATTCGTCCAGCATACGGCGTTAAAAGCACTGGCGTAATAAGACGCATGTATCCTGCCAGCACAACCAGCCCGATTTCCCGCCGCTGAAGCTCTGCTACAATCTCTGCTTCGTAGAGTTCACGGCTGGCGAAGTCTTTTGGCCGCAGCAAGAGGGCGGGAATACCCGCATCCTCCGCTCGCTTAGCTACAGGTGCCTCTGGCTTGTCGGATACAAGCAACTCAATATTGCCCTCACCAAGCAAGCCTGCTCTCTGTGCATCGATCAGTGCAGCAAAATTACTGCCTTGCCCAGAAGCAAAAACAGCGATTCGACTCCATTGCATCACACTTCAGCTCCAGTAAAGGTTACTTTGCGTTCCCCTTCTGTCACTTTACCAATGATAAAAGCCTCTTCTCCGCTCGCTTTGAGCAGTTCAAGAGCACGTTCTCCATCAGCGCTACTTACTACCAGAACAAGTCCAATTCCCATATTAAAAGTAGTAAACATATCACGGTTGCTTACGTTTCCTTTGTTCTGCATCAATCCGAAGATCGGCAGAATCGGCCACGATCCGTAATTAATCTCCACATCTACACCGTCAGGCAATACGCGCGGGATATTCTCGATGAATCCGCCACCCGTAATATGTGCCATCCCTTTCACCGGAAGCTGCTCCAGCAGCGCCAGCAAAGGCTTCACATAAATCTTAGTTGGTGCAAGAAGTACATCCACAAGCGGAGCTCCAAGCTCCGGAAGCACATCATTCAGGCCATAGCCATCTTCCTCAAGCAAAAGCTTACGCACCAGTGAGAAGCCGTTGCTGTGCACGCCGCTAGAAGCTAAACCAATCACTGTGTCTCCAGCAGCGATGTTAGCGCCTGTTACCAGCTTCGCTTTGTCAGCAACGCCAACTGTGAATCCAGCGATATCATACTCACCCGCTGAATACATGCCCGGCATTTCAGCCGTTTCGCCGCCAATCAGCGCACAACCTGCTTGGTGACAGCCCTCTGCGATTCCTGCTACGATCGCTTCGATTTTCTCCGGTACGACTTTGTCGCAAGCCAGATAATCTAGGAAAAATAGCGGCTCCGCGCCTTGCACTACAATGTCGTTCACGCACATAGCTACAGCGTCGATCCCAATCGTGTCATGGCGATCCGCAGCAAACGCGATCTTAAGCTTCGTGCCTACACCATCAGTTCCCGATACGAGCACTGGCTCTTCATATTTATCTTTATTGAGGCCAAACAGCGCTCCGAACCCACCAAGATCCGTCATTACTTCTGGACGGTAAGTACGTTTTACGTGCTTTTTCATGCGTTCTACCGCTTCATTACCAGCCGCAATATCCACTCCGGCGTTTTTATAAGCTTCCGACACTTGGGACACCTCATCTTTTAATAGTTTAGAGCGCGTTTGGGCGCATTCGGAACCAGTGGTGGTTATTGGAGTTATTCCGAGGAATGTTTGGACTTCCGATCGCTGTTATGTTTGGATTTCCTGATTTAACCGCTCATCGCGGTAGAAATCCAAACATAAAGGCGAACGCTACGCTTCTACAGTTCCAAACTTCCTCTCCATAACTCCCTCTAACCACCAGGTTTCCCCTACTGCAAGCCGCAGTGCGCGCCTTGCACACGGACCTCAAGACCTCGGTGCATGAGCTGCGCCATGCAACCTCTTCTAGCGAAACAAGCGAGTACCCACACTTTGCAAGGGGGACTTAGAGGGATGACCCCTAACTAGCAGCTGCAGCCATCTTTCTCTTCCCCGCCAAAATCAACCTGCGTCGGGTAATCATTATCGAAGCAGGAAAGGCATAGCCCGCCTTTGTAATCATCTTTGTTGTGACCACCAATGGAAGTGATTAAGCCCTCCGGTGACAAGAATGCCAAGGAATCGGCATTAATCTCTTCGCACATTTCCGCAATGGACTTGTACGACGCGATGAGATCGCGGCGGTCTGGGGTATCAATGCCGTAGAAGCAAGGATTCTTGAAGGGCGGCGATGTAATCCGCACGTGAACCTCTACGGCTCCCGCTTCACGGAGCAGATTGACGATCCGCCGTGAAGTTGTGCCACGCACGATGGAATCATCGATCATGACAACACGTTTGCCATCGACCACACTGCGCACGGCGCTTAGCTTCATTTTCACACCTTGCTCACGCAGCTCTTGGCTCGGCTGGATAAAGGTCCGGCCTGTATACTTATTCTTGATGAGCCCAAGCTCATAAGGAATGCCCGTCTGTTCCGCAAATCCAATCGCTGCCGAGATACTTGAATCCGGTACACCAGTTACGAGGTCAGCATCTACGAAAGCTTCTAATGCCATTCGGCTACCCATCCGTTTACGGGCGGTGTGCAGGTTAGCGCCATTCATATCACTGTCTGGGCGAGAGAAGTAAATATACTCCATCGCGCATAGCGCTTTACGTTTGGGCTCGGTAAAACGGTCCTCTAACAAGCCATTTTTATCAAGCACGAGCAGTTCGCCAGGTTCGATATCGCGGACTAACTGTGCTCCGATAACTTCTAAGGCGCAAGATTCGGAAGCAAAAATATAGGCGTCGCCGATCCGTCCCATTACAAGCGGACGCAAACCATGGGAATCCGAAGCGACAATTAATTTATCATTCGTCATAAGCAGAAAAGCAAATCCGCCAACCAGTTGTTTTAGCGCATCCTTAGCCGCTTCAACAAAATCCTTAGACGAACGCGCAATCAGATGCGCGAGCACTTCTGTATCACTTGTAGTTTGGAAGATCGATCCGCTTTGCTCAAGCTGTTTACGAATCAATGGTTCATTTACTATGTTACCGTTTGTAGCAATCGCCAAATCACCGTCACGATATTTGAATACGAGCGGCTGTGCATTAGTTAAGCGGCTGTCTCCGCTGGTGGAATAACGTACATGCCCGATGGACATGTCTCCAACCAGTGAGGCAATTTTGTCCTTGTCGAATACTTCTTTTACTAACCCCATCCCGCGGTGATAGTTGAAATCACGACCATCTGCTACGCAGATGCCCGCACTTTCTTCCCCACGGTGCTGTAAGGCGTGCAAGCCGTAATAAGACATGGACGCCGCTTCCGGGTGTCCGAAGACCCCGAAAACGCCGCATTCTTCTTTTAATGTGTCAAAAATATCTCCCGAGCCCGTTCCTTCATTGTAAAAGTCACCAGTCCACAGGATAGGAGTCTCCTGCTCTTTCCCGGTCTTTATTTCATAAGACATGGAATAGCATCCTCCCAAACGAATTTCAATTCTGCTACAGCTTCATCTAATACGGATGCACCGTCCAGATTTACGCGCAGTCTGTCTCCACCTACAGTTCCGATGATTTCCACTGGAACGCCGCTGGCAGCAATCGCTGCTTTCAGCTCTTCCGCACGCTCAGGCGCTGCCGTCAGCACGATACGTGATTGGCTCTCACTGAACAAAGCTACATCGGATCTAAGTCCATTAGCAGAAAGTTCAACGTTCGCACCAACACCGCCACTGATACAGCTTTCTGCAAGTGCTACAGCAAGGCCGCCTTCGGACAAGTCATGTGCCGAACGCACCAGGCCGCCGCGAATCGAGGTAAGCACTGCGCTCAGCAGTGTTTTCTCAGTAGCCAAATCCAAAGCTGGAGGACGGCCTTCGGTTACACCATGAACAGCATATTGAAATTCACTACCACCAAGCTCAGCTTTTGTTACGCCTAGCAGAAGAATGGAATCTCCTTCTTGTTTGAAGCCTTGAGTCGTAATATGATCCGTATCCGTTACTAAACCAACCATGCCGACAACCGGTGTTGGGTAGATGGATCCCGTCGTATTTTCGTTATAAAGACTGACATTCCCGCCGATAACCGGAGTATCCAGCACACGACAAGCTTCAGCCATACCATCAACCGCACGCTCCATTTGCCAGAACACATCAGGTTTCTCAGGGTTTCCGAAGTTTAGGTTATCGGTAATAGCAAGCGGTTCAGCACCCGAACAAACGATGTTACGAGCCGCTTCGCTGACTGCAATCCGTCCACCCACTTCAGGATCAAGATAAACATAACGCCCGTTACAGTCCGTGGTCATCGCAAGTCCTTTACGTGTACCATGAATGGTAACTACAGCCGCATCAGATCCAGGTCGAACAGCCGTACTAGTCCGAACCATGTAATCATATTGGTTGTATACCCAAGCTTTGCTTGCTACGGTTGGAGATCCAAGAACAGTACGAAGTGCGCCGCCTAGATCTGTAACTTCTGCGTAACGAAGCGTATCTACCGATTCATTCTCTACATAATAAGCAGGAACCTCAGATGGTTTGTTATAGACTGGACACTCATCAACAAGCGCTGTTACTGGCATGTCACCAACAACCTCACCGTGATGGTAGAGCTTCAAACGACCGTCATCCGTAACTTTACCTACCTTACAGCAGATTACACCCCAGCGATCAAAAATCTCTTGCGCCTGAGCTTCATCCTTCGGTTCTACTACGAACAACATCCGTTCTTGCGATTCCGAAAGCATCATTTCATAAGGGGTCATGCCGTCTTCACGTTGTGGCACCTGATCAAGATACAACTCCAAACCATTACCAGCTTTAC
Source organism: Paenibacillus sp. FSL E2-8871 (assembly GCF_038000345.1). NCBI lineage: Bacteria > Bacillati > Bacillota > Bacilli > Caryophanales > Paenibacillaceae > Paenibacillus > Paenibacillus sp. FSL E2-8871. The sequence goes on along the minus strand of NZ_JBBOBV010000001.1, from coordinate 5,383,052 downwards.
TTGCCATCTCTGCACTAGAGCAGGTAAGTCCAGCCGCACCCATATCCTGAATCCCAATAACAATGCCGCTGTCGATTAACTCTAGACAAGATTCCATAACGAGCTTCTCCATAAATGGATCGCCTACTTGTACAGCTGTACGTTTAGCTTCTGACTCTTCACTTAGTTCAACGGATGCAAAAGTAGCCCCATGAATCCCATCACGTCCAGTAGGAGGACCTACGTAGAAGACTGGGTTCCCTACACCTTTAGCGACACCGCGCTGGATTTTATCATGATCAATCAGACCAACACACATTGCGTTAACAAGCGGGTTACCGTCATAGCTATCATCGAACATGATTTCGCCGCCCACGGTTGGAATCCCGATACAGTTACCATAACCAGCAATACCCGACACCACATGCTCGAACAAATATTTCACGCGATCGCTTTCCAGCTTTCCGAAACGCAAGGAATTCAGCAGTGCGATAGGTCTTGAGCCCATGGAAAAAATATCACGAATGATACCACCTACGCCTGTTGCCGCACCTTGAAAAGGTTCTACCGCAGAGGGGTGGTTATGACTTTCGATTTTGAATACAACCGCTTGGTTGTCTCCGATATCTACAATCCCTGCGCCCTCGCCAGGTCCCATCAGGACACGTGGTCCAGTAACTGGGAAACGTTTCAACAATGGCTTAGAGTTCTTGTATGCACAGTGTTCGGACCACATTACGCTGAATACGCCGATTTCAGTATAATTCGGCAAACGTCCCATAAAAGACTTGATGAGCTCATATTCGCTGTCCGACACACCGAATTGGCTGTAAATTTTCTGCTCTGCGATCTGTTCTGCGGTCGGTTCCTTAACGGATACTTGCTGCGTCATGACGATCCCTCCAAGTCTTCAGTATAGATGTGAACATTCGTTTGCCATCTTCAGATCCGAGCAAGCTGTTAGCTGCACGCTCAGGGTGAGGCATCATGCCGACTACATTCCCCTGCACATTACTAACACCTGCAATATCAGCTACAGAGCCGTTAGGATTATCGCTATACGTGAACACAATCTGATTGTTAGCTTTCAGTTCTGCTAAAGTCTCTTCATCACAGTAGTAGTTTCCTTCGCCGTGAGCGATTGGGATGATGATTTCTTCATCCTTAGCATAATCAATAGTAAATGGGGTTTCGTTATTAACAACCTTAAGCACTGTATCATGACAACGGAACTTCATGGACATGTTTCGACGCAGCGCGCCTGGCAACAAACCAGCCTCAGTAAGAATTTGGAACCCATTGCAAATGCCTAGCACGAATTTCCCTTGCTCTGCTGCTTTAGCAACTTCAGCCATTACAGGAGCAAATCTTGAAATCGCGCCGCAGCGCAGGTAATCACCATATGAGAATCCGCCTGGAACCAAGATGCAATCATACGCCGACAAATCTGTCGCTGTATGCCACACATAATCGACTGGTTCGCCGAGACTGTCCTCTACCGCCTTGTAGCAATCAATATCACAGTTAGAGCCTGGGAAGACAAGTACAGCAAATTTCATGTAGTTTAGTCCTCCAATTCGTAGCGGTAATCCTCGATCACCGTGTTGGCAAGTAGCTTTTCGCACATTTCCTTGAGACGCACTTCTGCTTCAGCACGGTTGTCCGTGTCCAAAGTCAGCTCCATATATTTCCCAATACGCAAACTTTCAACCTCTTGAAAACCTACCGAATGAAGTGCTCCTTGCACTGCTACACCTTGTGGATCGAGAACGCTCTTCTTAATGGTGACATATACCGTCGCTTTTAACATATGCTTGTAGTTCCTCCTAAATTTTTATGTGTATATACTTTCTGAAAGCTGAAACTCTACTAAAAGTAACTCTAGCTTTAAAAACATACACTTCATTTATTCCCATGAGTAAACACACAATGTTGAGCTATAGAGACTTGCCAGTAAGACGATGATAAATGTCCAGATAACGGCGCGTTGTTTCTTCAACTACTTCTAGTGGAAGTGGATCAGGTTTGCTATTTTTATCCCAGGAGGATGCAGATAGATACGTACGAACAGGTTCTTTATCCATACTATCAATTTCGATATCAAGAGCGTATTTGTCCTTGGCCCAGAAACGTGAAGCATCCGGCGTAAAAATCTCATCAATCAGAATCACCTTGCCATCCAGCAAGCCGAATTCAAATTTGCAATCTGCTAGAATGATTCCCCGCTCAGCACAATACTCTCTGGCAAAAGAGAACAATTGCAAGCTCTTCTCCTGCAGCTCGAGTGCCAGATCAGCACCGATTAGCTCCTGCATCTTTTCAAAAGGAATATCCTCATCATGACCTACATCGTTTTTAGCCGCAGGGGTAAAGATTGGCTGTGCCAGCAGCGCATTTTTGCGCAAGTTCTTAGGAAGCTCAATACCATTCACTTTGCCGGTTTCTTGATACTGTCTCCAGCCCCCACCGGTGATGCACCCACGCACAACACATTCGATATCGATGCGCTCTGCTTTGCGTACTACCATAACACGGTTTCTGAGAGCTTCCTTGTCCTTAACGATATCTCCGAGCAGATCCACATCGATATGAACGACATGATTCTCCATTAGCTCTTTGGTCTTTCCGAACCAGAACGCACTCAGACGGTTAAGCACATTGCCCTTTTCAGGTACCGCTGGGTCCAGCACATAGTCAAAAGCAGATATCCGATCCGTGACGACGATCAGTACATTCTCCCCTAAATCGTATAGCTCACGAACCTTCCCTTTATAGAGCAGCGGCGCATTGATGAGTTCCACGGCTGTGGATACGGCCGACGATGTCATGACCTTTCCTCCCTTGAACTAATGATCTTCCTAAGTTGGGCTGGTCTAGGAGGAAGCACTTCCGAGGAATGTTTGGACTTCCGATCGCTGTTATCCTCAGATTTCTTGATTTGAACCGCTTCTCGCGGTAGAAATCCGAGGATAAAGGCGAACGCTACGCTTCTACAGTTCCAAACTTCCTCTACAGTGCTCCCCCATCCAGCTTTGCATTTATTGCAGCGTTCCTTAGTTCACCACTAACTTATCTTTTTAGGATCTCTAAGGTCTCATTCCGAGGAATTCGTTCCTTATCGACCCAACCATTAACGTACCTATTTTTTAGATAAGCTCTAGCTTGCGGAAGATGGTGTCCACATGCTTAAGGTGCCAAGAAGGGTTAAATGCATCTTCAATTTCTTCTGGGGTAAGAACGTTAGTGATCTCAGGTGTAGCTTCCACGATATCGCGGAATTGTTTTTGCTCTTCCCAAGCTTGCATAGCACGCGGTTGAACGGTATCGTATGCTTGCTCACGGCTAAGGCCTTTGTCGATCAGTTTAGTCAAGATCCGACCGGAGAAAGGAACACCAAACGTACGGTTCATGTTACGCTTCATATTCTCTGGGAATACAGTCAGGTTCTTCACGATGTTACCGAAACGGTTCAGCATGTAGTTAAGCAGCATTGTCGCATCCGGAAGGATGATACGTTCCACAGAGGAGTGCGAAATATCGCGTTCATGCCAGAGTGGCACGTTCTCGTAAGCTGTAACCATATGTCCGCGAATGACGCGGGACAGACCGGAAATGTTCTCGCAGCCGATCGGATTACGTTTGTGAGGCATAGCGGAGGAACCCTTTTGACCTTTGGCAAAAGCTTCTTCCACTTCACGAATCTCACTCTTTTGCAGAGCGCGGATTTCAGTAGCGAATTTGTCTAACGATGTCGCTACCAAAGCAAGAGCAGCCATGTATTCAGCATGACGGTCACGCTGTAACGTTTGTGTAGAAATTGGAGCTGGGCTTGTGCCGAGCTTGCGGCAAACGAATTCTTCTACGAAAGGATCGATGTTCGCGTACGTACCAACGGCACCGGAGATTTTACCAAACTGCACACCGTTCGCAGCATGGCGGAAACGCTCCAGGTTACGTTTCATTTCTTCGTACCATAGAGCCATTTTCAGACCAAAGGTAGTTGGCTCGGCATGAACACCATGCGTACGGCCCATCATCGGCGTATCCTTGTAAGCAATAGCTTTGTCTTTAAGGATCTCAATAAAATTGATGATATCCTTCTCTAGAATTTCATTCGCTTGACGCAGCAAGTAACCTAGCGCCGTATCTACCACGTCAGTAGAAGTAAGACCGTAGTGAACCCATTTGCGCTCTGCGCCAAGACTCTCGGAAACCGCACGTGTAAATGCGATAACGTCATGGCGAGTCTCTTGTTCTATTTCATCAATGCGTGCGATGTCGAATTTAGCGTCCTTACGCAGTTTAGCTGCGTCTTCGTGCGGGATGACTCCCAGCTCAGCCCATGCTTCACAAGCGCAAATTTCAACTTCCAGCCACGCCTTGAATTTATTTTCCTCCGTCCAAATAGCTCGCATCTCAGGTCTGCTGTAACGTTCGATCATATTCTTTAGTTCCTCCAAAGTTTAGATTGCTCCACCCAGGACAAGCCGTCCCCGGTATCCTTGCAGAGCAGATTGATATGGCCCATCTTGCGGCCGGTCTTACTCTCAGTCTTGCCATATATATGAAGCTTAGGTACAACACCCAGCTTATTATCTTTTTCGTCCTGTGTACAGGTCGCTTTAATCGCCCCATCCAAATGCTGGCCTAGTACATTTACCATAACTACAGGTGTCAAAAGCGTTGTATCGCCCAGCGGCAGATTACAAATCGCCCGGACATGTTGCTCGAACTGTGAAGTCGCGCAAGCATCCATGGTGTAATGCCCGGAGTTATGCGGCCTTGGTGCTAACTCATTGACGTACAATTGTCCGTCCTCTGTGACGAACATTTCTACTGCCAGCAGTCCAACCGCATCAAGTCCAGCGATTAATGTCTCTGCCAATTCGCATGCTCTCCGCTGAATGTCCTCTGCCACTCTTGCAGGCACAATGGACAGATGCAAAATATTATTTACATGAATATTTTCCGAGGGTGGGAAGCTCTTAACCTCACCAGAAGCACTGCGTGCAGCAACAACGGATATTTCACACTTAAAAGCTACAAACTTCTCAAGCACCAGCTCCGGCACAACGGCTCCGGGTGCTACTTGCCGGAAGGCTTCTTCCAGCTCTTCTACCTGACGGATCACGGCTTGTCCCTTGCCGTCATAACCGCCTGTGGCTGTCTTCAGCACACAGGGTAGTCCAAGTTCAGCCGCCGCCACTTTCAGCTCCGCAAGGCTGTCCACCTTCCGGTACGGGGCGACCGGTACGCCTGCCGCCTCGATGGCGGCTTTTTCGCGCAGCCGATGCTGCGTCGTATACAGCAGCGCGCTGCCCTGCGGCACGTACGATTCCTCCGTCAGCAGCGCGGCAACGCCCGCGTCAACGTTCTCGAACTCGTACGTGATGACGTCCGAGCGGCGGGCTAGCTCCCGCGCCGCGTCCCGGTCGTTATACGCCGCTGTAATCTGCGGCGTGACTTGACCGCTAGGCGCATCCGGCGCAGGGTCCAGCGCCACGAAGCGGTAGCCCATGGCGCTGCCAGCCAGCGCCATCATGCGCCCGAGCTGCCCGCCGCCGAGCACGCCGACGGTCGCGCCGGGCAGTAGCGTCCGGACGGTGTCCGTGCCGGACGCATCCATGGCGGCTGGCGAAGTAACGCCGCCAGCCTCCTGCAGCTTCAGCTCCTCCGGTCTCATAAGCTGTCGCTGCTTTCAAGGACTTCGCCCGTGATCGCATCCCGCCGCAGCTGCGCGCGCTGCTGCACTTCTGGATCGAATGCTCCGATAATCTGTGCAGCCAGGAGGCCTGCATTAATGGCTCCTGCCTTACCAATGGCTACCGTTGCCACTGGAATACCTCCTGGCATCTGCACGATGGAGAGAAGCGAATCCAGCCCATTAAGCGCCTTCGACTGCACTGGCACTCCAATCACAGGCAGGATCGTCTTTGCTGCTACCATACCAGGCAAATGCGCTGCACCACCCGCTCCTGCAATAATGACGCGAATCCCCCGGCCCGCGGCTTCCTCCGCATAGCTGAACATCAAGTCCGGCGTCCGGTGCGCAGATACTACCTTCTTCTCATAAGATAATCCCAGCTCTTCAAGCACCGCACAAGCGTGCTCCATCGTATCCCAATCCGATTTACTGCCCATGATAACAGCTACCTGCACAGACATGATTCGACCTACCTTCCAGTCACTAGTATGGATATCTTTATCTTGTAAATTCGAATAAAAAAAGCCCGATGACCAGACGCATTTTGCTGCGGGAGGATCGGACTAGTAAAGAAATTAGGAAAAAATAATCCGCGTGCCTATCATTAGGCTGCATTAAGCGCGGAAAATGGCATAATGCATCATTCCGTTACCCGGACCGCATTGCCGCATTCTATCATCCTATTTCCTCGTAGTCCGGTAATTTACGGTTCCCGGGTAGAAACTTCCGGGCCATATCCCCGGTTTTATACGAGTTGCTCATGACATCAGTTTAACAATCCCCTACACAGGATGTCAACTCAAACACGAACATTGGTAAATTCCGATTAATAATCGTTCGCTTTTAGGCGTATTTAATTTCTCAATATCCACTTATTTTGATGATAAAGACTTCTTTCCGTACACTATAAGCTCTAACAACAGATGTTATATTAACTGTAGAATAGGCTTCACGTAGTCATTTCGTTTCTTAATAATCAAGTATAAATGCCTTTGGCGTCCCTGTATGACGGTTAGCGTTTATGCGAGAAATATAAGGATAAAGTATAGTGTGAAACATATACTTTCTTATATTTGAAAAAAGGAACGCCATAAGCGTCCCTTTTAACTTTATATTATTTTACTACCAGCACTGGAATGCGAGCGCTTTGTACTACATTGTGGCTCACACTTCCCAGAACAAACTCACGTATTCCGCCAAGTCCGCGGCTGCCGATAACAATTACATCTATAGCATGTTCTTTAGCATATTTCAAAATCACTTCAGCGGGAGATCCTTGTAATAGCTCAACCTCAGCATTCAAGCCTTCAGCCTCAAGGCGTCCCTTGACTTCTTCCGTAGTCTGCACTGCTAAATCATAATATTCTTTATTTACTGAAGCCGGTAGTGGTGCTAGAGCTTCTCCGATAAAAAATCTTGGAAATTCAAATGCGTGTACAACATGCATCGTAGAGCCCGGAGTTACTTTTGCGAGTTCAATTGCGCGCTCCAATGCTTGATTAGAAGCCTTAGATCCATCATAGGCGAGTAAAATTTTAGAGAATAACATGTACGCCACCTCTTTTTCTAGTTTGTAATCATTAAGACTATCACCTTAAAAAATAGCTGTACAAAAAGATATTCAGCAACAGAAGTAACGGAATTCCGATCCTAAAGGACATATGTCGCGTCTTGTGGCGCTTACGATACATGGCAATCAGCACGCCTAGTGCCCCGCCCATAGCTGCCAGCAGAAAAAGTGTCTTCTCAGGTACACGTTCTCGCCGTTTACGGGCTTTGTTCTTGTCTTCGGACATCACTACATATCCGATAATATTAATTACCACAAACCACAACATTATAACCTTGACCATTCTCCCGGGCTCTCCTCCTTGCTTCCTATCTATCTCTATTATATTCCTCTTTTTCACAAAAAACCAATCATCCTTACACGCTCTGATAACTTCGCTACCTGCCTCTTTCTTTTCAATGCTTCGAATCATTCATCCATATCCATGACAACACCGCAGCCAGCGCCGCCGCAATTCCACCCAGCCAGAACCCTCCGGTCAAGCCATAAAGAGCGCTCATCCAGCCTGCCACGAACGGCCCCGCCGACATACCTATTGCATAAACCGCCTGATAGAAGCCCATAGCTGTTGCACGCTTATATGGATCTACTTCTGACACCGATTTGCCTAGCAACAATGGAAAAATCAGTCCCTGCATAAATCCGTTTCCTACCTGAGTCAGACAGAGCGTCGCTAGCGTCGGCATTGAAGGAATAAGAAGTGTAAACAATGCACTCCCCGCGAAGCCTAAGAGAAGCGTGCCCCGGTCTCCTAGCAGCCTACCAAATGTCCGTGAGCCATAGAGGGTCGCGACAGCATGCGGAATCATAAAAGCGAGCGTCAGCCAGCCCAAGCTTTCTTTACTTGCTCCGATATTCAGAGCTTGGTTTGGCGTATATCCGAACATCGTTATGAATAGCACACAGTGTGCCAACACTGACAGCAGAGAAACTCTTACCAGAAGCGGCTCCTTCATAACACCTGCTAAGTCTTTGATCTGGATCGCACTTTGCCGTTTCTCCTGTTTTTGTTCAGGCAGCCGCAGCGCAAGCAGCAGCGCCGCAATCGCTACAATTCCTCCAATCAGAAACGGGGTATTCCAGCCCCAATGCTCCACCATATAGCCACTGATCATCATACTGGTCAATTGGGCAATCACCGTAGTGAATTGCAGCATGCCCATCGCTTTTCCAGCTTCCTCTTTCGGGAAATATCCCGCGAACATCACAGTGTACACAACCCATGCCGAAGCCGCTATACCGGATACCGCACGTGCTGCCAATGCCCACCCAGGCTGTGCTCCCCACATGAAAAGAAAGCAGCTGGCTCCGCTCGCAATCAGTCCCAGGTAGATAAACGGACGACGCCGATTCAAATAATCCGAACCGATGCCAATCGGCAGTCGGAACAGAATCTGCATTAACCCATATACGCCCAGCACCATGCCCACCATAAAATATGATGCTCCCAAATGCTCCACATAAGGGGAAAGCACCGGAACATAAATATAAGAAGAGAACCAAAACATAAATACAATAACGAGAAAGAAAAACTTACTGCCTCCCTGCCCCTCTGGGCTACCTGCTGCTTTTAGTTGATCCACTTGTTGTTCAGCTGCCACCCTAATCACCTGCTCTATGTATTTGCTTAACATTCTAATTCAAAGCCTATCTGTAGACCACAAAAACTTACGTGGACAGAAAAAAGGCTACTGAGCACACTCAGCAGCCTTTTTATTACGATACATGCGAACCTTTTTACTTCTCCTTCTTTTGCCCTTCAAGCGCTGCTTTCAGCAGTTCCCCAAGGTTAGAACCAATGCTTTCTTGCTTACTGTATTGCTGTACCAGCTTTTGCTGTTCGCGTTTATTCACATGCTTATGATCCTTATCCAAGGTTTCTGTGATTCCACAGCCCAAACATTGTACGAACATGCCTGCTTTACCCTCTTTAAGCTCCATTTTCTTATGGCACTGTGGACAGCGGCGATTCGATAGTCTTTTCTCTCCGGCACGGGTATAACCACAGTTATCTGCAGGGCATACAAGCAGCTTGCCACGTTTGCTCTTTTTCTCCAGCAGTCTTGTACCGCATTCCGGACAATTACTGTTCGAGACATTATGCGGTTTATATTCTGCTCCACTAGTTTTGACGCCAGTTACCAGCTCCTGTGCCATACTGCGGATGCCTTGCAAGAAGAGCTCCGGCTTGCCTTGACCACGCGCTATTTTCTCCAGCTCGGCTTCCCAGCGCGCGGTTAGATCTGGTGTCCGTAGCTGTGTGGATACCAACTCAATAAGCTGCTTGCCTTTACCAGTCGGATGCAGCAGATTCCCTTGGCGTTCAATGGTATCGGAGCTAACCAGCTTCTCGATAATATCCGCGCGGGTTGCCGGGGTTCCCAGTCCGTGCTTCTCCATTTGCGTCAAAAGCGAAGCTTCATTATAACGCTTCGGTGGCTGTGTTCGTCCAGGACGAACCATGCAGCGGCCAATCGTGACAGTTGCTCCTTCGCGCAGCTCAGGTAGCTTCACAGTCCCAGCTGCTGGCTCGTCCGATGGCTCCTCGTCGTCATCGTTACTCATATCTCCGCCGTACACTTCACGCCAACCGGCATCTTTTACCGTCGTCCCTTTGACATGGAAGCTTTCGCCTTCCACATTGACGGTGACAGCTACCGCATCATAGCGAGCTGGTGGGTAGAACAAGCTAATAAAACGCCGTACAATCAGATCATACAGCTTACGTTCCTCAGTACTCAGACCATTTAACAAAACGGTCTGCTCTGTCGGAATAATAGCATGGTGATCGCTTACTTTGCTATCATCCACGATTCGCTTCGTAATCGGCAGCGGTTTGCGAAGCAGTGGACGTGCCAACGCAGCATATGGGCCGACAGCTACACTGTCCAATCTTTCCTTGAGTGTGCCCGTCATATCTGATGTTAAGTAACGACTGTCCGTACGCGGGTAAGTGACAAGCTTATGCTGCTCATATAACCGCTGAAGCACACTGGAGGTCTGCTTCGCGGAGAAGCCGAACTTCCGGTTCGCATCGCGCTGCAATTCAGTCAGATCATAAGCGAGTGGATGAGGTTCGCTCTTCTCACTCTTCTGTACCTTATTAATACGGCCGCTGCGTCCAGTAAGCTTATCCTTTAGACTTGCCGTCTTATCCTTTTCAAATATCCGACCATCGCCGTTACTGGCCCGCCATGCCGCTTGGAAATCTCCAAAATCAGCAGTCAGCGTCTCAAAATCAACGGAACGGAAACCCGTAATCTCCTGTTCACGATCCATGATCATCCCTAATGTCGGCGTTTGTACCCGCCCTGCGGAGAGCGGCGAACCGAACTTACATGTCAAAGCTCTCGTGACATTCAGTCCAATCATCCAATCCGCCTCTGCGCGGCAACGTGCAGATTCATACAGACGATCAAAATCGCGACCTGGGCGGAGCTTTGCGAATCCCTCTTTAATCGCCTTATCAGTCTGCGAGGATATCCACAGCCGCCGGAATGGCTTTTTCCACCCCGCCATATTCATAATCCAACGTGCCAACAGCTCTCCTTCACGAGCAGCATCCGTAGCTACCACAAGCTCCTCAATATCCTGACGCTTCATTAGATGCTGAACAGCTTTATATTGCTGGTTGGTCTCACGCAGCACCTTCAGCTTTGCCTTCTCCGGCAAAATCGGCAAATCCTCCAAAGCCCAAGTTGCAAACTTTTTATTATAATCTTCAGGCTCTGCCAGGCCGACTAAATGACCCAGTGCCCAGGTAACCACATATTTTGGACCTTCAATATAGCTCTTCTGTTTATTATTACATCCCATGACTCGTGCGATCTCGCGTGCAACAGACGGCTTCTCCGCCAATACTAATGTCTTCATAATGCTCCCCTTTCCACATCAAATTTCATTATAGCATTAAATGAATGATAGCAAATATCGTCAGGCTTTACCGGGTCACTCCGTTATAAACTAAATAATATCTGATACCCGAAAGGAGTCATAGTCAATGAATGAACAAGAAAGCTATAATATAATACCTATAGGTTGGGTTACAGGTGCGCCACGTAATTTACGACTGGAAATCAAACCGGAATTTAGCCCGGCGCTTAAAGGTTTATCTCAATTTAGTCATTGCCAAGTGCTTTGGTGGCTGCACGAGTTTGCAGATGATCAATTCCGCCAGACTACACAGATTCAACCACCTTATGACGAAACATTAACTGGAGTATTCGCTTCCCGTTCCCCTATTCGACCTAATCCAATTGGGCTTAGTGTAGCAGCAATCCTGTCTGTCGATGAAGCTTCTGGCATCGTAGAGGTGGCTGGACTTGATGCCTATCCTGGTACACCAATTCTAGACATCAAAGCTTATTTTCCTAGTGCCGATCGCGTAATGGAAGTGACCGTTCCCGATTGGGCTGCTAATTGGGGGGACTGGACAACAAATAATTGAAGTAATCGATTTGGACACCATTTCTAACTGTTATGGGAGGGCATCTCTTGAACAATCGCCAACTAATCATTCAAGCATTAGATCTCATTGAGGATCGCTTAAACACGCTTCTTCCTGTAGCTGTCCTTTCCAAAGAAATGGGATACTCACTTTATCATTTCACCCGCCTATTTCAAGCAGTCACTGGGATAGCACCCGGCGACTATATAGCCAGACGCAAAATCACTGAAGCAGCCTTGGACATTCACCGAATGCCAGAACGCTCACTCCAGGACATCTCATTAGACTATAACTTTAGTAACTATGAGACCTTTACTCGTGCCTTCAAAAGAATGCTGCACACGACTCCCTCTCTTGTTCGAAAAAGAATTATTAAAACGAAACTCCCTTTGTTGCCTAGACTATATGAACAGGATCTACTTCAAGTCCTTTCTGATAGCGATCTTTCCCCCCAGCTCGTTGATTTCGGGGAAATTATACTTCAAGGACCCGTAGTTAAAGTAGACCATGATTTCTCCGTCATTTCTAATACTTGGCCTTTGCTTTTCAGTAAGGTATATACTATATCTGATAGAATACAACCTGAAAAATATTATCAGCTTGGCTTCTGGCCAGATGACTATGAGAGTAACGGTTTTTCGATCATGTGTGCCTGCGAACTTAATCCTATAAATGCAGACCACAATCAGACTTTCCCCCTTCAGATCTTATCACCTATACGTTATCTTAAATTCATCCATAAAGGCCGCTCTTGTGATATCCCTTCTACATATAAATATATCTACGGAATCTGGCTGCCGAAAACAGAATACAGGATGTCCATTCCATTTGAATTGGAATTTTATGGTAAATTGTATCTTGGACCAGATAACGAAAACTCGGTGAGTGAAATCTACATTCCGTTAGAATTTTTACAAGAAGAGACTACGTTGTCGTCTTTTATAAATGACAACCGTTTCTCTTAGAAATATAAAGATATTATAGTTGTTTAGCTTATAAATTCTTATCTTTTAACAAAAAGCCCGTATCTGCTATGCAGACACGGACTTTTTTTGCTTATGGGATTAATAGTTACTCTTGCTCCACCTGAATCGTTTGTTCAAGCTCCGGATAATAATGTTTAACTTGTTTTCCTTCTTCATCTCTTAATGCTTTATGGCTCTCATCAATGGAGTAAGTAAACGGCTTAACTGTAATTGTTTTTGGTGTTTGTGGGAACGGACTGAAATCTTTGTCTACCATAGGATAGACTATAGCCGGCAAGTTGAATGACCCACTCGAAGAAAATGCATTGCCTAGTTCATCAACAATTTCATAGAACATTTCAGAGGTTGTGTATCCATCCTTTTCTTTCACAGTTGGCGCTTTACCTTCTTCGCTGAGCTGTAATCTGCTTGTGGCTGGAGTTAATTCCAGCTTGGTAATCGTATAACTGAATTCTTCTGCCTCTTTTGTTTGGTTCAGATCAAGCTTGATAATTCCTTCCGTTACTTTTTTCACCGGCACCTTGATTTCAAAAGGCTCTGCGATTTGTGTAACCGGCACAGTGATGCTTAATTCAAATTCATTGCCCAAAGCCTCTACATTATTTAGATTTCTATAATCGTATAAAATAGCATTCTTTTTACCCTCAACATCGCCAAAAGACGACATTTGGCTCTCCAAATTCTTTCCATTCGGCAATTTCACTTCTGCTGAACCCAACAACCCTTTTTCGGACTGGTTCATTGTCACTTTCGCATACTGCTGTTCTTTTACCGCTGGATCGAATTCAATCGGTTCAATAATCATTTCTGCCATCATCTTATCCTTATCAATGCCTTCCCGTTCAATCGCAAAAGCCAACCGCGAGCCGTCATAATAGGCATCGGTAACCTTCAAGGTCACTCCATCATGGGTAACGCTTTGGTTAGGCGCAGTAGATAATCCTTTTTCTTTAGCAGCATTTAGACCTTTATCGTCAATCCCCTTAAAAATACTTCCTACAACAGGAATCTGCTTTAACGTTTCAGCCATGACTGGGGATATAAATCCGCTACCGATTATTCCCGCACCCAACACTGCTGCTGCCGCGGCAGCCACCAATGATTTTTTCAGAAACTTATTCCCACTTTTTCTTGACGCTCGCTTTTCCATTCCCTCGTCTCCTATTCGCTTCATAATTGAATCGCTGAAACTGTCTACCGGCATTTCATGATTTTGGAATGTTTGACGAATGTGCTCCATCTTCTGACTTTCAGTTGGATCTTGCCATTTCTCCATGGGGGCTTCCTCCTTCATTCATTCTTTGCCGGACTAACTTTTTGCGTAGACGTTCAAATTTCTTGCGTAAAGTAGCTGAATTACAATCCATAATCTGACCCATTTCTTCAAAACTGTACTGCTCTACTACCTTAAGAATCAGAAGATTGCTCTCTTCAGCTGTCAGATCATCCATAAATAACTTCTGCAATGGCTCCTCATCGTTAGGATTATAATAGGCTTTCGGCTGCTGCTCTTTATATAGCGACAACAGACGGTTTCTTCGTTTGCGTTTGCGAACCTGATCCAAACAATGATGATAGGCCACTTTATACAGCCATGAATTAAAAGAGACTCGTTTCTCATAACGTCTGAGTTCCTGATACACTTTTACAAATATATCTTGCACAGCATCCTCTGCTTCTTCATGACTTCTCAAAATATAATAGCAATACGTATAAATCTTTCTTTCATAGACTTGTATTATAGTTCTATAGGCTTCGCGGTTACCCGCAAGAACCTGATCAATAGCCTCTTCAATTATTGTTTGATTCACTTGGACCCCGGGGCTGCGACGTTCCAAAGAATCACCTCCTTGTTATTGACTACAACTATATAACGATTGTGATCCCTTTAATTGTGACAGGCTCAAAAATTTTTCCAAATATGTTATATACACCATCTGTTTTTCAACAAAAAAAAGCGACTACCCCGATAGATGCTCGGAGAAATCGCTTTTATAATAATATTCCATATTTATAAACTTTTTACTTATTTATATTTTTCAACTCAATACATGCTTCAAAAAATACAATATCACTATTCTGGCCACGGACATATATACCATCATCCGTTACAGCTGAGCGTAAAATAGTCAGTTCATCCCCAAACTTAGCTTCTTGTAGGTATGTAATCCGGAAGCGTGTGAACTCTGCATTATCCCATTCCGCTAAACTGAGTGCATCACAACATAAATCTCCGTATCGCGCATTATTCAGATGTCCGTTGCTATCCAGCCCACTATATCTTACCTGATACCGATAAGCTTCTTCCATAGTAATATCAGTAGGGATCGTTACCTTAACAGGCATATCCCCTACTGAATCGCCATTATAGTGCTTAACCTGAACTGGAAGAGCGTTCGGTCTGAGTATCTTTCTCTTCTCAATATCTACTAAAGCCCATATAGAACGCGCTGTGGCAATCTCTATATGATCTGCATCGAAAATACGATAATCCCGTTGCCATAAAGCCCCTTTAGTACCTTTACTCCAGGTATGTACGCTAAGCACATCATTTGGGCGAGGAATACGCTTAAAATCAAGATCTAACGTAATCATCATCCAGCCCATTCCTGCATTCAGAATTTCTTCCACACTTATCCCCAAATTACCCACTGCGAAGTCTGCCGCACATTGCATGATATCCAGAATAAAGGATAACTTACCCTGTGAACGATAATCCGTGTCGCTCGCATGTACAGAAAAATCTTCTATCCACACAAGATTACTACTGTTGTCCATTGTTTATCCTCCTGCCATGCAAAATATCCTTGCATTTACTTGAAGTATCCACATATACCACTGCTCT
Organism: Paenibacillus sp. FSL E2-8871; assembly: GCF_038000345.1. NCBI lineage: Bacteria > Bacillati > Bacillota > Bacilli > Caryophanales > Paenibacillaceae > Paenibacillus > Paenibacillus sp. FSL E2-8871. The sequence continues at coordinate 5,367,521 of NZ_JBBOBV010000001.1, read as the reverse complement.
ATCCACATAAATTGGGGACTACTTTCATTTTTGAATATATTTTATTATTTCATCCACATGTTAGTAACTTTTATTTTTTCGTTATTTCCCCATGACTTATCCACATTATTTAAATTAAGCGATAAAGGGAACAAAAAAGCCATTGTTGATAAATCAACAATGGCTTCGTGTGCTTGGCAACGTCCTACTCTCCCAGGACCCTTCGGTCCAAGTACCATCGGCGCTGGAGGGCTTAACGGTCGTGTTCGGGATGGGTACGCGTGGAACCCCTCCGCTATCGCCACCAAACATGCATCTGTGAAACAGACGCTGCCGCGTGAAATTTCGTTCATCACCAGAAGTGAGAATGAATTTTCTAAGCGTGTTACAGGCTTGATGCCTGAAAACTGAATCCGAATTGAATTTGCGTCTTAAGTATAGGATAAGCCCTCGACCGATTAGTATTGGTCAGCTCCATGCATTACTGCACTTCCACCTCCAACCTATCTACCTCGTCGTCTTCAAGGGGTCTTACTAATTGGGAAATCTCATCTTGAGGGGGGCTTCACGCTTAGATGCTTTCAGCGCTTATCCCGTCCGTACGTAGCTACCCAGCCATGCTTCTGGCGAAACAACTGGTGCACCAGCGGTACGTCCATCCCGGTCCTCTCGTACTAAGGACAGCTCCTCTCAAATTTCCTGCGCCCACGACAGATAGGGACCGAACTGTCTCACGACGTTCTGAACCCAGCTCGCGTACCGCTTTAATGGGCGAACAGCCCAACCCTTGGGACCTACTTCAGCCCCAGGATGCGATGAGCCGACATCGAGGTGCCAAACCTCCCCGTCGATGTGGACTCTTGGGGGAGATAAGCCTGTTATCCCCAGGGTAGCTTTTATCCGTTGAGCGATGGCCCTTCCATGCGGTACCACCGGATCACTAAGTCCGACTTTCGTCCCTGCTCGACTTGTAGGTCTCGCAGTCAAGCTCCCTTATGCCTTTGCACTCTTCGAATGATTTCCAACCATTCTGAGGGAACCTTGGAACGCCTCCGTTACTCTTTAGGAGGCGACCGCCCCAGTCAAACTGCCCGCCTGACACGGTCCCCGTACCCGATTAGGGTACTAGGTTAGAACCTAGATACGATCAGGGTGGTATCCCAACGGCGCCTCCACCGAAGCTTGCGCTCCGATTTCTACGGCTCCCACCTATCCTGTACAGATCGTACCCAAATTCAATATCAAGCTGCAGTAAAGCTCCATGGGGTCTTTCCGTCTTGTCGCGGGTAACCTGCATCTTCACAGGTATTAAAATTTCACCGGATCTCTCGTTGAGACAGCGCCCAAGTCGTTACGCCATTCGTGCGGGTCAGAATTTACCTGACAAGGAATTTCGCTACCTTAGGACCGTTATAGTTACGGCCGCCGTTTACTGGGGCTTCGGTTCATAGCTTCGGGTTACCCCTAACCACTCCCCTTAACCTTCCAGCACCGGGCAGGCGTCAGCCCGTATACTTCGCCTTGCGGCTTCGCACAGACCTGTGTTTTTGCTAAACAGTCGCTTGGGCCTTTTCACTGCGGCCCCCTCGTGCTATTCACACTACCGGGGCACCCCTTCTCCCGAAGTTACGGGGTCATTTTGCCGAGTTCCTTAACGAGAGTTCTTCCGCGCGCCTTAGAATTCTCTTCTCGCCTACCTGTGTCGGTTTGCGGTACGGGCACCTTCTCCTGGCTAGAGGCTTTTCTTGGCAGTGTGAGATCATGACCTTCGCTACTGTAATTTTCGCTCCCCATCACAGCCCAGCCTTAACGATGTGCGGATTTGCCTACACATCAGCCTCACTGCTTAGACGGACATATCCATCAGTCCGCGTCACTACCCTCCTGCGTCACCCCATCGCTCATAGCGGATTACGGTGGTACAGTAATTTCAAACTGTTGTCCTTCGACTACGCCTTTCGGCCTCGCCTTAGGTCCCGACTTACCCTGAGCGGACGAGCCTTCCTCAGGAAACCTTGGGCTTTCGGCGGATCAGATTCTCACTGATCTTTTCGTTACTCATACCGGCATTCTCACTTGTATGCTGTCCAGCGCTCCTTACGGTACACCTTCAACCCACATACAACGCTCCCCTACCCCAGATACATACGTATCTAGCCATAGCTTCGGTGGTGTGTTTAGCCCCGTTACATTTTCGGCGCAGAGTCACTCGACCAGTGAGCTATTACGCACTCTTTCAATGGTGGCTGCTTCTAAGCCAACATCCTGGTTGTCTGTGCAACTCCACATCCTTTCCCACTTAACACACACTTGGGGACCTTAGCTGATGGTCTGGGCTGTTTCCCTTTTGACAATGGATCTTAGCACTCACTGTCTGACTCCCGGCAATAAGTATATGGCATTCGGAGTTTGACTGAGCTTGGTAATCCTTGCGGACCCCGCACCCAATCAGTGCTCTACCTCCACTACTCTTATACCGAGGCTAGCCCTAAAGCTATTTCGGGGAGAACCAGCTATCTCCGAGTTCGATTGGAATTTCTCCGCTACCCCCACCTCATCCCCGCATTTTTCAACATGCGTGGGTTCGGGCCTCCAGTGCGTGTTACCGCACCTTCACCCTGGACAGGGGTAGATCACACGGTTTCGGGTCTACGTCCACATACTCATTCGCCCTATTCAGACTCGCTTTCGCTGCGGCTCCGTCTTCTCGACTTAACCTTGCATGTTAAACGTAACTCGCCGGTTCATTCTACAAAAGGCACGCCATCACCCATTAATAGGGCTCTGACTTTTTGTAAGCACACGGTTTCAGGTTCTATTTCACTCCCCTTCCGGGGTGCTTTTCACCTTTCCCTCACGGTACTGTTTCACTATCGGTCGCCAGGTAGTATTTAGCCTTAGCAGATGGTCCTGCTGGATTCATACGGGGTTTCACGTGCCCCGCACTACTCGGGATCCGTCTCGGAGAGAACACAGTTTAGGTTACAGGGCTTTTACCTCTATCGCGGGCCTTTCCAGACCTCTTCACCTACCATATTCCTTTGTAACTCCATGTGAGACGTCCCACAACCCCTAAGAGCAAGCTCTTAGGTTTAGGCTGTTCCGCGTTCGCTCGCCGCTACTGACGGAATCACTATTGTTTTCTCTTCCTCAGGGTACTTAGATGTTTCAGTTCCCCTGGTCTGCCTCTACATCTCCTATGTGTTCAGAGATGAGTAACTGCGAATTACCACAGCTGGGTTTCCCCATTCGGACACCCCCGGATCAAAGCTTGCTTACAGCTCCCCGAGGCAGTTTCGTTGTTCGCCACGTCCTTCGTCGGCTCCTGGCGCCTAGGCATCCTCCGTGTGCTCTTATTAGCTTAACCTTGATTTTTCCGCAGGAAAATATCATACAATGACATTCTCTTTGGAATCATCTCACTAATAACATTTACTTGTTTGCACAAGTTGCTAAAAGATGTTCTAAAACGCAAATTCGTTTCGGTATCCAGTTTTCAAGGATCAAGTCTTACTGAGAGCTTAAACTCTCAAAACTGAGCAACGAGTGAGTAACAGGCCTAAACCTGAGATTTGGAAGTTTAACTTCCGATTTGAATGTCTTCATTGCAGAAGACGATTCTCCATAGAAAGGAGGTGATCCAGCCGCACCTTCCGATACGGCTACCTTGTTACGACTTCACCCCAATCATCTACCCCACCTTCGGCGGCTGGCTCCCTTGCGGGTTACCCCACCGACTTCGGGTGTTGTAAACTCTCGTGGTGTGACGGGCGGTGTGTACAAGACCCGGGAACGTATTCACCGCGGCATGCTGATCCGCGATTACTAGCAATTCCGACTTCATGCAGGCGAGTTGCAGCCTGCAATCCGAACTGAGACCGGCTTTGATGGGATTGGCTTCACCTCGCGGTTTCGCTTCCCGTTGTACCGGCCATTGTAGTACGTGTGTAGCCCAGGTCATAAGGGGCATGATGATTTGACGTCATCCCCACCTTCCTCCGGTTTGTCACCGGCAGTCACTCTAGAGTGCCCAACATTACTTGCTGGCAACTAAAGTTAAGGGTTGCGCTCGTTGCGGGACTTAACCCAACATCTCACGACACGAGCTGACGACAACCATGCACCACCTGTCTCCTCTGTCCCGAAGGCCGCCACTATCTCTAGTGGATTCAGAGGGATGTCAAGACCTGGTAAGGTTCTTCGCGTTGCTTCGAATTAAACCACATACTCCACTGCTTGTGCGGGTCCCCGTCAATTCCTTTGAGTTTCAGTCTTGCGACCGTACTCCCCAGGCGGAGTGCTTACTGTGTTAACTTCGGCACCAAGGGTATCGAAACCCCTAACACCTAGCACTCATCGTTTACGGCGTGGACTACCAGGGTATCTAATCCTGTTTGCTCCCCACGCTTTCGCGCCTCAGCGTCAGTTACAGCCCAGAAAGTCGCCTTCGCCACTGGTGTTCCTCCACATATCTACGCATTTCACCGCTACACGTGGAATTCCACTTTCCTCTTCTGTACTCAAGTCACCCAGTTTCCAGTGCGACCTCAGGTTGAGCCCAAGGTTTAAACACCAGACTTAAATGACCGCCTGCGCGCGCTTTACGCCCAATAATTCCGGACAACGCTTGCCCCCTACGTATTACCGCGGCTGCTGGCACGTAGTTAGCCGGGGCTTTCTTCTCAGGTACCGTCACTCCGATAGCAGTTACTCTACCGGACGTTCTTCCCTGGCAACAGAGCTTTACGATCCGAAAACCTTCATCACTCACGCGGCGTTGCTCCGTCAGACTTTCGTCCATTGCGGAAGATTCCCTACTGCTGCCTCCCGTAGGAGTCTGGGCCGTGTCTCAGTCCCAGTGTGGCCGTTCACCCTCTCAGGTCGGCTACGCATCGTCGCCTTGGTGGGCCGTTACCCCACCAACTAGCTAATGCGCCGCAGGCCCATCCCTCAGTGACAGATTGCTCCGTCTTTCATTCTTTCTTCAGGAGAAAAAAGAAATTATCCGGTATTAGCTACCGTTTCCGGTAGTTATCCCAGTCTAAGGGGCAGGTTGCCTACGTGTTACTCACCCGTCCGCCGCTAAGTTATTTTGAAAGCAAGCTTTCAAAATAACTCCGCTCGACTTGCATGTATTAGGCACGCCGCCAGCGTTCGTCCTGAGCCAGGATCAAACTCTCCAATTAGTATTGAAAAGAGCGATATGCTCATTTTGAAACATCTGACGAGAAAATTAATTCTCTAATTTTGGATTTCACTTTCGTGATTTCCTACTCACTCGTTGTTCAGTTTTCAAAGATCAAGTTCTCGTTGGCGCCGTTTAATGTCTCAGCAGCAACTCTTATAATATATCATGTTATTCTCAGTAATGCAAGCTTTATTTTTCGAAATCCGTTTATATAACTCTCTCAAACATTGCCTGTACGCTGTCTAACAACGCTTAACTATAATAACCTATCTATTCATAGAAAAGCAACCCCTAATAGAAAAATAAACAACTAGCTTAATTATTAAGCTAGTTGTTTATTTAATAGAGTTATGAATCTAGCGATGCAAATTAATAGTATTTTGCTGCAGTATACTTACTTGAAGCCTTAATAAAATCCGTATTCTTCTTATTCTTCGCTGACGATGCATCTACCGTTGTATCAATAGTAACCCATTTCCCATCCATCAACACTTCATTCCATGCATGGTATTGCGTAACGTAGCTAGTATTCCCCATCACCAATTTAGCAGGCACATCTACACTACGCAGCATTGCGGCAAAAAGAGAAGCATAGTCATAGCAGATTCCTTTTTTAGTATTCAAAGTGTTGTTAATGTTCGGAATGTAATCTGTTGTTACGTTATTAGCAAGAGAATAATCGTATTGTACATTAGCAACTACATAGTTATAGATTGCCTTAACTTTCTCTTCATCTGTTGTTTTGCCTTTTGTAAGCTCTTTGGCCTTAAGGATCGCTTTATCAGAAGAACTCCATTTCACATTCTGTACGGAGCCCAAATATACGGAATTCGAGTCACTCATGGTTACGTCTACTACTTCGGAATATAACGCTTTGTATTTATTGCCGGTTGTGTTCTCAAGAACAGAAACCTTATAAGTACCATTACCTTGTTGTAAAGGGAAGTCCTCAGCTTGTCCAGAAGCATATAAGTTATATGTATAGCTGCTGTTGTCTTTAGTGATCATGAGTTTGATTCTTTTATCTTTCGGAATATCATAGTTAATTCCAATAACACCTTGAGCCACTTTCGATGTAATCAACCAGCTTGCATCTACACTTGCGGCTTGAGCTGTGCTTACCGGAACCGCAGTAATCAGTACGAACAGCGCCACCATCATAAAATAAACCTTTTTCACGGATAAAACCCCTTTCGGTAGCTGGCTGCCATCCTTTCGGGAAGGCCCTTTAGCTTTGCGTCCCTACCTTTCGATAGGTTTGCCGTTATCGTATAAGCTCTATCTGTTCTAATTTCACTAGACAAATTAACAGAATCAGTCCAAGTAGAAATATGAATCTAAGATTCTTATATATTTTATAAAAACAAAAAAAGCCTCTTCATTCGGTAACTGGCTGCCATCCTTTCGGGAAGGCCCTTTAGCTTTGCGTCCCTACCTTTCGATAGGTTTGCCGTTTATCGTGTTTAGCTTTTATAGTCTTATACTACCATATTTATCCTCGTAAACAAGAACAAAATTGCTAGATTTACTATTATTTTATAGTTATTTCTCTGTATTTGAGTTTTCTTGTTATTTCTCGTCAACGATTAGGAAAGCTTGGCATGAACAATCAAACGATGTGTAGGATCTACTAGTGGGTCACACGTAATTAGAGTAAGAATTTTATCTTTGTTATTCCCGTCTAGAACAGACACATCACTAGGAAGTACAACAGAAATATCATAAACCTCGTAATTATAAGTCTGATCGCTAGTCTTTACCGTAATCGTATCCCCAATCACAACCTCATTCAGCCTGTTAAACAATCTGCCCGTAGTTCTAGCTCTATGTGCAGCTATTGCGGCGTTCCCTATTTCTCCTATTGGAGTTGTTTCTTTCATATGGGCCGCAGCATGCTTCATATTCGCTTTAGTAGCCCCTTCTAATACAGGTAGCTTCAGATTGATCTTATCGATCTCAATTAATGCGATAACTTTGCCACCCACTTCAATTTCCGGTTCCGGCTTTTCTGTTTCTTGCGGCTGTGCTTGTGCATCTAAAGCTGATTCCTCCGCTAGTAGCTGAGTGACCTCGGCATATCTGCTCTTTAGATCAGGTGGTGGAGTACTTTCACTGGTGCTCAGTTCAGCTGATTCTAATAGCTTATCCTGCTGCCAGTCGTTATACCATTCGTTAGCTTTTGGATAGAGCATGATAAGGATCCCCGCCAGTATGAGCACATACGAGAATTTACGCATGATTTTCACCTCCGTAGATTGGTTCTACTGAACTTTAGAATACCCATTTACGACTTCCGAAGAAGTTAATGATCACCGTCACAAACGTTACTAATACCTTAGAGATCAACACTTGAATGCCTAGTTTGTCAGTCAACAGATGCATTAGCAACAGCGATATTCCGAGTACTACCAGATTCAGTACGATAAACTTCAGCAACTGCGTCTTATCAAAACCCTCTTTATTACCACGATCACGATCCTTGAAGGTTACTTTTTTATTCAAAATAAAGCTGTTCGCTGTCCCTGCACTATAAGAAATCACCTGTGCCAACGCATATACCATCCCAAGTGAGTTCAGTAATGTGAAGATTACGAAATCAATGAGGGTATTTACCAGACCTACAGCATTAAATTTGAGAAACTGTATGAAAGCAGTCCGAAAGTTCTTATCTGACATCTTTGTAATCCTTCCGGCGATCCACTTCTTCTTCGTTACGATATCCTATGGTCTCACTGACAATATACAACGGTCTATCCTTAGACTCGTCATAAATCCGTCCAATATACTCACCGATTACACCTAGCAGCATCAGAACGATACCGTTAAAGAGCAAATTGACCCCTACAATGGAAGCCCAACCTGGAACCGTCCATGAGGTGAAAAAGATTCTTTGAAACAATACGAAGAATAAATAGAGAAAGCTGGAGAAGGAAAGAAAGAATCCGACATACGTAGCAATCTTAAGTGGCTTATGCGAAAAGGAAGTGATCCCATCCAGCGCAAAACGAATCATTTTCTTAAGAGGATACTTAGTTTCTCCTGCAAATCGTTCTTCCCGCTCATATTCCACCATCGTCTGCTTGAAGCCGACCCAGCTCACTAAACCTCTGACATACCGATTTTTTTCCTTGAGACCTCGCAAGACATCACATACCTTACGATCAATAAGACGGAAATCACCTGTGTCCGTGGGAATGTCTACACTTGTCATGCTGCTGAGCAATCGATAAAAGATCTTGGCCGTTACCTTTTTGAACATCGTTTCTCCACGGCGCTTCAGCCGCTTCGCATACACAACGTCATAACCCTCTTTCCACTTCTCGATCATTTGCAAAATGACCTCCGGTGGATCTTGAAGGTCAGCATCAATAACAACAACCGCTTGACCTTCGGCATAGTCCATGCCAGCTGTAATTGCTACCTGATGTCCGAAATTACGCGAGAAGTCAATTAGCTTGACGCATTCATCCCGATCACTGATCTCCCGAATCATCTGGGCCGAACGATCACGACTTCCGTCATTTACGAAGACTAGCTCATAAGTATCGCCGCATTCGTCCATTACTTTTTTCAAACGTTCATAAGTAACGCTAATTACTTGCTCCTCATTGAACATGGGCACAATTACACTATATCTGGCTTTCACCTTTATTCCTCCTAAAAGCTTTATGGAGCGTTACATCTTTCTGTACTTCATAATAACGCTGTAAGCATAAACTTATTGTTATAGATATTTTAAAAAAATCTTAGAAAACCCAAGATGGGAACCAACGCAGCATATTCTTCACATAATCTCCGCTTACCTGCATCCCTGACAGGACAGGGTAGAACGCGACAAAGAGCAGTAAAGCAACAGCCACATAGACATAACTAACATAACGAGCCTCAGGATATTTGCTATCTAGCAACTTCATTATATATACAATACCAAGAATCATAAAAGGAACCATAGCAAAATAATGGTAGATAAAGGTTTCCCTTGGGACAAGCATCCATGGAACATATTGTGAGAAAAAGGCGATCCAGATCATATAAAGGGTCTTATCTTTGCGTTTCAGTGTAATCCACAGCGTTGCCAGCATTGCGAAAATACCCGTCCACCAGATAAGCGGATTCCCCATAGTCACTATACTGCTGACCTGACCTTGCGGCAAACCCTCACTGCCACTAAAGAACCAGACTGGTCTCTTCATAAACGGCCATTGCCACCAGGAGGACGCAAAAGGATGTGTAGCTACAAGCTGACTGTGATAGTTGTACATATTCTTTTGGGAATCAATCAACCCTTTTATAGTAAAGCCCTCTGCGGATGCAGATAAACCCGGAACAAAAGATAAACTATAAATAATGACCGGTATGATTACGAAGAATGCAACACAACTAGCTAGCGTAATAATGGTATTTTTCCAGAACGAATTTACGGCTTCGCGACAGGTGCCCAGCAGTTCCTTATCTTTGATCTTCCCTTCCGCGAGCAACCGTCCCGATGCTTGGTATTCTCTGTAGCGCTCGAAGAGCGAGATAGCTAGCATAATGGCCAGCCCAGCTCCTCCGTACAATACAATCCACTTGGAGGCGACACCAATTCCGAAGAATAGACCGGACCAGAACAACGGAATTAGCGTTTTTCTTAAGGGTTGCCTGAAGAAATTCATAGTGTAATATCGCTGCATGAAATAAAACATTAACATGATGAAGAATACTCCGTATACATCGATCGTAGAGATTCTTGTTTGTGTGAAATGCATGAAATCCAGTGCGAACAACCCAGCTGCAAGTGCTGCGTATTTGCTCTTTTTAAAGAGCCGTAGTGCCATTACATAAATGAGAGGCAGCATGGCAATCCCGAACAATGTTCCGATAATACGCCAGCCGAAAGGATTGACTCCGAACAGTTTCATCCCTACTGCGATCAATAGCTTGCCTAGTGGTGGATGCGTGTTCTCATAAGGCACAATCCCGTGTGTATATTCATAAGCTGTCCGTGCATGGTAGATCTCGTCAAAATAAGTGCTATTCATAAAGTTAGAATATTCAGGGATGAGCGACTGCTCGTCAAAAAGATTGGCAGGCTCTCCTCTTTTAGCGACTGCATTAGCATCCGGTGTAACACCGGCTATAGGAAGAGGTACTCTTTCGCCTCCCTGCTCATAGAAGGCCATTTCATTTAAAGTGAACCCTGGAGAGGTGACTGTAAACTTCACGTATCTTGCTGCAACGTTCAGAGGTTGGCTTTTCCAGATGAAGACATTCCCAACATCCTCGCTTACATCCAGCGGACTACTCCAGACATCAGGGGACTCACTGAATTCGAGCTTAAACTTCCCGGTACCTACGCCACCGAAGATATTCACGCGTTCCAATTGTTTACTCTGTCCTAGATCTACATAGAAGCTTTCACCGCTGGCAGCTGGCTCCCACAAGGTCTCTGGAGATTTAGTAGAACCTAAATTATATAAAGCAATTGCCGCGTAAACGGCAGTAATGGCAAGAATATATATCCAATCTATACGCTTAAACTTCATCGCTCAATCTTCCTCCCTTCTGGTGCGGTCTTATTTGCTCGACGACTTTAAGGTCTTCTTCATATTTTTCTTCAGGTGTTGGTGGTGCTGGAAGAGGTTTTACTCCCCCACGAACATACACGTCATAACCAATGTAGAGCATGTATAGCAATAATGACAGGTTAGCTATAGAAGTAACCAAAACGATTCCATCTGCACCTGGATTTACACCTGCATTTAGATGAGTTAACGTATAAGCCACATTGATATACTGCGTTAAGCTGAATCCAAGGAATAGGGATAAAAACCTACGATCCCGACTCGCTATATAAGTGAACATACATAGAATAACAGCAGGGAACATATAACGTTCATGCATTTTGGTTCCAAGCACAAAGACTACTACAATGAGCGCCATACCGATAAAGTAGGATTTGGATAAATCCAAGCGATCTTTTTTGAAGGAATAAAACGTTGCTATGGCTACTGCCACTAAAATAAATATGAAGCCCCATACACGGTAAGTAATACCTAACCAAGTTAGGTCAAGAGATGACCACATCGGGTCAGTCAGTGTATATAGATTAAATGCATTCACAGAAGAATAGGGATAGGAAGATAACGTACTCTTATACAGATTAATAAGGCCAACTAAACCACCGTTATTCCAGAAAAATGGTGCCGCGAGCAATCCGAATATCCCTAATCCATACAAAGCTCCAAATCCAAGCTGCTTCCAAGCACGGTGATGATAGAAAGCAAACAATAATACCGGTGTGAATATTAACGATTGTGGTTTAATTAAAGTTGCTAATGCAAACAAAATCGCGGATTGAACAAACTTTTTGTTCGCAGCGCCATGGATACTGAGCAACAGGAAAATCAAAAAGAACGAATCCGCTTGTCCCCACGCCGCTGAATTAACAAGCACCGCCGGATTAAACAGAAATAATAGCGTTAAGCCAAAAGCGATCCCTGAGCCGAGTTTTTTGCGGGACATTTGATATATGAAGTAACCCAATACCAAATCAGAAATAATCGCTGGCAGTTTGAATAGCAGATTTTCTCCACCCGAACCATGCGCAAAGCCAAAAACACCGCGAATAAGACTAAGCATGTACAAAATGTACAAATAACCAGGAGGATAATCGGCAAAATACCCTTCTTCATAAAACTTGCCTGGACCTAAATCAACCATACGCTGGCCCCAAGCTATAAAGGTATTCATGTCGTTCTGATAGCCTTGAGCAGTCAGACCGATCCAAATCCTTAGTATAAAGGCAATTCCGATGGCAATGCTCAGCCATTTGGAATAGACATTCTCAGGTTGCTTCATAAGCTTCTCACTGCGGAATGCCTTGGTATAAAGCACTGCAAAAAATACACTAAAAAGCGCTGAGATCAGCAGCATCTTGGTTGGAGATACCTTATGTGGGGTATCCGCTTTTTTGCCACCAGCATCCTGACTAACTACTGCACTATCCAGCGAAATGACGTTGGCCCCTTCAGGAGCAGCGCCTAATTTTTCTACAGACAAATCATCAAAATAAGCTTTACCTTGAATCAAGCTGGAGTAACCTCCCAAACTTGCACCTATGCCGAATTCTTTCTGCTTAGGTCCTGTCTGGCCTATGTATTCAAGATACTGCCACTCTCCTGCCGTATCCGTTACACTGGGATAACCCCCACCTACTCCAACGGCAAGTATATTAGCGCCCATTCCCTCGCCTGCGGTACTTACTACTTTGATCCATCCAGAGATTTTATAATAGCTGTCCGGCGTTGCCTTAATCGTCTGCACCCATTTCAAATGATTGGGCTCGATATTCTCAATGACTGCCGCTTTACTACCGGAGTGAACCTCGTCCGATTGGATTGAAAGTATGCCCGAGTTGTCTCCAGAAATCCACATATCCTTATTCCAGTTAGAAGGAGCGTCCTCTCCTCCCTCCTCAAATCCAGGGTTCTGCAATAGATTTCCGTCTGCATAAATGCTTGTTACAGGAAGCAAAAACAATAACAGCATCAATACAGTCATTGCGGCCGTACGTGTACTCTTGATCATCGTTCCAACCTCACCTCGTCTATATTAATCCAGCCTTTACCGCCTTTAATAAAAATTTCAGTTTGCTCATTCTGACCGATAGATACCATTGGAAGTGTAAGCTCTTGATAAACCTCACTAGCAGGTATTTCAGCCTCCGCCCGCACTACGCCATTAACTCGGACGCCAACCCTTCCTTCTTCTCCACCAGCACTAACCATTATACCAAGCTTATATTCTCCAGGTTCTGCTATTCTGATAGATTGTGTAATCGTTTTGTCAAATCCCGGATCAAGATAGGCTAGATAACTTCCATTATAGGGATTATTGGTTGCCATACCCGTACCGGATGAGAAGCTCCAGCCTGATATCCCCTCTTCAAATCCTCCATTTGTAAATTCCGAGATTCCCTCTACTACCCCAGTCTTAGCGGTCACAACAGTATAGTTGGCAAAACGTTTAACCGAATAATTATCGCTTTCAGCAGGAATGGGATCACCATTCCACAAGATATATGTCGCTGTCTCTCCCGGAACTATGCTTGAATATCCAAATCTATATCTCCCAAAGGAAGACACCTGCTGAAATGCACCTCCAGGATTAGAATAATTAACGGTTGCTAAGAAATCATGGGGATTGATCTGCTCATAAAAAAGCACATAAATATAAGGCATATTAACTTTATCAGTCACGTAGATGTTCCCAGCACTCTCTTCAGAAGCATATTGTATGGCCTCACCGAAGGATTCATAAAAAGCTGGTCCTATCTCTTTAGGATAATCACGGAAATAAACTGTAGTGAACAGAACAAAAAATAAGCTAAAGGTTACAGCCGACAGAATTGCTAATACTTTTACTTTCTTGCTTAACCACATAAACCCTGCAACAATCAGCAAAATGATTGGATAGAAAATCACATTCATCCGATTAATGTTTACGTTCGTAACAAAGGTCATCAAAACGGAAACAAACAGCCAAAGTAAAATAACGAGCAGTCCCGTCCGCTCACGACCACGGTTCCGTATTGTCGTTAACATAAATATAAGTCCTATAAGTACAAAGGGTAACGCAATAGGATACGCGTATCCATAAGGTGAAATCGAATTCCAAGGCAAACCATCAGATCCGCTAATGAATATCTTCAAAAATTCCCGGAAATTGCTTAATGCTGTATGTAATAGTTGCCCTCCGAATATAGAAGTTACCTGTTCCACACGCGGCGTTGTCAATCTCGGAATTGAGAATAATGGGGTCAAAATCCCCTCTAGCGACAATCGATTGATCATAATAAATAGGAAGATTGGGAGCGCCATTAATATAAACAGAGCACAGTTCCATAGAATGGTCCGAAGCTTTAGCGCTCTTGTATAGAATAGAAGAATTCCAGCACCTAAAGCAAATATCGGCACAAAAAAATAGGATGTTCCATAAGCATAAAGTGAAAGGGCAAGCATAATTGTAAAGCCATAAGACCACTTCGGAATATGAAATGATTTAAGTAACATATAAACGGAGAACAGAATCAGGGTGGGAAATAAATTAGATTCCAGTGCCCATCTTGACATCATAATATGCCAAGGATTAATTGCGATAAAAAACATCGCCACAATACCAGCAGTTCTGGAAGTAAATAGCTCTTTGGAAAGAAGATAGAATACGAGCATACCCAGTAGACCTATGATTAAGCTAACAGCACGTACAGACATTGGAGTGAGTCCGAACAATAATATGAAAGGCATTGATAAGTAAGCATAAAGTGCATTCTGTCCGCTTCCCCAAGCAATGAGGTGAATAGGTAAATGAATACCATTGCGGTCTATTCCATAATGAAGAATAGCGTAAGCATCATAACCTATAGATGCCTCATCCTGATTCAAGCCACCTGGAATCGAACCAAAGTAAAAAATGCGAATCACAACCCCCAGCAAAAACAATAAGAGAGGCCAAGGATTACTTTTAAAATAAGAAAACCAATTGCTAAATCTTGTGGACAACATTCATCACCTCTTCAACAATATAATCTAAATATTGGATGATGAAAAGGAAGAACATCCAACAAGTTAAGTAGGAGAATACATTATCCAAAATAAAAAAACGGCCCCTTCAGTAATGAAGGAGCCCGAGATGAATTTCAGAAATACTGTATATATGTTAGCCCTCGCTACCAAGGAATACATAACGGAGAATGATCAGAATCGCAAGTACCCACATCATCCAGTGAATATCGTATTTCTTCTTACCCGCAAGGTTAGCAACAGAAGCAAGGATTACATAAGTTACGATACCAAAGGAAATACCGTTAGCGATATTATAAGTGAAAGGCATGATAACAAGAGTTAGGAACGCTGGAATCGCAACAACCATATCTTGAAAATCGATTTGACGGATCGATTGTGCCATCAGCACACCTACGACGATCAATGCTGCGGCTGTAGCAGATCCAGGAATAAGAGCAACCACTGGAGCAAGGAACAATGCAAGCAAGAAGCATACGCCAGTTGTTACAGCTGTAAGACCTGTACGTCCACCTTCAGCAACACCTGCCGCGCTTTCTACAAAAGCAGTAGTAGTCGAAGTACCCAGTGCCGCACCACCTGCTACAGCAACTGCATCGACAAACATTGCATTACCTACACGTCTATTACCTTCTTCAGGGTTATCCATAATACCAGCGCGTTGAGCCGTACCTACAAGTGTACCAAATGTATCAAACAACTCTACAAATGTGAAAGTTGCAATCGCTGAAACAATACCTGTGTGCAGGATACCATCCCAGTCAAATTGGAAGAAGTTCAATTGTGTGAAATCAGGAACCCAAGGCGTTGCCGGACTGGACAATGCGCTGAAATCAACTACGCCCATCAACATACCAGCGACAGTTGTTCCCAAGATACCGAATAAAATCGCACCTTTAACGTTCAATACCATCAGGATAGAGATTAGAAGAAGTCCGATAATTACCAATTGGACATTGGAATTCTCTAGGCTACCCATGTGAATGATAGTTTCAAAGGAAAGGACATCTGTAAAAGTGTTAGCAGGAATGTCTTTACCAGCTTCAACACCAATCGTCATGAGTCCACTGTTCTTAAGACCAAGGATCGTAATGAACATCCCGATACCTACTGTAATCGCATGTTTCAAACTATCAGGAATTGCAGTTAGTAAGATCTGTCGCACTCGAGTTACAGTCAGCAAGATAAAGATCAAACCGGAAATAAATACGGCTGTCAGACCCATTTGCCAAGTGAATGGATGCTCTGATGTGGCGGAAGATAGAATTACGGAAGCAAAATATGCGTTAAGTCCCATACCAGGTGCCAATGCCACTGGAAAGTTTATGAACACGCCCATTGCGATGGTGAAAATACCTGCTGCCAGCGCAGTCGCTAGAAATACAGAATACCAACCCATATCAATACGGCCAAATGCTGTTAAAGTACTCGGATTAACCGACAAGATGTAAGCCATTGCCATGAACGTGGTCAAGCCCGCCATGATCTCTGTACGAACTGTGGTGCCGTTCTCTTTCAACTTGAAAAACCGATTCAAATTGTTCTCCCCCTAAGGTATGTTGTGTGTCTGACAGCAACAAAAAGCCGGTATCTGTTAGACACCGGCTCGAAAAAAAGAGTAGTCCCCCATGACCATAGTCCTAATTAAGGACAATGCGGGGTTGCTCTGCTCTTCTTAATCGTAGCCAGGTCATTACGGTGACCTCGTAGAAACTTCCAGGCCAATTCCCGGAAATATACGAAAGAATTATGTTGTTGTGCTCTATCATTTTAGGTGGACATCATATAAGTTGTCAATGATAAAAAGCGAACATTTTCGACTTTATTTTTTCCATTGTTCGTAAATCATGCATTTTCATGCTTTTATCTATCTTCAAACTCGTTCTATCAATGCAGCTTATTAACTATCCAACCACTTTTTAAATGGGTATATTTTACTATACTTCTAATTATTTATTTCTGGTGTACTTATAACTATGCCAAGAATTAGCTAAATGCCCTATCGCTAAACAAACTACTGCAATACTCAGCCAAATAGATTTTCCCCAAATCGCTGCCAATCCGAATGCACATACTGGAAGAACTGCCATCGGGATCGGAATAAAAACTAAAGGGTCCCATAATAATTTAAATTGCTGCCCCTTAACTATATATCGAACCCATAGACCATAATAAACAACGATAAACAAGACGATGAAGGCAGCTACCACACCGAATTTCACATGTTGAAAGTTATCCTTTGAGATTGCAAGAATGCCGATACAACCCAACTGCCCCACTCTCTCCAAAATTGTAAAGACCGGTCCTGCATCTCGAACACCGGCAGGGGCATTCTCAGGTGGAAACTTAATCATTAACAAACTAGGTGCAAGGATAATTAAGGCCATTAGTGTGCCGAGAAGAGAAAACCCCATGTCAATTTCTCCCTATGATAGATTTTTCCCATTTTATCACATTCATATTGAGCAGCTATATAGCGTCTACCACTTTTTTTTGAATACAAAAAAACCTACAGCCCCTTCTTCAATAAGGAGTTGCAGGTGTTTGATTAGACTCTATCGTAAACGCTTGAACCTAATTAATGGTGCATTGAAGATAAAAATGCAAATCCAAAAAGTGTCCAGTCATTCATTACATGCACTATAAACGATGTCCAGATATTTTTAGTCTTAATGTATGGATAAAGCAGAACGACCCGTGCAATACCGATACCAAGAATGGCTTGTACAAGGTTCCAATTATATGTTTGTAAATGGTATGCACCAAAGATAATGGATGCTACAACCCACGCTAAAATAATTGCAGACTTTCTACTCAGTTTAAGCTTTTTCACTGCAAATGCTAGAATAACTAAGAATGGAAGTATTGTTATTAATTCTTCACCAAACAGCATGGGGACCATCTTCAAGAACATCGGAAGTGCATCCGCATAATTACCATTGAAGCTTTCGCCTACAGGATTAGCGCTCACATTAAACAATTTTGAAATAACGAAACCAGCAACAAATGTCACAATAATATTCACAATGTACGTTCCAATAATTAAGATAATATCTTTAGCAACTAATTTTCTGAATAAAGACGTCCATTGGCTTCGTGCAACAAAAATCACTGCTGCCAATGGAAAAATCACATTCATAAAAGGTTGTACTGGGCCTCCAAAACCAATAAGAAACAGAGCGAAGCCCACTGCTACAGCAATAAGAAATATGAGGCCACTCTTCAAATTCAAAGTAGGAGATTGCAAATCACTGTAGAACGGGAAATCATCATTTTTACGCTCAAATCTGAAAAAATCACTTTTATTATTCATAATAAATCAAATCCTTCCAAGGAAATATAAAACTTATGCTTCCATTAATCCATCTAACGTACTTACATCATAATTGCTTTTATGTCCCATTTCGACAAAGGTCTTATAAATAGGACCTTAAATTGAAGAAATTTCCAACGGATTCGATTTATTTACTAATATTTCCAATTAGCTCAAAAAACCACAATGAGTAGATTTTCAAATATCAAAATTTCGTAATCAAATTAGATTCTCTCTGAAATATAATAAAAGCTCACGATTTCAATAAGAGGGTGGCGAACGAATTGAATACCTACGGTGAGGTTGTTCGAAATATACGGACCAATAAGGGATTAAGTCAAAAAGAAGTGTATTTAGATATTATCTCGAAATCATATGCCATTGAATTTGAAAAAGGAAACCATGAGATCACATTAAGGCTGTTAGAACAAATTTTAAATCGACTTATGATGGGGATTGATGAATTTTTCTACATTTATAGAGGTTATAAACTATCTAAACACGATACATTTACCAACAAATATTCCAAAGCTGGAAACAATAACGATCTCGAAGCATTAATTGAGATTTATCAAGAACTACATCAGAGAGAGGATCTGACCTCAAAAATTCATCTGGCAGAAGTCAGGTCTCGTATAAGATTATTGAAGCACTTTAACTTGACGGGTCAGTTTGAGAAGAATGTCATTTTGACAGAAGATATCGAGACGATCACTAACTATCTCAACAATCTCCAATCCTGGACCCTCCAAGAAATGCAGCTGTTCACAAATACTTTAAATTACATAGATTACGATCAAAGAGATATACTCTTTCAAACGCTTATTAAGTCTATGAAAAAATATGAAGCTCACGAACGCGGACGAGATGTCATATGTGTAATGCTAACCAATATGATTTACGAATTAATTATGATCAATCAAATAAGCTATGCAGAGATCTTACTAGAGAACTTAAATAATATTAGCAGTCCTCAATATCAAACGCTGTTCTTTAAGATTGTATATAAGTATTATAACGGTCTAATTAAAATTAAAAGGAACAGTAAAGAAGAAGGAACGAAGCTTGCTCAATCAGCAATCGATGTATTATATGAATTTGGCGAGCCCTATCAAGCAAAAACATTAGAGTCTATATTGTCACAGATCTTACAATAGAGTTTTAGCAAAAGTCCAGTATTTAAGACTCTCCAGCTAGTTGGCAATACATAATAATCTAGTAGAACTTAATTTATAATAAAAAAAGTCGAAAACCCTAAACTACAAGGTTTTTCGACTTTTTAAGACTATTCCCACTTCATCATTACTTCTTATTTTAGATAAGCTTGAGCAGTTGATCTATTCGTTGAAGCGTAAAGGTCGCTTCCTTGCTGTTCACCGCGTCACCTACCGCCGCAACTTCCATTCCTGCATGGACGCCTGCTTGCACTCCGGCTACCGCATCTTCGACAACCAGGCATGCGGATGCATCACATTCCAGCTGACTTGCCGCGAGCAAAAATACTTCCGGGTCCGGCTTGCTTCTTGAGATTTGATTACCGTCGACTACGACGGCGAACCAATCTAACAAGCCTACTTGTTCAAGAATGAACTGCGCATTCTTACTGGAGGACCCTACAGCCGCGGCGACCCCCTTCACCTTCAATCCTTCCAAGGTCTCCGTTACACCGGGTAAGATGTCAGCAGGTGAAAGCTGCTCCAGTAACTTACGATAAATCGTATTTTTCTCCTCTGCTAACGATTGCTTCTGCTCATCTGTAAATTGTTTGTCCGAAGCACCGGATAAAATAATATCCAGACTCTCCATGCGACTCACACCGCGCAATCGGTTATTGACATCCTCATCGAAAGGAATGTTCAGCCGATCTGCTATTTGCTTCCAAGCCTTATAATGAAAATGATCCGTCGATACCAGTACACCGTCAAGGTCAAATATAACGGCACGCATCATAGTCTGGCTTCCCAATAGCCGCAGAACGGATCGACCGGATTGGTTCCTTTAAATTCAGATTTGCCTTGGATTTTGTCAACGATCGCATTCAAGGAATATTCATTTCCTGAGTATGCATTGATGAACGTCGGAATACGCGGCACATCCTGCAAATGGAAAGGGTTCGCCACGGATACGAACATCGTTGGCAATTCTTTAATAAACCATGGAATATCCCCACCATATGGCGGTGTATAGTTAATACGCAGATCTGTCTTATTACTCGCTGTCGCGTAGTTCGCGAAGTAAAGCGCGAAGTCATATTGTTTCACATAATCCCGAACCGACATGAACATGGCTTGCATGTCCATCGGATCATGGACGGTAACTTCAAATCCAGCATTCCGCAGCTTCTCTACGAATGGCTTATGGGTTCCTCCCGCGGAGAAGCTTCCTTCCTCATCACCTAACACGACGAGCAGCATTCTCTTATGCGTTTCCGGTGTAACCGGTAGTAATTGCTGCGTATCTTTCACTAATGTTACGGATTGGTCGGCGCAAGCCTGTGCCCATTGGTGATGTTGCTCAGAACCAATGACCGCTAAAACTGACTCATCAGGAACCAAGGTATTCGTACGAGCTTGCTCATGCAATCTTAAAGATGCCTTCAAGCCAAGAATACGCGTTACAGCTTGGTTCAAGCGTTCTTCCGTCAGAATGCCGTTACGAATGCCGCTTAGCATATACTCTAGATCTTCCTCGAAGTTCCGATTGAAGAGGAAGATATCGCATCCCGCAGCAATCGCTTTTGGTACAGCCAGCTCACGACGTTCTGCTATTGTAAATCCGGCCATTAACGTGGCATCACTGACGATAACACCGTTAAAGTTCAGCTTCTCGCGCAGCAAATTTTGTAGAATTTCTGACGACAACGAACTTGGAAGCAAATCCTCATCCTTTAATTTTGGATTAAAATGACGTTGGTAGGCTGGCTGCATAATGTGTCCGACCATGACCGTATTAGCACCTTCATCAATTAACGTCTGATATACATGTCCAAAAGTCGCATCCCACTCTTCTGTGGAGAGTGAATTTATAGATGTCAGTAAGTGCTGATCCCGATCATCGACCCCGTCACCCGGAAAATGCTTAATCGATACCGCCATACCGTTCTCGTGGGCTGCCTTCATGTAAGCAAGTCCCATATCAAGCACGGTCTCTGGACGATCACCGAAGGTACGAACATTCGTAATCGGATTGCGGAAATTCATATTAATGTCGACAATTGGTCCAAAGGACCAGTTCAATCCCACGGCTCTTCCTTCACTACAAGCCACAGTCCCTAGCTTATACGCCATATCCGGATCATTTGTAGCCGCCACTTGAAGCTGCTTCCCGAAGTAAGTGCCTTCCGTTGCAACCCCATCTCCCCCATTTTCCAGGTTCGCTGCAAGAAGCATCGGTATCTTACTGTTCTCCTGCATGGATTTATGCGCTGAGCGGATCTCTTGCGCTGGACCCGGACGATACATTAATCCGCCTGGCTGGTATTTTTTCGCCATATCGATCAAAGCCGCGTTGTCACCCATCCCTACCGGGCAAAAGAGCTGTCCGACTTTTTCTTCTAACGTTAAGCCTTCTAATGTTTCTTGTACCCATGTAATATCTTGTTCGTTCAGGTTAAATGGTTTCTTCGTCAAATCTACTTGATGTAGCATATTGTTTTCTCCTCTCGATATCCTTGAATTTATAATGCAATGTTATTGCGTGCTTTCAAATCTGCTAGCATTTGACTCTCATCTTTATCTAAGGTATAGAACAATAGTGCGATAATGGCTAAGACGTAACAAACAATAGGAATCCAAATAAAATTTAGTTCGATGGCCCGCAATGCCGAAGCCGTCTGCACTGCTCCCGCTTTATAACCGCTAAGTCCAAGCATCCAGGCGGATAACGCGCCGCCAATACCCATACCGAACTTCACACCGAAGCTTGAGGAAGCTGTCAGCAAGCCTTGTGCACGAACCCCTGTTTTCCACTCGCCGTAATCCACGGTATCCACGATCATAATGAACAACAATCCGCCTGCAAAACCGCCACCAAGACTAACAACGACGCTTCCAGTTATTAGTAATGTGATGCTGCTCGCTTGATCTCCCATGAACATGATCAGTTGACCGATAATTGAAACGATTAATCCGAATATCATGATATTCCGTTTACCTAATTTTTTGGTTAAGGACGGCACGATGACTAAGGTCAAGATCATGACTAGGTTCAAGCCCATTACCATTGGAATCAGGTCAGGTCTTTCAATTTTATACGTGAAATAATAGGTTGTCGTCTGGGTCTTCATGATGTTCGCCACCCAGAAAATAAAGTTTATGAATAACATGATGGCCCACGGCCAATTGCCTTTGATCGCTTTCATGCCCTCTTTGACCGGTAAAGATTTCTGAGAAGAAGCGGATACTACGCGCTCTTTCGTATTGAAGAATGCATTGATGAACAGCACAAATGCAATTGATGCAAAAATGATCATCGTCCAGGTAAAGCCTTTGGCATCATTGCCTTGCCCTAATTTATGAACAATCGGCAATGTAAAGGTCGTTACGGCAATCGTCCCTACCATGGCAAACAGGACACGAATCGTACCAATAACCGTTCTCTCTTGCGGATCACTCGATAGACTGGGCAGAATAGAAGTGACCGGCAAATTGATACCTGCATATAGAATCCCTAACAGGATATAGGTCACGTAAGCGTACACAATTTGTCCCGACGGACTAATATCCGGTACAGAGAACGTTAGCACAGCGATAACGGAAAATGGCAAGGCTAACCATAGGAACCATGGACGCGATTTTCCCCATCTGGTATTTGTCTTATCGATCATGATCCCGAAGAAAGGACTGTCAAAAGCATCGATAACCCGGGCGATTAAAAATAAAGTACCTACAGCAGCCGCACTCATTCCGATCGAATCTGTGTAGTAGAACAACAGATAGGTTGTTACTACTTGAAAGACGAGATTGGATGCAGTATCGGTAAGTGAATAGCTGATTCGTTCAAACCATGGTACTTGTTTGGTTGACATATGTGTTTACCTCCTGCTCATTATCATGCTTTCATTATAGTAAGCGCTAACAACAATAACTTCCCGCTATTTATCCCTGTTCCATCGCAAATTTAACCTCTTTGAAACCTACTTAAGCTTTGTGGAATTGTAGTAAGGTCAAATATGAACCTGTCAGAGGACAAAAAAGACCCCTACATGCCTGCTAGGGGTCGATTTATCATAGATTAGTTCTTTTCATTTCATACAATCGGACTTCATGCGGTGAAAGTTCTGCTTTGAGATTAAATTGCTGATCGATGAGTTGAACGAAAATTTCCCGTTTCGGAAGACTTACACTCCTTAGATAGGAAATATCCTCCGAATGAAGATGTACGGGGTGTCCCATGTCCACCCAACGATCGTAGGAGCTGCCCCATTGGCGGTTCAACACTGTTTTGCGAATCTGATAGCTGCCTGGCGCAAGGCCCGACAATTCCAAGGTAAGCTCGAGCGGATCGTTATGCTTGAAAATGCGATAGCGATCGTATTCATTCAAATGAGAGACATCATTACGACGATACAAGGCATCTGTATGTACATAATGGAATAAGAGCACCTGAATCTCATTCCCTTGTCTCGTAATACAATAGTTCTCGCCGCGCTGGATCATCTCAGAACCTAATTTGGCAAGCATTTGATAAGCGTGATAAGCAGCTTTCTCAATCCCGTTGTTCGTCATCAGCCCGAGTCCACCGTGAAACACTTGATTCGGCACAAGAAACTCTTCCAGAAAATCTGTACTCGTCCAATAACAAAGACTATCCACTTGGTCGATCGTATCGATGACGTTCTTCACGATATAAGCCGATTGATAGCATGTATCATGAATCAAGTCTCGTTGGTTGCCGCTCGAATTCCACTCCGTCAAGTGAATTTCCTTGATATTTGCTCCGGATTCAACAACTATATCACGCGCTTTGACGATGACTTGCGATAAATAATCTTCAGCCGCCGACAGTGTCCAATATTTCGACATTTCCTCTGCCGTCCAAACGAATTCCTCCGACATCCCCCCATCGAGCTGCATGGCATCATAAAAAATCTGATCGAACGGGTAGCTATGGAACGATATAAAGTCGGGCAAACAATGGTTTTGCATGCAGAAGTACAGAAAATCCTGTAACCAAGTATCATTAAGAATCGTTGGAGACAACAAGCTTGGCCCCCCCATTCTAAGCTTCGGATACTTCCGGATCACTTCATGGGTTGCCTGATAGAAGGTGAAATACTGCTCTTGAGTCCCGCTCCAAAAGGAGATGACATCAGGTTCATTCCATACTTCAACATACCAAGTAGTCACCTCTTCAACGCCGTATCGCTCGATACAGTGGTCCATCAGTGCTTCGACGAGCCCCATCCAGCGCGTTAATTGATTGGGATAGCTGACATTGCTCTTTTTCACGAAAATTGTCGCATCACCAGACGCCAGCTTTGAAGGCATAAACCCAAGCTCGATGAACGGCTTCAGGCCTATGCTCAGGAAAAAGTCAAATAGCTGATCCACATAAGTAAACAGATAATACGGCTCGCCTCGTCCGTTCTCATGATACACCATCATCTCGTCGTCAAAGATGCCATGAAACCGGATATAGGAGAACCCGATATCCTTCTGAAGCTGGATGAGCTGCCGCTGCACCTCTCCGAATAAACCCTCTTTCGCTTTGCCAATCGAAGTCAATTTTCGCCAAGTATGCATAAGCGGCGTTGAAGTATTTACATCGAGGTGGATGCTCTCTATCTTTACGACCATTTTATCTTGCATAATAAAGTTGGATTCCTGAGATTCGCTCGGCAAATATTTGAATAGCTCCTTGAAGGCATCCTGTTGATTCATTTCCAGATAATTAGGAGTCTTCGATGCTCTGGCATTCGCATAAGCGGACATATCTCCCGCGCGCTTCGCGCGATACTCTCTCGGCGTTGCTCCGTAAAACTCTTTGAATACCTTATTAAATGATTTGATACTGGGAAACCCGTTATTCAGCGCCACTTGGGTGATCGTTAAATCACTGTAATTCAATTCATCTAAAGCATGCTCCAGACGCACACCGTTAAGGTATTGAGAGAAGGTCGTACCCAAAAACTTTTGGAAAAATCGAGACAAATAGTGCACCGACAAAAATTCTTGCTCAGCAATCTCTGTTAAAGAGATCGGCTTCGCATAATTATGTTGAATGAACTCGGTAATGGCCAAGAGGCGATCCATGAACTTCACATCGGATGATGCATCTTTGCCCTGCAAAGGCTTGGAATAATATTTAACAAGATACGCCATGAGCCGGAACAATAAACCTTTCAGCTCCAGTTCATAACCCAGTGCTTGTTTCGTATACGTCAGCATCATGTACGCCAACATCTGCCGGATCGGATCGAACTCGATCTGATGCTGATGGTCGTATAGATAAGAATCACAATGGAACTGCAGCTCTTTAATTACTGTAAACTGCTCTTCTATATAAGAATGAGACACCTGCAGCGCTAAGATCAAGCTGTTCTCATCGCCACTGATCGAATGAACCTCCTTCGAATTAATAACGGTAATGGCTGATTCGTGCAGAAGATGCCGCTCTTGTTGCCGAAACAACTCGATCGTGCCCTTCAGGACAAAAATAATCTCTAAATTTTCATGCCAATGCATCTGCACATGATTCGGGCGATGAAGCAATAACCGGAACGGAGTATAACGATTGGTTGTGATGACCTCATAGGTAGTTTTCATATGGACATTATTCCACATTTTTTTCGTACTTAGCAATCAGCTAGAGGGTGGTGATGAATTTTGCTGCATAAGGGAATCTTGACTTTTTTATCATGATTATTTTCTTATCCCGAGACCAGACCTGCTGACCTCCAGAAAAGAAGCAAAGAATAAGGATAAAGCAGATAAGTTTCCTGTATTTTTCACTATCGTTCTTTTATTATAATGGGGCTATCTTAGGTAAGGAGGATTTCGATGATGACAGCAAAAAATTTCGTATGTTCCTCAGCAAAACCCATTGTACAGACCAAAGCTGGAAAAATGAGAGGCTTTCAGGTCAACGGCACTCATACCTTTCACGGGATAAAGTACGCAGATGCCAAGCGCTTCCAGATGCCCACAGAGGTAGCGCCTTGGGAGGGAATTAAGGATGCACTCGCTTACGGTTATGTGTCTCCCATGTTAACCCAGGATCAGCCCGTCATGGAAGTGCTGGTTCCTCACCGTTACTGGCCTATGGATGAGAATTGTCAGTATCTGAACATCTGGACCCAGAGCCTTGAACCGCAGGCCAAAAAACCTGTTATGGTATGGCTACACGGGGGCGGTTTCGCAGCTGGCTCTTCTATTGAACAGGTAGCTTATGAAGGAGACAAGCTTAGCGAGTTCGGCGATGTGGTCGTAGTAACCTTAAATCACCGATTGAATATTCTGGGATACATGAACCTGTCTGCTTTTGGAGATAAATACGTCAATTCCGCTAATGCCGGAAATGCCGATATGGTAGCAGCTTTAAAATGGATTCAGGAAAACATTACAGCTTTCGGCGGCGACCCGGACAATGTGACCATCTTCGGACAGTCTGGTGGCGGTATGAAGGTATGGACACTAATGAATACTCCCGCAGCAGACGGCCTGTTCCATAAGGGCGTTATCCAGAGCGGATTAATTGATGGGTTTTTGGACACCCGCAAGACCGATAGTACCGCCATCGTAAAGGCACTGTTGACAGAGCTTAATTTTGGCGAGGTCGAAGTAGAAAAATTGGAAGCGGTTCCTTATCCTCAGTTAGCTGCAGCATATAATAAAGTTGCACCAGCACTCGCAATGCAAGGGGAATACATTGGCGGTAATCCTATGCCTAATGAATTCTATGTAGGCGATCCTAGAGAGGTGGGCTTTACCGAGCATGCGAAGACCATTCCGGTATTGATTGGTAGCGTATTTGGTGAGTTCGCTTTTGGTCCCGGTGTTCCTAACAAGCAGGACGCGACTGAGGAAGCCACCATGGAGATGCTGTCTCAAAAGTATGGCCGTCATACGGAGAAGCTTGTCACACAATTTAGGGAAGCGTATCCGGATAAACACTTGACCGACCTGCTATTCTTAGATACCTTCTTCCGTATTCCAACCAAGGACTTTATTGAGAAGAAGTCCGTACACGAGGAAGCTCCTGCCTACTCCTACTTATTTGCTTATGAATTTCCTTTTGAGGGCGGCAAGATAGCATGGCACTGCGCTGAGATCCCTTTCGTGTTCCATAATACGGAACGTGTTCCCGTGTGCCTCATTCCGGGAGTTTCCGATCGGATGGAGGAACGCATCTGTGGTGCCTGGGTTAGCTTTGCACGCTATGGCAATCCTAACATCCCTTCCCTCCCCCAGTGGCCGGCATGTAAACCGGGAGATGAGGCAACCATGATTTTTGACCGCAACTGTGTAGTAAAGCATAATTTTGATCATGCGTTGATGGATACTTTATTGAAAACGAACCCGAAGCTACCTTTCCTGCCAAGCAATGAGGCCGAAGAAGAAGGATTTATTTTGCATTAACCAATCCCCCCTCGAAAACTCTTTGATTCGGGTCAAAAAAAACTCCCTTCTATCTGCTAAATATCGCAGATAAAAGGGAGTTTTTCTAATCCATTATTATTGGTTAGCCTTTAGACAAAATTAATTTTAAATTTGAGAACTGCTGTGGAATATAAAATTTATTATACATTAACGGATAATCTGGCTCTGTTTTGTCGTAAAGGGTTTCTAGTAGTAAAAAGCACTCGTTCTGCCCCATTAATTTATCTTTCCGATCTGCTAAGTTAACGGTATGCGTATATTTTATTTCAATATTCCCATGGTTAGCATCTACATAAGCCTGATTCTCTAGAAAATCCAGCATTCTCTCTTTACTATCAAGATCCAAAGATAACCTCTCTACTGTTTGCATAGACATAAAAGTAAAAGCGTAAGCATGTAGCTCTCCTCCTGCTCTATACAAACGTTCCAAAGCTACAACTGTAGCTGAATCTCTTCTTAATACTTGTTTGGTATGTTCCGTTTGCGGGTCTAGCCGATAATGTAGATCTACTTGGTCAAATGCGCTTATATGACATTTATGCATGGGGTTGCTCAGTTTCTCTAATTGAGTATCCTCTTGTTTAAAAGAAGATTCAAGTACAAAGTTCCCCTTACCACGAACATTTCTTACTAATCCATCATCTTGCAAAAGAACTAAAGCTTGCCTTAAAGTAGCGCGACTAACCCCTAGTTTTTTGGCTAAATCCGGTTCTGAAGGAAGCTGGCTACCTACGAGGTATTCTCCTTTGTTAATCTGAAGAAGAAGCTCATCATATACACTGATATAAAGCGGCCGTTTCAATTTATCTAGTTTATGCGTGTTCATTCATCTAATGTCCTTTTCTCCCCATTATGACACATCATTTTTCAAGCGACAAGGAATGTCATTCTCTGCTTCAATCGCAACGTAAAAACCTCCAAAAAGAAACTTTGGAGGTTTTTATGCGATATCAATTATTTAAGAAATGGCAGGAAAGACTCACCATTGTCTGGCATATCAACATCAAAGTTATCTGCTATAGTCGCACCGATATCAGCAAAGGTATCATGCTCAGGTAATGCGCCACTGTCCTTTAATTGCTTGGAATAGACTAGGACAGGAATAAACTCACGAGTATGGTCTGTACCAGGGAAGGTTGGGTCATTTCCATGGTCAGCCGTAATGATTAACAAATCATCTTCTAGAATGGAATCGAATACCTCATCTAATCGTTTATCAAATTCCTCTAATGCTCTTCCATAGCCTTCCGGATCACGACGATGACCGTATAAAGCATCGAAATCAACTAAATTCAAAAAGCTCATTCCAGTGAAATCTTTCTTAATTACATCAAGCAGTTTATCCATGCCATCCATATTGTCTTTTGTACGAATGGATTCAGTAACGCCTTCACCATCGAAAATATCATTGATTTTACCAATGGCGATGACATCATAACCTCCGTCTTGCAAGCTATTCATAACGGTTTTATGAAATGGTTTCAAGGCATAGTCATGACGATTGGAGGTTCTCGTAAATTTCCCGGGTTGGCCTACATAAGGTCTGGCAATAATACGACCAATTAAATAGGCAGGGTCTTTGGTGATTTCCCGAACCTTCTCACAAATATCATATAACTCTTCTAATGGGATGATTTCTTCATGAGCTGCAATTTGCAGAACCGGGTCAGCAGAGGTATAAACGATCAGATCCCCTGTTTTCATTTGATGCTCGCCATATTCATCAAGAATAGCCGTTCCACTTGCAGGCTTATTCGCTACTACTTTTCGGCCAGTTATATCCTCGATCTGTTTAATTAATTCGTCGGGGAATCCATTTGGATACACATTAAAGGGTTGATCAATATTTAAACCCATGATCTCCCAATGACCTGTCATTGTATCTTTCCCGACTGATTTTTCCTGTAATTTAGTATAATAAGCAAGTGGTTTCTCAGCTTTCGGAACACCTAAGATTTCTTCAATATTGGACAGACCCAATTTGGCCAGGTTGGGCAGATTTAATCCGTTCATATGTTCTGCAATGTGTAAAAGGGTATGGGAGCCAACATCGTTAAATTGATCCGCGTCTTTTCCTTCTCCAATGCCTACTGAATCCATGACGATCAAATGTACACGTTTAAATTTCTTCATTCTACTCTCATCCCTTATCTAGTAATTAAAAGTAATATAACCGGAACGACTTTACATAATAGGCTTCCAATATCTCATGCTGTATAAACTTTATATCGTTTACATTAGTTTCACATAGAAGGAAAGCATTTACGCTAACTCTAATGCGATCTCCATCATTTTAGTAAATGCAGTTTGGCGTTCCTCCGAAGTGGTCTGTGCTCCTGTAATGAGATGATCACTCACTGTTAGAATGCACAGCGCATTTACACGTGCTTGGATAGCGTTCCAATAGAGGGCTACAGATTCCATTTCAACGCCCAAAATCCCTACATCCTGCCACTTTTTATTAGCTTCCCGATCCGCATTATAAAATATTTCACTGGATAAAATATTACCAATATGAACCTTTTGTCCTTTATCATCTGCTATTTTCTTAGCTTTCTCCAAAAGCTCAAAAGAAGCCGTTAGTGGATATTGTCCAGGTAAATTATATTGATGACCATAATTGGAATCCGTTGCAGCTCCCATACCGAAAATTACATCGTATAGCTCAATGTTTTCTTGCATTGCACCACAGGTACCAATTCTGATTAAATTCTTAACTCCAAATACATTGATTAATTCCCAAGAATAAATCCCCATGCTCGCTGGACCCATTCCCGTACCCATAACAGAGATTTTCTTCCCTTTGTAAGTACCGGTATATCCTAACATTCCTCTTACCTCGTTAAAGCACTGGTAATCTTCTAAAAAAGTTTCCGCAATGAACTTAGCTCTTAAAGGATCACCAGGCAACAGAATCGATTCAGCGATCTCTACCCCGTTCGGTTTAATATGAGGTGTCTCTTTGGTAATAGTCATCAATTTGATTGGCTCCTTTAGTAGAAAATGCACTTATTTATCTTGTCTATTTTTTAGACAAGTACAATTTATCATAACTTTTCCGGGGTTGCAAGCCCTTTCAACAAAACGTATTCATGAAAGATTTGTGAAAAATGGTGTCTCCAGCACAACCCTTCACTTGAGAAATAAAAAAACTCCCCTTTATTTGCTGGATAACGCAAATAAAAGAGAGTTTTTTTTGAAATCTATAGTTGCACCGATCCTATTCCCACTCGATTGTTGCTGGTGGTTTCGAAGTGATGTCATACACTACGCGGTTTACATTCTCAACTTCGTTGACGATACGTACCGAGATTTTCTCAAGAATATCCCATGGGATACGCGCCCAGTCAGCCGTCATGCCGTCGATGGAAGTTACTGCGCGCACACCTACTGTGTAGGAATAAGTACGAGCATCCCCCATAACACCAACACTCTTCATGTTAGGCAGGGCAGTGAAGTATTGCCAAATTTCACGGTCTAATCCCGCTTTAGCAATTTCCTCTTGCAGAATGTAGTCAGAGTCGCGAACGATAGTAAGCTTGTCCTCTGTTACTTCACCCAAGACACGGATAGCAAGACCTGGACCAGGGAAAGGTTGACGCCAAACGATAGCACGTGGCATTCCCAGCTCTTCACCCAGTTTACGAACCTCATCCTTAAACAAGGTATTTAGTGGCTCGATCAAGCTGAATTTCATATCTTCCGGCAAACCGCCCACATTGTGGTGAGATTTAATCGTTTGTGCCGTAGCTGTTCCGCTCTCAACGATATCCGTATACAGTGTACCTTGTGCAAGGAATGCGAAATCTCCGAGCTTAGCCGACTCTTCGTCGAAGCAGTAGATAAACTCGTTACCGATGATTTTACGTTTTTGTTCAGGATCTTCAACACCTGCAAGCTTGCTCATGAAGCGCTCGCGTGCATCGATTTTCACGACATGAATATCGAATTTACCTACGAAGGTCTCCATAACACTTTCAGCTTCACCTTTACGCAAAAGACCGTGATCAATAAACATACAAGTTAATTGGTCACCGATTGCACGGTGAATAAGCATTGCAACTACGGAAGAATCTACGCCACCGCTAAGTGCGCAGAGTACTTTTTTGTCTCCAACTTGGTTACGAATATCTTGAATAGCTTCATCAATAAACGATTCCATCGTCCATTTGCCGTCGCAACCGCAAATTTGATACAAGAAGTTCGAGATCATCTCATTACCATGTACAGAGTGACGTACTTCTGGGTGGAATTGAACCGCGAACAATTTACGCTCATCATTGCTCATTGCCGCGATTGGAGCACTTTCAGTTCCTGCATCCAGCTTGAATCCTGTTGGAAGTTCAACCACATGGTCACCATGGCTCATCCATACCGTCTGACGGCTCTCTAGCCCAGCAACTAGTGCAGTACCATCTTCAAAATCAATATCGGCTTTACCATATTCACGTTTAGCGGAGCGTTCCACTTTACCGTCAAGTTGGTGAGCCATTAGCTGCATACCATAGCAAATACCGAAGATCGGTACTCCTAAATCATAGATCGCTGGATCTACATGTGGAGCATCTTCAGCATATACACTGCTAGGGCCACCAGAGAAGACAATCCCTTTAGGTGCAAGTGCTTTGATCTTGTCTACTGGCGTATTGTACGGCAAAAGTTCGCTGTATACTCCCAGGTCCCGAATTCTGCGCGCGATAAGTTGGTTGTATTGTCCCCCAAAATCGAGAACGACGATAATTTCATTTGGCTTATTCATTACGAGCCTCCCTTGATTATTGGATTCATTATACTCATGGTTAATTCTCATCGTCAAGGAAAGGAGAACACACTTCTCATAATAGGAGAGAGTTAAACTTCATGAAGAACATTCCTTTCCATGGAAGGAATTGTATAGCAGCATCAGCTGTTCTGACCGATTAAGTTAACCGGAAGGTGATGATCAGGCATTCACGTATAAACGCGGACGCATCATGAGTAGTAAGCTCCCTGATGTCTGCAGGTGATGCTGGCGCCGCAGACATTGCAGGGATTGCAGATATCATAGACCTTGCTGACATTCTAGACGTTGCAGACGTTGTAGGCATTTCGTTCGCGGGATCGGCTGCGACGATGGCTGAAGTCGCAGGCGCGTACGCCAGGGTCTCCCACTGGCGTACGAACTGCCGGACGGCTTCGCTTAGTCCGGCATCGTAGATCTGCAGGGAGTCCACATACTCCCTGCCAGTGACACCGGGCGGCGGCGGTCCATACCGCTCCGCCAGCCCGTGCCAAGCTAGAGAGGCAGCGCGCAGCTGCCTCTCGCGGCTCATGCTGCTGGCGCTGCGCGCAGCCAGCAGAAGAGCCAGGCTACGCCGCCAGCGCCAAGCGGCGGCGGGAAGCAGCGCCGCGGCAGCGAGCGGCGCGGCAGAGGTCCCGCCCGCCATCGGCAGGGCGGGCAGGCCCGCGCTTCGCGCAGCTTGCGGCGCGAGCGAGGCTGCCGCAGGCAGCGCCGGCGCGGCGAAGCCGGCGGCAAGGGCGGGGCCAGGCGTTGGGTCGAATGGGACCCAACCGGCACCGGCGAAATAGACCTCCACCCAAGCATGGGCATCGCCCTGGGTGACTAAATACTTCGCCGGCATAGTATCGTCCTGCAAGGTCCCAGGCCCAAAGCCTTGGACATAACGAGCAGGAATTCCTGCACTGCGCAGCAGTACGGTCATAGCTGTTGCAAAATGAACACAGTAGCCTTGTTTCGTCTCAAATAAAAAGTGATCCACAAAATCAGATCCGGATGGTGGAACCGTTGTGTTCAACGTATAGGAATATCCATGTTGTAAGTAATCCTTAATGGCAGTTAAGGAGTCATAGCGGTTACCTGAAGAAGCTGTAAGCATCTCCGCCAGCTCTCTCACTCGTACGGGTAACAAATCTGGCAATTGCAAATACTTGCCCATAATTTCCTGGGGATCGTTACTGCTTAAACCACGAAGCAGTACTGGATCGCTCTCAGGAAGTAAGGATTCCACTGAATATTCTGTGATCCGTGCAGAGCCTATTGAATCAGGCAGACGAAAACTCTCTCTGTCTAAGTTAGACAGCACATATCCCAATTTACTTCCGCCCAAGAGTTCAACCGACTCAACATCAGTTATTATTCCCGCATTGAATAAAGGAATTCCCCCGGAAGAAGGGGTGGCAAATTGTATTCGCTGTTGAAGTGTTCGTTTCCTAGTTTCACCGCTTAGCATCAATGAAGGATTCTTTGGAATACCAGACAGATTAAGCGGCATAAACTCTTCGCCCCCCCTGATCCATCGGCGACCATCGTAGTAAGCAATGCTCTCACCTCGCCAGTAAGTACGCTCGCTAGTTATAGCTGTAAAGACTGGTTCAGTATTGCGGGATAACGGGGCACCGAGTTCACCGTCATTCGAACTATACCCTGTTGTTCCTGAAGCATTAGACGCCTTTTCTTCTGGTAAATGGCCTGAAGCCCAAGTCTGCAGCTTCTGAAATGTCGATTGCAACGTAAGCTCGCTGGTTGGTCTTGCCCCCAACAACTGCCCACCGAACCATGCTGTTGCCATCACGACAATGGCTGTCGCCAAAGTCAACCCTCCCCAACGCGCATAAGGCAGTGTAGTAACTCCCTCACGTTCTTGAAGACGCAGGAGACCACTCATCGCGTGCATCCAAAAAATAAGACCCATGGATATCACAATATCCATTGTGGTATTGACGTCAAAGCCCATATCCAAGATCAGCAAGTAAATGATTGTAACTGCCGTGAATAGCACTGTACTCCCTCGGAAGAGTGCCAGCTGCTGTACTGAGGATACCAATAGCCCCCAACCTACAATCAATATCAAAAGCCTGCTGATCTCGCTTAACTGAGAAACATGTCCAGAAAGAAGCAGAATAAGATCATTCGGAATTTCGTCCGCATAAATCCCTAACCACCCTATGCCTTCGCCCCCACTGCATAAGTAAAACCATGCTGAAACAGTAATAAGAAATTGAATACTTAGCAGTAGCCACCCCGGAATCTGAAATATCCCCCATAACAGCAACACTGCCGCCAATACCATTAGAACTTGTAGCATCTTGGAGGTATCTTCTAATAAAGCAGACCTATATAAAGGGAGTAACCATTCAATAAATAGCCCCATAATGGCCAAAGAGAACAGCAAACGATAGTACAGAGGCACTTTTCTCTGCTTACCGGCATGTCTGTTCTCTATTTGTCCCAAGTTGAACTGAAAGCCATTCATAGCCAGTTCTGTATCACCCGATTTCCCCTTACCGTAGTGTTGGTTTTCCGGATGATTCATGGAACTCTACCTCCCTGAATCTGAATGCTGGCAATGCATCATCCAGACAAAACATTCGTGCTCCAAGACGAGCCAAACTATCTCCGACAGTTCCCCTTCCAGGCTGGCGAGCCTCCCCTGGCTTCGGTGCTGATTGGTCCACAGCATAATAAAGCTCCACCTTCACACCTTGCATCAAGAACTTGGCAATCACCTTGGCAGATTCCTCTTCTAGTCGTCCCGTGATAATGGCTACTGTCATCCCCGGAATCCAGCCTCGGGAAGCATCATCAAGCAGCAGCGACAGGTTTCTAGTGCCATCCAGAGAAATTTCAGTCAGAATATCCAGCACTCTCCCTGGGATTTTACCCAGACCTTCATGTCTAGCCATACCTTCTGGCCAACCGCCGCTAAACAACTGAACATAAGCACCTGAACGCTCAGCGGAGAGCATCAGCCCCATCGCTGTCGACACCGCTTTCTCAAATGCTGGAGGCGAATCGTCTCGGCTCCCACGAGGTTTAAGCGCATCTGTAGGAACCTCGTAGCTGAGCGGGTCATTAGCCAATACGATACAGGTCATTCTTGCCTTTTCCCGTTCTGGAACTTTGCTCTGCAGCGCTCCCGTTCTTGCACTATTCTTCCAATGAATTCGGCTAAGTGGATCTCCTGGCTCATAATCCCTGGATTCCAAAGCCTCATCGCTGATGCTTCTTCCCCGTCTAGAATACAAGGTGTCACCCGTCATAAATCCGCTATCTGGTACAGTTCCACCAAAGTATAAAGGCGCTGGCAGCACCTTAAAACTCTGTCCTCCATCTGGTTCAGATCTTCCCGTGAACCAACCCGGAAAATCTCCCCAAGTTACTCTACAGCCAAGCAGATGATGATTGCCGCGAGATAAATTTTCAATCGTGTATGTGTATGAAAAAGAACGTTTGAATCCAGGAAATAGCAGCTTCTGATGATGGCTATCACCCCAATAATCGGCAATGGTCATCCAAGGGAGAGGCAACCGAGAAGAGAAGCTCAGCTGTACCTTCACATGAAGTGTATTTCCAGCCATCGGTCTCGCAGGAGTAATTGTACGAACTAGCTTAATCGTCCGTGGACCAGAGAGCTGAAGCATAAGTCCACCGAGCATAATAACTCCAACAACGATCAGGAGAAACAGCAAAGACGGGCCTCCTCGCCAAACATATAAAGCACCTATAATTCCAGCCACAGTCAGCATCCTTAACCATTCCATCAGAGCACTTCGGCTACGCGGATAAGAGAAGCTTTTGACACTTCCGGCATCTTTCTTCAATTGATCAATTAGTGATGAAGAGGACAATGGGACACCCATCCTTTGGTCATAGACTTGT
Organism: Paenibacillus sp. FSL E2-8871; assembly: GCF_038000345.1. NCBI lineage: Bacteria > Bacillati > Bacillota > Bacilli > Caryophanales > Paenibacillaceae > Paenibacillus > Paenibacillus sp. FSL E2-8871. The sequence continues at coordinate 5,331,220 of NZ_JBBOBV010000001.1, read as the reverse complement.
TCCCAGCTCAGGAACTTATTACTATCTATTCTTCCCATGAAAAAGGGTGCCCAGACATTTGTTTTTTCTTTTTACTAGACAGCCTCAGCTCTTCTTTCAGAATGTTTTTACCCGGCGTTCTACTTCAGTAACGCTTATATTAAGCGGAGGATGACCTGTTGTCTCCAGCAGTTCTCGTAGCGATACCCAGATCGATCCACCAATCATTTCTACCCTCGCATCGATTGTCTTTTGACCGTTATCAGGATGGTTTAGAATCAATTGTTTGTTCATTACATCGGCAATGATCGCTTTCCCGTTCCAATCTATTTCTCCACTTCGGCTATTCACATCCCAGCTAACTCGCCCTCCAAGCCGTTCAATTACAGCACGAAGCGGAACCATATACTGTCCATTTCGCACGGAATATTCCCCGGGATTCAGCTTCGTCTCCAGCTTTCCTACCTCCAGAATCAATGGCTTTCCAGGCGCAAAGAGCTCCGCATTCGGTGTGATATTTGAGGCGACCCAAGCTTCTGAAGGCTTTTTCCGCCCCAAATTAGTGGCTTTTGCAGAGACTCTAAATTGTACAGGTTCTACCGTTTCATCCAATAGGCCAAAGTCATATCCAGCCGCCTTATAGCGTGCAATAATGTCCGGCAGCGCTTTGACGCTCTCTTGATGACCGCCACCATCATGTAGCAGCAAAATAACCTGGGAAGACTTCATATCCATTGTGGATTCCTTCAAAATTTCTGAGGCTGGCACGCCTTTCCGTTTAGAATCGCCGCTATCCACCGTCCAATCCATCACCTTATAACCTGCTTGCTTCAATAAATTGAAATAGGTATTATCAAAATGATCATAGGTTCCACCTGGGGCGCGGATAAGCTGTGGCCGAACCCCTGTAATCCCCTGAACAATCTCTTCAGTCTGTTTAATTTGATTCCAAAATTCCGTGAATCCACTATATAAATCATGGTAATTATGATTATAGGTATGATTGCCAATCGCATGGCCCTGTTCCCATATGGAGTCGATGAGCTCAGGATGGCTTTTCGCTTGATTACCAAGAACAAAAAAGGTTGCCTTCACACCTTCCTGATGTAAAATTTCAAGTACATTGAAGGTGTTATCGCTAGGTCCGTCGTCAAATGTAATATAGACTGTTTTTTTAGATTTTTTGGCTGCTGTGATTGCAGAACTCGTTGTCGAAACCTTGGATATTTTCTCTACCCCATTAGCTTGAGGGAGTTGAGTCACAGTAAGGGCCGCACTTGAAGAGGAGTGAACTTCCGGAGATGCAGAAGCGAGTGGTTCTACTGCAGATGGCAAATCTTGCATCGTCGCTGCGGTAAGCTTATTCTTAACAGATACAGACTCGGCGCTAGCGGGCTGCAAGGATCGGAGCTCCCATGAATTCAAGTTTTTCCCTATACTCCATCCGAGCATTACGATGAATATTACAACCATAACGAGCAATCCGCTTATCAACTTTCGGCGGCTGTGTGCGCTTTTATTACCCTTCATCTTCTCTACCTCCAGCATTCTATTGGCTTAAAAGCCATTTGGTAGATTGTATGAAGACAAGCTGTAAAATAGAATAAGGCAACTGCCTCTTGGAGAGTGACAATCTTATGGAAATGCTGAGTTTTATACAAGAATTATTCACCAAATATGGATATAGCGTATTATTCTTTGGATTACTTCTCGAGTTCGTTGCCCTGCCCTTTCCCGGAGAGACCACTATGGCGTTTGCCGGTTTCCTTTCCTATACTGGGAGACTTGATTTCTTTACGCTAATTGTAGTTGCTTTTGCAGGCACCACAGCTGGGATGACCCTCACCTATTTTGTCGGATTAAAAGCCGGTATGCCCTTTATCCAGCGATATGGAAAATGGTTTCTATTCTCACCTACTAAGCTAGAAAAAACACAGAAATGGTTTGAGAAATACGGAAGCTTTCTAATTTTTATCGGTTATTTCATTCCAGGGGTACGGCACTTTACAGGTTATTTTGCTGGTATTATCGCGCTTCCCTTCCGTAAATTCGCCCTATATGCTTATAGTGGAGCCATATTCTGGGTAGTACTGTTTCTTAGCATCGGAAAGGTGTTTGGTCCACAGTGGATGGGCATCTTCCATTTGTTCGAGTCATATGCGCTTTGGATTATCTCTGGTGGTGCAGTAATAGCAGCTCTTGTGATCATTTACCGTTATCGCAAAAACATAGGTGCCCGCCTCTTCCCTGGCAAAGCTGCCACTCGGATTCAGGCCCAGATTAAAAAACCTTCCAAGGAGCGGTGAATTCACCGCTCTTTTTACTACGTATCAACGCATACCCTGCCAACAGTATAGCAATTATAGAGAACCCTGCTCCCCCAGCAAAACCCAGCGCCCGAGGCTCCATCCATTCTAATAACCACCCCGCGACCAGCATGGATAACCCAAGCAGCGTATTTCCTACTGCTGACAAGAGTCCAAAAATAACAGGTTGCATAGCGGAAGGCGTCTCTCGCATAACCAGTGTATCCAGGCAAGCATTCCCCGTCCCTCCGGCAAAAGATAATAAAATATATAACATAAAAACCATCGTAAAATGATTGCTAACACTGATGCTCATCAGCAGTAATCCTTCGATCATAAGCCCACCAATCGCAACACCCAGTAGCCCTTTTGTTACATATCGTCCGGCAAAAAAACTGAGACTAAGCCCGATTCCGAGCGCTGCATAAAAAGCCCCTACTCCTATATCTCCCGCTTCAAATTCCTGTACTGCATATACACTAATCAGTACATTATCCAGACCATTCAGCATCGGAACAAGCAGCTCATACCCGAAAATAACCTGTAACGTGATACTCCCGCTGATTAAAATCCACAGCGCACGCGTTTTACTTGTCTTTTGCTGACGGTCTACTTTAGTTTTGAGTTTATCCGGAGAACCTATCTTTCTCTTATCCTCATTTACCCTATTAGTATTTTGTGGAATATCGATACCGTAGATTAAGAGCGCTGCGACCATAAAGGATATTGCATTCATCACGAATGCTGCCTCTGGGCCGAACCACATCGAAACTACACCCCCACTTAATGCACCCAATATAAGTACACAGCCACTCATAAGCTGCTCTAGTCCATTAACGGTCAGTAAAGAGTCTTTGGTCACCAACAAAGGAATGGAGGATTTACGAACAGGACTGTAGATCGCTTCCCCCGCCGCCAGCAAAAAACTCGCTATATATAACAGCCATAGCTTATCTTCCCCATCTACCCACAAAAAGGTTAGTGCAACCGGAACCCTAAGCACATCCGTAGCGATCATAATGTATTTACGAGGGAATTTGCTGCCAAGTACACCTCCAAGCGGTGCCAGAAACAAATAAGGAAGCAGCCGCACACCTAGCGATATCCCCACAGCCATCCCTGACCCCGTTAATTGCAGCACCAATGCCAACACGGCAACACTAGTAAAACGATCACCGATTCCATTGATTAGTCCGGCTGTGAACAGACGTGAATATCCCTTTTGAGCTTTAAAAATTGCAATAGCTGTTTGGTTACTCATTATCGTAAACCTCGCTCCATCTATTTATATGAACATCTAATTAGATATTAATCGAATTATTATTTTATGACAATGCTTTATTTTCAAGAATTTGCTAAGATGTAGTACATCATTACATAACGAAATTATCCGAAAAGGAGGGCTCTACCTTTTGAAAATTGATCGATTGCTCTCTATCGTCATTCTACTAATGAACCGGCGTCTCATTCAGGCGAAGGAGCTCGCCGACATGTTCGAAGTGTCCGTGCGTACCATTTACCGTGATATTGAAAGTATTAATGGGGCTGGAATTCCTATCGTCACCTATCAGGGATCGGGTGGTGGTATCGGCCTTATGGAAGGCTACCGGTTAGACCGCAATGTATTGACCGACCGCGAGCTGGCTGATATTTTCTCCGCTCTGCAAAGCATCTCCTCTTATGGCGGAACTGAACACACTCTGCTCATGGAGAAGATCAGTAGCGTAATCCCGCCCTCACAGACCGCCGCTTTCCGAAGCAAAACGACCCAGCTTATCATCGATTTCTCTCCTTGGGGTCTTCAGCCTATCCTAGAAGAGAAGATTGCAACTCTAAAAGAGGCGCTGGAAGAAAACAGAACTGTGGCCTTTGATTATGTCAATGCCGAGGGGCAGTCCAGTCAGCGTTCTGTCGAGCCCTATACTTTAGTCTTAAAAGGACAAGCATGGTACTTGTATGGTTACTGCCTGCAACGCCAGGATTTCAGATTATTCAAGCTGCATCGTATGAAAGGACTCGTTAAAGAAAAACGGGAGTTCATTAGAGAAGATAGGGACATGCATGAGCTGCCCTGGAGCACTGATTATCAGCGAGTGACTTCTGCCTCAGTAGTGTCGCCAATCCTTCTGCACTTCACAGCTGAAGGCAGACATCTAGCGGAAGATCGCTTTGACTCCACTGAGCTTCAACCGGACGGACATGGTGGATATAACGTGTCCATCCATTATCCCGAGGACGGATGGCTCTATGGTTTCTTGCTCAGCTTCGGAACGGCTTTAGAAGTGCTAGAGCCGGAACATATTCGTCAGAAGCTCGGGGAATTGGCTCTTGGCGTTGCCAAAAAATATGCAACCTCGCTTTAAACCTGACGGTATGTCGTCAGATTCATAGTTCTATAATGTACTTAAAGCGAGTGCTCATAAGCTTCGCATACTTTTAAAGGGAGTGCTGTATATGAATCAAGAGCATGTAGGGCAAATGCAAGGCGAACCGAAATTTTGTCAAAGCTGTGGGATGCCTATGCCTACGGAAGATTTACTTGGAACGAACAAGGAAGGGCAAAAGATCGAGGATTATTGTGTATACTGCTACGAAGATGGAGCATTTAAACAGCCTGATATTACGCTGCAAGAAATGTCTGACATTTGTACAGGCTACTTGGTTCAAGAAGGAATGGATGAGGCTGTCGCCCGCAAATTACTCGCCGAACAGCTGCCTCATCTGAAACGGTGGAGAGGCGTAGCCAGCTCTCCTTCAACAAACTAATAATCAGCACAAAAGAGCGGACCAAGTGAATTCTTGGTCCGCTTTTTATAGGCACTTCGTCTATATGTTACCTTTTTAAGCTCAGGTCAAACTGTAGGAGCCTTCAAGTAGGGTCTGCTGCAGCGGTTTAAGTGATGGTTCTAAATCAGACACAGCATTCCCTTCCTGACTGCTAGCAATCGACATCATCAGCTTGATTCGATTCGCTTGGTTAACTACACTAACTCCAGCATCATAATCAATGGCGACGATATTCGCACCTGGATACAACTCCTTAAGGCCCTTAATCATCCCACGCCCGGTAATATGATTGGGCAAGCAGGCGAACGGTTGAATACAAGCAATATTGTTCACACCATTATCCAGCAGATCCATCATTTCTGCAGTCAGGAACCATCCCTCACCCATCTGATTTCCTACGGATACCAGTCGGCTGGCCTTCTCAGCAAGACCATAAATATTTTCCCGTCCTTTAGCCAGTCCGGCATCCTCAAGAGCTACCTTTATCGGCTTGCGATAAATCTCCAGATAGGAGATCAACATCGGATTAATATATCCTAGCCGTTTACTTTTGCCGAATTGCTCGGCTTTGTAGATCGGATTATACACGCAATAAAAGATGAAATCTAAGAAGTCTGGCATTACCGCTTCTCCGCCCTCTGCCTCAATCATCTCGATGATGCGGTTGTTGGCGTCCGGATGAAATTTAATCAGGATCTCTCCAACAATGCCTACTCTTGGTTTAGTAGCACCTGTAACGGGCAGCTTACAAAAATCAGCTACAATTTCACGAATCAGACGTTTATATTCTCGGAACGAGAAGTTGACTAGGCTGACCTTACAGCGCTCCATCCCCTTACGGAATAAACGCTCAGCACTCTGTGGAACGACCTCATACGGCCTAAAATGATTTAGCAACCGCATCATTAGATCACCATAGCAAGCCGCAGCGATCAGCCGATTTGCCAGCTTAAGACTGATTCGGAAGCCTGGCTGGTTCTCCATTCCAGAAGCATTCAGCGAAATCACAGGAATCTGTTCGAGGTCTGAATCCTTTAGGGCTTTGCGGAGCAAAGAAATATAATTCGTCGCCCGGCAGCCACCGCCCGTCTGTGACATGATTACAGCGGTACGATTCGGATCATAGTCCCCACTCTTCAGTGCCGACAGAATCTGCCCTATCGTTACAATAGCGGGATAACATGCATCATTGTTAACGTATCTAAGGCCCTCTTCCGTCTCTTCAGGCCCAGAGGTTTCAAGGATCTTGAGACGGTATCCCGCATCGCGGAAGACCTGTTCAAACAATTCAAAATGAATGGGCGACATCTGCGGCGCAAGGATCGTGTACGTTTCTTTCATTTCCTTCGTGAATGCTACATTAGCCTGTATTTTAGGCGGCTTCTGTGGCAGCACCTTTCCTTTTTCCCGTTCGCGCATCGCTGCCAGCAGTGAACGCAGCCGAATGCGCGCAGCGCCAAGGTTGCTAATCTCATCGATTTTGATCAGCGTATATACTTTGTTATGCCTTTCCATAATGTCTTGTACGGCATCACAGGTGATCGCATCAATCCCACAACCGAAGGAAGTCAATTGAACAAGCTCCAGGTCGGTTCGGACTGCGGCAAGGCGGGCTGCGCGGTACATTCGGGCATGATAGGTCCACTGATTAACTACCGCCACATCCCCTTCACTTCGGTCCAGATGGCAGACAGAATCTTCTGTCAGCACGGCGAGTCCCATACCGGTAATCATATCTGCAATGCCGTGATTAATTTCAGGATCCGCATGATAAGGGTGACCACAGAGAAGTATTCCCTTGTTCCCAGTGCTGGCAAGATACGCAAGCGTCTCTTCACCTTTGGTACGCACATCACTTTTGGCGCGGTCAGCTTCAGCAAGTCCTGCCTGCACAGCATTCGCAATCTCTTCTCTCGGAATCCCTGTAAATGTCTTCACGAGTCCCTTAGTCAGCGCAGATCTATCGTCGAAGGTCAGAAACGGACTGACCAGCGTGATTCCATTATCCTTTAGCCCATCCATATTGTTGCGAATGACCTCAGGGTAAGAGGCGACCACCGGACAATTGAAATGATTATCCGCTGCTTCATCTTCCTTCTTCTCATACACTACGGCAGGATAAAAAATAAAATCGACGCCTTTACCGATCAAGCTCTGCACATGTCCGTGCGCCATCTTTGCAGGATAGCAGATCGATTCTGAAGGAATCGTATCCATCCCACTTTCATAGAGCTTCTTGCTTGATTTAGGAGAGAGAATTACCCGGTAGCCAAGTTTGGTGAAAAAAGTGTGCCAGAACGGGTAATTCTCGAACATATTCATCGTACGTGGAATACCGACAGTGCCCCGTGCTGCACCTGCCTCAGGTAATGCTTCATAGTCAAAGAAACGTTCATACTTATACTGCATCAAATTTGGCAGTACATTCTTCTCTTTCCTGCCTCCTGCACCACGCTCACAGCGATTGCCTGTAACGTAGAAGCTCTTGTCCGGGAACCGACTGATCGTTAACGCACAGTTATTTCCACAGCGGCCACAGCGACCTGAAGATACCTCGTACTTAAAGTTGGCTATTTCCTCCGGTCCAAGCAGTGTACTTTTTCCGTCAGCCCCTGCTTGCTCACGGGCAATCAGTGCACAACCGTACGCTCCCATAACGCCAGCAATATCCGGTCTGACTACCGTTCTCCCCGTTAGGCGCTCAAAGGCCCGCAATACGGCTTCGTTATAGAAGGTGCCGCCCTGAACAATAATATTCCGCCCTAAATCCTCAGGGTTGCGAATTTTAATTACTTTTTGCAGGGCATTCTTAATTACGGAATAGGCAAGACCTGCCGAAAGATCAGCCAGCGACGCACCTTCCTTCTGAACCTGCTTCACTTTAGAATTCATGAATACCGTACAGCGGGAACCCAAATTAACCGGTTTGACCGCTTCCAGCGCTGACTTGGCAAACTCCTCGATACCTAATCCGAGCGCAGAAGCAAAGCTCTCCAGAAAAGAGCCGCAGCCTGCCGAACAGGCTTCATTGAGCATTAGACTGTCGATAGCACCGCCGCGGATCTTGATGCATTTCATGTCCTGTCCGCCGATATCCAGAATAAAGTCTACTTCCGGCATGAACTTAGATGCGGCCTTGTAATGAGCAACCGTCTCCACTTCACCGCCGTCCGTCCATAAAGCGGCTTTGATTAACCCCTCTCCATAACCTGTTACATAAGAACCTGCAATATAACAGCCTTCCGGTAGAACCCGATACATTTCCTTCAGTGCCTCACTGACAGAATACAAGGGATTACCCTTGTTGCTGCCATAAAAGGTATGTAGAATTTCGTCAGCAGAGCCGGTCAATACGAGTTTGGTTGTTGTTGACCCCGCATCGATCCCCAGATAACAAGGGCCACGATACACAGCCAGGTCTGATCTGGCAGCAGAAGCTTTACCATGGCGCTGACGGAACGCAGCAAGCTCTTCGGGGTTCTCAAACAGCGGTGGTAATTCAGCATCCGCTGCCCGATCCGCTGTAAAATCCACAGCCGCTATTCGCGCGATCCAGCCTGAAAGCGGCAAAATAGTAGGATCCGCTTCAGAGAGTGCTGATCCAATCGCTACGAAATACTGCGACCGCTCGGGGAAAAGAATATCTGACTCCGCAAGTTCAAGCGTCTCCGCAAAACGCTGACGCAGGGCTGGCAGGAAGGTTAGCGGTCCGCCAAGGAAAGCCACCCGTCCGCGAATCGGACGTCCGCAAGCGAGACCGCTGATCGTCTGATTAACAATACTCTGAAAGATTGAAGCCGCCACATCCTCCCGGCGGGCCCCCTCGTTTAATAGCGGCTGCACATCGCTTTTGGCGAATACACCGCAGCGTGAAGCGATAGGATAGATTCGCTCATGCTTCTCTGCCAATGCATTTAAGCCCGCTGGGTCGGTCTGTAGCAGTGATGCCATCTGATCAATGAATGCTCCCGTTCCTCCCGCGCAAGCCGTATTCATACGCTGCTCAATGCCGCCTCGGAGATAGATGATCTTGGCGTCCTCACCACCCAGTTCAATCGCCGTATCGCATTCTGGAATCAGCTCGCCAATCGCCTTTGTACAGGCGATCACCTCCTGAACGAACGGTACGCCTCCCAGTTTGGATAAAGATAAGCCTGAGGAACCGCTTACAGTAAGGGCTGCGCCTCTCTCAGGAAATCTGCTCTGTACATCAGATAGAAGAGAGAGGGCTGCTTTTTTTATATCGCTATAATGTCTTACATAGTCCTGATAAACAATAGTGTTACGCTCTATAACAACCACTTTCGCAGTAGTTGATCCGATATCAAGGCCAATACGCAGCATTATCACTACACCACCTCGTCTTGCTCCAAATTTGAAGCAATTATGAGGAAACTATATCATGACAACACCTTATGAAAGCTGTTAAAAATGTAACAGACTTTCACAAAAAGTTATTAACAAACTTTATGATTTGGAAATCCCTGCTATGGCAGATGCTACATGACCTTTCACTCGTACTTTCCGCCATTCTTCCACTAAGATCCCCTGCTCATCGATCAGAAAAGTAGAACGTACAATGCCCATGAATTCTCTACCATAGAGCTTCTTAAGCTGCCATACACCGAACATTTCACTGACCTTATGATCCTCATCAGACAACAGTGGAAAAGGTAGACTGTTCTTCTCCGTAAATCTCATATGCGAAGCCAAAGGATCTGGACTGATGCCTAGAACAACCGCACCAAGCGTAGTAATTTGATCATGGGCGTCCCGGAATTCGCAGGCCTCCTGCGTACAGGCTGGTGTCATATTTTTAGGATAAAAATATAAAATGACCTTTCGGCCCAGGTAATCACTTAAACTAACCTCTTGCCCGTTGGAAGACGGAAGAGTGAAATTCGGTACTTTTTGTCCAATAGCTACTACGTTCAAGTTATATCCACTCCTTCTTGATATTGGAGGATCGAGCATGAATTGCGCGTATCCCCAAAAGAAATTATAATGTAGAGAATGTGAATGCGAAAGGAAGAACGAGAAATGCCACCTAGAAAGAAAAGGCACGCAAAGACTGGTAAGTCAAAAAAGAAACCGCTGCTTTGGACACTGGCCATTATACTCCTCCTTATTATCGGTGGAGCCATTTACTACTTTACATCCATCTACACTGAGCTTGGCAGCATGTCAAACACCGAAAATTCACCATTTAAGAATGCTGAAACTGTTGATGTCGACACGCCAGAGCCTCCAAAATGGGAAGGTACAGAACCTGTTAATATACTGCTAATGGGCGTAGATGCCCGCGGTGTCAAGAAGGGAGAAATTCCTCGTTCTGATACAATGCTTGTCGCCTCACTTGATCCCGTGAAGAAAAAAATCAGCGTATTCTCAATTCTTAGAGACACTTACGTTCCGATTCCAGATCATGGCGAAAAACGTATTAATTCAGCTATCATTTATGGACCTAACACGGCGATGCAGACTGTAAGCGATCTGCTCGGCATCCCGATTCAATATTATGTCTACACGGACTTCCAAGGATTCATCAAGCTAGTAGATGCCGTTGGTGGTGTAGATTATGAAGTCGAGAAAGATATGGTGTACAAGACCATTGCAGATGGTCCCGAGTATGACATTGATCTTAAAAAAGGATATCAGCATCTCGACGGTAATAAAGCTCTGCAATATGTACGTTTCCGACATGATGCTACCTCCGACTTCACTCGGACCGAGCGCCAGCGTGCATTTCTCAAGGTTGTGGCTGACAAGCTGATCAAGACCACATCCATAATCAAGCTACCGAATATCCTGTCTCAAGTTACGCCTTATATCGAAACCAATCTGACAGTAAATGATATGTGGAAGCTTGCAACCGTCGGGTATGATAGTACCATGGGCGGTAGTGAGCAAATTCCGCCAATGGATCTGCTCAAAGAGGAAACTACAAGTGACGGATCGCAGGTTATAGGCATTCGCAGTGAGAAGAAATTAAAGGAATTTGTTCAGGATACCTTAAATGGCCCTGAGCCAACGCCTACACCTTCAACTTCACCAGGGACTACTTCAAGTAGTAACACTAGCGGAACCCAATAAAGATCTGACAAGCAACGTTCACAAGTAGACACTACAGGCAATGGTATAATACGGGCGGACAGCGGAAACACCGTTGTTCGCCCGTTGCCATGAGCACCAACAATCGAAAGGATGATCACATTATGAATCGTTCCACATCTGAGCAACTTTATCACGAAGCCCTTCAACATATCGTTGGAGGTGTAAATAGCCCTTCCCGCTCTTTTAAAGCCGTTGGAGGCGGAGCACCTGTATTTATGAAACGTGCCAGCGGATCTCACTTCTGGGATGTAGATGGCAATGAATATATCGACTATCTCCAAGCCTACGGACCGATCATTACCGGCCATGCTCACCCACATATAACGAAGGCAATTACCACTGCAGCTGAGAATGGTGTTCTTTACGGAACCCCAACAGAGCTCGAAATTAAGCTTGCTAAAATGCTTAAAGAAGCTATTCCGTCTATGGATAAAGTCCGGTTTGTCAATTCCGGCACAGAAGCGGTTATGACTACCATTCGTGTCGCTCGTGCTTATACAAAGCGCAGCAAAATCGTAAAATTCGCTGGCTGTTATCACGGCCACTCTGATCTAGTGCTCGTAGCAGCAGGATCCGGGCCTTCTACGCTTGGCATTCCAGATAGTGCCGGCGTTCCTAGCAGTATTGCACAGGAAGTAATTACTGTTCCTTTTAATGATCTGGAAAGCCTGCAAGAGGCACTAGAAAAATGGGGCGAAGATGTCGCCGCTGTAATGGTTGAACCGATCGTCGGTAATTTCGGTATGGTGATGCCGAAGCCGGGATTCCTCGAAGGGCTCTGCAAGCTGGCTCATGATAACGGCTCACTCGTTATTTATGACGAAGTCATTACGGCCTTCCGCTTCCACTATGGTTCCACACAGACATATGCAGGACTGGATAACCATGAAGACATTACCCCTGACCTTACAGCACTCGGCAAAATCATCGGCGGCGGCCTACCAATCGGCGCGTACGGCGGACGTAAGCATGTGATGGAACAAGTAGCCCCATTAGGACCGGCATACCAAGCGGGAACAATGGCGGGAAATCCTGCTTCCATTTCCGCAGGGATCGCCTGTCTGGAAGTGCTGAGCGCAGAAGGCGTATACGATGAGATGGAACGGCTTGCGATCCGCCTTGTCGACGGTCTTCAGGAATCTGCTGACCGTCATGGCATTCCACTGACGATCAACCGCATCCGTGGTTCATTCTCTACTCATTTCTGTAAGCATCCAGTTACGAATTACGATGAGGCACAGGATACAGATGGCGAATTGTTCGGTAGCTTCTTTCGTCACATGTTGAACCGAGGGATTAACCTCGCCCCTTCGAAATATGAAGCTTGGTTCCTAACGACAGCACATACCGATGCAGATATCGACGCTACGCTGATTGCAGCAGAAGAATCATTCCGCGCTATGGCGGCTGAGAAATAAGACGTTATTTACAGCCACTAAACATACTAAAACCTACCACCAAGCTTCTGGTGGTAGGTTTTTTTTGCATAGGCACTATTCGAAGTCAATTTGCTTGTCCAATATAATCTCTGTCATGGCAGGTCGAAACATTTGGCCTCCTCCGGGTATTAAGGCAAATTGAACCGTATCCAGATCCGCTGGCAGCGGTGGCGAGACCAAGAACTGCATTTGTGTATGAGCTCCCCCTCCGTGACCTCCATGCTGCTGGATTTCATAGGCTGCCTCGCTCAAAATCTCCAATGTTAGAGCCGGTTTAAGATAAACCTGCTCCACTGTTTCTTTTAAATACTTAATCTCCACAGTAACTATACTGAGCGTTTCATACTGCATAGCATGTGTAAGTGTATACTCACAATCTTCGAGGACTGTCCGCTTCACAATTGGAAGTACGCCGAGCAGTAAACCGGGCTCTTCCCAATATTTCCGTCTGGGCACAGCCTCATTCAGACTGTGTATATACTGTACAATCTGAGAAGTGTCCATCTCGAATCTAGTTGACCATTCCTCAAGGAGCTCACTTTCGGGGGAAAACCGTTTCTTGCCTGTTATAGCTTTACGTTCCTGAATCAATGATAAAATCTGCTCATCAATCTTCTTAACCTCATCATTATATTCGTTGACCACGCCTCTTATTGGCATTCTACCCCAACCCATTTAATAACCTCCTTCTGATAATAAAGTTAATTTGTACCCATTAGCTACATGGTACCTCCTGTGGATTATTTTGTAAAATATTCGAAATCATTCAATCTTGCAGATAGCAAAAAAAAGCATGCGCCCCTCAGCTTTATGCTGCAAGACCACACGCTTTATGATTCAGAGATTTTCTTTTACTCGTACAAGTTACGGATTTCCACTCCCTGAGGAAGCTTGAATGGATTTTCCTTGTTGATTCGGTCGTAGAACATGATGCCATCGAGATGATCGATCTCATGCTGGATGATGATGGCTTGGTAGCCCTTAAATTTAAGGACCACTTCCTTCCCCTCAAGATCATATCCCTTTACCTTCACAGATTCATAACGAGGTACAAAACCATGCACCGGCCGATCAACGGACAGACACCCCTCGCTCTCCGGTAAGTACACCATGGTTAGTGAGTGACTGATGATCTTAGGATTAACCCAAGCATGCTCTACAATCCTCCCTCTCTCGTCCGTAGAATACATCACGAACATACGCTTCAACAGTCCGATTTGATTCGCCGACAGACCTACGCCAGAGCGTAAATTGTATTCTTCGGAAATCTCCGGGTCCTGGCTGTTCTTCAGAAACTGAAGCATACATTGCAGAGTCTCACGATCCTCCTTATGTAGAGGAAGCTCCACTGGTTGAGCTACGGTACGAAGTACGGGATGACCTTCCCGTACAATATCATCCATAGTGATGATATATTCAGCACTAAATTTTGAACTAGACAATATTCCATCCACCTTTGCCTTACGGGCTTAATTTAAAGTACCTATGATATAGTATACAGATTTATGGATTTATGAAAGCCGTTCGCAGTTTGCTACTATAATTAACATCAAATCCAAGTCCGGTCGCCAATGCGGCAAGGGGAAGATAAGTTTTATCTTCTTTGCCTACCTTTTGCAGAAAAGCAGGGGTATCAATGGCTACATTCTGTCCATTCACCTTAATAAATTTGCTACCGATCGTGATTACAACAGCCCGTCCACCGTATTCAATAGTCGCACTGGAGGTCTTATTATCCCACTTTCCGTTAGCGCCTACGGCATTTAGAATATCTTTAAGCGCCAAGAAGTTCTGACCATTCTTAAGGATGGGCTTATTCGGCGTATTTAACTCTACACCCTTTACAACAATCGACATCGCTACAGTATCCGTAGCCATCGCCGCTACAGTGGGAATGCGGTAGTCCCCCCATTGTAATTCAGCAAATACTTTTGCAATGGTCTCGTATCCGAGCTGCGTAGGGTGAAAATCCGCTTGTCCTGCCCCGATAATATGCGTGAGTGATCCCTCTGAGCCGGCAAACTTTGCCGCTACATGAGCTACTACTACCTTTGCTCCCTCTTGATTCATACTTGCAGCCACACGATCTGCCGAATCCGTAAATTTCGCTGCTGCGGTCATCAATTTAGTGTACATCGCACCAAGAGCGATCTTAGGAGCAGGCTGGTATTGGTCAGCCAATATAATTGTTGCTTGAGGATTTATCGCACGAATATTCTCAAGACTCGCCTTCACATTCGTATTGTAATCCGCTAGCTTCTGCTCCAGCTGAGATTCAAAATCTGTATCTGTCAGCTCCTTCACCTGTAAGAAAAGACGGCTTACATCATTCCCGCCAATTGTAATCGTAATCAGATCGGCTTCCTTCAGTTCTGATGCGATCTGCGGGGTTAACTTTACGAATTGGTCAATCCGCGGATCTGGAAGACCTGACTGAATACCTTCAGCGGTAATCGCTGAGCCGTCCTTGATGGCTCCAGTGTAATTACGTAATCCAGCAGTGGTCAATCCAAGAATACCATAATTGGTAAGCTCGCTCCGGCCATGATACCACCCCTGCTCCAGTAGTCGCTCCGCATAACCGTAAGGCTTGGTATTCACATCCGTCATTCCCGGCTCGTATCCGGCAGTAATCGAATCGCCAAGAGCTACGATGCGAAAGACATCCTGACTTGCATCTTGTGTTATAGACGTGTCAGCTGCATTTGCCGATCCGGCACCTACGCCAATCAGCACAGATAACAAAAGCATACTGCTTGTGCTAGCTGCTAAAATTCTTCTCCACTTGCTTAGCATCGTATCCCTCCCAAAATGTTCTAATTCTCATTCTACCATCCCTGATAGCAACGCAAAAGAGCGGCCTCCCATATTCGGGAAACCACTCTGAACATCACAATTATTATCACAGCTAGAAACGAATGTCTTATTCTTTATTTGAATCCTCTTGTGAATTCAAATGTTTCCCGGCACGTTCCAGATATTTATCATAACGATCGTCTAGTTCATGTCCAATCTTACGATACCGCAGCGTCTCCTCCACAATAGGATCCATTGTGGTCTGGATACGAATTTCATACTTCGGAGAGATCTCACGGATTTCTTTAGCTATACGGTCACCCTGTTCCATCTCACCATCAACCAACATTTCGCTTAGCTTGCGTTCCAGATCATCCTTCTCGCTCATGATGCATCGTCCTCCCTAAAGCTTATATCCTGTTGCTTCAGCATTCTTCAGTGACGAAACCAAATATTCGTGAATATGACCATTACTTGCTACTATATGACGAGTGCCAATATCGTATGGACGCCCAAGCGTATCCGTAATTCTGCCCCCTGATTCAAGCACTAGCAGTACTCCTGCTGCACAATCCCAAGGGCTTAAGCCTACTTCCCAGTATCCATCTACCCGACCTGCTGCCACATAAGCCAAATGTAGAGCAGCCGAGCCTCCTGCACGAATTCCACGAATCTGCGGAAGAACGCTCTGCAGTCCTGCCATATTCACAGGTTGCGCAAATTCACGGTCCGGTGGAAAGCCCATGGCGATCAAGCTGTCTCCAAAAACGTCCTCCGTAGAGACTGCGGTAGGAACACCATGCATGTAGGCTCCCTTACCTTTTTCAGCAACGAACATTTCATCACGAATCGAATCATAAATTACACCCACTGTTAATTCTCCACGAATCACTAAAGCAATGGAGACACAGTAAAAAGGAAATCCGTGTACAAAATTAGTCGTACCATCTACAGGATCTACAATCCACAGATATTCATGCTCACGAGCTTCTTCCAATGCAGCGGTTGCTGCTGCTGCTCCCGGGGAAACGCCTTCCTCACCGAGGATCGCATGATCTGGATAATGTGTCAGGATCAACCTGCGGATCATCTGTTCAACGCCTTTATCTACTTCCGTGACCAGATCCTGTGCCGATGTCTTTGTATTAAGTTCCTTCACCAGGCCCTGTCTGCTTTTTATCCATTCTCCTGCTTTGGCAGCAGCATTAATGGCTACCGCCGTATGTCCCTTGCTTGTTACTACATAGGGTTCACGTTCTTTCTTACCCTCTGGTTTTAAAGGACTCATATCTTCACTCCGCTTCCTTGAACATAATCGCCATTGGCATGAAATTTAAAGCAATCCTATTCACAATACCGTTCAATACGCCAAAACGTTCTCAAAGTTCCGCCATAAGGGATACCCATTTCTATGATCCCTTGAATGTTAATCGTAATAGAGTTTCATTCAACGTACCCTATTTCAAGTTACATATCAAGTCATGATAGGGCCCGTATTCGGGACCTATCGCCTTATTTTCATTGTTTAAGGTTCGATATACACACTTGCCCCATTTAATACAGAAATTCCGTTACCGGCATCAGCCAGCTCCTTCATTGCTTCCATCAATCCAAATAACGCACCATCTTTTAGTTTTGCCTCAATCATAACATCAATAGCAGGGGTATCTGCAGCTATCCGCTTTAAAAAAGCTACTAATGGCGCAGGCTCCACACCATCTGCATGGCTGCGTGGATCAGACGGACTGCGCGGACTAGATACATGAATCTTAGGCGGGAAAAGCTCTCCAGACGGAACATCCTTCTGTGCAAGCTCGCTTCGCCATGTCTGCTGAATATCAGGCCACAGCTCCCAAGGGAGCTCTCCTTCATTATTCACCCATTGATGGTGAATATCCAGCACCATCGGCAGGCCTACGTTCTGGCAGACTGCCAGTGTCTCCGGGGCTGTGAAGGTCTTATCATCATTCTCCAGCGTAATACGTGCCTGCAGCGCTGCTGGTAGCTCGCGGAAATGCTTCTCAAACCGCTTGGCTGCCACCGGCTTGTCCCCATAGGCTCCGCCAATATGAATATTGTTCTTCGCCATGGCAGGAAGTCCCATGGCATTCAGCATGTCCGTGTGGTGCTGCAAATCCCGGATGGAACTTACTAGCACCTCAGGACGGGGTGTACTAAGCACTGTAAAGTGATCTGGATGAAAAGACACCCGCATCCCATGCTTTTTCACATATTGCCCCACTTCCGCGAATTCCTCAGCGAGCGCAGCAAACGGATTCCAATCCTGTAAATCAGGATGCGTCGCCAAAGGAATCAACTTGGAAGTGAGACGGTACACGAAGATGTCCGAACCCACATTATGCTTCATTAGTCGCAGCGTATTGTGCAGATTCATCCGAGCGAGGTTCTCCAAACGCCGAAGTGCCGCTTCACGGTCATCCAGCTTCTTGAAGGAGGCCATCGTCATAGTCTTGGATGGTGAGCAGTCTTTGATAACGGTGGACATCGCTACATATCCAAAACGGACAATCATCCCTGCGCTCCAAAAAACATTTCATCTGCTAGTGCAGTTTGCACTTTTGATTCTTCTTCATTCAATTTACGCACGAGTTCCATTTCGACCGCTGTAACCTCATGCCCCTGAAAATTAATTTCTGCGATCGAGGCTGAGATTTTGACGATCGCTACAGCTACATTCTCAGGTGTGTAGGCAATCACCTTCTGACCCGTCGGATACACGCGAAAGCCCTGCTTCACCATTTTGGTACGCCCATACTCCAGCAGCTCGTACAGCTCTTGTTCATTCTTGAACTTACAGACGGAATTGAATTCAGTTTGAAAACCCATATTTCGTCGCCCCTTTCCAGTCGGGATGAACCCGCTAGTAGCTTCAATTACTCATTGTCATACTTAAGACCTTGTTTGAAATTATAGCGCTCTAAGGCTAACTCAATCATACGGTCTAGCAGAGCTCTATAGGATACACCTGTCTCACGCCACAATAGCGGATACATGCTGTACGGAGTGAAGCCAGGCATCGTATTCACTTCGTTAATTAGAATTTTACCATCCGATCTCCGCAGGAAGAAGTCCGCCCGGGTAATCCCGCTACCCTCAATCGCTCTAAAAGCGGTTATCGCGGACTCCCGCAGACGATCAGCAACTTCAGAATCTACTGGCGCAGGAATCATCATTTGCGATTTGCCGTCCGTATATTTAGCTGCGTAGTCATAATATTCTCCAGAAGAAACGATTTCACCCGGAACAGAGGCCTCTGGCTCATCATTTCCGAGCACACCGACCTCTACCTCACGAGCATCCACGAATTCCTCAATAATGACTTTGGTGTCATAACGGAAGGCGAAATCTATAGCTTTTACAAGACTTTCCTTATCAGAAGCCTTAGAAATACCTACACTTGAGCCCAGATTAGCAGGCTTTACGAATACTGGATATCCCAGTTTATCCTCTACACCCACAATCAACTCATGGCTTTTTCTTTTCCAAGCGCTGATGTTAAAATAACAATATTCACACTGATCCAGACCTGCATCAGCGAATAGCTTCTTCATAACAACCTTATCCATCCCTGCCGAAGAGGCAAGAACACCAGCCCCAATGTAAGGAATATTCGCCATTTCGAACAACCCTTGAATTGTTCCGTCCTCGCCATACGTGCCGTGCAGCAGTGGGAACATAACGTCCACCGCTTTATCCGCACCGGATAGTCCACTAAATACTACATTCAGGGCTGTGCCCATATCTTCCGTTGCATCTGAAAGCTTGAGCTGCTCTACCTCACTATAAGGTGCCGATAACGTCTCTCCGACTTTCCACAAGCCCTGTTTTGAAATATAAAAAGGGATAATCTCATATTTATCGTAATCAAATGAGTTCATCACGGCAAAAGCCGTCTGTAGCGATACCTCATGTTCTCCGGATTTGCCCCCGTACACCAGCCCTACGGTTAGTTTTGCGTTCCCCATACCTTTACAACCTCTTTCTGTCTTATAAATAGTCGTTAATATGAAAAAAACGGTATTTCGTTTGTTCCGTCCATGCGTAGGAATCACGATAGTCCCAGAAGCGATGACGACTGCTAACTGTACGTGCATTCACAAGCGGCATGCCACCAGCATCAAAGGCTGTGACGATCGTGCTGTGCTGATATTGCCCGTTACCATCCCAGTCATATTGAATGATATCGCCCAGCATCAATTGCTCCGGCCGCTCCATGACTTCCGCACGCAAGCCACTGCTCCGGCTAACGCTCAAATAGCGCTGCAGACTGTCTGATACAGCCCAGCTATAACTCCACCATTCTTGTTTTCCTTGGTAGCCTTTGTACCACCAACCCGTTTCTCTTTTACCAGTATAGTTGATAGGCGCGCCCCCTGCAAAGAGGCATTGGGAGACATAATTCGTACAATCTACCTCAAATGTTTCGAACTCCGGATTCCCGTCTTTCCACCAACGATCGGCATAAGCCACCGCTTCTTCACGGTTGTAGCGAACCTCTCTTGAGCCCGAGATCTCACCAAGAATATTCCGGTTTAGAAGGGGCTGTGATGGCAGCGGAGCAGGCAAAGCTTCCCCCCATTTGGACAACCTGCCTGATAACTCCGCCTCAGCTCTATGAACTGTATTCCTTTCGGGAATGGTTCGTTCAATAGCAGCGATTTCCCAACCCCCTCCATCCCGCACAAAGGTCAACCGCTCCAGCTCAACCCTATCCTCGCGGTGGTTAACGCCTCCTTTTTCATAATAGAGTGCACTATGCAGCGTAACCTCTGCTACCACCTCAGTCGGAGTCTGCCGGACGGTCCGTAAAGTCTTTACACCTGTTTCCCCACGCAGCGGAGTGATCCCACGAGCGGTATACCATTCAGCGATACGGCGTGAACGTTCCCCTTGCTCCACCAGAAAACGTGGATCTTTAACGGATACGGAAACTGTTTGCGATGAGGACTTAGGTTCCACCCTGGCCTTATTCACTTGATCTACATATACATATAGACTCTGCTTCCACTGCTGTTCCATTATACTCGCACCCCTTCATTCCCTTTTAACTACTGCTCTATGTATATGAAAGGAAACAGGCCGCTATACAGATCGCTTCAATTTACATGGTAGGGCATATGCTTTGCTTATAGCTTACGTTTTAGAGGTAACTCTAAATGGTTTCAGAGATGCGATATTCGGGCTTTATATATAGGAAAAAAAACTTTACTCCCCTCTTTGTAACCGTTATAATTAAATAACATGCAATGTGAAATTGAGTTTCAATAGATGAAACAAGGAGGCGCACATATGCCAAGCAAGGATCATTTCTCGTTGGCCCGCACCCTGGAATCAGGTGGCAAATCTTATCGCTATTATGATCTTAACTCCCTTGAGGAACAAGGATTGGGCTCTATCTCTTCCCTTCCTTTCTCGATCAAAGTATTACTTGAGGCGGCTGTTCGTCAATTTGACGGACGGGCGATTACAGAAGAACATGTGAAACAATTGGCTGATTGGTCAGGCGACATTGATCGCAATAAAGAAATTCCGTTTATCCCTGCTCGTATCGTACTTCAGGACTTTACCGGTGTTCCGGTAGTCGTAGATCTGGCAGCTATGCGTGACACCGTAAAGAAAGCCGGCGGAGATCCTAAACAGATCAACCCGCTCGTTCCCGTTGACCTTGTAATTGACCACTCTGTTATGGTTGATGCTTTCGGTACGGCAGACGCTTTGGAATACAATATGAACGTGGAGTTTGAGCGCAACGAGGAACGCTACCGTTTCCTTCGCTGGGCACAGACCGCTTTCAATAATTTCCGCGCAGTTCCTCCAGCTACCGGTATCGTGCATCAGGTGAATTTGGAGTATTTGGCTTCCGTAGCCACCACTAAAACTATCGATGGTGAAACTGTCGTTTATCCAGATTCCCTTGTTGGAACGGACTCCCACACTACGATGATCAATGGACTTGGTGTTGTGGGCTGGGGTGTAGGCGGTATTGAAGCTGAAGCAGGTATGCTCGGACAACCGCTCTATTTTGTTACACCAGATGTAGTGGGCTTCAAGCTTACAGGTAGTCTTATCGAAGGGGCTACAGCAACAGACTTGGCACTGACAGTGACTGAAATGTTGCGTAAAAAGGGCGTAGTCGGCAAATTCGTCGAATTCTACGGTCCTGGTCTTGCTAACATCAGTCTCGCTGACCGGGCAACGGTTGCTAACATGGCGCCAGAATACGGAGCAACGATCGGTTTCTTCCCTGTAGATGAAGAGACACTTGCTTATCTTCGCAGCACAGGTCGTCCAGATGATCTGGTAGAGCTCGTTGAATCTTATTACAAAGCACAAGGCATGTTCCGCACTTCGAATACGCCAGATCCTGAGTTCAGCGATGTAATTGAACTTGACCTAGCTTCTGTCGTTCCAAGCTTGGCTGGACCAAAACGTCCGCAAGACCGGATCGAACTTACGCATATGAAAGAAAATTTCGAAGGTATTATCCGTACACCTGTAGACAAAGGCGGTTACGGTCTCAGCGATGAGAAAATCGCCCAAGTTGTAGAAATAGAACATAAAAATGGCACCAAAAGCAAGCTGAGCACAGGCGCGGTCGTGATCGCAGCGATTACAAGCTGTACGAATACTTCCAACCCTAGCGTTATGCTTGGTGCAGGTCTTTTGGCGAAAAAAGCTGTGGAACGTGGTCTGACCAAACCAGCATACGTTAAGAGCAGCTTGACTCCAGGATCATTGGTAGTTACTGAATATTTGGAAAAAGCAGACCTGCTGAAGCCACTTGAAGCACTGGGCTTCTACTTGGCGGGATATGGCTGTGCTACTTGTATCGGTAACTCCGGTCCATTGCCTGAAGAGGTTAGCCAAGCCATCACTGATAACGATATGACCGTAGCTGCTGTAATCTCCGGTAACCGTAACTTTGAAGGCCGCGTACATGCTCAGGTCAAAGCCAACTACTTGGCTTCACCGCCGCTCGTAGTTGCTTACGCACTGGCTGGCACTGTAAATATCGATTTGCAGACTGAACCGCTTGGATTTGATCCACAAGGTGAGCCAGTATTCCTGAAGGATATTTGGCCAACTACTGCTGAAATTCGTGAAGCAATCGGTCTCTCCCTTAGTCCGGAGATGTTCCGTCGTAAATACGAGAATGTATTCACTGCTAATGAACGTTGGAATTCTATCCCTGTTCCACAAGGCGAGCTGTATGAGTGGGATGATAATTCCACGTATATCCAGAATCCGCCATTCTTCGAGCATCTGGCAGACGGTCTGGGAGACATCAAGGATATCAAGGATGCACGCGTTCTGGCGTTGCTTGCTGATTCCGTAACCACCGACCATATCTCACCTGCAGGTAATATCTCTACCTCTGGTCCTGCCGGCGAATATTTACGCGATCATGGTGTAGAACGTGCAGACTTCAACTCCTACGGCTCACGCCGCGGAAATCATGAAGTCATGATGCGTGGTACATTCGCTAATATTCGGATTCGTAACGCAGTAGCTCCAGGTACAGAAGGCGGAGTTACAACCTTCCTACCAAGCGATGAAGTCATGTCCATCTATGACGCTTCCATGCTGTATCAGGACGCTGGACAGAATCTCATCGTTATCGCCGGTAAAGAATACGGTACAGGAAGCTCACGTGACTGGGCTGCCAAGGGCACGCTTCTGTTGGGTGTTAAGGCTGTTATCGCTGAGAGCTTTGAGCGGATTCACCGCAGCAATCTGGTTGGTATGGGTGTGCTTCCACTGCAATTCCAGGAAGGCCACGGCTGGAGCAGCTTGGGACTGACCGGACGCGAGACCTTCAACATTACCGGTCTCGATAACGAGGTGACGCCAAGCCAAGATCTAACTGTTACCGCTACCCGTGAAGACGGTACTCAGTTCGATTTCCCTGTCACAGCACGCCTCGACAGTACGGTTGATATTGATTACTATCGCAATGGTGGTATTCTACAAACTGTACTTCGTCAAATGCTGGCGGATGCCACAGATTCTTCGGCTGTATCTGTAGAATAGATTTAATAAAGAACTGTCTCGCGGCCATGAGTGGCTGTGAGGCAGTTTTTTTTGTGTAGTTATTAGGGGCTTCTATAGATTAGAGGGGTGTTCTTACAGCCATGAATCGAATGGGCTGCTGGGGCATCCCTGTTTCTTGTACCTACCTCCATGCACGTTCCTAACTCTAAGCTACGTTTGATTCGTTGATGCTTGCGTGTTCGAAGCAGTTGTCGAATATAGGGAGTGATTATGATTCTACGCCTATCTTATAGGACTCAGATGACTGGTGATCGAATTAAGCGGCAAGGGATATGGGTACGGATACGTGGTACGGGTTTCTGGCTCTAGCATAAGCTGCACCTTTCAAAAACAAACAGCGATCCTCCAGTAACGGAGAGATCGCTGTTCTGCTTCTTAACGGTCTGTCTCATTCAGCGAAAAGCCCACTTTATGAGACCACCCTGTTCTTCCTATGGAATCATCATGCCCATTTCACTTGCTGCTTCCTTCAAGATGGCGGCATACTCCACTAACGTATCCCTAGACAGGCGGCTGACCGGCCCTGACAGTGATAACGCCGCAATCACATTTCCACTACGGCCTGTGACAGGTACCGCCACAGCGGCCGCACCAGACTCACGTTCTTCGAAACTCGTGGCATACCCCAGCCGGATGATCTCATTAAGCTGATCTTTGTATACACTCTTCTCAACGTAATCCGGCCACTCCGAACTCTCCAGCAGCTCTCTCAACACCTCAGGTGGTGCATACGCTGCTAACACCTTACTCGACGCCCCTACGGATAATGGCAGCCTCGCACCGATCTGTGCGACTCTACGGATCGCCTGCTGGCTCTGTACTGCCTGAATACGTACGCGTTCAATACCATCCCTTAAGTAAAGACTTACCGTCTCACCGAGTCGATCTCTCAGCCGTTCCATAGATGGCAGCAATACCGCTGCCGACTCGTCAAAAGCAGGCAGATGCGTAGACAACTCCCAGATTCGTATACCCAACCTATATTTTTCTGTCGCCGGATTGCGAATAAGAAAGCCCTTTTCCTCTAGTGTTGCCAGCAATCTGTGGACTGTACTCTTATGTAAGTCAATCTTTGATGCGATCTCCGTTAACCCTAAATCACTGTCCTGCGTAAAACAAAGTAATATGTCGAGCGCACGTTCTACCGCGCGTACCGTTAGCTTTCGGTCCTCCACAGTAATCCCCCCTCGTGTTTCATCAAATGAAACGCGGTTACATTATAATTAACTCTATCTTAGTGCAAAACTCTACGGAAAGTCCAGTATATTCACTGAGCCGATAAAGACTGGTCCGCACTTTACAGTTACATTACAAAACGGTCTAATTCATTGACTTTGTAAGTGCTTCAACTTACGATAAACATATTAAATATACTAATGCTTTAGTATCATTTTCGACAAATTATCCTAGGCACTAGTACTCACATCATACTTAGGAGGGGACCTTATGGATCTGACAACCAGCCGAGCCGGCACGTCAGTCTCCCGTCGTCCTAAACTACCTAAACAGGGCAGTTCATCACGACTATCGCTGCGGATGATCCGTGTTAAGCATATTATCGTTGCATTGCTATTATCTATATTTTTCTTTTTAGTATTTTGTTTTGTCTCGCTCCATGGCTACATCGCTTGGGTACTATCCAATCCAACCGTCGCGCCACTGTACTCCAACCCTATGATGGCCAAAAGCCTCGCCTACGAGGATGTAACCTTCCCAGCTAAGGATGGCAGTCGCCTGATGAACGGCTGGTATATTCCAGCCAAGGATGCTACTAAGACTATTGTGTTCAGTCATGGCTATGGTGCCAACCGCGAAGAGTCTTGGGTACCTATGTACGATCTCGCGCACTATGCACACAGTCTGAATTTCAATGTCGTAATGTTTGATTACGGATTTGCTGCCCAAGGTAATAAGGATATTGCAACCGGCGGCAAAAAAGAATCCCAGCAGCTTCTAGGCGCCATTGATTTCGCAAAGGAACGCGGAGCTAAAGAGCTCGTTGTTTGGGGCTTCTCCATGGGTGCTGGCACAGCACTGCAAGCAGGATTAGTATCTGAGGACATCGATGCGATGATTCTGGACAGCACCTTTTTGTTAGAACCAGACACGCTGTATCATAATATCAAGCAGAATATCGATCTGCCGCGCCAGCCTTCCCTGGCGATCATGGAAATGCTGTTCCCGGTACTGAACGGAACGGGACTAGATCAGATTCCTTATGCAAAGGTTAAATCCAAAGATTATCCTTTCCCTATCCTATTCATGCATGGAACCAAAGACGATAAAGCACCTTATCCTATTGCCGAAGAACTAGCAGCAAATCAGAACAATCCGTTCTCTGATTCCTGGATCATCGAGGGTAGTCATCATGAGCTGTTGTTCCGCGAGCATCCCCGTGAGTATTTGCGGCGGGTCTCTGCTTTCTTAGGGAATGTCCATCTGGCCAAAAATAATAATGGCGATCAGCCAGCGATGGCAAGTAATTAACTAAGCGCTAATAACCATACGGACAGCCTCTTCCAGGGACAGAAAGAAATGTATCCTAGAAAGAGGCTGTTTTCATCCCCAGGAAAGAAAGAAGCCAAAGAGGCACTCTAAGTTTATGTTCTTCATAACCTTCCAAGACCGTTCATATAATGGACTGATAAAGACATATCACGGGAGGTTTTCTTGGCATGCTATATGTATACGGGCCGATGCTGCCAGTACGTATCCTGGAAGAAATCGTATTTTGGAAAACACAAGAGAAAGAGCATACCGAAGTCATCAAAGCGATCGTCCCTAAATTAGAGGACCCTTATGTGAAACTCCTCGATGAATGGGCCGTTGTTTTTGGTGCAACTGAGCAGGCGGCACAGCAGCTATTGAATGCTGCCCTTTCCGCTTCTCCTTCGCCACAGGCAGAACTCACTGCGGAAACGGAGAAACTGCTACATATCTCCTGCAATCAATCCCAAGAGTTCGTCCGGCAGCTCTTTGCCATCATGGAGAGTAGCGCAGCGGTCAAAGCCGTCCCCCTTGCAACTACTGTGATTCTGCATATTATTCGCGAATCAGAATACTTCTTAGCCGTACTGCAGACACTCAGCTCGCCCGGAAAGCTATCACAAGTCATGCGCGATTATACAGAGGATTATGTCGTAAACATCGATACAGACGATACCATGCGGAATGATGGATTTTCTACTTTTACTGACACTTTTCCTGATATCCGCGATAAAAACGACGCGGTACCCATTGGCGGCCATACGCTACCTCCCTTGCCTTACGCCTATAATGCACTAGAACCTTATATTGACGAAAAGACGATGAGAATTCATCACGATAAGCACCATCAAAGTTATGTAGATGGATTAAACAAGGCTGAAGTTAAATTAGCAGATTCCCGTAAGAACGGTGACTTCGATCTCGTTAAACATTGGGAGAGAGAATTAGCCTTTAATGGTGCAGGCCACTATCTTCACACGATCTTTTGGAACGTGATGTCTCCGCAAGGTGGGGGCCGCCCAACAGGTGCTTTACTAGAAGCTATAGAACAAAGCTTTGGAAGCTATGAAAGCTTCAAGAAACAGTTCACCGAAGCTGCGAATAAAGTAGAAGGTGGCGGATGGGCCATTCTCGTCTGGAGCCCACGTAGCCATAGACTAGAAATTCTCACTGCGGAAAAACATCAAAATTTATCGCAATGGGACGTTGTTCCGCTCTTGGCCTTGGATGTATGGGAACATGCCTACTATCTGAAACATCAGAATAATCGTGCGGATTATATTAACGATTGGTGGAAGGTCGTCAACTGGCCATATGTGTCAGAGCGTTATGCCGCTGCCAGTAAACTTGCATGGAAGCCTTACTGATCTCTTACCACTTCGTAGAAGACATCACTTCTATTCGCTTATATTGACCCAAAAGGACCCATCGTTCACAAAAAGTGAATGATGGGTCCTTCTAATTTCGAGGCATAGACACCTCTATATACTATTCTTTAATCAAGTTCAGAAACTCCGCACGAGCGGCGGCATCCTCCCGGAAGACCCCTCTAGTAGACATGGTTACCGTCTTACTTCCTGGCTTCTTCACTCCACGTGCGCACATACAAAGATGTTCACCTTCCACAACGACCATAACGCCGTGAGGGCTTAGTACCTCCGTCATAATATCCGCAATTTGCGTCGTAATGCGCTCTTGAACCTGCAAACGCCGACTCACTGCTTCAACTAGGCGAGCTAATTTGCTGAGTCCAGCAATCCGTCCGCTCGGAATGTATCCAATATGCACTTTACCGAAGAATGGAGCCATGTGATGCTCACATTGGCTGTAATAGACGATATCCTTCACGATCACTAGCTCTTCATGAGACTCATCAAAAGTAACACCGAGCGCCTCGCGGGGATCTATCGAATAACCGCCGAATATCTCCTCGTACATCCGCGTAACACGTGCTGGTGTTTCAAGCAGTCCCTCGCGGCCGGTATCTTCACCGATTAATTCTAATATTTTCTCAACGTGATACTCGATTTGCTCACGGTTCTCTGATACTTTACCGTTCACGTATTCATTGATGTTCCCCATGATGTCTCCCCCTTCCGCACCCGTATAATTTCTATCCGGACCCGGTTACTTACTTCTACGTTTATTCCCTTTAGCTGCTCCTGGTCGGGCGCCTGTCTGGTTCTGATTCTTCATCATCTGTTGGGCACGTTGCATTTGTTTCCCATTCAGGTTATAACCCATTTGTTTCGCAACCTTTTGCAGCATTTCAGGATCATTCTGCATAGTTGTCATTTGTCTGCGCAGATAATACACACCGATAAAAAATCCACCGATGAGACCTACGACCAATGTAATAATAGGTAATGCGATATTCATCTAAAGCCCACCTCTACACTCTATTGTCTGCATCGCCATATGGCGCGCGAATCTATCATAGCATTTCGAGAACTGGACAGCAATTGGGAATATGCAACCCGTCTATGATCTTTTTCCTTCATTAAACATCGCTGTCCTCTCGTGCCTGCTTCGCAGTAAGGAGCACATCCTGTGCCCGGCTCAGCATTTCTTTTACCGTGTCATGCTCTTCGCGCTCTAAAGCCGATTCAACAGCAGCTAGAGCCTCCTCACCACCGATGCGTCCCAGCGCCCAAGCAGCAGCGCCCCGCATCTCAGGCCGCGGCTCTTTCAGAACAATTTCTGTTAGCTTTGGCACCGCTTCTACTTCCTTGAAATTACCGAGAGCGATGATCGCATTTCGTTGCATCGGCTTTTTGCCTCTCCAGGCAGCAGAGCTATTTCCGAATCTCTCTTTGAATTCACGGTTGCTAAGATCCAGGATTGGCATTAACAATGGCTTCACGATCTCAGGATCAGGCAGCATCTGAGGGCGATGATTCCAGTTCTTCCCTCGATTCTTGGGACATACAATCTGGCAGGTGTCACAGCCGTATAGACGGTTGCCAATCTTGGTCATGTATTCATCACTCAGAAATCCTTTAGTCTGCGTCAGAAAAGAAATACAAGCCTGCGCGTTAAGCTGACCCGGCCCCACCAGTGCACCGGTTGGACAAGCATCAATACACTTGGTACACTCCCCGCAGCCTTCCTCAACAGGCTCATCCGGAGCAAACGGAATGTTCGTAACCATCTCCCCTAGATAAATCCAAGATCCCCATTTGGGCGAGATGATGGAACAATTTTTGCCGCTGAAGCCTATTCCTGCTCTTTCCGCAACCGCTCTATCTACCAGAACACCGGTATCAACCATACTTTCCAGTACAGCCTCTGGCACACGCTCATGAATAAAGTCCTCTAACTTACTTAAGGCCTCCCTCAGCACATGATGATAATCCCTGCCCCATGATGCTCGGGCGAGAATACCTCTACGTGCACCTGGCTCAGACTTCGGAGGATTCTCCATTTTGGAAGGATAGGCCACAGCAATTGAAATAATAGATAAGGGCTTGTCCCCAGAGCTCAGAGCAGGGATTGTCCTTTTATCCAGATCCGGTTCCTCGAAACCAGATTCATATCCTTTGTCTCGGTGGTCTTGCAGAATATTTTTCAGATATAAAAAAGGCTCTGCTGTAGTAAACCCAATATCATCAATACCGAGTGACGTCGCAGCCTCCTGAATCTCCGCTTTAAGCTGTGCCCACTTGGAAGGCGGGGGAGCATACGGTGACTGAAATGTATTGTTCATTTCCGCCTTCTCCTTTTCATGTTATCGATATAATTCTTAATTCTTAATTCTTATAACCCCTTCAGTTTAGACAGCGGCCACCAGATATAATCCGCTCTGCCTACAATCATGTCCTGAGGGATCGAGCCGAAATAACGGCTATCTTTGCTTGCTGAAGCATGACGGTTATCTCCCATGACAAAATAGTTTCCGCTCTCCACAGTTAACGCCGCGAAATCCGGGTCTTCAATCTCGGTATCTATATACGGCTCATTCACTATTTTTCCATTCACATATAACTGGTGATCCTTCACTTCTATGATATCTCCAGGTATACCAATGACTCGTTTCACTAAAAAGTCCTTCCGACTAGGGCCCGTGCTAGGATCATGAAGAATGACGACATCCCCGTGTTTTGGGTTTACAAACATCAATGAAAGCTTATTAATAAAGAGTCGCTCACCTTCCACAAGCGTTGGCTGCATAGACTGACCTTTAACCGTTGATATATTGAACACAAAAATATTAAGAACCGACATTACCGCAAAGACAACTACCGCTGTGAGCAACCAATCCTTCAATTCTGCGGCCAAACGACCACCAAAGCCTTTGTTTGATCTGGAGGATCTATGTCTTTGCTTCCGATTACGCATGAACTCTACTTGGGACTCCTGACTCAATATGTCACCTCTTATTCTCAATTATTGATGTCTATACTTGCAGATATTATAACAATAAAAAAGCATATCTCCCAGCCATTAGTAATGGACTTCTGGAAAATACGCTTGAGTATGAATGAAACAGACTATATCATCAACTATAGTTCTATATTTAGTAAATGTTTCCGCTTACGCATCTGAGTGATCAAAATTACCCAACAATGCTCAGCTTCCGGACAGATTTGAAAATTTGATTCTCGCTATATCCCATAGCTTCATACAATGGCAATGCAAAAGAATTATGCTCATCGACGGCTACGTAGATACCACTAACCTTACGAGCTTGAAACCTGGATTCCATAGCCGATACCAGACTTCTACCGACTCCTCTGCGGCGATAATCAGGATGTACAGCAATCCGGAAATAACAACCGTGGTTTTTCTCAATCGTACCAATCAGTGCTCCAACAATTTCTTCTTCATCTTCCGCAACTACAATGAGATCTGAATCCCATGAAAGCTGCCTGGAGAAAGGCTCGATAGTGTTCTCGAAACATTCTTCCGATAATGCTGTTTGCAGCAAATCAGTCACAGGGCTAACGTCGCTTAATTGAAAGGAACGAACGTGCATTCTTTAAAATCTCCCTTGTCTATGGCTTATGAATTTAACAAAAAGAAGGGGTTCCCTTAACATTGAGAAAATAAAAAAAAGCATCAAATACCGAGGAATACCTGCTTTTAAATCTATTAAAGCACACTTTTCTCGTGATATCATCATTTTTCTTTTGAAAGCGCTTAATATCAAGCGTTTACATTTTGGCTGGGATTCATTGTTTCATTATAAGGGTAATTATAAAGAGTTATGTCTATGGGGTGACGGCTCTTTATTTTAACATTTTTAATACAATTGATAATCCTGTTTACACTCCCATCATACTTTATAAACATTTATGTTTGTTTAGTGTTGCATTATTGATCCAGATACTGTTTAATTAAAGTATCCTATTGGGAGATACCCTATAGTACATATCAACAATAAAGAATTTTGACGATAAACCGCCGAAGTTCTTTATCTATACAAATTCTAATATACTCAGGAGGGATTTTTCCATGGCATTTCAATTACCAGCACTACCTTATGCAAACAACGCACTCGAACCACACATCGACGCTTTGACGATGGAAATTCACCATGATAGACACCATAACACATATGTGACTAATCTGAACGCAGCTTTGGAAAAGGCACCTGAATTGCAAAGCAAAAGCATCGAAGAACTTCTTACAGATCTGAACGCTGTACCAGAAGCTATCCGCACTGCTGTTCGTAACAATGGTGGCGGACACGCTAACCACACCTTGTTCTGGGAAGTTATCGGACCAAACGGCGGCGGCGCACCAACTGGCGCACTTGCAGCAGCTATTGATAGTGAACTAGGCGGATTCGAAAAATTCAAAGAAGATTTCGCAGCAGCAGCAACTACTCGTTTCGGCAGTGGCTGGGCTTGGCTAGTTGTTAAAGATGGCAAACTTGCAGTAACAAGCACACCTAACCAAGACAACCCAATCAGCGAAGGCGCTACTCCAATCCTCGGACTTGATGTATGGGAGCACGCTTACTACCTGAACTACCAAAACAAACGCCCTGATTACATCAAAGCGTTCTGGAACGTAGTAAACTGGGAAGAAGTTGGCAAACGTTACGAAAGCTCGAAATAAAGAATTAAATTACGGATAAAGTCATAGCCTTCAAGGCTGTGGATTTACCGTTTAACTAAGTATAAACAAAGAAGGTATCTCCGAGCCGTTATGGCCAAGGGATACCTTCTTTGTGTTTGGGTCGTTTATTTGGGTGGGGTGTGTAGAGAGTTTGTTTGAGACTAATTTCGTTTAGAAGCAGATTTGTTAAAAACAAGGTTCGTTAGAAACAGGGTTCGTTAGAAACAAATAGGAGTAGATCATTATCCTCGGACATCGCTTTTTTACGCCGCTTGAATGCAGATCAATGAGTGTGGAACGAGACTGCCCTTTATCGTACCGCTGTTGGAAAGACGCCTAAATGAGGCATTCTGCTTCTAATTAGGGAATAACTCCCTCTAATTCTGCTCATAAACACTTAAATACGAGTAATTAGGGAAATCCTCCCTCTAAATCATCCATATTGGAGCATAATTCAGGTATTCACCCAAATTAAAGGGAGTTTTTCCCCAAAAAGATCAAAAACAGATCCCCACAGCCAGTTTATAGGGAGGAATTCCCTTTAAACTGACCACGGGGATGAGGTAAGTGATCATATTTAGATACGTACGCCACTCTCTCTTCTATTCCACACATCAAACTGCATCAACACATTCAACTCACTTAGCAATTGACGCATTTAACACATCTTAAACATCTACATATTCGACTCACTCAGCACAATCGACGCATTTAACATATTTCCTACTCCAAAGACTTTGGATGCGTTTCTTACTCATCGACTTCAGCGTACTTTACTTACTTCAGACACTTCTCATATATCTGCTGCTTCTCTTACAACTCATTCTTCTGCCACATCGGATAATCTGCTACTTCCCCGACTTCGCCAGCTCTTCCTGCTCATCGAAATAAAGATTCAGCAGCTTCAAGAAGACATTAGGAAACGCATAATTAGCCATGTCCTCACGACTGATCCAGCGAACAGCTCCGCCATCCTCTGGACTAGCATTACCATCCTCAAATTTCTCGACGGGCACGCTGCTGTCCATCTCTGGGAACAGGCCTGCATCCGCGGTGTATGCTGCCCGTCCTTCTGCCGCTATTGGCAGCGGAAGGGCATCCTCCTCCCTGCAGCGATACACCTGCAGGGTCCACACAATATGGCTGAAGATATGCTCAGCAGCCATCCAGTGCTCCTCAGGCCGGGCGGAGATCCCGGCCTGCCGCAGTGACCGGCGCAGCCGGTCCAGCGCCGCCGCCTCCGGCAGCCGCGCGCTCTTAGCGCCGCCTTCCGCTGGCGGCGCCTGCCAATGCGGCAGCTCCCACATGCGGGCTAACAGCCCGCTTTGTGGCCGCTGCCGGATGAGCACTTGGCCCGCGTGGGCACCGCGGCCTTCGATTAAGGCCGCCAGCCGCTCCTCTGGGCGCGGCGGCTTGGCCTTGGTCTTGACGGGCAGCGAAGTCTCGCAGCCCGCCAGGCGCGCAGCGCAATGCTCCATCACCGGGCAGGTTAAGCAGCTCGGTGATTTCGGGGTGCATACGAGCGCCCCGAGCTCCATAAGCGCCTGATTAAATGAGGCAGCTTCCCCCTCCGGGATCAGCTCAGCCGCCAGGCGCTCCATTTTCACGCGGGTGGGTCCCTTAGCGATATCATCCTCGATGAGGAAGTATCGGGACAACACCCGCATTACATTACCATCTACCGCTGGCTCTGGCCGATTAAACGCGATACTGAGAATAGCCCCTGCTGTGTAAGGACCCACTCCCTTTAAGCTGAACACCGCCTCACGGTCATTCGGTACCTGTCCCCCATAAAGCTCCTTTACCTGCTTGGCTGCATGCTGTATATTACGTGCGCGGGAATAATACCCTAAGCCTTCCCAACACTTAAGCACGTCTTCTTCAGGGGCGTCAGCGAGTGACTCTACCGTCGGAAAGCGCTCAATAAAACGATTAAAATAAGGGATTACCGTATCTACCCTTGTCTGCTGCAGCATGATTTCAGAAATCCAAATATAATAAGGATTGCGGTGCCTGCGCCAAGGCAAATCCCGCTTCTGCCCTTGATACCACTCCAGCAAATAATAACTGAAATATTGCTTGGCCTCCCGCAGCTCCTGATCTTGTTTATCTTGTCCTTCTTTAAAATCCAGCTGTTTTGGTCGTTCATCTTGATTTTGCAGATCTTGTCCTTTTTTTAACTCTCGTCCTTCTTCTCGTTCCTGCAAATCCTGTCGTTCTTGTTGTTTCATTGTAACTCTCCTTGCCCTTCTATAATCACGGTTCAATTCATGAACCTAACTCCTCCACCACCGCAAAAGCTGAAGCCAAATCACGGCCATGTGTTATCGTAAGATGAATGGTATACTTCTGTCCTTCAGGTAGATCTAGTCTGCTCCAGGCTTCGCATGATAAGGTTACTTCCGGCTTACCTTTACGGTCAGGTAATATCTCAATATCCTGAAAACCAACCACATTACCAATGCCACAACCTAAAGCCTTCACAACGGCTTCCTTGGCAGCAAAGCGCCCGGCTACGAACTCAGCCAACCTTCCACCTCGTTGCTCAGCAAGCTGGTACTCTTGCTCCGTTAGGATGCGCTGGTTGAATTTCTTGCCCTGTCCCCTGCGCATTACCTCTGAGATTCGCTCAATTTCTAACACATCATGTCCGATTCCGTAAATCAAAATTTCACGCTCCTTATGGACGTGTATCCTATACTACTTCAATAATGGTATGATCATTATACAGGTCATTCATTTCAATTTTAAATTATAGTCCTATAAGATTCTTTCTGCTATCTTAAAAGAAAATGGTTTGGAAGTCTATCTAGGCGCCTTCGTGATGGACTTGCTGATTTACTTCATTTATATATAGAGAGAGGGGATTACCCTATGCAGCATCGTAATTTCGAAATACCCGCAGGTGAAGACGCTGTTCTCCGCTGCTCACACTTTCCTGCCCAAGAAGCACCTAAGAGCCTTATCGTTATTGCACACGGCTACAAGGGCTTCAAAGATTGGGGGATGTTTCCTTACATAGCCACTACTCTCAGCCAAGATCATGAAGTGATCACCTTCAACTTCTCTCATGCTGGAATCGGAGAGGATCTGCTGCATTTTACCGAGCTTGAGAAATTCGCCCGCAACACCTTTCGTCGCGAGCTGAAGGACATGGAAATACTGTTGTCCTACCTTAGCCAGCACCCGAAATTCGGCAGCTTACCCTTATTCCTTCTAGGACATAGTCTTGGAGGGGGAATTTGTCTGGTCTACACGCTTGACCATCCCAGTGAAGTTAGCGGGGTCATCTCCTGGAACGGGGTTACGAAGCTCGATTTGTTGACGGAAGAACAAAAGCAGGAGATGAAGCAAACAGGACGAACCCATGTCCTTAATGCACGCACAGGCCAACAAATGCCGCTGGATGCTGTTATTTTAGAAGATATGGAGAACCAACAAGAACGTTATAACATCCTTGAACGCATGAAGACAGCGTCCTTCCCAGTTGTTCTTATTCAAGGCAGTCTGGATGGAGTACACCTCCGGCAAGGATCTGAGCAGCTCATTGAGCTCCGACCCGATATTAACTGGGTTCATATTCCTGAGGGTAATCATACCTTCGGTACTGTGCATCCTTTTGCCGGTACTACCCCACAATTGGAGCTTGCGATTGCTTCGACCACTAATTTTATCGATCAAACGCTGGCTAACTAAGATTCTTGTAGCTTATCCATCTCACAAAAAACCGCCACGAGAGCTGCTACAACGCAGACCCGTGGCGGTTTCTACTTCTACCTATTCTAAATTCCAGGAATGACATTGCGCTTATGCGCCGTTCTCCGGTAATAATTCTCGAGTTTCTCCGCTACCTCAGGGTTAACCTGTTTGCCTTCCAAATAATCGCTATTATCGTCATAAGTAATGCCCAGCTCGGTTTCATCCGTCTGCCCCGGCCATAAGCCTGCCGTAGGTGCTTTAGTAACAATATCCGCAGGCACACCAATATGAGCAGCTAATTGACGAACCTGACGTTTGTTAAGTGTGGATAGAGGTGTAATATCTACAGCACCATCCCCCCACTTGGTGTAGAAACCCGTAATGGCTTCTGAAGCATGATCCGTCCCTACTACAATCAGATTGTTCTCAAAAGAGAGCGCATATTGCATAACCATACGTGTTCTCGCTTTAACATTCCCCTTGCCTTGATGGGTCATATGACGATGTTGGCCCAAGGACTTCAGGCTATGCTCAACTTCAAGCGCAATCTCATTTACAGCTTCCTCAATGTTTGTCTCCACGGTATGGGTCAGATTAAAAGCTTTTGCGACATCATAACTGTGCTGGATATCCTCTTGAACACCATATGGCTGGTATACGCCAAGCGTAATATACTCTGTGCCTTCTTGAGCCGACAGCTCGTCCGTAGCCTGCTTACACAGACCCGCAGCTACCGCGCTGTCCACCCCGCCGCTAATGGCGATCAATAATCCTTTGGCACCTGCCTTCAGCACGTACGACTTTAAGAAATCAACCCGTTTGCGTACCTCTGCTTCTACATCAATCGTTGGCTTCACACCAAGATCTGCAATAATTTCTTCCTGTAAACTCACAAACCACACCCCGTTCCATCAGAAATGGTTCCATATCCATCAAAATATCCATACCAAGTGAAGCTCTATGCTTCTAAGTATATTCTATCCCATTATCGCTCTTATATTTTGAAAAATCCCGCAACAGCCGAATTACCGACTAATGCGAGATTATATGGAATAACTTTTTTACTTGCAAAAACGATCAAAAACTTCTTTCAACTCAGCAGCAATTTCAGCAGCCGAACGATTCTCAACACTATGGCGTTCAATAAAATGAACGAGCTCTCCATCCTTCATCAATGCGATGGAAGGGGAAGATGGCGGATAAGGAGCAAAATATTCACGCGCTTTAGCAGTAGCTTCTTTCTCTTGACCTGCAAACACTGTGAACAAGTGATCCGGAGCGATCTCATTTTGCAATGCCTGAGCTACACCAGGACGGCATTGTCCAGCGGCACAACCACAGACCGAATTCACGACTACAAGCGTCGTACCTTTTGCGGTAGGAAGAGTGGCTTCCACCTCTTCTGGAGTCATAAGCTCCTGAAACCCAATGCTTGTAAGGTCATCACGCATAGGCTGAATCGAATCTCTCATATATTGATTAAAAGACATGGACATTTCTCTGCACTCTCCTTCACTGATTACTGTTTTGTCAGATAACATTACAGCAGTACTTACTAACTTTATTATACATTCATACTCTGTGAAAGCAAGAGATGCTACAGTAACCTGATTCAATCCGCAAGCATGGCTTCGCTATATTCTTCCTTTACTAAAGGGAATGAGATGGTAAATACTGTACCCTCTCCTTCTACAGAATCTACAGTTATTTTACCGTTATGCCGTTCCACAATACTGAGACACAAGGATAACCCTAGACCCGTTCCCTCCCTTTTTGTTGTGAAGAAAGGGGAAAACAACTTCTCTCGTTGACTGTCCGACATACCGATTCCCCTATCCCTTACAATCAGCTCCACTTGTTCCTGAGTACTATGTGTTTCCAGTGTCAGAATCCCCTTGGATCCCATAGCCTCCATGCCGTTTCGGCCTAAATTAAGGATAAGCTGCTTGATTTCCCGAACGTTTAACTCCAATTCATGGATGGATGCGTTCAGCTTTAGCTCAACACTTTGACCACGAAGATTAGCATCCGCCCACAGCAGCGGACTGACTTCTTCTATAACTCGGTGTAATAGCACTTTCTCCTTATCAGATATCCGGCTTTGCGCCAGCGATAGGAAATCATTAATAATGCTATTCGCCCTATCCAGCTCCTCTAATACGATCTGATAATAAGAATCCAAATCATCCGAGCTCTTTTCTCTCATTAGCTGTAAAAATCCGCGAACTACTGCCATAGGATTACGAATCTCATGGGTAATTCCGGCAGCCATCTGCCCTACTAAGCTCAAACGTTCCACATGATCCAGCTCTGAGCGAAGTTTCACTTCATCCGTAATATCCTGTGCAATGAGTACCACTCCACTCGTTAATCCTGAGTTCTTATGCATTAGTGGTGCTGAATAAATTTGATAGATCCGCGTTCCATGAATCATTCGCTCATGGGAACGCCGTTTATGCTGAATGTTATCCCGTACCCTCATATATGCATCAACATCCGCTGAACCATTAAAAAATTCCCTAACCGGCTTGCCAATAATATCTTCCCTTCTCAAATTGGGATAATGAATTCGTGTCATTCCCAACATACAATCATTGAGGTCGGTCACAACTCCGTGATCATCCAGGGACATAATACTCAGAGGTACTACATTTGTAATCTGCTGCAGCTTCTCTGACTCCCACTGGAAATTATCACTTATACTTTCCATATGTACTTTAGCCCGCCAACTACTCCAGACCATTTCAACAAAATAAACAAAAATACCGCCTAGTGCGATGCTGAAAAATAGATACAAAGTAATCAAAAGTGACTCGCCAGAATGAGCCTCATATATATTTTTCCCACCTATAATAGGCACAAGTGCAATGAACAACATATTCGGACAAAGAACCATCCATAACATACCTATCTTCTCTACCACTGTGCCTTTCTTAAAAGGATTAGCTAGCCCAAACAGCAACGGATATAATAATATTCCTGAATTTAATATCATATTACTTATTCCTGCTGGCTCTGCAATGAATATATTACAGACAAGCAAAAAGATGGACAGCAGAATGCCTGAACGTACAGTTCCATATAAAATACCGATATAAGCAGGAATCATTCCTAAATTCAAATAAGCAATACCGAATAAAGTCGTCGAAAGAATAGAGCATAACATAAGACTTAACGCACACGCCAAAACCAAAAAAGTTTGATTATCCGGGAAACTACCTTTTTTTCGAGCCACAAGCCCTCGGTCCACCCACCACTGAATCAGAAAAAGAAAGGAGCATGCTGCCGATATTTGCAATAATATATCCTTAATTGCGCCAATAATTACAATCACACCCCAAAATGGACAAATTCCCCTACATGACTAGATTAAAGCACAGGATTACTCTCCTGACAACGATTATAACCAAGTGAGCGGACAAGACTGGTTACATGACAGTCAGAATGGTATGATTCCGTTAGGAAAACACGAAGTAACACCCGTGTCTTAACATGTAAAGGAGTAAAATTTCATGAGCAACTTCGATGTGATCGTTATAGGTGGCGGCCCTTCGGGATTAATGGCAAGCGTGGCCGCAGCAGAACACGGGGCATCCGTACTACTGATCGACAAGGGAGCTAAGCTAGGACGAAAGCTCGGGATATCTGGTGGCGGGCGCTGCAATGTAACGAACGTCAAGGAGAGAGATGAGTTAATCTCCCATATCCCGGGAAACGGGCGGTTTTTGTATAGCGCCTTCGACCATTTTAATAATCAAGATATCATTGCCTTTTTTGAAGGCTTAGGCATTGCATTAAAGGAAGAAGACAACGGACGGATGTTTCCCGTCTCCGATAAGGCCTCCAGCGTCGTCTCCGCCTTAATCAACAAAGTACGGGGTCTAGGTGTGCAGATTATGACGGATAGTCCTGTTTCACGTGTAATATATGAAGAAGGGGCTGTTAAAGGCGTTCAGCTAGGCTCGGGCAAAACGATTTCCAGTGCTGCCGTAATCATCGCCACCGGAGGAAAGTCCGTTCCTCAGACCGGCTCGACTGGAGATGGGTACCCATGGGCTGAATCCGCAGGCCACACCATTACTGAGCTATTTCCGACAGAGGTACCGATTATTTCACGGGAAGAGTGGATTAAATCCGGTGAGCTGCAAGGATTGTCGCTACGCGATGTGGCACTTACTGTATGGAATCCAAAAGGAAAGAAGGTCATTTCTCATCGCGGAGATATGATCTTCACCCATTTTGGATTATCCGGGCCAATTGCCCTGCGCTGCAGCCAATTTCTGAGACAGGTCCAGCGTAAATCAGGGAATGACACGGTTGAGATGTCCATCGATCTCTTCCCTGATCTGAACTTGCAAGAAGTGGAATCATCGCTGCAGGACAAGCTGGACCAGGAGCCGAAGAAAGCGATCCGCAATTCACTAAAGGGGCTGCTGCCAGAACGTCTCATTCCCCTCTTGTTAGCTAAAGCTGACCTGGATGGAGATATTACGGGTCATCATGTATCCAAGAATGGATTGCATGCGCTAGCAGGTATCTTGAAAAGGATGCCCGTTAATGTTCATGGTACCCGCTCCCTGTCCGAAGCCTTTGTTACGGGTGGCGGCGTAAATCTGAAAGAGATCGATCCCAAAAGAATGGAATCTAAGCTTATGCTAGGGTTATTCTTCTGTGGAGAGGTACTCGATATCCATGGCTACACTGGTGGCTACAATATAACAGCAGCGTTCTCTACTGGATATACAGCAGGCAAACATGCCGCTGACCTTCGCCTTAGTTAATGTGTCGCAACTAAAAACAGCGTGACTTGAGAGGCTTCTCAAGTCACGCTGTTTTTTATCTATCTATCAATCTTTGCCCAGTCGGAACGTACCAAATATTCTGCTGATAAAGAGTCCAACCATGTATCCAACCGGTACGAACAAGATGACCCCCCACCATCCATATAAAGAGAGACAGATTAGTGCGGAGGTAATCATTGTAAAGGGAAGTAATAAAATAGGGACCGCATGCATACCCGCTTCAGCCTTTTGTTCTTTCGTAAATGGAAGTATCCCAATGTAATCATCTCCAACAAACAAAGACCAGAACGAAAACAGCCAAAAAGTCATAAGCGATGTTAATACTACAAATCCTAGCCATTTAAATCCCGATGGAATGATAAGGATCGCTACCGCGGACACGGCAGTGAAAGCCAAGTAAAGCTTCAAATGGGCCGGATTCCGTACGAGTGCCTTAATCGCTGCCGCAGAGAAACGGCTCTCGGCAGTCTTTGATTTAAGCAAAGGCTGCGACTTCCGGAAAATCCATGGCTTATGGCGAGTCGGGCGAGGTTTATCCAGAACATGGCGGAGCAGTATGGCCGCTATCTTCATTCGCTGCTTGTAGTCCTCTCGCACATCGTTCATAAATGTCCCACGCATCAATAAGCGCCACCGGAAAGCAAATATTGCAACGACTGTAAATACAACCGCACTCAGCAATATGATGAGCGGGCGATCATTCCAAAGGCTAGCTACTCTGAAATAAATAGCGTTCGGGACGGAGATCGCCAGAAATAGCCATAACCAGCGACGCCAACCTTGCTTCTGTACTTTTACAAGATGTCCAAGTAACTTAACACACCAACTGCACGCCAAGGTCAGAGCGAACAGCGCCCATACCTCCGATGACGTCATCTCAAATCCCCGAATCAGAAAAGGCAGTAACAGTGCAAAAGCTACACAGAACTTCAGCGAGGTTACAATCAGACTGTAGAGCAACCCGCGAAATAGGATCGTATTCATCCATCGTTGCCGTTGTCTAAGAAATAACAGATCGCCTTCCTGCAATAATAGCACCAAGCCCCCGTTGCAGATCAAGAGCACTAATAATGAAGGAATGAGCATAAACGGCAAATTCACACTCCAAGCCGGTAGCGCCTCATTCCAAAACCCATAATACAAACGCCCTCCCAATAATCCCCCGGGAATAAGAATATATAATAGAACGGTCCAATCAGCCGCCGTACGGATAATAGCGGATTGCTCACGCCAATGAGAGAATAGCCGCCGTCTGAATAGTTGTTTAGCGTTAGAAAAAGCAAACGCCCGCTGTCCCTGCTTACTCATGTTAATTCGTCGAAGCAATCAAACAACGACGCCTCCGGTAGTCCAGCATAATCACGTATATCTTCGAGTGTTCCTGAGGCGGCAACCTTTCCCCCGGAGATCAATACGAAATCATCGCATATCTTCTCTGCTGTATCCAGTACATGCGTAGACATTAATACACCAGCTCCGCGCTTCCGCTCCGCTTCTAGCAGCCGCAGGAAATCTTTAGTGGCGCGAGGGTCTAAACCAATAAATGGCTCGTCCACAATATAAACATCCGGCTGTACCAAGAAGCCAAGCATTAGCATCATTTTTTGTTTCATGCCCTTAGAGAATCCAGCTGGAAGATCATTGCGCACATGGCCCATACCAAACTGCTTTAACAGTCTTTCAGCAGTTTCTTCGAACTGTTCGTACTTCAGTCCATAGGCAGCGGCCGCTAAATCCAAGTGCTCCCACAATGTCAAATCCTCATAAAACACAGGTTGCTCCGGTACATAAGCGTAAGATTTATTAACTCCACTAAAAGACACCTTAGCCTTGGTATTCTTCAACAAACCAAGCAGGGTCTTAATGGTTGTACTTTTCCCAGCACCATTAGGTCCGATCAGTCCGAGCAGTTGACCTCGCTTCACTTGAAAAGAAATATCGAATATGCAAGGATCTCCCGCTTCATAGCCAGCTTCATCGATCTCAACATCGAGCACAATGTCGTCATAGCTCTCGGTATCCACTGTAGTTTCTTCTTTTTCCATACTCTCCATCTCCTAGTACTTCTAATAATTACTATTATAAATTGCATTCCCTATTGCGTATATGAATGATATTCAAATGATCAACAGAGGCAATCGCAACTTATCTAATCGTACTATATATTTTTCCTGAAAATATTCAAGCTGCTTTTTTCACAATAATAACTTAAGCCCTGCGCAATAGCGAATAAAAGAAACCTCCCATCAAAGGGAGGTCTGTCCTACAAGGTCCATGTTATTCGTCGCAGCTATTCCTTCCTGCTTCTTGATCGCCGCTTCATCCCTGCGCTCGATTTTACCACGCAGCATTAACAGCCCTAGTCCTAGCAATCCTGTAAGCAAACCAGATAGAATAAAGGCAGATACCGGCCCCGATGCTGTCACTAAGGCTCCACCGGCTACAGGTCCTAGAATAACAGCTGCGCTTGTCAGGCTGCCTATGGTTCCAAATACACGACCCGTGTATTCCGCAGGTGTCCGCTGCTGGAGCATTGAATTGAAGGGGATAAACGCTAGTCCTGCACCCACACCCGCAAACATGAAGGACCCAAACAAAGTAATGTTCATCCAGATTCCGGCTTGACCATGAGCAGTTACGATCCCTGCACTTGAGAAGACAACGCCCATGATTACAGCCCCTAATCCCATAAAAATAAGCGGATGCTTACCACTGCCTAATCGGCTTACAAGCAGTGCAGATAGCAAGGTTCCAAAGCCACTGGCTGCTACACACCACCCCAGCAGATCTCCGTTCACACCTGGAATCTCCCGGAATAACGTTACAATCTGAGAGTCTCCGATCTGTAGCATTAGCAGCACCAGTACCAGCATAACAATGCCACACAGCACTACAGGCATTCCTGCAATCACATGCAGACCTGCCGATATTTCTTGGCGGAAGGATTTACGCACCTCCGTATCCCCCCTGCTTGTTTCCGTATCTTTCTTCTTAATCGCAGCTGTACGCGGTAATCCAAGCAAAATAATCGCCGATAAAACGAACGTAGCAGAATCGATCATATAACAAACAGATATGCCGAAGGCTGCAACTAGCAATCCACCAAGAGCTGGACCCACAATTTTAGTTATCTGCTCTATAGATGAGCTAAGCGCCATTGCTCTATCCATCTGAGCCGCAGGAACAAGTTCCTTAATATTTCCGCTTTTGGCCGGAGAGAATAACACATCCATACATCCCTTAGCCAGCAGCAGCACATAAACCTGCCACAGCGAGCCTGCAAATACCAAGCAAATAACAACCGCTGCACGGGCTATATCCGAACCAATCATTAGTGCCTTGCGGTTAAATCGATCACTTAAGTAACCTGCAAACGGTCCTCCTAAGAGCAAAGGCACTGCCATACATAAAGATATAGCCGTAATTTCCCACGGTGTGGCATTCCATTTAAACCCTACCATTGTCAGTAGCGCTAGTATATGCAACCAGTCTCCTACATTCGATACAAGCTGTGCCGCAATAAGCAGCATGAATGGCTTATTTGCGGTTAGCTTACTTTCTTTTAAATCATCAATATGATGTTCCTCCATCCTTCCTTCACTCCCCGTTACTATTTCTCAATGAAATAATAGTAAAATATTGGGGATTGTCATTCATCCGTCTGGAGGCGTAAATAACACTGAACCGGGGGATGAAATTGATATCCTTTCAGAGACTGAAGTAAAAAAACATTCAATTTCAGCTTCTTCAAAAAATTGTTTGATTTTTAATAATTAAAAGTTGCTCATTGTGACAAATCACATGTTCTTCATTCGATCTTTCACGTATTCTATTGTTATCTCAAAGTTCGTTGCACAGGTAAACCGTGCACTAATTAATATGATTACAGACGTGCGACGAGTTCACATGATTAACGATAGAGGGTGGAGAAGCATGATACAATCTTATGAACGTGATACACAATTAACACTACA
The DNA here is from genome assembly GCF_038000345.1 of Paenibacillus sp. FSL E2-8871. Classification (NCBI taxonomy): domain Bacteria; kingdom Bacillati; phylum Bacillota; class Bacilli; order Caryophanales; family Paenibacillaceae; genus Paenibacillus; species Paenibacillus sp. FSL E2-8871. Next base: position 5,286,701 of record NZ_JBBOBV010000001.1, on the reverse strand, counting down.
TTTGTACCGGGTATTTGCCAAATCATTCAAGAGTATTAATGAGCATGCTGTTACCGGCAGCAAAATTGAAGGTTTTAACCCTACTGCCTTTGCCGTCATGGAAGTGTTGTACTATAAGGGACCACAGCCCATTCAACAAATTGGTGCCAAACTACTGCTACAGAGCGGCAACGTGACTTACGTTATCGACAAGCTCGAAGAACGCGGCTATTTGCAACGCAAGCCTTGTCCAAGTGATCGTCGTGTGATTTTCGCAGAGTTGACCGCGGAAGGCGAACGTCTCATGAATGAGATGTATCCGAAATACTCAGAGCGTCTTCATCTTGCTTTCAGCGGACTGAATGATGAAGAGAAGGAACAAATGATCACTCTGCTCAAGAAGATGGGTCTGCAAGCTGAGAAGCTTTCCCCTCTTCCCCGTAAGTAGAGCTAGAGGCTAGGCTGCTTTTTACTTCATATGTGTTAGACAAGCTGTTATTGCACGAAGAAGCCCGACCGGTAAATACCCGGTCGGGCTTCTTTATGTGACTTAGAGAATGAGTTATGCCTTTTTTAATGACGAGGTAGCATCCTCTACCGAAGGTACACCCTTGCGCAAACCCCAAGATATAACTAGTGACAAGACTGCGAAAACTGCCATCACAATAAATAGTGAATGAAGTCCCCCTTCTAGTGCACCACGTAAACTGTTTGATACTTCGCCGGAGAGGTTAGTGCCTGTATGCGAGCCTAGCAGCTTATTAATATCATCACCTGTAACGTTTGAATCCGGTTGTTTTCGCAACAGCTGATCAATATTCAAGTTCAGCCAGGAACCGAAAATAGCCACCCCAATGGTCTGACCTAGTGACCTTGTAAATGCATTAAGTGCTGTGGACGCACCGCGTTGATCATACGCAACCGACGACTGAGCGATAATCGTGAAGACCGTAGAGGAGTATCCGAAGCCTACCCCACAGACCAGCATCAAGCATAAGAGGATTACCTGTGAAGACTCTCCTGTCAAGAAAACCAGACCAATAGCTCCAGCAGCAATCATCATCAATCCAAGCATTGCCGTTCGGCGAGAACCCGCTCGCAGAATCATTCGTCCGCCTGCGATTGACCCAAACATCCAGCCTACAGACATTGGTGCAAGCAGCAAGCCTGAGATCGCAGCGCTTTTTCCAGAAACGCCCTGAACCCATAAAGGGATATACGTAGAAAGTCCAATAATTAATGTGCTTACAAGCAGGTTAGCACCTGTTGATACTGCGATATTACGATTTGAGAATAGGTTCAGCGGAAGCATAGGCTCTGGTGCACGGCGCTCCACAAACAAAAATAGGATTAGCAGGATAACCGCTGCACCCAGTGTTGCGAGTAGTAACGGAGAGGTCCATGCCAGGTTCTGCCCTCCCGTGGAGAGTCCAAAGAGTAGAGCACCCATGCCTGCTGCGAACAGAAGAACGCCTGGCACATCGATCTGTGTCTTCCGACGCACCTTTTCTTCCTTCAGGTAGCGCGCAATAAATACCATTGCCAACACGCCAAATGGCAGATTGAATACAAATACCCAGCGCCAGCTTAAGTAATCTACCACATAGCCACCAAGCAGTGGCCCTACCAAAGAGGAAATCCCCCATACAGAGCTTAGCAACCCTTGTGTCTTTGCTCTTTCTTCAATGCTGTAAATATCACCGATAATGGTAAAGGTCATTGGAATAAGTGCACCCGCACCGATCCCCTGTATCGCGCGAAACAGGATCAGCTGTTCCATACTTTGAGATATACCGCATAATAATGAGCCTAGTAAAAAAACAGCCGCTCCCCACATGAATACAGGCTTACGTCCGAACAGATCACTGATTTTGCCGAAAATAGGTGTAGTAATAGCCATTGCCAGTAAATATGAAGTAAATATCCAGCTCAGCCACTGCATTCCCTGAAAGTCGCCTACAATCGCCGGCCCGGCTGGTCCTGTTACAGTCCCCTCAATAGCCGCTAGAAACGTGGCCAGCAGTACCCCTGTTAATATTAGTTTACGTTCTAAATCCCCTGTTGACTTCAATGTTCCAAACCCTCTCTTTATGTATTAAGTGGATTGCCACTCCTCGCGCAGTAGAGCATGGAGAGCAGTATCCTGAAATCCGGAAGCGATCTGCCTGTATTGACGCAATACGCCTTCCTTCTGAAATCCAAGCGTATGAACCAGCCTCTCCGCACGGATATTATCAGGATGACAGAGCGCTTCAATCCGATTCAAGCCCATAATATTGAAACCAAAATCGAGTACAAGCCCAAGCGCTTCTTTCATATATCCAAGCCCCCAATAGGCAGGCGACAGATCACAGCCTATTTCACCACGGTAAGCTCCCTGAAGCTGCCAATGGTTAAATCCACAGCTACCTATGACTTCCTCCCCAGGTCCAATAATACTCCAACGTAAGCTCTCCTCTTCCTGAGCCATCTGTGATAGAAGGTCGATAAGCTGCTTCGTCTCTTCTATAGAGGATAATGCCGGTGCACCCAGCCAGAGAGAAACTTCCGGATGAGACCAAACCTGAAATAACGCTGAAGCATGCTCAGTAGTCATAGCACATAATTTTAATCTTCTACCGATCAGTGTAGGTGTCACTCCATTGCATAGATACAATTCTCCGCTCCCCCTTCAACTTATCAATTATACATCATTCAAGAGTATATCCTTAAGCTAAAAGTTCTAATTTCTTTAACTTTGAAAAGAACAAATTGTATCCTCTCACGTAAAAAGCGCCTGCATCAGAAGGGTAATTCTCCCTTGATACAGACACTTTTATGGAACTTTGCTTTAAATGATTTCATTCTGCTCCCTGAATAACTTCACTACACAGCACCTGAAGTTTGGCTCGAATATCCTTGAACTCTTCAATACCCGTGCCAGTAATACTGTACCCTTCACTATGTGCAGTCAGAAAGTTGTCCAGCGTCAGCTTTTCCAATTCCTGTTTCACTTCGCGTTCTCCTACACGATACCCCATGTCTTCCAGTCCGAGCAGCATCTCCGAGATCGTCACATCTTTATCATGAGCACAATAAAGCATGTGAATTCCTATGAACAAGTTCTGTACATCAGCGCGCATATTCCACTCCTTCTGGCAACAAAGCCTTCGGTATTTACTCTTGCATTACCCTATGACAGTTCATTGGAAACATCATCACAAGGGTTCAGTGCTACAGAGGGATCATAGCCCATCCCAAAATATTACAAAACAATGTTGTGTCTTGACGTACCCCTCATAGCTGTACTATGTTGTTAGTTACAGTTATGGTTTCATATTGAATTTAAAGTACAGGAAGGTGATGCTTCATGTTTCAAGCTATGCCATATGATGGAACGCGCAGCGAGCAGTTTGAAGCCGTTCTAATCCAACTCGAAGCATTGATAAAGGACGAACCAAGTGCTACAGCCAATCTGGCTAATGCTTCGGCACTACTTAAACACGCTCTACCGGATACGAATTGGGCCGGTTTTTATTTATTTGACGGCAAGGAGCTAGTACTTGGACCTTTTCAAGGCCTCCCTGCATGCATTCGAATTCCGCTATCTCGCGGGGTGTGCGGAACGGCAGCCGCCGAGCGGCGCACACTTGTAGTAGGTGATGTGCATGCATTCCCAGGTCATATCGCCTGTGATGCAGCCTCCAACAGCGAGATTGTTGTTCCTTTAATAAAGGATGATCGCTTGCTTGGCGTACTTGATATCGACAGTCCGCTCAAGGATCGCTTTGATGATGAAGAACGCCGGTTTCTGGAGCGGTTCGCAGCTTTAGTATCGGAAGCTATCTAAAGTCATCTTCTTATATCCTATAAGAAAAAGGCTGTCTTATTTGTAGGGGTTACCTACTTATAAGACAGCCTTTTTATGTTGATCCTACAGTCGAACTGGACTAATGTTCCAAATCTCAGCTGCATAGCGACTAATTGTGTTATCGCTGGAGAATTTACCGGAATGACCAATATTAATAATGGACTTCTTCAGCCATTCTTGCCGGTTGCGATATGCCCGATCAATTTCGACGTGCGTCTCAACGTAACTAGCGAAATCCTTCAGGACAAAAAACTCATCGTTATTATCCAGAAGTGAGTGGAAAATGCTCTCAAACTCCGTAGCGTGACAACATATAGGTCCTGGTTTGATTAACTGATCCAGCACTTCTTTCACACGACTATCCCCGTTGTAAATATCACGCGCATGATAACCGCCATGCTGGTAGTAATCCATGACCTGCTCAGCACGAAGTCCGAACAGGAACATATTGTTGTCTCCCACCATTTCATGCATTTCTACATTTGCGCCATCCATCGTTCCTACCGTCAATGCACCGTTCATCATAAACTTCATATTCCCGGTACCGGATGCTTCTTTGCTGGCTGTAGAAATCTGCTCACTGATGTCCGCTGCAGGAATGATCTTTTCTGCTAGGGATACCGAATAATTTTCAAGGAAAAAGATACGAATCTTCCCTTTAACATCCGGATCTTTATTGACTACCTCCGCTACTGTATTAATCAGTTTGATAATCCGCTTCGCCAGATGATAACTTGGCGCTGCCTTTGCTCCGAATATAAACGTGCGTGGAACCATATCCATCGAAGGATTATCTTTGATTTGATTGTACAAATGCAGAATATGCAAAATATTAAGCAACTGGCGCTTGTAGGCATGTAGACGTTTCACCTGTACATCAAAGATAGAGTCAGGATCGACATGTACTGAATGCTTATTGTAGATGTACTCTGCAAGACGAAGCTTATTCTGGCGCTTAATACTGGCTACTTGTTCCTGGAAGGAAGCATCCTCACAATATTTAATCAAGCCAATCATTTCTTGAGGATGGCTCACCCAACGGGTCCCTATCGATTGATTGATTAAATTAGCCAGATCTGGATTGGCATGCAGTAACCATCGCCGATGGGTAATTCCGTTCGTCTTATTATTGAAACGGTGTGGATACATTTCATTAAAAAGTCGCATCTCACGCTTCATTAATATTTCTGTATGCAGCGCCGCTACTCCATTGACACTATGGCTCGCTACAATCGCCAGATGAGCCATCCGAACTTGATCATCATGAATAATCGCCATCTGCGCAATTCGATCCTGATCCCCCGGATAACGACTCATAAGCTCGCCACAGAAACGCGCATTGATCTCTTCAATGATAAGAAATATACGTGGCAGTAGCTCCCTAACCATTTGAATAGGCCATTTCTCAAGCGCCTCGCTCAGAATAGTGTGATTAGTGTAAGAGACCATACGCGTCGTGATACTCCATGCCTCATCCCATCCTAAACCATGTACATCCATCAGAATCCTCATCAATTCAGGAATCACCAACGTTGGATGTGTATCATTAATATGAAGAGCAACCTTGTCTGGCAGCGATTCTATAGGAATCCCAAGCTTGGCATAGGTACGCAGAATACTTTGCAGCCCCGCGCTACAGAGGAAATACTGTTGCTTCAGGCGAAGCAGCTTGCCTTCGTATTGAGAGTCATCTGGGTAAAGGAACTCCGAAATGGATTCTACTGAACGCTTATACTCCAGAAACTTATGATAGTCCGTCCCGGCAAAAGAACCAAAGGTTCTTGATGGCTGGGTGATGGATTCCGCACTCCAATTACGCAGTGTATTCACATGCCGGCGATCAGCACCAATGATAGGGACATCGTAAGGCACTGCACGAACAGCCTCATATTGCGTATGATCAAATATGAGCCGTCCGTTCTCTTCGCGGGTCTCGATAGTCCCCCAGAACCTAACTTCAACCTGCTTGTCTTCGCGGCGCACTTCCCATACATTATCATTCTGCAGCCAGTAATCAGGAAGTTCCACTTGATACCCATCAACGATCTTCTGCTCGAACAGGCCATATTTATACCGTATACCACAGCCATGTCCCGCATATTGCAGGGAAGCGAGTGAGTCTAGGAAGCAGGCGGCCAAACGACCGAGACCTCCATTCCCTAACCCAGCGTCCGATTCCTCCTCCTCTATATCCTGCAAACAAAAGCCAAGGTCCGCTAAACCTTCACGTACTACTTCCAGTACACCCATATTCAACAGATTGTTCCCCAGAAGCCTACCGATCAAGAACTCCATTGAAAAATAGTAAACCTGCTTATCTTTATCGAGCTTATATTTCTGGTTCGTTTCCGCCCAATTTTTCCCGGCGTTCTCACGAATCATGTTGCCCAGTATTTTATAGACATCGGCATTCGAGGCTTCCTCAAGCGGTTTACCTAATTTACCAATGAGGGTCTCACGGAATGCCTGTTTGAAAGATTCTTTATCGTTAAACAACAGTAGGTCCTCCTGACAAATGCTTTTATTAGAAGTGCAGCAGACTGTGCCATTAGATCAGATAGGTTAATACTGCTTTGTTCATCTAATCCAGTCGTTAGATCTTGCTGCTCTTGGCGATGACGAATGGACGTTTGCTATCTCCAACAAGAATTCGATTCTTACTCAAATGTACGTCTTTATCCATGATTACATTCTCAATGACCGCATTTTCTTCGATGACGCATTTTTGCATAATTACTGAGTTGATGATCTTCGCTCCCTTACGTACCTGAACCCCCCGAAAGATCACGCTGTTCTCTACCGTTCCAGCTATAATGCAGCCATTAGCCACCAACGAATTACTGACATTAGCACTTTCCAAGTATCGGGTCGGAGCCTCATATTTTATCTTCGTCTGTACCGGGCTTTCTTTGAACAAACTGAAGTAATTCTCCTGCTGGAGCAGTTCCAAACTGTTCTTATAATAACTCTCTAATGAATTAATTACGGCATGATAGCCATGATATTCGTATGCGGCGATATTAAATTTGTGTCGGTTCTTCTGAACTACATCTCGGAAAAAATAACTCTCTCCATGCGCAATGCAATGCTCCACCTGCTCCAAGAACAGTTTTTTCTCCATAATGAAGATATCCAGATATAAATTAGGATGGTCTTTCTCATGATGGATATTAGTCACCTTATTCTCTTCGTCTACTTCAATACGCTGGCATAGATCATGTTCTGGCTGCAGTTCTTCAATCTTTTTATACACTACTGTAACGTCGGCACCCTTCTCCAGATGGTAACTATATAAATCCTGAAGATCGATCGTATTGATATGCTGGCTGCCGGAAAACACGATATATTTAGCAGATCCCCGTTTAAAAAGATCCAGATTGTTATGATAATGCTGTAAGTCCCCGAGAGAAGTATCCGTTGGATCGTTCCAGTCTGGAGGCAAAATGAATAATCCCCCATGCTTGCGGTTCATATCCCACGATTTCCCGTCACCCAAATGGTCCATTAGAGAACGGTATTTACGGCGGACGAACAGGCCAACGCTCTCCAGGTCTGCACGCATCATATTAGAAAGCACGAAATCAATCAACCGATAACGACTGGCAAAAGGTACGGCTGCACCACAGCGGAAATAAGTGAGTTCATTTAGTTTGTCGAGTTCATGATCCAGATTAATTACACCCATGAGTTGCTTCATCGGAATCCACCGTCCTCTTATAATTTATAAGAAAGTATAAGTTTCACGATATACTTTATCCTTATAAATCTCGCATAAACGCTTACCGTCCCTAGAAGGACGCCGAAGGCGTTTTAGCTTGATTATATGGTTTTGGCCACAGCTGATTTACGTTTTTTGCTTTTATTGTCGATCAGCAGAATTTCGTTCTCGTTCTCCCGTTCGATGCCTATTTCCATATAATCGTCGATTACCGTATTCTCACTAATAATCGCTTTATGAATGCGTACGTTCTTGCCAATCTTGACCTTAGGCATAATCACGGAGTCCGTAATTACACTTCCTTCACCTACTTCTACCCCATAAAAGAGAACCGAATGATTCACTTCTCCGTGCACTATGCAGCCTTCATTAATAATGCAGCCTGACACTTTCGCCCCAGGGGCAACATATTGGGCAGGTTGATTCGGATTACGCGTAAAAATGCGCCAGCTGGGATCATTTAGATTAAGTGGAGGGGTATCGCTCAGCAAATCCATATTTGCTTCCCATAAGCTAGTTACTGTACCTACATCTCTCCAGTATCCCTCAAAAGGGTACGCAAATAAGGAGTTTCCGTCCTCCAGCATTAAAGGAATGATATCCTTGCCGAAATCGTGGGATGATCCTACATTCTCCCCGTCCTCTAGTAAATGCTTGCGGAGAACCTCCCATTTGAAGATATACACACCCATAGAAGCTAATGTGCTTTTTGGCTGAGCGGGCTTTTCCTCAAATTCGTAAATTTTTAGATCGTCCTCCGTATTCAAAATTCCAAATCGGCTTGCTTCCTCCAGCGGAACGTCAATGACAGAAATTGTGCAATCAGCGTTTCTTTCCTTGTGGTATTGAAGCATAGCGTGATAATCCATTTTATAAATGTGATCACCGGACAGAATAAGAACATGCTCTGGATCAAACTGATCCACAAACTTAAGATTCCGATAAATCGCATCGGCTGTTCCTCGATACCAGCTGCTTCCATTCTCACGTTCATGCGGTGGCAACACGAATACCCCACCGTTCTTACGGTTCAAATCCCAATCGCTGCCTACTCCGATGTAAGAATGCAGTATGAGTGGCTCATATTGAGTCAGCACACCAACTGTATCAATACCTGAATTGGAACAGTTACTTAAAGGGAAGTCGATGATCCGATAGGTCCCTCCAAAATAAACAGCGGGCTTGGCAAGCGATTTGGTTAAACCTTTCAATCTTTTGCCTTGGCCTCCAGCCAATAGCATGGCTACCATTTCCTTTTTCTTCATGGAAAAGCCTCCCTTGACTTATGGGTAATATGAAGTTCAGCAAGCACAGGTTGAATGAACAGAAGTTCCAAAAAGAAGTGAATGAACAAGAAATACACTTGAAAGAAATGAGCCTTGATAGGAAGATGGACAAAGATGAGAGAAACGTGGAAGGAAATGTAACACGGTCGAATAACCTTTCCTAAAATGGGTAACTTTCACCAAAATCAGGAGATTATCCTTATTGTAAAGTGTTCTATATCCGCCGTCAAAACCCTTTATCACATTTTCGAAAATTCGAATTTTTTAACCTTGTTTGTTATTAAACACATTAATATTACTTATAACTAAATTAACCGCTTTGAATCATCATGAAATAAGAAAAGGCTCCTTTAATCGTAAAGCAAAGGGACTCATCTTCAGCAAACATTCAACCGAATATGTCATAATGTAGCTATCTATCACTGATTTGGAGGTACCTATGATGAAAGCAGCTCAAGGCGTTCGACTACTGCTCGTAGATGATGAGCCTCATATATTACAATTTCTAGAGTTGGGTCTCCTTAACGAAGGATTTGAAGTCAGAACCGCACCCGACGGAATCACAGCCATCTCGGTCGCTGCTGAGTTCAAGCCACATGTAGCCATCCTAGATGTCATGATGCCTGGCATGGATGGATTCGAGTTATGTCATTACCTTCGCTCGGAAGAGACGGAACTAGCCGTTATTATGCTAACTGCAAAGGATGAAGTGGACGACCGAGTTAAGGGTCTCACTATTGGTGCTGACGATTATATGGTCAAGCCCTTCAGCTTCGACGAATTGCTTGCCCGAATTCAAGCGCGGCTACGCAATCAGTTTCCAGGTCTGCTCGGCGAGGTTCGCTGCGGTCCATTCCGAATTGATAGCCGTAGAAAAGAAATTCGCTTCAAGGAAGAAGTCCTTGAACTCTCCCCCACGGAATACGAGTTATTGCAGTATCTCGTTATTAATCACGGCCTTGTACTAAGTAAACCCATGATTCTTGATAAAGTGTGGGGCTATGACTTTGGTGGTGAGGAAAATATCGTTGAGGTCTATATCCGTTCGCTTCGCGAGAAGCTCGGGGATAAGGAGCACCGTATTATCCGTACCCTGCGTGGAGCAGGCTACCGGGTAGATCTATGAGTACGCGCATCTCTAGATGGTTTCGTAAGCTGCCTGCACCACGTTCTCTGCGCAAGCAGTTGCTAGCCATTTCGCTGCTCATTCTATCAGGATTGCTGCTGCTAATCGGAGTATTACAATATATACTCATGCGGGATTTCATATATAGCAATAGAGCAGAGTCTATGGAAGCGCAAATACGTTCTGTTCCCCGTGAGATATTTTTCAACTTTTTCAATTCCTATGACGAGGACACCATAACTCCGAATGAGGGAAACACCGAGTATAATGGCAATTTGCCTGGGGAAAGAAACGGCGAGAATAAAATCCCAAATGGTCAAAGAACCGGTGAGAATAGGCGTCCACTCCTGCTGGATGCCCATACAACCCTCGCTATTTATAGCTCAGATGGCACCTTCAGGGACTTACAGCAAATGACTTTGTCTGATTCAGCCGCGCCTAGGTTAACGAATGAGCAATACAATAATCTGCTCATTCATACCACGGATAGAGCAACAGGAAATTACAAGCTCATAGAGGCCGATGACGGCACTGAACATCTGGCTATTTTCTTGAATCTCTATAGACCTGGAAATACTCGATTGCTACTCCAAATGAGTGTGAATACCGGACCTCTTACGGATGTAATCTTACAGCAATTGATGATCTACGCAGGTTTGTCAGTGATTGCTTTATTGGCTGGCTTCTTCCTATACTTGCCTGCCCTTCGAAAGACGCTGGTCCCTCTTTCAAATATGGGAGAGTCCGCCGAGATCATTGATGCCGGTAATCTGGATATCCGATTTCCAATTAACCAAGGCCAGACTGAGATCGACAAGCTGGCTCATTCATTCAATGGTATGCTCGAGCGTCTCGAAATATCCTTTCATAATGAACGGGAAGCCAAGGAACAGATGCGCCGCTTCGCTGCCGATGCTTCTCACGAGCTGCGAACGCCGCTGACCTCGATCCACGGTTTTCTGGAGGTCTTACTGAGAGGCGCTGCGGACAACAAAGAACAGTTATACAATTCATTGCGAAGCATGCATGGCGAATCGAAACGGATCAATAAGCTGGTGGAGGATTTGCTGCTGCTCGCTCGGATGGACGGCGCCCCTCAACTGCGGATGACGGATCTGCTGCTCGGTGAGGTCATTTCCGAAATGAAGCCGCATCTGCTCTTGTTAGCGGATCAGCGTAAGGTTACTTTTGATATCTCGTATGGCATCCATGGTAAATATGAACCCAATAAAATCAAACAGGTGATTCTGAATCTATTCCACAATGCAGTTCAGCATACGGATACAGAATTTGGCACCATTCATCTCTCTTTACATGCTAGAGGAAATGAGGCCATTCTAACGGTGCAAGACAACGGCTACGGGATTTCTCCAGAGCATATCCCACATATCTTCGATCGCTTCTACCGCAGCGATTCTTCTCGTACACGAAAATATGGTGGATCTGGACTCGGCCTTTCTATTACCAAGTCTATCGTGGAGGCACATCACGGCAAGATTAGTGTAAGCAGCACTCTCGGTGAGGGAACAACGTTCAGGGTTACCCTTCCTTGCGAGCAAGGATTAGCCAAGAGAGAGTAACAACCGTTATAATAGATGATAGACTTAAGCCTATGTCTACGATGCCAGTTTTGCTATGTTGTCCATTCTAAGGAGCATCGCTCCGCAAAACTTAAGCCTATGCTTTCGATGCGAGTTTTGCTTCACAAAACTTTTAGGAGGTCAAAAAATGTACGAAATCGCCGTAATTGGAGCCGGTCCTGCCGGTGCAAGCGCAGCCCTGTTCGCCGCCAAGGCGGGCAAAAAAACGCTGCTGATCGACAATGATAAAGGCATGACCCGTAGAGGATGGTTTGAGAACTTTTATGGAATTTCTGAAGTAGGCGGTCCTGATCTCGTAGAAACCGGACATAAGCAAGCCGTCAAATTCGGCGCTGAGCTGGTAGCAGAACAAGCTATTAACCTCACTTCCAGCGGCAATGGATTTGTCATTGAGACCGAAGACGGAATTATTTATGAAGCCAAACATGTTATTCTTGCAACAGGCGCCCTTACCGATCTAGCCGCCAAAGCAGGCGTGGAAACTAAGGATGGTACAGAGCCGAGAATCAAGACAGTAGTCGCTGTTAATCCAGAAGGCAAAACAAATATTGAAGGCATTTGGGCTGCAGGTACCGTTGCCGGAGTAAGTGTACATGCCATTATTACGGCAGGCGATGGCGCGAAGGTAGCCATTAATGTGATTAGCGAGTTAAATGGTACGCGTTACGTGGATCATGATGTACTAAAGGCTTAATCAATGACTGAAAATATAGATCCGGAGACGATTCTTAGGAATCTGTCCTCCGGATTTTTTATATCGCAAAAAATAACTGCACTTGGTGCAGTTATTTCATACTTCATCCCCTCTATGACTCTTTTAAGTGTAGTTTATGCAACTAAAAACAGATGGAAGGAGTATTTCCATTGGATTATGAAGAAATAAGTGTATCAAGTGCAACTAAGTCGATACATAGCAGTCTGATGCGCTTTTTAATTGTATAAAGTACACTTATTTATTCATCCTCACCTCCCCTGTAAACGCCCCACGCGCAAAAAAACTGCCCCAAACATCATCCCACCGCCGCCGAAGACGATGTTAGGATCGTTTGAAACAGTCTACTTTAATCACTAGCGTGTACCCCAAGGTAACGCCCCCAGTTCTTCACTTTCCTTCAGACTCGCAGCCAGCATTTGCAAATACGGAACCAGTAATGGACGCAACTCCTCCCGCATCAATCCGACCTCCAGCGTAGCCTGAATGTAGCCGAATTTATCACCAATATCATAACGTTTGCCGATCAAATCCAGGGCCAGCAAACCTTCATTACGACATACCTCATGCAATGCATCAGTCAGTTGATATTCACCACCTGCTCCCCGTTCAAGGTTAGCCAGCACTGAAAATATCGAAGACTCCAAAATGTAACGTCCCATAATCGCATGCTCTGAAGGTGCCGTATCCAGGGAGGGCTTCTCCACCAAACCTTTAACTTCATGGACGCCTTTTAGAGAACCGCTTGATGAAATAATTCCGTATTTATGAACCTCCTGCCGTGGTACTTGCTGAACACCGACGATGGTCTTCTCCTCTTGTTCATACAATCGCATCATTTGCAGCAGCGCCGGGTCCTCCGAGACCATGATATCGTCACCGAGCAGAACAGCGAAGGGCTCATCGCCAACGAACTGTTCCGCAGAAAGGATGGCGTGACCTAGTCCTAGCGGCTCTTTTTGCCTAATGTAATGAATGCTGGCCAGTTCGCTAATCGCTTGGACTTCACGAAGCAGCTCCTCTTTTCCTTTTTCCAAAAGCGTCTGTTCCAGTTCCACTGATTTATCAAAATGATCTTCAATCGACTTCTTGTTGCGGCCCGTCACGATAATGATGCTTTCAATACCGGATCGAACAGCTTCTTCTACGATATATTGAATCGCCGGCTTATCCACAATGGGCAGCATTTCCTTGGGCTGAGCCTTAGTTGCAGGCAGGAAACGAGTGCCTAAACCCGCGGCGGGAATAACCGCTTTTCTAATCTTCACAACGAATCTCTCCCCTTACATTTATTGACGATGTAGAACTTGCTGTTCACGAACATCCTGCTGTTTCTTACCTTCATAGAACTCTTGAACAATATAGAGCGGACGTCCCTTGGTCTCATCATAAATCCGACCGACATACTCACCCAGAATCCCTAACATAATGAGCACAAAACCATTAAAGGTCAGTGTGATTCCGATCATCGATGCCCAGCCCTTAACGACTGAATCCGTAAAAACCACCAGATATAGCACATACATCAGATATAGAAAGCCGGAAGCCGACAGCAGCATGCCAAGGTATCCTGCCAGCTTCAGCGGCTTATAAGAGAAGGAAGTAATTCCATCCAGCGAGAGCTTGATCATCCGTTTCAGCGGATATTTAGTTTCTCCAGCCAAACGTTCATCGCGTTCATATTCAATGGCTTTTTGCCGAAAACCGACCCAGCTGACTAGCCCGCGTACGAACCGATTTTTCTCCGGCAGGCGTTTGAGCTCCTCACAGACTTTACGATCGATGAGGCGAAAATCCCCTGTATCGACAGGGATAGATATATCAGTTGAATAACGAAGTACTCTATAAAAGAGACTGGCCGTCCACTTTTTGAATAAGGATTCTCCGTTTCGCTTTATCCTTTTGGCATATACAACTTCATACCCCAGCTTCCATTCCGCAATCATGTCCAGAATCAGTTCCGGCGGATCTTGCAAATCGGCATCAATAATGACAACTGCATCCCCTAGGGCGTAATCCATTCCGGCAGTAATAGCGATCTGATGTCCAAAGTTACGAGACAAGTCGATCAGCTTCACACTCTCATCCCAGTAGCTATATTCCTCAATCATCTGGGCGCAATTATCTGTGCTGCCGTCATTCACAAAGATCAGCTCATACACTTCATTAGTTAAACCCATTACTTTTTTGATACGTCGATACGTCTCTTGAATGACCGCCTCTTCGTTAAACATCGGTATAATAATGGAATAGCGCACGTTGGTACTCATGAGCAGCTCCTCCTTAAATTTGAATAATGAAGCGTGCCTGATCTATCTCATAACACGCCTCATAGGATTAACATTTGCCTAGTTTACATTAACTTTGTATAATGTCCCGCTGTTTCCTCCATCGCTTCCTGCCCAATCGGCTGCTGGAACTTCTGTACCATTCTCTGTGATCCAAGTCGTCAACTCGGAGCTTCCCCCGCGTCCACCACCCATACCACCGCTATTGATCAGGAAGTACCTCACCTTTCCGCTCTCTACAAACGACTTTAGGGTATCTGGGGTATACACGGTGTCTGAGTTAGAAAATCCGTTCAAAATAATAACCGATGCACCCTTGTCAACGATATAAGGAGCTGCTGTGCCATAATCCAATGTAGCAAAAAGATAAGGCTCCCCAGTATTGTTCTCCTCCAAATAGGACAACAGACTCTCATTCGCACTTGCGGCGCTATTACGTCCAAAATTGCTTGGACTGCCTCCCATTCCCCCTCTACCCTCACTACTGCTCGGGCCTGCCTCAGGGGTTTGACTGTTCAAGCCATAAGTAATGGGAGTAGCTGCCCAGTAGAGCGGCCCAATTAACAATACTAATACGGCTGCAATGCCTGTCGTATAAATAAAGGATTTCTTCATGCCTTTAAGAACTACCAGTACCAGCGAAACCACTATGCCTGCAGCTAAAATCCCAATGGACCACCCACTGCCAATCGTATCGTTATAAGGATGAACAATGTACCACTGGAAAACTGCTGTAACCAGCGTTGCGGCTGGCAATAGCCAAGACAGCCAACCAGAGTGCTCGCGATATAGCGTCCACAGCTTTGACCATCCTGCACCGACTAACGCTGCAACTGGCGGAGCCATCATCACCAGATAATATTGATGGAAGAACCCTGCGATACTGAAGAACCCCATAACGGGCACCAGCCACGCTAACCAGAAGAGAGCTTCTTTATGAGCCTGAGTAAAGTTCTTTCTCCGCAGATTGGCGAATAATCCAATGATGCCTAGCAATACGAAAGGCAGCATCCAGCTAGCTTGACCTGACAGCTCTGATTGGAACAGGCGCAGTGGGCCTGCTGTTCCTGTATTGAACATTCCGCCTCCGCTTCCACCGCCATTCATGCCGCCGCGATTTCCTCGCCCGCCGTCGTCGCCACCAAATTGCCGGCCTTGACTGTCTGTTCCACTAGGAGGCTGACCTGGTGCACCTCCATCATCGTCACCAGTCTGGCTATTCGAGGTCGAATTTGTGCCTTGCCGGCCCGAAAATGCTGCACGTCCACCATCAGTGCCACTATTACTGCCTGACCCATTCATAGCTGGCGTCTCGCCGTTCATGTTCGGCATCTCACCATTCATAACGGGCATTTCACCGTTCATGTTTGGCATCTCACCGCCATTCATTCCTGGCATTCCACCGCCACCACCACCTGCCCCACGATCCCCCGTTAATCGGGCAACGCCATTGTACCCAAAAGCAAGATTCAGCACTGAATTGGTACCACTGCTGCCGATATAAGGCCGTTTGCTGGCGGGAATCGAATCCACGATCACTGCCCAGGATAAGGAGACTACAAGCAATATTGCTGTGGAGGCTGCCAATACTCCCGTCTTCCGCTTCCAGCTCACTTTGGCAGCTAAGACATAAAAGAAATAAAAAGCCGGCAGAACCATGTACGCCTGTAGCATCTTCTCGTTAAACCCAACACCGATTAACGCAAATGCGGTAAGAACGCTGCCCATCTTGTTACTCTTCGTCCCTTTAAATAGAAACCATGCCGCGAGCAGAAGGGTGAATACAAGCAGCGCATCAATATTGTTCGTCCTGCTGACTGCCGCTGCTACCGGAGTAGTCGCCATGACTAGAGCTGCTATACGTGCTGCCGCTCTGCCAAAGGTAGGCTTCACCAGCAGGTATACAAGTAACACGGAGCCCACGCCGCCGAGTGCCTGTGGCAAAATCACACTCCAACCATGCAGCCCGAAGATAAGCGCGCTAAGTGTCTGAATCCAAAAGGTAACTGGTGGTTTATCCACCGTTACTGAACCCGCGGAGTCCAGTGAAGCGAAGAAGAAATTATGAAAGTTCTGCAGCATACTTCCCACCGCGGTGGTGTAGTATGTATTCACATAGTGGTCATTCCAAACTCCATAACCATACAAAAAAGCGGCAAGTAATAAAATGAGCCAAAGTATAAGATCCGAGCTTATTTTTTTGAACCTACTCATCTCCATCCACTCCTATCCTTTGATCGTCTATATTCCGGCAGTTCTGTGCCCCCGGTTCAATCTTTCTGTAGGTGTATTATTTCACCCTTACCTTAACTCTCAATGAGTCCAAGCTGAATGTTTGCTGAATATACAAGGCCGCCAGAACGCAAAAAAAGCCCCACAACTGTGGAGGCTTTCTGTTCAAATCCCAACCCAAGCAAATATTTTAAAATAGACTATTCCATTCTGCCCATAGTAACGAGCTTATTCGCCGTATTCCAATTACGTGCTGTAATCGTCATACCCAATATTCTGTCAAAAGGAACCTTGAAAAGCGGCGACTGGCTCACACTGACCTCATATAATATATACATCTCTCTGCCGACAAAACGCACTTTATCCGGTCCATTCTCATAAGTGCGCAGTTTATCCAATGCTTCCGCTGAAGGCTCGGCTGGTAAAAAAGTAACATACCATCTTTTGAATTCCTCTGGCTCGGAGAGCTGAAAGGGATCGTTAGCGATCACGTTCTCCATTTCTGCTAAGGTACGGATAATAACAGAGACCTCGAATCCAAAAACCTCATGAATCTTACGTTCAATGACTCCAGTAAGCAGACTCTCCGAACCTTCATCACTCTCAAATACAACATTTCCGCTCTGAATATACGTTCGTACATTTTCAAATCCAAGAGTCTGAAACATCGCCTTCAGGTCCAACATTTTAATAATTTTGTTCCCGCCGACGTTAATTCCACGCAGCAGCGCAATATAGGTAGTCATAGAATACGCCTCCGTTTTTGTGCCATGATCAGCTTACCTCTGCGGCTAAGATTTGTAGACGTTTACGAACTTCTTTTACCAGCAGCTCCTTCTCTGGAGGCGAAAGCCCCTCCACCAGACGCGCGGCAGCGATCGGCAAAATCCAGCGGTCTACGTCCTCATAAGTATGTCCTGATAATCTGAGATACTCTTGAATATATCCCTTAGTTAATTTTTTTCGGATAAAACCAAGCATTAATTTGGAGAATGCAGAAGCTCCCGGAGGCATAGCTCCCAAACTGAACATCACTACGGAACGCGCAGCATCTCCAGCAGGTTCTCCCACTACACCTGTCATCCAGTCGATCACCCAGAGCTGTTCATCCATAAGCACATTGTCGGGATGAAAATCCCCATGACATAAACGAGTGCCTTCCGGTAGCTTCTCCAGATACTTCAGAATGACGGATTTCTCCTCTTCGCTCAGCATAGGCGCTTCCAATATCTGACTTTTCAACATATCCTTTTGCTGGCCGATTTCCTCTGTAGTTTCAAGCTTATGCAAATCACAATGAAGCCCCGCCATCAGCCTGGCATATTGGGTAACTTTCCAAGGCTTCTCACCCATCACCTTTAGCAGGGAGGGACCTTTAATTTGTTGAAATACAATACCTTGTCTTGATTGTTCAAAAATAAGCTCAAAAGGCTGAGGTGTCCGAACACCCCGCGCATGTACAAACTGGCTGATTTTATATTCCCGGCTGACGTGTTGCTCTGCTATATCCTCCCGGTACAATTTAAGAATCCTCTGATCGTCATGCTGCCAGATCTCCGCAGTTCTGCCTTCCCCAACAAGCTTCGCCTTCATTCTACATCCTCCATTTAGTCCAGATTAATGCGGGTAAAATGCTCAACAACCGGAAATGGATCGTAGTAATGGTGAAGTAGCGCCTTCCATTCCTGATACTGGCTGGATTCTCTGAATCCTATGGTGTGATCTTCAAGCGTTCTCCACTTCACAAGCAGCAGATACTTATGATCATCCTCCAAGCAATGTTGCAATTCATGCCCTATGTAGCCTTCGATCGAAGAAATTAAGCTTGATGCCTCCTTGAAGCTTTTTTCAAATTCAGTAGTTAAACCAGGCTTCACTTGCAGCATCGCAGCTTCCAAAATCATAATCAGCATCCTCCAAAGGTTATGTATTTAAAGCATCACGGAAAAATTCATGATAAAAATTAATAATAACAAGCAGAATGGCTAGTGACTCGTTGACCAGCTCTACCTCAAGGCTATGATTAGCATCATCGATTCTATACACTTTTAAATGATGAAGCCCACTAATTTCACCAGAAAGCTGTTCGCTAAATAAAGGGTCGCTTCCGCCATAAATTACAGTCCCACGACTCTGCTGTATCAAAGGGATCGCCTCAGGTAATGGTGTTATATATAGATGAGACGTCTTTTTCTGTATTTCTAGCTCTTCTGCAATTCTCCCTGCTATGACCGAACCCACGCTTTTGCTGATAAATAGAATCTTTTTGTATTCAGGAAGAGATGCAATGGCCGCCTTACATTCCTGAATGAGAATAATCATTTCATCACGCTTAAAACCTACTCTAGCACTCTGGTAGCCATATTCAAGCAGCAGGACATCGCAATTATGTTCCCGAGCTGCTTTGGCCGCATAATCTAGCAGAGGGCGTTCAGCCGAGTAATTTTTACCTGGAAAAATAACAGCCAATGCCTTAGATCCTTGAGTAATATATTTATGTCTAACCTCTCTACCCCAATAAGAGGACATAATGATGTTGCTGACGTTCATACCTGTTTCCCTCTTTTCTAAAACAACCATTCTATATATATCTATCATTATAGCTAACTTATGTTTAGTTTTAAAATCAAAGAATTCCTAATCTTTACTAGAGATCAGGAATGTTCGAAAGTAGGTCTATTACTGTGATGCCACCTGCTTATTTTTACTTTTAGTAACCTTAATTTCAGCACAAATCCATAATACCAGTGGAATAATCACCTGAAATGGAAAGGCATAGATTTTATAAATATGGTAGGAAAAATACTGCATCTCCATGATATCCTTGTACACAAAATCCGCAAGATAAATCATTAACAACCCTATTTGGAGTACAACAGATCGATAACTCATTAACTTGAATACTTTAGCTAACCCGCTGCTTGCTACGTACAGACATACACTCGCTTTTATGAATGCTGTGATTACAAATGCAACCGCCGATGAAGCTTCAATTCGCGTCAGAAAATCGCCTACATTAATACGCCCTGCAGACACATAAGAGGGAAAATATTGACCGGACAGTACTTCAGGACCAAGCATTAGCAGATTGCGCAGTGTAACTATAAGAATAACCACCCCAGAAATCAACACATTTCCTAATAAAATTTTCTTCGCTGAGCTCTTGCCCGATAAACTACTGAATGCTCCTAGAAATATTACAATCTCTGCAAATGGAAAAGAAAACAGACCCAGCGTATCGCTAACTACCGGGTGCCAACCTTTATCGAACAAAGGAAGAAAGTGATGATATTCCAGTTTGGAAATGGCTAGTGTAAGAATTACTATCTCCACAGCGACGGTGAACAGAAGCAGAAGTTTGGCACTTCTCCCCAGCACCTCAATCCCCGACTTAACCACCCAAACGCCCAGTAGGCCAAGACATAACATAGGAGCAAGCATTGGAGTTTCGGTCAAGGCAACCGTCTTACTGAATTCTCCAAAGACATTGAGAACTAGCGCCCCCAGATGAAAAGCATACCAAATGTAGAGACAGGAGATGAATCGCCCGATGACTTTGCCAAACACAGCGATTAGCATATCAAATAAATCCTTACCTGGAAAAATAAGATGAAGTCTGGCATAGATCAATAGAAGAGGAACAACTAGCACCATGGCAAGAAGGACGGAAATCCAATTGCTGTTACCGGATTCCTCCGGAACTCCCATAAATATTGAAGTACCCACAGTAAACAGGACAGCAATACTGATAGCATGGCCTGTAGGTATCATCTCTTTGTTCATCATCTATCTCCTTTTAGTCTTTTCCTCTAAAATAGCTTTTTGATCCAGAATTCCAGCAACGGTGAAGGACTAGGGATCGACCACTTCATTGCCAAAGCAAAAGCAATGCAAAATGAAATTAGACATAATGCGGAACAGACATAAAAATCCCGTTTCATTCCCTGTTTTAACAGTCCGTAAGGATCAATCAATACGATAACCGCATAAATAAACACCACAACAACAACCAATTTAATCACCTTTTTGATGGATCTTGATAGATCTTGACGTCTGCGCACTACTGTCAATAATCACTTCGGAATTCACAACGACTTCCACTTCAGAGAATTCCTTTCCCCAGTCTTTCTCAATCTTCTTCCAGGTCTGTGGCATTTGCTCATGGAGAAGCTCACCAAACCCAAAAATATCAGCATGATAATCTTTCTGTACTCTATGGATAACAGAAAGGATAGCCTTCTGCAATTCCTCCCCAGCCCGCTTCTCTATAACTTTCTTGCTATCACGGTTAGTGAATTCCTCCGGAGCCTTCACCTCATCCAGTCCGGTATGCGTTAACGTATTTATTTGCATTTGGAGCTTACCCTCTACCCAAACCGGCTTTACTTTTGTTCTATTGGACAGAATTTCAAGGGAAAAGGCGGGCTTTCCGTTTTTGTCATTTACGTCTAAAACCCCTCCCTTGATTTGATTATTGGCAAACAGCATGTATTTCGTTTCTTCACCGCTGATCGTGCCGATCATTTTATCCATGGAGAATATCGCTGCTCCACTTACCCGAGCATTTTTTATCTTGTTTGTTTCATGAATATAAATAAGTGGTGCTATAGCATATTCGCCAGAGGCCTCTAACTTATCAATGAAATCCCAAATTTCCACGACGGGAGCAGTACTAACACTATTCTCAAATCTCATCTGTTGTGCAAGTGCATAGGCCATAATACTTTCCGTTAAACTACTTAGATTGATGATTTCCTGAGCCGTCTTCTCTTTGGAGACAAATATATATACATCCGATCTAGTTTCTGTATCTCTGTTATACCAATCAATAATATTGATAACCCCTTCTCGGGCGATCTCCTCACTGAGGATAATCGCCTTAGAATGGCTCCAAAATAATTTTTTCCCTGTGATAGAGATCATTCCTCGCACAATATCAAACATCGTCTCCCCCGTGAGAGAAAGCATCTTAAAGCCAGCCTGACTTGATTTGGAGCCTTCCTTCGTGTCCACAATTTCAGCAGTTACTAACAGCTTTCCATCTGATGCCCCTTTATCAATCGCCACCCCGGCTACAATTGACATGTCTTCAATTTCAATGTAGTTCCAACAACCCACAGTACTCATAAGCACGATCAAAGACACAATGGCAAGAACCATCCTTTTCCACTTGTTCATGGTCGTCTCCCTATTTTGTTGGACCCTTTTCTCTTCATATTTCGTGCCCCGATCATTGCCGGTCGTAGATACATATGCCACCACGGCGCTCTGATAGCTGTATCCTTAATGTCCTGCGGACGGATGGAACCTATCCCTAGCATATAAGGAACCCCAAAGGAGCGAAGGCTCATCAAATGAACCACTAAACCGAGCATTCCAAGAAAATATCCATAAATCCCTAGAAAAAAAACTGCAAATAACAGAACTGCTCTTACTATGATTAACGGACCCGTCAGCCTTGGATTGAGCAGCGTCATGATCCCTGTTAAACCGACTACAATAATCATTGGGGCACTTACTAATCTTGCCTCCACAGCCGCTTGCCCCAACACAAGCGCCCCCACGATACTGATCGCCTGCCCAATATAGGTAGGAATCCGTTCGCCCGCCTCTCTTAGGATTTCAAATATGGTTAACATGAATATGGCCTCCACTACTGTAGGAAAGGGGACTGCTACTCTCGCAGTAGAAATGCTGAGCAATAACTGGGTGGGTATCATCTCCTGACTATAAGTTACCAAGGCCACATATAGAGCCGGAATACTAACAGACAGCAAAGCTCCAACCATTCTTAGCATTCGGTTGAATGAACCAAAATAAAAGTTAATGTAATAGTCCGAACTCGCTTGAAAATTCTCCACAAATACATAGGGTACAGTCATCGCATACGGACTACCTTCCATAAGTAAGGCGACTCTGCCCTCCATTATTTTACTGACTACGGAATCCGGTCGTTCTGTACTTCCTGTCATCTCAAAAGGTGAATATGGCTCGTCTCTTATTAATTCCGAAAGAAATGACGTATCGAGAACAACATCTATATCTACCTGCCCTAGCCGATCCTGCAATTCTTTAACAATATTTGGTGATACTAGGCTTTCCATATAGCAAATGCATATCTGTGTGTTAGAACGTGATCCGATCTTGCTAAAAATAAACTTCAAGTCGGAATCTTGTACTCTTCGGCGGATTTGGGTCAGGTTAACTATCAGCGATTCTGTAAATCCTTCCCGCGGGCCATAAACACTCTTCTCGGTCACTGGCTCCGTAATAGCCTTTTTATCCCAGCCCTGTGCATTAATATTGAGAACACCCGCATAGCCGTCCAGCAGTAATAAGGTCTTTCCAGCTATAATCGCACTGATCATTTCATTTAAATCTGTAGAGGCAACTACATCCGAAATGTTAATGACCTGCGTCCTAATTTTCTCCATTAGCTCCGCTGGGTTGCTATAATCCATTCTGGTGAAGTCAAAAGCCATCAATGGCTTAATAACCCCCTCCTGAATCATATGCTTATCAACCATCCCGTCAACGTTAACTAACCCAAAGCGAAGAGCTTCACTGCCCTCATTATTTATTACTCTTATTCTAAGTGTTCCATCGTCCTTGAATATTTGTCGAAACAGATTCATCATTTCATCTAGTGACGTACTCGGAGTCTGCCCAGACGTCGTATTTTGTTGAGAATCTTTGCGGTTACCTCCTGCTGTCTGTTCCTCCACAGTAGTCACTCCTGTCACAATAGTTTCCTAGAAATTATCCCCCATCTCACTAAATACTATCCGCCAAAATTATACTGTAAAGGGATCAACTTCTTCGCAAAGGAGAGTAAACTCCATCCGTTAAAATAAAAAAAAGCCGCTTTAGCAGCGGCATGTTGAATGGTTTATGATTGTAGTGATCATCTGGTATAATTTGATGAAAATAAGAGATAGGAGCTCCCTATGACACCATTTACAGAACAAGTGATTCGTATCATACAATCTATACCTGAAGGAAAAGTGATGACTTACGGTGGCGTTGCTCGTGCGGCAGGAAGCCCAAGAGGCGCTAGGCAGGTAGTTCGTATCCTTCACTCCATGAGTAGAAAATATAAGCTTCCCTGGCATCGGGTTATCAACGCCAAAGGAATGATCGCCTTGACTGAAGATGAATCCAACTCCCTCCAGAAGCTTTATTTACAGGAGGAAGGAATTATTTTTAATGAAAAAGGTGTGGTAGATCTGAAGCAATACCAATTTGATCCCGAATTTATGGATTAACCACGTATGCGCTTAGCGCCCCTTCCTCTTTCACTGGTTCCAAGACCATTCAGCAAACAGTACATCGTAGCGTAGATAACCAGCAATACAAACGCAATGAACAAGCTAAAAAATACCGACTGTCGATTCAAGCTGTCCATAACCAGTTGGTACAACTGATGCCGGTCCGTCAGTACGTCCCAGCTATTCAGCCTGTAGACTCGGCCAAGCAGGACACCATACCCCCCAAGTACACATGCTGCGAGTACGAATATCCAAGAGAACAGCAGGCTGCTCTTGCGATAAACAACCGTCTGGAACTGGTATAAAGAGAAGAACCCGGTCAACCAGCCGCTCCAAGTGAACAATAAGAGGGTAACCAGATCATACCAATACCGATTCTGAATGGTGCCATCCACGATATATCTGCTTTTTCTTATCGTCAGATGCACCAGATCCGTCATGAGATAAGGCGCGTTCGGAAAGAACAGCAGCCAAGCGACGCCTAGCGGAACAAGCAGCAATCCACCTATCTTCCTTTTATCCAGTTCATAAGCAGCCATAGAGAACAGGAACGGAATCCAAGCCAGGAATAAATTCCAGAGTAAAAATGCATAAAACGAATCCGTCTGTAGTGACACTACACGATATACGGCCAATGTCGCCACAGACAGACCTGCCAAGAGCATAAACACCTTCGGATAATGCAATTCCTTCATGAGCTTATATTCTCCTTATCGAGATAGTTTACATCTAACTTATACCCAATTGTACAAATTTGGCATTCCCAAGTCCAATCTCAAGCATAACTGCCTTTGTCGTTCTTATTAGGACGATAAGCGTTTAAGCGAGAAATATAAGGATAATATATGATGTGAAACTTAAATTCTTATATTTGAACAGAAAAACCCGGACGCAGAAACGTCCGGGCTGACTCTTATCTATTTCACTCAAAGACCACTATTTAGTTCAGGTGCAATTACAGGTTTCTTACGCCCTTTCAGACCGCGCACACTTCCCGCCTCTTCCAGACAGGAGAACGCTGTACACTCCCTAAAAGCGGCATGGCTACATCCAATACACTTGTTGTAATCGATGCTGTTAAGTGCGTCATTAATGGCTTCCCCGGTGTGCGGATAAAACTGAGCCTCACCTATGGTACTATACAGTCCAGTTCTCTTGAGTAGCTCAAGCGGCTGTGGCTGAATACCTGAGATCATAAGTTTCCCTCCAACAGCTTGTAAATGCCGCACCAGCTCTGCTAAATTGGATTCTCCAGTGGTATCCATGAAGGGTACTTTCCCCATCCGCATTAATATAATTCTAGGTTGATCTGAACCATAGCTTGGCATAGTGTCATCGAATCGATAAGCAGCGCCAAAAAACAGCGGACCTTCCACCGTGTAAATTCCAATTTGCGGACAGTCATGACTCTCCGTAACCATATGTGCCTCTACCTTAACGGACTTCGGATCAGGCAGCACTTTGGCTACCAAATGAACCTCTCCCATTCGTTTCACAAACAGAATAACCGCAAGAATTAATCCCACCTCTACAGCCAGCGTTAAATCTGCAAATATCGTTAACAAGAAGGTGATGAATAACACCAAGGAATCGCCGGTCTTGATCTTAAGCAGATGAAGGAACTCTTTGCGCTCACTCATATTCCAAGCTACTACCATTAAGATCGGTGCCATCGCAGCTAAAGGAATACTGGAAGCATAGGGTGCGAGCAACAGGAGAATTAGAAACACCACAACACCGTGAACGATCCCCGAGATCGGAGAAACAGCGCCACTCTTGATGTTCGTCGCTGTTCTAGCAATTGCTCCTGTCGCTGGTATGCCCCCGAACAATGGAGCAGCAATATTTGCGATCCCCTGACCGATCAGCTCTCGGTTACTATTATGGCGGCTGCCTGTCATTCCATCCGCTACAACAGCGGATAACAATGACTCTATAGCACCTAGCATTGCAATGATAAATGCCGGACGAATTAGCAGGGTAATTCGTTCCCAAGTAATGTCCGGAAATCGAAAGCTCGGTAAGGTATTAGGGATTTCTCCGTAAGCAGAGCCAATCGTAGTCACTTTGCCGCTAAAGAATAACGCAGCAACCACAGTCGCGCACAGCAGACCTACCAATGATCCAGGCACCTTCGGAGCGAATCGAATTGCTAGGATAACGACGGCAAGACAAATCACGGCGGTCAGAATACTGTATCCATTCATCGTCGATAGATGAAGCCCTATTTCTTTCATATTATTTACAAAGCTCTCATGCCGTTCTATATTCCTTAGTCCAAGGAAATTAGCAATCTGCCCGGTGAAGATAATGACCGCTATCCCTGCTGTGAAACCAATCGTTACTGGCCTCGGAATAAACTTAATCAATACACCCAGCTTTAATAATCCCATGAGAACTAGAATAACCCCTGCCATCATCCCAGCGATAAGTAAGTTCTCATAGCCATACTCCATCGCAATGGCAAACAAGATAGGAATAAAGGCACCTGTTGGCCCACCAATTTGAAATTTTGATCCTCCGAACAATGAAATACATATTCCGGCAACGATTGTCGTGTAAATGCCATACTCCGGTTTTACACCAGATGCAATAGCAAATGCCATCCCCAAAGGAATGGCAATAACACCAACGATTGTTCCCGAAATCAAATCCTTGCGAAATGCATTCATGTTGTAGCCTTTATATCGGCCCCACCCTGTCATGATCAAACCTTCTTTTCTTTAAATATCTGATTATTTGAATATAAGAAGAACATTACTCTAGGACGCAACTGTTGTCAACGCCAAAATAATGTTATTCCTTTATTCTCCGCGCATACCTTCGAGCAATGAAATGGTATTCACCAGATGGTTATCAAATATTTGTTTAGCTACGACCAGAAGATCTTTAATTAGAGGATCACGTAACGAATAGATCACAGTGGTACCTTCTTTTACACTGGCTACTACATTCTTAGCGCGTAAAACAGCTAACTGCTGGGATACAGCAGAACCTTCTGATCCTAGAATGGCTTGTAGCTCATTCACATTCTTCTCACCTTCGCTGAGCAGTTCCAGTATACGAATTCGCATTGGATGAGCCAGCGCCTTGAAGAATTCGGTCTTAAATTGCTGAATTTCGGTGTTCATAGACTTCTACTCCTCATAGCTTACTTCTGATTCTAATGTCATCTTTGTATGTTATCTTAGTCCCTGATAAGCGTCAAATACTCAAGGGGTAGATGCTCACATTACGAACCTGTACTTCTACAAACACACCAAGCGCCATAGGCTCACCGAGACACTCGAACATCACTATACTTTCACCTATTCGCAAAAATCCTGTTCCGTCTTCTTCAATATTCTCCAGCACACCGGTAAAAACAACCTTATCTCCTTCTAACCTTGTATTGAACTCACTAGTAGGTACAGGCAGAATATCCACCCATCTCATTAGCAGCTCCGAAAGCTCGAATTCCACATCTGTTTCCGTATCTGGCTCCACAGGAGCTCCGCACCAGATCCCCCGACCCTCGCCAAACTCTGTGCGAAAGAATACCTCATCCTTTTTCATGCCACTCTTTGTAATTTTGATTTTCATAGCTATTATTCCACCTTGATAATTTATAACGATCATTATACATGACAATGAACCGATATTATCAAGTGTAATCCTGAGTAACTTTATTCAGATACATACTAGGATGCAGCCAAGGATGCTTAAAGAACTCACTTTTCTTCGTAATTCTCCGTGAGACACCCAGATCATAATCGATCATAGACTTTATCCGCGCTGCGAAGGCCTCCCCTTTCACCAGTATTCCCAGCTCGAAATCGTGGCAGGCGCTTCTCTCATTGATGTTGTAGGAGCCATGAAATACCGCCCGTGATCTATGGTCATAGGTTATTTTCCAATGTGAAAAACGACCTGTGAAGCTGTAATCATAAAAGGAAACCCCATTGAGAAACGGCTTATACATATTGCCTCGTACCGCCGCAGTATTGGTAGGATGATCATTAACTTTCAGCGGATTGCAGATGCTCAGATGACAGGAACAGTCTGGCCCCAGCTCCCCCAGCCGATCCCAAAACTCTTGATCAATCAAATAAGGATTTACAATCACCGTCTCCTCAGTCGCATAGGTAATTAAATTCAAATAGTATTGCTGAATTAAGTTAACTGGATTACCCGGAAAGCTTGCAAACAGTGTACATTCTTCCTCCCCAAAATGATAATTTACATTCGGATGGTAGAAGGTATCATCCACGTCAAAATGATCACCTCCCAGAAGTAACCAACGGGAATGAAACTTAGCATTTAAAGGCTGCGCCGCCGCGCCACGGATCCGGAAGCAGCCATCATGCCACTCCTCTTTTTTACTAGGAATCCCCTGTAGATGTCCTTCTATACTGATCGAGGAAGATGCCTGAACAGGCGTCACGTACGTGTATTGATCTCCAATATTCAGGCTGCCAATAATAGAGGTTACCCCATCAATGACCATAAACTTCCGATGATCAATGACATTCAGCCCAGTGATTTCAACGTTCTCTTGTACTTTATCCTGTAAGAACAGGATACTTTCCGGTACGCCTTGTTGCTTCAGCGCCTTCCGCTTCACACGCCATTCTACGGCTGTATAATAAGAATTGAAGGTATTCAACAGCTTAGCTCCTGCATTCTCGAGCCTTTCAGAAATCTTGGAAAATTGACCAAACGCCAGATTGTTCTCATACCCTAAAGCTGTCAGCGTGTAATTGACCATGATCCGTACCTTCACCCCCCGTTTAAGGGCGTGAAATAATTCATCTGCAACCAGATTGCCTGAACGGTCATTAAAGAAGAGCATCACGGACAGGTGAATATAATGCTGTGCCTTCTTTATTTCTTCTAGTATCATCCCTAGGCACTCGGGTCCATTCACGTAAGGATCTACTTGGTTATTCCATGTGGTTTGTGGGGCCAGAGCTTTTAGCTTGTCTGAATCTAATCTGCCTAATACTTCAGTAAGTTGCCCCAGCAATCTTGGGCTAAAGCCAGGAACCTGAAATAGCTGCTGACCCTCCGTAATGACTCCGCCAATGGACTGTCGGTATGCTCTAGCCGCCTCCAGATCGATCCCCATTAGTCTGCGCTCCGCCTCTTCTCCTGCTTCGCCCATAATGCAGACAAATGAACCGCCTGATAAATAATAGTTCACGATATCGATCATTTTTTTCTTTATTTCCATATGTAAGATCCCCTATCTTTATTGTGAGTGCACATGTATCAAGGTAAGGATAGATACCCTTGAACTCCTCCTTATAAACGGGGAACATAAAAAACAGGAATGCCCCGCAGCCATTATGGCTATGGAACATCCCTGTTTAAGATCAACCAGGATTCACTAAGAATCGAGATAACTTATTTCACTTGCTCTGCGCTAAATACTTTTACGTCTAGTGGTGCAGCCAAGAATTCACCAGCTTTAGCTGAGAACGCGGTAAAATGAGCGCTCGTATTGTGGCTGGATACGGCTTCAGCGTCGCGCCAAGTCTCCACCATAATAAATGAGTTCGCTTCTCCAGCATTCTCATACAGCTCGTAAGAGAGATTTCCTTCTTCAGTGTGAGTAGCTGTGAGAAGTGTTTTGGACTCCGCCAAAAACTGCTCGCGACGTTCCGGATTCACTTTAAGTACTGCATGGATAATGATCATTATATTTTCCTCCTAAGGTATAAAGTATTATTTCCACTCAGCAATCTTATCGATAGGCAAACGGACAGATGGGTAACCTGCATCAACAGCCTTACCGATGGAAAGCAACATTACAGGAACATAACGATCTTTTTCCATGCCAAACGCTTCTGCGATTTGATCTTTTTCATAACCGCCAATTGGGTTTGTATCGTATCCATGTGCACGGGCAACCAGCATCAATTGCATTGCAACAAGAGCACCATCAATAAGCACAGTATCTTTGTTAACTTCACGTGGCAAGGTAGCAAAGTGAGCAGATAATCTAGTTAATTGGTTTTCTTTTACTTCAGCAGGCATTAGTCCACGTTCAACAGCTGTACCATAAATCTCCTCAGCGTAGTCGAAATTGTTCAAATCACCGAAGATGGCAATCATAGCTGCAGAGGTTTCAACTTGTACGCCATTAAAGCGAGCAAGAGGAGCTAAAGTAGCTTTTGCTTCGTCACTTTCAATGACAAGAAACCGCCAAGGCTGCATGTTTACAGAAGAAGGTGCAAGAGTCGCCTCCGTAAGAATCTGAGTCATCTCTTCTTTGCTGATCTTAACGGATGGATCATATTTGCGGATAGAGCGGCGACCCGTAATAATTTCTTTAAAATCATTGGTTTGTGTTTGTGTAGCGTTCATATTTGTATTTCTCCTTTGAATGTGTATTTTGGGTAGTTACAGTTATAACAGATTGATATTAGATTGCAGGCGATTAAGCATATCTATGAGCACTTTTCGCTCCTGATCGTTAAATCCAGTAAGCAGAGTAGCGACAAATCGTCTCTTCTCTTCGCCATATTGAATCATTCTTTCCCGCCCTTGATCCGTTAATGAGACCAATGTAACCCTGTTATCTGCGGGGTTGTTGCGGCGAGTGATCGTACCACTCTCTTCCATCCCTTTCAAGTGCCGAGTGACGGCGGCCGCATCTATATCCATGCCCTTTTGCAGCGTAATTTGGCTGACTTCATCCACCTGGAATAGTTCATGCAGGAGGCGAAGCCGTGTGGGACTAATCCCAGCACATCGTTCGAATTTCGGACAGATTCCCTTGTTTAATGCCTGCAGCAGTTCAAATATGCGGTCTTCCTCAGGATAGTGCTCCGTCAAAATATACCTCCTTTATAAATTTAATTGCGTGCAATTATTTTGTATAAAATTATACTAACTGATAATCATTGACCCGTCAACTAATATATCAAATCATTTTTTAAAAATCAACATTGCTTATCCTCTTATGGTGCTATAGTCTTGAACAAAAAGGAGGAATCCTATGAGAATCTCCCTGATTCAGCTGGATATAGCATTTGGCAAACCCGATATGAATTATGCTGCTGTAGCAAATAAAATTAGTGTAGCGGCCGCCACAGCCCCCGACTGTCTTATTCTCCCTGAGCTTTGGACCACTGGCTATGATCTGACCCGACTAGAAGATATTGGCGATCCAGAAGGACAAATTACCAAGGAATTCATCTCCAGCTTAGCCAGACAATACAACATCAATATCGTCGCTGGTTCAGTAGCTAGCAAGAACGCCTCCGGTGTAACTAATCGTATGTTTGTATTTAATCGAACTGGAGAACTCGTTGGCGAATACAGTAAGCTACATTTGTTTCAGCTAATGGATGAACATCTATATTTGCAGCCTGGAGAAGACAAAGGCCTCTTCACATTGGAGGGCACGTTATGTGCCGGATTAATCTGTTATGATATCCGATTTCCAGAATGGGTTCGTGCTCATACCGCACAAGGTGCAGAAATCTTGTTTATCAGTGCAGAGTGGCCATTATCCAGGCTATCTCATTGGCGTGCACTACTGATCAGCCGAGCGATCGAGAACCAATGTTATGTAGTAGCCTGCAACCGTGCAGGAAGCGATCCTAACAATACCTTTGCTGGGCATTCTATGATAATTGATCCTTGGGGAGATATTTTATGTGAAGCTACTGAAGGGGAAGAAATCCTAACGGGGGATATCGATTTACATATGGTGCGTGAAATTCGAGCACAAATCCCGATTTTTGCAGACAGACGTCCGGACTTATATGATTAAAAAGGACGTAACAGATGCTGGCCTCTCGCCAGATTTCTGTTACGTCCTTCTTAACGATGCTCAATATCCATCTATCCTTGGGCATAACGTTCATGCAGAACTCGCGCAGCATCCAGAACACGCGGATCTTCATAGTCTAGGAAATATCCGGTCTCCTGCTGTAGCCTGTCACAGGAT
This sequence comes from Paenibacillus sp. FSL E2-8871, assembly GCF_038000345.1. Taxonomy (NCBI): domain Bacteria; kingdom Bacillati; phylum Bacillota; class Bacilli; order Caryophanales; family Paenibacillaceae; genus Paenibacillus; species Paenibacillus sp. FSL E2-8871. Next base: position 5,254,702 of record NZ_JBBOBV010000001.1, on the reverse strand, counting down.
TTAAGCACCACTCCACGGTGGGCTATTGCTTGTCTAATGCCTTCGGCAAATACTTCAGTCGCATTCGGTCCACCTAGTTCGCCAAGCCCAGCGATCGTCTCTGGACGAACCCGTGGATAAGATAATGCTGAGTCTCCTCCAGAGGCTTGCTTATAGAATTTATGAATGAGTTCACCACGTTCCTGTCCCGAACCCGAAACCACTACAAATGCATGTACGAAATAGGCATTATTTTGTCTGCGCTGAGCAATGCCGCAAAATTTCCGCCCACCGATCGCCAAATCGAAGTCCCCCGGGCAGTAAGAACCAACAATTTCACCAGCCTCAATTTGAGCCGCAGCCTGTGGATGACTCATAGCAACTGCCTCAGTGATCAGAGAAGCCAGAAGCCTAAAGTCATCATGAAAATCTAGCTTTCCGCGTCCTTTGGGGAGAACTAGCGAAACATTAACAATTCCATCATCCAGAGGCACCGCAGCACCACCGGAATGTCTCACCGCTGTACGAATGCCTCGCTGCTCCAACTTAGCCATCGCTTGGGCCGCGTACGGAAGCTTGCTGTCCCGTAGGCCGAGCACAACACCCCCAGAATGACTCCATAGGTGCAGACTAGGAGGAACAAGTCCCGCTCCGACATCCCTACAAAGGGTCTCTTCAAAGGCGAACGGGATCAACATCTCCCCGAAGCCCTTTGCTTCCGCATCTATCCTGTCATCCTTTAAGATTAAATGTTGGAAAAGTCCCATTTCTGCAGGAAGTCCGATGACTTCTTTACTTCTATCAACAGATCCATTGATCATTGCATCGTACTCCCGAGTATCCACCGATTCCCCTCTTTCCCGTATTATCCGTGATATTGTAATCGTTCTGCCTCGCTAGTGCGAAATCAGAATTGAAATGAGGTTATGATAACGCTATCCTTATAGTATACGAACATGCCCCAGCTCGAATAGGGGGTAGCCTTAGGTTCATGCTATACACAACGTTAAGGAGTGATGCCGCATGACAGTGGAAGTGATGAAGGAACGACAGTTAACCAAGACAAGACAATGGGAACAGGCACTTAACCTGCTGTATATTGATTTCTGGGATTACTGCCATGATGCAATTAGCAAATTCGATGACGAGGACATTCACCAAGCAAGAGTGAACTGCCGTAAGCTCTTAACACTGCTTTCCATTCTCGACCCTGGTCATACTCTAGGGCTATACCCCCTATTTGAAAAAGCCCAAAAGAGATTAGGCAAGGTCAGAGATGCAGACGTTCTGATTGAATCGTTCAAGACTAAACGTAAACACGCCAAGGAAAACGGCGATACAAAGACAGCAGAACTGTTGAAGGCTGTGATCGACCACCAAAAGGACAAGCGAAGAACTTATCGTAAGAAGCTGGCCGATGAGCTGCCTAAGCTAATCAATGAAGATCTGGATGAGAAGTGGAAAGCTTTCCTAAGTGAACAGCTAGAGGCCCTGGTAGCGAAAAAAGATGCCAACGTTGTCATGCGCGAACTTGAGGTAGCTTACGAGCAGAAGAAAAAAGCTTGCAAGGCTATATTTCGTGGACAAGATGCCGAATCAGAAGCAGCCTTCGACTCACTGCATGAGCTAAGGATGGCTGCTAAGGAACTGCGATATACCGCTAGTGCAGCCTCTTTTGCGTTAAATCAAAAATTTCATGCCCATGAGGAAATATATAAGCAGATCCAAGATCAGCTCGGGCTGATAAACGATAAACGCCTTTGGCTGGAAACACTAAATGCTATTGGGCGAGAAGAGCTGAATGTCGGCAAAAAAACATGGAATACCTTTACCGAACAATTAAAAAACGAAGTACTCGATGCGCTGCACCAAAATGATGTCATACCGCTCACACATCAAATGAAGTAACTCTGAATCTTTTACAATCTCTCTATTCAGCCGTTGTATCTGATGCGCCGTATTCCTCAATATTCAGGTTTATTTCATAAGTAATTGGAATTTTGCTGAAGGTTTCGTCCCAGTTATCCTTAACGCTCCGCCATACGGCTGGATGTTGATTATGCAGACTGGTGCCGAAACCGGCAGCCTCGGTATGCAGTTCCTTCTGCATCTTTGTTACAGTAGTTTGCACTATTTCTAGGACCCGCTTCTGCAGCAAGACTTTATCCTTCTTTACAATTCCGTCGTGTAATTTCTTCGATTTCTCGGCAAAGACCTCAGCATATCTACCTGTAGATGTTATTTTCACGTTAAAAGAGATCTGACCATTATTCACATTGGCTTTGATCTTGCTATGCATGGATTTCACCTCATAGGTTAAGAGGTCATTGTTATCCGGATTATACGTCTTAAGCACTCCTCCTAGCCCCTTCCCGGTCAGCCAGGCCATCCCCTCCAACTCCGACTCATCCAAAAAGCCAACAAGCTTTCCCGTTTCCCCGTTGATTACACCTGCTCCTGATAGCTTTGTCTCATGATCAATAGGAATAACATTTTGCAATAAGAAGCTTTTCTTTGCTTGCAACGGGCCAACTACTTTCGCCAAAGTTACCGGCTCCCATATCCCCATATTACGGTCTCTGTTATTGAATATCCCTTCAAGTACAAAGGCAGGAGTCTGACCCGGCAGTGCATTTTCCAATACATCCTTGGCCATTCCCTTGCTGACAAATAACATAACACTCGGACGGATATCATTATCCCGAGTAAAGAAATCTATTAGTTTAGTAAGATTATTGGAACGCGCGAGTTTTTCACTAATCACAATGACCTTTAGGTGATGGCCTATCGGAGTGCGTCTAGTACGCAGTGAAAGCTGCCGTAGCGCTTCAAAGATAGAATCGCTAGTTTCACTCATATTATAGTAATTCTTAATGGAGGATGAATTTGAAGAAGACTTCATGACGGCACCTCCCGACCCCTGTGGAATCGTAAATTGATAGGTGCTTATTATTTTTGTTGGCTTCGCATGATTCCCACCTTCTGGATTAGCTACTTCCTCGCCCCCTGACTCCTCCGCACTGTCCAGTGCAACACCAATCTGCATGTTTAATTCCTCGATCGGTGTGCTGCTCCAGCAGCCTGATAACAGAGAACATAGTACAGAGAGCACGATCCACAACCTCCATTTTTTCATGAAGCAGCCCTCCGGAAATATGTGATAATTAACAATGGCAACGGAAGCAATCCGAATAGAATAAGCATAGAATCACCGATACCTGTTCCTAAAGCAAACAGAGCATTCACATTTGGTGGAATTCTAGAAATTACATAGACAACCGGAAGAATAGCTAACAAACAACTTTTGAAGTTTTTATGGATCACTTGGGACAATCCTAAAGCCGCTGCATAAATTGAAATACAAAAGGTACAAAAGATCTGCATAATCCAGATCACCAACAGCAACGACTCAAACCTTTCAAAGATGAGATAGTTCACTTCAAAACTTCGTACAAGATCGAGAAACGGCCAGGTTCTTGTGAGAACTCCATCTATAGAAAAGGCACCTATGGTCGCTACAACTGCCATGATATAAAATATCGTCGATATACAGGTTCCAGCTATGATTACCTTTACTGCTTTTTGAGGCTTATCCATAAAAGCAACAACGAACAACATTGCTTCTCCAGCTGTAAAGGTTAGGATGGTTGGTTTGATCCCTTTCCACACGGGTTCCAAACCCTCTCCAAGTACTGGAAGTAGATTATTGAGGTCGAAAACTTCGAAACTAAGCAGACAAACCCCTAGAAACACTGTCCAGGTAATCGGAACAATGAGTCTGCACATGCTAGCGATCGCATTAATTCCTCCTCTGCATAAATAGAAGGCGATCCATATAAAAGCAGCCATAATAGCCCACGGAGGTGTACCTTCCAGTAGAAAGAAAGAGGTTACCTCCTGCACCGAACGTATCTCAAAGCCGGCGATACTGAGAAAATACCCAATGACTCCTATTGACAGAACCATTCCGAGTGGCTTGCCGATGATCTTCCCGATATACTGAAAGAATGTTTGGCCTGGGAACCTTTGACTAAGTTTCACTATGATCAATCCGAACAGAAAAGAGATTGCTCCCCCTAAAAAAATACTTATCCATACATCTGGACTACCACTGGCCTCTACAATGGTCCGAGGAAGCGTAAGTACCCCTGCCGCAATCGTATAATTGGCTAGAATGATCGTCGCTTGAACTGCAGTAATTCGGTCCTTTACCTCGGCGCTCATGTTCTCTTCCTCCTTTACCTAAACTTCTCACCCTTTACGCAAGGGGTCCTTTGGTTTCAAAAACGTAGGTCGCCCTGTTAGAAATTGAAAAGGCATACGGAATATAAAATCCTTCCAATTCACCATCTTATTTGGGACTGCCAGACCTAGATAAGGAACACCAAAACTCTTCAGCTTAATTAAATGACTACTAAGCAAGAGAAAAAACAGTACAACTCCGTATAATCCAAAAATGGCTGCAAAAAACATGGCTGCAAAACGGAGCATACGAAGCGTCATCCCCGCACTATACATGGGCATAGAGAAGGAAGAAACAGCCGTAACTGATACTACAATAACTAAAATCGGACTCACAATTCCAGCCTCTACCGCGGCTTGCCCGATGATCAGACCGCCGACAATTCCCATCGCCGGACCGATAGGTTTGGGCAAGCGAAGTCCAGCCTCTCGTAAGATTTCAATCGAGACCTCCATAATCAAGGCTTCGATTAATACCGTAAAGGGGACTCCTTGCCGGGAGGCGATAATAGAAATAGCTAGCTTAGTTGGAATCAAGCCTGGCTGGAACGAAAGGAAGGAAATATATAGTGCCGGAGCAAAAAGTGATATCAATGCCGCAAAAAAACGCAAAAGACGTAGCATCGATCCTACCATCCAGCGATCGTTATAATCCTCTGGCGATTGCAGTAACATCCCGAAGGTTACCGGCATAATCAATGCAAAGGGTGTACCGTCAAGTAAAATAGCTACTCTTCCTTCCAAAAGTGCTGCCATTACACGGTCCGGCCTTTCCGTATTCTGAATCTGTTGGAAAGGACTATAGCCATTATCTTCGATCAATTGCTCAACATAACCAGATTCTTGAACATCATCTAAATCTATCGTTCTAATTCTTCGTTTGACCTCTTCTACAAGTTCATCATTCGCAATATCCTTGATATAGGCTAGGATCAATTCCTTCTGCATTCTCTTTCCTACAGTAAAAGAAATCATAGCTAGTTCTGTACTCTGTCCGTGTCTACGCAGCATCGCTGTGTTATCGCTTAATGTCTCGTTAAATCCGCTTCGCGAGCCCCGCAAGACTCCTTCAGATTCTGGCTCCTGAATCCCTCTTGTATTCCCCTTAGGACTACTGAGTACAAAAGCCTTAGATATCCCCTCCACGAGCAGCACGGCAGATCCAAATAACACCTTCTGAAGGGAGAGGTATGCATTATCCGTAAGCTCAACTTCCGATATGAGGAGGACCTCATGTATGAGAATATCTTGTAGATCTTTCGCTTCCGCTTTGTTATTCATGTTCATAAACGGCTGATATGCATTCATTAACGGCTTTAAAATATTCTGATCCATTTTGTCTTTGTCCGTTAGACCGTCTACGTACAAAAGTGCTGCCCTTGTCTTAATGGTTCCGATTCGCAACTCCCTTACATTCACATCATGCATATCGGCGCTGATCTCTCTGAATTTCTGCAAATCATCCTCAAAATGGCCACTATAAGTTATTCTCTTCCCCTTATCCTTAGTTACTACATTCGAGCTAGACTGCTTCACCGGCCCTTCTAAAATGCTTGTTTCTCCAGAGTTTTCTACGGAAGAAACACCTCCACCTTTGCTGCCAGTAGCTTTTTCCGCTCTAGTCGTTATCCTGTCTTCTTTAGCTTTAGCCCAGCTTATTGTACGAAGCAGGAAGAAAGGGACACAGAAAATCATAATCCCTTGGAAAACCACACCCCAACTTGGAATTAAATCTATTGCCTCATTCCACACCCCTAACACCTCCTTTATAGCTGTGACCGTATTTTTTACCGAAGATGGGTAATTCATGCATACAAAAAAGACCCCACAGTATGGGGTCTCCCTAAGTTAAACTTCATATGTTCTTATACCTCTATTGTATCTGTAAAGTGTCGGATTCTAGCCTTGGACGTTCGGCTGACGTAATTAAAGTTTATTGCGGCATCATGCGAGTGGTGATCGCGATGCGATTCCATGCATTGATTGTAACAATTGCCATGATGATCTCGCCAAGTCGCTTAGTATCGAAATGGCGCTCCGCTTCCGAATAGACATCGACCGGTACATGTCCTTGCGTCACGAGTGTAACCGATTCGGTCAGCGCAAGCACTGCGCGCTCCTCGTCGCTGTAGAACGGCGCTTCACGCCATGCGTTCAGCATGTAGATTCGCTGTTCCGACTCGCCTGCCTTGCGGGCATCCTTCGTATGCATATCGATGCAGAAGGCGCAGCCATTAATTTGTGACGCTCTGATTTTGATTAACTCCAATAACGACTTCTCCATGCCTGTCGATTGTACGAACGCTTCAAGACCCATCATCGCTTTGTATGCGGCTGGAATTTCACCGGCCAGATCCATTCTTTGTTCCATGGGGATAGCTCCTCTCCGGCTGTAGACCGGTTATCTTTTGATTGTTTCACTAATAAGACAATACAAAAGCTCCGTTTGTGACAAGTTACCCCATTCGTTGTAATTTATCGGGATTGAGTACGATATAAATATGCTCGATCCGCTCCCCGGCCGCATCAAGCTGGAAGCTGATCGCCTTAAGCGGCCGGCCATCCCGATAGATGACGATGCCCAGCTGACCGTTAAGTAGCACCATACTTTGCGAATCTCCGAGGAAGCCCTTCGTAATGACGCCTCCAATGAAAGCTTGAACACGATCTCTGCCCGTAATGGTGAAGATCGCTGCGCGAACTTTACCGCCGCCGTCCGACGTAAGCAGCGCGTCCTCGGTCAGCAGGCTGACAAACGCATCGACGTTGCCGCCTCGCGCAGCTGCGAGGAATGCTGTCGCAAGAGGTGTTGCCTGAGCCGTGTTGCCTGGCAGAACTGGCGATTGTTGATGCAGCTTATCATTAGCGCGGCTAAATATTTTTCGACAGTTGGCTTCTGATTTTCCTAATACATCGGCAAGTTCGCTATATTCGAAAGCGAAGGATTGGCGCAAGATGAAGACGGCTCTCTCGACAGCCGACAAATGTTCCAACATGACGAGCAGAGCGTAGGATACATTTTCATCGTGATCGAAAAGATCAGCAGGATTATCGCCGCCTCCATTCGTAAAGCTGACGAGCGGCTCCGGCAGCCATGTGCCGACATATTGCTCTCTCCTTATACGGGCGGATTGCATATAGTTGATGCAACGATTTGTTGTCATACGGATTAAGTAAGCTTTCGGATGGATGATATCTATTGTTTGTAGCTTGCTGTACTCAATGAATACATCTTGAACGAGGTCCTCTGCATCTGCTATAGAGCCGGTCATACGGTAAGCGATTGCTTTCAGCAGAGAGTGATAGTTGGTATATGCGACCTGAAAATCCATACGTGCTAGACTCCTTCCAAAGCTGTGCCTTTCATACCGTCACGGCTCACCGCGGCGTCTACATCGTTCAGCGGATGATCAACAATGTAGACGCTCTCCTAGTGCTTCATGTCTAGCCTATTTAGTGCACGCAGGAAAATATCCGGATGAGGCTTCTTAATGCCTTCTCAGCTTGAGATTAATATAGCATCAAAATACAACTAAATTCCAATTCCCTATGCTAGAATAACCTTGTTCAATATCCCTTGGTAGGCTGCTATCGGACGTAAGCCAACCAACTTTTCCATTGGCTGCCCATCTTTATATACAATGACTGTAGGCATCCCCATAACACCAGCTTCCCCAGCCAGATCCGGCAATTCGTCACAATTCACCTTCACAATAGAGACATCGTCTCCATATTCCTGATGAAGATCTTCCAAAAGAGGCAACAGCACCTTGCAAGGGGGACACCATGGCGCACCGTAATCTACCAAAACCGTTCCACCACCGCGAATCTCTGCTCGTACCCAATCAGCGCTATCTGCATTTGTAATAGCCATTTGTCATTCCTCCTCAAAGTTTTCAACTCCAGCAGTACCTACTCCAAACTCTCCGGTGTACATGCCTCTAAACTACTCTCGTTCTGCTCTTGCAAGATAGAGGCCATTCTTTCTTCCAAATTGCGTTTGATCTGATTCAGTTCTACAAGCTGACGTTCAATATCCTCAAGCTTGCTACGGTATAGTGGCATCACTTCTGCGCAGAAAGCTTCTTTGTTCTTCAAAACACAATGTAGAAAGCCCGCGATCTGCTCTGTGGACAGACCCAGGTTCAAATATAATTTTATCGTTTCTACCGTCTCCACAGCGAGCGGAGAGTACTCCCGATATCCGTTGGCCTGACGGATCGGCGAAATTAATCCCTGACTCTCATAATAACGAATTGAACGGACGCTTACGCCCGTCAGTTTAGCAAGCTCACCTATTTTCATAGCAATCTCCCCGGGGTTCATGAGAATTGTTCTACACCAGTATAAACCCTGACATCAATGTAAGAGTCAACAAAAAAATCCAACCGTGGTTATCCCACAGTTGGACTCATTTATAATCTTACAACAAGTATATCCGCCGCTTATATTCTACAATAATCCTGCTGCCCAAAGCCCACCTCTACGAATCATTTCGCGGAATGGTTCTACTGAGAATGATGGTAAATGATGCCCTGGCATTAAATAAACAACCCGGCCCAAGCCAAATTCGTGACACCAAGCCGCTTGGCGCATAGCTCCCTCATGAGAATATTCAGCGAGCACCGTTGTTTCGAAATAAGGATGCATCTCGAAATAATACGGCTCATCCTCAATTACAAATTCTTCAATTCCCTGCATAATGGGATGCTCTCGTGCGGGTATGGACATCTGCAGCGAAGTATACTCTGGATGATGGGTGAAATGTGCGCCCAGCATAGCACCAAGCTCCTGATTGCGCTGTAAGGAAATTCCGTTATGTACAACTAGTAGTCCGCCCCCGCCAGCCACATAAGATAGCAAAGCACCACTTTGTTCCGCGGGGATTTTGTCATCAGAAAATTCAGTGTAGGAGATTACCAGCTTGTAGTCAGACAACGTTTCTTTATTGAGAAGTGCATAATCCTCTGAAGAAAAAACCTGTAAGTCATTCGCAAGGATTTGTTCGATCTCCCGGTCCACGCCAGCAAAGGGGTGATATTTAACCTCCGAGTAGCTTCCGAGTGCGAGTGCTTTTAGTGTAGACATGTTATCAGCGCCTTTCTTCTTATCTATTTTGAAATATCCGTTCTACCACGGCCATGAGCTGCCATCCGTATCCAGATAGGCCGGTTCCTCGCCCATATATTTTTTATAATCCAGAACAAGGTCGATAATCTGCTCCGCGGACTGTTCAGGAGTCATTTCCGCTTGCTCATCCTTCTTACCATGCATATAAGTCTGCAGCCAGCCAGGATGGAACACCATTACTTGACCGCCAAGCGTTTTCAGATGATTATGCATCAAGGAGGACTGCATATTCAGTGCTGCCTTCGACATACAATAGCCATACATGTTGATACGCTTATTTCGGGTAATACTGCCTGCCTCCGATGAAATATTGACGATTAATTTATCCTCACTTTGTAGTAATAGTCCCATCAGTGCATTGCTGACTCTTAACGCGCCAAGTGTATTTACATTATATATTTCTGCCATGCCTTCATCATCCAGCTCCACCAGCACAGTAGCATTATCAGCAGAACGAATAATACCTGCATTATTAATAATCATATCGACATATCCAGTTTTACTGGCTATCACTCTCGCAGCCTGCTTTACACTATCTTTATTGCTGATATCTAGGGGGATAAGCTCCAACTGTTCAGGATATTGCTCTTTAAGCGCTTTCAAATCTTCTGATTCTTTCAAAAACTGTCCTGCAAATACTGAGAACTGGTTGGCCAGCAACGAACGTACAAGCGACAGTCCAAGCCCCCGATCAGCTCCAGTTACACATGCAACTCTCTTCATTCTTCTGAACACTCCTATCTCGTAGCGATATGGTTAGGCATGTTGCTTCTTTTCACCTTAGCATGCTGTACTCTTTTTTTCAACGCGATTGGTTTCAGGTATATCGCTTCTTGTGCAAGCCTTTCAGAATCCTTTTTGTTTTAATTTTGATATATGTTACAATCATGATTACAGGTTGTTAACAACACAATTGTTAGCAAAATAACGATCCCAGGAGGGTGATATCTATGTCTATTCAACAACTCCATACGCTGGAGGATCTTGAGCAATATGTAGCTAAGCCTGGCAAGAAGCTGCTGTTCAAACACAGCACGACCTGCCCGATTAGTGCTAAAGCTAATGAAGAGTTTCAGGCTTATCTGAAGGATGCGGATACTGCCGCTGCAGTGGTCTTAGTCATCGAGGATCGTTCCGTTTCCAATCAAATTGCTGAGGATTTTGGCATCAAACATGAATCTCCACAACTCTTCCTGCTTGAGGACAATGAGGTTCGCTGGAACACTTCCCACTGGAAAATTACAAGAGATGCTATCAAAGAGGCTGTGAACCAATGAGTGAGCCAGTGATTGTCTATTCAACCGCAGGGTGCAGTGACTGTAATTTGGTTAAAAATTATCTTACGGAGCAGGGTGTCCCTTTTGAAGTAAGAGATGTTATGACCAGCACAGTCTATCAAGAGGAAGTTGAGAAGCTTGGATTCATGGGTGTTCCTGTCACTGTAGCAGGGGATCAAGCGATCAAGGGATTTAATCTTCCTGCGCTCAAAGCACTCATCGAAGCTGCCCAATAATTAAGCCATTAAACTATTCAGTACATGATGTAATTCATAGCTGCAAAAAAAGGGTATCCTCATAGCCAATCGGCTTGAAGGTACCCTTTTTCAAAATATAAGAATCTATAATTTTCACGCTATACATTATTCTTATATTTCTCGCATAAACGCTTACCGTCCTTTAGGGACGCCGAAGGCGTTTTTACTTGTTAGTCATAGTCTATGCTTCCTCACGTATGAGATCTGCCACGACCAGCACATCCACGTTTCTGGCAGAACGCAGAATCTGCTTGGTAACATCGCCGCGGATACTTTTTCGCAGCCATGAGCGTTGTGATTGACCGATAATAATCTGAGTGCTCTGCAAAGCTTGAGATCTTTCAAGCAGCAAGGACGCCACTCGGGCGGGGAGCCCGCTCTCAATCATCTTAAACGTTCCACCCAGTCGTTCCGTCAATTCCTTTAAATCATTTATACGTTTATCATATACGGGTCCATTTTGTTTAAATTCCTGCACATACGTAACATACCAGCAAGCTTTTAGACGATATGCAATCCGAAAACCACGCCGAATTAAACGCTCCGCATGATCCCCCAAGGTGATACACACATATATAACTTCCTGACGCCGCCAAGGTCCCCGTAACGAACCAACACGTTCCCAAGATTCTAGCCTTTCATCAACATCATCAGCAATTTCCCGCAACGCCAGCTCCCGAAGGGCGATCAAATTCCCGATTTTGAAAAAAGCCCCCAGCGCCTGATCCACCTTGGCCATGGCATATATTTTTCCATCCTTCATTCGCTCTTGAAGTGTTTTGGGGGATACATCGATAAGTTCTACCTCATTTGCCCGCTGTAGAATGCTGTCCGGAAAAGTCTCCCTTACTCTAACTCCTGTAATTTGCTCTACGGCGTCATTCAGACTTTCTAAATGCTGCACATTCACGGTAGAAATCACAGATATTCCCGCATCCAGCAGCTCCATAACATCCATATACCGCTTCTTATGTTTGCTGCCTGGCATATTGGTATGAGCGAGTTCATCCACTAGCACGACTTCTGGATTACGCTTAATAATTGCTGCCGTATCCATCTCCTCAAGGATAGTCCCGCGGTACTCCATACGTAGACGTGGAAGGGTCTCCAAATCGCCGATTTGTTCAAGGGTTTCTTTGCGGCCATGTGTCTCCAGGAGCCCTATCACGACATCGATCCCTCTCTTCAAGAGATCGTTCCCTTCACGCAGCATCTTGTAAGTCTTGCCCACACCGGGAGCAGCCCCAATGTATACCTTAAAGGTTCCTCCGCGAATCGCGTCGATTTTATCCTTTACTTCCTGACTGCTTAACCTGTGATAGGCATCCGCTTTCCGTTCATTACGACTCTGCCGGGTTGGAAGTACACGTTCTCCTTCGCGGTCTGCGCGATCCGCCACGAAGAACACATCCACACCTCGGATTTGCTTCAGTAACGAATTGGCGATCGAGCCTTTCCATAATTCCTGCCAAGCGGTCTGCTTGGAGTGTCCCATAACGATTCGGGTAATATTATGCCGGGTTGCGTATTCTACCAACAGTCGAGGGATCTCCCGCTTCGTGCGAAAGGTAATCTCCTCCATAGAGGCACCAATCTTCTCGGTCAGCTTCCAGAGGGAACGCTTAAAGGTAGCTGCTTCCTTAGAGAGGGTGAGACCCTGCTTCCAGAATGAAACTACTGAGAGATCACCATTTAAACGTTTAGCGATCTGCTGTCCACGTCGGATATGAATCGAGCCATTCCAATAATACTGTGCGGACACCAGCACCTTCTCTGCAATCCCCGAAGCTCCCTGTAGCCCTTGTTCTTCCCGGTGTTTCTCCAGCGAGTCATTAACATCCTCAGCGACCATTCGAAGTGCCAGCTCCCGCAGCTTGCTTAAATTACCCTTATTAAAAAGCGATCTCTGCTGGCGCTTCCCTAAATGGCCATCGGACAAGCGCTGAAGTATTTTTTCAGGGGTCACATCAATTAGAACGATATCATCGGCAAGGGTAAGCACCTCAGCAGGAAGAGAATGCTCTACCTCAATCCCGGTCCATTTCCGTGCCAGATCCGCAGCACCTTCTAGTTCGTATACATTTACAGTTGTGATGACACTAATCCCACTGCTCAATAAGTATTTGATATCGTCCAGTCTTCCAGATCTCTCCGCACCCTCGCGATTCTGGTGGGCCAAGCCATCGGTTAACACAACTTCTGGATTACGTGCCACAATAGCTTCTACATCAAGATCCTTCTTCTCTATATCTTTCTGAAACCAATGAATACTTGGTATCCGTTCCAGATCGCCCAGCTGATCCTTAGTTTCTGGACTTTGATTCGTCGAAACCGCACAGATCACAACATCAATTCCCTGCGCTTTTAGTGCCTGGCCCTCACGCAGCATCTGATACGTTTTGCCCGACCCACTGACCGGACCGATATAGATCTTCAGACGTCCCCGATGCAGCTCATAGATAGAGAGCAGCAGCTCCTCCGGCGTCTTCCTCCGGTATGTTCCCATCAAGACCACTCCTTAATAACCCCGATCATGCATGTACCCTTCTGTTCCAAGAAGAAACGACGTTGTCGTCCTTCAAAGATGACAGCCGTTTCTCGTAGAAATATAAGGATGATGTATAATGTGAAACTTATACTTTCTTATATTTTAGAAAGCAAGATATCCCTGCCCGATTCTAGTAATCTGGCAGGGACATTTACTATATTTATTTGTTCGATAGTTTCAGTAGATCCATGTTCAGCTTCAACACATTGACCCGTTCTTCACCAAACAACCCTAAGTCACGACCCTTGGTATGCTTATTTACGAGCTCTTCCAGCTGCGATGCAGGAATACCGGTTAAATTGCTAATCCGAGGAATCTGCACCATAGCTGAAGCTGGTGTGATATGCGGATCAAGCCCCGAACCCGAGTTGGTGACCAAATCAACTGGCAATTTGTTCACAGACACATCCGGGTTATCGAGCTGCCACTGCGTAATGAAATCCTTTGTCCGCTGCAGCATATCCGGATTGGATGGAGCGTAGTTATTGGACCCTGAGGCTTCTGCTTTATACTCAATACTAGACACACGACCATGAAATAGTCCTGGGTTCGTAAAGTTCTGCCCGATGAGTTCCGAGCCTACAACTACTCCAGCATCATTCTTAAGCAAGCTGCCGTTCGCTTGCGACGGCATTAGAACCTGGGCAAGCGCTGTAGTTGTCAGAGGATAGATCATTCCGCAGAGAACAATAAATACTAAACTTAGTCGCACAATAATGAAGAAATAAGCACCTTTCGATGATGATAACTGCTCTTCAGTGTCCTCCATGGAGTTTCCGTTATTCACGATGCTCTCACCCTTTCAATGATTAGTCAATACGTCGTTAAATCCATACACTTACGATCATATCAATGAGCTTGATGCCAGCAAATGGAACAACCACTCCGCCTAGCCCATAGATAAATATATTGCGTCCAAGCAGCTTCGTAGAGCTCATAGCTTTATACGACACACCCTTCATAGCCAGTGGGATGAGCAGCGGAATAATAATCGCATTAAATATTAAGGCGGATATTATAGCCGAGCTTGGCGAGCCTAGTCCCATTACATTCAGGGCTTCCATTTCAGGAATGGCGAGCATGAACATCGCCGGAATAATAGCGAAATACTTCGCGATATCATTCGCGATACTAAAGGTTGTTAACGCACCCCGCGTCATCAGCAGCTGTTTCCCAATCGCTACGACTTCTATAATCTTCGAAGGGTCAGAGTCCAAATCGACCATATTTGCTGCTTCCTTAGCAGCTGTAGTGCCGCTATTCATGGCTAAGCCCACATCAGCTTGTGCAAGGGCAGGGGCATCATTTGTACCATCCCCGGTCATCGCAACCAGCTTGCCCTCGTTCTGTTCGCGGCGAATAACTGCTATTTTATCCTCAGGTGTACTTTCCGCGATGAAATCATCTACCCCCGCTTCACGGGCAATCGTAGCTGCGGTCAGCGGATTGTCACCCGTACACATGATGGTCTTGATCCCCATTTTCCGCAGCTCATCAAATCGCTCTTTCATGCCTGGCTTAACTGTATCCTTCAAGTAAATAAGTCCATAGATCCGATTGTCTACCGCAACCGCTAACGGGGTTCCCCCCATCCGAGCGATAGCATCAGAATTACTGTCGAGGTTATCGGGAATGACTCCGCCTTTCGACTGTACCCATTTCTTCACGGAGTCTACCGCACCTTTACGTACGCAGCGTCCATCTTGCAGGTCAATACCACTCATCCGAGTTTCGGCCTTAAACTCTACGAATTCGCCACCTTCAGCAAGCTTGCTGTCATAGCTGCATTCCAGCTTTTTGGCCAGCTCAATTACAGAACGTCCCTCAGGCGTCTCATCCTTTAGGGAACTGATGGCCGCCCATGCCGTAAGCTCCGCTTCGGATTCATTTCCCACTGGTACAAATTCA
Source organism: Paenibacillus sp. FSL E2-8871 (assembly GCF_038000345.1). NCBI lineage: Bacteria > Bacillati > Bacillota > Bacilli > Caryophanales > Paenibacillaceae > Paenibacillus > Paenibacillus sp. FSL E2-8871. The sequence continues at coordinate 5,239,361 of NZ_JBBOBV010000001.1, read as the reverse complement.
CTCGCCATCCGGTTCCCAAAGGTAATCGTACCGGTCTTATCTAGGATCATCGTATTAATATCGCCAGCAGCCTCAACGGCCTTACCCGACATCGCGAGTACATTAAACTGGGTCACCCGGTCCATACCCGCTATTCCGATTGCGGATAGTAGTCCCCCGATTGTTGTCGGAATCAGACAGACCAACAAGGCGATCATGACGGGAATATCAAGATCAACACCTAGATAAGTTGCAATCGGCCGCAAGGTCACTACTACAATCAAGAAAATCAGCGTCAGACTGATCAAAAGCGTATTTAGCGCGATTTCATTAGGTGTCTTCTGACGTTTCGCCCCTTCAACGAGGGAAATCATCCGATCTAGAAACGACTCACCAGGATCACTAGTAATTCTGACTTTGATCTCATCACTGACGACCCGAGTGCCGCCTGTAACGGAACCAAAGTCCCCACCAGCTTCCTTGATTACAGGTGCAGATTCACCTGTAATCGCTGATTCATCTACGGAAGCCAGCCCTTCAATCACTTCACCGTCACCAGGGATGAGTTCACCCTGACTGACGATGACGATATCCCCTTTACGCAGTTCGGAGGAGGATACTGTTTTCACCGACCCTCCAACCAGTTTGTTGGCAGTGATATCTTGTTTCGTTTTTTTAAGCGAATCAGCTTGGGCTTTACCGCGGCCTTCCGCCAGTGCTTCAGCGAAGTTCGCAAACAGCACTGTAAATAGCAGAATGAACAACACTGTGATATTGAATCCTATCGATTGCTCAGCATTAAAATATCCAGGAGCCAACACCATGAGGAGTACAATGATCGTACCGACCTCTACCACGAACATGACTGGATTTTTGATTAGCGTTACTGGGTTAAGCTTTATAAAGCTATCCTTTACAGCGCTTAGGAGTATGGGTCCCGTCAGCAACTTTTTTCTTTTTACAGTACTCATCTTATTCTCCCTCTTCCTACCGTAAGGTTAGATATTCTGCAATGGGGCCGAGTACAATGACCGGCAGGAACGTCAACGCACCGATAATCACTACTGTACCAATCAGAATTCCCGTAAACAGTCCATTGTCTGTGCGGAACGTGCCAATCGTCTCAGGAACCGGCTTCTTCTGAAGCAGAGAACCTGCTACCGCCAACATTGCGATAATAGAAACATAACGACCTAGCAGCATGACAATCCCGGTTGTAACATTCCAGAAGGTTGTGTTGTCCGCAAGTCCTTCAAATCCTGAGCCATTGTTCGCGGCAGAAGAGACATATTCATATAACACTTGGCTGAGTCCATGGAATCCAGTGTTCGTAATCGCCCCTTGCCCCAAATCGGTCAGGAACGCAGCTGCAGTTGGTACAAGGATAATGAACGGATGCACAAGGATCGCAATGGCAATCAGCTTCATCTCCTTGGCCTCTATCTTCCGTCCGAGGAACTCCGGTGTCCTGCCGACCATCAGACCGCACAGGAAGACACCCAGAATCGCATACATCAGCATATTGATCAGTCCGACACCTTTACCACCGAAGACATTGTTGAGCATCATCAGTGCAAGAGGCGTAATGCCTCCCAGCGGCGTCAGCGTATCATGCATATTGTTAACACTACCTGTCGTAGCTGCGGTTGTTACTGAAGTAAACAAGGAAGACTGCGGTATGCCGAAGCGCACCTCTTTACCTTCCATGCTACCTTGTGAAGATTCGATTCCTAGTGCATTGATCGCCGGATTACCTTTTGATTCAGCATAGAAGTTTAGGCTTAATAGCAGAACAAACAAGGTCATCATTGCGGTAAAAATTACCCAGCCCTGACGTTTGTTCTTGGCAAACAATCCGTACATATAAGGGAGCGAAGCTGGCAGCATCCACATAGAGAGAATCTCCAGAACGTTCGTAAGTGGATTAGGGTTCTCAAAAGGATGGGATGAATTGGCCCCGAAGAAGCCGCCACCATTCGTGCCCAGATGTTTGATCGATTCCAAAGAAGCTACTGGACCGATAGCAATTTGTTGTGTTTGGCCCTCTAGTGTAGTGACTTCAAGTGATGGCTTGAGCGTTTGTGGCACATGCAGTCCTACCAACACCAATGAAACTAACAAAGCTAGCGGAATGAACACACGAATATGTGCTTTGACGAAATCCTCGAAGAAGTTCCCGACTGATTTCCGTCCCGTGATTCCTCTGACAAAGGCAACCGCAACAGAAAATCCGCTCGCTGCAGATGTGAACATCATCATCGTGATGACAGCCATTTGTGAAAAATACGAAAGCCCCGTCTCCCCGCTATAATGCTGCAGGTTCGTATTGGTCATAAAGCTGATCACTGTATTGAATGAAAGCGTCTGTTCCAAATCCGTAATTCCATTCGGGTTTAACGGCAATCCCCGCTGCAATCTAAGAACAATGTAACTGAAAGTAACCAATACGATATTTGTTAACACAAAGCTGAGCGCATACTTCTTCCAAGACATTCCGTCCCGTTTTTTCAGGCCAATCAGCTTATAAATTCCTTTTTCCATGCCTCCAAACCATCGATCCGTACGGTTCGGTTCATTAGAAAATACATAATATAAATACGTGCCCATCGGCTTAACCAGCAAGATAAGAATTACGATTACAGCAACTATTTGCAAAATGCCCATGAATGCCCCTCCTTAAAATTTCTCCGGATGAATCAATGCGTAAACCAGATATACAAACAACAGTAGGGTAACAGCGATTACTAGAATCACAACTTATCCCTCCCTGTATCCTCAACTACACCTGCGCACCAGCGCATAAATCCATAAAACAACCCGTAAATTACAGCTAACGAAGCCACCATATACAGATCCATCATATCTCCCGCACTCCTTCTTTTATCCTTGATGAGGTGATTTATCGATTAGAAAATCAGCATCACCACTGTGAGAATAGATTACATAACTTGCACCAAGCCTTTTATAGACCAATCTAGGATTTATTGAGCTTGTGATTACAAAAATCGGCTGTGTCGTCCAGGTGCGGCACATCTGAATGTAGCGGCAGCATAACGTAAAGCTGCTCTCGAACAGATATACCCGTCCTACCGGGAACGGCGGGCGAAACCAAGTATTCTGATGGCGGGTATCAACTAGAACGACTTGTTCAATCCCCATCTCTTCGAGTAGGGCCTTCTCAGGCAAGTTGTTGGTCAATCCGGCCATCTTAATGCCTCTGAATTTTAGAAGCTTAATAAAATGTTCGCCTGCCTTCGTTGGCGCACATACCAGTACATATTCATTCTGATCTGTCATCTCTTATTCTCCTCAAATGCTTTGCTTGTAAGATCAGAGCTTGATCACCCTGATCTTGAAAGAAAAGCTACCGCTAATGATGAATATAACGACCTCTTCGTGAGGTTTTCCATAAATGCTTTGCTTAAAAAAGCACAGCAAAAAGCCACAAAGGATTCTCCTCTGTGGCTCGCTAGCGGTCACATTGCACTCATCCTCTCTCCATACGCTTACGAGGTTAGCTGTCGGATTCGGGCGGTGAGAGTCGCCCTACCTGTATAGATGCGAGCTCACTCGCATCTTCTACAGGATTCACCCCATAACCGGCTTCCGACTCTCACATCGTCTGCCGATTGTTGGTTCCCCCGCTTTCCTTATCGGAAATTAAGCGGATCAAATATTCGATTGTTGTTGAAACAGGAGTAATCATACCCTTATGCAGGAAGAATTGTAAAACCTGATTGATGCCAAAATAATGCAAATTAAAAACTATTTTCGCGTTGGATAGCGCTTACTTGATATCCAATCTCTCTATATCTCTTGTTTACTCGAGTTTTAATCCATTAGCGAAAAGCGGGCATACCATGTGATTTTATTCACCACAAATGTAGATATCTCAAAAAATCGCCTTTATAGGTAAGAAAACAAGAAGTCGAGATTAAGCGAGGAAGAAGCCCGATAACTCGCAATAAATACCTATTTGGTTCCCTTTTCCGTCGTAGTAGGCAGGATTTGGTTTAAATCGCGCTCAAAAGAACACTTTCTGTTTTTACAGAAACACCTTGAAAAGAGTATGATTCGGGTTGAATCTATTTCACAAAATACATTCAACGCTGAGTTCCTGTATTTGCAGGGAACGGGGGAACCATCAGGCCACATGGCCTACTTGGGGTGAATCCGAAGGAGACTGTTCAAGTCTCACATAGGTAGGGCGACTCTCACCGTCCGAATCCGACAGCTAACCTCGTAAGCGTAAAGAGAGAGACCCTTGATCCGCCACGCTTTGGCACAGGTGTGTGTATACCTGTATTCCAAAACCGCAGCAGAGGTCCTCCTCTTGCTGCGGTTTTTGCGTTACCTGATTCTATAAGGTGATAGCATGCTGGACGGGGTGAAAGGAATGAAACACTATTATTGGGGAACTCAGCAAGGGCTACTTGAGCCGATAAGTCTAAATTATGTTTGCTTTGGAGCGTTGTGGTTCGAAGAGGATCATCACAGAACTATTGTCGGCTATGCTTTTGGTCAGAAGCAGATTGAATCACTTCGCCATTTCAGCAGCCCATCTACCTGTGAATACTGTATGGACCGAACAATTATATACGAAATATATAAAAGTATCCGAGAAAAGCAACAGCTGCAGGATTGGTCAGCACACCAACGTTTTCCGTGGCTCACCGCTTTTAAGGAACCGTGGAAAGATGTTGCAGCCGGTTGGTACGTAATGAGATCCCGCAACACCTTTCCCTTACATTTATCCGTTATACGCAAACAGAAATTCCGACTATGGCTAGAGCATGCCGCAGTCTGTGAGAATGAAGCTGAAATGCTCGCCTGTATAGAGAAGGTTAATGACATTCACCATGTAGATCTTAAGCTTTTGGAAACCTAAGGAGGAGAAAACTGTCATGGACCAGCGAAGACTATCTCGCATAGAAGTATTCGTCTTTGATTCACCTGAGCCTATTCATTATGGAATGGAGGCTGATCAAGGCAGCCGTTATGGCATCCTGAAACTTACCTGTAAAGGAGGTAGCAGCTGGGGGGCATGTCTTATCTCTGCCAATACCAAAACTTTCGACCTTATTAAATGGAGTTCTTTTCTCAGAATGATATACCATTGCCGGCTAGAGGAAGCGATAGATAAAGTACGTACCCATGGTTCAGAGTGGGATCAGACTCAGTTTGAGCTAGTGCAAGGTGCTTTACTGGATTTAAGAGCCAAGCTGCAGGGTAAATCCTTGGCAGGGCACATTGAGCAAGGTCGTCTCTATAGAGCTGTCGCTGGTGGGAGAGATTCCAAAGGAGGGCGGCTATATTATAAACCATCCAGTGTTGCGCTTCAAAAACATAGTTATCCAGAACCTGATACCGCCGAGCTTATCAACAAATCCATTTCTTACTTTTCTATATTATAGGTTTATCCCATAAACAATTCTGAAAGGATCGTGTTTATCATGCCTGACCCCTTACCTGCCGAATCCCCCCGTAGAACTATATTTGCAGAGTGTGTTCAAAAGTGTACGAATGATATCTATATGCTCAGTTACATGTTGTTACAACAATCAGCAGAAGCTGAGAAGGTTACTATCCGTACTTTTAAAGAGCTTCATAAAATATTCCGTCAAAAAAGCTTCGACAGCCAGCTATTCTCTATCGAAGCTTACCGCTCTTGTATCCGACAATGCGCCGATTATTACGCACGCCGGTCTCTTCTGTCTGCCAAGACATTGCCTTGGGAGGAACAGCTTATAAAAACGATGTGGTATGGCCTAAAGCTATCTTTACCTCAAATAAGCATCATTCTGCAAAAGAGTGTTCCTGTACTAAAAGCACAGCTTAGGCGTGTGCGGGAGCAACTGACTGCTCAAGAGGATTTGCTGCCTAGTGGTAATCTATCCGTTGTCTAATCCCTCAAAAGGAAAGACATTTGAGTGTACGGAGCATATATTGGACTCAGGAGTCCTGGAGTCCGCAACTATCTTCCAAATAACTTTTACGATACGTACACAAAAAATAAAAAAGCCACGGCATCTGCCGCGGCTTCCTTATTTCCTACTATTACGCTTTACTCTTACGCGCCTTACCGTACATCCACAATCCCGCAATCATCCCCACCATGGCAATCCCAGTCAATACACCCTGAGTGAAATCCATTAAAGCGGACCCATTGGTCGAGAGCATTCTACTAACCGTAGCCAGAGATACCGAACTCATTAAAAGCATCATATTGTATTGTTCACTTTTAGTCATGATTACCACTCCTTAAAAGTTTATATGAAGCCACTTAGATCTTGTAAGCCTTCATCGCTTTTCTGATCTCTTTAATACTTGGACGTTTGCCGTACATCAATACGCCTGTGCGATAGATCTTGGCAGCCAACCAGCCAAAGATGAACGTGGTAACAAGCAGGATGGCTAATGATACAATAACTTGCCAGATCGCTACTTCACCAACACCAATTCGGAGCAGCATGGTCAATGGAGAGGTGAAAGGCACATAACTCGCTACCTTAACCAGCAGAGTATCCGCATTAGAGATACTGAACAGTGGAACATAGAAGGCTACGAAGCCTAACATCATAATCGGCATAACCGCTTGGCCAAGATCCTCTGTACGGCTGACAATCGAACCTACAGCTGCATACATCAAGGCATAGAGGAAATAACCTAGTACATAAAGAACAATTCCATAAAGCAACAAGTTAATATTAAGCTGGCCTAAATCCAGGTCTAAATCTTTCAAAATCGTTGCATTATGCGGAAGCTTAAGATTGACAACTACCGCTGCGATAATGACGCCAATTTGTAATAATCCTACTAAGAAGACACCGATAACTTTACCGAACATTTGCGCTAAAGGTGAGGCACTTGTAATCAGAATCTCCATGATCCGTGAGCTCTTCTCTGAAGTAATCTCAGCCGCGATCATATTACCGGTCATCATGATAGACATGAAGAACAGCATAAGCATGGCGTATACAATGACGTAATTAATAGCTGGAGCGGATTCCTGCGACGCATCCTTATCTCCCGCAGTCCCATCAGGGTTGAGCTGCTGAGTAGCGATCTGTACCGGTGTTGACATAGCAGCAATCTGCTCCTGCGTCAGCTTGTCGCCAACGACGAACTGGGTGTTGGCCTGCTGAAGGGCATTTTGGAGATAGATTTGTACATCGCCCTTCAATTCACCATTCTCACTATAATAAGTAACGGGTGGAAGTCCTTCACCAGTCGGTTCTGCAAAAGTAACATACCCTTCTACAGTCCCTTCATCTAAAGCTTTCTTTAGCTCCGCATCATCGGCAGAAGTATACTGCACAACTTTTGCCTGCGGCATTCCCTCAGGTGAAGTATAGGCCTTCAACAACTCTGCCACCTGATTTCCTTCTTCCGCGATCACAGCAATTTGAGTCTCTGCGTTTGTTGTAGAATCACCCTTAAACTGATCGATGATGTACGGAAGATTCATCCCAATACTGAGCAGCAACACTAGAATTAACGTAGTAATCATGAATGATTTCGTTCTTACTTTATTTTTAAAGGTAAAGCCAATAATTGTCCCCATCTTATTCATGAGATTCACCCACCGCTCTGATAAAGATTTGATTTAACGTTGGTTCCTTAATTTCAAAATGCTCCACTTCACCCTGCGCCATCGCCTGCTGTAGGATACGTTGTGCTGCGCCGATCTCACTGATTGACAACAGATAACCTCGCTCCTGTCGCTGTAATGCTGTTACACCTGCAATTGATTCTAGACCGGTCACTTCGTTATCCGTACGCAACAATACTTGTTCACGAGGATACCCACTCTTAATCGTACGAATATCGCCCTGTACGACAGTATTGGAACGATCCAAAATCGTAATATTACGGCAAAGCTCTTCAACATGCTCCATCCGGTGCGTTGAGAATAAGATACTCGTTCCTTGATCACGCAATTCTTTTACCGTATCTTTCAGTAGTTCCACGTTAACAGGGTCCAAACCACTGAAGGCTTCATCAAGGATGAGAATTTGCGGCTTATGAACGACTGCGGCGATAAAGCCCATTTTCTGCTGATTCCCTTTGGAGAGCTCTTCAATCTTCTTATTGTAATAATCCGGAACCTCAAACCGATCGAGCCAGTAGCGAAGGCTCTTATCTGCATCACTAGCCGACATCCCGCGCAGACGTGCCAAGTAGACGATTTGATCGCTTACCTTTACCTTTGGATATAATCCTCTTTCTTCGGGCAGATAGCCCATGGTTTGCTGAAGTTCGCTGTTATACGGCTTTCCATTATACAAAATATTCCCGCCATCAGGGTAAATTAAGCCAAGCACCATGCGCATTGTGGTTGTTTTTCCTGCACCATTTGCCCCCAGTAATCCGTAAATTTCCCCCTTGCCTACCGTTAGGTTAATTCCGTTTACAGCGGTTTTTTCTCCATATTGCTTCATTACACTTTCCAGCTTTAAGGCTTCCATTTCTCTAGTCCCCTCTCTTGTGATCAATCAGGATAGGACGGTGTCCCTGTGTCCATAAACCCAATATTTCGTCCAATTCTAAACTGCGACTCTTGATAACCTTTACGCCCAAGTCCTGAATGCGTTTCTCGTTCTTAGAAAATTGTTCTATGATAAAAGAAGCTACACCCGGTGTATCCATGGTAAAGTTTATACCTCCCGGTAATTCCGCTGATAACTCAGCAAGCTCCTCTTCACCTGCAACCTGTACCCATACCTCGGTCCAAGTACCGAATAAACTGTCTTTCTCGGCCATACCCAGCAGTTCACCTCTATGCATAAGCACGATATAATCTGCCAACCGCCGTACCTCTTCCACAATGTGTGTGGAGATGATGATCGTAGCGTTGTTCTCATCCATATATTTAAGAAGCGTCTCGATCATAATCTTCCAGGCAAAGGGATCAAGACCTGATGAAGGTTCATCCAGTAGCAGCAGACTTGGGCGTGACGCAAGTGCTGCGGCAATTTCGAATTTCCGACGCTCACCCTTAGACATCTTAGAAAGCCTCATATGATATGGAACCTCAAAGCGATCCATTAGATCCTGAAAATACGGCTCATCCCAGTTCGGATACCAATGCTGTCGAAATTGAGCTGCCTCTTCTGCATTCCAGTGGTTCTCCTCAGTAATCGATGTCTCAGGAACATAGGCAATGGTCTGCCGCAGCTCCAGAGGCAACCCGCTATTATACCTGTTCTCAAACCAATATATCTCGCCTTCCTCTGGATTGGTCAGCTGCATCAGTAGATTCAGTAGCGTGCTTTTGCCAGATCCATTCTGACCTACCAAGGCTGTAATATATCCTTTAGGCAGATTCATGGTCAGCGGTCCTATCGTCTTGTTTCGCCGTTGTTTAAGTACATTCCGCAATTCTATAGCCATCTGTACCATATGAGTATGCGCCCCCCTTTCATTCCTGTGCTCTATACTTGCGTTCTACAATCTCCATAAAAATCTGCTCAAGTTCATCCTTGCTGCAATGTATCGATCGGCCGATATCCACAGCACTTTCAAGTGCTTTGCCTACCGTGTCCCGTTTGTATTCTTCCATTGCTCCGTCGCCTACATGGGATACAAAGGTACCTGTTCCTTGTCTCGTTCGCAGCAAACCTTCATTCTCCAGATCCTGATATACGCGCCGCACTGTAATTACACTGCATTTCAGATCTCCTGCGAACTCACGAATCGAGGGCAGTAGCGTACCTTCTGTAATGACTCCGCTAATGATTAAGGATCTAAGCTGAGTCTCTATCTGATGATAGAGGGGCTCTGCACTATTTTCGTTGATTTGTACCGGTATCCACATTATTTACACCTCGCCTTCCACTCTAGCGTGCTAGAGTGCAGTCCTTGCCATTCCGATTTTTTATACGAGATTGCGACTCTTCAGTCGATGTATAGTCCATTTAGAGAATAACTGCACAGATATTGTCCCCAGCAGAAGTGACCCCCACATGATCGGAGATAACAGCCCCCACTCCTTGGAATAGGAGATACTGTATAAAAACAAATTGCCTCCCCCAAGTGTAACTAGGAATGATATTCCCCACGATAACACTACGATAAGCAATGTTAGCCATAGATAAGCTTTGCCGCTAAAAAGATACTCAATAAAAATATATAGACCTGAGACCATGAATCCGAAGCCGAGCCATGTAATGGCAAAAGCTATATACGAGGGAACCGCCAGCTCTGTCCGGAAATTTTCTCCTAACAAGTAAACAATACCGAAGAATAACGTACCATTTAGAATAAAGGAGCCTACCCCCTGAAGTTTTCTCCGCGATAGTATTACTGCAGCTGGAATCGGTAAGGTTCTTAAGTAAACCAACATTTTTGTGTAAGAGTCTTCACTCCAATATTTCATGGAACGGCGAGAGAATGTTAATCCCAATAAGGGTATAAAGGAGAGAAATAAGAAATCTGTTATCATCGTCCGATCCTGCTCACCTAGTACGTCATTTGCTACCAGGCTAGTCATTCCACCAAGATAACACATAAAAATAACTGTTATTACGAGGGTCCCTAATATCTTTAATTTGTCTCCGCGAAAATCAGAGCGCAACATAAACCATGAATCTTTTAATGTTCTCATTAAAACTAACCTCGCTTTACAATGTCTTCAGCGTCTAGCAGAAGCAGGTGTTCATATCCTGTGCTTACTGTATATATCTATATACACAGTATATGTCCTTAATTTACCATTGTCAATCCTGTAAATGGAAAACATCCAAGAGGATTAGGAGGTATGCGCTCCCCCCCCTTTGGAGAAGGCTTTGCACGTATGGGAAACTGATCATTATCGGGATTAACTAATCAGAGGATTAAACATAACTTATGGAGAGGTTGAATGTGAGCGAAGGACGCGGAGTGAGGACAGCCTCATTGTTGCTTCGCCAATGGGTTGTAGGTGTAGGGCCAGATGTTGCGGCTCGGTGGGGTGATTGAAGGGCGGGAGCGACTCCTCGGTGGTTGTGACCACTAATGGATGCGACTCCTCGGTGGTGGTGTGACCGCTCGATCGATGAGAGGGCTCGGCGTGCGCTACCGCTGAGCGGATGTGACCGCTCGGTGGGTGTAACTGCTAGTAGAATAAACAATTAGGGAAAATCTCCCTCTAATTACTTGGATTTAGCCTGAAATCATCGTTTTTAGGGAATTCCTCCCTATAAATTCACCTATTTCTACGGTTTAGAGCTTAAACGGTTAAAATACAGGGAGAAATTCCCTAATTATCGATTTTTGAGCTCAAAACTCATCTATTTCAGGGAGGTTTTCCCTAAAAGTAAGCAAATAGATTGCTTTTGAGTACTTTCCTTCTCGCTTATCCTTCTCAACTCTTCTTCTCAGACTCCTTTCCACTCAGCCTTCTACCAGTTCTATCCCCTTCCAAGCTCCAATCCGCTCGGATCTCCTACCAAGTTCCATACTCCACTCCGCCGGCTCCTCTACCTAGTTTCATCCCCCAACTTTCCTCATCAGTCCACTTTTCGAAATTCCCCACTGTGCCTCTTCACGCCACTATTCAGACCACGAGTGATTTCACAGTACAATTTCACGATTTGAACACTCCCCAACTCCATAAACTAAAATAAGCCCGTCATCTATCATCCCTATTAAGGAACATACAGATGCACAGGCTTATTTCATTCCTATCATTACTATTCACACAAATTCACATACGATTCATACGCATACTCGCACGCCTTTTCACACGACATATTCTCATGCTCTATTCGCGCAGCTAATTCATATTGCTATCTTACGCGCCCAAAATAACTTCCCACACCGGCTTGGTGTGTCCACCTGGATAAAGAACATAAAGCAACACATACACCATAACGCCAGTAATCGCAGTAATGAACCAGATTATAGATGTCACTCTGCCCCACTTACGGTGCTTGGAGTACTTCGCCTTAAATCCAAGAGTTAAAGTAGTAAGTCCGAATACCGCAGCTACCGTTGCCAGCACGATATGGAAGATCAGAAACACTTGATAAATCGTCTGAAGTTCATCCGGTCCGCCCCATGAGGTGTTTCCCACGAACAACGTTCTAGATACATAAACAATAAAAAACAGGAGCGCAGCGATTGCGGCAGCAATCATCGTCTTCTTGTGCGCCTCGCGTTTGCCCTTAATGATGAGCCACCAGCCAATAGCTACGAGCACCGCACTGAGCACGATGAACGATGTGCTAATAGTTGGAAACACCGTAAAAATATCCATGATTCTCCTCCTTGGCAGTCTACCAGTTATGCACGGGTCAAGGTGCTCTCCTCGAGTGCTGAGGAAGGCGTCGATAATTCATCGCCCTCTTGTCCGTTCTCTTTTTTATACCAATGATAGAACACATAAGCAAGCATAGAGGCAAAAATAAATTCCTGAATGAACTTCATCGCGATACCTCCCACCTGCTGATCCACTTTTGGTGACAACAATGAAAAGAACGCAGGACCCCCAAAATTTTGAAGTAAGGCAGAAGGATCACCCGATATACAATAGCCCATGGCAAGTGCCCAAGTCTCCGGATCACTGTAAGTAGCATAGAGCGGTTGATCTGCAAAAATAATCAGTCCGCAGGCTGGTGTCAGCAATACCATGTTTAGAAAAATAAACCCAATCTTGCCCAGTCCACTCGCCATTCGACGCTCCGGTAGCGGATTGATCAATGTCCACCACATTAAGGCAGCTGTTAGGAATAAAACAATATAGTAGATTCGGTGAACGGTAAAATGCAGCATCACATAATCATGGATAACAGGAATATGGTACAAGGAAAATAGTCCATTAAACAGTAGCGCAGCTACCACCGGTCGAGCTAAAAAAGACAACCGGCGAAATGGATTTACTCTCAATATGCTGCGCCAGATAAAATCTGGAATCCCCAGCATAATCAGCGGCACCGCCACTAGGTATGACAAGGCCATACTAACCATGTGGAAGGAAAACATCATATGTCCTAATAGACTAACAGGACCGCCTTGTGCCAGATAAAGCGCAAGCATTCCGCACACAAATAGTGCTCTTCGCCAGATCGGAACCGGAACTGAATCGGCATGACGTCCAGCAATCGGACCAATCCAAACGAAATAACCCGCCGTCAGCAGCAGCATGACCGCCAGAAAAAGCGGGCTCCATAGTTCTGCAAAGCTAAAATATTGTAATCCGAGCATAACCCTAACCCCTCCTAGCGCAGGATCTAGTTAAACACCAAAAAGAGGGGGCATCTCAGCCCGCCTCTTTCTTTATAGACCGTTAATTCCACCAAACCCAATACAGCGACATAATAATACAGGTACCGGCGGTAAAAAAACCACCCAGCATGAAGATAATCGGTATTAGATGTCCTTTATCTTTCAGGTGCATCCAGAAGCCCATCTGTACAATGACCTGAATGACTGCCATCACCAGTAGTAGAATAACCGCAAAGGTGGCATTCACGCCTCCAGCAGCAACAGCGGCGAAAGCAATTAAGGTCAAGACAATGGACAGTATAAAGACAACAATATGCCTCTGTGGCCCTTCATGCCGATGACGATGCTTATACCCGTCATTCTCTGGCACATGCTGATCTGTCGTCATAGTGTCTAGCCCACCTTTCCAAGTAGGTATACAACCGTAAAGATGAAGACCCATACCACATCAATAAAATGCCAGTACATGGCTGACACATACACTTTTGGTGCAGTAACTACGGTTAATCCTTTACGCATGAGTTGCCCAATCAGGATGGCGATCCATGCAATCCCGAAAGCTACGTGCGCACCGTGGAATCCTACTAATGTATAGAATGCCGAACTAAATGCACTTGTAGTCATTCCGAAGTCTTCGTGTCTCACATATTGAGTAAACTCATAGATCTCCAGAATCAGGAAGCCAAGCCCTAAGACTACAGTTACCAAAAGCCAGTTACGAAGCACTGCCGGACGGTTTCTATGCATCGCTTGGATAGCAAACACACTCGTCAAACTGCTTACCAAAAGAATGAATGTCGCAGCAGCTACAAGCGGTAAGTGAAACAATTCATTCGCCGATGGCCCCTCATTCGTCTGATTCCGCAATGCGAGGAACGTAGCGAACAACGTACCGAACAATACCGCTTCCCCACCTAGAAACAACCAAAAGGCAAGAACCTTGTTTCGTCCTTCGAGCGTAGCTTTTTCCGGCTCGTGAGGAAATTCTTCCTTAGAAGCTTCTGCATGTGCCGTTGTCATGTCCGCTCACTTCCTTCCAGCTCTTCAGGTTCAATATGCCATCCATGATCATCATACAGCGAACGCAACAGCATAGATCCAAACGTGATGATAAGACCGATAGCTGTAACGATATAATTATTAAACATAAAGCTCATAAAGGCGTTGCCGAAGTCATCCCGACTGAACATGAAGCCAAGTCCAGCGATGAAAATCCCAACAGACATAGTAAACGGCAATATAGTTGCAGACGGCATATGGATCGAGCCGACCGGTTCCGCCGGAGTCATGCCTTTATTTCCTGCCATCTTTTCTTTCCAGAATGCATCAATACCACGGATAAGCGGGGTTTGCTTGAAGTTATATTCTGGCGGTGGCGAAGAAATCGTCCATTCTAGTGTACGTCCATCCTCCCACGGATCATCAGCTGCATCCATTGGCTTTCTTGAAGTTAGGAAGACATTGACTAAGAAAATAATCGTACCGACAGCCATCAGCCCAGCACCAATTGTACTGACTAAATTCAGCAAATCGAATTGCTGATTCGGCAAATACGTGAATACCCGGCGTTGCATCCCCATGAGTCCAAGGAAATGCTGTACAAAGAATGTCAGATGGAACCCGATGATAAACGTCCAGAAGGTCCATTTGCCCAGCTTCTCACTTAGCATCCGACCAAACATCTTCGGCCACCAGTAATGCAGACCTGCAAACAGGCCAAGCACCAAGCCGCCCACAATAACGTAGTGAAAATGCGCTACAACAAAATACGTATCATGGAACTGAAAGTCAGCGGGCGCAGAAGCCAGCATGACGCCAGTGACGCCACCCATCGTAAAGGTAGGAATGAATCCTGCCGCGAACAGGTTTGGTGTCGTGAAACGTACTTGCCCGCCCCACATCGTGAACAACCAGTTAAAAATCTTGATTCCTGTCGGAACCGCAATCAACATCGTTGATACAGAGAACAATGCGTTAGCTACCGGCCCAAGTCCGGTAGTGAACATATGGTGAGCCCAAACCATGAAGCCCAAGAAGGCAATCAGGATGGTAGCGAACACCATTGAGCTATATCCGAACAATCGCTTCCGTGAAAAAGTCGGGATAACCTCCGATATAATTCCGAAGGCAGGCAGAATGAGGATATATACTTCTGGATGACCAAATATCCAGAAGATATGTTGCCAGAGCACCGGATTACCCCCAGCCCCAACCTCGAAGAAATTGGCTCCAAGTATCCGGTCGAATGTCAGCAGTACTAAACCTACTGTAACTGCTGGAAATGCAAACAAAATAATTGCGGAAGTAATAAATGTAGTCCAAGCAAACATCGGCATCCGCATGTAGGTCATTCCCGGCGCGCGCATCGTAATGATCGTGGCTAGAAAGTTAATCCCCCCGATGAGGGTACCTAATCCGGCAATTTGAAGACCAATCGTATAAAAGTCTACACCGTGTGTAGTGCTGTATGTACTCGTAGATAGTGGGGTGTAGGAGGTCCATCCGGCATCAGGAGCGCCACCCATTATCCAGCTGAGATTCAGTAGAATTCCGCCGAACAGGAAGGTCCAGAAGCCAAGTGCATTTAGAAAAGGAAAGGCTACGTCACGTGCACCGATTTGTAGCGGTATGACGGCATTCATTAAGGCGAAGATGATTGGCATGACGCCGAGGAATATCATCGTCGTACCATGCATGGTAATAAGTTCATTAAACGTTTGGGCATCCAAAAAATTATTCATTGGCTTGATGAGTTGCCAGCGAATCAGAAGTGCTTCAATTCCGCCGATACCAAAAAATAATCCTCCGGCCCATAGGTACAAAATTGCGATTTTTTTATGATCGACGGTTGTTAGCCAATCCATAAGTCCTGTATGGCGCTTCACACTGTGGCCATGCCCCAGAGGCTTGGATGAATTCAAGGTATGCGCTGCTTGAGCCAAAGTTCGTACCCCCTTTTTCGAAAGTTCCGCCCGCCTTTAGGCTAAGGCATTAGTCCAGCTTATAGTTGGCCAGATACTCAGCAATGCCATCAATCTCCGCATCACTTAGGCCTAGATCTTTGGGGTTAGGCATCAGATTGCCCGGTTTTACGGATTGTGGATCATGCAGCCATGTTTTGAGATTCTCCTCAATTGGTGCACCATCCTCCCTCGTGTCGTCGTTGAGCAGGATCCCTGCAATCGACTCCCGAGAACCAATTCCGGTCAAGTTCGGCGCATTATTAATCCCTTGATCACCTACAGCGTGGCAAGTCAGACACGCCGCTTTGAACTTCTCAGCTAAAGCAGGATCCTCTGGCAGCACAGCTATGGGTGCTTTCATAGAATCTATCCACTTCTGAAAATCTTGTTCACTAACCGATTTCACCTTAAATTCCATGAATCCATGAGACGGCCCGCATAGTTCCGCACATTTCCCACGGTAAACGCCTTCATTAGGTGCACTGAAGCTGAAGCGGTTAATCGTCCCGGCTGGGTTGGTGTCGATTTTACCGGAAAGGGAAGGGACCCAGAAGGAGTGCAGCACGTCTTTAGTCTCCAGTTCAAAAGCAATATCTTTGCCCACTGGAATAATCAGATCCTGCGCTGTAGTCACCTTGTAATCGGTATACTCAAACTCCCACCAATATTGGTGGCCGGTTACTTTAACCTTAATCGCATCCTTGTCATTGGCATGATCATCTCCTGCGGCGAACACTGCTTTCACCGTTGGAACTGCCAGTACCACTACGAGGATAAGCGGAATGACCGTCCAGAGAATCTCAAGCTTGATGCTACCCTCAACCTGCTCAGGGATTTCATTCTGACCCGGCTTTCGACGGAAACGGATCAGTACATAAGCTGCAATCGTAAAGACAATCAGCAACACGACGATCATAATACTGATCGACAGCTCCATTAATCCATAAGACATTTCCGCCTGAGGTCCCTGTGGTCTGAGCACTGACAAGTCCTCACGACCGCACCCGGCAAGAAAGAGACCAAACATAGCGGTCATGGGAAGGAGTCGCTTTACAGCCTGCCACGTTTTCATCATTGATCTACCCCGCTTTTCCCGATTTCGTAGGTTCCTGTTTTTTTCTGTCAATTATAACAATCACTATTAATATAAGTTTAAGGGAAAGTTTTGTCAATCGTTCACAACTAGTTCACATTGTAATTTTCGACATAATAATTCCTTGTCCCACCTGCATTTATGCGCATTTTTTGAAAACGCAATCAAATAAAAAATGATCGGTAAAGCGCATTCATTGTGAAATGTGTCTATTAATTCATTTGACTATTTTATGAGAGACAATATTTCTTATTCATAAATGTACATACAAAAAAAACCGATTCCTGCAACAAACGTTGCTCGGGCACGGTTTATAAGAATCCTCGTGGATGTTATTACTCAAAATGATGTCAAAAGTAAGTGACACTCGTATCTGTTAGCTAGGAGACGGATGAATTAATCTTTACCAGCTCATGCTCCACGACCATGGTCAGTTCTTCTTCATAGCCTCCGGTAATCCGATATTTTCGGACGTACTCCTTTACGAATTTCTTGGGATCTTTGGGCCGGAAAATACGTGTCATTTCCCGTAAACTTTCCTTGACTTCGTTATGACCTTTACTTGCCATGATCAGTTCCCTCCCAAAACATTGAAAATGAATGCTCCGTTGTAGAGAATGCATGATGAAAAGTACGCCGTAACCTCGAATGCAAGTGAAGTAACCATTACACATACGTGGCTTGCATTATCCGCCAAAACGTAAAATTCAAAGCTTCAAAGCCTTGAGATACTGGTTCGCCGGTGAAGCAGGTTCGTCGTGATTTGGGCTGAGAGTAAGGACGCCTGTTGAACGAAAGCTCCTTGACACTTTTATTACCCGAAGAGCCACTTACTGAATCACCCCTTTCGGGCCTTATCGTTATATTGTATCATATTCCGGTCCAACTTCCACCTTTCCTTGTAAAATGTGCTAATTGGAAAATTTTTATTTTTTTACAATGTTCTTCGTAAGTCATATTGCTCGTGTCGGGTTAAAATACAATATGCTCTATAGCAGGCCTCACCTAGCACGTACCACAGCAAGAAAAGGAGATCATTATGGGCCAACCTACACCATTACTAACTTCATCTTATAACGTAGTTCCCGCGATGACTACCGCGCTACCCGAGGAAACTGCAACGCGCCGTGAGGGTCTTGAACAAGCTGATTATGCTATTCAGAAAGAATATCCAAAGATGCATAGTATGCTTATTGCTCGCCATGGCAAGCTCATCTTTGAACGTTATTACGGCAACCATCATGCCGGGGCATTAAATGATCTTCGATCTGCGACTAAAAGCTTTATCAGCGCAATTACCGGAATCGCTATCGATCGGGGAGATATCCCTGATATCGATGTCTCGGTTTCCAAGGTACTTCGTAAACATGTTCCATACCTGCACTCCCCTCATTTATCAAAAATCACTCTCCGTCATCTGCTTACCATGACTTCCGGATTTAGCTGGATCACGGGCAAGAAGCTGGGGGAGCCTTTCGTCCGGAATCTCCATCGTAGTCGCCGCTGGGGTTCCTTTGCTCTTAGTATGAACATAATTCCGGAACATATCGGTCAATTTCAATACCGTAGTATCGACACCCATCTGATTTCGATGATCCTTAGTGAATCTACAGGTCTCGATGCATTCACCTATGCTGCTGAGCATTTATTTAGCCCTCTCCGAATGACTCACACGGCTTGGTTACCGAGTCCCGAAGGACATAGTATGGGACATATTGGTCTGTACTTAAACTCAAGAGATATGGCTAAATTCGGTATGTGTCTGCTTAATAACGGCGTATTTGCGAAGCAGCAGATCATTCCGAAGCATTGGCTGCAAGAAGCACTAACTGCACAGACTACGGGATACCCGGCTTTTGGAGATTACGGATATCAGTTCTGGGTGGGTACGATGAGCGGCCAACCCTACAAGCTTGCCCACGGTCATGGCGGACAGCAAATCCTTATCCTACCCAATTTAGATGCGGTTGTGGTCTTTACAGCAGAGAGTAAGACAAACAATTGGAAGAGCCCCCGCAAGCTGTTGGAAAAGTATATTATACCCACAATGAGCTAAACATACTTTTTCCTGACAAGTCATAGGCTTTTAAGGAAGAAGGAGTAGCGAACTAACCCCCTTCTTCTCCAAGTAGAAGGAGAGTGAGCCCTTTGTCCCCTTTCAAATCATCCACCGGATTGCCCGATAATATTGCGGGCGCGCTGTGCTATTTTTTCCCTTTTATTGGCGGCGTTGTCTTTCTCGCTCTGGAGAAACGCAACCGCTTCGTGCTGTTCCACGCGTTGCAATCACTGCTTACGTTCGGCGTGCTGATGATTCTACATGTCTTAACCGGATTTATCCCTTTTCTCGGTTCCCTGTTGAGTGCAATCCTTTCTCTTTGCAGCTTTGCTATATGGCTGCTTATGATCTATCAAGCTTTAAGCAGCAGATGGTATAAGCTCCCTTGGGTTGGGGATATCGCAGAAAGTCAGATTCGGCATCTATAAACACCGCTGAACTTACACCTCTTATCGCTGAAAAGTATTCCCTTTTGCCCATCCACTCCTTACAATGGAAAGACGGGCATCAACGGAATTCTACAGGCTGGAGGAATTTAAATGTATCTATTCATCATAAACCCGCGTTCCGGCGGGGGCGCAGGCGGGCGGACCTGGCATACTGTAGAGGCGCTCATGAAAGAGCGGATGCTGCCATATATGACCTTGTTTACGCATAGCGCAGAGGGTGCAGAAGCCCTCGTTCTAAATACAATTAAGCACCGTGAGGACTGGAAAGCCACGATTGTAATCGGCGGCGATGGCACGCTGCACAGCATTTTGGGTGCCCTTCGAGGCAAAGATATTCCTATGGCAATCATCCCTGCCGGCTCCGGTAACGACTCCGCACGCAGCTTCGGCATTCCGCTTTCGACTGAAGCCGCGCTGGAAGCTGCACTTAGCGAACGGTATATCGAAGCCGATCTGATTTCAGGTGCAAACGGACTGACTTTAACAGCTGTTGCCAACGGCTTTGATGCTCAAGTGGCCGAGAATGTGAATGCCAGCCGTTACAAACGGCTGTGCAATGCCATTGGCGCAGGCCAACTGGCTTATATCATCGGCATATTGCATACGCTGATGACGTTTAAGCCATGTCGGGTGAGTGTTGCGTGCGACGGGACGGAGCACGTCTTTGAGAAGGCATGGCTGGTCTCGGTCTGCAACCTGCCCAGCTACGGCGGCGGGCTCTTGATCTGCCCGCAGGCGAAGGCCGATGACGGCCAGCTCGACGTCTGCGTCGTGCACGGGTGCAGCCGCGGGCAGCTGCTGCGGCTGTTCCCAACGGTACTGAAGGGCAAGCATGTAGCGTTGCCCTTCGTGTCGATGCTGCGTGGACGTAGCGTAGCCGTCAACTTCGCAGAGGCCCGGCCGGCGATCGGCGATGGCGAGAGCTTCGGCAAAGGGCCGCTTGCCGTGCGCTGCGAGCCTGGATCGCTGCGGGTGCTCTCGCCGCTGGCGGCGGTTAGCGTGCAGCGCCACGCCGATCCTGCAGCGGCATGCGGTAGCAACGGGTAATCCATACCAGTGCATCACAACAAAAAACAGCAAGAGACAGGCTTATAAACCTGTCTCTTGCTGTTTTTTGTTAACTTCATCCGAATCTACACCAAAGAGTCTTAGCTAAGTAGCCCTTCCTCTTCTTCCATGAAAGAGATTCTTCCGTCCTCCAGTGAAGCGATCCGTACGAGTGATTCTACCCGGTAACCAGCTTCCTGCAGTAACCGATTTCCTGGCTGGAACGCTTTTTCGATCACGATACCAATCCCAACCACACTTCCTCCTGCCTGCTCAACAATACGAGCAAGTCCGAAGGCGGCTTCGCCATTCGCCAAAAAATCATCGACAATCAGAACTCGCTCACCCGGAGCAATGAACTTCTTGGAAACGGTAATTTCATTCGTTTCTTTCTTCGTGAAGGAGTAAACCTTTTCTACATAAATATCCTCTGTCAGCGTCAACGATTTCTGCTTACGGGCAAAAATCAGCGGAACCTCCAGCTCTAATGCCGTCATAATCCCCGGAGCAATTCCCGAAGATTCAATCGTCAGTACCTTCGTAATCTCTTCGCCGGAAAAACGGCGGGTAAACTCACGGCCAACCTCACGCATTAGAAAGGGGTCCATCTGATGATTCAGAAAAGAATCTACCTTGAGCACGCCTTGCCCGAGTACAATACCTTCTTTTAACACCTTTTGTCTCAACAGCTCCATTGTGCTCCTCCTTCTCCCATCAATGAATCCTTTCTCCCCACCTTATAGACCTGTCGGTTTTTGTGGTAATAAATTTCCAACGATAGATTTTAAGTTATGATCATCTTTGCTCTTTTCTTGCCCATTATCATAACCCGTAATTCGGATCTCCAAGAAATCGCCCGGATTTACCGGCTTAAAGATCAATTTCTCGCGGTCTTCCAGTCTCACGTTAAATTTCATGTCCTTGAACATTTCAACTAGCTCTGCTTCTCCGGGACTTGCTCCTTTATCCAGAAACAGCAGTCCACGCAATTTTTTAGGACCATCCTCATGCACCACTTCAAAATGTACGATACATTCCATGCTTTTCACCTCCCTGTAATAGCTACTGCGCCTGTTCTTCCCCATCATCGCCTGGATCATGCATCACATATTTGCTGTGAATTTTGCTGTAACGCTCACCATAACGTTCTTCTAATTCTGCGCCCATATCCTGCTCCAGCTCGAACAGCACCATTTCCTGTGCAAAATGATTCAATAGCAGATCTACTAACACCGGGTGCTCGGTTACAACCGCTTGCGCCGATCCATCTTCATAGCGCATCCCGAGCATACACCAGCTCCGATCGATCACGAATGAGAACTTCCGTCCATCTGTTCGCTGAGAATCTCTTCCGAGAGGCGGCCATACCGGATAGGCGGCAGGAGCAGCATTGCCACCATCAAACGCCCACAAGAGTCTAACACCACGCAGCTCCGCCTGTTCAAGTTCACTCCGTAGAAGTGACGCTTCCTCACGCCACATATCCACTACGATCTCTTGCTCAGCCATATTAAGTTGGCGAATAAGAGCGCCCAATACATTGCGGTCACCTTCCACATTATAAAACGAAGGGCTAACAGGTCCACCGCGAGGCATCTCACTTTCCATATAAGCCAGTGAAGCTTGAACCCGTCCCGAGATCATGGTCGCAAGCTCCTCTGGATTGAGAACACTGTACCGCGCAGGTTCTCCTTCGCCACATCGTACATATCCCTGCTGCGTAAGGCGTTGTAACGCCGCATACACATTCGATCTTGAAACTCCGAGCTGTTTGGCAACCTCATAGCCAGAAGCCTGACCTTTTGTCGCAAGCTCTACCATAATTTTGGACTCCATCTCTGTGAAGCCCAGATTGCGCAGATGCAGCAGCAGCTGTTCCATCTTGTTGTCCCCCTAAGCTGACTGAAATCCGTTCTATATTTGCTCTGACCCACATCGCGGGCACCATAAGGAGCCCTTAGGTAATTCGTTCCGACAGATTTGGCACTGGATCATATCTCGTACACCATGGTCCTCAGTGACCGCAGATTCCTCCTGATGCTCATTCTTGTGCCATTCGCCGAAGCGACGGTCTAGTTCAAGTTGTCTTTTTCTTTCCCGTTCCAGCTGCTCGGCTTGTTTACGTTCCCGTTCAATCTCTTGCTCGCTCGCCTTATATTCTTCAAGTGGCAGCTCATCATCCGGATGCTGAACTTCAGCATATACGACACTC
This sequence comes from Paenibacillus sp. FSL E2-8871, assembly GCF_038000345.1. Lineage (NCBI taxonomy): Bacteria > Bacillati > Bacillota > Bacilli > Caryophanales > Paenibacillaceae > Paenibacillus > Paenibacillus sp. FSL E2-8871. The sequence continues at coordinate 5,216,353 of NZ_JBBOBV010000001.1, read as the reverse complement.
TGCGGGTGCAGCTTCATTGCAATTTCCTTCTCTTCATCCGTAAGCTCATCTGCACCATAATATTGATCTTCGTCATCTTCATTCACAGATTGAACAAATACCGGTGTAGAAGGCACCCTTCTCGAAGCGGACAATGGCTCCAGCTTACTTCCGCATTTCGGACAAAAGTTTGCATCAAGCGCCACAATATGACCACATGAACATAACCGCTCATTTTTCAGCTCAGCAATTCGTGTCCGCAGGACTTCGATTTTTTCCTGAAGTTTGGAACAGTTACGGGACAGCTCCACCATTTTACCTTCAGCTACCGACATATCCTTTGAACGATATCCTTCATAAAAAAGTCTGCCCATTTTCGTAAATTCAACTTCCATCTCTTGTTCAACATCGGAAATAAGTCCGTTCAGCTTGCCGATCTCTACTGAGTTTTGGGCTTTTTCGGTAACCCGGCTCGCGCTATCTTTAATTTTTTTGATAAAACTCATTACAGTTCCTCCCTCTCCAGCGATACGTGTTTCTATCATACCAAATGTATCGAGTAGATTCATTAATGTGCTTTAATACGCGATTTAGAGGAGAATGTTCCTATAAAATCCATACTAATTGATTTAAGCCACTTCCCCCTTACACTTATGGGTTATATTTCCTAATTTCGAATGTAATTTTGCGTCAGGGGATCTACTTCGGTTAATATAGAATTATCACAAATAACGAAATCGGGAGAGTTTCAGTGGAAGAACATGAGAGCACACAGCTTACGCTTAGTCAGCTACAGGTACACGTAAAGGATCTGCAACAGTGGCAAGGTAACAGCAACGAGGATTTCGCCAAACTGGTTAACGAATTCGAAGCCTTACCGGCACTCTATCGCCACGCGTTAAATGATCTTCAGAATAAAATTGATGTAATCAAGACGGAATGGCAATCCCGCGACGGCTTCAGTCCCATCGAACATGTCAAATGCCGGATCAAAGAACCAAAGAGCATTCTTCAAAAGATGGAGCGCAAAGGCTACGGTTTCAGCTTGGAAAATATGGAGCAATACATTCACGATATTGCAGGAATGCGGATTGTATGTGCCTTCGTTAAAGATATATACCGTTTAGTAGATCATCTTAGTACACGCGAAGACATCCGCGTGCTTGAGATTAAAGATTATATAGCTCATCCTAAACCAAACGGATATCAAAGCCTTCATCTTATAGTCGGTATCCCACTCGTCCTGCTGGAAGGAACACGCTGGGTCAAGGCTGAGATCCAGCTGCGCACCCTAGCTATGGACTTTTGGGCAAGCATGGAACATATTCTGTATTATAAATTCGATAAGCAGTTGCCTTCGCATGTCGCTGAGGAACTGAAAGAAGCCGCACGCGCCGCTGATGAACTAGATCAAAAAATGCTGCGTCTTCGCCGCGAAATTCTAGAGCTTTCAGAAGGAGAATTGCCTCCTGCTGGTCAGCATTAGAATAACTAACCAGATACTCTGTTAGATAATTAGGCAAAACAAGAGGCTGTTTCAAGAGTAGCATTCACTACTTTTGAGACAGCCTCTTTCGTATTTTCACTTACCGCTTAATCAGACCCTTATTCGCTCGACGTGCAGACGCTTCTGCAACCCGCTGCATAATCAAAGTTAATCCCTCAATGGCTTTCGGTGTCTGCGGTAGCAACGTTCCCCAGTCTTCTGTAACTTCAGCTACTACTACCGGCGAAGGAAACGGTCTAGCTGCAATCTCATGGAACTGTGGCCCAGGCTGATGTAGCGAACCTTCAGCAGCCGCTTCTGCCAGCCATTCGCCAGAGGAAATGGCCGGACCCTTGCGTTCAAGCCGAGCCAATTCTGTAGAAAGTTCACTAACCGAGGCCTCTTCTTCCTCTGTTTCAGCTTCTTCGCTAGAAATATCCCCTTCAGCCCAAAGGGCAAAAATTCCGTCCAAGAGCTCTCCTTTAGTAAATCCTCTCAGCGAAAGTGCCAGCAGTGGCTCTTCAGCAAGACGTTCTTTAATAAGCTTCAAAGTCTCCGCCTTATACTCCACACCTTCACCCTCAAAAAGGGCTTGCTCCAGCTCACTATCCGTAGGTAGAAGCTCAAGCTCTGCCAGCTCACCCGTCAAACGCCCTTGCAGCAGGGCAAATACTTCCCCGGGACTTAGTGCCAGACTTCGTAATATTTCTTTTCTTCGGGAAGCATGCCATACCGGAACCTTCAGAGAGAGAGGTCGATCCGCTTGTTGTTCCTGAGCAGGCGCGCTGGCGTTCAATTCACCCTTCGACCGAGACCCTCCCGTCACTTTCCCAGGTAGCACCGTCCATGCTGCTTTTACTAATCCAGGCACAACTTCCAGCCGCATCTCTAACCGTTCACTCATTGTTCGATCCCTCCGTAACACTCATATCTGTCTTACATCCAGTCCTGATCCTGCAGTTCAATAAGTTCCTTCAGCTCATGATTGGACATCTCAGTCAACCATGTTTCGCCAGAGCCAACAACCTGCTCGGAAAGATTTTTCTTACGCTCAATCAATTCATCAATACGTTCTTCCAACGTTCCTTGGCAAATCAACTTATGCACTTGAACATTTTTATCCTGACCAATTCGGAATGCCCGGTCTGTCGCCTGATTCTCAACTGCCGGATTCCACCAACGGTCGTAATGGATGACATGATTAGCTCTTGTAAGGTTCAACCCTACGCCACCCGCTTTTAAAGAAAGTACGAAGAAGGATGGGCCTTTTCCCTCTTGAAAATCATGAACCATCTCGTCGCGCTCTCGTTTTGGAATTCCGCCGTGCAAGAACAGCGGCGCTGTTCCATAACGCTTAGTCAGCTTGCTAACCAAGAGCTCACCCATCGCTACATATTGAGTAAAGATCAACACAGATTCTCCGACCTCCGCAATGCTATCCAGAATCTCGAACATGACTTCCATTTTACCGGAATGCTCACTTCGTGGACCCCTGCCTTCTTCTTTGCGGAATAGCTGAGGATGATTACAAATCTGCTTCAATTTCGTTAGAGAAGACAGCACGAGTCCTCTGCGAGCCATCCCGCTACTCTCTCCAATCACGCCAAGCATTTCATCCACGACACCCTGATATAGGACTGCCTGTGTTTCCGTCAGCGGACAATAAGACTTCAGCTCCAGCTTCTCCGGTAAATCTTTAGAGATATCCGGATCGCTTTTCAAGCGGCGCAACAAGAATGGAGATACCAAGCGATGCAATTCCCTTAGTCGCTCTCCACCCTCTCCAGATACATAACGCTGCCGGAAGGAATGGTAGGTCCCTAAATACCCCGGGTTTAAAAAGTGAAAAATAGACCATAACTCACCTAGTCTGTTCTCTACTGGCGTCCCCGTCATAGCTATGCGATGCGGCGCTGATAGCTTCATCACACTTTGCGCCTGTTTCGTCCGATGATTCTTAATATACTGAGCTTCATCCAGCACCACAGTGGACCACTGAACATTCGCTAAATCCTCGCTGTCACGACCTGCTAAATGATAGGTCGTCAATACAATATCATGACTGGCAGCCAGTTCTAAAAAGCTATCCCCCCGCACTCGGCGTCCACCATGATGAATGTGAACTTTAAGCGAAGGCGCAAAGCGCTGCAATTCCCGCTGCCAGTTCCCCAAAAGTGAGGTTGGGCATAGAATCAGTACAGGCTCCTGCTTCTCTTCAGGTGGAGCACTTAAAGCGCGGTCCAGCAGGCAGGTAATGACCTGCACCGTCTTACCGAGACCCATGTCATCGGCCAGACACACCCCAAATCCCAGACCACTGAGAACGGAGAGCCATTGATAGCCGCGCTCCTGATAAGGTCTCAGGGTACCGTGCAGACCTTCAGGTACGGCACGCACTGGAAGATTACGCAATATGTCGCCCCGCATCAGCGATGACAATAGTCCGGATGTTTCCATCCCCGTGACCGACATCCCTTTCCAGAGCCGCTCTTCACCATCCTCAGCCTCTAGACGCATCCAATCGGATGCGGTCATTTCCCCATTTTCATGGCGTTTCATATATCTAAGAACCTGGCGAATTTCTTTAGGATCTACCTCAATCCATTCTCCGCGGAAACGTACAAAGGGTACGCCTGCCTCCACTAGCGCGTTTAGTTCTTCTTCACTGATTGTACTCTCCCCAAGTGAGGCTTCAATGCGAAATGAAATCAGCTCTTCCATCCCAAGAGCCACTGGAGCAGGACTATCAATCCCACTCACTACCGGCTGCATTTTCATTTTCATGCCAATCCGGCGGCGTCCCTCACGGCTCCAGCGCGATGGCATCTGCACGGTTATTCCACGCTCACGCAGCTGCTGCACCGTCTCCTTCAAAAAGAAGTAAAGACGCTCTGGTTCCAAATCCGCTCCCGTAGGTGCAGGCATAGAAAGAGCGCGCTCTATGTCTGGAGAGATTCTTGCCGCTCGGCCCAGCGCTATAAGAAGCTGCTGCTGTATATTGCGATAGCGTTTCCCCCATAACGTAAACTCTCGTTCCTTACTGCTCCAAATCGATTTTGCCGGAATCCAGAATTCCCCTTCTTCCTTGTTCTCCGCCCAGAAGGTTAACCGCCAGATTTCATCATGATCTCCAGGTGGCTCAAGACGTAGCCCAAGACCCAGCTGTCCACTCCGCGCTTCTTCAGGTTCCGATTGCGGCACATCGCTACCAGCTGTCTCATTCACAGTAGCCAGAAGATCTGTCACCTCTGCTTGAGTTCCCTGCACGGGTATATCCCGGCTGCCTGTAAGAAGACTATTCCACCACAGCTCAGTTAAAGGGGAGTAACCCCGGCGATAATTGGCTTTGTAAGGGGTAAGTTCACTTTCAATACCCGCAATCACTTTCTTGATCTCTGCAGTCATTACCGCCTGCATAAAGGAGTAAAGCACATAGGCGCCAGCCTCTTCCCTCGAAGATAAATCCCCCGCTTCAGCAATATGCGTCCCTAAGGCCAATACCGGCATGGACGACGCCAGCTGCAGAAAGATCTCCTTATCCTCCTGCTTTCGAAAAGCTGGAGACCAGCAGACCGTTGCTGCCTGTTCGCCACCACGACGGCGTGAACCTACCGGACGTGGGGGCAAGGCTCCTGGCGTAACGCCGCCTGTACCCATCAATTCCAGCGCAAAGCGAGCTGCTGCCGCCCAATAGCGCAATTCGCCTCCAGGCTCTACTCCCTGATCTCGGCATAACGTCTCATCCCATGCCAGAAGCAGTTCAAATGCATCGCTAGGGACTAAGGCGAGCCCTTCGAATGTTCTTCCGGGCAATCCACGGCGTGCTGGCTTCCCCTCTACAGGAGGAGCCGGATATTTCACTTCTGCGAGCCGCAGAGCAGCACTCGCAAAAGGGCGAACTCCTCCCTGCAGCTCCAGCCGCTTCACCACTCGGGTCCAAGCGTCAACCTTCGGCTCCGAAGTTTCGCCAGAGAAGCAAAATAACACATCCCCCAACCATATTGCATAAAGATGCTTAGTCATCGGTGATCTCCTGTCTTTTAAGCAAGCAAAAAAAGAACCAGTCGCCACCATTAGGTGGTAACTGCAACCTTTTCCGCGAGAAATAAATTTTGAAGCTATACAAGTAGAAGTAGTTTCTCCATCCTTTTAGAGATGAGATACGCTCCTGTAAGAAATATAGGATAAAGAACTAGGATAAAACTAATCTGCTCTTGAATCTTCATCTCTTCATCTTATACGAAAAAGCGCTGATTTAAAAACGTTTCTGCATTTTTTCTGCAGATTTTTATGCAAATAAAGTTGAAGTACATAGAAACACCCATAAATTTGATTCATTTCAGCATATTTTCAATCAATGTTCTAGTCACTATCGTAAAATACCCTGCACCACTGCTATGCTATCCATGAATATTGTGACTCACAAGTCATTTATTTTCTCTTTATAGTCTTAATTGTGCTGAAAGCGGGTATATTTTAAGTAGGTATTACCCTATTAAAAAAAGCTAGGGAGTGAATTCTTTGAGACGTTATAATCCTTATAAATGGTGGAATCTTCTGTTCTTTCTAGGTGTGATCATTGTCAATGTACTCTCAGTGACCTTGCCATTAGGCGGAAACAGCACCGGTGAAATTTCCGACAAATATCATACCTACTTGACCCCTGCTGGTTACGCTTTCTCCATCTGGTCACTAATTTATCTACTCTTAGCCGGCTTCGTCATTTATCAATTCCGACCAAATACAAGCACTCGGGATTCTATACAAGCCATTGGTATATGGTTTGTTCTGAGCTGTATTTTTAATATGAGCTGGCTCTTCCTCTGGCAATATTTATACATTGAGCTCTCTCTGGTCGCTATGGTGCTCATGTTAATCACACTGATTGTCATTTATCGAAAAACACGCCTGATCGCAAATCCTACTTCAGGCGAGAATTGGCTGGTGAAGTTACCCTTCAGTATATACCTTGGCTGGATCTCTGTGGCCACTATCGTGAACGTCAGCGTTGTTCTGGAGAAGAATCATTGGGAAGGTTGGGGCCTTAGCGGTAGCACTTGGGCCGTTATCATGCTCTGCGTGGGGACTCTGCTTGCGGTTGTGGTCAGCTATCCTTACCGAGATAGCATCTATCCACTCGTATTCGTATGGGCTTTCATCGCGATTGCCTTGGAACAAAAAGAGGCCAGCAATGTCTATATCACTGGCCTGATTACAGCAGGGCTCCTGCTGCTTTACTGCATCTGGCTACTGCTTACACCGCGTCGTAATAGGTATAACAGATACAGAAGTTACTGATCCTAATATAACAATGGCAGGCTAAGGTTACCCACCTTAGCCTGCCATTGTTATAAATAATAAAAGTGCAAAAAGATAACGCCTTATTTCTTCCGAGCTACCGCTTCAATCTCAACAAGTCCGTCTTTAGGCAGACGCGCAACTTCAATGGCACTGCGGGCAGGATAAGGTTCTTTAAAGAAGGTGCTATACACCTCATTAACAGCCGTGAAATCATTCATATCCTTTAAGAAAACAGTTGTCTTTACTACATGGTCCAGCGTTGCACCAGCTTCTTCAAGAATGGCTTGTACATTACTAAGCGCTTGACGCGCTTGTTCTTGTACGCCCTCCGCCAAATTTCCCGTTTCCGGATTCAGACCAAGTTGTCCAGAAGTGTATACCCAGCTACCCGTGGTGATGGCCTGACTATAAGGACCAATTGCTCCGGGTGCTTTTGTTGTAGCTACTTGTTTTTTGCTCATTTTACTACCCCTTTCCATTATGCGCTGATCATTTATTGTTCATTGTAAGTCCTGTTCTCATCTTAATGCAAATTTATTAGAGCCCCTGAGAGCTTAGCGTTTCCCAATCACATGAATTACTTCATTCGTATAAATATGTAATCCATGGGTATCTGCAGACGCAATGTTCACCATAGCTCTTGCTACTGTAGTGCCAGGTATGGCACGATATTGAGCTGCTTTGCCCACCATTACGGGATCCAGCACTTTCATCAAACTGGCTCCGACTCTCTCCCCTAATCTGAATTCTTCACGTTGGCCTAGCAGCAAGGAGGGGCGAAATATATGCATACCTTGAAATCCAATAGCGGTTAAACCTTCTTCCGCTCTTCCCTTAGTCCGACTGTAGAAATTACGCGACTTCGCCTTTGCCCCTATTGAAGAGACGACCAAAAACTGTTTAACACCCTGTTCTTTCGCTATGGCTGCAGCATCAAGCGGATAGTGTAGATCGACTCGTTCAAACTTTTCTTGTGAACCCGCCTTTTTTATCGTAGTCCCTAAACAACAGAAGATGGAATGTACCCCTTCGAACGACTCCGTATAGTTTCTTAGGTTCTCCCAATCTACAACGATTTGTTTAAGCTTAGGATGCTCTATGGCTAACGGTGTCCGTACAAGCACCCTTACTTCTTCCCAGCTATCACGATTTAACAATTCCTCCGTAACCGCTTTGCCTACCAATCCGGTGGCCCCTAATACCATCGCTATTCTTAACAAGGAATAACCCCCTTTTACTTCTATTCGTCCTTTAGAATACGACGACCTAGCAGAAACGCAAGTGCAATCATCAGCGTGCCTACTACTAGCTGCATACCGTATACCTGAGTCCATTGCGGCCAGTGCGCAATTTTTTCATAGAGCTGACCGCCAATAAGCGGACCAAAAAAGGATGATAACCCGGTAAGCGCCGCATATGTGGCCATATACATCGGCCGTTCTTTTTTCGGCGTGTCTCCAATAATAAAGTTAAAGGCCAGCTGGTTGAAACCGCCTACACCAACACCAAAAACGATATGGGCCGCAAATAAGACCACCAGCATCGGCATCACAGACAAGAGTCCCCACATCAATGAGGACAACGCAATAATCGGCAAAGTAAAGAATAACAGTCGCTTATTGCTGTATTTCGCATTTAGATTGCCCCAAACGTAGAAGCTAGCCATCATAAACACGGTCTGGGACACATTAAGCAATGACAACGTTTCATAATTAATATGAAGTAACTGCAACATGACATAAGAGTATAGCGGAACCGTTAGGTTCTGCAACAACAGCCAAGCAGCCAGAAACAAGGTTGACTTCATAAATAATGTATCTTTAAGCGGTTTCTTAAACATGGGCAAAAATTTATGTTCTTCTGATTTCTCGAACGGTACATCCGGATAAAAAAAGAATACTACGACATTCGATATCGAGAAGATCCACACAACAATATATAGAATCAGAAAACCATGACCCCCGGGATAACGGTCCAGAATAATACCTCCGCCATACATAACCAAACTTCCAAGTGCATTCAGGACCGTGTTACGAATCCCAAAATAACGTCCACGTACCCGTGCGGGAACTAGATCACTAATCACAGAGCTCCACAGCACACCACCAGCAGTATTGGCAATAAAAGCAGTAGTATATAAAGCAATAAATGCGATGACCCAATATTCTTTAGGAAAAATAAACGGGATTAGTCCCGTAGAACCCCAAAGTATCCTATGCAGACCGATAAAAGTAACCATGGCCCATTTGCGACTTGGCAGCTTCTGAATCAGAAAAGCTACACCAATCTGTGCCACATTAACTAATGTAGTAAGCGCTAGCACAAATCCAATTTGACTAGAGGAAGCTCCTAAATATAGTAGGAACCCTGTTAGGAACTGCCCTTGCAGCAGTACCTGAAAAATAGTTGACGGCACACCTTCCAGCGTAGCTATACGCAAATTTCTGCGATGCACTGAAGGTTTACGAACACGTTTTGAAACCGTAACCTTATGCTTATTTTCCATGTTGTCCATAGAGGCGGTAACACTCCTTTGATGCGGCATTGGCTTCATTCTACTCCGCATCAATCTACTGTCAATACGCCAAATCACCAAATAATATTGGAGCTTTACTCACTATCCACTTCAAGGGGCAAATAAAGCGAAAATCGACTCCCCTTCTCTTCCTTACTCTCCATAGAAATGAACCCGCCGAGCAATCTGGCCAAGTCATTACTAATAGAAAGTCCTAGTCCTGTTCCACCATATTTCCGGCTAGTCGTTCTGTCTGCCTGTTGAAAGGCTTCAAAGATCATGGCATGCTTCTCCGGTGCGATTCCTATGCCACTATCCTCCACATCAAACACAAGCCAATGTTGCACGGCATCCCCTTCCCCGCCTTCCTGCTCGTGGATATGCAGCGATACGAAACCTGTCTTTGTAAATTTAAAAGCATTTGAGAGCAAATTACGCAAAATTTGCTGTACGCGATGTGGATCGGAATGAATCATTGGAGGGACATTCTCATCCATGGAGATATTAAAATCCAGTCCTTTTTGTTTGGCCGTCACAGCGAACTGCATTGCCAGCAAATCTGGGATCTCACTAACATTTAATTCTTCATTTATAATATCTAATCGACCTGCCTCCACCTTGGATAAATCCAGAATGTCGCTGATGATCATCAACAATTCATCACCCGAACGATGGATAATGGCTGCATACTCTCTTATTTCTGCTTCCGTAAGCAAATCATCATTTTCTTCAATTAATTGCGATAAATTAATGATGCTATTCAATGGAGTTCTAAGCTCATGTGACATATTGGCGAGAAATTCCGATTTGAATTGAGATGCCACCATTAACTGATTAGCACGCTCTTCAAGATCAAGCTTGTTCTTATGTAATTCTTCAGTCTGAGCAGACAACTGTTCGTTAGCATGCTGGATCTGCTCATTCCTTAGAAGACCGAGTTGAAAATCACGGATAATTAATGAGAACAAAATACTTAAAATTAGCCCCGCAGGGAACGTAATTGGCATGATCTCTCTTATGTACTCTTCCACAGGGATAACGCCTAAAGCCATAATGTTTATGGCATTCATAAGATTAACAATTAGAATAACGATCAGACCTTGATTCACAATACTGAGGGTTGAGCGTCTGACCCAGTAGCTAAGCGCCGCGCAAATAACTCCCAAAATAAAAAGATTTAGCATTCCTGCAACCGCTGCCTCTGTCACTCCAAAAGTTAACCTTGTAAGCCCCGTCCCTATACCGATCAATATAAGTGTGATGGGTCTAGGATACGCCAGCGTCGAGATGATTAGGGGTACAAACCGCAAATCAAAGATCACATGGTCGTCCAGATTATAACCAAAAAGAGTACTGATCCAACCAGCAAAGATCGCCAGGATCACCCAGCTCGCCTTCTTTATTCCTACACTTGCATTTGATATGGTATGTTTATAGATCAGATTAGCCAAATAGGCCACGGCAATAAGAATTGCGGTATTCCCGAAAAATATTTTAAGATACCCCATAGTTTTGCTCCTACCTGCACAAGATAAATTACAGATTTCATCTCACAATAATACCATAGCTTACCCTTCGCACACCTAATTGTTGCATAGGAAGAGCGCAAATCGTATACGATTTGCGCTCTTCCTATGCATTTTATATTTGGGTACTTAGCGTATAAGCTAATTTGAATTAATCGCGGTAGGAACGTCCCCAGCTTTGATACTCTTTTTCCGCGTCTTCTTTCGAATGGCCATAACGCTCTTGTAGTTTACCTACCAACTTATCCTTTTCACCATCAATCACATCAAGATCGTCATCTGTAAGCTTGCCCCATTGCTTTTTGGCCTCGCCTTTGAGCTGTTTCCATTTTCCTTTAAACACATTGTTGTCCATTATATGCTCATCTCCTTAGCTGAATTAAGTAGGGTAGAATACTATCCTGTGTTATCGTTATATTACCCTGTCCTATTCGCCATGAATCTTACCTTGTCTGTAGAAAGTCACAATTTGTCAAATAATAGTTTAAAAAAAGGTATTCAAATCCTTTAAAATTTGATACAATCAATGTATAAATTAAACATTTAATTTTTTAAGTGATTTTTTTCACATGAGTTATTTGCTCTATGTGCTAGAATGCCCTCGGAGATGAAACAACATCATTAAATTTTTTTCTATTGTATGCCGATATATGTCATGATACTGTTAGAGTTTGGCACTTCACCCTAAGATTAAAGTGACAAATATCATTTATAAAGTGATTTTTATCACTTCGCATTACTATTAAAATGTTTTACATTTTAATATATATATTTTAAACTATATTTTTGGAGGTCATAACAAATGAAAAAAACAACAGTAATCTTGTCGACTGCCCTTATCCTAGGTAGTTTGCTTGCAGGTTGTGGTAACAACACAGACAACACACCGGCGGCTACTAATGCTCCAACAGAAAACAGTACAGCAACTAATTCCACTAACACTGGAACTGAAGCGGCTAAGTACAAAGACGGAAATTACTACTCTGCTGCTGAAGTCGACGCTAAAACTGGCTGGCAGTATTATGCGCTTCTGACTGTAGAAGGCGGTAAGATTACTAAGGCTGACTGGGACGCTTTTAACGTAAATACTGCTGGTGACTCTAAGAAAAAACTTTCTGAAGATGGTAAATATGGCATGAAAGCTGGTGGTGCTTCTTCTGAATGGCACGAGCAAGCAGCAAAAGCTGAAGCTTTCCTGATTGAAAAACAAGATCCAGCAGCTATAACTTTAGACGCTGAGGGGAAAACTGATGCTATCTCCGGTGTATCTGTACACGTATCTGACTTTGTAAAAGCTGCTCAAGCTGCTCTGGCTGCTGGACCTGTTGAAGCTGGTCAATACAAAGACGGAGGTTACCATGCTGAAGGCGAAATGGATAAAGACTCCGGTTGGAAATCCACCGTTGACTTGACTGTTGCTAACGGTAATGTTGTTGCTGTTAAATTCAGTGGCGTAAATGCTGCTGGCGACGACAAGAAACAATTCTCCGTCGATGGTAAATACGGTATGAAAGCTGGCGGCGCTTCTGCTGAATGGCATGAAGAGATCGCAAAAGTTGAGCAATACTATCTTGAAAAAGGTACTGCTCCAGAACTTACAGCTGAAGGTAAAACTGATGCAATTTCCGGCGTGAGTATTCATGTTGGTGAATATTTTACACTTGCTGAAAAAGCACTCGAAGGCGCGAAATAATTTCGCATAACCTTTTGCAGTTAATCAGACGAATGAGGTGAATTTCTTTTGAAAAAAATAGTCATTTTGGGCGGCGGCTACGGCGGCGTACTCACGGCTAAGAAACTGGCAAAGAAATTTAAGAAAAACAAAGATGTTGAAATCACACTGATCGACCGGAATCCATATCACACTCTATTGACTGAGCTGCATGAGGTTGCCGCGAACCGTGCTCCAGAGGATTCAATCAAGATCGATCTAAAGAAAATCTTTGCTGGACTTAAAGTGAATGTTGTTCTTGACGAAATCAGCAATATTGATTTCAAGGGTAAGAAACTCAAATCCAATAAAACTACCTATGCGTACGATTACCTTGTAATCGGTACAGGTAGCAAACCAACCTTCTTCGGCATTCCAGGTGCAGAAGAGAATACCTTCTCCTTCTGGTCTTACGATGATGCGGTAGCATTGAAACGTCAAATCCGCGACATGTATACCAAAGCCGCTATGGAGAAAAATCCAACTGTACGCCGTGCAATGTTAACTTTCGTTATCATTGGTGCCGGCTTTACAGGTGTCGAGCTTGTTGGGGAAATGGCTGAGCAACGCGAGGAATTGTGCAAGGAGTTCTATATCGACCCATCCGAAGTAAGATTGATTGTGGCTGATATGGCTCCGAAGATTCTGCCTATCCTTCCAGATAAGCTGATTCAAAAAGCCGAAGCTCACCTTCGCAAGCTGAACGTGGAAATTGTTACAGGCGCCAAGATCACTGAAGTAGGCGAAGGTAGTGTTGCCCTTGGTGAGAAAAATGTTGTCGCTTCACAAACCATTGTTTGGACTGCAGGTGTTGAAGGTTCTGAAATCGTGGGTGGACTTGAAGTACAACAACAAGGACGCAAACGTATTGTTACGAATGAGAACCTTGAAAGTGTAGATCATAAGAACGTATATGTAGTAGGGGACAACATTTTCTTCATTCCTGAAGGTGAAACTCGTCCTGTACCACAAATGGTTGAGAATGCTGAACAAGCAGCTCCGATCGTTGCTGGTAACATTGCAGCTGACATTCAGAACACTGCTAAAAAAGCATACAAACCAGGTTTCCACGGTACCATGGTATCCATCGGTAGCCGCTACGGTGTAGCAAACGTTGGTTTGCCAGGCAAGTTCTTTATGCTTACTGGTTTTATGGCGATGTTATCCAAACACTTTATCAATATGTTCTACCTGTCTCAGGTTGTAGGCTTCAATAAGGTTTGGACTTACATGATGCATGAGTTCTTCCATGTTGAGAACCGTAAGAGCTTCTTGGGCGGACACTTCTCCAAGCGTTCACCTAACTTCTGGCTCGTTCCGCTTCGCATGCTGCTTGGTGGAATGTGGTTATATGAAGGTATAGATAAGCTACGGAAAATTTGGGTAGATCCTAACAAGATATTCCTAATTCCAGCCGCTCCTTTTGCAACGGATGCTTCATCAGCAGCCAGCGTAGCGGTGGATGCAGTTAAAACAACAGTAGATGCACAATCTGCAGCTTCAGCAGTATCCACTGCAAAAGAAGCGGTTGAAGCATTGCCAGTTCCTGGCTTCGTATATAATATTACAAACTGGTTCATGGATTTGATGTTCTACAACAACGACGGAAGTTATACTTTCCTCGCTAAATGGTTCCAAATCGGTATGGTATGTGCAGAAATCGTGTTCGGTATTATGCTCATCGTTGGTCTGTTCACAGCTATTGCTTCTATAGCGACAATAGCCATGTCCGTCATGATCTGGTCGACCAAAATGGCTTCTACAGAAATGTTATGGTATGTTGGTGCGGGTATCGCCTGCATCGGCGGATCGGGCAGCACATTTGGCCTAGATTACTATGTACTTCCTTGGCTTAAGAAACATTGGAAGAGAGTCCCGATCGTCAGACGATGGTATCTATACACCGACTGATTATAAAGCCCTGAATTCGTGTAATTTATTTTAAAGAAAATATGTAGATTGCATGTCAGTAAGCTAAATATGGATGTACTTCAGAGTAATGTGTCCCTAGGACACATTACTCTCCTTATTTACAAGAAGAAAATAATCTTCCTAATATCAGGAAATGGTCAATTTATTCTTTAATGAATGGTTTTGTAGGGATGATCAGGGGTATGGTTTCTTCCGGCAAAACCGACAAGAAGGAGAGAATCTTGTGAACAAACAACTCATAGAAGATACCCTCCGGTTGTTGCATACTGAAATGTCACCTATTGCCGGAATTGAGCTTAATCCCTCTCCGGCTGCATGTGAGCAGCTAATCTCGGTACTAGAACGCCATGATCTGGAATACAACCGCAAAGTCAATTTGCTGGGTATTTACACTATTCTCACTTTGGCAGCTGAGCGCCATATGGAATGTATCCCACATCATCCCGACCTTACACGCAACATTTTGGATGGAGATTATTTGTACAGCTTTTACCTTCAGTTTGCGGTGAAATGCCGTGAGCTCGACCTAGTTGCTTATCTAGCTCCTTCGATCAAAAAAATGCAAATTAGACGGTCAAATGGAGACTTCGCGGAACATGATCCAGCGGCTGGAATCGAACAGTTCTTGATTCAAGAGTGCAGACAGCGCAGTCGCACAAGCAAAGCCATTTGACAGGTGGGATCTATAAGATGAAGCTGCATAAGGCCTTAAACATAGACATAGATGAAATTAATCGTGAAATCGCAAATCTTGTGGCACGAGATAAGGATGTTCCTAAGAAATCACAACTCGGGCAGAGTGTTCTTGAGCTTATAAATTCTGGAGGTAAACGCCTCCGTCCTCTTATGGTCATTGTTGGCAGTCGTTTTGGCCGAAAGGATACAGGTCGAAGAGCGCTTCAATTAGCTGCTGCCGCTGAATTTATTCATGTTGCCTCATTAATTCATGATGATATCATCGACGATTCTGAGTTACGGCGGGGCAAACCCGCCCTACATACTAAGACGGGCACACTATCAGCTGTGCATATTGGCAATTATATGTCCGCTCGGGTTATCGAACTGTTAAGCAAATATACCGGAGACAAAAACAAATATGTTCATGACTTATCTTCTGTAGCTACTGCTCAGCTCTGTCTAGGTGAGTATCAGCAAATGGAACATGCTTTTGATTATGAGATTACAATGGAGCAGTATCTTGAGAAGTCCTTAAACAAAACAGCTCTTCTTATGGCTACCTGCTTACGTGTGGGTGCATTATCCACCGAAAGCTCAGAGGAAGTGGCCAACCTCCTATATACCTTTGGCGAAGCCTTAGGCATGTCTTTTCAAATACAGGATGACCTGCTGGATTTCACGCAGTCTGAGGCTGTGCTGGGTAAGCCCGCCGGCAGCGATCTGCGTCATGGTCAGGTTACCCTGCCAGTGCTTTATGCATTACAGGATCCAAAGCTTTCGCCTGTGATTCGTTCAATCGGCCCTGATTCTTCCGATGCTGAGGTAGCACATGTGCTTGCCCTTATTAAGAGAAGCGATGCCTTAGCTCGCGCAGAACAGTTCAGCCAGAACTATCTAGATAAGGCTGGAGCGATTGTGCAGCAGCTCTCCTCCTATCCGGCGCATGCCGATCTGGATACACTGCTGCAATATTTTGCCGACCGTGATCGCTAAGGTCAATCAAAAACGGATACCCCCATTTACTTGGGCAGGTATCCGTTTTTTTGTGTGGTTTAGCTAAACAAGCCGAACGTAGCGTAGCGCCCGTGAGCATGTTTAGCCTTTTAGCTTCCAGGCTCTACTATTCCGAACATATAGGGAAATCCTCCCTATAATTAGCTTAAAATCGCTTGTAATCCACGTTTATAGGGAATTCCTCCCTCTAAAAACCTGAATTTGTATGGTTTATAGACTAATCAGCCCAATTACAGGTAAATTTTCCCTATAACAAGATCTAAAGTCAATCAAGCTCGGAAATATAGGGAGGTTTTCCCTATAAGTCTGCCTTGAATAAGTTCAGCCCTCTTACACGGCTCTAGTCACCTTCGCAGATACCCACAAAAACAAAAAAAAGAAAGCCCGCTAAGCCAGCTTTCCGATCCCTTGTCTACCCTCTTTTGGGTAGGCTGTTGTCTTTTGTTGTTAGCTTAGAGGTTAGGACGGAACGGAGTGGAATTTTGGAACTGTAGAAGCGTAGCGCTCGCCTTTATTCTCGGATTTCTACCGCAGACAGCCGGTTCAAATCAAAGAAATCCGAGAATAACAGCGATCGAAAGTCCAACATTCCACGCAGTGCAGCTTCCTAACCTCCTAACCATCCATCGAACTAACTCTCCCTAGCTAACATAAAAAAAATCAATCAGCGTACACAATAAAATCACTATGCTGATCACCTGATTCAGATTATAAGAGGCCACCTTCATCAGCTTACGATTCGATGGTTTTATAATCTTATGCTCGGTCATCAGGAGCAGCGTCGCAATGCCAATTCCTACCAGATATATCCAGCCGAGATCACGCCATAAATATAGGAACAATAGCAGCATAATCATGATGAAATGTAGTCCTTTTGCAATGCGTAGCGCGTTCTCTAGTCCGAAAAAGCTAGGAATAGACCATAGACCATGCCGCCGGTCAAAATCGATATCCTGAGTGCCGTAAATAATATCAAATCCGGCAATCCACAGCATAACCACAGTACCGATAACAAACGGTGTAAATGCGATATTTCCGGTTACAGCGAACCATGCGCCAATCGGTGCAGAAGCAATAACAAATCCTAAATATAAATGGCTGAGAAAGGTAAACCGCTTCGTGTAGGAATAGGTTGATATCAATACGATAGCCACCGGTGACAAGATCAAGCAGAGCAAATTAAGCATGCCTGAAGCCACAATAAAAATGGCATAGTTGACAATAACAAAGACAACAACTTCTTTTTCCGCCAGTAAGCGTTGAGGCAGATGTCGATGTGCCGTACGAGGATTCTGTTCATCGAACGTACGGTCCGCCAGCCGATTGAATGCATTGGCGCCATTACGGGCGCCTATCAATGCAATCAATCCCCAGATCATCACATGTCCCGATGGCCAGCCCCCTGCGGCCCATACCATCGATATAATAGCAAATGGTAGCGAAAAAAGCGTATGAGAGAACATTACCAATTCGCTGAACATTTTAAGTTTTAGACCTGCAGTTTTACATATGTTTAGAATCGCCATTCGTGCATTCCTCTTTCTTCACTACTGTGTTTATGTCCATTAATGATTATGGTCTGCAAGAACTTCGTTCAGGACGTCAAGCATCCCGTCGATATCTTCTTCCGTAATAATCATCGGTGGCTGGAAGGCTAATACATTGCGCCCTATGCCATTTTTGCCGATTAGATAACCTCGGTCCTTCATCGCCTCCAGCACTTGATCTGTAAGTGCCGCTGCACCCTCAGCATCTACACCCGTTAGCTCCGCACCCAGCATTAGTCCAGTTCCCCGCACATCAACCATCAACGAAGGATAACGAGCTTGCAAAGCCTTCAGACCTGCCTTCAATCGTTCTCCTAGCTGTACCGAGCGTTCAGGAAGCCGTTCATCTCGAATATAATCAAGCACAGCCAGCGCTGTTGCAGCAGATACCGGATTCCCACCAAATGTGGAAGCTGAAGGACGGTTTAGAGCAAGGGCAATCTCATCGGTTGTAGCGAAGGCTGCAACTGGAATTCCGTTACCGAGTGCTTTGGCCATACTTATAATATCGGGTACAACGTCAAAATGCTCCATAGCAAACATCTTACCAGTACGTCCAAATCCAGTTTGGATTTCATCAGCGATTAGGAGTACACCGTATCTCTCTAACAATGCTTTTACATCACGGAAGTAGGTTCGGGTTGGCATAATCATTCCGCCGTTGCCTTGAATTGGCTCTACGATCATGGCAGCGATAGTATTCCCCTTCTCTTCAAGCACCCGCTCTAGCGATTCCAGGGATAACGATGCCGCTTCCTCCAGCGATAAATCCGGATGATAAGGGCGAGGAATAAACTCAACGTCATGATCCAAGTATTTATCGGTACGCCACATAGGCAGGCCTGTCACACTCATAGTTAGATTGGTACGGCCATGCAGGCCACTCTCCAGCGCTATAAACCCTTTACGTCCCGTATACATCCGAGCGAGCAGCAGAGCTCCCTCATTAGCTTCAGAGCCACTGTTAACAAAGAAGGTCCGTCGTAGCCCACCCGGCATAACCTCTTCCAAACGCTCTGCCAAATCTACACTCGGTTGAGTTAGATAGATGGTTGTCGTATGCTGCAGCTGCTGCAGTTGTTCAATCGTGCGTACTGTTATAGCCGGATTACAGTGACCACATGCGACTACGGATACGCCAGCGAAGAAATCCGTATAGGACTTTCCTTTTTCATCATAAACAAACTGCATTGAACCACGAACAAGCTGAGGTGCATCACGGTAAAAATGCTGTGTACAAGGATAGAAATATTGCTTACGTTTGGCTGCTACTGCTTCTCTTCCGATGAAGTCTTGTTGTTCCATGAAGGGTTCTCTCCTTTTTGTGAAAATAGTAACTTATTCATAGAATCCTGTGCACCGCCCTATCACTAGGCGATATTTATTTCCCATTAAAATACAATTAGTTGAACTGCAGCGAGCCCAAAGTATAACCAGCATAGACTGGCTTAAGGCCGCCCAGCATGTCATCCCCGCTATCAGATCCGTTGATTGCCTGTTGATAAGAAACAATAATTTCACGTAGCTGTTCGACGCTATAGGTTGCTCCTTCAATACGGAAGCTTGAAATCCCTAGTCCACTCATCTCACTCAACAAAGGTAAATAGCAAAGCTCTTTTGCGAATAAAAGATGGCAACGGCCGTGCTGATCACGATATACCGGATTCTCGCCTTGGTCTGTCTTTAGTACCAATACATTATTGTGTACATATTGATTATCCTCTTCAGCAATAGGCTCCATTAACTCCGTATTCTCATAAAGATCATGTTCCATATACATTAGTGCAGGTGTACCATGAACAACAACTTCCAAAGGCGTTTTGCAATGAGAGGCAAAGGTAGCAAAATGCTCTAGCGTCATTTCTGGCGATACCGAAAGCTGAGTTAAACCTAATTTAGCATATAATTGCGCTGAAAGATGATTGTATACATTTAAGTTACTGTCCCCAATTAGCGGATAACCTGTATTGTTATAACGACGAATGGCTCCTAAATTTGTAACGATAATACCGTCAATCGGCAAACGTTCTCCGCCAAGCAATTGATCATATTGGTCAAAATGCAGCTCGGTCATCATACGTGGTAAACCCAAGTAGATTTTGCTATCGCCCTTTAGCTCACCCAGTTCCTTGATGTCACGCTTTGTAAAAGGTTTATCTGGTTCAAAAACATCCCCTGGCAAGTACAGGCTATCTACACCAAGCTCTAAGACCATCCGTGCCTGTTCCATATTATTCACACGTACAGCTAACTTAGCTTTTGTCTTTTGCGGTTGCTCGACCTCAGCCAATCTTTCCCGCAACTGCTCAACTCGTTTCTCAGACAGCTCACGCTCTGCAGTTGGTGTACTGAATACTTTTCCAGTGCTATAGAATTTACCAGTTCCTTCATAACGACGGTTAATGTTAGTCAGTCCTGGTTTGCCGAAGGCATACGCCGTCGAAAAGTCACGTTTACGGTTGTTATAAAGCTCTTTCGTATCTACCGTACGATCAAAGCCAATCGGATCATCGATATACCGGTCAATGGCTTCGCCGTAGCTATTCGCCAGCATCACCATAAACTCCTTATCCCGCATGCGGCCCTCTATTTTGAAGGAGGTAATCCCTGATTCAATCAATTCCGGAAGATGTTCATACATGAACATATCTTTTACAGCTAGGGGGTATTCGGCCGGATATACATACCCGTCTTTTTTAACCCGATAATCCCAGCGGCAAGGTTTCATACATTTCCCACGGTTACTGCTCATACCGAATACATGGGAGCTGAAATAACAATTCGCACCGTGAACGGAGCACATATCCCCGTGAATAAAATACTCCAGTTCCATCCCACTCCGCTGACCTAGCAGCTTAGCTGTCTGCAAATCCATTTCCCGCGAAGTAACCACACGACTTACACCCAGATCACGCAATGCGTAGATCATTTCCAGATTGTGAACATTCATCATGACCGAAGAGTGAATAGGAAGATTAAGCTCCATCTCGCGAATTAGCTCCAGCACTGCCATATCCTGAACAATCAAGGCATCCGGACGAGCACCGTCAAGGAAACGCAAATATTCTCTAGCCTCTTCCACATCTTCTTCACTAAATAGGTTATTCACTGTGATATACACTTTTTTGTCTAGACGGTGAGCGATATCTAGCGCCTCTACGATCTCCTCATGAGACAGATTATATCCTTTACGCATCATTCTCATATTCAGTACTGGTCCACCAAAATAAACTGCATCACATCGTGCCTGGATCACTTCCTTGAAAATCTCAAACGTTCCTGCGGGTGCTAATAATTCAACTTCTCTACCGTTAAAATAACGTGCCATTCAAGTTCCCTCCCAAGTTGATACTCTTCATACAAGTTGAACTTCTACTTTACACCAAAGCTACTGCAATCCCCATTACAATAAACATAGTAATAAAAACAGTATCGAATATGCCCCACCTTAGGCGGTGATACTGACTACGCGGAGCATCCATACGAAAGCCACGAGCTTCCATGGAATATACCAGATCCTGCGCACGTCTAAACGCACTAGCGATAATCGGAACCAGCAAGGACACTAACATTCGCCCCTTTTCCTTTAATGGTAGCTCCTTCAGATCAGCACCCCGTGAGGCCTGCGCTTTCATGATAATCTGCGACTCGTCTAGAATCGTAGGAATGAAACGAAGGGAAATGCTGATCATCAGTGTGATACGGTCGGGCTTCAAGCCAAACTTTTTGAAAGGAGCCAAAATCCCCTCCAGCCCTTGATTCAGCTTACCCGGCGTTGTGGTGAATGTAAGTAACGCCGTGAAAGTGATCAGAAAGAACATGCGGATGACCGAAAATGCGCCTAATCTTAGCCCTCCCTCATAAATGGACCACGAACCAAGCGTCAGCACCGCCTCACCCGTCTTCACAGACAGCAGCTGTACGATAAAGATAAATAGCATTAAATACCGTAAAGGCTTAGCTGCTTTCAGGAAGTATTTAAGCTGAATCCGAGTGGAAGCCATAACCGCTATTGAGAAAATAGCCAGCAGCGCCATAGCCATCCACGAACGGGAGAACAGGATAACAGCTACGTATAATAGCATTCCGGTGATTTTGGCACGAGCATCTAGCTTATGTACCCATGAACCGGTCTCAATACTGCGCCCTATGATTAGCTTCTCATTCATGGCCATCCCTCTTTCCTTCGTGCTGCTCGCTAGAGTTGCCTGATCCAGATGGCAGCGAAGCGATTAGCTCTGCTAAGCTCTCTGCCGTTAAGCGAGGAGCTTCATCCGTAAGACCAAAGCGATCAGCTACTGCACGCCAGTAACGAAGGGACTGCGGAACCGTCAAGCCACACTGCTCCAGAATCGAAGGATCATCTGCCAGCGCCTTTACGCTGCCCTGAAACGCTGTGCTGCCCTCTTTAAGCACAAGCCAGCTATCCGCATAAGGCAATAGCTCATCCATCCGATGCGTGACGACGATGATCGTTCTCCCCTGCTCACGGCATAAACGCTCCAGCAAGTGGATTAGTTCTGCACGGCTGATGGGATCAAGCGTAGCCGTCGGTTCATCCAGAACGATGACTTCAGGGTCCATAGCTAGTACGGAGGCGATAGCTGCCTTACGCATTTGCCCACCGCTCAATTTAAAAGGATTCCGCTCTAGCAGCGCCAGATCCAGCCCCATATCCAACATGGCCTGTCTTGCGCGTGCCTTTGCCTCTTCGAGGCTCATGCCAAAGTTAAGAGGACCGAAGATAAGATCCTTTTCGACCGTATCTTCAAACATTTGCTGCTCTGGAAATTGAAATACCAATCCGACTCTACGGCGCAGCGGCATCAGCTTAGGTGATTTCTCCCCCGCCTGGATGGTTACATCGAGTACTTTTACCGTCCCCTCCGTTGGTTTCAGTATCCCGTTAAACAACTGCAGCAGTGTCGATTTACCAGAGCCTGTCGCTCCAGCAATACCAACCATAGAGCCTGTTGGAACACTGAGGTTAATGTCGCGGAGCGCTGTCAGCTTCCATAGGCTTCGGTCAGCATAGGAATAACTTACTTGCTGTAATTCTATGGCCATAACGTGTCTATAAGCTCCTTTTCACTGGCGGGAACATCCACATGGATGCCCTGATTCTGCAGCTCGCGTGCAAGACGCCAAGGATACGGCTCACACAGATGGCATTTTTGCAGAAGTTCCTCGTTCCGGAACAATTCCGCCGGTGTAACATCAGCAGCTAAACTACCTCCATGCAGCGCAAGCACCCGGTCCGATGCCAAAATCTCATCTGCATCATGCGTAATCATAAGGATCGTATACTTTCCTTCCGCTCGCATATCTTGCAAAATACCAAGAAGATCATTTCTGCTTCCTTCATCCAACATAGAAGAGGCCTCGTCAAAAATGACGATGCCTGGTTCCATAGCAAGAATGGAGGCGATAGCGACACGCTGCTTTTGGCCTCCAGACAGCTCACCTGGGTGTTTGGACAGCAGATGATTTATTCCCAGCCTCGTCGTATAAGAGTGTAATCGTTCAGCCATTTCTTCGTACGACAAACAAAGCCCTTCCAGGCCGAATAAGATATCTTCCTCTACAGTGGCTCCAATAAACTGATTATCTGGATTTTGGAACACCATACCAATGCATTGCCGAATGCTTCCGATCGTTTCCTCACTCAGTTGCATACCACTAACCACAATCTCGCCAGCACTCTTAGGCAGCAAAGCATTTAGTAGCTTAACTAGCGTAGACTTTCCGCAGCCATTAGGACCAACCAAGCTAACCCATTGTCCCTGAGAAATAGATAACGTTATATTTTGAAGAATCGGATGCTCAGGATCATAACCAAACGATACCCCATCCAGAGAGATGATAGCTTGTCCTTCTCCCTCTAATTCTTGACCTTCATATGATTCATTCATGTTAGTCATCCTTCCGCTGATGTGACTAATCAGTCCAAAAACTCTTCAAACAACGATATTTTTGACAATGAAGCCACCAAATAACGGACTGCATAGCCCACGGCAATTCCTGTTACTACCCCAGTGATCAGCAGCATGGGAAGATAATAAAAAATACTAAGTGATGCAAACACCATAGAAGCTGCCAGCAGCTGACCGATATTATGTGCAATCCCACCAGCTATACTAATGCCGATCAAGCTTATACTCTTGCCTTTGCCACTAATCAGCATTAACACGAACATTACAACAAAGCTAAACAGCGAACCGAATAAACTGAATAATAAGCTTGAAAAAGTACCTAGCAAAAATGCAGTAAGCAATGTTTTGAGGATGACAAGCAGGAATGCATCCCGTCCACGTAAAAAGTAAATACAAGTCAAAATCATAATGTTAGCTAATCCTAGTTTAGCACCGGGCACCAGTCCCATTCCTGACAACGGAATCTGCGCCTCTATTAAACTAAGCACTACTGCCACTGCGGCGAAAATCGCAATAATTACCGTTCTTTTTAAAGCTGTTGCAGATTCACTACTGGACATAGGCATCTATATCATCCTCCCCCGACGCACTTGTGATTTCCACTAATACTCTATGCGGTAGACAGACAATCGTCTGTTTGGGCAGGGTAATAAAACCAAAACCTAGGCATACTTGATCCGGGCAGTCGGCATCGTACATTTCAATCCCGTAATCATGCACCTTCAAGAGGTTATAGCCACGTTCGGTACGGACCTCAATGGTTTGTTCTTCTTTTGTAAGCTTTACCGTTTTAAATAACTCGCCGTCCACCGTTACATTGGCTACGAGATTTTTACCGGCCCCACCTTTATCATCATTGTCCGAAAACCATCTCGGTGCGAGAAAAGCGAGCGCAGCAATTAACACGATGGAAATCAACCACACATCTGCGCGTTTCATAAAAATCTCCCTTATTTTTTAATTAAAATCCAGACTTATTAATTATAACGGTCTACCCTCAATCCTTCAATCAATGTTGGAGTTTATTGTCAGTTTTAGAGAGCTGTTCACAAAATAGGCACGCAAAATAACCCCAGCAAACACAACCCATTCGTCTCTGACATTTTCAGTTGTAGTTTGTAGCGTTTGCAAAAATATCCAACTTACATTTTAGCCCATTTGCACCGAGATCCCCCATCTCCTCTGGTTTACTAGCTTTTCCGGAATAATTCACAATTAACCCAATTTAAGTTACTTTCAAAATCTAAGCGCTCCTTATCCAGGTTTGTTCCTCTCTAGAATCAAACAACCCTTATCTTGGAATTCATTATTATATTTGCCTTTTAAACAATACTGTGTTATATTTATATCGTATTTGTTTTCGATATATTGTATATCCCCATCAAGAAGATGTCAGGCCGACTATTTTACACTTCGGCAATTTGGACACAGAGGCTTCATGTTTTCTTGCAGAAACTTTCCTTTTTATGAGACTAAATTCGAAATATAGCATTCCGATTCACACTGGCGCGGTCAATGGAGCCGCAAGGGCAAAAGAGAGGTAGGGCTTTTGTCGTATTGGAAGGATTATTCTCGCCACACGGCTGCTGGAAATAACAAGGAATTAAGACACCCGTTACTCACGAACGGCGGGGGATGAATATAACGAAAAAGCATGGCTGTACGAACCTTACATAAGGACACATGCCATGTGTGGAAAAATATAGGCGCCCGATAACCGCTACCTAGCGGATATCGGGCGCTGTCTACGTTCAGGGCATCTAATTTACATACTGATTCACAAAAGCTGTTACTACGTTTATATACCCCGTCTTATCCATATCATAAGCTAACCCATGCCCTGCTTGCGGCACTACGAACTTCTCTTTGGGACTCTGACATGCCTCATACAATTCATTCATCATACTATATGGTACAAAATTATCGGCATCCCCATGAATAAAAAGAATCGGCACCTTCGCCTTCCTCACCTGTTTCAAGGCAGACGCTTCACTAAACCCATACCCTGCTTTCAAACGAGTAATTAGACTCGCACTTTGAATAAAAGGGAAACTTGGCAAGCGATACATACGCCGTAGTTGGTAGGCTAATTGTGCTTTAACTGAGCTGTAAGCGCAGTCCGAGACAATAGCTTTGACCTGCGGTGGGAGATTTTCACCTGAGGTCATTAGCACTGTAGCACCACCCATAGAGACCCCATGAAGCACAACTTGAGCACTGGGCCCAGTCTTTTCTATTATATATTCACTCCACTGCAAATAATCCTTGCGCTCATGCCATCCAAAACCAATATAATTCCCAGCGCTTTCCCCATGTCCCCTGGCATCGGGAATCAGAATATTAAAGCCCAGTCTCTCGTAATAGATTTTGGCGTACGCCCCCATATCCTTCCCTTTTCCAGAATAACCATGAGCTAGAATCGCTGTACGACCTTCAGCACGATCCGAAAGGAGCAAGTACCCTCTTAATTGTAGCCCGTCCTCAGATGTAATCTCCACATTCTCAAAGCTCTGACTGGAGATCCAATCCTTCCCCTCACCCCAAGAAGCCCCGGCAACCGGGGGATCAACCTTCAAATCACGATTATTACTCAGGAATTCCTTCGGTGCTCGTTTAATAGCAATTCCATAAAAGAAAAAGCCCGCATAGATCAGAGCTCCTATGACGATGACAGCGCTAATGAAGAACCATACCAATTCATCTTCCCCGTCCTTTCTTCATATCCGTTGTAAATCAGTATAACATCTACTTAGAAGCGCCAAAATATAACAATCATAACAAAAGAAAACCGCCATCGGAATATGTCCCGAAAGCGGCTTTACTATTCATGGTATAACTTGTGTTCAAGCTACAATCACCGTTTATTATTTCTTGCTCGAGAATCTATTTCTCATTAGCAATCCAATAAGTGCAAAACCTAGACCAGTTACATAATAAGGGACTGAACTTGATTCTCCCGTTTTTGGAAGTTCATCCACAGGTGGATTACCTAGCGGGATTGTATCATCCACTACAGCAATATCCTCTGGTGACGGCGTTGGTGTTACTGTCAATACTGGTCCTAATGGAATCTCATCATCATCAACAAGTACCTCTGTGTTGCTCGACGGTGTTGGTGTTGGTACTGGTGCTGGAGTCGACGAAGCTACAGGGCCCAGCGGCACAGGATCATCATTAACAATGATAGTACCAATTACAAATGATGGTGTTGGTGTCGGGAACACCGGAGGCTCCGGCGTTGGCGTCGGTGTTGGCGTCACTTCTGATGAAGGTGTCGGTGTCGGCGTTACTTCCGACGACGATGTCGGTGTTGGCGTCACTTCCGACGATGGTGTCGGTGTTGGCGTTACTTCCGGCGACGGAGTCGGCGTTGGTGTTGGCGTCACGGTCGGCGTTGGTGTTGGCGTCACGGTCGGCGTCGGTGTTGGCGTCACGGTCGGCGTTGGTGTTGGCGTCACGGTCGGCGTTGGTGTTGGCGTCACGATCGGCGTTGGTGTTGGCGTCACGGTCGGCGTTGGTGTTGGCGTCACGGTCGGCGTTGGTGTTGGCGTCACGGTCGGCGTTGGTGTTGGCGTCACGATCGGCGTTGGTGTTGGCGTCACGGTCGGCGTTGGTGTTGGCGTCACGGTCGGCGTTGGTGTTGGCGTCACGATCGGCGTTGGTGTTGGCGTCACGATCGGCGTTGGTGTTGGCGTCACGATCGGCGTTGGTGTTGGCGTCACGATCGGCGTTGGTGTTGGTTTTGGTGTGTGTGTTGGCTTTGGTGTGTGCGTTGGCTTCGGTGTCGGTGTTGGCTTTGGTGTGTGTGTCGGCTTCGGTGTCGGTGTTGGCTTTGGTGTGTGTGTTGGCTTCGGTGTCGGTGTCACGCACGGCGTAGGCGTCACGGTCGGCGTCGGTGTTGGTGTCACGGTCGGCGTCGGTGTTGGCGTCACGGTCGGCGTTGGTGTTGGCGTCACGGTCGGCGTTGGCGTTGGCGTCACGGTCGGCGTTGGTGTTGGCGTCACGGTTGGTGTCGGTGTTGGGGTCACGGTCGGCGTCGGTGTTGGCGTCACGGTCGGCGTTGGTGTTGGCGTCACGGTTGGTGTCAGTGTTGGGGTCACGGTCGGCGTCGGTGTTGGCGTCACGGTCGGCGTTGGTGTTGGCGTCACGGTCGGCGTTGGCGTTGGAGGTGGTTCTTCCCCTCCATATGGATACCAATGCATCTGCACCCCACCAGCAAATCCCTTTGCAATCAGCGTCCCATGCAGTTCACCGGAATTATAAGTTACTTTTGCAAGCGGAGCTAGGATAGTTCCTTCTATTGTTAAACTTCCAATGTCAACAGTGCTAGCTTCATAAAAATTAAATAATACCTTGTTAGGGCTACCTCCCCAGATTTGAAAGCTTGGAATGTTAACTGAACTTCCGCTAACGTTAATGATAACTGTGGCGCTATTTGCAATATTAAACTGTAAGCCATTAGCACCAGCGAAATCGGCAGCACTAAGATTAAGAACGTTAAATGGTTCCGGAGCATCAATCGTTATTTTCCCATATTCCTTTTTGAAAGTTCCTATTGTAGCAAGCGAAGAGAATTCATTAGAACGTCCAATAAGAAATTGCTCTTCAGCATCAAAATCAATAGGAGTCCCTTTTCTCGCTGGTTCTTTAAGATCTACACCGTTGCTGGAAAAAACACCACCATAAACGGATGCTCCATGAACAGTCCCATTAGTAAAACTGATGTCATTACCAGCAATAAGAACATCTCCACCTGGATTATCCTTGGATACGCCGTAATTCTGCAAAGTAATATTACCTTTGGCCGCAAGGCGCCCATGAACCTGATCATTAGATTGTTTGAAATCGCCAAAAATAAAAGTATTAAAATTCCCTGCAATACCTAACACAGGTGTAGGAGTATAGGGAAGCACCTCCCCAGCCGCATTTACCAAGTGACCTCCAGAAAGACCACTACCTACTGTCAAAATCCCCGCTAATATTAGTGCTAGCAGCGGTTTCATTCTTCTTTTCAAAAAGCACACCTCCTAAATCTATGATTTATATTCAATCAGAATAATTACCAGAAACTCTAAAGGACCTAACAACAAAAAAGACCGCCAAAAAAGAAGTGGAATTCCCTTCTCATGGCAGTCGGACGGTCATAGCGCATTTAAGACACTTTAGACTCCTGGACTTTGCGTCCCACCCTTTCAGGCGGTTTGCTATTATCATGATAATATATGTATTGACTTGCAGATTAGAACTAGCATTTTAAGCATCCTATTAAATAATCGTCTATGACTTTTAATACTTTTGAACTAATAATAGTTTAGCGCTCCATCCCCACAATTGTCAATCAATTCCTTTTGATATTCATACGCGTAAGCAAGCACAAAAAAAAGCGCCTAAAGGCGCTTCACACAAAGGTTTTCCTTTAATTTTAAAGTAACTTTATCCAACCTAATATCGATATCCATAATGGAATACTTAGAATCAAACCAAATACCATTCCACGGCGGAGACTTCCTTCCTCATTCATCCTAATTCTCCCTTTATATAAGTCTGAAACATTATTTTTTATTATTACAATTTTAATATATTTTATTCTTTCTAATTTAGTTGTGAATTAAATCACATTGGACTAGCTGTTTAGAAATACCATTGATTATTTTTGGAATATCGGGGTAGAATACGAATATACGTTCCTATTAGAGGTGATGAGATTCATGAATAGAGCTGAAAGCAGGGACAACATGCTGGTGAAATCTTATTTATTGCTTCCGATGATTTTATCAGCTTTCGAACGGGACTCCGCCATTCTATCTGCACATTTACGAACACCCACCCCCTATCTGGAGGTTCTTGAAACAGCCGCAGCAGTTGCTACAACAGATCTAAGAGATGTTCGTTCAGAGATGAGAAAACGGGGAATCAAGGTTTATGAGCAGAACAGACTTAACACGGGGATAGAAGCCAAATTTATATGTCGTGGCTACCATGAACGAATGCTGCTGTTAAACGACATTGTCGCTGCCCAAGCTGCCATTCATATGCGCAGATATCTCGGTCTGGATATTTCATCTTTTAAGAGCTATGAAGAGCAGTATCAGATTAAGTGAAGTAGCGAAGAAGCTGCCCCCCTCCCCCATTTAATTAGCGAACAAAAAAATAGGCCTTACCATGGGAGTTGGCAAGACCTGAGAGATTTATACCACAAAACACTGGGGGGTGTTTGGTGTCTTCAATATATACCTTGAACCTGAAAATAAGATGATGCTCACATGAAAATTACATTAAAAAACTTCAATTCGTAGCTTAGGCTATCCGATTGATAGTTAGCCACGAGTGCTTTGAACTAATCGTTTCAAAATGATATAGTGAGTTCGTTGCTCGCAGGATGACTTGATAGCAGGTTGAAAACATAATAAAGTCGGGACCTGAGTACGGAGCGACAACAGGCGTTTGCCTTTTCGTTGAATATTTTCTGAAGGAGGGTACTAGCCCATGAGTGATGAAATCTGTATACCACCTGGCATTCAGCAGAAGGACACTAGCTTTGGCTACACCTTGTCTATCATTAGTGGTAAATATAAAATGACTATTCTCTACTATCTCTCTGAAAACAAGATCGTGCGGTTCAATGAACTGCAACGGGGTATCGGCACAATACCTTTTAAGACGTTAAGCGTTATGTTGAAAGAACTGGAAGCCGACTGTCTCGTCAGGCGCGAGGAATTCCCCCAGATTCCCCCTAAAGTTGAGTATTCCTTGACCGAGAAGGGCCAATCGCTTATTCCGGTGCTGGATATGATGTGCACTTGGGGAGAGAAAAACTTCGTTCCAGCCGCGCAAGAGATAACCATACCTTTTACGATTTAACGACAACTTATGACAAAAGCAGCATTTCCATTAATGAAAATGCTGCTTTTTGTTTCAATTCTAATTACATATTTTCGATAAATTCAACATAGCCTTGCGAACTGATATCCAATTTCTTTAAGTAATCCGTACTTCCTACCGTCTCAGATTCCGTGCCATAAATGGCATAGAAGGAACGATAATCAGCGTTGCAGTACAAAAAAGTCGTGTCAAAGGGAGATAAAATACGGTCAAGCCCGTAGCCGAGTTTACCTTCTTCACTAAAGTCTTTTGCACTTCCTCCGGCAGTTACAGCTAATGCGATTTTTCGATTTCTTAATTTATCACTCTTCGAACCATATGCCCATCCGTAAGTAAATACTTCGTCCAGCCACTTTTTAAGCAGAGGTGGACTACTAAACCAGTAGACAGGGAATTGTAAGACGAGCTTATCATGCGCTTCAATCAGTTGTTGTTCCTTTTCCACGTTGATTTTTTCATCGGGATAGGCTTTGTACAGCTCGTGCACCGTATATTTGTCTGGATATTTACGGAGTTCTTCGATCCAGCGTTTATTAACGACGGATGTTTCGATGTTTGGGTGCGTGACGACAATAAGTGTTTTCAATGGTGTATCCTCCATGTTTGAATCAGATTTAGGACTTGAGTATACCTCCCACCATGCCATCGCGTAAGTATGCACTTTTAGTTCACGTACTTACCTAAAGGTAAGCACTGCAACCTGCCTGCACGTATGATTGATGTATAGTCTTCGGGGCGAATCTCGTCTTCGGTGTACACCAAATATCACACAAGAGAGACTGGGTCATTCCCCCATTTTAATTGAGTAAAGGTTAGACGAATGTTAGAAGATAGGTGATTTCAAGACAAATGGCACGGTCCCGAAATCCCGGAAACCGTGCCATTGCGCAATTCTTAGATATGCTGGTGAAGGGAATTGAACCCCCGGCCTACGCATTACGAGTGCGTTGCTCTACCCCTGAGCTACACCAGCTTAAGGCTGATTTTTCTGTCAAACAAAAAATATTATACAACTTTCAGCCAGAAACGCAAGCCTATTTCTCCCTATTTCCCTACTCTCCCAAACTGCTATTCCACCTGTAGTTTACGCTCCACAGACTCCAGCTTTCCACGGCTAGTGGAGGGTTTATCGCGGCGGTCGTCTATTTTAAGTGAGGTAGAGACACGCTCTGCACCTGCGGCAAAAGGAGACTCGTGCAGCGCTTCGACTGCAGCAAAAATACGCTGAAGAGGCCCTTCGATGATTGTACCCATGGATGTAAGCTCATAAGTAATCCCTTCTACCGTCTTCAGCACTCGCTGCATATCCGCAACATAGCTGCTAAGGCTCGTACTACCTGTTCCAATCGGAATAACGGTTACTTCAGCAATAGGCATGAGAATACCTCCTCGGAATTTTAAAGTATGTGTCTCCTTCTATTGTAACAACTCCACCGCTCTCCCACAAATGATCTCAGCTTTATTATGCCCCTTCTTCTTTCCCCAAAATTCTCCGAAATATGACTTTCGCCACAAGTATTTTTTCTAACATGAATTCTAGGGTCATCTGCACTACATTTATGGACTCTTTGTGGCATCTTTTCGGACAATTTATGAATCATTTTTTATATGCCTGTGGATCAATTGTGGATTACTTATGGACAGCCTGTGGATCATTTGTGGAGTACTTTTGAAGAACCCGCTCCCCGCGCGGGTTTTCTAAAAAACTGTTTACAAACACAACATCTTGGGTTATTTTTATCTAACGACAACAAAATATAGTGGAGACAGGCGCTTTGATCCTTTATCGGAATTAGAGCTTAATAGGGAAGTACGGTGAAAATCCGCTGCGGTCCCGCCACTGTAACCGGATGCCCCTTACAAGCTTTTAGAAGCTTAAGATGGGCAGATCTCCTGGCAGAAGTCACTGAGGGGTAAGAGCCCCCTTGGGAAGGCGCTGAGAGGTCCTACGGAAGCCAGGAGACCTGCCTGTTTCGACGACACCAACTATGAGTGCCTGCGAGGAACAGGAACGGTGTCCGCATGCGGTCATCTTCTTAGAGGCCACTACAAATATCTGTGTGGATATTTACATAACGCATCGGGCATTTTCTGCCATCCTCGCTAGAGGATGCTTTTTTTATGAGATCACAATGAATATACGGCCGCTCATGCGGCCCCACTTCTTAATGATAGGACGATAGACTGAGAGGAGAGCTATACAATGACGTTGTTGGAGAGACAATTTAACGGTACAACAAATGCACGAGAAGTTCTTTTAGAAGAGCTCATTGATTTAGGACGCGATATTATCGACAGCCGGGATTTGGACTTGCTGCGCGAGAATGCCAATTTGAACGGAGAGAGTTTCTCCGGTAAAATGAGCAAGTTCGGCAGTGAATATTCAAAATGGTACGCCCGCAACTTTACGATGCCGCCGCAGCTAGT
This sequence comes from Paenibacillus sp. FSL E2-8871, assembly GCF_038000345.1. Taxonomy (NCBI): domain Bacteria; kingdom Bacillati; phylum Bacillota; class Bacilli; order Caryophanales; family Paenibacillaceae; genus Paenibacillus; species Paenibacillus sp. FSL E2-8871. Next base: position 5,183,422 of record NZ_JBBOBV010000001.1, on the reverse strand, counting down.
GCAAGCCATTGATGACAATGTCGTCTATGTGCATGATCTGGATCAATACGCAATCGGAACGACTAACTGCATTTTTATCCCGTTTGATAAGCTTCTCCGCGAAGGCTTCAACACCGGCAACGGCAGTGTTCGTCCTCCGAACTCCATAATGACAGCTATGTCACTGGTAGCAATTATTTTTCAATCCCAGCAAAATGCTCAATATGGCGGCGTATCCGCCAATAAGCTCGACTATGATCTTGCACCTTATGTAACCAAATCCTTCGCTAAGCTGTTCCGCAAGGGTCTGGATTATTTTGATGAGGGACAAGCTAATGATTCTTTGGGCGAGATTACAATGAGTCGGACCGATCTGGCGGAGTTATATCCAAAAGCGTTTCGTTTTGCACTAAAGGAAACCGAAATCGAAACCCTGCAAGCGGCTGAAAGTATGGTACATAATCTCAACACCATGTCCAGCCGATCCGGTGGGCAAATTCCGTTTACCAGCATCAATTATGGTACTTGTACTTCACCAGAAGGTCAGCTTGTGATCAGCTCCCTGCTAACAGCAACGATGAACGGACTTGGCAGCGGAGAAACACCTGTGTTCCCGATTCAAATCTTCAAATGCAAGCAAGGAGTCAATCAACAGCAAGGCGATCCTAACTATGAATTGTTCCTAAAAGCGGCGGAATGTTCTGCACGCAGACTATATCCGAACTTCGCTAATCTGGACGCTCCGCTAAACTTGCAGTATTATGATCCAAGTGATCCTGATACGGAATTTGCTACAATGGGCTGCCGCACCCGAGTGCTCGGTGACCGTTTTGGGCGTAATCATTGCTCCGGGAAGGGCAACCTTTCCTTTAATACACTGAATCTGGTTCGGCTCGGTCTGGCACACGGCACAGTAACAGGCCGACGTACCGTCGCAGACGAAGCTGGCTTCTATGAGGATCTAAATCACTATATGGATATTGCGCTGGAAGGACTTCTTCATCGGTTCCACATCCAAAGCGCGCAAAAAGCTAAAGCATCCGATTTCATGATGCGAGAAGGCGTCTGGGAAGGCGGCGAAAATCTCGCTCCTGAAGACTCTGTAGGCGAACTGCTGAAACATGGTAGTCTGTCGCTTGGCTTCATCGGTATGGCGGAATGCATGAAAGCCATGTACGGCAAACACCATGGCGAGGATATTGAAGTCCATGCCAAGGCTGTGGCTATCGTGCGTCACATGCGGGAGTATTGCGACCTTAAAAGTGAGGAACTTAATCTCAACATTACCTTGTTCGCAACACCAGCAGAGGGCCTGTCCGGCAAATTCACCAAGATTGATCGCATGGTACTGGGTTCTATTCCGGGCGTAACTGACCGTGAGTATTATACGAACTCTTTCCACATCCCTGTATACTACGATCTAGGTGCTGCTCAGAAGATCAGCTTGGAAGCTCCTTTCCATGAATACTGCAATGCCGGGGCTATTTCTTATGTCGAATTAAATGGCAATGCCCGCAGCAATCCATCTGCTTTTATCAAAATCATTAAATATGCACTAGAACAACAGGTCAGCTACTTCAGCATTAACCATCCGATTGACCGCTGCTCCAGCTGCGGATACGAAGGCGTAATTGGGACAAACTGTCCTTCCTGCAACGCACATGAGAATGACGTGCACATCCGTCGTTTGCGCAGAGTTACAGGTTATTTAACTGGCGACTATCAGACCCGCTTCAATGCCGCCAAACAAGCCGAAGTACGGGATCGCGTTAAGCATCTATGAATATTTGCGGATACTATCCGGAGTCGATTAACGAGGGAGAGGGCATGCGGGCCGTCCTCTTCATCAGCGGCTGCCGTCATCGTTGCCCGGGATGCTTTAATCCCGAGACATGGAACTTTAAATATGGAGAAGTCTTCACCTTAGAACGTCAACATGAAATCATTGCAGAAATCGCCGCTAACCCTTTGCTGGATGGTCTAACACTGGCAGGCGGCGATCCTTTTTTCTCGGCAGAAGAGGTACTTGGGTTCATTCATGAGCTTCGCGCCGTGCTCCCTGGCTTCCCCATCTGGATTTACAGTGGTTATACGTATGAGGAACTAACCGCCCTTCCCGGTTCGCCGGAGTGGAATCTACTTACACAGTGTCAGGTATTAATAGATGGACGTTTTATAGAAGAATTGAAAGATACTACACTTCCTTACCGAGGAAGCTATAACCAACGCATAATCGACATTCCGGCCAGTACGAACGGCTCGGAGGTCTTTCTGTGGCAGCCTACTGCGCTATAATATATCAATTTTTGATATTCAAAATTAACCCAAAATAAGAAGGGATGAAATAACCATGCCACAATTCGTAGTAAAACCAGACAATCGCCAACTGGCTTTTGATGAGAAGCGCCTTTCCGTATACGCCGACCGTATCTTGGAAGGTCTTGATCAACTAAATAAAGAAACATTGCTACGGGGAGTAATTTCCAAACTGCGTCGTGACTCCGTAAGCGGAGAAGAAATTAGCAATGCCTTCACCATGAGCGCTCTAGAGCTTGTAACGAAAGAAGAGCCTACTTGGAAGTTTGCAGCTGCCCGTGCCCTTCTGACTACCCTTTATAAAAAAGCAGCCGTTCATCGCCGCTATAAAGCTTATCCAGAAGAGCCTTACGGTGAGCTGTACCCGCTAATTACGGATCTCGTAAAAAAAGGAATCTATCGTGAAGAGCTTCTAAGTCATTACACCAAAGAACAAATTATCGAACTAGGTGGGTGTATCGATTATACACGCGATCTTTTGTTTGACTATATCGGTCTGCTTACGCTATCCGACCGTTATTTGGCGCATGATTTTGACGGCCGTGTAATGGAGCTTCCGCAAGAACGTTATATGATTATCGCCATGTACCTCATGCACCGTGAGCCAGCCGAGAAACGTCTTGAGCTTGTAAAAGAAGCTTACTGGGCTATGAGCAACATCTACATGACAGCTGCTACCCCTACAATGTCCAATGCCGGCAAAAAGGTCGCTGGACAGCTCTCCAGCTGCTTCATCGATACGGTGGACGATTCCCTAGAGGGTATCTTTGATTCCAATACAGACGTAGCGCGCCTTAGCAAAATGGGCGGCGGTATCGGCGTCTACCTTGGTAAAGTACGGGCACGGGGTTCGGATATCCGTGGCCATAAGAACACTAGCTCCGGCGTAATCCCTTGGATTCGCCAATTGAACAATACAGCAGTCAGTGTAGACCAGCTCGGAACACGTAAAGGTGCAGTCGCTGTCTACCTTGATGTATTCCATAAAGATATTCTCGCTTTCCTCGATCTTAAACTAAATAATGGTGACGAGCGTATGCGTGCACATGACGTATTCCACGGTGTAACCCTGCCGGACTTGTTCATGGAAGCCGTTGAATCACGCAGCCACTGGAACCTCTTCTGCCCTCATGAAGTGAAGAAGGTTATGGGCTGGACGGATGAGAACGGTCGTCCGCTTGGTCTGGAAGACTTCTACGATGAAGAGCTTGGTAAAGGCACTTTCCGTGAAAAATATGCTGAAGCTACAGCCAATCTGGAATTGTCCCGTATTACTGTTCCTGCGATCGACATCATGAAACGGATTATGAAATCACAGCTTGAAACAGGTACTCCGTATATGTTCTACCGTGATACGGTTAACCGGACGAACCCGAACCGTCACCAAGGTATGGTCTTCTCTTCCAACCTGTGCACAGAAATTATGCAGAATCAATCCGCTACCGTTATTGAACAGGAAGAATTAGTAACCAAAGATGGCAAGACCCGGATTGTTATCTCCAAAATCCCTGGCGATTTCGTAGTCTGCAACCTGAATTCGATTCACTTGGCACGTGCGATTCCAGCTGGTGTGCTGGAAAGACTTGTACCTATCCAAGTACGTATGCTGGACAACGTAATCGACATTAATAATATTGAAGTTCTGCAAGCACAATACACGAACAGCCAATACCGCGCAGTGGGTCTCGGCACATTCGGCTTGCATCACCTATTGGCACTCAAGGGCATTCGTTGGGAATCTGATGAAGCCGTAGAATATAACAACCATTTGTATGAACACATCAACTACCTGTTGGTACGTTCGAGCATGGAGCTTGCCCGTGAAAAAGGCCGTTATCCGAAGTTCGCCGGTTCCGATTGGGAGACAGGTGCATACTTTACTTCACGTGGCTACGTTAGCGGTGAACAAGAAGGTAAATATGTAACGACTGAACAATGGCGCGAGCTGCAAGAAGAAGTGGCTAAAGACGGTGTTCGTAACGCATGGATGTTCGCGATTGCACCGAACGGCTCCACATCGATTATTGCCGGCTCCACAGCCAGCATTGATCCTTTGTATGAACTGCTTTCCTATGAAGAGAAAACAACTTACAAGATCGCTAACCCAGCACCCGATCTGTCCGACAAGACGATTTGGTACTATAAAACTGCGTTTACAATTGACCAAAACTGGTCGATCCGCATGGCGTCTGCTCGTCAGCGTCACGTCGATCAAGGTCAAAGCTTCAACCTGTATGTTCGTCCTGACATCAAGGCTACCGAGTTCCTTGAGCTGCATCTGAACGCCTGGAAGGGCGGATTGAAATCAACTTATTATGTGCGTAGCCGTGCTTTGACAATAGAAGAGTGTGATTCTTGCGCTAGCTAAGAGTCTTACTGCTTTAAAAAATTCGGTGATTTAATCGTAACTGCGAGCAATGTTTGGGCTTCCGGTCGCTGTTATCCTCAGATTTCTTGATCTATACCGTCTTCGCGGTAGAAATCCGAGGATAAAGGCGAACGCTATCGCTCCTACAGCTCCAAACTTTCTCTCCGTTACTTCATCAACCTAATTTAATTAAAGATCAGACAAGACGAATTACCCGCGCAAAAAAATGGAGGGAAAATAAATGCAACTACAAAAGATTTTTAACACTGAAGTACCCAACCAATCCACACGCATCATCGACGGTGAGTGCTCCGGTATTCTGAACTGGAACGATATTCGCATGCCGCATATGTACAAGCTGTACAAGGTGCTGCTGCTGAATCACTGGATCGCGGATGAAATCCCAATGTCCAAAGATGCGCAACAATTCCCTATGCTCGATGCTGAGGAACAACGCGTATTTAAGATTAATATCTCCCTACTCGCTGTGCTGGATTCGATGCAGACGATGTTCGTGAGCGACGTGAAGCGTTATTTTACTGACTCTTCTCTAGAAGCTATCTCTGCCATTATCGGACAACAAGAAGTGGTGCATAACCAATCCTATTCCTATGTTCTTTCCTCAATCGTGTCGGAAAGTGAGCAGAAAGAAATTTTTGAATATTGGAAAAAAGACCCTGTCCTGCTGGAACGCAATCAGTTTATCTCTGATATTTATCAAGAGTTCCGTGATAACCCTACGAGACAAACCTTTTTCCATGCGTTGGTAGCGGATCTCATCTTAGAAGGAATTTTCTTCTACAGCACCTTCGCCTTCTTCTACAATCTGGCCCGTGACCAGAAGATGATGGCGACCAGCCAAATGATCTCTTATATCCAACGTGACGAGAATCAGCACTGCTATTTCTTCGCAGAAGTATTTAAGCAGCTGCTTGTAGATTTCCCTGAGTTGAACACTAAAGAGAACATGGATTACGTGTATCGTACGATCGACCGCGCGGTAGAGCTTGAAACCAACTGGGCTTACTACACCCTTACTAATGTCCGCGGTATTGATCTTAACGAGCTTAGTGACTACATCAAATATACAGCGAACAAGCGCTTAACTTTGATGGGTATGGAAAAAGCCTACCAAGGCGTTGACGTTAACTGCATGCCTTGGATCAAACCTTTCTCCGATGATGCACTTAATGCCACCAAAACCGACTTCTTCGAAGCTAAATCCCGTAACTACGGTAAGGTTGGCGACGATAATGGATTCGACGATTTGTAAGACCGGATTATAACGAACCCTATATAAAAAAGAGGCCATTCTCTACTTTCACAGTGAGATGGCCTTTTTACTATAGCAAAAAGCGTCCCTTCACCCCTTGGATCAGGTATGAATGAGACGCTTATATAGTTGGTATGAATCCATCCGAAACAGAATGCTTGCTACTTAGTCTTAAGCCTTGCGTTCCACACGATGTGTAGTTTCTTCTGCCAGCTCAGCTAACGCATCATTCAGTCGCAGCTTCAGCTCCTCAGCAAGCTCTACCACTCCGTGATCATTACGAACCACCTGAGAATCCACGGCATACACTCCACCAAGAATGTAACGTGCACCGAGTACAGACAATACAGGTTTCAATGCATAATCAATCGTGAGAAGATGTGCAAGACTGCCACCCATGAAGAGCGGGAGTACGATTTTACCGGCCAATCCCTTTTGTGGAACTAGATCCAAGAAGGTCTTCAGCACGCCTGTATAAGAGGCTTTATAAACCGGGCTAACCACGATTACCGCATCCGCTTCGGCTACAAGGCCATTCGCTTTAACGATAGAATCACTCTCAAACTTGGTATGAATCAAATCTTCCGCTGGCAGCTCTGCTACGTTAATACGCTCAACCTCAAAGCCCTGATCCGTTAAGCTTGCCTCCGCATACTCTATAACTGCATTGATGCGCGATACCAAGGAAGGCGTTCCGTTAATCACAACAATTTTAGCCACTTCTCCACCTCTTTCATCCTATTAAGCAGCTCACACTGCAAGTATTTATCCCGACAGGAATACTTTAAATTAATATTAATCCTATCGCAGATTAGATATTATTGTCAAACCATAAACGCTTGCGCTCATCCCACTCTTGCGATATACTAAGCAACAATATTAAATCCAAGAATCAGGCCAATGATCGGCATCCAACCGTGAGGCGTCTGCGACCGGAGCCTATAATGACTCCCTAAGTTCACCGGGTTTCGCCCGTTACCGCGAAGACCAAAGAGGGTCGAATTCTTTCCTGCTGTTAAGGAGATTCGATCAACCTGGGTGGCACCGCGAGCTGACGCTCCTCGTCCCATGGATGAGGGCGTTTTTTGCGTTTTTTCAAGCATAAATACCTTCGTCGTCCTTATAAGGACGGTAAGTGTTTGTGCGAGAAATAGAAGGATAAAGTGAAGTGTGAAACTTACACTTTCTTATCTTTTAAACAAAAAGGAGCGAGCGATATGCTGGAAATGAACTGGATCAAGGATAATCAAGAACTTGTAAGAAACACTGCCACCTGGAAAAGAATCGACTTCCCACTGGATGAATTGCTGGATTGGGATGAGAAGCGCCGGGGCCTGCGACAAGAAACAGAACAAATGAGAGCCGAACGTAACGGGCTAACCAAAGAGGTTGAACGATTATTACGGCAGGGTGACCGCCCTGCTGGAGAGATCGTCAAAGCACAGGTACGGGAACTCAATCATCGGCTGAGCCTGCTGGAAGCAGATCTGAACGAGGCTGAACGCCGCTGTAGAGAGCTCATGCTGCTCGCACCGAATCCAGTGTCGCAGGATACACCCATCGGCCACGATGATAACGATAATGTAGAACTGCGGTTGAACGGAGCGGTGCCGGAATTCGGCTTTGCGCCTCGTGATCATGTGGAGCTAGGTGAACTCCACGATATTATTGATATTCCCCGTGGCGTCAAAGCAGGCGGTCCTCGCAGCTATGTGCTCAAAGGAGCCGGCCTGATGTTACATCTCGCTGTTCAAAGACTTGCCCTAGATGTGCTCACTACACGCGGATTCACCGTGATGGATGTTCCTGTGATTGTCCGCCCTGAAGCGTTGGAGCGAACCGGATTCTTCCCGGGTGGGATGGATCAGACGTACGAGCTCAGCGGAGATAATCGCTGGCTGGTAGGCACATCTGAAGTGTCGCTAGTTTCACTCTACAGCGACGAGATTGTAGAGCTCGACACACCCATGCGATTAGCCGGAATGTCGACTTGCTTCCGCCGTGAAGTTGGATCAGCGGGGCGAGATGTGCGCGGGCTGTACCGCGTACATCAGTTCTCGAAGATCGAGCAAGTCGTCTTATGCCGAAATGACGAGGGTGTCTCGGACCATATGCTTCACGAGATCCTCGCGAATGCCGAGCACATTCTCCAGCTCTTAGAGCTCCCCTATCGAGTTATGGCTGTCTGCACAGGGGATATGTCCCTAAAGACGCATAAGCAGTATGACATCGAGACATGGATGCCTAGCAGAAGCGCATACGGTGAGACCCATTCGGCTTCTAATCTACTCGATTTCCAAGCTCGTCGTTCGGGCATCCGTTATCGGGATGCGGACGGTCGCTTACAATACTGCCACACCTTAAATAACACCGCAGTGGCTACACCAAGAATTCTGATCCCGCTGCTGGAGAATCACCAGCAAGAGGATGGTTCTATCTACATCCCTCAGGCGCTGCGCAAATATATGGACGGATTAGAGCGGCTAGAGCTTCCACAACAGTAGTCTGTTTTATCCAAGTAAATTTGAAATAAATAATGCCTATTCACTTCTCAACAAGAAGCTGAATGGGCATTATTTTTTTCCAGAAACGTTATACCTGGGTCAATTGTTCATTCTCTATGGTTATTAAAATGTAAAGTTTAACATTAGACGACCTTTCATTTTACATATGAGTGCTAACATTTAGTAGGTTTCTAATAAAAGATTTGAGGGGAGAATACTTATCCAAATGATTATTTCTTCAAGAGTAAGGAAATGGTGGGCTAGTGGACTGGCAATGTTAATGCTTGTCGGCAGTGTGCTACCAGCTATTCAGACTGCCGAGGCAGCACCGGATAATAGCAATATTGTTATCTCACAAGTCTATGGTGGTGGTGGAAACAGCGGAGCAGAGTTTAAGAATGATTTTATTGAATTATACAATCCTACCAACAAACCAGTAGTTTTGACTGGATGGAAAGTTCGGTATACTTCCGCAACTGGAACCTTTAGCAGCGGAACAGAATTAACAGGAACTATTCCTGCAAATGGATACTACCTCGTCCAAGAGGCTGCAGGAACAGGAGGAACTGCTGCACTACCTACTCCTGATGCCGCAGGTATCCTAGCTATGAGTGGGACAAACGGTAAAGTCGACTTGGTTGACCCATCGAATAATACGATAGATTTAGTAGGCTATGGTACAGCTACAGGTGTTGAGGGAACTCCAACCCCTGCTCTCACCAACGCAACAGCCGCTATTCGTAAAGCCGCAGCTGGTGCACCAGCTGATAGCCGTGGTCTAGATACGGATAACAACGTTACGGATTTTGTTGTTCAAGCAGCAAGTCCACGCAATAGTAGTTATGGTAAAGCACCAGAGACAGCTAGCTCCGTAGTAGCTTCACCAGCCGCTAATGCGTGGCCGGTAGGCACAGAAATTTCTCTGAACTCTCCGACAGTTGGAGCATCCGTCTATTCAGCTGTTTATGGATCAGGTGGTTCAACTGATTTTCAACCTTATACAGGGCCTATTACCTTAACTGAGGACACTACGATTAAAGCGTATGCTTCAGAACCGAATATGCCAAACAGCGCAATAACGACTTTTGACTACACGATTCTTACCAAAACAGACGTCGCAACAGCACGCCTTGGTAATAAAGGTCAGAATATTTCAACAGAAGGTATCGTAACTCACATTAACGCAGCAAAAATGTATATTCAGGATGGAACCGGCGGGATCGTACTTTATGGATTCCCAGAGTTCGCAAACGTTGGAGATCGTGTTGCAGTTAGTGGCGAGATGGATATCTACAGCAACCTGCAAGAGCTTAAACTCCAAAGTGGACTTCAATACTCTGTCGTTGCGAGTGATGTAGGTGTACCCGCACCTAAATTGATTACAGCAACCGACTTGTCTGCAGCGAACGGCGAAAACCATGAAGCTCAGCTGGTAACTATGAATAATGTCACTATAGACAATGTAAATGGAAATACAGTGACTGCAAGTCAAGGCGGACAACAATTCACAATTTTCTCAACCCTGCCTAAACTAGTAAAGGATGCAGCCTTTGATAGTATCACTGGGGTTATCGAGCAATATAATACAACTTATCAATTCATTCCACTTAACGAAAACGCTTTGGTGGAAGAAACCTTTTCCGTAATGGCGAGCCCTGGTGCAGGTCGCATCATTAAAGGAAGTGCTGTGACCCTATCCAGCCCTACCCTTGGAGCACAAATTCACTACACGACCGATGGAACTGAACCGACAGCAGCAAGCAAGCTTTATTCAGATCCAATTACAGTTAATAAAGATCTTACCATCCGTGCAATTGTCGTAGCAGATGGCAAGACAAGTAAGGTATATACCTTTGCATATATAGCTTCTGATCTCCCTCGTATACATGATATTCAAGGAGAATCTCATGCCTCTGAGTATGTAGGTCAGAACGTTACTGACGTAGAAGGTATCGTTACCCAATACGGATACACATTCGCAACTGGCGCTTATAGAGGTTTCTTTATGCAGGACCCTCAGCCGGACAATAATGTGAACACATCGGAAGGGATTTTCGTTTACAGCACAAATGCATCCCTTAAACCTAAAGTTGGAGATTTAGTGCGCGTTAATGGAGCTGTTTCCGAGTATAACGAAGGAAGTGCGAGCAATCTAACCTCCACTCAAATTAATATGACATCACTAACAGTAGATTCCTCTTCTAGTTATACTGTGCCTGAACCTATCGTACTTGGCAAAGGTGGAAGAGCTATTCCTTCTTCCATCATTGATAATGACGGCATGGCTGATTTTGAACCTAGTGAAGATGCCATAGATTTTTATGAATCGTTAGAAGGTATGCTTGTAAAACTCCCTACCCCTACGATTATTAGTCCTTACTGGACAAGTGGTAGCGGAAATTCCATGCTTTATAACATCCCTACAAGAGTAGAAAATGATACTCCTGATGTCATCACACCAGCTGGTGGACTAGTTCTAAAAGAATATAACCAATTCAATCCTCAGCGCCTTATCATTGCTTATGGAAATCCGGGTCAAGAAGTAATCACCGGAGATAGGTTCGCTGGAGATGTTACAGGGGTCATCGGATACAACAATGGCAATTTCAAAGTAATTCCGGAGAACGGTAAGCTGCCAACCATTACCCCAAGTACTTTTAAACAAGAAACAACTACTCTTGAGGTTAATGAGGACAAGCTATTAATCGCTTCATACAACATTGAGAACTTCTACCCAGGCGTCGGAGCAACAAAAATCCAGAAACTTGCCGACTCCATCACGAATAATATGAAAAAGCCTGACATTATCGGCGTGGTCGAAATGCAGGATAGCAATGGTGAAACCAACAATGGAATCACTGAAGCAAGTGCTGACGAACTGATTAAGGCTATTGAAACTGCTGGCGGTCCTGTATATAAATACACAGACATCGCTCCAGTCAACAATCAGGATGGCGGAGCTCCAGGCGGAAACATTCGCGTAGGCTTCTTGTACAATCCAGCAAGAGTACAGCTTGCGGATAGTATAAACGGTCAAAAAGGCACTTCTACGCAATCCGTTGCTTATGATGCAGCGACAGACAAGCTGACCTACAATCCGGGACGAATTGATCCAACGAATGCTGCATTTGCTAGTTCACGTAAACCACTTGCTGCACAATTTATTTTCGGCGGCGAAAAAGTGATCGTGATCGCAAACCATTTCAATTCAAAAGGCGGCGATAATGGTCCTTTCGGGAACGTTCAGCCACCGGTATTGTCCAGTGAAACACAACGTCATAAAATTGCGGTGGTCGTAAACGGATTTGTCAAAGGGGTTCTGACTGCTAATCCTGAAGCCAACGTCGTAGCTCTTGGCGATTTGAATGATTTCCAATTCACTAAAACTGCAACTATTTTAAAAGGTACAGAGCTGGACAATTTGATTGACACATTGCCTTTAAATGAGCAGTATACGTACACCTATGACGGAAACTCTCAAGTACTGGATCATATTCTTGTCAGTAAAAATCTAACGACTTCTTCCAAAGTAGATGTCGTCCATCTAAATGCCGACTTCTCTCCATCGAAAGGTCGGGTATCCGATCATGATGCGGTTGTAGCACAGATTGATTTTAGTACTGCTGAAGATTTTCCATTAACAGTTCTACACACCAACGATACGCATGCAGGACTAGATACTGTAAGCTCACCAAACAACATCTTGCGCCGTGTAACAGCAATCAAAACTGCTAAGGCGACTACAGAAAACCCTATTCTTCTCGATGCTGGTGATGTGTTCTCCGGAACACTCTACTTCAACAAGTATCTGGGTCAAGCAGATCTGGCCTTTATGAATCTGGTCAAATATGACGCTATGACCTTCGGTAATCATGAATTTGATAAAGATTCTGATACGCTTTCCAAATTCATCGGCAACGCTAAGTTCCCTTTTGTCTCATCTAATGTAAATTTCTCTGCAGATGATATTCTAAGCAAAATGTTCACCAACGAAATTGGTCGATCGGGTAATGCGGCAACCATCTACCCTGCTCTAATCAAAGAAGTTGACGGCGAACAGGTTGGTATCATTGGTCTGACCACAGAAGATACTGCCAACATTGCTTCACCAGGTAAAGTGACTTTTGAGAATGCTGTAGTGAAGGCAAAAGAAACTGTCGCTATGCTGCAAAAAGAAAAGGTTAACAAGATTATTGTTCTCTCACACCTTGGCTACGAAGAAGATCTCAAGTTAGCCAAAGCGGTTAATGGCATTGATATTATTGTCGGTGGTCACAGCCACACGCAATTAGATCAAGCGGTTGTAGATAACAGCGATCCTAATGCACCGAAGCTTATTGTACAAACTGGTGAAAAGGGACTTTTCCTTGGACAGCTTGAAGTTAAATTTAACAAAGATGGCGTACTGACAAATTGGAAAGACCAATTAATCTCCATCGACGCTAAGAACGGCGCTAACTACGTTATCGCAGAGGATCCTGAAGCTAAAAAGATCCTGGATACCAAATATAAGCCAGGTATTCTAGAACTGAGCAATGAGGTAGTAGGAAACTCAGAGGTTATTCTGAACGGCGTTCGTAACGATGTTCGCACAAAGGAAACCAACCTTGGTAATCTGATTGCTGATGGTATGCTTTTTGCAGCTAAGAAAGCTGGCACTAATGCCGTAATCGCCCTGCAAAATGGTGGCGGTATTCGCGAATCCATCAATGTAGGACCAATTACACAAGGTGAAGTACTCGGAGTACTACCATTCAATAACGATCTGGTTACGATCACTTTGACCGGACAAGAAATTAAGGATGCAATGGAGAATGGGGTTTCCAAAACTCCAGCAGCAGACGGACGTTTCCCGCATGTTGCAGGGTTGAAATTCTATTATGACTCCACGAAGCCTGTGAACGAACGTGTATTACGTATCGAAGTGAAGAACGGAGACAAATACGTTCCTCTAGATCTAAAAGCATCTTATGAAGTAGCTACTAATGCTTTCACAGCTAAAGGTGGAGATTTCTATACTTCCCTTGAGAAGGCCTATAAAGAAGGCCGTGTGAATCTGCTGTATCTGCCGGACTTTGATGTATTTACGAAGTATCTTAAAGAAGTTGGAACTGTCACTGCGAACACTTCCGCTGTTGAGGGCCGGATTGTGGATCTGAAAGGTGCACCACTGCCGGAGACAACTGAAGACTTCCCATTAACAGTTCTACACACCAACGATACGCATGCAGGACTAGATACGGTAAGCTCACCAAACAACATCTTGCGCCGTGTAACGGCAATCAAAAATGCTAAGGCGACTACAGAAAACCCTATTCTTCTCGATGCGGGTGATGTGTTCTCCGGAACGCTCTACTTCAACAAGTATCTGGGTCAAGCAGATCTGGCCTTTATGAATCTGGTCAAATATGACGCTATGACCTTCGGTAATCATGAATTTGATAAAAATGGTGAAAGTTCTGAAGTGCTTTCCAAATTTATCGGCAACGCTAAATTCCCTTTTGTCTCATCCAATGTGAATTTCTCTGCAGATGATATTCTAAGCAAAATGTTCACCAACGAAATTGGTCGATCGGGTAATGCGGCAACCATCTACCCTGCTCTAATCAAAGAAGTTGACGGAGAACAGGTTGGTATCATTGGTTTGACGACAGAAGATACTGCCAACATTGCTTCACCAGGTAAAGTGACTTTTGAGAATGCTGTAGTGAAGGCAAAAGAAACTGTCGCTATGCTGCAAAAAGAAAAGGTTAACAAGATTATTGCTCTCTCACACCTTGGCTACGAAGAAGATCTCAAGTTAGCCAAAGCGGTTAACGGTATTGATATTATTGTCGGTGGTCACAGCCACACGCAACTGAATCAAGCCGTTGTAGATAACAGCGATCCAAAAGCACCGAAGCTTATTGTACAATCTGGTGAAAAAGGACTTTTCCTTGGACAACTTGAAGTTAAATTTAACAAAGATGGCGTACTGACAGATTGGAAAGACCAATTAATCTCCATCGACGCTAAGAACGGCGCTAACTATGTTATCGCAGAGGATCCTGAAGCTAAAAAGATCCTGGATACCGAATATAAGCCAGGCATTCAAGAGCTAACCAATGAGGTAGTAGGTAACTCAGAGGTTGTCCTCAACGGCGTTCGTGATAATGTTCGTACAAAGGAAACCAACCTCGGTAACCTGATTGCCGATGGTATGCTTTTTGCAGCCAAGAAAGCTGGCACTAATGCCGTAATCGCCCTGCAAAATGGTGGCGGTATTCGCGAGTCCATCAATGAAGGACCGATTACACAAGGTGAAGTACTCGGAGTACTTCCTTTCAACAACGATCTGGTTACGATCACTTTGACCGGACAAGAAATTAAGGATGCAATGGAGAATGGGGTTTCCAAAACTCCAGCAGCAGACGGACGTTTCCCGCATGTTGCAGGGTTGAAATTCTACTATGACTCTACGAAGCCTGTGAACGAACGCGTATTACGTATTGAAGTGAAGAACGGGGATAAATATGTTCCTCTAGATCTAAAAGCATCTTATGAAGTAGCTACTAATGCTTTCACAGCTAAGGGTGGAGATTTCTACACTTCACTTGAAAAGGCCTATAAAGAAGGTCGCGTGAATCTACTGTACCTGCCGGACTTTGATGTATTTACGAAGTATCTTCAGAAGATTGGAAATGTCACTGCTAACACTTCCGCTGTTGAGGGCCGGATTGTGGATCTGAAAGGTGCACCACTGCCGGAGATAACCCCAACTCCGACACCAGTGCCAACATCACCAACAGTTCCAACATCAACATCAACAGTAGCACCAACACCTACTGCAACAACAGCACCAACGGTTGCACCAACGGATGCACCGCAAGTAACAACAATTGATGCTGCTGATCTGACCAAACAACTTGCTGAACTGCCAACTGGTAAACATGAACTGGTTATTCCGGTTAAAGCGACTACTGGCGGCGCTCAAGTAGAACTCCCAGGCAGTGTGCTTGTAAAACAAGCTGCTGCACAGCCTAACACCATTCTTACCCTTACTACTGATGGCGCTTCGTATTCCTTGTCGCTCAGTGTTGTAAACAGTGTATCGCTTGCCGCTCAATTAGGCACCAGCGACTTTACAATTACAGTATCCATTCTATTAGCGGATTCGAAAACGCTAAGCAGCACAAACCAAGCTATCGCTTCACAGCTAGGTAATGCTACTTTAGCTGCTCCAGTAATCGAATTTAGTGTTTCAGCAGTAGCCGGATCTAAGCGTGTACCGCTGAACAACTTCGGCAGTACTTATGTTAATCGGACGATCAATGTACCTACTTCCTTAAATTCAAATAACGCAACGGCAGTCGTCTTCGATCCTGCTACAGGCAAGATTTCCTTCGTGCCTGCGATATTTGCCCCTAAGGCTAATGGAACAACAGATGTTACGATTAAACGGAATAGCAACAGCTATTACACCGTTGTTAAATCTTCCAAAACGTTCGGAGATATTAGCGGACACTGGGCTAAAGCGTCCATTGATCTGTTAGCTTCCAAACTGATCGTTAGTGGAACCAATAGCGAGACATTCTCTCCTTCACAGTCGATCACACGGGCTGAGTTCGCAGCATTAATTACGCGTTCTCTTGGACTTGTGACAACGGGTGGCGAGACAACATTTAAGGATGTAAATCCAAGCGCATGGTATGCTGATGCTATTCGCACTGCTGCAGAAGCCGAATTGATTTCCGGTTATACCGATGGCAGCTTTAAGCCAGGTAGCCCGATCACTCGGCAAGAAATGGCCTCTGTATTAGCTAAAGCCATCAAGTACACGGGCAAAACCTTAAATGCCGATCCTGCAGCACTAGCTAAATTCAGTGACGCAGCAAGCATTCCTGCTTGGTCCCAAGCAGCAGTAGCAGAAATCGCTGCTGAGGGCATCATTCAAGGAGCGAAAGACGGTTCCTTTGCTCCACAAAAGCTGGCAACTCGTGCTGAAGCCGTTACGATGCTGGAGAAGACCTTGAAATCTCTTCAGTTCATCAATTAATAAAGGCTCACAGCTCTGAGGACAAAAAGGCGGTTCCTAGGGTGCATAATGCACTCGAGGAACCGCCTCTTTTTCATATAACCTCTAGGATTCCATCCCAGCCTCATTCTCTTCATAATGACTTGTATCCCCGTGCAGCAGGATCTCCGGCACGCCATCCGTAAAATCAATCCTGGATAAGCAGGTTGGATATATGTAAGGCAGATCCCATAGTTTAGGCAACTCTCTGCCCTCAAAATAAGCCATCAAGAGCTTGATCACTACCGTATGCGTTACGATAAGAATCGTCTCACCCTGATGGGCAGTGAGAATTTCCTGAAGCTTCTCCAGTGCTCTTGTCTGCACCTCTGCGAAGGTCTCGCTGCCCTCCACTTTAAACCGGTCGGGTTCCTTCCAGAAATAACGATGCTGGTCTGAATACTGGGCTGCCAGTTCAGCAGAATCTCTACCTTCCCATACGCCCATGCCAATTTCTTTAAATGCATCGGAAATCTTCAGCGGAACATCCCGCTCTCCGCGTATAATTTCAGCTGTACGCAGCGCCCTTGGGCTAGAGCTTGCATAAATGACATCCAGATTTGTAGCCTGCATTCCCCGGCTCAACCATTCCGCCTGTTGTACGCCAAGCGTCGTCAGCGCAGAATCCATATGACCTTGCATACGATTCTGCACATTCCATTCTGTCTGTCCATGACGCGTTAGATATATCGTTGTAGTACTCATCCGTTGCTTCTCCTCCTAATCCCAAATTCAGAGATAGTCTACTTCCTGTTTTGCTCCATCCAGTTCACCGCATAGTCTACAATTTCACGCTGTGGAATCAATTGAGCTGCAGCTGAGGCGATATGACCATTTGTAATGAGCCCTGTCTCTTGCCCGAATTGCTCAGCAAGTTCAACGAAATCGTCAGAGTTCCAATCTAGCTCCTTGAATTCCACCCACTGTCTATGACCATCCACTAGTATAGGTGCCCCGCCAATAACTTCCTTCTTTCCTTCATAGAAGGCCCGGCATTCAGCAAGATGTAATGAAGTATTATTTAGATTCCCTACGCCTAGCAGCAGCACACTCCCCCCCAGATCATAAATACGAGCTAATGGAGAGTCATCCCCCAAACCGTATTCGAGGGAGTGACCATATATAATCTCATCCCTATGCTTGCCCCAAGCCGCAAATGAATGAATGGGGTGATCGCTGCGCTTTACCTCTTTTTGTCTACGGAAGCAATCCGGAATAACCCCCATTCCTCTCAGTGGGGTCAGGTCTGGATCATAAGCCGGCATCTGCTCACGGATACTCTGCCACCAAGATTCGGGCACCGGTGGGTTACTCCAGCCAGCAGGGTCCGTCAGATCACTAGAATGCGTGGGCATCACAAGTGTACCTGACTCTCCAAGGACCTCCTCAAGCGCCAAAATAACGGCAACCGGGCCACCTGCCACCCATTGGCCTAGTGATTTGAAGGACGAATGCAGTATAATCGTCATCCCCGCCTGTACACCCAGTCGCCGAAAGTCCTCTGCCAACGTCTGAACTGTAATCAAATTGCCTTGAATTTCTTCCACCCTTCATTCCTCCAAACTCTCTTGCTGCTAATCCTAGCAAAGCTTCTCACTGCCATTATATAGGAGGATCACTTCTAACGACACCCTTAACGCCCATCAAGGTACAGTACAGCAATGATATTTATACTAAAGCTACTTATCCTGCCTTTTACGACAGATCTTCAGACAGCATTTTGGCTCTATAATCCCCTGGAGAGATCCCTTCCAACTCTTTGAATACACGGGCAAATTGCTTACTGTTCTCAAAACCTACTTTCTCCGAAACCTCAGCAAGCTTGCCACAGTCTTTCGCTAGCAGTTCTTTAGCATGACGGATGCGTACCTTTTTTAAATAAATGACAAAATTCTCACCAGTATATGCTTTGAAGGCTTCGCTAAAATAAGAATAATTCAAAGAAACATGGTTACTAACCATAGCCATATTTAGTGGACGAGCATAGTTCGTTTCAATATAGTTCAGCGCTTCCTCCATGACAGCATGCTCCGTATGAGCAGAGCGCACCCCTACAATATAATCACTCACACTCAGGAGCAAATTCTCAAGCGCACGATAATAATCATGGAAATGGCGATAGTTATACATGTTACCAACCGTACGATATAGCTTTAACACCTCAACCGAGGCTTCCCCATGCACCCGAAATACTTCATCCAGCACTAATTCATTGATATTCTGTCCCACCGACTCCAAATAAGACAGGTCAAGCGCCTTCAAATGCTCGGTCTGAAAAATCTCAGCCAGAAGATGCTTCATCTCCTTCTCGCGTTCTGTTCCAAGCATATTGAGCAGCTTGCGAATTTCCTCCTTCGGTAAAGGGGAATTAGACCGTTCTTGACTCACATCCGCGTAATTCAACAAGTTCACTTGCGGATATACAAAAGTATACTGTAATGCCCGACATGCTTCCTTATAACAGGAACGAAGATCTGCAAGACTTCTTCCTTCGCTACTTATTCCAATCGACAATCCCATTATTTCTTTGGCTTCAGCTTGTCTGGACAGCTCTATAAAGTCCTGTTTTCTGGTTCCGAGCAATACTAGCTTACCGTCCCAGTCCGTTGTGATTTCCGAAAAAAATTTTTCAAGTGGTCCCATCAATCGTTCAACCAGCCCCTGAACATCCCCAGGCTTCATTCTTGTTCCGTCATTACAATAGTAATTTAACACACCTACTGTAAAAGGAACCTCCAAGTCATCTAGGCTCTCCTGCTGCTCTCGCTCCAACTGAACTTCCTGCTGCATAAGCAGCTCGCGTAAACGGCTAGAACGCAGCTCTCGGCGAAAACGTTCTGCTTCCTGTTCCTGCTGCCTTGCGCTGAGATTCTGCCCCTCCTGCTCCTTGTGTATGCACTTCAAGATTTCGAATAATTCATCTCTACGAATCGGTTTAAGTAAGTAATCCTTCACGCGATAACGGATCGCGCTTTTGGCATATTCGAAATCGTCATACCCGCTTAAAATTAGCACTGCCGGACTTTTCTCGCCCCCTGTCGCCGAAGACAACCGCTCCAACAACGTAATTCCATCCATTACTGGCATACGAATATCTGTAATAATAATATCTGCACCGTCGGTCTTAAAGATATCTAAACCCTCTGCGCCATTACTCGCCATTGTGATGGTATACACGGACGGAAATTCTCTTTCAATCATAGTTTTGAGACCGTAACGGATATTCTTCTCATCATCAATGATCAGTAGCTTCTTCATAGTTGTTTATCTCCCGTCAAAAGAACTTTCGGCAAGGTCAGACGTACCATCGTCCAACTTCCTGCTTCACTCTGTACTACAAGCCCATATTCATCGCCATAAAAAATTTGCAGACGCTGATGCACATTTCTCAGTCCGATGCCACCTGTTCGGCGGTCAGCCTCCCTCAGTTCAGCAGTGCTCTCACAGCGTTCATCTTTTGCATAAATCGCCTCGTTTAAAGCATGCAGACGCTCTGGTGTCAGCCCCATGCCATTATCACGAAGCTCTATGAAAATATCGCCTTCCGTTTCCGAAATATGAATATGAATGCTCGGGTCCTGTAAATTTTCTTTCTCACCACACCAAGCATGCTTAACACTGTTCTCCACAATAGGCTGCAGTGACATTTTAAGCACCTCCAGCTCCAAATATCGAGGCTCAATATGAAGCACCAGCTTAACCGGATATTCAAAACGAATATTCATCACTTCAATGTAGTTCTCAATATGACGAATTTCATCTCGCAGCTTCACATACTCTCCGGACCATTTGAAATTATAACGCATCATCCCTCCTAGTGAGGTTAATGCATCGGAGATCGTTCGTTGGTTCTCAATTTCAGCCAGCATTTTAATATTTTCCAGCGTATTATACAAAAAATGTGCGTCAATCTGGTTATGCAGCGTACGTAGCTCAGCCTCTTTTGACAATGCCTGCTTGCTCACTGCTTGAGCCACCAATGTATTGATCGTGTTCATCAGTTTGGAGAAATGATGGGCAAGCTCACCGACTTCCCCTCCACCACGAATCATAATTCCACTGTAGGCCTCACCTCTGCGTACTTTTTTCATTGTTTCGGTCAATCTACGTAGATTTTTTAGAATAAAGGCATTTGTCACATAAGCAATCAGCGTTAGCAAGGTAATAAACCCGACATTGGCTCCAATGATTAAGTTGCGCGTTCGGGAGATATCCTTCATAACTCCCTCCATGGACACTACATTTAACAAATAAGCATCAATACGTTCTAGCGGAGTGTTAATCAACAAAAACGATCGACCATTCTCCGAGTATTCACTGTCCCATGCTCCAGTTTCCCGAAAATGCTTATACCGTTCTGCAATCATATCGGACATCTTCAGATTATCCTGCAAAAAAGAATGGTCCGGTCTGGTGAAAACCTGCAGCTCACTATCCACAAGGAACATCTGGGTCTGATTATCCCGAACGTCTGTATACGTCTTGGGTGTAAAACGACTCAGCAGCATATCCACCTGTACCATACCGATATGATTGTCTGCTGGACGACTCTTCTCACGCAACAACGAAACCTTTGGCAGACTTTCCGCCGGTGCTTCCAAGTATCTCTGCATCAGATCAGGATCACTTTTCTGAAAAGACCAGTATTCCTGTCCCTTCAATTGAAGCGCTTTCTGAAACCATGGCTTGGAAGAAACCCGCTCTTCCCGAAAGATAATCGGCCAAATTTCATGCACTTTATTGCTTTTCGAATACAGCCTCAAATGCTCAATATTCGGATTATTAAATTGAATACGAGTCATATTCACATAGGCATTTGTATTGAAATTAATCAAATCTACTAGCTGGGGTTCAGTTTCATTCGCAAGGAATTCTTCTACATCGGTATCAGAATAAGCCATCTGCGCCGCACGTTCCATCGCCTCAATTTGATTATAGATATGTAATTTTTCCATTTGCAGCAAATAATCATTTTTCTCGACGGCATCTCTGAGATAGGTATTATTGATAGACTCATAGAAGTAGACGGATACCAGCAAGCACGGGCCTAAAATAATAAAAACATAGGCTGCAATTAAACGACTCTGGAGAGATCTTCTTCCCCACCAATAACTAAAAGAATGCCATAATGCTCTAGCTCGCTCACGCCTGTTCACACTATACACTTCTGTTCTGTCCACCTCGCTAAAATAGTGAATACTTAACCTATTTAATATCTATACCATATTTATAGATTGAAAATAACCCAATCGCCCGCATTAGCGGGCGATTGGGTCCTGTTTATTTTATTTTTTTGCGAGTTTTTGCTTATTCTCTTCATATTTTGTTTGTTGGAAGGCTTGCACTTTAGCCAGACCCAGATCCTCTTGCTTCTTGATGTAATCTGTCCAGATGGAATCAAATTCAGCATCGGATGGGGCCATCAAAAGCTTCGGTAGCGTTTTGCTGCGCAAATCTTTGATTTTAGATAAGATGACGCCCTCTGGGGAGCTTGCCAACGGATCGATTTGATCAAACTCGGAAATACTCTTTGTTTTTCCGCGAGTCCAGTCTTCAAGCTGTTTGAAAGGCTCTACAGCTTTTGGTGTCCATTGAGCTGTAATATTGGTATTCATCAGCATCCAGAACGTAAAGGAAGAACCATATTGCTTGTCGAATGCCGCACGGTCTTTATTCATCAGATCAAAGACTTCTGGTTTAAATTGGTCTTTGCCGTCAATGGTATCATAGCTGACGCCTTTTTCGCCAAGATAGAGGTCTTTATTACCTTCTTCACTGTTCAGGTAACTGAGGAATTTAATGGCGCGTGCTTTATCTTTAACATCTTTGGAGATCAGCGTTACTGTCCAGCCAGAAATAGCAGGGCCGTTCAGAGTAGGCGCATCCAGGTTGGTATTAGCCGGACCATCAACGGCGATATAAATTTTGTTCGGGTCTTGCTGGTACAGAGTTCCCAGTTGGGTTCCAAAGTCAGTACGTTGGTACAGCATCGCGAAGTAACGGCCTTGAGCGATTTTTTCTTCCATTTGAGGACGTTTGTCAATAAAGATATCTTTAGAAAGCAAGCCGTCTTGGTTCGCTTGACGCAAAGTTTTCATCCAGCGGATATATTCAGGGTCAGTCTCACGATTATATAACTTGCCGTCTTTTTCTCTTGGAATAGCTAAGAAGTTCTGAATGTATTGTTCCAGAGAATCGTTACCGGTTGCGGTAAATTCGTGCAGACCGAGCGGAATTATCGGTTGACCATCGATTGCAGGGAATTTCTCTTTAGCGGCCTTCAGCGCTGCCACGAATCCTTCCGGTGTGCGCATATCAGGACTGCCAATCGCTTCATAAATATCTTTGCGGACTACAAAGGTTTGGTTGGATACATAAGTGTCGCCATATTTCTCGTAATCTTTAGGGGAGGAAGAAGCATTCGGATAACCGTATACATTGCCGTCAGCTTGTGTGTACCAGCCCAGTTTGTCAGGGTCGGATACTTTGAAGAAGTAAGGATCATATTCTTCGGCCAGTTTGTTAAGAGGAAGCACGAGATTCCCTTCAATCATTTTCTTAACGGCATCTTCATACCATCCCAGTGTAATGAAGTCCGGCAGTTTACCGGAAGCAATCAATGTGTTCAGCTTTTCATTTTCATTACCGGCTGGAACGATAAAGTTAATGTCAACACCGGTTTTCTTAGTGATATATTGGGAAGTTGGATCCACACCCCATTTATTAGGGAACCAGGCAAAGTTCAGGTACCAGTCAAACGTAATTGGTGATGTGTCGGATTTCCAACCCGGCTCATCAGCGGACAGTGCTGTAGCTTCTGGCGCTGTTGTAGCTGTTGCCTCTGCTGTGTTACCTTCAGTCTTGGTTGCGGTATTACCTTTGTTTGCGGCGTTCCCATTGTTGCCGGAACAGCCCGCTACGGACAGAACCATGATTGTTGCCATAAGCAGCAGCATTATTTTCTTTGGCTTTCTTTTCATGTCCATGCTTGTTTACCCCTTTTCTGAGATTGATTAATGATTATAATTTGCAACTCCAAGACTGCGGGAGCAGTCTGGAGGAGATACCACTAGTTCGGGTGAAGTGCGACCGGCACTTAGCCCTTGATGGAGCCAATCATCATCCCTTTGACGAAATAACGTTGCAGGAACGGGTAAGCAAAGACAATCGGAAGTGTTGTAACCACCATGGTAGCCAGCTTGATAGACTGCGAGGTCACCGTCCTAGTCACGGCGCTTCCCTGTACGGCAGTCATCATCAAATTGGAACTAGACTGAGCAACAACCCGGTACAAGAATGTTTGAATCGGTTGCATGCTTTCATTGTTCATATAAATCATTCCGGTAAAATAATCATTCCATTGGTAAACGCCATGGAATAGCGCAATGGTAGCCAGTACGGGCAAGGATACCGGTAGGACAACCCGCAGGAAGATGGACCAGTCATTAGCTCCGTCAATACGCGCCGCTTCCTCCAGACCATCAGGAATATCCCGGAAGAAGGTCATGAAGATGATTAGATCGAAGAAGCTGAACATGACCGGAATAATATAGACCAGGAAATTTTCTAGCAGATGAAGATCTCTGATGAGTAGGTACGTCGGAATAAGTCCTCCTGCGAAGATCATGGTTATCGTGCCTAACAGGATGTAGAATTTGCCCCCAATCAGTTCCCTGCGGGAAAACGCATAAGCAACCATCGCCGTAAAGAACACATGCAGACCTACGCCGAGAAGTGTTTTGGCTACGGTAAGCCACATCGCCCTCATAATACCCGGGCTATTGAATACAGCACTAAAGTTCTCCAATGAAAACTTGCGCGGAAACCAGTAAATCCCACCCAACATAGCATCTTTTCCGTCATTAAAAGCATTAATCAGCACGTACCAGATCGGATACAGCGTAACGAAGCAAATACAAAGCATTCCAATATTGTTGACTATATCAAAGACGACTTCGCCCTTGGTTCTGCGATTCAGTGTAATCATATACAGGTCCTCCTTGGCCTAAAACAACGAGGTGTCGTTGAGTTTTTTGGATACTTGGTTGGCAATCAGCAACAGAATGAGCGAGATAACCGATTTGAACATCCCAATTGCAGTTGAATACGAGAAGCGGGCTGAAAGCAGACCGGTATAGTAAACATAATAGTCAATCACATTGCTCGCGCTGTCATTCAGCGAATTGCGCAGTACCAGAATCTGGTCAAAATTGGAGTTCAGTACACCGCTGACTGCCAGAATAAACAAGATGCTGATCGTTCCTTTAATGGTCGGTACGGTAACATACCACATTTTCTGGAATCTTCCGGCACCATCGATGGTGGCCGCTTCATACATTTCGGGAGATATGCTGGTAATGGCAGCCAGATAGATGATCGCTGACCAGCCCAGCTCCTTCCATAAATCCGAGGTAATAATAATAGTCCAAAAATATTTTGGTTCAGCCAGGAACGAAATTGGCTGGTCGATCACATGCAGCGCCATCAGAATATTGTTGATGATGCCTATATCTGCCAGCCAAGTGGCAAGAATCCCGCCAAGGACGACCCAGGACAGGAAGTGGGGCAGATACGATATCGTCTGAATACTCTTCTTAAAGCGAACGGATCGGATTTCATTCAGAAAGAGAGCGAATATGATTGGCAGCGGAAAGATCAATAGTTTGATTAAGCTGATGCCCAGCGTATTCTTCATTACATACACAAAATTATCGTCCGCCAGGAACTCTTTGAAATTCGCGAGACCGACCCAAGGAGCTTCTGAGATTGGCTTGACGATGTTGTACTCCTTGAAGGCGATAATAATGCCATACATCGGAATGTAGTTAAAAATAATCATCCATACTACACCGAGCAGTGCCATTGTCTGCAAATGACGTTGGGTAATGAACTTCTTCCAAAGCGGGGTACGATTTACTTTACCGGTTTCGAAATTGCCCGAAAATTGAGGCTTCATCGCTGGGCTTAATTCCCCATTTGTTTTTTTCTCCATCATATGGACCTCCAGAATCTCTATATCCGCTCTTGTATAAAGCGCTTACAAATATTATATATTCATTGTATTTGCTTTTGCCTGTCTCCGTAAGGTATTGAATTTCGGATTATAGGTTCCATTTTTCGGGTTCAAGCTAAAACGCCTTCGGTATCCTGTAAGGAATTTCTTATATTTGGAGAAAAAATAGGGGAGGGCCTAGGCCCTCCCTTATTTTCTATGCCATTATTGCTCGAATTTGCTTGATCTCTCCACGCCGCAGAGCCTCTGCCTCATCGCCACGAACGAGTGCTCCTGAAATTTCGGTCACTGTTCCATCGTGATAGACGAGCGTCATGCTCTGAATAACAACCTTCTTCTCCCCAAACGTATTCTCACATTGTGGGTTCGAATAAGTTACTTCCGTGCCACCTAGAAATGTGAAAGAGAGATTGCCTTGTTCATCAAATAGCCAGCCTGGTAGAACCGGATCCAAAGATAACGTAAGCTGTCCATCTTCTACTCTGAAAACATGGCTTCCGGCCATCATCGTTCTCCACATACTCAGGAATTCAGCGGTCGACCCACTTAATCTTGCAACGAACCCTCTACCGTGATTGTTCGGATCAGGATTACCTCCGGTAGCGATAAAGGATGAATTTTCAAGCGTGCTGCGTCCATAGACAGCCGGATCTAGGAACGGAACTAGCGAGGTCTTCAGTTCTCCGTAGAACTCCTCATAAAGCCCGCCCTTCAACAGCTCAAGCAAATATTTGTAGGACATATGCAGGAAGTTGGACTCCCGCTCTAGCCAGCCTGGCGTAAAGGCTCTCATTCGTCCGATCTCATGAGACTCACCCTCTAGACTAACCGAAGTTTGATACATAGACGTCGTCGGATCATATAGCTCTGTTTGCTTAATCAAATTATAGATTTCTTTGGCTTGCACCGGATCCTTCAGCGTCTTCAACAGGCGAGTAGGCCCCTCAAGGAAGTATGGCAATGCATAGACCTCAAACTCCTCTACCACAGCTTTTGGGAGGCCGTATCCGCTAAGTACTGGTTGACCTTCAGCATCTGTTACCTGCTGGAATTTCTTCGCCTCAAAGCGGAAATAGGTTGGGGTAAGTCCGTTACCAAGTTCTACTGCCTTGTTGATTCCCTCGTCGATTTTGACCAAGAACTTGGAGAGGGCCTCACGAATGTATTCTAAGGTTACTTCAGACTCAGTTCCAGTAATACCGAAACGGATACGTGCTCTATAAGCCTCACGCGCCGAAGCTACAGTATCCCAATAATTAAATTGTTCCAAATCTCCCGACAGAACCGCCGTGACCGCATGATATACCTCTTCAAGCAACTGTGCAATTTCTTCTGGCAGGTCTACAGCTCCTTGGACGCTTTCTTTGCTGTTCAGAGCATCTAACAAAAAGACTACGGTACGTTTCAGCTCAAAAGTCTCACTCATTCCGGAGCCGAACAATCCAGGCAGTCCATTCATAGCATCGTTCCAGCCCGGCTTATTGCCTTCCATTTCTACACCCATACCATAAGGATCAAGCGTAGCAAATTTATTCAAGGCAAGAGACAACATCTTCACGAACAGATTGGTGTGGTAAATGGCGCCGTGACCGCCTTCAGTACGCAGCCAATGGGTATCTCCAGCTTTCCATTTCAGCTTGTGCAGCTTCTCCTCATCCTCAAGGAGTGCACCATATTGCCGGGCCTTTCCGTCACTGATTACATATTTCTCACTACGTGGCAGCACATACGCTGGGCTGTCATAGAACGCATAGGTGTTATCCCCAAATAGAAGCTCCTGCTTTTTGTCAGGGAAGATATCCAAGTAACCTACTACCAGATCCATATTATATGTCCAGTGATCCGACCAGAAGCCTTCGCCAAAAGCTGCCTCAATGTTTTGCTTTGACAGGGCAAGTAATCCCGACAAAAATTGTTGTTCGCTTACCTTCAAGGCAACGTTATGATCCGCAATATAGTTCACTAAGCTACCTGGTGTGAACCGAGTGCTACACAGCTTTACAAGCTCAGCTTGATGATCTGCCGCAGCTTTTCCAATCCACTCCGCAGCTTGTGCCTTACTATCCGGTTTCACTTCAAAGGTTGTTCCTTGCACGCTCAGTGGATTGTAACCATCCGCCTGAATCAAGCTATAGAACATTTTGATGTTAAAGCTACCCACCTTCGGATTAAAAAACACATCATTCCGACGATTCTGATTCATATCACGGAAGTTTCCGTTCCCCTGTGAATAATATTCTGGGGCGAGTGAGAAGAAATTGTAGTCACGCTCCAAGTCACCGTGCTTACGCGAGTATAAGTGAACTACAAAGCCATCACCACCATTGTCAAAGACAAAAGGATAGCCTCCACGCAGGAAGTTATCGAGATAGGATTGACGGCAATACGCATCAAATACAGCCGATGAAGTGTGAGTAGCAATGTCTTCCGTTAATTCCTCCGTCAGACCTGCGGCCTCTTGAGATTTAGACAGGATATATTCATCGCGGCACAACTGCTCCGCCTTCTTATTGATTTTGTCGATGTCATTTACATGTCCAACCAGAGTGTTCAGGATCAGATTGCTACCTGGCGCTAAACGTCTTGCCACTCCGCTAAAACCGCACGGAACCTTGTTGACCGGGTATTGCGGAAGCTCGCCCAGTTCGGCAAGGGTTAATCCCGCAAAGCGGTCTGGGTACGTAAGCGAGGTATTGCCACCAAAGACTAGCTCGAAATCGACGATTGGCGAGACTTTTTCTCCTTCTCCAGTGAACGACAGGTAGAAATGGCCATTGGTAATTTCGCTAACCTGTGCATCATCATTGGTGCTGGAACGCAGCTTATAGAACGGAATACCATTCTCTAAGTTGTATACGTCCATCCAGCTGCGCAGCAGATTCCCTATTTCCTTGTATCCACTGTTCTCTACACCGTAAGGCAAAATTTCAGGCAGACCATCCATCAGCTCCAGCTCGATCTCTTTACCGCCGATGTTCTCAATCTCTACCCGACGTACTAATGCTGCATAATCGTCATTAGGCAAATTAAAATAGTGTACGGTCGTCTTCAGACCATGTCCGGCATGGCTTTCTTCAATAGTAAGCCCATTAGGCAAAATGGTCATGAGGCGCTTTGCAGCAGGATCTGGACGCGCAGATTGAAACGGTTCATAAATCTCTTGCTCGCCTTTAATTTTGATAAAGGTTCTGAAACCGGTCGTCCCTACGTTCTTATAAGAGATATTTGCAGGAGAGAATTCCATGATTGGCGAATTCTTATCGCGTACCCCGAAGCTGCAAATGGCCTGCCCCCGATTCACATAAAAAGTCCACATCGGAATTCCCTTCAGTCCGGCAAGACCCGGTAAGAAGCTGGAAAAAGGCTTTCCTTCATCAAATTGCTCCATTACAAATGTACCTGATTCGAAATAATAGTTGCTCATACTTATGTCCTCCTAGGTTGTAGATTATTTATGAAATCAAATGCGTTACGATGGAATGAGGCGATAGCTCGCAGTTTGCAATCTCTTCGCCTAGACCTAGCGTTACACTGTGCACTTCTTCACTTTCATTCATCAGTACGACAGCAATGCTACCGTCAGGATTGCGGAATGCTGTGGTTAAGATACCTTCCGCTTCAGAGGTAAATCCGATCCGTACCGCACCTGGCACAATGAATTTACTAAAATGCCCAATGTAATAATAGGAGCTGTTATAGTGCACTTCATCCGTTGTAGTATCTGCAATAATCGGCGCATCGCAGAGATTGCCTACATGGTTAGGACCTCCAGTCTCATCCAGTACCAGGTTCCAATCCAGGTATCCTTCTGTCCACGCATTGAGATCTCCAATCATGTTTCTGCCGTAACGTTCGCCTGTAAACCATTCTCCCAGCTTAACGCCGCCCTCTTGGCAGCCCTCTGTGAACAACAAATGCTTGTCAGGAAATAAATCATGTACCTTTTCTACTTTGTCGAACTCCTCGCCTCCGTACCAGTGAATACCTGTTCCCCACACATACTTTGCAGCTTCAGGATCAGATAATACTGCCGAAGCACGCTCGACCATAATATCGCGGTTATGATCCCAGATTACAATGTTCACATCTGAATGGCCGGTCTGATGCATCACCGGTCCAAGATAATTTTTAACAAAATCCCGTTCCTCTTCCGCACTATAAATACATGAATCCCAGATCTGAACGGCAGCCGGCTCATTTTGCACGGAAACTGCCCATATCGGTACTCCCTCTTTTCCATAAGCTTCAATGAATTTCGTATAGTAGCGTGCCCAAACTTCTGCGTATTCCGGCTTCAGTGATCCACCGTTATTCATTTCCCCATTTGTTTTCATCCATGCTGGAGGGCTCCAAGGAGAAGCCAGCATTGTGAATGCACCGCCTCTTACTTCCATGGCATCTTTTATCAGCGGAAGTACCCACTTATGGTCATGTGAGATATCAAAAGTAGCTAGCTCTGTGTCATGATCAGCAACATACGTATAATTTCCGAGGGCAAAATCACAGCTGTGAATATGAACACGACCCATGCTATAGCCTAATCCCTCTACTGGATGGAAGTAACGATGAATAACCTCTGCTCGTTTCTCGGAGCTCAGACGTGACAACGTATAAGCAGCAGCTTCAGTGAAAGCGCCGCCAAATCCAATCATCTTTTGAAACTCCTGCTCTGGCTTAATCTCCACATCGGCAGACCCAGATCCTGCTCTTGCGCTAAAAACAATTGCATCTTTTGGAGTTAAGCGTTCCCCTGTATCTTTTGCAGTTACCACAGTTTGAACTTTTGCCATTTCATCCATCTCCTCTGAATTGTTTTCTTACCAAAGCACTAGTCTTTACTGGATCATCTTCCGATGGTATAGATTCGGAGCAATAACCATCAAATCGAAACAATCGAAACCGGTTTCGATTGTTTCGAAAAAAAATGATCTTCCAAATCAATCGAAAGAGCATTTATAACAATGGGTCTATTATAGCTCCATCTCACTAAATAAGATGTGCCAAATACCACTATCTCATAAGAACAATTGAAAGCTATACTTTCTTTTACTTTAGCAGGACTCTTTTCAGTTCGTCAAGATTTATCAAACTACTTTCCGCTAATCGGAGGTGCACAGGATTCCCGTTCAACCACTTCCACCGGAACTAAAATCGCTTCCTTATCTAATACTTTACCTTCAATTGATGCTAAAAGAATGTCCGCCGCTTGGCTTCCAAGAAGCTCCGTATCCTGACGCACCGTTGTCAATGCAGGTGTAACGTACTCGGCAAGATCGATGTCATCGTAACCCATAACTGAAATATCCATTGGTACGGAAAGTCCACTATCTTTAGCGGCCATAATTGCCCCTAAGGCTAGTAAGTCACCCGAAGCAAAGACGGCGGTTGGACGTTCAGGGAGCTTAAGAAGCTCCAGCATCGCGTTATAGCCACTTTCCCGAGAATAAAAGGCTCCGTTTACAACATAGGACTTAGGCACTTTAAACCCTTGTTGCTTCATAGCGGTCTTGTAACCCAACTCCCGCATTTTACCTGGAAATGTGTTCATCCCTCCGGATATATGGGCAATTTTGCGATGCCCCATAGAGGCTAGATACTCCACCGCCAGCTGTGCCCCAGTTGTATTATCGGAGCATACCGTATGCGTCTCAGAAGTCTCAAAATCCATAATAACCGTAGGAATATCACTCTCAAGCAGTTCACGGAAATAAGGATCCTCATAATCGGACAAGAAGACAACTACACCGTCTACGCCACGAATCCTGCAATTCTCTAAATAACCGCTTTGCTTACCACCGACATCTTTGGAGATAAACATGAGGGCATACCCTTTTTCCACGGCAACCTTCTTAAAGCTCTCGATCACAGCGCTGAAAAAAGGATGGCGAATACCAAATCCCGTATTCTCTACGAACAGCACGCCGATGGTCCACGATTTCTTAGTGGTCAATGTACGGGCATGTGAATTTGGCAAATATCCCATTTCTTGGGCAACCCGGAATATTTCCTGACGAGTTTTCTCACGTACGTCGGAATAATTATTAAACGCCTTAGATACCGTTGTTGGAGAGTAACCGGTTCTTTTGGCAATATCGTATATCGTTGTCAAATCGGCTCGCTCCTTGCCCTGACAAATGAAATGCCTTTTGTTCACTGCAATTTTAACGTCTTTCCGTACCGCCGTCCAGCGAAAAGTAACTTTGTACAGAGGGGAGTAGTGTAACGGCCTGAATCAACAGCCCTAGACTCATATAGATCAGATGTATAATTGCAACACTATTCAGCATGTACGTCTGCACCGTTATCCAAATGATTTGCCCAAACCCGATATACAGAGACAAAGCCCAGAAGCTATATAATTTCTTGAACGGATTTAATCGTTCCACCAAGTGCCATTGAGGTCTCTTAATCAGACCATAAACAATGAGCAGAGGCAGTAAACCAAATACGATAAATAACAGAATACCCGGGAATAAAAAATCTGAGAATGGCGATCTTTCCAGCATAGAAGTCGGCATTTTCATTAGATCGCCGCTAGGATCTATTACAAGAGCACCGCCCCCTCCTAACGCTCCAACCCCCAAAAAAATAAGAAGAATATAAAGCCATGTTACTGTACCCGGCCTTCCCTTCGTTAATTCCATTTCACTACCCCATTTCAATATAAGAATTAGAGCAACCTTATTTTGATAACGATTTTACTCCCCTTCTATTTTACAAGTTTCCCCTGTTTACCGCCGAGATGCATATCACAAACTTAGCAGTGATTTCGCTTTTTTTACGTACGATGTGAACAGCAGCGCTTTACGGTATACTAAGTTTAGAAGCTAACCTTTCACCTGACGGATCTCATAAATAGAAACCATTGAATCACAAGTACAAACGCTTTCGTCGTCCCTATAAGGGCGGTAAGCGTTTAGCGAGAAATTTAAGACATAAAGTATGGTGTGAAACCTATAGTTTCTTATATTTAAAAAAACAAGGAGATAGGACATGCGTACACATGCGCTGCACCTAACATACTTATGAATGATACCGACCTTCTATCTACCAAACAGTGTGCTTATTGCCACAAACAGAAGCCGCTCTCTGAGTTTCGCAGACGTACAGGCAAACGTTCCAAGGGGCAGTCACGCCGTGGTGCCTGCCGTGAATGTAGGAAACAACGGGAAACACTAAATATAAACCTCACAGCAAACCCCTTACTGGTGAAACTTGATACGATCCAAACCCATCAGCACACTCTATTGGAGCGTCCCAAAGAGGGAAAGCCGTCTTCCGCTGCTGCTTCTTCAGGACAATCTAATCCGAACCGACGCGTACGAGGTTTGGAACAGCGAAGAAAACGGCAGCATTCTCAAGGCACAAAGCTAAATCCCGAAGATCCAACCCAATTGATTCCTTCTACCAAAGGGATGATTCTAATGCGCGGTCATAGCGACAAGGGACGGCGCTGGCATCAGGAGATTGATCTAGCGCTTGCAATTACCCTGGTCAGGGAACATGCCGCTATCGTTGTAAACCGTCGAACTATTCGACGATTGTATAGTAATAAGGATTTTCGCGCTTATATACTAGCCAGAGACAATTACACCTGCTACTTCTGCGGCGCTTATGGGGACACCATTGATCATTTACTACCTCGTGCTAAAGGTGGTCATACAACCCCAGATAATTGCGTCTGCGCTTGCACGTTATGTAATCAGACTAAAGCTGATAAATCTGTTGAAGATTTTATGGGCCGAATATAACAACTTAAACCAAAAAGCCCTAATTCGTAGGTTGTTCTGTTTCCGTGAACAGAACAGCCTACGAGATTAGGGTCGCTTTTTAATATGGAGAAGTGTAGTTTATTTAGTTGCCTGTAATATTCTTAACTCGTCCTACCTGTCCGCTAGTCAATCTGACCTTAATGCCATGCGGATGCCGAGGCGAGTTCGTGAGAATATCTTTCACCGTACCGTGTGTTAGCTTGCCTGTAGGCTGATCCTGCTTAAGTACAATATCCACTTCAAGCCCAGGACGAATATCCGCTCTTACTTGTCCGTTCATGATGGAATCCCCTTTCATGGGTTATAATGTTGTCAACTACAATAGATAAGGATGAGACGTTATGGCCTTCGGCATCAATAGAGAAGAATTATCCCGGTGGAAAAAAGCGGTCTCCGCAGGAGAGATCGCCTTCTTGACTCATTATTGGCTGGATCCACGCTTTCCCGGCATCACTACCGTCACCAAGGTGGGCTGTAGTGATCTTACCACACTGAAACACTGGTGCGAGGAGAATGGATTGCCTGCCCAATATATTCATAATCGTTCATCGTTTCCCCACTTTGACCTCATTGGACCTAGGCAGGCAGAAATCCTTCGACAAGAAGGTCAATGGGATCAGCTGGAACGTTTCAAACTGCTCTAAATACAATTTGTGATTTGAGACGTATTAATTACTTCTTTTTGCGTAAATCCTGCATGATTTTACGGCCGGTAGGTGTCTGTGCTAAACCGCCCCCTGCAGTCTCGCGGTGTTTCTCTGGCATAGCTGAGCCTACCTCGAGCATGACCTTGATAACTTCATCAGAAGGAATCACACTACGAACACCAGCCAGTGCCATATCTGCGGCAGCAAGTGCAGTAACTGCACCGAATCCGTTTCTAACAATACAAGGAATCTCAACAAGTCCGCCAACCGGATCACAAATCAGGCCTAAAGTGTTCTTAAGTGCTAACCCGACAGCATGCACTGCTTGTGCAGGCGTTCCGCCGCGTAGCTCGGTTAACGCGCCTGCTGCCATCCCAATGGCAGAACCTACCTCAGCTTGACAGCCGCCTTCCGCACCCGATACAAAGGAGTTATTGGCGATGACATAACCGATGGCCCCGGCTGCGAACAATCCGGATACCATGTAGTCATCATCCCAGCCAAACCGTTCCTGACAGCTGAGAAATACACCCGGAATAATCCCGCATGAACCAGCAGTAGGCGTCGCAATGATCCGGCCCATAGAAGCATTCACTTCGGATACAGCCAGCGCGTAAGCCATAGCTTGACCTGCAGGTCCACCTAGGCATGGCTCATTAGCCGCGTTGTATGCTCCTACCCGCTGGGCATCCATGCCTGTAAGGCCGCTGCGCGAAGTTGTATCTTCATGCATCCCGCGATGAACAGCCTCTTTCATCACGCCATAATATTCACGCATCGTGGAAAATTCATGATCACTGGAACGTCCAGATTCCGCGCTTTGCTCTTCGAGCATAAGTGCTCCAATCGTGAGACCACGTTCCTCACACAATACAGCCAGCTCGCTAAGTGTTTGAAAATTCATGTTAAACTTTCCTTCCCCTTCTCATCTTGCTTACCTTCGTTTAAATTAACCAACTTCACGGATTTCACAGCAGTGAGCGCTTTAAGCGCTTCAAGAAGCTCCGGTGTAGCCGCTTCATCCAGCTCCAGCACCGTTAAGGCTGCACCACTACGATTCTTACGATCCAGAGACATATGCCCTATATTAAACTGTCCGTTACGCATCACTTCCGTAACACTCGCCAGAACACCTAAATAATCCATATGATTAATCAGAACCGTCGGATAGATCCCCGTAAGCTTCACTCCAAAACCGTCGATATCAACAATCTCGATGTTTCCGCCACCAATAGATGTCCCTGTTAGTGTCAGTTCGCTTCCTGTTTCTTGTCCGATGAGATGCAGCTTAACGGTGTTCGGATGTGGGAACAGACCTGTTCCTTGCTTAAAAGAAACTTCCATCCCGGCTTCGACCGCCAGTTCTAGAGAATCTGGAAGCCGATGATCGTCAGTAGTGAAATCAAGTAACCCTCCAACAATCGCTCGATCTGTGCCATGTCCCTGATAAGTTGCTGCAAAAGAACCAAAAAACGTTACTTCAGCCACACGCGGTACTTCACCCAACACCTGCCTTGCAGCCCTCCCGATCCGTGCCGCCCCAGCGGTATGTGAGCTTGAAGGACCGACCATCGCCGGACCAATAATTGAAAATACATCCTTAAAACGCATAAAAGACCTCCTGCCTGCAAGAATAGGCAATTATCGTACTCCTATATAGTATACTGCACTAGCAGCCCTTAGTTCACCGTGACATTTGCTGTGATATCCAAATGCCTGACTTTGCGTATTCAAAGGCTAGTATTTCTATTTCATGTCCTGAGTATCACAAGATATCCTGGGAGCACAGCATAATTCCATCTCTATTCTGCCAGCCCATCCCTTCCCAGAACCCTCTTCCATGTTCATTGGATTCAATAACCATCAGGTGGCACTTAGCAATACCGGCTGCGCGGAGATTCTCAAGACAAGATCATACTTGTTCCCTCGCTTGAACAGAATGACATAAAGCATGAAGAGCGCTCCGAGGAAGCTTTTTCAGCTCCAGCAGCGCTTCGTAAGGATCGCCCTCTAATCCCATAGCTTTTGCAAAGGCAGGCTCTGTCTTCCATCCGCTTGATTTTAAAAGAATGATCCGTTCGCGAAAATCATCATCCATCTGAGCTAAAATTTCAGCTTCAACGATCATATGCAAATAACCATTCTGGAGCTCCGTTCGCCTCGGCTGTCCAAACAGTTCGATAGGCCAGCCCTTTACCATAAAGTTAATTTTCGTTCGAGGAATGCCTTGAACCACTCGTGATTCGCTAACAAACCCCTCCATGGCTCCAAAATATCGAACAACTAGCGCCTTAAACTTCATAGGATCATAAACCTCACAAATGATATCCAAATCGCTGCCCTCCACTTGAATTCCAAGCGGTATTGTCCCAACCAACAAAGGGTTATAGTCCTTTAGCAAATTCATAATATCGAGCTCTAAAAGAAGGTTATAGACCTCTTTCTGAACCGCGGTTCCATGAATCAAATCATCGATATTTCGCCAATCATTCATTTTGGACAAGTGCCTCCTCCGACTCGGGTTTATAAACGCATATGTATGTATTGATGACAGCGCACGCTTTTCTGGGCGCATGCATAGAAATATACGGAAGGTAGAACGCAAGGAGGTTACTTCAAAAAAATGAATCCCATCTACCCCCTATTATGGGGAGCGAACAGTATGTAAAGAGCAGCCTATTGCTTTTCCTCCACAGCATCAAGATCGTCAGCCAGGCCTGGAGAGTCTGATGAATCCTCGTCCCATCAGTGAAAACCCGGAAATTATCGGCAGTGGAAAACTGAAGGGAAAGGTTGCACTCATCACCGGAGGCGACAGCGGGATTGGTAAAGCCGCAGCCATTGCTTTTGCAAAAGAAGGTGCAGACATTGCTATAGCTTATTTATACGAAGCCTCAGATGCGGAAGTCACTCAAAAGCGGATCGAAGAATTAGGGCAACGCTGTCTAAGGATTGAAGTTGATTTACGCCATAAGGAGAATTGCTTCAGGGCTGTGGAGCATACGATCCGCACCTTCGGCAAGCTGGACATTCTGGTCAATAATCACGGGGTCCAATATCCACAAAAAAGTATTTTGGATATCACAGAAGGGCAATTGTACCAGACGTTCCAGACGAATATCTTTCCATTCTTTTACCTCACTCAGGCTGCACTTCCACATCTTAAAAAAAGTGCATCCATCATTAATACCGCTTCCATTACTGCCTATCAAGGAAATAAGGAGCTCATAGATTATTCCTCCACCAAAGGGGCGGTGGTCTCTTTTACCCGCTCTTTAGCCTTATCTCTCGTCGACGCTGGCGTCCGAGTCAACAGTGTAGCTCCCGGTCCGGTATGGACCCCACTGATTCCCTCAAGCTACTCTGCAGAGGAAGTTAGTATCTTTGGTACAGATACACCCTTTAAACGTGCTGCACAGCCTTATGAGCTAGCAGGAGCATATCTCTTTTTAGCGGGCCCTGATTCTTCATATGTTACCGGGACATGTATACATGTCAACGGTGGAGATATGGTCACCAGCTGATACACAACTCACCACGAGAGGAATGTATACCTATGAATAAGATGCCCGATTATGATATTCCTTCTGTCCGTTTAACAAGCGGCATGTATGCCTTAACAAAATTAGCCTGCGCAGGGCTAACGTACGTCCTTATCTCCTTACTTATGCTTGGGTTTCCACAACATAACGGCATACCAGAGGGTTGGCCACTTTCGATCCCCTATGCGATTTACGCTTATGGACTGCCAGCCGCACTAGTAGCCGATGTTCTGCTGCGCCTCCTGCGTACCACATCCCACATCGTTTCCCTTGTTGTATACGTAGCCGCAGGTTTCGGTGCAGGTCTATGGCTGGCAGCAGAACAAGGTGCAGAGCTACTGCTGTGGGGCCTGGCTGGAATTTTGGGACTGCTGCTGCTACGAGTGACGCAACTGGGTGTAGAGCGTTCCCCTCTGTTACTGCCTGTGTTTGCACTATTTCTACCGCTGCTCTGCTTGCTGCTGTTATAAGCTGCACTCAGAGTGCTTCTATGATATCACCGGCAATAATAGCCGCTGGATTATTCCGCTGACGGGCGGCTCTCTCACCTGCTAATCCGTGTAGATATACACCAAAAGCTGCTGCCTGCGCCTCATTCAGTCCCTGAGCCAGCAGGCTGGAAATGATGCCCGTTAGCACATCACCGGCTCCACCAGTACCCATGCCGGGATGGCCTGTGGTGTTTACATAAGCTTGCCCTTCAGGCGTTGCTATAACCGTATGTGCTCCTTTTAATACAAGCGTAACCTCATGCTCTTTCGCATATCCCATAGCCAGACTGATGCGGTCCCGTTGTACCTCAGCTGTTGTTATACTAGCAAGACGGGCCATCTCACCTGGATGAGGCGTCAGAATCACCGGATGGCGTCTACTTGCCCAGCTCTTGTAATCAGCGTCAGCTAATATATTTAAAGCATCCGCATCGATCACCAGAGGACAATCCGTCCCTTCCCAGAGATTGCGAAGCCATTCTGTATCAGCCTCGAATCGACCAAGACCGGGACCAATGGCAAGAACATCTCGTTCTTTACTTAGCTTCAGTAGCTCTGAAACGCTCCCTGCTTGCCAGGTTCCATCTTCATTGCCCCCAACATCGGCTAACATGAGTTCAGGGGCAGAACCGATGATACAGGGCAGGAGCTTTTGAGGAAGCGCCCATGTCACTAATCCGCAGCCTGCCCGGAGCGCAGCACGGGCAGAGAGCAGTCCGGCGCCGCTCATTCTTAAGGTGCCGGCAGCAAGAAGGACATGCCCATAAGTACCCTTATGGCCTTCAGGCGAACGCCGGCGGGCCAGATCTACGCCCAGATGGGCATGCAGCACTTCCGGTGTCAGCAGGTGAACCTGCACACCGCTTTCAGGGGCCAAAGAAGACGGAATGCCGATGGCCCGGACCTTCACATGCCCCGCTGCGCCTGCACCGGGGTATTGCAGGAGGCCTCGCTTGAGAAACGCGAGGCAAACCGTCACCGACGCATGAATGCAAGGCTCATGCGTCTCACCGGTGTCCGCGTTCAGACCACTCGGGATGTCCGCGGACACGATCACTTTGCCGCTGCTATTCGCTGCGGCAATCAGCTCCGCATAGGCGCCGCGCGGGGCTCCCGCGGCGCCGGTGCCGAGCAGCGCATCCAAGATGCCGCTGCACTCGGCAAAGTCCAGCCGATCCCTGCCGTATACCACGGCAGGAAGGCCCATAGCTGCAGCCGCATCGCGCTGCAGAGCTGCCTCGCCGGAGAGCGACTCCGGCGGCACCGCATAAACGAGCGTGACGGCGATGCCGGTCTCGCGAAGATACCGTGCGGCGGCGAGGCCATCGCCGCCGTTGTTGCCTTTGCCGACGAGGATGAACCATCGCTCGGTGGCGGCATTGTCCAAGGTCAGCGCATGATCTGCGCTGACCTGAAATGCATCCTTCCCGGCGTCTTCCCATCCGGCTGCATTTCTGCAGCCCTCTCCACCTCTCCGCCGGCACAGCGCAACGATCTCCTCTGCGATCACTCTTCCCGCATTCTCCATCAGCGCAATAGCTGGAATCCCCAGCCGCTGGATTATTTCTCCGTCCAGCCGCCGCATTTGCTCAGCAGTTACCAGATACATGGTTCGGCCCCTTTCCGCTACACTTCAATCCACAACTAGCTTGATATCAATAAGCTACAGTAAATCTCGTCCGGCTAAAATTCCCTTCCTCCAGCTCGTCCACCATAGCTACAGCAAAATCCTCTACACTGATTATACTTTCGCCATTCTCATCAAAAACGAGACGGTCGAGTCCAATGCGGAATTGGCCTGTACGTCGACCTGAATGAACTACCGCAGCAGGACTGGCATACGTATAGTCCAGTTCTGTGTTTTTGTAAATTTCATAAGCTTCCGCATGTGCCTCTGCCAGTGGTCTAATCTGAGCAGGGAAATCTGCCGTATCCATCAACAGCTCTCCAGATTCAGTCTTCAAACTCCCTGCACCACCCACAACTAGCAGTCGATTGAGCCCAGCTTCTTGCATCCCCTCTACAATTGCCTTAGCTGCTGTTAGCAAATCCTTCTCTTGGCCGAGTGCTGGACCGTATGCACTGATTACCTCTTCATGTCCACGGACCGCAGCTGCAACTGAAGCAGGATCTAGAACATCTACAGTCGTGATATGCAAACGTTCATGTTCAAGAGTTACTGATTCTGGATTCCGTACCGCAGCTGTTACCTCATGTTTTCTTTTTAAAGCCTCCTGTACAATCGCCTTTCCAATCGTTCCTGATGCACCCAATACTACAACATCCATCTGTTTTTTCCTCACTTTTTCCGGGTAAGGCCAGCGTGCGGCCTTCCTGCTTATTTATATTTTTCAATACTCGTCTCAATAGCCTTTCCCTTACAACCTTTAATCATTATTTATCCCCTGAGGTCCATTTGAAATCAAAACGCATCCGTTAACTTCCAAACGAAAAACCCCTTCACCAATACAAGGGGCACTCTCTACTAAGTAGCATGTCCTCACATTAAGGGCGCAAAAACATTCCCTGAGAACGTGGCATGACCGATTCAAAGCCATATTGTGCATATAATTTAGAGGCTTCCCCATCTGCAATCAAACTTACATAAGCCTTCTCCGGTACAGTATGAAGGAACTCTCTGATTTCTCGCATAATCAATTTCCCTAAACCCCGTCCTTGATGTGAAGGCTTAACCGCGATATCCGTAACCTGAAAAAAGCATCCCCCATCGCCAATCACCCTGCCCATCCCGACCAAGGAATCCTCCTCATACAAAGTTACCGCAAAAATAGAACGAGGTAGCCCTATTGCAGCACCTTCCGCGCTCATTGCACTCAATCCAGCCTCTTTTCTCAGCGCTAAATACTGTTCCACTGAAGGACATTCATGACGTATATCCAGCTTTCCTGTTGTCCCCATACCGTTCCCCTCCTAGCATCTTACAATAAAATAGAATTAGCGCCGTTCAGCATTGCTGTTCCAACTATATACGACTCAATGGTGCACAGGCAAGACTCGCCTCCGTCGAATATACAAAAGCCGCCTGGCACATAGGCTAGGCGGCTTTTTTTATCAACGATTTTCATTATTATGAAGTATTATCTTCTTATTAAATAGGCGATTACTCCCAATAATCTGGTTAACTGATCTGGTATATCGTTTACTACCACAAGAACAAGTCGTTCCCCTTTAACTTAAAAATAGCTTCCATAAAGTAATAATCGCCATAAATGATTGAAACATGAATGTCTTTATGATGATACGCTGCAGAACCGCCCATTAAAAGATGATCAAAATCTTTCGTCCAGTCGCAGCGAGTAGCGTCCACTGTTTTCAGGAGCTTCAGCGCAGCGTTCAGATAGACCTCCTTTTCGAGCTCGCCAACAACTTGGGCGATCTCGATCAGTCCGCAAGCTGCGATCACCGCTGCCGTGGAGTCTTCGTAAGCGGGCTCCTTCGGTTGCCGGAAATCGATTGGAATAACCCCGTTATCCGGAATATTAGCCATAAAATAATGCGCCACCCGTTTGGCCGCCTGCAAATACTCCGGCTTTCCCGTATGCGTATAACTGATCATAAAGCCGTATAAAGCCCAGGTCTGCCCACGTGTCCAGGACGAGCCATCCTCGTAGCCTTGGCCGCCGTAAGTTCGGACCACGCCTCCATGGAACGGATCGAACTCCACGATATGATTCACGGAACCGTCCGGCCTGATAAAAGCTTCTAGAGCAGTGTCCGCATGCCTCATTGCGATTTGCGCATATCGCGGATCTTTAGTCTCTTCGCTCGCCCAATAGAGAAGCGGGAGATTCATCATGCAGTCCACGATCGCCCACCCTCTTGTATCTTCGCTGGCCGTATCATCGTTCCAAGCCCGGATAAATCCGCCTGCCAGATTAAATCGTCCAGCAAGTAAGTTGGCGGCATGCATTGCCCTCTTACGAGATTCCGGATTTCCGGTAACTTTATAATTGGCCAAGCTCGTAGGCAACCACATAAATCCGACATCATGATGCAGACCGTAGAATTGATGGAAGCAGGCATCCAATGCATCCTCCGTGAAATTGGCGATTTCCTTGTACTTCTGAGCGCCGGTTTCATGGTGCATGAGCCACATCATACCGCCCCAAAATCCATTCGTCCACCAGTTGATATCTTTTTCGATCTGATTGTCGTGCGTGCCATTTCTTGTCGTGTATGGAATTTTGTTTCTTGATCGTTCACATACGACGTCCATTTTGTCCGTTAGTTTAGCTATGACATTATCTACCCAAATTTGATCATCAGCCTGAAGGTTCAACAATCTGCTCACTCCTATTTTTAACTTTCTAAGGGTCCCCCCTTTTCAAGCCCGTTTGCTTATGTGCATATCTCTTTCTTTTATCGAAACCAAGTACTGATCTCCAAGCTCGAAGCTAAATACACCTTCCTCTTCTTCAATAATCTGAACGGCAGGCTGTTGCCCCCCTTGAAAAGGAATAAGCACGGTCAAGAAAGTCATAGTACCGCTGTACCTATCCTGAAAGCGGACCCTTGTCGAAGGCCTTGAGAGATCGGTCTCATCGGATAATCTTCCCTCCAAGAGATTCAATTCTCCCGT
Organism: Paenibacillus sp. FSL E2-8871; assembly: GCF_038000345.1. Lineage (NCBI taxonomy): Bacteria > Bacillati > Bacillota > Bacilli > Caryophanales > Paenibacillaceae > Paenibacillus > Paenibacillus sp. FSL E2-8871. The sequence continues at coordinate 5,140,864 of NZ_JBBOBV010000001.1, read as the reverse complement.
ATGGCTTGTCGCTATCGCCAGATTCGCAATATCACTTGTCGCGACCACACCGTTCTTGTTCTCCTCCACCTCGACAAAATCTAGATGGAAATAGCGCTGAACGCTATGGTCATTCAGCCCTTCTACCCGATCGGCAATAAGCACGAATCGATTATCCACTAGCGAAATATGCCGGTAATGAACAACCGGATCGTAGTTGGTATGACAAGCACTGGCGAGCCGGTAGAAGCCTCTATCTTCTACATTGTAGATTCCACCGGGCTTTTGCGGCCCGAATTTAAACGGAGAAATATACTCGAAATGATCTCGCTCATCGATCAGCAGTGTGGAGTGATAATTTGAGCTCTTAAACTGTTTGCGGTCTTCATCATCCCGATAACAAAAAAATCCGGGATCGCAAATCATGTCTTTTCCAAGCGCCGTAAAATCAAAGCTCATCAAATCGATATGGGCATGGGCATTCTGTATTGGGCTTTTACATGTAAATAAAAAGCTAAGAGCCTTCGAATCCCAGCCGCTGCGGATAATCGCTTGATCTAGCGTACGATTCCAGAATGTCGTCTGCTTATCTAATACAAATTGTCTGCCCTGCAGAGAATGCAGCTCTTCCACGAATTGGCGAACATCGAGTGCTCTCCATACATGCTTGCTTGCTTCCCGTACCACCTCAGTCACATCGATCAAGTTCGTTGCTAGCCCCAGCCAGGAAACATCATCCAACGCAAAATACCCATAAACACCGGACATTACAGCAAGCGGGTTCGCATAGGAATCACCTACAGGTACACATTTCCCGGTTGGTCTTAACGAGTAAATGGAGTAATCCAGATTTTTTCTAAACCGTTCCATGTACGCTGGGGAGAACTGAAACTGGAAACGCTTAGCCAGAACCACAGCCAGCCCAAACCAGAACATACAGCCATTATGATACGATGGGCAGCCCTCGATTTGACCGCCGTCCTCTGTCAGTTGCGCCATGCTGCACTTTTCGATGCCCTCGATCGCAAAAGCCTTCCATTCCTCAGCTTCTTTCAGCTCGGGAAAGTAAAGGGCAGTCGTCAGAAGGCCCAAACATTCCATTAAATAATGGTTATGATCTGCTTTAGGCCACAGCTGAGGCGACACGTTACGCAAAGCTTTTACTTGCTTGTAAATGACCGTTAAATACTGCTCTAATACTACCTCCGTAAACAGCTCCGAGCGGCCTAGATGCTCCAAGACAAGCGGCCAAATTTTGTAGCCCCGGATACCAATCTCCAAAACCCTCAGCGGATGGCATTCCGTAAAATAGCCAATCGGCTTATCCAGTAAGTCCTCAGGAATAGTGACCGTTTCGATCCAGTCCAGCATTTCGTCGATGACCTTTAGTCCGTATTTCGCGTCCTTGGTGAGCGAGTAGGCTTCCAGTAAATCCTGCCAATGCGTCATGCGGTTCAGCTGCCATAAATATTCATTGTCATTATGTCTGCGCTCTAGCCAGCTAGGCGGATTCCCGACAAACTCCCTGACTCCCCCTGTGCCAGGAAGCATGATCATTCCTTGATAGGCGAATTCAGCATTCGCGATCGTCTCACGCACGTGATCAGGCATATGTGCTGCGATATAGGCGGCCTTCTCATCCATCGGCTCCAGCCGCGAACGCAAGTTAGCTAATAGCTCCGTCGTAGTCATCTGCTCTTTCAGCAATGATTGCAGATTCATTTATCCATCTCCGTTATGTTATTTTCGATTATGAATGCTCCCTCCGAAATCATCTAGACTCCGGAAGGAGCGATGCCAACTATTTCATGTAACGGTCGTATGCAACTTGCTCTAACGCAAGCAAATCCTTGATGCCTAAGTCTTCCAATTCCTTGATATACTTACTGAATGTCTCATCGTTGACCGGTTCCACACCTAGCACCCATCTCTGCAGCTTTTCCTCAACATAAGTCAGTACGCCAGCATTTAACTCTTCAAATTCGCTCCGTTCCTCATCCGTATACGAAATCGGCGGATAAGCCTCCATAATATAGCCATTATCAATGTATTCCTTGATGCCTTTCAATGCAGTCGCGTTTGTCCATTGTTCTTCGTAAGCATAGTCTTGATGGAAGGCGAGCTCAATTTGTCCTCCCTCTTCCTGAAGCTGTTGAATCACTGTCTTTTCTTTATTTTCCAATATGGATTCTTTAAACTTCGGCTTGCCGTCCACGAGATCGTAGTGTTTTCCTTCGATACCAAAGTTCATCAATCTCCGGCCCTCCTCTGAGAACCAGAAATCCATATATTTGATCGCTTCGACGGGATGCTTAGTTGCCGCCGAGATTCCCCACCCGCTCGCATGCGTCTGCTTACGGGAGCTCTCTTCGACGACTTTGCCCTCGGTATTCGCTGGAGGCGTCATCGGACCAAAGGAGAAGCCAGGAATCTTAGTCGCAAGAATGTCATTGAAGTTAGCCGTGCTGGCGAACCAGTCGTGCGTTATGCCACCTATATTGTCTCCGAGCAAAATGTCACGCGCTTTCGCTCCGCGGGTGAAGATTTCTTTATCGATTAGGCCTTCCTTGTACCACTTCGCAATATTCTCGATTGCTGTCTTATAGCCCGGCTCATACATGCCGTACTTGACGACACCGTTGTCCGCGTAAAATCCGCGTTTTGCCGCATCGGCCCCGCCCCGCACGCCCCACTGGATCAACAAATCGTAAATCCCATCCAGCTTGGTTCGGCTAAAGTATGGAATTTCATCGTTTACTCCGTTACCGTTCGGATCTTTTTCTTTGAATGCTTTTAATAGTGCATGCAGCTCATCTACCGTTTTCGGCTGCTCAAGTCCCAACTTATCCAGCCAATCCTGGCGTACAAACCAGCCCTTGGCAGCCGGTCCATCTGGAGTAAAGTTTAGAAAATACGTCTTGCCGTTATAAGCCTTCATAAATTTGGCTGCATCTGGATGTTCGGACAAGAACTTTTTAATGTTCGGTGCATGTTCTTCGATCAATCCATCTAGCTCGAGAAAGGCTCCTTCAATCCCAAGGCTGTCGTACTGCTCTTTAATTTGATGATGAACCAGATCCGGAATTTTCCCTGAAGCCATCATTGTATTGAACAGTTCTTTACTATTCGTTGAGGCCTTAGATGCGGTTCCCTTCAGCTTAATATTGGTCATAGCTTCCGCTTCTTTAAAGATAGGCCAGTTATCATCGTATATAAACGTATCTGTGTAGTGCATGTGGATCGTCAGTTCAAGCGGGTCTTTGACGATCAGGTGCCCAGACAACTGGGTTGTGTCTGACTCTTTTGAATCATTCGCCGCACTTCCGCTATTTTGCGGAGCGTTATTATTACTACAGCCTGCCAGCAGCATACCGACTGTCATCATGATTATTGCAGATGATTTCATCCATTTTTTGTTACCCACATTCATGACCTCCCAATATTGGTTTCTTGCTTTCATAATAAAAAGTTGGAAACAGCCACTAGCCTTTGACGGAGCCGATCATGGTCCCTTTGACGAAATATTTCTGAATGAAGGGATAAGCTGCAACAATCGGAATAATGGAAATGATGATAGTCGCATAGATGATCGTTTCCTTTGAATATACCGCCATATTGCCCATCTCGTCATTCACGTTCATCTCAACAATCAGCTTCTTTAGCAGGACTTGTAGCGGCACCTTGCTCTCGTCGCTCAGTAGGATCATCGTCCAGAAATATCCATTCCAGCGGTGCACCGCATAGAACAATCCGATCGTCACAAGAGCGGCTTTGGACAGCGGCAGATACACCTTCCATAAGATCGTCAGATCATTTGCTCCGTCAACCTTCGCCGCTTCCTCGAGTTCCTCCGGAATGCCCTGGAAGAACGTTCTCATGAGGAACACATAGAAGGTCGTAATCGCGAATCCGATAACAATTGTGAACCTGCTATCGAGCATGTTCAAATCTCGGAAATTAAGATACATCGGAATCATGCCCGGTTGGAACCACATCGTCAGCGCGATAAAGAAGCTGATGGCCGTGCGCCCCATAATCCGTTTCTTAGACAAGGCATACGCACCGCAAATGGTGAGAATCAAGTTGGCCATTACGCCGAATATGGTGTAATAGAACGTGTTTAAGTAGGCAATCCAAATTCCCTTTTCCGATAATACCTTTGCATAGGAGTCAAAGTTAATATCTTTCGGCAACAAGATCACTTTGCCGGTAACGACCGCGTCGGAGGAGCTGATGGATGCGGATAAGACATACACAAAAGGGTACAACGCAAGCAAAGCAATAATCCCAAGAAATACGCAGTTAAAGATATAAAACAGCTTTTCGCCTCTGGTTTTTTTCATCTTCCATCACCTACCATAATCCAGTATCCGTTAACTTCTTGCTCATCTTATTGGCAAATACGACGAGAATAAATCCAACGACGGCATTAAACAGTCCCACCGCTGTAGCCAGATCGTAACGTGCATCCTGCAGACCAGCCCGATATACGTAGGTGTTAATAACGTCGGCCGCCTCATAGGTGGCTGGTTGATACAGAAGAATGATCGCCTCATAGCCAACTTCCAGCATGGAACCCACCTTCATGACAAGCATGATTGCAATCGTTGGAATGATGGCGGGAAGTGTGATATGCCACATTTGCTTCCATTTGTTAGCTCCATCGATAACCGCCGCTTCGTACAAGGCCGGATTGACGCCGGACAAAGCGGCTATATAGATGATGGTACCAAATCCCGCTTCCTTCCAAATATCCATGGACCCGATAAAAATAGTTCGGAAATAATCGGGATTGGTCAGAAAGTATTGCTTCTCGCCACCCATCATCTCAATCAGGATATTGATAATACCGTTACTAGGAGCCAAGAAGTTGGTAACAATCCCAGCTACGACAACGACCGAAATAAAATGCGGCAAATACGTAAAGGTCTGCACCGTTGTCTTGAAAATTCCATTCTTCAATTCGTTAAATAACAAAGCGAGGATAATCGGCACAGGAAACGCGAACAGCAATTGATACAAACTGAGCAATACTGTGTTTTTTAATAGCCGCCAGAAATATGGACTTTTAAAAAAGCTCTCGAAGTGTTCAAACCCCACCCAGGGACTCGCTTCAATTCCTTTATATACACTGAAATCCTTAAAGGCGATCTGCAGGCCGTACATCGGCTTATACGCAAAGATGATATACCAAGCCAGAAACGGTATCAGGAGCAGGTAAAGATAACGGTCCCTGATCAGGTTGGTTTTTATTTCTTTAAAGTTAAGCAGCACCCTCTTCTCCTCTCGCAACGATGTTTAGCTGATCCCTTCAGGAGCGCTCCTATTTGAAAGGTCAGCGTTGCAATTTAAACTATAGGAACGAATGTAAGCGCTGTCTATCGCCATTATTTCATCTAGCAGCAACTCTTTATGTCTGGGTTCATAATGTGCATTATTTTATGTATCAACAATTTCTCGTTATATAGAGAAATGCCCGTCGAACATACAATAGCCGCCTGGCAATTAAGCTAGGCGGCTTTGTTTTGAATCAACGGTTCTCATTACTTGAAGCCTCATTCCTTCTCGTTAAGCTTCTTTGCGTATTGGCCAGGAGCTAATCCTTCATACTTGCGGAACATGCGAATAAATGTATTCGCATTGTTGCACCCAACCATTAGTGCTAAATCTCCAATTTTGATATCTTTCTGCTGGCGCATAATTTCTTTAGCTTGCTGCACACGATAAAAATTCAAGTAATCTTTAAAGTTTTCTCCGGAATGATTTTTGAACGCGATGCTGACATAACCGGGAGAGAAGTTAAACTCCTCCGCTATCATGCTAAGCGATAAATCCCTATTGTAGTTGTCATGAATATATTCAATCATCCGCTTTACCGTACTGTTATCCATCATTTCATTCTGCTGATCAATCGTATCCATCATGGCGCCAAACAAGGAAGTAATGGCGGAAACCATTAGCTCCTTTGATTCGCCGTGCTGTACGATGTCCAGAGATTCCTTATGAGCTTGAACGAACTCTTCGAAAGGCATATTCAACTGCTGGATAATTCGACTCAGCGTAGCCAACACAAGCAGGCTGAACTGGTCGAGCTGCTGCCTGGTTAACTGCCTTTGCTCCAGATTTTCCGATAGCAGGCGATTTAGCGTATTTAAAGCATTCTCCCGCTTGCCGCGAATCACATAGCTGATCAGCTCTCGTTCCGTATCGATAGGATAATAATAGCTCACCATCTGAACTTGACTGAGTTGTTTATACGTAATGACGGAAGTCTTGTCCACTGCCGATCTCCTCTTCAGAATATCAAGGGCCTGGATAAAGGAGCGGTCAATTTCGCCAGCAGAGGCTACGGGCTGGCCTACTGCTGCAGTCAATCCGTATGCATGTGCGTCCTCGATTTGAGCCATCGCTTTCGTGAGCTTCTTCTGAATGGATTCCGTATCGGATTCACTGATTATGAAGACAAATTTGGTGAAATCGTGATCAAGCAACTCACAAGGAAAATGAACTTTCAACTGCTCATGAATAATCAAGGAAGTCTTTGATTTTATCGTAAGAATCGCATCTTTCGAATATTGCTCCTCCAATTCCTTAGCGTTCGAGAATGAAATCACACAAACGCTTAAGTTGCTAGAAAGGCTTTGCAGTTGATGTGCATTTAGCAGGTCATCCACCTTCTCAGGTGGAACGAGTCCATGGAGCAAATCCCGAAGGAACTTGTCTCTCATCGAAAGCTTGTGCTCATGTAGCGCGGATTTCATCTGTTCATTGGCTTTACTTATACTCGTCGCTGTCTCGTTCAAGAAAGCGAATTCGTCTGCTCCCACAGGCTCACCGTAGCTCTTGAACAATCCTACGAGATGACCCACAGGCCGGTACATGCGCCTGGAAACTGTATAGGCGAACGCAAGTCCCACAAAGATAAGAATGGCTAATAAAAGTACAGCCCCTTTTAAATTGGGGGAAAAGGAGTCCACCAAAGAGTAGTTCTGTGTAACATACATATACGACCATTGCGGCATTGTATTCGAGCGGATTAAATGGAAATCGAATTCATCATTGGATAGCTTCTTATAATCCACGGTTGCCTGTTCATCCAGTTGTGCCAGTGGATAGGCAAGCAATTGCTTTTCCCGTTTATCGTCAAAGCTTGATTTAAGCGTCACGTATCTACCATTCTCGATAATGGCAAAAGCTTCTTGCGTATCAGGGGATAGGGGCGGTAGCAGCAATTGTTCAAAGAAGGAGACCACAAAAAATAATGAATTCCCTATTCCTACCCGTTCCGGATTAACGATAATAATGGATGCGCTTTCATTATCTGTCGAAGTTGTCTTTTGGCGGCTCGATAGCGTTATGGTTGGACTCGTGCTGTCTGTGCCTAATTGTGCCAAATCCTCATTCGTCATTCCCATATCTTCCATATAGCGTCTTCTATCCGACGAAATTTGCGGAGTTATGACCAGATCGTCGTTAGTCTTCATTAAATCAATGCTATATCCGAATTCAGAGAATGCGTCTATATGATTTTGCAGTGCATAAGAGGTTTGTGTAATCTCATAGTAATTGCGTTCTTTTTCAGCGAATTTAACAACATGATCATTACGTCTCAATTGCGCAATTAAATTGAAAGAAACGCCGAGTTTCGTGTCAATTTTGTCGCGCGATTGCATGAGAAAATTCTGCTGGTTTTGACTCAATTCCGATCGCACTCTTTGACCGTCTTTAAAAAAAGAAAGGCAGACCGCAATCATCGTGTAAGCGAATACAATAATAAGATAAGCTATAAGTAGTTTTGTGAAAAAGGACTTTCTAAGCACTGTGATCTCCCCTTGATGATTCCTTTATAAATTGAAATTCACCCAATAGTAAAATTGGTATCCTTATTGGGTGAGCGTATATCTTTACACTCTTTTGGAAATATCTAACTCACACTATATATGAATATGAAAATGCCGTCCATTCCCAAAATTCATACACATCCACCAAAGTGGTAAGTATTATATTCTTGAATCCTATTACTCACTGTGTGGAATAGTATTTATAACAATATTCTAAAAAGGTTGGTGGCATAATGTCTCCTGTAGCAAAGCTGTTTAAATGGGGAACGTGTGTGTATGAGGCTTTTCTGGCTCTGCCTGTCCTCGGCGGTCTCTTTATTATAGCGAATGGTTGGGTCCCTCTTGCCGTTGCCTTTTTGCTCCACGCTGTAGCCATTGTAATCCTGCAAAGAGAGCGGAAACCCATCGTAGGGAATGTTCTAGGCATTATCACCTCGATTTTAGCGTTTATCCCACTCTTAGGTTGGATTATGCATGGCATCACTGCGCTCGTACTGCTCGTTGAAGGGATTTCCTCTTCACGTCAGGCAAATCGTTATTAATAAGAGCACCTAAATCGTCAGAAAAATAACCCGCCCCTATTCAGGAGTGGGTTATTAGCGTTTATTCTTAAATATGATCTATACCTTTATGATTGCCCGAGATTGTATCAACGTCCTGCCGATTGGGAATCGGCCCGCCGGGTTCCACTCTCATTAATGTAACGCCCGTTTGCGTTGCCATTGCCATTCTCAAAACGTTTGCGTTCCGTACGCTCCATCTGAACAATCTGACCTTCATGCACTACGATGTGCAAGGAGCCAAATTCCATATCATCCAGAAGCCCTGCAATCCGCGTAAGCCATAAATCATCCACTTTCAGCGGTTTAGCCATTCTCTAGCCTCCCTTTCCCCATCCAAAGGATTATATCCGCCTAATCTCCATAATTCCGTTATTACCAACCAGTATACTATGAATTAACTTAGCACGGAAGCAAAAGTACTGTCAATGGGCATTTTTTCGTGATAACCAGCTTTTAATAATCATCGTCACCAAAGCCAACAACAGGAGCAGAGATGCTACTGCAAAAGAGGCTGAAAATTGATATTCATTGTACAAAATCTCAACATGCAGCGGCAGTGTATTTGTCTCCCCACGTATATGCCCGGATACCACAGAAACTGCGCCGAACTCGCCCATGGCCCGCGCATTACACAAAATAATACCGTACAATAAGCCCCATTTAATATTAGGAAGCGTGACTCTGAAAAAGATTTGCCACCCATGTGCTCCGAGGGTAATCGCTGCCTCTTCCTCCTGTGTCCCTTGATCCTCCATCAGTGGAATCAACTCACGTGCCACAAAGGGAAAGGTCACAAACAGCGTGGCCAACACGATGCCTGGAAGCGCAAATACGATCTTGATATCATGGGCGCTCAGCCAAGGGCCAAACCAACCGTTAGCGCCGAAGACGAGCACAAAGATCAGACCGCCGATGACAGGCGATACTGCAAAGGGGAGATCAATCAAGGTAATGAGAAACCCTTTACCGCAAAAACGAAATTTGGTTACTGCCCATGCAGCCGCTACACCAAAAAAGGTATTCAGTGGTACAGTGATCGCTGCAACAAGCAACGTCAGCCGCAAAGCGGAACGGGCATCTGGATCGGTCAGAGCAGCTATATATACATCCCAGCCCTTTTTCAGCGCCTCGGTCAGCACAACAATCAAAGGCAAGGCAATCAGCCAAAAAAGGACTAGTCCAGCAGCTCCGATCAACACCCATTTTACAGCCTTGGTTTCCGTTGTCGCTGGCGAGGACGTATTCTTCTGTAGCCGGGGGGCTTGGAGTGGGATGGTGCCTGCCACAAGTTATTCCTCCTTTAAAGGGTTTTACGAAAGCATGATTAGCTTTTGAAAAATACTGAATCGACGGTAGATATGAAGTGTCTTCGAGTAAATTTGGGAGTTATCGGATGGTCTGCTATCTCCGAATTTGTTGACCCTAATTACTGGTAATGAGTCACTCCAAGGAATATTGGACTTCCGATCGCTGTTATCCTCAGATTTCCTGATTTGAACCGCTCCTCGCGGTAGAAATCCGAGGATAAAGGCGAACGCTGGCGCTTCTCCAGTTCCAAAATTCCTCTCCGCTCCTTTTTACCAGTCATCTGGTTTCAAAACTCGAGATCGCTATCGCTCCTCCAACTACAAAGCGAATTTACTCTGCAACTCCTCAATTCGCCTAAAGATTCTACATTTTACGGAAGCAAGTATGCTTCGTAAAATAAAGTCGTCATTTACCTGTTCGGTTATAGCTTCGCTAAGAATCGCGCAGCAAACAAAACTTCCAAATTAAATACTTGCAATATAGAGAGTCAAAACCTAAAACCTACCGAGAAGTCTTACGCACCCAACGCTGGAGCGTATTAATGACTAACAGCATTAAGAAGGAAATGAGCAGCAGGAGCAACGCAACGGCAGTAGCACCAGCGTAATCATACTGCTCCAGTTTGGACATAATAAGCAAAGGCGCAATCTCCGTTCTCATCGGCATATTACCGGAGATGAACACGACAGAGCCGAATTCACCGATACCACGGGCAAAGGCCAAAGCAAAGCCGGTTAACAACGGCGGGAACAGCTCAGGCAGTACTACTGAACGAAAGGTTCTCCAGCGGCCTGCACCGAGGGTTGCCGAGGCTTCCTCCATATCTCGGTCCAAATCCTCCAGCACCGGCTGTACCGTTCGCACGACGAACGGTATCCCGATGAACATTAAGGCAAGGGTAATGCCAAGCGGAGTAAATGCCACCTTTAATCCTAGTGGCTCAAGCCACGCCCCGATCCAGCCATTTGTGGCATAAAGAGCCGTCAAGGAGACACCAGCTACAGCTGTCGGTAAAGCAAACGGAAGATCGATCAGCGCATCAAATATTCTTTTGCCCGGAAATTCGTAACGCACTAGTACCCACGCCAGCAAGAGACCTAGAATAGCATCCACAAAAGCAGCAGCCGCTGCCGTAGACAGGCTGACACGATACGAAGCCAATACACGCGGATCGGTAGCTACATCCCAGAATTTCGCCCAGTTCAGCCCAGTAGAATTGAACAACAATGCTGAAAGTGGCAAGAGTACCACGAGACTCAGGTAAAGTACACTGTACCCCATCGTTATCCCAAAACCGGGTAGTATCTTTCGCCGCGTTGTCGCCGATACAGCTGTAGTCGTTGCGGTGACATTCATCCCCTATTCATCCTTTCTCGCCTTCGGCAGGTTAGCCGATCAGCCCCTTACTAAGGGACAAATCTCTTAAAGAAAAATATAATTTTCGTTTTATTAATCTGTTATTTAGCACCCGGCACATAGATCTTGTCAAAGATCCCGCCATCGTTAAAATGCTTCTCTTGCGTTTCTTTCCAGGTTCCGAATTTATCAGCCAATGTGAAGAGCTTTATTTCCGGAAACTTATCTTTATATTGTTCTTTCACGCTTTCTAGCGTTGGACGGTAGTAGTTCTCAGCCGCGATTTTTTGTCCTTCTTCCGTATAGAGATACTTCAAGTAAGCCTCGGACACTTCACGCGTATTTCTTTTATCCACAACCTTATCTACTATTGCTACCGGCGGTTCAGCCAGAATGCTCTCAGATGGATTTACGATATCGAATTTATCTGGACCAAGCTCTTCTACAGAAAGGTAAGCTTCATTCTCCCATGCAATCAGCACATCGCCAATTCCACGCTCTACAAAAGTGGTCGTAGAACCGCGCGCACCCGTATCTAGCACCGGAACATGTTTGAACAATTCTTTTACAAATTCCTCAGCCTTAGCTTCATCGTTATTGTTGTGGTCTAGCGCGTAACCCCACGCCGCCAAGTAGTTCCAACGTGCGCCACCTGATGTTTTCGGATTTGGTGTAATCACTTCTACGCCTTCCTTAAGCAAATCCGGCCAATCTTTGATTCCTTTTGGATTTCCTTTGCGTACTAAGAATACGATCGTCGAGGTGTACGGTGAACTGTTATGATCAAATTTACTTTGCCAGCCTTCATTAATAAGTCCCTTTTCCTGCAAGGCATCAATATCATAACCAAGTGCTAAGGTCACAACATCCGCTTCCAGACCATCAAGTACAGCACGGCTTTGTTTCCCCGATCCACCGTGGGATTGTTTAATGGTGACCTTCTGTCCTGTTTCTTTCTCCCAATAGGCAGCAAAAGCTTTATTATAATTCTCGTACAATTCGCGAGTAGGGTCATAAGATACGTTCAGTAGTTCTACTGGATCTTTAGATGGAGTTTTTGTTGCTTCAGCCGCATTTGTAGCCTCCGCTGAATTGGTTGTTGCTGGTGCGTCTGTTGCCGAACTAGCACTATTGCCGTTGTTGTTATTGCTGCCGCAAGCAGCAGTAAGCCCTGCCGTCAGCAACAAGCTAAATCCTACAAGAAGCCCTTTATTCATCTTTTTCTTCATCTTTTCCACTCCCCCATGTTTTTCTTGCCATCATTTCTTTCCTGTGGGTAACAAAAAGAACGGAGGAAAGCCCACGTATGGCAGGTCAAACCGGTCCTATGACACGTGTCTGCGAGCCTAATGCAGGCGTTCCTCCGTCTGTACGGTAAGAACTTTCTTCAATTATTCCTATCTACTTAGTTGGTTTATATGGATATAATACTGAAACCCTTTAACCGTGTCAAACCTTTTTTTCCAACCAATGACAAAGGAATCTTTCAAATCCCACGCTATACAGGCAATGGTGTGGGTTCCTGTAAGATCCACTTGTTATTGATGCTATAAAGTAATATTATTGCTACAGCTTATGGTCTAGAGAAATTACCGCTTAATGTCGGGAGTGAGAATCATGGGTATGGATTTAGAGTACGTCCCTGCGCCGATAAGACCACGGCTTCATAGGAGAATGACTCAAGAAATTAGTCGAAGAATTAGGGGAACTTACCGTTATGATACAACGGTCTGGAGGACAGCAATCGCTGGTCTTTGGATCGTTTGCTTTTTGGCCTTCACCACTGCCGTATTAGGTATACCCACTGGATTAGGGGTGCCAACAGATATTGCACTTGCTGCAGGTACGAGTACCATTCTGCTGGCCATTGCCAGCAATATCATTGCTGTACTGATCGCGTTGACCGGACTGCGCATCCCACGATTATTCGCAGGTTGTGTATTGAGCGATGTTGGAGCGATTCTACTAATCTTATATTACGCAGATTTTGAGATTGAAGCTGCGGTTCTCATTGCTGTTCTACTATCAGTATTAGGTGCATTGGGCGGATTAGCCATCGGTCTGCTGCGCAGCAAAAGAATAACCATGGGACTTCTGCTTACCATTACGGTGACTTTTTCCCAACTTGCTCTGGCAAACGGAGTGCAGGAAATACCTACTTTGGAACCCATTGATATCAGTGATTCCGATGTGATTCCATTGACAGCCGCAAGTCCATCACAACCTGGTAATCAAGCCTATCAGACCTTCACTTATGCCAGCGGTAAGGATCTGCATCGGACCGAATACGGCAAGGATACCAATGTGATCTCTTCTGCAGTAGATGCTTCTGCTTATATTAAGGATTGGTCAAAACTCCGCACTTTATTCTGGGGATTCGATTATAATGCACTTCCACTGAACGGCCGAGTATGGATGCCTGAGGGCGAAGGTCCCTATCCGGTAGTGCTGATGGTGCACGGAAATCATATGATGGAAGATTACTCTGAAGGAGGGTACGCTTATCTCGGTGAACTCTTGGCCAGCCGGGGGTTTATCGCAATTTCACTGGATGAGAATTTCCTGAACTATTCTGCTTGGTCCGGTATTCCGGACAATGATTTCAAAGTACGGACCTGGATCATTCTGAAACACCTGGAACAGCTAGCAGCTTTCTCGGATGAACCAGACAATCCTTTTTATCAAAAAATAGATTTCACAAAAACCGCCCTGCTCGGCCATAGCCGTGGAGGACAAGCTGTTGCTATGGCAGCAGACGCCGAACGTTGGTTCAAAAATGATCCCGTTATGAAGGCAGTAGATCGTTTTAATATAGCCTCTGTGGTCGCCCTTGCCCCTACGGACAAAACGATAGACGATCAGCAAGCCCGTCTCAAGGATGTCAACTATTTGACTCTGCAAGGGGCTCGTGATGGGGATGTACATGATTTCTATGGTGACCGGCAGTATATACGTACTTCCTATTCTCCAGGATCCTCCGCTTTCAAAAGCTCGCTGTATATTGCGGACGCCAATCACAGTCAATTCAACAGTGATTGGGGCGCGTATGATCAGACATTACCTGCTGGCCTCTTTTTAAATCGAGCGCAAATTATGGATGCAGACAAGCAGCGGCAAATCGCTAAAGTGTATGTATCAGCTTTTCTAGAGACCACTTTGCATGGAAAAGACGAATACCAGAGCTTGTTCCGGGATTACCGCAGCGGACTGAAATGGCTACCGGAGACCACTTACTACAATCGATTCCAGGATGGGGGATATCGGCCTGTAGCCACATTTGACGAGGACCGCAACAAGAATACCGTTAATCTCGGAACAGCAGAAGCATCCGGATTATCCTGGTCGGAAGAGCTCGCGAAGGATCGTGAATCGAAAAGCAAAGCCACATATGGTGTCGTTCTTAAACGCACAGCCAAAAAAGACGAGGAAGCTTATTACAACATTAAGCTTAAAGACAGTGTTGTTACTGAAATGGCCCTTTCAGACGCAGATGGCCTTACATTTTCCTTAGCAAACCTCAATGGTGATATCAAAGATGAACTAAGTATTCCGCTACCTCCCAATGTAGAGGTTGAGTTAACCGACAAAAATGATACCTCGGCACGCTTGCCGTTAAGTGAGGTAATGGATATTCTTCCACTTCCGCAAACTCAGTTCACGTTATTCCCATGGCTTGAAGAACGGATTAATGATGGGAAGTACGGTGATCTGTCCGAAGCTGTATTTCAGACCTATGAGATGCCGTTTGAACAGTTTCAGGAGGAAGAACCTGAGCTAGAGCCTGAGAACCTGACGGAAATCACCTTCTACCTTGAAGCCGAGGGAGATAAAATCATGCTAGATGACATAGGCTTTTACGATCTAGGAATTCGAAATATGTTTTAAGGTAACTTGCCATTATACCATTTAAGGCCTTCCCCTCAGCACATGTACAGCTGATTGGAAGGCCTTTTATTTTGATGAATTTCGGGGAATAGCCCCTAATATTGAAACATACAATAACCTATTCCCAGCCTACACGGCTTGAATACAGACCGGTGTCTTTATCTTCAGCTCGTTCCCTGTAGGAATTAATCTGCCACTGTCACTATCGATGGAGAACGAAGTAATAATATCACTATTTTGATTCGCAGCGAGCAGCTTGCCACCAATAATGGCGAAATTACGCGGAGTACGTCCGCCTGTAACCTGCCAATCTACCGCTTCAAGATGACCTGTTGAACCCTCAATATGGAACAAGGCGATACTATCTTGTCCCCGGTTTGAGACATACAAGAATTTACCACATGGCGATACATGAATATCGGAAGCTGTATCATCACTACCCGCATTATATTGCTCTGGAAGCGTGCTGACATGCTGTAAAATGCTGAGGTTTCCATTCTGCTCATCATTAGCAAATACCGTTACGGTACAGTTTAGTTCATTCGCCAGATAAATCCATTGTCCTGAAGGGTGTACCGCCAGATGGCGTGGGCCTGAACCTGGTGGAAGATTAATCTCCCGATGCTTAGACAACTTACCTTCTTCAAGGCGATAAATCAGGATTTGATCCAGTCCCAAGTCGCAAACCAGTATATGCTTGCCGCTTCCATCCGGAATGACGGAGTGTGGATGCGGAGCTTCCTGACGGTCTTCACGAATTCCTGAACCTACATGTTTCACTTGATCAGACATGACCTGAAGCGAACCATCCTCATTTACAGGAAATACGTTGGCATTGCCACCGGAATAATTAGAGACGAATATGTAATCTTGCTTAGGACTGATCGAGACATAACAAGGAGCGCCACCTTCCGTAGGACGACTTCCAAGTGGACTCAACGCTTTAGTAACAGGATCAATAGCAAAAGCATAGACCTCGCCCTCATCCTTCTCACTAACCGCATAGAGCACGCTGCCTGTGCTGTTTACTGCTAAAAACGATGGATTCTCAATGCCCTTAGTACCCTCAAGAATCTTCATTTCCCCTGATGAAGGACTAAGTGAGCAGAGTAGAATAGCTTCCTCACCTTCAGGGTTGTACGTTCCCACATAAAACAATACCTCATTAAGCCGTTCCATAGTAGCGACTCCTTTGTTTGTATAAATTGTATTCACTTCTTAATTACCCTTTACTGATAGCAACTCACTCAGTATTTTATAATATTTTTTCACTATAGCATGTTTATAGTTGTAATACATTATCGAGTTCAATTTTGAAGCCATTTCCTAACTCTCCCGGCAGTAGTAAGTTTTTACAAGTGGTTTAAACATGATTGGCAAGGTTAATAGTAGACATCGAAAACAACAAAACGAAGGAGTTGAAGTAACATGAGTTTTTTATGGATGTTAATTGTTGGTGGGATCATTGGTTGGTTAGCGGGTCTGATTATGGGCAGAGATATTCCAGGCGGGGTAATTGGTAACATTATCGCAGGTATTATCGGTTCATGGCTCGGTGGCGTGCTTCTGGGAAGCTGGGGACCTAAAGTAAGTGATTTCTATTTCTTCCCTTCTTTGATCGGGGCCGTTGTTCTGATCTTTATCGTCAGCCTTATTCTTCGCTCAACAAGTGGACGTAGCCGTTCATAAGCTTAGGCTGAACCAATAGTTATTGGACTACTTATATTATTAAAAAAATAGCAGGTCAAGGTTAACTACCTTGACCTGCTATTTGGTGTTTTTCTGTTATAATGAAGATACAAGTGACTCAAATCATAGAGAGGTCGTGAATCATGGGTAGCATTAACCCCTCACTCCTACATATCGGCTCCACTATAGGGACCTTGCTCATGGCGCTAATGGTTATTTTCATTCGTCTAAAAGCTAGCGCACGTCCGGTTACCATTCGAAAAATATGGATTCCACCTCTCGGGATGTCGACTGGCTTTGCCATGTTCGTTGTACCTGAAGTTAGGTTTCCTTTATGGTGGGCAGCACTCGCCTTTTTGATTGGCTGGTTCATCTTCGCGTATCCTCTAATGCGCAGCACAAACTTCGAACAACGGGATGGACAAATTTATGCTCAGCGTTCTAAGAGCTTTGCTTTCATTCTGCTCGGACTCCTTTTAGTTCGCACCTTACTTCATGAATTTATTAATAGTTATGTCAGTATCCCTCAGTCCGGTGGGTTATTCTTCATCTTAGCCTTCGGAATGATTCTTCACTGGAGATTCTTTATGTACAAACGTTATAAAGCTATGACCTCCTCGGAGGCACAGTCCTTACAGACATAAGTATATATTGTTATTCTAAGAAGCCATTTCAATTCATACGATTGAGATGGCTTCTTACGTGGATGAATACCTTGTAGGAAAAAACATTTTTCTGTGTCCGATGTTAGGTAACTTGTGGAGGGATACGTTAAAATATATGCATACCTAACAATAGAAAGCGAGGTCAAGGCAATTGAAAAGTAAATCAAGAAAAGTTGCCATCGTCGGTGCCGGGATGGTCGGTTCCAGCTGCGCCTACTCCATGGTCAATCAGGCAATTTGCGACGAGATCATGATGATCGACCGCACCTATGACCGCGCTATGGCACAAGCACTTGATCTCTCACACTGCATGGATTTCACAAACACACGCACCAAGGTGTACGCCGGAACCCATAGCGACTGCGCAGGAATGGATGTAGTTATCTTAACAGCCGGCGCTAATCCAAAGGCAGGGCAGACAAGACTTGACGTCCTGGAAGCTTCTGCAGTCATTACTAGAGAAATTATTACCAACATTATGGCTGGGGGATTCGATGGAATATTCGTAGTCGCCGCTAATCCAGTCGATATTGTCACTTATATGGTATGGAAAATATCAGGGCTGCCTCGCCACAGAATTATTGGTACAGGAACCTCCATTGACTCCTCGCGCCTAAAGACACTACTATCTGATGTTTTCTCCATCGATCCACGCAGCGTAAACGGCTACGCACTTGGAGAACATGGTGAATCCCAGTTTGTAGCTTGGTCACATGTGACGATTGGCGGCAAGCCCATCCTGCAAATTATGGATCAGCATCGTGAGCGGTTCCAGCATCTGGATCTGGAGGATATCTCCCGCAAGACCAAAGATGCGGGCTGGGAGATATTCACTAAAAAAGGCTCCACACATTTCGGTATTGGCAGCGCACTGGCTTACATTACTCGTTCCATTCTGAATGATGAGCATAAGATCATTGCCGTATCCGCAATTCTGGATGGAGAGTACGGGAAAAGTGGTATATGTACCGGCGTACCTGCCATTATTGGCAACACTGGAATTCAAGAACTACTGGAGCTTAACCTAAACACCGAAGAAGCGGAGAAATTCAACGCCTCCTGCAGCATTGTTCGCTCAGGCATTGAGAGCCTACACTTGGAAGACAGCATTTAATCTCCTGCAAACAGAAAAAATCGCTCTTTGGGGATCGGTAGATAACACCAATACCCTATAGAGCGATTTTTTTATCCTTGATCTTTAACCTTTAATGCTCGGATACTGTTCAGTACAGCCAGCACGGTTACCCCAACATCTGAGAATACAGCCTCCCACATCGTGGCAATCCCAAATGCGCCGAGAATAAGAAATACAGCTTTAACACCTAAAGCGAAAATAATATTTTGCCATACGATCATCCGTGTACGCTTGGCAATTCCGATAGCAACAGGAATCTTCGAAGGTTCATCGGTCATAATTACAATATCTGCCGCTTCAATCGCAGCATCGGAGCCCAGTCCGCCCATTGCGATCCCAACATCTGCTCTAGCTAGTACTGGGGTATCGTTAATTCCATCACCGACAAAAATAATTTTCTCGCGATGTGACTTTTCACGATCCAGCTTCTCGATGGCCTCTACCTTATGCTGCGGCAAAAGCTCCGCGTGAACCTCATCTACACCTAACTGCTTCCCAACATCTTCAGCTACAGAAGAAGCATCGCCAGTTAACATCACCGTTTTACGGATGCCAAGCTTCTTGAGGCTCTGAATAGCCTGCTGCGAGTCCTCCTTCACTTCATCAGCAATCACCAGATAACCCCCATACTGATGATCCACCGCGATGTGAACAACTGTACCGCTTTGCGCTGGCACCTCATAAGCTATGCCCTCTCGTTCCATCAGACGCGCGTTACCTGCAAGTACGGTCTTGCCTTCAATCGAAACCTCGATTCCATGACCGGAGATTTCGTTGTAATTCGAGATCGCTTCCTTAGAAATCTGTTCTCCATAAGCCGCCCTAATCGATTCGGCAATCGGATGGTTCGAATGGCTCTCCGCATAAGCAGCTGTCTGCAGCAATTCATCCTTAGACTTGCCACCTGACGGATAAATTCCTGTAACCTTAAATTGCCCCTTAGTCAACGTTCCGGTCTTATCAAAGACAACTACTTTCACATCATTCAACGCTTCAAGATAGTTGCTTCCTTTAATCAGAATACCACTGCGTGAAGCTGCTCCAATCCCTCCGAAGAAACCAAGTGGAATCGAGACCACAAGCGCACATGGACAGGAGATTACGAGGAATACAAGCGCCCGGTAAATCCAATCTGAGAAGGTTGCCCCGCTAATCACTAGCGGAGGAACGACAGCTAGCAGCACAGCTGTGATCACTACTATAGGTGTGTAAGCCCGTGCAAACTTAGTAATAAAGTTCTCTGTTTTGGCTTTGTTGCTTGAAGCATTCTGTACCAACTCCAGAATTTTGGATACGGCTGATTCACCAAAGGTCTGTGTAACTTGCATCGTAATAACGCCGTTCCGATTAATAAATCCACTTAATACTGTGCTTCCCGGTCCAGCCGAACGCGGTACAGACTCCCCGGTAAGTGCTGATGTATCCATCATGGCGCTTCCCTCAAGGATCGTTCCGTCCAGAGGTACCTTCTCACCCGGTTTCACAACAATCACATCACCGATCGACACTTCCTCAGGAGAGACTCGTTTTAGATCATTTCCAAGCTTAAGGTAAGCAAATTCGGGACGGATATCCATAAGTGCCGTGATAGATCGACGTGAACGGTTTACTGCTAGACCTTGGAACAACTCTCCGATTTGGTAAAAGAGCATAACTGCTACGCCCTCTGGATACTCACCAATCGCAAAAGCACCGATGGTTGCAAGAGCCATCAAGAAATTCTCATCAAATACCTGACCCCGGATAATGTTCTTAACCGCCTGCCAGACAACTTCACTACCCACGATGAGATAGGCTGCTAAGAAAATCAGCAGTTCTACTACACCCTCCACCGGTAAGAATATTCCGGCAAGCGCGAGTATCCCACCGCCACCTAACCGCAGTAGAATCTTACGGGTATCGCCTTCTCCATGCTCGTGGCTGTGGCCATGGCTGTGACCATCCGCATCATCATGCTTATGTCCGTCTGCAGCCTGATGATCGTGTTCATGGCCATGTTTGTGATCCTCTCCATGCTTATGACTACCGTTATTCTGCAGCTTGCGACTGCCCTGAGTCTTCTCTCTTACATTTACATGGGGCTCAAGCGCCTTCACCGTTTTCTTTGCTTCAACAATCGCCGATTCCTCATAACCTGCGGCGGTTTCCATCGTCATTGTCTTCGTAACAAAATTAACGGAACAAGACGATACGCCCTCGATTTTCTTCACTTTATCTTCGATTTTCCTTGCGCAATTGGCGCAATCTAAGCCTTCTAATTCCCACTGACGTTTTACTTTTCCTTGCATCGTATCCATACGGCACATCTCCTCAAATAAAAACCATATATGAGCACTTGTTCATATGTTTTCTTATTGCTATTATATTCTCTTTATTTTTGAAGGTCAATACGTCATATACACCATTTTTCTCCGCTCTCATAAAAATTAAATAAATTGATCTTTTCGTGAAAATATGGTAAATCATGTATGATCACACCCGAGATGAATTGGCAACTAAATTACACAGAAGGAAGGATGAATGTAGACCATGTCAAAGCTAGCCAAGACGTCTTCTTTTTCACAGAGACACCCTGTTTGGACCGTTGTTATTATTGAGGTGCTGTTACTTCTAGCTGTATCTGCCGCCGGGACTTACGCTACAATTAAAGAGCTTTCGTACACCGCCCCTGTACTGATCTCCTTTATTCCAATCGCGCTTGTACTGATCATCTACTTCACGATTAAGAACAAATGGAGTGATCTTGGCTTCCGTCCTCTGAATACCATTTCCTCTGGGAAGTGGATTTATTACGCACCTCTAGCTGTCGTCCTGATCACCATATCCTTTAAAGGTTTTCGTGAGATCAGTACGTCTGAGGTGTTGTTCTTTATCTTCTTCACCCTGCTTGTAGCCTTTGTGGAAGAAAGTATTTACCGCGGATTGATTTTCAAGACTTTACTCACTAAGGGCGCTAAAACGGCTGTGATTACTTCAAGCATACTCTTCTCTATTACCCACTTGCTTAATGCTTTATCCGGTACAGACATGACGCAAATCCTCCTACAGCTCGTATATTCTCTTCTGATCGGTTTTGTGCTTACCTTGTTGATGCTGAAAAATAATAATATTCTACCGCTGATATTGTTTCATTTTGTACATAATCTAATTCAGTTTGTTGGTAACGATAATACAAGCGAATATATGGGGATCGATCTATTCATCCTTCTCGTACTCGCTGTGCATTGTCTCTGGCTGGCTCTATCCTTTAGAAAACCAACCCTATCGAGCAGCCTAAATCAATCTAGTTAACGCAAAAGAGCGGTTCTCCAATAATCGGAGAACCGCTCTTTTTTGAAAAGTACAGCTATTCATGACGGACATGTTCATGCGTCTGCAGAAAAATCTGCTCTACATGCGCATCGTTGAGCGAATAGAATACCGTCTTTCCTTCTTTACGACGCTTCACAATTCGTAAATTCCGTAAATAACGGAGCTGATGGGATATCGCAGATTGTCCCATATCAAGGATCACGGACAAATCGTGTACACATAATTCTTTCTGGGACAAAGCGTAAATGAGCCGCACTCGTGTGGGATCACCCAACGCTTTGAACATCTCTGCCATTTTATCCGTTATTTCTCGGTCAGGCAGAATCAATGCAATGGATTCCGGTTCAAGCTCCGAACCCTTGCATGTGTTATCGCAATCTTCTAATGCCGTTGGCTCCATGCTATCGCCTCCTCCACCAGCTAGTCAGCTTTGCTGATTGTTTTCCTCAATTATATGAAAACCAGCTCTGGATGTCCATGGAGAAGGCGTTTATAAGAATCGCTGTAAATCAGACCGCTTTACGATAAAAGGAGAATAGTCCTGCCGCAAAAAACACAATAAAACTACCGCCCACTACCATCATCAGCGTTTCGAACGGTAAATTAAAAGCCCCAAACGTGTCATCACCATACGGCATCATAGCCAACATCGGTTGTACCCAAGGATAATAGGGGCCATAGGTTGAAGAATTGGCGATCAGCATATTAGGAATGGTCAGACTCACATTCAGCGCCAGCGGTGCGCCAAAACTGCTCCAGCCTTGAGAGATAGCCAGTTGCAGTGCAGCGAGTGGCAGACAGGCAATAAAGCCGCCAAATACCGAGCTAAGCAGCAGCGACCAAGGGATCGAATCCGGAATATTTCGGAAAAAACCCATTCCCAGCACCATCACCAGGAACGTTAGTTGAACCGCAGCCAGCAATCCGATAATCATCACATATTTTGAGAGGTACACTGATAACCGAGTCACAGGCAGAGACAGCAACATCTTCCAGCCTCCGTCATGATGCTCATAACGACAGATCAGCGCTGCGAAAATACCCGAAAGCACAGGTAGAAACAGCAAGGCATGCATCATGGACATCACATTTAACAACAGTTCCCAACTCATCTTCTCCCCTTGATTATCCGCCAATGCCCCGGGAAGTAATGCTAAAATCGGACTGCCTATAACTAAAAGCCAGACATATGATTTAGACATTTTTAATCGTTCTGCCGACAACACTCTCCAAAATGAATTCATCGTTAATCCACATCCTTTCGTGCGAAGTGCAGTGCACCCGGCAAAAGAATCAGCAGCCCCAGCAGCAACCCTGCACCGCTAAATAAGAGACGATGCGAAGATTCCCAAGCCATATATGGCCATGTTAAAGGAACCCACTCCGAAAGTAACATGGAGAAGATAGACACCAGAGATAAGGTTATTCCAAGAGCAACTGGCAATGTCTGATTACGGTTAGCCAGAGAAAGCCACAGCTGCAAAGCAATAACCGGCAATGCTGCAATATAGGACATTAAGCCAATTCGTAACACATCCAAATACGGAATCAGTTCGACCTTGAAGCCCAAAACAAGCCCTAAACCAACTGTACCCACCGAGAGCAACAAACAAGAAACCGCCACTAGCACCAAACATAACACCAGCTTAGCCATAAATACTGAAGTACGTGAGATAGGTAGTGCCAAGAGCTGCTTCCACGAGCTCATCTGATGTTCTACATTTGCAATCAACGAGCATACTAAGGTCCCTCCAAGAAAGAGAGCAATGGGCACAAATGCAGCCACATTGTTCAGAAGCCCACCCCATAAATCTGCACTATACTGCTCGCGAAGATAATCATAACGAAGGCCGAAGTTCAAGCCTTGCATGGCTACAAGTCCAAGCGGTCCAAGAAACACTAGAAACCAGAGTCCCTTGCCACGGATTTTGAGCCAATCCGCCGACAGTGCCCGCCACATCATGATTCCTCTCCTCCTACAACCTGCAGGAAGAAGTCCTCAAGTGATTGTCTCCGCTCCTCTACACGATAAATAGCATGCCCATTCTCTACCAAGGCTTTGACTAACAAGGCAACTCTTGCATCGATCATCCGGGAGAAGACTAGCTTTTGGTCTTGAAGTATCCCTGTGTACCCCCGTTCTTCAGCAAGACGCAGCGCGGCCTCCGGGTCCGAGACTGCTAACCGCATTTCTCCCCCGGCTTGCCGCTGCAGATTCGTTATACTATCTTGGTACACCATTTGCCCTTGACGAATGATCCCTACGGTATCCGCCATTTGCTCAATTTCACTAAGCAAGTGACTGGATACTACGACGGTAATCCCTTGCTCCTGCGGCAATCGTTTAATCAGTCCGCGAATTTCCTGAATCCCTGACGGGTCAAGTCCGTTCGTCGGCTCATCCAGAATAAGCAGCTCCGGTTCCCCGAGCAAGGCAGCAGCAATACCTAGTCTCTGCTTCATCCCAAGGGAGAACCCTTTAACTGGACGCTTCTCTTCCCCTGTTAAGGAAACAATATCTAGCACCTCAGCAATCCGTGACTTCGGAGCACCAAGGATACGCCGGATGGCTTCAAGATTATCCACAGCGCTTAAGTGCCCGTAATAGGATGGAGACTCGACAAGCGACCCTACCTTCCGCAAAATTTGCAGTTTATGCTTGCGAAGATCCTGGCCGAAGACTTCAATCCTTCCTGATGTTGGAGTGATCAGTCCAAGCAGCATACGAATTGTTGTTGTTTTCCCTGCCCCGTTCGGGCCAAGAAAGCCATAGATCTCTCCCTTGCGGATGTTCAAATTTAAATTTTCCACCGCAGCCCGGCCACGGTATTTTTTTAATAAATCCTTCGTTTCAATCACTGTTTCTTTCATGTTCCTCACCTCGGTAATTAGCATAACGTCCCAAGGTTAAGAACAAGGCGGCACGAAGTTTAAGTTTTGTTTAAATTTGACGATATGGATGTCCAATGAAAATAAAGTCCTAGACCGCCGCTGTTTAATCAGCAAGATTTCTTAGAACAACGGCATAAGGGTAAGGCTTGGACTTGGTAGCCACTCCGTCCTTCTGTAGTCTGCGGCTTCTCGCAAAGGCAACAGTATGGGCGGCGATCGACGAGCGCTGTGCGAATCAGGCATTCAACATTACGAACGGCGACCTGTTTCGTTGGAATGAGTTATAGCCGAAAATCGCTCAATACTTTGGCATGGAAACAGCGCCTCCGTTACAGATGTCTCTAGACGTTGTCATGGCGGACAAGGAGCAGCTTTGGAACAAAATGATTGAGAAGCATGGGCTTGCTCGGCATTCCTATAAAGACGTATCCTCTTGGCTATTCGGCGATTTCGTGTTTGCATGGGACTACGATTTTTTTGCCGACGGAACTACGGCTCGACGTTTAGGCTTTCACGAATTCGTCGATACCGAAGAAATGTTTATGAACATCTTTGACGACTTCCGCAAGCGTAAAGTCTCCCGTAAATTACCGTATAAATTAAGAATGCCTACCTTATACGTGCTCAACATTTGGTTTTGTTTTATGTGGTTTTAAGCTTTGCAGCGTTTCTAATTTTACGCCTAAGAATCTCCGTTCTGTCCATTCGTGCTTTTGATTAAACACAAATGACCCGCAGGAGGGGACACTTTTTAAAAGTGTTCCATCTTACGGGTCACCATTCAGAATCGAGGTTTTTGTACTCCTATTCTCCGACCAACCCAACACTGATTGTATTGCCTTGAACAAATACCTGGAAGAACAGTTTAGTTCAGTCCTTGTCCTTTTTAGTGTAATTCAACATGATCGTTTTTGGCTCTGGATTATCCATTGGGTTCTATACCTCATGCACCTTGACTTGTTATTTCTTCGATGGTGTTTCATTTTTGTGTTCAATAATTTGTAATACTTTTGGTTCAATTGCTTTTAACTGTTGTTCATTTGAACGATTACCTTTAGGAACTTCACCATTAATTTCACCTTGAATTTGTCCATCAACCTGTGTTTTTGCAATGACATCAATTACTTGTTGTTTAGAGACATTTTTAGATGCTGCAATCTCCACAACAGATTTACCTTTTGCTAATTCTTGTTTTAATTCTTCTGGGCTAATTTTTAGTAAAGAAAACAGTTTTGCATCATTTAGATAGGCATCAGCAGAATAATCAGGCTTACCATTTCTAGAGAAAAAACCTTCTACTTTAATGTTTGAAGGTGTAGTCTCACCTCCGATCAGAGAAACACTGATTGTATTGCTCTGAACAAATACCTGATAGAACGGTGTTTTTGATCCCTTTTTGGTGTAATTCAACATAAACGTTTTTTGATCCGGGTTCTCCATTTTCTCCATAGCAAATTCGTACTCTTCGATGTTGCCATACATTTTATCAATTAGATAATCAACCTTCGACTTGATTTCCTGATCGGATAAAGTAGTGAGTGGCTTCTCCTTAGGCTCCCAATTCTCTTGAATCACGTGTTCAATCGCACCCGTAATACCGTTTGTATGAAGGGTAATCTTTTTGCCGGTTCCTTCTTTTTCCTGCAGTATGATGCTTGTTTGGACACCTTGAACGCTGCTTGCATCGATTATCTCAAACGATTTTGTTTCGGGAAATGTGCTATACAGCTTCTCAAGTGTTGCTTTGCCAACCTCATCCACCTTGACTTGTTCAGCAGTCATTGGTGTTCTAGTAAACATTTCAATCAGGGTAGGGGCCGCATATGCTGCGGTTGGAATTAAAATCGCAGCAGCAACTATTCCACCAATTAATCGTTTTTTCATGGTTATTCCGCTCCTTTTTGGTTGTAAATATTGAAAATAAGACTGTTCTATACGTTTGGAAATAACCGGGGGGCACTCCATAGTTTCTGCCTCTTTGTGCAGATGTTCACGGATTTTGCGTTCAGTTAGCATTGATCTTTTCCATCCTTTCTGGGGGGAGATTCCATAAGTTTTTTCGAAGCGCCTGAAGGCCAGCATGATATCTGGACTTGACTGTACCCAGCGGAATATCAAGCAATGTCGCGATTTCCTCAAGAGTATAGTCGTGAAAAAAGCGGAGGATGATCACCATTCGTTGTTTGTCGGTCAGTTTTTGGAT
The DNA here is from genome assembly GCF_038000345.1 of Paenibacillus sp. FSL E2-8871. Lineage (NCBI taxonomy): Bacteria > Bacillati > Bacillota > Bacilli > Caryophanales > Paenibacillaceae > Paenibacillus > Paenibacillus sp. FSL E2-8871. The sequence continues at coordinate 5,114,036 of NZ_JBBOBV010000001.1, read as the reverse complement.
TGCCTTCGATATCATTTGGTTCGTCCCATCCATCAACACAGCAGGTTGATCCCAATGAGACTCTTCCCGAGAGAAGGCACGAATGCGTTCAAAAATTCGGAATCTCCGCCAGCTCTTGACCCGAAATCTCTGCACTTGACGGATTACCAAGCCGTGTAGCCAGAAGTGGAAAGGTCGGTTCGTATCGTAGTTAGCAAGTGATGTCCACATTTGCATATAGATCTCATTCATGACATCTTCCCGATCCTGCTGATGATCCACCAGAAAGGAGACTGTCCGGTAGACGTCCTGATAGGTGGCATCATACATCGTATGAAACGCCTGTTGATCACCGTCTTTCATTTTTATGAGTAACTGGTACATGTATTCACTTTGCATTCAGAGGGCCCTCCTAAGTAAGCTGCTTACACACTATATTGTCTCTCTATCAAAAAAAAGTTCGGTTTCCTTTGTTTTTTTTGCAAAAGGCTGATTGTCGGCGGCCATCGATCAGGAAGACTACCAGAAGTGCAACGCCCCATATGGCAGCCGTGGCCTGTCTAGTACTTTATTTTTCAGTCTAATCACACTGATCACTTGCTGTCGTAAAGGGATACTAAGTATTTGGATTGACTCATATACTTGCTTCCGATTTGCTGCATGTGGCAAATATACATTTAACGCAAAACAAACATTACGTCCACTACGAGAATAAAACAAAAGCCGGATTCCTTAGAGTAGGAAAACCCGGCTTTTTAACTATTGGATAGTCCTTCGAAATATTTCAACACAGGTCATTGATAACTCCTGAGAATTGGAACCATTAAATAGCCCTATTAAACATTATAACTACAACCAAATATATTACGCTATTCTGCTCGTTAGTTGTTAAAACAGATGCCGTTGAGCTCGTTTTTATTGACTATTTTTTCCCGTGAGAGCTTAATGACAATGGTAAGTCTAAGATTTTATTTTCTTTCTACAGTGGATTAAAGATTACTACGGAAGTTCCATCTCCTGTACTCTCCATATCCCACTCTAACTCCATATGCTTCATTAACAGATCCACGATGGACAGCCCTAATCCTGCTCCTTTGTAATCGGATGGACTCTGGATACCTCTGCCGTGATCCGTAATCAAAATAACACGTTGCCCATTACGGGACTCCGTAGAAATCCCTACATAAAGACCACTGCTGGCATGACGTACAATATTCTGAAACAGATTATCAAGAATACGGCGGAACCAGACCTCATCCACCATCCAGAACAGCGGATCAGCCTCCAAGTCAATATCGATCTCGAAGTTCTCTTTTTCCCATACGGGGTACCAAGCAGCAGCACTTTCCCGCAACAAGCGCAAGACATCTTTACGCTCCTTCTTCAAAGTGATCCGTCCGCTGTTGAGGAGATTGTAGGATAAAAGATTCTCGATCAAGACGCTAAGATCCGCTATACGCTTATCCATTAGCTCTAAGGACTGTTGTCCTTGCGGGGTTAAGCTCTCTTTAGTCATTACATGGATGTGGCTGCGAATAACCGTTAGTGGTGTACGCAAATCATGAGATAGGTTAGATACTAGACGCTTACGAAGCTCTTCCTCTTCGATTTCCCTCTTTCGACTTTCGTCAAGCTTCGCCACCATCGTGTTAAAAGCTTCCTCCAGTCTGCCAATCTCATCCAGCTTGCCCGTCATAATAGACTTAGGCATTCTATCCGGTCCCGTAATCGTCATCGCGGTTTGCAGCTGTAGTAGCCGTTTGCGTATTTTTCTAAAGAACAGCAAAGAAACCAGTGCAAACCCTCCAAAAAGTACAAAGAGCACAAAGTAATACAAAGCCCAAGCCCCGACTCCCCCATAAGCCCCTTTGTTGAGCAGCTTGTTTGGAATTTGCATTACCATAAACCCTTTACCCGCATCCACTCGGTCTCCCATGAAGGCGACGATGGCTAAAGGATCACGTTTTGTACTTTCTTTCATAAAAAAAATAGCCTCAGCCGCCGTCCACTGCTCCGGAACTCCGCTGCCATGATCCGGATTGCCTTCATCAGGTGTGAGAATCAACTGGGTCATTCCCTGCCCATCTACCCAAAACATAGTAGCCTCAGTGTATTTCCGGCTCATTTCATGTAGCCGCTCATTTATGCCTTCTGAAGAAGCATCTTCCAATTGAAGCGCCTCTTTATGCCACATGGTCTCCAGCGCTGCAACACTCGAATACAGAGAGGTGTCTACAGGTGGAGCCCCTTTAGTCACTTCATTAACCATATTGTAGAGAACAAAAGATAACGGCAGGACCACAGGGATAAAAAGCAGTGCAGAAACGATAATAAGCAAATATCCCGATAGCAAAGAGGAGTTACGCTGCTTGCGAATGCGCCCTAACCCCCTCATGCTCTTACCCGATATCCGATCCCCCGGACAGTTTCTATAATTTCGGGATTGCCCGGATCAAGTTCTAACTTTTCGCGCAAATATCGTATATGTACCATCAAAGTTTTATCCCCTTCGAGATAGGCTTCTCCCCAGACGGCTTCATAAATCTGCTCCTTCGTCATAATCTGGCCGAGATGACGCAGCAAATAAGAAAAAATCTGAAATTGCTTCCCCGTAAGCATGACTTCTTCCTGTGTCTGAGCATTTATTACTCGGTTATCCCCTTCATATACGACTAGGTGTTTAAGCGTGAGCGAATCCTGAACAGATGCCCCATTCCGCCTGAGCAGCACTTCAATTCTGGCAGCCAATTCATCCGGATGAAAAGGCTTCGTCAAATAATCATCGGCGAATTCAAGCCCCTGCAGTTTATCATCAATAGAGGTTCGCGCAGAGAGCATCAAGATCGGAAGCTTAGGGTACGCCCGCTTCAATCGTTGTCCGACAGTAAAGCCATCCAGGCCCGGAAGCATTACATCCAGAATGGCCAATTGACAAGGCGCCGCTTCCTCCGTCGCTCCCTCCCCGCTCCGCAGCCAACGCACACTATAACCACGCTCACTTAAATCCGCAGACACGACGCTGCCGATTTCATGATCATCTTCAATATATAACAGAGTAACGGTCATGTATTTTAAGTCCTCCCCTGAGAAATTACGTAAAAAGTTGAAGTCATTATAACATGTTTTAACAGGTCACTCAGGGACTTATCTTTTAAAAAAGCCCTCCTAAACCCGTGGGGGATAGGAAGGCTTTCGGAATCGATTTTAAATTGGTTTAGGGAGTCCACACGCCGTGCTCTTTATCACTGCCAACATACTCAATACGCGTTGGAGTAAGTTCAAGAATCACATAATTAGGGTCATCAGGCCCTGTAAACCATGGCTCCAGCTCTTTGTTCCACACCTTTGTGCGCAGCCCTTCATCCTTAGAAACGGTAGCGGTGGCTTCAATCTCCAGCACGTCTTTGCTTCCGCCTGACTCATATCCAAGCAGCAAAAAAGCATTCGGATTATTCGATAATTCCTCCACCTTATGAGTTTTGCGATTCGTAGCTAAATAAATCTTCAAATCCTCATGGAAAATGGCCATGTAACGTACTTTCGGCTTATTTCCTTCTTCGATCGTACCAAAGGAACCAAACTTGTTGTCATCCAATGCTCTAATAATGAGTTGCTCCAGTTGTTTGTTATCCATTACGTAAATCTCTCCCTTCAAGCATGTAAACAAAAGTTTATATATCCAAGCTCACCGTTTGGATTTATCATAACAATGGTGCTTATTATAATGTACCCTTCAGGTTCACATTGAATCCGACCTTACTCCATAAACTACTTTCAATATAAGGGGCTTACTTCGTGAAAAAACTGATCTGGATCGGCTGTCTTTCCTACTTTGTCATTGGCCTTGCTCATGTAGTGCTGGGATCTATTCTTCCCGTTCTGCTACAGCATTATGACCAAAATTATAGTGCCGGCGGGCAATTAATCTTTAGTCAATTTGCTGGTTTTCTGGCTGGTGTGCTTGTCTCTCCCCTACTCAATCGCCGTTTTGGGAAACGAGGAGGCATCATTATCGCCACCGCTCTTCTCCTGACTGCTGAGATTGCGTATGCTTTTCTACCCCCTTGGGAGTGGATGTATGTCATTGCTGTTGCGGCTGGCTTTGGTTTCGGTATGATCGAAGCCGTCATCGGCACCATCATTATCGGAGCTGTGACAGAAGGAACCGCGATTGCGATGAGCCGACTTGAAGTCCTATTTGGGATAGGAGCACTTGTAATGCCTCTTATCGCCAGTCCGCTCATTGCTAACGGAGCATGGAGATTGGCATTCCTAATTGTCGCTGGCTTCTCATTACTTTCCCTCATTCTCTGGGGAAGAGGCCATTTTGGGAATCTGCAGCTTATACTGGACGAGCGAGCACCTCGCAAAGTCTCAGCATCCGCACATTCCTCGCAGTCCAGCACACAGCTTCCGTATAAAGGGAAACAATGGATTCTGCTGGGCATCTTCATCCTTTTCTTCTTTCTCTATGTAGGTACGGAGATGAGTCTGGTCAACTTTATGCCCGCCATCTTTATCGCCAAGCTAGGGATGACAGAATCTGCGGCGGCGCTGACAGTCACTTTCTTTTGGCTAGCTATGTCTACGGGAAGATTGTTTGCTGGAGTGATTGCAGAGAAAATTTCTTACCGTTTATATATTTTAAGTAGCTGTTTACTGACCTTGTTACTGCTGGCTCTTTTTCCGTTCACAGATAATCGATTAGCTGCATTCATCGTAATTATGCTACTTGGGCTATTTATGTCCGGTATTTTCTCCATAGCTCTAGTCTTCTCCAGCAAAATGCTGCCAGGAGCGGAAGAATCAACACCCAGCATAATGATCGCTGCTGGAGGTGTCGGTGGAGCTCTGCTGCCCCTATTCATGGGCTGGTCTATGGACCATCTAAAAGTGGCACAAACTGCTGGATTACTTGCCGGTTTTTCCGCCTTCTTGTTCTTGCTGAGCATTGCCGCATGGAGGTTCCAATCCAGGCAAGCAGTGCAAAGAAAGAGTTCCAGTATTTAGAATGTTAGAATGGTATCAAACTAATCCTTTTAGGGTAAATGTCATCTATAAGCATATTCTGAGCACAAGGATGGACGATGAATGGATAAGCTTTCAACTGAGCCTTTATTACATACTGCGCTTATGCAGTTTATTTTTCCCTTTTCAATAAAAAAGGGCGATTCTAAGAAGCTTATCCAACAATTGCAGGATGATGGCTTCACACGTTTTTTTCTGGATAATAAAGAGTTAGAAAATGCCTATTACGGAGAAGGCCACTGTGTTTCCCATGAACGGATGGAGCGCACCTATTTACCGTTTGCTGCACACATTCTTTTTCCACGCAAGAAGGACGTAGACTCTTTCTGCCGCTTTTCCAGAGTCAATAATCTGGACTGTATTCTAGAGATTCCTCAGCAGTCTATATTTTTTAAAATTCTTTCGACGGATATATTCATATGTCCTTTTCAGCTTGGATTTGTGACGATACGTGTCCAGCTTGAGGGGGATTCGATTCCCTTTAGTATTGCACTGGAATTCGCGGACCGCTTCCGGACGCTTGAGAATACCTTCGTACAGGATGACTACACCTATATCCATTGCGGGGAACAGACCTATGAGATGGTAGAGGATTTTGTCTTCCGAAATCTGGTGGATGGACTGGAGCCTTTTCTGGATCACTCGGATATCAATGGGGCTTATTTCGAGACCCTTCCCTTTTTCGTAGATGAAAGAATGCAGGTGCAAGCCTTTTATGGCTTTCAGAATGAAGGAGATTCTGATGAGATTAGTATAAATCTGCGCTATCGCGCCTCTCAGCTTGATGGAATTGATCTGAACGGGAAGCCCTATGCCAGTGCCAGCGATCCAGCGTATATTGCGAACTACTGTCATGAGCATTCCTATAATCGATGGGGCCCAGACTCGTATTATATGATGAATGAGCAGACCTTTTGCTGTCTAACCCGAGCTGAACCAAAGATCGCCGTTAGCCTCGCCAACCAGATGTACGGGCAATATTATTACGGATTTCTACTCAATATTTTCCACAAAATCGTTCTGCTAAAGCTGGCAAATATGCATTCCCGACTACGCATAAACCACGATTATGATGAGATCGATAATTTAATCTACTCGATTAATAAATTCTCGGCAAAGTTCTATTTCTTGGAGCTGATTTCACAGTCGCAAGGACGGGAGATTTTTCTTCAGCTGCGTAAAGTATACGGGAACGATGCTCTGTTCGAGGAAGTAAAAGAAACCTTGACTGACCTGTTTCAGTATCAAGATAAGTTCCAATCGAAGCGCCGGGATAATCTGCTGATGATCCTCACTGTATTTACGGTGGTAAGTGGGATTTATGGCATGAATCAAGTCATTGACGATCTGGATGGAAAGATTCAATGGAGTAAGATGGTTAGCTATTCCCCCTTTGAGTTTCTTGCTCTTTTCGTGATTATGAGCGGGATAATGATCAGTGTTGTCCTTACGCTAGGTGCTCTGGTTACTGAGCTTAAGCGGCGTCATCGCAAGAAACATAAAGATCTGGATTAATGAAAACGGACGGAGAGATTCGAAAAATTTAGGAGCGTGCTACTAGACATTCCGAGAACAGCCGTCTATAATACACCGTATGCAAGCATAAACGCCTTCAGCGTCCTTATAAAGACGATTAGCGTTTAAGCGAGAAATACCCGTTAACTTCATAGAACCAGGGGTGCTGGAATTGGCCGGCTGAGATTGTATCCCACAAGATACTGACCCTTATACCTGATCTGGATAATGCCAGCGTAGGAATCGCCAATTGGTTTTGGTCCCTGTGACCTTTACTAACCTTGCGCCAAGCCAGCGTCCCGATCACTCGGGGCGCTTTTTTTGTGTAGATCACAAAAGATGTAGAAGAAATGTACATACTACACTTTATGGTTCATGTTGGATGACGGGATCTGGCAACCTTAAAGGAGAGAAGAAGACATGCAACTCAAAAAAGCACTTATGCTTAGCCTCACCTGTATGCTCATTCTTGCGATTGCCGGATGCGGCAGCAACAATGGGAATACAGCCGGAAACAAAGGAAATGCTGCGGATTCGAATGCTGCGACCGGATCAAATGCTCCGAAAGAGCTTACCAAAGTTAAGGTTGCACTGGATTGGACACCGAATACGAACCACACCGGTCTATACGTAGCCAAGGATCTTGGTTATTACGCGGAAGAAGGTCTGGATGTAGAAATCGTTCAACCTGGCGCAGCGGGTTCTGATACTATGGTTACCTCTGGCGAAGCCGCTTTTGGGATCAGCGCTCAGGAAGGATTGACTCTAGCCCGTCTACAAGGCGTTCCCCTTGTCTCGATTGCAGCCATTATTCAGCATAATACTTCGGGTTTCGCCGCTCCAGTAGACCGCAATATTAAATCACCAAAAGATTTTGAGGGTAAAACCTACGGCGGTTGGGGCTCTCCTGCTGAAGAAGCAGCCATGAAGGCGATCATGGACCCAGTTGGTGGCGATGTGAAAAAGGTGAAGCTAATCAGTATTGGTGAAGCTGACTATTTTACCGCAGTCAAACGTGACATTGATTTCGCTTGGATCTTCTACGCTTGGACAGGTATTGAAGCCGAACTGCGTGGTGAGCCTCTGGATATGCTCTACTTGAAGGATTATGCGCCTCAGCTCGATTATTACACCCCTGTGCTGACCACGAGTGAGAAGCAGATTTCTGAGAATCCAGATTTGGTGAAGGCTTTCCTGAAAGCCACATCGAAGGGTTATCAATATGCGATTGATCATCCAGAAGAGGCTGCCGCTACATTATCCAAGGCTGTGCCTGACCTTGATGCAGAGCTTGTCCTAGCTAGCCAAAAATGGCTTAGCCCGAAATATAAGGACGACGCCCCACGCTGGGGAGAGCAAAAAACCGAGGTCTGGCAGAATTACGGCGACTGGATGTATGATTTGAAGCTGCTGGACAAACCGCTGGATGCAGCTAGTGCATTCACGAATGATTTTTTACCGGCGGAGTAGACCGGACTTCCCAAGTTCGTTCAAGATTCGACGCTCAATCTGCTTCCTGAATTACTTCGTTATCAAAGTTGGCTTTTTGAACTTACCTATTTCAATGAGAGTTCAAAAAGTCGACTTTCAGAACCAAGAAGGTTGAACGTTACTTGAGGAAGGAGGAACGGAGCGTAGTGATGTGCTACGTGAGTACCGGACTTCCCAAGTTCGTTCAAGATTCGACGCCGAATCTGCTTCCTGAATTACATCGTTATCAAAGTTGGCTTTTTGAACTTACCTATACAATTTGAGAGGATTGATTATTGTGGCTAATACATTATTAAGCATTCAAGTAATTCCTAAGACTCCAAACAATGAGGACTCCATCCCATACGTAGATAAAGCGATTGAAGTTATTCAAAAATCCGGCGTTAAACATCAGGTGAATCCACTGGAAACTACTATGGAAGGTGAACTGAGCGAGCTCCTGGAGGTTGTACGTCAAATGCAGGAGGCGCTGATCGAAGCAGGTAGTCCAAGCGTGATCTCCCAAATCAAAATCGCTCATAATCCTAACGGAATCAGCATGGATAAATTGACGGAGAAATATCGGCCGTGAGATCGACCTGGAAGCTAATATGGCCGCCCCTTATGGCGGTCGTCTTCTTTTTAACCGTATGGCAGTTATCTGTTTCTCTATTCCATATCGAATCCTGGATTCTGCCGAGTCCTGCTGATATTGCTCGCGAATCCACCAGTAATGCCTCAGGTCTCTGGGCTCATACGATGGCTACGCTCCGACTCACATTAATCGGTTTTCCTATTGGTACAGGTGTAGGCTTGATCGTCGCTCTACTTTTGCATCTTTTACCTTGGGCTAGACGGGCTTTTTATCCACTCATTATTCTGAGTCAAAATGTTCCCTCTATCGCACTCGGACCACTGCTTATCATCTGGTTTGGCTTCGGTCTTTTGCCCAAAATCGTGCTGATTACACTGGTATGCTTCTTCCCGGTAGCTGTCGCTGCAATGGGCGGCTTGTCTCAAAGTGATCAGGTCATGATGAATTATATGAAAATGGCTGGCGCAAGCAAGTGGCAAATCTTCACCAAGCTGGAGCTTCCGTCTTCTATCCCGGCACTATTTTCCGGTGTGAAAATATCTGCTACTTATGCGGTTATGGGAGCCGTGGTCGCTGAGTGGATTGGCGCGGATAAAGGGATTGGCTATTATATGCTCCTGCAAAAATCGGCTTACCGTACGGATCGGATGTTTGTCGCTATTGTTATTATTGTGCTCCTTAGTCTTGTGCTTTTTGCGATTATCGCCTTGCTCGAAAAATGGTTAGTTCGCTGGAAACCGCGCCGTAACTCATAGAAAGGAAGATGCCTGTATGTCTCAAGTGACGCAAATAGAGCAAAGAACAACTGAAAACATAAGCTCTCCTGAAGCTCATACTGCACCACCTGCTCTTGAAGTAAGCGGCATCTCCAAGTCCTTCACCCATCGTCGCCGCGAGACGAACGTGCTTAACAACGTCTCTCTTAAGGTAGAGCAGCAAGAGTTCGTTTCGATCGTCGGTCCTTCCGGCTGCGGAAAAAGCACCTTATTCCATATGATCGGCGGACTAGTGAAGCCCGATGCAGGAACGATCCGCATGAACGGCAGAGCCGTTACGGGTCAACGTGGTGAAATCAGTTATATGCCGCAGCAGCCTGCGCTTTTTCCTTGGCGAACGATTGAAGATAATGTACTTCTAGCCGGGGAAATTAAAGGCGCTCTGCAGGATGGAGCTCGTGAAGAAGCGCGCCAGTGGCTCGCCAAGGTTGGTTTGAATGGATTCGAACAGGCTTATCCGCATATGCTGTCTGGTGGGATGCAGCAGCGTGCTGCTTTTCTCAGAGCATTGCTGGCTCCGCAGGAGTTGATGCTGCTCGATGAACCTTTCAGCGCATTGGATGCACTAACTCGCAGTGAAATGCAGCGCTGGCTGCTGGAGCTGTGGGAGGAGAATCGCCGCTCCGTGCTATTCATTACCCATAACATCGAAGAAGCGTTGCTGCTCTCGAATCGTATTTATGTATTCTCGGGTCGCCCCGGCTCCATCCTACATACTGTTGATGTGCCATTTCCACGGCCACGCCGCGATGAGATTACGGATTCCCCGGAATTCCTTAAACTCAAACGCCAGCTGTCACAGTGGATGCGAGAAGAACAAGCTAAAAGCGAGAAGTAGCTTTTTGAATAGAGGTCACTCCACTCACTTTAAACGAGAGATTAAACAAAGAACCGCCCGGGCTTCAATTAGCCCAAGCGGTTCTTTTGTTTTAACCAGAATAGCAGTTAAATCTTATTGTGCTTGTACAAACTCAGCAGATTTAATCCCTGCTTGACGGCCGAAAATAATGATTTCAGCTACAGAGTTACCACCAATCCGGTTTTGACCGTGCAATCCACCTGTAACTTCACCAGCCGCATACAGGCCAGGAATAGCAGCGCCGTCTTTATTTAATACTTCTGTGTTCGTATTGATCTTCACACCGCCCATGGTGTAATGAATCCCTGGGGCGATCTTAATAGCGTAGTAAGGACCCGCGGATAAATCGTTGTCCATCCCTGTTGTTCTGCCGAATTCAGCATCGTTCTTGTTCTTTACCGCGCTGTTCCAAGTATCAAGTGTCGCTTTTAGCTTATCGGCTGGAACACCGATTTCTTTCGCCAATGCTTCGATGGTATCCGCTTGGATCACGAAGCCCATTTTGTCATATTGTTCAATTGCTTTCACGCGTGATTTGACGCCGGAATCAAAGACAAGCGTTGCCGCTTTTTCAGGAAGTGCATTGATCGCTTCGGTAACTTTATCACGTGTAGTCAATTCGTTTACGAACCGTGTGCCTTCGCTATTCACGAGGATAGAACCTTCGCCGCGTACAGCTTCCCCGATCAGATAAGATTTTTCTTGTTGAACTGTTGGGTGAACCTGGATTTGATCCATATCAACGGTGGTTCCGCCAAGTGCCTCAATCATCTTGATGCCGTCGCCGGTACTGCCGATTTGGTTAGTCGTTACGTATCCTTCCAGATCAGGTCTAACTTTTGATATCATATCCATGTTGGATCCAAAACCACCTGTTGTTACAACAACTGCCTTCGCTGTAATGGTTTTTTCATCAGCTTGGTTAAAGAGTACTTTGACGCCGTTAGCCTTACCGTCTTTTTGAGTAATTTCTTTAACATCCGCGTTCACAAACAGTGGAATTTCTTTTTCTTGTACGTTTCTAACCAATCCTTTGACAAGGTATTGGCCTACCGCAGAGCCGTCTTCTGGACGGTGGGTGCGTTTTTCGCTCATGCCGCCTGTGATCGTAATATTGTTCAGCTTGATTCCGATCGAATCCAACCAATCGATTGCACTTGCGGAATTGTCAACGAAGAAACGAAGCATCTCTTTATCGTTCGTGTCATGGCCGCCCTTTAGTGTCTCTTCATAAAACTTATCATTGCTATCTTCAATGCTTTGCTCTTTTTGAAATTTCGTTTGGGAAGCGTTCATTCCTGAGGAGGATTTACTTGTATTCCCACCTGCAACCGGCATTTTTTCTAAAATAACAGGGTTCAAGCCTTTGGCCTTAGCTTCCAGTGCAGCAGACATTCCTGCACCACCAGCACCAACAATAACGATATCATAATTATCTTTTAATTGATCCAGTGGTGTGTAACTAGCTTCTGATGCACCTGATACGGCTTCAGCTTTATCATTTTTGGCCGTCTCATTTACCTTACTTTTGTTCTCGTTGCCATTACTATTACCTGCGCTGTTGCTATTACTGTTACCGCAGCCTGCGATTACGAGCATGACAGAGAGAATGAGAATGAGAGCAGTACTTGTTGTCTTCTTCATCTTTATAACGCCCCTTTGTGAATGTTTTCACATTTATGATAACGCAAAGATGCTGTTTTGGGAAGTTTTTTATGTAATTAGTTATGGTTACTGTTACATTTCCATGAATATTTTCATTTAAATTATCATAAAAATTCTTAATTTCAATATTTCCTCAGCTTACTACTCAAAAAAAGCCACCCTTTCCAGGGCGGCCATCTGCCTTATTTTCTAATCCTTTTTCCATACAGGGTGTGCAGGCTTAACTATCTGAAATTCTAAAGCAACCCGTAATTTGAGCGCTACTGGATCACTTATGGTATATAAGCTATAACTTCAATTTCTACGAGCCCATCCTTAGGCAGACGTGCTACTTCAACAGCGCTGCGAGCAGGGTATGGCTGAGCAAAAAACCTTCCATAAATCTCATTCACCTTAAGAAAATCATTCATATCCTTTAGGAAAACGGTCGTCTTTATTACCTGATCCATGCTTGTACCCGCCGCTTCCAGTATGGCTTTGACATTCAGCAGCGACCGTTCCGTCTGTTCCTCAACCGTAGCAGGAAAAGTCCCATTAACCGGGTCTAGTCCGAGTTGTCCTGAAGTATATAGGACGTTCCCAAGCTTTACAGCTTGAGAGTAAGGTCCAATTGCACCTGGTGCATCCGTTGTTATTACAGTTTCTTTATGCATATTTGTCATTTTAAAAGACTCCTTTATCCCGCTTGTTCATTAGTGTTACCGTCATATTCCTTTAGCATTTCTGCCTGTTGCTCTGGCGTTAACTTCGCGATACCGAATCCCGTGAAGCCCCATATCGTCGCAAAGATTATTCCTGTCCAACAGAGAACAGCCCAAGGTAAATAATCTAGCGTTGCAACACCCAGTGTACCTGCCATATAAGCACCTGCAGCTGTCCAAGGCAGAATAGGCTCGGTAATCGCCGCTGAATCCTCGATGGTACGTCCCAAGTTCTTCGGGTGCAAGCCCCGACGGATATATGCTTCACGCAGCATTTCACCTGGCATTAAGATGGATACCTGACCATTACTTGTAACTCCGATCATCGTAAGACCTGTAACAATTGTTGCTACGATCATTGAACCTGTGGAATGGACGAACTTCAAAAGCTTATTAACAATCAATTCCAAGGACTTCGTCAGAGATATGGTTCCAGCGAACGTGATTGCACAGAAGCAAATGAGAAGTGTACCCATCATGGAGTTCATTCCGCCACGATTTAGAAGACGGGGTACATCTTCAATAACGTTGGCAGAATCAAACCCAGCTACTTGAACCATAGAAATATTAAATCCATTAACAACAGAAGATACGACATCATTCAAAGTAAATCCCTGGAATACAAGTGCGTTAGCCATAGCGAACATAGAAGAGATCAGCATGACCGGTATTGTCGGTTTCTTCGTAATTGAACCATACAAGATGATTAATACGGGTACTATAAGCAGCAGATTAAAGTCATAAATTGTATTCAACGATCCCATGATTATTCCAACCTTCTCCGGAACAATAGCACCTGCGGCATCTGTGTTTAGGCCTGTAATAATAAAAACAACGCTTGCGACAATAAAGGAAGGAATTGTGGTATACAATAAATGTCCAATATGCTCATATAGATTGACACCTGTTGCTAACGCCGCAATATTGGTTGTGTCTGAAAGCGGTGACAATTTATCACCAAAATAAGCACCTGCAACTACAGCACCAGCCACTGCTGCTAGGTTTGAATCCATACCCGCGCCAACACCCATAAAAGCAACCCCGATCGTTCCCGCTGACCCCCAAGATGTGCCCGTACAAAGCGAAACGGCAGCTGTCGCAATAAATGCGGTAATAAGCAGAAATTGTGGACTAATAATTTTCAATCCATAATAAATCATCATCGGAATCGTTCCACCAACCATCCATGCCCCAATCATAAAACCAACCATGATCAGAATAAGAATGGCGGGCATCGTTTTCGCGATCTTACCAGCGATAGATTCTAGTATGTCGTTATAGCTATAACCAAGAATAATCGCGATAATACCAGCAACAACCGCTGAGGTAATAATAAGTGGTTCTGGTGGTAATTCAAACAACACATACCCTAAACTAAGTAGCACAATCATCGTAATAATCGGCAATAGCGCTAAGAACATCGTCGGCTGTTTCTTGACTCTTGGTGTTTCTGATTTGGACATGATTATTATCCCCCTTGATACGGATCTGAGAAAGGCTACTAACGAGGTCTTTCAAGGTCATTGATAAAAAGTTTTTTTATTATGAATTTTTTAATGGATAGGCTCGGTACAGCCGATGAAAAGCTTCTTGTAACATGGGCAGTGGCGTTGCAATATTTAAGCGAATAAAGCCTTCTCCTGATGCCCCAAAACCTGTTCCAAAGCTCACACTAACCTTCGCATCGGACTCAATCCACTGCTTTAGCTCTGCTTCGTTGGTGCTAATTGCCCTACAATCAACCCATAATAGATAGGTTCCTTCTGACTCGATCACGCGAAGCTCAGGCATATATTCAGCTATATAAGCTTTCACCCAATCGATATTGGCCGTGATATACCCTCGTAATTCTTCCAGCCATTCATCGCATTCCGTATAAGCCACTTCTAATGCAGGTACTGCAAAAAAGGTCGGGTTATGACAGCCTGCTTGCTGTAAGCAATGTCTGAATTTCTCACGCAGCTGATCATTCGGAATCACGATGTTAGCAATTTCAAGGCTTGCAAGATTGAAGGTCTTCCCTGGGGAGGTACAGATAAAGGATCGCTGCTCTGCCTCAGTCGATATCTTCCCGATTATCGTATGCTCATGGCCTTCATGGATAAAATCGGCATGAATATCATCCGATACAATATAAGCATCATACTTTGTACACAAGCTAACGATTCGTTCTAGTTCAGCTCGTGTCCATACTCGTCCAACCGGATTATGCGGTGAGATGAGCAGTACAATTTTAACCCCTGCTTGCATCCGCAACTCCATATCAGCAAAATCGATCTCATAACGCCCGTTTACTTCACGAAGTGGACTTTCCACTAATACGCGGTTATTTAGTTCTACCGATTTAGCAACCGGCTGATAGGCTGGAGTATGGATTAACACTTGATCACCTGGTTGAGTGAAGTTCTGAATGATCAGAGAAACCGCTTGCACAATACGAGGGCAAAACACGATCCATTCTTGCGGAACCTCCCAATCGTAAGCTTTTTTAATCCATCCCTGAACTGCCTCATAATAAGGTGGAAAAGGATCGGTATATCCATATATGCCATGCTTCGCCATCTCCGTTAATCGCTCTATCACCTGTGGAGGGGCTTGAAGATCCATATCCGCGACGGAAAGCGCTATCATTTCTCTGCCCAAAACTTGCGCCATACCATCCCATTTAGCGCAATTGGTCCCATATCGGCTAACAACCTTATCAAAGTCTAATGTCATCTAGCCCACTTCCTCTCTTGAGAGTTCTGTTTATTCTCACTTAATTTTTTGCAAATAACGATAAACTGTTGGCTCAGATATCATCAAGGTCTTAGCGACTTGAGAAACTCCGCCTTTAAGTAGAAACACGCCCTGCTCGTTAAGTACTTTCACAAGTTCAATCTTCTCTTTCGAGGACAATCGCTCTGCCGGGACATTAATTTTACCGAGCACCGAATCAATCATGTGCTGGAGTAGGTCATCTACGTTTCCTTGTAAATACTCTTCCGTCTGCTTCTCTACAACCTCTTGTTGTGGTATTAACGGTACTGGTGGAAGTGTTGATCCTCCTTGCAAAATGTTTTGTATCCACTCAGCTGCAACCTCCATATGCGTGACATCAATGTTAATACACATCATACCGACCAATTCGCTGCTGCTGTTTTTAATATAATAAGTAGCGGAGCGAAATACCTGACCTTGCGAACCACGCGCTTTATAGTTAGCAATAAACGGTTGCTCACGGTAGGACTCATCTTTCAACAGCTTAAGCACGAGATCTGTTGAACTATCGCCTACTTTACGCCCACTAATGTATCCGTTCTCAATAAAAATAATTGAACGCTCTGGATTGCTTATATCATGAATAACAACCTCACATTTTGAACCTATAATTGAAGCAATAAAAGAAGCGATTGGAAAATAGGACTCCAGGCAGCTGCGATCTTCTAACATGTGAGCATCTCACTCCTTTCGTTTTACGTCTTTTCTATTTTGATAATAATTTATTATCTTGATAAGATTTTATTACAACATTCTTAAAAAAGCAATCAGTAATATATTGGAATTGTTCCAGCCAATATTCTCTCTTAAATACTTAGGGCATATTTCCTGTAAAGCGATAACAAAAAAAGTCTTTCACTATTTCTACAAATTGCAGAAATAGTGAAAGACGATATTTACTGCTGTACCTTATTTCCTAATCATAGCTCGATACACGAATTTAGGAAGAACTGCTTGCCTGCGCCAGCGCGACTTTTGTCCTTTGGCCACAGGTGCGAATAAGAGTCGATGCAGCCACTCCAAATTGAGCTTCTTCCATATCGCAGGGGCTGGAGTCACTTTTCCCGCTATAACATCCAAGCTTCCCCCCACGCCAAACACAACCTTAACCTGAGAAAGCGCCTGTTTATGCTTATAAACCCACTTGTCAGAGTATGGAGCCCCCATCGCGACAATCAGGAAATCTGGCTGTGCGTGCTGAATCTCTGCCACAATGGCCGGTTCCTCTTCTTTAGCAAGAAAACCATTATGTCTTCCGGCAATTTTCACATTCGGATATAGCTCTGTAATCTTTTCGACCGCTTTACAGCTGGTATGCTCATCCGTGCCTAAGAAATAAAAGCTCCAGCCCAGCTTATTCCCTTGTGCGAGCAGCTCAAGAAGTAGTTCATACCCCGTAACTCGTTCAGCTATAGGGTCACCTTTTCTTCTCGATGCCAGCACAATGCCAATCCCATCAGGAGTAATCAAATCTGCCTCATGGAGTATGGTTCGAAGCAGCTCATCCGATTGGCTTGTTATCGTAATTTCCGGGTTCGCCGTAATCAAATGAAATAGCTTCGGATCTCCGGATTGAATATGTTTTGTTAGATGAAGTGTTGTCTCGTTTAGTGTTAGTTTTGAAAAAGGAACGCCTAATATAGAGACTGTCCCAGCCATTTAATCACCTCTTACTGAAAAGTTCATTCCAGTATACCTTACCGTAATCAAGAAGGATAGTCAGCGTCATTACTCCGTTTATTCATCCAAAAACTTCCACCACTCTATTAACCAAGGTTCATCGATCCCCCGCAGGCGGAATTCCTCCAAAAGTATCTTTCGAAATTGTTTTTCCATTTTGACAAAATTATTGTCCTCCTGGTACATGGGAGCAAAGGATTCATCCTCTCTAAGATAACTCCAAAAATCGCCTGCACACTCCAAAATCTTTCGACCTACGACCGTTTGCTGCGCTACGGGAACAAGCCATTTGTCATAGGGATACGGATAACCTTCAATAGTGATTGCACAGCGTAAAGCCTCTTTATAAAGGGAAACCGCTAAGAACAAGATTGGAAAGGCGTCGCCACGAACTACAGGATTATCTAGACTTCTGGCATAGCTTCTTAGCTGTATGTATGAATTCTTACGAATTTTCATTAGTACTTCAGGTTGGAGTGGAACATAGGAATGGAAAAGTGACTTCAGATCCAGCAGATCGTAGTAAATATAGGACACTGATGCATTCCACAGCCATTCCATATCCCCGCTCATTAAAGCTTCTTTGATATCAGATATTTTATGGAGTGTATAATGCCCTGTCTTCCCACTCGGAAGCCTTAAATCCATAAAAAAACTACTGTGCTCCGGAATCAGCCCTGCTTCCTCGAACCGATGATTAATACTGTTGTAAG
The DNA here is from genome assembly GCF_038000345.1 of Paenibacillus sp. FSL E2-8871. Classification (NCBI taxonomy): domain Bacteria; kingdom Bacillati; phylum Bacillota; class Bacilli; order Caryophanales; family Paenibacillaceae; genus Paenibacillus; species Paenibacillus sp. FSL E2-8871. The sequence goes on along the minus strand of NZ_JBBOBV010000001.1, from coordinate 5,096,295 downwards.
ACTCATCCTCACAAATAATGATTATATCTACATCCGACTGCCCATCTACCACCCCGAGTGCGGTCGATCCATCTAGGATAATGCTTACCCTCTGACGATCTTCTTGCAATAACGGATGATTCAGGATCTCTTGCGTAATGAACTTTCCAATCTCCTCTAGTAATTCGCGATGAAGTAGCAACTTATCAGGTGTTAGTAAAATATCCGACAATACTGATTTCATCATCATATCCATTAGCCTCCAATCGATCTCAACCCCACTATTAATATAGCGCTTACATTTAATCTCAAATGTAGATTCGGGAATATTATTCTACACTCCGAAGATACATCTTGCAACGATATATGTAGTACCCTTTTGCCTAAGCCTAAATATAATGAAGTATCTATTTACTTGAAAAGGGGTATAAGCATGGCGCAGCCAAAAGTGATTGCTACAGTCCGCTCTGCCGGACCGATCGGAGATATCGAAGTAAATGTCAGCACAAATAGGGTATACTTTGTTAACCCAGACACTGAGGCTGGAACTATCGGGGTACTCGATGGCATAACGAATCGAATTATCGCACGCATCAATGTTGGAAGACTGCCAACACAGCTTGGGATTAACCCCCAAACTAACCGAATCTATGTAACAAATTTTCGTGACGATACGGTTTCTGTTATTAACGGGCGGACAAACCAGGCGATAAAGACTGTGAAAGTGGGCCGCATGCCTGATAATATCGGAGTAAATGTTCGAAAAAATTTGATTTATGTAACTAGCATAGCAGGAATTATATTCGTCATCGATGGGAAAACAAACCAGATCAAAACGAAGATTGAAGTCGGCGGTCGCCCTTCCAGAATCGTTATTAATGAGCTTACAAATCGTATATATGTGACCAATACAATAAAAAATTCCGTCTCCGTCATTAATGGAAATACACAGGCTATCATTGCCACCATAAAAGTCGGTAATAACCCTGTGATACCACCCGCACTTAATGTAATCACAGGCCGCATTTATGTCGCTAATAACTTAAGTCGGTTTCTCTCGGTAATCAACGGCCGCAACAATAAATTGCTGCAAAATGTACAGCTGGGGCGTCTGCAAAGTGAGGTCGTTATCAATCCGCTGACAAACCGTATCTATGTCTCAAGTGCACAAGTTGAAGGTAAAGGAAAGCTATTCGTCATCAATGGAAGTAACAACAAAATCATCACTACAAAGGTTCTGCCTACCTCCTCCAACATAACCATTAATCCGAATACAAATCATTTGTTTGTTGGTAATTTCGATAAGAACCACATGTCCGTTTATAACGCCACCACGTTTAAAAGGCTCGTAAGATTCCCTTTAGTGTCAGGCAGTACTGTGCTAAACCCAGTCACCAATAGAGTTTATGTTGGAGGAAATGATTCCATCACAGTCATTCAGGATGTATCAGAACTTATATTTAAAAAAGGCGCCCACCATTAGGTGGGCGCCTTTCTATATAACAAATCTCGTAGAACTAATGCGTTGTAACTTGCTTAGCAGCTACTTTCTTTGCAGTCACTTTCTCTTCTGCCGTTTCCTTAGGCTGTACACCTCTTTTAATAAAGAAGGCTAGAATAAATGCAATAATCGCTACGCCTACAGATACCAAGAATGCATCGTTAATTCCTTCAATAGTAGCTTTCGCAATGACTTGATTTTGTATACCAAGCAATTGGTCTGCCGAAGGTTTAGCCGTTAATTTACTTACAGCATCAGCGACCATATCTTTCACATGTGAAGTGGTACTGTTAGACATAATGGTTACGAGCAGTGCCCCACCTATCGCCCCTGATACTTGCTGAATCGTACTGTTCATAGCTGTACCATGCGGCGTATATTTGGCTGGGATAGAATTCAAACCATTGGTCATAACTGGCATCATCACCATAGAGATCCCGAACATTCTCACCGAATATAGAATCATGAGTGTCGAATATTTAGTCGTTTCAGTCAGATCACTAAAGAAATACGTACTAATCACTACAATCGCTAGACCAATTAGCGCTAATACCTTACCGCCGAATTTATCGAACAATTTACCTGTGATTGGAGACATAACACCCATAATTAACGCACCAGGCAACATTAGAAGTCCCGAATCCAGTGGTGAAATCCCTCTAATATTTTGCAGGTAAATCGGCATTAGCATCATCGCTGAGAACATTGCCATATTCAGTGTAATCGAAATCGCTGAGGATAAAGCGAACATCGGATATTTGTACACTCTGAAGTTAAGCATAGGCTCCTTCATCTTCATTTGGCGCATAATGAAGATCACTAATCCAATCGCTCCGATAATAAGCGCGGAGTAGACCATTGGATCATCCCATCCTTTATTCCCAGCAGAACTGAAGCCATATAGGAGACCCCCGAAACCAATCGCTGATAGAACTACAGATAAGAAGTCAATCTTAATAGCCACATCTTTTTTAGGATCATGCAATTTGAAGAAGGCCAGAATGAACACCAATACGGCGATTGGGGCAATCATAAAGAATAGTACAGGCCATTCATAGTGCTGAATAATCCATCCAGATAATGTAGGTCCGATAGCTGGTGCAAAAATCATAACCAACCCGAACATCCCCATAGCTGAACCACGTTTCTCAGGTGGAAAGGTAGTGAACAATACATTCATTAATAATGGCATCATGATCGCAGCCCCTGAAGCCTGAACCATTCTGGCGATCAGCAACACAGGGAAGCTTGGTGCTAATCCGCCGATAAAGGTTCCTATCGCAAATAATCCAATCGCGATTAAGAACAACCGTCTCGCGGTATACTTTTGAATCAAAAAAGCTGTTGAAGGAATCATGATCCCGTTCACCAGCATATAGCCCGTTGATAGCCACTGTACCGTTGAGGCACTAACATTAAAATCCTTCATAATCGATGGTAAAGCTATATTGAGTAGGGTATTACTCAGTAAAGCAACAAATGCACCAATCATGAGGATTGCCAATATCCCGTAAGATGCTTTACTTTCTTTTGCTTTCATTTTGGAATCCTCCATTCTATAATCATACTAACGGTTCAATTTTGAACTCGTGTTATAATCCGGTGTAGAATATATTACTCCCTTATTTCTCGCTTGGCAAGACAAAAATCATTTAAAATTGAAATTGTATTAAGTGGAAATATACGCTAGTCTATATTGGAACAAAGAGTTCAGCTTAAAGGGGCAACTCAGATGATAAATAAACGAAAAGAGCAAGTGGTTCATAAAGCGCATGAATTATTTATTGAAAAAGGCTACCACGCCACATCCATTCAGGATATTTTGAATCATAGCCGGATCTCCAAAGGATCTTTTTATAACTATTTCCCTTCAAAAGGGGATCTCTTTAAGGCTGTATTTACGTCTATTCACGATCGACTTGAAGAAGGGCGAAATTCCCTGCTCATAGGTCAAGATCCTTCTGACATTAAGATATTTGCCGAGCAGATTCAGCTGGTCATGAAAATCAATAAGAAAAATAAATTGTTACAGCTCGTAGAAGATGCTTTGGTCTCCAATGACCCAGACTTAATAACATTTATCAAAAAAACAAAGTTCAACCTCCTTACCTGGGTACATGAACGTTTCCTTCATATTTTCCCTGAGGATAAGAAACCCTATTTACTGGACGGAGCCATCATTTTTACAGGAATTCTACAAAATATGCTACAAATCAACAGTGCTATGAATGAAGTCATCACCTCTAAGCAGATCATTGATTATTGCACTACGCTTATCCAAACCATTGTTGAAGAAGTAAGTCAAATGGGCATTCAACTCATCTCACCAGAGCATGTGGGCAAATTATTACCCGCAGCGGAATACAGTGATTTTTTCAATAATGATTTATCCTTTGCGACCATCAGCTTAAAAAAAGTAATAGAGAGATCATTTACAACTGGTGATGCGAACCTCACTAATTATCTAAAGCTGTTATACTTTATCCAGGAAGAAATCATGAACAACAAGGAACCGAGACAGTTCTTAATCGAAAGTGCTCTACTATCCTTAAGGACATGTCCTAATCTAAATGAAGCCAAAGAGTTTAAGCATTATCAGGATGTATTATCTAAAATGCTGTGAAGCTAACTAAAAGTGTGGTGAAGCATTTGTTCAAGCTATTATTAATCGAAGACGATTCAACGCTGTTTAATGAGATCAAAGAGCGACTTACCCAGTGGTCTTATGATGTATATGGCATTCAAGATTTCAGCAATGTCACACAGGAATTTATAGAGATCAAACCTGATTTAGTCATCATCGACATCCAATTACCTAAATTTGATGGGTTTCATTGGTGCCGAATGATTCGTTCCCACTCTAACCTTCCGATTATCTTCTTATCATCCCGGGATCATCCTACAGATATGGTAATGTCGATGCAGCTTGGAGCCGATGACTATATTCAAAAGCCCTTCCATTTCGATGTACTCATTGCCAAAGTACAAGCGATTCTTCGGCGCGTCTACAATTACAACACGGATAACCTTGAGCTCAAGACATGGTGTGGAGCAACCGTGGATTATGAGAGAAATGTATTGACGCATGATATGGGATCGATTGAGCTTACGAAAAACGAGATTTTTATATTGAAATTGCTTATTGAGAAAAAAAATAAAATCGTCACGCGCGAGGAATTAATCAATAGCTTGTGGGATGATAAACGTTTTATAAGTGACAACACCCTTACCGTCAACGTAAACCGGCTGCGAAAAAAGCTGGATGAGATAGGCTTGGGTAGTTTCATTGAAACGAAAGTAGGACAAGGGTATATGGCCATCGAAGAGGAAGCACTATGATTAAAAAGTATCTCTTGGAAAGAAGTAGCTGGATCCTACTAGTCCTCTTTACCAATCTTTTTATACTTTTTGTCACCTATATGGATTCATCAATCCCATTCTCTTCAGTTCTCTATCTGGTCTCCTTGTCGATGCTTTTTTTTGTGATGTTCTTAATCCTTCGCTATCCCAGAGAAACCAGGTTCTATAAAAGCTTGGTTGAGCGAGATGATGATCTGGATGTAACGAGTATCGCCACCCCCGAAAGCCCGTTTGAGCATATTATTGAGGAGAGTATTATCAATCAAGCTAAATGGTTAAAACAGGCTGCCTCGAACAATCAAATGACGTTAGAACAGGAAAAAGATGAACTATTATCGTGGATTCATGAAGTGAAGACCCCTCTGACAGCGATGCATCTAATGATGGAGCGAATCGAAGATGATGTAATGAGGAAACATCTGACCTATGAATGGCTGCGCATACATCTTCTGCTGGATCAACAGCTACATCAAAGACGAATTCCCTTTATCGAAAATGATCTATATATAGAACATATCGATTTAGAAACGCTTATTTTCGGGGAGATTAAGACGTTGCAATCCTGGTGTATTCAGAAGGGAATCGGCTTTGAGCTGAACTTGGAAGTAGCTGAAGTGCTTAGTGATGCCAAATGGCTGGCTTTTATTATCCGACAACTACTAACCAACGCCGTAAAATATAGTGAGGCTTCAGATATTACAGTGAGTAGCTATCAGCAAGCTGAGCATATCGTTCTTGAGGTGAAGGATGGTGGGCGCGGGATAGATCCAAAGGATCTGCCTCGGATATTTGATAGAGGATTTACTTCCACCACCGTGCATCGCGACAATGCCGCCACAGGTATGGGATTATATTTAGCCAAAAAAGCGGCGCAATCCTTGTTGATCGTCATCGGAGTTGAATCGAGGCCCGGATCAGGGACGACATTCACTTTAACCTTTCCGCTTAAAAATGAATTCGTGAAGCTCTCAAGCGTGTGACAACAATGTCACATGCTTTTTTATTTTGTTCGGGCAATCGAAGGATAAGAACGGCAAAGCCTTTTATAATAAAGCTATACAAAAAGAACGAGTATAAAAAGGGAGTGAATCATTTTGGCAATTCTTGAAGCCACTAAAATTCATAAAAGCTACGGAAATAAATTAAACAAACAATCCGTGTTGAGTGGATTGGATATTTCTATAGAAGAAGGCGAATTTGTTGGGATTATGGGCTCTTCCGGTTCAGGAAAGACCACCCTGCTTAACGTTCTCTCGTCAATTGATCAGATCAGCAACGGATCGATTACCATTGAGGGTACTGAAATTTCTAATATGAAAGAAAAGCAATTAGCTGAATTCCGGAAAAATCATTTAGGATTTATTTTTCAAGAATACAATCTCTTAGATACGCTGACGGTGAAGGAAAACATCCTGTTACCTCTATCCATTACCAACACCCCTAAGAAAATTGCCAATGAGAAATTCGAAAACGTCGCGAGGGAGCTGGGGATTTTAGAGTTGAAAAATAAGTACCCGAATGAAATCTCTGGGGGTCAAAAACAACGCACCTCTGCAGCTAGAGCCTTCATTCATGATCCAAGCATTATTTTTGCTGACGAACCTACAGGAGCCTTGGACTCTAAATCTGCTTCTGATTTGTTAAACAAGCTGAGTGAACTAAATCAAAGACGAAAAGCAACGATCGTTATGGTTACACATGATCCAGTGGCAGCTAGCTATTGCAGTAGAGTTATTTTTATAAAGGATGGTACGATCTATACGCAATTAAATAAAGGAGAACAATCAAGACAAGTCTTCTTCAACGACATCATAAAAACACAAGGTGTATTAGGTGGTGTGCAGAATGAGCATTAATGTACTGATGCTTCGAAATCTGCGAAAAAACATCAGAAATTACTATCTGTATGTATTTGCTCTCGTTTTTAGCGTGGCCTTATATTTCGCCTTTGTTACGTTGCAATACGATCCCTCGATGGATGCAGTAGAAGGCTCGATCAAAGGTGGCGCAGCAATCAAGGCTGCCTCGGTCTTACTGGTCGCGATTGTATCCATTTTCCTGTTATATGCAAACACTATCTTCATCAAACGCCGGGGAAAAGAAATTGGTCTGTTCCAGTTAATAGGGATGACCAAAAGTAAAATATTCCGAATCCTTTCGGCAGAGAATTTCATCCTATATTTTGGTTCTTTAATTCTAGGAATAGCCGTGGGCTTTTCTATTTCCAAATTAATTCTTATGATTCTTTTTAAAATAATGGGGATCGATGCGATAGCATCCCTTCGTTTTTCTACCCCAGCCCTGGTTCAAACGCTGATCGTATTCTTTGTAATCTATCTTTTGATCATGCTGATGAATTATGGATTTATTAAAAGACAAAGCATTCTATCCTTATTCCGGGTGACCTCAACCACAGAAGGCAACGTGAAAAAGCTGTCCTTCTTTGAAATGATTATAGGGATCGTTGGGATTGGATTGATTCTGCTTGGCTATTCGATTTCATCCCGATTATTTAGCGGAGACTTAACATCAATGACTGAGCTATCTATATCCATGATCACTATTCTGGCTTCAGTTATCATCGGGACTTATCTTTTTTATAAAGGCTCGGTAAGCTTTATCTTTCATCTCATTCGTAAAAAGAAAAACGGGTATCTGAATATTAAAGAGGTGTTGTCTCTCTCCTCCATTATGTTCCGAATGAAATCAAATGCCGTACTGTTAACCATCATTACAACGGTATCAGCTCTGGCGCTGGGTTTATTATCCTTGAGTTATATTTCGTTCTACTCTGCTGAGAAAAGTGCGAAGCTCTATGTTCCGTCAGATTTTATTCTTACGGATATCCAGGATGCTAAACAATTTAAAGAGGCATTAACGACTGAAAATTTGCTGTTTACGGAAAAAATAACCGAAGTCATTCAAGTGGATGTAAATATAGAGAATCTTCTGGCAGAAAATTCCAAGGCGCTCGGTATGATGTCGAATAATATGACTCTTCCCGTCATCAGTGAAAATTCGCTGGAGGGCATTGATCTATCCCCTGATGAGGCCTATTTTACGAAGACAAGTAGTGCAATGGAGAATCTGATTTCTATGAAGGACCAGGGTGGCATTGAATTCAAGGGACAACATGAAGTCATTCCGCAGTTTTATAAAAGAATTGATATGGAAGCCCCCGTTTTATACAATTTCACAGGTGGTGGCTTACCCCTTGCTATTGTAGACGACACGACCTTTGAACGCTTAAAGAAGGATCTAGATCCAGCCCTTCAAAGAAAGTCCTCTCTTAATATCGGCATCGATATGAAAGAACGGGCAAGCGTTGAGCAGGCTAATGAGCTTTTTCAGAACATGAAATTTGCAAAAGGCCACATAACCGACTCTCAACTGGAGACGATGAACAATCAAAAGCAAACTATGGGACTTATCATGTTTATCGTGGCCTTTCTGGGGTTAACGTTCCTGATTACCTCTGGATGCATTCTTTACTTTAAACAAATGGATGAAAGTGAGAATGAAAAGCCCAACTACACGATCCTCAGAAAGCTTGGTTTCACGCAAGGGGATCTGCTTAGAGGGATTCAGGCGAAACAATTATTTAATTTTGGGATTCCATTAGTCATTGGATTGCTTCACAGTTACTTCGCCGTAAAATCAGGATGGTTCTTCTTCGGTACAGAGCTTATGACACCAATGATTCTGGTGATGCTGCTATACACCGCTTTGTATTCTGTCTTTGCAGTGCTGTCCGTCTTCTATTACAAAAAGGTGATTAAAGATTCTCTTTAAAAAAAGAGGGGTTCCACAAGCCGGCATGGCTTAGGAACCCCTTGTTGTTATCATACCTCTATCTCCTATCTTCATATTCAATTCTAGTTAACCCGTAGAAGACTATATCCTCGAATTTATCCCATTTTAAAATATGCCGTTTAAATTCTCCTTCAAATCTCATTCCAGCTTTTTTCATAACGTTAGAGGAGGCAGGATTTCTAGTCATTGCCGCTGCCCATATTTTATTTAATGCGAGGTCTTCAAATCCAAAATCAATTAATCGCTTAGCTGCTTCAGTCGCATAGCCATCTCCCCAAAAAGGTCTTCCTACCCAATAAGCAAGCTCACCTCTTTTATGCGATTTGTCTATATTTAGACTCGTACAGCCTATTAAGGTATTACTCTCTTTACTAATTAAAGCAAAAGGAAATCCTTCCCCTTCGTCTGCGCTTTTCCTACAGGCACCAATCCAAGATTCAGCCGCTCCATCAGGGTATGGATGAGGAATAGACAGCGTTGTTCTAGCTACTTCTATATCCCCAGCAAGCTCTTGAACTTTACTTGCATCTGTGGATTGAAACGGTCTTAGTATTAACCTTTGTGTTTCAAATGTAGGTTGCATAGAAAGTACCTCTCACTATTGGATTTTCAATAGATTATATTACAATTGTTGGATATTGCAATACATATATCAGCTATTCACAATCCCCAATACGAAACCATCATACCCTTTACTTCCCACTGTCTGAATGGCAGTAGCCGAAATCTTAGGCTCTTCAGCCAACAGATCATAAAATTCCCGTACGCCTACTACACGAGGATCTTCGCTATTCTTGTTAATGATCTCGCCTTCACGAATCACATTATCGCCTATAATCACTGTACCGGGCCGGGAAAATTGAAGCGCCCACTGTAAATAGTTAGGGTTGTTGGGTTTATCGGCATCAATGAATATAAAGTCAAAGGGTTCCACACCCTCTTGTTTCATCTGAGACAATTGCCCCAAAGCATCGCCTATACGAAGTTCTATCAGATCATCTACTTGAGCAAGCGCGAAATTGGCCCCAGCCACCTGAGCATGCGATGGATCTAACTCCAAGGTAACGATATGTCCGTCAGACGGGAGCGCCCTTGCCATCCAAATTGTACTGTACCCACCCAAAGTGCCAATCTCCAGAATCCGGCGTGCACCTTTCATTTGAACCAATAGGTTAAGGAATTTTCCCTGACTAGGTGAGACATCAAAGGGCGGCAGCCCTGCCTGTTGATTCGCGGACAACACTTCCTCCAGCACGGAGTCCTGCGGAATTAAGCGCTCTGTAATGTACTGATCGACTTTATCCCATGTAGTCGGTTGATTCATATTTATCACTTCTCCTTTGAAATAAAATTTTCATTTCCACAATTAGGGATCGGTCGTAACTACGAGGAGTGTTTGGACTTCCGGCCGCTGTTGTCTCCAGATTTCTTCGATTAAAACCACTATTCTTGGTTGAAATCCGTAGACAAAGGCGGTCGCTGACGCTCCTACAGTTCCAAACCTCCTCTTCGGTACTCCTTTTCCCTAACTAAAGATTCAAGTTCAACTTCAACTTCAACTTCAACTTCATACCTGTATTGTAAATCAGTTATAATCATAAATATAATATATCTTTAAATCTAAACTATATATTAAATATATGAATTAAACGATAACAGATAGGAGCTTAACCATGAATCTACACGCCTTGCGCTTATTCCATGTAATCGCATCGACAGGAAGTGTGACACGCGCCTCCGAAACTTTAAATATCAGTCAGCCTGCGATTACGGCTCAGATCAAGAAATTCGAAAAGGAACTATCCTTCGCCCTATTCAAGCCTCAAGGTAGAGGAATTGCTTTAACGGATGCGGGTGAAGAGCTTGCCCTACTCGCGAAAAGACTGTTCGCTGTCGAACAGCAGATCGAACAATTCACTCAGGATTATGTTAACGGCACGAATGGAAGTATCCGCCTAGCCGCGACGTATTTACCTGCTCATTTCCTTATTCCTACCTGGATCGCAAAGTTCAAGCAACAATATGAGCAAGTGGAAATGGTGATTACTACCACCAATTCAAGCGATGCCCTGAAGCAGCTGTTAAATGTAGACGTGGATATGGCGATTTACGGAGGGATTACCGAAGCCTATCCAGATACGATCCGGACAGAAGAGTTATTTCAGGATGAGTTATGGTTTGTGGTCGCACCCCATCACCCCTATGCGAATCTGCAAATTTCTTTATCCGAAATGATGAAGGAGCCCTTTGTCATGCGTGAGGAAGGGAGTTCGACGAGAGAGAGATTATTATCGTTATGCCGTACATATAATACGCCAGCTCCCACGATCTCTTTGCAATTTAACGGACTTCATGAAGCGATTCAAGCCGTTATCGCCGGGTATGGCGCCAACTTCGTCTCTTCACTCGTTGTTCGCGAATATGTTGAACGTGGAGAGTTATGCCGAGTTTATGTTGAAGGCATACATCTGAAGAACAGCATTGCGATCTGTACGCGAAAAAATGAACCCTTATCCGCCTCAGCGGCAAACCTTATTCAAATGATTCGCCAAAATCCTTATACGATGTAGCATTAATGTTTAGGGAGGCTTATCGGAATCGAGGCAGGGAAGCATCCTGGAGCATACTTTTCGCTGCATACCTCTCGCTGGAATAGTGAAAACCTGCAATAGTGCAGCTTTTTGTACAGGCATCCTCATCATGCAGACCAAAAACTGCAAATGTGCAGGAAATATCCTCACAAATGGCTTGAAAGCTTCTTCTAGCGCAAAAATAACTGCAGATTCGCAGGAATAAGTGCTTCAGCTCTCCACGTATTATAAAAAGATGTACTTTTGCAGGTTTATCAACCGGTATAGTTACTAATTAGTCAATCATCACATTTTGAGCAACACTGTGCTGATTATGTCCTCGAGCCATCCTATATTTACGTAAAAAAGACTGCTCTTTAGGCTGACTATATCCAGCCCGGAGAGCAGTCCTTGTAAGTACAGGCTTTATTGGAACGCCTTACGCTTGCTTCTTCTCCGTTAAATAGTACAGAAAAGCCAAGATCGGCAGCGCCAGACCGATCAAGCTGGTCAGACTCCAGCCCCCGTACGCATATGCCCAGCCGCCTAGTGAAGAGCCAACGGCTCCGCCTACAAAAAATATCGCCATAAATAATCCGTTTAAACGTCCTCTCGCCTCGTTGCCAAGGGAATAAATTGCCCTTTGTCCAAGCACCAGATTACCCGATACCCCCATATCCAGCATAATAGCTGCTGCAACCAGCAATCCGAGCGTCACTCTTGAATCGTTCTGAAACAAGTAAGCAAGAAGAAAAGCCACAGCTGCCAGCACAAACGCAAGTCCGGTCAAAGGGCGGGTCCAGCCCCGGTCAGCCAATCTCCCAGCGATGGGAGAAGCGATAGCCCCAGCCACTCCGGCTAGCGCAAACAAGGCAATGCCTTGCTGACTTAAATGATACGTATCGGCCAGATGCAAAGAGACCGTCGTCCAGAACAGGCTGAAAGCTCCAAACAGGCTAGCCTGATAAATCGCCCGGCGGCGTAACACTGGCGTACTCTTCAGTAAAGTACCTAGAGAACGGATCAATCCGCCATAATTCATTGTAGGCACAGGTTGACGCTGCGGCAGCACACGGGACAATAGAAGTGTTAATAAGGCAATCACTACGGCGGATATGGCATAAATCGCATGCCAACCCCACAATCCAGAGACAAAGCTGGCCAGTGGCCGGGCGAACATAATACCGAGCAGCAGCCCACTCATTACATTACCGACCACCCGGCCGCGCTGCTCTTCAGCAGCCAGAAAAGACGCATACGGCACAAGAATCTGGGCAGCTACGGAACCGAGACCAATGAACAGGGATGCTCCCAAAAAGATCGCTGCATTCGGAGCTAGTGTGGCTGCTACCAGTGATACCACCACCACAGCCAGCGACACCACTGTCAGGCGGCGATTCTCAATAATATCGCTAAGCGGTACTACGAACAAAAGTCCAAGAACGTATCCTACCTGGGTCAAAGTTACAATCAGACCCGCTGCCCCAGAAGAAAGCTGCGTAGCTTGGGCGATCTGTCCGATCAGGGTTTGGGCGTAATACAGATTGGCCACAATTAGTCCGCAGGAGGCCGCTAATAGAAATGTAATCCATCCATGGATCGTCTTTCCTTCCGCATGCTCCATCGCTGAATTCACTGAACTTCCTGAACTTACAGGATTCATTCGTCTTCCTTGATTCATAAGATCTCCACCCTTCGATTATAAATACTGAACGTACCGTTCATTAATTAATTTAAATATATACTGAACGTTCAGTTTTGTAAATAGGCGATTGGCTACTTCACATAACCTTTTGTATAATGAACGTATAGTTTCTTTTTAGATCGCAAGTTAAATAAAGGATAGATTAATCGGGAGGGATCTCTGATGGATAAAAAAAGAGGACGGCCGCGCAATAGCGAAGCCGAGGCTTCTATTCTGGCAGCATCGTATGATTTACTACTAGAGACTGGATTTGGTGCGGTGACCGTAGAGAAAATCGCGGAACGGGCCAAGGTAAGTAAAGCGACCATTTATAAATGGTGGCCTAACAAAGCAGCTGTGGTCATGGACGGCTACCTCTCTGCAGCATCCGCAAGATTGCCAGTGCCGGACACCGGTTCGGTCATGGACGATATTATGATGCATGCCACAAACCTGGCTAATTTTCTTCGCAGCCGAGAAGGAAAGATCATTACCGAGTTGATCGGCGAAGGTCAATTTGATGCCGGCCTTGCTGAGGCCTATCGTGCGAGGTTTTTCGCTCCCCGTCGCCAAGAGGCACGACAGTTGTTGGAGCGTGGGGTGACCCGGGGCCAATTAAAAGCGGATCTGGATATTGGGATCACGATTGATCTGCTGTATGGACCGATATTTTATCGGCTTCTGATCACAGGGGATGAGCTAGACGAAGCTTTTGTGAAATATTTGATCACCTCTGCCTTTGAGGGCATCAAAGCATAACGAGCATAAATGCCTTTGGCGAAACTTATACTTTCTTATATTTTAAAAAGCCATCCTTTGCAGGATGGCCTATCACTTATATTTACACCGTTCGATCCAAATTAACTTCAAACGTGTCTCCAGTTACATAATCCATATACCTCGTATTCCCATCGTAATCCAAATAAGCTTGATAGCGGGTACGAATAGCCGGTTGTGTAATCCAATCAAGTACTTTCTCTTTTGCCACCCACATCACTTCAGAGGTTTCCTCCGAGGTACATAATTCCCCACCCACGGGCTTGCAGATAAAATCAAACATGACCTTAGTAGGAACATCGGTTACACCGTCATACCATTTATGAATGCCTGTATTGGAATACACACCAATCAATTGAGATACCGTGACATCTATTCCACTTTCCTCTTTAATCTCTCGAATTAATGCATCCACCAGGAAATACCCATCCACCATCATGCGTCTTTACTAAAAGGATATCTCCTTGTTCATTTTCTGCGAATCCACCTGCCGCTACAATATGTGTTGGCCAAGCCATAGACTGCACCTCTTTTTAGAAGAGGTTAACAATTTAATCAGCATTTGTAAACGATATTTTTCTATTCCATAACGCTTTAAAAGCTTCGCAATGCTCTATTAAATCATCAAACTTTCCTTCACCCACGACCGAGCCTTGGTCCACTACCAGTATCTTATCAACGTCTTTTATAAAATTTAGTCGGTGGGCAACAATAATGATGGTTTTGTCCTTAAATTCCTGCAAAATCGTCTCCATAAGGCTTTGCTCCGTAATATTATCAAGTGCAGAAACAGGTTCATCTAGAATTAGAATGTTTCTTTTCTGAGCAATGATTCTGGCAAAAGCTAATCGCTGTCTCTCCCCGCCTGATAATTTAACCCCTTTTTCACCTACCAAAGTATCTAAACGATCCGGTAATTGGCTTACCTTTTCCTGCAGATGAACCTTTTCCAAAATCTCATACAACTCTTCATCGGACAAAGAATGCTCATCAAATATAATATTGTCCCTAATCGTAGCGTCAAAAATTGGCGTGTCTTGTGATAAGTAAGAGATATGATCATAGTAGCTATCCAGATGGATCTCATCGATATCCTTACCGTCCAATAAGAGTTCACCTTTGTCCTTTTTTAATAAGCCTACGATTAACTTAATCAGAGTTGATTTCCCGCCCCCACTTAAACCGACAATAGCAACCGACGTTCCTCGCCCAACGGAAAAACTCAGGTTGTTCAGAATTCCCACATTACCATAGTTAAAAGATACATCCCTAAATTCAATATTACCGTGGATCTCAGTGATAACTTCTCCTCGTTCTAGATTCTTATCTTCTGGGGCATGAATAAACTCTTCAAATCTCTTGTAGGTCACTCTATTCAGTCTGTAATCTACAAAGAGGACATTGAAGATAGCAATCGGCGAATAAATCTTATCAATAAACATAAACAAAGCGACCACAACACCAAGTGACGTCTCACCTGCGACAATGCTTTTCACACCGTAAATTAAAACAACGACTTTAATAATCGTGACAAACAACTCGAATATCGCGAAAAAAGCTTCATGGATCATTTGTAACTGAGCATTTTTTTGAATAATAGTGCGTGCAGTCTGGCTTAATTTATCGATCTCTTTCTCATATCTTTTGTTCGTTCGGAAGACGACTAATTCCATAAATCCACGGATAGAGAATCTGGACATCTTTTCTTGTTCCTGTAGAATGGCCGCCTTCCTCGCATACAGAAATTTCAACAGCAGATTCGTTATCAAAAAGACGACCACGTAGCCTGCAGCAATCACTACCATGATCCTTAAATCATAGAAGCTGATAAAGATAAGACTGAACAGAAGAGTGGGCAATAACTCATGTAATGTTTTGAGGAAAAAGGAGAAAATCATGCTGTTTCCAGCTGCTGCTCCATTCTCGATCACTTTAATCATCTGACCTGTGCCCATATCCTGATAGGCTTGATAGTCGATTTTGGATATTTTAGATAGTGCAAGTATCTTTAACCTCTCCGTTATACTGTTCGATAAATACACACTAGGGTATTCATCCACATAATTTAGGATCACCACCCCAGCCAGCAAAACGCCGTACACCAAGATTAAATTAAATATCTCACCAAAGCTGTTGATCACCGTGACCTTGTCTAATATTTTTTGAAACACTACAATGCCTAAACTACTCAGCAGTTGAATAGTAAAACCCAATAAAATATAACCGCATATCCACCATTTCAGGTGAGCTAGACTCTTTTTCAACATATCGTTAATCCCCTATCTTTTAATTGAATGCAAAAAAGCCAGGCAACCCCACCATCCAACTATTAAAACCATCCACAATTAAACGGTTCTCAAAGTTAAATAGGTTAAGTGCCTGGCTCTATACAAAAAGCTGCCTATGGCACCGTTCAAAGCTCTAGTTAATGTAATCAAAAGGGTAGACTCCCCCCTTGATAGCTGGTACGCGTTTGACCCAGCCCGATAACTAGTTACTTCGAACGATACGGAAAGACATCCATTTCACCCCAATTAAAAGAATTGTTCCTATTATAATTCTCTAATCCATATTTTTCAAGAATTACGTTTGACGATACGTAGACCTGCCACTTGGCCCACCTTATGTCCTTCATGTGAAGCGAACTTGATCGTAACCGCTGATTTGCCGCTAGTGATGGTCTGCGGGAGTTCATAGCGAACCGTCTCCAGCTTATTCATCTCCTCAGACTCAAGAGTGCCTACACCAAGTTGCTCCCCATCCGCCAAAATATCGAATGCCAGCGAAGTATCGTTCGACTTCAGATACGTGACCACCAGATCCACTTGCTCCTCTGGCAAAACTTCCATCGTAAAGGAGAACCAGCCATTGATCCAGCTGTCCCGATACTTGCGATTGTGGATTTTGCCTAAGCCTACAAATTCGCCTTCAAAGTTATGATCGCGTTCAGGCTGCATTTCAGCAGGTTGTACCGAATCGACGGTTAGCTGCTCAAGCAGCAAATTCTTCTCTACGGCCTCACGATATTCAACCTCAACCAGCTTCCATTCCTCTGGCGTGAACAAATCCCAATACACCGAATAACGATGATCATGCATAGGGTAGAATGGACGAAGTTCATGGTCTCCTGCATATCCTAAACCTTTCATCCGGAACACATTTTTGCTAACGTTAGACTGAATGAGGTTATCTGTAAGTGTCTCGCGATCTCCGATTAATACGGAGGCAAGGGCGTGATCACTACCTAACTCTGCATCTATGGGTCCAAAATCGCCTGCCAGTACAAGCGGTCCGTAGAGGAAAGCAACTCGATTCAGATTATCCGGCATGGACTCGATTCTAACCGACATCGGAATATCATATTCGACAACGTCTCCATCCTGCCATACTCTATCCAAAGCTAGGTAGCTGGATTTGCCCACATTCACTTGAATGTCTTCACCATTTACTTTAACGCTCATGCCTTGCTCAGCCCAGTAGGGGTATCTTAGCTTCAATGTGAATTTAGTTGGTTTCTCCGTGCTGATACGCAGGATGCCTTGTCCCTCTTCAGGGAACTTGGTCTCTTGCTTCAAACTAATGCCATGCTCTTTCCAAGTCACTGTTGAAGGTACGTACTGATTCACATACAGCTCATCTTCACTATGGAAGTAAATCGCCGAGCCATACATAGAATGGCTTTCCATACCTGACCCCACGCAGCACGTAAAGCTCTCAAACTGGGAGTTGAACGACTTATGTCCACCCATTTCGAGGGATACAAAATAACATACACGTCCATCTACCGGCTCCTGAGAAGCTAGGATATGGTTATACATCGCACGTTCGTAGTAATCCGCATATGCGGCATAACCATCCCACTGGAACATATGCTTGGTCAGCTTCAGCATGTTGTAGGTATTACACGTCTCACATGACCCCTCTCCCAATCGGTCGTTCAGTTTATCCGGTTCACCGAAATGCTCATTATAGCTGTTGCCGCCAATCACGTATGAATGATGATTCACGACCCGATCCCAGAAGAAGCGAGAGATGCCTGCGTAATGCTCCTGTCCCGTTACCTCATACTGTCTTGCCGCTCCAATAATCTTCGGAATCTGAGTATTGGCATGTCTTCCTGCTAATGTGTCTTTTTCTTCAGCAAGATCATTAAGGACTTCTCCATGGTAAAAGCTTTCGGCTAAGGTGAGGAAACGGTCATCGCCAGAATCCTCTGCCAAATCTGTGAGGACTTCATTCATACCGCCGAATTCACAACGCAGCACCTCTTGGATCTGATCTTTATTCAGCCCTGAAAAAATATCTTCAAGCCACATTCCAAGCTTCGTTTCAATAACGAGCGCCTTCTGATTTCCGGCCAATCGATAAGCATCACGAAGACCCGCAAACAGCTTATGCATCGTGTACAGCGGTACCCAGCCACCGTTGAGGTCAAAGCCCTGTGAGCGAATGTCGCCTACCTTCACTTCCTCAAACAGCTCTTTGCCACGAGGAATCCCGGAAATGAAGCCATTACCATGCGCATCCTGACAATGCTCCAATTCGTCTACTACATAATTCACGCGGGTGAGCAGCTCTTCATTCCCTGTAGAGGCATACATTAACGCACATCCAGAGATATAATGGCCTAGCGTATGGCCGCTAATGCCTTGAGATTCCCAGCCTTCATAATGAGCAGCCTTAGGCTCTAAGCCAGCATATTGGCGAAAACGCGACAGTAGCCGATCTTCCTCAAGCTTGAGTAAATAATCCGTATTTAACTCCATCGCATGGAGAAGTGGACCTGAATCAATGCGTACATTCTGCAAATCAAAAACTTGCGTCTTCAATGAAATCGCTCCCTCGCAATCTTGTCAGGGTGATATGACAAGTGTATATTTGTATCCATAAGATAACATCGGAACGTTGATTTGTCGGTAGATCAGCCATACAAACGGTGGACAAATCCGACTTATTGATTGCTAGGAGGATCGCATGACCTATTTGAAAACAAATGCAGATATACCTGTTCATTTTACTGCGGCAGGTGAATTCATCTCAGAAACGCCATGGAAGCATGTAGAACGTGCAATGGGCAATTATGAGCTAATCATAGGCGTGAATGAAACGGTTTATTTAAATGAGGAGACCAAAAGCTTCGAAGTAGGCCCTGATGAAGCTCTTTTGCTTATGCCTAATCGCACGCATGTCGGCTATAGAGAATCACGACCCGGGGTTAAGTTTTATTGGTTTCATTTCGAGCTGAAAAGCGAGGGTTTATTGCTGAGTGAGGAGGAAATGAAGCCTGAGGCGGAAGAAATCTTTTCGCGCACACAGCGCTTATGGTCCGTACATGATCTATATCTACCACAGTTCATAAAGATCGAGCACAGTGACCGGATTCATATTCTGGCGAATCAAATCCTCCATGTAGCCAACTCGGGATATTTGACCTATTCCAGTGTTAATTATTTGTTGACCTCACTCTTAATTGAGCTATCTGAGCATGCACTTCAGCCGTTCGCCAGTAAGCTAATCCGTGCGCAGCAAAATGTCACCTTTGTAAAAATAGCCGAGTGGACAAGAATACATGCAAGCGAACCGCTTACGGTGGCAATCATCGCGGAGAAATTCAATTACAACAAGGATTATTTAGCTCGGCTATTTAAACAGCATACCTCGATGGGACCCTTGGAGTATATTCATTCAGTACGTGTGACTAAAGCGAAGGAGCTGCTAACCAGAACCGCCCTCAGCGTGAGGGAAATCGCGACAGAGACGGGGTTCACCGACGATAAATATTTCATGCGCCTCTTCCGAAAATACGAAAACATGACACCGACCCAATATCGTAACGCCTATCATAAGACGTTTATGAATAATGATTGAAGTAAAAAACTGCGGCAGGCTTCAACGTTTTGAAAAGAGTTTGAAACAACACTCCGTCCGCGGAGCCCCCTCGCCATGGGTTGAAGAAGGGGGAAGCGGAGCCTCCGATAGATAATCAGGGAATTTCTCCCTAAAAAATCTGATATTCTGTTCATTTGTCTAGTGATTAGGGAATATCTCCCTAAAACTCGACCGATTTGTTGAAAAGAATAGATATTACCCCGATTTTAGGGATAAATTACCTAATTCCATTCATTTAAAGCAAAAATCAGTATTTTTCAGGTTTTTTTCTCTAATTACTCTTAAAAAAGAAGCTGCCTCTAAGTAGCATTCACTACTCTTGAGACAGCCCCTTCTCTAACTTACAATCTTTAAATTATTGAATCGTTTGCGAAGACGAATTCCATCGCCAGCGTGGAGTCGATCCTTGCAGATGCACCCCTCCATACCATTCATCGATTCCTTTTTTCTGAACCCAGTCTTCATTTCCAGCCAATACACTTTTGCCTAGCTCGGTTAATGCAAGCTCGCAGTCTTTGAATGGCATTACTGGATCGTTATAACCAGGAAAATCATTGAACCCATGGGTTTGCAGCAAAGGGTACGGGCGTTGTGCCATCTGTCTTAGAATATGCCAATATTGCAAGTCGCCCATTCCCAAGATATGAAGCTTATCACCCACATTTTTGAACAGATCATATGGTGATTTTATTCCCTCATGGATCATCTCCAGCGTGAGTTGTTCTACGATGCCAAGTCCTTTAGAGGTCGATGGGAACCGAGATAAATGCGCTATGAAGGCGTCATGTGCAAATGGCAATGCGGACGTATCCTTAGTTAGTAGCTGTTGTAATGATTCTGGATTCGGTGATACATAGGCTTCCCAGAATTCTTGGCCTACTTTTAACTCCTTGTCGCCGATTAACTTCCAAGTTCCTGATAAAGTCCCCATTTGCTCTACAGATAGTTGTCCAAGTCCTCGAAACAGCTCAATGCCGGGATATTCTCCAATGCACAATAAACTCAGCTTCGTGGATCCCTTCTTCTGCTTCGAGAACCAATGGAGCAAATAGCACAGCATCGTCTGATCGAATAGATCATGCTCGAACCATAATACAACTTCATCATATTTATGAAAATCAGCTAAGATCTTTTCCTGTTCCTTACTGATCTGTATAAATTCCTTCTGCGGAATCCCCATCGTTTGTTC
This sequence comes from Paenibacillus sp. FSL E2-8871, assembly GCF_038000345.1. NCBI lineage: Bacteria > Bacillati > Bacillota > Bacilli > Caryophanales > Paenibacillaceae > Paenibacillus > Paenibacillus sp. FSL E2-8871. The sequence goes on along the minus strand of NZ_JBBOBV010000001.1, from coordinate 5,075,533 downwards.
TAAATAATGCGCTCTTACTAAGCGGTTATTCTGTTCCCCAGGCTCTAAAAAGACCGGCCCATGAGAGTAGACCTCTCTCCATACTAATACATCACCTTGCACAATTCCCTGACGCAGCTTATCTCCCACTACATCTCCGTTTACAATATGAAGCACACCTTTTCCTCCTTCGTACAAATGATTGAACACGGAGAGGACATCCGCTACAGGTAGCGCACCCTTAAGCTTGCGGCGAGCATCAAAGAGTCGTTTCTTCAATACCGGGACTGAAGTCCCCAGAAAGTCAGCAATCTCTTGAAGGGAATATCCCTGAAAATAATATAATTGAACGGCGATCCGCATATTGGATGTCAATGCAGCTATAGACTCGTGAAGCAGTCGTCGCGCTTCTTTTTTCTCAATAATGTCCGCCACACTAAATGAAGATTCTGTCGATTCCACAGCTTCATCGTAGGGTAATGCAGGATGCTGCTTTCTTCGCAAGATGCGATAACATTGCCGCACCACAATAGCTTTAAACCAGCCCGGGAATGCCTCTACTGCTCGTAATTTATTCAAATGCAAAAAGGCTTCTGTGAAAGCTTCCTGCACAGCATCTTCCGCTAATTGATAGTCACGCAGCTTTTCGAACGCAACTGCATTGGCCATTGGTGTAAAATGCCTAACAATCTGTTCAAAAGCTTGTCGGTCTCCTTGTTTAGCCTCTTCGATATACTGAAGCATTTTCTCCCCCGCTCCCTTCTTCCGTATTATATACAAGTGCCAATGAAGTTCCCAAAGGTTACGGATGGGATTGAAAAGTCAGACGTTATTTATTTTTTCCTATTACATCCTTTGCAACCTCTAGAGCTGAAGAGGCTCGCGGCCAGCCTACATAAAAAGAAAGGTGGGTAATGGCCTCCACAATTTCTTCAAGTTGTAATCCGTTCTCTAAAGCCAAGCGCAAATGATAGGGGAGTTGTTCCGTCATGCCCCCCATCACCAAAGCAGAAATCGTAATCATGCTACGATCCCGAAGTGATAATTGCTCCCGTCTCCATAAGTCCCCAAATAACACATTTTCCGAGTAGTCGACGAATGCCGGAGCGAACTCCCCTAACGATTCCCGTACATTTGTGACGATTTTCCGATGCGCCATATTACACCTCCCTAACCGGAGGTTGTAGCATTTGAGCAACACCGTTACCAAACGACCAATCTTCGAATTCCGTGTCGACGAGCACAATGAATATATCTTCTTTTCTGATGTTTAGCGTCATCGATAATTCCTCGGCTAGCATCGCGTAAAAGCTTGTTTTCTGCTCCGTCGATCTTCCGGATTTTAGCGTAACTTGGATATATATCAGTCCGTCGCTTCGTTCAATATTTAAATAATCTTTACTATAAAAAAACTCCCCCGCTTTATGCGCATGAAAAACCTGAAACATATCATCCTCCGGTACATGGAAATGCTGAATTAATGCACTCATAATCGCTCTGCATATTCCTTCTAGCTGATGAATGTCGTATTGTTGCTCCAAATAACTGACTCTAATGAATGGCATTTTAATTCACTCCTTCTTTGGAATTCTTTTATTGTACTCTCAGTATTTTTATTTATATAATTGAATAAGATAATAATCTTAATCAATTATACCGATAGAGGTGACAATCGATGGATCTAAAAGAACTGATGGCTTTTAAGACCATCCTTCAAGAAGGCACTTTCTCACGTGCTGCCGAAAAGTTGAATTATGCGCAGTCTACCATTACCAACCAAATTCAACGACTTGAAAAAGAACTGGGCATACAACTCTTTCACAGAGGCTGGGAAGTAGAACTGACAAGTGCTGGGCAAGTTTTTGCAGCGGAAATCGATAACCTTATTCAACATTGGAACTATGTATCAGAACTCACCAAGGCTTTACAGCATGACGAAATTGGCACACTCCATATCGGAGGCATTGAATCCATGATGGAATCCGTCCTACCGAACGCCTTGGGAAAGTTTCATAAGCAAAAACCCAAAATGGAATGTAACTTCATTCAGGGTAACACTGATTCGCTCTCACAACTTGTTCTACAAAGTGAACTGGATTTCGCCATCTGCGGTGAGCCGTCCGACCTGTCTTTCTTTTATTTCGAACCGCTCTATCACGAGAAAATCGCTTTTATAGTAGATCACAATCATCCTTTAAGCGGACGAGACAATATTTCATTTCGAGAAATTCTTGAATATCCAATTATAGCTGGAGGACACACTTGCTTATATTATCTTCGGTTAGCTAAGCAATTTTCGAGATTCGAATCAAAGCCCACTCTATCCACCATAAGTCAAATTTCTGCTATTCCTCATTTTATAAGAAAGAACCCTGGGGTGGGGGTAGTGCTTGATTCGACATCTTTAATGACAGATATAATAAAAATCGATGTTGAACTAAGCGAGCCGTTCATTCAAGTGGGTATATTGCAGCGGCGCAACCGAGAATATCTAGCAACATCATCAAAAAAACTATTCATACAAATCATAAAAGAGGAAATTGAGAGGATTAGTAACGCTAATCCTACGCTCCATATTTGAACCTCAAGCTAGTTCCATATATGATAGCTATATCATTGTTCTCAGGGAGGATTCACCCAAGTGGCTGTATTAATTAACGAACAAATTAGAGCATCCGAAGTAGTACTTACTGGACTTAGAGGTGAGAAGCTGGGGATTGTGTCCAGAGAAGAGGCGCTGGCCATGGCTCGTTCAGCAGGTGCTGATCTGGTATGCACCTCACTAATGAGCAGCCCACCGCCCTGCAGCCTAACTGCAAAGGGCAAAGCAAAAGCGGCCGCGCAGAAAGAAGCAGCCTCAGCACGCAAGGCTAGTGGTGGCTCAGCAGCAAAGGGCGGCAGCAAGGAGAAGGTCAAAGAGCTCCGCTTCACGGCTCATATTGAAGAGCATGACTACGATACGAAGCTCCGTCAGGCTGAGAAGCATCTCCGCTCCGGCAAGCCGGTGCAATTAGTCGTGAAGGCATCCGGCGCCAAAGAAGCGGCTGCCTCCAAGGCCGTATTGGAGCGACTAGTGACTGACTTGAAGGAAGTTGGAACGAAGGACACTGGCATCCAGACAGGTGGTAAAGGGTCACAGGTGAAATTAAATCCACGTTGAAGAGTGGCCTATTCGTTCCGATCATATAGAGCTAGTAAAAAGGCCATCCTCTGTGGGATGGCCTTTCACTTCATAGGCAATGTTCTTACTCACTCTTAAGCATTCACTTTAAACATGATTTCCCATTAATCCCCTCGGGCGATAGTTCATGCCGCCAGCATAAAGGTGGGAAACATCTCCTAGTCCAATACATCTAGGAACCGCAAAGTTCTCGCTGCGCTCTTCAAACAAGATCGTCGTTACCGAGCTTGGCGCTAACCAAAATACGGACCAAGCCAAAGCTAAAGGAATCTGTAATAAATGAGCTAGCCATGCGAGGCCAAAGCCACCATGGCATACTACTCCAATCTTCTTGGTAGAAGGCTCAAGGATCCGATACAGGCCATCTTCTCTTTTATAATGGTGTCGAAGTAAGAATTGATCTGACGCCGCTTGTAATTCGCTGAACCGCAATCTGTATTCCTCTTGCTTCAACCAATGATCTGTTTCATCAGACCATACTCTCTTTCCACTCGATAGTTCGCTAATATGTTCTCCGGGGCTATCCCAAATAGACGACAATTGTCCATCTAACATAATCTCTGTCCAATCCAGTTCACAAGTCCAAGGTTCTGTCTGAATTACAAGTCCCGTCTCTTTGGCCACATAACTGGCTGTTGTCTGCGCTCTACCCAGTGGTGAAGCATATAGTTCATCCAGACCGATAGATGCCATGCGTTTTCCTAGTGCTGCTGCTTCCTGATGCCCGAATTCTGTTAGACCATCTATGGAATAGTCCGGATCACCATGACGAATCAGAAATATTTGCATAATAATGCCCTGCTCCCCTCAAATCCAACCTTTTTCCTCTGCCAGTCGTACCGCCTCAATTCGACTTTTCACTTCCAGCTTATTGAGTATTTCTGAAATATAATTGCGAACAGTTCCATAAGAAAGATGTAGCGAAAAAGCGATCTCCGCCGCCGTTTGCCCTTCACCAGCCAGCTTTAAAATCTCTCGTTCCCGTGCTGTTAGTGGATTCTCTTCCCGCAGGCTACCAAAAACTAACTCGGGGGATACCTCCCGATGTCCAGCCATGACACGGCGAATAGATTCAGCCAGCTTATCTACAGGCTCGTCCTTCAACAAATATCCTTGTATACCAGCCTTCACTCCACGCTCGAAATAGCCCGGACGGGCAAAGGTAGTCAAGATGATAATTCGAGTCGGACAACCTTTACTCCGCAATATTTCTGCAACCTCCAGCCCGCTCTTGAACGGCATTTCAATGTCCATGAGACATACATCCGGCTGAAGCCTGTCGATTAAAGCTAACGCCTCAGCTCCATCACAAGCCTCTCCGACGACTTCGATATCATCCTCAAGATCCAGCAGGGATGCCATCGCTCCCCGAAGCAGACGTTGATCCTCCGCTATAACGATGGTTATCATGCACTCTCACCTCCTGTTGCTTCCTTAACGATTAGAGGGATCATAACGATCAGCGTAGTTCCCTGACCTTCTTCTGAGCTTAACGACAGAGAGCCATCAATCAGGGATAGACGTTCCGCCATCCCCTTCATACCATTTCCATCACTAAGCTCACCATTACATCTCTCACCGTTCTGGAGGCCAATTCCGTTATCTTTAACGGTAACTCGAACTTCTCCGGCGGTCTTTGCCACCCCGATGAAGCATTTATCCGCTCTACTATGCTTCACAATGTTAGTCACTGCTTCTTTGATACAGAGGCTGAGAATATTTTGCGTCAGATCGGATACTCCCTCTAGCGAGATGTCCCCTTCCACTTCCAAGGCAATCTCCGCCGTGCGCAGCATCTCCCCGGTTTCTGCCAGTTCTTCTGCTACTGAGATCGCACGCATTTCCGACACTAGCTCGCGCACCTGACGGAGCGCAGCCCGCGAAGTACGCTGAATTTCCCGCGCCTCCTCTTGGGCTCGCTCCGTATTTTTGGTCACCAGCTTCTCTACGAGTTGGCTTTTTAATGTAATCAAGGACAGCGTATGCCCAAGGGTATCATGCAAATCACGAGCGATTCTCATGCGTTCCTCACGCTTCACCAACTCTTTAATCACCTCATTAGCTTGATCTAGCTCTTTCTCCAGCTTCTGATGTTGATGCATGGATCTTACGCCGAATGGCATAATCAGCATAATAACGATAAACGGGACTAAGAACATAATACTAACCCATTCCAACTCACGGCCTACTAAGACCAGCACCGAAAGTACCATGACCACAAAAGAAGTAAATGCAATTTTAAACCCTTTATTCTCCGTATAATAAGCTATAAAATTCACGGTGAAAAAGCCCATATACAGATTAAAGGGCGTATAGAACAAGCTAAGCACCACGATGATCACCATTTGAGTCGTTAACCAAAAATTAAACACGCCACCCCGAACCCAATACAGCTGGCGATAGCTGATGGCAAACACCGCTATCATAATCCCACCTAGAATGAGCTTCACTCCAGTCTCCCCGCGCAAATTCAGGATGGGCAAAATCAGATATACAGCCCATACATAAGGGAAAAATCCCTGACTTCTCGGAAATAACTGGAACTGTCCACGCTCGGTCATTACTTTACACCGCTTCCTGTTTTTTTCGAATATAAACCGATAGTAACATAAAAACTACCAAATATCCGAGCAAAATCAAGACATTACTCCAATGCGGGGCTGAGCCACGTACAATCTCCCACGCCCCATTTCCATAGTTATAAGAAGGTAACCAATGACCAATCTTCTGCATTAAACGTGGTAAAATCTCAATTGGCATCCACATGCCCCCCGCTACAGCAAGCGCCATATAAATCACGTTACTGACTCCACTAGCCGTATCTACCCGTTTCATAGCACCCACAAGCGTACCAATCGCCAAAAATGGAAGGGAACCGATCAGGATCCAAAGCCCACTAAGCACCCATTGACCCGCAGATAAGGAGACACCATTGATTAAATATCCTGCGGCAAAAATACAAATGACCGAAAACAGATGCATCATCGTTTGCCCGAACATTTTTCCGAAGAAATAGACGGAACCCGGTAGCGGGGTAATCCGAATAAAGGTAGTCCAGCCTTGTGTTCGTTCTTGCACTAAACGGATGCCAAGCGTCATGATCGCAGAGCCCATTACACTAAAGGTTGCCATCGACATTAAGTAGTGAGCGCGCCAAGTCGGGTCATCATTACCTGTATTAACCACGCGGGTGAAGATGAAGTAGAACATAATGGGCATGAGCAATGACCAGAATACGTAATAAGGATTACGGATGATCCTCAGCATCTCGGCTTTACACTGTACAGTAATTAATCTCATCTTTAGATAGCCTCCTCTTGGTTCATGGTCAATTGTTCAAAAGCGTCATCCAAACGTCCCTGATCTATACGAACATCCTTCACGGGAAGTCCAGTAACAAAAATCGCTCGCAGCGCTTCATCTGTATCGTCTGTCGTCACATGAATTCGGCCTTCTTTTTCATAACAACCCTCAATAGCGGTTAGTTCCAGCAGGCTCCTGCGTAATTTTGATCGATCACCTATTGGCAAAAAGGACAGCGAACGCTTCACAATCCGCGATTTAATCTCATCTGGACTTCCGTCTGCAACTAAATGGCCTTTGCTAAACAATAGAATACGATCCGCAATATCTTCAGCTTCCTGTAAGTAATGTGTCGTGAACACAATCGTCTTGCCCTGCTCCGCAAGTCCCCGAACCGTATCCCAGAACCGCCGCCGGGAAGTAATATCAAGTCCAACCGTAGGTTCATCGAAGAAGATCAGCTCTGGATCACCAGCCAGGGCCAGCGCGAAGCCTAGACTACGCTTTTGACCGCCCGAGAGCTTCTCGGCGTATCTATTCAGATCCGCTGGCGCAAGCCCTGTAGCTTTAATTAGAAACTCCATATCCATCGGCTGTGGATAATAGCTACGGATCAGAGCGATGATCTCCCGAACTTTGAGCCGATCCATCACACTTACCTCTTGCAGCATCGCGCCGGTCTTTTCACGTACGATTTTATCTTTTGGATGTTGTCCAAATATTTTCACTGTACCTTCAGTGGGCTCTAATAGCCCCAATAACATTCCCAATGCCGTTGTTTTGCCTGCTCCGTTTGGTCCAAGAATAGCTGTAATCGAACCTTTGGCAATGTTGAAGCTGATATTATCTACTGCTTTCTTATCCTTATATAATTTGCTAACTCCATTCATCTCAATAACACTGTCCATTTCGTAACCCCTCCGATTCCGAATGCGTTTGATCTATTTCAATCATATGGAAAAAGGAGACCTGACATTAGTATGGACTGTCATTTCTTTAAGATGACAACTGTCACCTTCATGCCTCAGGGTACGAAAAAGAGGTTGCCCTACCCGTAGTTTTAACTACGAATAGGGCAACCTCTTTAATCGAAAATACTAGATTACCTCTTAAAGAATCCTTTTCCGAGAAGGAATTCCTTCATATGCATTCGCGCTGGCTGTGCCAACCGTTCTGCCATAATCACAGACCAAGGTGTATCCTTGGCACCATGAGTCCGCTCACGCATATAGTCTGAAGAGACTTCATCGTAAGTCTTGGCCTGCTCCACTGTCGTTTCGGCATTGTAGCGATTACGATGTAGAACAGCCTCTAATGGCAGACGCGGACGCAGGCTTGTGGCTCCATCAGGGTAGCCCACACACATTCCAAATATCGGGTAAACCAGCTCGGGCAGTCCAAGCAGCTCAGAAACCTCCGCAATCCGGTTACGGATTCCGCCGATATAAACAATTCCGAGCCCAAGCGATTCCGCAGCTACAGCAGCATTCTGAGCAGCAAGCGCAACATCAACGGTAGCTACAATAAGGTTCTCAGCAGAATCTTCATACGATGTCTCTCCCTGCAAATGAGGTTTTGTCACCTCACGCAACCGATACAGATCCGCGCACCAGACCAAGAAGACTGGGCATTGTTCTATATAAGCCTGATTACCCGATAATCCGGCAAGCTCTGCTTTTATAGCCGGGTCAGTCACTGCAATAACACTATAGGCTTGTACACTGCTGGAAGTCGAAGCCATTTGGCCTGCTTCAATAATAGCTGCAAGCTGCTCTTCACTTACTGGCTTATCCTGATACTTGCGGACAGATGCATGGTTCATTAATAGAGATATTGTCTCGTTGTTTTCTTGCACAGCGGCCACTCCTTACATAGTTAGGTTTCTCTTAAAGCTTTACCCGCTGCAAACGAAGTGCATTCAAGACGACGGACACAGAACTGAATGCCATCGCAGCTCCAGCTAGCCATGGAGCTAGAAATCCGAGTGCAGCAATCGGTATACCTATTGTATTGTATGCAAGTGCCCAGAACAAATTCTGCTTAATATTACTCATCGTTTTACGGCTCATCATAATGGCATCGGGTATGCTCTTCAGATCTCCCCGCATCAGTGTAATATCTGCAGCCTCCATTGCTACATCCGTCCCTGTACCAATCGCCATGCCCGTATCTGCAGTAGCCAGTGCAGGAGCATCATTGATGCCATCCCCAACCATAGCTACCTTTGTCCCATTCCGCTGCAGCTTACGAACTTCCTCCGCTTTGCCTTCTGGTAGAACCTCTGCTAACACTTTTCGAATACCTGCTTGCTTCGCAATAGCTTCTGCGGTGATTTTATTGTCACCTGTAATCATAATGACCTCTATGCCCATCGCATGAAGCGCAGCTACAGCTGCTTTTGAGGTTGGCTTAATCGTATCCGCCACAGCGACAATCCCGGCAATCTCATCGTCCACCGCTACAAGCATAGCTGTCTTTCCTGCCTCTTCCAGTCTCTTCATGACTGGGGTCCACTCTGTGATGTCCAATTGATGATCTTCCATCATACGCCGTGTACCCACCCTAACTTGTTGATCGGAGACAACAGCCATAATTCCCCGTCCAGGTACATTATCAAACTGTTCAGCGGTGGGTAAGATCAAATCTCTGTCAGCGGCTCCTGCAACGATAGCTTCCGCAAGCGGATGTTCTGATAATTTCTCGGCTGCCGCAGTTAAAGCTAATAGACGATTCTCTGCACTTTCTTTACCATAAGCGGCAATTCCAGTGGTAGTCACGATATCAGTCAGCATGGGCTTACCATTTGTAACCGTACCTGTCTTATCCAAAACAACGATCTTAATCCCTTGTGCGCCTTCTAAATGCTCACCACCCTTGAACAGAATACCAAGCTCCGCAGCGCGGCCTGATCCCGCCATAATGGAGGTCGGCGTTGCAAGACCTAACGCACATGGACAGGCGATTACGAGCACCGCAATGGCTTTTTCAAGGGCATCGGCAAATTGACCAGGTGCTGCCCAGAAGTACCAGACCAAGAAAGTGATCATCGCAATGCCTACAACAATCGGTACAAAAATACCTGAGATGACATCCGCGATCCGCTGGATCGGCGCTTTGGAGCCTTGGGCCTCCTCCACTACTCTAATGATTTGAGCGAGCGCAGTGTCTCTTCCTACTTTGTTGGCTTTGATTCTTAAGATCCCATTCTTATTTAATGTAGCACCGATAACAGTATCTCCAGGTTTTTTCTCTACAGGAATACTTTCTCCGGTCAACATAGACTCGTCCACAGAAGAGGAACCCTCTACTACCTCGCCATCCACCGGCACCTTTGTTCCAGGCTTCACCAATACAATATCGCCGGGAATCACTTCATCTGTCGAAATATTCATTTCTTTGCCATCGCGGATCACGAGAGCCGTCTTTGCCTGAAGCCCCATTAAGCTCTTAATGGCGTCAGAGGAACGTCCTTTGGCTAGCGCCTCGAACCATTTACCGACGAGGATGAGTGTGATGAGTACAGCACTCGTCTCATAATACATTGGGGCGGTATGATTCATTCCCTTCATACTTAATGAATCAATCGTCAGATAAAGACTGTAGAAATACGCTGCTGATGTCCCCAGTACGACCAACACATCCATATTGGCACTTCCGTTACGAAGTGCTTTATACGCGCCTACGTAGAACTGCCAACCGATGATAAACTGTACGGGGGTCGCCAGAACAAGCTGAAACCAAGGATTCATAAATAACTCCGGTGTTGGAATCCAGCTTGTGAATGAGAAATGACCTGCCATCGCCCATAACAATGGGAAAGAAAGAATAGCAGAAATGATCCACTTCCACTTCTTATGCTGAATTTCCTGTACACGACGATCCACATGATCCTTGCGGTCTTCTTTAAGAGTAGCTTTATATCCGATATTGCTTATCTTCTCCATGATTTCTCTTGGACTAATATTACCGGGAGTATATTCTACATGTGCCGTTTCCAGCGCTAAATTCACATTCACTGCTGCGATCCCCGGCGTACGACTCAACACTTTTTCGATCCGCGCCGAGCATGCAGCGCAGGTCATGCCTGATATATCAAAATCCGCGGTCTCTTTGACGGTATCATAACCAAGAGCGCGGATTTTATCTTCAATTTGTGGTAACCCTGATACAGAAGGATCGAATCCGACAGTGGCTTGTTCCAAGGCTAAATTTACATTTGCGCGAGAAACACCCTCCATCCGGGACAAACCTTTCTCAATTCGAGCTGCACAAGCAGAACAGGTCATGCCTGTAATCTGTACGGTCGCTTGCTGTTCATTGGGTGAAGCTGTTGTTTTTAACTTATCCATGATTCCAAAGCCTCCTCATACCCCTATAGAGTATGATAATTTCTATAAAAAGAAAAGGCATTGGAGCTTATGGCATTCCCATACAGCTCCAAGCCTTATTACTTTGCTTCAAATTAAACTACATCATACCCTTGCTCTTCAATAGCTTCTTTAATAGCTCCAAGGCTCACCTTGTTCTCATCATACTCAACGGAAACTTTTTTAGCAGCAAGATCAACTTTAGCAGTAGCTCCAAGATTACCTACAGCCTTCTCTACAGAGTTGACACAGTGACCACAAGACATTCCTTCAACGTTTAATGTAGCGTTCGACATTATTATTACCTCCAGTAAATGTTATGAAGCCATGCTCAAGGAGCATTAGCTTATTATTTCATTAATTTGTTAACCGTAATTAGCAGCTCATCGATAACCTCATGTTCACCGGCTTCGATTCGTTCAATAATACAACTCTTCATATGCCCTTCCAGCAGCATCTTACCAACACCGTTTAGTGCCGCTTGAACCGCTGCGAGCTGATTGAGCACATCGTCACAATAAGTATCCCGCTCTATCATACCCTTTATCCCGCGGATCTGGCCTTCAATCCGGTTGAGGCGAGTATTCAAACCATTTTTGAAATCTGTCGAATGATGACTCATTCGTTCTCCAGATGCTGAAGAATGACAGTCAGCTTCGCAGGATTTCTCAGTTTGTTCTTGCTTACTAGTAGACATAAGAATCAGCCTCCTTACCAATAATATAATATACCCCCGTAGGGTATGTCAAGAGGCGTTCTTTATTTCCTATCCCCAAATCCCATTTTTTCAAGCATAAACGCCTTCGGTGTCCTTATAAGGACGGTAAGCGTTTAAGCGAGAAATATAAGACATATAGTATTGTGTGAAACTTATACTTCTTATATTTGAAAAAAACTATTGCTACCCTATTCAAATTTGAATATAATAAATTTTGCTTCTAACCTATGAACATTTTTTGAACGGATTTATCACTATTAAAAAAAGGAGCCTGCGAAGCATGCATACTAAAGAAAGTAATCTTAAACTCGTAGTTATCGGCCTGCTGCTCGGTATTCTGATGTCCGCGATGGACAATACCATTGTAGCTTCAGCTATGGGAACCATTGTTTCCGACCTTGGCGGTCTGGACAAAATCGTATGGGTCACTTCGGCCTATATGGTCATGGTAATGGCTGGGACCCCTATCTTCGGCAAGCTCTCGGATATGTATGGACGTAAACGTTTCTTCATGTTCGGACTGATTGTATTCCTGATTGGCTCAGCACTGTGCGGTACTGCAACCAGTATTACACAGCTCAGTATTTACCGGGCTATTCAAGGGATCGGCGGCGGTGCACTAATGCCTATCGCCTTCACCATCGTTTTCGACATTTACCCTCCTGAAAAAAGAGGAAAGCTGACCGGCCTTTTCGGTGCCGTCTTCGGAATCTCTAGTGTACTCGGACCCTTATTGGGTGCATATATTACCGACTATGTAGGATGGCAATGGGTATTCTACATTAACCTGCCGCTCGGAATTATTGCACTGTTTCTGATCGCAACTTCTTACAAAGAATCGATTTCTCACGCTAAACAGCGCATCGACTGGGGCGGAGCCTTCACTCTTGTCGGCGCCATTATCTGCCTAATGTTTGCGCTAGAACTGGGAGGCAATCAATACGCTTGGGATTCTAGTGTCATCCTTGGCTTATTCGCCGGCTTTGCTGTACTCTTGCTGGCATTCATCCTCATTGAGAGAGTGGCGGCTGAACCTGTTATCTCGTTCGCGATGTTCAGTAAACGGTTGTTTGCAACAAGTAGTGTGACAGCCTTGTTCTATGGCTCTGCCTTTATCGTAGCCACCATCTACATTCCTATCTTTGTACAGGGCGTATTTGGCGGCTCCGCTACGAACTCTGGACTGATCCTCATGCCGATGATGATCGGTACCGTCGTAGGCAGTCAGACCGGTGGGCTACTGACCACCAAAACCAGCTTCCGCAACATTATGATTCTATCCGCAGTCTGCTTTGTCGCAGGTATCTACAGTCTAAGCACTTTGTCGCCAGATACCTCCCGTCTCATGCTTAATGTATTCATGGCCTTAACTGGGTTCGGCGTGGGCTTTTCCTTCTCCGTGCTAAGCATGGCAGCTATCCATAACTTCGATATGCGCCAACGCGGTTCAGCAACTTCAACAAGTACCTTTATGCGCTCGCTTGGGATGACGCTGGGGATTACGATCTTCGGTATTATTCAGCGTAACAACTTCACTAGCAGCATTAGCGAAGCTTTTGGCGGAAGTGAGCAGTCAGCAGCCTTCGGCGATCCACGGGCAGCCCTGACACCTGAAGCAAGAGCCAAGATTCCACCTGAAATTTTAGAGAAAATATCTAGTGCACTGTCCTCTTCAATCGCACATACCTTTATGTGGGCCATGATTCCTGCCGTCCTTGGTTTAGTCTTTGTGCTGCTTATGCCAAAAGACCGCCTCACCATTCCGAGTAAAACTGCTCAGGCGTCCGAGGGTAAAAGGTAACGATTATGTCGATGAAATTGGCTATTCTCGGACTATTGCTTGAAAGAAACATGCATCCCTATGAAATTACACTAGTCATGAAAGAGCGCTCCATGGACCGGATTACAAAGCTCCAGCTTGGGTCTCTCTACTATGCTGTCGATAAACTTGCACAAGATGGTTATATCGAAGCTTTAGAAGTGATTAGCAGCAGTGATCGCCCAGACAAAACCATTTACGGTATTACTGAGCAAGGTAAAAATTTATTCGAGCAGTTAATTCTACAGCAAATTAAAAAGAACGAGCCCTTCTATCATCCGATGTATATGGCTCTAGCCATGTCCCGTCATGTTGATCAAAACAAGGTGGAGAAGCTGCTTGAAGAACGTATTCGGGAAACCGAACATCAGGTGAATCTGGCTTATCAGGTATATGAAGAACATATTCCTATTGTTCCTCGTTCCGCCCTTCATCTCATGTACGGCACCTATGAACACACCCTTATTGAACTAAAATGGCTACAACGTCTCTATGATGATGTTGTAGCACGCAAGTTGAATGACATTGGAACACCACTTAATACAGAGTAGAGTCCTTAGGACCTCTACTCTTTTTTTAACTTTTTCAGAGACAATAAATACCATACTAGAATCTAAGCGTGTACACTATGTACGTGTACGCAATCATATTTTCCTAGGAGGAATCACAATGTTGAGAACGCTGCCTTTAAACAAGCGCGGTATACCAGCCAGCCGTATTGCTCTAGGTTGTATGGGATTTGGTGGGGGCTGGGATCATGAACCGATTACCGCCGAGAATGTTAAGCAAGGACATGCAGCCGTCGACGCAGCACTATCTATTGGTATCAATATGTTTGATCACGCAGATATTTATACCCGTGGTAAAGCCGAGAAGGTATTCGGTCAAATCTTTAAAGAACGCCCAGGACTCCGCGAAGAAATCATTATTCAATCGAAGTGCGGTATTAAGCTAATGGAGCCCGGAGACAGCTCTAATGTCTTTGACTTCTCAAGCCAGCATATTCTAAGCAGTGTAGAAGGAATATTGTCGCGACTAGGAACAGAATATATTGATATTCTGCTGCTCCATCGGCCTGACCCCCTAATGGATCCGGATGAAGTAGCTTCTGCTTTGCATCAATTAAAGGCAACAGGTAAAGTTCGTCATTTCGGCGTCTCCAATATGAGCGCAGCGCAGATCAAAATGCTGCAAGCCTATTGCGAGGAACCCTTTATCGTAAACCAGCTACACATGAGCCTAGCCAAGCTCAGCTGGGTCGATGCTGGAATCAGTGTAAACCGTGAACCTTGGAAGGATATTACCTTTCCCGAAGGAACCCTTGAACATTGTCGAATGGAGAACATTCAGCTTCAAGCTTGGGGCCCACTCGCACAAGGCTTATTTAGCGGACGTTCATTAGAGGATCAACCAGAGAATATCGTCCAGACAGCTGCCATGGTTAAACAACTTGCAGATGAAAAAGGAACAACACCCGAAGCCATAGTGCTATCCTGGCTAATGACACATCCGGCAGCTATTCAGCCTGTGATTGGGACTGTGAATCCGCAGCGCATCGCTGCCTGCGCCGATGCGGACAAGCTGGAGCTTACTCGAAAAGAATGGTATGACCTATATGTTAGTTCACGTGGTACTCGTCTTCCCTAACTGAGCCCACAATTAAACTCGCAAGAATTCTTAATAGCCTAATCGTGCCTCTCGCATGATTAGGCTATTTTTAATACATTCCTCTCCTATGTATCGTTCTCTATTGCGAATAAAAATAGATATCAAGCGATAAAACGAGATAAATAGAGATAAATTAACGTTTTTGTTCTTTATAGAGCACAAACGAGACTTATTGACAGTTTTCTTTTCAATTTATTCCATGTATTATTCATTACAGAAGTTGTTCTCAATAAAGAACAACAATAACGAACCAAAGAAACTCAAGACATTGAGGGGAGGTATTCCTCTGAGACCCAGATCAGCAAAAAGAAGACCTAAACGAAAGAAGCAAATCGGATTACGTGTTCTGCAATCAGGAATGGCTGTCTCCGTCTTGTTTCTGACTACCTCGCAGCAAGTGGGTAGTACCTATGGTGGTTTTGGAGCTACTACGCAAACCACTAGCACAATTAGCTTTTGCGAAGTATTTCCAAACTCGATCAAGGGGCTTCTAACAGAACTCAAAGATCATATCGAAAGAGCTACTGCTTTAAAAGGATCGCTTCAAAGCTATACCCCTTCAGGCAGTCTCTCAGACGTTTCGGGAATAGAAGGCATGACGCTGGATGAGCTTGATGTCGCAGCGCAAGAGATTTCCTCGCAAATCTCCGCGCTTCAATCTCAAATCGATGGCGTGAATGAGCAACTGGCCACCAACAGCCAAATTTGGAACGAAATCAATGGAGAGCTGAACGCAGCAGCAGCCGTCCTATTCCAGATTGGAGGATATATGACCTCTCTAGATTCAAACTGTCTAGAAATCAAGGATGAACAATTCTTCAGAGAGCTGCAAAGCAGCCTGAATCAAAGCGGTGTAATCTCTGAATCCCTGAATGCTTCCTTAAAGGGAGTCATCCAATATCTAAACTCCATACACGACATCGGGCTTCCATTTGCTTCGGTAGTGACCAGTGATGTATATGGACAACCCGAGTTACGCAACGAGGCGTTTCAGCAGCCGTTACCTTTCCTGATTCCTTTTAGTCAGCCGGCCGGCAATATCTCTAGCGAACTTACCTCCACTTATGAAAATCTCAATACTGAAATGAATGATCTTAAAGAATCGGCTACTTCAGGAATCAGCAATCTTCAGAGTCAGCTCCAATTGATCAGTCAAACCCGTGAACAACAGTTGGAAGCACTTGAGAAAGCCCGACTAGAGGCGCTGGAACAAACGAAGAAAGAAGAAGAACGTTTGGCACTGGAGAAAAAAGAAAAGCAAGAAGCTGAGGACAAAGCGAAAGCTGAAGCTGAGGAGAAAGCAAAAACGGAAGTGACTCCACCGAAAGGTGAAGCTACTCCAGAGAACATAAATAAAGAACAGCCTGAAGCCCCAGCCACTAACCCGGTCGTTCCGGAAATTGGTGAAGAGCTAACGATTCCAAAAGATGTACCACAGCAAGCGGTTCCTCAGGAGGCGCCAAAAGCGGAAGATACAACCACTTCCCCACCGGTAGCAACACCAGCCCCTTCGGACCCTCAACAAGTTAAAGGTGGCGAATAATATGCGGATTAAAAAAATGATCAACAATACATTATCGAGCATCATGCTTGTGATATTCATTCTGCTGGTGGTAGCCGTAGTTTTATCAAAGGCCTCCGGCGGTGAACCTGCCTTCTTCGGATACCAGATCAAATCGGTACTCTCAGGTTCGATGGAACCAGGGATTCAAACCGGATCGATTGTCGCTTTAAAACCCGGAGGAGATATGAATCGCTTCAAAAAAGGCGATGTGATCACCTTTAGAAATGAAGAAAACCTGCTCATTACTCACCGTGTTGTAGAAGCAACAATGAATAACGCTACCGGTGAAGCCATGTATCGCACGAAAGGTGATAACAATGATGCACCTGATATGAACCCTACCAGTTCCACGAATGTTGTAGCTGAGTATACCGGGGTCACCGTACCTTACGTAGGTTACGCTATGAATTTCGCAGTTTCCAAAGCTGGAAGTGTTGTGCTCATGATTGTACCAGGCTTGATGCTCCTGCTCTATGCCCTGTATTCATCATGGAAGGCTGTAGCTGCACTCGAAAAGAAAAATGCTGCTATGCTTCCTACCTCTCCACCTCCAACTGAAATACAGTAATCCGTTGATTGTCCGCTTCCGCTTACGAACCGGAAGTTACAATATATAACTTTTATAAAAAAACCACAAAAACCGAGGAGGAATTTTAATTATGGGTATCAAGAAAACATTGGGTCTTGGCGTAGCATCAGCAGCACTGGGTTTATCATTGATTGGTGGCGGAACCTTCGCTTACTTTAGTGACACTGCACAAAGCACTGCTACATTTGCTGCAGGTACACTCGATTTGAACTCCGATCCATCGGTTATCGTTGATTTGAAGGATCTGAAGCCAGGTGATACTATCAAAAGAGACTTCAAACTGAAAAATGACGGTACACTTGATATCGGCTCTATCCTCCTTAAAACAACTACCTCCATTAATGATGTGGGCGGTAACAACGGCGCTAACGATTTAGCTAAATTCATTAAAGTTAAATTCCTGGTGAATAAAGATAAAAGCGGTGTTATTGTTCCGGAGGTTGTAGTATGGGAAACTACATTGGCTGATTTGAAATCTCAAACTCCGGATCTAGTAAAAAACACTGGACTTGACGCAATCTGGGGTGAAGCAAACGGTATCAAAGCCGGCACAAATGATGGCTTCACCGTTCAATTCGAATTTGTTGATAACGGTGAAGAGCAAAACTACTTCCAAAAAGATTCGTTGACACTGACTTGGGATTTCACAGCTAAGCAAACTGCTGGAGTCGCTAGATAATCTAATAAGTCTTCCATTCGAAGAGCAGCAGATTCTTATTCCGGAAAGCGGATAAGTAGATGCTGCTTTTCTCTTTACAATAAACTTTGTCGAATTTAATGATATTTGCTATACTAATAACAAAAATTACGGAGGGGCGTCAGCATAGTGCCACAAAATATGGGCCAACGTATCCAGCATCTCCGCCTAGAAAAGGGATTGTCCCTATCTGAGCTTGCGGACAGAGCGGATGTTGCTAAGTCGTATCTTAGCAATGTGGAGAGAAACATCCAGTCCAATCCTTCAATCCAGTTTATCGAAAAGATCGCCGACGCGCTTCAGGTATCCATCCATGCTTTGCTCTATGGAGAGCCTAATGATGCTGAGGAATCACCTTTAGATTCGGAATGGTTCCGATTGGTGCAGGAAGCTATGGCCTCAGGCATAAGCAAACGCGAATTCAAGGAGTTTCTGGACTACCAGAAATGGCGCCTGGATCAGAAGGATTAATCCTCCATCTGACCTGATAAGATCCTCTTCTACTCATACTATTAAACATAAGCGCCTTCGCTCTCCTAACACGGACGGCGAAGGCGTTTGTATTCTAGCAGAATACAATGATCATATACGGTGTGAAACTTATACTTTCATATACACCGAAAAAGAGCACAGCGAGTTATCGCTGTGCCCTTTTTTAAAATATTACGCACTGAATGTATTACTGCACGGCTTGCACTGTCTTCTCATGAAAGAAGCGACGAATTTCATCTGCCTTTATGCCAGCCTTCTTAGCTGCTAATAATAAATGGACCCACTCTACGTCTAGATCAATGACCTGCTGTTCTCTGTTGCTTCCCTGGTTGGACTTGTCCAAAAAATCTCCTCCTAAGATTTTAGTCCCCAGGCAATCCGGCTGTCATAGTATTTCTACCTTAGACCCGCGACTTTGTGCCCCTGCCTTTCGGCAGGTTTACCTTTTACTGGACCCTTTACACGAAAGGATCTACTTTGAATATATGAAAATCGCTAACTGCAATAACATTATACTATACTAAAGTGGAAAAGTGTGTCGATTTCTGATTAGTTTTTCCATTAAAAAACAAAAAATAGAAGCTCTTTTGTGCGATATCTTGTCCTTTTAACACGATACTCGTCCTATTCATAAAATTAATTAAGCCGATAGAATGATACTTCCTTCCCTATTAGTTAAAAATAAGGATATTAGAATCATTTTAGTGGGCCTTAGGAATGGGTAATGAGAAGAAACAGCGTTCTTTTCATTAGAACAAGCTAACCCATACCATTTTGCGAACGTATTGGACGAAAGAATGAATTGATTACACGTGTGGAAAGTAGCACAATAAGATGAGAAATGAAACCGCAATCATCACAGCTCCAGTAAGCGTTGACACAAAATGTCACGTATGGAGTTCATCCGTTAAGGAGGATGTATTCATGGCAGCCAAAGAGCCCTATAACGAATCCATTTGGAGTAAGTATTACGGACCCAATTTAGGCTACATTCAAGAAAGATATGAACAGTTTGTGAAAGATCCTTCCACCGTAGAGAATAATTATCGCGAGCTTTTTACAAATTCGGGTCCCCCACCCCTAACACCGGATAGCGAACCGGCTCCACAGCCTCGCATTTCGGGAGACACCGAATGGCTTAGAAAGGCAGTAAGAGCTTCCAAGCTAATCGCTAATATTCGTATATATGGCCATATAGCCGCTGATATTGATCCGCTTGAGCGCGATCACAATCCCATGGCTAAATATCTTGAACTCGAAACCTATGAGCTGACTCGTGAGGATCTGCTCGCACTACCTGCCACGCTCATTTGGGAGAATGCGCCGAATGATGTGCATACCGGATGGGATGCAGTTCAGCGTATGCGTCAGGCTTACACCAAGACAATCGCCTATGAATTCGGGCATGTGCATGAAGAACAAGAACTGAAATGGTTGAACAGACAGGCAGAATCCACAAGCTCACCAGCGCCTTTAAATAATGCAGAACGTAAAGAGCTGCTAAACCGCCTGATCCAAGTAGAGCAATTCGAAACCTTCCTCCACAAAACCTTTGTGGGTCAGAAGCGGTTCAGCTTGGAAGGCAATGACGCTCTCGTACCGATGCTGGATGAAATCGTACGCGCTGCTGCGCATGACGGCGCAGAGCATATTCTGATGGGCATGGCGCATCGTGGTCGCCTCAACGTTCTTGCACATATTTTGGGCAAACCTTATGACATTATATTTTCAGAGTTTCATCATTCTCCGAACAAGGAGCTTTTCCCTTCCGAAGGCTCTACAGGCATTAACTATGGCTGGACGGGTGATGTGAAATACCATCTGGGTGCAGATCGCGCTGTCCGTGAAGGAGAAACCGTACGCACAAGAATAACACTAGCGAATAACCCAAGTCACTTGGAATTCGTCAATCCTGTCGTGGAAGGCTTCACTCGTGCTGCTCAAGAAGATCGGAGCACAGCCGGATTGCCGAAGATTGATACCAGTAAAGCTATGGCGGTACTGATGCATGGCGATGCTGCTTTTCCAGGTGAAGGGATTGTTGCAGAAACACTTAATATTGGCAAACTTCAAGGTTATCAGAATGGCGGGACGATCCATATCATTGTTAATAACCGGATCGGCTTTACGACAGAAAGCGAAGACTCCCGTTCAACGCATTATGCGAGTGACATCGCCAAAGGATATGAAATTCCAATTATCCATGTCAATGCTGATGATCCTGAGGCCTGTATATCAGCCGTTCGTTTAGCTAGTGCATATCGCAATCAATTCAAAAAGGATTTCGTTATTGATCTCATCGGCTATCGTCGTCATGGACATAACGAAATGGATGATCCTGAAACTACACAACCTATCGTGTACGGTAAGGTACGCAATCATCCAACCGTTTACAAGGTGTATGCGGAGCGGCTACAGCGTGAAAAAATTCTTACAGCTGAAGATGTACAAAAGATGCACGTTGAAACAGAAGGCGTATTGCAACGTGCGTACGATAGTATGAAGGAAGGCAATCACAAGAAAAAAGAACCAAAGGCCTTCATTCCTCTTCATACAGATCGCTCAGCGGCAGGCACTACAGCCGTACCGATCTCCAGTCTGCAAGAGATTAATCGTGAGCTACTGAGCGTACCTGATGGATTCCAAGTCTATCCGAAACTGGAGCGAATTCTGCAGCGTCGCAAGGACGCACTGAATGAGGGTGAAAAGGTCGACTGGGCACTCGCTGAGTCCCTCGCCTTCGCAACCATCCTGAAGGATGGAACGCCAATTCGACTTAGCGGTCAGGATGCACAGCGTGGCACCTTCGCACACCGCCATCTGGTGCTGCACGACAGCAAGACAGGAGAATTATTCTCTCCGCTTCATCAGCTAAGTAATTCTCGCGCTTCCTTTGGCGTATATAACAGTCCGCTATCTGAAGCTTCTGTGCTAGGCTTTGAGTATGGTTATAATGTGTTCGCACCAGAAACCTTCGTCATCTGGGAAGCACAATATGGCGACTTCGCCAATGCAGGTCAGGTTATATTTGATCAGTTCATTGCCGCTGGACGTGCGAAATGGACGCAGCGCAGCAATCTCGTCGTCATGTTACCGCATGGCTACGAGGGACAGGGACCCGAGCATTCCAGTGGTAGATTGGAACGCTTCCTACAGTTATCCGCGGAAGAGAACTGGACCGTTGCTAACTTGACCACTGCTTCTCAATATTTCCATGTCTTGCGGCGCCAAGCTGCTTTATGTGGACAGGAAGACGCTAAACCACTGGTGATTATGACGCCGAAGAGTCTCATTCGTAATCCGCGCAGCACATCTGCCGGAACTGAGCTCGCTTCCGGACAATTCCAGCCTGTGTTAGCTGAGCCTCTGCTAGGCCAGAAGCCAGGTGAGGTCAAACGTCTAGTAGTCTGCAGCGGTAAAGTAGCTATCGACATCCAAACAGAGCTAGAAGCTGCTTCAGACAAAGATTGGTCATGGCTACATGTACTGCGCTTAGAGCAACTCTATCCGTTCCCAGAACATGAACTGAGTGCTCACTTAAGCTCCTTCACATCCCTTCAGGAAATTGTCTGGGTGCAAGAAGAGCCGAAGAATATGGGCGGATGGAGTTATACCGAACCTCGGTTACGGGCCATCGCACCGCAAAACACTAGCGTGAGATATATCGGACGTCCTGAACGTTCCAGTCCTGCGAGTGGTTATGCAGATGTTCATAGCTTTGAACAGCGTAGAATTGTTTCAGAGGCCCTAAAAGCAAATTCACAAGTACAAACAGCTGTACCGTCCTCTTAAGAGGACGGTATCACAATAGCGTAAACCATTATGTTTGGGGAGGTAACGGCCTGTGTCAGAAATCTTAGTACCCGATCTGGGAGAATCTATATCCGAAGGAACCATCTATAAATGGCTGGTTAAAGAAGGCGACACGGTAGGTCAAGGTGATGTGCTTGCTGAGTTAGAGACGGATAAAGTGAATTTGGAAATTAGTGCGGAGGTGGAGGGTGTCATCTCCTCCATCCTACGTCAAGCGGGCGAAAACGTAGCCGTTGGCGAAGCCATCGGCATCATTGGAGCCGCTAGCGGCAGTACGCCGCAGGCCGCTGAGAGCAAAGCGCCTGAAGCGGCACCGGCAAGCGGCAGCGCAGCAGCCGCACCTGTAGCAGCGCCCGAAGTCGCTGTAGCGGGTGGCGAAAGCCCCGCTGCATTGGCATCGCCGGGCGCACGCAAGCTGGCACGGGAGCGCGGCATCGACCTCGGCGATGTTAGCGCCCGTGATCCTATCGGCCGGATTGGTCAGGCCGATGTGTCCGGTCATGGTGCAGCAGCGCCACAGGCCGCTGTACCGGTAGCTCCGGCGGCACAAGCCAAGCCGGAGCCAGCGAAGCCGGCTGCGAGCAAAGCCGCGCCAGAGGATGGCAAGAACGTGGAGCGCAAGCGCATGTCGCGCAGACGGCTCACGATTGCCAGCCGCTTGGTAGAAGCGCAGCAGACCGCAGCCATGCTGACCACCTTCAACGAGGTGGACATGACAGCGATCCTCGACATCCGCAAGCGCCGCAAGGATGCTTTTAAAGAGAAGCATGAAGTAGGACTAGGCTTCATGTCCTTCTTCACCAAAGCCGTGATCGGTGCGCTGAAGACCTACCCTCTGCTGAACGCAGAGATTGACGGTGAAGATCTGGTTGTTAAGAAATTCTACGATATCGGTATTGCCGTTGCGGCTAAGGAAGGTCTAGTGGTTCCGGTTGTCCGTGACGCAGATCGCCTCAGCTTCCCGGAAATCGAACGTCAAATTGGCGAACTCGCTTCCAAGGCACGCGCTAATACACTTAGTCTCTCCGAGCTTCAAGGCGGTACGTTCACTATCACCAACGGCGGTGTATTCGGTTCCCTATTATCCACCCCGATTCTGAATACCCCTCAAGTTGGTATTCTAGGGATGCATAAGATTCAATTGCGTCCAATTGCGCTGGACGAAGAAAGAACCGTTAACCGTCCAATGATGTATATCGCCCTTTCCTACGATCACCGGATCGTTGACGGCTCTGAAGCGGTTAGCTTCCTCGTCAAAGTGAAGGAATTGCTGGAAGATCCAGAAGCCCTGCTGCTGGAAGGCTAACCCTGATCGATCTTTCGACTTAAGAATATAAAGAAGGTATCCCTAAAGCTTCGCATTAGGGATACCTTCTTTTATATCTGAATCAACTATTGAGATGAAGTATTTCATAAGTACAAGGTGAATCATGAATCCCTAGGTTAGAAAGTCCGGCGTTGTCGGGAATGCTTCCTACCTTGCATATGATCTAACTGTATTTTATACACTTATTTATTTCTGATCTCCCATATCCTCTTCCTTAATTGCATTCTCTACAACTAAAATCCGTAAAAACGTTTATTTCCACTAATCTAACCAGTAATAGCTGTATTAAATACAACTACAGGGCTTATATAAACGTGTTAGTTAACTTTAATTGTACATAGTACAACTAACTTAGCGCAAGCAACTACAAAACTACAAGAATCTACTTCAGCAGCTCACCAGCCACCTGCAGAAATTGCTCCTTGGTCAAAATCTTATCTCCGTAGCTGCCGAGTGTATAATACGCATCCTGCTTCTCGTTATACCAATTCAGATAATCGTAGCTGACCTCTTCCTTCACTACTTTGTTATAGATCACTTCTGTGCCAGCCACTATAATCTTATCCGCTTGATTCTCAGGTTCTTGCTCCACGAACACTTTCCCGCCATGCATGATCGTGGCAGAGATACCTATAAAAGCATTATTCTTCGAATAAATTGCACTGATCCAGCCTGGTTCCGACCAAGGTATAGCCTTCATAAATAAATTACTACTTCCCTTATCTTTGTTTGCTTGGGCAGTAAGATCTTGTAACGTCTCCTGATATAGAGAACTGTTCTTCTCCGCATCCGTAGTCGGATGATTAGGGTTTATAACCCCATATTCAAAAGCATACCCTGCTGCCAATGCAGGAAGCATCGGCGCCCCTGTCCGTTTGATTTCCTTCAAAAAATCAGAATATGCGCCTATCCGCTGCTCTTTATACTTAAAGGACAATTCTGTTGCCAAGGCTGCTGCACCTGCATTATTGTTCACAAGATAGGCGATCAATTCTCCCGGTTTAGCGAAAGCATCTACTTTCTGTGCATACTTATCATAGGAGGCTACTCCTGCAGATTCATTCGGCGCAACATGCTGAACCTTCACTACGCCTTCACTATTGCGGATCTGTATATATTCCGATGCAGCATAAGCTGTCACTGAGATCATCAGGAACAAGGCTAACATACTGGCAATTGCCGTTGTTCTATTCATCGTCTTCAGCGAGAGCGAGAACGATCGCTTTCGATCTGATATGCCACGGATATGTCCCATAACCTTCTCTTCTACATCGATCTCGCCCAGATGTTCATTGCCGGCTGAGGCATACATTACATCTGGGTATT
This sequence comes from Paenibacillus sp. FSL E2-8871, assembly GCF_038000345.1. Lineage (NCBI taxonomy): Bacteria > Bacillati > Bacillota > Bacilli > Caryophanales > Paenibacillaceae > Paenibacillus > Paenibacillus sp. FSL E2-8871. Next base: position 5,050,690 of record NZ_JBBOBV010000001.1, on the reverse strand, counting down.
CATCGCTGATTGTGGTTCGTTCCATCTGATCTCCTCCTCCAATTTCATAGCTTCCTGCACTCTCCGCTTGATCCGGTTCATTCTCTTCGTCAGTGCATTGGGACTGACCCCAAGAATTTCGCTTATCTCCGCATAAGTTTTTTCCTCGAACACCCGCAGAATAAGCATATTCCTCTCTTCCAGCGACAACTGCGCTAAAGCGGCTGACAATGAGGGATTAAACAACCGATCATCCAGCTCTTGTTCCGGACTTGCAGACATAAAATCAGGCTTGAAGATACTCATGACTCGCTTTTGCAAGCGCCGTCTGCGCAGCAGGTTTAAGCAATGATGATACGCGATTCGATAGAGCCATGCCGAGAAATGCATCTGCGACTTGTATTGATGGATAGATTGATAGCCTTTTACCAAAACATCCTGAACTGCGTCCTCCGCATCCTGCTTGTTTTCTAACAAACGATAGCAATAGCGGTAGATTGGCGTTTGGAAAGCTCTAACGATAAAAGCATACCGTTCGATATTGCCCTTTTGAATACAAATGATTAACTCTTCCAGCTCCTTTGGGTCTAGCGAATCCTGTGGCGTTGTAAGCACCTCCTTAACCTTTATATCTTCTATAACACTTGGGCAGCGAAAAAAGTGCCTATGTAAACCGAACTATTCTCCCAAATTCACTCCAATTATACACATGTAGAGGCTAATAAGGGCTATACAGTCCGTGACTCTAGCAAAATGAGCCAAAAATCAATAATAGCTGCAATACGGACCGTGTTTCTGTAATATTCTCCAATGAGTAATTCATTCTGAATTCAGATCACCTTAGTTTTTTTGTTTCACACGCTCCACGGACTACTGCCCGCCAATAGAAAAAAGACGTACAACTGTTGTCAGTTTGTACGTCTTTGTTTAATTTATTGTCTTTTTACCTTTAAGCCGTCCGTTCTGTAGCTTTGAGCCGAAGCGCTTTCTTCTCTTTCGCTTTCTCCACCGGCGGTTTTAGCGAAATCGCGATGATGCAGGCCAGAAGACACAAGAGACCAAAGATCACGAAGGTAGGTTTAAACCCGCCCAGGAAGACGGCGATGAACGAACCTGAAAGGGCTCCAATACCGAAACCTTGATATACGATTCCATAGTTCTTACTGTGATTCTTAAGACCAAAGAAGTCACTGACAATTGCCGGAAACACTGTAATGTTACCCCCGAAGCAGAATGCAATGGCAGCTACACAAGTGAAGAACAGTCCGAAATTCAGCGTCGCATAGCTAAGGGTCAACATAGCGGCTGCCGTTACTGCAAGAGAAGCGCCTACCAGCTTCAAACGGCTCATTTTGTCAGACAAGGCACCCAAGATCAAACGTCCTGCTGTATTAAAAATTGCGATCATCGCTACGGCATTAGCTGCCGTCTGTACATCAAGTCCAGCCAGCTGCACACCGATGTCTTTTACAATACCGATCAAATACAGACCACACATACAAGCGGTAAAGAAAATAATGAACAACAGATAAGCTTCTTTCGTGCGTAGCATTTCTTTTACCGTGTAGTCTTTTGGTTTAGCGATAGTCGATGTTGCTGTTGCACCCAGTGATGCCGCTTGTACTGGAGCTTCTCTGACGAGTAAGGAACCGATTACAATCATCACCATAACAATCATGCCCCAATACATAAACGTATTAGACACACCCACCGAGTCGATCAAACTACCATTGATATATTTAAAAATCAAGCTTCCCGTTCCGTAAGCACCCACGGACACACCGGAGATTAAGCCTTTATTATTCGGAAACCATTTAATTAAGTTAGATAATGAAGTGATATAAGCTGTTCCGTCTGCAAAACCAACGATTACACCAGCCAATACATAGAACATTAGAAGCGAATTCGCCTGAGAACTAAGAATCAATCCTAGACCAAGCACAATCCCTGCGGCGGCAGTTAACCGGCGAAGACCAAAACGATCCTGCAATTTCCCTGCGAACAAAGTCGCAAAAGCGAGTGCAAAGCTCGTGATCGAAAACGTAATCGAAACAGAATTAAGCTCCCACCCGAATTTTGTTACCAGATGTGCATTGAACAAGCTCCATGTATAAATGGTACCTAGACCCATCTGCATAATTACTGTTCCTAATACGATAAGCCACCGTTTGGCGTTTTTGTTGTCCATCGTCGAAGTCATGGTCTATTCCTTCTTTCCCTCTCGTGATCTGCTACAAGAGCTTCTATTGCCTCTTTATTGTAGCTAAACCAGCGGATGTTGAGAGAAATCTGGCATGAGATGACGAAAATGAAGAATGAACTGCATTTATAGGCGCATGATCTGCCTGAATTCCTTTACCTTGCTTCGACTTACCGGCACCTCAAACTCCAAATCATGCAGGCGCAACAAGTATGTATTGTTGAACCAAGGGATGATTTCCTTGATTTTGGACAGGTTAACGATATAGGAACGATGGCAGCGGAAAAAACGATCCTCCGGCAGTCGATTATAAAAATCGCTGATGCTGAGCGCCATACTATATTCCTCACCTTTAGTTATTACGCTCGTACTTTTCTCTTGTGCGGAGGCGTAATAAATATCATCAGCATTCACTACGATAATCTTCTCATTTTTCCACAGATTCACCTTATCACTTACTGGATTACGTTCCTCTTCCCCCTGTCTTCCGCGAGCAGCGAACGCCCCCTCTAGCTTGTGCAGCATAGCCTTAATGCGAACCTCGCTGTAGGGTTTAAGAATATAGTCAAACGCTTCAATCTCAAACGCCTCGGCGGCATGCTCCTTATACGCAGTAATAAACACTATATAAGGTTTTACCGAGAATCTGCTAATATTCTGAGCCAGCAGTACTCCGTCAATCGAGGGAATGTTAATGTCCAGAAAAATCACATCTACCGTCTCAACCTGTAAAAATTTGAGTGCATCCAGCCCATCTTCAAATTGTGCGGCAATATCAATTCCGCTGTGAGTCTCTATTAAATAAGCCAGTTCCTGTCTCGCTAGCTCTTCATCCTCCACGATAATTGCTCTCATAGGCCCTCCTTTTTGACATCAAAATAAATGTTCGTCCCTTTATCGAGCCTCTGAATTGTAAGACCAGTTCCATAGATGAGCTTGACCCGTTGATGTACATTAAACAGTCCGATCTTATTCTCCGGCATATCGCCAGCATAGACCTTCTCTATGGTTTCTTTGCTGATGCCCGCTCCGGTATCCCGAATGCCAACTCGCACATTATCGCCTTGATCTTTTACAGAAATCGTTACGGTTCCCGTCCCTCGTACCTTCAGTATGCCATGTATGATCGCATTCTCTACAAGCGGCTGAATGATTAGACTCGGAATCCGAACCTGAACCTCATCAATATCATAGAGGACATTAAGGCGACTTCCGAAGCGCGCTTTTTCAATCTCTACGTACTGTTGAACCTGTTGCAGCTCGCGCTTAATATCAATGAATTCATCCGTCAGCTCCAGATTGTATCTCATATAACCAGACAGATTCACGATCAGCTCGCGCGCCTTATCCGGGTTAATCCGAATCGAGGACGCAATCGCGTTCAGCGCATTGAACAGAAAGTGTGGGTTAATGCTTGTCTGCAGCGCCTTTAGCTCTGCTTTGTTCGCCATTTCTTTAATGCCCTCAACCCGCGATACTTCCATTAGCGTAGAGATCATTTGCGACAAACCTACAGCCATAGCTTGTAGAGAATAAGTGATCTTGTGGGCTCTGGTGTAATAGATTTTGAGCGCTCCCGTCACTTCGCCTTTTTCCTTCAATGGAATAATAATCAGCGATTTAATCTCCGGATTCACATAATCACTATCGTCGTTACGGATCGTAATTTCACCACTGGACAACGTCACCTTAGTTTCTTCACTTATAATTTCATTGGTCGTAGTATAGTCCTCTTCCCCAACACCAACGTAAGCGAGAATGAGTCTTGTATCCGAAATAGCTACAGCGTCTGCACCGATATCTTCTTTGATAATTTGGCAGATGGTACGAAGCGACTCGGGATTAATATTGCGAAAATAAGGCAAGGTCTTATTGGCAATATCCAGTGCCAGCTTGGACTGCTTCGCCGCAATCCGTTCCTTTTCACCTTCCACACTCTGCACTAGCATGACAATCAGACCGACACTAATCTGGCTCATAATCATCGGAAAAGCAATTTTGGACACGATATCCACACCCAGCGACGACGGTTCGGCCATCACTAGAATGAGCAGCATCGTCAGGGCTTCACAGGCCATCCCGGCCAAAATACCGGCCATCCAGCGACGTTCACCAGAAGTGCGGCGGTATATTACCCCTGACACAATCCCTGCGGTAATACTCGTAATCAGACAAGGAAGAGAGGTTACCCCTCCGATATCAATTAAAAAACGGTGAACCCCTGAGATGATGCCTGTTATGAGTCCTACCCATGGCCCGAACAAAATCCCACCAGACACGATGGCGATAATTCGCACATTCACAAGCGAGCCTTCCACATTAATGCCACTATAGGTACCGAAGATGGCGAATAAACTGAAGATCGTCGTCGCTATGGCAAGCTCCTGCGGGGCGTAGGTTCCTTTTTGAAAAATCTCTTTAAACCGCGGCAGACGAGTCAGCACGAACAGACACATCAGCAGTAGTGCTGCTCTTTCGAATAATTGCAGTAATATCGTAAACGTATATTGCACGGTCTCCGCCTCCAAAGGACTAGATGTCGACTTATTATAAAGATAGTTCATGCCTCTGTCCATTCAGCCTATCCTTTAATACCTCTATTGAAACTCTTGTTGTATGATATGAACAGAATAAAAGCATACATATACGGAGGTGGGCGGTTTGCAAAAATTAGAACACGAGGCAGATATCATACAGCTTGTACAAAATGATCCCTGGATGATGGATATATTAGAAAATGCTAGATCGCTGCAGTTACCTGACTGGTGGGTTTGCGCTGGCTTTGTGCGTGCAAAAATTTGGGATACCCTTCATGGCTTCGAAGAACGGACACCTTTGCCAGATGTTGATGTTATTTATTATGACGACAGCAATCTTCAAGAGGAAGTGGAGAAGGATTGGGAGGCGAAGCTAAGAGATTTAAACCCCAATGTTCCCTGGTCTGTTAAAAATGAAGCAAGAATGCATACCGTCAATCAACTTCCACCTTATACATCAGCTGTTGATGCGATATCCAAGTTTCCGGAAACCGCCACAGCGCTTGGGCTCTCCCTAGATCCATCGGGTAAAATCATCCTAGTCGCTCCACACGGAATTTCCGATGTTATTCATGTAGTATTACGACCTACCCCACATTTTACTGAAAACCCGAGCTTACTCCCTATTTATGAACAACGCGTTATTAAAAAGAACTGGCAGGCGACGTGGAAACAGTTGCAGATCAGCACTACCTAAAATAACAAAAAGCAAGCCCCCAATATAGCAGGGCTTGCTTTTCTGGTTTTATTACACCGCCAAATCGATACCTACTACACCAACGACATCTCCCTGAAGATTCTTAATCGCTCTGGATAATGTAATACAAGAACGCTTCGTAATCGCTGATACATAAGGCTTCGAGACATATTGACCTTCATTTATGGCCCCATTCCACCAATCACGTCGCTTGGCATTCAAGAGGCCAGCCGCTGGCTCGGAATAGATAAAGGTCCCATCCGTCCGATTGGACCAAATGGCTTGTACATCCGGAATTTTTTTAATGTAAGAGGTCAAAACACCTTGATGAACTTCAGTATCTGGGTCGTACAGTTCTTCCTTAGCTGAAATTGTCTCCAAGAGACTCTGCATTTCTTGAAGCCGGGCAGCATATTGGCTCATCTCGATTTCTTCTCGGGCTGCTATGCTGGTAACCGATTGCTGCAACGATTGCGACTCCGCTAACAGATTAGCGCTGACTTCGTTCAGCTGCCCGATCTGGCTCCGCTGCCGTGTCACCTGTTCCAGCGTAAGATCGACATTGGCAATCGTCTCATTCACGATAGCCACTGCCCCACTCAGCTCCGTCGTCACTTCAACAATCAGCTTGCTCTGCTTCGCGGCAGCATCGATGGTTTCTGTTACGGCGCTGCCTACCTCATCGACTCTCGACGCGATATCATCGAGTCGAAGCTTCACAGTGCCGACCTCGTTCACCCCACGTTCCACTGAAGCTTGCTCTTTCGTCACGGATTCCAGCACCTGCTGTACTCCGTTATTTATGTCGAGCAAGATGCCAGAGGAACGGTCTACCGAGCTCTTGCTTTGATCAGCCAGCTGCCGAATCCGGCTGGCCACCACCGCAAATCCGCGGCCCTGTTCCCCGGCCCGGGCCGCTTCTATGGAAGCATTAAGCGCTAGCAGTGAGGTCTCATCCACAATTCCGTTAATAAGCGTATTGATCTCTTCTACCATCGCAATATGATTACTCAAGATAGTAAACTTAGCTAACATGTCCCCGCTCTGCATCTGTAAATCCTTCATCACAGCATCTGCGATGCTCAAGGAATCAACCATGGTTGTCATTCCTTGACGAGCATATTTCATATTTGACCCCAGTCTCTCCGTCAACTCTTCGATATGTGCGGTAACGGATGCTACTCCGCCCATTGTCTGATAAGCACCTTCAATATTAGCTTTAGCTTCGTTACTGCGAATCCGCAAATCCATCTCATATTCATGTGAATAATCTGCTGTCCGTTGCAGCTCTTCTGTATGACGACTGATTTCTTCGAGTGCACCATGCAGTCGGTCCGACGTAACTACAATCTCATTGCCAAGCAGCTCCACTTTACTATTAGCTTCCTTCAGCAGCACTTCTTTCCGATAACCGTAGCGGGACAAATTTAGCAGGACCCAGCCTAGAGAAGCCATAAGCAGGATGATTACCAGCTTATGAATCCAGAACATGTCTATCAACAAACTGTAAACACTGACAAGGAGCAACAGGACGACTACAAAAATCTGGCTAGGGCGAATCTGCATCATTATTCCCACTCCACTCGATTGATGTTATGTATTCTAACATTATATCAGCAGAGTTAATTAAAGGAAATACTTTCTATACTATTCCTTTTCGATCAGTCTTTCCACACGCAAATCCATATCCCTGGAGGACCTACACCAACGTAACCGTAATATACGAATATATTTGGAGATAATTGGTCGAGAGGGAATCCGTAATTATTGTCGAATATATAAGCAAATTGCCACTGGAAAAGAGGAACACATTATGCATACTACATCTCAAACTCCTCGTCAGACCCATTGGAATCGTGTGCTCCTCAATGCATTCTGGATCATCCTGATTGTGGATTTAAGTATTCATATGTTTATTTCTCTATGCTCATGGGATCAACATTCGGATACCTTAACCATGGGAGAGTTTATTGTACAGTCGCTGATTCCTGATTCGATCATAGTGACTTTGATCATTATTCTGGAGTGTATCTATAGATGGAAACCCCTCTGGTCCGAGCTTGCTATTACAGTAGCGAGCCATTTATTTGCGTTTCTGTTGATCATCAATCTCAATGATGAACTGTATGTCACGTCATTAATTATGCTGCTGCCGCTGCTTGTATCCATGATCTATATGAAATCTAGTTATATGATAGTCTCTTCTGCTGTTTGTCTACTGTACACGATCATTTTATTCATCAACGCATCTAATCACGGGTACGTACCCATCACCCAAACTATCATTATTGTTCTTATTTTTGCTGCTACTGCTTTAGCAGGCTTTGCAGTCATCGGTCGTGGGCGTGATTTGATGCGATCGCTGGAGAACTCCGTAAAGTCAGAACAGGAATTACGCATTCAGAATATAATCATGGACCGGCTATCCAAGATCGATCCGCTGACGGATCTTTATAATCATAAGACGTTTTATGAATACTTAGGATGGCTGATCGATCATCAGCAGAGTAATCCATTTCCCATGCAGCTAGCCGTTATGGATATCGACAACTTCAAAAAAGTAAATGATTCCTATGGGCACTCCGTTGGAGATATCGTATTGCAAAAGGTTGCAGCGATCCTCCTCGAACATGTCGGACCTGATGATTTCGCGGCTCGCTATGGCGGAGAAGAATTTGTCGTCATTCTGACTTCTAAAACCCTTGATCATTCTCATGAGATTATGAAGCGTATTCTTACGTCCATCTCCGATACCCATTTTGCGGAAATGAACGGTACAAGCGTAACCGTCAGTATCGGTATGCATGATTTCGGAGGTTCAGATTCCAAGAATTCTACATTTCAGAAGGCAGATGTTGCACTTTACGAGGCTAAGAACACGGGGAAGAATAAAATCGTAATCAGCTAAAGACCGAACACAAGCAAAAACGCCTTCGACGTCCCTAATGGACGGTAAGCGTTTATGCGAGAAATATAAGGAAAAATATATAGCGTGAAACTTATAAATTCTTATATTTGAACAAATAAGCCCACGGATCTTTTCACGGGCTTGTTTGTGTTCATCTGTTTGAATCTGACTGCTAAATCCCATAGCGCCTCTGTGTTTCCAAAAGCTCTTCGACTGCCTGCTTTGGCACAGGTCTGCTAATCAGGTAGCCTTGAACCTTGTCGCAGCCTAATTGCTTGAGCAAATCCATTTGAATAACCTCTTCTACACCCTCTGCTACAACTTTTAGTCCCATATTATGCCCCAACTGTATAATGGACTGCACAAAAGACTGGCTGTTAGCTTTTTCTGAGAGTGAATCAATAAAGGTTTTATCCATCTTGAGCGTTGAAATCGGCAATTGCTGCAAATAGCTAAGTGATGAGTAACCCGTTCCGAAATCATCCAAGGCGATACTAATGCCCTTAGATTTAAGAAACTGCAGCTTACCCAGAATACTCTCAAATGATTTCATAAAAATAGACTCCGTGATTTCCAGCTCAAGACAGCTTGGATTTAGGCCACTTACTGCCAGACTATCCTGTACCATCTCGATAAAATCGTTCTGGAATAGCTGAATAATCGAAATGTTGACCGATATTTTATAAGGAACACCTGTACGATCTTGAATACCTTTCATAAAGATGCAAGATTCGCGAAGCACCCATTCACCAATATCGATGATCAGTCTGGAATCCTCAGCAATTTTTATAAACGAAAGTGGAGATACAGAACCAAGCGATGGGCTGTTCCAACGAATTAAAGCTTCAAAGCCTGAGATGAATCCGGATTCGATATCCATCTGGGGCTGATAGTTCAGTTCAAATTCATTATTGTTCATAGCACTGCGCAAATGTTTCTCTATATTCATTCGTTCATTAAACGCTGTATGCATCGATTTGTCATAGACTACATAAGTTCCCTTGCCATCCTCTTTAGCGCGGTACATCGCCACATCCGCATTACTCAAAATTTGCTCGGCCGTCTCCCCATCCTCTGGATAAAAGGAAATTCCGATGCTTAGCGAGACGTACAGATTACTCTCTCCTATTAAAAAGGACTGCCTGAACGCTCTCATTATACGCTCTGCCAGATTCAATACAGCCTCACGGTCCTCTGTATCCTTAATAAAAATAACAAATTCATCTCCACCTAGCCGTGAGAGCATATCTCCTTCCCGCATCAGTGACTGCAATCTCTCACTTGCCTTCCGGATGAGTACATCCCCGGATTTATGACCTAAGGTATCGTTGATGTATTTGAAATTATCTGAATCTAGAAACAATAGTGCAAATTTCCCTTCCGGATGCTTTAGATACTTCTCCATGGTCTCCAGCAGACATAAACGGTTAGGTAAATTACTGAGCGCATCCACATAAGCCAGACGATGCATATGTTTCTGATTGTCTAGAAGCATATTATATTGTACTAGAAGCTCCTGTTGAGTAGTCGCGAGCTGCTCATAGGTCGCCCCAAGTTCTTGGTAGCTGTTGCTCAAATTAAGCTCCGCTTGCTTCCGCTCGCTGATATCAATCAAGGAGCCCATGAATAACAGAACTTCATCCTTTGGATTAACGGTAGCCTTACCCCTAACTTCAAACCACACGATTTGATTGTCTTTGGTAATCATGCGGAACTCCGTTTCGAAAATAGGTGTAACACCCTCCAGGTGATCATGTTTAAGCTTACGGGTTGAGGCTAGGTCATCGGGATGAACAATACTAAAAGCTCCCTCTTCAAACGAGTTGATTTCATCCTTCGTGTAACCTATGAGGTCATACCATCGGTCTGATAAATGAAATCGTCTCGCCTCCAAATCAAACTCCCACATATATGCACCAGAACCTTCTGTGGTGAGCCGGAAACGTCGTTCACTGATTTGAAGCCTATTAAATTGTTCCTGTAGATCGACCTCTGTCGCTGAGAGCTCTTCGTATGTAGCTTCCAATTCCTTATAACTTAGCTGTAGCCTCAGCTCATTTTGTTTACGATTATCGATATCCACACCTACAAGTACAAAGATATCGGCTGCTTGCTTATCAAGTCCTTTTAATAAGGCTGTCCGGAATGAGAAATATCGCGCTTCAGATGACTGGTCTGGGAGCTTAATTTCTACGTTGTTAACATATTCATTCCGTATTGCCCGCATCAAAAGATCACGGATTGCAGCCGTACTACCTTTTAGACCATCGATATCCTCAATATTTACTCCCAGCACCTCTTTTTCGCTTAAACCCGTCATCCGCTCAGCAAACTTGTTAAACCGCACTACCTTTTTATCTGCCTGCACCGCCCAAACTACCATACCACTATGCTCTATAACATCCTCAAAAAATTGATGCTCTGAATAAACAGCACGCCGTAAACGATTAATATTCATTTTAAGCAGGACTCCACCCAGAATAAGAAGACAGAATAGAAGGATTGCTCCGTAAACCCATCTTTTGTGGATCATGCCTTTATAATAATCAGAATGAACGAAGAAATAGTTCTGGTACAATTCTTCAAAAGCACCCGAATGCTGTAATTCCACCAATCTCTCGTTAACATAAGAAACTAACTCCGGTGTAGACTTATTGATTGCAAAAGCCACATCCCTGGGATAAAGATCATTCATTTCCTTAATAATACTGTCCGTCTTCCCCTGTTCAACGAGCAGATAATCGACCACCTCCTGATTCTCAAATAGAAGGTCAATCTCCCCTTTTTCTAAAGCCTCCAAGGCTTCAGGAATCGTTGCATATTCTACGTAATCATTAATTCCCAGTTTCCCGTTCAGTACTGTTTCAGAATACTGCCCGTTTCCTAAACCTATCTTATAACCTCCAAGCTTATTTAAATCGATCTCACCCTTAAGCCCTCGCCTTGCGTAGATTGAAATATAGCTTTTGAAAACAGGTTCCGAAAATAACAACTCTTGTTTTCGTCCTTCCGTTACTGCCATTAGACCCGCTGTTTCGATATCTCCCTGAACGAGCCGATTATATACATCAGGCCACTTCCCTGTACTGTAGTGGACATCGTAATCCTGCTTCTCAAAGATCATATTACTCAATTCAATATCAAAACCGGTCATGTACCCATCTTTTATATATTTATAAGGTGGATATTCCAGCTCTACTTGATATTCGATCTCCTTTCTTTCGGCGTGAATGGCAGTAGGAGGTAAGAGCATAAATAGAATGCTAATCAGAAGCAACAGTCTGTACTGCTTCATCGCTCATTCCCCCTTTTTACTGAATTTACAGTAATATCCTAAATGTTATTCGACAAAATATGGCAATACCCCTGCTTTTTCTTTCCTCGTCACATAATATACGCAAATCCCAGCAATGAACCCTTCCCTTTTTTAAATTATATAAAATTACGGATGCTACATTTTTATATTGCTTTTTAGATGGAAAATGTGGATAATAGCAATAATGATACAAGTTGATAATGATTATCATTATTAAATAAGTTATTGATTTCACTTTACTATATTTAAGTTAAAAGGAGACTGATCACCCATGAACGTTACCTCTACCCGAACAACACTACAGGTTGACGATTATCTGGATCTGCTCAATCTTGCCGTTAAAGTTGGAGATTTAAAATGGCAAAAAGAAATTAAATCCAGATTGCAATACATTCTTTGTCTGCCGACAAGATAATCTTTCTGAATATTCGCCGCATTCCTTTAGGGAATGCGGCTTCTTTTGCTTGTATGATTGGCAGCCATGTAAGAATAGGAGTATCCCCGCGTCACGTGAAGGTTAATGATATAGTATAATTATCAGCATAATATATTGAATACAAAGTCCTTCAGATTGGAGCGTGTCAGCTTGAAAAAGTATTTAGCTTTATTCTTATTGATCAGCGTGTTATGGATACCCGTTGCATACGCCGCCGAAATCCCTGCTCAACAGGGATTAGTAACCGATAAAGCTGGAATGTTTAGTTCCGCAGAAGCGACGTCCATTTCTGCTGCTGCCACTGGAGATCTCGTTACTATGCATGTACTCACCGTAGATTCCTTAAACGGCACTCCGGCCAATAGATACGCCGAGGATACTTACGCCTCATGGGGACTGTCCACTCGCGATATTCTCTTGCTGATCTCTGCTGGCGATCAGTCCATTGAACTTAATTTTAACAATCCTGGCTTTCAAACCTCGTTAAATGCCTGGTCCCAAAATCAGGGAGGGAAATCAGGAAGTGCTGCCATTACAGCGCTGCTTGATACTTATTTCATCCCTTATGCCAGAGAAGGAGACTTCGCTGGAGGGACAAAGGCTTTAATTAAAGCGGTTCATTCCATCGGGGAGAGTACCGGAAATGCTGGAGGAAGTGCAGGAAGCGGTAGCGCAGTTGGCAGTACGAATAGCGGTTTAGGGAACGGAACCTCCGGTAAACCAGGGAACTCGGTCAGTACAGGAAGCCGCTCCAGTAGCTCCATGTTTACGATTGCCGCCATTCTAATCGGAATCGTACTAATACTACTTGTGCTATTTTTAGTGATCACAGGTCTACGTCGACGCAAACAGCTAAACGTACAACAAGAGCAGTTATCCGATTTGCTAGTACGGACGAATCGAGCATTGGAGTCATTAAAGCCATTTCAAGGGATCGTTCAGGGAAAAACCGAGGTACTGGTAGAAGGCATTTCAAAACGACTCTCTGCAAAGCTCGTTGAAATCTCTTCACTGCAAAATGATGGGCAAGGTGTACAGCCACCCTTTTATCGTTTGACTGCCCTTAAGGCAGCCGTGGAACAATTACAGCAGACAGAGGACTCCTTCCGCGCAGCGCTTGAGGAGGAAGAGAAGAACATTGCTGTCATCAGTGAAGCTGATCGCAATGTTAAACAGCGAATTACAGAGCTGAAAGAGGATGCACCAGAGCTTGAAGAGCAGCTACAAGGTGCGGTTAAAGAAACCGGCTATGCACTTCAAGAAATTGTAGAAGAGCTCAAGGAGCTTGCCGAGGAGACCTCTAAGGCAGATCAATTGGAGCTTTTTGACCCTATCGCCGCACAAGAAATTACCGAGGATGCACAAGATCGCCAAGAAAAGATTGAACAAGACCTGAAGGATGTCGATCTCTACGATGATAAGCTAAACCAGTTCCCTACGGTATTAGCTGCAGCCCGTACCAAAATCACAAACATCATCGAGCAGAATTCACTCCACAACATGAAGGTAAAACCATTTGACCGTCTGGAGCAGGCCCGCGCAGAATCGCTGACGCTTGAAGCGCCGCTGCGTGTTGGAGATATGGATGAGGTGCGCAAGATTGGCGCCACTCTTGACCTTCTCCTGGATGAGGCTGTTGCTATGACAGAACAACAAGCACTCCTTCGGCAGAACAACCGCAGAGATTTAGAGACATTCCGCACCGAATGGAGCCAATTAAAACAGCGGCGAGACGGACTGCAAAGCCGGATTACCGAAGCACGTATGTATTTTGAAGAACAACATGTGTCAACTGTGGAGAACATCCTTACAGAGTGGAGCACACGCCTTCGGGAAGGTGCTAGTGAAGTGGCGCAGATTGAGAATTGGACCAGTGATGAGCGCGGCGAATATGATAAGGCCCACAATGCGCTAGAACAGTTGCTGTCCCTCCTAGATGAAGCTGCAAGACAGTTCGATGGTGTCTCAGAAAGTCTAAATGCACTTCATGAAAGACTGGATAAGGTCACTCGCCTCTTTTCCGAAGGGCAAAGCCGGGTGGAAACGACCCAGCGAATGCTGCATAGCAGAGGATTATCTTCTAGAATTCACTTCGAGCTATCCTTACTGCCGGAATACAGTGCACTGGATCATCGCCTGGCATCCCGGCCTTATAATCTTGAGGAACTGGAGTCCCTTGGCCGTTCTTATGATTCACAGATCACTTCCTTTGTGAATGAAGCGAACCGACTCGTTCGTCAGAAGGAAGAAGAAGAACGACTAGCTCAATTAGCTATGATGAGAGAACAGCAACGTCGCGCGCAGGCTCGCAAACGAATGTCCTCTGGCCCTCCTTCATCAGGTGGATTCGGTGGAGGACGCTCCTCCGGTGGCTCCTCCTGGGGTGGAGGCGGCAGCGGTGGCAAATCCTCCGGCGGATCTTCTTGGGGCGGCGGAGGGAAGTCCGGCCGAAATTCATCAGGCGGATCCAAGTGGTAGACTATCTCCAAACAAAAGACTCTTCCAGCCTGCTTGGGCGGAAGAGTCTTTTATTATGAATTACTGCTTGCATGACGAAGAAATAGTCATGACAAGCCCTTTATTTTATTGGCAGATAAATCGTAACGGCCGTACCTACGCCCACTTCACTCGCTATGGCCACTCGCCCTCTATGTGCAGATACTATCTTTTTAACAATCATGATTCCCAGTCCATTACCATCACCTCTGGTCGTGTGAAAAGGCTGGCCTAATTTATCGAGTACTTCCCGGTTCATACCCTCTCCGTTGTCTGTGAAGGTAATCTTCTGGAATCCATTCTCCACATCTAGGGCAACTGTAATGCTTCCGCCAAAGGGCAAGGCTTCCATTGAGTTTCTTAGGATGTTTAGGAAGACCTGCTTGATATGATTGCGATCACACAAGATATTCGCATCAAAATGGAATTGCGTGTTCAATGATATATTATTCATCTCCACTTGAATCGCAAAGATGCTGAGCACTTCCTGCAGAATCGTGCTACATTGTTCTACCCTATAATGCGCGGCCTGCGGTTTACCTAGTATGAGGAACTCACTCACAATGAGGTTCATTCTTTCTACTTCTGACATAATAAGATCATAATGTAGCAGTTGCGAATCTTTATTGGCCAGTTGAAGCATTCCTTTGACTGTAGTTAGCGGATTGCGAATCTCATGTGCGATACTCATGGCTAGTTGTCCAGCAACCACTAGCTTCTCTGTATTGCGCAGCACTTCTTCCGTTTTTTTCATCTCTGTGATATTACGAAGACTCCCAATCACACGAGCTAAACATGCATTCGAATCATAAACCGGAAGCACATCCAGCATATAATGTTCAAACAAACCGTTGCTCTCCTGAATCACTTCCAGCCCAGCACATGCCTCTTGATGAAGAATGACATGCTGAAAATAAGAGCCCACATTTCGAATTTCGAAGACACTGGCACCGATAACAGATTCTTGATGTTCACCATCCAAATGAAGCATGTTTAAGCAGTTCTCATTTATATTGACGATCGTTCCGAGTTCATCCGTTATAATAACACCCAAATAATTGGTATCCAATAGGATTCGATTTAAAAGCTGAAGCTCAGCATTCCCTCTACGCAGCAAAATCTCGCGTTCGATGGAGTCAGCCATGGTACAGAGTAAAGGCAATAAGTGGGGATGCGCCACATCTATATCCGCCATAAATGATATCGTCCCCAATATTCCTCGTCCATCCTCTTTATAAAAAGGAGCCGTACAGCATACTAAACGATGAAGAATTTGATGATAATGGTCTTGTCCCTTCAACTGAAAAGGCCGCTGGTGTTCGAGACACAACGCAATTGAATTTGTACCCACTTCTTTATTTAGTTGCACACCTTCTTTGATGCCAACCTGCCCAACGAGATCAATAATTGTCGGATCCCCTTTGAACGCCAATAGATAACCTGCATCATCCGATATCGTAACAAGGATCGGATTACCTTTTACTGAAGAAAGAAACTTAGTCACAAAAAAATCAATAACCTCAATCACTTCACTATATACACGGAGTTGTGACCCCAGTTCATCTGCAGCATAACATTTTGGAAAAATAGGAGGCTGCTCAGGGTCTATTCCTTGATCCATGCAATGCTGATTGGAAGCCTTAATGATAGTCTCATCCGTCAGTACCCCTGTTGTCTTTTCCAAAGCCTTACCCCATTCTGTATGAATCTTCAATTTTGTAATACTAATATGTATTCTACTTCTTTCCCCCTAATCCTTTTGAACCCTAAAAAATCAAAATATCCCAATGCAAATAAATTTCTTGCAGCACAAAAAACTCCGCCCTTTTAAAGAGCGAAGTTGCGGATTCACATTATTTCTTCTTAATGTTTCGGATCATCCAGAAAAGGTTTGTTCACATAATAATACATAACCCCCATCAGAACTCCACCGCCAATTAGATTTCCGATTGTAACGGGCACAAGATTATGTACCACACCGCCCCACGAAACCGTTCCGGGATGGTCAAGGACTAATGCAATTGCAAAGGTGCACATATTGGCAATACTATGCTCATAACCGGAGATGAAAAAACAGAATACGAATAAAACCATTGCGAACATTTTGGCCCCATCGCCCTTTATATTCATCGGGATGAAAAAAGCCATACAAACGAGCCAGTTACAGAGGATAGCACGAAAAAAAAGCTGACCTGCCGGAGCCTCCATTTTATGCTCAACCACATATAGTAAAAAACTATTTACATCAGAACTGTAAAACAGGCCTGTTAAAAAAATCAACAGTGCAAATGCAGCAGCACCAAGAATGTTACCTATATAACTCATGATCCACATGCGTACAACCTCGGACCATTTCATTTTGCGTCTCAAAGCCGTGTACGTGTAGTAGAAAGTATCTCCGGTAAATAAGTCCCCTCCCCCGTATGAGATTAGGATGATTGCTGCTCCAAAAGTAATCGCAGCCATTGGATACGCAAATGGTGAATGCTCCATATAGAAGTAGTTGCCTGTCTTGAATGCTACAATTACGCCGAACCCGATAAACATACTGGCCAGCATGGCTCTGGCAATATAGCGCAATATACTTTGCCGATAGATCTTTTGTTTCTTAAGTGCTAATTGTTCAACCTGTAGCAGCGCCTCGTTCTCCATGTGACCTCCTTAGGAATTTGGGTTTTCCAGCTAGTTATGGGCTAATCGTGCAATCTTGCGTTATTATACCCAATAACCAGCTGGAAATTACTTGAACCAAATCATGGTAAAAATCCTAAGTGTCCTCATTCATTTTTGCAATCGCTTCTGCTCTTTCACTACTGGCTACGATGATAAGCACGAGTATCAAGCACCCTAAGATCATATGCCTATCCTCACTTCCTCCACATGTAGTCTTGTGACAACTTATGTGTGAAGATAGGGCTTTATGATTGAGTATTGGCGTTTAAAAAAGCCTGTTGAATGAATTCAACAGGCTTCTCAATCTATTCTCTGTATTTTTATTATTGTCAGAAACAATTTAGTTCAAGAAACTGCTCAGTTGACTCTCAGCCTCTCCTTGCTTCAGTGCCTGAGGCTTGTCCGCCTCATTTAGTCCTAAACGATTGCCTAGTTGAGTATTGATTGCCGTCATTTTAGACGTATAATCCTGGCAGCTCTCAATAATGCGACGGTTGGACTGTTCTGAAGTGTCTAATGCGCTAAGCAGATCACCGATCGCTTGATTCACAGCTTCCATAGACATAGAAGGCTTAGACAGCAACTCGGTTGTTTTCTCTGTAGTGGTACGCAGCAGACGTGCATTTTCTTTAAATTGATCTTCAATGGTCTTATTCGTCGCTTCTACAGCATTGATGACGTTCTCCTGATCCGCTAAAGACATCGCAATCATTGCCGACACCGTGATCAGATTAGAGGTCTTATCAATAGCGTTATTCACGGAATCAATCAGCTTGTCATTATTGTCATTAATAATATCTGTAGCAGCAATCGCTTGATTATACAGCAGAATCATTTCTGTCATCGACTGAATTCGAACCATCACTTTACGCAAACCGCGCTCCAGATAAGCTTTACGGTACTCATTCTCAGGCTTCGCGATCTCTACCTCGAACAACTCTTTCAACTTAGTGCCGAAAGCAATTTTGGTCTGTAGGTTATAGATCTCTTCCATGGAAGTACGTTTCAGCTGACGCATATTCACAATGCTCTCTTCGAGGGTATCTCTACCATCGCGAAGCCCTGTAACAATGGCATCAATGTTCGTGCGGACCGACTGATATTTGTACACATAGTTCTTCATCGGACTCTTGCGTAGCATCTTGCCAAAGAAGCTCACATTCTTACTTTGCTGCAGATTCTCACACTCATTCCGCAGCTTCATAATCATGTTAGGCACTTCAACGCGTTTACCAGACATCAGGTCATTCACCGGGCGATCCAGCAGCTTCAAGGTTTGTCCTGCTTTTTCCTGCGTCTTAACCCCAAGCTTACCGATATCATCCATCAAGGAATCCAGTGTAACAGTATCCGTTTGGGATACCTTCTCAATTAATTGTGCCGCTTCCTCGACTACCTTTTGTTCATCTTCTTTTTTTAATTGGATCAACTGCGTGGACATGGGATTCCCTCCTATAGTTCGGAACTGCTGTACCGCTGATGAATCAGTTCCGCCTTCGTCTGAAGTTCCATCAGGTCTTTATGTTCGATCGTGGACGCAATATCCGATATTTTGGAATCGACATCTCTTAGACCGTTCAGCAGCATTCTCCGATTCTTCGTCTTTGCTTCACCGCCTAGGCGTAAGAACGGGTTGATTACACCATTCAAATCCTTCAGAATCAATCTGCGGACCGTATGATTAATCTCGCCGTTATTCAGCTCCTGCAGCAGTGGAATTACACGTTGAAGCCTCGCGAAGAGCGCCAATGATTTCTCGACAATTTCATTGTCCAGCGTATCCTTCTGCCCTTCTGAGATAATCATATCTTCCAGAATGCTAAGATACTCCACAACTGGAGCGAACTCCGGTCCAATCTTCACCGCGCTCTCTGTTCTACCGTCATAGCTGTGATTACCTGATGTAGTATCATTTGTCGTGTTGCTTAATTGAGGAGCACTCGCAGCGGGTATCGGAGCAATAGTTGTCGTCACCGGGCCTGCTGGCAACACCTCCGCTGGGAGATTGGTTTTTGGACTTCTCGTTACCAGAGCACCTATCCCCGCACCCGCTAAAGGCAACAGCAGAGAGATGAATTCGGGAAGAAAAGAACTCGTTAATACAGCAACAACGTAGCCGATACCGGCGTAAAGCAATACTTTCGATTTAAACTGAATTGTTCTCACCTCTTGTGAGCGACTTTATGAACGCTCAATTCACGGCATCCGGAATGACAGATTGGCCGTTTATTTTCATAATCATCGGTTGCTCCAGATGGCTAGCCAATACATCACCTTCAAAATTCATAGGCTGAACCTCGCCACCGAGTGCGCTTTTAACGGCTAAATAAGGAAAGTTAATCCCTGACAGACATGACATATGCAGTCCACCGGACATTCGTGGGTTAATTTCCAACAGCTTTGGAGTATCTCCATTGTATTTCATTTGAATATTGAAATTGAAGGGGATCATGTAAACTTCTGCAACTCTAGCTGCAATCTCCTCCAGTTCAGGAATATGCTCCATCAATCGCAGACGACCGCCCACTTTTCGACGTGGCACAGCTACTAACAGCTTACCGTTCTCATCTGCCAGACAATCTATACTATACTCGTAACCCTCCAGTAATTCCATCACCATCAAATCAGGGAAGGTCTCTTTGCTTGCAAGAATACGGTAGGCATCATCAAACGTAATCAATGGAGTTACATACCCAAAAAGCTCTTGAAGAGGATCGCGGGTATTGTCGATAATACGGAAGCCTAACCCGCCTTCTGTTTCAGTAGGCTTAAAGCAAACACGATGTCCCTTGGCAACAAGGTCCTCGTAAGCCTCTTTAAACTGCTCCGCTGTACTAACTACATGATAATCTGGGATACTCATAATGCCCTGCTCACTAACATTCTCGTAAAATTTACCTTTGTCCATAATGGACTCCAGCAAATCAAGATCTCTACAGACCAGAACCTTTGTACCAATCGCATCAAACATTGCCGCATGGAGAGCAATATCAAGCATATGCAACCGTGGAATAAAAACATCGATCTCATTACGCCGACAGAAATCAACGCAAAACTGAACATATTCTATTCCCTTCAGCGCCGGCTCGGTTTCAGCAAAGTCAGCACCTTGTAGCGACATATGGCGGATATCCGGGTGTGTCGCAAAGATTTGAACCGGTATACCATCCTCGTTATTGCGGAGGAGATTCATATAATGGTAAGCCACGGAAAACCAACGATTGAAATAAATATTTACCTTTTTCATAGTGGCCCCACTCCCAATGCAGTTAGATTATTATAGATCATATTTACATACTGCAAAATCTCATCTCCAGCAAATACACCTGATTCTTTCGTGAATGGATATCTTGATTTTACAAGACCACTCTGTTGCTCTGCAAATATTTCACCATGGCAAGGGGCAATAGCATAGTCGGAACTCTCAAGCAGACTCTTATCTAGCAGTGAGTCCCCGGAGGCCACCATAGGTTCAGAGCGAACGGTGCGCCGCAAATGGAGTATAGCATCGCTTTTGTTCACGGCAGCCGGCACAGCGTACAGCTTGCGGCCTTGTAAAGAAACTCTCCAGCCGAGATTATAGAGCCGATCTGATAGATTAGTGATTTCATCTAAAGGCAACTGATCCCGATAAACCATGAAGGAATAGAATAGATCATCACAATAATTCTCACTAATGATCCAATCCTCACGTACAACCGCCTTGATATATGATCTAACCTCTTCAGCCCCAGCAGAGTGACGAGCTACCAATCTACCGATTGATTCTCTCCATTCCTTATCGACAACTCCACCGATTAGGATATTCCCCCCATTGCTTGTAACCGCATAGTCAGGTATGACCGTTTCTTGAAACAGATTAATACGCTTATATTGTTGTATCGTACGCGTAGTAACCGGGATGAAAATAATCCGTGTGTTCAGATCCATCAGCTGATTTAATGCTTGCTGCGAAATGTAGGATCTCGTCTTTCCCTCTATAATTTCCGCCGGAATTAGACCTGGAGTATTCTCTGGCACACCTATTGCACCTAAAGAATAGATCAAGGTACGATCTAGATCACTAGCATATATCATTCTGTCTCCCCCTTCAGCGGTTTAATTATTCCGCAGCAGGAGTACGTCATCCCAGGAAAGATCTCAACAGGAACGCCCCGGTCCTTCGCTAAGAGAAGAATATGCTGTAGATTCGGATTATCCATAGTATCGACAAGAATTTTCCAAGGTACTCTACGCAGTAATACGCGGGTTGTTTCGCCGACTCCCGGCTTTATCAGATTAATGTTATCTATACCGAAAGTCTCCTGAATACTCTGAATATCACGA
The DNA here is from genome assembly GCF_038000345.1 of Paenibacillus sp. FSL E2-8871. NCBI lineage: Bacteria > Bacillati > Bacillota > Bacilli > Caryophanales > Paenibacillaceae > Paenibacillus > Paenibacillus sp. FSL E2-8871. Next base: position 5,029,122 of record NZ_JBBOBV010000001.1, on the reverse strand, counting down.
AGACCCTGCCAAGTGATTTCTGGCGGATGCTCCAGCATCTGTCCAGCAATATTCTTCGCTTCTGCTACTACGGATGAAAAATACGGGCAAATCGTATCAATAAATACATTGGACTCGTCCGCATCCAGCCACTCCTTATAAAACTTTGAACCATGAAATTCCTCAGGACCAATGAGATCAGCGTGTAACACCGTTCGGCTCATCAGCCCTGAAACGGTAGAGTTTAAGCAGGCGCTAGGAATGAGATAGTCTTCTCTAGTCCCAAACATGCCTGCGCAGTTTCCCGGGTCAGCCAATACGGCAAGATCATCATTTAAGCGAATACCATACTTCTCATAGAGGGTGTTGCAAGAATCAATCAGCACCCCACGGATAGCCCCTTTTCCTGTCCACCCATCCACAAACTGCAAATCAGCATCAAGTCCATGCTTCTGCAGAATGTAGAGTATCGCATTCTCATCTATACCTTTTCCTCGAATAATAGAAATACTATAATGCGGCAAGTCTACCTTGTATCTCTCAGCTATATAACGCTTAATCAGTATACCAATGGGTGTTCCTGCTCTAGCTAAAGAGACAAGCACCGTACTTAGTCCTCTTCTTGAGACAATCATCTCAGAAACAATGGCAACAGCTAAAGCAACCTTCTTAGCTGATTGCTGCAGCGTCTCATGAAACAAGTCGATATACTGCTCGGTAGGCTGATATTCAACGGGCAACATCTCAGAATAATGGACACCCGATTGGATAGCTTCCTCCCTTTCCTCTGTCGCAAGCTCCAGCGAAACGTCACTAAGATCCTTGAGCAGAAACGTAACATCTGACGGTGGATAGCTACCTAGCGGAACCGGTTCTGCTATTTTTTTGTCCATGACTTTATGATTACTTGTTCCCTTCATACTGGAGGCCTCCACTTCTTCCTTCAGGAGTCAGTACAATAAGATGCACTTTATGGCGGGCAAGTGTCTTCAGTATATCAAGCATGGGTTTCATTCGTTCATGCGGTACATCACGCTCAATCAGCACGAATATATCATCATACTGATCAGAATCCACATTATAAATAAAGTTTGTAATTTCCGGATCGCTAGCTGAAGGATATGCGGCAGCACTATGCACTCCGTAATCTGGCCGACGTTCAGGGTGGATTGGACTGCGAGTAGAGGACTGATATGAAATGCCTTCCCCCATCTCAGCCGCTATCCGCATAGGAAGGTACATAAATTCCCCTACACCCATCACTAGAGTCTTAGAATCTCCCCCTCGTAGTTCTCTTAGCTGAGCGGCTATCCGGGTTACTCCTACATCAAGATCATCATTATTCAGCGACTCCAGTCCGAAACGTCCGCTGTACTTCAAATAAGGAGACGAGTTGGTGTCACCATATGAATCTACGGATGTTGCCTGCAGACGTTCTAAACCGTCCACCACATAAGTGGTCACCACTTCGGATTCCACTGAAGACGATAACAAATCTTTGTCATTCCTAGCATTTAGCAAAGGCGTGCCTTTTACTTCAATACTTCCTTGAAGCAAACACAAGGACTTAATCCGAATCCCCAGCTCCTGTTCTAATTCGCTATAGGTATGAAGATTATTACCGCTCCTCCAATCCAAAATAGAAACGACTACGTATTCCTCCCGAGGGAATTTGGACTGAATATCACGGATCGTATTAATTGCTGTATTCCCTGTTGTAATCTCATCATCCACCAAAATAATCGGCTCAGTCCCTGATAATAGCTTAGTATTCAAGGCGTAACATAGATGGTCAACCGCATGTGAATGCTCTTCTTCAAAGCTAACAATGGACTCCAAATCGATGATATGCTCACGGGTAGTATGAATATATGATGCTGCATCGGCAAACATGTTGTACACACTGTGACCCAGCGCAGTTGCAGTCTCAGCAAAACCAATAAAGACAACAGGCCTAGGAAGAACTAATCGTGCAGCTAATAAATGCTCATAGGCTTCCTTGGCAGACTCAGGGTGCATCAGACCGTGTACAGCTTTATCTAATAAATCTTCCATCCTATCATTATCCGCAGAATTACCGTTCATCTCCTGATATAACAGCAGCGCTAATGCAGCACCACTTAGCAGAGAGGTGTACGGATTAACAGGGATATGTTTACCAAGTACCTTGCTGACGAACAAAAAGGAACGTTTCTTATTAATCCGAGCTGCCATGGAGAATAGAGTATCCACAGGCAAATGAAAGGGATTAGATGTTTCGGTAACCGTAACCTGCAGGTTCTCGACTATGTTATACGTGTGTAAATTCGTTTTCGGGTAATAATCCGACAAAATGCTGTTGTTCATGTAACACCCCGTATATTTGTGATCGTAGTAAAATCCGTTTTGCCCAGTTCAAATGCGGCTTAATCTCGTTCATCTTATTAGAATATTGACTCTTGAAGACTCCTAGGCTACCATCGTTACTCTCTACGATACTGCAGGCGTCAACATATTCCTCGTGCATTACCGTGTACATGGCCTGAACAGGTCTGAGGTGTGAGGGATGTATAATCGTCTTGCCCAAGATCCCATTTTCTTTATCTAAAATCACTTCACGAATAAGCCCATCCATGCTGCTAGAAATGTAACTATTTCGCATGTCGCGGCCGTTTTTACCATAGGTGTCCTCAAACGGAGTCTGCCGTAGCTGTGGTCTGAGCACCCGATGCCCTTTATTCGCAAAATATTCCCAGACTGGTCCGGAAATTACATACCCTTCTTCCACTCTGCCAAAAATATTAATAATATCCGATATGCAGTCTCGAATAGGGGTAAGATCATAAATACTAATATCAGGACTACGGCGCAGTCCGAATAAACTTGAGAAGTCTGTTGCTCCAATTCTAACGTTCAACACATATTCGCGGTAATTGCCTAGCAAATTACGAATAGATAAAAGACTATCTACCCGGCTCTCCCGGTAAATAATAGGCGCACTTTCCAGAATTGGCATGCCATAAAGCACTGGGTCTGAGTAACTGCGCGTTCTATTGTAATCGGCTATCGCCTCGAAATATTGGATTCCGTTGTCGACCGAAAACTTAGGGAAAACAAACCCTGTTAACATCGTAACCAAAGACCCTAACCGAAAAATCAGCTGCCGTAGCTGCTCCGGGTTACGAACTCGGATGAAGAGGAGCGGAAGACTATCACTCCCGCTTGGCTCGTTCTCCTCATATGCGGCGAGAAAAATAAGATGCTGAATGAGAGACTCCTCTGCATGGTCAACCTCGTTATCTCCGATCGCATCCTCCAGATCAATAATAACGGTTACAAGTCCTGCACTTTTAAGCTTCAAAATGTCTTCGGGAACACTAGCACGAGTTGCTGGCATATAAAGAGCAGCTCCAACAGCATGAGCCAGCAAATCTTTACTCGTAGTATTATGGTTAAATGAAATCGGCGGATTATAAAATAAGGCTATTTCTTGTTCTTTCGTCAGGTAATCGAAGTATCTCAAGATGGTTCCCCCTTATAGTTTTGCGAAGCCAAGCAAAACAAGCGCAGGCCTCTCCTATAGAGAGTGGCAGAACCAGCTATACCCTATCCGGTTCTCTCATATATAAGTGAAGGCCTACGCTATAAACATATACGATTACCTGAAAGCAGCAGTGTTCAACTAGCTTTGAAATCAAGCATTTCTATGGGCTTCTTTTTTCTTACGCAGTACGCTGTAAAGGATCGTACCACCGAATACAAGAATAATGATTGAAAAGAATAATACATGTGGCATTTCGTACCCAAAAGCGCCCGCGAGCATTTTACCAGCAATAATGGCAATAAGCGCAAAAGCGGCACGCTCGAGTTCCGGAATTTTATCAATAAGCTTCAAGAATAATTGCGCTACTCCCCGCATCATCAGAACGCCTATGATTCCGCCCATAAAGAGCACCCAAACCTGGTTACTAACACCAAATGCAGCAATAACACTATCAATACTAAAAGCAATATCCATTAATTCAACAAGGAGAACCGTCTTCCAAAAAGAGAACCCCTTATTCTCGATCTTCTCATCGCCACCGCCCTTAAATAACCCGCCATAAGCGATATAAAAGAGATAGGCTGCACCAAGAACCTTAACCAACATGAATTTAATAAGAAATGTCCCTAGACCGATAGCCAAAAACCTGAATACATAAGCTCCTATAATACCGTAAAAGAGCGCCTTCTTCTGTTGTTCTTTAGGTAAATGCTTAACCATGACGGCGAGAACAAGCGCATTATCTGCAGAGAGCAGTCCCTCTAGCAGAACTAAGCTACCAATAATGCCCCAGCTAACCGGGTCTGAGAGCGTACCTACCACATCGCTCCATGAGAAAAAATGACCGTAGTTCTCACTAATATTCCTAAAAAAATCAGCGAACCAATCCATTACACTTGCGCCTCCGAAAAAATCGTCTATTTACTGCCAGCAACCCAGCGCAGTCCCCAACCATATGCCTCATCAATCTCCCGATGACCACTGTAATATTGGACCAGCCGTTCAACACTGAATGTCTCGTTATTCACATTCCGAAATAACGCGATGGCACACATGCCTTTGCGGTTGTTATGCTCGTCCAAATTGACAATAATATCGGGGCCATCACTCTGGGTAATCGTGACAACACCGTCAGCTTCTGACCAATTGGTAACACCTTTATAAATAAAAGAAAAAATTAGAATCCGTTCAATATCAGCAATTTTGCTGCCATTAATCCGCAGATTCTCACCTGTTGTTACAGAGCCTGTCCGGTCATCTCCATCAAGCATGACATAAGGAGGTTGGTTCAATGAGCCAAAAGCATTGCCCAGCGCCTGAACTACTCCCTTACTGCCATTCTTCAACTCATATAGACAAGCAAGATCTAAATCCACACCATTTTTACGATTAAAGAGCCCTCCACCCTGCTTCTGATTCCAGTTGAGGTTAATTAGCAATTCGCCCAAACCACCAGCTGATTTCTTCAGGTTGATTGAATCACCTTTTTTCTTCAGTTCGATCTTCTTCAGGTTGAGATTGACCGGAGGGGGTGTTACAGGTGAAGGCGCAGCTGCAGGAGGAGGTGGAATCTGAATCTTAGGCTCCGCTGCCGGCGCTGATTGACGTTTAAGCTCTGGCTGCGGCGGAGCAGCAGGCTTAGGCACTGGTATTGGTGTCGGTGCCGGTTCATCGTTCGCTTCTATCCCAAAGTTCCTACACAGTTCCTGTAGACCACCAGCAAAACCCGCGGCAATGGCGCTGAATTTCCATTCACCGTTATATCTATATAATTCTCCTACCACAACAGCCGTTTCCACGGAGAAATGATTTTCAAGATCACATCGGAGAAGCTCCGCACCTGTTACTTGATTCAGAATCCGAAAATAGGCCTGATTTACCTGCCTAAAACTTTGACCTCGCTTCTCGCCATCATAAATGGTAAGTGTAAACGCGAGTTTCATCACATCAGAAGGAACTTTGTTTAGTTCCACGTCAAATTGCTTGAGGCTGTTTGATGTAGGCATTTCCTTATATCTGATATAAGGTGTAGACGGATTATTATAAAATATCAAATCCTCATCTTTGCTTACTTTACCTTGCGCTCCAAGCAAAAAAGCAGAAGTATCAATCTCAAGTGAAGATGGCGATTGCCAGCCAATCTCTACGATAAGAGAATCAAGTCCAGGATTCCCTTTAGTTAAATCAACCTTTTGTCCTTTGACAACTGTAATACCCATTCTTACACCACCTTTATAAATGGAGCAAGCATAAACGCCTTCGGCGTCCTTATAAGACGGCAAGCGTTTAAGCGAGAAATATAAGACATAATGTATCGTGTGAAACTTATACTTTCTTATATTTTTAAATAACCCCACAAAGTGGAGTTTATACTTTGAGACCCATTCCATTTCCTTTGTAAGGCAATCCATAAAGAATTAAAAAAAGGGCAGGATCGGTGATGACCCCGCCCGGAAGATGCTATTGCGCGTCCAGCCCATAATTTTTACACAATGCGCTAAGGCCGCCGCCAAAACCACTACCTACTGCCTGGAATTTCCAATCCGCACCATTGCGGTAGAATTCGCAGAATACAACTGCCGTCTCTGTTGAGAAATCTTCACCCAGGTCGAAACGGAGTACTTCACGATCTGTGGAAGCATCCACAACACGTACGAAAGCATTGGAGACTTGTCCAAAATTCTGTGCACGAGTTTCGTAATCATAAATCGTTACGGTGATACCAATACGCTGAATGTGGGCAGGGACTTTGCTAAAATCAACGATAATTTGCTCGTCATCTCCGTCGCCTTCTCCTGTACGGTTATCTCCCGTGTAGACTACAGAGCCTGCGCCACCATTTGGGTTGTTATAGAATACAAAATCATCTGTACCTTTAGCTTTGCCGTCTTCATGAAGCAGAAACGCTGAAGCATCGAGGTCAAAATCTTGACCTCCACTATACTTATTAGTGTCCCAGCCCAATCCAACTACTACCTTTGTCAGACCTGGATTAGTCTTGGTAAGATCAATCCGCTGTCCTTTGGAAAGACTGATCGTCACTGACATAACCTTCTTTCATGAGTGGATTCAGTTCACTGTGTACTACAAGATTTATTGCAAGCCGTAATCGCGAGTCAAACCGCTCAAGCCGTCTTTGTAGCCGCTACCGATTGCATTGAACTTCCACTCTGCACCATGACGATACAATTCACCGACAACAACGCCAGTTTCAATAGAGAAGTCTTCACCCAAATCAAAACGGATTAGTTCTTCATTGTTCAAATCATTTACGATACGTACATAAGAACGAGAAACTTGACCGAAGTTTTGGCTTCTTGTTTCAGCTTCATAAATTGTAATAGTAAAAGCTACCTTCTCTACATCCGCTGGGATACTCAGAAGATCCACTTGAATCTGCTCATCATCACCATCGCCGTCACCCGTACGGTTATCACCTGTATGAACAACAGAAGCGTTCTCGTTCTGTTTATTATTGAAGTAAATGAAGTTGGTTTCTTTTTCAACTTTGCTGTTCGCATTAGTCAAGAATACGGAAACGTCCAAGTCGAAATCTTTACCGCCGTCATATTTATTAGTGTCCCAACCAAGACCTACTGTGATTTTGGATAGACCTGGATTTGTTTTTGTTAAATCGATCTTTTGACCTTTAGATAGATTAATTGCCATGATAACATTCCTCTTTTCTTTTATTTGGATTATACGTAGCGTTCTGCCAGTTGATTGATATGTGCCGCGTGACTACCCTCACCAATTGCGGCGAACTTCCACTCTCCACCTTGACGGTAAAGTTCCCCACAAATAAGCGCCGTATAGCCATTGTAATTATCAGATAGGTTGAAACGAATTAGCTCATTGTTGCCTACAGCGTTCATCACACGGATATAAGCTGATTTAATCAATCCGAAATCCTGTTTACGGTTCGTGGCATCATAAATATTCACAACTACCAGAACCTTGTGTACATCGGAAGGAATGGCATTCAGGTTAACCATGATTTGCTCATCGTCTCCGTCACCATCACCCGTGAGATTGTCTCCGGAGTGAATGACAGAGTTACAAGGACTTTGCTTGTTATGGAAGCACACCAGGTTACCCTTCTTAACTAGCTTACCATTCTCGTTCAGCATCAGTGCTGAAGCGTCACAGTCCACGTTGGCCTGTTTCTTCACACCGAAGAATCCTCGAGCTGGCTCAGCCGGATCCCAACCTAAACCTACAATTACGTTAGATAAGCCTGCATTACCTTTTGTGAGATCAATCTTCTGACCTTTTACCAGATTAATTCCAGCCAACTTTACGTACCTCCATTCCCTAAAAAGAATCACCATCTATTAGTCTAGCTTTTGGATGTTATATGAGTGATACGCTAAAGAACTAAATACGTTTCATCCGAACTCATGTATATGGTATTACATCATTTATAAACTGAATTCACCAGGGTTTAATCCCAAGACACCGCAAATATGCCGCACAACTGCTTTTTCATTGTCATCAAAATCACCATCAGCTGATCCAATAGCTGAACACACACCCACAATTACACGTCCCACATCTGGTTTACCGGTAAACTTACCGATTGCTTTCAATGCTTCCTGCTTACCGATTTCTGGTGAGAACTCAAAGTTACTTACATAAAAGTTGAACTGGGTAATGACATCTCTCATGTCAAACACCTTAAGCTCATTACTCATATTCATGTAACCAGCCATTTTATTCTTTTCAGCTTCTTCTATTTTACCGTCGGCAGCAGCAACCAAGGCGCAGCCCGCAACTACCGCATTCATGAAATCTTTATTTTTGAATTTCTTCACTTGATCTGTTAGTCCGTTTTTGGTGGTGTTCAACCAGCTTTTAAATGTGCTCATCGTATTCTCCTTCTATCACCGCAAGATTATGATAACAAAAGATATCCCAGAGCCTCCTCTCCACGTATCCGACAGAATTTTCATAGTAGATCCCTGAATCACGGTTTACTCTTCTAATATACCTGATAAAATAGCAATATTCTACTTTTCCAGACTTTTACAGTACTTTTGATAGAAAAGATTGTGTCCGATCTTGCACAGGAATTCCGAACAATTGCTCCTCTGTTCAAAGAACCCCCGTATTTCTCGTTGAAACACCAAAAAAAGCATTGCCAGAGATTCTATCCTCTCTAGCAATGCCTTTAGCACATTTAACTGTGAATTCTTTTAAAGAATGATGTCCCCATCATAAGAACCAATCATTTTGTACAGATCCGGCCGGCGATCACGGAAGACGCCCCACTCGATCCGTCCGACTTCCAAAGCATCCAGATCAAATTCGCTCACGATTACAGCTTGCTCGTCCCGGCCTGCTTCAACAATTTTATTGCCTTGCGGTCCCGCAATGAACGAAGAGCCGTAGAAATTAATACTAGAATCTTCATCAATTTCTTCACCGATACGGTTGGAGGCAACGACTGGAATAAGGTTAGCCGCTGCATGCCCAAGCATACAAGTCTGCCAATGATCCTTAGAGTCGATCGATCCATCCTGAGGTTCTGATCCGATAGCGGTTGGATAGAACAGAATTTCTGCTCCCATCAGGCTCATCACTCTAGCCGCTTCCGGGTACCACTGATCCCAGCAAATCCCTACACCAATCTTCGCATAGCGAGTGCTCCATACTTTAAAGCCAGTATCTCCCGGATTGAAGTAGAATTTCTCTTCATACCCTGGGCCATCTGGAATATGGCTCTTGCGGTATTTGCCCAGTATCGTTCCATCGGCATCGATTACAGCTAGTGAATTGTAACGTGCGTAGTTCTTTTTCTCATAAAAACTGATTGGCAGCACCACTTGCAGTTCCTTGGCTATTGCTGTGAAATGATTAATCGCTTTGTTATGCTCAAGCTCTGTTGCATATGCGTAATAATCAGCTTTCTCTTTCTGGCAGAAATACGGAGTCTCGAACAGCTCCTGCAGCAAAATAATTTGTGCTCCCTGTGCCGCCGCTTCCCTGACCAATGTTTCGGCTTTGCTGATATTCTCATCAATATTGCTGGAACAGCTCATTTGCGTCGCAGCTACTTTTACATTTCTCAAGAATCTGTCCTCCTTATATATAAATGTCCCTTTGGACGTTTAGTTTCCTTCAATTATTGCTGAGCAGGCATTTGTTGCGTAGTGCAGTGAACGTTCCCGCCCTCGGTGATGACCGCCATACCGTTAACTGTACGAATCTTACGTTCCGGGAACAAACCAGCCAGTACTTCCTCGGCAAGTTTATCTGTTTCCACCGCTGTACCGCCAAACACAGGTAAAATAATTCCACCATTTACGAAATAGAAGTTCAAATAACTGAGCGTCAGACGGCTACCGTCATGATCCACCCGTGGTGGTTGCTGAATCTTGATGATCTCCAGCTTACGCCCTTTGGCATCTTTGGCATTCTCCAAAATACGAAGATTCTCCTGTGTAATCTCAAAATTCTCGTCCTGCGGATCCTCACAGACCTGAATAATGACTTTACCTGGAGCAGCGAAGCAAGCGATATTATCCACATGACCATCGGTTTCATCACCACTTAGACCACGCTTAAGCCAGATAATAGTTTCTGTACCTGTATAATTGCGCACGTACTCTTCAATATTCTCGCGCTTCAAATCCGGGTTGCGGTTCGTATTGAGCAGACATTCTTCTGTAGTAATCAAGGTGCCTTCTCCATCCGTATGGATCGAGCCGCCTTCCATCACAAGCGGCGCATCAAAGCGTGTCACTTGTGTGTGTTCGAGAATCTGTGGAGCTACCTCATCATCCAGATCCCAAGGTGAATATTTACCGCCCCAGGCATTAAACTTCCAGTTCACGCCTGCTAGAACGCCGTCTTTATTAACAACAAAGGTAGGCCCGTTATCACGCAACCAAGCATCGCTATGCTTTATAGGTAGTAGCGTTACATTCGGTCCGCTGACCAGACGTTCTACCTTTTCCACGTCCTCCGGGTTAACGATAACCGTAATCGGTTCAAACTCGGCAATAGCTGTAATAATGTCAGCATAACCTTGGCATACCGACTCGTGGTTGTCCGGGAAACACATAGATTCCTGCACCGGCCAGGAGATAAAAGTACGTTCATGCTTGCCCCATTCCGGTGGCATTGTATAGTTCAAATCTTTAGGATTCATGTGTTAACTACCTTTACTATTATATTTGGAGCCAGCCCTGCCCTAAAACTCCTACCTCATCATACAATAATATGTTCTAGTGCTCAATTCCCTAGAACACTAATAATGTTGGAAGGAATTCGGGTCACAAGAGATCTGACTGAGCTTATAGTGTAATCCTTTTTACCACATCGCCCTCAAAATCCTTAACGATGAATTCTCCACCCTCAAGGATACCATAGGAATTCAGATTATTCTCTTTAGGCAGCGATATCGAACCGGGATTCAGCACGTATACGCCCTCTTTTACATCCGCAACCGGAAGATGGGTATGACCCTGAATAAAGATATCCTTCTCAGATAGTGCCGGTAAATTCTCAATACTAAAGCCATGACCGTGTGTAACATAGATTCGTCTGCCTTCATGCAGGAGCATCACATAATCGCCCATCATCGGAAACTGCAGCAGCATCTGGTCTACCTCAGCATCGCAGTTACCACGTACTGCCGTTATAGGCTTCTTTTTGTTATATTCATTCAGTTTATTAGCAACTCCCTGCGGGTCATAACCCTTCGGCAGTGGATTTCTGGGACCGTGATATAAAAAGTCTCCTACGATTACAAGACTGTCTGGCTGTTCTTCCTCTACCTTTTCCAAAGCCCGTTCTAACCAGAATAAAGAACCGTGAATATCGGAAATAAACATTAGCTTCATCATGTATTCTCCTTTTCGACTTAAATAGATCTTGTGCTTAGGTTTCAATTTTAACCTTGAATAGGCAAACAACGCAAAAGCGGACGTTCCTCCAAAAGGAACGCCCTGCCCTATATGCCTCTATTCTTACGGCAAATTCGATGATCCCATCAAGAATCGGTCCACTTCGCGGGCTGTCTGACGCCCCTCATTAATGGCCCAGACTACAAGGCTTTGTCCGCGGCGCATATCACCTGCTGTGAATACCGCCTCTACATTGGTCGCTTGTGCTCCGAACTCCGCCTTGGCATTTCCGCGCTCATCACGTGCCACCCCAAGCTCACCTAGCACAATCTCTTCGGGCCCTGTGAATCCTAATGCGAGTAGTACCAGCTGTGCCTTTAGAACTTCTTCACTGCCTGGTACTTCAACCGGAACTATCCGTCCCTGTTCATTGCGAGTCCACTCAATGCGCACAGTATGCAGCTCCTGCACATGTCCACCATCGTCACCAACAAAACGTTTCGTCGAAACGAGATAACGACGTGGATCTTCCTTATACAGTGAAGCCGCTTCTTTTTGGCCATAGTCCACCTTAAGAACCTTTGGCCATTCTGGCCACGGATTGCTAGGCTGACGGGTCAGTGGAGCTTGTGGCATAATCTCAAGCTGGATCACACTACGACAGCCATGGCGGATCGACGTAGCTACACAGTCTGTGCCAGTATCCCCGCCACCGATTACAACTACATCCTTATCTGCCGCAGACAAGTATTCGCTATCAGCAAGCTCTGAATCCAGTAAGCTCTTAGTATTCAGTGTCAGGAACTTCATCGCCTGATGAATGCCCCGCAGCTCACGACCCTCTATAGGAAGCTCTCGTGCCTGCGTAGACCCGCCACACAAGATAACAGCATCGTGCTCCGCCTTGAGTTGTGACGCCGAGATATCTCTCCCAATCTCTGTACGAGTTACGAATGTAATGCCTTCAGCCGCGAGCAGGTCTACTCGGCGCTGAACCGTCTTCTTATCCAGCTTCATGTTCGGAATACCATACATCAACAAACCACCAATCCGATCTGCCCGTTCATACACGGTCACCGTATGCCCCGCTTTGTTAAGCTGAGCTGCACAGGCAAGACCTGCTGGACCCGAGCCCACTACAGCTACCTTTTTACCTGTGCGAGTAAGCGGTGGCTCAGGAACAATCCAACCTTCTTCAAAACCTCTATCTACAATCGACTTTTCAATCGACTTTATCGTTACGGGCTTGCCGTTCATCCCTACTGTACAAGAACCTTCACAAGGTGCCGGACACACACGTCCAGTAAATTCAGGGAAGTTATTGGTCTTATGCAGACGTTTCAGTGCAACCTCCCAGTTCCCACGATAAACCATATCATTCCATTCAGGAATCAAGTTGTGCAGAGGGCAGCCGGAAGCCATACCAGACAACAGACGTCCTACATGACAAAATGGCGTACCACAGTCCATACAACGTGCGCCTTGCTCGCGCAGATTCTCTTCATCCATAGGAATCGTGAATTCATCCCAATTCTTAATCCGCTCCAGCGCCTCACACTCCGAAGGCGTCTGCCGTTCAAATTCCAAAAACCCGGTTGCTTTCCCCATCTCTCTCATCCTCTCTAAATATCCCCACAGATACATACTTCCTAAACCTTTAAAAAGAAAAGTACGCGCTATGTTTGTCTGCTGCCAAGCCTATGCCACTCTAAAGCGCCAAAGTAAATGCTTTCATATTAACATCCAATATCATCATCGAAAATGAGTAATGTCACCTTTTTATGTAAAATGAAACAATCAAATTAAGAAAATGGAAAAACAAAAAAAGCACACAGTGTACTGTACCTGATTAAAGTACGTTACTCCGCATGCTTTTCAATAATGATCTTGTAAAAGACTAATTATTTCGCCGTCAGGACTACTGTCCCAATCCCATTTACAGTTAGCTTATTTCCAGTCAGCTCCTGCGTAAGATCAGCCCCGAAGATGGTCTTCCATGCTCCAAGCTGCGGCAGAACCACAGTGGTCTGTTCAGCATTCGCATTAAAAAGAACATAAATATGCTTCGCTGCATCTCCTCCAGCATGGCCACGTAGCGTGTAAGCTACTGCACTTGCCGGTGCTTTTTCAAAAACCAAATGGTTCCGAATGTCAGCTGCTGTTCGCATACGGAAGGCCGGGTGAGCTTTACGCAATTCGATTAACTGTTTCATATACGCCACATCTTCCTGATGCGCGGCGCACAATTCCCAGTCCATACGATTGATCTCGACCGAAGATTTATAGCTGTTCTCCACCCCGTCCTTCGTACGCATAAACTCCTGCCCTGCATGGATAAAAGGAATCCCCTGACTCATGAACACTATCGCAGAAGCTAGTCTGTGCATGGAACGGCGCTGAGTAACCGTCTCACCCTCGGTGGATAATACGATTTTATCCCATAAGGTATGATTATCATGACACTCCACATAATTAACGTTTTGCTGAGGCTCCTCGGCAAATTGCTTAATTCCTGGGCTGAAGTCAATTCCTCCCGCAATCCCCGCCTTGATCGCAGGCTCCAGACCCATCATTCCACTGATGAAGCCCGGCTGATCGTACAAAAAGATATTTCCTTTAATAGCATCCCTGAAATCATCATTAAAATGTCCGATTCCCGGCATAAGGGAGGCATTCTTCTGATGAGCGAGCCGTTCCATCGGTAGCTCAGTCCCCATCATCCAGCCTTCACCGATCGTCATGATAGACGGATCTATTCCATCCAGACGCCGCCGGGTTTCCCGCATCGTATCGACATCCATCAAGCCCATCAAATCAAAGCGGAAGCCGTCGATATGGTATTCTTTAGCCCAATAGACCACGGACTCCACAATGAAGCGGGACATCATCAAGCGTTCTGTAGCCACGTCATTCCCACAGCCAGAGCCATTCGACAGGCTTCCGTCTTGTTTATAACGCAAATAATAGCCAGGAACCAGTTTAGTGAAATTCACGCGATATCCGTCGTACACATGGTTGTAAACAACATCCATAATGACGCGGAGTCCACGATCATGAAGCGCTTGAATCATTGTTTTTAGTTCTTGAATACGTAGTCCGGGCACATAAGGATCCGTAGCATAGGAGCCTTCAGGAGCATTGTAGTTCTTCGGATCATAACCCCAGTTAAAATGAGGCTCATCCAGCTTCGTCTCATCTACACTCTCTGTAGAATAATCATAAATAGGCAATAGCTGCACGTGGGTTACACCGAGATCTGCGATATGATCGAGTCCGGTGAGAATGCCCTCTGGTCCGCGGGTTCCTTCTTCCGCCAAAGCGAGATATTGACCCTTATGAGCCATACCGCTTGCTGGATGAATGGATAAGTCACGCAAATGAAGCTCATAAATAATAGCGTCTACAGGATCCTCAAACGACGGCTTATCTTCCGTCCACCGCTCAGGGTCCGTCTTGCGCAAATCTAGAATAGCACCTCTGTCCCCATTCACGCCGACAGCACGCGCGTAAGGATCAGCTGCTTCATTCCACTGTTCACCTAGACGCACTCGGTAGGTATAGAACTTGCCATCTAAATCACCGTCAACCGTAGCTCTCCACGTTCCCCGAATATCGCGAATCATAGCATATTTGGACCCCGCAGCTCCCTGCCATGAATCATAAATTACTAGCTCTGCCTCCTGAGCCGTAGGGGCCCACAAGCAAAATGATGAACAGGCCGATGAATATGTAAGTCCGAGATCATCCCCATCATAACTAAACAACTGATCAAACTCCTGAGCGAATACGGAAATCCCTCTAGTAGTCGCAGGATCACCATAATAAATCGGTTCCTTCATTTCCTTTTGTACGGACAAAGCACCTATCCCCTTTTCCAGTTATTAACTGGATTATAGTATGATCCTCGAATTTGTGCAAACGTTTGGACTCAAAATAACCAGATCATTTTTCCAGGGTAATTGCATAGCTAAATCACGATTAACTAGGCGTTTCTATGATATTCATTCCCACCATTGTAATGATGTCTTTATTTGCATAATATGGGATGCGGCGTTCTTTACAAAGTGCAATCCTTCCATCCTTATACCTCACACCATTATCCTGAACGATGAGGATTGGAAGATCCCCGTTATCAGGTACTTCATATCCTATTCCTAATACCCAATGGTAATCGTAAGCAAAATTCCCTCTCCACCGAAAATTAAACCATTTATCAAATTTAACAGCTACTGGCCGACCTGCATCAATCTCCACTTTATACACATCAAAATCGTTAAAAGTAGAGACAGAAAGCTTATGTCCCCCTTTTGGCGAGGTTGAAGAGTGGATATAAGCTGTGATCCCCTTTACAAAACTACGTGTACTCATCCCCAAAGGGGTACCTCCGTGATGACTGTATATGTAATTAATATGAGCTGCTTTAGAGTGAAAATGACCTTTGCCACGAATAAAGTCCATTCCTAGCTGGGTATTCCAATACTCGGTTAAAGCTGCCAGCGTAGCTGGTCCACATGCAGAAGACGGGGATGAAACCCCAGCCTCCCACTGTGTGTATGGATCTACCGATAGTTTGTTACTGAGACTGGAGTTTCTATGCCTCATCAGGATGGTTCTCCCTTTGAAGAGTTCGGCTTAGAAGCTGAAAGGGCAGGGCCTTCCGGAAGTAAAATCACATTTTCACCGACATCCATAGATCCCTCTGAATTAGATCGTGATTCCATTTCCTGTGCGGGCTTCTGCTCAGCCTGAGCAATATCTTCCTCATCGCCCTCATATTTACTTTCAGGATTAATCTGTAGCGTGAAATAGAAATTAGAGCCGTTTCCTTCGCTACTCTCCACCGCAATGGCTCCGCCCATCAGCTCGACAAGCTTCTTGCAAATGGCTAGTCCTAAACCCGTCCCGGCATACTTACGATTAAACGAGGAGTGCAGCTGGTAGAATGATTGAAACAACTGATGCTGCTTTTCAAAAGGAATACCTATCCCCGTGTCTCTGACATTAAACTTCAAAGTCGATTTCTTTGAAACCACGGACAATTTCTGCTCCACATAAATACAGACATTACCTTGGTCAGTAAATTTAATCGCATTGCTGACCAGATTAACCAATACCTGACGTAATCGTCCTGCATCTCCCATAATGAACGTAGGAACTCCTGGTGCCATGCTGTAAGACAGCTCAAGATTTTTTTCCAAAGCCTTAGCCATAAATAGATCCGTTACACTGTCCAGTACCTCTCGAAGATGCACGGGCTCATGTACGATCATCATTTTTCCGGCCTCAATTTTACTGTAATCGAGAATTTCATTAAGAATATATAGAAGAGAGCTACTGCTCTCCTTAATAATATTTGTGTACTCACGTTGTTCTTCATCTAGTTCCGTCTCTGCAAGCAGATCAGTCATCCCCACAATGCCGTTCATAGGCGTGCGTATTTCATGACTCATAATGGCTAGAAACTCTGATTTAGCCTGGTCTGCTTTTTCCGCAGATTCCTTCGCCCGAATGATCTCCTTCTCATCTGTAATATCCCTGAACACGACTACAACACCCTTAGGTTCACCTTTATCAAAAAGAGGGGTTACTTGGTACTCCGCAAGAAAGCTTGTACCATCTTTACGCCATAAGACTGCATCCTTGCTCTGGTAAGATCCCCCTGACCTAATGGCTTTGATAAGTGGCGACTCCTCTGGTCGGTAATGGATCCCATCAAGCGCTGTCTGCTGAATATGATCTAGATAGGTATGACCCATGATCTCATCATGTTCATAGCCGAGCATATGCAAACCTGCAGGGTTGATGAAGGTCACCTTCTCCTCCATATCGAGTCCAAAAATACCCTCAGATACTGCATTTAATATAAGGGTGTACTCATTGCTTAGCTTCTCAATTTGTTCTGTATATCTTATACGTTCCGTAATGTCACGGGAAATACCATATACACCAACCACTTGATCGTCTACAATGATCGGAATATTAGTGGTATTAATCTCTACAAGATGGCCTTCTTTATGAATAAGCGTCAGATCATAGCTTTGGGGATAGCCCTTAGCAGCTAAGTTAAAATGATACAGCGTCTTCTCCATATCCTTCTCATGCACAACGGGACCAAAGTACATTCCGATCAGTTCTTCCAGCGAATACCCGGTCAGCTTCTCCAGATTCGCATTGGCTGTTAAATAATCCCCTTGTAAATTCATTGAGTACACAGCAGAGGGATTATATTCAAATAAGGATTTATAGCGCTGTTCATTCTCCTGAAGCTTGAATTCGAACTGTTTGCGCTCTTCAACTGCATGACGCGAGATTAAATCCAGCGAATTCTCGGAAATCAATCTATAATTACGTTCACTTTGATAAATCTGTTCCTCTAGATCTCGTTGATCTGCCATTTGTTGGTCTGCAATCTTTCGGTCTGTAATATCTTCGGCGTACACAATAATACACGAAGGGGCTTGTCCTGCTGTTCCAAATCCTGAGAATGTCAGGGAAAGCCATACCGGTTGATCCCCTTTGTGAAAGCATTCTTCCTTCTTCCAGCTTCCTGCTGGAGAATTCTGAAGCTCATCCATCACCAATCTATAGGAAAGCTCTTTCGAAGACTTCTGTCTATTTTCCATTTCTACAAAAATAGCCCCAGCAAGAAACTCAGCTTCCGTAAAGCCAAGTAAATTGCAAAAAGCCGGATTGACCTTCAGCCAGTTGCCCTTACCATCATTTAAAGACAGTACGGCTATTCCCTCTGGGGACCTCATAAATGCATGTTCCAACACTGTGCTATATTCTACCGCGTTATCCATCTACGCCAGACCTCCTTTGTTGCGAACGTTGCATCCTTTATTCCATCCTAAGTTCAGTATACGATAAGAGAAGTGAGTATAGAAATGCCCTGCGTATTATTTTGAATAGGGAATAGTTTAATTTTAAATATTGACTGGATGGCCTGAGGCAAACTATTATTAAACATAATAATATCGTTCGTAACCTATTACGCTGGAAGCACCCGTAATAAAGGCTTTTGCCTTTGCTACGGGTGCTTTTTTTGTTGCCATTAGGTAACGACAATAGGAGGAGAATAAATGAAAATATTTAAGTCATTGCCCTTACTACTGCTTACGATCCTGCTACTGCTAAGCACATCATCAGGAGCTATTGCTGCATCTACAACAGAAATAACCCCCTCTGTTAAAGCGGCTTTTGATCTGACGGCCGCAACGGCAGATGGTCCTGCCAGGGTTAAGCTGACTTCTCTTTACAATGATTTATCCACCTTAAAGCTGCAGTATGATCAGCGCGAGGAGCAAATCCGAATCCTTCACTACAATAATGAGCAATCGCTAGTTGTGGTTCGTCAACAAATTAAAGGGATTGATCTTGAAGCAGTGACCCGATTGGAGGCCTCCGTTAAGAGTAGCAAGCAGCGCTATCAGCCCTTATTTGACCAGTATAGTGCACTTAACAAGCGAATTAGTATCGCCAAGTCACTTAAGGATAAGACCTTGAATACCGTACTGCGTGCCCAAGGTGATGCTATGAAGATCTTGGTTCAGTTGGCACGCCAAGAGATCAGTGACAAGCAGAATCAGCTGAACGCCGCGAAAAAGAAACGTTCCCAAAAGATAGCCGAAGCTCGTAAAACCTTGTCTGGCATTGAAAGTCCTCAAATCACGATCAAATCTAACAAGAGCGTGATCACCTCGTTAAACAAACGTGTCTCAGCAGATTGGACTGACTTTAAAGCAGCGATTCGCAAACAAAACCTTACCCTAACCACCCAGTCCTTAGCTGCCCTGGTCTCCGGCTACCGTCAGATCGCAACCCATAAGCAAAAAATAATTGAGCTCGAACAAAAGGTTTCCCTTGTTATTGCGAATACGAAGAAGCAAATCAGTTAGCGGACTTCTTCTTCTCATTTGCTCTGCGGTAAGCCATCACTTTGCGGTACATGCTTTTATTAGAAAGATGTTTGAAAATATATGGATCTGGACTCGTATTCACTTCAATAATCCAAGGCGTCATGTGGTTATCTAATCCTACATCTACACCAATCTGTTTAAAGCCAGGATATTTCTTATGGTAGAAACGTCCGGTATCCTCACCTAGCTTTCGCAATATCTTAAGCATCTGAGCTTGCTGAGCATCGTTCAAATAAGGCGACAGCAGCTTCTCCATAGACATTAGTGTGCCACCGTTATGATAATTGGTAACAATCTTGCCTTTCTCAGCTACTCGGCCAATCAATCCGGTAGTTTCCCATTTGCCACGCGGACTGAGCTGGACCATCACACGGATATCAAAACGATGCTTTCCGTGCTTTAGCAAAACAATCCCTCTCTGAATCAAGTAACTGCGTCCGCGTGTCGCTTTCTTAAGGGATGAATAAAAGGTGTCATAGGCTCCAAAGGTTTTTATCTTTGTTCCACTTTGGTATTTGTATTCTGTTCCATGAGAATCCTTACTCTGTTCAACCTTCATTACACCATTACCATAGGTGCCATGTTCCGGCTTAACGTAAATCATCCCATATTTCAAGAGCATCGTTCTTAAGTTTGCTTTACTAAACTTCACTGTTTCTGGAATGAGCGGTGAAATCTCGGAACTTTGCATGAGTACCTTGGTTTTAATCCATTTGCTGGTCAACGCAGACTTTAACTTTGTTCCCAATTGCCCTCTCCCCTGTCATTCAAATAATGATCACAGCCTTGCTTAACCTTAGTATTTTATGCTCCGACTATATGAATGGAATGGGTTGAACGCCCTCTCCGCTCTCAGATGTATCTCCAGATACTCAAGCTGCATATGGTGGGAAGAGGATAACCATTAGCGGATCAGAGGAGGCATGAACCATGCATATTTGTATTATTGCGCCGGAACGTCTCCCGTTTCCAGGAGACGGGTCAGTAGAAATCTGCATTTGGGCCATTGCCAGAAGGCTGGCTGAGAAACATAAGGTTACCATTGTGAGCCGCAAAGTGCCGGGACTGCCCGATGCTTCCATATTGGAGCGGGTCAGAATCATTCGGTTGCCCGCAAGTACTCCCGTTCATTATCGTACTTCGGTATTAGACTACATTCAGAATGAGTCATTTGATATCGTTCAGGTCGATAATCGCCCCCATCTTATGTCTGCTGTAAAGAAACGGCTCCCTCATCTTCCGGTATTTCTATTTCTGCATTCTCTTACATTCACACCGGACACAGTTAAGACTGCTAGAGCCTTGGCTAGAGCAGATCTGATTATTGCGAACAGCCACTCTCTACAGCGAAGACTAACCCGTCGCTTCCCTCAATTAAACAATGAAATCCGTATTGTCCTGCTCGGAGCAGATCTTGATCGATTCACTCCTGTAGCGCTACAGGAAAAATACCATCTTCGCAAACTTTACAGACTCCCGAGGGTCTTTACCGTCTTATTCGTCGGTCGAGTCATTCCCCGCAAAGGGGTGCCCGTATTGATACGTGCTATGTACCACTTAAATAAGCACCTTCCCGCTCATCTTGTAATTGCAGGCAAAGGGAAACCATCATATTTGCGACAGCTGAAGCTGCTTGCACGGCGACTAGGCGTATCCGTCTCCTTCCTTGGAAATGTAGCTCATGAGGATATCCATACCCTTTATCAAGCAGCCGACTGCTTCGTATGTCCTTCTCAGAATCATGAATCCTTTGGGCTTGTTAATGTAGAGGCCATGGCCTCAGGACTACCGGTAATCGCTTCTAGCAATGGCGGTATCCGTGAGATTATCGACTCCGGTCATAACGGATATCTGGTGGAACGATATCGCGAGGCCTTGCCCTTTGCTAGAGATTTGCTGCGACTAGGCCGGAATCCGGAGGTAGCAGCAACCATTGGGAAACAAGGACGAGCGGATGCGCTTGAAGCCTTCAATTGGCAACGTACAGCAACTGATTTGGAGCGACTTTATCAAGCTGCCTTACTACAGCGATAGACCCTACAAACATAAAAAAGTAGTCCGCCTCCATTCACTGGAGACGGACTACTTTGATTTAAATAAATTGAACAACCGTAAGTACAAGCCCTACAACAAAACCGCATAAGGCACCGTTCACACGAATCCACTGAAGATCTTTACCTACTTTATCCTCCAGCATATTCACTAGACTAGCATCGTCCATGCTATCCAGATTCTCCTTCACCAAAAGACCGATTCGGAAGTGGTTAGCCTCTACAAATGCAATCAATGAAGCGCGAATCCGCTCCTCCCAGCTACCGATCCACTCTTGTTCCTTACTAATACGGCGCATAAGAAGGGTGTATAGTGCAAATAGTTTTCGTCCGCCAGCTGCCCGGTCCTCTTCTAATAAGGAGAGTGCCTTACTACGTACGTTCTCCAATTGAGTATGCAGAAAAGTAGTTACTGCTTCTCCCTCAAGCTCTTGTAGTGCCCATTCTTTCACAGAAGTCATTCTAGCCTCATCATTAACAATCTGGAACAACGCCACCCGAATTTCCCGGATGATCTCTTCACGATATGGGCTATCCTCTTCACGAAAATCGCGAATACCGGACTGCAGCATGCCTTGCAGCATTTCACCAAGCATATCCGCATCCATGAATCCAACGAAAGCCTGAAAAGCCATCCCTTTCAGTCCACCAAGCTTTACTTCAGCCAGTTTCTCACTGGCGATCTTACCCAGCATAGCTTTCGTTTCAGGACGACCGCTCCAGTTAGATACCCCTTCCAGCGCATAATCCAGAGCCGCTACATCTTTTCCATCGTTCATTAATTTAGTGACAATCTTATCAGCCGCAACTCCAAGCTCCGCTTCACGAATATAGTCAGAGGCTGCCTTTTGAAGAAAAGGTACAGCTTTCTCTACCGGAAGACGTGACACGAATTCGCTAAGTTGCTCTAGGATCTGGGCTCTCGCCTTCTTCTTGCTAAAGAACTTCGTCAGCAGCTTGGAACTCATAGACATAATGCCAAACTTGCGCAGCTTGTTCTCAATACTCTCTTTGTTCAGCAGCTCAGTCTCCATAGCGGTAATTAACGACTGAATAATCTTATCCCGATTCTTGAGCAGCAGTGAGGTATGTGGAATACGCAGCCCGAGCGGATGGCGGAATAACGCGGTTACCGCGAACCAGTCGGCAATCCCCCCAACCAGCCCAGCCTCAAAGCCACCTCTTAGTAGAATTACAGCGAGATTTTCAGGTAGAAATAGTGTAATCAGAAACCCACATGCCATAAAAGCTAGTGACATGGTGGCCAAGTTTTTGGATCTCACGATTAGTCCCCCTTACATACACAGCTGCCGATGTCCTTACGCAGGAAAAATACCGACGGATCACGTCCCACGAACATGAACTGACGATAGACTCGGCTAGTCGATTAGTTTAACAACTATTGTACCACGACTGAACTATTTTCTGAAAATATACGATTAGACTAGGAATGAAAAGGTGTTTTTGGTTTTCAGAATATTAATGATAAGATACAAGTAACGTTCTCACTGGCCCGCGAAGGGGACAACTATGACTGGATAAGGAGATCATACACTATGCTGATTGCTTTAGATATGGATGGAACATTGCTGAACGAAGAAGGACAAATTAGCCCAAAGAACCGCGAGGCGATTATAAAGGCTCAAAATTTAGGTCATATCGTAATTATTGCTACGGGACGCTCTTTTATGGATGCGGAACGACAGCTGCGGCTGGCAGATCTGGAATGCCCTGTAGTCAGTCTGAATGGCGCAGTGGTTACATTGTCTGACCACACGCTCGCAGCAAGTAAACCGCTGAATAAAGAAGATATCATTCCTGCGTTACGCTGGATGAATGAAATTCCGGATTTGTATTACGAGGTATACACAGAGGACAACGTATATGTGGAACTCAATAAACGGGTAAGATTAGAGAAACTATCTGCACTAAGTGAAGAAGAAGTACCTGAGGAAGTCAGCTGGCTGCTAAAAGCAATGATCGATCAGCAGTTTCAACAAGCGGCTGTAACTTACGTCGAAAGCATGGAAGAGATCTGGAGTAAAGAAGAAAACGTCATTTATAAAACATTAGCCTTTTCTCTAGACCGGGAACTGCTCAAAGAAGCCTCCACCCGCTTCGCCGCGATCCCTGGCCTCATTATTACAGCCTCCCATGTCAATAATATCGAAATTAACCATGAGGACGCCAACAAAGGCTCCGGTGTAGCTATGCTCGCCGCCCACTATGGCATCCCGCTAACAGATGTAGCCGTAATGGGTGACAGCTATAATGATCAACCGATGTTCGAGAGGGCCGGCTACCGGATTGCCATGGCTAATGCAGCACCGGTTCTAAAGGAAATGGCTGAATTTGTTACCGTCAGTAATGGGGAAGATGGAGTGGCAGCAGGACTTGAGCATCTTATGGCTAAATTCTGAACCAACATGCCTGGCTTAAATCATAAACAGCCAAAATAACCTCTAACATCATCCTGAGGATGGGTTAGAGGTTTTTTTAAGATTGTCTTAACTAATTATAGCTACAGCTTTATATAAGGATGATTGTCCAAGCTCAATGGCTTGGCAAACTCAACGTCTTTTAATAACTCGTTATTCCGCTTATTGTGCATAACACGTGATTCGGATAGCCCTGACTGAATCTCCTTGAGCATTTGACGATTCTCATCATATAAGGTAACTGCCAGTGTATGATCATCTTGTCTTACAACCAGCTCCATATTGGGCTTAACTTCAAGCGATACCGTTTCGAAAGGAGACATATCGATGATAACTTCCAGTCCCACATTCTTGAATGTATAGGCGTAAGTGATTTCAAGTCCACGGTTATACGTGGCTTCGATCTGTCCCTTTCCTATGTTCACATTATAGGCCAAGGATTCAAGCTGTTGCGGAATTCTTGGAGCAATTGTCAGTGTATTGTTAATCAGGTCTGGACGGATACCTAAGAAATATTGGTACCACACACGCAGGTGCTCAGCATTGGACCAAGCTTGCAGGTATGCACCCGTCAACTTCGCCCAGCTCTCACCTTCCTCTGGATAAGCATCCATATTCTCACAAAGTCCACCAACAACACCTAAATTCAAGGCCTGCCAGTTCATATTCTTGAATAGCTGATAGGCCGTTTCTTCCTGCCCCGTTTCAATCATACGCTGCATCGCAATACCATTAAGCCAAATCCAAACTGCACCGTTATGGTAAGCCTCGTCTTTCGGATAATGAGATGTTAAATGAAACGGACGAAACAATGGATGATGTCTATCTAGCGAAGCAACACCCCATGGATAGACCAACTCTTCCCACGCGGTACGAATCGCTCTAGCCTTAAAATCATTATCATCAAACATTTCAAATGCAAATAACTGGTTTGGGCGCAGGGAGAATTCCGGCTTATCTTCTGCATCCAGTCTGTCTGCTAAATAAGGATGCGCTTGATCAATGAAATCGACCTCAAAATGGCGCTTCAAGGTTTCAGCAATGCCCTTCCATTTATCAGCATTCACCTTGTCATTCATATATTCAGCAAAGTAAACACCAGCAAGCAATTGGTTATACCAGAGTGCTTGAATATCGTTGGCACGGGTATCCCGAGGAGAATATGACTCCAAATTGCCATCCCGGGCATCCATCCAAGTTTCATTATCTGCGTGCTTCAAGTACCCTTTATCATCTACCCAATATTTTATGGAACCTTCAATACTATATTGTACATTGTGATACAGCTCTTTAATGATCGCTGTATCTCCTGAATACTTAACGTAATCCTGCAACTGGATAATGAATCGCGGCGTACCATCCGTTGTATGGTAATCCACTTTTCCAGGAGACAAGATATTTGGAATTCTACCAAAGTATTTAGAATCTTCGTCCATATTCTGAAACTCTGCGAATGATAGCAAGATATTTCTAGCCGTTTCGAATTGCCCTGTAACGAGCACAGCGCCTGGAAGAGCTATGAATTGATCCCGTCCCCAATATTCGTTAAACCATGGTAGTCCTGCATAGATACCATCACCCTGCTGTCTAGTAACCAACTGATCCATTGTGATGTTCAACCAATTCATGGCTAAAGTAAACGTATCATCACTGCTGGTTAGATGGGCATTATGGTGTAAGAAATCTTCCATCCGCTTAACACGTTCATCTTTCAAAGTACTAATATCTTGTCTAGCTTTAAGGATTAAGCTTGCTGCTTCTTCGGATGTCTTACCTGCAGCGATATAATAACCCCCAGCGTTTGCATCGGCAATTAGAACTTCATTATCCATATGCAAAGGTGAAAGGTTGATAGCACTAACTGCAATCACCCAATCTCCCTCGATAGCGCTAAAGAACGCGAGATGATCCTGTTGGTTTATATAGCTAACATTCTCTCCCCTTAAAACGATGCCTATGTCTTCCTTAGCATTAGCGAGACTAATTTCTAATAGATTATGATAATCCAACAACCACAGCTCTTCTGTAAGATCGGCGTGCTTACGCACCATTTTATAAGGATAGGCCCAAACTTCAGCTTGTCGATTGTCTAGCTTCTGTTCACCTACGAATAAGGTGTATCCACCGAAAATTCTATTCTTAGCAATATTAAGTCCCTCAAAAAATGCATGTTCCACATGATCCGTATGATGGGATTGCGTAAAATAAAATGCTGCCTCTTTATTCGTAAATGAAATACTCCGATTGGCTTCTTGAGAGACAAATGTCTTCATGTCATCCAGAATTGATGTATGAACTTGATTACTATTCATTGTAAGCCTCCTACTTGAAAATAGTAGGCCGCTATGAAGCTTCATAGCGGCTGTCTACTAATATTTATTCTTTAACCGAACCAACGACAATCCCTGATACGAAATACTTTTGCATAAACGGATAAATCAACAACAATGGTAGCGTAGAAACTACGATTTTAGCAGCGTTCAAAGTCTTATTCGAAACTTTTGCTAATTCCAATAATTTTTCAGGATCCGTAATGTTCTGAACCTCAACGCTAAGCTGTTGGATATAGGTTTGCAATGGATAATTCGCCGTCTTATTAATATAAACCAGGGCACCAAAGTAATCATTCCAATGGCCCACAATAGTAAAGAGCGTAACGGTGGCAAGCGTAGGCAATACTATTGGGAGATAAATTGTCCCTAATATTCTCCACTGTGAAGCTCCATCTATATTCGCTGCTTCCTCTAGAGATTTCGGTACAGCGCGGAAAGCATTCATCAGCAAGATAACATTCCCTATCGGTACTGCACCCGGCAAGATCAATGACCAGATGGAGTCTAAAAGATTAAGCTCTTTGACTACCATAAAGGTTGGAATCAATCCGCCTGAGAATAACATCGCGAAGATAACGAGATTCATATAAACCTTCTGACCCGTGAATACTCGTGAACTTTTAGACAATGGATAGGCTGTAAGAATCATCAGTACCATATTCACAAGCAGACCTAACACTACCCGTTCTACAGAGATCATGAATGAACGCCAAAACTGGCTGTCAGACAATAATTTTTCATAGGAGCTAAACGTCGGATTAACCGGGAATATACTTACTAGATTTGCGGAAGCCGCCGCATTATCACTGAAAGAGATGGCTACTAAATTGACTAACGGTATGAGACAGGACAAGGCGAACGCTAGAACAAATACCCAGATAATAACATCTGCAATACGACCCTTGATGTTAGATGCGTAAATGGGAGAACCCCCCTTTCTTTAGAAAATACGATAATCCGTAAGTTTTTGGGCCAATTTATTCGCAGAAAGAATCAGTACGATACCAACGACCGACCGTAATAGGCCAACTGCTGTACCTAAGCTGTATTGTCTTTCCACCAGACCCACCCGATAAACGTAGGTATCAATAATATCCGAAGATTCATACACCAAAGGATTATACAGATTGAAGATCTGATCAAAACCAGCATTCAATACATTCGGCAAGTTCAAGGTTGTAACCAGCAAAATAGTTGGCATTAAGCCTGGCAACGTGATGTGCCACAGTTTCTTAAACCGGTTGGCTCCATCAATGGAGCCCGCCTCATAAAGTCCGGGATCAATGGATGTCAGGGAAGCTAGGTAGATGATTGAACCGTACCCAAAACCCTTCCAGACATCTGTTAATACTAGCATCGGTCTAAACCAGGTATTGCTGGCCATAAACAAGACCGGGTCAATCCCAAACCAACTTAACATAGCATTAACAGGACCTTCATAAGAGAAGATATTCATGACTACAGTAGCTAAGATCGCCCATGACAAGAAGTTCGGTAGATAAACGACCGTCTGTATGAATCGCTTAGCAAACTTTACCCGAATTTCATTTAATAACAGGGCAAACACGATGGATGTAAAAGTACCCACGATAATTTTCCATAACGCGATAACGATCGTATTACTGAAAATCTGTTTGCTGTCAGGAATTTGGAGCATAAATTTGAAATTATCAAGACCTACCCAGGATGAACCACTCATTCCCTTAGCCGGAACATAATTTTGAAAAGCCATTATAATACCGAACATTGGAATAAACGAAAAGATAATTAGGAAAATCATGCCTGGCGCCATCATGAGATGGAATGCTGTCTGATCTTTTTTATTTTTCATTTACGGATCATCTCTTTCAACATCATTTGGTTGCTATCGCTTCGTTAACTTCCTTAGTAATTACTTCGCCGCCAGTTTTATTCCAGCTTTCTACAAACTTATCAAATGCGTCAGGTGTTTGCTCACCTGTAATGATCTTCAAGTACATTTCAAGTTCCATTTTAGTAAGTGTCGGCCATTTCAACGTCATGGATGATGTACTTCCAAAGAATAATGGATTCACTTCTTTAATATTAGAGGCTTTCACCAAACTAGCTGTCGTAATACTGGAAGTATATCCAGCCCATGCATTGGAGTCTGGTGTTTCTCCATTCTTCTTACTATCAAGAAATTTCTTATAGGAGTTATAAGCCGTTAAATCCTCATTGCTAGTTAATTTACTTGTATCGCCTGTTTCTAATGCTTCTTTCATGATGTCAACGTTACGATAGAAAGCGTCATAATAATCGATATTAATGGCGAGCGGAGATCCGCCAACATTCATGCTCTTATAATCTTCAAATTCTTTCAAAGCTTTTTCATCTTTTTCTTGGTAACGCTGATAGTCATATTGAGCACTCACAAGCTTGGCTGCAAGTTCAGGATGTTCAAAGCCTTTGCGAACAACCAAATAACTGCTGGAAGGATTTCCAGTGAACATTGTAAGCGAGCCATCCTCTGATTGTGGGGCAACATAAGATACCCATTCCGCTTCTGGATTCAGCTTAAGTGTGTCAGCCACAGTCCAGCTTCCCCACCAGTTATCCATGAACGACCCACTTTTTCCGCTTGTAAGTAGCGCCTTGCGGTCATCACCAGTACGTACTGCAAACTGACGATCAATCAAGTTATTCTTGTACATTTCAGACAACTTGGTCAGTGCTGGCTTCATCTCTGGTTGAACAGATCCGTATACAGCCTTTCCACTTCCATCATCAATCCACTGTTTTGGATACGCACCATATAGTGAAAAGATATTATTAAATGAGAATTGTCCACCAGAGACACCGGCAACGTTTTCATTATCGACAACAAGACCTAGCGTCTTACCCGCTCCGTTACCACCTGGATCTTTTTCTACAAATTGCTTAATAATGTTCTCGACATCAGCCATTGATTTCGGCTCAGCAAGTCCCAACTTGTCCATCCAGTCTTTGCGAAGCCAGAGGATACCAGGACCATGTGAGATTTCAGTAGTTGGTATGGCCATCAGCTTGCCATCGAACTTTGCGCTATCCAGAACACGACCACCGTAGGAATCATAAATTTCCTTAATTCGATCGCTGGCAGTATTTTCATAAACCTCGGTCAGATCTGCAATCAGATCGTTCTCATAAAGCTGTTGCAATGTCGCGTAGTCAGGAACCACCATTAGATCAGGGATTTCACCGCTTACAATCGCCATCGAAACTTTCTGACTGTAGTCTGTACCATCATTGGACTCAAACGAGGTCGTATTTTGAATGTTCAGCTTATCCTTGAAATATCTTGTCCACACATTGTTTGTGGCATTATCTTTCTCATAAGGCGTTCCTGCAAGTGCTGAATAGCTCGTTGCCACTTGTCCAACAGAATAAGTAACTGTTTCAGGATAGGCGCCAAATGGAGTCGTCTGTGCTTCTTTCCATGCAGGATCACTCGCATCTGTCTTTGGGGTAGATGCTGAAGAATTATTAGAACTTGAACAACCTACCATAGCAACAGCTAATAGTGATGCTAATACTATGGAGCTTGATTTTCTCAATTTATGTTTCATTATTAGAGCCTCCCTTTTTCTATAAAAAAACTCGTATTAGAAAACGATTTCAAAGCGCCGGCCAGCTTCAAAAAAAATTTATATTGTTACTTCCTTAAGTTTATAGATTATTGCTATCCATCGTAAACGCAAAAAAATTATGTTTTACACAAATAAATACTCATCATTAACGATAATATCGAGGAATAATTGCTACGGTCGAAGATGTTATACTACAATATCAATGTCACTACATGTCGAAAGGTGGTAAATAATGTTATCCATATTGGTGGTAGATGATCATAAGGAGGAGCGAGAGGGGATTGCTTTCCTCATTAAGGAGCTTGGCTTCCCCCTCCAATTGCATGTTGCAGAAAACGGTCGTAAAGCACTTGAATATGTAAGCGCACACTCTGTCGATATTCTATTTACCGATGTGCGGATGCCTATAATGGATGGATTACAGCTAACAAAGGAAGCATTAAAGTTGCACCCCAAATTAAAGGTGATTTTATTCAGTGGATTCGCTGAATTTGAGTATGCCAAAACAGCCCTCTCCCTGGGCGTATCCGAGTATCTTTTGAAACCGGTTAACATTGAAGCATTCCAAACTACTTTAGAAAAAGTTATTCAGGAATTAAAGAGCCAGCAACAAAAAGAAGAAGCGTCACAAAGAAAGCTAAGCTATGTGAGAAAACATCTACTCTTCTCTCTAGTCAATGGCATCGGAAGCCCGCCTCCTCTTCAAGAGCTGTCTATTGAATTACCCAGCCATTACAATAAAATGCTTTTGTTAGAATTCGATAAGCCATTTTTTGAATCTGTGGATTCGGAGTTCGAAGAGTTTGTTCTTGGTTTAGTAGACACATCTGCTGATTACTTAAATCTAAACGGATGTCAAAGTCTACTACTGTTTCCCGAGCAAGAGTCCCCTTCTTCCCAGTTTGATAATAATTCAGCGATGCACCTGCATCATTGTATCCTTGATAAATATAAAGTGAATTGTTATCTCGCTATGAAAGAGGAACTAACCTCAATACTAGATTTAGGTTCACTTTTGACTTCATTAGAAGAATTGATGGAATATCGTTTTTTTCTCCCAGATACCTTTGTGTTTAATACACAAAATGACTTACATTTCTCTGAGGCCTTGTATCCAGACCTTACAGATAGCCATCTACTAGATCAGATTCGAAATAATCTGAAGGATCAAGATATTTTTAGCTTACGAGCAAATACTGAGATTTTATATCAAAAATACGTACATCAAGTACAGTATTCACATTTATATGTAAAGTATATGTTCTCCACAATCTATCAAGAGATCATGACACAAGCTGCACCTATATCAGAAATGGAGCTGCAGACTGCCGTCGAGATCATATATGGATCTGAAGATTTGCGGGATATCAAAGATATCATATTTAAAGGTATCGCTCGGATTGATCAGAACTCGACTAACCATGAGCCTACTCAGAACCGTGATGTCGATGCCGTCAAACAATATATTGAACAATATTATGCAGATGATCTCAGTCTGGAAATGCTTGCTGCTAAAGTGTATTTGTCTCCACATTATCTTAGCTCCATATTCAAGAAGCAGACAGGCTGTGGGCTTAATAAATATATTAAGAATGTCCGCATGCAAAACGCAAAAGAGTTGTTAACAAATACGCATCAAAAAATATCAAATATTTGCACCGCAGTGGGCTATCGCAATATTTCATACTTCTGCCAAAATTTCAGGGATTTCTATGGGTACACACCAGAAAAATATAGACAGTATAATCAAAAGTCCTCTGTATATCGGGAGGAGCATCATGCAACTTTGGCGGACACTTAAGCAAAATATTCGCGACTTGAAGTTTCAAACCAAGATCATGCTTTCATTTATGTTAATCAGTATGATTCCTGTGATTGTATTGGGCAGCTTCTGCTATCAAGAAGCCAAATCATCCCTCATTAAGCAATCCAAATCTGATTTGAAAGCAGCCTTAAATCAAGGGGCTTTAGCTTTAAATAGTCATCTGGATGTCTACAATAAACTCATGAATTTCTTGAGTTTTAATCAGGAAATTATTAATTCAGCTAATCATACCTACACAAGTATGTATGAAATGTATGATCAGTTAACCCATGTGATTGACCAAAATTTCAATACGGCACGGTATCTAAATACAGGTGTAGAACAAATCACTCTGTATACAGGAACCAATCTTTTGGCACATGGCAATACCGTCCGAGCCCTAAATGATATTAAACAGGAACATTGGTACCCGCCGTTGATGAAGTCAGTCGATGTCCTGTGGTTTACAGATAATAAGGAGATTTTTGCTGTTCGACGCATTATTAATACGAAACAGAAAGATCCAAAAGAAAATGTGCTGTATGCACGTGTGAATTACGATTCGTTATTCACACCCTTTGACTCCCTACTCTCTCAAGGTTCAGAGATTCTCGTCAAAGATGCTTATGGAAAGTCGATCTATGCCTCGCCTGGTATAGAAGGATATATTCCTTCCAATAGCACAGACAACTTAGATACGCTGCAATGGAAAAATACAAAGTACACTGTATTGCAATCTGAAGTTCCTATATCAGGATGGACAGTGATGTTATGCAAACCTACGAAGATGATTACGAATTCTGCTTGGAAAATCCTTTCGACAGTTGGGCTTGTTATTGTTGCCTGTATTGCTGCCGTTGCTATAACCGCCAATCTATTCTCTCGAAAGTTCAATTCACAAATTAAGCGTCTGCGCAATAATATGCGCACCGTAGAAGAGGGATCCCTGGAAGTCACCGTCACCAGCACATCCAAAGATGAAATTGGGGATTTAATCAGAGGCTTTGGCAATATGGTTGACAAAACAAAAGTGTTAATCGATAAAGTCTACATTGAGGAAATTTCACGAAAAGAATATGAAATGAAAGCCCTACAGGCTCAGATCAATCCTCATTTTCTATATAATGCTCTTTCGCTCATCAATTGGAGAGCCATTCGAATCCGCGCAACAGATATAAGTGAAATGGCTCAGCTTCTATCCACGTTCTATCGGACTACGCTGAATAAAGGGAATAATATTATTTCGGTTTCAGATGAACTATTGAATGTACAATCTTATATACAGATTCAGCTTAACATGCATAGCAACAGCTTTGAGATAGAATATCAGATCGACGAGGCTATTCTCTCTTATTACATGCCTAACCTGATGCTTCAGCCTCTAATTGAGAATGCTATTATTCATGGTATTGAGAATAGAGAAGAAGAAGGAAGCAAAATTATTCTATCCGGAGAAATGGTGGAGGAGTGTATCATCTTCAAAGTAAAGGATAATGGCGTTGGCATCCCACAAGAACGACTCAATCTTCTGCTTAAATCCCAGTCTACAGGCTATGGGCTCAAAAATGTAAATGACCGGGCTATGCTAATGTACGGACCAGAGTACGGCCTGTCCATTACCAGTATTCTAGGACTGGGAACGGAGGTCACATTTCGATTTCCATCCAAAAGATACGAAGGTGGCTCAGATCTATAACTCTTTTAAATGCAGTGATGTTAATTAGCTACACTCTAAAATTAAATTCAACCGGGACATGTACGCTGGATTAAACCCGGTTGATTTTTTTCAATCTATTGAATTACAAATGATCAGGAGCGCTTTCCTCCCCCACCCATTCAGCAGAAACACGTACATAATCCCCCACATCAGAAGACGTCACCAGTTCAATAATGATCAATTCGAGCAGTGTAATCGCCCGTAAACCATGTCTCGCACCGGCAGGTACTGTGACTGTGTCTCCGGCTGCAACTGCATGAAGAACGCCGTTCATACGATACTCTCCATTGCCCGAAAGAAAAGACCATATTTCTTGGGTATGCCTGTGAAAATGATAGCTGGTGTGCTTCCCTGCCAACATCGTGATTTTGGAAGTCGTAACTTCAACTCCTGCTGCTGTTCGTGAGAAATCCAGAATGCGTGAGCTTCCCCACCGCT
Source organism: Paenibacillus sp. FSL E2-8871 (assembly GCF_038000345.1). Classification (NCBI taxonomy): domain Bacteria; kingdom Bacillati; phylum Bacillota; class Bacilli; order Caryophanales; family Paenibacillaceae; genus Paenibacillus; species Paenibacillus sp. FSL E2-8871. Next base: position 4,995,483 of record NZ_JBBOBV010000001.1, on the reverse strand, counting down.
TTTCTTCAATCATCGGCTTCGCGGCATGACCCTCCAGCTTCTGCTTAATCCGTTTCGCCTGCTCGATCCCAGCAACTAAAATACCATCCGCACCCGCCGCCACAATCAAACCTGGAGCACCGATGACATGTACGGGACAAGAGAGTTCGTTCACTAAATAGGTTCCTTTTGAATCCTCAGAAATGCTCCCCCTGCCAATTACCTTTTCCTGCAAATGAGGGGTAAGCGCATCCCAACTACCAATATCCGCCCAAACTCCGGTGTAAGGAATAACTACCGCTCGCTGCGTATGCTCAAGCACTTCATAGTCAAAACTTCGTTCTGGCAATTCGTCATAACGCTCCACTAGCTCCATGTAATCTGCTGAAAGATTCCGTTCCACCATAGTTGAGAGCAAGTATCCTAATGTGCAGGAGAACACCCCACAGTTCCATAGTCCTCCACAGGTAATGAACTCGGCCGCCGCCAGTTCGTCTGGTTTCTCTGCAAATTGCTTCACATTTAGAAAAGACGTCCCTTCTGAACCTTCACTCGGCAATATATACCCGAACTGTGTGGATGGGAATTCAGGCGTAACACCGATCAGGGCAATATCCGCTTGTGATTCGGACAGCACGCTGGGAAACTGCCGAAGCTGACTGAAAAAAGAAGCCTCCACATAAGAATCCACCGGAATGACCACAACAATCTCTTCTAAGTCTATTTTCTTCACGGAATGCAAATAGCTCGCCGCCAATGCAACTGCAGTAAAAGTTCCCCGCTTCTGTGGCTCCGCCAGTAAAGCAACCTGATTGCCAACAGATTTGCGGGTAATTTCCACCTGACTGCGATGGGTTACAATGCAGCTTGAATCTAACAATCCTGCCTCATCCAGCCCTCTGCATACTCGCTCGATCATCGACTCCATGCCGCCATTTTCTGTTGGAAGAAGTCTTAAAAATGCCTTTGACCTGATCTCATTCGACAGCGGCCACAGCCTCTTCCCCGATCCCCCTGAAAGGAGCACGATCTGCAACGCTATCGCCCCCCTGCGCTGGACTTACTATTCGGTGTTCTCACATACCCCTTCCGTTTATGAAAAGACAATGATCTATACTTTTCCGCCAGCTCATTCAGCTTCTGCTTGGACAGCTGACCTGCATTCATATGGAGGCCTTTATTGCGTGCTTTTTGGATCTTCATGCCCCCACGATCCTTCGAATACAGGTAATTTCCATAAGTTTCGAATTCAGAAAAAGCAAATTGCTTAGTTCGGTTCATACTGTGTATAATCGCCGAATACCAAGGCTTCTGATGCTTTGCTTCAATCTCTCTTTTCATCTGAGTCAATTGGCTGCGTTCAAACAGCATATAATGCGTCACAAAAGAAGAAGCAGATGTCGCCTTCTTACCCATTAGCTTCCTATAGGTTGTAAAGTACTGAGGCTGACTCCAATTGCGGCTGTAAAAAATCGTCTTTCCCTTCTCACGGAATCGATGAGAAGCGATTAAGACCGTATCTGCATCGATGACTAAAAAATAGTCAGCCGTACACAGCTTGTCACCATTCAGTTTCAACAATTGCTGGAACAACCAACCGGATCTTTCCCATTTCCGTGAACGGTAATGGATATCTTTTTTTGTAATCGGGAGGACCGTATTCTCATCGACAAAGGTACAGCCTTTTTTTCGGCAGAAATCCAGTATACGTGTCTTTTTTGGAGCAACAATCAATATACGACCTATCGGATGCTTAACATGTGTTCGGACAGCGTCAATAACATAGGGGAGTGTAGCCAAATCTTTCTCGATAGCCGGAATCAGTACATCTATGGTAACGGCATGTCTTATGCGGACCTTATTGGCTGAGGGCATACGGTCATCTCCATATCATGATTTTGCTTTAGGATATGAGGATAATAAGGAAAGGGAATGGGCTTTACTGTAAACTTAAGAGAGGACAAGGGGGGATTTATACCCCTCTTTTCGCCCATAAAGCCCAATTCCGCTCACTTCTGGGGGATTTATACCCTTCTTTTCGCCCATAGAGCCCAATTCCAGCTTTTCTACGGGATTTATACCGTACATCTTGCCCACCAATCCCCATTCACACAACCAAGCTCCACACTCCCCCATACTATATCCAGCATTTTTTTCTGTGCAGTAAAAAGGCTGGGATGGTATATTGTAGATTGGCTAAATTTTCGGCGTATTTTAATCGGCACATTTTAAGATGAACTCAACCATTCTCCAACTAGTTTTGTTGAGCTCACTCTATACAGAAATATATGAAGGTGAATCTATTGAATAAGCTCTTATTTCATAATATCCCGCTGGGAGCAACCGGCGAACGCATCCCGCAAGCGGCAGTAGCTTCAGCACAGACCAGCAAGGAGCTAGTGAAGCGGGAGGAGGGGGACTCCGCTTATTTCCGCAGGCTGGAGGAAGGCGGCATCCTGCTCAACCGCCCGCAGATTGCTGCGGTGCGGCATCATAAAGGGCCGCTACTGACACTGGCCGGTGCAGGCTCCGGCAAAACCTCGGTTCTGATCTGCAGAACCGGTTATTTGTTGTCGGTGCGCGGCGTCTCGCCGAGTCAGCTGCTATTGCTGACTTTTTCGAGTAAAGCCGCGGCAGAAATGCGCGAACGAATCGCCCTGCTCCCGGGAGTTAGCACAGCGGACGTTGCAAGACTTCAGGCCCGTACGTTCCATTCTTTTTTCTTATTTTTCTTGCGCAGACAAGGATTGCAACAGGAAATTTTCAGTGAGACACGGCGCCAGCACATCCTATTGAAGCAGATCATGCGTGAGCTCGGACTGCCGAAGGATGCTTATCCACCGGAAACCGTACTCTCTCTGCTCTCTTCCTGCAAAATGAACATGGGCACCGTGGAAGATCTACCAGAAGGCACCACCGCCGAAAAAGAAATGAAATCCATTCTGGAAATATACGAACAATGGAAACAAGACAATTTCAAAATCGATTTCGATGATGTCCTCTTAATTGCCTATCGGATGCTGAAGGAGCGTCCGGAGCTTTTGCAAGAGTTGCAGATGAGATATCTGTACGTGATGGTGGATGAGTTCCAGGATACAAACGCCTTGCAGTACGAACTTGTCAAAATGGTCGCTCACCCACAGCATAATCTAATGGTGGTTGGTGATGATGACCAAACGATTTATTCCTTCAACGGAGCGCGCAGTGAGTTCATTCTAGAGTTCGAGAAGCTCTATCCGGGAGCAAGGGTTATTACGCTCGATATTAATTACCGCTCAGGCCCAGCTATCGTTGGACTTGGCAACGGCATTATCAAGCACAATACACGTCGGCGTTCCAAAACCCTGCAAGCCGCAAAAGGTAGTGGAAGTCAGCCACGATATATGCGTCCGCAAACTGCAGATGAAGAAGCCGAGCAGATGATCGAGCATATTTTAAACGAGGTCTCTAGCGGCAAAAGAGAATATAGCGACTTCGCCATGTTGTACCGGGCCTCGAGCAGCAATCGGGCCGTTCTCGAACTGCTCCTTTTACGCGATATTCCCTATATTGATTACGGAGAAGGGCAATTATTGTACGAGCACTGGCTGATCTCTCCGGTAGTGGATCATTTGCGACTCTCCTTGAATCGGCGAAATTTTGCAGCGATGGAGAATATCCTGCCGACGCTATATATGAACCGTGAAAAAGGCATGAATCACATCCGCCAGATGGAAGCTAGACAGCCCAAGCAAGGACCGTTAATCCACCTATTGTCTATGCCTGGCATGGAAGACTTCAAAGGGACTAAACTAAGAGATCGGCTCGATCTAATCCGAAATATACGCGAACTGACCCCAATACAAGCAATCCGGCAGATTCGTACCCAATTCTATGATTATTTCATCGAAGCGAATGAACGGCATCAAGCGACGCTGCATCGAGAGACGTTAAAAGAAATGCTAGATGAGCTAGAATCCTCCGCGGCGCGTTTCGATAGCATCCCTGCCTTTCTTGATTTCATAGATAATGTTACGGAGCGTAACGAGCATAATCGCCAACCTGGTACTAAAGAGCAGGGTAACCGGATTGCATTAATGACCATTCATAAATCTAAGGGGCTAGAGTTTCCTGTAGTCTTTTTAATTGGAGCGTCTGAGGGAATCCTTCCGCACAGCTCTGCACTGGAGGGTGATCGGCTAAAAGACCGCAAGCTTGCGGCTGGAAGCAGCGGAGCTTCAAGTCTAGCGGCGCTAGAGGAGGAACGGAGACTGGCGTATGTGGCCGTTACGAGAGCCCGAGAGGAGCTATTCATCAGCTCACCTGCACAGCATCGGGGTAAAAAAGCGGAGGTCTCCCGCTTCATGTTATCCGCCTTCCGTTCAGCGGTTTCTTCCACAGCAGCGACTACGGTGAGTAGAACCGTAACAACAAGATCCTTGCCGACCAGCCAAGCGACCACGACAAAAACAAAAACCCATGTCGTTCCGGTATGGAAATGCACGGGCAGCAGTTGTCCTGGTTGGACACGCATGAAAGCTGGCGGAGCGGAGGATCATCTAACCTCAAAGCCCTGCCCCTTATGTAGCTCACCTATGGCAAAGGATCAGCGAGAAGTTCCCGTATGATTTACACGCAAAAAAAGCAAGTTTCCTCTTCCCTGGAAACTTGCTTTTTTTAATATAAATATATATTTAAGCTGTAGTTACTACTGCTTCTTCAACTTCTTCATGTACAGTCTTAATCTGAATCATTACTGCATTCGGATCGGTCAGCACTTCGATTCCATCTTGGAAAATCAGATCAGAAACTAGCAGCTGATCGCCAATATCAAGTTTACTAATATCTACTTCCATAGAAGTAGGCAAAACGCCCGGCATACAACGAACTTCTACTTCATACAATTCCACTTGCAATACACCACCGGATTTCACACCGATTGCTTCACCCGCAAAATGAATCGTAACTTTACTATCCATATTTACAGACATGTTCACATGCTGGAAATCGATATGCAATATTTTGCCCGACAACGAATTCTTTTGAATATGCTGAACGATGATCGGCATTGCTACATCGTCAGATGTCTTTGCTTGCAGAATAGCCCGTGGATTTTTTTTCAAAGTACCCAACAGCTCTTTTTCATCCACTTCTACGTTCAGAGTATCTTTACCCACTCCATACAATACAGCCGGGATACGTCCCTGTTTTCTCGCTAATTTCTTTTGGGACTTTGTTTCGCCAGTACGCTTGTTTAATTGAATAAATTTACTCATTTTTTTATTTCCTGCTCTCTTTGACCATAAATTCTTGTCAATCTAAGTATAACATGACCATAGAATCTAGTCAATTTTAGCCAAAACCCCTCTTTTCCATACAAAAAAAGAAGACTTGAGTGAATTCGACTTCCCATTCCTCAACTCTTCCCAACTGCACTTTTTCAATTTATTTAACGCTTACTTAAACCATGTTCACCTATCACTTCTTCTATTGTACAATCACTTTCATTTAACTCTTCGATTCCGATGAGTTCCCCAGGCTGTACATTAAAATATAAACAAAGCTTTAAGAGCAAGTCTCTGGGATACTGTACCAGCTCATCCTTATACATACGGCGAACCGAATCAAAGTGATAATTAATATCTTTAGCAAGCTTTCGTATAGAGAGTTTGGGATCATGATTCTCCATGACCACACTTAATTTACTACGGATAACCGGCATATATTCACCTCCAGCTTAAGTCCACGCCCACAAAAATCCATCGCGATCCCACGCGATTTTGCCGCCGTGCAGCTTCCGGAAAGCTTTCTTTACTTCCTTGGACAGTGAGGCATTGCCATTCTCATTCACAAATACAAATTGTTCCCCAAAATTCTCTTTCACATATTCAATCGCCGCGGTCTGATACAAGGTACCCGTAAACCGAATTTCCTTAACCATCCATTCTGCTACCTCTTGTGCTGTTACTTCCATATGGATGTGCCTCCTTTCATGTACTTCATGCTAAAATGTGCCCTCATTATAACATGAATACAGCCCGACCGGACAAACGTCCGAATCGGGCTGTATTAGGATGTCTGAATTAATGTGGATATGTATGATTCGAAGAATGACGAGTCTTCTGCCCGCCACTTACCATCAACAAAATCCCTGTGATCAAGTGTAGTACCCATCCCACGAATGGAATCCAAGCGAGTAAAGAAGTTACAATTCCGAGTACTGAACCATAAATAGATTCTTGGTTCTTTGAAGATAAAATCAAAGTAACCAGGTGAAGAATAAACATCAATCCCAGTGCGGAGTACCCAGTGCCAATTACAATGGCAGCACCCAGAATTGGAATTGCCAAAATAATTTCAAATGAGCCTGTAATCCATTTCAAAGCTCTAGAAGCGCTCAAAAGACAACCTCCTAATTAGGTAAAATATACTATTTAGTATACAAAAATCCAGCGTTCCCGTATATGATTTTTATCGTGCTTTATTATTTTATTTTCATCTTAGTATCACAGGTTCATCCACTGCATGGTGTGGTTGCTTCAAAAGGAGGCAAGCCTTCCTTGCTCATTGCAGCTGAGGGAGCAAGCCCTAAGCAGTGGCACATTAACGGAGCCATACTTAATTGGGGAATTGCTTGATCTTCTTTTGCCAGAGGCAATGCATCTACTCCAAACGTATATAACGGCACATCCCGCTCGGAAGAGGTTACCCCTCCATGGTACCCATTTGCGTTCATCCCATGATCTGCCGTAATCAGAATCTTATACCCTTGCTCCATCCAAATAGGCAAAACAGTGGCTAGCAGTCCATCGGCGTTACGCACGGAAAGCTCATATTCCTTGCTCTCCCCGCCATAACGATGCCCGGCGTCGTCTATATTCATGGAGTGAATGTATAGAAAATGCGGATCATAAGCACTCCGTAAATACACGGCATCGGCAAACACATGACTGTCAGGATAGTGATCCTCGAAATAAAAGCTGCCATGCTGAATTGGCTTCATCACATTATGCTGATGGCGATCAGCCAGTGGATCAAAGGGTGCAGAATTATAAAGCTCACTGACCCAATGATAGGCGACAGCAGCTGTACACAAATTAGCGGCTACTGCCAAATGAAATACACTTTCTTCATGGCTAGGTCTCACAATATGGTTAGCCGTAATTCCATTTTTGGACACGGGTGTACCCGTTAAGAGCACTTCATAAAGCGGGCGTGATAGACTGGGTAACTCCGACTGTACTCGATAACAAGATAAGGATCCTTGCTCCACAAGATGCTCCAGATAGCCCATGTATTTGCGAGCAGCATCATATCTAAGTCCGTCCAAGACAACCACAATGAGTTTATTGGTCATATCCGTCATTCTACTCACGCTCCTTCTCGCTCTAAATGTAAAAGCTCGGAAGGGTTCAACGCCAATGTGACTTTGTCCCCTTCTCCAACCCGCAGCCAGCGTCCATCATTTAAAAGATCAACCGTTAAGCGGATTCCTTCAGCCTCAACCGTACATCGAATAATATTGCCTAGCACAGACACCGATTTAATCACTCCATTCACCAGTTGTGCTCCGGCAGCAGCCTCTTGCTGACCCGCCCCATCATGCAGTAACGTTACGGCTTCGGGGCGAATAGCAAAGCTGTCCATCCCACTATCTATTCCGTGGAACAGCGCCATCACCTCTGGCCGAGTCAATACGTTATAACTGCCCATGAACCGAGCAACGAACTCTGTGCGCGGCGCGGTGTACAGTCCTTCCGGTGTTCCATCTTGGACGATGCGCCCACCGTTCATAATGCAGATGCGGTCGGATAGAATCAGTGCTTCTTCCTGATCATGCGTAACGAATAAGGTCGTCATGTTAAAGCGCTTCTGAATATCACGAATTTCGGCACGTAGATTCTTACGAATCTTAGCATCAAGTGCACTCAGGGGCTCATCCAGCAGTAATACTTTGGGCTGCACGGCTAGAGAACGGGCCAGCGCTACCCGCTGCTGCTGTCCACCGGAGAGTGACTGCGGATAGACATCCCGCTTCTCCTCCAGATCGACCAATGCCAGCAGTTCCTCACAGCGGCTACGTCGGGCGGCTTTGGACAAACCACGCATCTTCATTCCATACTCAATATTTTGGCTCACCGTCAGATTAGGGAATAGAGCATAAGACTGGAACACCATTCCCACCTCGCGTTTACGGGGCGGCAGATTTGCCAGATCTTTATTCTCTAGAAGGATTCTGCCGCCATCCAGCTCCGAAAGGCCAGCTATGCAGCGAAGTAACGTACTTTTCCCGCAACCGGAGGGTCCTAGCAGCGTCACAAGCTCCCCTTCACGAATCTCCAAATCTATATTGTCTAGCACACAGGTCTCACCAAACATTTTGAGTATTCCCTGCAGCTTCAGATAATCGTTCATCCCTTAACGCCTCCTCCCATCTTTTTGCCAAGCTTCATTAGTACCATCGAAAGGACTAGAATAAACAGAAAATACGAGATGGCAATCGCACTGGCTAAATGTCCGCTTTCGCCCATTCTTTGATATAGATACACCTGAATCGTCTGAATATGCCCGCCAACTAGCATGTTTGTAAGGACAAATTCACCGAACAGAACGGAAAATGATAATAAGGTAGAGACGATAACGCCAGGCCAGATATTTGGCAAAATCACATTTATAAAAGCCGTTCTGCGGCGGGCTCCAAGCAATTCTGCGGCATGCAGCAGTTCTACGGCGTTAACGGTCAACAGACTATTGCGAATGCCCTGATACATATAGGGAAGAATGACCACAAAATACGCCCCCACCAATAAATAAGCTGTTCCAGCGATATCAAAGAGGCCAGAGGAATAGGTACGAATAAGTCCCACCGCAGCCACTACACCAGGTACCGCATAAGGCAGAACAACAATCACTTTCATAAAGCTCTCCCAGCGCGGAAAATAAATGGTGATGACAAAAACAGCTGGCAGCATCACGGCCAGACTCAGCACCACGCTAATCAGGCATAAATACAGCGAGTTCCAAAGCGCCTCCAAAAAACGAATATCCTTAAACATTTCTCCAAACCAATTCAATGTCCAAGCTTGAGGCAATAAGGTATTTTGCCAGTCCTGCGCGAAGGCATAAATACCGGTTGCTAACAGTGGAAGTAATAAATACACCATGAGCATTAGCATGAAAGTGCGCGGAGCGAAGCCTGCTTTACGTATATTCATTGCCCCACCTCCTCACTAGCTGCCGTCCACAAGCGCCGAGACGATTTGGTTTTCACATCCGGTTTACTGAGCCCTTTAGCTCCAAATCTCTCCGTTCGCCGAACCATCAGATGATTCAAATAGACGGCCAAAATCGTAGTCAGACCCAGCAGAACAGCAAGCGTACTCCCCATTTCTGGCTGAGTAACCACATCTCCAGCAACCAGTGAACCGATACGTACCGCCAGCAGATTATAATTCCCGCCAACCAAAGCATATGCCGTTGCATAAGCACCCATCGCATTGGCAAACAGTATTCCCAGTGTGCCGAAGATCGCCGGAGTTAGAATTGGCAGCCCAATCGTCTTCCAGAACTGCCACGGTCCTGCCCCCAGCAAGGACGCCGCTTCTCTCCACTGCTCACGAATTCCGTAAAAGGATGGATACAAGAGCAGTAAGGCTAATGGAACCTGAAAATATACATACACCAGAATCAAACCAGACCAGCTATATAAATCAAAATCGGTAAAAACACTCCAGCCCCACTGTTTGAATAAGAGCGTAAACACTCCATTGTTACCAAGCAAAATAATATACGCAAAAGCCAGCGGAACTCCTGCGAAGTTAGAGGTCATATTCGACAGCATTAAGAGTCTGTCTCTTACTCTCGGAGTGAACCGAGTAATACAATATGCACAAAAAAGTCCGACAATGATCCCTATCAGACTTGAGGTTAAAGAGATCAGCAAGCTGTTCTTGATTGCCTGCATATAATAGGCACTTTGCAGGGCATGCAGATAATTGCCTAGCGTAAACCCGGTCCCATCTGCCTTTTGGAAACTTCCCGTCAGCATGGACAATACAGGCACCAGCTGAAATGCAAACACCATCAGTGCAAACGGAATGAGTGCCAAGATCACACCGCGGCTTTTCTGTTTCAACTTCCTCACTCCTTGTCGCGGGAATAGAACAAGGGCACCTTACGGCATCGTAACGAAGGCGCCCTGTTTCTTTTTTTGGGGGAAGATCAATTCTAGTTCAAATGCACAAGCACACGTTCCTGCCATAACTGTGGAATGGTCTTCGCTGTTTCTTCCCATACCTTGTAATCGCCAACAGGCTTAGCGTTAACATACTCCTCTTTTGGCAGCAGTTTAGCCGCAACATCATCCGGCAGTGTTACACTGTCACGGATCGGACGAGCGTACCCTTTGGCAAGATTAATCTGTCCTTCATCACTAAGGATGTATTGACGTGTCAGCTTCGCAGCGTTAGGATGCGGCGCATATTTGTTGATGATCGTTGCATAACCGCTCACCACACTGCCTTCCTTCGGAATGGCTACCGCGAAGCCATCTTTGTTGATCTGATCTCTATAGTTCAAAGCGTTGAAATCCCACAGCAGGGTAACTTCTACTTCCCCTTTTTCAATGTTGGCAAGAGAAGCTTCTGCATTGGAGAGACGTCCTTTTTTAGCTAAATCTTCGAAAAAAGCAATCCCCGGTTCAATGTTCGACTCATCGCCACCAAAAGCAATCGCTGCGGCCAATACAGCCATCTGCGCTTGAGCAGCTTTAGTTACATCACCTACGATGATTTTGTAATTTCCGTTCTTCAGATCTTCCCAGCTCTTCGGTGGATTAGCCACGAGCTTGGTGTTTGTCAAAAACGAAATCGTCCCTTGATAGCCGACAATCCAATTTCCGTCCTTATCCTTAGCCCAATCAGGGATCTCATCCCAGTAGGTCGTTTTATAAGGTTGTGTTACTCCTTTTTCCACGGCAACCGATCCAAAAGCGATCCCTACATCTCCGATGTCAGACGTTGGTTTATCTTTTTCCGCATCAAACTTGGCAATTTCCTCCGCGCTCGACATATCCGTATCTGAATGTGTAAGACCATACTTACTACTCATATCACTCCATGTATCTTTCCAGTTCGCCCAGGAATCCGGCATTCCCACGCTGATAACACTGCCCTCTTCTTTAGCTTTACTCTCGATCTCGGTCAGACTTAATTCTTTGGTGCCAGCATTTCCATTCGTTGATTCGTCAGCCTTAGCCGAATTTCCACAAGCAGCAAGCAACAGGACGAGCAAGGATAACATTAGACCCATCGATAATTGACTTTTGATCCCTTTTTTCATGATTTCCCCTTCACTCCTATTTCTTATTTGCGGGCTTCTCTATGCTCCAACTGTTAGGCACCCAATTGCAGTATAGGCGTGTACTATTTTCGCGGCATTAAGGAGGATAGGAATATTTGTAAATAAATATTTACTATTATGCAAAGTGGAAAAGAGAACTCATATTAAAACAACATGCTTAGATAACTAACAATACGATACTATATGATGTTATTGATTCAATGCAGAATGTCTATAAAAGCTTTAAGACGCAACTAAACTAATATGGAAGACACGACAAAATATGCTAAAATAAAATTGATCGTTTTAATTGGATGAATTTATGGCATTCTAGTAGAAATAGAAGTTACAAATCTACCTAAAATTAATAACAATGTGTAAATGTTATATTGAAGCATTACTAGGAGGCGTAGCTCAATGGAAAAAGAAGTTTGGAAATGGCTATTTAGTGATTTTTCCGATAAATCCTTAATACTACTAATTTGCGGAATTAACGAGACGTTAAACAATTCTAAAACGAAGATAACTATAAAGGGTGTAAGTGACTTAAGTAAAATTAGAGCGGATCAGATTTATTTATTTAGAAATAGAATTGAAACAGAATTAAATAAAACTAAAAATATCAGTAAAGTAAAATTTTATTTGCGAAAATCCACAGAGTCTAATCAGAACAATAAAATAGTACTTCTGAGCGAAAAAGAACCCATTGTAATTTTAGATGAGATAAAAAAATCGGATGCAATTAGTATTCACGATATAATAATGCATTTAATGATACAAACTGATCTTTTAAAAATAAATAAAGGGATCGATATTTATCAAATAAATAAATCTACTCAAGGCGAGACTAAAAAAATAGTTGACCCCTTGGAGAAAACGACAGTTCTTCAAGATACAACAGAGCATAATTCAGACTTAGAGATTAAGCGATTAAAAGATGAAATTATTGACCTTCAGGCCGAGAGGAATGAATTATTAGTAGAAAAGAAAGAAGCTATCAAAGCAATTAAAGAATACAAAAAAGCTATTATTCAAGTGGAGAGCGAAAAGAATACAGCTCTTAAAAGTATTCAAAAGCTTGAGCGAGAAATTACAACACGAAAAGTTGATATTGGAACTAAAGATCGAAAAAACCAAGAACTTCAAGAAGCGCTCTTAAAATCAGAAGAAACCTGGAATAAACTTAAAATTGAACACTCGAAATTATTACAAAGAATAATAGAACTAGAAGAAGAAAAAACTTCTATGGAATTAATACAAGTAGAAGGAAATAAATCATCGAAAACAAAACGGATCGTTTCTATAATAGATCGAAACTTGCCGGATGGTTTAGACGGACTACCAAATATAAACTTCCATTTAATTAATCCGACTCAATTGGAAGAGGTAATACTAACAAATGAAATGAATAATTCAGATGAGATTTGGTTTATAAAATTCCGATTGCCAGCCAATAAACAAAATTTATTAAATGATAAATATGGAAAAAAGGTAACTGGATTTAAAACGATCATCGAGCTAAAAAATTACTGTAATATAATTTATTAAATTGGAGGAATTAAATTGTTACAAAGGAAAAAATGGGATATTGATTTTCTAGGTGCACTGCCCACAAACGATGAAATTTATGAAATATTAGGAAGACATAAGACAGTTTTTGTAAACTCACAGAATTATCTTCAATATTTCATTAAAGTAATCAATGAAACTCCTATAAGCTTTCCACGTAATCAGACTCTCTTTACTTGCTATTCAACAGAACTTGAGAAATACGGTTTTGAAGAAAATTTTCATGAAGGTGAATTTACCCGTGTAAATGAATTAGTTGAGTTTCTTATGGACAGTCTTATATTGTTCAAACCTAGTAAAAAAGTCCTTTCCAACCACGAAGAAGTATATAATGCGACTGAAATTCGTCTTATTCCTAAGTTGGAAAGTTACAGAGCTGATCAAAGATTCAAATCAATACCGATATTTAGCAAGTCAGTACATAAGATGACTCAAGAGGAATTTGTAGATTCTCTCATGCTTGGAAAATATGTAGGTACGGCTGAAGGTATCTCAATTGAACCAGATGATACACCATCTATCGTCCTTTGGAGAGAAGACAAAACATACATAGCATATGGATTATTTGATCATCACGAATATGCTCATGGTGGTTTTTCATTTACCTCAAATGTCGGAGTAAGAGAAATTCCTTTCTCTCATTGGATGAATAAAGTGTATCTAGAAGGTAACGATGACGAAATGCTATTATTCATCGATCTCGATTCTTATTCTGAGATAGAACGAAAGCTAGAAGACATTACTCCTATTGCTAATATTCTTAGAGAGCCACTTTTACCAGAAGGCACATACTATTCACGCATAGATGATGAAGAATCTCTAGAGAAAGACGAAAAGGATGCCGCGAATATAACAAACGAGGAAGATACATATGATAAGGAAGAAGAGTTCATGGAACATTTCATACATACCACTCGAGAGATGGGCCTTCAATATTACGAAAAAGATCTGTATAACTTTCATACAGCAATGAAATCTAGTGCTCTTACCATTCTAGCGGGCATGAGTGGAACAGGGAAATCAAGGTTAGTACAAGCTTATGGTAAAGCTCTTGGACTTGATCCAAGTCAGTTGGTATTCGTTGCAGTTCGTCCATCATGGGCTGATGATGCTGATTTACTTGGATATGTTGATACTAAAAACATGCTTTATCGTCCCAGTGATACTTCACTTGTTGACGCATTGTTTCATGCACAACAAGAACGAAATAATAAGATGTTTATTATTTGTTTCGATGAGATGAATCTTTCACGAGTGGAACATTATTTTTCGCAGTTTCTTTCTGTATTAGAAATGGAACCTAATCGTCGTATGCTCAGGCTTTATAGTGATCGTATCGCACAACAAATCCATAACTCAGCTCAGTATGGACCTGAAATTAATATAGGACCAAATGTAGTTTTTGTTGGTACGGTTAATTTGGATGAATCTACCTATCATTTCTCAGATAAAGTTCTCGACAGAGCCAACGTCATAACCCTCGATGTTCAGTCTTATGACATGCTTAAAATTCGAAATACACGTGATACAAAAGAAAAAACACGTAAGCAACCTTACACATTTGAGCAATATAACAAGTTTAAAGCGTTGGAAAGCCCTGTCTCTCTTATGGATAATGAATTAGATATGCTATGGAAGCTTCACTTGGTTATGCAAAAAGAAAATAAAAATTTAGGTATTGGACCTCGTGTAGTTAAACAGATCGATAATTATCTTAAAAATCTACCGCCATCAAATAAATTTCTAACCCGCAAAGAAGCTTTTGATATCCAAGTGGTACAGCGGATATTAACAAAATTGCGAGGACCTGAAGGGTTACTAAAGGGACTAATCGGAAAAATTAATAACGATCGTGTTGAAGGATCGCTATATGAATTATTTGAGCGATATGAAGATGTATCTGATTTCACAAGAACGAAAAGCGCTATAATCCAAAAAGCGAAAGAGTTGAAGGTCAATGGCTTTACAGTATAGTCCAACAACCTCAAAATCGACTGTATCACTTGATTCGGTAGATATTTCTATCTTATATAATAATAAATTTCAAAATAAAGTTGAACTATTCTATACTCATGAAGATGTACTTGATGAAGAAATGTCCTTTGAATTAACAGAGAATAAGTTTTTAAGCATTCAATTTCAAGCCACAGATAAAAATGCTCGTTTATATATGTATGGATTAGACTCCCTCTCCGACGAGAAGTTAGAAGTAGATGAAGAAGGCGAAGTATATCTCAGTCCATCGATGACTCCTGTAGAACTTTATGCAAAAGATTATTATCCCTTAATCCCTGGTAAGTACTTAGCTAAAATCATAACAATGGAATCTAGTTACTTTCTTCCATTTTGGGTTCGTTCTAAACAGGTTACAGAGGATCAGTTGGAAATAATGAAAACCGATTTGGAAGAGACTTTAACGGGCCTTGCAATTGATTTTGTTAAAAAGATATACTCAGCTGCGGACAACACAACGAAAGCACTTCCACCTCAGCTCCTGCGACAGTTTATGACAATAAAAAAACATTATCCATTAGTTATGGCAGCCTTAACGGATATTTATAAAACAGCTAACTATCGGATTCGAAAAGAATATCGATGGACTAGGGAAGACAGAGCACGCCAAATCGACCATGTTACTGTAAGAACACTACAGACGAGGTCATTTAATAAAGGGCAACTACGTACTCCTTTCAGCGCGATAGATTACGATTTACCAGAGAATCGCTGGGTAAAATTTATCATTCGTAATGTTCTTACATTGTTAGATCAATTTGTAGAATCTTTAGATTCTTACAATGAACGTTTAGCACAGGATTTAAAGCTATTGGAACCTTATAGAATAATTCAAGAAAGTACACGCAGAGAAATAATTGAAAAGGAGAAAGTATATACTTTTTTAGAAGAATATCGACAACTGGTGCACCGAATGAGAATTGGTTTCCAGATGATTGTGCACGCACCTTGGTATCGGGAAATTACTAACAAGACATTCACGCATATACCACATAATCTTCTGTCAGACTCTCGTTATAGGGCCTTATATCAGTTACATCGTGATCTTAAAGAAGAAGAGATCGAGATATTTATCGATCCTTCATTAATCTATCAATGGAAACGTACTGATAAGCTTTATGAAATATGGGGTTTTATTCACATTTTAAAGATTTTATTTGAGTTTGGTTTCCAGCCTAAGTCAGGTTGGTTTTATGACCGATTAGGACAGGATAGTGCGTTATTAATTCCTTATTTACCCAGTGGAGAACAAATCACTATTACCAGAGATGATATTCGTATTCACTACGTTTATGACGGAGTATTACCACTAGCAAGTAATCATACAAATATATGCAACTCCCCTTTATATATGGGTAAACATAATCGACCTGATGCCCGTATGGACTTTTACAAAAAAGATGTCTTCGTTGGTAGTTTAATTATAGATTTTAAATATCGTCCAATGAATAATTTTTGGAAAAATGCTCTTCATAATTCTATAATGAGACCGAGAGAGATGGAACAACTAATTGCATATAAGCGAGATAGCAACTCGAAGTACTTATATGGCGAAGAAGAAGGGAGAACTTTTCGTGAAATGCATAGTCCAAGACCAGTTCGTGAGGTATGGGCTATGCACGCTGAAGCAAGAGAGAATTGGCAAAACAATCTGTTTCTTAGTGATGATAAACTTAGGATTATTTCCATGAATCCAGGTGGTAATCATACAGATATAAAAAATAAATTGGGTGATATTGTTAATTTTATGGATAATATTTTAGATCTTTTATAATACAAATCAATACCCAGACTAAGGTCATTTCAAATATTACTTTCCGTGTAGATGAAACAATCTCTTACATAACTGTTCGTAATAAAATTGACACTAGTGTACGCCTACCCCGCCTAAGCTATCCAAATTCTTCTGGAGAACTCAGGCGGTTTTTGTTTTAGTTTAGAATATTCTAATCACTCTTTTAATTATAGTGTTTTCTAATCTTAGTCATATTATTTATTGCTTATTAATGCAAATAATCACAGAGAAATGTACAACTTAGAGGAAATACAGAAAATTGGTATTTTTAATTAAAAAGAGTTAGTCAATACAATATCTAGTCTATAAATAATTGAGGATAAATAACTAATTAGCAGAAAGCTTGAGCTGATCCATGACTTTTTCACAACGACATCCCCCTCAAATGTATTAGTTGGCTTTGCGGCTACTACCTTCATCAGTCGTCGCCACACAAGCAGCCCCCTCAACAAACGGCAGGGTTGTTGCCACGTTCACTACCGAATCCGATCCCTTAGGTGCAGCCCCTGGTACTCTGAACTGCGTGACATCTATCGGCTCAATCGCTTGTTCTTCCGGCTTCTCCAGCTGTGGTACCCACGCATAAGGCACACGATAGGAACGGTAAACCATGTTTGTATTTCTGGAATCGTTATACGGTGAGATATATTCCCAGACCAGTTCATGCTCTGGCGTAACCTCGAAAAGTCTACCGTTAGATCCTTCTGTAATTAAGGTGTTGCCATTCGGTAACCGCTGGGCGGAGCTAATATAAGGACTATAGAATTTATAAGAATCCGTCGGAACAGAGAAGCCTGCTTCTGCCGCGATATACTGCCATTCAATTTCGAGTGACACTGGATTAATCTTTAGAATTCGAGAGTAGTCGCGGAGTGCATTTTTTTGCCCAAAGGGTGAAGATGGATTGGGAAGACCATAACCGCCCCAACCTCCGTTATCAAATACGAGTAGGTTTCCTTCTCCCGGCAAGCCCTTCGGAATGATGTGCGCATGATGCTGGCCAATGATCCAATCGATATGCTTCAATTCTGGCAGTGAGTAGTCTGGACCGATTCTCCACACGATGGCCCCGGTACGCTTATCTGTAATTGCGATAATGTTCGCTTCCCGTGCATCCCAGATCACGTTATCTGGATGGAAACGCTCATCGCCTGCATCGTAAAACTTATTAGGTCCTACATACGAAGCTGAATTGATATGCAACCAGTCACCCACACCGCCCCCTAGATTCCCGAAGGAGCGTGAATTAGGATCACGGAATAAGACGTTTTTCGCCGCTTCATCAAAGCCTAGCTCTGCAAAATGTTCATTCGGAGCCCACTCCCAAACGATATTCCCTTCCCAATCCACTTCGATAATCGTGTCATCCAGCAGCTGCTTGTCGGAGATTTGGTGGTTGTAGATATTTTTGTGAGCGAGGATTAGGGTTTTGCCGCCGTCAACCTTAGGCTCTAGCCCTGGTGCAAAATAACCTACTGGATTGCCTTCTCGTTGATAGTCATGATGCTGGCGGGCATACCAGAGCGTTTCATAACCCGGATCTTCTATATGTTCATAGCTATTATATTTCCATACGATGTTACCGTCCCAATCGACCTGCACCAGATCTACATTATCCTGAATGCCAAATTTGGGATCTCTCCTTCCTGTACTGCCTAGCACATAACCACCAGGGAAAATTTATGCCGGAAACCCGAGCAGCCCCTTCCACAGATGCACTTCTTTACCGTTCATATCAATCAGTACAACACCTTCTTCACCCGCTTGAAATACGGTATAGCCATTCCACGCTTTGCTCGGATTATATACGGTTGCTCCAGTTGGAAATATGGTTGAATGTCCCATCGTTCATCTCTCCTACATTTAATTTATTTTAATAGCTAAGATAATTACTTTTCTTTGTGACTGCTCGTGGCTTCTGTTCAAGGTTTGGAGAAGCTTCAGCCTCAGCATTCTCCTTCACCAGCTTCAGCAAGATGTCTGAGAATCCTTCGAGATTACTAATGATCCGCTGATAAAAGTGACTTTGCTGCACCAATTCCTCTTCCGTGAACCCTTCAAACAGAAGCGAAATACATCGTTCCCCAATGTTGCTGTTAAGCTCTGCCATCTTCCGACCTTTGTCTGTGATGTCCAGCATCACCGTTCTGCGGTCCCCTTCCTTACGTCTGCGTACAGTAAATCCGCCTGCCTCAAGCTTATCGCTCAAAGCTGTGATCGCACCTGACGTAAAGTCCAGTTCATCTGCTAAATCCCCAAGCCGCTGTTCACCCTCGCGAATGATTTTATGTAGAATCAGCATGCCGGGTAAAGAGATGCCTGCTACTGTAACCTTATCCCGTTCCTTTACGAATCTGCGGACCACCTTGCGGAATACCCAGTCCGTCTCTTCCAGGTGTCTCCAATACGTATCGCTCATTCTTACCTCATCTCTCTCCATAGCCAACAAAAAAAGACTCCCAGCACAACTCCCTGGCAAGGGAAAAGTGCGGGAGCCTTTGGCGGTCCAATCGGCTCAGATAAATTATTTCACTGTTCATTTAATTAGTGTTTAAGTATTGATGATATCATATAACCCTTTATTCCTACCTGTCAAGTATGTATTTTTAATTCTAAAAAATTACCCCGATACCGGCGCAGATCGCATGCTTGTACTAATTCAAAATCAAATAAATTTTAAGCTTTTTCATTGACATTTTGCCCATTGTTAAATATATTGTACCTAAGAATAAATGTTTACCTAGGGAAACAAATTAGATAATCAAAATAATTGTTTCCAATAGGAAACAAATCAATAAATTTCAAGACGAGGAGCTTTTTAATGATTGAAATTAGAAACCTAAACGTGGATTATTTCGGTAATTCAGCGCTAGAAAATGTAAATATCGATATTCCCTTTGGGTACACCATCGGAATTATCGGGCCAAATGGTGCAGGAAAATCGACATTCATTAAGTCATTGTTAGAAGTAATCAAGAAAAGAAGCGGGACGGTGAGGGTAGAGGGAAAAGACATTTCTGAGTATAAACGGAAGATCGCATATGTACCGCAAAAAAATGATATTGACCTTACTTTTCCAATCACAGTGAACGATACAGTGCTAACTGGAACCTATCCAAACTTAAGAATTTTCCAGCGCCCCGGGAAAAAAGAGCGGCAACGCGTCGAGGAATGTATGGCCATGGTAGATATAAGTGATCTTGCAAATAAACAAATTAGTAATTTGTCTGGAGGACAACTTCAAAGGGTTTTTATTGCCAGAGCGCTTGCCCAAAAAGCAGATGTATTTTTTTTAGATGAACCTTTTGTCGGCATAGATCTAGTCAGTGAGAAAATTATTGTAAAACTGCTTAAACAGCTTCGTGAAGAAGGGAAAACCATATTGATCGTTCATCATGATTTACATGAAGTCGAAGAATATTTTGACAAAGTAATCATTCTCAATAAAAAGCTTATTGCTTTTGGCGATGTGAAAGACACCTTTACAGCTGACAATATCCTCAATGCTTACGGGGCATCCTTAGGTAATCTGGTAATCAAAGGAATGGGGGGCGCCGAAAATGATTGATTATTTCTCATCATTATTAAACATTCCGATCTATGCGCTTAACGCCGGATTGTCTGCTATCATTCTTGGTATTGTTTCAGGGGTTTTAGGAAGTTTTATTGTACTCAGAAAGATGTCATTAATGGGCGATGCTTTGTCTCATGCTGTATTACCAGGTGTGGCGTTATCTTATATTTTAGGGATTAACATTCTTGTGGGAGCTTCATTGTTTGGACTTTTAGCGGCCATCCTCATTCAATTCATAACAAGTCGCAGCAATATCAAAAGTGATACCTCGATCGGAATTATTCTCAGCTCATTTTTCGCTCTAGGAATTGTCTTAATCACTTTCGCCAAGAGCGGGCTTGATCTAACCCATATTTTATTTGGTAACATTTTGGCCGTCCCGCAGTCTGAGTTAACGCAATCATTTATTATCATGCTTGTTGTTATAGCCATCATTTCGTTGTTGTATAAAGAACTGTTAATTAGTTCGTTTGATCCTGTCGTCTCTAAGGCATTTGGTTTAAAAACGGGATTCTATCATTATTTATTGATGATGCTGTTATCCGTGGTTACTGTGTCCTCATTATCTCAAGTAGGCATTGTGCTTGTGATTGCAATGCTAGTTATTCCAGCAGCTACATCTTATCTTTGGACGAATAAGCTGATCCACATGATTGTCCTGGCTTCTACCATCGGCGCTGTATCTGGAATTATAGGTGTGATCATTAGCTTTAGATTCAATTTACCTACAAGTGCCAGCATTGTTCTGGTAGGCGTAAGTTTGTTTGCTATATCATTTATTATCTCGCCCAAAAATAATTTTCTAAGGAAAGGGTTGAAACAAGGATGAAAACAATAAAGATGCTCTCTTTGACAATGTTCATCTTACTATTTACCGCATGTTCAAATGTTAGTGAGGGAGAAGCAGACCATGACAAGTTGAAGATTGTTGCAACCTACTCCATTATCGCGGATATGACCGAAAACATTGTAGGGGAGAAAGCCGAGGTCTATAGCATGGTTCCCATCGGAACAGATCCGCATATGTACGATCCACTACCTAAGGACACAAGTAAAGTATCTAGCGCAGATTTAGTTTTTTATAACGGATTGAACCTGGAAACAGGTAAGGGGTGGTTCCAAGACCTTCTTGATGTCACTAATAAAAAGGATGTCGCTTTTGCCGTCTCAGATGAAGTAACTCCAATGTACCTAACAGAAAAAGGCAAAGAAACTCAAGAAGATCCTCATGCCTGGCTTGATGTTCAGAATGCTATTAAATATGTAGATATCATCACTAAACATGTAATCGAAAAAGATCCGGACAACAAAGAATTTTATCTGAATAACCAATCAGAATATGTTAAGAAGCTTAATGAATTGGATCAATATGCAAAAGAAGCGGTAGAAAAAGTCCCGCAGGAGAAACGTATTTTGGTTACAAGCGAAGGGGCATTTAAATATTTTTCAAAAGCCTACGGATTTGAATCCGCATTTATTTGGGAAATCAATACCGATAGTCAAGGAACGCCAGAACAAATGAAAAACATCATTAACATTATTGATGAAAATCAAGTGCCGGCTTTATTTCTGGAAACGAGCGTTAATCCGAAAACAATGGAGACCATCTCCAATGAAACGGGTGTACCGATACACTCCAAGATTTTCACCGATTCTTTAGCGAAGAAAGGCGAAGAAGGCGACACATACGTTAAGATGATTAAATGGAATATTGATAAAGTCGTTGAAGGATTATCGTCATAAAAATAGGCTGTCCGTATAACAACACTCAAGCCGAAAGTCATAGAAATTATTATGAAAACTGAATTTTCAAACTAGATGACCTTTCAAAGTCATCGTAATCGGGTATTGAATTATAGTTCCATTCCAATTGTTGCACAAGCATCGCATATATGGATCATTAGGTTACATGGCACATGCTCAGCACCAACATGAAGCACATAAAAAATTTATATATCAATGTTTTTCTCAAAGCCACTCGATCAGGGGAATGGTAATTCCCCTGACTGGTAAAATTTCAACCGATAATTTGTATTGTGCTTCACCTCTTAGCAAACCCGATGCCTAGAAAGAAAAAAGGCATCGGGTTTTGGTTTACTAATTTGAAATATTAAATGTTTTATTGAGCATGAATGGCCAGAGATAGCTAAATCCACCGGAATATCAGCGGTATATCCATAATCAATATCAGGTGATATTTCATAACCGAAAGGAATTGGTTCATGTGCAGAATCGAATATCCAATTTATATTCCTATTTCCCGCATTTTCGCCGTGACTCTTTCCATTCTGTCGTCAATATCTGTGCCGCTGAATTTCTGAAGTCGCATTTCGCTTACGATTTTTCCGTCACGCATAAACATAATACGCTCTGTCCGCGCCGCAATCTTTGCATCGTGGGTTACAAGCATAACCGCAGTGCCTTCCATATTGATTTCAGAAAAAATATCCATGATTTCCTGTGCAGATTTTGAGTTAAGCGCGCCAGTCGGCTCGTCTCCAAAAATAATTTTCGGATTGCTCATAAGTGCGCGGCATATTCCTGCACGCTGAAGCTGCCCTCCCGAAACCTGTGTAATATCACGGTTTCCCAGCTCCGCAATACCCACCTTTTTCATAAGCGTTCTTGCTTTCTCAATAATCTTCGCAGCGTTTTTTCTATTGTCGCGCATGGAGGGAAGAATGATGTTGTCGAGAATATTAAGATTTTTCATAAAAGTTGCTTGTTGAAATACAAATCCCATTTTTGTTCTGCGTATGTCGGCAAATTCATTTTCTTTGAGGGATGATAAATCCCTGCTGTCAAAAGCAACCTTGCCACCGTCGACACCGTCCATTCCGCTCAGCGCAAACATCAGCGTCGATTTTCCTGAGCCCGAAGGTCCCATAACCGCAACAAACTCTCCCTCGTTTATTTCAACGGACACTCCGTCAAGAACATTTCGCTTCTCATCGCCCTCACCGAAAGATTTTACTATGTTTTCACCGATAATAATCTTTTTCATTAGCTACTCCTTTATGTTTTCGGGTATTTTTATTTGTCCCGCGCCCAATGTGCCAATAATTGTCGCGATAAGTACGGAGCCTGCCATCATAAGCGGATACAACAAATATGCCGATAGCGGATTGACCACAAACTTAAATGACGATGCTCCAAACGAGGAGATCACCGCTCCTGTGAGAACCTCTCCGATAGTGTTTGCCAAAAGCGTGCCGAGAACAATTCCGACGAGCAGAACGAATACCGAACGCGTTACATACTGCACCATAATATCCGAATTTGTAAAACCTAACGCTTTCATCATGGCAATGGAATATCTGTCCTTTGTAACAAGCATTTTCATAAACAACAGTGTAACCAGTACCATTATTATCAGCGCAACGGCAATTGCGGCATAGGAGGCCTTTCCGACGGAGCTTATTGTCGAGCCGAATGTCTGTGTAATATATTCATCAATGCCTGAAATCTTTGCATAATCAAACCGGTCCGCATATTCCGAAGCTTTGCCGTCAACAAGAGATTTATCTGAAAGCTCTGCGTAGATAACGCTCCACATCATATCTAACGAGTTGTCGGTGAAAGCAGCCTTTGCGGTTTTACCACCGTTGGTGATGTCGGAGTAAATTCCGCTTACCGTGAGATTTTTCTCTTCCTCTTCAATCACCAACGTAATGACATCCCCGACCCTTTTGCCCAGTTCATCAGCGTTCAAAACCGAAAGCGCAATTTCATTTTCTGCTGCGGGTGCTCTGCCCGCGGAATATCCCAGAGGGAATATCGAATGGTCGCCAAGCTCAATTTTCAAGCTTTCCTCCAAGCCTTTTTCCGTCTTTGCTTTGAATGTTTTAGTTGTAAGCACGGCATATTGGGATATGGATCCGTCGCTCTCCATCGCCTTTGCAATTTCCGCTGCTTTTCCAGAAATATTATCAGTCTGCTGAATGTCAACGCGCATATCGGAGCTTCCTATCCCCATATATGTGATGAAGCTTTTTGAAGAAATAGTGTTGTACAGGTTCTGCGGAACAATAATGATAAAGGTCGAAATTACAAGCACCACAAGCATCGTGGCGTAAAGTCTTTTCCTTGCGAGTACATCTTTGATGCCGAGAAAAATATTTGTGTTAAACAGCCTATTTCTGTTCAGGCAAAACCGCTTTGCACCCGCGGATTTTTCTTGTGAAATACCAAAACGAATGGCTTCCGTGGGGGATATTTTCCGAAAGCGTTTCAGCACTATGCTTACATTAGCGATAATAGCAAGGAATACAAGCAGTACGCCGATTAATCCAAGAAACAAGGCAAAAGAAGCATTGCCGCTTTCCCCCATGTAAAGCCGTATATTTTCAAGAAGCATGCCTCTGAACACAAACGAGAATGCAAATCCAAGTGTACAGCCAGCCGCCGCAATCGCCGCGTATTTCGCAATATAAATCTTTTTTATGTCGGAAACGCGCAGCCCTATTGCTTTCAAAACGCCAATTTCACGGTAGTCGTCTTCGATTTTCGCAAGGAGCGTAAAGCGTATGCACATAAATGCGATTGCAACGACAAGCACGCTTATAAGAAGTATGACCGCTATCATCAACCCGTCGGAAATTGCGTTAAGCATTTTGAAAAGCGGATATGTAATCGTCGGTCCGTTTGCTTCAAGTCCAGCGGAGGTATAAGCTGTTTCAAACGCGCCAAGCTCGGACAAATCCTTTAATCTAAATTCAATCAGATACTCCGTGCTTCCAAAATCCTTTATTTCGGCAAAGTCATTTTCGCTCACAAGAAACCTCTTTGACGAGGCAAGCAATGAATTCATCTGTGAATCGCGAAGAAAACCCGCAACAGTAAGCTTCTTTCCGAATACGGTGGTCTGGTCACCGAGCTTTGCAATACCATCCTTCATATAGCTTATTGGAACATATAGCTCACCGTCTGCTACGTTTATGACTTTCCCGTCTAGATCAAGAAGATAATCAAATTTACTGCTTTGGGTGCTAAAGCCGTTGTCCTGAACACTGTTTGCAAGCGAATTTCCGTCCATTACTATCTGCGTACTGTCTACATTGAGAAACTCAAGCACCTGAAATTCATCGACATTGCTGCTTTGCTCCGCGAAAGCTGCAAGCCGCTCATTATCAATTGCGCCTGAATGCATCTGCATAAAATGCGGGGTTTTTGCCTGTGTCATTAACGTATCAATCGCACCTGATAAATGTACGACAAGAACTGCCGCGAGAGAAACTAGCATGGCCGCTGCAGCGACAAATATCATAGTTGTCAGTGTGATTAATTTGCTTTTTGAAATGTCATTGCGGATTATTCTGAAATACATAAGTCACCTCTGTTTCAAACTTTTAACCGACTTCAAAATCGATTTTCCCCATTATTCAGTGCTACCTACATGATCGCTGCCAAACATCTGCATAGCGGACATAAAGCTTCCACTTTCAGCACCAAGCAGCCTTTCTGCGTTGAAAACAAACGCCTGTATGCGTGAAGCGCTCTCCTCCTCGTTCGCCATAGTCACCATATCATCATCAAAAACAATATTCGCATATGTCACAATCATTTCCATGCATTCATAAGGGAATGGAGTGCTAAACAGTCCCTGTTCAATGCCCTCGCAAATTATTCCTGTCAGGATCGGCGTAACACCGTTGATTATGATCTTTTCTATCTTCTGATGCATTAGCGCGTTCTGCGGCTTGTTAATATGGTCAATAATTTCCTTGCCGTTTCCTCCACTAATGTTAAGTGACATTACAACACGGATAATGCGCTCGTTTACGGGTATACTCTTGTCTGCAGCATTTTCCTTCGCCGCTTCTAAAATGAGAACCGTATAGCGCTCAATTAGAGCGTCCATAATATCCTCTTTCGACTTGAAGTGATAATACAGCGTTCCCCGCGCAATCCCGACCTTTTCCAAAATATCGTTTGTACTTGTGCCATCAAAGCCCTTCTGACCAAAAAGCTCATCTGCCGCGTCAAGTATTTCGTTCTTGCGCTCCTCGGCTTTTTTTATAACTCTCATTTTTACAGCTCCCATCTATAGACCGACTGCCTGTCTATTTCAGGCTAGCATAATGTTGATTTAAAGTAAAGCTCGATTGAACATTTCCTTGAACCATAAACGAACGAAAAAAGCCGAGCGAAAATCCGGAATGCATACCTGGAATTCTTCGGCTTAGCAATAAATAATAACATCCCTCTCTCATGGGACACTTTTCCATATGAGTCTGTATATTCCCCCTATTATCCGCCAGTTCGACGTATGATCAAATGCCAGAACGTCATGTGAGCCGGCATCCCTCTCAAGTTGCTGTAAAAGGGCTCGTCCAGCTCGAAAAGCCGTTTCATTCTTCGAAACATCGGATAACGCGAAGCTTGCTCCGCCAAATAGTTTGTCATGACAATCGTGAACATATCCGTATCCCGAACCGCTTGTCCCCGATACTCGCACGTCTGAAGACGTGCGCCAATCGGACGCGAAACATCAATTGTATACTGAATGCCTTCGAACATAATGAACTGATAAAGCTGAAGATGCGGCTTAAGCCATTCCTCTTGCGGCTCCATGGTATGCGCGTCATACCATGAAGCACTGGCTTCCAGAGCAGCAAGCAGCACCGCCCATCTGGAAAACTATTCGGACGCCTTAAGAGGTTGAGTAGCACTATTTAACTTCACCTGTGCTCCGTCCAACCACACTTGCATGTTATTACCCGCTGGCAGCAGTGGAACTGATTCAAGCAGATCAGCCTCGCTACGCAGTGGCTTAAGAGCTTGCAAATCAAGATTCAATACCTTTAGCTTGTTATTCAGTGTATCGGTCACATACAGCTTCCCGGAGGCAAGCGCAACACCGGAAGGCTGATCAAACATCACTTTATCCAATACTCCAACCTGATCTCCCGAGGTCCCCTGCCCTGCGACTGTTATGACTTTTCCATCCTTCTGAATGGCCCGAACCCTATGGTTCAGACTATCAGCAATCAGCAATACCCCATCGGCGTAGGCCAGTCCACGAGGACGATTGAACAGCGCCGACAGACGATCTCCATTCTGGAATCCTCCAGCCATATATCCAGTCACTGGATCAACCGTCGTTGCTTTGCCCGCAAAGGCCTCAACCTTATTGCCTGTAATCAAACGAATCATCTGATTCCCACTGTCAGCCACATAGAGATTACCGGTTTCATCGAACACAAGACCCACCGGCTCATTAAATTTGGCCGAAGCTACCGAACCATCTAAATAAGCACCATTATTACCCTGCTGACCCGCAAAAGTTGTCACAATACCTTGGGGTGTAACTTTGCGAATCACATGATTCAGCGTATCGGCAACATATACGTTGTCATTGCTGTCTACTGCCAATCCACCCGGCGCGTTAAACTGCGCGGTATTGGGTTGTCCATCTTTATAGCCGGCCACTCCTGTTCCTGCGAGGGTATATACTTCTCCATTCTTTATTTTACGGATAACATGATTGTCGGTATCACTGATATAGATAATGCCTTTACTGTCAGCAGCGGTATACGTTGGATGATTGAACAAGGCCTTCGCACTCTTAGCATCGATATATCCTTCAGCACCTTGTCCAGCCACTGTCTGCAGCTCTCCATTGCTCCACTTGCTGATAACACCGCTTCCGGACTGAACGATAATGAGGTCATTGCTACCAGGTACGGCAGTCAGTCCCCACGGCTGTTTAAGAGAGAGCACAGCATTAGAAGAGACATTCTGATCTATACTCCCTTGAACATTGCTGCTTATGGGTTGCACTGCCTCTGCGCCGACGATACTGGATAGTGATCCGCTTATGAGTATAAATCCACAAATGATGGAGGTAAATTCCTTTTTCATTACATTATTTTCTCCTCTCGAAGGTTGCTGCACCACTGGAATTACATATTAACATAGAGCCTAAGATAATCTATTACTACCTGCATATAACCTTCCTCTGTTTCTTCAAACCTCACAAGAGGAATGATCACGATATAGGATTCTGTACCTTTAGCGTTCAAAAATTCAGGTGAAAGTTTTAGGACCGCAGTATTCTCATCGTTCCGATCCAGCGTGTATTCAAAGCCTTCAAGGGGAATTGGGGCTCCCTCATAAAATTCTAGCCAATATCCAATCTCCCCTACATCATAACCCAGTGAATGGATGATAAATTCCGGTGCTTCATCTTCACCTATAGGGCCAGTATGGTTAAAATAACTCGGAGTGATCTGTCCTTCAAAGTAAAACCCGCCGTCTGCTATCTGTTGATCCTCTTTCTGTACCTCCCCCTCGGGAAGGGCATTCTTTAATAACCCGCCGTTAACCTTAATTTGAACGAAAGACCTATAAGGAAGTGATTCACGAGACTGAATGTAAAGCTTATTCTCTCGAATGTAGACCTCGCCTAAGTCGAGCTTGTCCTCACTCTGATTCAAAGTAACACTCACTCCATCCCTTGCTGCATTTGGATTAGAGTCGTCTGCGATATTAAAAGCTAGCGGTGCTGTAAACGGTAATACAATTTCTCTGTCACTGACGAGAAAGTCATAGATATGTTCTCTAAATTCCTGCTGATCTATCTCAGGTGCACCAAGTGGATTTGGTGTTTCCGTTGGTATTGGTGTTGGTTCTGGCGTTGGCGCTGTTGTTGGTTCCAGTGTCGGTGTCGGCGTTGGTTCTGGTGTCGGTGCTGCTGTTGGTTCCGGTGTCGGTGTCGGTGTTGGTTCCGGTGTCGGTGTCGGTGTTGGATCTGGTGTTGGTGCTGCTGTTGGTTCCGGTCTAGTTGGTGGTGTTGGCTTCGTTATATCTAAAGGAGACCAACTAGATAGATCATAGTTAATCTGAGGTGGAATTGATGGTATAGGTGAGCTTGAGTGAACAGGCATAGTAGCTTTTATTTGCTGGATTAGTTGTTCGATTCTTTTCTTAGCCGATTCCAATTCCAATGTATATTTTTCTTCGTTCAGATATTTCAAATGCTGCTCTAGAGCAAATTGCGGTAATGCATTCAGGGACAGCTGCTCCTGTGTCCATTGTTCATTCTCCATAATAAGCTGTTGGGAAGCTGTTATCATACGCTCAATCAACGTGGGATTAGTAGGCGAAACTACGTGAACCGTTCCTTCCAGAACTCCCAGATAATCGCCGTTAATTCCTACCCCACCATTAAGGACTACATTATCTTGGCTATTAACGCTAACAAAAAACTCTGTGCCCATCACGCCCATGATAGCCGTCGGGGTCTCAATCTCAAACCGGGAGTCGCCTTCCAGCTTCTTTTTCACCTTGATCAGGACTTGCCCATTTTGCAGCTTCAGACTTGTCTTACCGCCCAGCGCTTTTGCACTTTCGACTAATTGGCTAATAGTAAGCGTAGTGCTGGCTCCGATCGTAACTTCTTTGTTAGCATCGAGGTCGAGGCTGATTTTCCCGTCAGTCCCAGTTATAATCGTATCGCCTTGCGTAATCGCCATTCCTTTAAAAGCGTTGAATTTCTTCGTTCCACCGCTCTTTTTCACCTCAGACTTGCCTGAGACTGCAGTTATTTTCCCCACTTTAACGCTATCCTTCGCCTCTGTGACAACCGCTGGCCAAAGAATACTGAACAACAGCATAAACGACAGTGTAAGCTTTAACGACCTCATCTCAATCCCTCCAGTTCATAGACAATGATTCCTTGTTCCTTGCCCTTTACCTTGATCTCCCCTAATGAAACAGCCGATACTCTATCTTTTACAAAAGCGTAGGTAGCCTCACTGATGAGGATTTGTCCAGGCTTCGCATTGCTTTCCAGACGGGCCGCCGTGTTGACGGTGTCTCCAATCGCTGTATAATCCATTCGTGTCTTGGAGCCAATATTCCCGAATACTGCTGGACCAGTGTGTACCCCAATGCCGAATTTCACTATAAGCCCAAACCGTTCGAACAGCTTTTGTTCCACCGCAGCCGAGCCTTCCTTCATCGCCCACGCCGCCTTCACCGCTTGCATTGGATGATCCTCCAGCAGCAATGGAGCATTAAAGATCGCCATCGTGGCATCCCCGATAAACTTGTCCAGCGTGCCATCATACTTAAAAATACAACCCGCAGTCAGATCCAGATACTCATTCAGAATCTCAACAATCTCCTCTGGTTCAGCAGCCTCCGACAGCGGAGTGAACCCGCGAATATCAACGAATAACAAGGTTAGTTCTCTGCGGCTTCCTCCCAGCTTCAGCCCTTCTTGACCGTTCTTGAGGATTTGATCGACAACCTGCGGGGCTACATATCGACCAAAAATATCCGTAACTCTACGTTTCTCCATCAGTTCTTCTAAATATTGAAAAGCTATTACGATAATACAACTAACGATTAAAAAGGGAATCACATAACCCAGTGAAATTACTATCCCTTGGTTATAGAAAAAACGACCTGCAAAGATAAGAAGTGCAATGATGACCACAATGACCGCATAGGAATATAGCATCTTCACTTTACGGAATAGTAGATAGGCTAGGAGCGCAACAAAAAGCAACATTACCTCGTTCCACTTCCAATCCAGTACCCGCTTATAATTATCGTCCAGTAGAGATTGAATGATATTTGCATGAATTTCCACACCATATAACGTATTTTTTCCGCTAATGGGTGTTAGGAAGTCATCCTTAAACCCTGTAGCATAGGGCCCTATAAGCACAATTCTATTCTCAAAATAAGATGGTGGAACCTCTCCGCTAAGAACCGCCGAATAAGGAATCTCCTCAAAGTCGCCATTGCCACCTGAATAAGGGATATAAAAGCGCCCAAAGTCATCCAGTGGCAGTTTCTGCGGATCAGCAGTGCCCCCCATCGCCTCTCTATATTTCTGGTAGACCGTCCATGACAAGCTGTGAATAGACTCCCCTTCATAGTCAAAAGAATAAAGAGCCTTACGCACCACTCGATCAGTATCGGTAATAGTATTGATATGGGCGGTTGCAGCCGCAGCCTTCCGCAAAGCCTCAAACGGCTGGGATAGCTCCAGCGCTTCGATCTTTCCCTGCTCGGTATTTGGCGCAAATGTTCCATATACCGGCAAAACTACATTCCCCGCACGGGCCACAGCCGCAGCGAATTCTGTATCCGCCTCCGGGTCCTCCGAGCCTACAGGGAACGTAAGGTCAAAACCGATCACTGCTGGATGCCCCTCGGAGAGCTTATCTAACAGCTGTGCATGAACATTTCTGCTCCACGGCCAGCTGCCAAAGTCCCCCAAGCTCTGATCGTCTATCCCGATGATAGCAATCGTAGTATCCACAGACCGCTCGTGCTGCATCACGCGGTCTTGTAACAGATGATCAATGGAGTCGAGACTCCCTCTATACAGTAGAACCGCAAAAATCACAGTAAGCAGAAGTAAAATATGTGCTAACTTTACTCTCAAAGTTCGTTTCTCCAATCTATGTATTATGGAATGAGTCCAAACCAGCGCCAATAAGGGATGCATAGAATCGCTAGTAATATAACGGCAAGTCCATAACCTAAAGCAATCTTTTGGGCCTGCTTGTGGGTAAAGGCTTTACCTTCTGCGCTATAATAAGCGGTCAGATATGTTGGTGATTGATAAGCAAAGAAGAAGGGGTCAGTGGATAACAGAATAAGGAATACAAGCACCCATGGATGAATACCCATTCCTGCGCCAATTGGAAGAAGTGCCGTAACAAGGAGAATGACTGCCGGATCATCACGAATGACAAGCGTAACTACGAAACAAATCATTATGACTGCCAATAGAAACAATACCGGTGAAGAGACAAACAAGCTCATATGCTCATATAAAAAGGAAGAAAGCACCTCGGCAATGCCAAGCTGATCAGATACACCTGCAAAACTGAATGCTACGCCAAGAAACAATAGGAAGGTCCAGTCGATACCGCTGGATAAAGTTCCTTTATCAAGTACCCCTGAGATCGTCAGTACCGCGAAGCCTATCAGCATTACCCATGTATTATCCAGCCCATGAAGCGGCTGAAGCACCATGAACACAATGCAGCCGATAATCGTCCATAAGGAGATGCGCTCGTCTTTGGTGAGTCGACCGAGCAACGCCAACTGTTCGTTAAGCACATCGCCAGACACCACCTTGGAGCCTGAAACATTTCGGAACATAAAGGATAGGACGGATAATAATACACCGCCGAAGATGATGAGCGCAGGCAGGGAATACAGTAGCCATTGCAGCCACGAAACCGATTCTCCCCCCGTCACCAAACCATAAGCCATAACATTGGTGTAAGAGCCTGTCATTACAAAAGGAGCGGTAAAGCCGTAGAATATCATAGCAGCGAGCCCTAGCCCTGCTGCTCCTTGGCTTCTTTCCCCATAACCCATAGATTCAGAGAGGGTGTGTGCAACAGGTACGCCAAGTGATACCTTAGCTGAAGAGGAGGGAATGAGCGGATTCATCATCATACCGCCAGCAACAATGCCCCATAGCTGTCCGCGATAGCTTGAGGGGAATCTTTTTAAGGCGTGCAAGGCGAATCGGTAGGAAATTCCGGACTTTGTAATCACAGCGCTAAAGCCCATAATACAAATCATAAAAATCCACGTTCCTGAAGCAAACCCAGATAAAGCCGTCTCCGTATCGGTGATGCCACCAACGACCCAGAGCATAACCATTCCTAACGCCACGACATAATCGGGGATGATATTGACGATCCACAGAATAACAGCAGCGATAGCAATCCCTATAAAAGCTGTCGCATTCGCAGACAAGTCACCTATAGGACCGATCACGAAGGCCAACACTACACATAGAAGAGCTGTAACCACAGAGACTAAGCCTAACCATCGATTCCCCTTACCCAAACGGGCCGCACCACGGGCAAGTTGCTCACTTCTTTTTCTAGCCAGCTTCTGCTTAGCCAGTCCATAGGCACGTTCACTATTTACGACCTCAGCTTTAGGGTCAGCCAGAGTATCCGTGACAATGTCTGCTAGTTGTAAGTATTCGAGCGCCTGATGATCTCTCCCCAATCGCCGACACAACTCGGTTCCCCACTCATATAACGTTAGCAGTTCACGAGAAGAGAAGGACTCCATACCGTTTAGAGCTGACTCAACAAGCGCTAGACCTTGTTCCAAATGATGAAGCTGACAATAAGGAATATAATCCTGCAAGAAACCATAATTGGATGCCAGCACCTCTATTGGAGCCTTCCTCATCAGATCAAGCAGATCTTCTTTTTCTTCCTTCAGCAGCTCACTCTTTACACGGACGTAAGTGTTCAGCGCAGTGCCCCAATTCTCCTGAGTGCCCTGCATTTCGATTACTGCAGCCCAGTTACCCTCCGCTTCATACCACTTCAGCGCCCGGTTAAACCATAATGCCATTTCTTCATAACCAAATTTATTTTTGCAAATATCATGTAGTGTAGGCTTTAAACTTGGAAGCAGCTCCAGCCGTTCTTCCTCCAACAATCCCCCTCTAAAAAAAGAGCACAGCGAAGGATATTTCTTCACCTGTTCTCGCAGAGAAAACCCGAAAGTATAGCACGAGAGCTCCCTGTTTACTACAGGAATATGTGAGCACCAAAGAATAAAATGTCTAATCTCCTCTGGCAGCTCCTCCAGCTTCTGCTCCACACGCTTATGTTCACTTTCTTTTACCGCCTGCAAGCGGCCATTGGTCGCTGTTAGTCGCTGAGATAACAACCGGATAAAATAAGCTGACAAGGTTGCATTCTCAGCAATCAGGCGGTCGAACATTTTTCGGTCGATCACGTAAAGTGTGGTTTCCACCACTGCCTGCGCCCCTGCCGAACGAGCTTCACCAGTTAGCAGCGCCATCTCTCCAAGCACTTCCCATTGTCCAAGCAGCGCTAAAGAGCGGCGGCCACCTTCTTCCATGTTCAGGAACAGCTCCATTGTGCCTCGTTCAACGATAAACATCCGATCCCCAGGATCACCCTGTTCAAATAGTAGAGTCCCCGCAGGAAGCTCCAGCTTCGTAAGCATTCCCAGCAGTTTAGCCTGCTCCATGTTTGAAAGATCTTTGAACATCTCTATTCCTGTCAGCTTCACTTACCATCTACCTCTATTTTGAAAGATTATGTCTATTAAAAATTTATTCAAAAATATTATATATGAAAAATCCTATGAATAGTAAGAATTTCCTTCTTTGCTAGAAGAAAAGGAATATAGAGTGCACAAAATGACAAAAAGCAGGCCAGAGTTACCTCTGCCTGCCTTTGCCATACTATTCTTATAAATTGATTATTCCATATAACAGTTTTGCAATTTCAGCACGGGTTACTTTGCCACGAGGATCGAAATTATTGTCGCCCTTACCGTCAAGAATTCCCTTAGCTTTCAATTCACTTACCGCTTGCTTCGCCCACTCTGATACGCTGTTCATATCCTTAAAGCTTGCAGTAGCAGCAATGGAAGACTGCACTCCAGCTTTGTATTGTATCAATTTCTGCAGGACAACAGCCGCTTCTTCACGTGTAATTGCATCTTTAGGACGGAACTTGCCATCACTGCCTTGGATAAGTCCAAGCTGGACAGCTTTGTCTATCGATGATGCATAATAAGCATCTTTTGATACATCTGCAAAAGCACCATTCCCCGTAGTTTCACTTGTCTCATTCAATCCGAGTGAACGAATGGCTAGTGTAACAAAATCTGCACGGGTTACATTCGCTTGTGGACCATAGTGCGTATCGTCGATACCCTTAATCACATGCTTAGTCGTCAGCTTGGAAATGTACGGCTCTGCCCAGTGACCAGCGGTATCACTAAACTGCTTATGGTATTCCAGCACTGCGAAGGAGGAAAAGTGATTTGTTGTGAAGGTAACGGTATTATCCTTAAACACTCCACCCAAATATTCCAACGTACTGCCATTTACATAATAGACACCCGCAAAATCTGTATCGAGCTTAGCAAGCTGTTCCTTCGTCAGCGTCAGGGTAATCGTAACAGCACCTTTAAACTGATGAATAGCCGTTTCTTTGCCTCCTGCTAATGTACTGAGGTTCAACGTAACGTTAGCTCTGGATGGACTCATTCCAGAGACATTGGCCTGTACAGAAATCATACTCGTATCAATGCTAAGTAGCAGCATATCACTGCCTGCCGGGATAGCTGGTAAGGAGCTTGATGGAACGCTCAATGTAACGTTAGATGAAACAATATTCAAATTCAACTTCTTATCGACAGCCTGTTGAACGGCCGCTGCATCAAGAGCAATTCTAATCTGATCTTGAGCCGAGGTTGCTCCGCCTACGCTAATCTTTAGGCTTCCCCCTGTAGCAGCTTCCTCTATCAGCTTCTTCAAGGCTAACGGATCAGCTGTATACGTTCCATTACTTCCTAATGCCAGTTCAATGTTTCCTTTTCCCGCTCCAGGTGTGGCTGTAGGCGTTGGAGTCACTGTTGGCACTGGTAAAACTACTGGAGGTGCCGATGTCACCTCTGGTGCTGGTGTGGGCGTCACTTCTGGCGATGGCGATACCTCTGGTGTTGGTGTTGGTGTTGGTGTTGGTGTTGGTGTTGGTGTTACATCCTCTTTTCCAGTGTAGAAGCCCCAAATGTCTGAAAGCACACTGCCAGAGTTATCATCCACGACTTTTGTATACCACTGGTAGTAGCTTTCTGGATTAAGCTTACTCCAAGTGACCTGAGTCTCCGCACCGCTCTCTACTTGCTGCTGGGTCGCGATTGTCTGATCACTGTAAACCTTAACTCCAATGTAATCGGTAGCTACACGTTTTGTTACAGGCTGCAGATCGAGATCTAGTACGAACTCATCTTTGCCCGGGAACTCATTTTCATCATAATAATTATAATCATCCAAGTAAGGCGAATAAGTCTTCACACGAAGCTTGTTGTTAGCTACATCGAACTGAAGCAGACGAATATAACCAAGTCCACCCTCTTCGGCACCTTGATAATCTGCCAGCATTTGATATACACTGCGGTCCGCAATGCCATCTCCATTATCATCCAGCTCATCTACCTTAAGCTCTGCATCATGATAATGACCGGACAGTGCTGCGATTACGTTCTTGTTAGGTTTTACAACCTTTTCAAAGATCGTATCGGCGATTGGTGCACGGTTATTCGATACAAGCAGGTACTCATGAAGACAAAGGATCGCTTTACGCTCTGGATAACGAGCAACAACCTCATTCATCCATTCAATTTCTTCTTCAGCCAGTCCCCAGCCCATATATACGATAATAAAGTCATTTCCGTTCGCAGATACCAAATCATAATGGCCCCGGTTGTTGTCATAGGAACCACCAAAGGTCGGCATATTCTTGAATCTCCACTCTCCAAAATACTCCCAGAACTTCGTATAGTCACCGGTTTGATGACCTACGTCATGGTTACCTGCAAGAACACCATAAGGGATGTTAGCATCCTCCAGAACCTTCATGTTCTGGTCCGCTTCCTTCCACTCGTACTCTTGATAGGATTTATCCACTATATCCCCTGTATGAATTACATATTTCAGGTTCAAATTATCCTTGTTGTCGGCTATCCACTTCACGTTCTTACGATAAATGTAAGGGTAGCTCTGTGAATAATATTGCGTATCAGACATCCAAACAAAGGAAAAGTCATAGGTGTCTTGCGTTACCGTTGTAGCTGATTTAGCCACAGACGCAATTTCATCCTGAACCATTACGGCAATGCTATTTCCATTCATAAATTGCCCAACGGTCACCGTAGATCTCAGTTCAAAATCCTCTGTTCCTGCGATTAAATGATCCAGCTGTATCCATTTCTCTTCAGCAGGACTCCAAGCGTAAAGACTTACTTTACGTCCCGGCAATGAATTTCCTTTCCACTCAATATCTACACGATCTGTCGCCTTAACGGACTCATCAAGCTTAATTTCATATCGCTGATAAGGAAATTGCTCAACAGCATCGTTGATTAAATACT
This sequence comes from Paenibacillus sp. FSL E2-8871, assembly GCF_038000345.1. Classification (NCBI taxonomy): domain Bacteria; kingdom Bacillati; phylum Bacillota; class Bacilli; order Caryophanales; family Paenibacillaceae; genus Paenibacillus; species Paenibacillus sp. FSL E2-8871. The sequence goes on along the minus strand of NZ_JBBOBV010000001.1, from coordinate 4,958,314 downwards.
GTCCGTCCACTGCACTTATTTTGCTGTACTCGTCACTACTAAGTGCTTGCTCACCCGCAGGAACGGATTGTTTCGGTGGCTCTGTATCGGATGCGTTCTTAAATCCAGTAAAACCTTGCTCTGGATGATTACCATCGTACTTGAATCCTCTATAAAAGGTAACATTCATCTTGTCTTGGTTAGGATCTTCAACCTTAACCTTCAAAGTTGGATTCGTACCAACACCACTCGCCCAGTTTGCAGGTGAGATCAGGAGTGGGGCAAACGGATTCTCATTCGGCACATGAAACGTAATTATCTTTTCTACCTGATTACCTATCTTATCCAATGCGGTAATAGAAAGCGTATGGTCTCCACCGGACAGCTTTCCGGATGAAGTAGCATACGGCAGTTCAATAACATTGCCGTCCAGCTTCACGCTAACTTTATCTACACCTGCGTAAGTATCCTTGATCTCAGCAGTAATTACGAAATTACCACGATAAGTTTTTCCATCTTCAATCGATGCTTTAATAGATGGTGGCGTGTTGTCTACAACTACGTTTGACGATACCTTGGATCCACCTTCGGTCACTGTTACTTTATGTTCTCCGTCCGCTACTTCTGTAGTATTCCAGTTATAAGCCTTCGAACGGAACATATCAGATTTCAGATCGAACCGGAAGCCGATGGATTCATGCTTACCTGCGCTGTCCCCCATCTTAATTTCTTTATCACGTTCTGCATAAGCAGGGTCCCAAACTTCAGTACCGTCTGCAAGTAATAGACGCACATTCTTTACTTCAAAATCATCTTTATTCTCCTCGGGACGAGGGTCAAAAGGCGATGATTTAGAGCCCGCCCGAATGTAGATCACATTATCCTTGCCCACTTGTAAAGCGGCAGAGGAGATCGGGAAGGTCAAGGTCGTATACGTAGTAATCGGGTCCATAAAGGTGTATAGAATACTCGCATCCCCTAATTCTTCTGGTCCCATGGTGATACCGTTTTTGAAATAATAATCTACATTCTTCGCATCAAATACAAAGTAAGCATCATTCTCAAGCGTGGCATATACCTCGTTATTGCCAAGCACCTTATTGTCGATGCTCAGGCCCACTTCATCAGCCTTTGCGGTAGCAGAGGTTCCTTTTACCGTCATAGAGCCATTAATGAATTGCCCATCCTTCACATTCAAACGAAGCGCTGATTGATCTGGGCCACCTGTAATTTTCACTTTCATTACCGGAGATTCGGTCTCATTCGTGCCATCAGAAACGACGAAATAATACTGTATTTCATTTCTGCCGATCAAATCAGCAGACGACAATTTATAATGATACAAGCTATCGTTAAAGTCTTGAGATAGATTATGGCTGACAAAATCAGGCTGCTTATCCGAAGCTACCCTTACTTCTACAGACGTAACGGCTTTATTGTCATCCGCGAAAGCCTTCAAATCCAGACTCATCGACTGATCAATCTCCGTTACAGCAGTCAGATCATTTACCGTCGGATTTTCGGTATCCGGATCCACATGGATCGGTGTGTTAGGAAGCAGTGCAACATCTACCTGCCCTGGTGACGGAACCGCTGATCCTGTGCTAATCTTGAGCATTTTACTTTGCCCATTCACAGGATACTTGTATAGAAGGGCTTTATTTTCTTTGGTGTCGTCACCTTTAGCCCCACCATCATAGGTAAGATCAGCATCATAATACGCAGAGGAAATTTCTTTCTCGGTATTACTTTTGATTACGACGGCCCGGCGGCCAGAGTTCGCCATCCCATCGCTTTTGATTTGAAAGAGATTTGTGCCATCCATCAGATTAGTGTTGAATTCTGCATTAAAATCACTAGCGGTGTATGTACTGTTAGCACTATTAATAACCCAGAACACTACGGACTGCTGTGCAGGAATTACAAAACTCTCTTTCGTAGAGGGCCACTTCACATCGGAAGCATTGCCTTTATCAGGATAGCGATAATAGATCTTGTAGTTTTTAAAATCAATCGGTGCATCAGTATTGTTATATACCTCAATGAATTCAAAAGCATCGCTGCTCGTTCCTTTTACATTCGTCGAATTGGGCAGCAGCTCTGTAATTAACAGCGGTGGCACATTATTCGAATCAAATGCAGGCAGGTTCACTTGAACAGAATAGCTCTCTGTTACATTGTTTACACGAATGCTGTAGTGCAGTTCTGGTTCTTCCAGTGCAGCCGCAGGAATCACGGCCGTGTATTCCCCCTCACCTTTTGAGGTCATGGTGATTACCGTATCTTTCACCTGAGAAGGAGAGCCGTATTGCAACTTCACTACCGGTAGCGTTCCGTCTGGTCCAATCTCTAGGTTCGTAATCTTCGCAGTGATGGGAAGATCCGCTGGATCCACACTGCTCTGCGAGTGGTGTTCAATTACCGGTTGCTTGTCTCCAGGTACTAGCTCAGGTAGTTGTTCTGGATCTACGGTTCCTGGTGTAGCCGCAACCGTTCCCGAAATCGCCATGAGACTCATCATAGAGCTGTCGGATTGCGAATACTTATAGAAAATCCCGTTATTTTCCTTCACCTGTTCTTTTCCATAAGAAGCAGAGACAATAAGAGCATCTCCTGCTTTACTTTTAATTTGTAAGTTGCGCGGAGAAGCGTTGGCCATACCACCGCCACCGTTAATACGGAACAGATTTACACCTTCCTGCAGAGATGCTGAAGGATTAAAGTTTTTGATGAAATCCTCGGCAGGAACACTCAGATTATTGCCGTTCATAATCCAGAAGACGATATTTCCATGCGCCGGTATGACCGCATCGCCATTTGGTGTCCAAGTATCTTTGTCATTATAAAAGAAATAATAATCCTTAAAGTTAACCGGCTCGTCCGTATTATTGTAGACCTCGACAAATTCATAGCCATCTACTGAGGTCCCGTCCGTGCCTTTTACATTTTTAGTATCTGGAACAACCTCTGTAATAAGTAAAGAGCCTGGATTGGTTGGTGTCGCGTATACATCTGTCATTACAGTCGGTTGACTTAAAAGCGTGTTGAGCTCAACCTGTTCATCAAAATGTGCTCCTAATTCGGAAGATGTCTGCTCTGTATCCGGCTGCTGTTCTTCCGCATATCCTGCTGGAACCATGATCCCCAACATCAAACTACTTGCAATTACGCTGGATAGAAAACGTTTAGCTTTTGCTGTTATTCTCAAAACTCCGAACACTCCCCGTAAGTTTGATTGTGACCCTTCTGCATAAATATGCAATTTAGATCATCTGGAAATTATACTAGGGGTATATTATCGCTATATCATTTCAATGTTAAATCTTTAGGTTATCTTAAATATTGTTTAAGCTTCAGCTCAGCTTTCCGGGTTATAATAGAAATAAGTTAAACCACAACCATCACAGACACTTTCAACAGAAACCATAGAACGTTATTCGTAAAATAAGAAAAGAGGACTCTAATGGATATAAAAAGAGTGATTATAGTAGGAACCGTAGTTATAGTAATGTCTTTCGGAAATGCTTGGAGTAGCCTTACTGCTAACGCAAGCTCGTCAACTCAATGGTCCACCACAAGTGTTGCGGATAAAGACGAATTATTATTGAAAGCCCTTAACCAACCCACAGATGATGATCTGTACGACGCCTTATATGACGGCAAATCACTTCAAGATATTGCAATAGAACAAAACACAGATATTGAAGATGTGATCGATCTACAGGTAACCCAGCTAACGGAACAGCTAGATTCACGACTAGCCTCTGGAAGCATTACAGCCGAGCAGTATGCAGCACACAAAGCGGAGCTGAGGGACATCGTTACGGAGAGTGTTCTCACTTCTTTCGGCTAAGAAAGATACATACATTGGCCGTACAACATTTCTCCGCGCCCAAGCTATAACGCCTTGGGCGTCCCTAATGGACGGTAAGCGTTTATGCGAGAAATATAAGGATAATATATAGCTTGGAGATTATAAATTCTTATATTTAAATAAAGAGGGTGATCCGAAAGCCATTGAATGGCTATCGGATCACCCTCTTCGTATATTCAACGCTATTTAACTGAATTCCTAAGTCTCTATCTTGTTATCTCTATTGATCTCCAGTATATCCAGGAAGAATACAAAAATTGGAATGCCGAGAATTAGACCCCATACACCCATATAGTGCTCAGAGAAGAGAAGTACGATAAAGGTGTAGAACATAGGCAGGTTCATTTTGGATGACATCAGTTTTGGATTTAAGAAGTAACCCTCGACAAAATGTAGTATGGCGATCATAACCAATACATATATCGTCATTGCTATGCCACCAATGTTGTAACCAATAATACAAAGTGGTATTAAGGAGATCACAAAACCTACAACTGGAATCAAACTAAGCAGGAAGATCATAATCGATAAGGCGAATAAATACGGAAAACCTAAGATCCAGAGTCCGATCACCGTAAAGCATGTATTAAACAGCGCGATCAGAATTTGCGCTTCGATCACTTTACCAAACGATGAGATGAATTTTCTACCGAAATACTCAAGCTCAACATAGAACCAAGAAATCTTGCTCTCTTTAAGACGGGCAGTGAAACTGACAATTCTGTTCTTCTCAAGGATAAAGACAAAGCTCAGAATGGTGGATAATACGAAGCTTGTGCCCCAATTACTTATTTTCAGGACGTATTCAAGACCATCTTTCACATAAGACTGGTAGTTCAAATCCTTAAGCTGGGCAAATAAATACTGCACGATTTCGTTCTGCGGAATGTTTGCAGGGGTTAAACTGGTCAGAAAATTAGTTAACTGCTTTATCTGTGTGAAGACCTTCGGTAAATAATTCACTAAGGTCACTACGATCAGAGCAATCAGAGCTAAATACAAAATAACAATAATGACTTTACTGTTGACCGCAACATATTTATTGATTCGCTTCGTGAGCAGCACCTGAAAGCTGTTCATTACATAAGCAATCAGAAATGTTAACAGTACTAAATTGAGCATATCTCTAATACTGAATAGCAGCAGGGCAACCAGCCCCAAAATAAAAAAACGCCGGACCGTTAAATTCGCGTAATAACGCTTAAATACTTCCATCTGTTCTCTCCATTCGCCTACCAATTAGTACTCTAATTATAGTCTACAGTAAGGAATTCACTTATAGCAACTAGTGATTCGCCCAAATTGGCGAAATTTCTCACTTTTTGTAAACTCCTAATGAACATAGGGAAAGCTGATATCCATTCCATACATTTCCTTAGCCGTTTATGAGCCTCCCGTTGTGTTCATTAACTTAACGATTCGACTCTTCTGATCGTAGTTGAGATCAATATGTAGATCCTTGCATAATTGTATAAACGGAACCATCAGGGTCCCTTTCCTCATTTCGGGCGCACTTCCTATCAGAGCTACTCTTTGGTTATTCAAGGTTAATTCCATAGGTGAATCTATATGTTTAACCTGCTCAAGAGTTTGGACTGCAGTTAGACTCTGACTTCCCCCGTTGATCCGAGAGGCATTCCGGTCCGTTCTCGCATTGATCCCATCCTGGATTTTAAATGTTAGCGAAATTCCGAGTGAATCACATGCCGATAGCAATCGGTCATTGTATGATCCATAAGGAAAGGCAATCGCTGAATCGGTATTCCCCAGCTCTTCCTTCAGTCTTTGCTCCGCCTTGGCTAAATCACGAGTAACTCTGCTGTAGTACTCCGTATTCATTTCGTTTCTGTTCTCATCATCGATATATAACAAAGCACTGGCGGCTGGCCGCTCCCCACCCTCAGCATCCACGATACCATAATGGTGTAAATCGTACGTGTGACTATAGAATCCCATCCCGTCCCGCTTCATTTCCCGCATCTGCTCCCAATTGAGCTTCGGCACACTATTCGGATCTGGGTGATCAATCGTAGATACGATAACAAAATTCACTGCCGTATAGCCATATTTTTTGAGAATAGGAAAAGCCAACTCATAAAAGCTCTCATATCCATCATCAAAAGTCAGCAGCACCGCATTATCTGGAACCGTGCCGCCATTCAGCATAAATTCACGGTATTGTTCCATCGTAATCACGTGAAACCCTTCTTGCTTCAGCAGGTTCATTTGATCATCAAACCGATCGGCAGATAAGATCCAAGGAAACTGCGGCATTGGCTTCTCTGAAAGATGATGGTACATCAGCACAGCTACATGGTCTCTATAGTAAATACCTTTCGGAAGTGCCCCCTGCTTCTGCCAGCCGATATGCATATTAAGGGCCTGTTCTGCTGCAGCCTTGGGAATCATTAGCTCATCAGGCGAGCCCGGATATGCAGCTACTGTCTTAATGATTTGACCGTTCACATCTATAGTAACTGCAGAAGACTCGTGTTGATTGTTGAAAATAGCAGCAAGACTTATTAGCAGAACAATGACTAAAAGTATCATATATTTTTTCGTATGCAATCTCTGAATCTCCTTAAAAAGATCTTTTATTCACTATGTAACTACATATTTGGTGACAGTTCCACCTACTTTTGGTTACATTTTCTTTTTTATTTTGTTTCTTATCATAAAAATAGGAGGCGAACCCTAAGCCTGAACTGACTTAAGGAACACCTCCCTCACATGGAGATCTATATATAATTATGTACATCTATTTGTAATTGTAGACGGTCTAGGACCTTCTCTTGTCTACAAAGTAATTATCTTCCCCTAGCTCGTCCACAAACTGCTGCAGCCAATCATAATATTGAATGGCATGCTCCAGCTTCTCCAGATCCTTCAGGCAGAATTGCCGCTCCTCCTCAGGCGTATCCACGGCATGAACCAATCCCTCCAGCTCAGGAATAACAACATCCAAGGCTTGCCTCATGACATCAATCTCCCGCTGCAGCTTCATTCCAAAAAAGTTCTTAAAGGTCTGAAAAAAATCTGTTTCCACTGCATACAGATCTTTTCGCTCCCGCTTCTCCTCCAACTTGGTCACCATTTTGGAAGCCATCAAAGATCGGACTCCATAGCTCATATTACTCTTACTCATATTCATTACATTCTTCATCTCTTCAAGCGTCATCGGCCGGTCTTCAAAGAACATAATTCCATACAGCTGCCCGAATGAATAATTGGCGCCATATAAGTCCATCGTCTGAGCAATTGCATCAATCATCGGACGCAGCAGCTGCTCGCGTGGAGATAAGTCTCTATTCTCTTCACCAAAGGCTACCTGTTTCATAGCTGCACCCTCATTCCACTTAGAATCTACCTTCTATTTTACACAAAATAGCAACTACTTTCGCTAATCTCTTAAATTTTTACATAATCTCGCATCGATCTTTACGCCCGCTTGACCACGCAGCTGCTCGATGAGTGTACAATTTTTTTTGAACGGAGGAGCTTTCCTCAGAATTATACCGTAAAAAATAGAAGATGGAATGGGGTATCGACAAAATAATGAAACGCACAAGATTTATAGGTGAGTTGAAACCGGTGCTCTTCACCTTGCCGGCAATGATTCCATTCGTGGTATTTTGGCTCGCGCCATTACTTTATGTATTTTATCTCAGCTTTACTGAATGGGACTTCATGAGCCCCGAGAAAACCTTTGTCGGACTAACCAACTATCTGGATCTGTTCAGCAATCCCGCCTTCTATAAAGCGCTAAGAGTAACCTTGTTATTCTGTGCGGGAAGTGTACTGCCCGTTATTCTGATCGGACTTGGACTTGCACTCCTGATGAATGGGAAGCTGAAAGGCTCCACCCTCTATCAGGTATTGCTTTTCTCCCCTTGGGTCACGCCGACCGTGGCGGTATCCATTGTCTGGTCCTGGATCTATGAACCTGAAATTGGCCTTGCTAATACTGTACTTGACCTCTTAGGTCTAGAAAAAATCGGTTGGCTTCAAGATCCTAAATGGGCACTGCTCGGCGTTCTGCTCGTGACGATATGGAAATCGGTAGGCTGGGCGATGATTTTTTACTTGGTGGCACTACGCAATGTCCCTACCGATCTGTTGGAAGCCGCTGAACTGGATGGAGCAAATGCTGTGCAAAAATTCAACCGTATTACTTTACCGCTAATCTCGCCAACGACACTGTTTCTGTTCATCGTACAGATCATTGGTGCCTTACAGGCATACGACCAGATTAACGTACTGACACAAGGTGGACCTTCGGGATCAACACGTACCTTGCTCTATATGTATTATCAGTCTGCCTTTGAAGCCTTTCAGATTGGAGAAGCCTCTAGTGTCGCAATGATTCTGGTATTTATATGTATGCTGCTCTCCGTAATCTCACTAGAGGTTAGTAAACGGACAACCCATTATCAATAACTACTGCTGTAAAGGAGAACGACTGATGAATGCAACGACCGTACGAGTGGGCAAACTGGCCCGCCATCTATTTTTTGCAGCTATTGCACTGATCATGGCCTTCCCCTTCTATTGGATGGTCACCAGCGCCTTAAAAACCAATGATGAAATCTGGCAGTCTCCGCCGACGATCTGGCCGAAAGAGCCGCTGTGGGGTAACTTTTCAGCCGCCTGGCACGAAGCCCCTTTCTTTAGATATATGGGCAATAGCGTATTTGTCGCCGTGTCGATTGTTATTTTGCAGGTGATAAATTCCGGGATGATGGCCTATGCGCTTACGCATATGAAATTCCGCTTCAGAGGGCTGTTCGCAGGTGTCATTCTTTTCGGCTATATGGTCCCTGCCACCGCCGTTTATCTTCCCGGATATCTGGTATTGTCCCAGCTTCATCTACTGGATTCATATGCCGGGTTGATTCTATCTAACTGTGTAAGTGTCTTCTCTATCTTTCTAATTCGGCAAGCCTTCCTTCAGGTTCCCCATGAGCTGGTAGAGGCTGGAGAAGTGGATGGTTCCTCGCATATGCGGATTCTCTGGACCATTCTTGTCCCCATTACACGGTCTTCCTTTGCTGTGCTAGCCCTGATCACCTTCATTGATCAGTACAATAACTATTTCTGGCCAATGCTCATCACCAAAGATCCTAATCTACAGCTGGTCTCGGCCGGTCTGCGTAGTTTCTTCACTCAAGGAGGTGCTTACGGATTGAAATGGCCGCTGATCATGGCCGCTAGCGCATTCACCATCGCCCCGTTGCTGCTAGTATTTCTACTAGCTCAGAAAACGATCATGCAAAGCGTCAACATGACCGCTGGTTCCAGCAAAGGATAAGCTAACTATTCTATTTAATAAGAGGAGAATGATGATGAACGTATTGAAGAGACTGTCCGCCCTATCTTTGGTTGCCGGATTTACAATGTTAACAGCTTGTGGAGGAAATGCGAGTACAGGTAATGTTACAGCGGCAAATGGAGCTTCTTCCTCCCCCTCCGCAGAGGCTGCGCCTACACAAAATGCACCGATAACGATTGAGTTCTGGTATGGTCTCGGCGGTAAGCTTGGTGAGAATATGGAGGCACTGATTCAGAAATTTAATGCCTCTCAGCAAGAGGTCATTGTCAAAGGTATCGCGCAGGCAGACTACACTGAAACCGAGCAGAAGCTGCAAGCGGCGATTGCTACAGGAAAAGTGCCTGCTGCTGCTCTCTCCTCAAACGTAGATTGGGCCCGCAAAGGATATTTCGCACCGATAGATGAGCTTATGGCATTGCAGCCAGATTTTAATAAAGAGGATTTTGTCCAAACCTTTCTAAATCAGGGCCAGGTTGATGGCAAGCAATACTTCCTGCCGATGTATGGAACAACACAGGTTATGTACTATCGCAAAGATGCTTTTGAGAAGAACGGAATTGATGCGAGCACATTGAAGACTTGGGAAGACCTAGCTGCCGCAGCTGCGAAAATGACCGTGAAAGACGGCGGCAAAACCACCTTCTTCGGTTGGGAGCCTATGTGGGGTTCAGGGAACATGATTGATGCCGTGCTCAGCAAAGGAGGCACTATTCTTAGCGAGGATGGGAAACAAGTCATGATCGACTCTAAAGAGTGGATCGAAACCTGGGATTTGTTCCGCAAATGGATCCACGAGGATAAGATCATGCGGATTCATTCAGGGGGTCAAGGCTGGGAATATTGGTACAAAACAATTGATGATGTAATGAAGAATCAATCCGCAGGCTACACCGGCTCCAGTGGCGATCAAGGTGACCTCGACTTTAGCATTGTTTCTGCTATGGAGCAGCCAGGCTGGGCAGGGATTGGCGAGGGCAAACCCGTAGCCCAAGCACTGATGGCCGGCATTCTATCTAAAGCTAGCGACAGTGAGAAACAAGCGGCTATGAAATGGCTAACCTACTTCACAAATGCCGAGAATACTGCCTCTTGGTCCATTAATACTGGATATATTTCGGTGCGCCAATCCGCATTGCAAGACTCGGCGTTTGTGTCATTCAGTGAAAGCAATCCACAGATTAAGATTCCGTTGATGCAAGCTTCTCATGGCTCTGCACCATTCCAAGATCCAACTGGCGGCAAAATCAACGATGCGCTGAAAATCGCCGCTGATAAGGTGCAGATTGAGAATATTCCTGCAGCACAGGCACTTAAGGAAGCACAGGAAACAGCGCAAGCAGCGCTTGATAAACTAAAATAAAGGCGGTGGAGTTCATGTCTGAGCTCATCACGCTACAAGGCAGATACGCTGTAGCAGCTATTCTATTCGACAAGGATGGTACGCTGCTCCAGTTCGTATCCCTCTGGGGCAGCTGGGGCGAGTGTTTTTTAGAGCGATTCACGAAGGATATGAAGCAAAGAGGACTACAGATTCCAGAAGAACAGCTCCCTGCATTAATGGGAACTATACACAATGCCCAAGGAAGCATTACCGATTATGATCGGAACGGCCCCCTGGCTATGGGGACTATGAGTGACCTCTATGCCATCCTGTCATGGCAGGGTTATCTGCAAGGTTTATCGTGGGCGGAGTCCATGGAGCTTGTTCATCAGTGCCGTCTGGAAGCGGATGTTATGTTGGAAGAGAAACGCCCCGTTCACTCGCTGCCGGGTATTCATCGTTTTCTCGATGAGTGTGCGAGTGCTGGCATCCCTCTCGCCGTGGTGACCGCAGATGAAACAGATGCTGCAGAGAAACATCTCCAATGGCTCGGCATACGGCACTATTTCTCCGAGGTAATTGGAACAGACCTTGTGGATCAGGGTAAACCTTTCCCCGACATGGTGCAGCTTGCCTGCGAAAGGTTGGCCGTTGAACCCGCGCACACAGCAGTTATCGGTGATACTAATGGGGATATGCGAATGGCTAAAGCAGCGGGTGTACAGGTAGCTATAGGAATCACTGAAAATGAAGATATTAGTGCTTCGTCGCATATTCTCCCGGATGCAGATCTCATTGTGCGATCTTACGCTGAACTCAGCATCGAGGTTACTTCCCTGTGAAAATAGAAGGAATATGGGCATGGATGTTTCTGATGCTAGCTATTGTGTTCGAACTGTCAGGGACCATCTCAATGAAAATATCTCAGGGGTTCACTCAGCTCTGGCCTTCCGTGCTCATGTTCCTGTTCTATGGAGCCAGCTTCACCTCCCTGAATTTTGCCCTCACCTCTATTAAGGTAGGCGTTGCTTATGCGATATGGTCAGGGGCGGGAATCATCCTTATTTCTTTCATAGGAGCCCTATTTTTCGAAGAAAAGCTAACCCTGTCCTCCCTACTATGGATAGCCGTTATCCTAACCGGGATCATAGGACTGAACATTAGCGGGAAGACGCATTAGTGAACAGCCACAGTATTTCATAGATTCATAAGATGAAGGGGGATGCCTAAACATGAGCGTGAACACATTACCTGAAGAGAAGCCTGTTATTACCTTTCAGATCATCACGGATACGCATGTCACCGCTGACCGAAATCATGAGTACAATCTTAACTTTGAGCTGGCGCTCCGTGATATAGCCGCACATGGAAAAGGCAGCAGTGGGATTATGCATATCGGTGATGTCACAAACCATGGTTTTTCTGCTGAATATAAAGAAATGCTTCGTATCATTAATCAACATAAGGTTGACTTGCCCGACATTACTTTCACTTTAGGTAATCATGATGTAGGCCTCGGGATTTGGAAGTCTCGCTTAGGGATGTATACGTCACAGACTGGAATGTCTGGACCCTATCATGATCACTGGATTAATGGCTATCATTTTATCTTTCTAGGTACAGAAAAAGGATTACCTAAATTCTGTCATCTTTCCTCTAAGCAGCTTGATTGGCTGGAGCATAAGCTTGGGGAGCAAGCTTCACCGGATCAGCCTATCTTTCTTTTCCTGCATCAACCGCTTAAAGATACAGTAGCTGGATCGTTAGAATCACAAGATTGGTATGGTGTCACTCAAGATAAGGAATTAAAAGAGATTCTTTCGAGACACCCCCAGACCTTGTTATTCACTGGTCACACCCATTGGGAGTTAGAGGTAGACAACACTATGTACCCTGGCCATGGAGAGATGGCAACAATGTTTAATGCTGCTTCTGTCGCCTACCTTTGGACAAACGAAGATAAGCATAAGACAGGCAGCCAAGGCTTCTATGTGGAAGTATATAGAGATAAAGTGCTTGTCCGGGGCAGAGACTTTAAGACAGGAACCTGGATTGAAGCTGCACAATATGAGGTTGCTTATACAGCAGTAAACGTATAATGAAACTCCCCGCAGCAAGCTGCGGGGAGTTTCATTCTGTGAATTACACGCACAAGGATTAGCCGTACCGCCACGCTCTGCGTTATTCATCCCATGCTTCTAACAGCTTCGGAATGCCTTCTACAAGAAGCTTGTGGTATACCTCGGAAATATCTTCAATATCATCCGTATTCGCCACACCCAGCAGCGTCTGCATAACGATCCCGTCAATAGCTCCAATCAGCAATGAGGCAATGGCTTTATTGTATTTCCCGGGTTGTTTTTCGTACAAGCGTTGCAACAGCTCCTCGGTATGACCAATCCATTTCTTATACTTAACTTTCAATTGATTGGAGATTTCCTCATTCCCTAGTATCGCTTCCTGGGCAAGATAGAACTGCATTCGATTGTCATCTATTTTGTTAAAACGATCTTTCACATTCTCGCTGATTTGCTCAATAACTTCCCCGCGGCTATACTTCCCTTGCTGTACCTCCTCGGCAATTCTCGTAGATACGGATAGACTGCGATCCATCGCATCATAAAGAATCTCTTCTTTACTATTGTAATGATGATACAACGCCCCTGTGCTAAGCCCGGCTTCATCGGCAATTCTCCGCATTGTCGTACCCGCAATACCCATTCGATAGATAACACGATTCGTCGCCTCAATAATATGTAATTTTCTATCCTCAGACATAAACTCCCCGCCCAACTTAATCGCTTATTGCGATTTATTTTTATATGAAAAGAGTACTGAATCTAATTTGTTTTTTGTGTGTTAATTAGCACAGACAGAACCAATTAATTCCTAATACAATAAAACCGAACAGTTGTTATGTTTATGAATTAACCAAGCATTGTAGGGTTGAAGCTCAGTATCGGCAACAATTGATTACGCTTTCACAAAAAAAGGAGGTTTATCATGGATATTCCTGCATGGCAGTACGGCGTTAGTATGATCGGCTACATAGTTCTGCTTCTTATTGTTGTCAGTATCATGCGCAAGCATTATAAGTTTGCCCACTGGTTCTGGATTGCTTCTTTACTAACCTTTCCCTTATGGCTTATGGGCGGTGTCGAAGGCTGGTTTCGGTGGGCCAAGATTTTAAGTGTAATTCTTCCTACGATATTTGTTGGATTCATTCGTATTGCTAACTACGAGAAACGAAAAGGACCGTTCTGGAATGGGTTACAGAAGGATTGGGTATTGTGGTTCGTATATGGCGTTCTATTCCTTAATATCATGGAAGCGACCATTAAAGACTTTACGATGGGGAATACATTCAATGCGCTTACCGGCCTCCTATTATGTATAACCATCCCTTTTGCGCCAAAATATTGGAAGATTTCTACTGAATCGCACGGCGATCTCATTGCATATACGACAATCGGCTGGAACTTCCTCTATACAACTTGGAATGCAGCCTTCGTCTATGCAGAGAGTCCGAAGTTCTTTGCAAGCTCGCTATGCATTCTTCTCGCAGCCGAGCTCTATCCCATCATCAAACGCCGCCCAGAACTCTACATCATTGCGCGGGTCTATACATTAGCGGCACATTTACTTCTACGCGCCTGCTTCGTTAGCCTGTTCCCGACACTAATGGATGCTTCATCGTGGTACAATGCAGACGTCATGAACTATTGGGGAATCATCAACTTTATTATGATTGTTCCGTTTGTATTCTGGCATATGTGGCAGCTGCACACCGGCAAAGCAGAAATCAGCTTCCGGCGTGGCCGGATTGAAGTGAACTAACCAAGAACGCCCTTATCCTTTCCATGAGGAAAAGGTAAGGGCGTTCTTTCTTTATTTCTTCTCTGCTCGGAGAGGCTATCGTTGAATCGGCTCGATCCGGTAGCTTGCGTTAGCGCTGGCATCGTCTTCCACGCCGGCTCCACCGTGAATCTGCCAGCCGAATGACAGCACAGATTCCAGCCGGTTCTTCTCGGCTGTCGTCAATACTATTTCTATGGCTTCTTTACCCTCTTCAAGCTCCAACTCTGCCTCTTTACCAAGAACAACCCATATCCAGCTACGAATGCCACGAATCGTGTTGTACTTGATCTGATAGCCTGTCTTCACCGCTTGCTCGAACAATTCTGGCTGCTCCGCTTGTAAAGTGGTCAACTGCTTATAATCAAATTCGTATTCACTCTCGTCAACGGGCAAATCGCCCTCCGCCACTTTACGAAGAATATCCTCATTAGACCAGCCCAAAGCGCGAAGTGATTCTACCAGTAAAGCATCCCACTGGGATAACTTTACCCGGTTCAAATTGTCTGACATCCTGATTCCCCCCATACCTGTATATAGATTCTACTTATTCTGTGAAATCATAAGCAACATAATGACCCGGACTAACTTCCTGCAATGTAGAAGTCTCAGCCCTGCCGTACTCTGCCGAATATCCATCTAAAATAATTCTCTGATTAGCCCGCTTAGGGTCTGTCTCCAAAATCGAAGATAGCAGCGCCTTCGTATAAGGATGAATAGGGTTCTCGTATAGTTCGTCACTTTCAGCTACCTCTACGAGACGACCGCCATACATCACGCCAATCCGGTCCGAAATATGCCGTACCATCGACAGATCGTGTGCAACAAAGAGGTAGGTCAACCCAAATTCCGACTGCAAATCCTCCAGCATATTCACTACCTGAGCCTGAACAGATACATCCAGCGCTGAGATTGGTTCATCGCACACTACGAATTCAGGTTTCACAGATAATGCTCGAGCAATCGAAATCCGTTGGCGTTGCCCACCACTGAATTCATGAGGAAAGCGATAAAGATGCTCTCTTTTTAAACCCACCTTATCCAGCAGTGCCGCAACAGCCTCTATACGCTCGTCGCCTTCGTGGATCCCGTGGATTTTCATAGGCTCACTGATCAGATCAAGTACATTCAGGCTTGGATTCAACGAGGAATATGGATCTTGAAAGATCGATTGAATCCGTCTGCGAAAAGGCTTAAGCTGCTTCTCTCCAAGCTTGCTCAGCGGCTGCCCGTCAAAAGACACTTCACCATCTGTATAGTCATACAATCGCAGCAAGCAGCGTCCAACCGTGGACTTGCCGCTCCCCGACTCTCCGACCAGTCCAAAGGTCTCCCCCTGACGAATCTGAAAGCTTACGCCATCTACCGCCTTAAGCACTGATGTATTACGTCCCCATATATCCTTGCCTTTGGAGAAATGTTTCTTCAGATTATTTACGTCCACTAGAATCTTATTATCACTCAACAGAACCGCTCCCTTCAACACCAGCTACGGCTGGAGTCTCCTGCACACCGTCTGCCAGCCAGCACATCGAACGATGGCCAGGCGATAATTCGATGACTGGAGGACGTTCGCTGCAACGGGCAAAAGCATTAGGGCAACGTTCCATAAAGGGACAGCCCGAAGGAGGATTCAGCAAATCCGGAGGTGTGCCTTCGATAGGGACAAGGCGTTCCCTCGACTTGCCGTCACGTTTTGGAATCGAGCGAAGCAGACCTTTCGTGTAAGGGTGCTGTGGGCGATAAAAAATATCCTCTACCGTGCCCTCCTCCATCACAAGTCCACCATACATTACGATAACCCGTGTACATACCTGTGCTACCACACCCAAGTCATGGGTAATGAGCGCTACAGCTGTACTGGTATTATTTTTCAACTCTTTAAAAAGATCGAGAATTTGCGCCTGTATTGTTACATCGAGCGCAGTTGTCGGCTCATCCGCAATCAATAGCTCTGGCTTACAGGAAAGAGCCATGGCGATCATGACCCGCTGGCGCATCCCGCCGCTGAATTCATGCGGATATTGCTGCAGCCGCTGTTCAGGATTATTAATACCTACCTGACGCAAGATGCTTGCTGCCTCTTTAAGCGCTTCTTGTTTATTTAAACCTCGATGCCGACGGATGACTTCCGTAAGCTGCTGGCCGATTTTTTTTACAGGATTAAGAGAGGTCATGGGGTCCTGAAACACCATTGCTATACGATTGCCGCGTAGCTTTCTCCACTCTTTTTCCGAAAGGTTCGATAAATTCTCACCCCGAAAATTAATATTTCCACCGATAATTTTACCCGGAGGTGTAATTAACGACATAATCGCCTTGGCAGTTACACTCTTCCCACTACCAGATTCTCCGACGATTCCTACCGTCTCACCAGCATCTATATGAAAGCTAACGCCGCGAACTGCTTGATTCTCTCCGTCCCTTGTATGGAACGAAACCTTCAAATCCTCGACAGACAATAGCCGTTCCGTCATGATGTCTTCACACTCCTATCTTCGGATCAGCTTCGGTTCAAAGCCTACCCGCAAAATATCACCCAAAACATTAAAGCTCAGTACCGTTAATAGTATCAATAATCCAGGGAATAAAGCCAGATATGGCGCTTGAGCGATATATCCCTGCGCATTGTTAAGCATACTGCCCCAAGTCGCATTCGGAGGCTGTACCCCGAACCCGAGGAAACTTAGGGACGACTCCATCATTATCGCCGAAGCGATATTATTCGTCGCACCTACAATGACAACAGGCACTAGCCCCGGAAGAATATGACGCCAAATAATTCCAAAATTGCTCTGTCCGGAGGCTTTTGCATAGAGTACATATTCGCGTTCCTTAATCGTCATCGTCTCTGCCCGAATGACACGGGCGATATTCATCCACATTAATAGAGCAATAATAATGATGATATTCCCAACACTCGGCTTCAGAAATACGCTAAGCAGCAGCAGAACTAAGAAAGAAGGAATGGACAGCACTACATCAAGCATCCGCATGAGAAGATTATCAACCCATCCGCCAAAGAATCCACTGATTACGCCCACCGTCACACCTATGCCTGTAGCAATGATCATTGAAGCAAAGCCAACTAGCAGTGATACCCGGCCACCATATAATGCGCGGGCAAAATAATCCCGGCCATAGTCATCCGTCCCGAACCAGTGATCGGCTCCCGGCGATTTCAGACGTGCCAGAACATCCATCGCATTCGGATCATGTCCAGATAAAAAAGCAAATATAGAGCCCAGTGAGAAGATGATTAAAGTAATGAGGGCAAGGGCGCCTAATTTATTCGTAAATAGCTCATCTCCAACACTTTTCCATTTACTGCGATTCATGAGGTCACCTCGTTAATTTAATTCGTGGGTCCACGAAGCTATATAGAATATCCGCGACCAGATTACCGATGATCAGCATTAAAGAGGAGAATAGAGTAATTCCCATAATCACGGGGTAATCCATCCCTTTAACTGCAGTCATCCCCAAAGAGCCAATACCTGGCCATGAAAATACTGTTTCTGTAACAATTGCGCCTGCCACCAGATCACCCATAGACATCCCGAGCAATGTAATTACAGGAAGCAACACATGCTTCATTACATGACGGAACAGAATCGTTGTCTTGTTAGATCCAAAAGCATATTGAATCTGCACGTACTCTTCTTTTAGCTGTCCAATGGTACTAGAGCGAATGTATCGCACATAACCAGCCAAGAATCCAAAAGCAAGCACGGTGCAAGGCAGGATACCATGCTTGAATACATCAAACGCCGATTCCACACCAATCGTTCGCATCCCCATAATAGGAAGCAGATGCAGCTTAATCGCGAATAAGTACATTAGTAAGATGGCAAGCCAAAACAAAGGCACGGATATTCCGACATAGGATAAGAAATTAATCAGCTTATCTACCCAGCGGTTCCGGTTTGCTCCAGCAATAAGACCGAGTGGAATCGCCAGCAAAACAGCGAGACCGATCGCAGAACCCATCAAACCTGCCGTTGCAGGCAGGCGTTCTAGAATTTGATCCAATACTGGCTGATGATTCACTAGGGAATAACCGAAATTCCCCTGCAATATTTCTTTAATCCAGATTAAATATTGAATGTAGGCTGGCTTATCCAGCCCAAGGTTATGCCGGATACGCTCAATATCATCTGCGTGCATATTCGGCGTAACGAAGGATAATACCGGATCCCCCGGAGCCAGCTTAATCATCGCAAAGCACACAACCGAAACAAAAAACAACATCGGCAGGGTTTGCAGTAATCTTCGGACGATAAGTTGTCTCATACGTTTATTCTCCCAGTTCTGTATCGGTAAAAAAGTAAGCTGGATAACCCAGCTTACTTTTTCCCGTTTTTATTTAAGGTAGATTTTCGATAAATCTTCAAAAATAACGACAGGCTTCAAGACTGCTTCTTCCAGACCGCCGTAGTTCTTGGAGACAGCTACAATAGTCTTAGTATTAGCAATTGGATAAATCGGTGCATCGTCAGCAATGATCTCTTGGATCTTCTTATAGATCTCACCACGTTTAGTCACATCTGCTTCTCCTGCACCTTCATTGAACAACTTATCGACTTCAGCATTATTATAATGCGAGTAGTTAGAGTCAGCAGTAGAAGTATACAAAATTCTGTAAGCATCAG
This sequence comes from Paenibacillus sp. FSL E2-8871, assembly GCF_038000345.1. Lineage (NCBI taxonomy): Bacteria > Bacillati > Bacillota > Bacilli > Caryophanales > Paenibacillaceae > Paenibacillus > Paenibacillus sp. FSL E2-8871. Next base: position 4,939,304 of record NZ_JBBOBV010000001.1, on the reverse strand, counting down.
GATCGTAACCCATAATATAACCTGCAATCGCAAGTTCAAAATCTGTTGAATTCATATCACTGAACTTCTGGCCATATGCCGAGGCATCCATATTTTGCAGTTCAACTTCAGCGCCAATGGCCTTTAGCTTTTGCTGCACGTATAGTGAAATAGCTTCCTGAGCTTTATTACCGCTCGATACAATCAATCTCAATTTCAGATCGCTAACCCCTGCCGATTGCAGAAGCTCTTTCGCTTTTTCCACATCATTATCGAAAGAAGGTACGTCATTAGTATAGAACAATGCATCCGGAGTCAAGAATGACTTCGCCGGGTCAGCATACTCGCTAGAGGAATAAGCAGCCTGAATGATTTCATCACGGCTTAGTGCTAGAGACAAGGCTTGACGAACTTCTTTTTTAGCAAGAGCACCTCTATCGCTGTTCGCGTTGAACAACAGGTACGACAATCGGCCTTCACTATAAGGAAGAATTTCGAAATTGTTCGAAGCTTCAATCGTTCCAACATCCTGTGGATCTAGATATTTAATGTTGATCTCACCACTCTGAAGTGCGAGGTTCGCAGCATTCGTATCTTTAGCAATCCGGTACGTAACAGAATCAAGATGTGGCTTGCCGCCAAAGTAGTTATCAAATCTTTCTAATGTAACAAATTCGCCCGCTTTATATTCTTTAAATTTAAATGGTCCAGATCCAACAGGATTAGCATTCTTGGTGCTTTTCTCTAGATCCGTCTCATTTTCAAAAATATGCTTTGGAATCGGAAATACTTGCACTAGTGTAGCTTCAAAAGCTGGGCTGACCTGTGGAAGCTTGAACTCTACGGTCAGATCATCCACCTTAACGGCCTTAACGGGTTTATCACCGATGAATAAGTTCGCTCTCAACATGCTGTTTTGCTTCTCATCGAGGATGCTATCAATCGTGAACACGACATCGTCAGCAGTAAGCTTTTCTCCGTCATGCCATGTCAGTCCGCTTTTCAGCTTCAACGTATAAGTCAGGTTATCTTCTGAAAGGGTCAGGCTGTCTGCCAAGTAGAAGGTCTTCTTACCATCATTTACTTGGAACAGTGGAGCATAGAGCGCTTGGTCAATCGTAAGACTGACACGATCACCCGCGTAGTTCGGATTTAGAATAACAGGATCAGCAGCGACTCCAATAATCAAGTTGCCTCCATCTTTTATCTCAGTGCTTGCTGTCGTTCCATCATTAGTAGCAGGTGTCTGATTTGTATTTGTAGAAGTGGCGGTGTTCCCTCCGGAGCACGCACTAATCAAAAATGTTAACAAAATCAAAGTAATAACTCCAGATAATCCTTTACGCATAAGTTTCTCCCCCGTATTCTATGTTCTGCGTTGCTTGTGTTTTTTATATTGTATATCGGAATACTAGGAATTACAATGGATAGCATTTCACATTAATGTAATATTGAGGGAATCGATTGGTGATTTATCCATAGCGCTCATCCTTTGCTGTTCATGTTGTCATCTGTATCTAATTATTCGGTTATTGTACAGCAGATTGTTACGAATTAATACATCTAACATTCATTTACTTTACAGAACTTTGAAAAATAAGGATTATTGCCGCTCTCCTGTAAATATATTGAGAACATAAGGATCATCCAAGGAAAGAGGGGCGTTCCCCAAGGAGGCGGCAATGACGGAAAACAAGGTTCGCGTATTGATTGGCAGTCCAATCCACCAGAAGCCTATGGTTTTAAAAGAATTTCTGAATTCCCTGCTTCGTCTGAATATTGCCGATATTGAGCTGGATTTCCATCTAGTTGATGATAATGATGATGAGGAGTCAAGTCGGCTGCTCCTGGAATTCCAAAGCATGGGTGATCATATTTATCTTCAGAGCTCCGGCTTTCACGATGCGTATATTCGCAATGATACTACCCACTTTTGGAACACCAACTTAGTCTGGAAAGTAGCCAATTTTAAGAACCTCATGATCAACCGCGCCCAAACCTTGAACTATGATTATTTATTCCTTATTGACTCTGATCTCATTCTCCATCCTGATACCCTCAGACATCTAATAGGTACGAACAAGGATATTATTTCAGAGGTATTCTGGACGCAGTGGCAGCCAGAGACTATGTTTCAGCCGCAGGTATGGATGCACGACGAATACAATCAGTGGGAGCTACTGCCCGGTGAAAAACTGCAACCAGAGGAGATTAATCGCAGATTTCATGAATTCATAGCAAAGATGCGGATTCCCGGAATCTATGAGGTGGGCGGACTCGGGGCTTGTACATTGATTAGTCAGCATGCGATAAAAGCTGGAGTCAGCTATAATCAAATTCGCAACATTTCATACTGGGGAGAAGACCGTCATTTCTGCATTCGTGCCGCAGCCCTTGGCATCCCCTTGTTCGTCGATACCCATTATCCGGCGCTACACTTGTATAGAGACAGTGATTTGAGTAAAGTAGAGGATTTCATCAAAGAAACTACGGAGACCAAAGCTGAAGCCACTGATACTGAGAACAGTTCATCTACGGACGAAGTACCTGCATCAGTAATGCCGACACCCACAACAGACAATCCAGACAACGAAAGCTCCAAGGAGGCAGTCCCCCCAGCCAGAAAGCGGCCCAAGCTAACCCTCACCATGGTTGTGAAAAATGAAAGTGGACGCTTTCTGCGACAGGTTCTGGAAGAGCATCGCAAATACATCGACGAGGCCGTCATTATCGATGATGGCAGCACCGATAATTCAGCAGCTATCTGCCTGGAGGTGCTTGAAGGCATTCCCGTCCATCTCGTGCACAATACCATATCCAAATTCAGCAATGAAATTGAGCTGCGAAAGCAGCAATGGGAAGAGGTTCTGAAGACGAAGCCCGAGTGGATTCTAAGTCTGGACGCAGACGAAATCTTTGAAGCGAGCTTCGCGGCAAATATCGAACCCCTGCTGTACGCTGACGAGGTCGATTTATTCTGTTTCCGTCTCTATGATTTATGGAACGCCACCCATTACAGAGAAGATATTTACTGGCGCTCTCATTTGAATTACCGTCCTTTTTTGCTTCGTTATAAAGAAGACTTCAACTATGTATGGAATGAATCTCCACAGCATTGTGGGCGATTCCCGGAGAATGTCTTCGAGCTTCCCCACCAGCTAAGCAACTTGCGACTCAAGCATCTAGGCTGGTCGAAGGCAGAATTCCGCTTAGAAAAATATCTGCGTTACATGCTCCTTGATCCCGATGGCCAATACGGCTGGAAGGAGCAATACCTGTCCATTCTGGATGAACACCCTCATTTAATACCTTGGGTGGAATGAGGGTAATCATAAAAAGGACGTCCACAAAACCTTAGTAGCTTTGTGGACGCCTTTTATTTTTACATAGTATCAACATCTGGCTTTATAATGCTCACCGTCAGGCCGCCGCCGGATTCGTCTACTTGAATCACCGTACCTTCTGCGGCTTCACCAGCAATGATCGCACGTGCCACACGGGTCTCCAGACTTCGCTGGATGAAGCGTTTCAGCGGTCTCGCCCCATACACTGGATCAAAACCTTCCTTAGCGATAAAACGTACCGCGGGCTCAGTTAACTCAAGACCAATCTCCCGGTCAGCAAGACGTAAACGTAATCCGTCCACCAGTTTGTCCACGATTTTCTCGATCTCGCCCAGGGTCAACGGCTTGAACATCACAATATCGTCAACCCGGTTCAGGAACTCTGGACGGAAATGACCAGTTAGTTCCTTCATTACGCTATCCTTGGCAGCCTCCGTAAGCTGACCCTTCTCATCGGTGCCTTGAATCAGATGTGGTGAACCGATATTTGAGGTCATGATAATGATCGTGTTCTTGAAGTCGACCATCCGGCCCTGCGAATCGGTCAGACGTCCATCATCAAGCAGCTGCAGTAGAATATTAAATACATCGGGATGCGCCTTCTCCACTTCATCGAGCAGCACTACTGTGTAAGGCTGACGCCGTACAGCTTCTGTAAGTTGGCCGCCCTCCTCATATCCAACGTATCCCGGAGGTGCACCGACTAGGCGAGAAACACTGTGCTTCTCCATATACTCCGACATATCGATACGGATCATGCCATCTTCGCGATCAAAGAGAGAGACCGCGAGCGATTTAGCCAACTCCGTCTTCCCTACCCCAGTCGGACCGAGGAACAGGAAGGAACCGATCGGCCGATTTGGATCTTTGATCCCGGCTCTTGCCCGAAGCACGGCATCGGCCACCAAGCTGACAGCTTCATCTTGGCCCACAACTCGTTCATGCAGCGTTTCTTCCAGACGCAGCAGCTTATCCCGTTCGCCTTCAACCAGTCTGCTAACTGGAACGCCCGTCCAACGCGACACAATATCTGCGATTTCCTCCTCGGTTACAGCTTCACGCAATAATCTTGTATCCTGATCCTGCTGTGCCGCTTCTTCCGCTGCTTTCAATTGCCGCTCTAGATCAGGAATGATGCCATAGCTCAATTCGGCTGATTTATTAAGATCGTATTCCTCCTGTGCATCGACCAAATCCTTACGGGCTTGCTCCAGCCGCTTTTTGAGGTCGCGGATGCCTTGAATCGCTGACTTTTCCTTCTCCCAACGCGCCGTCATCCCAAGCTGCTTCTCCTTGAGATCGGCTAGTTCACGTTGTAAGATTTCCAGACGGCGTTTGCTGGCGTCATCCGTTTCTTTTTTGAGCGCTGCTTCCTCAATCTCCATCTGCATCAGACGGCGGGTCACTTCATCCATCTCACCCGGCATGGAATCAATCTCTGTACGGATCATGGCACAAGCTTCATCCACTAAGTCGATCGCTTTATCCGGCAAAAAACGATCCGTAATGTAGCGGTTAGACAGAACACCTGCAGCGACGAGGGCGCTGTCATGGATTTTGACTCCATGATGGACTTCGAACCGTTCCTTCAGACCGCGTAGAATGGAGATCGTATCCTCTACATCCGGTTCACTGACCAGCACCTGTTGGAAACGGCGCTCCAGCGCAGGGTCCTTCTCTATATACTTGCGGTATTCATCGAGCGTTGTGGCACCGATACAGTGCAGTTCGCCGCGAGCCAGCATCGGCTTCAGCATATTGCCCGCATCCATCGAACCTTCGGTTTTACCTGCGCCTACAATCGTGTGCAGCTCATCAATAAAAAGAATAATACGGCCGTTACTTTCACGAACTTCCCTCAGTACCGCCTGCAGGCGTTCCTCGAATTCACCTCGGAACTTCGCGCCTGCTACAAGGGAACTCATATCCAGCGAGAAAACCGTCTTGTCCTTCAGCCCCTCCGGTACGTCTTTGCGTACAATCCGGTGAGCCAAGCCTTCCACAATCGCTGTTTTACCTACACCTGGCTCACCGATCAGCACAGGGTTATTCTTCGTTTTACGGGACAGAATTCGGATCACACGACGTATCTCAGCGTCACGTCCGATGACTGGATCGATCTTGCCCGCGCGAACCTCTGCTACAAGATCACGTCCGTATTTCTCCAGCACCTCATAAGTAGCCTCCGGCTCCCGACTCGTTACACGCTGATGCCCACGAATCTCAGCAAGTATAGACATCAGCTTCTCGCGTGTTAATCCACGACTGACAAAAAGATCACGTAGCTCACGATTATCCCTGCTCGAATCCGACACCATGGCCAGCACGGCATGCTCTACCGAAACAAACTCGTCTTGCATCTTCGCTGCTTCTTTCTCCGCCTGTTCCAGCAGATGAATCAGCGATTGCGAGGCATAACGCCGTACTGTGCTTGCTCCTGATCCGCTTATGCTCGGCTTGCGCCCAAGCAGTTCATCCGTGCTGCGCAGCAGCTCAGCTACGGGGACGTTCATCTTTTGCAGCAATCTTGGCAGCAAGCCTTCTTGCTGCTGGAGTAACGCTTTTAAAAGATGGAGATTATCGATCTCCTGATGTCCGCTTTCTGAAGCCAGCGACTGCGCCGCAGCTACTGCTTCCTGCAGCTTTTGAGTAAGTTTATTGAAATCCATAGCTCTCTCACCTTTCTATTTAGGACTGATATATAGGATCGGCCGTTTTGGCCGGGATAGATTGATTTAGCGGGATTAATACCGCTGAATTGAGGCGGATGGGCCGCATTTGGTGCTATCTGCGGGATTAATACCGTTCATTTGGACGGATGAGCCGCATTTGGCGCTATCTGCGGGATTAATACCGTACATTTCGAGTGATCAGCCAAATTCGGCCCATTCTGGGGTATTTTTACCCCTCTTTTCGCTCATCGAGCCGAAATCCACGCATTCTAGGGCATTTTCATTCCTCTTTTCACTCATCGAGCCCAATACGACTCATTCTGGGGTACTTTTACCCCTCTTTTCGCTCATCGAGCCGAAATCGGCACCTTTAGAACACTTTTACCCTTCCTTTTCCCGACACTTCTCACAGGTCTCTACTATTAGTTAGTTTCTAATTAAGTTACTTTTCTACTACTAGCACTCTATTCACCATATTCACCAGCCACATTCGATCACGAACATACAAAGTTACCTCTACCTACCTATTAATTACCCACTTTTGCCTTCGGGCGCTGCGCACTAGCGCTTTGACGTTTAGCTCTAGCCTCGAAATGGCTGGATTCAGCCAGTTTACGGTACAAATTCTTCTCCGCTTCGCTGGTTGGCTCAGGGACAACAATCTCAATACCAAATAAAATATCACCGTTCGCACCATTCTCACGCTTCAAACCTTTGCCTGGGATGCGCAGCGTTTTACCACTTTGAATTCCTGCAGGAATCTTCAATTTCACGGCACCGCCACCCGGTAATGGAACCTTCACCTCACCACCCAATACCGCTTGCCATGGAGCAACTTCAACTACACCGTATAAATCGCCACCTCGAAGCTCGTATATATCATGAGGAAGAATATGAAGTGCCAGCAGTACATCGCCACCTGGAGCTATGCCACTCTGAGTGGTTCCTGCGATTTTTAAAATCGTGCCTTCACTAGATCCCGGCGGAACTTGAACGTCCACAGTTTTATCACCGATCTGCACTCTTACAGTTGCTCCCTTATAGGCCTGCTCCAACGTAATATCCAGCTGCACCTGCGTCGTACTGCGCGCCTCACCCCATGGATTGCCGTTCGCACGCCCACTACTACTACTAGAAAAGAAATCAAAGCCAGCGCGATCCGCCGATCCCCGATTCCCAAAAAACATTCCGAACAAATCTTCCTCCGAAATGCCAGAACCTCCTGCAGAATAAGTCCCACCGTTCCAGTTTCCACCAAAGTTTGAATCCCACGAAGAGGCCCCGCTCGACGCACCTCCACCAGCTCTACCACGCTGAGCCCCATAAAGCAGCTCCTCATCGTAAAGCTTGCGTTTCTCCTCATTGCCCAGCACTTCATAGGCTTCAGCCGCTTCTTTGAATTTCGCCTCTGCCTCAGAGGCTTTATTCACATCGGGATGCCACTTCTTGGCCAGCTTTTGATAAGCCTTTTTAATTTCCTGTTTAGTTGCTGTTTTGTTCACGCCCAAAGCATCATAATAGCTTTTGTTAGCCACTCGGATTCCTCCTTTCAACGCTTGATTAAATACAACTCATCGTACGATTCCGAGAAAAGACGCACCATAGCCGGAATCCTCCACTACAATGCGCCTTTTATTCATAACACTATATTAAAAGCTCGCTGCCTATCTCTAAGATGCTGAGCGGAAACTATTACCGCCTAAATTATGCTTATTCAGACTGCGATGCGCTAGAATCTCCGTCTTGAATCTCAATGCGTTTCCCTTGTGGTTTTTGCTGTTTTGGAACTTCCAGCTTCAGTAATCCGTCTTTCAAAGACGCGCGAATCTCTTCCACTGCAATATCCTGAACATAGAATCTGCGAACATATTCACCATATCGACGTTCTCTACGTACAATTTGATGATCCTTGTTCTCCTCCGCATTCTCTTCCTTCCGCACCGCTTTAATCGTCAAGTAAGGGCTGGCATAATCAATGTCGATTTCTTCTTTTTTAAAGCCAGGAAGTTCAGCTTCAATCAGGTAAGCCTGCTCACTCTCGCGAATATCCGTTCTGAAGGACATCGTCGAGCTCTTGATCGGTGCAAAAAAATCATCATTAAAAACATCATTCAAAGACTTAGCCAGCATACCAAAAGCATCATCTCTACGTTTACCAAAAGGAACCAAATCAAACATTATCCATTCTCCTCTCATTGACTTTGACTTTATTTGACCTATGACCTTATTATAGTCCCCTATCAGAGGAATAACAAAATCGATTTAAGCCAATTTTCAGTCAAATTCAGGCAAATCAGCTGATTTAATGCTACAAATTTTAATGTTTTTAATGTTTTGACCTTTTTTGACCTTTATTTGATCTATACTTCAATTTTCAGCACGATTAGTATATGTTTAGGCCCCACGTTCCATACAAGCCAGCATTTTCGCTTTCATTACAACGCCAAAACATCCTACTCAAAAAGAAATGATATAATGAAGGTCAAATAACGACCATTTTTCTTACGGGAGACCAATTGTATGCAACCAACCTATACTATGGATGATACGCAGTGGAGTAAGCTCATCCAGAATGTCGCCTATTATTTCGATGACCTCACCCTCAAACGAGGGTTCCAATATTATAAGCAAAGCCGTATTCGTTCGTTCACTATGACGGAGCCATCTAAGATCAATGCCCTTGTTGAAGGTAGAGAGGATTACCGCGTTACTATTGATCTGGACAGCTTCACGCGGTGCCATTGCAACTGCCCAGTTTCAGGACATTGCAAGCATATGGCCGCCGTGCTGCTCAGTTTTGCTGAACAACAGAATAGGTCTGTACAAGTTCTAGCTAACGCCAAAGCCGCATCTTTTCTCCCAAAAACATCTAGTAGTTCACCTGTCGGAACCGATGGAAAGCACCAGCAGCAGCTAAAAGAACATGCCAGCCGGATCGCTGACGGAGGCATCACGGAGTGGCGCGAGTATTTTGCGTTCTGCATCACGCCTCTGGCACATACCACTCGGAATCCTGAATATGTGGATCGGGCATTATCTTCCATTACTAAATTTAAGCCGAAGTTATCACCGGAAATGGACAAGCTATTTACCCTGCATGCCCATCTTTTTCTCCTAGAAAAGCTGGCTAAGCCTTCCGCCAATCTACCCGGTCAGGTCGCCTTTACCTCATCACTCGGCTATTACACGCAAGTAGCGGTCTCTGAACTACAGGAAGCAATCACACGTCTGTTAAAAAGCACACTCCCGCTGTCTCCCGAGCAAGAGCAGGAATACGATCTGTGGCCGCATATCGTCGAGACCCTCTCCTACTTGCGGCGTGAGATGTTGACGGAGTCGCGCGATCGCTTGCGGGATCAACCCTCTTTTTCACTGTGCTATGACCTGCTGTGGAGAAACTGGATTTATCCGAATACAGGCGGAACTAAGCTTTATCTGGATGAAATCAAACAGCTTCAGCAGGCAGAAAGTGAATTAGGCGCTTCCCTGTCACGCCATGCGTGGCTATTAGCCCAGAGCCGCATGTATTTTTATCTGAAGGATGACCCAAAGGCTTGGGAATTACTGAATAAGGCTGCCGAGCGCCCAGGTCTCCATCCTGATGAGCTTATGAGCTTCACCTCCCCGCTTCTGGATGCAGGTGAATGGTCACGCTTGGTGGGCTGGCTTGCTCAGATCGGTCCACTGCTGAGTAGCAGACTCTATAATCTGAATAACTATTCGAACAGATGGGAAGAGGCCGTTCGCCACCTTCCTGAAGCTGAGCCGCAGATGTGGAATACATTAGCCACCATGTTACCTATCTCTGGAGAAGTATACGAAGAGAAATTAATTACCTATGAAAAATGGCAGACATGGATGGATTATCAACTGTCCATCGGTAAGCTGCCTTCCGAATTTCGTGTTACAGACCTCCAGCCTATGGAGAAAAACGCACCCGAAGTTCTACTCCCTTTCTACCATCAGGCCGTCGAAAGATTTGTGCTGGATAAGAATAGACATAGCTACAAGGCGGCTGTGAAACTATTGAAGCGATTATCCAAGCTGTATAAAAAAATGAAACAAGAAGAACGGTGGGAAGAGTTCCTCATTGCCTTCACCACAAAGCACAGCAGACTCCGTGCGCTGCAAGAGGAGCTTCGGAAAGGAAAGCTAATACCATGAACATGCATTTACGCACGCTGACCATCCGGCTTGCATTAAGCCAGTATGGCGACGCTTTAATATATGGAATAAATGAAAGAGAAGATCTCGTGCCCGGTTTGCAGCTTAAACAGCGGTTATTCGCCTGGCATGAGGCGTCTTTTTATGGAACGGAGTTAACGGTTCAACCAGCTGGAGAAGGTGTAGAGCTAGTGATTCTACCTGCGGAGCAGGTCATCCATTTCTTTGCAGAGCAGAAGCTGCTGGCGCATATCGAATGGAACTGGGAGGGCGATGCGGCTCACCTGACTGAACTGGCGCCACTTCTGGCTATATGTCTGGAGCACAAACAGTATATTCCCGATATCTCCGCTTATCGTGCTGGGAGGTTGCAATGGACCTGGGATGAGGGTGCTTTGGCGCAGGTGGCAGTGGAGAATGACACTGCCAAAGGGGCTCTTGAGGCGCTAAATGGCGGCAGCGAATTTAGCCGTGGGCTATGCGCGGCGTTCTCCGCCGCCGTATCGCAGAGGTATTACAGCACGGAGGCCGAGGCAGGTGACCTCCGGAGCGAATTCCCGCTTCTATTCGATAGAAGCGGGGCCCTTGCAGCGGGCATGGATACCGCTGCATGGCTTATCGCCATTGGCTGGAAGGCGGATACCGCGCCTTTCCGGCCTGCACTTCAGCTGCTGGAGCCGGAAGGGGATGAATCCCCTTGGCGGCTGCAGCTGATCCTTCAGGACAAGCGCGATGAATCCGCGCTTGTTCCCATCAGGCTCGCCGATGATGGCGAGCCGCACGGCTTGTGGCCAACAGCATGGTCGGCCCACGTGCACGAACGGGCCGCGGGATGGCTGGAGCGCCTCCGCGGCAGTCTGCCGCCCGAGCGCTTCGCGGCGGGCGGCGACGTGCTGACCGAACCGCTCAGCGATGCCATCGCTTGGCGGTTCTTAACCGCCGAGAGCCAGCGGCTGCTGGAAGCAGGCTGGCAAGTGCTGCTGCCGGCGTGGTGGGAAGCCGCCAGCCGGAAAAAACCGCGCCTGCGCGCCAAGATCAGCTCCGGCGAGGACAAACGTAGCGGCGGCGAGTCGCTGTTCGGCCTCGATTCGATCATCGATTTCGATTGGCGAATCTCCATCGGCGACGTCGACCTCACCGAAGCTGAATTTGCCGAGCTGGTCGCAAGAGGAGAACGACTCGTCCGCTTCAAAGGCAAATGGGTCTCGCTCGATCCCGCGCTGCTGGCGCAAATCCAAAGAGCCATGGCTGGTATGGACAAGTCGCAAGGCTTGTCTTTCCAAGATGTGCTTCAGCTTCATTTGCTGCAAGCGAGTGAGGAAGCTGATGCTGAGGCTACAGAAGAGCAGCTTCAAGAGGATGCGGCGCGCCTGCGGCTCGAGGTAGAGCTAAACGAGCATTTGATCAGCCTCATTGGTCAGCTCGGCCAGCGCTCACAGTGGCCGAAGCCTCCAGTGCCCGCAGGTCTCCAGGCAGAGCTACGCACCTATCAGCATGAAGGATATGCTTGGCTGACTTTCCTGCGTCAATTCGGTTTGGGGGCTTGTCTAGCCGATGATATGGGGCTTGGCAAGACCGTCCAACTCATCGCATATTTACTTCATATCAAAGAAAATACCGATCCTAGCTCATCCCGTCGCCAGACCGACCCTCCGGGGTGGCCTGCTCTGATCATCTGCCCTACCTCCGTGCTGGGCAACTGGCAGAAGGAATTGCAGCGCTTTGCGCCTTCTTTGAATGTGATGCTGCACTACGGAAGTCGCCGTTTGGACGCAGGATTCTTCTATGGCGCTGCGTCGCAAGCTGACGTGGTTCTCACCTCTTATGCGACTGCAGCGCTTGATCAGGAGTTGCTGAAGGAATTCACTTGGGCGGCGATTTGTCTGGACGAAGCACAGAACATCAAGAATGCTCAAACGAAGCAGTCGGTAGCTGTGCGCAGCTTCCCGGCTTTACACCGGATTGCGCTGACAGGAACACCTATAGAGAACAGATTATCCGAGCTGTGGTCCATTTATGATTTTATAACCCCAGGTTATCTGGGTAGTGCCAAAGCCTTTAACGACCGATTCAGTAATGCCATTGAGAAGGAACGTGACGAGAAACGTACAGCGGACCTACAGAATCTCGTGAAGCCGTTCATGCTACGCCGTAAGAAAAAGGATCCTAACATTCAGCTCGATCTTCCAGATAAAAACGAGATGAAGACCTATGTCCATCTGACAGCTGAACAAGCTGCGCTCTATGACCAGACCGTAAACGGACTGCTCGACCGTATGCAGAAGTTGGAAGGTATTGAGCGTAAGGGCGCCATTCTTGGGGCTTTGACCGGACTTAAGCAGCTATGTGATCACCCGATGCTTGTGACTAAGGAGGCCCTCCCTGAAACGGATTCGGACAACAAACTGGATACCAGTCTACTCATTAACCGTTCCTCTAAACTTGAAAGACTGCTGGATATGGTTAAGGAACTGCGTACAGAGGATGAGCGCTGTCTCATCTTTACGCAATATGTCGGGATGGGAAAAATGCTTCAGGCTGTTCTACAGCAGGAGCTTGGGGAGCCTGTCCTTTATTTGAACGGAAGCACCTCCAAACAGGCGCGTGACCGAATGATTGAGCGATTCCAGACGCCTGCACCTTCCGCGGACGAAGGGTCCAGACGTCCAGATGCACCACCGTCTGATCAGCCGAATGTATTCATCCTTTCTCTCAAAGCCGGAGGTGTCGGTCTGAACTTAACCGCAGCCAATCACGTATTCCACTTCGATCGCTGGTGGAATCCGGCCGTTGAGAATCAGGCGACGGACCGCGCCTATCGGATGGGCCAGACGCGTGATGTACAGGTGCATAAGTTCATCGCTCTCGGGACGCTCGAAGAAAAGATTGATGAGATGCTGGAGAGTAAGCAGCAGCTAAGCGATAATGTCATCTCCAGCTCCGAAGGCTGGATTACCGAGCTGTCTACTGAGGCTTTGAAAGACCTATTTACATTACGGAGAGGCTTAACAGACTAAACTTAACGCTTGCAACGACCATCAAAAGGAACATTCGCATCTACGCGGATGTTCCTTTTTTGAATCACTAGAATTTATCTTTAGTACTGGATTAAAGAACGCTCACCATTGCTCGGACATCTTAAAGGTGACTGCGAGATCATCATCACCTGAAAGTGAGTTAACCACCAAAGTAACCGGCTCATTCTGAAGCTCGTAAGAGAGTCGCTCGTTAAGCAAATTAACAGCCAAATTCGCATAAGCACCGGAGATTCCCGATCCTGTACCTTGCATAATCACCTTTCCACCCGTGACCGTAGTGCAGGTGTAATTCACCAGCAGTGCCGTGTCCGTGACAGGAATATCCGTAGTTGGCGTTGGGAAATTTTCGAATGTCCCATCCAGAGTGCCACCTGCGACGACCATATATCGCACAGGTCTTTTGGATAGAATATCTAAAGCCGCCGGTCTAATCTCAGCCGCAAGACCTTGTGGAATAGTAAAGGCAGAACTCCTCATAAAGCTAATCGCCGCGAAGTCAGTCGATGTAACCGATACGTTATCACGGATTTCCGAGGTTATACGGCTTACTTGAAACACTTCCAGATTAACAGCCGTCCAGACACCGTTCACATCCACAAGAAAAACCTGAATCTTCAATTGTTCCTGTGAATACACAAAATTAAATTGGAATAAATCCTCTACAATAGTGTAGGTCTTGCTTGACGTTTCCTGATATTGCAGCTCAAATAATTCTTCAATAAAGACTGTCTGAGGACTTGCACTATTGGCTAAACCCGTTAAATAACAAGCCGCGCCAGCTAATCCATTGTTAACCACTTTGATCACAACTTGATCTATTGGACGAGTACCGTCGACAGGTAAATTAATGATGGTGTTTGTAGAGAGGACAGGCAATGTCTTCACACCTCCTATTCATATCAAATTATATATATATGGTATGCAATCATTTTTTAGAATTCTTGGATTGATATTAAAATAGAGATGTGCTCCACCGAGCATAAAATACAGATTTGCCACCAAATAAAGGATGTGGTAAACTCGACTTAACTTTTTATGAACGGAGGGTTACGTGTGATAGACTTTATCCGAGTTAGAACTTTGCGCGGCTAATTGAATAGCGCTAAAGCTCTGCCCATGTGCAGAGGACTCAGGATAGGTCTACCCATTTAACTCCATAGAAGCCAACAAACTAAAACGCCTTCGGCGTCCTTATAAGGACGGTAGCGTTTATGTGAGAATTATAAGGATAAAGTATATCGTGAAACTTATACTTTCTTATAATTTAAACCAACTGCTGCTCGTAAGGGATTAGGTTATCATTTCCCTACGCCCCAGCCGTTGTTTAATTCGATATATCTATGGAAGACCCTAATGTCGTAATGGAGATTTCTCCTTACACATTTGTTCTGACGTCCTCTAACGAACCGTAAGCACAGGCAGATGTCCTGTGTTTTTTTGCGTTTACTATTTACTATTGGAGGATGAATAAATATATGGAACAACTACGAGAAAAAGCTATTATAGTCGGTGTTCAGCTACAAAACGAAACAAACTTCGATTATTCTATGGAAGAACTCAGTAATCTGGCAGCTGCCTGTGACCTAGAAGTTGTCGGAGAACTTAGTCAGAAGGCAAGCCGGATCAACCCTTCCCACTATATCGGCACAGGCAAAATCCAAGAAGTATCTGCGCTCTTAGAAGCGCATGATGCTCCTATTGTTATTTTTAATGATGAGCTGTCTCCTTCACAGATTCGCAATTTGGAGTCTTCTCTAGGCCGTCAGGTCATTGACCGAACGATTCTGATCTTGAATATTTTCGCAGAACGAGCAAAGACCAAAGAAGCACAGCTGCAAGTAGAAGTAGCCAAGCTGCAGTATATGCTGCCCCGCCTGACAGGTCTCCGAGAATCCCTCGGAAGACAAGGCGGTGGTGCTGGGCTGAAGAACAGAGGCGCTGGTGAAACGAAGCTGGAGCTGGATCGCAGAAGAATAGAAGAACGTATTTCAGCGTTACAAGTTGAGCTTCAACAGCAAGTAGCAAGGCGCCAAATTCAGCGAAAGCAGCGGCATAAGAATGAGGTTCCTGTCGTCTGTCTCGTCGGCTATACAAATACCGGCAAGTCCAGCTTAATGAATGTGATCGTGGAGACGTATCATCCCGGCTCTAATAAGCAAGTGTTCGCCAAGGATATGTTATTCGCTACGCTGGAGACATCCGTTCGGAGCATTGAGCTACCGGATCACAAAACCTTTTTATTAACAGATACCGTCGGATTCGTCAGCCAGCTTCCCCATCATCTGGTCAAAGCCTTCCGCTCCACGCTCGAAGAGGTGACCGAAGCTGACTTATTGATTCACGTAGTCGATATTTCCGATCCACAGCATGAGCAGCATATGGCTGTCACTGATGAGACTTTGAAAGCGCTCGGCGCGGACCAAATTCCAACGGTTTATGCCTACAACAAAGCTGACCTAACTGACTTGCCTTACCCTCACCTTGAGGGTGACAATGTCTACCTCTCTGCCAAACAAAATAGTGGGGTAGCTGAACTTACAGATCTGATTCGCAGCCATGTGTTTACGGATTATGTACAGTGTGAAATTCTGATTCCATTTGATCGCGGCAATGTAGTCTCCTATTTCAACGAGCATGCCCATGTTCAATCCACTAGCTATGAAGAAACAGGCACACGGCTTGCGCTAGAATGTAGAAAATCTGATTTCGAGAAATTCCGCAACGACTTTGTTGAGCTTTAGGCTATTAGTCACAGCAAAGGGGCTGTCCCATAAGTCATAATGACTCAGGGACAGCCCCTTCTTTTTCTTATTGGTGGAGCTGAATCCGGTTAACTACCCGAAACATTTCACTTAGTGTGCAAGTAATTTATCCAACAAACGAATGATCATCGCAACCGACTCCGCACGGGATGCAGCATCATTTGGTTTGAACAATTCGTTGCCTTTACCAGTTACTATGCCAGCAGTTGCAAAAGCATTGATTTGTTCTGAAGCCCAGTTCGTAGCTACATCCAAAAATAGATTGGATGCGTTAGGAACATAGTTTGTCAGACGAGCAAGCATTGCAACGATCTCAGCGCGGGAAATTTCTTGATTCGGATGGAAAGAACCATCACTGTAACCCGTAATTACCCCTTTAGCTTGTAATGCTGCAATCGATTCTGAAGCCCAATGCCCTTGCGTGTCAGAGAAAGATGAACCGCTTGAATTCGGTAGACCAAAAGCTTTTGCTAGCATTGTGGCGAACTCGGCGCGAGTTACCTTTTGATTCGGATGGTAAGAACCATCACTATAACCCGTTACAATCCCCATCTTAGCTGCACGCTCCACTACAGAGGCACTCCACGATGATGCCGGAACATCCGTAAAGTTTATAGTGGGAGCAGACTTCTCTTTTTCCACGATAGCTTTAACTGCATCTACATTTACCTTGTCGTTGAATACCGGCTTCGACGCTGTTGGCTTCGATGTCGATGTTGGCGGTGTTGGCATCGCTGTTGGCTTCGGTGTTGATGTTGGTGGTGTTAGCGTTGCTGTTGGCTTTTGTGTAGATGTTGGTGGCGTTGATGTTGAATTCGGTGTTGGTGGCGTTGATGTTGGTGTCGGTGTCGGTGTCGGTGTTGGTGTTGGTGTTGGTGTTGGTGTTGGTGTTGGTGTCTCAGTTTCCGTTGTTTTCTTGACAGAAAACTCATCGATTAATGTACCCGCACTTGTACGTGCCTCCACATGAATCGCATCCTCAGTAATTTTAATAGCGGAGTATACAGGAACGTCTTCATCAAAAATATAATTCAAATAATTATATTGGGTGCCATCATAGAATTTCCAGCCTGAAGCACCACCATCAAGGTATACAGTACCCTCATTGGTAGCTTTATTTGGCTTTCCATCCATCATTGGATAGGTGCGCGCATATACATGATCATGACCAACCAGAACCAAATCGACTTTTTTCTTTTCTAATATGGGTGCAAAATAGGTTTGGGTGTACTCAACAAGGGATTCTCGGCCATTCTCTGTATGATAAGCTGGACGGTGGAACATAACGACAGTCCATTTTTTATCATTCTGATCCAAATCGTCCTTTAACCATGCTGCTTGATCAACCATCTGTTCCTCTGTGCCTTCTGAGTTCAATACGACAAAATGAGTATCATCGACTTCATAGGAGTAAGCATATTGCAGTTGGGATTCTGGTCCGTTTTCCGGGAAATTCCCACCTTTGGTGAACACATCCTTCCCTTCACTCTTCACATCATGGTTGCCCAGTGTTAGTGCAGTCGGGAGTTTTGTTGCATAAACAGAAGATGCTAGCCAGAACTTTTGCCATTCTTCGAATGCGCCGCCCACATCAACCATATCTCCACCATGCATAATAAACTGTGTTGATGGATATTGTGTCAAAGCGTTAGTCATTAGCTCTTGATAGATTTGTAACCCTGGTAGTTGATTCGTATGGGAATCCGTAATAAACAAGAATGAGGTCGGTGTTGATTTATCCTGATCGACAGTAGAATATTCATGCCACTCCGACCATTGGTCTTCATAGCCTACACGATATTTGTAAGTGGTATCTGCTTTCAAGCCCTTAACCAGGACATTATGAAACCGGATTTCACCCTTCGTTCCATTTTCCTTCATACTAAGCACCTGCAGCTCACTCTCAGCTTGCTGCTGCTTTACATTATTGATGTCTGGGCTTGCACCTGCTCCCCATTCACCAGTTTCGATGTATTGAATATACGTAGAGGTTTGATCTGGTTTTGTTTGCCAGGCAGCACTCAGTTGTGAAGACATATCCTCTGCGACATAGGTTTGAATATATTGCGGTTCATTCATACCATACTGCTCTACAACTTCATAATTGACAACCTTACTGTTCTGATCACCGATGACTGCTTGTACCTGATAGGTTCCAAGTGCCAATGTAGTGAGGTCTGTTATTAACTGTCCTTTGGCATCTGTTTTACCAAGGCTGCCGCTCAATAACTGACTACTAACATCAGCTTCAGGGATATAACCTGTTGTTTGTCCGTCTGCGAGAATAACCTCGTAAAATCCATTCTTAGCTGCTGTTGAAGCATAGTAACGTTCACCATCATTTGCAACCATGATTACATTAGAAGATGTATCATCATCCTCATATACACTAGACGTAACAGTGTTAACTGTAACGACTGAGCTTTGCTTTAATAATCCAGTGAAAACAATATCCGCACCTTCATACGGATTGCCTCCATGGTCTAACACTGTAAAGGTAGAAGGTGTACCCAAACCAACTCCCGTCATTTTTAGCTGATAAGGGAAACCGATTGTATAATGAATAGGCGCAGCTAATGGTGTACTCGTCTGAACGCCGCCAGCAGTAAGACTCGCATTACTCATTGTTATGGTTTTGTGCGCTTCACCACGCTCTAAGACGGCATGAGAGCTCACTCTGAAGTTAACAGTAACGACATTTTGAGCTGCTGCTATTACGTTATCAAGTGCTACTTGAACCATGCCGTGCTCATTATCAATATCTGAGGTTAGGGAAACTCCAGCCGCCTGAGTAATGCTTTCAACTTGAAGGGTGCTTGCATCATAATTCAAGGTGAATTTTGCCTGCTCTGCTTTCAAGTAATCTTTGATATTAATATGAACAGGATAGATTTCATTACTTATGGCTTCTTCGTCTGCAGTCATGAACAAACGCTCTCCTGCATTTATTGTGAAGGTGAGTTTTTTTGCTGCCGGGTTACCATTCTTGTCCTTCACTTCAATCACAAGCTCATGATAACCGCCATCTACATATTCTCCTGGGTAAGTTAATACATTTGTATCTGGAGAATAGTGCACTTCATCCGTGATATCCGTTCCATCTAACTGAACAGATAAGGTACCCAAATCCAGACCTGATCCGTTATCTGTCAGCTCAACCTTCAATTCATCAAGTGGAGTGTTTAAGACTTCATTTTCAACAGGGGCTTTAGGTTTAATGGCAGGAACGTCCTTATCCTCATCAACTTCATCATAGATAAAGGTAATATCATCTACCCAAATAGAGCCCTTGTTTTTCTTGCTCATATTCGATTGCTTCAATTGGAAAAACAATTCAAGAACAATCGGACCCGGTTTACCCTGCGGAATATCTGCCTCGATATATTTCCAGCCGGACCAGTTGATACCCACTTGATTTACATCATAAAATTCTGCCTGGAAAGAAGATCCGCCTATATCTCTAAATTTTGTCGTCAGCAAATGTCCTTCGTTGTTTGCATAAACCCACATGCCTACTTTAGTAGGGTAACCTGTAACTGGGATATTCCCCGTTTTATACCCGACTTCAATTTGAGAGGGGTTATCTACTATGCCGATCATATCGTAATCAATTCTAGCCGAATATTGCCCATTTCTTACAAGCTTCTTGTTATCTTCCAAATGCAGCGTAGCATTATACATACGTTTAGGATTAAATTTCACATCATTGATTCCATCTTCAAAATCTTCGACCAGGATGGATGGCGTAGTATCATCTGCTGCGTAGACATAATTATTTTGACTAAAGCCTGTATTAAACCCTCCTCCTAGCAACGTTATCGCTGATGCAATCACAATTGTCTTACGTAATGTATTCATGCGCTTATCCTTCCCCCCTGTTAGTAAAGCATTGATCAATGAGTACTATAACAGTTCAATGTAAAATTAAACCTTTGCTATTATTAAAGATTTAAATTTTATGCATGACGTAATATGCAAGAGTCACAAAGAGGTGCAATACAGCTACTCAAGCTTTAATGACTACGAACTAGAATTGTTGAATCCACGAAAAAAAGACACCCTAAATGGTGTCTTTACTGAAACTACGTATGACGGACAAACGGATGGTGAAGTGATTTTTCAGGAAGATTACTCTTCTTGGTACCCTCTTAGCGTTAGATCTTATTAATGTAGCTTCTAGTCCCTATTCTTGAAAACACAGTGCACTCAGAGCCTCTATTTTCCGCTCCGGGTAAGACAGAACCTGTAAATAGTCGCTGTAAATAATTAAAATCAGGATGTATCGACTCATTCGTAAGAAAAGCTGAGGTATTGCTTCCGGGCGATCTTTCCTCATTAAGAGAGGCTATGATGACTTCTGCAGTGGTTATCCCAATGCCGTGCCCATAATACAGGTCTTCTTCAAGCTTAACAGCATTCTCACCCTGCCACTCTGGCTTGCTAGGCGCATGATCTGGATTCCTGAAATACACAATATCTCCCCGCAGCATCTGATCCTTATTATAGTTCGTAACTAAGCGCAGATTCTCGTCGTAGTTCCAATCCCATAAGAATAAATCCTTAAAATACCTATTAAAGGCTTCTTCACCTATAGCTTCAATTGTCGCCCTGTACATAACAATGACCATCGCTGTCGCGCATTCGAAGGCATATAAATGTCCGTTCTGAAAAATGTCTTTAATCCCCACCGAAGGCGCCACACCAGCGTTCAGCTGTAGTCCTCCAATATCTGTACGCGTCCAAAACTGCGGGTTGCAGCGCGACTCATCAAATGTTGCAAAATCCGCTCCACTGTTATTTAAAGCTTCCGCCGATTCCACGATGCTGTCTCTCATTTTCCGTTCAAAGTCAAGGGCATCGGGTGAACGAACTTCCTTCACCATGCTTAGTCCCTCCAATATTATAGGTTCTAAATATAGGTTATTGTACGTGTTCGCTGCCCAGTTGGTGCTTAATTCATTTTATTCCCCTGACTCAACAAACCACTGATTGAGCTGCCTGGTCTCTTCCGTCAAAATATCCAAATATAAAGAAGTGCGGTATCCCGTATCCTTTAAGCTTTTTCCCGTAATCTCTGCTATGCGATTTAATCTGTACAGCAATGTGTTGGTATGAATATGTAAAAAAGCGGCAGATTCCTTCAAGTTTCCACTGAGTGATAAATAAACGGCAATGGTTTTTAGAAAATCACTTTTATGCTCGCGATCATGCTCTTTTAGCGGATACAGTAAAGGACTTTTACGGGTCCGACTACGTTTTTGCTCTATAATAGCCGGAACATACGCCCAAAATCCAATATCCTCATACAATAGTAACTCTCGGCCATGAAAAGGCAGCAGCTTCTTGATTTCCAGAATGGAACCCGCTTCCCAGTACGCAATGGCTGCCGACATATATTCAGTGTAATCCAGGCTACAGCCTGCAGCCAGCATACAGTTCTCACTCTTACGCATATCCTCGATAATTTTGTGCATGAACGAATACAGACCACCCGTCCCTTCCATGCGAAAGCTGAATGAAAACAATATAATTAACCGATTGTGCTCAGCAGTCAGAAACAATAATTTCAGCCCCGGATAGGAGGTCATAGTTTGCCGAAACCGAAGTACGAAGTGGTCATTGATGACCTTGTCACTCTCAAACACGCTAATATAATATTTGTCCGGCAAAAGAATCGACCAAACTTCCGCATCCTGCTTGATATTCGCTTCATTGTGATAATGGGAGGTGAGCAGCTTCCAGAAAAAATCCTCCTGCGTTTTCTCCTGCTTCGTCTTCCAACCCCGTTGCTTCAATATATAACGACCAACGATGGCCGCCGCTTTCTCTACAATATTCTCTGCGTGACCTTCAACTAGATTGCCTGCATCCACTACCCATATGTACCCGAGTATTTCCTTCTGATGTTTGATGCAAATAGCGAGTCGGGGGCCAAGACCTACCTCCATGACCGCAGGAATCCGAATCGGACGTGTAGCGCTCTCAAGCTGCTGCATAATCCCCTTCTTGCGTAAGCCAATAATGACAGCGTTAGGTACACGCTTTCCAATAATGGTCGAAATTCTCGCGGAATCACTCTCAAATTGATGGGAGCTGTATCCGATCACATGATGATTGCTGTCCTCAATCGTAACTTGGGATTGAAGAGATTCACTAATCGCATCCGCCAACGATTCCATACTATCGAAGAAACGATCAAACAATGGATCCTTTTCCGTCACTAGCCCCACCCCTGCCTGAAAAAATAGCCGAACCTTGTACTCTAGAGTGATTTTATTATAGTATGCGTGCTCCCAGCTGACTATAAGATAATGGGATGGGGCGAGATGACGGGACCTTGAGATCGCCGGGTGGAGGAGTTACGAGGTTATAGAGTTGCGTGGGGGCGGAGTTGCTGAGTTACGGGTTACGTTGGTTACAGGGTTGCGGGTTTGCATGGGACGGAGTTGCCGGCTACGTTGATACGGGTTACGGCGTGACGGAGTGGCGCGACAGTACATAAACCGCTACTTCATAGAGCCCCTTTAGAGTTTTTAGGGAATTCCTCCCTAAAATTCTGTATTTTAGGCTTGGTTTACTACTAATCAGGGAAAAACTCCCTAATATTCAACCGATCAGGTTATTATTGGGCATATTCTTCGTATTTTTAGGGAGAAATTCCCTAATTATAGCGTTTCAAGCTATTTTCGCGTAATTTTTAGGGAGGATTTCCCTAAAAATCATCTTCAACAAATCTCTCACCGTAACAAAAAACCAAATACTAACTAATCAAGCTGTAACTAGCCAAATCAGGCTACACATAGTTGAAACTTGCTAGTTTTGATCGAATTCAAACCAACTTCTACGTTGTCTATCCACCTTTAGCGTCGCGCTGGCAACATCAACAGTACCTAACCATACCAAATACAACTTAGCTACTTTTAACAATACACCAACAAACATCCACCCGATCCAACGATCTTCATAACGCAGTCCTACAACCTTTAACACCGAACTGAGCCGAAATTATTACTCCCAGAAACAACAAACAGCAAACTCCCATAGCGGGAATTCGCTGTCTATTGGTTTTCAAATATTATAAATCATTTGGAACGCATCTATTTAGCTCTATTTAGCTCATCGTGAACGTCTGCTCCATAGCTTGTTCTACCGTAAAATGTTTCTCGCCAAGTGCTTCAGCCACGGCTTGGCAGGTGATTTTACCGTTGGCGACATTTACGCCGCTTCTTAGGCCGGCATTCTCCTGAATCGCCTTGATCACGCCTTTATTGGCAATTTGCAGGGCATATGGAACGGTGACATTGGTTAAAGCGATCGTCGAAGTTTTGGCCACAGCGCCCGGCATATTAGCAACAGAATAATGCAGCACGCCGTGCTTGATAAATACAGGATTATCATGTGTTGTCACTCTGTCGATCGTCTCTACGATACCACCTTGGTCAATGGCCACATCGACAATCACCGATCCCGGCTTCATGGTCTTGACCATTTCTTCTGTAACCAGCTTCGGTGCTTTCGCACCCGGAATCAACACCGCACCTACCAGCAGATCTGCCTCAGCTACCACTTTGGCAATATTGTAAGGGTTAGAGATCAGCGTATTGATCTGTGCCCCAAAAATATCATCTAATTGACGCAATCTTTCTGCACTGAGGTCAACAATTGTAACATCAGCACCCAAACCGATAGCCATTTTTGCAGCGTTTGTACCTACTACTCCACCGCCGATGATGCTAACTTTGCCACGACTAACCCCAGGAACACCGGAGAGAAGAATCCCTTGTCCGCCATAGTTTTTTTGCAAGAACTGAGCGCCAAGCTGAACAGACATCCGGCCCGCCACTTCACTCATCGGTGTTAATAACGGCAAGGTACGTTCATGAACAACCGTCTCATACCCGATGGCAAAAACACCCTTGTCTTTGAGCGCAGCGGCCAGAGAAGGTTCAGGCGCAAGATGCAGATACGTGAACAAAATAAGGCCTGGACGGAAATAAGGGTACTCGCTTTCCAGCGGTTCTTTCACTTTCATCACCATTTCGGCAGAGCTCCAGACCGTAGCTGCGTCCTGAATCAGCTTCGCTCCGGCAGAAGCATACTCTTCGTTCAGAAATCCACTTCCCACACCAGCCCCAGCTTCCACCAGCACTTGATGTCCTTCTTTAATAAGGCTAACTACACCCGCAGGCGTTATGGCTACACGATTCTCATTATTTTTAATTTCTTTAGGCACTCCGATAATCATCATTCATCTCTCCCGTCTAATGTAGATCCCTTATGTAAAGAATGATAACATACGTTTAGTATTCCCAATTTGGTAAAAAATTAAAATATTATCTATCATCATTGTGTTTTTACACAAAGGATTCGACTTAAACCGCCCAGTAACTTTATGTCATTTGGTACCCAACACAACCCTAATCATTATCTCATAAAAAAAGACACTGCTTAAAGTGTCTTTTTGACGATTTTGTATGAAATTAAAGCACTACTTCCATAATAGAATGTTAAGTTTAGTGACGCGTATTACTTTGACAGTAATAACAACACCGTTTCTAGGATTACATTTACCCCTTTTTCACAGTCTTCATAGGAGGTAAACTCCTCCTCACAATGACTTTTTCCCTTCACACTAGGTACAAACACCATCGCGGATGGCAGAAAGCTGGCTACGAACTGAGCATCATGCCCTGCGCCACTTGCGATCTTCCGTTTAGAATAACCCAAGGCTTGTGCCGCTTGCTCTACTAAATCACATATCCCCCGGTCAAACCAAACAGTCTCTCTACCCCAAAGCTTGGTCTTACTTACTCCGCAGTCCAGTAGCATCTCCGGCAAGCTATGAATAATAGCTTCCACCTCACGAACAATCTCCATATCTTTATGTCTAGCCTCAATGGTGAAGATCACTTTATTGGGAATGACGGTATGAATATTAGGAAACACATTCATTCTGCCCATGGTATACACCAGTTCAGAATCGAGTCCACTAAGCTTGTTTCTAAGCTCCGTGATCAAATCCGTGGCAGCGAACAAGGCATCCTTGCGCATTGCCATAGGCGTGGTGCCCGCATGATCCGATTCCCCCGCCACCTCAATCTCATAACAGGCCATGCCAACTACACAGTCCACCAGACCAATCGACAGTTCTTCTTGTTCTAGCACGGGACCTTGCTCGATGTGAAGCTCCAAATAAGCAGTGGCTTCGGTAATACGATTGCTCGCTTCTCCCTTATAGCCGCTCTCCTCCAGCGCTTCGCCAAAGGTAATGCCCTCCGGATCTTTTTTATTCAACATTTCTGCCTTATCGAACTTACCGGCCAGCACACCAGAAGCCATCATCGAAGGCTCAAAGCGAGCCCCTTCTTCATTTGTGAAATTCATAATGGTCACCGGTAGCTTCGGTTTTATCCCGTGATCCACGAGTGTGCGGACTACCTCTAGTCCAGCGATTACCCCAAGGACGCCATCAAATCTGCCACCTTTTTTCACAGTATCCATATGCGAACCAATCACAATAGGAGGCCCAGACTCTACACCCGCAAGCCTAGCGTACATCGTGCCCATATCGTCCACCTTCACAGACATCCCCAATTCTTCACAACAGGATCGAAAATAATCCCGAACCTTAAGATCCTCTTCCGTCAGCGATAACCGGGTCACGCCGTTGTTATCTGTACGCCCATAATCCGCAAATGCCTCAATCGTATTCTTTAATCTCTCACCGTTCACGAATATTTTTTGCAGCTGCATCATAGGTCCCTCCGCTTCGAGCGTTCATGATTTTATAGACTTTCTATATATGTTATACCAATCGATATGATTGTCATTTTACATACTGTAATAATTATTATTCACGTGATGTTACAACGAATTAGAGGTAGCAATAAGTAAACTAAAGTAGTATATACAATCTTTTGATACGAAGGGTAAGCTTAAGATAGCTATTTATTCAGTTCTACCAAGGAAAGGAGCCAGCACATGAATCTAAGCATTGTGGTCCCTGTATACAATATTGAACATTATATAACCCCTATGTTTGATTCACTCCTTACCCAAAGTGGACCGCATTTCGAGGTCATTATCGTGGACGACGGATCTACAGATAACACCTACAACGTGATAGCAAATATTCTCGCACTTCACCCCGATCTTTCTTGCAAAGTCATTCGAACAGAGAATCAGGGAGTTAGTGCGGCTAGAAATAGAGGCTTAACAGAAGCTACAGGGAAATATGTGCTGTTTCTGGATGGTGATGATTATATCTCTACAGACTTAGTACGAACCATTCATACCTATACTCAACCATCTGACCCCGAGATTATTTGCTGGGGATATAGCCATGTCACAGAGGATGGAGTCACTACTTTGAGCTACACCTCCGCTTATAGCCACATAACAGGCAGTGAAGCGCTGACTCATATTTTTGTGAACAAAAGCTTGCGAATATGGACAGGGAGCATAGCGTATAACCGGGAATTATTGCTCCTTCATGGGCTCCAATATACGGAACGCTGTGTGAATGGAGAAGATCAGGAATTTATCTACAAAGCCTTATCCAGAGCCGCTACAGTCATCACATTGCCGGATATATTATCGTTTTATTTACAAAGAAACACGTCGATTTCCAACAGCTATAATGTGAAAAAATTTGATGTCGTTGGTGTATTCAAACGGGTAGATGCTTATTTCGAGGCCCATCCCTTTGAGAAGCTGGATATGATATCTCCTTATATAAGAAATCGCGAATTGATCGAGAATTACTTTTTCAACCTAAAAACCTGTCTAAATGGGACAGAAGGCGTAAGCATTCATAAGTTACTTCGCGACATCGATCATACCTATCCGGAACTAAACCAAGAAATGTATGAACTCATAAGACGTTATAGAGGGAATGATCGAAGATTAGCCCTTTATATCCGAGCATTCTTAATCTCCCCGCTTCTATATCACAGATTCATTTCTGTGGAGAGAAGCTTATCCAGGTTCAAGCGAAAGGAATCTAGAATATGAAGAAGATGCTGATCTATGCCTATACCGAATTTAATTTGGGCGATGATTTATTCATAAAGGTGCTATGTGAAAGGTATCCGGATACCGAATTCAGAATCTGTGCTCCACGCCTATACAAGCTATGCTTCAAAGAGATCAGGAACCTCAAAGTGTATCCTTCCGATTCCATTTTCTTAAGAGGCATTGCCTTTATTTGCAGAAGGTTAAAGATACATAATCTGGCGCAAAAATTCATGGCAAATCGTTCCGATGGTGTTGTTCATATCGGCGGCTCGATTTTTATGCAGGCAGAGCATTGGGAGGAGCATTTTAAGAACGCAGAAGCCATCCGGAATAAGAACAAGCCCTACTATTTATTAGGATCGAATTTCGGCCCTTACACAGATAAAGAATATTATGAGGAACACAGGCGGGTTTTTAAGGACTATACAGATATCTGCTTTAGAGAAAAGTACTCTTATGATTTATTTGAGGATCTGGATCATGTCCGTTTAGCACCCGATATTATTTTTCAGCTTAACCCGTCAGATCTTCAAACCGAACCAGAGGATTATATCGTCTTATCCGTCATTAAGCCTTCTGCTAAAGGTCTGAACGGTTTTGACAACCTCTATTATGAAAAAATGAAAGAACTCGCAATTTATTTCATTGAAAAAGGCTACGCTGTTCATTTTATGTCATTTTGTGAACACGAAGGCGATCAGCTGGCGATTGAGGAAATCCGGAATCTTATGGGCCACTCCTATGAGGATGCCACCCAAGTGCATTTATATAAAACGAATATGGAAGAGGTCTTGGCCGTTCTAGCCCATTCCAGCTTTATCGTAGCTTCAAGATTCCATGCGATGATCCTCGGCTGGGTTTTGGGTAAACCAGTGTTTCCCGTCGCTTACAGCAAAAAAATGATCAATGTAATGGAAGATGCCCAGTTCAAAGGGCTATATACCGATTTCACTACACTGGAGCAGCTCCAGCCTGCGCAGGTTTTTGAAAGTATGACCACTCACTATATGGATGTCACGCCGCAAGTCAAACATGCCGAAAGGCATTTCGAGCATCTGGATACGTATTTATCGCTTTACGAAAGGAGGATACGTTATGAGAGCCAAGCGGAGCATTCTTAACTTATCTTTTGGACTCGGGAGTCAGCTCATTACGATCATCCTCGGTTTTTTTATCCCCCGGCTGATTATGGTCAACTATGGCTCAGAGGCCAATGGTTTAATCGCTTCTATTGTACAAATTATTAGTTATTTGGCACTGCTGGAAGCCGGCGTAGGCGCCGCTTCGATCCAAGCCCTATATAAGCCAGTAGCTTCGGATGATAAGAACCACATCAACTCTATTTTGGCCGCCACCTCTAGCTATTATAAAAAAACAGGCATTTATTATTTCTTCGCCGTTCTTCTAATCGCCACCGTGTATCCATTAGTGATCACTTCTGACATCGATCGATTATCGGTTATGCTCATTATTTTACTTACAGGGATGGGCGGAGCGATCAATTATTATTTCCAAGGGAAATTCAAAGTGCTTCTCGCTGCAGAGGGAAAAAGCTATGTAGAGACTTCTATAGTCACCGTAGCTAATATTCTGAACAATGTAATTCGGATTCTGTTATTACTTCAAGGCGTTAACATCATTGCTGTGCAAGCTTCCTATTTCATATTGACCATACTTCAAATCGTCGTCTTCTATATTTACATCAATAAGCATTACAAATGGATCAACCTAAATCTTAAACCAGACTATGAAGCCATTGGTCAAAAAAATTCTGTCTTAGTCCATGAGATCTCCTACTTAGTGTTTAGAAATACTGACGTGCTAATCCTGACTATATTTACGAACTTAAAGATCGTCAGCATTTATGTCATGTACAACATGATTTTTACGATTGTAGATAACATCGTCCAAACCATAAACGGAAGCGTGAAGGCTGCTCTCGGTCAGAGCTTTCATGAGAGTAAAGAAGCCTTTATTAAATTTTATGATGCTTACGAAGTGTATTTTATGGGGCTCATTTTCTCGATTCTAACGGTAGCTTACATTCTAATTCTACCTTTTATGAAACTGTATACCGCTGGGGTAAATGACGTGAATTATATCGATATGTGGCTGCCGATCCTGTTCGTAGTCATCAAATTATTAACCAATGCCAGAGCTTCTTCTAATAATGTGATTACGATCGCCGGACACTTTAAGAACACACAGAACCGTTCCATACTAGAATCCGCTATCAATCTAGTCGCTTCTATTGTCTTCGTTATCTTTATGGGGATTTACGGTGTATTGATGGGGACGATAGCCGCTCTCTTATACCGCTCCATAGATATCGTGATCTACGCTAGCAGACATCTGCTGAATCGGAGTCCTTGGGTCACCTTTAAAAGATGGCTAACGAATGCAGTGGTTTTTGTGGGTATTATTCTGATCTCTAGCGCTATCAATATCCCCATCCATTCCTATGCGGGAATTATGTTGTGGGGTGCACTGCTAGGACTTGTGATCTTGCCTGTCTATTTCGTAATCGCCTCCTTGATGGAACGGGAAGTATTCCTGTATACGTGGGGGCATCTCAAAATATACCGAACTAAGCTCAAAAATAAGGTTATTGCTAGACCTGAGGTAAGTAGTTTATCCAAATAACACATCAGGAGGACCCCAAATGGATCATAGCGAGGTTTTGCAGCAAGCCTGTTACGTCTTTCTAAATGACCTTAATGATGAAATCAACCATTCATCTGCACTTCAATTGGATGATCAAGAGATATTCCAACGATGCCGCCTGATCATAGCTAAAGAACAAAATCCGCAAGTTAAAACCTATCTAGAAATCTTATCTGAGGTGATCCGTGCTTATCTCACAGGGAGAGCTTCAGAAGATGCATTAAGGTTCTATCTGTCAGAGCAATTCAGTATTGTGAACGAAGAAATTGACGGGTTAATCCATGGGATCGTTGCAATCAAACATCAGTCCTCCCATACGGATACTTCACACTCAGCGCTCCTTTCCTTTGCCGATTATCCCAAGGTTAGTGTCATTATCACTACTTACAATAGAAAGGCATTTCTATATCAAGCGATCCAAAGCATCTTAAAGCAAGACTATCCTTATATAGAGATCACAGTTATTGATGATTGCTCTACAGATGGCACGGAAGAGTTAATGCATCAAAGCTTCGGAAGCGAGTCACGGGTAATATATATGCGGAACGAAAAAAATAGCGGCCCGGGTAATAATCGCCGTAAGGCTTTTGCTGCTCATGGTGATGGGGAGTACGTTCTTTTTCTCGATGATGATGACTATCTGATTGATATGAATTATTTAAGTAAGGCTGTGGACTTTCACAATCACCATCCCGAAATATCATTTGTGGCTGCTAATGTGTTTCTTGAATTTTCAAAGGCCAAGCAACTGAAGATCAGTAGCCTACAGCTAAGCAGGATTATTAAGAAGCAGGATTATTTCATGAATTTCGAGAAAAAAGGATATCCGAAGCCCTCCTCCACCTTAACAACTGTCTTTAAGCGTGAGGCTTTAATGGCTATGGATATCCTGAATATGAACATGGTTAACGATGCTTCTATTTATCTGCGTTCTTTGTTGGTCGGTGATGCTGGCTTCATAGATACCCTTGCCGGTGTGTACAGATTACACGGGGACAACATTACTTTTAATTTGAGTCAGCGATTCTTAATTGAGAATCTGGAGGAGAAGCTGTTAATTAAGAATATGGCCGTTCAGAAATATGGCTATCACGAGCAGGAAATGACGGAATGGTTTAACCATAATGCATATGATACGATCTCATACTATTTATTAAATTCTGCGAAAGACGCCACAGACTTTAAATTCATGTATCATTGGGCCCTTAACCATTGCCCGCCGATCTACAATCAATTAAGAAATCAATTCCGTACAAAGCTTATTAAAAAACAATTATTACGGATCTCGTTACTTCGAACGCTGCTCGGAAGATGATTCACGCATTAGCTTATCGAGCAGCAGTAAGAATCCTTTTACCTCTTCTTTAGGAATGTCGGCGTACTTGTCTCCAATACTGATCTCACAATAAGAACTATGTTCTCCCGTTGGTCTTATCGCTGCGCTTAAACCGATTCCTGTTGCCTCATATGCAGAAGACAGGATCGGTTCAATGCTCTCCCTAGACATTTGAAAATGCATATGAAACATGTTGGAGACAGGCTCAGCAGGTAACGTAGTCACCGCATGACATTGATTAACTAAAGCAGCAAGCTCTTTAGCCCCTTCATAATACTGCTGCATCTTTTCTACTCTTTGCTGGTAGTAATAATCAGAGGAAATAATGTATGGATACAGACTGATTAGGTCGCCACCATGCCGCCGTTTCCATATCTTCGATTGCTTCGTAAACTCCTCACCGCCTGCAAGAATCGCGCCAGCAATTCCTCCGATTCCTTTATAC
The DNA here is from genome assembly GCF_038000345.1 of Paenibacillus sp. FSL E2-8871. Lineage (NCBI taxonomy): Bacteria > Bacillati > Bacillota > Bacilli > Caryophanales > Paenibacillaceae > Paenibacillus > Paenibacillus sp. FSL E2-8871. The sequence continues at coordinate 4,907,884 of NZ_JBBOBV010000001.1, read as the reverse complement.
AGTGAGATATAGACACTATCAAAGAGGGCGCAGATCTCAGCAGCTGTCTTTCCATAATAGGGAAGCGTCTCAAGCAGTCTTGCCCCATCCAAATGCAGCTTAATTCCCCGAGCACGGCAATGTTTAGAAATCGCTTCAAGCTCCTGATACTTTGGTAACTGTCCGCCAATCTCACGCTGCGGCAATTCAAGCAGCAGACAAGCAATATCATCTTTCATTTGTAATACATCATCCAAGGTAATTAGTCGATTCTTATCCGCAAGTAGGACAGGCTCGATATGATGCAATTCCTTCAACCCATCCTGCTCATGGATCTCTAAATGACATAAAGGGTGATAGGCGACGCTCTTGAGTCCTTTTTCATCACACCATATTCTTAAAGCGATTTGCTGTGCCATCGTTCCACTCGGAAAGAAGACTGCTGTTTCTTTTCCCAAAAGCTTCGCCATTTCCGACTGGAAATCCTCAATCACCTTTCCCGATCCATAAATATCAGATGGTGTACTATTCTCTACAGCTTCAAAGGCTTCCTTCAAGACTTGAACATCTCGATCCCCATGTCCTACGATTCGATAAGTCGTTTCATTAAACGCCTCTTGCACTGATTTTTTTCCGTTCATTGGTAGAATTACCCCTTCCGTGTTTGCCTTGTCCCTAATATAGACGAATTTCAAAAAATCCCATCTTAATTTTACCCGATCTAAGGTGAAAAAACATGAGCGCTGTGCTACAATATTGGAATTGCAACGGCAATCTTAGGGAGGGTTATTGAATCACATGCTCATCATTGGTATCGCCGGCGGCACCGGCTCGGGAAAAACAACCGTAGCCCGCTCCGTCATTGACCGTCTTGGAACGGGAAAGGTAACTTTCATATCTCAAGATAACTACTATAAAGATCATTCACACCTCAGCTTCGCTGAACGTGAATCCATCAATTACGATCATCCTTTCGCTTTCGATAACGAGCTGCTTATTGAGCATCTTAAATGTCTGCGAGAAGATCAGACTGCATATGCACCGGTGTATGACTTCACAGTTCATGCCCGCTCCACTACGGAGACTGTAGAACTGAAACCAAACAATATTGTAATCATCGAGGGACTCCATGTTCTATCCGACGAGAACCTCCGCGATATGCTTGATATCAAAGTCTTTGTTGATGCTGATCCTGATGTACGCATCCTCCGCCGGGTACTCCGCGATATCGAGGAACGCGGTCGGAGCATTCAATCGATCCATCACCAATATTTGAGCACGGTTAAACCAATGCACGAAGCTTTTATTGAGCCATCCAAAAAATACGCCGATTTGATCATCCCTGAAGGTGGCCATAATGAGGTCGGTATCCAGTTGTTGTCCATCCTAACTGAGAAACATTTATATAACGACTGGACGTCCTAAAGTTCTTAAATACCTAGTTCTAGCCCTAGCTGTCGAGATTCTCTCGACGGCTTTTTTTTGCATGCTCATCCCCAAATCTGCAGTTGATTATTCAAAGAATAATCCCACCGCATTTTGGTAATAGCTAATTTCACAGCAGCTTGCGGAAGAGGGATAACAACTATGGGATTTCTAAACAGAACCATAACAAAAATATTCAAAAACCCTACATTAGGGCACCCCAGCCCCACTAAAGAATTACCTAAAGAACCTCTCAAGGAAAACCTTCAAGATAATATTGAACATATAAAAACAGCACTTGGCAATAGCACAGACCTTGTGATCAGAGATTTCTTCATTGGCTCCAAGCAACAAATGAAAGCCGCTATTTTCTATACGGATGGACTTGCTGACAGTAAAGCTATTCAAGATTTCATTCTGGAGTCCCTTGTCTTAGAAATTCCAGATTTGAGCTTAGAACCTGAGAAAGACAACTATTCCTTATTAAAAAATCACATGCTTACCGTAGGTGATATCAAAGATGCGACGGAGTTCCATTCTTTGTTAACCTCCTTATTATCCGGAGATGTGATCCTCTTACTAGATGGATACGCTAAGGGTTTCACGATTGGCATGCGTGGTTGGAAAGACCGTGGTGTCACGGAAAGTGCTACAGAAACGGTGATCCGTGGACCTAAGGAAGCCTTCACAGAAAGCTTGCGTACCAACACTGCATTAATCCGGCGGAAAATAAAAGATCCAAATCTGTGGTTAGAAACACAACAAATCGGACGTATGACCCAAACCGATGTATCCATTATGTATATCAAAGGAATTGTAGATGATGGGATTGTACAAGAAGTACATACACGTTTAGATCGAATCGACATCGATGGCATCTTGGAGAGTGGTTATATCGAGGAATTAATCGAGGATGAAACCTATACTCCATTTCCAACGATCCATCATACCGAACGACCTGATGTTATTGCAGCTGCGCTAATGGAAGGAAAAGTAGCTATTTTAGTAGATGGAACGCCTATAGTCATGACGGTTCCTACTACATTCGTTTCCTTCATGCAGACCGCTGAGGATTACTACCAACGTGCAGATGTTGGTACCTTAGTTCGGATGCTCCGTTATTTCTGTATATTCATTTCATTATTAGCCCCATCTTTATATGTAGCTATTACTACCTTCCATCAAGAGATGTTGCCCACAACGCTACTCATTAGTTTAGCTGCTCAACGGGAAGGCGTGCCGCTTCCAGCGTTTATTGAAGCCCTCTTAATGGAGCTTGCTTTTGAGATTCTAAGAGAAGCCAGTGTGCGTATGCCTCAAACCATAGCCCAATCTGTCTCTATAGTAGGAACGCTAGTCATTGGAACGGCTGCAGTAGATGCTGGCATTGTTTCTGCCGCCATGCTCATTGTCGTTGCTGTTACGGCGATCTCCAGCTTTGTTCTGCCGGCCTTTGATCTCGCCTTGACGGTCAGAATGCTTCGTTTCCCAATGATGTTTCTAGCGGCTTCCTTCGGATTGTTCGGGATCATTATCGGAATTATTGCGATTGTTCTGCACATGTGCAGTTTACGCTCCTTTGGAGTTCCTTATATGAGCCCGCTAGCTCCGTTTAATCTTGTTGATCAAAAGGATACCTTTTTTCGAATGCCTCGTTGGGCTATGTTTACCCGTCCTAAGCTAATCAATCAAAAAAATCTCGTTCGGGAAAAGAGTACACCACCGGAAAAACCGGGAGATCTGACGGAGGAATAAATCTTGAAACGAAAATCTTTGTAAAATTCGCTTGTTGGGGAAAGTAACTAACTCTTTCTTGGAAGAAATGAAGTAATCATTAGGAGTGAACGAAACCATGTTAGAAAAGGGAAAAATAAGTGCCCGTCAGCTAACCATTCTTGTCATGCTCCTTACTATTGGCGATTCTATCCTTATAATTCCCTCTTCCACTACAGAATACGCCAGACAAAATGCCTGGATTTCCACTTTAATTGGGATGGTAGCAGGTTTATTAGCAGTCTATATGTACAGCAAGTTCGCAAAGTCATATCCCAATTTAACGCTTATTCAAGTGATTCAAAAGGCTTTTGGAAAATGGATAGGAACTATTATATCCCTTACATTTTTAATCTATTTTCTTATGGTTTCCGTTGGAAGTATGCGAGAAATCGGTGATTTTGTGACCTCGGAAATGTTACCTGGAACCCCTATTCCGGCCACTCTAATCTTGTTTATACTGATTATGATTATGGCAATACGACTCGGTATTGAGGTTATAGGGCGAGCTAGCGAGCTCTTCATTCCTATGTTCATTGTCTTATTCCTAATCCAGACGATTGCTATTATTCCCCAGATGGAAATTGTCAGAATACTGCCCGTATTGGAGGACGGAATAAAGCCTGTTCTAAGAGGGGCTATCTCCATCACTACTTACACCTTTTTAGAAACAGTTGTCTTTCTCATGATACTTCCTTATGTAAATCAACAAAAAATGATAACAAAGAGTTTCTTACTGGGTACGCTTCTAGGGGGTATTGTAATTTTTATTACGCTCACCGTCTCCATCCTGGTGTTAGGTCCGGATCTGACGACTAGAGATATCTATCCCAGTTATAACATCGCAAGGCGTATATCAGTTGGCGGATTCTTCGAACGGGTTGAAGCCATGATAGCTCTACAATGGATGTTAACTTTGTTTATAAAAGTAACTTTGTACTTCTATGCTTTCGTTCTGGGGTTGTCCCAATTATTAAAATTAAAAGATTATCGCGTGTTATCCTTACCCACAGGGATGATTTTAGTGGCACTCGCTCCAATCATTGCTCCGAATTTCACTTATTATAACGCTATTTTTGATAATTATTGGGTGTACTATGTTATAACCTTCGGTATTTTTGTACCGTTTGTGTTATTAAGTATGGGCATATTTCGTAGAGCACTCAGCAAAGACTTAACATCTCGGAACTAAAGATTGTTTGGGAGGTTGTGAACATTGGGTATAGTAGTGATCCTCATCATTGTAGCCGTTATTATAGCCATCGAAGTGCCTCTTATGCTGAGGAAAAATTTAATCAAGGAATTTTGGGTTTTTTTATTTCTTCTGTTGCTGGGAACTTTTTTTAGTCTGATTTACGTCATGAATATCTCGATCTCAGACCCGTTAGCCTGGATGGTGTTCATCTATAAACCTGTAGCCGACATGGTAAATGCCTGGTTATCTTAAAAATAATGGGACTAAACCCGAGAGATCTAACGGAGGAATACACCATGAAACGAAGATCACTTCTACTTTGTCTTCTTGTTCTCATACAAATTGGGTTAACTGGTTGCTGGAGTCGACAGGAAATGAATGATCTCGCGATTGCCGTAGGGATCGGCATCGATAAGATCGGAGATCAATATCAAGTTTCTGCACAAGTGGTTTTACCCAGTCAAATCGCTGGCTCAAAAGGGGGAAGTCCTCAATCACCCGTTAACCTTTACAAAGAGACAGGAAATACTGTATATGAAGCGCTTAGGAAGATCACAACCATTAGTCCACGTAAAATTTACATCTCTCATCTGCGGATCTTAGTCCTTAGCGAGGCTCTGGCTAAAGAGGGAATCAATGACGTTCTTGATTTCATGTCAAGAGATACCGAAGCGCGAAATGATTACTTTATTGTGGTGGCAAAGGATGCACGGGCAGAAGATACTTTGAAAATATTAACTAGCCTCGAAAAGATTCCTGCTGTGCGATTGTTTTCCAGCCTAGAAACATCGGAGAAAAAATGGGCACCTACATCTACTGTGACATTAGGAACACTGATTACAGAACTTGTAAGTAGGGGTAAGAATCCAGTCTTAACAGGGGTTGTCATCAATGGAAATGTAGATGCAGGAGAAACTCCGAAGAATGTAGAAACCGTAGATTCTCCAACAGAATTGAAATACTCTGGATTGGCCGTATTCAAAGAGGACAAATTGATCGGTTGGCTAAACCAAGAGGAATCAAAAGTGTATAACTATTTAACGAATAAGGTAAAGAGTACGATTTCCTTCATTAATTGTCCCCAAGATAAAGATAAAAAGATATCTCTTGATATATTTAAGGCCGAATCAAAAGTAAAAGGCAGCATGAATGGCAACAACCCAGAAATCAGTATCGAGCAACATATAGAAACAGATTTAGGAGAAGTTCAATGTAGAAATTTAGACCTCACCAATCCAAAGACCATCACCGAATTAGAACAAATCGCTAACGTGAAAGTAGAGCATTTATTCCTGACTACGATTAAAAAAGTACAACAAGAATACAAATCCGATATTTTTGGATTTGGCGAGGTCATCCATCGCTCTAACCCACAGGCGTGGAAAAAACTGAAGGATAATTGGGATCAAACCTTTGTTAACTTACCAGTAAACGTAAAGATGAACATAGAGATTCGCCAGTTAGGGAAAGTAACTAACTCTTTCTTGGAAGAGACGAAGTGATAAATTGGAGGGAACAAAGCCATGCTCGAAAAGGGTAAAATAAGTATTCGTCAACTTACCATTCTTGTTATGCTTCTTACCATTGGGGATTCCATTCTTGTAATCCCCCCTTCCACTACACACTACGCCAAACAAAATGCCTGGATTTCCTCCTTAATTGGAATGATCGTAGGTTTACTAGCCATTTTTTTGTACAGCAAATTCGCAAAGTTATACCCCAACCTAACGCTTATCCAAGTGATTCAAAAGGTTTTTGGAAAATGGATAGGGACTATTCTATCTCTTTTGACCTTAATGTATTTTCTCATCGTTACCGTAGGAAGTATGCGGGAAGTCGCTGATTTCGTGACCTCGGAAATGTTGCCCGGAACCCCTATTCCGGCCATTCTAATCTTATTTATACTGATTGTCATTATGGCAACACGACTCGGTATTGAGGTTATCGGACGAACGGGTGAGATCTTTACTCCCATGGTTATAATCCTATTTCTAATCCTAACGGTCGCCATTATTCCTCAGATGGAAATAGTCAGAATGCTGCCCATATTGGAGGACGGAATAAAGCCAGTGCTAAGAGGGTCCATCTCCATTTCGGCTTACACCTTCTTAGAACCCGTTGTCTTTCTAATGTTCCTCCCTTATGTAAATCAACAAAAAAAAATAACAAAAGCCTTATTACAGGGCTGTTTCCTAGGTGGGATTATCATCTTCCTGACAGTCACTGTTTCCGTATTAGTACTAGGTCCGGATTTAACGACCAGAGATATATATCCCAGTTATAACATAGCAAGACGCATATCGGTTGGTGGGATCTTTGAGCGGGTTGAAGCCATGATAGCTCTAATGTGGATGTTAACCTTGTTTATAGAAGTAACATTATACTTCTATGCTTTCGTCCTAGGGTTATCCCAATTATTAAACTTAAAAGAGTTTCGGGTGCTAACTCTGCCTACTGGGATGATCCTAATCGCACTAGCACCTCTCATTGCTCCGAATTACACCTATTACAACGCGGTGTTTGATAATTATTGGGTGTACTACATTATAACCTTCGGGTTATTTCTACCCTTGGTATTGTTAAGTGTGGGGATGTTTCGAAGTGCACTGAGCAAAGACTTGAAATTTCGGAATTAAATAGGAGCGGCCTTTTTTACCTAATAACAATCCGAATCCGAGTAGGGTCACCGAATGTGGTGAGAAACCGTGTGATGCTGCTGATATCATTAAGTTTAACCTCTTGCGGTTCTATCTCCCCACCCCGATTCGTAAATAAACTTAAACATATGAACCTTTTGAAACTACAATATAGATCTCGTAGATTCTCTAACGATTAATTCTGCAGGGAAAATCTGATGCGCATGATTGACCTTCTTATTAATGAGATCAAATAAAATCTTAATCGACGCTTCCGCAATTTCTACTACTGGCTGTTTGATGGTAGTGATAGAAGGATTATAATAGAAGGAAATATCCAGTCCGTCATAACCTGCCACAGAGTAATCTTCAGGAACTCGCTTGCCTGCTTCAAATATGGCTTTACAAGCGCCGATGGCCATACTATCTGATAAGGTGAAAATAGCGGTAAATTCTTCCCCTGACTCCAGCAGTTCTTTTGTAACCGCATACCCATTTTCCATACTATAGCTATCAATATCTTCTTTCATCCGCCGTACTAGCCGTTCATTATAAGCTATTCCATGATCAGAAAGAGCCTTTTTATATCCTTCATATCTTAATTTACCGATACTCACATCATCTTCAGGCGCGGTAATAACTGCGATTTTCTCATGTCCTAGATTACATAAATAGTCTACAATTTTGTAGCTCTCATTAAAGTCATCTACAGATACAGAAGAATAGTTACTTAGATCAAACTCTTCCGTCATCCCAATCGTGCTGAGGACAAATGGAACCGTCAATTGCTGTAATTTTTCTTGAGAGTGTGAGAATAACCCCCCCAGGAACACAATTCCCTTCAGGCGCTTTTCTTTCTCCAGCTCAATTGCCACTTCAATCTCATCTTGATTCTCATCAACTCGTTGTAGGATAAAGGAATACTTCTTTCGCTGGATCTCTTTTTCAAATACTTTAATCATCGGGCTGAAAAATGGATTTGATATCCCTTTGATCAATACTGCAATCGTTTTCGAATCGGAACGTTTTAAATTTCTGGCACTGTTATTCGGTACATAATGGTTTTCTTTGATGACTTTCATAACCATCGCTTTTGTTTCTTCATTAATATCCGGATGATTATTTATAGCTCTAGATACTGTAGTCACGCCAACCCCACATAATTTGGCGATATCTATGATAGTCAATCTCTCCATTTCTACCTTTCCTTTACACGTTAAATAAGAAAGTAGGGTATTCTTGAAGAGAAGACTCAACAAGAAAAGCACCCTACTCGCTTCTACATACATATTCTATTTAACCCTTAACGGCTCCTGCAACGACACCTTCGATAATATATTTTTGGCAGGTGAGGTAGAAAATGATGATGGGTACAATAGCTAGAACTAGCATCGCCATCATAGCTCCCATATCAATCGATCCGTATCCACCTTTTAGGTACTGTATCGCAATAGGAATGGTTTTGTATTCAGTACCGATCAGTAGGTCAGGCAACAGGAAGTCATTCCATACCCACATTACATTAAGAATCGCTACGGTTACAGCTATAGGCTTAAGGATGGGCAATACCACTTTAAAGAACGCCTGCGGTGGATTACATCCATCAATCATAACCGCCTCTTCAACCTCCAGTGGGATGGACTTCACAAATCCACTAAACATAAATACCGATAGTCCTGATCCAAATCCCAGATAGATCAAGATAATCCCAATCGGATTGTCGAGATGCAGTACATTGGCTGTCTTAGTCATTGTGAACATAACCATTTGGAACGGTACGATCATCGAGAACACAAATGCGTAATACATCAAGTTCGTGAATTTTGATTTCACCCGAGTAATATACCATGCAGTCATGGAAGTGAATAACACGATTACAGCAACCGAACACACCGTGATAAACAAGGACATTCCAAAAGCACTGAAGAAATCAATCTTCGCTATACCGCTAGTATAGTTCTTCAAACCAACAAAAGTAGTTCCATTAGGGAATAAGAAAGGTGTATCACTAATGTAGAACTTACCTTTAAAGGAGTTCATCAGAACAATAAAGATCGGAGATAAGAACGCAATGGCCAAGACCAACAAAATGGTGAATATGGAATAGTCTTTTGCTCTAGTCTGTTGCATTAGTTCTCAACCTCCTTTCTTCTAGTAATGACAAGTTGTACTAAGGCGATTAAGGCTACCAGTGCAAAGAATACGACGGCTTTCGCTTGACCCACACCTTCCCATCCTGTTTTTCCGTAGAAGGTATTGTAGATATCCAGTGCTAACATCGAGGTCTGCTTGGAAGGAGCACCAGCGGTCAACGCTAGGTTTTGGTCAAACAATTTGAATGAATTCGATAACGTTAAGAATAAACAAATGGTAATGGATGGCATTACGAGTGGAATCGTCACATTACGTAAAATCTTTGAACGTGAAGCTCCATCAATTCTTGCGGCTTCTACTATATCCTTAGGCACATTTTGAATACCTGCAACATAGATAATCATCATGTAACCTATCAATTGCCAATTCATAAGGATAATTAATCCCCAAAATCCATAAGTTGCGTCAGAGGTCAAAGTAACTCCAAACTTATACAGAATTCCATTAAAGATCAGCTGCCAGATGTATCCTAATACGATACCGCCTATCAAGTTAGGCATGAAAAAAATAGTTCTAAATACGTTAGTCCCTTTTAGCTTTCTAGTTAACAACATCGCCAGTATGAAGGCGAATACATTAATCGTAAGAACAGATAGAACTGTAAACTTAACAGTAAAGCCTAGTGCATTTAGAAATTCTTGATTTGAAAATGCTTTAATGTAATTGCCAAACCCTATCCATTTTGCATCATTGACGGTAGTAAACTCTGTAAAGGATAAATATATACCTAGAAGAAAAGGTACAACAAATGCGATCCCAAAGGCTATTATGGTTGGTAATGCAAAAAGAGCAAAATATTTTCTTATCGATTTTTCCATGGAGTCTTCTCCTATCTCAGTATGGAAAATGATGAAACAGATGAATTCACTCGAATTGTTGCTTAGTGCCACTGAAATTCCAAAGGGAATCCAGTGGCACTAAGCTTTTATCTTTATAACAACTGAGAGTTATTCAATCATTTTTCCATGCATTTATTATTTTGCCTTTTCAGCCTTCCAAGTGTCCTTAAAGATGGTTACAACTTCATCCCAGGTTTTATTGCCTTGAGCGTATTGCAAGAGCGCATCACCAAAGACATTTTTGAACTCTTCACTTGGGAATGCCGCAAATGTCCAAGCTACGGAAGTTAGATCTTTTTCCATCCAAGCGGATACTTCTTTAGCAAGTGGATCTGCTGGTTTTTCGCTGTCTTCAAACGTGTTGAATGGAGCGATAAAACCTAAGTCGTTCGTTACATAAGCTTTACCTTTTTCACTGGAGAACAACCATTCCAAAAATGCGATAGAAGCTTGTTGGTTCTCAGCAGAGGCTTTGCTGTTGATTGCCAAATAGTTTTCTGTACCTACAGCCAGACCTTGTTTTTCTTCGCCTTCCATACCTGTGTAGATAGGCAAGAATTTGATGTCCTCAGCTTTAACTACGTTACCATCTACATCATTGATTTGTGACCAAGCCCAGTTACCGTTTTGAACCATCGCTGCGTTACCCAGTGCGAATTCAGCCATGGAGTCCGCTACAGATTTACTACCCAGAAGGGATTCTTTAGTCACAGAGTTTTTGATGTAAAGATCAAAGATGTTTTTGAATTTATCGTTATATTTGAATTCAACTTCCTTAGAAGCCAGACCGGCAAGAACTGTGTTATCAAACTCAGTGTTGTCTTTGAATTCATAGTACAGTGGCAAGTTAGCCAAGTGAGTCTGCCATCTCCATTGTTCACCAGCAGCGAGGGAAGTCGAGGCGAATACACCTTTGATACCCAGTTGATCTTTTTTAGCGGTCATATCTTCTACTACTGCTTTCAAAGTCTCGAAATTATTGATTTCAGTTGTGGAAGAGATCGAAACAGCTTTGTCAGCTAAAGCAAAGTATTTCTTCATAATGGCGTCGTTGTAGATAATACCGTATCCTTCAACTACGTAAGGGATACCATACACGCCTTCGCCTTCAGTTACAGCCAAGCTTTTGTCGGACAAGTAGCTGTATAGCTTAGTATCTTTCAAATCCAAGGTGTAATCTTTCCAAGCTTGGAAACCAACAGGTCCATTAATTTGGAAGATCGTAGGTGCATCGGACTTAGAAATTTCGGATTTCAATTTGGTTTCGTACGTACCTGCTGCAGCTGTTACGACTTTTACTTTAACGCCTGTCTCCGCTTCGTAATCCTTAGCGATTTTTTCATATATCTCTGCAATTTCAGGCTTGAAGTTTAAAAAGTAAACCGATCCATTTTTACCAGATAAAGCGTTTCCACCATTGGTTGCTGTATTGTTCTCTTTATTCCCACACCCTGCTGCCAAGACTACAACCATAGACATTACCAACATGAGCCCTAGATATTTTTTAATATTCTTCATTTTTCTTCCCCCTCGAACTTTTTATTAAATTACCTCTCTTAAAGACGTCTCACCGAGAATAATGTCAGCGTTTTCATTTCACTTAAGTATTCTCCGCTTTTTTTCCGGTATCCTTATCGGTAACGTTTTCAATTGAAATATTAGCACACCGTTTGGAACATTTCAATAACCATTTTATTGCAGAAACTCGCCATTACAAATCTTCAAACGTTATAATAGACAAGTATAAACGCCTTCGACTTTCTTATATTTTTAAAATAACTATGAATAGGTGATTGCATATCTTATCTCTGATCGAAAAGTATGAGTTACAATTCTCTAATAATAATTATTTTGGCGATATCGGGGTAGAGCCCTCTTACTCCATTGTAAAAGGTACTCTTCCTGTCCTTGTGTCCGCTCCACATACCATTAACCACTATAGAGAGCATGCAGTAAAACCTGCGGACATGTATACAGGTTCTCTTGCGCTGCTGTTACAAAAGCTCACCAATTGTCACTGTATCTATTCCAATAGCTTCTCCAAAGAAGACCCCAATTACATCATTGCCGGAGAATATAAGACTGCACTTGGAACAATTGTCAAAGAACATCAAATTAACTTTGTTATAGACTTGCATGGTGCCTCTAAGGATAGGGAATTTGATATTGATTTAGGTACATTACACGGAACTTCCATACAAGAAAATAATATAAATGAAGTCGTACGTATTTTTTTCAATAATGGTATTACCAATGTTTATCAAAACCATACATTTTCTGCATCTCATCCGGGAACGGTCACTTCGTATTCCGCCAAAGAGCTGTTAGTTCAAAGTATTCAAATTGAAATTAATCGAAATTATCGTAACCCGAAATCATTTGATTTATTCCAAAAAACCATTCATTCCCTCGAACAAATCATCAATCAATTGGGAGGTGCCTAACATAAATATCGAGCAGACCTTCACCCTATCGGACAAACAAAGCTATACTGCCCGGGAAGAACTCACGATGAACCCCGACGAGCTGGCTGAATTAGGCTTAGTCCACCATATCTTTGTCGAGCTTAAAGCAGAGAATGATGCTCAGGTTAGCTGTTTGCTTTTATCTAAAAGTGATATCCCTAGAGGCAGTATTCAATTATCTAAAAGAGCAAAGGACAAGCTAGGAGATTGCCCCATAACAGGATTAACCATTACTAAACCTGAGTACAACACGATCCTTCGGGGAATTCCTAAAGTGGACGAGATTGCCAAACCTTATGTCAAAGCTTGTCCAACGCTCGTCCGCAAGTATTCGAACCATGTAGAGCTGATTAATCCTAAGAATGGCTTTCGGGTAAACTTAACGTTAAAAGAGGATGACACTGCCAAGCCGAACGCACTATATTTCAACAGATATATCATGTTGTTACTTGAGACTCATGCCACTGAGGAGGATCAACTAATTATTACCCGTACAAGAACAAGTCCTCAGTCCAAGCCAGGCATACATAAACTTATACATCTGGGAATCAAACGGCCCTTAACCGCATTAGGAAATCTTTTTATTGGCAAAAGAGAGCTTACACTAAGAGTAGGACATCCCTACCCTTTTGATGAGCACCAAAATCTATGCCGAATTCACCCCAATGTTAGAAAGCTGCTGGGTATGGAAGAGACCGACAAAATCGTCATCACCTATAACAACAAAGAAATCACCGTCCCCATCTTAGATATAGACACTGAGCATATTGCCCAGTTGATCAAGCTAAATGAGGAGGATGATCAGCTCAAATTTATCGACAGCCACTTATTTATCGGAATCACCGCTTTGTCACGAAATGAACTAGAAATCCCCAGTATCGGCACATCGGTTACCGTAAAGAGAAGCATGAACTCCCTATTCTTAAAACACTTAAATAAGCTGGTCTTGCCTGTAATTGCTCTATTGTTTACAGTAGTACAGCTGTATAAGGATTTGAGCTGGAGCATCGCTCTGACCGTTGCTATTTCTCTGATACTACTTCCGATAATCATCTACACGACGCTATCTGAAGAACGAGCAAAAATTAACTAAATGGAGCGATGATCGTGGAATTCACTTCACAAGCCCAGGTAGAAGATATGATCTACAGCTCTTATCTAAGAGCCATTAACAACATCACAGAAACTTTGGATGGACAAGTTAGACGACCGGAATTAACCAGAGCATTGCTGGAACTAGTCGGAAATCCGGATCGAGATCAACAATACATACTAGTCACAGGCAGTAAAGGTAAGGGCTCCACCTCAAGGTTTATCTCTTCTTTGTTAAGTCACCTAGGCTATAAAGTGGGCTTGTTCACCTCCCCTCATCTGGTGGATTTCAACGAAAGAATACGGATTGACGGGCGGGCCATATCCACAGAGGATTTTGTACGATTAGGAAATGTAGTTCGCGAGGGATTTCAAACGATTGAAGATCAGCTTGCCGCTGATGAGTATCAAGGTCCTGTTGGGGTGGGTCTGGCGATTGCGACGTTGTACTTCAAGGAGAATCATACCGATTTCAATGTAATTGAATGTGGAAGAGGCGGAAGGTTTGATGACACGAATGTCCTGAAGAATGATTGGGCTGTCATTACTCCGATTATGGAGGAACATGTAGCTAATTTAGGACCTGACCTGAACAGCATTACACTACATAAACTGGGCATCGTCAAAAACAAAGCTACTAACGTCTATATCAGCAAACAGAAATCGAGCGTACTTGCGACTATAAAAGCGAACCTCACTTCCAACGCTGTGCAGTATTATGAGGAGCAGTTCTGGGCTGACTCTATTGCAATAACACCCGTTGGAACTACTTTTAATGTTCAGACAAATCAAGCGGTTTACCCGTTCTTAACGATTCCGTTATTGGGGCAATTTCAAGCTCTAAATGCAGCCACTGCAGTCGCACTATGTGAGGATATTACAAGCGGTCCTCTGAATAGGGAACTCGTTCTCAAATGCTTTGCGCAATTGCAATGGCCGGGTCGCTGTGAAGTGATCTGCCATGATCCATTAACGATAATTGACGGAGCAATTCATAAAGAATCGGCACGCTATTTGGCTGAGCTTATTCAACTGGTGAATCCTGACCGCAGCCGAGCTGTAGCTTCAATTATCGGGGTCCCTAAAGATAAAGATTACCCCGGGGTTATCGAAGTGATGAGTTCGGTCTCGGATCAATTAATCATCACAAAGCCCGATATTAGTCATCTTTCTTTTCCTACAGATGCACTCCATGTTGCCAAACGTTTTATCGAACAAAGTTACGAGTTCCCCTATTTAGAGGACGCTCTAACGCACATACAAACTCGCTCGTCTTCCGAGATTATTGTAATTGTTGGCACGCAAACCTTCATCGGAAATACCAAAAGATTATTCGGGCAATCGCTGCTCGATATCGGCTTATAGCTTCTCAAAGCGCTGGAGAATGACTTCCTGATAAAGATCAGATAGAGCTGGCACTTCACTTGGATTCTGCTTACAATACTCATCTAGCATAACCTTATGATTCACTTCGATCACCCTGAGGCCTTGATCTGTCTCCAAGATATCCACGGAGCAGAAATCAAGGCCCATCGCTTTAGAGGTCTCGGAAGCAAGCGCCGCAAGCGCCGCTCGTTTGGCCTGATCGCTAACCTCAATAGCAACAGCCCCGTTAATCAAATTGTGCTTCCAAGAGCGAACTCTTTTTTTTCCAAGGAATACACGCGCCTGGTGATTAAAACTTACGATTCTATACTCAATCTCCGCTTCATAATAGGGACCTATTGCCCCATTAAGCTGTAAAGAAAATAATAAATCCAGCTTTTCGTGCAGATCGGCAATCTCATTAATTTTGTACACATGATTTCCCTGTGCCCCGTTATCCTGCTTCATAACTACCACCCCATTGAGCGTTTGGAAATAACGTTCAGCCAATGAATAAGGATTCAAGTTGTTAAATTTGGAGTCAGGATGTGGCAAATAGATATGTTCTACCGCGGGGATATTCGCCTTATGCAAAACGTCATAAGTTAGAGATTTACTCATAGCAATGATCGTAGAAGCACTGTTGTTTAGTCCGATCTCAGCGTCTACCATCACAAATGATTTCAATCCATCCGTAGCTCTATATACGAAATTCGGTGTAACTTCCTCAAAGGTAATCCCTGAGGTTGTAACAGAATGCTGGATCATTTTTAAGTAAGGTCTAGTCGTCATTCAGTTTCCTCATTTCTAACAAAATATGACCAAACCTAATCATAGCATGAGAAATATCAATCGAAAATAACATTCACATGTTATAATTACTATCACAAAAACATTAGAAATCTTGTTCGAGGGACTTTCTCAAAAAAATAACAGGGTTAATGTTATGTTTAATGACTGATAGCGCTCTTATAGTTAAAAATAAGTATTGATTATTTAGTGATCATCCTCTATGATAAGCTTATCAAGCGAACCAAAAAGTTAAAGCGGTTAAACTTTAATACCAAGGTATCTATTATTATTGCTACTTAATAGTATTAGCACGACCAAAAGTTAAAGCGCTTATACTTTAAAATGAGAGGTTGGTGTGTCATGATCAATCGCGAGAACAGGCGGCAGACTTTCTACATGTATCTGTTCATTTCTCCTTGGATTATCGGCTTCCTAGTATTCGCCCTTTATCCTATCTTATCATCGCTTTACTTCAGCTTTACTGATTATGACATCATACACCCGCCTAAGTTTATCGGGCTCGCTAACTACACAGAGATGTTTCACAATGACCTATTCTGGAAATCGGTGGTTGTCACGCTGAGATATACCTTCATCGGTGTACCTATCCAGCTTGTTCTCGGTCTTGGATTTGCGCTATTGCTTCACCAGACCATTCCTCTGCGCGGCTTTTTCCGAACGGCCATGTATTTTCCAAGCATGGTATCCGGCGTGGCCATGTCCCTCCTATGGTACTGGATCTTCAACCCGCAGATCGGGCTCTTCAATTACATCCTTTCCTGGTTCGGTATTCATGGACCGGCTTGGCTGATGAACCCGGACACTGCACTATATGCCTTGATCATCATGACCTTCTGGACAGCAGGCTCAGGAATGATTTTATTCCTCGCAGGTCTGCAAGGCGT
Source organism: Paenibacillus sp. FSL E2-8871 (assembly GCF_038000345.1). NCBI lineage: Bacteria > Bacillati > Bacillota > Bacilli > Caryophanales > Paenibacillaceae > Paenibacillus > Paenibacillus sp. FSL E2-8871. The sequence goes on along the minus strand of NZ_JBBOBV010000001.1, from coordinate 4,891,264 downwards.
ACCGGCTAGCTTGATCGAAGCCGCTAACCTTGACGGTGCCGGACGCTTCAGAATTTTCTTGAACATTACCTTGCCGATGATCTCTCCCGTGCTGCTTTTTCAACTAATTATGGGACTGATTGATTCCTTCCAAGTCTTTACCCAAGCTTTTGTTATGACTCAAGGAGGTCCGAATTACTCTACCTGGTTCTATGTCTATAATCTCTACACCAGTGCTTTCAAAGAATATCGTGCCGGTTATTCCTCAGCCTTGGCATGGGTGCTCCTCATCGTAGTTATGCTGTGCACCGCACTAATTATGAAATTGTCTAACCGTTATGTTCACTACGAAGGAGGCGGACGCAAATGAGTACAGTCAGAGCGCTAAGCCCCCAGACTAAAGGAACCAAACGCCGCCGGAAAGTGGAGCCTGTTAAGATTTTTAGCTTTATTACTTTAGTAGTTACAACATTTCTGATGCTGCTTCCTTTGTTCTTCATGGTCTCCACTTCACTTAAGTCCAAACGTGAGATGCTGAAGTTCCCACCCACCTTTCTTCCAGAGAGCTGGCAGTGGAGCAATTACACAGAAATATTTGATACCCTGCAGTTCGGTACGCTTTACAAAAATAGTTTAATTATCGCCGGTCTCAGCGTTGTAGGCACCTTGATTTCTTCAGCGCTGGTCGCCTATGGATTCGCCAGGTTCAGAGGTAGAGGGAATCAGATATGGTTCATCCTATTGTTGAGCACAATGATGTTGCCTTATCCAGCCATTATGATTCCACAGTTCGTACTCTTTTCGCAAATGAATTGGATCGACACCTTCCTACCCTTGATTGTGCCTGCTTTTTTCGGCTCAGCTTATAACATTTTCCTGCTGCGCCAATTCTTCTCCACGTTGCCTGAAGAGCTGTTTGATGCCGGACGCATTGATGGATGCGGCGAAATACGGATGTGGGCTACTATAGCACTCCCACTCTCCAAACCCGCACTTGCAACTGTAGCTATCTTTGCTTTTATCTACAACTGGAACGATCTGCTTACACCGGTGCTTTACCTAAGCTCGTCAGAGAAGTTCACGCTACCCGTCGGGATGGCTTCTCTCACCTCATCCAGATTCCGCATTCCACCTTGGCATTTGCTGATGGTCGCTTCGGTTCTAGCTATGGTTCCTATCGTAACGCTGTTTGCTGTAGCACAGAAACAGTTCGTCGAAGGGATTGTACTTACAGGGATTAAGTAATAATCCGCCACCCGGGCGGCCAAATATACTTGAAATCATGGAGGGTTTAGCTAATGAACAAAAACAGGAAAAGTAGTGCGCTTTTACTTGCAACAACCATGCTTGTTGTTCTGGCATTGTCAGGCTGTAGCGGCGGCAAATCGGCGGGTAACACTCTATCTGAAGGAAATGGTGGCTCGACTAATTCAGGAGGCAAAGCAGAAACGGTAACCATCACCCATTACACAATAGATTCAGAAGACCGGACTTTTGTTGAGAAATTAATTCCTGATTTCGAAAAGCAGCACCCGAACATTAAAGTAAAAGTGGAAAAAGCACCTTATGAGCAGTTCGACAGCAAGCTGCAAACACTAATTGCCGGTGGCAAATCACCCGATGTGACAAGTCACTGGGGTTATGGAGGTTTCGCAGAATACTACAACAAGGATATGCTGCTCGATTTGACCGACCTTTTAAAAGAGGATGGCTTCAAGGCAGCCGATTACAACATCCCAGAGAACCTGATGAACATTTATAAGGTTAAAGATCACACATATGGTATCCCAGTTAATATGTATGTCACCTTGATGCTCTATAACAAAGACATGTTTGATGCTGCCAAACTGACTTACCCAACAAGCGATTATGAAGATAAGAGCTGGACGTTTGAAAAGATGGTCGACCAGGCTAAACAAATGACTCTCGTCTCCGATGATATTGCGAAAACACAATATGGCGTAGACTTCACCTGGTCTGAACGCGATATGCGGCCATTATATTTTGGAGCGCAGCCTTATTCAGAGGATACATGGACGAATGGCGGCGTGCCTTCCGAGACTTATTTTGATTCCCCTGAAGTGATTGCTGCCTACAACAAACTCTTTGATCTCGTCTTCAAAGATAAAGTCTCTCCTTCCTCCGAGTGGAGCAAAAGCGTAGCCGGACAGAACGGTGATCCCTTTGTTGCAGGCAAAATCGGGATGTCTATCGGTGGCTCATGGAACCTTGCAGGTGCGAATGACTTTCCCTTCAAAATCGGCGTAGCCGCTGTACCATGGGGAGGCAACGATAAGGTCCGCAGCACACTTTACGTCGATCCGCTGCTGATCTTGAAGGACTCCAAACATCCGAAGGAAGCTTTGGAATGGATCAAATATTTGATCACTACCGAAGTGCAGGAGAAATCCATTGAGCTTAGTGGCGGTAACCCGCCAGTCAACACCGAAGCTGCTGAAGCTTACTATAAACATTTTGACGGCATCGATCCACAAGATATCAAAAATGTCTACGAGGGTGCTGTGAACTATGGCTTCGAATCCTACAACCATTTGATCACCAACTACTCGCAAATTAATGACATGTTCATTAATGAATTGCAGCCAGTAGAAACTGGACATAAGACGGTGGAAGAGGTGATGACGACGATTCAGAAAAAAGTTACGGAGATCATTCATCGTTAATATTTGGCAGATATGCCGTCCCTTTAGGGACGGTATACCTGTTTGAAATCATACGTTTAGCGGACAGTCTGCCAACCCTGTATACTAAAGGTAGAAAACAGGATCGGAAAATCTGCCGCGAGGAGAACTAGAGATGAAAGTGAGTATTTTTGATGTAGCCAAAAAATCAGGATTATCGGTTGTAACCGTATCCCGGGTCTTAAATGGGGCCGAATCGGTACGCGAGAATAATCGCCAGAAGGTGCTGGAGGCCATTAAAGAGCTGGATTATCGCCCTAATGCAGCGGCACGCAGTCTGGCAAGCGGTAAGACGGGAATTATCGGGATTATTGTCACGACCCTGCAGGATTCTTTTTTTGACGCAGTGGTCAAAGAGCTGAATGAAGTCTTAGCGATGCATGGTTATTTTTTGGCCATCTCCATCTCAGCAGGCATCGAATCGGATGATAGCCATTATTTAATCCAGGAGGATCGTGTAGACGGTTTGTTTCTACTCTCTCCGATGGAAGAGGATAATTATATTGTGGAATTAAAACGGCGCGGCATCCCCTATGTGCTGATTGATAACCAAAAGCCCGAGAATGACACCTACTCTATCACGATTGACAACTTCAAAGGTGGCTACATGGCTACCAGTCATCTGTTAGCACTCGGTCATACGTCAATTGCTCATCTATGTGGACAGGAGATGTTCCGTAGTACGCGGGAGCGGCGTGCCGGATTCCTACAAGCGCTTGAGGAAAAAGGTCTTACTCCATTTGAGATTGTACATGGTGATTTCGAAATTGGAATGGGATACGAAACCTGCAAGCGTTGGCTGAACGAAGGACAATTACCTACTGCGGTATTCGCTGGCGATGACAATATCGCCCTTGGCGTCATTAACGCGTTAATGGAAGCTGGCATTCGGGTACCCGAACAAGTAGCTGTGATTGGTTATGATGATCATTATATTGCTTCACAGCTTCATCCATATTTAACAACGATCCGTCAGCCTTCGGACAAAATTGGATTAGCAGCTGCCGAAATGCTCTTAAAACGTATCTCTGGAAAGATGAAGCGCGGAGCTGGAGTAAAGATTGACCCAGAGTTAATTGTACGGGAATCTACTACTTCCAATTAATTAAATCATATAAACAAGGAGTGACAACCATTGACTTACTACTTGGGGATCGATGGTGGAGGCACCAAAACCTATGCACTACTATGCGATGAACATGGCAATGTTCTCGGTAAGGGCAGGAGCGGTAACGGCAACCACCAGACAGGCGCACTTGAGGCAGCCAACAGCATTCGAGAGGCCACATTCGGGGCACTAGATGAGGCTGGACTCCGATTGGAGGACATCCAACATACCTATCTTGGGCTTGCCGGTGCTGACCGAGAGGCCGATTATCTCATTCTCCATCCAATGATTCGCGAGATCGGATTTATCAATTACACCATTAACTGTGACACCATGATCGGATTACGTGCAGGGACGACTCGCCCTTATGGAGTTGCACTAATCTGCGGCACAGGCACCAATTCGGCAGGCAGAAACACGCGAGGAGAGCACTATCAGTGTGGTGGCTTTGACTACATGTACGGTGACTTCGGTGGTGGCGGTGCTCTCAACATTGAAGTCTTTCGTTCTGTCATAAGAGCTTGGGATGGACGGGAGCAACCTACCCTCTTGACCGGACTTCTACTCAACTTGCTAGGTTATGAGGAAGTTGCAGATATGTTTAATGATTTCCTAAACCATTGGAAAAGGGTCCCTGTTCATGCTGCTCGTTTGCTTTTCGAAGCAGCAGCTGAAGGAGATGCTGTAGCCTTAGAGATTCTAAATCGGCAAGGCGTTGAGTTAGGGAAGTCCGCTGCTGCAGTCATCCACAAGCTTGGGATGGAGCAGGACACCTTCGATGTGGTTCTGGCGGGAAGTCTGCTAACCCGTGGGGATCGCGGCTGGATTCGCGGACCTATTGAGAAAGCTGTACAAGCCGCAGCTCCACAAGCAACTGTGGTGACTCTTGCCACAGAGCCTGTAGTAGGTGCCGTATGGTCCGCGATGGATCAAGATGGTTTGACCCTTAGTAATGAAGCGTATGAGACCATGCGGCAATTTCAAGATTATGAATCGATCCAACAAACAAAAAAGACAGGAGTGGTTGATCTTGGCAACTAATCAAGGATTAAAGATCGCAGTTATCGGTGGGGGTTCTTCGTATACACCCGAATTGGTAGAGGGATTTATTCTTCATTACAAGGAGCTTCCTGTTCGTGAACTATGGCTCGTAGACATCGAACCTGGACTTCGCAAGCTGAATATCGTTGGAAATCTCGCTAAACGCATGGTTGAGAAATCCGGGCTTCCGATTGAAGTTCATCTTACAACAGACCGCCGGAAGGCTATCGAAGGTGCAGACTTCGTCAGCACTCAGATGCGTGTCGGTATGCTTGATGCCCGCGCACGTGATGAATCGATTCCTCTTAAATATGGTGTCATTGGTCAAGAAACGACAGGTCCTGGCGGAATGATGAAAGCACTGCGTACGATCCCTGTCATTCTGGATGTATGCCGGGATATCGAAGAGCTGGCTCCTAACGCATGGCTGCTCAATTTCACCAATCCTGCAGGAATGGTCACTGAGGCTGTTCTGAAATACTCCAAAGTAAAGAGTATCGGTCTATGTAATGCACCAATCGGCCTGATCAAACAAGTATCCGCCAAATATAACGTAGCTGCCGACCGTGTTTATGCCGAATTTGTTGGTCTGAATCACTTACACTGGATTACTCGAATCGACGTTGAAGGTGAAGATAAGCTGGATGAAATGCTCACAGAGGGCTACAGTGCCAAGAACGTGCCAGCCCGAGAGTGGAATCCAGAATTCCTAAAATCTCTTCGCGCCGTACCTTCCTACTATTTAAAATATTTCTATATGACGGATGCCATGCTCGAAGAGCAGATGGAATCGTTTAAGCAAGGTATCAACCGTGCTGAAGTCGTCAAACGCGTAGAAGAAGAGCTATTTGAGCTATACGCCAACTTAGAGCTGAGCGAGAAACCGAAACAGCTAGAACAACGCGGTGGTGCTTTCTATTCAGAAGCAGCAGTTAATCTCATGAGATCGCTCCATAACGGTTCAAACGACATCCAGACCTTGAATGTCGCTAACCGTGGCATACTGGACTTCTTACCAGATGATGCAAGCATTGAAGTGAACTGTGTTGTCACCAAGAACGGACCACTACCTCTACCACTGACTAAGATTCCACCGATGGCCAAAGGGCTTATTCATGCTGTCAAAACCTACGAGCAGCTAGCCATTGATGCCGCTGTGACCGGTGACCGTGCGCTTGCCCTTCAGGCAATGGTGCATCATCCACTCGTTCCATCTGTAGATGTGGCGGTTCGTATGCTGGATGAAATGCTGGAAGCCAATAAAGAGTTCTTGCCGAACTTTTTTACTAAATAACCATAGAGATGAGGCGTCAATATGTCAGCTAAAGCGGTTTGGAAAGGCGATGTGAACCAAGCCATCTGCGCGTTTACATTTGATGATGGGCCTTCCCAGCTTCCCGTTGAATTATGGCTTGATGTTTTGGAGGAGGAAGGTGCTGTCGGCACCTTTTTCTTCACTGGGGAATGGATGGATCGCTATCCAGAGAAGGCGAGATTGATCCTGTCCCGTGGTCATGTGCTTGCTCCGCATACGTACCATCATCGGCGAATGGCCCAAGTGCCAAAGGCGGTATTCTTAGAGCAGTTGAAGCTGACTGAGCTGGCCTATCAGGACGCAACGGGTCTCCCTTCTCCCAATTTCATGCGTTTTCCATATTGCTCATTCCGGGAAGAAAATCTCGAGTGGCTGACAGAATGGGGCGATTATCTGGATATTGAAGGCGTTGACTGCGGAGATTGGTCTGGTATTTCTGCTGAAGAGATCATTGCCAGAGTTGAACCTACGCTTGAGAATGGAACCATTGTAGTCATGCATAGTAATGATGTTGCAAAAGGTTCACCGGATGCACTGAGAGCACTTATTCGGATCGCCAAGCAAAGAGGCTTGGAAAGTGTCGGCGTACCTGAGATCCTTGGGTCCATTGGCGTAGAAGTAAACCACAGACCCTGGAAAATAGTCGTAGACGTTCCCGCAGAGTTAGATCATCCCTTGGAAAATTGGATCCCTTTAGAAAATAGTAAGCAGCTTGCCGACCTCGCGACACAGACAACTGAGTGGAACATTCAGCAATATACACTACATTTCACTTCTGAAAAGGAGTGGCTGGAGCATCTGGAGAGTCCACTAGAAGAGGTTGGAGTGACAGAGGATCGCGAGTTGTTTACCATACGGCAATTTGATGGCAGCTATTGGGGATATGTACGCGCCGGTGTCGTAGACAATACCCTTGTATTATTAGATTATGCGGCTAAAGAAGCGCAGGCTGATACCTTGGTATACTTGCTTCGCTGGGCTGCGGATACTTCAATCAGACTGGGCTTAACCCGGATCGAGGCTAGGCTGAATATTCGCAAAATGAGCGAGATGTGTAGACAGTTAGGCTGGCAGTCAGAGATAGTAGAAGATTAATAAGATATAATGTATTTCCTTAAGTCTGCTAAATTAAGCAGGCTTTTTTTATTCACCTCAAGTTTGCTGTAGCTTCTATTGCACCTATTTTAGCGTATTTCTCGAATCACCTGTGCAATGCCAGAAGAAATATCAGGCTCTTTTACACTAGATACGTTGAGCTTTAGAATGCTCTCCTTGGCGAAATACGGAAGGTAACCACTATCCGCCATCTCCACTCGAATGAACTTTTTATGCAGCCGTTTGATCATCTGCTCTGCTCTAAGGTTATCCTCCAATTTCAGATACGTATGCACACCTAGCTGACTGGCAGGAACATAGGAATAATGCTGTTCAGACGCTGCATTTGCTTCCCTCATAATCGAATCATGGAGAAGCATGGATCTTTTTCCGTAGCAGGAACACATCTTTTTTCGGTGGCGCTCGAACATTCCACTTTTCAAATACAACTCCAAGGCAGCTTGTGACAGCATAGAACTATCTATATCCATCAGTCTTTTGAATCGGTTAAAGGACTCACAGAGCACCTCAGGAAGTACAGCCACACCAACGCGCAGACCTGGGAATATAATCTTGGAGAAGCTTTTTAAATAGATAACATGTGATGTATTGTCATAGGCATAAATCGGATCTTGCTTCGTATCCTGCTCCAGATCTGCCATGTAGTCATCCTCAACGATATACACATCGTATTTAGCTGCAAGCTGGGCAATCGCCTTCTTCTGGTTGCGGGTATAGGAAACGCCAAGCGGATTATGAAACCGTGGTACGGTATAGAAGAACTTGAACTGGCCCGTCTTAAATAACCGCTCTAATTCATTCAAGTCCACCCCGTCATCCGAACGCTGTATCCCCTCTGTCTCGATGTCGTACGTCTTCAAATACTCCATAAACAGTGGATAACTCGGCTGTTCAATCAACACACGCTCCCTGCCATTCGGAAAAGGAATACGGGTTAAGAGTCCAAGTGCTTGCTGCACACCAGAGGTGATGAAAATCTGTTTGGAATCAGCAAATACCTGATATGAGGCCAGTTGCCGCTGCATTTCACGGATCAGAGACGGCAGCCCTTGCGGCGTTCCATAGATAAACAAATCCTTACGGTACATATCGATCGCCTTATTAATACAATGTTGAAAATCTAGATACGGAAAAATATCCGGGTCCGGTGCAGATGCTGTAAAATCAATCCAGTGCGCCCCCTCTTCTTTTCGCTCCCCACTGCGTTTCATGACATAATATCCACTCTTTGACGCGGCATAGATTAGATGTTTGTCCTGAAGGTCTTGGAGTGCTCGAATAACCGTGCTCTTATTGCAGTCATAACGTAGCGCTAGCTCTCGAATAGAAGGTAACTTGTCGCCCTCACGATATGTATCTTCAGCGATTTGTAATTCCAGATCGTTGATTAACTCCGAATACTTATATATGCCCTTCACCTACCTCCGAGTCTATTTTGTACCGGTACAGATCAAGAATAATTACATTGTAGCACAGCTGTTCTAGCCTTAGAATAAAGAGCATAACAGGACCGGTCCTAAATGCGCGCAACACTTTGGAGGTCTTATAGATGAATACATCTTCTACTCAAAAAGCGATAGTAGCTGCTGTCTTGAATGCTATTATTGTCGGGTTTTCTTTTATATTTGTAAAAATGGCTTTAACCGTCTCGGACCCATTCGATACGTTAGCTCACCGCTTCACGTTATCTTTCCTTGCCGCTTCATTATTTACTTTTCCAGGATGGGGGCGGGTGAAGTTTGGTATTTCCAAGGCAGCAGTGGTAATCCCACTTGCTCTACTATACCCATCGTTGTACTTTACACTTCAAGCCTTCGGACTTCTGCATACAACATCTGCTGTAGCGGGCATAATTCAGGCGACCATGCCCATCTTCACCATCATTTTAGCAGCGATGTTCTTGAAAGAAACTACGAGCGGTTTCCAGAAGATCTCCACCTTAATCTCGGTTGCAGGCATCATTCTTATCTTTGCCATTCCGGGCGTGAGTATTTCTTCCTCTAGTCTGTGGGGCGTCTTACTCATCCTAATCTCAGCGCTATCCCTTGCCGGCTATAATGTTGCGGCCCGAAAGCTGACACGAACTTGGAGTCCTAAAGAGCTCACTTATATGATTACTTTATTTGGATTTATATTTTTTAATGGATTGTCGATCATTAAACATGGTTCGGCAGGAACCTTGAATCAATATTTCACACCTTTTCAGGAGCCAAAATTCATATTCTCCATGATTTATCTCGGTGTGCTATCTTCCCTCGTGACCTCCTTCCTCTCCAACTATGCTTTATCCCGAATGGAGGCTTCACGCGTGAGTATCTTCGGCAGTCTTTCGACAGTTGTCTCTATTCTTGGTGGTGTACTCCTGCTGAATGAACAGCTGGAATGGTATCATTGGACCGGCACGGTGATGATCATTGCCGGGGTGATCGGAGTGAATTGGCGGAAAAGAGCAAGGGTTCAAGCAAAAAGCGAGATTGGGTTGGACTAGATACATTTACGTAACAAAAAGACACCCTCGAGGTGTCTTTTTGCTTTTACCTTTTCATTCTCTCTATTCTGTATCAAGCTGCGGTTATCACTGTTACTTCGACGTTTCTAACGCCTTGATTTTCTCTTTATATTGATCCAATAGTTTAGTTAAAGCTTCCTTAATCACAGTGGAATCTTTGGTTTTAGCCGCGCTATTCAGATCCTCTTGGGTTTTGAAGAAGGCTTTATCAGCCTCACTAAGTTCTTGAATTGAAATCGTAGCTTCAGTTGATTCTACTGCCGCAATTGCAGCTACACCTTTAATTGAAGTAGAGGCAAAACTCTCCATCTTCTTATCATTAGGTAATACCTCAACATTGCGACCCGCTTCAATGTAACTCACGGGCAGAGCTTCAGCTGATCCAATCTCTTTCGATAATAGAACTCCCTCCGCCTGCTCAGAAGGTACAAGCTCAGAAACTGCGGTAATGCTAAATCCAGCAGCCTTATAATATTGATCCAAGGTCTTCTTCCAGTCTTCCAGGGTATTAGGTGCGTATGTTTTAGCCAGTTCCAGGGGATCTACCCAATCAAAGCTTATTAAGCTTGCAGAAAGTGATCCACTATTTGCTGGAGTAACCACGGCTGCTGTTGTTGTCTTCGCACTTTGATCGTTAGCTCCACTAGCTGCGTTCACTGCAGTCGGTGCGGCAACTGCGGACACTAGTAAGGCGGACAACGCTAACTTTTTAAATATCATCTGTTGATTCATAAATACAACACTCCTCGTCGATTTGAATGATCTTACAAGTCCAAGCTTACAAAATGGGTGTGGCATAACATTGGTTAATTTGTGGAAAAACGATGGCAGACCCCTATACCCACCTATGGATTGATATAATTGTAGAAGAATACTCTGGAGGTAACGAAATGAATACCAACTATCTCATTGCCGTAGTAGACGATGATCAGCATATACGTAATCTTGTAGAAGCCTATTTACAAAAAGAAAATTACCGCACGATCGGCCTTGGCAGCGCTGAGGAAGCATGGACCTTATGGCAGACAAGCCCACCCGATATGTGGGTGCTCGACGTAATGTTGCCTGGCATGGACGGGTACGAGTTTTGTCGGCGGATTCGCAATGAAGCCGAGGTACCGATTATTATGATCTCTGCAAGAGATAATGAAGTGGATAAAATATTAGGCTTAGAGCTTGGCAGTGATGATTATCTGGTCAAGCCATTTAGCCCCCGGGAGCTAGTTGCTCGCATTAAACGCCAGTTACAACGCTGGTATAAAATGAGTAATCCCGTGGAACCCGCAATTAGTACCCCACACCCATCGACGCAAATTGAAGTTAGCCACCTACAGTTATTATTGGAGGAAAGACGTGTGTTCTGGCACGGAAATGAGATTGAACTCACCAGCAAAGAATTCACCCTTCTAAAAGTTTTTGCAGCTTCTCCAAACCGCGCATTTACAAGAGATGAGCTGTTAACCTATGTTTGGGGAGATGACTATTTCGGGAGCGACCGCGCCGTGGACCATTTAATTAAACGAATGCGGAAAAAACTAGACCTGCTGCCGATTGAAGCCGTTTGGGGACATGGTTATCGTATGCGTATTGAGGAGGGAATGGAGATCAATGAAGCTAGCACATCAGATTAATATAGCCTTTAGCATCGTATTGGTACTGCTCCTGTCTATTACCGCTGTCGTGATCCACTTTGTACTGCTCAATCATTTTGTCGGTACACAAAAGGCAGAATTGCGAACCATTAGCTCTGCCATGTCAGCCACTATGATTGAGGGGAGCACGTACAAGGGCGACATGGGGACTGAACTCCATGCGTTACCCGTGATCATGCCTTCTACTGTTGGTACTGCAGGCGTCGAGGCCATTCTTAGCGATGAGACAGGAAAAGTATTGTCCACCTCATCGAATATGAGTTCAATCGCGGTAAACTCCAATACGCAGTTTGTCGCAGGTCAAACCTCGGATCTCCAGAACATATGGAATGGAACAGATGCAAGATATATAACGGAAGTGAAGTCCACCCCGATAGGCACGCTAACTCTGCTTACACCTATGAGCGCAGTTACAACAATTGAACAAGCTCTGCTCAAAAGACTTCTAATCGTTTTCGGTGCAGCAGGGGCATTCATGCTCCTATTTGGCCTGTTTATCACGAAAAAGCTAATCCAACCTCTAATGAAGCTGCAGCAAGAGCTGAAAAAGGTAAAGGAACGCCACTTTTCAGCCGTTAAGCTAATCAAAGCTGGCGGAGAGATTGGTGCTGTCGCTAAGTCGGTATATGACATGGCTGGCGAATTGAATCGTTTTAACCACGTACAGAAGCAATTTTTCCAGAATGCCTCACACGAATTAAAGACCCCACTAATGTCTATCTCTGGGTATGCTGAAGGGATTAAGGATGGTATCTTCGAGGGGGAAGGGATCGATAAAGGTCTGGATATTATTATGAGTGAGAGTAGTCGTCTGAAGAAACTCGTTACTGAAATGACCCTGCTTGCGAAGCTGGATAGTGAGGAGGATATATTTAGAACTAGCGAGCTTTCTCTGGACGATTTAGTCGTAGAAACAATTGAACGCATGAACCCCCTTTTGATGAAAAAGGGACTGACCCTACATGTATCCTACGATGACTGTGAGCCACTTACGATCCGGGCCGATAGAGATAAGCTATTGCAGGCGCTGCTTAATGTAGTTTCCAATGCAACTCGTTATGCCAACCAGCATATCTACATTCATGCTTCGGTTAAAGATGGTCAGGTTCTGCTTTCCGTTAGTGATGATGGCCCTGGCATATCAGAAGATCTGCTTCCATACCTGTTCCACCGATTTGTAAAAGGAAAAGATGGCGAATCAGGGCTAGGACTAGCCATATCCCGTGCGATCGTTGAGCGCTCTGGAGGTCTGATTTCAGCAGGGAACCGTAAGGATGGCGGTGCAGTGATCACCATGGGATTCCCTACACTCTCCCCAACCTAGACAGTTTTATGTCGAGCGAACACCAAAAAGCGATCCTCCTAAGCACCTCGAACTCAGTTCTTTCATTGTTAAAGAAGGCAACAAGGTAGCTATATTGACCATCAAGAGATTCCCTTTAGAGGAGATCTCTTTTTCGTCTTCAAATCTCTTTATCGTTCGTTTAATGGCCTTCGGATTTAGGGTAATAATAAAGAAACATGCTATTTAATGCATAATTTAAAACATCCTGTGTGACCCGGAGGTATTAAAATGAACAAGTTCGACGCTATTATTATTGGTTTCGGTAAAGGCGGAAAGACCCTTGCCACAGAACTAGCTAATCGAAAATGGAAAGTAGCCGTGATTGAACGCTCTAAGAAAATGTACGGTGGAACTTGTATTAACATCGCCTGTATCCCTACGAAATCCTTAGCTTATCAAGCCCATCAAGGGGAAGATTATATAGAAGCGGTCCATAATAAGGATCAGCTTATTTCAAGTCTACGCCAAAAAAATTACGATAATCTAAATCAGAACGAGAATATAGAAGTTATCAATGGTGAAGCTTCCTTCTTATCGGATCACGAAGTCCAAGTAAAGGATGCCGGTGAGACGAAAATCTTAACCTCCGATAAAATCTTCATTAATACGGGCGCTGAAACCGTCATTCCTACTATTGATGGGATACAAGATAGTAAGTTCGTATATACCAGTACATCCATTATGGATCTTAAGGAGCTCCCAACTAAACTAGCCATCATTGGTGGTGGTTATATTGGATTGGAATTCGCTTCGATTTACAGTCAATTCGGCTCACAGGTTACGGTGCTGGAGGGTTCCTCGAAATTCATTCCTAAAGAAGACCGCGATGTCGCGGACGCCGTCCTCCAAACCTTTACCAAGAAGAACATTGAGGTCAAACTGAATGCAAAGGTTATAGGACTGAAGGATGTTAAAGATGGAGCAGTTATCTCCTTTTCGATAGATGGTGCTATTCAAGAATTGAAAGTCGATGCTGTTCTGGTTGCGACAGGTAGAAAACCAAACATTGAGGGATTAAATTTAGAAGCAGCCGGTGTAGAAGTTACAGATCGGGGTGCTATTAAGGTGGACCCTTCCCTAAAAACCACCGTTTCCCATATATGGGCCCTCGGAGATGTCAAAGGCGGATTACAGTTTACCTACATCTCATTAGATGATTATAGAATTGTACGAAATGATCTCTTCGGCGATCATTCCCATACCACAAATGACCGTGACGTTGTTCCATACAGTGTATTTATTGATCCCCCACTATCCAGAGTAGGAATAAGTGAAGAAGCAGCCGTCGAACAAGGACTTGAAATTAAAGTCGCTAAGTTGCCTGCAGCAGCTATTCCACGTGCTCGCTTAATTAACGAAACCGAGGGCTTCCTAAAAGCAATTGTGGATGCAAAAACCAATAAAATCCTAGGAGCTACATTGTTCTGTGCGGAATCTAGCGAAGTGATTAATATCGTGAGCATGGCAATACAAACAGGGCAAGATTTTACCTTTTTGAGAGATCATATCTTTACTCACCCTACAATGAGTGAAGCTTTGAATGATTTGTTCTCACAGATCAAAGAATAATACTACATGCATGGCAAACAAAAAGACACCCACATGGGGTGTCTTTTACTATATAACACGATGCTGAACCCACTTCTTACCCATGAAGCGCCGTAGAAATATGAATCCTCTAATTCCCCACTCACAGTTCATAGCTAACCAAACCCCAAGTAGACCGAAATCGAAAACAATACCTAAGATGTATCCGAGTACTACACGGAACAACCACATACTTAACATAGACACCATGGATGTGAACTTGGAATCACCCGCCGCTCTAAGCGCTGACGGTGTTATGAAGCTAACAGACCACAGCGGTATTTGTACGATTGTATTGATAAGTACAATTATGAAAATATCCCTCACAATCTCTGCAGGTGGATGAAACATCGACACTAGCGGATGGAAGAAAGGCATAACTAACAATCCCATCACCACAAAGGAAAGGGAAGATGCTACGAGAAACGATTTAATAAATTTCCGAGCATCCTTAACATTATTGCTTCCCATACATTGTCCGACCACTGTAATAATCGTCAAAGACAGCGCATTGCCCGGAATTTGCATAATCCCCGCAAAGGAAGAGGCGATAGCGTTTGTAGCAAGCGCGTAAGTACCGAGACTGACGATAAAGACTTGCGTCAGAATCTTACCACCATTAAAGAACATCTGCTCCGCCGCAAACGGCATACCGATGAACATTATTTTTTTGAGCATGGAGAATTGAACCACCAGTAAGTCACGAATTCGAATATGCAGTTCATTGTCCATCCGGAACAGATAATACAGAGCGCATATCGCGCCCAAATATCGAGCTATATTTATAGAAATGGTCATTCCTAGAACGCCCATATGCAAAAGGTTAATAAATACGAGATTCAAGAGGACGTAAACTAAGTTCATAATGAGCGATAACGCAAGCGAGGCTCTCGTCCTTCCGATTCCCCGAAGAGCACCACACACTGCCTCTACCACAGCTATACCAAGATAGGAGATACAGCTCCCAATCAAATAGATTCGGGCGTTGTGCATTACCTCGGGTGAAGCTGCTCCAAATAGTAAGTTCAACAGCGGATTATGAAAAAGAATACCAAACATACCAATAACAAAAGCCATAAGGGAAACCGATGAAGTGGCGCCTGCGGTAGCTTTTGATACCATAAGACTATTACCGCTTCCTTTATACTGCGCTACGACAACCGTACCACCTGTTGATACCGCGATAAACACACTAATGAGAAAAAGATTAAGGGAATCAATCATGTTCACCGCACTGATAGCCGCCACACCAGACGAACTGATCATAGCCGTATTCACTAGATTTAGCCCCACTATAAAGGCTTGATCTACCAGAATAGGGATAAATAAAGCAATCATATGGCGATAATCTAACGATTCTCCTGAAAAATATTTTTCAAGAAACCGCACACTTCGCTTCGTATTGACATTTACATTAGGTTCCATCTTCGCTTCACTTCTTTTACATTAGAGTTATCCAAATCTGAAATATCCTTATAAATAGAAAAAGGCTCTTCAGGTCGAAGAGCAATTCAAAAGTACAGCTAATTTATAAGCACTTAGGTATGCGGTCGAGAGGACTCGAACCTCCACGGGGATTAACCCACACGGACCTGAACCGTGCGCGTCTGCCAATTCCGCCACGACCGCACAAAATATAAAAGAATCATGCAGTGCAGAACTAAATTATCATATATTAGCGCAAAGGGCAATACCTAATGTAAAAAGAAAAAGTGTACCGAGTCCCTATTAGGGATCATCGATACACTTTTTAGAAGAACTATCGGATTATGAAGCTTGTTCAAGCATACGGTAGATAATGACTGCCGCTTGAGCGCGGTTAGCTATGCCCTTAGGTGCAAATTTACCACCCTCAACACCGTTAACAATTCCCAATTGGGTCAGTTGTGCTATAGCGTCCTGTGCGTAAGGAGCAATACTGGACTTGTCTGCAAACTTGCCCAGCGCTGCATTCTTATCAATCGGCTGTAGTTTATCTTTCAATGCATTAGCAATCATAATAGCCATTTCTTCACGAGTCACTTCACGACCCGGTTCAAATTTACCATTTCCAGAGCCTTGTACAAGTCCGGCCTTCACCGCAAGGGCAATAGAATCCGTGTACCAAACTCCTTGCTTAACATCGCTGAATGAACTGGTAGTTGCCGAACCCGTCAGATTCAGTGCGCGTACCAGCATTGTAATAAATTCTGCTCTAGTCACTGTTTTGGTTGGCGCAAAAGTATTAGCATCCAATCCTTTTATAATACCCTTAGCAGCCAATGCTTGAACAGCTTCTTGCGCCCAAGCTACCTTACCCAGATCTTTGAAGTTTGCTGCTGGGGTAGTAGTTGGTGCTGGTGTAGCCGATGGAGCTGGCGTTGCTGATGGTTTTACAGTTGGAGTAGGTGTTGGAGTTACAACATTAGAACTTCCATCGCCATTGCCTGATCCCGTATCATCAGCCTTCTCTTTGTTAGTAATACGACCTTCAATTGCCGCCTTGATCTCTTTGCGATCAAACGTCTTCACAATGTAATCGTAGAATACGTCCAAATCAATCGGACCAGCCAGAGAATCACTCGCTTCAGTCAGAACCTTGTAGTTATCTCCACCCGCAGCCATAAAGTTATTCACTACTGCCGTATATTTCTGCATAGGATCAATTGGTGTTCCATTAGTCAAAGTAAGATTCGCAACACGATCCTTTACTGGAAGATACATATTCGCTGTATATTTCAGTCCGGAAATTTGTAGCGTTTTGATATCTGGTGTTCCATCAGCTTTCACATTCCATTGCTGTTGCAGTAACGTTTTAATTTGTGCTCCAGTCAGAGTCAGCTTCACAAGCGTGTTGCCGAACGGCTGAATTTTAGCAAGGTCTCCGAAGGTTACAGGACCCTTCGGAAGATCCGCACGGATACCACCTGGATTCATAAAAGCAAAATCAGCAGCCTTTGCGCCATCGCCGAAATCAGCAGTACGCATAGCGTCAGCAATCAAGTTGCCAAGCGCAGCTTCTTTGGTGTAAGCATCTGTACGAGTAACAGTTCCGTCTGTTGTACCCACTGGTTGGGTCAGTTCTGGATGCTTCTCAAGGTAAGTATTAACCAGTGCCACACTTTCTGGATCCGGTGTTACACCCTCATGGAGGGTGGAGGTTACTACAGCAGACTTACTCTTCACATCTCCTGTTTTATGGTCAATGACCAATTTGATATCTTCAAATGCTGTACCGTAAGAGTACGCCTGTACAATCAACTTGCCGTTTACCGTTCCGTTTGCCAGTGCATGGTTATCACCAGCAACGATAACGTCAACAGGGGAGTTCGCAGGGAGCGCATTGGCCAGATCAGCCGCTTCGCCTGTAGTTACTCCATCTTTAGTAGAGGCTGGATCATGTGCAAGCACGATGATTGTTTCTACACCTTTAGATTGTAGCTCCTTCGCATATTTTTCAACAGCCACTACTTCCTCCTCTGGAGAGAGGAAGTGTACGCCCACTGTTCCTGAAGGTGCAACCTTGCTTGGTGTGGATTTGGTTACAAGACCTATAAAGCCGATCTTCACACCACCGACTTCTTTGATTACATAAGGATTGATAATGGGTTCGCCGTTTTTGGCATACACTGCATTAGCATTCACATAATCAAAATCAGAACCAGCATGGATAATTTTTTTGTTCTTTGGATCAGCACCACCATAAAGCTGTGTCATTAGCGCATCAACACCTTGGTCGAACTCATGGTTACCCAAGGAGCCTACATCAAATTTCATCATATTCATCCAAGCATGAGTCGGCTCGTCGCGCTCAAGCGAGGATACAGGTGCCGATGCTCCTACGGAGTCACCGTTATGGAAGAGCAAGGAGTTCTCGTACTTTGCACGAGCCTGTTTCAAGTAAGTCGCGAGGTAAGCTGCTGTGCCTACAGATTTATTGCTCACTGTAGAAACTGTGTCTAGTTGACCATGGAAGTCATTGATTCCAATAAGGTGAACTTCAACATCTGCAGTTGGCGCAGGAGTTTTCACACTTAGATCCAGTTCGAAAATTCCGAAGCCTTTATCATTTTGCTGACCCGTATCGGATATGTTCGTCGGCAGTACACTTGCTGCTTTAGGCGTTGTAGTGAACGTTACTTTCACACTACCCTTAATAGGTGCCAAGGACCAGTTGCCATCAGCAGTAGGATCAATCGTTCCAGCTTCACTGATATAGTCCATCAAGACCTGACGATTCTCATCTTGAGAGTCCACTACCAACTCTGAGCCTTTAACGCCCGGGAAGTTACCGCCACCGCTTGCACGGTAATTGTTAGTGACAACAATGAAATCCTGATCAAGATCTAAAGGTTGATCATTGTAAGTCACTTCCGTCACACGACTCGATGAAGCATCATTAATGGAGCCATCCGGGTTGTACTTCGCGTTTTTCGTTACATCAATTTTATATTGGACCCCATCAATCACATCAAAATTAAAGACTTGGAATTCCGGATTCAACAGAGACTGCGGAGTCGAGATTCCAAGTTTGATGCGGTTAAATGCACCCGCGCTCATTTCCAACCACTCTTTAACAACAGAACCCTTAACCTTGATCGCTTTGAGCGTGTTATCGTATAGATAGAGGTCACTTGCGCTACGGATAGTCAAGTTGCCTTCATCAATACTAGTGTATTCTTCTGGGCCGTTACGTCCTGCTTTAAAAGGAGCGCCGACACTCAGAATCGGTAGGTCCTTATATTGAGGAACATTGACATCAATATACTTCTGAACATACCACTTCTGTGCATACGTTACGAGCTGAACCGTAGGATCATCCTGAACCATTGCAAAATAACTGTTCATTGGAGCCGTTGTAACACCCAGCTTCTGTTCAGTATAAGCAATAGTAGCTTTATGCGCTGCCGCAACAGCATCATCTACAGCTGGATCAGGTTCGACCTTTGGATAATTCACTTTATTCTCTGTCTTATAGATAGAACGAGTTGAAGCTTTTGAGCTCTTCTTATCTACTTCCCAGCCTTTATCACCGTATACAATATCCAGATCAATTAGACCTAAATAAGCACCGCCGTAGCCAGCTTGTACAGCAGGCGTACCATTAATGTGACCATTCACATTATCGATCACAGCCTTATCGTTATCGTAAGGATTTTTAGTGTCCGGATCTTTGAACAAAGCATCCAGTGTGCTGTCATTTCCCGTTGGGAATACTTTATGGGTATGTGAGAATGTGATCGCATCAATACCCGGAACCTTACTCAACGCATTAATGTCATTCTCGGAACCATCACCTATAACAGCATTAATATCAAAGCCAGTATGAGCCATAGCGACAATGACATCTGCTCCTTCAGCTTTCATTTCTGGAACAAACTCCGCAGCCGTTGCGGCAATATCTTTAACGGTGACTTCGTTCTCCAGATTAACCTTATCCCACTCCATGATTTGAGGGGTAACAAGGCCAATTAGGCCTACTTGAATCGTTTGTTCTTGACCATTACTGTCTTTTATTGTTTTAGGTATGATAACAAAAGGTTCAAAGGCATTCGTGCCATCTGTTTTATATATGTTCGCATTCACATAATCAAAATTTGCACCGGTAGTTGACTCATTACCATCGCTACCATTTATAGTACGATCTAAAAATTGCAACCCATAATTGAATTCATGATTGCCAAAAGTCGCAGCATCATATTCCATAACATTCATAGCCGCAATCATCGGATGAATCTCATTCGGATCTTTCAGTTCCGATTTCTTCGCCACGTAAGTACCCAGCGGAGTTCCTTGAATCAAGTCACCATTATCAAGCAGGAGGTTGTCGGGTTCTTCAGCTCTCGCTTGTTTCACCAGACTTGACGTGCGGTCAAGACCGACGGTTACAGATGGTGCACCCTTAAAATAATCCCAACCATACACATTAGTGTGCACATCCGTTGTGCTCATCAAACGGAGCTCAACCTTGGCTCCAGAAGCAGGTGTAGCAGGTGCAGCAGCTACTTTGTCTGGACTCCAAACCGTACCCAAAACGACTCCACCTAGGACCTGTGCTGAAAGCACTGCAGTTGCTAGTACAGAAGCGAGAGGCTTGTTCCATCGTGTCTTCCATCCCATAAAGATTTATTCCCCCTAGTAGTTTTTACATAATTTCGGTGATATTATATCACACAAACATGACGAAAAAGTATATAATTGTAAAATTAATATAAATTCGTGTCAAATATATTAACGTGTGAAGAAAGACCTAGGTCACATTGTTATTTTATTAGATCAAGAGTCTCTAGACATACAAAAAAACACACCTTATACAGATGCGTCCCAAGAAAGCGCATACACAAGATCAAAACACGTCGAATCTTTATCTGATAATAACTCTCTCAAGACCCACTCATGATGGCAGTAAACCCAAAACAAATTGCCGTGATTAAAGACAAAGGTGTCATCACAAGTCTTTCTTTTTTACTCTTCGATAATATATTCATTACGGTATTGAGAATTAGATAGACTGTAAAAAAGTAACATATACCTCTATCAAAAGGTAATCCAATAGAAATCACGTTGCCTGCCTGCAACAAGTACAAGATTGCAATCAGTTGTATAACAACTGAGATCGCACACGCAATCCTCATCTGCGAGGGCATGATTCTATGTTTGCCACCCATTGCAAATTCACCATAAGGTAATCCTAAAGACAGTAATATGTAAAGAATCGCCGCTCCCGCAAAAGTAATACTCCCAATCCATGCAGATAACATCCTTCCACCCCCTTCACTAATTGGTATTCGAATCTTATAAGCGGAAGAACAGCTTTATAAATGCAATGGACTTTCACGTGAGATACTTGGGGCTGTAGCTCAGTTCATTCATTCGATCTATCAGCATCTGATGCTTTGACTTTTAAAGAGTCCTCTTTCCAGCCATTCTCATAAATATAAGATCCCTCATAGGTGTCATAGGTGTTAAACCCTACATCAAAAACTTGTATGGTTGCTTCCGCACTTTTATCTTCCACGTGAAAAGCGATGACCTTAGCATTGTCCCAGTCTAGCGTATCCGTTCCTTCCCAAGGCACAATTGACATTTCCCCGTCTATTTCAGCCAAAAGCCCACTATCAATTCTTGATGTAATCTCATCTTTCGCATTTTTCATCGTAAGTGCTGTAGTTAAATAACTCATGATTTTTTCTCTTGTATCAAAATTTTGGCACATATAATAGAACTCAAACCCTGTTTCTGTTTCTTCTGATGGGATGGCTACAGTCCCCTCATCATTTTCACTACATCTCCAACTGTAAGATGAAACAAAAATATTCGACTCTACTTGTTCAACCTTTTTCCGGATTAACAGCACATCTGCTTCCGTTATCCCGAGACTCGATTCTTCTGAATATTGAGGTTCTCCCGAGGTAATTTGTAGATATTCTGAAGCTGCTTCCTTGGAGCCAATATTCTCTTTACATCCCGTAATCATTAAGCAAACTATACATATTAACACTAAAATTTTATTCATTATTTTTCACCCTACCCCGATATGTACAAGCGTCTCTCTACCCCATTTACTATTCGGTAGTAGATGAAATAAAACCTCTGAGATGGATATTTACGTATAACGTTTTCTCATCCATTTTTTGGACTTTCTTTTCATATTAATGATGAACCCGCACAAGCAACACCAGAATATCTGAGTAATATAGAATTAAATAGACCAATGAGGTGATCCACAAATGTCAAACAGAGCAAAAATTCGCAAGCGAGCTGAACAGCTCAAGGGTAGACCTGTGTGCGTTACGCTTCATGATGGACGTACGTATGTAGGATGGATAACTGGCCTCGATAAGGATGGATTGACTCTCTCCAAACCACGTAAAAATAAAAATAAAAACAAAAAATCAAAAAAACACTCTTCTTCCCGCTCCCGGAAAGCGAACGTATCAGGACTCATGCCATTATTCGGCTCACTTTTCGGAATGGGAGGAGGGGCTGCTGGCGCTACCGAGGCTGTAAGTTCAGGCGCTTCAGGATTCGGTAGAATTATGGGCTTCGTAGGGATGATCCAAAGAACAATGCCGGTTGTGAAAATGGGCTACAATATGATTAAATCTATTTCCCCATTCTTGAATGGACTAAAGGGTTTAATGGGATAGTCAAAAGACACCCCTCAAGGTGTCTTTTATTTTCTCTCATGAACTTATCAGTTTCTTCAACAGTCTCCCCGCAGATTTTACCCGTGGGCGCTTTAAATGCTCCTGTACATAGCGATAGTCTGTTAATTCAACACTAGCATCACGAATCGCATAGGTAAAATCATCATCAAAGGGTAGACGGTATTCCCAGACTCGCTTCTCCCAATGTGGTATATTTGCAAGCATCCACGGATCGTCGATTCCGGGATGAATATAGGTTTCACTAACACCATCAGGTAGCGAATACATCTTGGCGATAATGGATTGTTTGAAACGATCGTACGTCTCACCCTCTTCCACACCAAAAGGATGCGACAACAAGTAATCAGGAATCGGGACTCCAAGTGTATCGGCCAGCCCGGATCCAAGTGCAACAGGACGTTCAATATTTTTCAGCGATCCTAGAAGAGGATCCTCTGGATGGATGTATCGAAAGAACCGTGATGGCAATCCCCAGCGCGAAATTCTCCACAACGTCTGCGGGAGCAAGCTGCGTCCCGTTTCCATGCCATATAAACTTCCCATATGGTTGTCTACATGACTAATCACTATTCCGGATTGTTTCACTCTCTCATACTGCGCAACAATCTCCTTCAGCACAGCTTTTGTCTGTGCCCCCTGCTCAAACTCTTTTACCGTCTTATATTGATGCCCGCCATCGTCATGTAGTGAAGAGTTCCCCGTCAGGCTGCTCCAGCGTAAAGCCTCAAACTCACTAGTCATCGTCAAATGAAGGCCCACATTTCGTTGTTGCCTACGGCTACACCATCTAGCCGCCTCCTCGAATCCAGGGGCCACCGCCATTATCGTCGCTGAAGATACTTTTCCCTCTTCTAATAGATGCATAATCGCCTGATTCATGGCAGGGCTTTGCCCAAAATCATCACAATTGATGATTAATCTTTTGCTCATAGTCAGCATCACCTCTCAATTGCCCCGTAAATGTAAATTTAATAGTAAAAGATATGACAACAGATATCGCTAGCAGACATAACGGTACCACGCTTATTAAATACCGGAACGTTGCTTCTGGATCAGACCCTGGGTCATCGCCACCCTTGTAACCAAAGATCATCCCTACAATGAAAAAAGCCAGCGCCGAGATTAATCCGCTCGAGCGAGTGATGAATCCACTTACCGCGGTATAGATGCCTTCTCTTCTCAGACCTGTCTTCTCCGCATCCTCATCAATAATTTTGCCACCTACGATTGCCGGGGTTACTAGAAATCCTGCTAGTCCGAAACCAACAACAATGCCAGCGGCCACACCACTTACAAGATCATACCCAAACCATAGCGGAATGACAGATAAAGCATATAGGATAAGCGATAGCCGCCATGCCTTGACCCCATCCATCTTACGAATAATCCAATACCACACGAACACTAATGGAATGACCGAGACAAAGACAGCCGCGAGCATAATAGACACTTGTGCTTCTGAAATATGTAGAACATATTTTGCATAAAAGGGAATCATCGAGCTTACAAGTCCATTAACCGTTTGAGCAAAAGAATTCGAAATATTAAACACCCAGAACTTCTTATTTCGAACCGTCTCCCGAAAAGCCGGGATGAGCTTCAACGGTTCAGTCTTAGTGGTCTCTTTCTTCTCTTGGACATTCATCATACATAAAAACATAAATACGCCGAAGACACAGGCATACACAATAGCCATATTAGAGAAGTTAATTGCTGCAAATAGGATGGGCGTTAGAGCCGTACCGATTAACAGAGCAACCACTTGATACCCTTGCTGAATCGCCGATGCTTTTGCCCGAATACGATCTCCACGGAAGAGCTCCGGGAGCAGTGCGCCATAGTTCACCCACAAGACCGTAGCGACAGCCTCATAGAAAATAAGCGTCACTAAAAACCAAGTGAAGAGTCCATTCTCGGATAAACCGCCAGGGGGAGAGAACACCAGCACAAACGCCAGCATAAATAACGGAATCGAGCCGAACACCCAAGGTCTACGCCGACCATAGCGGGTATTTGTGCGGTCTGACCAGTATCCAAACAGCGGATTATTCACCGCATCCCAGATCAGAAAGATTGTTCTGGCCAGTGTAGCAAGTCCAATGCCCAAGCCCAATTTCTCCACATAAAAATAACTGTAAAAAGAACTAAAAGCCTGACTGGGAACCATCATCGCAAACATCCCTAAAGCAAAGGTGTACGGCGAGTTCATCCATTTATGCTTCACTCACATACCTCCCATATAGTAATCATCTAGTTGTAATATATTACCACAATCTCTGGGAGTGTAGGGATAAAAAGTCTAAGAAATAGCGAAAGGGGATGTCCTAATAGCCATGAACATTGGCTATGGAACATCCCCTTCTGAATACTTAATGGAGCCAGAACAGCAGCTATGCTACGCCGGATATCCTAGTTATAAAAATACGATCATGGACAGGATGAACATAAAGACTACACCCACAAGCATTGGCACAGATGTGCGTTTTACAATCTCAATCGGATTCTTCTTAACGGAGCCAGCTACAATAAGAACAACGGCCGCGACTGGAGAAACTGCTCTAAACAGGTTACCTGCAAGACCCATTGGCACTGTAACTGCAATTGGGTTAATACCCGCAGCGTTAGCAAGAGGAACCAATAAAGGAATCATCGAATAGAAGAGCGCCGTACCGCTACCGCTCAAAATAACGATTAGAGCAGTCAAGGCAACGAGAATGAGTGGAAGAATAAATCCAAGGCTGGAACCGTGAATACCAGTCATCGCTGTTTCCAAGGATTCAATAAGTCCAATTGATTTCAATCCAGTAACGAATACAGAAGCCGCAACCAGCAGAACAACAATTGGAACCGCGCTGCCCATGCCTTTAAAGAAATGCTCTGTACCATCTAACACTTGCTTTGCATTCCTTTTACGGATTAATTCACAAACAATCGCAATAGCGAAAGATAATAAGGCAACTACCTCAACGCTTATATTAATAGTCATACTAGATGCAGATTGAAGTATAAATACTACGATCAAGAACAGGATAGGAAGCACTGGCAACAAAGCGTAGACCGTTGTAAACAGCTTTCCACCTTCCACTAGCTTAACATCCTTTAGTTCAACTTCTGCGTGTTCTGTGTCGACGCCCATCTTTTTATCCATACGTTTTTGCCAGAAATAATGTACAACAGCCATTACTAATAATGTAGGGATGGAGACTAACGCGTGGTAACGGAATACATAATCTGTTACGGTCAAACCTGCATACTCAGCATATTGTGCTAATTCAGTTGCAATTGCCACGTTATCCCCACCCATTGGCGTTGGTACGATGGTCGCAGATGTAGCAATAATCGCAGCTGCGGATAACGTTGACATTCCAGCTTTTTTCAACACAGGGAATAATGTTGCAAGTAAGATTATAGCCAGGTTTGAGGCACTAGGTATTACAAGAGACAACAAATTTCCTAGCAAAAAGACTACTGGCACAAGAATATATACCGATTTAATTTTACCTAGTGGTTTCGTTAATACATTGACGGTCACATCATTCGCATTAATATAGGACATGTATGCTGTATATCCACCAAGAATAAGAATGATAAAACCAGCAGATGTGAGTGACGATTTAAACTGGTCCGCTATGGCTACCAATGGATCTAACCATACAGCACCCGAAGATTCAAACCCTTTAGCACTTATTCCATTACCCATTAGTATTCCAATGAACATTAGAACAATACCAATGAAGAATAGTGTAATCTTAATATCCATCTGCTTTATTAACATATATACAATAATAACAATCGCCAGAATCGCAGAGCCGTACATGATTATGTCCATCGCGCTGTCCCCCATTTAGTTGGTGTTAGTTCGTTAGTTGCACTTTCTCAAGCTATCTAATAGCCATTCTCGAAATAATTGCTGATCGATATCAAGACACACTTTGGCATTATTAGGTCTACCTAAATATCCTTTCAAATCAACGATTGTAGTTCCTGCTGTCATACTGCCGTTCAGTTCGATATCCACGTGAGTCTCAACCGTTTCAAACATTTCTGGTTTTAACAAATAGGCAATGGCACAGCTATCATACATTTTTAACCCGGTCTTCATGCTGCCGCCACGGTACCGCTGAAAGAGGCTGTGAATCATTTTCCCAACATCGTTCATGTTTTCTAATTGGGCAGAGTCTTCTGGTAATACAAGCGCTTTCCATCCAACGTCTAAACCAGCCATAACAATCGGAAGTCCACTATCAAACACAATTTTTGCAGCTTCCGGATCCACATGAATATTAAATTCAGACATTACCCCCATATTTCCTCTGGAGGCTGATCCCCCCATTAGAACGATATCTTGAATGTTATTTTTTACCTCGGGATAAATTTTCAACAATAATGCAATATTCGTAAGCGGTCCAATCGGAACAAGCGTAATCGGGGTTGTACTTTCTTTAATCACCTTATACATGGCATTAACTGCATTCTCTTCAAGCAAAAGATCATTTGTAGGTTCTTCAAAATCAAAACCTTCCATTCCGCTAACACCATGCACATTACTCGCATCTTGAGGTGTTCTAATCAGCGGGGCAGCCGCACCCATGGCAACGGGAACTTCCTTTTTAAAATATTTCAGCAGCTTTAATGCATTGTTTGTTACTTTGTCTACGCCCACATTCCCTGCTACAGTTGTGATTAGCTTGACATCAAGTTCTTCACTATACAAAGCAATAGCTATAGCTACTGCGTCATCAATCCCAGGATCTGTATCAATTATAATTGGTCTTTTTAACATATTATTTATCCTCCATCGGGTTATCAATTTTATATGATTTATCTACAAATTTAACCATTCCGTGGCCAAAATCCTGATTAGGACGTTGAATAAATCCGAATTTCTCGTAGAATTTCTCTGTATTCGGCGTAGCCATTAAACCTATATATGCGTTCTCGCACGCTTTTTCCTGAATGTAATTCATTAAGGAATGCATAATAGTATATCCAATTGATTGCTTCTGGTATTCAGGATCAACTACTACATCCTTAATGAAGAACACAATTCTATCGTCACCGACAATTCGACCAATACCAATTGGTTTATGATCATCGAATATAACAACTGAAAATAGCGTCTTCTCTAAGGCCTGTGCGACATCTTCTAATGAATATTCTTGAAAATCCACTTTTCGGCGAAGCTCAGCATACATCTGTGGTGTTAATGCGTTTGGTTCTTTTCTTAGCATTAAAGAATCGCCTCCTAGTATACCCTCAGCCCATGAATTGTTTCAGCTCTTTTAATAAAGGCATCCCTCCTTGAGCACCGACCCTGCACCCATGGTATCTACTGTTTGAACCTCTGGCGCTTTGATGAAAATATTTTCTCCATTTTTGTAATAAATAATTCCATCTTTTCCGTTTGTGACAATTAGCTTTTCTTTGTACTTTTCGCGAAAACCAAGGGACTTCATAAGCATTTCTGCTTCTTGCTCGTTTGGAGAAATAATGACGGATGAGACTCCTGTTGAGGTATGTGGAACCGGTTCCACATTCTTAAAAAAAATATGATTCCTCTTTAAGATGCGACAAGTATATGTGATTTTATGATTGTCCAAATCTAGGTAACCGGTTACATATATCATATGAAATCGCATTCATTCTGTCAAAGGTAAAAATTATCATAAAAAGTAAAAGACACCCTAAGATGTCTTTTACTTCACTACACCCGTTACACCATGTTTTTATTTCAGTGGCTTCCACACCCAGTTCTCTATTTCTGGTAAATCATTTCCCTCTTCACGAATGTATTGATGATGTTTCTTAAGGATCGCATCCATTTCATCCAAGATGGTCTTATGTTCATCCGCATCAGGCAAGCTGAGAATAGTCTCCTTCGTCAGGTCAAAGCGATCCATCTGATTCAATACACGCATATCGAATGGAGTTGTAATGTCCCCATTCTCACGGTATCCATGTACATGCAGGTTATGGTTATGACGCTCAAAGAAAAAGTCTCTAATCAGACCTTCATAACCGTGGAAAGCGAAGATAACAGGTTTGTCTTTTGTAAAAAACTGATCAAACTCTTCGTCAGATAAGCCACGAGGATCCTGTTTTCGACTTCTTAGTTTTAATAAGTCCACCACGTTGATATATCGAATCTTAAGTTCAGGCAGTTTCTCATGCAGTATGGAGATTGCTGCCAAGCTTTCAATTGTTGGTTCTGTACCTGCAGAAGCAATGACAACATCCGGCTCTCCACCTTGATCGGTGCTTGCCCAATCAATAATCTTCAGGCCTTTTCCAACCAATTCTTGTGCTTCGTCAGCACTAAACCACTGTAGTCGCGGTTGTTTGGACGTAACGATTAGGTTTATTTTTTGACGGTCGTTTAAGACAGTATCAAAGACAGCCAGCAAGGAGTTCGCATCCGCAGGTAAATACTCACGGATAAATTCAGACTTCTTGTCAGCTAAGTGACCTAATATCCCTGGATCTTGGTGAGTGTAACCATTGTGGTCTTGTTGGAATACGGTTGAAGTTGCCACCACATTTAAGGATGGGATATCTGCACGCCAGCTTTGATCCTTTGCCTTACGCAGCCATTTGAAATGTTGAGTAATCATAGAATCGACTACACGCAAGAAAGCTTCATAACTTGCAAAGAAACCATGACGGCCAGTCAACACATACCCTTCAAGAAAACCCTCTGCCTGATGCTCGGACAATTGAGAATCGATAACACGTCCATAAGATGAGAGAAATTCATCATTTGGTTCCTTAATTTGATCCAACCATTGCCGTTTGGTTACTTCAAAGATAGGTCCCAGACGATTAGACATCGTTTCATCCGGTCCGAAAATTCTGAAATTGCGATTTCCTTCGTTAAGAGAAATAACTTCCTTCAGGTATTTACCCAGAACGGACATATCTTGTGCAATAACTTGACCTGGTACGGAATTGTCAAGCGTAAAGTTGCGGTAATCTGGCAAATGCAGGTCTTTAATCAGGTTGCCGGCGTTAGTTACAGGATTCATAGCCATACGGCTGTCTCCTGAAGGCAGGATCTCGGCAATTTCAGCTTTCAAACGGCCATTGTCGTCGAATAACTCTTCCGGTCTATAGCTGTTCAGCCACTCCAGCAACGCTGGCGCGTATTTCATATTTTTTTGGTCAACCGGAATTGGCACCTGATGGGCACGGAACGAATTTTTAATGGGCACACCTTCCCATTGCTCTGGACCTGTCCAACCCTTAGGAGAGCGGAAGACCAGCATTGGCCAGACCGGACGAGTAAGATTATTGTTCTCACGCGCATTTTTTTGAATCTCTTCAATTCTTTCGACGATAGTATCGAGCACCTTGGCCATTTCTGGATGCATTAGATCAGGATCTTCACCTTCAATAAAGAATGGTTGCCACCCCATACCTTTAAAGTAGGCGGTAATTTCTTCTTTCGATTGACGAGATAAGATCGTTGGGTTACTGATTTTGAATCCATTCAAGTGCAAGATCGGCAGGACCGCACCATCGGTAACTGGGTTGATGAATCTGTTGGAGAACCATGAAGTAGCTAGTGGTCCAGTTTCAGCCTCGCCATCGCCAATCACAACAGCCGATATCAAATCGGGATTATCCAGTATGGCACCGACACCATGAGAAAGAGAATAACCTAATTCACCGCCCTCATGAATAGAACCAGGTGTTTCAGGAGCGGCATGTGAAGCAATCCCACCTGGGAATGAGAATTGTTTGAACAATTTCTTCATACCTGTGATATCTTGCGTAATCTCAGGATAAATTTCCGTGTAACTACCATCCAGATAGGAATTTGAAACCATAACCTGACCACCGTGACCAGGACCTTCAATATAGAACATGTTCAAATCATATTTAGTAATTACACGGTTCAAATGGGCATAAATAAAATTTTGGCCTGGAATAGTGCCCCAGTGTCCGATGGGCTTAATCTTTAAATCTGCATCCTTCATCGGCTCCTTTAACAACGGGTTATCTTTCAAATACAGTTGACCTACGGAAACATAGTTAGTAGCACGCCAATAGGCATTGAGTTTTTCTAAATAACCTTTTGATGAGTAATCACATTCCATGGATAATACCATTTTTCCACTCCCAATTTTTTTTTTTTGCTTTTACTTTGCCATATTTTAAATATCTTTAAAAATATAGAGACACTTTTTTCGATAAGGTTATGCTTGATCGCTTAACTCTATTTTGTACAAAACAAAAAAAATAAGACCGAGAAAAATTCCCAAGTCTTACTCTTAGTGACCGATATCTATAATGGAATTAGGGCATAATTTCAACCGGATGGATCGGATTCTAGAAATCTGTTCGTTATTTTCGACGGCGAATGTTCATGCGATTATACATCACTAAACCGGCTATGACCATGCCCAGCGTACCTATACTACTCGCTACTTCAGTCTGCATACCAAACAAAATACATACGTTAGTCACCAGGCTTCTCGTAAGCAACGCGACAATAATTAGCATGATCGGACGCCAAAAGTTATATCTTCTCATTTCAGTAACACTCCTAATCCATTTTTCTTAAGCGCTTAACCTAATTTATCTATATGTATTATAGCATAAGTAAGTAACCGCATACATTTTACGAAATGCTAACAATTATGATCTAATCAGAGCATAATTCAGCGCCCAACCCTTTCATTCGTTCGACTTTAGGTATAGACTTATCATTTTTTACGGATTATAATAACAAACGAACACCAAAAGACGAACATTAAGGCGGAAATCATGACTGAATATATGCAAATATTCCTAGGCACTTCATTTTCAAGCAAATCACCAAAGGAAATTCAAATTTTAAAAGACCATCTCTACTGCATTAATACAGATGGAATGATAGAAAAGATCGTTTCACCAGAAGAACCCGACTATCAAACTTTACTAGCTACTTATCAAGGCCAAGACAACTTCCATCGATTAGCTGAAGGTCAGTATTTTTTGCCTGGCTTTATCGACTTGCATGTTCACGCCCCGCAGTGGGCTCAATCTGGAACTGCATTAGATATTCCACTCTATGATTGGTTAAATACGTACACCTTCCCACTGGAGTCTAAGTTTTCGGACCTGGATTTTGCTAAAAAGGTCTACGATGATGTGGTTGATACTTTACTTGCGAACGGAACTACTACAGCCCTTTATTTTGCAACGATGCATAAAGAAGCCAGTTTACTATTAGCCCAAATATGTGCGGATAAAGGGCAACGCGGACTCGTTGGAAAAGTGGTAATGGACGACCCTCAAGGAAATCCAGAATACTATCGCGACACTGACACCGACAACGCACTTAAAGATACAGAAGAATTTATACTAGCGGTAAAAGAACTAGCCAAATCTACTAAGCAAGGCGTTTATCCAGTAGTGACACCTAGGTTCATTCCTAGCTGTACGAATGAGGCTTTGCAAGGTTTAGGAGACTTAGCCGCCAAATATGATACTCATATTCAATCGCACTGTAGTGAAAGTGATTGGGCACATGGTTATGTACAAGAACGATTCCAGAAGAACGATGCTTTTGCCTTGCATGATTTCGGTCTACTCCGTGATAAATCTGTAATGGCACATTGTAATTTTTTAGAAGAAGACGATGTAGAGTTATTTGCGGAGACAGGAACGGCTATTGCGCATTGTCCGATATCAAACGCTTATTTTGCCAATAGTGTCATCCCTATCGCTCATTTCCACTCCAAAGGTGTAGAGATTGGTTTAGGGTCTGATATTTCTGGAGGTTTTTCACCTAGTCTCTTCGATAACATAAGACAAGCTGTAATGTCTTCAAGAATGCTAGAGGATGGCGTTAATCCTTCCCTTCCTGCACAAGAGCGTGGATTACTAGGATCACGGATTAAGATTGATGAAGCTTTCTATCTTGCTACTGCTGGCGGTGGTAAAAGTTTAAGCTTACCTATCGGTCGGATACTAGAAGGCTATACATGGGATGTTCAAATTATTGATACGAAATTACCTTCGGCTAGATTGCCTATTTTTGATGGGAATGAAGATTTAGAGGACGTGTTTCAAAAGATGATGTATTTAGCTCGACCTGAGAATATCCGTGAAGTCTGGGTACAGGGTGAAAAGGTTCATTCACGTTAAGGATCGATAAAACTAGAAAATATAAGGTGGGCATCTGAGTGGAAACACAAGCAAACGTACAAGATCAAGCGCCATTGAAGTCACAACTATTAACCGTTCTACCCGATGAAAAAGTTTCCTTCGGTAAATCCATCATCCTAGGCTTTCAACATGTATTGGCAATGGACGTTTATGTAGTTCCTTTCCTGATTGCAATGTTAATCGGCTTACAACCGAATCAGTCAAGCGCGTTGATTCAATCTACCTTTATTGCTGCTGGACTTGCAACGATTGTGCAGACTTATTTCTGTATGAAGCTTCCTATCGCGCAAGGTCCATCTTATGTTCCGCTTGGTGCGATTGTCAGTATTTATGCCGCTAGTGGCGGCGGGGAGCTGGGTTGGAGTTCCGTGTTAGGTGCCAGCTTAATCGGTGCGGTTCTAGTTATTATTTTGGGCTATGTCGGGATCTTTAATAAAATCGTTAAGAACTTTATCCCGCCCATTGTAGGTGGTACGATCATATTCATAGTTGGTCTTTCTTTATTACCTGTTGCTATAAGAGACAATATCTATGGAGCTTCAGGCGCTTCAATCAATCAGAACGTTTTGTTAGCCCTTATTTCAGCAGGTACACTCCTTTTATTCGTGATTCTCGGTTCTATGTTCCGTAATAAAGGATCGATCTTCCGAATTATTTCCGTCATGATGGCATTAGTAGTTGGATGTATCTCTGCTAACTTGATGGGTGTGTTAGATTTCTCAGCGATTAGCAAAGCGAACTGGTTTAGCATGCCGCGTATCGCTTTTGTAGATTTCGGATTCTCGTTCAACTTTTCGGCTATTATCACCATGGTTATTATTTATCTCGTACTGCTAGCTGAAACAACAGGTACCTGGTTTGCTGTCAGCAACGTAATCAATAAACCTTTAACAGACGAACATATTAATAAAGGGGTTATCGGTGAGGGGATTGGCTGTCTTATTGCTTCTGCACTCGGTTCAACACCTGTTACAGGCTATTCTACCAATGCGGGCATTATCTCCATCACAGGTGTTGCCTCCCGCCGGGTTTTCCTCGCAGTAGGAGGATGGTTTGTCCTCTTCGGTTGTTCTGGTAAATTAGCTGCTCTGATCTCTTCCATTCCATCCGCTGTAATCGGCGGCGTCTTCGCTATCGTCTGCGGGATCATTGCAATTAATGGTGTGCAGGTGATGAAGAACGTAACGATTGGCGAGAAAGAAATGTATATTATCGCAATACCGATGATTATCACGTTAGCTTTAGTACTCATTCCTGGCGACTACTTGCATTCCTTACCTTCATTCGTGCAATATTTATTGGGCTCACCTATCCTAGCGGCTTCATTGGCAGCGATCTTATTGAATAAACTACTGCCAAGTGGAAAATAGAACGAAAAATGCTAGATCTTAAAACGGGCATCAATTGATGTCCGTTTTTTACTTATTTCCTCAGCTTATTGGGTAATGGAATATGCCTAATTGACTCAATGGGATGATACAGTAACATCCATGGACCTGAAAAACGCATAACCCCTTTTATTTTTTGACGATACTCCGGTTTATAACAATGAATAGGGCATTTAGCACAAGCCGTTTTCACTTCCCCGAACTTACAATAAGCTAACCTCTTCAGAGCATAATCGTTTAAATCCTGACATTCGTTGCAAAGCCCCTTATGGTGATGTTTTTTCTTACAATATATACGAATCATTTTCGTGACAATATCTTGTTCTTTTTGAATTTTAGGACCTTCATTTAACTGTCGGTTCACCTTTATTGTCATTTATGAGCCCCCTTGTAACTTATACAATAAGATCTCATCTAATTATAGAGGAAAAGCAGTCCTTCTTTTTTTACATTTTTAAGGATTTTTATCATACTACACACCCAAGGCGTTATTTCGTTATACTCATAATTATTTTAGAAAGGCTGTAACGTTTATAGCTTTTTACGGATATATAAAGTGAGGAGGTGAACGGATGCAGGACAAAGAGGAATTATACAGGGAATATTCAACCCAAGTATATAAATTCGTATTTAGCTTTTGTCATAATCACTTACTGGCAGAAGAAATCACCCAAGAAACCTTTTATAGAGCTATAAAGTCCATACACAAATACGATGGAACCTGCAAAGTATATGTATGGCTTTGTCAGATTGCTAAGCATGTGTGGTATCAGGAACTGGACAAGCAGAACAAAAGGAAGACTTGTGAATTAGAAGACCCTCCTTTTTCTAACGCAAATTCAACAGAAACTGAGTTCATTTTAGCTCAAGACAAAATGGAGTTATTTAAACAGCTTCATTTACTTGATCCAAATACCAAGGAAGTATTGTATCTGCGTTTGACCGGAGAATTCAGCTTTCGGGAAATTGGCGAAATTCTCGGAAGGGATGAAACCTGGGCAAGAGTTACCTTTTACCGTGGAAAACAAAAATTAATGAAAGGAAGATCTTCATGAAATGCGAGATCATTCAGGATTTATTGCCCTCCTATATCGAAAAGCTAACCTCTTTACATAGCAACGAAGAGATTGAAAAACATCTGCAAACCTGCGAAAGCTGCCTTCAGTCATATAACGAAATGACTGCAACAGCAAATCTAAACGTGCCTATTGTTGATAAAGAAGAGGTTAACAAACTTAATTATTTTAAAAAGGTGAAATCAAAAAACATAAAGGTAATCGTCCTTTCCATCTTATCGGTAATCATACTGGCTGCAGCTCTTATTGGACTTTTTGTAATTGGCTTCCCTGTGTCCTCTAAAGATGTGACCATCGATTATCAGAAGACAAAGACTCATTTGGAGGTTCATCTGACTTTGGAAAACGGCAAGGACTTGGTGTTCTCAGGAAAAACCAAATTTATCCGCGATGAAAATAATAATGTGATCGGTTCCGAAACTAGGTATACCCCTAGAGGCTTGATTCACAATCCCTTTGATGATGTAGGAAAAAAAGTTATGTTGGGGACGGAGATTCAAACCGATCTGGATTTTCCAAACAAATTCATCCTTGAATTCAAAGATAAAACTATGACGTTCATTAATGGCGTTTTGGTGGAGTAGACATTGCCGTTAAAATGAAAAAAGACACCTTTTAAGGTGTCTTTTCTGATACTCCATGTGGAACTTAGTATCTGTTCATACCTCTATGATGAGCGAAGGACTTGTCTTCTCATCCACATCGTTGCAACCCACTTTTCGCCTTTGATCACTGGCGTACCTGCATGCAAGGTGGACTCGTTTAATTCATGATTATCGTAAAAATATTCGAAGTAGACCGCCATACCTTTGTTAGGACTCACTGTTAAATTAAGCATAGGGAAAGCTGTTTCTCCACCTTCCTCTACATCATTCAAATACATCACGAGCGTACTAATTCGATTATTGCTACTTGCTCGACTCGTTTGTGTGAAGAAATCATGATGGGGTAGATACTCTTGGCCAGGGATATACAGCAGAACTTGCAAGCCATCACCATGCTCGATAGGAATATTCATAATTTGAGAGAATCGTTTCTCGATTCTTGTAACCGTCTCATTCTCCTCACAGAACACACCACTGCTCGTTCTAATTGGATTGACAGCATGGTCTTCACCAATTCTTGAACGTTGCAATCGTTGCCTAGAATATTCAATTAACTCATTACACTCCTCATCGCTAAGCACATTTCCTAGCAAGACAACCAGCGGTTCCTCATACTTGGCAAGAATTCGAATCTCTCGATCTTCTGTCTTAATCGTATTTCCAGCATGATCAAATATCGTCCGTTCTTTGTCTGTCGCATTCCCTGTCGTATTCCCTATCATCCTTATGCAGCTCCCAAGTTATAACATCCATCGCAAAAAATATACCATAAAATGGTTTTATTTGCTTGATTAACTTCAGAACATCAAAAGGCTTAGAAAATCAGCCCATTGTTTGCTTATATCGCATTTTTCATTGATACGTAGATAGCATAAAAAGCTCCGTTCCTCTAGGAATGGAGCTTTTGGATCTACGTCAGAGTTAATTATTATTTAACCCTTAATGCTTGGCCACAGCGTGCACAGTAGCGGGTACCCTGAGGAGACAATGACCCGCAGCCTTCACAGTAAAGCTCCTGCGTCATGGGCTTCACTTGATCGTCATGCCTTATCGCCTCATGCGTGGTTGGATTCAACATATTCAATGCATGGAACTCCTCTTTTCTTCCCCTACGAATAAGTGAGAATAATAAATAGAGCCCTATAAACCCGACTACAGCCATAGCTCCCGCCTTCATCAGACCCGATTCAAAGTGATAATTCCATAGTGCATGCATCACGACTGCTGCCAAAAACATCTCCATTGCACGTAGCCCTCTCGTCCACGGCTTACCGTCCCCCAAATTCGAGTGCTTATGCATGCTGCTTGCATACCAGATACCCACAGTTGCAATCGCAGTCCATGTTCCATGACCGAATGGCGATAATAATGCTCTCATCCATAGGACGGCGAGCATCCCAAGTGAAGAGGCTTCATCTATATGCACCCATCCATAAATAATGCTTTCCACTGCAGCGAATCCCATTCCTGCTGCGGCACCAAACACCACTGCATCCATCAGAAAATGGATTTTTCGCGTTCGAATGAGCATCACACAGACTAATAATTTTGCAGTTTCTTCTATTAGAGCTACAGACAAAGGTACGTAAAACTGCGAAAAGTCAAAAGAACTTGCTTTTACTTCAAAAAGCCAAATCCGCTCTAAATACCAAGCCAGAGGGATAGCAACAATTGCGGTAGACACAAAAACTAGACCAAGCCTCCTCTGACGAAAGCCTATTAACTGCTGATTTCTCACAAAAGCTACGAATGCTAGGGGACCCACCACACCTCCAACAATTAAAGCGGCAATCTTCCACCATTGGCTATGAAGGAACAGTGCCAAGAAGGATAAGACAAGGAATCCACCAACCAGCCACAGCAACTGGTTAATCCAATTGTCTTTGGCTTTAGGTAGCGATTCATTATCCTCGATAATAGACTCCTCGCCAAAAGCAATTGTAACTCTCTCCATCAGATGGGGTGTTCGTATATTTAGAACCTCTATGAGTTGTTGACGAACCGGAGCATAATAGTCAAGTATAGTTAAGAATTCTAACTTACCCATGATCAGTAATTCACTATCTTCTACCGCGATCAACGTGTGCGAGGAAACCGTGTCTGTTAGTAACTCTGTCTCTCCATAAAAATCCCCTTCACGAAGTACAGTCTTGCGTCGCTTTTGGCCATGAAGTTCGATACTCCCGCTACTAATCATGAGAAATTGATCCATTACCGCACCTTCTACGATAATCTCTTCGCCCTTCGTTACTTTCTTGATCGTTGTAATCTCTGCAAGACCCCGAAGTTCAGCATCAGGGATGACCGACCAAATTGTCGCTTTGCGAAGCATACTATGGATCATTCGGATCCGTGTATTCACAAGTACACTCTCATAAAATAGCGGACTCAGCTTCGCCAAATATTCGAACGAGGAACGGTCTA
The DNA here is from genome assembly GCF_038000345.1 of Paenibacillus sp. FSL E2-8871. NCBI lineage: Bacteria > Bacillati > Bacillota > Bacilli > Caryophanales > Paenibacillaceae > Paenibacillus > Paenibacillus sp. FSL E2-8871. The sequence goes on along the minus strand of NZ_JBBOBV010000001.1, from coordinate 4,853,115 downwards.
GACGCAACGCTTGTACTGGCCCGATTGCCGTAACACTAGCTGATCTTTGTACGTTCCGAATCAGTCCGATCTCTCCGACTAACTCTCCCGGTCCAAGTTCAGCTAAGAGCAGCGCCTTTCCAACTAAGTTCACCGAGGTGACTTGCACTTTCCCTTGCCATATAATGAAACAGTCCTTAGAGGTGGACTCTTCCATAAGAAGTCGTTGTCCATCCTCTAAAGACATAAGTTTTATAGCGTTAATTACATTTCGTAGCTCATCATCAGGAATACCTCGTAATAACGGATGGTCACGTAGAAAATCGACTGCAGCACTTGGTATCATAGGTTTAACTCATCACCGCATATTTCCAATAACACTACTTCTGGAATCTTGCATTTTTTTAATAAAATTTGTCATTGTATCAAAAGCTTCGTTACGTTTATTCGTTAGACTTTGCAGGCGCAGCATGTCCATTTGCTGACTATTACTTGCACTATCAATCTGTGATTTGATTTGTCCCAACAGATTCTCAAGTTGCCCTTTTGTTTGCGGTATAGCCATACTCATAGCAGTAAACATGGCCCCCTGGTCATCTGCCAGCTTTACAGCAGCGTTGACCTCGGCACCTGAAGGAAGCTTCGCTAGCTCTTCATTGATCACTCCTAGCAATTGATTCAGTTTTGAGATTGTTTCATTCTTGGCTTGTACGGATGCGATTTGATCTTTCAACTGATCCTCTAACATACTTGCACGATTCGACTGTACAGCCATCATTGCTGCTTCAAGATCCATGCCCTGAATGTTAACCTGTGTCATACCACTCATATCAACGCTACCTACCGAATTTTGCGTGGCATTTCCATTCAGGGCATCCTTAACAGAGTTATACACCGAATTGTTATATAACAAAGCCCCTCCTACGATAATCCCCAGTACAAAAGTACCTGACATAGATAAAACTAATTTTTTCACGCTCATTTCATTTCCTCTTTTCATTTATGGATGATCATTGCGTCATTGCGATTAACAAATCCAAATATGCGCTTTCTTTGTTAATATTGTTATATCATTTTGGGTAATTAATGGTCTGTAACCCCAATTACAATTTCCAAATACTCGAACTCAAATTACATCAAGTATATTTCTAAGTCTATCTATGTTGCACACGAGTATTTTCCTCTGATCAATACGTATTAACTGCTCATCCTGTAATCCAAGCAATGATTTTGTCACGGTCTCGCGCGCCGTTCCTGTCATATCCGCCAGGTGTTGATGCGTCAGCTTCAAATCGATTAGAACACCCTCATCAGAGGGCACTCCATGCTGTTCTGTTAGACGCAACAACACGCGAGCAATGCGCGTACGCACGTCAATAACGGTCAAGTCTGTTATTAATTTATTGGCATCACGTAGACGATCTAACGCTGTTTCCAAAATGCCGATTAGTATTTCCGGATTACTTTTTAATAAGGGTATGAAATCGCGTTTTTTCAGAATACATAAGGTGGATTTCTCAATGGTTCTTGCAGACGCAGAACGTGCTCTTTCATTTTGCAATAAAGCCATCTCTCCAAAGAAATCACCTTCTCTAAAAATAGAAAGGATTACATCCCTAGAGTGGTTATCTTGATAGATTTGAACAACTCCAGATATAACCAGATAGAGTTCCTCTCCCTCTTCACCTTCAAAAAAGATGGACTCTCCCTTTATATAAGTACGCTCGCTACATAACTTGGCAATTTCAGCTAAATATTCATCATCAAGATGTTCGAAGAATGGGAAATCTCGTAACAGTTGTGGGTTCATCTTCAAGAGCAGCCTCCAGTGCATCATTTTATAATTTCTATTAGGCTTCAACTCTAGCAAAAGTTTTGATCTTTAGGACCATTCTTTATTGTAATACTTTTAAATTAAGATAAATAGTGACTGTAGTCATCAAATTATCATGTGACATTTTTACATTTTCTGGATTAATAATCCTGGCAGGATATGCTTTTCTACAAGTCTTTAGACAGGTCATAGAAAGCAAAAAACCACATCCTCATGCGGATGTGGTTTTGGGTAGAGGCGAGGGGATTTGTTGTTGATGATAAGCTTAGGACTTAGGAGGTGAAGGATTCATTATTTCAAGCCTACTTCACCTTATATAGTTTCCAATAACCATTAAACTCTTGATACAATGTAGTCCACTCTGCTCCATTTTCATAGAGATCCGGATACTTTTGGTTCACTCCATCTATGGACAAAACGGCTTTCGGGTTTGGAAGCAGGATAAAATCAATGTTATGCTCTGCAGGATTTTCAAGCGATTCTACAAAATCATCATCACTTGTTATAACGAAGTTTTTAGGATTGCTGCTGCCCATAATAATTCTAAAGCTGCTGAATGAGTCTGTAAGAATCATCTGGTTAGGCACGTTTTTATTAATGAATGCTGTTACCGCTGCGCCAGCTTGTTGTTCTTCAAACAGCTTATTTTGACGGAAAGCCTCATATTCATCGGATGCGATTTTCGGATTATTCATCATCATACCCATGACTACTCCGCTTATAAGCATCCCAATAATGAGCAGGGTTGATCCTACTTTACGAAATCTCATTTTGCTAATCTCGTAAGGAATCCACGCAACAACGATCGGAAATACATACATGTAGTATCGAATCCACGCTGCAGTCCCTCCCCTTAGCAAAAGAATAACTTGCATCGAAGGTATTGAGAGTGCAAGTATAAGCAGCATGAGAAAATCCCATCTGAATATTCGCCGCTCTATGATACGCATCACAAATATGATAATGAGCGGTATACTGAAATACCATAAACGCTCCGCAACGAAAATTAAAGTAGAAATAGGGTTATTAACCAGCGAAGTAAATTTCTCATCTTCCATTAATAAGGTAGCTTGTCCTAAATTCCCGTAGCTGGATGTCAGAAAGTAAAATCCATCCCCCATAATTGTATAGTTGAAGAAAATCCATAACAATCCTGAGAAAACAACCGGCGTTAATAGAAGAATCCACGTTCCCTCGACTTGCTGCAACCGCTCCTTCATTAATTCTTTTTTGGTCTGCATTATCCAGATAAGGACCGCTACTGCTAGTGCTGCCCCAAAAAATACAGTTTCGTAACGTGTCCAAAAAGCAAATGCAATTGCAATGGCTGCTATGACCAAAGGTCTTGCACCATCTTTATGCATCCAGAGCAGCATTTGGATCACAGCTATGTTAATGAAATAAATGAAGATAACCTCTGTTAGTCCATTAGCTCCATAATAAAAAATATACGGATTAAAAGCGTAAAGCAGTGCAAAGATGATGCTTAACCATTTGTTCAAACCGAATTGCTTTCCAGCCTTTACTAATAACGCTACAGTTAGAGCAGCAAATAAGCTGGAAACGATAACGGCAGCTAATCCTTCTGATGCAAGTGCTGGGAATAGGGGATAAAAAACAAGTAAAATCATCTCCATAAAACTCGGGAGAGGATTCCAGACAAACCCAATATTTGCAAGGCTCGGCTCACGACTATAAAGGACATAGAAAGCATTAGCTACACGGCTTGAAGCGTCTCCCGACATAAATCCATAAATGGATGTTAGGTAATATCCTACCCCCAACTCTAGTAACAAAACCAAAAAAAAGATAATATATTTTGATCGTTTCCATGTAACTGACATTCAATTCACCTATCCATTTATTTGTTGGCCTACATCGATGTATCCATTTTTGAATTTGCATGATGTGTATCCATTGTAGCGTGTCCGTGAGTCGTTTTTTCCCAATAAAATGGCTTGGTGACGAGTTGGATTGCCGCCTTAATTGCTGCGATACTCATCAACACCCAATAAATCGGCGTCAACAATGTGTATTTGATAAGTGAAAATGAAAATACTTTATTTCCTTTATTATGTAAATCTCTAGTTACCCAGTAAATACCAACAGTAAGACTATATACAAAAATAAAATTGCCAATAAACAATTCAAATGCGGCAAAATAATAAATTGGACCTGGGAAAAATAGAGGTATGATTTCCACTTTCGCCAAATACCATAACAACAGCATTGTCCAAAATATAGGGTTTAATAAAGGAAGCATGGGAGTTGCAAGCACCATCGCTTGAAAGCCAAAAAAGCCTTTTGCTCCGAGATCACGCCAAAGCTGAACCGGATTACGCATATGGACAAGCCATGTTTGCATATAGCCCTTAATCCACCTCGACCGCTGTCTAATCCAGTTGCCTGCTCGACTTGTTGCTTCTTCCCATGTTCTGGAATCAACAATAGCCGTCTTGTATCCTTCTTTATATAGTCGAACTCCAAGATCCGCGTCTTCCGTCACGTTGTACGGATCCCACGCATTAATTTTCTTCAATACATCCGTCTTAAAATGATTTGAAGTGCCTCCCAAAGGTATTGGAATATCCAGTTGCATTACTCCTGGCAGAAGCAATTCAAACCACATGCTATATTCATGAGTGAACCAGCGGGTTAGCAGATTTTGATTGCTGTTGTAATAATTAAGCTTTGCCTGTATGCAGCAAACATTTTCTTGACTCGCCTGAAAGGCAAGGTATACCTTTTTCAGTTGATCCGGATCCGGACGATCTTCCGCATCATAGATAACTACATATTCTCCTCTTGCCCGTATAAGACCGTAGTTGCAAGCTTTTGGTTTAGTCTTGGGCAGACTGTGCGGCACAACAAGCACCGTAAAGTAAGATGGAGGCTTGAACGTTCTCAGCAATTCCTGGGCTTCGACATCGTCCTCTTCAATTAGCAGCCTGACATCCAATTTCGATCTAGGATAATCTAAGTTTTCAATATTTCGAATAAGCTGTGGAATGATATTGCTTTCCTTATAGATAGGAACCAGTATGCTATATACCGGCAAGGCTCTCTCATCTATAGCTGCAATTTCTTCCTCCGTGTACCTAAGCTGAGCTGATTCCTTTGCCCCGTAGATTAAAATGGAATATTTAAAGACCGACATCAATAAATATCCGATTTGAACAACGATGTTAAATATGATTAATGTCCATAGCCAATCCCATATCAAACCGCCCACAAATAATACACCGGATATAAGTAATCCAATGGTTTGTCTTTTCGTAAACGTAATATGTGCGGAATCTTCTGGTTTTTCGGCTATAAGCTTATCCGTACTTTCCAACATGAGCTCCTCGACGTAAACTTCTTTCCAGAATAATTCCATCTCGTCTCTAGTTGCCATTACTTGTTCAATCGGGCTGTCCAGGTATCTTTCTAGTTCCCTCACCTGTTCCTGAGATAGAATGCTACTCACCGCTACCAAGTACCGGTTGAAATGTCTATTTAAAATAATCGCATTATAAGCACGGGCCATCGTTTCTGGCAATTTATGCTCCTGCTCAAATGAAAACTCCACGCCGATACGACCCATATTATTCTGAGTGGCAATGGCCCGATATAGCTGATCAGGTTCAATAAAACGGAACGATAACAAAATATCTCCCAGAATACCTCCACTTTTCTGTTGAAACAAAAGAGCTTGATCCAGCTGTTCTTGCGTAATCTGCCCTGTATTCACCAGCATTTCGCCTAGTCGTCCTTTGCTTGGAAGCTGCTGAGTGAATAATTGAATCGCTTCGCGATCCACACCTTCTAGTTTCATAATAATATCGCCTAGACGACCGCCAAATCTTGTCTGGTAATCGATAGCTTCTTGCAGCTGTTCGTTCGTAATTAAGCCTTCTCTCAACAGTGCATCCCCAATACGTACAGGCTTCATACGAATATTCTTCCTTTCCTTAGTAGCCTGTGCTCTTCCCAATCGTAGTCATATCTTGTTATGTCTTCTTCACTAACTTCAACACCAATTTGAACCTCAATCAGATCAAGGCTATCTATTGCTCTAATTGCATGTTTCGATCCACACTTAATATGAATCACATCCCCTGAACTCACAGTAAACCGTTGCTCATCAACAACGACATCCCCATTTCCGCTAATAATCGTCCATATTTCATCACGCTTCTTATGAATTTGGTAGCTAATATGTTTTCTAGCCCACACATGCACTCGCTTCGTAACTACTTGCTGGTCCATCTCATTTTTCTCTATATCAATCACACGGTACCATCCATAAAGGGTTTCTTCGTACATAGGCCTTGCAGAAATGGGCTTTATTAGCTCCTTAAGCTTGGGACTGAGTTTTTTATCCGCGAACAATATCCCGTCTGGACTGGCAGCGATAATTGCATTGGAAATCCCCATCACAACAATTGGAATCTGCAATTCATTGACGATATGTGTATTCACACTATCCTCACTTAGAATACCTTTCCCATTCAAGTAACTCGGCATCGTGGTTGTCCATTCATCCCAAGTTCCCAGATCACTCCATTTTCCTTCATACGGTTTCACGACAACGTTTCTTTCCTTCTCAACCACTTCATAATCAAAACTGATGGCAGGCATCTTATGATATTGAGTAAGAAGCTCCTCGTATTGCGTAGGCCATTGTGCCGCATCCAATAATTGAAGTAAATAGCCTAAGCGGAAAACAAATACCCCGCAATTCCAGAGTGCACCCATAGCAATCAATTGTGATGCTTCGTCTGAAGCAGGCTTTTCAACAAATCGGTCAATTGTTAACAAAGCTGCAGCTTCATCTGATGAATCGGGAAGTATATAACCGAACTTCTCTGAAGGATGCGTCGGTTTCAAGCCAATAAGCCCTATATTAGCTGTCGATGATTCAAATTCAAGCGCAAGCTGCCTAATAGCAGCAAAAAAGCCTTCATCTGCTTCAACATCGACAGGCATGACTACAACTACCTCATCTTCGTTCACATACCATTTCGTATGCAAAAAACTCGATGCCAGACATATTGCTGGGAAAGTGTCCCTCTTAACGGGCTCGAGCACCAGAGTAACATCATCGCCAAGTTGAGATTCGATAACCTCTTGCTGCACCCTGCTTGCTGCAATTACCGCCGAAGAAGCAAGATCATACTTTTTTAAGTTGTTCCATACTCGTTGAATCATTGAAGTTTGACTTTCATTAATGCCATTATCACTATTCATTACCTTTATAAACTGTTTCGAACGATAGTCGTTTGACAACGGCCATAATCGCTTTCCAGATCCGCCAGATAAAAGTATTATTTTCATAGTATTCTCCTTCTAGCTATTAATGAAAGATCAAATATCTCAATGAAAGGAACCTAAAGGCAGCACTATTAATCTAGTTTATTTGACGATACTCATCCAAAATGGCAAATAGCCGTAATCACATCTAGATAATTCATACATAATCTAACATATTAACCTTCCAAATACTAGAATTCTACATTTTCCTTAAAAAAAGGATCCTATTATACAAAAAAATATGGTCAAATTGTTACAAGGACTCTAGAGATTGTAAATAAAGCAAAAACCACATCCTCTTGCTGATGTGGTTTTGCATGGCGGACCCGAATCGTAGCTATGCGATATCACAATTCACCTGAGCTCAGAACCTGGGCAGCCTATTTACGTGTAACAGTTTGTAAAAATGTCTTATCTGCTAGCTTCAACAAAAAATGCAGCATCTATTTTCACGTCAGATTCGCACTTGACAAGAGCTCGTTATAAGTTGTAATCCGCGGCTCCTTAGAACCATAATAAAATGGGTTCGTAAAGGCGAGCAGCGTCCCCGCTTCATCACGAATGTCAAAGCGATACCAGTTATACGTTCCCTCTTCTAAAGCTATATTCCATTCCAGCACCTCAGGTACTTCTCCTGTGGCCGTTATAGATACATCCCTTACCGATTCAGCAATTCCGTTGTGGATCAGTGTCACTCGAGCGTTGACATCACTTGCTACGCTTAATGTGCAAGTCACCTCATGAGATGCTATTTCTCCTTGTTCCTGACTGAATGCAGCAGACAGGTCACAACCGAAGCGATAAGTATTACCACCAGCTTGAATCGATGCATCAATCACTGGACCGCGCGATACATAAACATGCCCATTTCGCACACCTTCTAATACTGCGCCTCACGATATAAATCATGCAACTCCTCCACATGCGATGTGGTTCGACTCAAACCGATCGTCGCCGGAGATTTCAAAAAATAAGTAATCTGCTCACGTATCCTATCAATCACAGGCTTCAGCTTATCTTACCAAACGTCTACCTCTTCAAGCTCTGTCCATAGCCGAACCACAACTGGATCATTAAAAGAGTTGATGACCAAACCCTCCAGTTGCTGATACTCCAATAATTATGTCCCAAATTGTTCGGTAATCATCTTTAAGCTTCATATTGTAATCTCCCAAGTTGATAAACTATGTCCTCAGCGTACAAATCATTTGATATGAAGTCAATAACTACGAAAAAAATTTTGGGAAATATTATAATATTAAACAAAACAAACAATCTACAATGATTCGAGTCTTAAGATCATAGAAAAAAAGCGACCCTGACCAAAAAAGCTGCCAACGATATTGCAATATCGTTAGCAGCTTTTATTTTATAAAACTATCTATTCCAACTTCATATAATACAGATTCGCCGTACTATCCTTCGTAATGGTATGTGCGCCCGCCGTAAGGGAGACAGTGGCAATGCCATTCGTTATAGGATAATTTGTTCCATCCACTTTTATTTTGGTTCCTTCTGTATTGAACACTAGGGTTAGGGTTGAAGCTTTAGCAGCTGTGAACTGAATACTGGTTGCACTCTCGATTTTTAGACATTGAGTTAGGGTTAACCCCTGATATGTCACAGTTCCCTTACTTGTTGAGAGATTCCCTTGGATATTGAAGAAGCTGCTCGTTGTTCCATCAGTGGTAAAGTTATGAACGGTTGCTGCCGCTGTCGGCACTGGCGTTGCCGTAGGTGTCGTTGTCGGTACAGGTGTTGCTGTTGGTGCTATTGTTGGAGATGGAGTCGCTGTTGGCACAGGAGTAGCTGTTGGAGTTGGTGTCGGACTTGTTGTGTTTGAATTGCCCCCTACAGAGACAAGCCCCGTTGTGTAGCTTCTGATTGCAGACATCAGTGCAGTATTCAGCGCATACGATGCGTCATCCACGGAATCATTAAATGCCCATGTGAAGTCTCCACCATTCAGACGTCCGGCTTTTGCCGTAACAACCTGTACTACATTGCTTACGTTGTCAATATTCGATACGTTCACTCCGGTTTGGACGTTTGTATCGAAGTTATTGTAGGCTATTCCACCTTTTAATGCTTTGTATGAGCTTGGGACGGTTTCATTTCTCGACGAGGCTAAGTAGGCATCAAATGAGGTTGCATTAGCAGGAGCTGTCCCTGTATTGGAGTTAGCGTAGATAAGACTTGAAGCATCAACAATTAGATTGTTATAAGCTTTAATCATACCTCCATTTTCACCCGAGAACGTCCCCTCACCTAAAGCATCTGTACCCTGTAAGGAACTAAGCATTGGGTCTTTAGTATTTCTAAAAACATTGGATTCCACAAAGGCCGAAGCTCCGGTTGTAACGCCGACACCATATTTCGAGACTCCATCATAGAAGTTATTATAGACATGAACAGAGGCCACTCTGATCCGCGGATGACGGGAGTCCGAATGATCGAACCAGTTATGGTGGAAGGTAACAAAGAATTCTGCAGACTCACTAAGTCCGACTAGAGCAGCCTTTCCGGAATCAAAGTAGTGGTTGTACGAGATGGTAATGTACGTTGATCCTTTTTTGAGGTCCGTAGATCCGTCCCCTTTGGCTTGGTCCGCATCGCCCCCTGCGGATCCATAGAAAATATCATTATTATGCACCCATACATTCGCATTGCCTGTATCCATTGAAATACCATCGTCAGGAAATAACATTACACCCAGATTTCTTACTTCCAAATTACCAACATATCTAAGAAGCAATCCCCAGCCGTATGCATAAGCATCTTTTCCGATACCTTCGATTGTAATATTCATTTCCGAATAATTATTTTTACCTTTGACTTCAAGATATCCACTGCTGTTAAGCTGTCCACTCAGGTCAGCGGCTGTAACTTTACCGATAATTCGGATGGCAAGCGGGGTTGTATCATAACCCTTTTGTCTCAGAGCCAAGATGCTACCAAGACCAACGCCTGTTTGTACAGCGCCCGAGCTGTTGATTTTCACATCAAGTGTTACGGTATTCGCATTCTGAGATGTTATATACAGCACTTGAGCACCATTCTTGAGGGTTCCATTCTCATTATAAGCGCCAGAACCCGAACCAAATGGCGAGCTTGCCGAAAAAGCAAACCCAGATCGATCATATGACGTTACGGATAACGTATTTGATACCGAACTTGCCGTTCCTCCCCCTGATAGGGTAGCTTCAACCTTCATTACATAACTTCCAGCTGCAAGCCCTACAGCATCCGCTCTCCAATAGGAAGAATATTTGCGGATCAATTCATTATCAATCTGTTGGTACCCCGAATCTGATGCGCTTGCCTGTTTAACATATACGTTATATCCTGTCGCATTACTTACAGGTGACCATTCCACATATGCCGCTTCATTCCAGCCTCCACTACCTGTTATCGAAAGACCAGCAGCATGCACTACTGTATTTGTCCATCCACCTGCTATCAAAGAAAGTGCAAGAGAAAACAACACACCAATACTGATTACCTTGGCAATACTTTTTTTCATTTTATTCCCTCCTGATTCTAATTTGTTGCAGATAGAATTGTAACCGTTTGCAAGAAGATATAAAGTTTCCTTTTCACCTCCTGAAATATTACATTTTATGGGACTAAAACATCCTCAACATATCAGAACAGAAATCAGTTCCGATACAATCATTTCCTCATATTTTTCACATCTAACAGTATTCTGAGTTAATGATTATAGGACAGAGCATTGATACACCCGTACTTTCAGCAATGTATCCTGTGCTCTTGTGAAAATACAACACGAATAACCACACAGTAGCCAGCACATAATAAAATTCACAACCATTAGATAATCAAGGGAGGAGCTTTCAATTGAGTGCAAATCAACCAGATAAGAATCTAATCAACACAGTAAAAGAACTGGAAGCCACGCCCGTAAACAGCCTGGAGGCCCAACAGCAGCAGCAAGCCCGTAATGATCGCCGCAAACAAGCTCTGCATGACAGCGATGGCAAATTCTCAGAAAATGAATCTGGGAACTTCCATTAGAGTCTTCAGCTATGTCCGCACCCCAATAAATCGCACGTTTTATGATCCTTTCCAAAATGAAAAAAACGTAAAAAAGCGACCACGATGGTCGCTTTTTTACTGATATTAAGAAATGCCTTCTCCTGCAAATCATTCTTATCTTCAGTATCCAGACGAATACTCTTTGCTTTCTTTTAAGCGAGCAATATCATGGCCCGTCGGGTTTTGGAAGACACGAAGCCCAAATATCGGTACAACTGCAAAAATGTGATCAAAGATATCAGCTTGAACCGATTCATACACCACCCAGTTAGTATCATTGCTAAACGCGTAGATTTCTAAGGGCAGTCCATTATCCTCTGGCGCGAGCTGTCTGACGATCAGCGTCATATCCTTATGAATTTTAGGATGATTCCTCAGATATTCATGGATATATTCTCTGAATACACCAACATTCGTGAGATGTCTTCCATTTACTTTACTCTCCGTATTGATTTGATGTTCGATATTATAAATGCTAATTTCATTTAATCTTGCCCTTATAAAATCGGAAAGGTAGTGAATCTTCTGGAATTCCTCCATCATTTCTTTTGTACAAAAGCATATGCTGCTTGTATCGATATGAACGCTTCGTTTAATCCTTCTGCCGCCAGAAACTTGCATGCCCCTCCAGTTTTTGAACGAATCTGAAATAAGGGCGTAGCTAGGAATCATGGTGATTGTTTTATCGAAATTCATAACCTTTACCGTATTCAATGTAATGTCAATTACATCACCATCCGCATTATATTTAGGCATTTCGATCCAGTCACCTACACGAACCATATCATTAGATGATAATTGAACACCTGCCACCAAACCCAATATAGAATCTTTGAAAATCAGCATAAAAACAGCGGATAATGCACCTAACCCACTAAGTATAATCAGTGGATTCTGACCAATGAGGTTAGAGATCACCACAATAACACCAATGATAAATAGAATAATCTTTGCAACCTGAATGTACCCCTTGATCGGCCTAATCTTGGAGACCTCGAATGAGCGATAAATAGCATCGATGGCATTAAGTAGTGCATTAAACACCGTGATAGTGACGATAATCATATAAGTTAAGGCGGATTTTTCAATAAAAGCCTGATATAGCGGAAAGATAGACGCAGAATAATAGATGATGAAGGCTGGCGCCAGATGCGACAGCTTGTGAAACACTTTTTTCTCCAAAACGATATTATCCCATGCATACCGATCCTTACTAATGAAATGAATAATTATCTTCAGCACGATTTTTTTGGCTATTAAATTGGCCAGTACAGAGAGTAGTGCTATAAATAAGACCATGATTATATTCGAAAGATAACCTGTCATTTGTTCGCTTACACCGTATCCTGCTAGTTGATCTTTTATAAAATTCATCATTTCCTCCTGCTGCGTGTTACTTAAATTGTTTGATGAAATGGTCTAGCACTAACATTCGACGTATCGATCGTTGCGGGTGAACTATTATGGCCTAGTTTCAACTAATTGTATTAACCTGGTTAACGCGCTTGAGTAAATTGTGTCATGTCTATGCACAAACCATACCTGCAAATCTCGATACTCTTCAGGCAAACGGTGGGAAGTGATTATGCCCTGTTCTTCCGCCTTGGCAATCGATGACTGTGGCAGCATAGACACACCAAGTCCAGAGGAAACGCCATCTAGAATAACTGCTAATGTGCCAAATTCCATAATCTGATAAGTGGTCAGGCCAGTGCCTCTCAGAAAACTCTCTGCTTTTGCCCGATGCGTACATCCAACGTCAAAGAACAACATCGGTTTCATAAGTAGCTCATACATTCCGTTTTGTCCCGGCTCAGAGATCAACACCAACTCCTCTTCAAAGGCCGCGATATGTTCTATATCTGGATCATCAACAGGACCATAGACGAACGCTCCATCAAGCTCGTAATCCAACACCTTTTGTAAGAGCGCATGTGTCACACCCGTAGTGAGCGATAAATTAACATCCGGATATCGTGATTGATACTCGGCCAATAGAGGAGTCAGATGAATGACTGCTGTCGCTTCAATGGAGCCTATCCGAAGAGGCCCTGCAGGATGGTCCGAGTATTGTGTAGTTTTCACAGCCTCGTCCATCAGAGTCAGTATTTTATCCGCATATCCCAGTAAATTCTCGCCAGCCAAAGTTAGCGTCATTCCTCGATTGGATCTCCGAAAAAGGGGTGTTTTCAACTGAGCCTCAAGATACTGAATTCGAGTCGTCACATTAGACTGTACATAGTTCAACATTTGCGCAGCCTTGGTTATGCTACCCTCTCGAGCCACAGCCTGAAATATTCTTAAATCTCCGCTTTCCATTTCTATATCACCTGCTTGGTATGATCATTTATGATACTCACAATCGGTTTTGTTCATTTTACTGTATGATTCCCACTCTGTACAATTCAATATAGATTCATTGAAATACGAATGACTGGAGGATTAGGATGAAAGCAATCGTACATGCTGGGATGAACGGCTTGAAGAGCCTGACATATGAAGACGTTGTTGATAAACAGCCAAGCTTCGGTGAAGTAAAAGTAAGGCTGAAAACCGCAGGGTTAAATCATCGAGACTTATTTCTCATAGCGGATCGAACAAATGAGGATGCCCCCCTGATTATGGGCTCTGATGGGGCGGGTATAATTGAAGCGGTAGGTGAAGGCGTAACATCACTTACAGTAGGTACCGATGTAATCATTAATCCGTGTATCGGATGGGAAATCACCCACGATGTCCCAAACGTTCCTGCCATAGTGGGCGGCCCTTCAGATGGTACATTTGCCGAGTCTATCATCATCCCTGCGCAAAATGCCATCAGCAAGCCAGCTTATTTGTCTTGGGAAGAAGCGGGCGTGTTGCCCTTATCTGCCTTGACAGCCTATCGGGCTTTGTTTACGAGAGGCCGCTTACAGCAAGGTGAACATATCCTTATTCCGGGTATTGGTGGCGGTGTGGCTACTTATGCGATGCTTATGGCTTCAGCAGCGGGTGCAAGAGTCAGTGTCACATCACGAAGTGAAACAAAAAGGCAAGTTGCTCTTGCACATGGGGCAGATCATGCCTTTGACAGTCATAGTGATTGGAAGGAAAGTATGAAAGGAGAAACAGTGGATCTCATCCTGGATAGTATCGGGCCAGCGACGTTCCAACAGTACTTTGATATCATTCAGCCAAATGGCCGGATCGTTACGTTTGGAGCAAGCTCAGGAGATCGAATGGAAATAGCAGCACGATCCATATTTTACCCCCAAATCAGTATCATCGGCACCTCAATGGGAAGCAGTGAGGAGTTTGTTGCGATGCTTCAATTTATGGAACTCCACTCGATACGCCCTATCATTGATAGTATGTATCCTTTACAAGACACCCTTCAAGCCTTTCAGCGAATGCAACAAGGGCAGCAGTCTGGCAATATTGGAATAAGAATTAATTGAAAAAAGACACCTCTCAAGGTGTCTTTTATTTACTCCATATGGACCCCGGCGTGGCATGGCAAATCCATTAGCCGCCGTGTGTTCTAGGGCATGCAAGTATTTCCACTGCAACATGCCAAGAGTCAGCAACCATCTATCCTATTACGTGGCGCTAACACGTCGTTTAGCAAGCGCCATCGCGGCAGCATAGCCGGAGCTCCAGGCCCATTGCAGGTTATAGCCGCCGCAATCTCCATCGACATCCATCACTTCACCTGCCAAATACAGCCCAGGGACTAACTTAGATTCTAACGTTCCTTCGATTAGCTCCGTCGTATCGATGCCACCGGCTGTTGTTTGTGCATTCGTGAAGCTATTGGTATCGGTCACTTTAAATTCCCAACGTTTCAAGATTCGATAAAATATTTTCTTGGTTTTCCATGATAAATCCATACAAAGCAAGTGCGGCTGTTGATCAATTCCAGCCTCCTTCAGCAGAACTGGAATCAGTTTCTTGCTGACGATGCCCACAAAAGAATCGGCAACCGTCCGGTGTCCGAAGATCCCCCAGTGGATCTCCAGAAAATCAATTAACTCTTCCTCCGTGCGCTCCGGCATTAAATCAACCGACAATGTCACCGATTCTCCTATTCCGAGATTATACGCAGCCTTTCTGCTGAGCTGAAGTATGGGCGGGCCCGAGATACCATAGTCCGTAAAAAGAATCTCACCAGACTCAGTGCGGATGACTTCATTGTTTACGATAACATGGGCCTCTCCCTCAAATTTGATGCCCGATAGTTCCTTCAAATACGGATAATCCAGCTTCAATTGTACAATGCCTGGCACCGGGTTGATCAGGGTGTGCCCCAGACGTTGGACAAGCGTATAACCGGAGCCGTCCGTTCCCGTTTTGGGAGCGGTAAGGCCGCCTGCACATAGAAAAAGATAGTCGCTGGTATACACAACCTGTTCCTCTGTCTCCGTCTGGCAGGTTATCGCGAACCGCGGATGTCCCGCCGAAACGGTAACATCCAACACTTTATGTTTATAATATACGGGAACATTCCGATCCTCCAGCGCCAGCTTAAATACACCCGGCACCGAAGCCGCCTGCAGCGACATCGGATACATCCGGCCATTCTCCAAGCTTACAAAAGGAAGCCCGAGCGAGGAGAAAAATTCGATCGTTTGGCGGACACCGAATTGCCGCAATACATGTATTGGGAATCCTTCCTGATTACTGTGATACTTGCGTGATAAAGCGGCCGCTTCATCCGTACCGGTGGCGGTGGATTGGTTCGTAATGTTGCAACGCCCGTTACCCGTCGTTATTATTTTCTTCCCAAGCCGGTCATTGCTTTCAATAATTGCTGTATCAATACCTTGATCCCTCGCTGTAACTGCAGCCATTAGACCTGCAGCACCCCCACCGATAATGAACAGCTCGTGGTGCTTAGAAGTCTGATCCTTATACATGTTAATTGATGCATCCCTTTTCCTAATAAATTTATTGAATTGACTTAGCTAGCGCCATGGCGGCCACATATCCGGAACTCCAGGCCCATTGCAGGTTATAGCCGCCGAAATCTCCGTCCACATCCATCACTTCGCCAGCCAAATACAGCCCAGGCACCAGCTTGGATTCCAGCGTTCCTTCGATGAGTTCCGACGTATCAATGCCGCCGGCTGTCACTTGCGCATTCGTAAAGCCATTGGTATCCGTCACTTTAAATTCCCAACGCTTCAAGATTCGATAAAATTTCCCCTTGGTTTTCATCGATAGATCCTGGCAAAGCAGCTCTGGCTGTTGATCTAAGCCAGTCTCTTTTAGTAGGACAGAAACAAGCTTCTTATTGAAGATGCCAACAAGGCAATCCGCCACAGTCCGGTGTCCAAAGGTCTCCCAGAGCCTTTCTAAAAACTCAACCAACTCTTCCTCCGTGCGACCCGGCATCAGATCAACCGACAATGTTACCTGTTCTCCTCTTGCAAGATGATACGCAGCCTTCCTGCTTAGCTGAAGAATTGGCGGGCCGGTAATACCATAATCCGTGAAGGCAATTTCACCCTGTTCACTGCAGATGATTTTACCGTTCACAATGATATGAGCTTGTCCCTGAGATTTGATAGTGGACAGTGCCCTCATATTCGGATATTGCAGCTTCAATTGCACAATGGCCGGCAAAGGCTCAATCAGGGTGTGTCCCAGACGTTCAGCAAGTGTATACCCAGGAGGTTCTTTTCCCGCATTTGGACCGGCAAGGCCACCCGCAGATAGAAGTAGATAGTCGCTAGTATAAACAACCTCCTCCTCTGTCTCCGTTTGGCATTTTATTTTGAAGCGCGGATGATTCTTCGAAACAGTAACATCCAACACTTTATTATTGAGGTATACCGGAACATTCCGATCCTCCAACGCAAGCTGGAAAATATCCAGCACCGCTGCTGCCTGCAGCGACATTGGATACATCAAGCCCTCCTTCAATCTTGTAAGCGGAAGCCCGAGAAAGGAGAAAAAATCTATGGTCTGACGGATGCCAAATTGCTGCAATACCGCAAGTGGAAATCCGGCCTGATTACTGTGATACTTACGCGATAAAGCGATTGCTTCATCCGTACCCGTTGCAGTGGATTCATTCGTAATGTTGCAGCGGCCATCACCTGTCATTAATATCTTCTTTCCAATCCGGTCGTTACCTTCCAGAATGGCAGTATCGATACCCATATCACGCGCTGTAACGGCGGCCATTAGTCCGGCAGCACCTGCGCCGATAATAAACAGCTTGTGGTGCATAGAAGTCTGATTCTCATACATGGTTGGTCAATGCATCCTTTATCCAATTTTTCTAAAAGCACAGAGTCACTTTATTAAATTATAGCATAAGTATACTGGTTTTCATTTATATCTCCCTATTAACTCTTCCTATCCTATGTTTGCCTTTTTTATCCCTATATAGAACCTTAAATTTTTTTGGCCTTCACGCCTTCTTCACTGCAATCTTTAATTCCACATACGAAAGATACTGGATCTAGCAAGATACTCATTTTTTTGAACCGCCACGTATAGTCCAGATCATACTCTGAAAACATGAAAAAGACACCCTTCATGGTGTCTTCAATAATACTCCATATGGAGCCGAGGGGAGTCGAACCCCTGTTCGAAGATAACGGCACATAAGCTTTTACGAGTGTAGTTACAGTTTTGATGTCACATAATTATAATTTTTATACTTATGAAACATAGTAAAGACAGATTGGATGTCGAACAGCCCTTATCTCAACTTGAGCCCCCTAATTATCGACTTGCCGTCGGCAGTTCCATTCCCTTCTTCCAAATCAGAATCGGATGATCAGGTGAACCGTAGTAGATGGACGTAATCTCCACATCTTTACCATACTTCTTCTGATAGGCCCTTACACTCACAGGATTGACGAACATCTCGCCACTGACTGGATTGGAGGCATTATATTTCTTTGATATGATAAGAGGATGAACGGGGGTCATATAGAAACTCCCATCATCCTTAACGGTATTCTTCACATGAGCGAAACTATACCCGTCCCTGATTTGAACACGAAAAGCAATTTCACCGCTTGATGTGGTTCTTATATCAGAAATAATAATATGGTCGGATGATACCGGTAGGATATTCCAGCGAAACAAACCGAAGTAGCCAAGAATCACCATTCCACATACGGAAGCAGCCACAAACAATCCTTTCATAAAAGCCATCGATCGGGTACGGCTCCACATTCTTTTAATGTTTTGCAGCCCTTTTCCCTCCAATTTATTTACTTCAATATCTTGAATGGGCAAGCTCAGGCTGGATTTCAATTGTTCCAGAGAAGAACGGCAGTCAGGGCAATCAACAAGGTGTTCCTCCACCAGTCCCTTACTAGTTTCACTGCATATGTCATCATAATACAAGGGGAGAAGATCTTGAACTACGTCACATGAGATTCGGTTCATCATTTATCCTCCATTAGAAGATTTTGTATTCTTAGCCGAGCACGGTGATAGGTCACTCTTGCCCAGCTTTCCGTTCGGCCAAAGATTTGACTAATATGATCGAAAGACAGTTCTCCAAATAACCTGAGCATAAAAACCTCCTTATACGGCTCGTTCAAAACGTGCAAAACCTTATGAATACGCATAGCTTCAGTCTGATCAATGAGTTTTTGCTCCAGATTAATGCTGCCCTCTTCTTCCTGTACAGCCAACGAAGCGAACCTCCGCTGCCCGTTCATATAGGAGAAATAAGTATTTTTCGCAATCTGACACAGCCAGACGCTCATTTTGCAGTCCCCCCTGAACTGGTCAATTCGCTTCAGCGCTTTAAAAAAGGTTTCCTGTGTAATTTCCTCGGCAATCTTCTCGTCCCTGCTTAACGACAGCACAAATATGTATACATCATGGAAGTATTGATCATAGACTCCTTCTAATTCATCTGATTTGTCCAAGGGTTCACCACCTTACATATATAAGACTAACTAAACATAAAAACGTTACAATGAATTCAGTTTATTTTATTGTACTTGTAATAGAAAAAAAGAAATAAAAAAGACACCCCTAAAGGTGTCATCACTTACACTCCATATGGAGCCGAGGGGAGGCGAACCCCTGTCCGAAGATAACGGCACATAAGCTTCTACGAGTGTAGTTACAGTTTTGATGTCACCCTAGAAGCATTCTAACCAGCATTTGATGAGTCTGTCTGATTTTACTTAGATAAAAATTGGCTATATTACTGCTCTTCCTTGTTATATATTTAACAAATTATAGAATCGTATAGAAATTACTTATCTATGGTTAAAAAAGGAGACTGATCATAGGAATAACTCCTTAGTATAGTGATGCAATTATATAAGTTAATACGCAGAAGTACCTTTGCCGCTACAGATGATGGCTGGATTCTTTTAATTTTTAGAAGTTGCTAATTCCCTGCAGAATCAAGATACGTTTCAGCTTCTTCTATCGATTCGTACAAGTTTGCAATATCTTTAAACATACGATGCATTTGCGTTTTGTAGAAAGAAGTAGGCGCAACATACACCCATTTGTGTTTTGTAGAGATTCCAGCTTTCACAGCATCTTCACTAGTTGGAGCAAGAATTGCCAACACTTCTTGCTTAAATACCATGCCACCAGTAATTACAGTCATACCTGTAAACCCTCGCTTAGTTTTCTTCAGTACTTTCGGAAATTGTTCCGCGTACGCAAGGGCATCCTCAACATCCATACCGTCCGATGTTACAATAATTCTGTTTTTGTTTTTAACATAATCAATAGTAAAACTCATGATAGTAATTCCTCCGAATGTTTTTGTTTTGGATGCTTAATACTATAATTTTATATCAGTTCGGGCTCTTATAGATATTAATAACTTCAAAGTGAATGATCTAATTTTAGATGTAGACAACATGTCTACAATAATGAACACATTTAGTTCCCACAACTTCTTGTCTACATTGGTCTACAATCCAACCACTAAACAGCAAAAAACCCGCTATTTTAGCGGGTTTTTCTTATGGAGCCGAGGGGAGTCGAACCCCTGTCCGAAGATAACGGCACATAAGCTTCTACGAGTGTAGTCACAGTTTTGATGTCACCCGAGTATCGCCCCGTAACCGGCTATACGTTGGGTCAGCCTGATTATCTTCTTCCGTTGACCCCAGGCGGAGACCAGACGGCGTATCCCACTACTTGTTAGCCCCTATCCCTGTCACATGGGCGATGCAGGGTAGAAGCACGCGCGCAGTTTCTTAGGCTGCGAAAGCGTAGTTGTTTTGTTGTTTGCCGTTTAATAGGCTTTAGCGTTGATGAAGCGGACGCGTCCCCACTACTCGCTACTCATGCTCGAACTACCCCCGTCGAATCCAAGAACGGCCCCTCATTAAAAAGGGCGCTTCGGATCAAGCGGATCTTCCAAGCAAGAGAGATCCTAACCACAGCTTCTTCTTCAAGAAGTCTGTAACGAAGCAATAATCTTACTTACTCAGTATATCACATTTATCAATACTTTAACACGTAGGTTAAAGGAATTGAAGGTGGAAACTGGTACTCATTTGAATCGTACATTCTTCTTAGATTATCTGGCGATCTTTTGCTTCTCACGCAATACACGCTGAATATCACGCTGAGCATCACGCTTAGCAGCAGAGTCACGTTTATCGTACTCTTTCTTACCTTTACCAAGACCAATTAACAGCTTCGCATAGCCATTTCGCACATAAATCTTGAGTGGCACAATCGTAAATCCATCTCGCTTGGACAAGCCCAGCAGTTTATGAATTTGCTCCTTATGCATCAGCAATTTACGAGTACGCGTCGGGTCCGTAGGGTTAGCACGATTACCTTGTTCAAAAGGGCTGATATGCATGTTGTGAATGTGAATCTCACCGTTACGGATCGTAGCAAAAGCATCTCCAATATTAGCGCGGCCATTACGCAGCGACTTGATCTCTGTACCTGTCAGCACCAAGCCAGCTTCATAAGTATCCTCGATAAAATAATCATGGGAAGCTTTTTTGTTCTGGGCAAGTACTTTCCCGTCTGCTTTTTTACCCATGAGAATCACTCCTTGAATCATATTCATAAGTTAAAGTAACCATGTCTCTCTAATCTTAAACGATATAGTCATCGAACGTCTGATCTATATTGTAACAAATGGAATCGATTGTGCGCAAGGAAGGATCAGGTAATCCTTTCCCAGCCATTTTGACAACTAGTTGTCAGTAAGTTTACCCAATGGTTAACTTTAATTACATTTATTTATAAAAAGTTGTTTATGTTTCTATATTCACACATCTCAGTTAACTCATACCCTTTTCTATTCACTCTCTCCCTCCGACGCTACCCTAAAGCTACATAAATGCACCTTATACATCTATTTAATATATTTAGATGCTCGATGGTTATTTAGTTGTACTTTCTACAGTTAATAACTCGAAATCATGCGGTTTTGAAGATACTGATCAGATTTAGATGTACAAAGTGCAATTAACCTCAATCTCCACTGAAACGCAGGAATTTAACTGCACATTATGCAATTAAAAAATAAGCATCGTGATAGCACGGGTTACTTTGCTCCAACCCAAGTGTCATAGTTACAAAATGATGCTGTAACCTAGCTTCTTCTGATTATTACTCAACAAACTTGTGGCAACCAATAGTCTCGGTCATAAATGAGAATTTCACACTTGAGCAGCGAAAAAGAATTAAAAAAGCACCGCCCCCAATCAAAGGGAGCGGTGCTTAATCTTTCGTCATAGAGCTACGAAACGTAGCCCAATAACGTTATTTATTTCTTCTTTCTCTTACGAGGAGCACCGTCTGGAGCGCTGCCTGTAGTGTCACTACGTTTAGAAGCGGCTTGTTCCGACGTCTGAACGTTGCCCGGTGTCACGGATTGACCGATGAATACACCGCTTTTGTTCTTCTTTTTCCGGCGACCTTTACCTGTTGGAGCGCCGCTACGGCCTTCTCCACCGCCAAAGTTACCGCCGCGGTCCTCTCGGCTACGGAACTTCGTGCTGCCGTCCAGGCCGCGGACTTCGCCGCTGGAAGAGTCAGACGCAGGAGCGCCGTATCCGCCTTTGCCGGAGCCAAAGCCGAAGCTGATGCCGCGTCCACCACCGGCACCGCCGTTGTCACCGCCGCGGCCTCGCCCGCCGCTGCGCTCACGTGGCGCGCCTGCGTTGCCGGCTTCGCCCCCGCGCTCTGCGCCGGTGCTTCCGCCCGGCGCCGCAACTACCCGGCTCGCATCCTCGCCGGAATCACGCCCGCGCTTCCGCTTTCCGCGTCCGCCCGGTGCACCAACACCGGCCGCTTCGCGCGGCCCTTCGCCGGCGCGCACACCAGCGCCCGGCTTGCCCTTGCCCGCGCCTACAGCAGCGCCGGGCTTGCCTTTACCGCCGCGGCCCTTACTGCCCGCGCCGCCTTTACCCCCGGCTGGCGCCTTGAAGCCGCCGCTACCTGGACGGCCGCCTTTGCCACCGCGGCCGCCTCCAAAACCACCGCCGCGATGCTCACCTGGCGCGCGTGGTTTCATGTCGACCAACTCGAAATCGATCGTGTGGTCATCCATGTTTACCTTGGCGACTCGAATTTTCACCTCGTCGCCAATACGGAACACCCGTGATGTGCGCTCACCGATGAGCGCCATATGGGCCTCGTCGAAGTGATAATAATCGTCGCTCATAGCGCTGAGACGAATAAGACCTTCGACAGTATTGTCCAGCTCGATGAACATTCCGAAGCTGGTCACACTGCTGACCATTGCCTCGAATTCCTCGCCTACTTTATCCTGCATGTATTCAGCTTTCTTCAGCTGCTCTGTATCGCGTTCTGCTTCTACCGCTACACGCTCACGTTCCGAGGACTGCTGAGCAATGTCAGGCATCCGGCCGGCCAAATAATCATGTCGTTTCTGGCTCAGCGCCCCTCCATTCTCAATCACTTCACGCATTACACGGTGAATGACCAGATCGGGGTAACGACGAATCGGCGAAGTGAAGTGGGAATAGTATTCCGCAGCCAGTCCGAAATGGCCTGTGCTCTCCGCATCATATTTCGCCTGCTTCATGGAACGCAACATCATTGTGCTAATAACAGTCTGTTCTTTAGTCCCTTGGATTTGCTCCAACAGATCCTGCAAAGCACGTGGATGAACTGAATTGCCACGTCCCTTCACGTGATATCCGAAATTAGCCGCAAAAGCCATAAAATTCTGTAGCTTCTCTGGATCTGGATCTTCGTGAATCCGGTAAAGGAACGGAACCTTCAACCAGTGAAAATGCTCCGCGACTGTTTCATTCGCCGCGAGCATAAATTCCTCAATAATCTGCTCAGCTACAGAACGCTCACGCTTCACGATATCTACAGCCTTGCCGTTCTCATCTACGATGATTTTGCTCTCTTCAAAGTCAAAATCAACCGCGCCCCGCCGCATCCGCGCATCACGCAGCTTCATCGCCAATTCTTTCATGAGACGGAAATCATCAATTAATGGACTATAGCGCTCCAGCAATTCTGGATCTTCATCCTCCAAAATTTTGCGAACATTGGAATAAGTCATTCTTTCTTTGGTGCGAATCACACTTGTAAAGACATCGTGCTTCACGACCTTCATGTGTTCGTTAAATTCCATCTCGCAGGACATCGTTAAGCGGTCGACCTGTGGATTCAAACTACAAATCCCGTTAGACAAACGGTGAGGCAGCATCGGAATCACCCGATCCACCAAGTACACACTACAGCCCCGATCATAGGCTTCTTTATCGAGCTCAGAGCTCTCACGTACGTAATAACCTACATCCGCAATATGCACGCCTAGCTTGTAATGTCCATTCTCCAGTCGCTGAACATTAACCGCATCATCCAGGTCCTTAGCATCCTCACCATCAATCGTGACAATGTTTAGTCCGCGCAAATCGCGACGTCCCTGCTCAGCAATTTCCTCTTCTGTGATTGAATCCGGAGCGTTGTCCGCTTCGTTCATCACTTCAGCCGGAAAGGCCTCTGGCAGCTGATGCTTACGGATAATAGATAGAATATCGACTCCTGGATCATCCTTATGTCCGAGGATCTCAATAATTTCACCCTCTGCCGCTGATCGGCCTTCTGGATAATTCACGATACGTACAACGACCTTTTGACCGTCTACCGCCCCCATGAAGGATTGCTTCGGAATAAAAATATCGCGATTAATCCGTTTATCATCAGGCAGCACAAAGCCATAGGTCTCCAGATTTTGAAATACGCCAACCGTCTGCAATACTCCCCGTTTTACAATGCGCTCAACTTCGCCTTCCATACGTCCGCCGGACGGACTTTTAGAGGTAATACGGATAAGGACAATGTCACCATTCATAGCTCCCTTAAGATCATTCGCATGGACATATACGTCAGGATGATCACGATCATCCGGGATAAGAAAAGCGAAGCCTTTCGCATGAGCCTGTAACCGGCCTCGCAGTAAATCCATTCGTTCCGGCACGCCATAACGTGCATTACGAGTTAATACAATTCTTCCGTCCTGCTCTAATTCAATTAGTAGTTCCTCGAACTTTTTAAACCCTGTGCTATCTTCTAGAGCAAAATGGCTCACCAGCTCTTCATAAGTCATTGGTTTATATGCAGTTTCCCGCATGAAATCGAGTAATATTTCTTGTGTTATCATGTTCGTCACCCCAGCCCTCCGCGGCTCCAAGCCGCTGGCAAATATGTATGTCTTGTCCTGCTCTGTAGTAATGCCAAGTAAAATTTACCTTTACCTACTTCATACCCTAGTATACACGAAATCAATCCTGCGCATCCCTGTTACTGTCATCCAAAGGTAAACGCAGTACGAAATTTCATTCACATCGAAGGAGAAAGTTTATTTATTAAGGCTTTACCGTATCGAATCTTATTCTTTCTGCTATGCAAAGAAAAGCACCTGCAGGTGCTTTATCCCCTTTTTATTATAACAAAAAAGCCTTCGCTCCATTCCATTCAGAACAGAGCGAGGGCTTACTGTAGGTACTTTAGTCAATGAAAACAGCAGCTAGAATCGCCATAATGAAGAATCCTGCAGCAAGTCCAACTGTTACACGTTGTAGTACGAGTTCCATACCACGAGCTTTTGTTTTACCAAAGAGATGCTCAGCACCACCGGAGATGGCACCGGAAAGACCCGCGCTTTTCCCCTTTTGCAGAAGAACGACCGCAATAAGACCGACGGAAAAAATCAGGAGCACAACTTTCAAAAAGATATCCATTCACTTCCACCTCCTACGCCTAAGCATCACTATCTATGGTAATTGAGGTTATCACGATACATAAACAGTATTCTTATTTTATCATAGCGTTCAATGGAATACAACCGCCTCCGTTGTATATCTTCCCTAGATTCTTGTAATCTCTTGCTTCTATTCTACTTGATTTTTTTCCAATTTATACCGTCATCCGAAATAGCGACTCCCTCATCGGAATATCCAAGGAACTTCGTTCCAGATTGGAAAACATACATATTGTTTAGAACTTTTATTTTTGTTGTCTTCCAGTTGATTTTATCCTTAGATGTCAATACTTTCGTATTCACAACCCCTGAAGAAACCCAATAATGCATAAATACATAATATTGTTTGTTTTTCTCATAAATAGGTGAGCGCCAATCATTGGTCTGCAACGAATTATTGGTATTTTTGATCTTAAAGTTAATGCCATCTATTGATGTTAGCACATGCGAATAATCATCATATAGTAGAATCTGGCCATTTATAACAGGCTGTTCCTCATAAACGCCATACCCTTTATAAGGACCGTCCGCATTTGACCAAGTATAGTTCAACTTCTTTACGGCCCCTGAATGTTGCGTCCATTTCTTCAGGTCAGTTGAGGTAAATATAATCAGTTCACCGGAAACCCCATCCTTCGGTTTCACCAAAAACTGATTTTTTGTGCTCGGCTTGCCGTAATACAGATAACCTCCACCTAGAGCTGTATACTGTTTACCATTCCATATTAATTTTGCACCCTTAGTTGCAATTGTACTTTCATAATCCCAAGATATTCCGTTCATTGAAGTGAAAATATAAGTACTTTTTAAATACTCATTTGTGGCAAGTAAAACTTGCTTCCCGTGGACTGATTGAATCTGAAGGATAGAAAGTTTACTTCCGTTCGGTGCGTAAAGAAAAAAAGAAGTCCATTCTTTACCGTCCTTTGAATAATAGGATTCCGTTCCTTTATAATCGCTGATGGATAGGTAAAATAAATTGTTATGATATTGAAAATAATAATTGGCATTTCTCGGGAGACTTCTGGATACCCAGGTCTTTCCGTAATCATATGTAATGTTTAAGTAATTCCACGATGTAGTCATGATTGTACCCTTATTATTTGTTGCAATATAATTAATTCCATCTTTGGTCGCTCGGTTAAAAGCAATAGGGAAGGTATATTTGGTCGGTGTCTCCACTACTTGTGGTGCTGGTTCTGTGGAAACTACTGCTGTTACCCTCTGATCCATCGTTTCACCATAAAACTTCACACCCTTATTTTTGAGTGTCTGAAGCGCAATCTTATTTGCTTCCTCATTGAAGTTAATTTCATTATTGGACATATTCAGAGACTCTAGGTTCTGAAGTCCAACTAAAGGTGAGATAACCTTTACTGGATTATTGTAAAAGACGATTGAGGTTAGTGAATCCATTTCAGAAATGGCATCCAGATTCTCTACCTTATTATCAGAAATACCTAGATAGTTTAGTTTCTTTAGGTTTTTCAACGCATCAATTGAAGAGATTTTATTCTCGTTAATCGCAAGAGATGTTAATTGGCTCAGATGCTGTAAGGGGGTCAGGTCCGAAATTAAGTTTTTATCGATATACAACGTATCTAACTGTATCAGCGAGGCAATTGGCTTAATATCTATAATACGGTTGTCGTCCAAATAAAGATTTTCCAGCTTCGTCAATTGGGATAATGGCTGAATATCTTGAATCTCATTAAATTTCAAAGATAACGATGTCATATTAGTTGCATATTCTAAGCCTTTTAATGATTTTATTTTCTTATCCTGCGCCACTAGGAATGTTAGCTTTTCCATGTCCTCTTGTGTAATGGGGCCGGATGCTTTATTGATATCTCTACGAATCTCCTGTTCAAGGTTAGGATCCTCGACCCTAATCTCAGATGCCTCAACCGGCTGAGGAATTAATAGGTGAATTAATACAATACTCATTAATAACACGAAGACACGTGAACAACGAATATACTTTTTCATCAAAAGCGCTCCTATCATTTATTGAGAAACCAGTAGCCAAAAGAAGAAAAAAGGGCCTGCCGAAAGCGGCAGGCCCTTTATAGGCTTTTTAGAGACGTGAATTATCTTTTAAGGTTGTAGAAGGATTTCAGGCCGTTGTATTGAGCCAATTCACCCAACTCGTCTTCGATGCGAAGCAATTGGTTGTATTTAGCCACACGGTCTGTACGGGAAGGAGCACCTGTTTTGATTTGACCAGCGTTAGTCGCAACAGCGATGTCAGCGATTGTGCTATCTTCGGATTCACCGGAACGGTGAGAGATAACTGCTGTGTAACCAGCACGTTTAGCCATTTCGATAGCATCGAAAGTTTCAGTCAATGTACCAATTTGGTTAACTTTAACCAAGATGGAGTTACCGATACCTTTTTCGATACCTGTTGCAAGACGCTCAGTGTTTGTAACGAACAAGTCGTCACCAACCAATTGAACTTTGT
This sequence comes from Paenibacillus sp. FSL E2-8871, assembly GCF_038000345.1. Taxonomy (NCBI): domain Bacteria; kingdom Bacillati; phylum Bacillota; class Bacilli; order Caryophanales; family Paenibacillaceae; genus Paenibacillus; species Paenibacillus sp. FSL E2-8871. Next base: position 4,825,287 of record NZ_JBBOBV010000001.1, on the reverse strand, counting down.
CTCCCAATTTTTCAGTAAGCAATTTCCAACCATCCCAGTCGTCTTCGGACATACCGTCTTCGATTGTGATGATAGGATATTTTTCAACCCATGAAGCAAGAAGGTCAACATACTCAGCGGAAGTGTAAGATTTACCTTCGCCAGCAAGGGTGTATTTACCGTCTTTGTAGAACTCAGTGGAAGCAACGTCCATACCCAAGAATACGTCAACACCTGGTTTGTAACCAGCTTTTTCAATAGCTTCGATGATTGTAGTGATTGCTTCTTCATTCGAACCAAGGTTTGGTGCGAAACCACCTTCGTCACCAACAGCTGTGTTCAGGCCTTTGGATTGAAGTACGGATTTCAAGTTGTGGAAGATTTCAGCACCTGTACGAAGAGCTTCTTTGAAGCTTGGAGCTCCTACAGGAAGAACCATAAACTCTTGAACGTCGATGTTGTTGTCCGCATGCTCACCACCATTGATGATGTTCATCATTGGTACTGGAAGAGTTTTAGCGTTGAATCCGCCCAGGTATACGTACAAAGGAATATCCAATGCTGCTGCTGCTGCACGAGCTACGGCCATGGATACAGCTAGGATTGCGTTAGCGCCCAATTTACCTTTGTTATGAGTTCCGTCCAAAGTGATCATCAATTTGTCGATGCCCACTTGGTCAAGAGCGTCCATACCGATAACTTCTGGAGCGATGATTTCATTTACGTTCTCAACAGCTTTCAGAACGCCTTTACCCATGTAACGGGATTTGTCACCATCACGAAGCTCTACAGCTTCATGAGCACCAGTGGAAGCGCCGGAAGGAACGATAGCGCGGCCTTTAGCACCGGATTCAAGATAAACGTCAACCTCTACAGTAGGGTTACCACGGGAGTCAAGGACTTCGCGAGCATATACATCAGAAATAATAGTCATTTTAGTTAATCTCCTTTAAACAATGTTTTGGTTTTTGATTGTTGAAGCTTAATCTTAGGTATTGTTTCCTTATTTGCGACTAGCGATCATGGATTGACCAGTCATTTCCGCAGGTTGCGGAATTCCCATCAGATCCAGAATGGTTGGTGCTACATCAGCAAGGATACCGCGATCGCGCAATACAACATTTTCATCCGTAAGGATGAACGGAACCGGGTTAGTGGTATGAGCTGTGAACGGACGACCGTTCTCATCAAATACCATGTCTGCATTACCGTGATCGGCGATAATGATCGCAACGCCACCCTTGGCAACTACTGCGTCCACTACTTTACCTACACACTCATCTGTTACCTCTACAGCCTTGATTGTTGGCTCCAACATACCGGAGTGTCCAACCATATCAGGGTTTGCAAAGTTAAGAATAATAGCATCCTGTCTTTCCGCTTCGATTTCTGCTACGCAGGCTGCAGCCACTTCGTAAGCACTCATCTCAGGTTGAAGATCATAGGTTGCCACTTTAGGAGAATTGATCAAGATACGAGTTTCTCCTGGAAGTTCCTCATCACGTCCACCACTGAAGAAGAACGTTACGTGCGGATATTTCTCAGTTTCCGCGATGCGCAGTTGCTTCTTGTTGTGTTGCACAAGTACTTCACCCAATGTGTTATCCAGGTTCTTCGGTGAATAGGCTACATAACCTTGTACCGTTTCACTGAAAGTAGTCAGGCATACGAAGTGCAAGTCTTGCGGGAACAAAGGACCCCGGTCGAAACCGCGGAAATCTTGATTCGTGAACACTTGTGACAACTGAATAGCACGGTCAGGGCGGAAGTTGAGGAACACGACGGAATCGCCGCTCTCTACTGCCGTTACCGGTTTGCCTTCACTGTCTACAATCACGCTAGGTTCAACGAATTCGTCGAACACGGAATTTGAATAAGATGCAGTGATAGCTTGCAGAGCATCTGTGTATTTCGGTCCTTCGCCATAAACCATAGCACGATAGGCTTTTTCTACACGATCCCAACGTTTGTCACGGTCCATTGCGTAATAACGCCCGGATACCGTTGCAATTGTACCTACTCCAACTTCTTCAATCTTAGCAACCAGATCTTGAACAAACTTCTTACCACTATCTGGAGGTACGTCCCGGCCATCCATGAAAGCATGGATATACACTTCGTGCATATCTTCTTTCTTAGCCAGGTCAAGCATAGCAAACAGGTGATTAATATGGCTATGTACCCCTCCGTCGGATACAAGCGCGTAAAGATGAAGCTTTTTACCTGTGTTCTTAGCATTTCTAACTGCGGCTACCAGTGTTTCATTATCGAAGAATTCGCCCTCACGGATCGATTTATCGATACGAGTCAAATCCTGGTATACAATCCGTCCTGCACCAATATTTAAGTGCCCTACTTCAGAGTTGCCCATTTGGCCTTCTGGAAGACCAACAGCTTCACCACAAGCAGTAAGGGTAGTATTAGGATATTGTTTCAAGTAACGGTCATAGTTAGGTTTGTTAGCTTGAGCAACGGCGTTACCTTCAGATGTTCCACGCAAACCGAAACCATCCATGATGATCAAAGCTACAGGTCTTGGAGCTGACATCTTACTTCGCCCCCTCAACCAATTGAACGAAGGAAGCAGGCTGCAAGCTGGCACCGCCAACAAGCGCACCATCGATGTCGCTTTGGCCCATGTACTCAGTTACATTCTCAGGCTTCACGCTGCCGCCGTATTGAATACGAACAGCTTCAGCTGTTGCAACATCATACAAATCTTTTACAAGACTGCGGATGTAAGCAATAACTTCGTTAGCATCTTGGGAAGTGGAAGATTTACCTGTGCCAATAGCCCAGATAGGTTCGTATGCAATGACAACTTTTGCTGCTTGCTCGGCACTAAGTCCTTGGAATGCAGCTTCAGTTTGTACTTTACATACTGCTTTAGTTTGATCAGCTTCACGCTCTTCGAGCTTTTCGCCAACACATACGATTGGAGTGATACCGTGACGGAATGCAGCATGCATTTTCTTATTCACGATTTCATCTGTTTCGCCAAAATAAGCACGACGCTCTGAGTGACCAATGATTACATAGTCTACGCCAAGATCGCTAAGCATTACACCACTGATTTCTCCTGTGTAAGCACCGTTATCTTCAAAGTGCAGGTTCTGTGCGCCAATCTTGATGTCTGTACCTTTTGCAGCTGCTACAAGTGCAGGCAGGTTAGTAAATGGGGCGCAGATAACAGTCTCAACGCCTTCTACTTCTGCTTTGCCTTTGATGTCAGCAATAAAGCTTTCTGCTTCAGGAACTGTTTTGAACATCTTCCAGTTACCCGCAATAATTGGTGTTCTCATGAATTTAATTGCCTCCTTCTATACGTCTTACTTGTCGTTCAGTGCTTCTACGCCAGGAAGCGCCTTGCCTTCCATGAACTCAAGGGATGCACCGCCACCAGTGGAGATGTGATCCATTTGGTCAGCCAGGTGGAATTTTTCTGCTGCTGCTGCGGAATCTCCGCCGCCAATAACAGTGTAACCTTCAGTTGTTGCACAAGCTTTTGCTACTGCAAGTGTACCTTCAGCGAATTTATCGATTTCGAATACGCCCATAGGTCCATTCCAGACAACCAGCTTGGAGTTCTTGATAATATCGGCATAAAGTTCACGAGTCTTAGGTCCGATATCAAGTCCTTCCCAACCTTCTGGGATTTCATTGTAATTAACGATCTTAGTGTTAGCATCAGCACCGAATTTATCAGCAACAACAACATCAACAGGAAGCATGAAGTTTTTGCCAAGTGCTTTAGCTTTTTCGATGAATCCAAGAGCAACGTCAAGTTTGTCGTTGTCTACAAGTGACTTACCGATTTCAAAGCCTTGTGCTTTAGTGAATGTATAAGACAATCCACCGCCGATCAGGACGTTATCAGCCAAAGACAACAAGTTATCAATAACATCAATCTTGTCTTTAACTTTCGAACCGCCGATGATCGCAGTGAAAGGACGTTCTGGGTTAGTAAGAGCTTTACCAAGAACGGTCAATTCTTTCTCCATCAAAAGACCGGATACAGCTGGTAGGAAATGAGCGATACCTTCTGTCGATGCATGTGCACGGTGAGCCGCGCCAAACGCATCATTGACGAACAAATCAGCCAGTTCAGCGAATTGTTTAGCCAATTCAGGATCGTTCTTTTCTTCACCTGGGTAGAAACGAACATTCTCAAGTACAAGTACGTCGCCTTCGCCTAGCTCAGCAATTTTTGCTTTGACAGCTTCGCCAACAGCTTCGTCAGCTTTAGCTACTGGTTTGCCGAGAAGCTCGGACAGACGTTCAGCAGCAGTAGTCAAACGCATGGAATCTACGAATTGACCTTTAGGACGACCCATGTGACTCGCAAGAATGATCTTTGCACCGTTCTCAATCAAATATTTAATGGTTGGAAGGGTTTCGCGAATACGAGTATCATCAGTAATCTTACCGTCTTCTACAGGTACGTTGAAATCCACGCGTACAAATACGCGTTTACCCTTTACTTCTACATCACGGACGCTCTTTTTGTTCATGATTAATTCCTCCACACCCAAAGTTGTTTCTAGCAGGAAACAAGAAATACATTTAGAAAGAGCGGAAACAAGGAACTTCTGTTTCCGCTCTATAGATGTTACTTATATCAAGTCAATTACTTAGCGATTTTAGCGAATTTCTCCAAAGTACGAACCAATTGTGCAGTGTAGGACATTTCATTGTCATACCAAGCAACAGTCTTAACGAGTTGTTTGTCGCCAACAGTCAATACTTTAGTTTGTGTAGCATCGAACAGGGATCCGAAAGTCATACCTTTGATATCGGAAGATACGATTTCATCTTCAGTGTAACCATAAGTGTCTGGATCGGAAGCTGCTTTCATTGCTGCGTTGATTTCTTCAACAGTAACGCTCTTATCAAGAACAGTTACAAGCTCAGTCAGGGAACCAGTTGCAACTGGAACACGTTGAGCCGCACCATCCAATTTACCTTTAAGTTCTGGAATAACAAGACCGATTGCTTTAGCAGCACCAGTAGTGTTAGGAATGATGTTTTCAGCTGCTGCACGAGCGCGTCTGAAGTCACCTTTAGCGTGTGGAGCATCCAAAGTGTTTTGGTCACCAGTGTAAGCGTGAATTGTAGTCATCAAGCCTTCAACGATACCGAACTTGTCGTTCAATACTTTTGCCATTGGAGCTAGGCAGTTCGTTGTGCAAGATGCGCCGGAAATAACAGTCTCAGTACCATCAAGAATGTCATCGTTAACGTTGTAAACGACAGTTTTCATGTCGCCAGTAGCTGGAGCGGAGATAACTACTTTCTTAGCTCCACCTTTCAAGTGTTTTTCAGCAGCTTCTTTAGTTGTGAAGAAACCTGTGCACTCAAGTACGATATCAACGCCTAGGTCGCCCCATGGCAATTCTTCAGGGTTGCGGTTAGCAAGAACCTTAACTTCTTTGCCATTGACTTTGAAGAAGCCATCATGCACTTCAACATCACCTTGGAATTTACCTTGAGTTGTATCATATTTAAGCAAATGAGCAAGCATCTTAGCGTCAGTCAAGTCGTTGATTGCTACCACTTCGATACCTTCTACATTTTGAATACGGCGGAAAGCAAGGCGTCCAATACGTCCAAATCCGTTAATTCCAACTTTTACACTCATTGAATAGTTCCTCCTAGAATTCGTTTTATTTATTCAAAACAGACCGTGAAGCCTGTCATGACAACAATGTTAAGTATGATGCAAGATATATGTTCTAGTGAGTTACGAGGATATCTGTAACTGATTATCAATTTCCTTGCCGATTTCCACAGCAGCAGCCTCGTCGGTGACGAGTATATTCTCCTGCCCGAAACGCAGCATGGCATGAATGGCTTTGGCCTTTGGTTTGCCTCCAGCAATACCGATGACTGTCTCCGTCCGAACAATATCTTCTAGACGTAGTCCCATCGTAAGCATCGTATGGACAACCTGACCATCTTCGTTAAAGTAATACCCAAAGGATTCAGCCACGGCTCCCTCACCCTGGATTTCTGAGACAGTTGCCTCATCCAGCTTGCGGCGACGAGTCATTTCAATGGCATCCCCAATCCCATGTACAATAATACGCGAACTGCGGATGATTTGTACAATCTCTCCAATATTAGAGTCAAGTGCTAGTGACTGGTAGGCATCCCCACTAAGTAAATCAGGTACATGCAGCAACCGGTAATTCGCTCCTACCCGTTTTGCCATTGTTGAAGCAATCGTATTGGCTTGAATCTCCATACTCTCTCCTAATCCACCACGCGCCGGAACAAACCAAGCGTTCTTATAGGAAAGGGATAACGGCGGTGTCAGTTGATCAGCCATGTCGGCAAGCGTTGATCCACCTGTGACAGCAACTATATCATCTGTACGAAGTACACTGAGCAGCGCTTTTGCACCCGCTCGGCCAAGCTCACGTTTGGTGAACGGCGATGACTCACAATCACCCGGCACCACAATAACTTTATCCAGACCGTACGTTGCCCGAATTTTCTCTTCCAGCTCATCCAGACCAAACAGGCTCTTAACGACCGGCTCTAGCAAATCAAGCAGTCTACGTCCAGCAGCGCTAATGCGCATGCCAACGCTCTCGATCTCAATGAGCCCTTGCGATTTCAGAAGATCCGTCTCGGCACGCAGTACCCGCTCAGTCATATCAAGCGAAGCGGCAAGCGTTCTGCGCCCAATTATATCGGACAGCATGATCTGATGAAGAATCGTGTACCGTCTCTTAAGGGTTTCCATGAGATCAGGCAGAAGCTGCTTTTGGATATCTAATAAATTACGCATACTTTCACTCCTGCAACTTCGTCTTCCTCTATTCCCTTGTTCATGGTCTCAAAATGTCCCGGGTAAACTTTTTAAGTCCCACTCATATTCTAACCAAATATTGCTCGAAGTGCAAGTCTTCCGAGAGTAGAATTCTCAAGCGCTTGTCTTCTTATACATTTATAAGATTGGGAAAGAGGTTCAGCTCCAAAAAACCTGTCATTAACAATCCGGATTCTTTCGCTGATTGAAACACAATGTCCGCTTGTCCACCTTGAAGACTAGGGATAGAGCCTGTGTACAGTAATATTAATTCATTGCAATTGCACAGAAATTGTATTATAATCATTTTTGTTGCGCCCGTGGTCCAATGGATATGACGTAGGCCTCCGAAGCCTGAGATCCAAGTTCGATTCTTGGCGGGCGCGCCATTAATTTCACTTTTGTACATAATTTAGTAGTGCCTATACTACTACTTAACCAAAGAGCCGCGTGTCGGCTCTTTTTTTTGAATATAAGTTTGACTTTCTTTGACTTTTTGTTTGAATTTGTTTATCATGTGGGTAATACGGCAAGAGTAAAAATGAATACATTTGAAGAACCAATATCAAGGAGGTTTTCCACGTGAGTTATATTCCTATGGTAGTAGAACAGAGCAACCGCGGTGAGCGCGCTTATGACATCTATTCCCGCCTGCTGAAGGACCGCATCATTTTCCTTGGAACGGAGGTTAATGACGTGGTAGCCAATTCTATCATCGCACAAATGCTGTTCTTGGCTGCCGAAGATCCGGAGAAGGACATTCACCTTTACGTGAATAGCCCCGGCGGTTCCATTACTGCAGGTATGGCTATTTTTGATACAATGCAGTACATTAAACCGGACGTTTCCACCATCTGTGTGGGTATGGCAGCTTCTATGGGAGCTTTCCTACTTAACGCTGGCGCTAAAGGCAAACGCTTCGCACTGCCTAACAGTGAGATCATGATTCACCAACCTCTGGGTGGTGCTCAAGGTCAAGCAACGGATATCGAAATCCGTGCCCGCCGTATCCTCAAATTGCGTGATAAGTTGAATCGTATTCTTGCAGAACGTACGGGTCAACCGCTAGAACGTATTGAGAAGGATACAGATCGTGATTACTTCATGACTGCTGCAGATGCGGCAACTTACGGTATCGTTGATAAAGTCATCGAGAAAACACTGCCTAGCGGTGTGTAAGCTATAAAACAACACAAAGAGGCTGTGCCCTATCCACTTGATGGTTAGCGCACAGCCTCTTTACTTTTCAGACCACCACTTCATACGAATCTCAATTAAATCAAACCGCCATATCCAAGCGCATCGAGTTTCTCAGCAATCACACGGTAGCCTCGGCCATTCGGATGTAAGTGGTCAATCGATAATAGCCCTCTCTCATTTCCTGCAAACTCACTATAGATAGAAGCAAACCCACATACTCGGCTACTGTACTGTGAGGCATAGCGGTTAAACTGCCGCACCCACTCTGTAGCACCCACTACCTGAGGATAAGGATTATACAGTCCCACAATCCGAATGATAAAAGGTCTACGCGTTCCCGTCTTCAATTGGAAGAGGATACTCATAATTGCAGCAAAATTTTGTTTGCATTCTTGCAATGATCTTCGCAGCTCTTTAGATAAATTTTCAGGTTGTCTAGCTGCAGCCTTCGCAGCATGGATTAAATCGTTGCCACCGATGGATAGAGTGATGATGTCGGCTGCTCGAATGGCTTCGCGAGTCATTGCACTCCCCCGTAGCCGCTGTTCCAGTTCAGAAGTAGTCAATCCATTCACGCCCAAATTCGTAGAGGCTACATTAGAACGCAGTCTCCCTTCCGCCATTCTACGGTACACCGGTACAAAACCGTTACCTGGCAGAGCGCCAAATCCAGTCGTCAAGGAATCGCCAATTGCAGTGTATTCATAGCTCATAGCTCTCCCCCGTTCATAAACTAGTTACTCCATTTAGCATATGAATTCGAGGTGATTCTGGTAAGGGGGAGATGTCCAGTGGTGACACTAGCGGTTACAACTTCTCTATTTATTTTACAGCAGCAAATGGGCTACCGCCTTCCGGCAACAGTTCTTTGAAAGTAAAGGGATATTCCGGGAATCCCGCAGCATAAGCTGTGTATTCATACAATTGGAAGAACAGCACGACCTGATCATCCTTCAGATAAAAATACTTTTCCGTATTCAATCCGTTGAACCCTCCCAAATAACTTTCCTCCGCTTTTACTAGCTTGTTCAACTTAGCATTCAACTCTTTTTTGTAGTTTGGGTTAGCTCCGAACAGGTCGCCCAACAGCAGACGTTTGCCATCCTTGAGCGAAAAGGTAAACGCCTCCCGATTGGTCATACCATGAGCGCCGCCCGTATCGCTATACTGTGACATCACTAAGCTGATCACACCATTCTGATTGTAGGTCACCACATAATCTATATCATAGGTATACTTAGGCTCTGACCCGGATCGATTCGAGATATCCTTCTCTGCGCCTGCAGCGAATTTCATGGCACTTTCTTTTAAAATATCATTCATGGCCTGCTGTGCATTGGAATTGCTTAATCCACTAAACTTCGGATAATCAAGCTGGATCAAAGCCTCTTTTCGATCCTTAGCATAGATCTCCGTGGTTACTATCAACGCATTCTGTGATCTATTCACCACATTCAACCTACTAGAGCCCCGACTCCAATCCACTTTATAGCCCAAATAATCATTTAACAGACCTGATGGAACATAGAGCCGGTTGTTTATTAGCTTTCCTTCATACTCTCGAATGTAATAATTGTTCACCCAAATTGAAGTACCATAGCTAGATAACAGCAACTTGGCCTTAGACGTTCCCTTTCCGATCGTGTATGCATTTTCTTTTTTATCATATGTTAGAGGTAATTGCAGCACATCACGCATAAAGGTAATCGGAATCCAGACCTTCCCTTCCTGCAAAATACCTGTCTGCTGAGAAATTAACCCGTTCGCCTTTAAAAAAATACTTGCAGCAATAGCCTTGCTCTTCGTCTGATCAGACGCTGCATAACCCTTATCACTAGGCAGTAATCCTCCACCAAGCAATAATCCCGCCGACATCAAACCTATGCCCCATTTGCGTACTGTTTCTTTTGAAATATTCATCATCTTGTTTTCCCACTCCTTTCCAGTTTATTAAACCTAATCTTGGGGAATTTACACAAAAAAAGAGGCGCCCCCCACTATTACTAGTGGAAGATCACCTCTCCTCTCTGCAATCATCTTGTTCTGCTACTATTTCAATTCATACATTACGCTCAGCTGTGTTGTAACTTTAACTACTCCCGGTTGAACGGATGTGCTTGCACCAGCATCTGCTGCAGCCATTTCCATTTTTAGATTTTGTTCAAAATAAACCGGAGTGACATTGCCATCATTTTGGCTGACCGTGATTACTTGACCCAAGCTACGTTTAGCTGCCTTAGCAATAGCACCTGCTTTAACATCTGCGTTCGCCATCGCCTTTTCAATCACCTGAGCTTCAAAGGCAGAAGTATCTTCCACGGAAAAACGTGCATTTCCGATATTATTTGCCCCCGCCGCAGATGCAGCGTCTAGCAATTCACCAACCTTGGTCAGATCTCTATAGGACACTAACAGTGTATGATTCGCGTTGTATCCTTTCACTTGCTGTCCTTCTTTTTCACTATAACTGTAGTTGGGTTGCACATAGAACTGGGTACTTTGAATATCCTTATCTGCGATTTTCCAAGTCCCCTTCAGTAGTGTAGTGATCTTTTGGATTTTAGCAGCATTTGTCTTTTGCGCTTCTTGCGCAGTTGTAGCCGTAGTATCCACACCGATGGACAAGTATACAATATCCGGCTTGATGGACAATTCACCTTTACCTACTACACTAACGACATTTTTCTGCACTTCATCTGCGTAAGCCTTTGCAGGGCCTTGGAAGACACCACTCATGCTAATCCCTCCAATTAACAAACTCCCTACAATCAACACTGAACCAATCTTCTTTACCAAACCTTTCATATTGCCAGCCCCTTTCATCCTTTGTGATTTGTTATTATCCTCTAGACGAGTCTTTTTGGTAAATGTTGCACAACTAAATCTATTTTTTGGTATAAAAAAAAGCCCCCATGGGCTTTTTAGTCATGCGATAGAAAGTCATTTCAAAAGATTATTGGTTCTCAAGCTCTTCTTTGCTAACGAGACTCGTCAAAGCGTTTACAGCTTGATCCGCGTCTGCACCATCCGCGCTGATATAGATCTCCGTGCCGGAACTGATCGCTAGGCTCATAATACCCATAATACTTTTGGCGTTTACTTTTTTATCGTCTTTTTCCACGAAAATCTCCGACGAAAACTTGTTAGCTTCTTGCACAAACAATGCTGCCGGTCGAGCGTGTAGCCCTGTCTTCAACCGAACAACTACCGGGTGCTTTGTCATGAAACGCTTACCCCCTAATTGAGTTCTCCCCAAAAATTTCACATTAATTTTATATTATTATATCATTATAACGTAAACCACACTAGAAAAAAAGTGACTAGCCGCCTCGAACCTTGTCCGCCAGTTCATCAATCTTACGAAGACGATGATTTACTCCGGACTTACTAACCGTACCTTTCAGCATTTCACCAACCTCTTTAAGGTTGATATCTGGATGTGCCATTCGAATTTCTGCAACTTCCCGCAGTTTATCCGGTAGGCTCTCCAGCCCCACTTCTCGCTGCAGCAGTTTGATATTCTCAATCTGCCGCACCGCGGCACTTATCGTTTTATTGAGATTCGCGGTCTCGCAGTTCACGATCCGATTCACGGAATTACGCATATCACGCATAATTCTTACATCCTCAAATTTGAACAACGCTTGATGCGCCCCGATCAGACTTAAGAATTCGATAATCTTCTCGCCTTCTTTAATGTATAGAATGAACCCTTTTTTACGTTCAATGCAGCGTGCGTTTAGGTGAAATTCACCAGCCAGATCGACCAGCGCCTTACAATGCTCCTCATACATCGAGGAAATCTCCAAATGGTAAGAGGAACCCTCCGGATTATTAACGGATCCGCCCGCCAAAAAGGCACCCCGCAAATAAGCACGCTTACAGCAGTTATTCCCAACAATCTCTTTATCAATACCGTCGGTAAAAATAAATCCTTCGGACACAATTCTGAGATCATTTAAGATTTCCTGTACGCGACTAGGGATTCTAACGATATAAACGTTATTTTTCTTCAAACGCATTTTTTTACGCACGAGTAGCTCAATATGGACCTGGTAATATTTCTTAAGTAAAGAATATACCCGCCTTGCAATCGCGGCGTTCTCCGTCGAAATGTCGAGAATCACCTTTTTGCTTGAAAGCTGCACAGATCCATTCATACGGATAAGCGCTGACATTTCCGCCTTCTCACAACAGGGCTCACTCTCCACCATCGTCAGCTCTTTTTTGGTAAGGGCCGCAAAAGACAAGGGTCTCACCTCTTTCTGAAAATAAGTACGTCATTCATATATACAAGCATAAACGCCTTCGGCGTCCTTTTGAGGACGGTAAGCGTTTAAGCGAGAAATATAAGAAAGTATAGGTGTAAAACTTATACTTTCTTATATTTTAAGTTATACCCTAGGGTTTCTGTTTATCCAATCTTGCACAAGCTGATAGATATGATGACTAAGCTTATCGGTATCATGCCTTAAATAAGTTCGGAATAACACTAGCTTATCCGCTATAACTTTATATGCACTGCCTTCTAGTACATCCTTATCGAGCTGTACCGGACGCGCACCCTTCTCAGCGTACTTCGACTGCACCTGCTCAGGAATTTCACCGTCATTCACAATAATATAATCAAATAAATGAATCCCAATATGATCATAAACGGCTTGTAGATGGTCATTTACAGTATAATTATCCGTTTCACCAGGCTGAGTCATTACATTGCAGACAAAAATTTTGATTGCATCAGAAGATACAACTGCTTCTGCTAGCTTCGGAACAAGTAGGTTCGGAAGAATGCTCGTATATAGACTCCCTGGACCCAAAAGAATTGCATCAGCATTTCGAATCGCTTCAAGTGCTTCAGGCAACGGTTCCACATCAGCAGGCTCCAAAGAAACCCGTTTAATGATCCCGCCTGCTTCCGGTATCTTAGATTCACCCGTGATAATCGTGCCGTCCGACATTTCTGCACGCAATACTACGGCATCCCCCGCAGCGGGTAATACCCGTCCGCGAACAGCAAATAATCGGCTAAGCTCACGAACAGCTGTGACAAAATCGCCAGATATATCTGTAAGCGCAGCAAGAATTAAATTGCCAAGACTATGACCCGCCAAGCCTTCGCCCGTGTTGAAACGATATCTCATAATATCCGCCATGAGCGGCTCTACATCAGCCATAGCTGTTAATACGTTACGGATGTCCCCAGGAGGCGGCATTTGCAGTTCACTGCGCAAAATACCCGAGCTTCCTCCATCATCTGCTACGGTAACTATAGCTGTAATATCAAGCGGCTTTTCTTTTAAGCCGCGAAGCATGACAGATAGCCCCGTGCCACCGCCCATAACGACGATACGTGGACGCTGTCTTTGTTCTTCAGCCACTATGGACCCCTTCTCTCATTAGTGCCGATCACGCTCGGAATCCCGATGACTAACGGCTACGGATTCCGTTTCGCTGACGCCCAGCATTTTGCCCAAATATTCAGAAATGGCTACTGAACGGTGTTTCCCGCCTGTACAGCCAATGCCGATAATAATCTGGGATTTACCTTCCCTACGATATTGCGGAATTAAGAAATGAAGCATATCGAGCAGTTTGGTCAGGAACACCTGTGTTTCAGGCCACTTCATTACATAGTCATATACATCGCTGTCCTGACCTGTTTTTGGCCGCAGGTGATCCACATAATGTGGGTTAGGCAAAAAGCGAACATCGAAGACGAGGTCTGCATCAATAGGAATACCATACTTAAATCCGAACGATGTAATGTTGACGGAGAGTGTACTTTTTCCTAAATGCGAGAACCGAGAAACGATCTTCTCCTTGAGCTGCACTGGTTTCATACTGCTAGTATCCAGACATAATGTAGCTGAATTCTTTAATTCCTCAAGCATTTTACGTTCCAGCTTGATACCATCAAGCGGAAGTCCCTTAGGCGCTAGAGGATGATGACGCCGGCTTTCCTTGTAACGCTGCACAAGCACCGAATCCGTAGCATCCAAGAACAAGATTTCACAGCCAATGGTTGACTCATCTTTGATATAGGCTAGAGACTCGGACAAAGCAGTGAAGAACTCCCTACCGCGCAGGTCAATCACAAGCGCTACCTTGGCGATCTTACCCTTCGACTGCTCAATCAGTTCTGCAAACTTAGGGATCAGCACCGGCGGCAAATTATCGACACAGAAGAACCCTAGGTCTTCCAGACTCTGCACAGCAATTGTCTTACCCGCACCTGACATTCCGGTAATAATGATCAGGGTGGCTCCAGCCGTTGGAGTATTGTCCAATTCGGTCATTAAAGCGTCCCCTCCCTAAATTAGTATATGAATACTCCCTATCTTTTAAGAACGAAGCAGAAGACCTGCTGCACCCACAATACCTGCATCATTACCAAGCTCTGCAGGAATAATCGAAACACCAGTCTGAAGCGGAGCCGGTGCGAGCTTAGCAAACACACGACGAACTTCATCAAATAGAATATCTCCAGCCTTAGACACACCACCACCAATGATGAAGACCTCAGGGTTAAGCACGGCTGCAACAGAAGCCATAGATTTACCCAGGTAGTATGCTGCACGGTTTACTATGCGAATCGCTACTTCATCGCCAGCCTTAGCCGCATCAAAGACTTCCTTCGCAGCAATCTTCTCTACCATTGAGAGGGAAGTACGATCACCACGAGCTACTGCATCGTTAGCCATACGAATAATTCCTGTAGCGGAGGAAACGGTTTCCAGACATCCCATATTACCGCAACCACATTGAATGGCTTCCAAATCCGGCACTACAGTGATATGGCCAAGCTCACCTGCTAGACCTGCAAAACCTTGATAAATCTTTCCGTTGATAATGATTCCGCCACCAACACCTGTTCCTAGCGTATAGCAGACACAATTTTCAATCCCGCGTCCTGCACCACTCCAGGCTTCACCCAGTGCAGCCACGTTCGCATCATTGTCTATTTTGACAGGCTTGTTCCAGCGATCTTCCAAAATGGAGCGAATCGGCACATCTTTAAATCCTATGTTGGGCGCAAGGATAATGATTCCTTCACGAATATTTGTGAACCCTGCTACGCCCGCGCCTACACCTGCAAGCTGATCCCAAGAGTACGGGGAATCCTCCACAATTTGGCGTACATACTTCTCGATATTATCGATAACAGTATCGACACCTTCTGCAGTTCCTGTGGGTCCCTCATAAGTATGCAGTAGCGTTCCCTCAGCATTGCAGATTCCAACCTTAATTGCAGTTCCACCCAAATCCACGCCAACGTAGATATTCTCAGACATGTAACAAGCCACCTTTTTTTATACTAAAATAGTTAATCCTAAGTACCAACTATAATAGAAGCCCCCTCTGTGGTCAAGGAAAGACAACACACCCGGGAATTCCTTATTTTAATACTATACTCTATTATATTCTAAAAAGACCCCCTTACGACTAAGTAAGAGAGTCTTCTGAATATATTATTATCTGGAAAATAACCTAAATCACCCATTTATTCTGACAAAATACGCTTTTGCCCCTCCAGTGCACGGATAGGTGCGATATTCTGTGTAAACTCCAGCGTACCCATATACCGACCAGTCTCGTCGCGGACAGCGAAATAACGGATATAGATAAATTTATCCTTGATGTTGATCCAGAAGTCCTCAGCATCCTTACGACCTGCCTTAAAATCTTCCAGAAGCTTCTCCACCACATGAACACTTTGAGGCGGATGACAGTTCTGGACCGTGCGGCCGATAACTGCCTTAGTTCGGGCAAAGATACGTTCCTTCCCGTGTGAAAAATATCGAACAACATCATTCTCATCAATGAATGTCAGATCTACTGGCAGGTGATTGAGTACTGTTTCGAGCTGATGCAGTGACAATAGCCCTGTCTCAAAACGGATAAACCCTTCTTGCGGAGCGGCTCCCACTGCTTCACCCTGCAATGCTGCACCTTCCGGCTCTGCGGCACGTTCGGGTATCCACTCCTGCTCCGGCGCCGTTAGGCAGAATCCAATCTCATCGCTCTCCCGAGCGATTTTCACCCATTCGTCTTCCGTCAATTTATCCAGCGACATAGGCAATAAAATATTTTCTTCCTTAAAAATCATTTCATTAACTTCCTTGATGATCTCCGTAAGTTGAACACCAATATCTGCTGCATTTCCGCTGTAGCTGCTGAGCGCTGCTTTTGCATCTTTAATCATACGACGGATATGATCATCCACGCCCCACATTACCTTGGTTGGTCCATAAATGCCGTATTTTTCAAGGTAAGGGAACAACAGATTTTCTTTTCGACTATAGTGTTTATCTAGATCCAGCAGTAAGCTAAGATCCTCCAGCAGCTTAAAGATCAGCTCCTCGCTGTCATTCTTCTGGAATTTGGTAGCATGCAAATCTAAACGGAAGTTCACAAGTCTTTCAATCTCACGGTTTTCTAGCTTGAAGGTGTGGACTGGGTGGCCGGGTTGTTCTTCAGGCTTTGAGGAGCGGTGAATTTGCTCAATAGAGCCTTTGAATATTGCTGTATGCACCGAACAAAGCCGCTGTACCTCGGATACCGGAATTCCCTCTTCAGTCATTAACGAATGCTCCATTGCTGAGATTTCCGCAACAGTTACATCACCTACAGCTTCCTCGAAGCGTGCCTTAACCTCTTCAACGCTTTTGCCTGCATGCAGTTCTTTAATAATCTCCTTGAGCATGGCTTGGCGACGAGTTTGCTCCGGTACATCAACCTCGCGGTTATTTATCAGTTCACTCATTATTGATCTCTCCTTAATGAAATTTTGATGATAGATTCCTTTATTTCATAATCTCGAAGCCATGTCGTTCAAATGCTAACTTCACGGTATCGAGATCCATTTTCTTCAGCTTGATTCCTTTGGATAAGGTCATGAAACGGCCAGCGGTCTGCAGCATACCTGGCTTAGCAATGTCCTTAAAGCCCAGCTCTACCATAATCTCAACGACCTCTGGATGCCGGGATACCATCTCGAAGATAGACTCATCCATTCGCAGCATTTTTTCCATTGGACTTTTCTCCTTTATATGAGAACTATTCTCAACAACAGATTAGCACAGGCCGTATAAGGCAATAGTGATTGCAATCACTAAATTAGAAGAAAGCAATGACCGTTCTTTTAAAGATGGATTATGTATAATGTGAAATTAAAAAAACTGCCCCCTACGCTAAATAGCATAAGGGACAGTCTAATTCGTAATAAATTATTTATTATAGCGTTACTCCTGTTTTGAATATGGATATCTCGCGGAAGTTATTCTTCTCGTTATTTACCCATTCCCCACTAGCCACGCTGATAATGTAGTTAATGAAGTCACGCAGAACCTCATCTGGAGAACCATCTTCAACCAACACACCCGCATTAAAATCGATCCAGTGACGTTTGCCTTCATACAATGGGGTATTGGTAGACACCTTCATTGTTGGCACGAATGTACCAAAAGGTGTCCCCCGTCCGGTCGTAAAGATCACCAATTGGCAGCCAGCAGCAGCCAGAGCCGACGAAGCCACTAGGTCATTGCCCGGCGCGTTAAGAAGATTTAAGCCTTTGTTAGTGATAAGCTCTCCATACTTGAGTACATCCATTACTGTAGAATTACCGGATTTTTGAGTGCAACCCAGCGATTTATCCTCAAGCGTAGTAATCCCTCCGGCTTTATTGCCTGGTGAAGGGTTTTCATATACCGGCTGTTTATAGTCCATGAAATACTGCTTAAAGTCATTGATGAGATCAACAATTTTGTGGAAAATAGCTTCGTCTGCAGCACGTTCCATCAGAATCTTTTCGGCGCCAAACATTTCAGGTACTTCAGTGAGTACAGTTGTGCCGCCTTGGGCAGCCATATAGTCAGACAGACGTCCAAGAAGCGGATTCGCTGTAATCCCGGACAGGCCATCCGAGCCTCCACACTTCAGACCAATCTTCAGCTCAGAGAGTGAGACTTCTTCCCGATGATCGCCCTGTACGTTATTGTAGAGTTCCTTCAGCAGCTTTACGCCTTCTTCAATCTCGTTTCCAACCTCTTGGGAGACAAGAAAACGCACTCGATCCTCATCGTAACTACCCAGCATGTCTTTAAAAATATGCAAATTGTTATTCTCACAACCTAGTCCGAGCACAAGTACGGCGCCTGCATTTGGATGCTTAACCGCGTTAGCAAGTATTGTACGAGTATTGTCATGATCATCACCCAGCTGGGAGCAACCATAGTTATGCTTCAGTACGAGCACGTTATCGAACGGCGCAATATCCCCAACCTCTGCCTTAAAAATATTGATGATCTGCTCCGCCACTCCATTCACACAACCAACCGTAGGGACGATCCACAGCTCATTACGAATACCTACAGATCCGTCAAAGCGACGATACCCCTTAAAGGTCAAATTCTCTACTTTAAAAGGATTGGGGGTCAGCTTCTGCTCAAAAGTATATTCCTCAACCCCTGTTAGGTTTGTCTTCGTATTATGGGTATGCACCCACTGGCCCGGCACGATAGGCGCTTTAGCATGACCGATGGGATAACCATACTTCAATACATTCTCGCCTTCGCTAATGCTGGTTAGTGCAATTTTATGACCTCTAGCAATAGCTTCCGTAATTTTAATCTCTTTTGAACCAATCACAATGGTGTCGCCTGCTTGATAGTCTTTAAGTGCAACTGCCACGTTATCAGCCTCGTTGATCTGCAGTACCTCTTTCATAGTCTTAATCATGTCGTTATCCACCTCCTGTGTATTAGTTGTGTGAAGGTCTCTTCACGTACGCTTGCAGCGCTTGCTTCATACCTGTTCTCTCAATCGCAATGAGCCCTTCTGTCACCTTGTTAGTAAGACCAGCCACTTCATTCAGGTCACAGCCCCAGCGATTTGTCGCTGCTAATACCTCGACAGCCAGTGCCCGTAACCCAGTGTCTGTGCCATCCCATCCTCCCCACAAGGAGGCGAACCATTCCAAAATATCCGCATCATCCGCCAGCTGAATCTCTTCTTCCCCTCTACGTCCTTTATAGAAGGCAATTAATGCACTCATTGAGAAAACAAGCTTCTCGGGCAATTGTCCTTTGGACTCTACATATTGCAGTAAAGAAGGCAGATCTCTTGTCTTAAATTTCGAGATAGAATTAAGGGAGATGCTCATCAAGTAATGCTGCACATAAGGGTTCAGGAACCTTTCCAATACCGCGTCTGCAAAAGAATTCAATTCCTCTGCCGGCAGATCCAGCGTTGGAAGAATCTCATCATAGATTAAGGACTTCACGTACGCCCCAACCTCTTCGTGCTCAATGGCTTCAGCAACCGTATCAATACCGTACAAATACGCTACTGGTGTCATAGCTGTATGAGCTCCGTTTAAAATCCTCACTTTACGAGTGCGATAAGGGGCCATATCATCCACCACCAGCACATTAAGACCTGCTAGTTCAGCCGGGAACTCCTTTTTAATCCACTGCGGTCCTTCAATCACCCAAAGATGGAATTGCTCGCCGACAACGACCAGCTTATCCTCATAGCCCAATTCTTCCGTAATCTCAGCGATGGTGTCTCTTGGATATCCAGGAACGATGCGATCTACCAAACTACAGCAGAAGGTGTTGGCTTCATTCATCCAGTTTACAAAGCCCTCTCCCAGATTCCACAGGTCAGCATATTTCAAAATAACCTTCTTAAGCTCATCCCCATTTCGGTCAATCAGCTCGCACGGAATGATGATAAAACCTTTAGAAGCATCACCGTTAAAAAATTCAAAACGCTTATACAATAAGGCCGTCAGTTTACCTGGAAAACTGCTCTGCGGAGCATCGGTTAACTTGTCGCACGCTTCAAAAGCAATTCCCGCCTCAGTGGTGTTGGACACGATAAAGCGCAGCTCTGGATTCTCGGCAAGCTTCATATACTCCTCATGCTGGGCAAAAGGATTAAGCGTTCGTGTAATACAGTTGATGACCTCATGTTCTTTTACCGCTGCTCCATCTTTGATTCCTTGGAGATACAACGTGTATAAACCGTTCTGAGCATTTAGCATTTCTGCAAGTCCGTTACCCAGCGGTTGTACAACCACCACGCCACCATTGAAATCCGTTTTTTGATTCATGGTATGAATCTGCCAATCTACAAAAGCGCGCATGAAATTGCCTTCACCAAATTGCAGAACCTTCTCAGGATATTGCTTGTAAGCTTTCCAACTATCACTATTTAATCTGTTCATATAAACGCCTCCTGATTATTAATGCACACGATAAAATAATTAAATATACTTTATAATTCAATATATTTATTATTATTTTCTTAATTTATGCACACGTAAAAATTTTAATTCAAAATCCTTTACGAGTGAAAGGATCAAGCTGCTATGCGCAGCTTTTGCTTCTACAGTTTCCTAACCGATTCTCTCGCAATAAACTCCGTATCAATCGAGGTTAGCCCGTCATTCTCCAAAGGTTCTTTAATTAAGCTTAGCAGCTTGCGGGCTCCTTGCTCGCTGATCTTCTCAATAGGACGTTTAACTGTGGTAAGCGAAGGATTCGCAAAGAGCGAAAATCCAATATCATCAAAACCAACAATAGAAACATCGTTCGGCACCTGCAGCCCGCGCTCAAACACAGCTTTCATAGCCCCGATCGCCATATCGTCATTGGAACAGAATACTGCCGTCGGCGGTTTTTCCAAATCTAGCAGCTTGCCCATCGCCTCATATCCACTTTGCATATCGTAATTACCATTTCTCATATAATCGTTACGAACAGGGATATTATGGTCAATCAAAGCTTTTATAAAACCGTCTCTGCGTTCCTGCGTGGATTTAAAGCCCTCAACACCTTCAATGATCGCAATGTCTTGATGCCCGGACTCAATCAGGTGTTTGCCTGCATGATAAGCGCCTTCCCGGTCATTCGAGATGATATTAATAATGGAGCGATCATCTATCTGCCGATTCAGCACAACGATTGGAATGCCTTGCTGGACAACATGGTAAATGAATTTATTATCTGCTTCACTCTGGCTCATTAGAATAATTCCATCAAAGCGTTTGCGATGAATAGAGGAATATTCCGCATAATCGTCGATCCCACGGATGAACAGATTATACTCTACATCTATGACACTATTTACACCACGAATCGTATCAGAGAAGAAACCAGACGTGGTGCCGTTGGCGATACTCGTGAAGAACAAGCCAATGGTGTATGACCGCTGCATCACAAGGCTTTTGGCATTGTAATTGGGGACATAACCCACTTGCGCAGCGATCTCGGCAATTTTTTTACGTGTAACTTCTTTAATTAGGGGACTGTTGTTAAGTGCTCTTGATACAGTTGTATGTGAAACATTCGCCAGTTTGGCGATATCCTTGATTGTAGGTGCCATGGGTCAACCTTCCTTATCAAACGGGTTTGGCTCTTCCATGTAAGGATATCATAACGATTACCTAGTCACCAATGCCTGTTTCGAGAAATTGAAATAATGATCAGCGTTATTGTAACAGATATTCTCAATCATACCGCCTAACAGTTCCATATCATCCGGGGCTTCTCCATCCTCTACCCAAGAACCTACAAGATCACATAGAATTCTTCTAAAATACTCATGTCTGGTATATGATAAAAAGCTTCTGGAGTCTGTTAACATTCCGACAAACTGGCTAAGCACACCTAGATTAGCAAGCGTCTTCATCTGTTCCAGCATGCCATCCTTGTTATCGTTGAACCACCATGCCGTCCCGAATTGAATTTTCCCTGGAATTCCGCCGCCTTGGAAGCAGCCCATTAAACCAGCAATGACATGGTTATCATTTGGATTCAGCGAGTACAAAATCGTCTTAGGCAGCGCATTCTCACGATCCAGCGCATCTAACAGACCTGCCAGCGGTTTAGCAATCACGCCATCATTAATCGAATCATAGCCGGTATCAGGGCCGAGTCGTCCGAACATTACGCTGTTATTATTGCGTAGCGCATGGATATGGAATTGCATCGCCCAATCCAGCTCGTTGTACAATTTGCCAAGGAATACTAATGTGAACCCTTTATATTTCTTTTCTTCTCTCTCACTTACAGCGCCTTCACGAAGAGCTTTGTTGAATATAGCCGTAGCTTCCTCCAAGGTAGCAGGCTCAAACATTACTGCATCCAAAGCATGATCGGATACACGGCCCGCTCTGGCATGGAAGAATCTCACTCTGCTCTCCAATGCTTCTAGAAACTGACTATAATTCTCAACATCCATTCCTGAGACTTCGCTTAGCTGAGCTACCCAAGGCTTGAAGGTAGGACGATTAATCTCAAGGGCTTTATCTGGACGAAACCCCGGAACTACGCTGGCATCGAATCCACTCAAGCTGCTGATTTTTTCATGATATTCCAGAGAATCTACTGGGTCATCAGTGGTGCATACAACAGTTACTTTCGATTTAACAATTAGATCTCTTGCTCCATATCCTTCACCTTGCAACTGTCTGTTCACTTCATCCCAAATCTTCGGAGCATTAGCCTCATTTAGCAAATCATATACTCCAAAGAAACGCTGCAACTCAAGATGTGTCCAATGATAGAGCGGATTCCCGATAATCTTAGGAACGGTTCTAGACCATGCCAAGAACTTTTCATAGTCACTAACATCACCAGTAATGAACTTCTCCTCTACACCATTTGCCCGCATCACTCTCCATTTGTAATGGTCGCCATACAGCCAAGCTTCGGTAATATTGTTGAACGTCTTGTTCTCATAGATCTCTTGAGGACTGAGGTGGCAATGATAGTCGATAATAGGCATATCTTTCGCATGATTATGAAACAGCTTAATGGCGGTCTCACTCGACAACAGGAAGTTCTCATCCATGAATTTTTTGCTCATGAGGTTTGCTGCTCTCCTTTATAATCATAATGGGAGTTACGATTAGTTTAACGTGAACATTTTTCAGATTATGATATTTTAACTTATTTATTTCTTTAAATTATAATAATTTGGTTGCTAAATATGTCCGAATTGTTCACGTTAACATTATCTCTTATTGTAAACGTATTTTTTAAATGCGCAAGCCCTTTTCGAAAGACATTGTTACAGTTATTTTAACAGTACCCAGCTTCCTGCTACAAAAAAAGCAGGCGCCCCTTTAAGATAAGGATCACCTGCCTTGAATTCATTCCGATTAAATTTAGTTATATTAACTACCCAAGTTTTCGCTCCAGTCATGTACCATTGTGCCTTCAAGGTATTTCTCAGCGTCCATTGCTGCCATACAGCCAGTCCCTGCTGCGGAAATCGCTTGACGGTAACGGGTATCCTGTACGTCGCCGCAAGCGAATACACCCGGAATGTTCGTCTCGGTAGTACCTGGATTTACTACAATATAACCATTGGTATCGGTCGTAATCTGACCGCCCAAGAATCCGGTATTCGGCGTATGACCGATAGCGACAAACACGCCGTCCGCTTCGATGAGTTCTTCAAGCCCTGTATCATTGTTGCGAACCGTCAGTCCCTTAACTCCAGACTCGCCGGTTGTTACTTCAAGCGGTGTACGGTTAAGTGCCCACGCAACCTTACTGTTATCGCGTGCGCGGTCCTGCATAATCTTTGAAGCTCTGAGCTCATCACGACGATGAACCACGGTTACGCTAGAAGCAAATCTTGTTAAGAAGCTGGCTTCCTCCATCGCAGAGTCACCACCACCGACCACGATAATCTTCTTGTTCCGGAAAAAGAAGCCATCACAAGTAGCGCAAGTGCTGACCCCACGGCCCACATTCTCCTGCTCCCCTGGTATTCCTAAATATCTGGCAGAAGCACCGGTAGAGATAATTACCGACTCTGCCTCTAATACACCCAAACCATCTACTGTCACTTTAAATGGACGCTGTGAAAAATCCACTGAATCCACCCAACCATTCTTGAATTCAGCACCAAAACGTTCAGCCTGCTTCCGCATGTTGTCCATTAAATCCGGGCCGAGAATCCCTTCGGGAAAACCTGGAAAGTTCTCCACTTCCGTTGTCGTTGTCAGTTGTCCACCTGGCTGCATCCCTTCAATTACAAGTGGGTTAAGGTTGGCACGTGCCAGATAAATAGCAGCAGTAAGCCCGGCCGGGCCTGTTCCGATTACAATCGTTTTGTACATAACAGTGGCCTCCTCACAATAGGGTTTATGCATCAAGAATTTAGATATTTTCAGTAAACGGGGGAAGACTGTCGCTCACACTTCCCTGAAAACTACATTCATCATCGATACGCCGAGCATAACGACTGACCATCGACACGGATACGTCATAACGCTGAGCTACCTCGCGGTAGGTGACTGGAAGGTTATGCATTTTTGCGATCAGATATTCTAAAGCAGCACACCAGCCTTCCGTTTGACGGATAAAAGGAACATCTGGATATATGCTACTCACGAATTGCTTCCAAAGTAATTCAGCATCTTTTTTCTGGACGGCATCAAATCTCCGGTCCATCATACTTACCGTCTGGTCGATGACTTTTTGCCAATCTTCTCTCCATTCTGGCAATCCCTTCAGACGCGCATTAGAAGTTTCTTTGGCTTCCTGAAGTACATTTTCCTCCGGAACACTACCAATCAGTCGCTGCAGGCTCAGAAGCGCAGCTTCCTGCAGCTTTTCTTCCTGCAATGGCTGTTGTTTCAGAAGTCCTTGTAGAATCTCGGACATTTCTTCATCCTCAATCCAGCGCAGAGCTTCCGTAACCTGAAGCTTCGTATTGGCATCACCGTAGCGAAGTGCCCAGAAGAAGGAAGACCGAAGCAGTGGATTATTCCGCACCTCTTCAGCAAAACTGCCTTTGTTGTCTTTCCACAGCTTCAGCTGCTCTTGAAAGGGGAGCTGATAGTTGTAACTGATTGGAGACAACGCCTTGCCTTCCCCCTGCGCTTGCTGCAGTTGGGCCAGAAAAAATCTCGGCACAGCCGATTCCGGATCCAGCTTAGCAGCTTTTTGCCAGCAACGCTGAGCCTCTGCATAGAGACCGCTATTACTTGCTGCTGCCGCACAGTAATGGTACAAACTGGCGTCACCGCCGACTTCCTCATCTTTCAGCAGGCGCCGAAAATGACCATAGGCAGTTCTATGCCGTCCCAGAATCCCCATGGTTGTGGCCATTTTGAACAAATGCTCCTGGTGAAAAGGAATAGTCGTCTCTAGCAGACGTAATAATCCAGCCAGTTGCCCGCGGTCACCTTCATACTGCAAAAAGATCGCCAAGTTACAAAGTGCGTGCAAATTCCCAGAGTCCTGTTCGAGCACCCGCATAATGCATTC